>CP058707.1:652500-4268816 GCA_013414745.1 Bacteroidota bacterium
GAAATTAGCGATCAATATAATTTCGCTAAGATTTACCTGTCTAAAAACTGCGTTTTTAGTTCTGTTGTTTCCGTCTTTCAAAGATCTTTTCGCTTTTTCGCGTCCCCCTCGTTTCGAAGGGAGTGCAAAGGTAAGTGGCTTTTATTTTTCCAAACATTTCAGAAAAAATTTTTTATTTTTTCTGCCGCTCTTCCACTTACCGACTTGTAAAGAACTGTTGTTTTCGTTTGGGAGTGCAAAGGTAATTAACAAATGTTAACGGCCAAATTTATTTGCAGTTTCTTCATCTTCTCTTCACCCCATGCTTCAACCTTTTCGCTATAAGCCATGCCTGTCAAGATGTTCAGCCAATTGCTAATGATTCGTTAGCAATTCACCCTGTCCATCCTCCGCATCTTGCCTGCACACCCTACACCAAATCCTGACGCGATTCGTAATAGGCCTTCATCGTCTGAAACACCCGCTGCTTCAGCATTTCAGTATCCTCCACCACTAAACCCTCCGTGTTTATCTCAGGTAAAAAGTGAAACTCAATCCGGTGGGGCCAAGCCCACATTTTCCGCGCCGGATCCAAGATCGCCCTCGTACCAAATATCAAACCCGGAATAATGGGCTTCTGCGCCATAATCGCCACCTTAAAAGCCCCATCAAAAAATCGGGCCAACGGTTCATTTGTTTTGTTGCGCGTCCCCTCAGGAAATAAACACAAATGCAAGCCCTTCTCCAATGCAGCTACCATCTTGCCATACGACTCGGCCCGGCTCTGTGCATCCTGACGCGTCACCAATATACTTCCAGAAGTATAAATGTATCCGAACACAGGAATCCTACTCATCTCTACCTTGGCCAAAGTTTTATTCGGACCCGGAATGCCCGGCGATGAAACCGGTACATCGGCCAGGGTATTGTGGTTTAAGGTAACCACATAGTTTTTCCCTTTTTTGAAGTGCTCCCGGCCTATATGTTTAACCGGACAAAATATGAGCGGCATATACAGCCCCATCCAAACCTGAAATATTTTTTGAATGGCCCGGTCCGCCAATTGCTCCGAACCGAATGTCCGGAATAAAAAAATCAATAGTGCAACCGGTAGCATCGTTATGGCAAATAACAACATACCATACACAAAGTAAATTCTGCCTAATATACCCTTTATCATCACTTCCTTTTGGGATGGTGAATTTACAAGTTTCTCTGTTCTTTCTTCGATTACTTTTTCAGGGCGCCTCCCGGCCTTCCGCATAATTCGCTCCAAGATACCCGGATTGAACAGGCCGGGTCGGGCTTACGCTACAAGTGAAGGGGCCACGCGTAACGTCTGGTTCAGGACTTTCACAGCCCCTTCAGCTTTTCGCTACAATCCCTGGCGCATCCTACCCCAAATCGTTTTGTTCGCAGTAATACACCTTTAGAATTCAAGTTGCCAGTCCACCGCATCACGCCCTTTCGAAATCAAATAGGCATTGCTCGTACTAAAATGCCTGCACCCGAAAAATCCCCGGTGAGCAGATAAAGGCGATGGGTGGGGCGCTTCCAGTATCAAATGTTNTTTCGTATCAATTAAACTTCGTTTTTGTTGCGCAAAACTGCCCCACAATAAAAATACGCAGGATGTCAATTGTTCGGAAACGGTCCGAATCACAGCATCGGTAAATACCTCCCAGCCAANTTTACTATGACTCATCGGCTGATTGGCCAGCACCGTTAGCGATGCATTCAACAATAAAACACCCTGTCTGGCCCAGGCACTTAGATCGCCATGATCCGNAATCTGAAAGCCCACATCGTTGGCCAATTCTTTATAGATGCTTTGTAAACTAGGTGGTATTCGTACGCCCTTCCTTACACTAAAACTCAAGCCATGCGCCTGACCTTCTCCATGATACGGGTCCTGCCCAAGGATCACCACTTTTACAGCCTGTAGCGGCGTTTGTTGAAATGCATTAAATATTTCCGGACCCAAAGGATAAATCACCCGACCGGATTTTTTTCTTGNTTTCAGAAATTCAACCAATCGAANAAAGTAGGGTTGCTCAAACTCCTGCTTTAACGCCTCTTTCCAGGAAGCTTCAATGTTTACCTGCATGCTCATGTATTTGCTGCATTTCGTTTGAATTGTTCACTTAGCCACTGCTTTTTGTGCTTGTCATTCATTCTCAAGTGGCCAACGTACCGTATCAGGAACGAGCATGCGATAATCACCACCATGGCGGATTACATCACGAACAATCGTTGAGGATATAGAACTTAAGGAACTATCGCATGCCAGAAAACAGTTTCAAGTTCCGGATGCATCCTATAGTTGATATCCGCTATTCCTTTTTCGTATTCAAAATCTCCCACAGTTCGAATGCCGCGCACAATAAATCCGGCTTTCTGTTCAATACAAAAATTAACGGTGAGTCCTTGATAGTCTGCCACATGCACATTTCCGAATCCGGAACAGGATGCCTGTATCCAGTTTTTGCGGGTTGTTAAATCAAACATCGGTTGTTTTCCGGCATTCACCCCTATCGCGATAATCACCTGGTCAAATAACCTCGCAGCGCGGGCAATCACATCCACATGCCCTAACGTAATCGGATCAAAGGTTCCGGGAAAAACAGCAATTCGCATAGTATTTAAAATATGCGTAAATATACTGTCGGTTGGCTAATGCCTCCATGTAAAATTGCGACTTCCAAGTACAGGTATGCGCACCCGAAATCATACCAACAAAAACTTACGCCATGTAAAGTCTCGTTTTGATGATTAATTTTAACCCTTAACCTGATCCATATCATGAAAAGCATTGAAGAAGTGATACAGCGCCTTGATGAAATTATTTTACAGGAAGAATCGCAAGCATCTGCCTTAGCTTATTTTGCCATTTTGTACCGGCATATGACAAGCCGTGTGTTGCAAGGCGTGCGCAATCATCAATTTCAGGATGCCGATCGTATGGTTCGCCTGGATATCGAATTTGCACAACGCTATTTTGAAGCCTACAACGCGTTTAAATCGAATCGACCACTTACACAATCCTGGCAATTGGCGTTTTCAGCCATTACCCGCCATAGTCCTATTGTTCTGCAACATCTCTTGTTAGGAATCAATGCACATATAAATCTCGATTTGGCTGTTGCGGCTGCTCTTGTCGCACCAAAGGATAGCATACACCAACTCCGCAGCGATTTTGATCAAATCAATGTAGTCATTTCAGAGTTGCTGGATGAAGTGCAAAGTAAATTGCAAAAATATGGTGGCCCTTGCGGTATCTCCGCCGTATCGTGAACGACCAACAGGAACCTGTGATCAATTTCAGTATTGCATCAGCCCGAAAAGCTTCCTGGGGCAATGTTGTAGCGCTTGCCGAACTGGCGGATCCTATGCAGGCCCGCGAAACATATATCCGCAATTTAGATTTGGTGGTAGCTCGCCTGGCGAAAGGAATTCTTCAACCCGGCTTCTGGATTCAAACTACCTTGCGGTTAATCCGTATGACCGAACCTTCGGATAAAAATGCAATCATTCAAATTTTGAAATAAACAGGTGCCTTAAACGAATGAAACAACCTGAGTTGTCTATTTTTGAATCTTATAAAAGTATGATATGCGTATAGTACAGGAAAAATTTTAGTGATAGGGGCCTGTGGCCAAATTGGTGTTGAATTAACCACCGAGCTTCGCCGAATTTACGGAGCAAATAATATCATAGCCAGCGACCTGCGCGACGAACACGAACTGCTGAAAGGTACAGGGCCTTATGTGAACTGCGATGTCATGAACAAAGAAATGCTTCATGTATTAATCATCCGACACAACATTACTCAGGTGTATTTGCTTGCCGCAATACTTTCAGCGACCGGTGANAAAAACCCTTCACTCGCCTGGCATATCAATATGCAAAGCTTGCTGAATGTATTGGAAATTGCCAAAGAAGAAAAACTATCGAAAGTATACTGGCCCAGTTCTATCGCAGTCTTTGGACCAACATCACCCCGACAAATGACACCTCAAAACACGGTTATTGAACCAACTACGGTTTATGGTATCAGTAAATTTGCCGGCGAACGCTGGTGCGAATATTACTTCAATCATTTTGGTGTAGACGTTCGCAGTTTACGATATCCCGGTCTCATTAGTTACAAATCTGCGCCTGGTGGAGGAACCACCGATTATGCCGTTGAAATTTATCATGAAGCCCTNTCGTATCAGGATTACGAATGCTTCCTGTCAGAAGATACCTATTTGCCGATGATGTATATGCCGGATGCCATTCGGGCGACCATTGAATTAATGGAAGCGCCCGCCGAAAATATTAAAGTACGCAGTGCTTATAATTTAAGCGCCATGAGTTTTTCACCCAAAGAAATCAGTACCAGTATTCAACGCCAGATTCCGGAATTCAGCATCACCTACAAACCGGACTTTCGCCAGAATATTGCCAATGGCTGGCCCCAGAGTATCGATGATTCGCAAGCGCAGCAAGACTGGAATTGGAAACCCCGTTTTGATCTGGATAGTATGACCGATGATATGCTTCTGAACCTGAAAGCACAGTACCCCGGATGATACCCTCAGAATGGCCCAAAAAGCCAAAGAAAACAAAAAACTTTACTCCCGATTTCTGGAACGTTGCGATCAACGGAAAACTATCCGTCAACTCCCTGAATTGCACGAAGAGGCCTTCACAAAAATTGATTGTCTCGAATGTGCCAATTGTTGTAANAACCACTCGCCTCGTTTTAAAATTCCGGACATCAAACGAATCGCTAAGTACCTGGGGTTAAAGGAAGGGCAATTTATAGAAACCTATTTGCAACTGGATGACGAAAATGATTATGTTTTACAACGTCAACCTTGTAGTTTTTTGGAAGCCGATAATACGTGTTCGATTTACGAAGTTCGTCCGACAGATTGTGCGCGCTATCCCTATACCGATGAGGATGTCTTGTTAAAACGAGTACGACTCACAGTGAAAAACGCTGAGGTTTGTCCGGCTGTTTATTATATCCTGGAAAATTACTGCAAGCAGGCATGTAGGGCTTCAACCGAAAATAAGCATGGCATTCGTCTACTCACAACTAATCTTTTGTAATACTTTTTGTTGTCGGCGTCCATCCATTGAATTACATAAATTCCATGAGAAATAGGTTCGAGTGAAATTTTTTAGCGTATCCCGATAAAATCAATGCACCCGCCATATCATACAAGTTCCATTGTTTAAGTCCTTCTCCAATATAAACCATTTCATGTGCAGATAAATTGGTTATCCAGGCTGAATGCTCTTCAATAAACGCTGAAGTTGAAAGCGGGCTACAGGCTCCGGTGGAAACTAAAGCATTCAGGGTATCACATAAAAAGTGATACCGCGCAGTTTCCAACGAACTCATTGTTCCTGCCAACAAATTATAATTCTCAGCAGGATCAACCAGCACATCAAAAANTGCCTCCTGGCCATTGTCCCAACGTATCAAATGAAATTGCGCATCGCGTATCGACTTCCCATCAGCAGCATTTAACGTATCATGAAATTGTTCGGTAAATATCCAGGTTCTGTCTGAACCATTTTGATTCCGGATGGTATGTACAAAACTCCTGGCATCCACAACTGTTGAGGATGGAATAAAACCAGACCAGTTTGTTAATCCTCCTAATTCAGCCAATGTTGCGAATAGATCNNAGGTGTTAATCAGATTATTTTGAACGCGACCTGGGTTAACTACGTCCGGACCGGAAACAATTAATGGGACGTGCACGCCATAATCATACAAGGTTCCTTTGCTGTGTGAAACAGGAACAATTTGAGCCACTTCAGCCGCATTTCCGTTATCGCCGATAAACACGATAGTGGTACTATCCAGTTGATTTTGTGCATCCAGATAATCCAACAAGCGGCCTATTTCAGTATCCATGGCTTGCAGGGCGGCTTTAAAATACAATTTCCTGTTGGCATTAATGTGGGCCTGGGTTCCGGGCAATCCGGTTGTGTCACACAGATTAGCGGGTGGCAAATGATAGGGCGAATGAGCAGCATTAAAGGCTAACCAAAGGAAGAACGGTTGGGTTGCATTAATGGTATCCAGCCAGCTAATGGCATCGTTCACCGTTTGCGTTGTAGCGTATGTAGTCGCAGTATCTGTCATTCCATTTACGACTATGGGGTAATTGTAAAAATCGGTAATGGCCCCATTAAAATTTCCGGAATAAANATCAAATCCCATCTTGTTTGGGTAATTCCTTTTCAACGGAACGTTCGCATGCAGATGCCATTTACCGGCGCAGGCAGTTTGGTAGGCAACAGGCGCATAGGATTTAAGCAATCTGGCTATGCTTACTTCCGCTGTATCTAACTGCGGCGATGTATTGTTTGCGATCACATAACCCACGCCCGTTCTAAAGGAATAACGCCCGGTAAATATTCCGGCCCGGGTTGGTGAGCATACCGGAGTCGCCCAGGTATTCGGATAAATAACTCCTTTTTCTGCCAATGCCCGGATTCGCGGTGTATTTGCGGTATCCCCGGAATTTGAAAAGGAAGAAAAATAATCGGTGCCAACATCATCTGCAATAATGAGAACCAGGTTGCGTTGCGCACGGGTGCCCAAACCATACATCAGCATGAAGCCTAAAATCAGCAGTTTCGTTTTCATCATTCACCCAATAAAACAGGAAAAGATTTTTTGATCTCCATAGGTAATTACCACATAATAGGTGCCAGGATACACTGAACGGGTATCCAAATACGTGATTGTACTTCCGGCATGAATCACACTATGCCGAATCACTTTGCCCTGAACATCCAGAAGATGCACGTTGCAGTCATTCGTCACGAGACCAAGTAATTGAACTGCGATAAATTCTGATGATGGATTCGGAAAGAGTTGAATCTTCAGCCGATCCAGTAATTCAGAATTGATGCGAGTAGGTGAATACACTATAGTGGGCTCAGAGATAGTGGTCACCTTCACCGCCTGTTTTACACCATAAAATGTAGGCCCTACCACATAAGGATATGCCGAATTATGATTGGCATCTATAGTAGCAAAATAGCAATAGATTCCATTCGGATATTCCGGTGTTTTACAGAATCGTCCATTGTGCTCATCTAAATAGGTCGGGTCACCGGGATGCGCAACAAATTCATAATCTTCACGGAAATATCCGAGCGGATACGTGGTGCTAACTGCCGGGCCATCATCAACATTCGTTCCATCAGCATGATGTGTTCTAACCGTTATGGAGCGCAACTGATACGATGATTTCATGCGGGCAATTCCACCGGTGCCATCGGTATTGGAATAGGCATAGGCACCATAAATCGGATACCCATCATAGGCAAATCCGATTAAGGGTGAATGCTGNNTGGTATCGATCGCATACAAACCATCGGCGTCATATAAATTGCAAATTGTGGATAGTACCTGTAAATCCAATTTGAAAGCACCTGGATTCTGATGGTGATGATAGTTTCCATTGGCAGGATGTCCTTNTGAACAATCAAAGCCGGGGCGCTCAGCCAACACAGCATCGCGGTTCCAGGGCATATTACCATTCGGGCCACCGGGGCATGGCGGATTCCCCGGGCCACCACACAGGCTATTGGTAGCGGTATTCCAGGCCACGCCATCGCGGTAATCAAATAACGCGACCCCATTAATGAATAATCCGATATTACCCAGAGTAGTTGGCGTTAGGGTACCTGTGTTTGGTGTCGGATTCAAAGGCATCTTAAAAATAGCATTCTGATCGCTCGCCACAGAAGGATTCCCATCCAGAAAAGGCCCGGTGGTATAGGATGGAACTCCATGGGTATTGATATACACCCAGTTTGTGGAATACTGAACTTTTTGACAATTTACCAGAATGCCATTATTCAGTGCCGTGGAATTCCCATTGACATAATAAGTACCTGTTTGACTGGTGTTTTGCAACCATTGGGTAATCACAGGATTAGTTTGAGCCTTCAAAATAGACATCCCCGCGAGTTGAAGAACTATCTGAATAATTAAGGTTTGAAAATGGAGCAACTTCATTGTTTTTGATTTGTGGTTTGTAAATGATGTGGGTATTGATGCTTGGTGTTGAAGATAAATGAACTATCCGACAAGGTGAGCAGAAACGCCATAAGTTCGGCTTCTTGTCGGGGACTGAATTGCGTGAAAATAACCGTATCTCCGCCATATGGCAGGCACCGTCGACCAGTAGCATAAANACGGACAACAGTTTTCAGTGCTTCAAACCGACCATCAGGCATATAGGGATAACTGTATTCAATATTTCGTAGAGTAGGAATTTTAAAGTAGAAGGAATCACTTTTTACCTGACTGATGCGAGCCAGGCCGGATCGGGTGATTTCGGATTCACGGGAAGTTCATTTTTGCCAATTCCCGCTTGTAAATAGTGGCTCGCGGTGGCAGGAATTACATTGTTTTTGGAATAACTGATACCCGGCCTTCTCCTGGGGTGAAAATTCCTGCAAGCCCCGCATGACCTTGTCGTATTTTGAATTTGCCGAAATCAGGCTCAACATAAATTGGGCGATGGCCTTCAAAANACGTTCGGTGCTCACTTCCTCCGTACCAAAAGCTCTTCGAAAGAGTTCAGGGTAAGGGGCTGACCGGGTTATGTAATTCAACACAGTATCCAATTGACTCCCCATTTCTATGGTATCAGTTAATGGAGCCAAAGCCTGAAAATCGAGGTGATGAATTGCACCATCCCACATAAACTGCCGTTGCCAGGCCATATTAATCAGAACCGGAGCATTTCGTTTTCCACTCCGGTCAAAAATACCATGGCTCAACGGACGATCGGTATGTGTAAAGGATGAATACGGTGAATGACAGTGGGCACAGGATACTTCGCCGTTTACTGATAATGCCGGATCGTAAAACAAGGCCCTTCCCAACTCCACGGCATTGCTATCATAAGGATTATTTGCAAAATTATAGGAAGGCTTTGGCCAACCGGTCGGAGTCGGAAATTTCTGTTGCTCTGAAATGTTTATAGTCCAGGCACAAAACAATACCAATAGCAGGCCAAGAAAAATGTTCAATTTGGTCTGCATTGAAATAAGGTTGACAAAAGTTGGGTTAATTCAACAGCTATGGGGCCGGGAGACATGACTTCATATATGGAATGCGAAACACAATATTCAAGAAACGGTTTCGATCCAACACAAGAATCGATCCGCTCATGATCGGCTTGAGCTGAACCACGGATTGGGCAATATACGGTGAACGAAAACCGCCCAAATGCCAGCGCCCTAACTGTTCCAACTTTTCTGAATGGTAATCTGCTTCTAATTTAAAAAATATAACCGCTATTCCAGGCCCAATACATGCCCTTCCTGGGATCCAACACCCCACCTTGAACTCCGGCATATTGAATGATGCTATCAATGCCTAGCGCTAAACGCACATCCTTCCTTTCCTGAAGTTCCATGGGTAAGGTCAGAAAACAGGATTCTTCATCGGCTGCATCGATTAAAAAAACTGATACGAATCGGAATGCCCACCTTGATGCTGGTTTGAAGTCGCCAGATAGAATTTAATTTTATGAAAGGTGAAATTTCCATCCTTGCTTTTCACAGCCCCCTCCTTGAGCTTCAGTTCTTGCTCACCATATAAAAGTTTCACTGGGATACGGTATTCACCTGCCTGCAGGCAGAAGCCCGAAAACAGTAAATGATCCATATCATAGACAAGAGAAGACGCATGATTTCAAGAGTACGACTAACTTAATTTAATTTTTGCTCAGCACAGACTCCAATCGGTGAAGGAAGTTAAAAAGGTAAAAAAACCGCTCGATTGGAGCGGTTCACTAATTTGATAAAATTCTTATTGCTGCGGAGGAGTTGCCGGAGCAGCCTGGCCTGCAGGTTGACCTTCCTGGGCCGGAGCAGGTGCACTAGCAGGAGCAGCTTGCCCGGCGGGTTGAGTAGCAGGAGCTTGTTGTGGTGCCGGAACAGGTTTATTCACCTTTTCGGAGCGTGTTTTTTCTGAATTACTTGTTACGTTTTTCGGAGTTAACACAAAAGAGGCCAGAACAAATACCAGTAAGGCTCCGGCGGCATACCAGGTACCTTTTTCTACCACATCAGTGCTCTGTTTAGCTCCCATCATTTGGTTACCTAAGCCCCCAAATGAACCAGCCAGCCCACCCCCTTTGGGGTTCTGGATTAAAACAAAAACCCAGGATCACACAAGTGATGATGATGAGTATGAGAAATATTGCAAACATGTTATCCGTTTTGTTTTAGACGTAATTCCTGAATAAGACCGGCAAAATAAGTGCTTTTTTGGGGATTTCGCAAACTTAATTTCCGGTACATTTCAATGGCTTTATCGAATTTCCCTTGTTTGGCCAGCACTAAAGCGAGGGATTCGCTGATGACTCCGGAGTCGGAGGAGATGCTTTCCATGGCTTGTTTAAAAATAGGTTCCGGGATGGCGTCGGTTTCTTCTTCAATAGCGGCGGTAAGTTTTTCCTTTTGCCAGGCCGTACGCAAGGCGCGTTTGCCATCTTCCTCCTCTTGCTCTTGTTTGCGTTTATTTTTAAAGTAATGGAGCCAATCCGTAAAACTCATCATCACCATGANGGATTTATCATCCTCATTATCTTCCGAAGAAACTTCTGGTTCATCCTTCGTTAATTCAACAACCGGCATTAACGTTTCAAGTTCCTCGCTGGCAGGAATGGAATTCGGCAAATCATGAATCAGGGCCAGAATGTCTTCCTGATTCGCTGCCAGAGTTACTTCGTTGTCACTGCTATTTTGAATATTCAGGCGAATTGCCGAAGGTTCTTCCGCAGTAGTTAATGTTTCTTGATNGATTTCCCTGAAGTTTTCTCCTTCCTGTGCTGTTTCTTCTTCCGCATGCTGTGATTCGGCAGATATCTTATCCTGTTCTTCGACATCCGGAATTTCCGGTAGTGAATCTAAGACAGCAGGTTCAATACGTTCCTCCTGTACAGGTTCTTCTGGTGGAGACGGCACTGAGACAGATGGGGCTTCATTCACGTCGGAAACATTTGTCGCTTCACCCATTTCCACTTCTGTCGCCGTTTGTGGGTCCGCTACTACAACCGTTGAAGAGGCTTTTGGGGCAAAAAATCGTGCAAATTGAATTGGATCGGTTTTGTAATGTGATGCAGTCCGACCTTCATCCTTCTTTACATAGCGCGAGAACAACCATTGTGCCACAGGCCAGTAAGGATATTCTTCGTTCAGTAAACGGATATCGTTCAAATCCCGATCGATGGGTTGTTCCTGACCTTTCAACCATTGTAAAATCTTGGCGCTATCCACCGGGTAAAAGTAAACAATCTCGGCAAATCTTTCATATCCTGAATCCGTGCGGATGGCAACAAAAATTCCGGTATTGATGTTTCCCTGAGAGTTTGTATTATTACAACACATTTGGGTGCCGATCACGCTGGCATTCGGTCGCTGAAAACAGGCTTATGGTACTGAATTACGTTTGGATATTTTTCTTTATTTGTGGTTTCCTGATAGCCCTGTATAAATGGGTTATTCTGGGGGATACCGAAATTTTTAAAACATTGGTGGATGGTTTGTTCAAGCGCGCAGGCGGCTCTGTGATGGAAGTTGGGCTACCCCTGGCCGGCACGACGATCTTNTTTCTGGGCATCATGAAAATTGCAGAAAAAGCAGGTGGCATACAATGGCTGGCCCGAATATTAAACCCATTTATGAAACGTTTGTTTCCCGAAGTACCTGATAAACATCCCGCCATGGGTGAAATGGTCATGAATTTTTCGGCGAACATGTTGGGCCTGGACAATGCGGCCACACCATTCGGACTAAAAGCCATGAAAAGTCTGGAAGATTTAAATCCAAATAAAGGCACGGCAACAAATGCACAAATTATGTTTTTGGTACTCCATACCAGTGGTCTCACCTTAATTCCATTGTCAATTATTGCCTTACGCAGTACCGGAGGCGAGTTATATCGCTCAGTGGAACCAGCATCTATATTTATCCCTTGTGTGCTGGCCACCGTGATGGCTACCATTGCCAGTATTGTTGTGGTGGGTATTCGTCAGAAATTAAAATTTGATCGGGTGTTGTTGCTATCCCTGGGAGGAGCCTTGGCCATTGTTTCGTCGATCTTATTTTTAATCTATACCTTACCGGATGCTCAAAAACAAACCATTTCGAAGGTATATGGAAATTTAATTTTACTGGGGATTCTGGTATCCATCATTCTTGGTGGTATCGTTAANAAAATTAATTGTTTTGATGCCTTCATTGAAGGTGCAAAGGAAGGCTTCGACGTAATTCTGAAGATACTCCCCTACCTCGTGGGGATGTTGGTTTCCATCCAGATTTTTCGAGACAGTGGTGCGTTTGAATACATCATAACCGGTGCCAAACAGTTGTTTCTGGCATTAGGAATGAACACAGATTTTGTGGATGCCTTACCGGTTGCCATCATGAAACCATTCAGCGGTAGCGGAGCCAGAGGTTTATTGGTGGATGTGTATTCAAATCCGGCACTAGGACCTGATTCATTCGCTGGAAAACTCGCCAGTATTTTTCAAGGAAGTGCCGATACCACATTCTATATCATTGCCCTTTATTTCGGCAGTGTAGGTATTCGGAACATCCGTTACAGTATATGGGCTGGTCTATTGGCCGATTTTCTGGGAGTACTCGCAGCCATTATTATTGGTTATATTTTCTTTCATTAACAGACATGTCATTCGGAACAGCGTATCGCACTGGATTCAAAGCTTTCTTGCAATTAGAGAAATCCTTGAGTTCACATTCTGTAGAAGCCTATTTGAGAGATGTGCGACTTCTGGAACGTTTCATCGAGCAAGAACATGCAGACGTCAATTTGACCTCCATTAACCAAAATCATTTGCGTGCGTTTTTATCTTTTATTCATGCTTTGGGGATGAGTGAAACTTCTCAGGCACGCATCGTTTCAGGTATCCGTAGTTTTTTTAAATACCTGATTCTTGAAGACCTTATTCAAACAGACCCGACTGAACTTCTGGAAAGCCCGAAAACAAAACGAAAACTTCCGGATACCTTATCGGTTGAAGAACTCGATCGNATGATGCAACAAATTGATCACAGCACTGAAGAAGGAACACGAAACCGGGCAATTCTGGAAACCATGTACAGTTGCGGGCTGCGTGTAACAGAATTGGTGGAACTAAAACAAAGTAATATTTACGCAGAGGCTGGTTTTATTCGCGTGATTGGTAAAGGGAATAAAGAACGATTAATACCCATTGGGACATTGGCCTTAAAATATATCCATCTTTATGTTGAACACGTGCGNTGTCATGTCAATCCATCCAAAAACTGCGAGGATATTTTATTTTTAAATCGCCGNGGAGGAAAACTCTCTCGTGTCATGATNTTTTATATCATTAAGGATCTTTGTGCCCGAAGTGGNCTTACAAAAAACATTCACCCGCATACATTACGACATTCCTTTGCCACCCATTTAGTTGAAGGTGGTGCCGATTTGCGGGCTGTTCAGGAAATGCTGGGCCATGAAAGTATCAGCACCACAGAAATATACACCCATTTGGATCGGGAGTTTTTACGAGAGACCCTGGTGCGCTTTCATCCCCGTTCGAAATCCCGTTAATTCCAACTAATTTTAGCTCAATGATACCCGTTTACAGGGCCGCACAAATCAGGGCCGCCGATGAATACACCATCATTCGTACACCGATTGCCTCCATCGATTTAATGGAGAAAGCCGCCCGAGCCTGTACCCACAAAATACTTGAAATAATTCCGAAATCAACTATAGGTTTTATCATTTGTTGTGGACCGGGTAACAATGGTGGCGATGGATTAGCCATAGCCCGCATGTTACTTGAAAAAGCCTTTCAGGTGAAGGTCGTGCTTGTGGGTAAATCGGATAACGCTGCCGATCGCCAATTGAATAAAACGCGTTTGCTTGATTTGCAACCCGACGCCATTCTCGAATCCTATTCATCCTTAAATCTAAGTTCTCACACGATTCTCATTGATGCCCTCTTTGGCACCGGACTAAATAAAGTACCTTCAGGAGATTATAGTAATTGTATCCAATGGATGAACCAACAACAGGTAACGCGCATCAGTGTTGACATTCCCTCGGGCTTATGGAGTGATACGATAACGCACCATGCTGATGTTGTGCAAGCGCATCACACCTTAAGTTTTGAATTTTATAAACCCGGATTTTTATTCGCGGAGTCCGGGGCTGCCTGTGGTAAAATTCATATTCTGTCTATAGGATTGTTGACCCATGAAGCCGGATTAGGACAACCTTATGCCCTGATGCTGGAAGCCTCGGATTTTCGGACCCTACTAAGCGGCCGTTCACTTTTTGCCCATAAAGGAGATTTTGGCAAAGTATTGCTGGTTGGTGGGCATGAAGGAAGTGTGGGAGCAGCTTTACTGGCTGGCCGGGCTGCATTGCGCACAGGTTGCGGCTTACTGACCATCTGGACTTCACCTGCCCACCACAATGCAGTGTATATGAGCATTCCCGAAGCCATGACTTTTCAGGANAGCAGCAAAAATAGGATCCATACGTTTGATGCGGTTGGCATTGGACCAGGATTGGGTCAGGAAGAAAGTGCCCTGTATAAACTAAATCTACTTTTACAGGAATTTGATAAACCCATCGTATTGGATGCCGATGCACTTAATCTGTTAGCTAAAAATCCGGAATGGATAGAGCGCATCCCGACCGGCAGTATACTCACGCCGCATGTTAAAGAATTTGAACGGCTGACGGGCTGTCAAGCGGACGCTATGAAACGACATCAACTGCAGATCGAATGGTCCGTTCGCTTTCAATTGTATATCGTTTTAAAGGGCGGNTACACGTCAATCAGCACCCCGGATGGTCGGCTGCTCATAAATCAAACCGGGAATCCGGGAATGGCCAAGGGAGGCAGTGGGGATACCCTGACCGGCATAATCACGGCTTGTTTAGGGCGCTTTAAATCACCCGAAATAGCCACTACGCTGGGCGTTTATCTTCACGGACTGGCTGGTGATTTGGCCTGTGACGAGAAGGGTGAAGAGAGTATGTTGAGCAGCGACTTAATTGAAAAAATTCCAGCTGCCTATCGGGCTTTATCAGCAAACAACCAGGTTTGAAAAATGGCTTGAGCCCCCTGGGCAATCACTTCAAATACGGCATCATAACCTTCGGGCGGACCATACCAGGGATCCGTAACAGATTGCCCCTGAGTTTGAGGGTCTTCATCAAGAAAAAGACGTACTTGTCCTTTTTTAAACTACTCCCCCAGCTCAATAAGTTCATTCAACACATCGCTAGACATGGCATAGATGACATCAAACTGTTCAAAATCTGAACGTTGAAACTGCCTTGCCCGCAACCCGGAAATATCCAATCCATGGTCGCGGCAAACGCGTTGCGATTGCGGATGCGGCGCTTCACCGATATGATAGGATTCGGTACCGGCGCTATCGATAATCCAATTGAGGCTTTCGGTGGCTACCTTATGTCGCATCCATCCATCGGCAATAGGAGAACGGCAGATATTTCCCAGACAAACAAACAAAATTCGCATGGTGTGAAGATACATCCTAATGTTATTGCGAATACTAAAAGTAAAAAACACTTCGAGGTCAAGCAGCCCCTAAACATCCCGGGTACTTAAAACCAAAACCACAAGGTACCTATGCTTGAAAGGCAAAATTAGTTTACAGAAACGGAAGACTTTAATTGACGAGTAATTTGGCAGATAATTAGTACCAATAATGAAGCCAGCATCGCCAGAGCAATGTCTTTTGAGGGTCCCAGATATCACCTTGCGTGCCCACATAATCGGCACCTGTTTCGGGAAACAAAACTCCTCCAATGATCCATTCAATTAACTCGAAGGTAGCCGCCAGGGTACTAATAAAGAGAAAGGCCATTAAACCGGATAGTTGATTTGAAATTTGTAGTTTACGTTTGGTAAATTCTGTCAAGGGCAGAGTAATTAGAAATCCAAAATTAAAATGAACGAATCGATCAAATCCATTGCGTTGTAAATGAAAAACTTCTTTCATCCAAATTCCGATAGGATGATGAGTGTAGGCGTATTGTGATCCGGAAATATGCATTAGCACAAAGAGAACAATACATACAAAAGATAACATCGAAATGGACAAATTGTTTTTCGCTGCCAGAGAAAAAAAGGACGAACAAAAAAACCGGTAAATTTTCTACCAGCC
The DNA here is from genome assembly GCA_013414745.1 of Bacteroidota bacterium. GTDB lineage: Bacteria > Bacteroidota > Bacteroidia > Chitinophagales > Chitinophagaceae > OLB11. Next base: position 668,719 of record CP058707.1, read on the forward strand.
AATTCACCATATCCTTGGTTTGAATGAATGTAAAACACCAATACATTATAAATAGTACGATGAGTCCGTTTCTGACCATACCTACAATTTAGTTTTTGATTGCATACCTCGTTTTAAAACGTTTAAATTTCCTGAAAATTGCCTCCTACCCCTTAGCATTCTGACCCTTTTAACACTTAAAATCATACTGCCACAACGCCAATCTTGTCAGACTTCTGTGTTCAATTGTGTCAGGCTACTTGAGGCTGCCCCGCGTGAAGGATGGTAGTGGAAAGGTACTATCTTACAAACCAACTATTTTTAAAGTTTTTATACTTTTACCAAACGGAGAGGAGGCATACTGTGATTACTCGCTGGATGTCTACCTTGTGAAGCCGCACTTTGTGTGGCTTTTTTATCACGGTTATGCTTAACGGAGAGGAGGGCGCCTGCTCCTCCTCTTGGATGTTTCTAAAGTTTGGATTGTAGTCAATATCTTTTGTCCAGATATAGTAAATCATTAGCAGCAGTTTTTTCTGAACAGCAACTATTCCTTTCATTTTTACACCACTTCGTTCAACTACACGACGGTAAAGTTGGTTAAAGGTTGTATCCTGTTTTCCAATGGCCGTAAGTGAGGGCATATGCAATATTCGCCTTATTCGTGAGTTCCCCTTTTAGATATTTTAGTTTTCCCAACGTGTTGTCCTGATTGATTTTCAATGACATCGTAGCCTGCATAACTAACCAGCTGCTTGTAATTTTTAAATAGAAGAAAGCCACCTGTTTCAGCAATAATAGTAGCACTCGAGAGATAGGAGATGCCATGCAATTTCATCACCTTCTCAAATTTTTCTTTAATGTTTCATCGCTATGGATTAGGCGCTTAATTTCGGCTTCTAATTTCTCAACTTGTTTTTCTAGAAAATTAATGTGACTTTTTATCTGTTTAATTTCAAAGTTGATTTGTCGTGAAGCCGCATTGGCAGCATGCAAACGCGATTGCTCAGCGGTTAAAGACTCTTTTAAAGACTGATGTTGCCTGGTTAAAACACGTAGTTCATAATAGAACATGCCCATGGGTTCCCATACTTCTAATTTTTGTTCGGCTCCCATTTGGGCTAATCCTTTAGCATCAATAGAGTCATTCTTGCTTTTAATGCCGATAGCCTGTAAATACTTCTTTGCTTTATTCGGCAGAACGATGGACACATTGAACCCTTTATCATACAGAAAATAGGCGCAGTTCTCATGATAAACACCCGTTGCTTCCATGCAAACTGATAATGGTATTTCCAAATCAGAATACCATTTTTCAATCCAAGCCAATAATTCATGCATTCCCTTTTGGGTGTTAGTAATGGTTTTGGAAGATTTGACTTTTACACGCTGCTCATTGTCAATTGTTGCCAAGCATGCTTTGATGTCTTTGCTCGAAACATCGAGCCCTAATGAATACTTTACAATCATACTTTTTAGTTTTATGATACTAAAAATTCACTTGCATACTATCGCTCATATTGATACAACATCTATCAGAAAATGATAGTGCTTGGGTACTATTGAAGCTTACAAGTAAAAAACACATCAGATTTGCCTTTCTCAACAATATCATCGTAAAATGTATCTAGCCCGCAAAGAATTGGCTGATGTGCTTTTTAGTATCAGTTAAAAAAATGGTGAATTGCAAAGATATGAGCCCGCATCCCGTCTTGTCTGCTTTGAAGAGACGGGAGCGGACTTGCAGCGAACAGCCTGACCCCGCCCTAAAGCGGGGACACGCCCAAAATATCGGGCAAATTGATGCTATACCCTGGAAAAAGTATACCATTTCCGCGAATCGGGAATATTGGCCTGGGCTTTCGATGTCAGAAATACCGATTGACTTAACGCAATGCTGAGAATACATGTATATTTGTTGATTAAAAATTCAAGAAGTTCATGCAATACCTGGATTTTGAAAAACCCTTAGAAGCTCTTTACGAAGAGATTGAAAAAGTGAACGATGTGGCCCGCAAAACCAAGGTGGATGTGAGCACAGCCGTTAAAGAATTGGANGAAAAAATTAAAGAGACTAAGAAAGAAATTTACAGCAATCTCAATGACTGGCANAAAGTGCAACTGAGCCGGCATCCGGAGCGCCCCTATACCAATTTCTATATTAGCCGTATNTTTTCTAAATATCAGGAATTACATGGTGACCGGAACGTTCGGGATGATAAAGCCATTGTGGGTGGCTTTGCCCTCTTGAATGATGAAGAAACTGTGATGGTGATCGGCCACCAGAAAGGTGTAAATACCAAGATGCGCCAATTACGCAATTTTGGCATGGCAAACCCGGAAGGATATCGGAAAGCATTGCGGCTGATGAAACTGGCCGAAAAATTCAATAAACCGGTAATTACATTTATTGATACGCCTGGTGCATTTCCTGGTCTGGAAGCTGAAGAGCGCGGACAAGGTGAAGCGATTGCCCGTAACTTGTTTGAGATGATCAACCTGCGTGTACCAGTCATTTGTATTATCATTGGCGAAGGTGCCAGTGGTGGCGCACTTGGGATAGGAATTGGCGACCGGGTGATGATGCTTGAAAACACATGGTATACTGTTATTTCGCCGGAAAGCTGTTCTTCGATTCTCTGGCGTACCTGGGATTTTAAAGAAAAGGCTGCTGAGGAGTTGAAACTCACCAGTAAACATATGAAGAACTTTGGCTTGATTGACGGNGTGATTCAGGAACCGCTGGGTGGTGCCCACGCAGAACCGGAAGAAATGGCAAAAACGCTCAANAAATATATTGAAACAACCTTATCGGAGTTAAAAGGCATAGACCCAGATCAGCGGATTGCGCAACGAATTGAAAAATTCTCCGGAATGGGATTTTATGAAATTGCTGAATAGTTTGTTTTGTCGTTACTGAATAAAATAAAAGATAAACTGATTCCTCAGGCTGCCCCGATCTCGGTGGCACCACTGTTTATTCCTCAGGATCAGATACACCATGAGTTCGTGAATTTTTCAGGCGCCTACCGGATTGGCATTTTAAGCGAATACCGCGATGAAATGCAGGTTGAACAAGTGTTGGGCTACCAGAAGAAACTGGAGAAACTGGGTTATGATTGTGAAATTCTTTTTATTGACAACCCCGAAAAGGAAAAGACTTTTTATCATCAGAAATTTACACCAGATGATCTGGACCGCAAAACAGCCCTGCCTGTAAGTCCGAAAACGGATCGGGTGATTGTTAAAAATATGACTTGTTACTGAATTTATATTTTGGTGAATGTTTGCCTTTGCAATACGTATCACACATGTCACATGCGCGATGCCGGGTGGCTCCATTCACAGAAATCTTCAGCAAATGCTCTGATCGATGATACCTTCAAAACCATTTGATTTGGATGATTTGATTTTACACATCAACGATACTTTAAACCTGCAACCTTATGCCAGAAAAACGTTTTAAAGGAACAGGGGTCGCTTTGGTGACACCCTTTACCGAAAAGCTCGAAGTTGATTATGATGCACTAAGCAGAATAGTTGAACATGTGATTGCCGGAGGTGTNAGATTTTTAGTAGCCCTTGGTACTACAGCCGAAACACCTACCTTAACATCCGAAGAGNNAAAAAGTATTCTGAAACATATTGTGGCGGTGAATGGCCGGCGTCTTCCGCTGGTGTGTGGAATTGGCGGTAATGATACCCGGGATATCCTGTTAAATTTTGAATCGTATCCGTTAGACGGGGTAGACGCAATTTTAAGCGTATCTCCCTACTACAATAAGCCATCGCAACGTGGAATTTTAGCGCATTTCAAGGCACTTGACCGGGAAGCCCCTCGTCCGATCATCCTGTATAATGTTCCCGGACGAACAGGTAGTAATATGAGTAGTGACCTGACCGCTGAATTGGCCCATACCTGCAAAAACATTCTTGGTGTGAAAGAAGCTGCCGGTAATATGGTGCAAAGCATGGAGTTGATAAAAAAATGCCCACCGGAGTTTACCATTCTTAGCGGTGATGATGATTTAACCATGGCACAAATGGCTTGCGGTTTTGATGGGGTAATTTCTGTTGCTGCCAATTGTTTTACAAAAACGTTTAGTAGCATGGTTAGGGCCGCTGCACAGGATGACTTTAAAACTGCCCGTGAAAATCATTATGCCATGTTAGATGGCATCGGGCTNTTGTTTGCTGAAGGAAACCCGGCTGGTGTGAAATCATTCTTACATAAAATGAACCTTTGCCAAAATACCTTTCGGTTACCGGTTGTGGCGGTGAGCGAACCCTTGAGCAAAAATAAATGCATATCCTGTTTTACCCTAAACATGAAAGTGATTTATTTTGATAGCGACTGTGTGCTTTGTAATAAAAGCATGCAATGGATAGTACGTCGCGATCGAAATAAAACCTTTCACTTTGCGATGCTGAGTCAATTACCGGATTCTTCAGTTATTCCGAAAAATATTGATTCCGTCGTGTTTCAGGATGAAGATAGCTACTTTACGGCATCGGAAGCTGTGCTCCGGATAGCGTATTATTTACCCGGATACCGGTGGACCAATATCTTACGTTGGATTCCCCCAATTTTACGCAACAGCTTGTATCACTGGATTGCACGCCATCGGTATAAATGGTTTGGCAAACAAACAAATTGCCTGTTGGCAGATGCGGAATTAAAATCGCGGATTTTGAAGCAAACTACGTAGGGGCTGCTGGTTATCTCACTGGCGCTTCAAATTTAAGGAAACGTTTAAGGGATAGTACTATCGTACAGCCCTTGGACGGTAACGCCAAAGTTGAAGATGTCAGTGAGAAGTGAAAATCAAGAAATGAACTGCAAGCCTATTGAAGTGAAATGAGAAATTACCGTGCATTTAAAGAAGCGAAATTCACACGTGAATGTAATGATATCAACTATTTTCACATTAAACAGCAGCCCTACATAGAACATTTCAAAGGCAACATGCTACCCAAATTCGCTTCATGCTTTCAACGGCTGTTTAAATCCAAACCAATTCTGCCTGGCCAATGGATCGCCTCACTTTTATGCTGGTGTTGTGTGATGCATTCCAATAAGACGATGGGGCAGACTGAAGCCCTTAAGATTACCCAATTGAAGTCTGATTTTTATGTGTATACCACTTACAATACGTATCAGGATACAAAAATTCCGGCCCATGGCTTGTATGTCGTTACGCAACAAGGTGTTATTTTATTTGATACNCCCTGGGATACTACCCAATTTCAGCCGTTACTGGACAGTATTCGAACCCGCCACCAACTGGATGTGGTTTTGTGTATTGCTACCCATTGGCATGCNGATCGAACAGCCGGACTGACGTATTATCGACAAAAGGGTATCAAGACATTTACCACACGCCTGACCGATGAACTGGCTCANAAAAACAAACATCCTCGGGCTGAGTATATCATGTATCAGGATACCATTTTCCAGTTTGCGAATCACGTATTTGAAGTGTTTTATCCGGGTGAGGGACATACTGCAGATAATATCGTGATCTGGTTCGCGAACGAACGTATTCTTTATGGAGGTTGTTTGATTAAAGGTGCAAAAGCCAAAGACTTAGGATATCTGGGAGATGCCAATGTGCAGGAATATTTTAACACCTTGTGCCGTGTAAAAAACAGATATCCGAAACCAAAATTCATTTTGGTATCGCATCACGACTGGAAAAGTAANAAAGCGCTGAATCATTCTATCCGACTTGCTCGACGGCTCAGGCGAAAATCTTCCTGATACCAATGCGAACTGAAGAGAAGAACCTTGCTTTAACTCGGCAAGTTAGTTTCCTTAAACCCGATTATTCCAATACATATTCGTATTTCAGGTAGGTTATTTTGGCGTACTCGTTCAAGTTCAACGTTTCCAGTATCACCACATCCGATCCGATAATTTTATTGACTATAGTAATTTCTTTATCCTTTTGTGTACACTGATTTGATTTACTTCAAATCCTCCGGTGATATTCCGTAAATGGATCCAATACCGGCGAATTTCTTCACGCCCTTTAATCTGTAATGAGGTATGTTCTGGGTAAACCTTTTTAATCATGGGAGATTCAAGAATGGCATTTTCTGACATCATGCAGCATAAACGTTCAATATCCCAGACGTTCCAGAAACGTGTAAAATCCGCAGCAATTTTTTCCAATGCTTCCTGGAACTTCATGACTCAATGTTTAGCCATATATCGTTACATGGCCGCTGCAAAATACATATAAACGCCGTGTACTTTTTTAACTTATTGAAAAATAATTGGATAAACATTCACAAGTTCAGATTATTTAATCCCTTTATCTTTACACACATGCGAATCATAATACTTTTGATTTTCATTTTTATCCTCCAGAATTTTCGTGCATCTGCTCAAACCCATCGACGGGCGAATTATTTTGAGTCTTTTCTGGAGGTGAATAACCCGATTGACAGCTTAGTAGTCTATAAGGGCCGACGCGAAATGATCAGCTTTCATCAAGGCCAAAAAGTGAANAAATATACGATCTCCCTTGGCCTCGAACCTATTGGTAAAAAGCAATTTGAGGGCGATTTAAAAACCCCTGAAGGATTGTACTATATTGATTCACGGGATACCCTTAGTGCTTATCATACCAACCTTGGAATTAGTTATCCCAATTCGGAAGATTCCACCTTTGCTGCATTGCAGGGCAAATCAGCCGGNGGAGATATTAAAATTCATGGATTTCCGAACAAACACCGCAAAGATCAGGAGAGAGAGCTACTCGACACGGATTGGACTGTGGGATGTATTGCGGTAAGCGACTTTGAGATCGATGAATTATACAAATGGGTCATTGAGCATTGCCCTATTCTGATACTTCCCTAAATAGCATAGGTTTCCCCCTCCCGACTTAGCTCCGTTGCAGGAAATAGTTCACGACATTCGTTTAAAAATGGGTCAAGGTCTTTGTATTTTGATGAAAAATGTCCGATCAAAAGCACTTTTACTTTGGCTGAGGAAGCCGCCTGCGCTGCCTGATAGGTGGTTGAATGCAAACGAGATTCTGCTTNTTGGATGTCTTCATTCAAGTATGTTGCTTCATGATATAACAAATCGGCACCTGCCATTTCAGGATGCAAATGCTCAGCATAGGCTGTATCTGCCGAATAAACATATATCTTTTCTGGCAGACCGGGCTGGGTCACCAATTCGTTTCCAATGACCGTACCATCTTTTCGGGTGTAATTTTCACCATCGGTTAAACGGGAAANAANATAGGCTGGTATGTCATATTCCCTGGCTTTTTCCGGATCCAGAATTCGTTTGCGTTTAATTTCCTGAAATCGAAAACCACAGGTTGGTACACTGTGTACCACCGGAAAACTCCTCACTAATAAAGATTTTGTTTGAAGAATGTCTTCGGGTTGTGTAGTATTCAGTGCATGAAAATGGATGGGAAATCCCAATTCCCATGGCAGTTGAATTTTTAAGATAGATTCCATTTCGGGAGGACCATAAATACAAAGTGGGCGGGTGCGTGCAAGAAGAGATAAACTACTCACAAGAGCCACCAATCCAAAATAGCGATCACCATGCAGGTGACTGATAAAAATATGGTCAATTTTAAAGAGGCTGATTCCGGCCTCCTGCATCCTCATTTGTGTTCCTTCACCACAATCGATCAGATAATATTTTCCATTGTGTTCAAGGACCTGAGCACTTGGATGCCGACCATACGCCGGAAGGGCTGAACCATTACCCAAGATAGTCAGTTTCATGATTCAGCAGATTCCAATGCCCCATTTCTTGACTTCACCTTAAACGAAAAATATTGTTGCGTGAAATAGCTGTATACCGCGACAATAGCTGTGGTTAAGGCTTTACTTGGTGTGGGATACCAGTGAAAACCTTCAACAAATAATTTCAGAANAAGATAATTGAGCCCAATACAACTTATTACGGTAAGTCCATACCGAAAAAGTTGCACACGGCCTCGCAATTGAGAGTTGGTAAACACAATAAACTTGTTGAGAATAAACCCCAAGGNGAAGCTCACCANAAAGGCGACCACGAAAGCGGCAATATGGGCGCCCATGGTTAGCGGTCCTAAATGAACCACCTCTTTATTAAAAATAAAATTGTAAGAAATGAAGTAAACAAATAAATCGACCAGTACGGATGTTCCTCCACATGCGAGATATTTAAAAGTCTGCAAGGGGATGAATCGGAAAAATCGAAATAAAAAACTCGATGAATGCGTTAAGAACCTTTCTCAAACCAAAAACATCTTATTCAAAAGGAACCATGTGTAATTCGATGGAATTATCCAGTTTTCGAATCCAGAATTGTTTGTTGTATAACTTCAGGATGTTGTAATCGTTTGTACTATCAATATTTCCCGAGAAGTTTTTCGTGGTGATGGCAATTTTACGGCCACTATCATACAATTTCCAGTTTCCTTGCACATTCCGGGCTTCAAGAGTAACGGGATCAATAATGGTAACAATGTATTTACCGTCACTATACATGTAGTGTTTTTGTTTCGCCCAGTAAGGATCCTGTGATTTTTCAATCCCGTCTACCAATGCACTCTGAATTGCCCAGTTGTTCGTAACACGGGCGCGTTTGGTTCGCAGGCTGATATTTGGACCTTCCTCATATTTACGACAAGAGGGTAAAGTGCCTGCCGCGAAAACCAAAACAAGAAGAGTGAGCAACCATTTATTCATACAATCCGGTATATAAGGCCACTAAGATAGTAGTTTTTGTTTACCCCAAATTTTGAAAGGCAGAGAGAACGAAGTAGTAGTTGGTGAATTCCGGCTCGTATACTTCATGTCGAACTTCAATTTGTCTATTGACCAGCAGCCATATCTTTATTATCCCAATTATAAAGATCTTTAAGGAATAATACATTTCCCGCACTATCCACACCATTGGTCAAATAAACAAAGTGAACATCCACCCGCCGGTTCATGGGAACGAAAATGGTTTTTCGTAACTTACAAATGGAGTCAATTTTTGATAAACTGTATTTTGAAGAATCACGCAATAAGAACTCGGCAAATTCTTTGGGTTTGTGGACCCGCACGCAGCCGCTGCTAAACGCCCTGTAAAATTTCACAAAGTCTTCGCGGTGGGNGGTATCATGCATGTAAATAGACCAGGGATTAGGCATATTAAATTTCACCTCCCCCAAAGAGCTGCGATACCCCGGCGCCTGACCAATACTAAAACTTCTGAAATTTTNTGAGTTAATGGCAGAGGCATTCACCACTCGCCCCCGGCGATCGTAGGCTTNTAATCCTCTTCGGGCCAAGTAACTGCCTCCGCGACGAGCGATTCCGGGAACTATTTCTTCTTTCATGATAGTTGGCGGAACCACCCATGGAGGGCTAAGCACTACATTTTCAATTTTGGCATCCAGGCTGGGTGTAGGACGGGAAGGTCGGCCAACGACTACCCGCATCGCAAACCGGGTGGAATCCTTTTCAATGAACTCCATATCCATTTTTGGAATATTCACCCAAATATACGGCTGATTAAATTCGTGCTTCAACCACCTGAATCGTTCCATATTCAATGCCAGTTTCTTGAGTTTTTCATCAACACCCTGATTGAGTTTTCGGACTGTAGCCGTATCCAATTTTCCGGTTGCTTTAATTTGGTGTCGATACTGGAATTNTTTAATGGCATCCCCCATTTCTGCAGTCCATGTAGCTGAAGATGTATCGGCAGGAAGATTCAGTTCCGTGTACAAACGTTTTCGTAAAACCGGTATTTCCGGGCTGCTGAATCCCACCGCGATACTATCCTTTAATTCGGTCAGGGAAATGGTGTTGAACTGTGCTTTCAGGCTATCCAGGCGTTGGTATTCTGAACGGAATCTGGCATACCAGGGATGGCCAGGTCGCATGGCTTTAAAGGCTTCAGAAAAATCACCGGCCAAAGTACTCTTACGGAGTATGGCAAACCAGTTTAGTGCAGAATCATTTTTATTTTTCCATTCCTTGTTGGTTTTCTGCTCAAACCGGTAACCCAACAACAAATCATGGGCAATTTGCAAAAATGTTTTGCTCATGGCCATATCCCACGCAGCCCAATCCGCTGGCGCCGCCTTGCTGAGTTGAGTAGCCTGTTCTTTAAGTTCCTGAAGGGGATAATGTTCCAGAGGAAGGGCATCATACCGCAGGTTTTCAGCCTGATTCAACATATTGGTTGCATACATAGGGATGCCGTCTTCAAGAATCCAAAATGGTTGATACTGATGCTCTTTGTACACGGAAGACAGGACAAAATCCGCTACAAAAGAATCCTTTATTCCTGACATTGAATCCGTTGAAGGTAAAATTCGCTGAAGTTCCTCACCGATATCCGATATTGGCACCGAAGTTGGTTGATCGACCTCAAACGCCGGATTTTCCGGAGCCGAACGAGAACCCTGAAACTGCTCACAGGAACAAAGCAACCATAAACCGGCGACGAGGCAGATGGAGAAATTTGTATAGGACCTGGCGTGAACAAAAAGCGGCATAGCAGGCAAACCTAGAACTTTTTTAGCATAAAAATTATTAGGATTTCCACAATATAGCACTTGATTAAACCCTATATTTACGACTCAGTCAATGCCCGGTATGTCAGAAAATCATCAGCAGGTTGAGGATCAGGAAATTCTGGATTTATTCCGCATCCCCGAATCCCGGGAGAAAGCCTTTGCCCGCCTGGTNAAAAAGTATCAGGAGCGGTTATACTGGCATATTCGTCGGATGTTGGTAAGCCATGAGGACACCAATGATGTATTGCAGAATATGTTTGTCAAAGTGTGGAGAGGATTAGCCAATTTTCGTCAGGATTCTTCGCTCTACACCTGGCTTTACCGGATAGCTACCAACGAAAGCCTCACCTTTATTGAGCAGCANAAAAAACGACAGGCCAGAAGTTTGTCNGATCATGAAGATTATATTGGCAATACCATAAAGGCGGAAAAAGGATTTGATGCCAATCGGCTGGAATGGAAACTTCAGATGGCCATTCAGGCCTTACCCGAAAAACAACGGGTTGTGTTTAATTTGCGGTATTATGATGAGATGCCTTACGAAAAGATGTCCGAGATCCTGGACACATCCGTTGGTTCGCTGAAAGCCTCTTATCATCATGCTGCTAANAAAGTGGAGGAATTTATCCGTACCCGTTAAACCAATAAGAAGGCAAAAAGTCGAAGGCGCGCAAAATGAAACAAAACCCGGAAATACGAGCAGAATTAGAACAAATTGGTGTTCAGATTCCCTGGTTGGATTCACATTTTGAGGTGCCTGAAGGATATTTTGAAAATAATCCGGAACAAGTATTCGATTTTGTTCGTCAGGAGACTTGCTTAGACCCATATAAAACAATGGGCCCTTTGGCGGTAGACCCGATGTACTTTGCATCCTTATCCGATTCGATACTTGAGCAGATTAAAACGGAGGATTTCCTGAGTCAGTTGCCCAAAGAATCTCCTTACGAAATACCCAAAAACTACTTCGGGGAGCTCAGCCAGCAATTGCAAGCGAAGATCAAACAGCCAGTAACTCTTAAACCACAACGATTTGTCAGCTCTAAGATGGCCAGCTGGAGTATTGCGGCTGCACTGACTTTCTTCATTTTGTGCGGGGCCCTGCTGTTTAAAATGTCCCCTGAATTAAATGCCGAAGAACAACTCGCCCGAATACCTGATCGGAAATTCAAAACTACCTGCAATCACATGCAGCGGAATTTGACCTGGCTGGCAGTATAGAAGGGCAAGATTTTCAGTCGATAGACCTTCCGTCGTTAGAAAAAGAAATATTTGAAAAACAATTTCAGGATTTAACCTCTGAGGAGGTCAATGAATACTTGTAAAGATTGCAACTATGAAACGCTTCTTGCTTATTACGTTCATGTTACTGGCTATGATGCCGTCTTTTGCGCAAAACGGCAAAGGACAACGTGTGGAGAGCCTGAAAATAGCTTACATCTCCGGCGAATTGAATCTAGACCCCGCCACAGCCGAAAAATTCTGGCCAATTTATCACCAATACGAAGACGAACTTCAGGCCATCATTCGGGAAAGAAAACGGAATAATCAGGATGGTCGGTCTATAGAAGAGCAGTTAGATCGGGAACAAAAAGTACTNGGATCGAAAAGAAAATATTCCGCTCTATTTTCTAAAGTACTGAGTCCGGATCAATTGACCCGCTTATACAAGGCCGAGAAAGAATTCAGACAAATGTTACTTCGTCGCTCGCAACGAAATGAAGCCCGAATGGATCGCATGAATGAGCGTCCGGCACGTGAAGAACGTGTGGCAAATCCTCGTGGCGGGATGCGCCGGGATATGGCTGCTCCGCAAGATCGACAACAACAGCGCCGATCCTTACGTTAATTGAAGCAACCAAAATAAATCGGGGTTTGAATCCAGGTTACCCCACTCCATAGACTCCAAACAACACTGGGGTTGCAGAGACTTTTTACACCAGAATGTATTCAGCGGGCTGCCAATCAGGCTTCCGATTTCTCAGGACGCATCTGCGGGAAGAAAAGTACATCTTGTATACTCGGCTGGCCGGTCATCAACATACACAATCGATCGATTCCGATTCCAATACCTGATGTAGGTGGCATCCCGTATTCAAGAGCACGTAAAAAATCATAGTCAATAAACATGGCTTCGTCATCACCCCGTTCCATTAATTTCACTTGCTCTTCAAAACGTTCACGCTGATCGATCGGGTCGTTTAACTCGGAATACGCATTGGCAATTTCTTTTCCGTTCACGATTAACTCAAAACGCTCCACCAACCCTGGTTCAATCCGATGTTTTTTCGTAAGCGGACTCATATCTACCGGGTAATCGATGATAAATGTAGGTTGTATGAAATCGGCTTCACAACACGTTCCGAAAATTTCATCAATCAGTTTACCTCTACCCATGGAAGCGTCAATTGGTATATGCAGCTTTCCGCACACTTCACGAATAGCTGTTTCATCCATTCCGCTGATATCAAAACCGGTTTTTTCCTGAATGGCCTGATAAATACTGATGCGTTTATAGGGTGCCTTGAACGAAATTTCACGATCGCCCATTTTCACCTCGTGTGTTCCATTGGTAGCCACAGCCACTTGTTCCAGCAATTGCTCGGTGGTATCCATCATCCAGTAATAATCCTTATACGCCACATAAAATTCCAGTATAGTAAACTCCGGATTATGGGTTCGATCCATGCCTTCGTTCCGGAAATTGCGACTGAACTCATACACAAAATCAAAGCCTCCAACAATCAACCGTTTTAAATAGAGTTCATTGGCGATGCGTAAGTACAAAGGAATGTCCAGGGCATTGTGGTGAGTGGTGAATGGACGCGCCGCAGCTCCACCTGGAATGCTCTGTAATACCGGGGTATCAACTTCCAATCCTTGTCGTTCATTTAAAAATGCGCGGATGGCATTCATCATTTTCGTGCGTTTCACAAACACCTCCTTCACTGCCGGATTGATGATGAGGTCGGCATAACGTTGACGATACCGAAATTCAGGATCAGTCACTTCATCAAATACATGCCCTTCTTCATCCCGTTTCACTACGGGAAGGGGTTTTACTGATTTCGACAACAAGGTAAGTTCGCCCCCATGTACCGAAATCTCACCGGTTTNTGTGGTAAACATATAACCTTTTACTCCCAGAATATCACCCAGATCGCCGCTTAATGACCGCATCAAAAACGATTTGTCTTCACCGGGACAAATATCATCACGCTTACAATAAATCTGTATCAAACCCTGCATGTCCTGAATCTTCAAAAACAGCACTTTCCCTTTGTCGTTGATCGACATAATCCGGCCGGCGATACAAACATCCAAGCGCTCATCCGGATTGTTTTGATACTGTTGTCTGGCATCCTGACTACCGTGCGAAATGGGATACAATGCGGCAGGATAAGGATCGACACCCGCAGCACGTATCGCCTGCAACTTTTCTCTACGGATAAGTTCTTGTTCTGATAAGGACATGATGATGTATTGAGGCTGGCAAAACTACATCATAAACCGCATTTCCTACTAGCCGTCACCAAAGCGTTTTGTCTTGAATTTTACTCCATGATCCTTGCAGATTTTCTGGGCCACATCACGCGCCATATTGATCGCAACCGGAGCTCCACCACCCGGCCGGCTCCAATGGCTGGCGTAATAAAAATTCTTTAAACCCGGCAGGGTCATCTTAACAGGTGAAGAGGCAAACACATTTTCGCCAGGCAACCAACCTTGTGCACTGCCTTCCCAATTATTCGTGTAGCGTAACACAGTTGCCGGTGTAGCAAAATCAATTTCTTCAATTTGTTCCTTTATTCCGGGATAGCGTTGTTCCAGGTGTTCAATAATGGCACTGACAAACTTCTGTTTAGCTTCACGGTAGCCTTTGCGATCGTTCTTTCGCAGATCGATCCAATAGGCTCCGTTTTCGGTATAGAAACTACAGGCCATGACTGTTTTACCGAGAGGCGCCAAGGTCGGATCGTAGTGGTAAAAATGGGTTTCTAAACGTTTCCAACTCGTTCCGCAAGGCGATTCCAAGGTACCATGAATGGGAAAACGACTAAAATGGGGTTCTTCCATATAATCGCGTTTCAATCCAAAACTAACCAGCAAAACCGAATAGTATAAACGGAGTTTTTGTTTATCCTTTAGTTGCAGAATTTTTGGGTTGACATACTGACCGTCCAGATAATCAAAAATGGTTTTGTTCCAATCAGCGGCTGAAAGTACGATATCAGCAGAATGTACTACTTCATTACGAACTCTGAGTCCCTGAACCACTCCATCTTCTGTCAGAATTTTTTNTACCGGTGTATTGTAATGAATTTTCCCTCCCAAGGCTTCAAAACGATCCGCAAATCGTTGAGCCCAGGCCAGNNGGCCCCCAATAGGATAACCGGCACTTTNTTGATCAAATGCCGCCATCGGAAAATTAAATACCAACATATTCACTTCGTTGTCATCAAACAGCAAACGGAAACCTTCACGAACAAATGGATTACTGAATTCCTGTGCCAGCTTAAAATTTGTTTTACTTTTNNGCCGCAACAGAATAAACAAAAACTTCAGGTAGCGTGCCATTTTTATCCCCCTCCATGTGGCTTTCCAGAATGGCAGGGNGTCCAGAACGGGAGGCAATTCAAAGGCCTGCAAGTCACGTATATCTTGTATGAGGCGATGAATTGGTTNTTTATCTTCCGGAGCGAGGTCTAACAGATAGGATTTAAATTTTTCAAGATGCGTGTATACCACAAAGCGGTTGTCGCCGTATTTGTTGACGTTTTNTTCAACTTCGAGTACGATGCGATCGGTATGGTTGTAAAATGCTACCTGCCTGAGATCGATCAATTCTGCCCACATCTTATAAAAACCACTTCCCTTATCGGAACCAAGAATCCAGTGTATACTGCCGTCAATTAAATAGTCTCCTTNTTTCCAACTGGTGCAAAGTCCACCCGGAATGGAATGCTTCTCGAAGATCTCAACGTCAAATCCATTTTGTTGCAGATAACAACCGGCACAGAGCCCGGACAAACCGGCCCCGACAATCAGGATTCTTTTTCCGGCAGGTGGATTCAATATATCAGGATGCATGGATGCCTTTTCAGAGATTCTCAACTGCGGATTGTGGCACCTACCTGCTTAGCCAAACTATCCTGAATTTGTTTCATTTCATCTTCCACCTCTCCATCGGTCAGCGTTTTCTGTGCATCATAAAAGGTCAGATTCAACGCCATGGATAGTTTATCCTTTCCGAGTTTTTCACTTTCAAAAATATCAAACAAACGAACATCTTTAAACAGCTTGCTTTTTGCCTTTCGCACGGCAGTCTGAATTTCATCATACCGCACCGTTTNTTCCACTACGATGGCCAAATCGCGGTTCACCAGCAGGAATTTCGGAATATCTTCAAATCGCACTTTTGTTTTTACAAGGGCTTCTTTGAGACGCGACCAGTTTAACTCGGCATACCACACCTCTGCTTTAATATCCATCTGTTGCAATACCGCTTGCTCTACGCCGTAAATACTCCCAACCTCTTGATTTCTGTAAACTATTCGGTGCTGCTTCGTGATTTCAAATTGTAAGTTCAAGATTGAAAAAACAGATTCAATGATACCCCGGATATAAAAGAGATCGGCCTTTTCGGCGGTATAACTCCAATGCGGTTCACGAATGGTACCTGACACATAAAGCGCTAACATTTCAGTTTCCTGAAATCCGGTTTCATGAGTCACATAGGTTTTACCAAATTCGTAAAACTTAAGTTGGGTATNTTTCCGATTCAGGTTATAGGCAATGACTTCCAATCCGGTTTCAAGCATCGATGGGCGCATCGCATCCAAATTAGCGGATAAACTATTCATCATTCGAACCACATCGGTACGATTTTTATAGTAGGCCGCATTCGTAATGGAATTCGTAAATATTTCACTGAATCCTTTGGCAACCAATGCGGCAGATATTTGATTTTTGGGATTATGCGCATAGGCCCGGTCATTCTCAGGCATGGTAAACTGAATACGACCTGTAAACGGAATCTGATCTAATCCATCTACCCGCATTATTTCTTCTACCACATCGGCCAAATGGAGGATATCAGTTTNTGAGCTGGGAACGCTTACCTGCAACGTATCCGTATCTATACTCTTCACTTCAAATTGTAAGGCAGTTAAAATGGCGGTGATATCCTCTGCACTATATGGTTTACCAGCCAGTTGATTTATTTTCCTGATGCTGATGGTGAGCACATGGCCAGGTTTTTTAACAGGATACAAATCCTGAATTTTCGAACTACAAACTCCTCCGGCTATTTCCATGATCGGCATAGCAGCGCGCTTTAAAGCATAGGGTACCATGTGAATATCTGTGCCTTTTTCGAAACGGGTAGCGGCATCTGTTCGCAAGCCATGCTTTACCGAAGTTTTGCGCACAGACTCTGCCGAAAAAGATGCACTTTCCAGAAATATCCGGGTGCTTTCCTGTTTTACACCGGAATGCAAACCACCGTAAACGCCGGCAATACATAAGGGCTTGCTGGCATCACAAATCATTAAATCTTCTGAGGACAATTTTATTTCTCTACCATCCAGTGCAACAAATGAAGTTCCCTCTGGCAAAGTTTTAACTTCAATGGTATTGCCTTCTATGCTATCGAGATCAAACGCATGAAGTGGTTGACCGCATTCGTGCATCACAAAATTGGTCACGTCTACAATATTATTCACTGATCGTAAGCCAATGGCTTTAAGGCGGGTTTTTAACCATTCCGNGGATTCACCAACCCGTACCGAATACAGACAAATACCGGCGTATCTTGAACAGGCCTCTTGATTGAGAATTGTAATGGACGGGCCATCCGGCAAATGATTGGTTGCAGGCAATTCAACAGACGGCAACACCGGTGCTACCTGGGCTTTCTGATGGTACGCATAATACGCACATACATCCCGTGCAACACCCCAATGACTCATCGCATCCATTCGGTTTGGTGTTAACCCGATTTCGTAAATAACATCCGGTTCCGGAACAGGAATGTGTGAACTCAGTGCCTGACCTGGCTGCAGGTGATCCGGCAAAACCATGATGCCGGCATGCCCTTCTCCCAAACCAATTTCATCTTCAGCACATAACATGCCCTGACTTTCTTCACCGCGAATTTTAGCTTNTTTAATTTCAAAAGCTTCACCTTGTGCAGGATATAACCGGGTTCCAACCGTTGCAACCACCACCACCTGTCCGGTTGCCACATTGGGGGCACCGCAAACAATTTGTAACGCTTCATCCTGACCAATATCCACTCGGGTCACTTTGAGTTTATCGGCATTCGGATGCGGCTGGCAATCTATTACTTTACCAATCAGCAATCCTTTCAGACTTCCACGGATGGCTTCATGCACTTCCATATGTTCAACTTCTAAGCCTAACGAAGTGAGTATCCGGGAAAGTTCTTCCGGTTCAGGCCGCAAAGNGAGGTAATTCAGCAACCAATTGTAAGAGATGGTCATAGTACGTAATTGGATCGCAAATATAGCGGATAGCCCCCGCATTTGGTGGTTTGCTTCCGATGCAAACATGGATGGCCGGGGATTGAGGAACAATCCGGATGCAGAACCACTTTCTACGTTGTGATTCCCGGTATACGCTAAAAAAACGTTGACCCGATTGGAAGGTCCGCTTTGAAGAGTGGTAATTTTGGCAAAAATCAACCGAATGGAAAAGATAATTTTTACGCGTTTTGTGCAAAACCCAATCATAAGCGGAATAAAAATCAGAAAATGTTTATAAAGGTATTTTTACACCAGTTCCTTGTTGATAACTTTGTGAATTCCTACTGAATATGGCTGAAAAAAAATACAGTATGTAGATACTGTAATTGGTAGCGCTGTCCGTTACTTTCGTTGCCTGACCCAGTAAATTGATCGAATAAACCATGGCTGTAACGAATAAATTTTCTACCCGAACAAAGAAACCGGATCTTTCCCCGATGCTGTATGGTAAGATGCCTCCTCAGGCTTCCGACCTGGAAAATGCAGTCTTGGGTGCAATTATGTTGGAACCTCAAAAACTGGCAGAGGTTTTAGAGATTATACAATCTGAGGAATGTTTTTATTCAGATGCCAACCAACGCATCTACGCGGCTGTACGACGCTTGTTTGACAAAGGTTCGCGAATCGATTTTATGACTGTTTGCGAAGAATTGCGCAAGAACAGCGAACTGGAAATGGTGGGCGGAAGTTATTATGTTACCAGTTTAACGCGTGATATTGTCAGCAGTGCCAACATCGAAGAGCATGCCCGCATCGTGATGCAGAAATACATTATGCGTGAGTTGATACGGATGAGTGGAGATGTAATTAGTGATGCCTACGAAGATTCCACCGATGTATTTGACTTGTTAGATAAAGCCGAAACCAACCTGTATGAGATCACCGATAAACATCTTCGAAAAAACTTTACCGGCATCAATTCCTTGTTGGCGAAAACCATTCATGAGATTGAAACCCAGGCTAACAAAAAGATGATGACCGGTACCACCACCGGATTCCGAGATCTGGACAAACTCACGTCGGGATGGCAGCGAACCGACCTGATTATTCTGGCAGCCCGACCTGCTGTAGGTAAAACAGCCTTTGCCCTGAATCTGGTGATGAATGCGGCATTGAATAAAAACAATCCCACCGGAGTCGCCTTNTTTTCCTTGGAGATGAGTGCCGGACAATTGGTGAAAAGGATGTTGTCTGCGGTAACTGAAGTTCAGTTGGGGAAAATCACCAAAGGCCAACTGGAAGATCATGAAATAGTGCAAATCCACCAGCGTATGGGCCGTTTGGGAAGTGCTCCGATTTTTATAGATGATCAGGCCGCGCTGAATATTTTTGAATTACGGGCGAAATGCCGGCGTTTAAAACAAAAGCATAATATCGGACTGGTTATCATCGACTATTTACAATTGATGCAAGGCTCCATCCCAAATGGAGGAAACCGGGAACAGGAAATTTCTAAAATTTCAAGGGATCTGAAGGGGCTGGCAAAAGAACTTGAAATCCCTATCATCGCGCTCTCCCAATTAAACCGGAGTGTAGAAAACCGAAAAGAATCTAAACTTCCTCAATTGAGTGATTTACGTGAATCCGGTGCGATTGAACAGGATGCCGATATGGTTATGTTTTTGTACCGACCTGAATACCACGGCTTAGATAAAAATCCGGATGGTGATGTGATACCCGGTGAAACCTGGGTAAATATTGCCAAACACAGAAATGGCAAGACGGATATTGTCAAGGTGCTGGCTCGTTTAGAGTATCAGAAATTTGATGATTTTCCAGTGAGCAATGAATTTGGTATCCCGCAAAATTTCGAAAATCCACGCAGCGGTATTCAGGCGAATTATTCAGATACCCCACGCGTTTCTATCGACCAGGAATATCAGGTAAGGAGCAGCAAAGCGAATAATCTGGATCTGGACGATGATGAATTTGGTAGCAAAGGCGGCGGTACCGATTTGGATGTGCCTTTTTAGTTATTCCATCGCATAACCCGGTTCACTTTCCACATGAAGCCGATTCAATGCTGTTACGGCATAGGTATACTTCCCCGATGCTTCATTTGAAATCCAGGTGCTTGATCGGGTTATTTCAAGGAGGTTTTCGGCTCGTTCAAAATCGATGTCCTGTCCTTTCGTAAATCGGTAAATAGCATATTGTAATCCACCCTTCGTTTCAGTACTTGTCCAGGACAAGGTGATGCCTGTACCACTTTTTTTCATCTTAACGACCGGAGCCTGGGGCTTCANCCGATTTAATCAAGGCATCACAGGAAGCAAGGCAATATGCGGATAAATTTCGTATTGCATGGCATCATTCAATCCACATAAATCCTTTTTAAATGCCACGGCGCTGTAAAACGAACTACCCTGAATATTTTTGTNGGACCGGGTTAAATCCACCTGTTGTATCACCTCCTGCATATCGCGCCAACAAGCCTTAGACGAAGTGCCCACCTGATAAATCCCATGACCGATATACAAATGTTTTTCATATGCATGTCGACTCCACCATTGAATCAGCTCCAGATAATCGGCGGCTTTATGTCCACGCTCCCAATATAACTGCGGTAAAATATAATCGATCAACCNCTTCTTTAACCAGAGTAACACATCGGCAAACAAATCATCGTAATTGGTTTGACCTGCGGTAGTTTGTGAACCATCCGGATCTTTACGGGCATTGCGCCAAACGCCAAAAGGACTAATTCCGAATTTAACCCAGGGTTTGAGTTCTTTAATTTTTGATGCTAAGGCTTCTATCAGCACATTCACATTTTCACGGCGCCAATCGTCTCGTGCCATGTAGGTTTTCCCTGAAATTGCAANAGACTTGTGATCGGGGAATTCCTGTCCGGCAATGCGATACGGATAAAAATAATCATCAAAATGAATCGCATCCACATCGTATCGTTTGACAATATCCAGAACAATTTTTATAAAGTACTCCCGCACTTCTTTTAATCCCGGATCAAAATACAATTTGCCTCCATAGCGCAAAAACCACGAAGGTTGCTGATACGTAATGTGGGACAGGGTATGTACATTTTTATTGGCATCCACCAAGGCCCGGTATGGATTTAACCAGGCATGAAATTCGATACATTGCCGATGACATTCCTCGATCATAAAAGTCAGCGGATCGTAATAAGGCGAAGGAGCCTGCCCTTGTTTTCCGCTCAGATAACGGCTCCAGTTTTCGTACGGTGATTCGTATAACGCATCAGCCGCAGGTCGGATTTGAACAATCACAGCATTTAGCCGATTTTGTTTAACCCGACGTAAAATGGCCCGAAATTCTTCTTGTTGAACATCAGCAGATAAACCCTGTTTGCTGGGCCAGTCGATATTACCCACAGTAGCAATCCATACCGCTCTGAACTCGCGCTTAGGAGAAGCCGTTACTCCTGAAAATCGAACTATAACCAGTAGAATAATCAGGAAAGCTATTTTTTCAACATGCTGCAAAGATGCTAAGGAATTTTCTGAAATGTATCCTGTTGAAGTTATTTACTACCTGAAACAAAAAACTCCTCTACACAATTGGGTAAAGCAAAGAATCTTTCTTAAGTCCGATATCCGAAACTCCTTTGCCATCTTGGCTTTGCAGTGCTTACAAAGAATGTTCTATTTTTGAGGGTGATGCACGGGTCCTTCGTTCTGACTATACTTCTTCTCGCAGGCTTTCAAAGCAGTCTGGCAGGTCCTCAAATGGGATTAGGAATAAATTACCTGGGCGGCAGTATGTTAGTTCATACAAAAAAATCCACACCACCGCTTCAGCGTATGTCCAGGGCATGGAGTTTTCGTATATCCAAAAAGGACATGGTTCGAAATACTGGCATCGGAAATACGGTTACCCGGAAACTTCATTGAATATGAGTTTTGCCTCGTATGGCCGACCTGATTTGGGATGGGCTGTTGGCATCTATCCGGCGATTCAATTTAGTCTGTTCGAAAGCAGGAAATTGAACTGGTATTTTCGACTCGGAGGTGGTTTTGGGTATGCCAGTAAGCCCTGGTCACGACTCCCCTATTCTGACAGTAGTAACAATATCCTGGGAAGCCATTTCAACAACTTCACTATGCTGCAAACTGGCGTCCGTTGGGCCATCAATTCGCATTGGCAACTTAATAGCGGTGTACATTTTTTCACGTATCGAATGCCGCAGCACGCCAGCCGAATTATGGTATGAATACGCTGGGTTTTTATTTAGGGGCTGTTTATATGCCAAGGCCCTGGCAAAAACCCACACAGGAAGTAGCAGAAAAATCGCCTTATAAAAAATGGACTGCCGGACTAACTTTCACCACATCCTATGCGGAAGATAAAGCTGTAAATGGTCCTATTTTCAGAAACTATACAGTGGGCTTGCTGGCGGGGTATCATTGGCGCAATAAGTTTAAAACATCTGTTGGCTTAGATGGGGCCTATAGTGCGCGATTGCAGGCCTTTTACAAAAACAATTATCTGTATCCGGGCGAAGAGTTTAAACATGCCTGGCGATACTCGGCATTTGTCAACCATGAATTTCTGTTTGGCCGGGTTGGCTTGCCCTGCAATTGGGCGTTTATCTGAACAAGCCTATGGGTGGCGAAGCAATTTATCAAAAAGTGGGAATCAATTACCATTTAATTCCTGCATCGCATCGGTGGATGATTCGCGATATGGTTTGTATGCTGCAACTAAAAACCCACTATGCCAGCGCCGAATATGTGGAATGCGGACTAGGATTCTTTTTCTAATTAACGGCTGAATTCATCATAGTACTTATCGGCATGTTTTTCATACCGTTTAATGAGTTCAATATTGCGTTTTTCCAGATCAGTCAGTTTGTGGCGGATATCGATACTCACGGGCATGTACCAGGGCACATGATGGTCGAAAATATAACGCATACGACGGTTTCTGAAAGAATATCCATGTCGGGCATAAATGGTATTGCGAATAAGTTCAAGATCGCTGATACATATTTTCGATATCTTTTGGTTCCAGTTCATCGGTTGATGGGTTTAACGTCAATACATCCGATGTCACAGCCTCATAGGTCTGATCATCCTTCTCACTGCCATTAAACTCCAGGCCAACCACCTCTTCATTTAAAAGATATTGGGGCACATATTTAAAGTCGCGTTTTCAAACTAAACGACCGGAACGGAACGGCAATTGACGGGTCGTTACAGGTCCATTTACCGGTAATCAGATTGGATGCCGTGTCGAGAGAATACTCGAAGCGTCCATCGTACTTATCATCACCGGGTTCAGTGGCCTTGACGAGAAAATTTGTACCTTCTTCGGTATAACTTCCAAAAAAGGACGATCATTCCCGGCAACGATGCTGTGGCCTTTGATATGCCCATCAGTAAATTCCGTGATGGTAACATTGATTAGATTGGACACGCTTGGGTTTTTCTCGAAGTCGATATTTTCCGCTTCAAAGAGTCCGACATAACTACCCAAGGGTCCCTGATGTTCGGCGAGGTCGATGGGAGGTGTTATTTGTATCGTTGTATCTGACTCGTCTATGATTTCCTGATCCAAATCCGGATCATGCACTTCCTCATTGGCACAAGCACCCAACAGGGTAATCAGGAAGAGAAGCAGTACAGACAAGACCTGTTTCATTTGACTTTATTTCAAGTTTGAGAATATTGCCAGACAAGATACAACGCACCGGCCCAAAATTCAAAGTAGTTTCGAGTGACCCGATTTCTTTTTATCCGAACGAGCCAATTGTAACAGGATGCATTCAGCCACAATCCAGTTCAGAACCCAACCTAACCAGGCCACCATCCGATAAACGTCCATGGGATGGGGATGAAATAAAAAGACAAGAATCACTTTCCAGGCCCTTAAGGTTATGGCAGATAACATCAGGGCATAACTCCGTATCATCCAGTTCCGATGTGTCATCCATTGCTTGCGACGAGCTGCCAACCAGCCGTTCCAAGTCGTCCAAAACCAAAATATGGCCAGCAGGCAAAATGCCAGTTGAGCGGTCCACCCGCCGTTGGCCACTAATCCCATAAAAAAGCCGCTGGGTGCTACAAAAATCAAGGTAACAAGAACATACATTCTCCCCGCCCTGCGATGAAATCCGGGGAAACGTTTTCTGATTTCTGACGAAAACTGAAAAANACCAAGAGGTAATAACAGGATACTTGAAANAACATGAACTACAAAAATGGGCTCATACCATGGGCGTTTTAATGCATCTTGTTTGATGCCTAAAAATGCGGCATCAGAATTCCAGGGAAAATATTGCAACATAATTTGCAGCATCAACCAGCCAAACCAGGCATAGAGTAGAAAAAGAAAGTAGCGAATCAAAACAGAAAATGACATGCCTGAAGAAAGAACTGTAAATTTAATCCCGAAAGAAGGCAAACTGATAAAATAGCAGGAAACCATGAAAACAATAAAAAACATCGGCATCATGACTTCCGGAGGCGATTCCCCTGGAATGAATGCAGCGATACGAGCCATTGTGCGCACTTCAATTTACCATCAATTGCAGCCATTTGGAATTTCCAGGGGATATCAGGGAATGATAGAAGGTCAGATNCGCCCTTTGCAAACGACTGATGTAAGCAATATCATTCATCGGGGCGGAACCATATTGAAAACGGCACGTAGTAAGGAATTCATGACGCCGGATGGGATGCATAAAGCCTATTTGCAATTAAAGGCGCACGATATTGATGCGTTGGTCATGATTGGAGGAGATGGTACTTTTAGAGGGGCCGTGGAATTTTTTAAACACTATGAAATTCCGGCTATTGGCCTCCCGGGCACCATCGATAATGATTTGAGCGGAACCGATTTTACCATTGGTTTTGATACGGCAGTCAATACGGCGGTGCAGGCCATTGATAAAATACGCGACACAGCGGATGCCCATGATCGTATTTTTATTATTGAAGTGATGGGGCGTGATGCCGGTTATATTGCCCTTTACAGTGGAATTGCTTGTGGGGCGGAGCATATTTTTATTCCTGAAAAGAANGAATCCCTGAACGATATCATTTTTTCGATCCGTGACGATCAGCAACGTAAAAAACTCACCAACATCATCGTAGTAGCCGAGGGCGATGAATTTGGAGGTGCAGCTGAAGTGAGTGCAAAATTATTGGCAGAGATACCTGGTTTAGAGACCCGTGTCACAATATTAGGCCATGTTCAACGTGGCGGAGCACCTACCTGCAACGACCGGTTGTTAGCCAGCCGACTTGGTCATGCGGCTGTTATGGCACTTGTGCAAGGGCAAACCCAACAAATGGCCGGTATTATTCATGGAGAACTTGTATTTACGCCATTCGCCTCCTGTGTGAAAGAACGAAAGGCCTTTCCACCAGACATGATGAAAATTGCAGACGTGTTGACCCGGTAAGTGCTTGGATTTTTGCTCAAAAAACGACCAGGCATCGTTAAACGGTTTGTGAAGCATCTTACAGACAACAATAAAAACATTTACATTTGCGTTTCATGGCCGGTATGTATCGTATCATTATAGGCATTTGCCTGGTTCTATCTTCGCTGAATGCAGAGTCGCAGGTCTTTTACCGTCGTTCCGAATTTGGGATTGGCGTTGGTGGTTCAAACTATTTTGGTGATTTGAATACCAATTACGGCTTTGAACATGTACGTTACAGTGGAGGAATATTCTATAAGTACAATTTTTCACACTATATCGCTTTGCGTTTAGGTGTAGCTTATGCCTATGTCGGATACAATGACAACTATTCAACAAACCGCTTTCAACAATTACGGAACCTCAGTTTTCGTTCCCACATATTTGAAGGCAGTGTGATGGCCGATTTTCATTTCTTTCAGTATGCCATTGGCGATTTCGAGCATCGTTTTACACCCTATGTGACTTTGGGTATGGGCTATTTTTCTTATAACCCATTTACTCAACTCGATAACAAAACGTATTTTTTACGACCGATGGGTACCGAAGGTCAGAATATGGAAGAGTATAAGAATCGGAAATATGGCACAACTGCTTTTTCTTTTCCCATTGGTGCAGGCATCAAATTTTGGCTCGACAAAGGCATTACTGTTCATTTGGAAGTGGTCAACCGCAGCACCAGTACAGATTATCTGGATGATGTGAGTGCAACCTATGTGGGTAAGGATAAATTTGTCGATCAATCACCATCGCCCTATCCGCTACCGGCTGAACTTTTACAAGACCGGTCGTATGAAAAAACCGATCAACCCATTGGTATCGAAGGCCGTCAACGGGGGATAAGTACCACCCGAGACAAATTTATGACGATGCAAATCGGGATATCATTTCGTTTGCCTACTTATAAATGCCCTGATTTTAAATAAGGGTTGTTGTTTAAGGTGAAAGCTACTGATTTTAAGCAAGCTTTAGGAGATTCAAATTTCCTAAGTTCAAGTCATAAGTGCACCACATTTCTCTATTTCTAATACCATGTGAATTGTTAGATAGACCATGTCGTCAGCTCTGACTAGACCGACCTGTAACGATGCATTGTTTGGGAGGAACGAGCATTACAAAGAATAAATCGGTAATAGGCTGATTGTTAAGATCAGATTTATTGGTTTAACCTGTACTCACAATGTGGATATTCCTGAGGAACGAAGGTTATACCAATCTTACTTATAAAATAGTCCAACCTATTTAATAAGTTTAGAGTGGTGAATGCCGATATAGCTTGAAAATAGTCCAGGCTAGTGAAACGAAGATTGGACTATATTGAAAGCATAATCGGTATTACAACTACACAATCGGTAGTACAGATATCACTTCCGTACAATCAAAAGGTTTGTACTACTAGTTTGTTTTACCTCATCTCATGCTGTTCACGAAATTCTTTAGGCTCACTTTTCTGAATTTCAGATCATACAATGGTTTCCGGTAATATTCGAATTATTCTTGAAACATTGAACCCAATTCGTGCAGTTGGACACAGCCAACGGTAAAATCGAGCAAATTAACGGCAACGGCAAATTCCTGGTCAAACCGGTCTGTTCGCAAATTTAAAGTGGTATAATATAAACGAGAGAGGCGGCCTGCGGCCGCCTCTCTCGTTTATATTACGTGTTGTGCATCTTACTCTTCATCGTCGAATTGTAATAACTCACGACTATTCATCAGAATCTCATATTCGTCTTTCGAACCAACAATCACATTGTCGAACTCTTTCATACCGGTACCGGCAGGAATCAGATTTCCGGTGATCGCATTTTCCTTCAATCCCCACATAAAGTCTGACTTACCGGCAATTGCAGCCTGTGAAAGTACTTTTGTGGTTTCCTGGAACGAAGCCGCTGAAATCCATGAGAAGGTACCCAGAGACGCTTTGGTGATCCCCANAAGATTCGGACTGGAAGTAGCAGGTTGTGCATTACGGTATTGAACCAGGGTTTTATCGTTCCTGCGCAGTAAGGAATTTTCTTCACGAATCTCACGCAGGTTGGTGATTTGCCCCGGATGCATCTTTTCTGAAGCTCCGGCATCGGTAACCACCACTTTATCAAAAATCCAATCGTTCTCATCGCTGAACTCCAGTTTGTCGACAACATCCCCTTCCAGGAATTTTGTATCTCCGGCATCTTCAATAGTCACCTTACGCATCATTTGGCGTACGATCGCCTCGATGTGTTTGTCGTTGATTTTTACACCCTGTAAACGATAGACTTCCTGAATTTCATTCACCAGATATTCCTGAACGGCAAAAGGCCCTTTAATCGACAAGATATCCGATGGCGTAATGCTACCATCACTCAGCGGGGTTCCTGCCTTAATAAAATCACCTTCCTGAACAATGATATGTTTCGTTAATGGAACCAGGTATTNTTTCACAATACCATCTTTACTTTCGATGCTGATTTCGCGGTTACCGCGTTTCACACCGCCAAAGCCAACTACGCCGTCAATTTCAGCAACGATGGCCGGATTGGATGGGTTACGGGCTTCGAACAATTCGGTAACACGTGGAAGACCTCCGGTAATATCTCTTGAACGACCCATCACACGAGGAATCTTAACAAGAATCTGACCACTTTGAATGGCGTCGCCGTCATTAATGATCAGATGGGCCCCTACGGGAACGTTATACATCTTCACTTCTTTGCCTTCAACCATGAGGGCAGGAATCCGCGTTTTATCTTTTGTTTCAATGATTACCTTTTCACGCAAGCCGGATTGTTCATCAGCCTCTTCCCGATAGGTAATCCCTTCAATCACATTTTCAAAACGAATTTTTCCGTTGATTTCAGAAATGATCGCGGCATTGAACGGATCCCATGAACAGATTTCATCGCCCTTTTTCAACTTCTGACCATTCTTCACTTTCAAAGTAGAACCGTAAGGAATTTCGCTGGTCATCAACACAACACCTTCATCATTCACCAATCGCATTTCGCCCATACGTGTAATCACCACAACGGTTTCTTCGCCATCTTTGTTATTGTACTTTGTAGTGCGTACTGAATCAAATTCTATTTTACCATCGAACTTAGCCGTCATTTGTGATTCAATGGCTGAAGAACCGGCCACACCACCCACGTGGAAGGTACGGAGGGTCAACTGGGTACCTGGTTCACCGATCGACTGAGCGGCAATAATACCTACAACGTCACCAGTTTGCGCCATTTTACCATTGGCCAGATTCACGCCATAACATTTGGCACAAACCCCACGTTTACTTTCACAAGTCAGTACTGAACGAATTTCAACCGTTTCAATTCCAGCATTTTCAATAGCTTCAGCGATATCATAAGTAATTTCCTGACCAGCTTCAGCGAGTACATTCCCTGATGNATNCGTGACATCATGCAACGAAGTACGACCAACAATACGATCGATTAATGGTTCTACGATATCGTCATTCTCTTTCAGTGCAGAGGTCGCAATACCGCGAAGCGTTCCGCAATCATCCTCACGGATAATTACATCCTGCGCTACGTCAACAAGACGACGGGTCAGGTAACCGGCATCGGCTGTTTTCAGGGCCGTATCCGCAAGACCTTTACGGGCACCATGGGTTGAGATAAAGTACTCCAATACGTTTAAGCCATCGCGGAAATTCGACAAGATCGGATTTTCAATGATCTNCGATCATATAGAACCTGATTTACGCGGTTTGGCCATCAGCCCACGAATTCCGGATAACTGTTTTACCTGTTGTTTACTACCACGGGCTCCGGAATCCAACATCATATATACGGAGTTGAACCCTTGCTTATCATTGGCCATTTCACGAATCAAGGTTTCAGTAACGCGAGAATCGACGCGCGACCAAACGTCAATGATTTGGTTATACCGCTCATTGTTGGTAATCAGCCCCATATTGTAGTTGTCCCGCATCTCAGTCACCTCAGAACTGGCATTCGACAACAAGGTTTGTTTCATATCCGGTACAATCAGATCTTCCGGGTTAAAGGACAATCCACCGCGGAAGGCCGTACGGAATCCGAGTGTTTTAATATCATCCAGGAATTTTACCGTGGTTGGGATATCCGTATACTTGATCGCATCACCGATGATGTTACGTAAGGATTTCTTCGTCAGTAGTTCATTAATGAAACCTACTTTTTCAGGGGTGTTCTGATTAAAGATGACACGTCCAACTATAGTTTCAAGCAATTTGGTTTCAACTTCACCTTGTTCATTTCGCACACCAACTTTTACTTTGATCCAGGCATGCAAATCAACACGTCCTTCATTGTGTGCAATAATCACTTCTTCCGGACCGTAGAAGGTCATGCCTTCTCCTTTCACGACATCATTTCCCTGATTGCGTTTTCCTTTCGAAATATAATACAGTCCCAGTACCATGTCCTGTGAAGGCAGGGTAATTGGTGTTCCATTTTGAGGGTTCAGGATATTGTGTGATGAAAGCATCAGTAACTGCGCTTCCAGAATGGCGGCATTGCTCAACGGAACGTGAACGGCCATCTGGTCACCATCAAAGTCGGCGTTAAACGCAGAACAGACCAAAGGGTGTAACTGAATCGCTTTCCCTTCAATCAATTTTGGCTGGAAGGCCTGAATGGACAAACGGTGAAGGGTTGGGGCACGATTTAACATCACAGGATGACCTTTCAGAATATTTTCAAGAATATCCCAAACAACCGCTTCTTNTTTCTCTACAAGTTNTTTCGCGCTTTTAACCGTTTTCACGATTCCGCGCTCAATGAGTTTGCGAATCACGAATGGCTTAAATAATTCCGCAGCCATATCTTTCGGCAAACCACATTCATGCAGTTTCGNATCCGGACCAACGACAATCACCGAACGACCGGAGTAGTCGACACGTTTACCGAGAAGGTTCTGACGGAAACGGCCTTGTTTACCTTTCAATACATCCGACAATGATTTTAAAGCACGGCCACCTTCAGCTTTTACAGCATTCGATTTCCGGGAATTATCCATCAAACTGTCGATGGCTTCCTGTAACATCCTTTNTTCATTGCGCAGGATAACCTCAGGAGCTTTAATTTCAAGGAGACGTTTTAAGCGGTTATTCCGGATGATTACCCGGCGATACAAATCGTTCAGATCAGACGATGCAAAACGACCACCATCCAAAGGAACAAGCGGACGTAACTCTGGTGGAATCACCGGAATATACTGCATCACCATCCACTCAGGTTTATTTTCGATATGTGAATTGGCCTCACGGAAAGCTTCTACCACCGACAAACGTTTCAGTGCTTCGGCTTTACGTTGTTGTGAGGTTTCAAAAGCTGCTGCATTCCGCAATTCATAGGATAAACTATCCAGGTTGATGCGCGACAATAACATGTGTACGGCCTCGGCACCCATTTTAGCGATGAACTTATTCGGATCGTCGTCGTGTAACATTTGATTTTCTTTAGGAAGTTNTTCCAGGATGTCCAGGTATTCATCTTCCGTTAATAAGGCCATGTGCGTGTTCTCGCTATCCTTCATGGTTAAGGTAGAACGAATCAGGGCATCTGCTTCACCGCCCTGAATTACACAGTAACGCTCATAATAAACAATCATTTCCAGTTTCTTGGAACTGGTTCCTAATAAATATCCGATTTTATTCGGCAAGGATTTAAAGTACCAGATATGAACTACCGGAACAACCAGTTTAATATGCCCCATGCGTTCACGGCGAACCTTTTTCTCTGTCACCTCTACACCACATCGGTCGCATACAATGCCTTTATACCGAATGCGCTTGTATTTACCGCAATAACATTCGTAGTCTTTGGTAGGTCCAANAATCTTTTCGCAAAACAGACCATCACGCTCGGGCTTATATGTCCGGTAATTGATGGTTTCTGGTTTGAGAACCTCCCANNAGCTGCGGTCGAGGATGGAATCCGGAGAAGCCAGGGTAATCGTAATTTTATTAAACGATTTTGGCTTGTTGTCTTTTTCAAACTCATGGTTTTAAAAACAGTTTAAAGGTTTAATGTTTGATTCCCGAAACACCGCCAACTGGGTCGTGCACAATACACAACCACAAACTGGCAGGAGGTCGTTTCAGCGGATCGAAACCGGCATTTTGATACACTTGCAGCGTGCAACCAAGCCCATTGGTTGATGCGGTTTTAAAGAAACAGATCGTGCGTGCTGAGCAGAGCCTCTTTAGTTTGGAGCGCAAAAGTAGCACAATTGTTTGTTTATTTAAGCATTTGAACGATTATTTTCAGGCAAATTTGGCATCTTTCTGGCTCTGATCTTTGGAATTTTAGCTTGATAAAGCTACTTTTGCCGCCCTTTACATTTTAAATCAAAGACCGGAAGTCTATAAAGTTCCACCAATTTTTATGAAACAAGTTACCATCGGAGGACAACTCAGAAGCGAATTTGGCAAAAGCGACCCGTCAAATCCGTTCTGAGGGCAAAGTGCCTTGTGTAATTTATGGAGGGTCATCCAACGTACATTTCACTACCACACAAGGAATTAAAAGGGATTGTTTACACCCTGAATTTAAACAGGCTACCATTACCGTGGATGGCAAAACGTACAACTGCATCCTGAAAGATCTCCAATTTGACAAGATGCGGATGAAGTAACCCACATCGATTTTCTGGAACTGGTTCCCGGCAAACGCCTCAACGCCAATGTTCCATTACGTTTCACCGGTCAGTCGGTGGGTGTAAAAGCGGGTGGTCGTTTTGTAGTTAAAATGAGTACAATTAATTTACGTACTACACCTGAGTACCTGTCTGAAAGTGTGGATGTGGATATCACAAATCTTGAAATTGGCAAGAACCTTCGTATTGAAGATATCGTTTTGCCAAATGTTGAAATTCTGCATCACAAGCGGATTCCAGTAGCAGCCGTTGTTACAACGCGTGCCTTGAAACAAGCCGAAGCCGCTGAAGGTAAAAAATAATAGTACCTGAAATTACCATCGGAAAAGCCTGCATGATGCAGGCTTTTTCTTTACGGCGTTGTAATGTTGGAACGTGTTTTCCTGAGTGGAGTCTCAGAGTTCAATCAGGAATCGTGCAACAGAAAGTTAGTATTCCAGAACGCGCAATAAGTATTCACCATAACCACTTTTACGCAGCAGTTCGGCTTGTTCACGAAGTTGTCCTTCATGAATATACCCCATCCGATAGGCAATTTCTTCGATGCAACCGATTTTAGTACCTTGTCTTTNTTCAATCACCCGAACAAACTCGGTCGCATCATGCAAACTGTCGAAGGTTCCGGTATCCAGCCAGGCCGTTGTGCGGTCAAGAACCGATACATGCAATCGTCCCTGCTCCAGATACACTTTATTCACATCCGTAATTTCATACTCACCACGTGCTGAAGGTTGCAAATTGGCAGCAATGTCCAACACACTATTATCATAAAAATATAAGCCGGGTACGGCATAATGACTTTTAGGTTGGGCCGGCTTTTCTTCTATTGAAATGGCTCGCATCTCCTCGTCAAATTCCACTACGCCATATCGTTCAGGGTCCGAAACCGGATAAGCAAAAACATAACCTCCTTCTACATCATTCAGTTTTTGTAATTGACGGCCCAACCCTTGTCCATAAAAAATATTATCGCCCAATACCAGAGCCACCTTATCGTTCCCCACAAATTCACGACCAATTACAAAGGCCTGCGCCAAGCCATTCGGCACTTCTTGTTTGGCATACTGTATGTTGCATCCAATCGCAGAACCATCGCCTAATAACCTCCGAAATCGATCATTGTCTTCAGGCGTCGTGATCACTAAAATTTCATGAATACCTGCCATCATCAATACCGACAAGGGATAGTAAATCATCGGTTTATCATAAATCGGCATCAATTGTTTTGAGATGCCTTTTGTAATCGGATATAAACGGGTACCGGAGCCTCCGGCAAGAATAATACCTTTCATTGTTAGTTAGCGTGTGTAGGTTGTGCGTATTGTTTTTGGTAATAAGTCTGATAGTCGCCACTGGTTACATGTTGCAGCCATTCTGTATTATTCAGGAACCAATCTATCGTCAAACTTAAACCTTCTTCAAAAGTCACAGAAGGCATCCAGCCCAGATCATTCTTCAATTTAGTGGCATCGATGGCATAGCGCAAATCATGTCCGGCCCGGTCGGTAACATACGTAATAAGCTTTTCGGAGGTACCTGCTTCTTGTTCAAGTTTTTCATCCATTAGTCGACATAGAAGTCTGATCAAATCAATATTTTTCCATTCATTGTGCCCACCGATATTATAGGTTTCACCCAACTTCCCCTGATGCAGAATTACATCAATGGCCCGTGCATGATCGACGACGTATAACCAATCACGAACATTTTCACCCTTCCCATATATAGGCAAAGGCTTTTTTGCAGGATATTATTGATGGACAGCGGAATTAATTTTTCGGGAAAATGATTGGGGCCATAATTGTTCGAACAATTACTGATGACCACGGGCAAGTGATAGGTATGCCAAAGGCCCTCACCAGGTGATCACTACCCGCTTTGCTGGCCGAATACGGACTGCGTATCATAGGCTGTTGTTTCGTAGAAGAAACCCTCTTCGCCCAAACTACCATATACTTCATCAGTACTGACATGATAAAAACGTTTGCCTTCATAATTTCCATTCCAGCATTTCCGGGCAGCATTCAATAAAGCGGCTGTTCCGATGACGTTGGTTTGCACAAAAGCGAGCGGGTCGTGAATGGAACGATCGACATGCGACTCGGCAGCCAAATGAATTACCGCATCAGGCTGATGAGTTTCGAATAATTCATCCAAAACGGCAAATCACAAATATCTCCTTTTACGAAGGTATAGTTCGGAGCACTTTCAATATCCCTCAGATTTTCAAGGTTACCTGCATAGGTTAGTGCATCTAAATTAATGATCTGATAGTTCGGATAGTGAGTCACCATGCGGCGCACCACATGAGAACCAATAAATCCGGCACCTCCGGTTATGAGTATTCGTTGCATATGTTAAAATTCAGATTAATACGAATTGCGGCAAAGTTAATCATTTCGTCCAGAGAAGCCATTTACCGGACCAGGCCCGGCGTAATGTTTTTGTAAAGAATGTATCCAAAGGCAATAACATCGCCCCATACCACCTTCCAAATGATTCAGATGCCCGGAATAAAACGCGACGGTGAAAAGCATAAAACAGTTTACCAAAGACCAGGTAGCTGATTTTGTTGGGAAAATCATAACACATCTGAGTGAGATTAAAGCATGGTTTAAGCAGGTTTAGTGTAAGTTGATTTTGTTCACCAAGTAGTTTAAAATACTTCAGGGACCTGATTTTATTGTGCATGCCAGAATGAAATTCAGCCCCCTGCGTTTGTGCGCGTTGCCAGCCCCATACCTGATGTTGATAGACCGCATCCAAAATCAACAAACGGCCACCGGGTTTCAATAGTTTAGACAGACTCCGGAATAACTCCTCCAGTTTTTGTTCATCGGTGATATGCAGCAATACCATGGCACAAAAATAAAATCGAAGCCTTGCTGACTTAACTCTTCGGGATTCACCTGACTGGCATCCTGACAAATAAATTGAAATGCAGGAAATTGATGTTCTAATTTTTTGCAGGCTTTTGGTTCAGTTCAATCCCCACATAGCGAGCAACCTGTTCGTGTTGAAAAAGAGGTCCAGAATCCCGATCCCGGTCCGATTTCTAAAATATCCCGGCCCTTCAATACAATGTGTTCCTGTTGCAGGATGGCCTGTAAGGAGGTCAGTTGTTGTTGATGCAACATTCGGTTATACGACAATGGCCAATCAGGATAACATACCGCACGGGCATCGGCCTCTTGCTGATAGATGGATGCCCAGTATGTTTGCGATCATACGCCATGCTTTCAAATGTACGGTTTGCATGGATTATCGTATAAAAATAATCTCGCATCCCTGGGGCCAATCAGTACAAGATTGTACGCATCGCTGGTCCGGATTTAGCTCAACTAGTTAGGCTGTGGCCCATACCCAATCTGACATAAGAAAATTATCTTGATAAGCCTGTGGACATTGTGGAATTGAATACTAAATGATTCTGAAAAATACAGGCACGGGTTGCAAACCCGCGACAGCAGGAGATTTTATTCCGGCGCATTCACGGTAATCCGTTCTTTTGAAGTTTATTTTATTCGGCTTGAACCGAAATATGGACGAAACCCGAATAGCTCCACGCGATAGATTCAGCGGACAGCCCTTCCTTGCTGATGAAGTTCAAGACAGCTCATCCCCACATGGCTTATTCTTATTTAAAAGGCATTGAAAACCTATGGATGAAATCCGAAAATGAGTAATTTTAGGACTAAATTGTCCGGTATGAAGTATTGGTTTCTTTTTGTATTCATCGTTCTCTCTAAGGTCGTTCTTGCGCAAAGTGCTGAAGACTACATCCGGCAGGGCATTGCTGAAATGGAAGCCGGACAATATGCGGCTGCCCTGGACTTGTTGCAAAAGGCAGAAAAGATGGCTCCGGAAAATATGGCTCCTGTGTATGAAATGGGCATGGTTTATTACCTGCAAAAAAGTATAAACAAGCCGTACCTTTTTTCAAAAAATTGTTCAGGGGCCACAGTATAAAAATACTGATGCGCTGGCCTGGGCGATGCTGGGGAATGCCCAAAGTTTAAGTGGAGACAGTGCTGCTGCCGTGAACACCTATCAGGAAGGTCGAAAAATTTCCGCAATCCGGGCGCTTGTTTATGGAAGAAGGGCATCTGTACACCCAACATGGTGACTATTCAAAAGCCTTGTGCTGTTATGAAACTGCCGTTAAAACAGAACCTGTTTTTCCGGGTGGTTCACGAGGCGCTGCCACCATTTGGGCCATTACCGATGAACGATTCCATGCCCTGCATTTTGGCGAGTTATTTATGAACCTCGAAACGGGGAGAGCGCAACGAAAACATGAGTGAACTACTGTATAAAATCATCAATGAAGCGGTGACGTTGACGGATACCACCGCGGAGGTTACCCTAACCAAAAATATGCTGGCAACTGTTGAAAAGGCAAACCGGTTCTTCCCTTGGCGGCCAGTTATGAATCTTGTTTTATGATGGGAATTTCCTCAATACTGTTACAACGCGGAAACAATAAAACGCGTGGTCCCTTGCATCTGCAGGAAATTGTTTCGCTTTACCGCGTCGCTAATGCTCAATGGTTTGATCGTGGGTTACACAAAAATATCCTGACGAATTGCTCGACCGGCAACAAAAATTACTCGACAAAACCTTGCTTGAACCTTATGTGTATTGGCTGTTCCGCAAAGGACGCCCCGAAGAATACAAAGAATGGCTGAGTAAAAACAAGGAACTCTTTGAGCAATTTAAAACCTGGATGGAAAAACAGCTACGCTCCAACCTCAAAAAAGTATATCAATCCGGATTTGCGTGTAAAAATTAATGGTAAGGTGAGGCTGCGGGAGTCTAGTTCGGTGTACCCGTTGTTCTCATTGAATTAACCCGGCCCATATCATGCCCAATACGAGCAGTCCAATCACAATGCGGTAATATCCCCAGAAGCGGAAGCCGAATTNTTTAATCATGGTGATAAAGAAACGAATAGCTAACACGGCAACCACAAAAGCAATGGCATTTCCCAGTACAAATAACAGGATATGTTGCGAATCGGATAAAATCATCTGATACCCTTTCAACTCCTGCCCTTGATCTTNCCAATCTTTCAGAATCACCGAATACCCAGTAACGGCCAACATCGTAGGAACCGCCAAAAAGAAGGAAAATTCAGCCGCCGTTTCGCGACTCAGTTTTTGTTGCATCCCGCCAATAATCGAAGCCGCCGCCCGCGATGTTCCCGGCATCATAGCCAAACATTGCCAGAAACCAATTTTAATGGCGGTCGGGATGCTGATATCTTCTTCACGATGGATCTGCGGGTGCTTAAAATAGGAATCAACAAATAACAAGACCATTCNCCCGAGAATCAGGACAAAAGCAATCGGCAAGGGTTTTTCAAGCACCGACTCAATATAATCATCTAAAANAAATCCGAGCAACAGGGCCGGCATCACCGCAAAGGCCAGTTTAATATAGAAATTGAGTTTACTGAAATCAAAGAATTTTTTCCAGTATAACACTACCACCGCTAAAATAGCTCCGAATTGAATCGATACCTCGAACATCTTCACAAATTCATCGTTGGCAATATGAAAAANGCCACTTAAAANAACCATGTGCGTTGTAGATGATACAGGCAGAAATTCCGTTAAACCTTCAACAATAGCAATTAAGATGGCCTGTAAAATGGTCATGACGCAGAATAAAAAAGGGAAGGTGAATTAATTCGCTTTGGGTTTGCGCATAATAGCATACCCTTCAATGGCAAGTCCTAATAACACCAAAACTGGTGCCAGCGTAATGCGTGTGAACGAGTAAATTTCTTTTCATCAAACACATTCGGATCCTTGCTTTTACCGCCAGCCATCAATAAATAGCCAATAATAATCACTACAAGGCCTACACCCATGAGCAGGTAATTTTCTTTACCGAATAAAAAGGTTTGTTCTTTTTTGATGAGGTTGAATCTGACATAGCGTAAAATTGAAACAAATTTAATAAAGACGTCTAAATGTGTTCGGAGATATTTAATCACCGAACGATGCGTGCTGAGCAGCGAGATAATGATACCCAACGCTAAAATACTGGAACATAGAACCAGCATCCAGTTGGTTGTATTTAAAGATTTTAATTCCGGCAACCAGGCTTCAGCAAATATTTTTAAACCCACTATACCCGCAATAGCGATCACCGCACTAATCACTCCGTTAATCACCCCACGAATATTAAAAGGCTTGGCGATAAACCAGCGGGTGGCACCAACCATCTGCATCGTTTTAATCAGAAAACGGTTGCTGAACATCGCTAAACGGATGGTGTTGTCAATCAGCACGATCACCGAAANAATTAAAAACAAGGAAATAACTCCAATCACGATTCCAATCCGCCGCACATTGCTATTCATAATATCCACCAGATTTTTCTGGTAAANAACCTCCCTCACAATATTGCTTTGTTTCAGAAACCTCTCAATTTTTATCAGACTGTCTGAATTCATATAATCAGCATGCAGGTGAAAATTCACTGAGGTGTACAATGGATTGTAATCGAGCACCTGTAAAANATCTTCACCAAAATCTTTGCTGAATTGTTCAGCCGCCTTCTCTTNTGTAAAGTATTGAGATGATTTGGTAAAGGCCTGCTGATCGATAATCTGCTTCATTTTAAGTCCCAGATCATCGCGGGTATTATCGTTTAAAATCACCGAAATCTCAATATTCTCCTTAAAGGTTTTCGATAATTGTCCGGCGTTAATCACCAGCCAGCCCAAAGACCCTAGCAAAAACAATACCAGCGCGACACCGATAATGGAGTAAAGGTAAGTTACCTTACCCCGTTTCACCCGGGTGGGTTCTATAACCACATCATGACTCATCAGCGGCCAAAAGTAACTAAAAAAGAAGGAAGTGAAAGCGGGCCAATCAATTTCAGAAATTTTAACCCGTTTTTGGGGAATTAAAGCTGACCTGAGTCTGAACCTTGCCAAATCCGGCCAAAGCCCCTCCCTCCCGGCCCATTCACCTGTGCTTTTATCCTGCCAGGCATCCGTTTATCCTTAAGGCATCATCGTTTCGGCACTTTACCCTAATTTCACGGCCAAATTTTAACGCATTCATGAAACGTGTATGGGCCGCTATGGCCGCCACCCTGACTTTTTCAGCCTGTCAGGAACATTCTGGTTCCAAACAGGCCTTTAGCAGCATCCCGGAAGGTACCAAATTTATCGATCCGGCTCACATTGATTCCAGTGTAGCTCCCGGAGATAATTTTTACCTTTTTGCGAATGGAACCTGGATGAAGAATAATCCAATTCCAGGTACTGAAACCCGTTGGGGAAGTTTCAACCTCCTGGAAGATTTTAATAAGAAAGCCCTCAAAGGCATCCTGGAAGAAACGGCTGCCAAAACAGGTCATAAAGCAGGCAGCGCCGAACAACAGGTGGGCGATTTATTTGCTTCCGGAATGGATACTCTGGCCATTGAAAAAGCCGGTATCAGTGCCATTCAGGCGCAGTTGGATCGGATTCAGGGTATTCAGAATGCGCAAGGATTGATGGATGAAATTGCCCGCATGACCACCGAAGGAATGAACCCTCTGTTTGCCATGTATGTCGGCCCGGATGATAAACAAGTGACCAAGAATATCTGCAACTTGTTTCAGGGCGGACTCGGATTACCTGATCGGGATTACTACCTCAAAACCGATGCCCGCGAAACAGAAATACGTCAGAAGTATGTCGCCCATATCACCAATATGATGCAGCTAAGCGGAGAAACTTCCGAAGAGGCAGGCAAACATGCCCAAACCATTATGGCTCTGGAAACCAAATTGGCACAAGCGAGTATGGACCGTGTTACAATGCGCGATCCCTACAAACTGTATAATAAAATGAGCATCACCCAATTGAATGAACAAGCCAAAGGAATCGATTGGAAAAAGTATTTTACCCAAATCCGCATCAGCAACGAAGACACCGTATTGGTGGCCCAGCCGGAATTCTTTAAATCATTGGCTACACTGATTCAGACAGCCCCCATGGAGGATTGGAAAATTTACCTCAAATGGCACCTCATTTCCGATATGGCCGCTTACCTGAACAAAGCCATCGACCAGGAGAGTTTTAGTTTTTATGGCAGTGAACTCCGCGGACANAAAGAACAAAAACCCCGCTGGAAACGTGTATTGAGTGTGGTAGATGGCGCAGTGGGCGAACAGTTGGGAAAAATGTATACCGAAAAATACTTCACTCCCGAAGCGAAAAAACGCATGGAAGAACTGGTGAATAATTTACAGGTTGCCTTCGAAGCCCGCATTCAGAAATTAGATTGGATGAGTGATAGCACNAAAACCAAAGCCCTTGAAAAATTACATGCCTTCATTAANAAAATTGGCTACCCTGACAAGTGGCGTGATTACTCTGGTCTGACCATAGTGCGTGATTCCTATGTAAAAAATGTGCTTGCCTCGAATGTTTTCGATTACAACTACATGATTTCTAAATTAGGCAAACCCGTCGACAAAACCGAGTGGGGCATGACGCCTCCAACCGTGAATGCCTATTACAATCCGGCCTTTAATGAAATTGTATTCCCTGCCGGCATCTTACAATATCCTTTCTTTGATTTGAGTNNGGATGATGCGGCGATTTATGGTGCCATTGGTGCCGCGATCGGCCATGAAATGACCCACGGATTTGACGATCAGGGATGCCAGTATGCGGCCGATGGCAATTTNAAAAACTGGTGGAGTACCGAAGACAAAACCCGTTTTGATGAACGTACCAAAGCCGTGAAAGAACAATATGATGGGTATACCATTTTAGATGGCAAACATGTGAACGGTGCCCTCACCCTGGGTGAAAATATTGCCGATCTGGGTGGGGTGACCATTGCGTACGATGCGTTTAAGATGACCAAACAAGGCAAGAGCCAGGAAAAAATTGACGGCTTCACGGGAGATCAGCGTTTCTTCCTGAGTTGGGCCCAGGTATGGCGTCAGAACATCACCGACAAAGAAGCGGAACAACGCCTGGTGACCGATGTGCACTCACCGGGTGAGCATCGTTGCAACGGACCTTTATCGAATTTCGATGCTTTTTATGCGGCATTTAATGTGAAGGAAGGACANAAAATGTTCAAGCCCACGGCACAACGCATCCGGGTTTGGTAAGCGATAACCACTACCATTTTAATGACAGGGCAGCGAGGAGTTGCCCTGTTTTTTTAAAGGTATCGTGTATATTTACGGTATCGGTAAATATTCGTATTGATATACCTTCAAAGCAGATAAATAAAATACCAAATCAAGAAGCCAAACCATTTGACAGGCGAATAAAGACAAAAAGAACGAAATGTAAAACGGACGGTATACAAACCGACACATAAACTGACACTATGCTCACAATACTTAAGAATTTGAAATACAAATAATGTACAAATACAAATTTGCAAAAAGTATAACACTACGAATAATTAAAGATGGGGAATGCAAGTAAATAATCGTATTTTAACTGACTAAAATTTGAATTGAACCAGATGGCTGAAAAAGAAGCACAAGCAAGAATTAAGATTAATAAACTGCTTGAAGAAGCAGGCTGGTGCTTCTTTGATACGGACAAAGGAAAAGCGACCATCAAACTCGAATCTTCCATCAAAATGGACGATTTGGGTGAAGATTTTGAACATTCTAAAAACGGCTTTATTGACTTTCTATTGGTTGACGAAAACCAAAATCCTATTTTAGTTTTAGAAGCGAANAAAGAAAGTTTAAATCCGCTTGTAGGGAAAGAGCAAGCAAGAAATTATGCCAAATCGCANAAAGTAAAGTTTGTTATTTTATCCAACGGTACACTACATTATTTATGGAACATTGAAACTGGCAATCCTGANAAAATACAAGTATTCCCGACACTGGATTCCATCAGACAATATTATGAGTTCAATCCCGACCCGAATAAATTAGTAAGCGAAGAAGTAAATGCCGACTATGTTGTATTGACTCAACTTCCGAACTACAAAAATTCAGAGTTTCAGGACGAGCAGAAAAAGAAAGATTTAATCTTCAATTTAAAACTTCGTTTCTTAAGATATTACCAAGTAGAAGCCATACAAGCCGTGCAGAAAGCAGTAAGCGAAGGCAANAAACGTTTCTTGCTGGAAATGGCAACAGGGACAGGCAAAACGCTAACATCTGCTGCAATCATCAAACTGTTTTACAGAACAGGCAATGCAAGACGAGTTTTGTTTTTGGTCGATCGTTTGGAATTAGAAGAACAAGCAAGAAAAGATTTTACCAATTATCTGAAAAACGACCTGACAACAGTTGTTTACAAAGAAAAACGTAATGACTGGAGAAAAGCGGAAATTGTTGTTACAACCATTCAATCATTGATGGTGAATAACAAATACAAAAANCTGTTTTCACCGACAGATTTTGATTTAATCATTTCAGACGAATCGCACCGACTTCTAGGAGGAGGTAACAGCCGGGCTTTATTTGAATATTTCCTGGGCTACAAACTAGGTTTGACAGCCACACCAAAAGACTATTTGAAACACCTTGACACCGTAAACATTGAAGACCCAAGAGAATTAGAACGAAGAATGTTGCTTGATACATACACAACTTTCGGTTGTGAGAGTGGCATTCCAACGTATCGTTATACGCTTGTGGATGGTGCTAAAGACGGTTATTTGCGACAGCCGATTGTAGTGGATGCAAGAACCGATGTAACTACCAAACTACTTTCGGAACAAGGTTATGGCGTAATGGTTACAGTTGCCACCAGCGAAAAGGAAGATGTATTGGAAGAAGTGAATTACAAGCAAAATCACTTTGAACGAAAATTTTTCAGCGATGAAACCAACCGTGTGTTTTGCAAAACCTTTATTGAAAACGGACTTAAAGATCCTATCACAGCAGAATTTGGAAAGAGTTTGGTNTTTGCTGTTTCGCAAAACCACGCTGCAAAATTGGCTCAACTGCTCAATGAGTATGCACACCAATATTTTCCTGGCAAGTATCAAAGCGACTTTGCCGTTCAGGTAACTTCCAATGTGCAGAACAGTCAGCAAATGACCGTGGATTACAGCAACGACAAACTGTTGGGCTTTAGCAATTTTGCCAAAGGCAATGAAATGTTGGAATCATACAAAACAAGTAAAGCAAGAGTTTGCGTTACCGTTGGAATGATGACNCTAGGTTGGGATTGCCCCAACATTTTGAATTTGGCTTTGATGCGACCTATNTTTTCGCCCACTGAATTTATTCAGATTAAAGGACGTGGAACCCGTGTTCACACCTTTGAACATAAATTCAANAACGAATTAGGCGAAGAAGAAACCATTTCGATTGACAAAGCAACTTTTAAACTCTTTGACTTCTTTGCCACTTGCGAATACTTTGAAGAAAAATATCAGTACGACCAGGTATTGAAACTGCCTAAAAACGTTGAGCACACCAATGATGCACCACACCCAGACAACAAAGAATTTAAACCAAAGAACGACGGGTACGAATATAAAGAGGAAGACGAAATTACAAGTTGGAATGAAAAACAAATTGACTATTCTGGAATGAAAGTTGACAGAATGTTTTTCCAACAGTTTGAGGAGAAAGTNAAAACCGATGAAGAAATAAAACAACTGATGGAAGCGGGTGATGTTGAAATTGCAACAGCAAGAGCCAAAGAGAAATACGATAACAAACCCGAAGAATATTTTGATTTGGAAAAGCTGCGCAGGTCGTTGAAAATTGACCGTAAAATTGGTTGGCGTGAATTGTTGGAACTCATTTATTTCGGAAATCAGATAAAAGGCAAAGACGATTTATTGAGTGATGAATTTGANAAATTCATCAGCACCAACAATGTTGCCGACATAAACGATTTACAAGGTTTACGCTATTTCTTTTATGCCTACATCACCGACCCGAGTGTNAGAGAAATTATAGACCAACAAGATTTTACTGAATTGTATCACAACCCAACGTTTAACGTGGAAGATTTTAACCGTGTGCCGGATGAAATGAGAAGCAAACTGCCCTTCTATGTTAATACCTACGTTCAGTTGCAAAATTCGTCTGAACCTGTGAT
Source organism: Bacteroidota bacterium (assembly GCA_013414745.1). Lineage (GTDB taxonomy): Bacteria > Bacteroidota > Bacteroidia > Chitinophagales > Chitinophagaceae > OLB11. The sequence continues at coordinate 712,891 of CP058707.1, forward strand.
TAAACTGATTGATTGATTAATTATGATTGTAAAAGAACAATACAAATATTCCGACTTAACCGGTAAAATTATCGGTTGCTCAATGGAAGTCCATAAAATACTTGGTAATGGATTTCAGGAAGTAATCTATCAAAGAGCATTGGANAAAGAAATNGCTCTACAAGGTCTTAGTTTTAGCCGTGAACACGAAATGCCTATNTTTTACAAACAGGAACAAATCGGCACAAGACGAGTAGATTTTCTAGTTGAAGGTGTAATTGCAGTTGAATTAAAAGCTTTAACCAAGTTGGAAGATGTTCATCTAGCCCAAGCCATCAATTATTTAGAAGCTTATAATCTGGAAATTGGAATGCTTATCAATTTCGGAAATAAGAGCTTGGAATACAGGAGATTGATAAACCCGAAATTCAAATCATCTGAACCTACGAGCAAGCAGATTAAATGATTTCCTATGTTTAATTCAAAAGCCAACACAATAAATATAAAATCAATTCAATCACAAAAATCAAATTAATCACAGGTTCTGACCATGTTAGACGCAACAACAAAGAAAAATATTGACGATTGCCGTGATGTGCTGGTAGGTAAAGTGCCCGACCCGAAAAGCCAAATTGAGCAAATTACGCTGGCTCTTATCTATAAGTTTATGGACGATATGGATAAGGAAGCCGTGGAGAAATTCAAAGGCAAAGCAAAATTCTTTACACGAGAATATGCCAAATACGGTTGGCGAAAACTGTTTGACCCATCATTGAGCGGACAGGATATGCTTTCGTTGTATAGCGAAGCNATTGAAAAACTGAACACCAATCCGAATATTCCCGAACTGTTCCGCAACATTTTTAAAAATGCTTACCTGCCCTACCGTGACCCGGCCACGCTGAAACTGTTTTTGAAACACATCAACGAGTTTGAATACAGCCACAGCGAAAAATTGGGCGATGCTTTTGAATACCTATTGAGTGTAATGGGAAGCCAAGGCGATGCAGGACAGTTCAGAACTCCCCGACACATTATTGATTTTGTAACGGCTTGTGTAAACCCACAGAANAACGAAACCGTGCTTGACCCTGCTTGCGGAACGGCTGGTTTCTTATTGAGTGCATATAAATACATTTTAAACCAAAATACCGACCCTACGACCAGCTCAGGGCGGTTAGGAAATAAACTGAAGCCGGACGACAGNAAAAAACTCGCCACCAATTTTGTGGGTTACGATATTAGCCCCGATATGATACGCTTGAGTTTAGCCAATATGTATTTACACGGCTTTGCCACACCGCAAATACACGAATACGACACCTTAAGCAGTGAAGACCGCTGGCAGGAAACCTTTGATGTGATATTGGCTAACCCGCCCTTTATGACACCCAAAGGTGGCATACGACCACACAANAAGTTTGGCGTACAAGCTAACAAAGCCGAAGTGTTGTTTACCGATTACATTGCCGAGCACCTGAACAGTAACGGACGGGCAGGCATCGTAGTACCCAACGGCATTGTAGCCACCAGCCAAACCGCTTACAANAAATTGCGTCAACTATTGGTGCAGGATAGTTTGATAGCTGTGATTAGTTTACCCGCAGGTTGTTTTAATCCTTACAGTGGTGTAAAAACATCCATTCTTATTTTGGATAANAAGCTGGCAAAGAAAAGCCAACACATTTTGTTTTTGAAAATTGAAAACGATGGCTTTGACTTGGGCGCACAACGCAGNGAAATTGACAAAAACGATTTGCCCTTGGCGTTGGAAATGCTGAAAGAATACAAAAATCGTCTGAACCAAGATTCACCTGATTTAGATGAATATTTTGATTCCATTATAGAAAAAAATCAGGGCAATCCTCTAATCAAAAATCAAGGTTCAGACNNAATGGCCTCCTTGGTTGAAAAAGAAACAGTATTAGCAAACAGAGATATTGTTTTAAGTGCAGAGAGATATTTTGAAACGGAAAAATCACTTACAGAATTTGAATTAGTAAAGCTAGGCGATGANACGATTTTTAAAATTGAAAGTGGTGGAACACCAAGTTCTGAAATAGCTGAATATTGGAATGGAAATATTCATTGGGCCACTTTGAAAGATTTACCCGCAAGTGACTTTGTTACAATCATTAATGACACAGAAAGNAAAATTTCAGAAAAAGGTTTATCAAAATCATCGGCAAAATTACTTCCAGTAAATTCCGTTTTAGTATCATCAAGAGCGACAATTGGTAGAATTGCTATTAACAAAGTTCCAGTTGCTACAAATCAAGGATTTAAAAACATCATTATTAAAGACTTTGCAAAAGCGATTCCGGAATTTATTGCTTTAGTGCTTACTGAAAAGATTGAAGAAATGAATGAAATGTCTTCAGGCAGCACATTCAAAGAAATTTCAAAAACAAGTTTCAGTGAAACAGAAATCCCACTNCCACCACTTGAAATACAACAGCAATTAGTAGCCGAAATAGAGGGCTACCAAAAAATAATAGACGGAGCCAGGCAAATTGTTAACAACTACAAACCCACCATTAAAATAAACCATGATTGGGAAATTGTNGGAGTTGGGGAAGTTTGTAAACCTGAATACGGTTTTACAGAAACAGCCAAAGAAAAAGGCGATGCTCGATTTATAAGAATTACCGACATAGGTGCAGATGGAAAATTNAAAAAGGATGAACCGAAATTTGTTGATTTAAGCAAAGAGGCACAACAAAGTCTTGTTGCAAAAGATGACATTTTAGTGGCTCGTACAGGTGCAACTTATGGCAAGACTATGATTTTTGAAGAAGATTATCCTGCTGTATTTGCATCATATCTAATTCGCTTGAACTTCGACAAGACGAAAGTCTATCCAAAGTATTACTGGGCATTTGCACAAAGTGAAAATTACATTCAACAAGCAGCGAGATTAATGACAGGTGGCGGACAACCACAGTTCAATGGAAATGCAATAGTAAAAATTCAAATTCCGCTTCCATCAATTGACGAACAAAAAGAAATTGTTCAAGCCATAGAAGAAGAAATGCAATTGGTCAATGCCAACAAGCGGCTAATAGAAATCTTTGANGCAAAAATAAAAGACAAAATCAGTGAGGTTTGGGGTGTTGCGCCTGAGCCTGTCGAAGGCAAGGTGGAAGTGGAAACTGCCATTTAAAATTGTAAATTTGCAAAGTGGAAGAACAAGGTTACATAGAAGTTAAAATTGATGGGACAGTTGGTAATAAGCCATTGAAACTAATTGATATTGATATTGCTGAGATAAAGGAAATCATCAGCGATGTGGAAACCTTTNNATACCCTTCAAGAGGCGAAAAGGCTGATAGACCACACATATCCNNTAGAATAGAAGAAGGTTCTGCCCGTAACTTGTTTTACCTACCTATTTCTGGTGTACTCCTTTTCAATGGTTTAAGTGCCGAAATTAAGAACAGNGGAAACATTGATTTTCTGGACAATAAACGAGCTGAAATTATTGATAAGTTTCAGCGTAGAGCAGCAGAAAAGAATCTCGAAATTTCATTTTACAGTTCATCCGCAAAAGACCCCATCTTAAAAATAAACAAGGACACTGCTTATTTTAAAGTTGCCGCCACTTTTATTGAAACGGAATTTGTTTTGTATGGTAAAATCAATGAAGAAGGAGGAAACAATCCTAATTTTCATTTACTCACAAAAGAATACGGCAAATTGGTGGTAAGTGCAACAGAGCAACAACTGTTAGAGGGAGAAAAACGCCTGTTTAAAGTGTATGGCGTCAGGGCNAAGGGAAAACAAAACCTTGCAGATGGAAAACCATTTGATTTAAAATTAATTGACTACATCACTTACAATCCAAACTATGATGAACATAAATTGGATTTGTTAATCGAACGAGCCTCGACAAATTGGAATACGGTTCCAAATGTAGATACTTGGCTTCAACAAATAAGAGGAGGTGCAAATGGATAGAATATTTCTCGACACCTCTTTTTGTATCAGATTACTCAAAAGCAATGACGACTTACACCAAAACGCTAAAGATTACTTCAAATATTTCCTGGAAAAGAACATTGAGATTTACTTATCTACTATTGTTGTTGCAGAGTACTCAGTTAAAGATGACCCTGCTAATTTGCCTTTGGAGTTTGTTAAAATTATTCCATTTGATTTTTTGATGGTAAAACTGCCGGAGAATTTCATTCGATATTATTGAATGATAAAGAACTCGTAAAAGAAATTGGTAGAGATATAGTAAAAGATGATTGTAAATTAATAGCACAATTGTTCAATAGAAATATACAAGGTTATATTACTAAAGACCGCAAATCATTCAGTAAGTTTTTGCACCGATTCAGTCCTCGAAGAATTTTCAGGTTGAACTTCTTGATTTAGAAATTCCACTGAAAGAATACAAAGGAGAATTGTTTTAACTTTTAATAATTCCGTTATTCAGCCTAATGTCAGCACAGATAAGCTATGAATCAAGAAAAGAAAGCTATTGAAAATTATATTAATGCATTAAAAGAGTTACACAAGTTAGGCGTTTTAAAAAGCAAACACGATTTCACAAGTCAGATTGGCGAGTGGCTAATAGAAACTATCTATGGCGGCAAAAGAGCCGACAACAGTATTCAAAAAGGTTGGGATATAGATGTAAATGGGTATCACATTCAGGTNAAAGCCCACGCCAAAGCCGAAGGCAATAGCAATCGTTGGTCGGCAGTAGATAAAAACGAAACTGAGAAAATTGATGAACTAATCATTATTGAGTTCACTCGGTTCTACAAGATTCTAAAGTTTTACAAAGTGACTTGGTCAGAAGCACTCAAACATATAAAGTCACGAAACATCAAATCTCCCCGTTTTGAATTATCGTGGAGCAGCATAGAATCTTTTCATGTGAACCTTGATGATTTACCTAACCAAAATGTAGTTTCAATTTTCAGATAATAATGAATGAAATATTTATCATAGCTGGTGATTACTTAAAAGGCAAGTCCGTTTATCCTTCGTTCCGCAGGTTGCTGAATTTGCTTTTTAACATCAGTATATCTTCGTTCATTTATGAAAAATGTTATGGCAGTTATTTTTGGCTCAATTACAACGACTACAAAGGAATTTTAGACTTTTTCATNAAAGGTAATTTCTTTATTCCATTCTGCATNTTTCTTGTTGTTTATAGTATAACGCAGTTTTTATCTATCAGTTTTTTCNNAGTCATCAATCATTTCAAATCTGTAAAGCTGACAAGAGAAATTTTGCATTACCAGTTTAANAAAGAGACAATAGATGAACGATTGAAGGACATCAACAAAGTTTCCAAAATTGTAAGTCCAATTCGTTTGACAAAGAACACAATGCTTGCCGTTTATCAAGAGTTGAGAAACCATATAACACCTGAAGCATTTGAAGAAATTGAAACAGACCTGAAAGAACCAAAACAAAATTTAGAAGCCAATTTTACTTTGGCTTTTAGAATGATGATTGCAATTACAATTTACTTTTTATCATTACCTCAATTCGGTTGGGTACTATACCTGACAGCAATGATTGTCTTAATTATTGGAATGTATGTATTGATGATTTCATACCGTTTCCTTGACATTATCCCGACATTGATGAGAAAGTTTCATCATCAGGCAGAAGAATATTTAAAATTACATCTAGAACATGCCAATGATAATACAGACAAGAAAGAATAGCCAACGCACAGACCAAAAATTGCAAAAGAATTTCCACCTTTGCCAACCGAGTGAAGAATTTCAAAATTTTTTCTTCCTCGCTTTAAAAAACAAGAAACGCAACACATAACTCGACACAGACAGACTAAAAAGTAAACGAGCAATGACACTTAATCTCAATATTGACAATGGTTTACAAGGACAGTGGACAGAACTCCAGGTGCGATCGGCTCGTTATTTTCGATCTTGCTGATCTGCTAATTTACTTTCTCACCACAGGAGAAATATAATTTTGCGCCCCTCAGATTACCAAACAGATACCTCAGGATTACTCCACATTTCCCCTTCTCTCTCCGCTGATGTACTTTACCTCCTTGAATCGGAACGACCGACATACCAGCCTTAACTTTCTGCTTCAGGGAATTACAACCCTGCTCAATTTCGCTGCCTCCGTATTGTTAATTGGTGCCCTGGGGCCAAAAGGGCAAGCCGCCTGGACAGTCTATCAACAATTTGCCGCGGGTGCCGTGCTCCTGATCGGATCGGGTATTCCACAAAGTCTGGTATTCGGACTCGCGTCCGGCAAATGGCCTTTGAAACAAACCTTGCATCAAATTCTGTGGTATCTTCTTTTGGCATTGTATTGAGTGCTNTTGTTGTTTTCAGTCCTCCCATCATCCTGGCAACAGTTTCTGGCCGCCATACCAGTCCAAGGTTCGTTTTCGTTTCTGGTCTTTTTGTGGATACTGATTGCCGTTCAGGTCATGCAACAAATCGTACAAGCCTTGTTACAAGTCCGGCAATTATTTATTCTCGCCGCTGTGTTCTCCGCCCTGGGTAGCCTGGGCACACTTGGCATCTATGCCTTATTACGTATCTACCACTGGCCACCCTTTGAAACGGCTGTTCCTACCCTGATAGCTGTCTCCCTGCTGCAAGTGCTTACTGCCCTGGTGGTCTTACGNCGCGCAGGATTGGCCCAAACCAGATGCTATTCGTCCCAAGGGGCATCTGTTGCGCCACCACATTTTACCCACCGCCTCTGTTTTCTTTTGGCCAATGCCGTCCAATTTTTAAATTATAAAGCGGATATCTGGATTATTCGAGCCTTTCATGCCGATGATACCCACCTGGGCATTTATACCCTGGCTGTTTCATTGGTTCAGCTACTCTGGCTACTTCCTAATGTGGTGCATACCATTTTGTATACCCGGGTGTCTGCCAATTCCGCAGCCGGACTACAGGAAACACGGCGTATGTACCCCGGATGNTTGATTTATGCCCTGATCGGCGGATTGGCAGGTTGGGGGCTTTCCTATCTGGTAATNCCCTGGTGGTATGGTGAAGCATTCACTGCGGCATCATCACTCATCGGTATTTTACTTCCAGGCATCGTTCTCATTTCCGGCGCCTTGTGTTTGAGTGCCTGGTTTGCCGGAAGTGGCCAGGCTCGCATCAATTTACAAGGTTCACTGATCGGGTTGGCGCTGACCCTTTTGGCCGGTTTTCTNTTAATTCCCTTTTACGGTATTTACGGTGCAGCCTGGGCCTCAGTGATTTCCTATTCGGGTACAGCGCTCTTTTATTCTTTCATGTTTTTCCGCAGCACACAACATCCTTAGTTGTTTCATACACCACACCACCACCACTTGCCATAGCATGATGTATATTTGCCCTTCCGATGCCTGTAACTTCTATTGAAAATCTGCGTATTCAACTTGTTGAAATCAAGGACACGCCACCCCCTCGGGTAGACATTGTCTACTTTCTGGATGGGTCTCTGGAAATTCAATCCACCATGTATCTAAGTCGCTTGCAACGGGCCTTCACGGTGTATCTTTTTTCCTCCATCTTACCTGAAGCGTTTTCCAGACCTGAATCTGATCCAAAGCCTGGGATTACACCATGGGCCATGGCAAGCCGATGAAGAGGTATGCTGCCGGATGGAACCCATTCTGACGCAATTGGTGGAATTGGAATTAGAAAAGCGCTCACTTCGCAGTTTGTATCAGGAAGGATGTTCGCTTCAACTACTTTATCTGTGTTTAGAGAAACACACTGAGAGACAGGAGACCCCATGTTTTAACTGCCGCTTCCTCAACATCCCTTCCGAAAAACANAAAATCATGCAGGCCCGTGTGCTGCTTATGATTAATCTGTCGGAACCTTTGTCGATTCCGGAATTGGCCCGGGCCGTGCATATCAACGAATGTTATTTNAAAAAAGGATTTCGGGAATTATTCGGATCCTCAGTATATGATTTCGTGCAACAAGAACGCATCCGTAAAGCCAAACTNTTTTTACAGGAAGGACGTTACAGCATTCAGGAAATCGCCCTGGAGTTGGGCTTCTCCAATACCAGTAATTTTACCAATGCGTTTAAACGACTCACTGGCCAGCCACCCACTTCCTGGCAAAAACATTATTGGAAGTTTGAACCCTTGATGCTTTTACTTTTTAGTCGCTTCTCCCTTCGCGCCGGCAGCGGCAGGTGGCGGCTCCACAGATTTCCGAATCTTGTCGAATTTTTTACTTTGCCAATTGATCGAATAAAGAAGTACTCTTTGATGCGCTGCATGTTGTCTACTGAAAAATTTGCAAACTGGCTGTACAAGTCCTGATGAAAGAGGGTAATAAATACATAACAATCCAGATACCCCATTTTTTCCATGGCCCGGGCAAACTGAAAGTGTTTTCGGGATGAATTGTTCAGCATCTTTTTCCAACAATAGACTTCCAGGTATTTTTCTTTGGTTTTATCGTTGGGTCGAACTGTCCCCACAGAATCAAAATAACTATACACTTCCATCTTGGCGGCCTGATAATGCCACCAGGGCGATTTATCATCTACAACTATTTCTTCCCAGGTATGGGTAGTCGTGGCGGGATATACTTCGCGGGGTATCCATTGCAAATCAAATTCCTGTCCGGTTTTGCTCACGATGCGTTGCAGTATGCTGAAATAATGCTGTTGCGGATAGGCAATAATAGCATCCAGAATATGTGAAGCGGCCACGGTGTATTCCCTCGCTGGTAAAAGGACATGGCCAGTTTCTCCCAGGCCTCGGGACGCAAGGGATTTAACTCGGATGCTTTTTATACATTCGAATGGCAGCAGTATCTCTGTTCATGCTATACCAGGCATCGCCCAATTTTAAACTGGCCATGTAGTAGGTAGGATGCAAGGCAAGCGCTTTTTCAAAAGTGGTGCCGCCAGTGCCAGATTTGCACCTGCCATTTCTTCCAGACCTTGTTCATACAAACTACGGGCTGCCTCCGGGGCATCGGCATCCGGATCAGTGAATCCACTAAAAATTGACGGAGGTAACCCGACGCCGAATCCACCGGAAAAATTGCAGGGTAGCCAGTCGGCAATTGCGAATAAAATCCTGTTTATAGGGCTCGTAAGGAATTAAAGCTATATCGGCCAATTCCTTGAGTCGGCGACTCAGTTCACGCTGCCGTGCCTTTTCTTCTTTCTGACTCCAGGACAAACTCACTTCTTCATTATCCGGATCGTTCAAAACAGAAGAATCAATGGTCACTGTGGCATCCTGATTTTTGAACGACATATCCGGAAAGGCCTCTTCGTCGTTCTTTTCCTGCTTTTCTTCTTTTTCCTTTTTCGTGTTTTTGGTCGATTTTTCTCCCGGTCCAGGCCGCTCCATTGCACCGGATCTTTACCTTTAGGAATCACCTTCCCATCGGCAAAATTTACTTCTTCATGATTCTCTTTATCCTGCAGGGTATCCTTCTCTTCTGGCGCCTGCAAGGAACCCAATTCATCGGAGGCCGCACCAATGCGATCCAATACCTGTCGCTGCATCTGAACCAGCGCCTCTCTGAAATAAGGTGATTGTGGATTTTCTTTCACCAACTCTTTCAGAATCTTTTCTCCTTCAAAGATGCGTAGTTCGTTATACAGTTTTTAGCCCGTTCAATCTTTCGTTTCTGTTCATTGTTGATGACTTTATCGACTACTTTTGTGCCCATAGATTTCCGGAAGCCGCCAGCAGCAGCAAACTAAAAATGCATAAACGAAGGCATCTCAGGGTTCGCATCATTCCCTCAAATGTACATTTTTCGTGGCGCACCCATCATTTTTATGTTTCAAACCGGCCGGAGAATTGCCGAAGAGCTGTGTATATTCCCTGCATTCGAAAGGACATCCGGAAATATTTTTCAAAATCGTTCGGGCAGCTTAACTATGCAAGCCATGCGCGGACTATTCCTTTTGTCGTATTGCTGACCACGTTCATTGGATGCCAAAAACCCAAGGCAGACCTCATCCTCTATAACGGACAAATTTATACCCTGGATAGTTTGTTTAAACCCACTCAGGCCCTGGTGATTCGGAACGGTCGGGTAATTGATACCGGTGCATCAACCATTACCTCGCGCTATACCTGCTCCAACTGCATTGACCTGAAAGGACAAGTCGTGTATCCCGGATTTCAGGATGCGCACGGACATTTCACGGGATGGGCCATGGACTATTTTAAAAAGATGTTTCTNGCCTGCACCTCTTTTAAAAATGTCATTGATACCTTACGGGCATTCAGTCAATCAACTGAACGTTTTTGGATAGAAGGTCGCAACTACGATGAACACCATTGGACTGATTCCCACAGCCCAACAAAAGAGGCTCTGGATGAGGCCTTTCCGGAACGACCGGTACTGCTGATGCGGGTAGATGGCCATGTGGCTTTGTGCAATCAGAAGGCCCTGGAAATTTCCGGACTGGATACTGTACAAGAAATGGAAGGCGGACAAATCGGGCGTGAACAGGGACGCCTGACCGGATTTATTTTTGATGCTGCTATCGCCCGCGTTCAGGAAAACATTCCTGCCTTAACGGATGAAGAAGCCCTTATGGGGTTTCAACAAATCGANAAAAATTGCTCNGCTCTGGGACTCACCGTTGTCACCGATTGCTGGGTGAAGAATGCCCATTGGCATCAATTGAAGAAGGCCGTGGATCATAAACAGCTGCAACTTCGTATTACGGGCATGTTAGAAAATGATGCGGAAAACCGCCGCGAATTTCTGTCTCANAAACCGTATCGTGATGACCAGTTGCATCTCGCCGGATTTAAAATTTTTGCCGATGGCGCGTTAGGATCTCGCGGTGCCATGTTACGAGCCCCCTATTCAGACCATAGCGGGCATTGGGGTAGTTTATTAATTTCACCGGACACCTTGATACTTCGGTTGCGCGAATTAGCAGCAACAAATTATCAATGTTGTGTACATGGCATTGGCGATTCAGCAGCCCGCCTCGTTTTAAAATCAATGGCTAGCGTGTTAGGCGAAAACAATACCCGCCGATGGAGATTGGAACATGCACAGGTATTAAGTCATGAAGACACGAACTATTTTAAACGCTATCAAATCATTCCATCCGTACAACCTGTGCATGCCATCAGCGATCATCTTTGGTCTTTGGACCGTTTAGGTGCCCGGCGTATGCAATCTGCCTACTTATTGAAATCACTTTGTGCCTTGCATGGCTGGTTGCCGTTGGGGACCGATTTCCCGGTGGAATCNCCCGATCCGATACAAACATTTATTGCTGCCGTTTTCAGAACCAATCGCCAGGGCCAACCGCANAATGGATGGCATACTGAGGAACAACTCAGCCGGAAACAAGCCTTACAAGGAATTACAACCTGGGCCGCCAGAGCCTCCTTTGATGAAGAAGATCGTGGAAAGCTATTGCCAGGTTACTTCGCCGATTTTGTTATTTTAGATCAGGACCTGCTGACCGCCTCTTTGCCGCAATTGATGCAAACACGTGTACTGAAAACCTTTATCGGTGGCCGCGAAGTGTATAGTTATACTAACAAATAACAGCCCGGAGTTTCCTGTTCAGCAGGCAGCATGTATCTTTACGCGCGCAATGAATCAGGCTACTTTTTTCCGGAACGCGAAAATTGGGCATAATCGGCGGAGGCCAATTGGGCAAGATGCTGTTAGAATGTACCCGCCGCTGGGATATATACACCAAGGTGATGGATCCTGACCCTCANGCACCGGGTCGGATGGCGTGCAATGAATTTGTAGTTGGCTCACTCCTGGATTACGATAAGGTAGTTGAATTTGGTAAAGACTGTGATGTGTTGACCATCGAAATTGAACACGTAAATACAGAAGCCTTAAACCATTTACGCGAACTGGGTGTAAAAATTCATCCGGATCCGGATGCACTGGCCACAATACAGGACAAAGGACTCCAGAAAATGTTTTATCGGAGCCTGGATTTACCTACCGCGGATTTTGCCCTGTACAATTCTGCCATAGAAATAGTAGCAGCAATTGAAAGTGGCCGACTTAATTATCCCTTTGTTCAGAAAAGCCGCAAAGCAGGCTATGATGGGAAAGGCGTTAGCATTATTCGATCGGCGGCAGATAAAGATAAACTGATGGATNNACCCTCCGTGGTTGAAGATTGTATTGAACTAAGCAATGAGCTGGCTGTAATTGCCGTACGAAATGAAGATGGAGAACTGGCTTGTTTTGATCCGGTCAGTATGGATTTTCATCCTGAAGCCAATCTGCTCGATTTACTCTTGTATCCGGCNCCCCTTCCTGAATCGCTCTGTTTACAAGCCAAACAAATGGCTTTACAATTGATTGAAGCCTTTTCAATTTGTGGTTTGCTGGCCGTTGAATTNTTAATTGATACGAAAGGGCAATTATGGATCAATGAAGTTGCTCCACGCCCTCACAATAGCGGACATCAAACCATTGAAAGTTCATTCAGCTCACAATACGAGCAGCACCTCCGGGGTATTTTAAATCTNCCCCTGGGAAGTACCGACGTGATTCGTCCTTCAGCCATGGTGAATTTGTTAGGTGCTGAAGGACATAGTGGCCTGGTGCGTTATGAAGGACTTCTAGATTGCCTGCATCAGGAAGGTATTTACATTCATTTGTACGGCAAACAACAAACCAGACCTTTTCGTAAAATGGGTCATGTGACGGTTACCAATACATCATTAGAAGAAGCTNNAAAAAGAGCATTATGGGTCAAGGAAACCATACAAGTCAAAAGCCTCTCGTAGGCCTCATTATGGGCAGTGATAGCGACTGGCCGGTGATGAAACAAGCCGCAGATTTTCTGAGCGAAATGGGCATACCATACGAAGCCTCGATTGTTTCGGCACACCGCACGCCCAAACGCATGTTCGACTATGCCTCTTCAGCGCATCAACGTGGGATCCGTATCCTGATTGCCGGAGCCGGTGGTGCAGCTCATTTGCCCGGTATGGTGGCTAGCTTAACGCCACTGCCTGTTATTGGCGTGCCGGTTAAAGCAGCAATTCCATCGATGGATGGGATTCGGTGCTATCAATTTTGCAAATGCCGAATGGCGTACCCGTTGCAACGGTTGCACTGAATGCGGCAAAAATGCCGGCATACTGGCGATGCAAATTCTGGGAACAGCCGATAAAAAGTGGTTAAAAAAATCGGCCGATTACAAGAAAAATTAGAAGCCGAAGTGCTTAAAAACTGAGCAAGTTTCCTCCCTTGGCTTAAGTCTTTTGAGGTTTCTNTTTCGCTGCCGGAAACAGCACATTGTTCAGAATTAATCGATAGCCCGGTGAATTCGGGTGTAAACTTAAATCCGTTGGATCACCTACCTGATGTTGGTAATCTTCCGGGTCATGTCCTCCGTAAANAGTCCAGGTTCCCTTACCGATATCGCCGTGAATATAACGGGCTTCTCCGGCACTTTTATTTTCACCCATGACCAGTGTACTGCTTTNTAATACCCTGCTCACAAAGGCAGTTGTTTGTCCCATAAATCCTTTTATGGTTGTCGTGTGATTCTGACACAACATCGAGGGTACCGGATCAAATTTTGCAGAGAAGGTAAAGAGCGTAAAGTAGTCGGAAGAGAAGGGTACTTTTCGGGTTGTCGTGGCATCTATATCAGAATACTCGTATTCGTATGGGTTTTGCGAAATTTTAAAATCTTTAAATGCTAAACACCGATCAAAATCTAACTTACTTTGTGCACCCGGGTCTGCGGCATCATAATCATACATCTTTTCACAAATATCGAGGCCGTCAGCCGATAAAGCGATATCATAACTNNGTTCTGTTGCGCTGCACATGGCAAACAGATAACCGCCACCGATCACAAAGTCTTTAATTTTTTTTGCAACGGCTAGCTTAAGCTGGCTCACTTTACTGAATCCCAACCTTTTGGCCATAGCCTCATTTTTCTGTTGTTCTTCAATATACCAACCTGCCGTATGGTAAGCTGCATAGAATTTTCCATACTGTCCGGTAAAATCTTCATGGTGAAGATGCAGCCAGTCATATTGTGCCAGCTTATCTTCAACAATTTCGGCATCATATAATTTATCAAACGGAATTTCGGCATAGGTGAGGGCCATGGTAACGGCATCATCCCAGGGTTGTTTATTGTCGGGCGTATACACTGCAATGCGGGGTAATTTTTCCAGCCGAATCAGATCCATGTTGGCATCCGGATCCGAAATCTCTTCCAGGATGCGGGTATACTTGGCTTCGGGCAACACTTCATAACTTACTCCTCGGATTTTACACTCTGATTCCAATTCAAGATAATGATCAAAGGCGAAACTTCCGCCATCATAATTCAGCAGCCAATCCACTTTTTGCCCTTTGGTTAATACAAAATAAGCAATTCCATAGGCCTTCAGGTGATTGCTCTGATTTTCGGCATCCATGGGAATAAAAATTTTCGATGCCTGGAGGGAGAACAGTTGACCCAACAAAAATAAACTCATTAAAAGAATTGCTTTTCGGTATCGACACATACTTAGTTTCATTCTCTTCAAATTTATCCAGCTGACCGCGGAGTGTGTGTTAAGTTAATTGTAAAACTCGCCGTTATAAAACATGCGAAAGGCATTAAAGCCAACTTTAAATTGCAGGACATCGTAATCCAGTCGCAATTCATTCAGCCCCATGTTGGTGACATCGTAAACCTTTCCTTTTGAAAACATCCGCAGTATACTCGCCTTATTGACATAGGCCATTGAATTGTAGCCGATCTCCATTTTTTCCGGGAAATAATTATCGATCACCGTTTGTTCACCTTCATAGAACATCTTAAAAGCCATTCACATCCTGAAAGGCCACTACCCGATCCGCCACACGGTAAGGCGGTTCATAGTATCCAATGGTATAGAGATTGCCGTTGTAGAAAATTTTAAAATATCCATCATTACTTTGAAAAGCGACTATGTCGTCGCCGACCTGATAGGAACGTGGCACAAAGGGATCGATGGTATAGGTACTGCCTTTATGGTAAATTTTAAAGATATTATTGATATCGACATAGGCTATAGTATTGCGGCCCACATGAAAATCGCGGGGGCTGACTTTCGATCACCTCCGAATGGTTATTGTAAANAACTTTAAACTGACTATTGAAGTTGATATAGGCCCCAATATTATCTGAAACCTTTACCGTGCTGTCGAATCTGAAATCGTTCGNATCAATATTTAAAAAGGTTTCCAGTTCGGTAATCTGTCCGTTATAATAGCCATTAAACGTACTCTGATTAATATCGTAATACAACACCACACTATCTCCCATGGCGTAGCGATCACACAACTTGCTTAAAAGTACCACATCATTGCCATCGATCACAGAAATCATATTGGCACTGCGAAAAAGGACTAAATTATCCGAAACAGTGAATTGAGTGGTAAAAAGATCATTGATTTTGGTGACAGTTCCATCCTGATATACTTTAAAATTGCGGGCGTTGTCCAGATAAGCTACTGCGCGACGGCCCACTTTGTAATCGACGGGTTGCAGGGGTTCAATTTTATGGATGGCCCCATTGTCGAATACATAAAATTCCTGCCGGATATTGGTAAACGCCGAAAAGGGTTGGGCCAGCATATTGTAGCTGGTACTCATTAAAAATAAAACGACAAACCTGAATATCATTCGCATGGTAAGCTGTTGCTAATTGTAAATATCGGGGATTTCCTGGTTTTTCAGCACAGCGAGTGCATCATAACATAAAATAAAGAAGTGATTAAACCATTTTATTTCGTTTGATGAGGTAGGAAAGGAGAATCTGATCGTAGCCCTGGTTTATGTCGGCATCCACGATATCGATGCCAAACTGCCCGCATTTCAGGGCCAATTTCTGCCGAAACTCCTGCATTTTTCNCTGGTAACTCGCTTTCAGGCTGTTGGAGTTCATTCGAATCTTTTCGCCGGTTTCCGCATCAATAAATTCATAGGGCCGGTTATCATAGTCAAAATCTACTTCGTGGCGTTTATCCTGAACCTGAAACAAAATCACTTCATGTTTATTGTATTTCAGGTGTTGCAAGGCATCAAAAATGGCATCCATGTCTGAAATGCGTTCCAGCATATCACTAAAAATGATGACCAGCGAACGTTTATGAATATTTTCCGCAATTTGATGCAAAGCATTCACGGCCTGAGTACCCCTGCTGGATTCCTGATGGGTGAGCAGGCGCTCCAATTCGGCGGTAAGCATTTTGTGATGCACCACATTGGATTTGCATCTGCTATGAAAATAAACGGATTGATCAAACAACGATATCCCGACGGCATCGAGTTGGCGACGCAGAATTTCTTTTAATGCGGCAGCAGCCAGGCAGGAAAACTGCAGTTTATTGAAGGCAGCATCCTGTGGAAATAGCATAGAAGAACTGGTATCAATCACGATCTGGCAGCGCAAATTGGTTTCCTCTTCGTACTTCTTGATAAATAATTTATCGGAGCGTCCGTATACTTTCCAATCGATATGCTTCAGGTTGTCCCCTGTATTGTACAAGCGATGTTCAGCAAACTCTACCGAGAAGCCATGAAAAGGGCTCTTGTGCAAGCCAATAATGAAGCCTTCAACCACTTGTCGCGCCAAAAACTCAATGTTCTCAATCTGTCCTTGTAAAGTCATGCCTTTCGGGTAAAATTATTTCACTTTATCCTTCTAAAAAATTAAGATTCATTATATTTGGCTCCATGTATTTACGACTCAAACGCGTACTTCCCTGCTTATTGTGGCCCTCGTCATTTTTATAAGTTCCTGCACCCGGGAGTACACATGCCAGTGTGTCGCCAAATACAGCGGAAATCAGCCCAATTTACCCGATACTTCAGTGCATGAATTTTTAATTAAGGATACAAAAAGAGGCGGCTAAACTTTGTGAGGCCAATTCCGTGACCGTGGTGAATGACAACGTAACACTGACCGAAACCTGTCGTTTGTACTAAGTTTTCCGATATGCAAAAAAATATCCCTACTTCTGCTGGTTCTTTTCCGGCCTGTACGGCATTGGCCCAATATCCAGGTGATTCAGTATGCCGTCAGCAACCCGTGTGGATTGCCATGATGCAAACAGAAGGATCCTTTATGAAGATGCGATCCGTGCCTTTGAACAGTACTATTCCAGCCATCCCATACCGGAAACAGAAAGCAAACGTTTTGCTCTGGAAACTGAAGGAAAAGCGAACTATACGGTAAATAAATCGCAGGACACGCTGGCCTTTGAATACAAACAGTTCCTGCAATGGCAACGAAAAGTCAGGAATTTTTAACCGCTGATGGACATGTCATGACGGCAGAACAACGCATTGAACAATGGCGGAAACTTTCGTCTTCAGCCTCTTCATCAAAATAATATTCGGATTTATGATTGCATCCTCTACTTTCCGGTGGATCTTACCCATGCTGCTACTCGTTACAGGACTTGCAGCGCATGCCCAAACCAGCCCCTGGCACTTTACCGGGCCGCATCTTTTCCGAGTAACCTGACCGGGCAGATAAATGGTATAGGTCGGGTGTGCCAGATTAAACCAGATCCTTTGAATGCGAATACCTGGTATGCCTGCAGTGCCTCAGGCGGAATCTGGAAAAGCAGTAACAACGGACAAAGTTGGAAGGTTTTAGGTACAGATGCCCTGCCTCTGATGAATACCTCCAGCATTTGTATTGATTATACCAATCCGGATATCATTTACTTCAGCTCAGGCGATCCGAATTATTATACCACCGATTTCGGAATCTGGAAAACAACCAATGGTGGACAAACCTGGGTACAAAGTAATACAGGCATCAGCACCCGATTAGCCTTAGAACTGCTGATGGACCCAATGGATCACCTAACTCTACTGGCAGCCACCAGCAGCGGAATCTGGAAAACAACGGATGGCGGACAAACCTGGAGCGAAAAGCTGGCTGGGAATAATTTCTGCGATATGAAATGGAATCCACATCCCGGAAGTTCTGTGGTGTATGCCAGTAGTATGAATAAATTTTTCGCAGTACAGACCGGGGCGATAGCTGGACCGAAATCACATCCGGTTTTGGTGGTTTACTGGCACAAGGTACCCGCCTGGCAGTAAGTTCGTCGGCTCCCAATATGGTATATGTTGGCACCGTGCAAGATGAAGGCACTATTTTTTAAGCATTGATTCCGGATTAAATTTTCAGGTAAAATACCACGATCCCAATCGAAGTCTGACCGGCTATGATACCACCGGAGGCGGGCAGGGTAATTATAATTTTTGTATCGAAGCGCATCCAACAAATCCCAATCAGTTGTATCTGGGTTCGCACAATGTTTGGCGCAGTGACGATTCCGGAACCACCTGGAAAAAACTTACCAACTGGTGGCAAACTGTACACACCGACATGCACGACTGGGAGTTTCATCCGCTGAATCCGACACAACTTTTTCAGGCCAATGACGGTGGTGTTTGGTTAACCGCTGATTCCGGTGTGAATTGGATTCAACGCGCTGATTCCTTGGGCGCTACTGAAAATTACCATGCGGCTTGCAGCCCGCTGTATCAGCATTTACTTTCTACAGGTACGCAAGACAATGGCGAATTGTGTATTTAAATACAGCATGGAAAACGAACCGGGGCGGCGACTGGACGACGCGTATGACCATGGATTATTCGCCACAAAAATTTGTATATTATTTTGACGATCTGGAACGGCGGGTTTTGCCATCAGGAGGCGGAAACAGCTACAACCTTCCTGCAGGAGTGAATGCCACAAATATCAAACATAGTTTTTCAACGAATCCAAATGTGGCCTTTGTAGCCGGCAATTCCGTCTGGCGCACCGAAAACCATCTGGATGCCAATCCCGTCTGGACCCAAATTATCACAGGCACTGCAACTGTTCGTGCCCTGTACAGTGTACCCCATCATCCGAACATTCTGGCTTATGCAGCATCCAACAAATATATATTTCTTACAATGCCTTAAGTGCATCCCCCAGCTTTATCAATTACACTTTACCGGTGACGGGAAACGCTTCGGATATCGTAATTTCATCAAAAGATACCAATCACATTTACATTGTGGTGAATACTAAAATCTGGCGTTCCACCAACGGAGGACAAACCTTTGTTGATTATTCCAATCAGCTTCCGGCCACAACGCAATACAAATTATTTCTGGATGATTACAGCAATAATGAAACGGTGTATGTGGGAATTCGCTGGGTATTTATATCAACGATACCGTGCAGCAGGCGTGGAGTAACTATGGAAACGGACTTCCTTTAATTGCATCCATCGAAGACTTCATGTGCTTTAACGATGGAGGAACGGATGCCCGATTGTTTGTTTCGTATTATGGCCGTGGTACCTGGGAACAACAATTGGTGAATACCTCTTCGTGTCAGTCGCCCGTAATCGGATTGCATCAATGGACGGGCACATCGTATCAAATCAACTGGAATAGTTTGGCATCAACTCATGAGCTGCAATATCGGCCGGAAGGTGAAACAACCTGGACAACAGTTGCCGTAAATGGCAGTTCCTATCTGATACAACAATACAACGGTTGCACTCGTTACGAAGCCCGGGTAAGAGCGCGTTGTGGTGCAGACAGTAGCTTGTGGAGTGGGCGGATCTATTTTGAAACGCCTAGCAATCCGTTGAACAATGATTTTGATGGGCATCAGGATATCGGAAATACCGGGGCTGCCGGAAGTGTTTGTTATGATGCCGCCAATCAGCGCTACACGATATATGCAGCCGGAGATGATATCTGGGGTGCAGAGGATCAGTTCCATTACCTGTATAAAAACTAAGTGGAGATATTGAAATCTCTGCCCGGGTGAAACATGTGGGTAATATTTATAGTTGGGCCAAAGCCGGAGTCATGATTCGTGAAACACTGCAAACGAATTCCAAACATTCGATGTGCGTACTCACACCGGGAAATGGTTTCGCCAATCAGTGGAGAGACCAAACGGCAGGAGGAAGTGATAATGTAGATACAGCAGGTACCGAACCAGGCTGGGTGAAACTGGAACGCCTTGGCAATACCTTCACCAGTTATTTCTCTACAGATGGCAATAACTGGAATTTACTGAATACCGCCACCATATCGATGCAGGACACGGTGTATGCGGGTTTGGCGAATTGCAGTCATATTACCGGCACGCTGAACGATGGTGTTTTTGACAACATCCGGATTAACGGCGTTGCACTGGCCGTGAACCAAGCGCAGCAAGATGTTGTCTTGCAGGTGTATCCGAATCCGGCTGGGCAAACTTTACATATTCGATTTCGCGAACCAAATAATAGTACAACGGTATCTGCGCGGATATTACGATCTGATGGACAGCCTGTTCGGGAGACCCAATGGAAGGGCGGGCAAACCGACTATGCCCTGAACGTACAGGATGTCGCCCCGGGGTTTATTTTTAATCCTGAAAGGGCAACAAACGCATTCCATCCGTTTCATTAAAGATTAGCACAATGCATCAGGAAGAAATTCGTGAATGGGCTTTATCACTGCCCGAAGTAGAAGAATCCATGCCGTTCGGTCCGGATGTGGTTGTTTTTAAAACCAAAGGGAAAATTTTTTTATTGCTTCCTCTGGATACCGAAGTCGTACAGTTTAATGTAAAATGCGATCCAGAGCGGGCCATCCAGTTGCGCGAAGAGTTCCCGGAAAGTATTTTACCTGGCTATCATATGAACAAAAAACATTGGAACACCATACGGGTAGATGGACGTTTAAAAGGGTCCGCCCTGAAGGAACATATTCAGCATTCGTATGAACTGATTCGTGGAAAAAGAAGGCTTGAAATTTGATGTTCAGCAGTGTACGAGGCCCTGAGGAGTGCGACGCAATTGCGATGATTATATTTCCTGCGCCGACTGCATAAAAATCACTGACACATTTCCGCATCATCATATTTAAAGAATGGTTTGTCTTTTTTATACCCTGCTGTTGGAGTTGATTTCATTCGGCTTAGTCGGATGGAAAAGCGGACTGAGAAGGTATAATAAAAATCTTNTCTTTTAGGATTCCNCCGTTGGTCGCCTGCGCGGTAGGCCATGTCCGGATTAATCAGATTACTTTTATTGCTCACCGCCCGGGCAACTTCCGCATCTTCAGGGTTCATGTATTTCTCGAATAAAGACGGGTCAATATAATTTGTACTGACATCATCGAGATAGTCGGTGAACAATTTGCGGCCCATGAATTCAAAGGACAAAGAAGTCTTTGGGCTGAACACATACGAAAACCCGATCACCATAGGCAGATTCCATTGCGTTAACTGATAGGGTTTACGTCCAGGGTATTCCTTCATCCCCTGCCCTTCGGTGCGTAAAGGTTGTGNATCGACCCAAACATAATCATCCGCAATTTCATCGAAATAAGAGCCTTGCGGATTGAAGCTAAAGAGCCCAANCCCGAATCCCAGATAGGGTTGAACAGAAAAATGATGCCAGCGGTTTTGCGATGAAATGAATTTGAGCGGTTGAAGCTGAACCAGGAGTGCCCCTTCCGTAATACGGGTTTGAAAATCAAGATTTCTGCGTAATCTGTAATACGAGTTATCGGTTACCGAAGTAAACACGGCATCCCGATCACTGCCGGCTAGCTTTCCTCTTAACTCAAAACGTACACCGAGCCGTTCACGCCAGTAATATGAAAAGCCCGCGCCATAAAAGAAGGTGCGCTTCTTAAAATTATTGTCGTAAAAAAACGCTTNTCCGACTCCCGTATNTCCACCCAAATCGCCCAGGTAATTAGACAGACCGAACCCTACTGAAAGATAGGTTGACTTTCGCAGGGCTCCTGTGCCTTTAAAGAAAGGGCCGCAAGGAGTGCCAGAAAAAGAGTTGAGTAGGTTTTCAAGGAATTGGATGCAGAAAATAAAATTACGTGTTTTCAACGGTACTACCCAACATGAGATAGGCTTTGATAAAACCATCCAAATCACCATCCATGACCGGACCAACATTTCCCACTTCATAATCGGTGCGATGGTCTTTAATCATTTTGTAGGGATGAAACACATACGATCGGATCTGTGACCNCCACTCGATTTTTTTCTTGGTGGCATTGGTTTTATTTTTCAATTCTTCCTGACGCTGCAATTCTTNTTCATACAACTGCGATTTCAACATTTTTAAGGCCTTTTCACGGTTTTCACCTTGGGTTCTGGCCTGTTGACATTCAACGATAATACCGCTTGGTATATGTTTTAAGCGAACTGCCGTCTCTACCTTATTTACATTTTGTCCGCCCTTACCTCCGGAGCGATAAAATTCCCATTCCAGGTCGGCCGGATTCACTTCAATTTCGATGTTGTCATCTACCATCGGATAAACAAACACCGAAGCAAAGGACGTATGCCGGCGGGCATTGGAATCAAATGGCGAGATGCGCACCAGGCGATGTACTCCGTTTTCAGATTGCATCAAACCGTAGGCAAAAGGTCCATCTACCTCGAGGGTAGCTTGTTTAATACCGGCTCCATCACCCCATTGCACATCCAGTTCACTCACCTTAAAACCATTTTNTTCACCCCACATGCGATACATCCGCATCAGCATCTCGGCCCAATCCTGACTTTCAGTACNCCCTGCACCGGAATTGATTGTAAGTACAGCGGGCATTTCATCTTCGGGTTTATTGAGGGTGCTTTTAAACTCCAATTCGTCCATCAGCTTCAAAGCCAATTCATATTGTTCGCGGGCATCCTCCTCACTGGCTTCACCGAGTTTCCAGAAATCAAACAGTACTGCAAAATCTTCTACTGAGGTATTCACCTTGTCAAATGNATCTACCCAAAACGATTGGGTTTTAATTTCTTTTAGAATAGCGGTGGCTCGTTGGTTATCATCCCAGAATCCTGCGGACAAACTCATTTGTTTGTCGTTTTCAATTTTCATCTTTTNTTCGTCGATGGCCAGGAAGTTTTTCAGGGATGAAACCCGTTCACGCATTTCCTTTAACTGTTCGATGGTCATGCGGCAAATTTAGTGCAGAAGAGCCGAACCACAGCCCACCTTTCAGGGTTTCAGGTAGCTGAGAAAATCGTTGCGTGAAATGGGGCGAGCGCCCAGACTGGCCAAATGATCGGTTTCAACCTGACAATCGATTAATTGAATGCCCTGTGTCTTTAACAGACGCACATACGAAATGAAGGCGGCCTTACTGGCATTGGACTCCAGACTAAACATACTTTCGCCGCAAAATACCCGTCCAATAAGTACGCCGTAGAGGCCTCCTATGAGTTTATTTCCCCGGTACCATTCGGCACTATGGGCCCAGCCCTGTTCGTGCAAACGAATCATGTGCTGTTTTAACTCGTGTGTAATCCAGGTTCCAAATTGTCCGGGTCGTTGTACCTGCTGACAGGCATCGATCACTTCTTTAAATTGCTGATTCACCTGAAACGAGAATTCCTCCTNTTTGAGGTAGGATTCCATGCTGGAACTCACCTGAAGCTCATCGGGAAATAAAACAAACCTCGGATCCGGACTATACCACAGAACGGGATCTCCTTCGGAATACCACGGGAAGATGCCTTGTTGATAGGCTTTCAACAGCAGGTCTTCATGTAATTTCATGGAAAGACAAAGGAGGCCATCATCATTGGCTTCCTCAAAGGGAGGAAAGGGATCACCGGAAAGAATAAACCGTAAAGCCATCAGGAAACCAACTCTTCAACGGTAGCCTGAATTCCTCGTTCCAGAATCGCTTCACACATGGGTTTCAGGGTTTCATATTCGGCGGACCGTACACTGCATTTTCCGTTGTAATGAATGATGAGTGTACATTGTTCAGCCTGCTCCGGTTCGTGACCACAGACCTCCATGAGCGTGGCTATCACCCAATCAAATGTATTCACATCATCGTTCCACACGATCAGATGGTAACCCAGGGATTCTTCAAGGGCTACATCTTCAAAAAATTCAGTTTCTGTCTGATGACTGCTTTTCATACGGTATACATGCAATGCGTTGCAAAAATAGGCATTACGTTGATTGTTTGCAACAACAGGATTCAGGAGTCGGCACCTACTTCGGTAGATAATACCGGAACCCTTTTCCAGGCCCGGTACCACTCCGGTATTTTATAGATCAGGAAGGTAAACAGGAAAGCGCCATACACATCATAGGTATAATGAACCCGCATGCTGAGGATCATAAAGGTCATCAGGGCAATAGAACAAGCTAAAACCCACCGGATTTGTTTGATGCGAGCGCAAAGAAAATAGAGATAGACACTAGCCACATGTCCACTAAAAAGAGGTCTTTAGTTAGTGGACTATGTCTGGGATAAACTGTATTTTCCAGAAATACATCCCGTAGAACGATGAGGCCGGCTGGTGGTTCGAGGGCAACAATTAAGATACAGATTTGACGAACTATGGCCACCAGAAAGTGCATCTCAATCACCCGCCAAATCACTTTTGGTTGATCAAGATGCGTAAGCACCAACAAACTTAGCGAACCGTATAAGACAGCAAAACGAATACTGAATAATCATGACTGGGTAGCCAGTACAATAAAGGATCATGTAAACGGATGCCTTGGCGGGCTTCAACATAATTACCCAGATTCTGGGTGAGCGCTGAATAGAGAAAAACAATCCGGGAGCCAAAAAACTTTAACGCAAATCGACGGTCTGCAAAGGCTTCTTTCCAGGCTTGCCAAATCTGATTACAATGCGTTTGAATAGTTTTCAATAGGATGACGAAGATTTAACGTTTTCGTAATCTGCAAAGGAAACGTAAAAATTCAAGAAACCGGTCGAATCAATCACTAAAAAATGATAAAGTGTATCCGGAGGCTGGCTAAAAATCTGTTTAACTAAGGTGATGATGACTTATTTTTGTCCACTTAAAGAAAATAATATGCGGGAAATAGCCTTCAGACAAGCTTTACGGGAAGCTATGCAGGAAGAAATGCGGAAAGACAGCCGTGTTTTACTGATGGGAGAAGAAGTGGCCCAGTACAATGGTGCCTACAAAGTGAGTCAAGGCATGTTAGACGAGTTTGGCGAATCCCGGATTATTGATACCCCCATTGCCGAATTGGGATTTGCAGCCATTGGTGTGGGGGCTGCCAGTAATGGCTTACGTCCGATAGTGGAATTTATGACCTGGAACTTTGCTGTATTGCCGTTAGACCAGATTCTGAATCATGCCTCTAAGATGCTGGCGATGAGTGGGGGTCAATTCTCTTGTCCGATTGTGTTTCGTGGCCCCAATGGATCNGCCGGTCAGTTAGGAGCCCAACATTCTATGGCTTTCGAAAGCTGGTACGCGAATATCCCGGGCTTAAAGGTCATTTCTGTTTCCAATCCATACGATGCCAAGGGGCTGCTGAAGAGCGCGATTGTTGATGATGACCCCGTAGTTTTTATGGAAAGCGAAGTGATGTATGGCGATGTTGGGCATGTTCCGGAAGAAGAATATTATATCCCGATCGGAAAAGCCGATATCAAACGGGCGGGTACAGATGTTACCATCGTTTCCTTTAATAAAATGATGAAAGTAGCACTGNNTGCTGCCGAAGAATTAGCCAAAGAGGGCATACAAGCCGAAGTCATTGACTTACGCACCATACGGCCATTAGATTGGCCATGCATTGTGGAGTCGGTTAAAAAAACAAACCGTCTATTAATTGTTGAAGAACAATGGCCCTTTGCCAGCATCAGTTCGGAAATTACCTACCGTGTTCAAAAAGAAGCATTTGATTATTTAGATGCGCCGATACGCCGGGTTTGCAGTGCAGATGCCAGTATGCACTATGCCCCCACTTTAGTAGCCGCCTACCTCCCCAGCATCGACCGCGTAGTTCGTACCGCGAAGGAGTTGATGTATGCGGTGAAGTAATTGCGGGGTTTATTTTATCGCTTCAGGTATCCAATACAGGTGCGGATAAGAGTTGTAAACAGCTGGCAGAACATATTCACCATGTGGTTTGAATGCAGCAATACGGATTCCTTGTTCTATTAATCGAGGCAATTCATTCGTATCAATCCACCACTGATAGGCATTGATGCCTGGGTTGTAAAACATCAGTTCCACATCTTCAAAGGAACTCACATTCACTATGGTGCGATAGTCTTTGGGTAAAAGCGATTTTAAGTTTTTGTACACCTTCGTATTGTGTATTTTTCTTTCCCGATCCATATCCTGTTGCCGGTTCTGATACGATAACCAGGGCCTCCACGCATCCAACAGCACGATAACAATAAATAGAACTTTTAGTGTCGGGTAAGGAATTCTTTTCAAGACCTCTTGCATCCCCGNGGCCACAAAAACCAAAGCGAGCGGTACCACAATAAACACATACGACGGCATTTTTGTTTGCGCCACCAAGGAAANAAAGATGAAGACTATGGCGAGTAAAAAGAGTAAAACGTTTCGAACCGTGGTATGCTGCTTGCTAACAAATGACGTCATTAACCCAAGTCCCAAAAGGAAGCTGCCCAGTGCACCGAAGTATTCCGGGAATCGTCTCAAATAAAAATACCACTTCCCGGCTCGGCCCTCCAGCACTTCCCAAACATGCCTGCTATTGTATTTGAATTCATACATCGCGAGAGCAGGAAACTTATTCAGAATATGGATCTGCCAGGGTAAAAATACTCCAATTGCGATGACCAGCCCAAGCAGGAGGATCTGCCACTTTTAATAGAACGATTCCANTATGGTCATCAGGCCCCAAGGTAAAAATACCAGAAGGCCTACCAACCACTTGGTAAGCACGGCTGCTCCTGAAANAAGTCCGACTAACACCGCATACTGCCATTTTCCGGAATGCAGGTATTCCAGATAAGCCCNAAACACTCCGACAATATAACAGGTGAATGACACATCATTGTGATCCATGCCCCGGGCCCNCGCTACCAATTCGAGTTGGTATTGGTTGAAGGCCATGAGGGCGGCGGCGAAAAGCGCTACCATTTGTTGCCGACTGAATAAAAATGCAATTCGGTAAACTAAAAGAATCTGTATGGATGCGAGTAGAACTGAAGGAAGACGGAGGGTAAATTCTGAAACGCCGAATAACTTCATGGAAAGGGCCGACTGCCACATAAACANGGGTGGTTTGTGCAACCAGACCGAATTACAACACCAGCTATTGGCGTCATAAGGTACAAGGGGTGGCTNTCGCAAATAAGGCACCCATGGATTCTCCATCAGGTTGCGGGCGACTAAGGCATGGAAACGTTCATCCCAATCATGCAGGTAGGGGTCCCATAGGGCATAAACAACGTTAAAAAAACAGACAGGATAAAAGGATGAGGAGAATTTTTTAAGCCTTCCTTCTTTATTTTGAGAAGGCCATTCAGATCGATTCATAATAACTCGTTCAACGCTGAATATAACGTCAATTTTTCAAACCAAAGTGCTTATCGGGGCAAGGGTTGGCTAGTCCACTTGAGAAGAGAATGACTACTTCGACAAAATGATATCGGCCTGTGGTATTTTTTGAAACGATAATTTGAGACCACGTTCAGCGTATCGCCCGCATGAATCAGGGAGTTGTTGTAGTGCCTGAAATAAATTTTATTGTATCGATCGACCGGTCGGCCAACCAGAGGGTATCCTGTATAGAGGACTGTAACATCAAGGCCCAATTGCTTGTAGGTGACCAGATGTACGCCAATGAACCTTTGTCGTTGTAACGATTGGCATCATTGTTTTGATCCAGAAAATAATTCTGCGTGGCTTCCCAAACGGTAGCTTTATTTACGGGTCCAAAAACAGCTAACTGTGGTATGTATCCCAGGGCAATGTGGCCGGAATGGGTCCAGGTAATTGCTGTTTGACATTGTATGCCCTCTTGAGCGTTAATAAAAAAGTTTGCGTGTATTCGGCCACAGGATCGCTGGTCAGCGGGTGTACTAACAATCC
This sequence comes from Bacteroidota bacterium, assembly GCA_013414745.1. GTDB lineage: Bacteria > Bacteroidota > Bacteroidia > Chitinophagales > Chitinophagaceae > OLB11. The sequence goes on from CP058707.1 coordinate 740,726, forward strand.
ATGAACTTCAAGAATCATATCATGCACGCGGCGCAAAGTTCCCATCGGTAAATCAGGATATACCAACCCATCCAAACGGAGTGTACCAGTTCCGCTGCGAATCTGGCTTCCATTATTGTGGCCCAACCATTCGTAATCGGAAGCCGAACTAAATCCTTCAGGCCGGAATCGAAAAGCAAAATTATTATCGCTGGAAGGGCAGTGCATTTCCTGGACTGGTTTGATTTCAAAACCAATTCCGGGATCACCAATACCTGCTGCTGGGGTATCAAACCAAATGCCGGATAGTCGCAAATTAGAAGCTGAACTTCCATTGGCTGTATATCCACTTTGAATAAACTTCACAGTATGGGTTCCTGCACTCAGTCCGGAAGCGATTCGGATCCGACGATTCTGAGTTAATATATTATCCAATCCGGATGGTGATGCCGGAATCAGTGAAGTACCTGCCGGTGATTTCTGATAATAGATTTTGTCGTTAGGATGCAGTGTTCCGCCCTGTGCGATGAGAACTGTTGCAGGCAGCGATCCATTGGCCACCATAGCAGATGCGGAAGGTAAATGATTGGCCAGGGTTCTATCTCCATCAATTTCAACAACAAAAAAACCGGACGAGGAAACGGCCATATCATACACCCCGATGCGTGTAACACCCGACTGCGTGGTGAAGTTGATACTTCCGGAAGTACCGTTGTAATACCCCCGCCATATTTGGAGGCATCCGCTACCCAGGACCAATTCCCGGAGCGCGCCGCCTGAGCCGCTGGCATACCGCCGAGTAGCTGAACTTGAAAATAAGACTGTCCGATTTCAGGGGCTCCGGATCCCGCGCCAGCCCAGGGCTTCCCGAAAGGGACAAGGATACCTTCATTCCCACTGGGTAAAATCACAGCAATTTCACGGTTGATGGTATTGGCGTTACGAGCTAACACACAAACACTATCGTCATCAGAATTGAAACTTCCTGTAATGGGATTATTGGGGACAGGTAAAGGATTTGTTGCAGGCCAACGATTGCCGGAACTGTGTTTGCATCCCCAACTCCAGCTAAGCACAAGTAGAAAAATGAAATGACGTATTGGTTTCAAAGGATGCATCAATTAAAATAATCTGACCGCATCGATCCGTTTCTCAAAGTTAACTGAACCAACTTGCTCCAACAATTACGATGTAAAAATTCAGCGAAATCTAATTTCGCTCGAATTTAAGTGGGGCCATTTAGTTTAGGATTCTGTTTATGGCGTTCCGCATCCCGTTCTGTTTTCTTTCGGATATTGTCTCGCAGGGCCTGTTCAAGATTTACCCCACATTGATTGGCCAGTGCCGTTAATACCCACAAAACATCGGCCATTTCATCGGACANATTTTTATCCTGATCGGAGGTTTTAAAACTCTGCTCCCCATGGGTTCTCACCAAAATACGGGCAAGTTCTCCTACCTCTTCCATCAGGATTCCGAGATTAGTTAATGGCGCAAAATAACGGACGCCATGGTCCTTTATCCATTGGTCTACTTCATTTTGTAACTCGTTCAATTGCATATCCCTTCTTCTTGAAATGTAAATTAAATCATACCTCTCTTTTTAAATCTTCTATTCTTTTTGCCGGGTATCCATCCCTATCGTCACCGGACCGTCATTCACCAGAGCCACCTGCATATCTGCCCCAAACACACCAGTTTGTATGGGTAGGTTCGTTTCAGTCGCCAATTTCGAAATCATTAATTCATACAAAGGGATCGCTTGTTCAGGGCGGGCCGCGCGAATGAAAGAAGGGCGGTTACCTTNTTTAGTGGAGGCAAACAACGTGAACTGACTAATCAGTAGTATTTGCCCGCCCACATCCTGCAACGAACAATTCATGAGGCCATCTGCATCCGAAAAAATGCGCATTCGGGCTATTTTGGAGGCCAGCCAACTCACGTCTTCGGGCGTATCTGTTTCTTCAATCCCAAGTAATACCACCAAGCCGGTTTTAATTTGTCCTTNTATAATTCCGTCAATTTGAACGGAAGCTTCACGAACTCGTTGAATCACTGCACGCATCTTTTCAATTACCTTTGTTTGTTGTGGAGTTAAAGTAAATAGCATCCCGGACCTAAGCAATGAATTCCGGATAAAAACATCCCGGAGTGGTGGCAAAGGTGGTCAGCATGTTAACAAAGTTGAAACCCGTGTAGAAATTCGATGGACACCCGGACAATCGCAGGTTTTGCCACCCGAAATCCTGCAACGCATCCAACAGGAATTACAACATCAATTAAACAAAGAGGGTGATTTGATCGTAGTTAGTTCAGAAGCACGCACGCAATTAGAAAACAAACAACTGGCTACAAAGAAACTGTATCGCATCCTGCAAAAATGCCTGCATGAAAAACGTGAACGGAAAGCCACTCGTATCCCAAAACATATTCACACTGAACGCTTGAATCATAAAAAGAAAATCGGTCAAACGAAAAGTCTGCGCAAAAAGTAAATCCTCATAACACAACCGAATAATGAATCAATCTATGGAACCCAACGAGCGTACTTACCCGCCTAAACCCGAACTAGAACTACTGGAAAAAAACAAATGGCTACCCCTCATCAGCATGCTCATTTTTGTAGTGGGATTTGCGGTTTTTTACCAATGGAAACTGAGTTATATCGCCATGGTGACCGGGGTAATTCTAGTTCACGAATTGGGGCATGCTATTGCCATGAAAATATTTAATTATAACGATGTAAGCATCTTATTTATCCCGTTTTTAGGCGGATTAGCCAGTGGCAATAAACAGGAGATTTCGCANAAACAAGAGAGCATCATTCTTTTAGCTGGCCCGGTACCTGGTATCCTTATCGGGATAATGCTCCGAATTCTNACCCTGAGCGAATCCATTGACTTCACCGGCTTATCGAATACGTTTATCTTTCTCAATGTATTTAACCTGTTGCCTATTTATCCCTTAGATGGNGGGCGATTATTGAAGCTTTTATTNTTTGAAAAGAATGATGTCATCTCCAAAGTCTTTTTATTTATTTCGATGGGATTGATGGTATTTGTGGCCATCAGCACGAAGAGTTATGCCTTACTCATCATTCCTTTCTTNTTAACGATGCAAATCACTGCACAGATTCAATTAGGGAAACTTAAAAAAGTCTGACTGNNAAAAGGCATTCAGATCCGACAGTCGTATGACGATTTATCGGACAAAGATTACTGGCTTTTGCGTGATGAAATCGCCATGCATATTTCATCCTTTGCCCGAATTATTTCACCGGGTGTGTATGAGGTATCGGAACGGGAAGCTCAGGTCATCAAATACATACAAACTGTGTTACGAAAACCAGCTGCTTCCGATGTGAGTCCGTTTAACTTGCTATGGATCACCATGGTATGGATAATCAGTTTCGCCTTACCGCTGGTTTTAGTGGCATTGGAGTATCTCAAAAAAAACAGTCTATGATTAAATCGACTTCAGAGCCTGCAAACGATGCGCTGCGGCCTGAAGGGTGGAATCCTGTTTGGCAAAACAAAAACGAATGAGTCGATTGTCTTCCTTATTCTGATAAAAAGCACTTAATGGAATGGTAGCTANCCCGTACGCTTTGGTTAAGCGGGTTGCAAAGTCCATATCATTCTCCATACTGATTTGTTCATACCCCAAGGTTTGAAAATACGTTCCCTGGCTGGGAGCATGCAGCGTAAATGGCAGGTCAGCAATCAATTTAAGAAACAGGTTGCGTTTGGCCTCAAAAANAGAAGGAAGATTCAGATATTCCTGAGGTTGCGCCAGGAAACGACTCATAGCAAATTGCATCGGCGTATTGCAGGAGAATGCCAGGTATTGATGAATTTTCCTGAATTCATTACTTAGATCAGNCGGAGCTACGCAATNACCTAGTTTCCATCCTGTGGTATGAAACACCTTGCCGAAGGAAAATACCACAAATGCCTTTTGATAGATGGCGGGATATTTCAATACACTGTGGTGTTGATGCGCATCAAAGGTGATATGTTCATATACTTCATCGCTCACCACATACATCGGATGTTTGTCAAGCAGTTGTTTCAGTTGCAAAANATCGTCATGACTCCATACTGAACCACAGGGGTTATGCGGCGTATTGATAATAATGGCTTTGGTTTTATCGCTTACCGCATCATACACCCGTTGCCAATTCACCTGAAATGTAGGAGCCTGTAGGGGCACACAAACCGGAATGCCACCGTGCAGCAAAATATTCGGTATATACGAATCATAGGCCGGTTCAAGCACAATGACTTCATCACCTGCCTGCAATAAGGTTGCGAACGCAGAATAGATGGCATAGGTAGCTCCCGGCGTAATGGTAATTTCGTTTTCCGCATCTACCGAACAGGCATAACATGTTTTTATTTTTTCAGACAGCGCTTGACGTAGTTCCGGCAAACCGGTCATAGGTGCGTATTGATTCATGCCTTGCAGCATGGCCTGTTGCACTTCTGAAATCAACTGATNCGAAATTGGAAAGTCCGGAAAGCCTTGCGCCAGATTTATGGCCTGAGACGCTTTGGCCAGCGCACTCATGACCGTAAAAATGGTGGTGCCGGATTGCGGTAATTTTGAAATCAACATACTGTGATGAGTTTACAAAAAACGATCCCCTTTGTTGCGTTTTACCTCTGCCACGTAATCTTTAATTTGTTGTTCGCGGCCGCGTTCGCAAATCAGCAAAACATCATCCGTATCAATTACGATGAATCCTTCCAAGCCTTGAAGAACCAATAATTTATTTTCCGGTGCTTTTACCATACACTGGGAGGCATCAATAATCATGACATTTGATCCGTAAACGGCATTACCCAGGTAGTCTTTTTGTGAATTATCATAGGCCGAATTCCAGGTTCCCAGATCGCACCAACCAAAATAAGAAGGTATTACCCAAACGTTTTTAGCCTTTTCCATGATGCCATAATCGATGGAAATATTGGTACACTGCGGATAAATGATTTCGATATCCTTTTTTTCGCCCGGGGTATTGTAACTATTCACTTTTGCAAACAGATCATTCATCTCCGGCAAGTATTTTTCCAATTCTTCAATAATGGTATTCACATTCCAGACGAAGATGCCGGCATTCCACANAAAGTCACCACTGCGAATAAACGTTTCAGCCAATTCGTGGGAAGGTTTCTCCGTAAAGGTTTTTACCTGGTATAAACGTTCCTGACTTTTATTGGTATCGTATTGAATATACCCATAGCCGGTATCGGGACGGGTTGGTTTAATACCAAGCGTAACGAGCATCTTGTTTTTGGAAACAAAATCGAGAGAATCAATGATGTCACGTTCAAATTTGCGGTCGTCGAAAATCAGATGATCGGCTGGGCTCATGATGATATTCGCGTGCGGATTCAGGGCTTTTAATTTATGGGCAATGTATACCGTACAGGGCGCAGTATTTTTGCGGGAGGGTTCACTAAGAATATTATTATCGGCCAATCCGGGTAGTTGCTCCTTTAGGGTTGGGATGTACGCCTCATTGGTAATAATAAATATATTTTCAGCGGGACAGATATTTTTAAACCGTTCATAGGTCCATTGAATCAGCGATTTGCCGGTTCCGAGAATATCGAGAAATTGTTTGGGATGGTCGTTGCGGCTTTCCGGCCAAAACCGGCTGCCAATTCCTCCCGCCATGATGGCGACATAATTATTCTTGAGACTCATGGTATTATTTCCTTGCAACAGTTGAGTGGCTAAAATACGTGAAAATCAGGGATTGCCTGTGATCCGCTCAAAATACTTTTGCATCCACAACTCTTCCAATGCCCGCATCCTTTTAGCCTGCTGAGGGTCTTATCTCCGAACCCGGATAAATGCAAGGCTCCATGAAGGATCGCGCGCAGTAATTCGTCGGAGTAGCGACTACGCATCTGTCGGGCGTTCTCCCTCACCCGGTCTATACTAATGTAAATATCGCCGCGTAAGATACTATCGTGTGGAGCACTCAAATCGAACGTGATAATGTCTGTGTAGGTATCATGTTGCAGATACTCCTGATTCATCTGCAACAAAAATTCGTCGGTGACAAAGGTATATTGCAGTCCGGATTCCTTTTTTGTATTGGTGGCGATTAATTCATTCACAAAATACCCGAGTAGCCGCTTGTTTTTGAGCCCGGAGCGAATTTTATGGTCGGTAAAATTACACCAGGAATTTGGTCGTGTTGGATTGGCCGGCATGGTTATGTCTTAAACTTTGGCAATCACGCTAACACCCCCTTGGACAACATCTCCGATTTTGGACACGATATGCGTACCCGGAGGAAAGAACAGATNCACCCGTGATCCGAATTTGATAAATCCAAGTTCAGCATTTTGCTCCGCATGATNCCCTTCTTTCGAATACGTGACAATACGACGAGCCACTGCACCGGCAATCTGACGAATCAAAATCTCCATTTTAGAGCCACGAACTACTACCGTACTGCGTTCATTTTCGGTACTCGATTTGGGATGCCACGCCACCAGGTATTTTCCTTTGTGGTAACCTACATAGCCGACCGTACCGGACATGGGATACAAATTAACATGTACATTAAGTGGTGACATAAAAATGGAAACCTGTATGCGTTTGTCCTTAAAATATTCTGACTCAGTGGTTTCTTCTATAACCACCACCTTGCCATCACAGGGAGAAGTAATCAGGTCATCTCNCTGACTGAATGTGCGGGAAGGAATCCGAAAAAACCAGAATACCCAAAACCACAAAGCCATTCCTGCGATTTGTAAGGGCCAGTAGATTACAGGCCATTCCGCCAAAAACCGAAACAAGACCCAGGTGTAAACAAACATGAGAATGGTTGCTACCACACAGTACATCCAACCTTCCTTGTGAATTCGCATAGCTTTGAAATTTTGGGGCGAAGATAGTCTGCTTTCATCGTAGTGAAAACAGTTAACCCACTTTCAGTAACTGTTCCTTGAAGTTCATCATTTCATGACCTGTCTACCCGACTAACGAATTGTTTTAGCCAAATCAAACATCTGCCGACAGGTGGATTCATCGGATACCTCGGTACTCTCAATCATATACTCTTTGCCTTTGATTACGCGAAGGATTAAAAATTTGTAGATACTACGTCCGTCTGAATCATACGTTCGTTGAATCAGAAACTCATTGGCCGTGCGTACCAGGGCTTTCAGTTTGATGCCTTTATGTTTCTGACTAAACATTTTTCCGAATTGCGCACGGGTTACGGCTATGGTCAGTGGTTTTTAAGTTGAATCAAATCAATGCGCTCCTGATTCGACAGGTAGATGCGCACTTCGGTCGTTTTCAGATCACTCTCCCTCTGCTCCATTTTTCTATTTGCAATTCGGAATGTGTACCAATTGTAGCCCCAATTCCATACGTGCTAAGATCTGTTCGTTCATTTTGCGCCCATAAAACCAAAGGCAGTAACAAACCAATAAAAAGTAGTTTCTTCATGAACCAAAGATACCAGATTTACTCAACAGATGTTTAGGAGAAAGCTAACTTGCCGCCTTCGGGTTATAGTTGTTCAGATAATTGCATTTGCCCATTTTCATTTGTTCACCACAACACCCAATCGGGCACACGCTGCGATCGCATCTTCATTATCCTGCTTTGCGGCTTCCAAATAATATTTTTGGCAGTCTCCAGATTGGCGGTATAAAACAAACCATTCTCATACATTTGCCCCAGCATCATTTGAGCTTCGGCTAAATTGAGTTGAGCAGCCCGTTCAAAATAGCCAGCCGCTTTGGAATGATTCACCGGTTCTCCCTGGCCGTCAAACGCCTTGATTCCCAAATAGTAAATGGATTGTGGATGATCTTTGTGCAGCTGCACGCTCCAGATAATCAGCGGCCTGCTCGTAATTCGGTTGTCCAACATCTCCAAATAAATGCATCATCCCTACCGAGTATTGTGCATCTGCATCACCTTGCTCAGCGGCCATCGTATAATATTTTAACGCTTTCGCTTTATCTACCGGAATCCCGTCTCCATTAAAAAATGCACGGCCACATTAAACTGTGAAGTAAAATCTCCCGAATCCGCAGCCATGGTATAATATTTGATTCCTTTCTCCATATCCTTCGGAACACCGCTTCCTGAGCAATACGCATATCCCAGATAGCCCCAGGCTTTTGAATTTTCTGCATTTTTTCCAATTCAGAAATTGCTTCATCCACTTTGCCTTCGGATAATTTAGTAATGGCATCGGATACCTTCTCTGCTGAACTTGGTGGTACCACCACGCCTGACTTTTTGCCTTTGCCTTGTTATAACCGATGGCAATAGCTTCAAGTCGTTCTTTTCGCGCAGGATGATTCAGAGAAGCTTTTTCAGATACCGATGGGTCATACATCACATGTTGTGCTTGTTCTAAGGTAGCGCCCATCCGAAACAAACAGGCACCGGCAAATTTATCGGCTTCCAACTCCATGTCCACCAAAGGCATGATGCGGCTTAATTGTTGAAAATTGGCGAGGTGTTGCAAAACATGATGACCGATTTCATGGGCCAGAATAAATAAAACATCCCAATCATCAGACTTGGTTGATGTAAATGAAGATTCTGTGAAATTCAGCCCTTTTATTTTGTGCAAGTAGTTGTTATTGTAAAAAATATAGGACCCGCTACTATTCAGCACAGCTTTACAATTGTCGACCTTACCACATTCTGCTACCATAAAATTGCCGGCAATATCCATGGCTTCACAAATTTGCTTGACCCGGCTAAATGCTTCTTCATCGCTGTTGAAAGAGACCTTCACAAACAGTTCCGGTACTGGGTTGACTTGAAAATCCGGGGAGCTGTGCTTCCATGCGGACAACACCTACGAGGAGAAGAAATAACAGAATTGGTTTCATGGGTTTGGGGCTATACTTCAAAGTTAATCAAAATCTCATTGGATAGAACAGATGCTTGTAGTGTGGGGATACTAAATCACCTCCGCGGCCAGTATAATCGGAATGATGCGACCATGCCCTTCGGTGACCTCTGCCTTCATTGTATTTAGTTCGTATTGTATTTCCTCATCCGGTACCAGTTCATCGGCAAACACGGTCTTAAGGCGTTCCATAAATGTTCCCTGACTCTTTTCAATGGCCCTGAGTTTCAAGTCCAATTGCTCAATGCGCCGGTCGCAATATAAAATGCACAAATAGTCGGTCCCGACCTGTTCAGGACGAAAAGCACTCGTGGGTTTTTCAGGAATAATCACCTTGATGCGTCCAGAAGTCATCACCGGCAATTCACGTAGTTCCGTGCCCGGTATCTTTTCGGAAAAAGCAATTCGGTTGTCTGATTCGGTTTAAAACTAAATACATAGAGGTAGGTATTTTCTTTGGGGTTTTGCACTACAAGTTTGTAATGATCCTGGTAGTGGCTGGTTCTGTCAGATAGTAAACTCCATTTTTAAGCACAGTATTGGCGGCCTTGAAAACATATTGTCCATCTTCAACAAATAGCTTTTTAAAAACGAATTCCCTCCCAACTGAACCGTTTCATCCGTAAAGTTTAAAGAACGGGTAATATCCGGTACCATTCCAAAACCATACTTCGTGTATCGGGCAAAATCTTCGAATCGCATATAACAATAGCCTTCTTCGCCCCAATCCTTCCCCCAGGAATTCAAAAGTTGAAAGAGTTTTTATCTTTATTAAACCCGGTCACACACATGGCATGACCGCTCAACTCGCCGGAGGATTCATCAGGAATATACAGTCCGTCTTTTCCTATTGTTTCCAGATTTTTGAAAATTGGCATGGCGGTTATCACGGGCTTCTTTGAAGATAAACTTCGAATCGTGTTTTGAATTTTCACTTCTGGGATATCGCGGATGGAGAAAATCGTATAAAAATCTTTGATGCGATAAGTGGTTGCTTTAGATTTTATTTCCGCAGATGGCAGCAGATCGCATCCTGGGGAGAAAAATCGCTATAAGAACAATCTCCCAGATCGCGCAATAATTCAAGGGCCTTGTTCATGACTTGCGGGCGGTTACATTCCCCGCCCGGGTTAATTGGTTATATAAAAACAGCGGAGATCGTGGTTCTATTTTTGTCCGGCTACCCGGTTGTAAATGGTCAAGGCGGCATATCCTGCAGACCAGGCCACACAGGAATTAATAGCACCTTGTGAACCGGCAGGAGGCGCATATTCTTTCAGGCTTATGGCTTTCAGGGTATCTATATCCGTAAAATCCATCCCTCGGGCCATCTCCATTCAGATTCATAAGCGGCATCATCAAATAAAACCCCTGTTCCAAACGATTGTGCAGCGACCCTATCCCCAAGAACGAAGAGTAGCATCAAACCAAGTAAACACCGTGCGACTGAGTACATGCAAAAAGTTGTATTAAATTAATGTAAGCCTACCCGATACAATTCACCCCCATACTTTGATTGTAAAGACGGATTAATTTTTCGCCCAAATTCACTGCATTGTCCGTCTTCATTTTACCAAAAATTGCTTTTAGCACACCCAGAAAGCCTTGCACCCGGGGCCAGTTTTTGATGTGAATATCGCCAGTGTAAACAAAAACCTTACTTCTTCCTCCTTCCGGTGTTTCTACCACTAAATAGGCACTGGGGCGTTGTTCAGGTGGCCTGTTGTCGATGACAATATTTCGTTTGAGGTATGAAAATGTAGCCTCCGGTAAACACTCTTTCAGATAAAGCTCAATGGATTCAATTTGAAGACTTCTGTCTTTAAGTTTGATATGCATGGGGAAATTGGTTGGTCAAGTAAAGTTAATTTTTTATCTGTTCAATGATTCATCTAATAAAAGTAATTCCTTGACAAGATCGATCGAGAACATTACAGCATCCGAATGAAAAACTTTCCGAAATTTGAACATGGGTGGGAGTGCAAAGAAAAAATCCGCACTCAGACCACTGTGCTTACTCATGCTCACTCTAAATGTTGGTTAAAAGTCATCATGAATAGTTGCTCTTTTGCCAGAAGGATTTGGCACAAATTGAAACCTCGGGAAACCTAGATTAAGAGCATACCGGTGATTGCATAAAAAAATCAGAGTTAAGTTCACACTGCGTGCTTACACTCACTCTGATTTTTTGTACCACGTACGGGAGTCGAACCCGTCATTCCTCCGTGAAAGGGAGGCGTCTTAGCCGATTGACCAACGCGGCGTTTCCTTAACGGACCGCAAAAGTATAGCAGTGTTTTTAATTTACAAAATTTTAGTATTCAATTCTTGAAATAAGATTGCATTTCCCCCACTGCCGGTGTACTTTTGCGCCACTTTCATCACCATTAAAATTTTCATTTCATGAGTAACATTAAAGTAGCAATTAACGGATTCGGACGCATCGGACGCCTGGTTTATCGTCAGATTTATAACATGCAAGGCATCGATGTAGTCGCCATTAACGACCTGACCAGTCCGGCTACACTCGCCCATTTATTGAAATACGATTCTGCACAAGGCCGCTTTGACAAACAAGTNTCGTGCCTGGAAGATTCCATTGTGGTAGAAAATGATACCGTTCGGGTTTATGCTCANAAAGACCCTTCGCAAATTCCGTGGGGTGCGCATGAAGTGGATGTCGTTTTAGAATGTACGGGTTTCTTTACGGATAAAGACAAAGCCATGGCGCACATCACAGCAGGTGCCAAACGTGTTGTAATTTCTGCACCAGCAACCGGCGANCTTAAAACCGTAGTTTATAATGTGAATCATGAAATTCTGGATGGTACAGAACAAGTCATTTCTTGCGCCTCATGTACCACGAACTGCCTGGCTCCAATGGCGAAAGTTTTGAACGATCAGTATGGCATTGTAACAGGTATCATGACCACCATTCACGCTTATACCAATGATCGAAATACCCTGGATGCTCCGCATGCCAAAAATGACTTACGTCGTGGACGTGCAGCAGCTGCCAATATTGTTCCGAATTCTACCGGTGCTGCCAAGGCGATCGGTCTGGTACTGCCTGAGTTAAAAGGCAAATTAGATGGTGCGGCTCAGCGTGTACCAACTATCACAGGATCGCTCACTGAATTGACGGTTATCTTGAACAANAAAGTGACTGCCGAAGAAATTAATGCGGCCATGAAAGCGGCTTCCAATGAAAGTTATGGTTATACCGAAGATGAAATTGTGAGCACGGATGTCATTGGCACAACGTTTGGTTCATTGTTTGATGCCACACAAACCAAGGTGATGACCGTTGGTGATACACAATTGGTTAAAACCGTTAGCTGGTATGATAATGAAAACAGTTACGTGAGCCAGCTTGTTCGTACATTGAAATACTTTGCCGGCAAGATGGCGTAGTTTACAAAGCAACTTACCATAAAAGACCTTTCGGAAGAGGTCTTTTTTATTGGCAAACTCACCGAATGAAAACGTCAACATCAGAGGCATGATGTACATTTGAATCCATGAAACAATTTCGAATCTTCGCCATCACTTTTGTTCTATCCTGTTGACCCTCTCATTATCCGCCCAAAAGAAACCCGAAAAAACACCGGAACAAAAAGCCAAATCGAAAACCACCGAAATGGTTCAATTGCTAAAACTCAATCCGGAGCAAGAACAGAAAATCTATGAAATCAACCTGAAGGCTTATCAGAGTATCGAAAAATATGAAGCAAAGAAACCAGGTAAAGCCTTAAAGAAAAAACAAAAAGATATTGTTCAATCCATGCGTGAAAAAGAATTTCAGAAAATTCTAACACCGGCCCAATTCCAGACCTATCAAAAAGCAGAAAAAGAAGAAGATATCCGTAAAGACAAAGAAAAGGCCGAGAAGAAAAGGAAAAAGAGGAAGAGAAAAAATGAAAGCCAGGGCAGACAAAAAATCTAAAAAACAAAAAGCGATGAGGATAAAATTCTGGATGAATAAGCCATTATGAATTAGCTGCCGGCTGACGTATCTTCGCGGACAAATTCAATTTTCATGTCTGCATTTGCACAATTTAATTTTAACCAGGAGAAAGCCCTTGTACGCGTTGATTTTAATGTTCCGCTGAACGCTGAGTTTCAAATCACCGACGATACCCGGATTCGGGCGGCCCTCCCCACTATTCATAAAATACTCCAGGATGGAGGTAGCGTGATATTAATGTCGCACTTAGGTCGTCCGAAAGAAGGACCTACCGACAACTATTCGTTGCGACATATTCTGAATCATTTGAACGAATTGTTACCGGATGCTACTGTGCATTTCGCACCGGATTGTATCGGACAGGAAGCCCGGGATCTTGCCAGGGAACTGCTTCCCGGACATGTCCTGTTGTTAGAAAATCTTCGTTTTTATAAAGAAGAAGAAAAAGGGGATGCTGAATTCAGTAAAAAGCTGGCCCAGCTCGGAACAGTTTATGTGAACGATGCTTTCGGTACGGCTCACCGGGCGCATGCTTCTACGGCCATTATAGCAGCTAATTTTGAAACCTCGCGACGTATGTTCGGACTGCTCATGGAAGCCGAAGTGGCCAATGCAGAGCGCGTGATGTTAAATGCCGAAAAACCATTCACAGCCATCTTAGGTGGCGCTAAAGTGAGCGACAAAATTCTGATCATAGAGGCTCTTCTGCAAAAAGCAAGTCATATTATTATTGGTGGCGGCATGGCCTACACCTTCCTGAAAGCACAAGGCCACGAAATTGGTTCGTCGCTTTGTGAAGATGATCGTTTGGAACTGGCTAATGCACTTTTGCAAAAGGCCCGCAACCTGGGTGTTGAATTATTAATTCCAACAGACAGTATCTGTGCAGATCGTTTTGCGGCAGATGCAAATACCCAATATGCATCAAATACATCGATACCAAACGGATGGATGGGGCTTGATATCGGGGAGGAATCCATTGAAACATTCAAACAAGTTATTGCCAAGAGCCGAACGATATTATGGAACGGCCCCATGGGCGTTTTTGAAATGGAGAAATTCCANGGGGGCACCAAATCAATTGCTCTGGCCATCGCCGATGCAACTAAACATGGAGCCTTTTCTTTAGTGGGAGGCGGCGATTCGGTGGCAGCTATTAATGCCTTTCAATTAGCTGAGGCTGTTTCATACGTCAGTACTGGTGGAGGTGCGATGTTGGAATTTTTTGAAGGCAAACAATTACCCGGCATTGAGGCGATTCGCGGTACCAGGTAGTCGATACACTAACAAAGTAACCCGTTCACTCAATTGCCTGCCCTATAGTCGTTCAGCTAGACTACCTTTCAGTTATCAACCTGTGATGCCTACAACCCAGGCAGGATCGCCAATGTGAACATGTGGCCAGAACATTTTTTCAGTGGTATCAATCGACTGCTTAGATGTTTTCAAATCCTGAGATTGGACTATCTTGATTCACATCGGTGCGAATTTGATTTGGATGGGATGCCTTTAGCGGTTCGGATTGTTTCGGAAGTTATAGGCGGGTCTATCATGTATGGGCAAGGATTTCTTTGACAGGTGGTGTGCTTGTTCTATTATGTGCATTGAACCCTATTTACCGAATGTCATCTTTCCTGAGATGAAAGATATATTGCTGGAAAAATATCCGGAGTGTACCTATCGTGTTAAACGAAGAATTTCATTCCTGGAAAACAAATACAATCTGGCCTTGATGGATCCGAGTCCTACATTGATTTTGGAAGACCCGGAAGGCGCCCGGGTAAAAATCTGTTTACGCTACAATAAAATCTATCTCAAACCCTTTCCTAAACTGATTCATTATTTTAATCGTAAAAACAAACCTTCGGCAATTCATCCATTCATTTTGAACGTCGAATAGCCGAATCGCTACTTCAACACTATGGCGGAAAAATAAAAGAATGGGATGATTAAATTGAAAATTAAGCCCGAAGCTTCTGTAACAAATTTCGGTAATGGATTTGCTCGTTTTAATCCTGGCGATGTGGGTTCCTATGCAGGTTGAACGGCATATAACGCATTAACCGCCGGCGCATAATATGACTAACCACATACTTTACACTCGGCTGAATGAATTGGATAAGCTGAAATCTAGCCGCGATTGCAGTGGCACCCTGCCGGGCGGTAACAGGTATATCCGGCAGCCTTTGATTTTTACAGCCAGGCAGGTACAACGTAAAGCGCGCCATCTGTTGAGTACTGTGTTAGCGAGGCGCTACAAATAAACTCATCTGGCAAAAACCACACGCTCAATACAATCTGAACCAAAGGCATACGGCAAATAGGCGACCGATGGAATAGGACGGGTAATGATAAAACTTGCCTTTTTACCGATACAGATAGTCCCCAATTCATCGTGTAGTTCTAAGGCCGCAGCTCCATTCAGGGTGCAAGCTTGTATGGCTTCTTCAGGTGTCATGCGCATCTGCGTGCAAGCTAACGTGAGTAAAAAATTCATATTGCCACCGGGACAAGNATCAGGATTGTAATCGCTGGCGAGGGCTACTGCTATACCGGCATCAATGATTTGACGGGCTGGTTGATAATGCATCCCCAGAANAAATGCTGCACCCGGTAAAAGAGTCGCAATGGTATTGGAATTTTTCAGACAATCAATTTCTTCTTCATCCATTGTTTCCAAATGATCAACACTGATGGCTTCAAACTTTACCCNCACCTGAACGCCGCCGCTATTGTATAACTGGTTGGCATGAATTTTTGGCTTTAAGCCGTATCGGGCCCCGGCCTCCAAAACAAAAGCGGTTTCTTCCGGACTAANAAATCCTTNTTCACAAAACACATCTACGTAATCAGCCAGTCCTTCGGCATGAATGCGAGGAAGCATCTCCTGAACAATTAAATTTAAATAGCCCTGATGATTATCGCGGTATGCTAAAGGATAGGCATGTGCTCCCAGAANAGAGGCCTTCACCGGAATACCGGCCTGTTCTTTCACTTGGCGAATTACGCGCAACATTTTAAGTTCAGATTCGGTATTGAGGCCATACCCACTCTTAATTTCAATGGCACCTGTTCCCANATTTTTCACCTCATCGATACGAGCCAATGTGGCATCCAGTAATTCTTCTTCACTGGCTTCGGCCAGGCGTTGCGCCGAATTTAAAATACCCCCTCCCCGTCGGGCTATCTCTTCATAACTGAGTCCGCGAATACGATCTACAAACTCCTGTTCACGACTTTTCGCAAACACCAAATGGGTATGCGAATCAATCCAGACGGGAAGTACTGAACGTCCATTTAAATTCTCTTCCCGGTCGTACCCAGCTTCCGGAAATTGTTCCATACTTCCAAAACCCAGTATGGTATGCTCATCGCAGAGTAACCAGGCCGATTCGATACGCTGCAAGTCGGCCATTGCGGCGCCTTTAACTATTTTTTTCCGGGTGCTAACGTCTTCTATGCCGATTAAATGTTTGATATTTGAATAGAGTGTCCGCATTCCAGCAAAAGTAGTGCATCCGCTTTCATTCTAACAGGCTATGAATACATTAGGTCGATTGTTTCAGGTGACATCATTTGGCGAATCACATGGGCCATATGTCGGTTGTGTGCTGGATGGTGTTCCTGCCGGATTTCAACTGGACACCCTACGGATGCAAGAAGCCATCAACCGACGAAAAACAGGACAGTCCACACATGCCTCCTCGCGCCGCGAAGAGGATATTCTNGAAATTGTTTCCGGCGTTTTTGATAGCAAAACCACAGGAAGTCCATTAACCCTCCTCATTCGAAATCAGGATGCCCAAAGTGCCGACTACGATAACCTGAAAGACGTGTTTCGTCCGAACCATGCCGATTATACCTATCAGAAGAAGTATGGGCATCGCGATCACCGTGGAGGAGGTCGCAGTTCGGTTCGCATTACCGCTCCATTGGTTGCGGCCGCNGATCTGGCCTGGCAAATTTTACAAGCGCATTTCGCTGTACACTGGCAAGGTTGGGTTTCGGGTATCGGTGCGCATGAATTACCACACGATCTTAATCCTGGCGAAGAGGATATTAAAGAAGCTATGCAACATCCTTTGCGGGTTCCGCCTCACGCATTGCGCAAAAACATGGAAGCAGAGGTTGAAGCTTGTTTGGCTCAGGGAGATACCTTAGGTGGATGCATCCGTTGTGTGGTGAACGGAATTCCAGCAGGTTGGGGTGAACCCGTGTTTGGAAAATTGCAAGCCATGTTGGGGCATGCCCTACTCAATATTCCGTCTGTGAAAGGATTTGAATATGGGGATGGGTTCGATGCAGCCCGTCAACGCGGACGAAGCCACAACGACGTCTTCCAAACGAGATCAAAANNCGTTTACACGACCAGCAATCACAGTGGAGGAATTCAAGGTGGAATCACGAATGGAATGCCGCTGAAGTTTCGGATTGCGTTCAAACCGATTAGCAGTATACGTTCGTTTCAGCAAACCGTAGATCACCATGGACAGCCCAGANNGATTCAAATTCAAGGCCGGCATGATGTATGTGCCGTACCCCGTGCCTTACCGATAGTTGAAGCCTACACGGGCATTGTATTACTTGATGCCTGGTATCATCAACTCAAACATGAAAAACAAAAACAAGTCCATGACGTTTCATAAAACACTCAGCGCACTTTTAGTTTTGCTTGCAAGTTTTCTATTGGTTGGCCCTACTTTGGCCCAGCACAAAAAAGAAAAAAAAATCTTCTGCAAAACCTGCATCCGCAGCCCCGGCTTCCACGCCCGATTACTCAGCAGCGTTTGTAAACCCAAAGCCGCCCCAGGAGCCCCTCTGGCCGAATTTAATTTATTAACCGCAGAGCAAAAATTGGTTTTATCGCGCGACTTACCTGCCGATAAACCCATCACCCTCATACTATTTAACCCCGGATGCGGACATTGTGCTGATGTAGCCAGCTCGATAAAAAAATGCGGAACGATTTGCCGGAATACAATTTGTATTTATCACGGCTATGAACCAACTGGAATTACTGAAAGGATTCAGTGATGGCACCGGCTTGAGCACTTTATCGAACGCCCTGGTTGGAGGCGACAATTCCGATCTGACCTCCGAAATTTTCGAATATAAAGGCATCCCTCAAATCATGATTTACAACAAAGATCACTTCTTGCAAAAGACCTTTTATAAGGACCTGAACCTGGATAGCCTGGCTTACTATAGCCAACAATAAACCGATAATCTTGAAACAAATACTTCAGTCGGATTGCGCCAAAATCCATAAACTTGCACTATGTTTTTTCCGGTAGGTGATTCGGATGTGCGCGGCCCGATAAAACCCGTCATCAATTCTATTTTAATACTGCTGAACGTGGCAGTATTTCTTTATGAAGTATCCTTGCCGGAAACGCAGTTGAATGGCTTCATTGAAACCTTCGGCAGTATACCTGTAGAAATTTTCCGTGGGCAAGATTTGTATACACTCATCACCTCTATCTTCCTGCATGGAGGGTGGATGCATTTAATTGGGAATATGCTCTTCCTTTGGGTATTTGGTGATAATATAGAAAGTAGCGTAGGATCATGGAGGTATTTGCTCTTCTACCTTAGCGGAGGCATCCTTGCAAGTTTAACTCATGCCATTTTAAACGCTGGTAGCCCTGTACCCTGTGTGGGTGCTTCGGGTTCCATAGCCGCTTGTTTAGGTGCCTATCTGGTGATGTACCCCAGGTCAAGAATTAAAGTACTTTTTCTTTTACTCTTTACTACGTTTCGGGTATCGGCCATCTTCTTTCTGGGATTCTGGATTGTTCAACAACTAATCACCGGTGTCGGATCGCTCAGTCAACATGCGGCAAATAGTGCCGGGGTTGCTTATTGGGCCCATATTGGAGGATTTGCATTTGGAGTGCTTTATGGATTCATAATGCGGCATACCGTAAAGGAACTCACACATGACTAAGGGATTCGAAATGGAGGAAGGCTTGCATCGTTATGAAATCCAGCGATTTGGATATTCCCGATATCGGCGTTTGTCTATTTTATGGTCTTTCGTACTTTTTATTCCCGGATTTATTTTGTTTCTCTATTCGGTGCGTGACCGGAAACGGTATTTAATGCTGCGGCGGCAAATTATTCAGCATCTGCATCAGAATGAGGGAATGGATCAGGAAGAACGATCACGAATTCGTCACCGTTTGTATATCACCACGTAATTCTTCACAAATTAAATCAAGATATCCCGCAGGTGTTTTTTTGAAGCGCATCGCCGCAACCCACATCAGCGATGTTCCCGCTATCACTGCGGCGGCAGGCCTGCGTTCTATCGGGGCTAGACTTCATCGCAGGTGCAGACATGGAACAGTAAAATGAGCGCAGTACCGCAACTTTTATTGCCTCTGTGCGGTCTGCTTCTGTTCAACATTTGTCATGGCGTACCCCTATCTATAGTTTTGTCAACCGCAAATTTTCAGTCTGAACAAGTTTCACAGTAGAACAGCGGGAATTCGGGGAATGAAAAGATGAAATATCACACTGGAAGGCAGAGTTTCAAAATCTTCGTTTAGTTTTCACGTGACAACCAATTTGCATTTCTAAAGAATTTGCAGTACGTTGTTCATTCAGAACTATCTTTAAATTGATGAAAACATTTCAGCTGAATCAAAAACAGATTCATGTTTTACAAAAATACACACTGCCCGAAAACGTCTGCTGCTTGGCACCTTGGCCATTTCGCCGCTATCCTTGCTCGGGCTGACACGAACCCACACCCGGGATGCGCCGGATGTATTTATTGCGTTTCATGTGATTTTATATGCTGCAATTCTTTCGGTGTTATATTACCTCTACATCAAAAAAGTAAAGCCTATCGCACGGGATATCGAAGGGCGCAGTGGAATATGGGTCGATCTCGTAATTACCCGTAAAAATGAATTCCCAACAGTGGGTCGATACTATTTCTTTTTGATAGTCACGAATTCATCAGTAAAGAAATCAATGCGCTTGAATATACCTGGTATCAGGTTGGCGAAGTGTATCACTTACCTTGTTCTCAGCACTCCCGGCTGATTCTGGATCATTACGATAACTACCAATTACTCTAGGCGTGGCCGCATCTTCAGCGCTTTTATCGAATCAATATCCAACTGACATGTGCGCCAAAAGCACTACGATTTTTTCACATATTTGGTCAGAATGACAATCACCTGTTCATTGATCTTACCTTCAATTTGATCCGTATTGTCGGGAACCAGGCGGATTTTTTNTACTACCGTGCCTTTAGCCGCTGAAAAACTAGTTCCCTTTACATTTAAGTTTTGGGTAAGTACTATAGTATCTCCGGTTTGCAATTCGTTTCCATAGGCATCCCGATGTTTGTCTTCTACTTTAAACGCATCCATAGCCCATTGTACGGTATTCTCATCCAATTCCACGCTATCCCGAATTTCCCGGGCCCAATCCTGATTTGTTAATTGCGCAAGTAGTCGATAAGTGAGGGTCTGCACAGGAACATGCTGATTCCAGATACTTCCTTCTAAAATGCGCCAATAGTCGGGGTTCTGCATCGATTGCATTTCCTCAAAACACGTTTCGCACAAAGCCACCTGATGGTCGGGACGATCTTCTTTCGGACTAATCGTGTATTCGATGGTGGCGGCTTTGGCTGCACATAGTTCGCAGCTTCCACCCGAACGTTCTTGTAAAATTGTTCCTAACATGTTTTGATTTTAACAGGCGCAAAAGTATCCTAATTTTACCGGAACAAATAGCAGTTCATTTAGAGACAGTTATTGAAATTTTAAAAACGAAATACCTTGTGACATGCTTCGTTCTCTGACTATAGACCAGGTCAATATCGGACTCATTCTGGTATCGGCGATACTTGCGATACTAATTCCCTTTGAACTGTTTTTATTTGCCTATGCCGTTTTAGGCCCACTCCATTACCTGACTGAAATCTCCTGGCTGCACGATAAAAATTATTATGCCCAAAACAAACGGGATGTCTGGATACTTCGATCATCTCCTGTTTATTACTTTATTGTTTTTCTGTCTAAATATCCGCTATTAGGCCCCGACCCGCTTTGGTCGATAGAACAAATTGGTACCCTCAATGCACAATTACTCAGTATCGCATTTGGCTGCGGTTTAATTATCGCCTTTGTAAAAAACAATACCTTAAAACTTGTTGGTCTTCTTCTGGTGGGCCTTTTGGTGGTGGTTGCCGAATATCCGGTAGCCTTACTCAGCATCTTTCTGCCAACCTTATTGCATGTGTATTTGTTTACGATGTTGTTTATGTTATATGGTGCGATCAAACAAAAATCAAGAAATGGTTTTATCAGCGTGATTTTGCACATAGTCTGTCCGGTTTTACTTTTTCTTGTTTTACCCTCTCTACATTATTCCTCCGAACGAGGTATAAGCATGTACACCTCCAGCGATTTTTCAGCACTCAATAAATACATTTACGGTACCTGGTTGATGGACACCTCACAGCCCGGATGGACGGCATCGAAATTTTTTGATGCAGTATTTTCCTCAACTCAGGGCATCGCCATCATGCGGTTTATTGCTTATGCCTATCTCTACCACTACCTCAATTGGTTCTCTAAAACGGAAGTGATACGCTGGCATAAGATCCCCAAACAACGCATGCTACTGATTTTATTTTTCTGGGGTGTTTCCATTGCCCTGTATGCTACGGATTATACGCTAGGATTTCAGTGGCTCTTTTANCTCAGCCTGATGCATGTCTTACTGGAATTCCCATTAAACTTTGTTTCCATAGCAGGAATTCTGCAGGTATTCAGAAAACCAGCCCAGGGATAACTGCTTCAAGACCACTTCGTACTGTGTGTTTTACTTTGTACTCTTCTACGCAATAACTTCATCTTTTAACCAATTGAATCGCTTTGCCATTTCAGACTTTTGAACTCCCCTTCTTTACCAACCTCCTCATTCTGTTGGTCACGGCCCGCTTCTTCGGAGAAATTGTTGAGCGCTTCAAACAGCCTGCCCTCATCGGAGAAATCCTGGCTGGCATTTTATTGGGGCCCAGCGTATTAAACCTGATCCATCGCACCGAAGAAATCAAGGTTATTTCGGATCTCGGAGTATTCTTACTCGTGATATTGGTTGGACTGGAAATTAACATCGATGATATTCTGCGATCGATGCGGGGACGCAATATCATCATTTCTTTACTGGCCTTTTTCCTGCCATTTTTTGCCGGGTATTTCGTCGCCCATGCGTTTCATCAGCCACTCATGAGCGCGGTATTTGTAGGACTTTGCGTAGCGGTTACAGCCTTACCAGTCAGCATACGCATTCTGATGGATTTGGGTCAGATTCAATCGGAGGCCGGACANAAAATAATTTCTGTCGCCATTTTTGATGATGTATTGGCGTTAACCATTTTAGGCGTCTTGCTTAACCTGAAAGGCAGCGACATGAGTACGGAAACCGTTTTAAAAACATCCGCATGGTCTTTCCTCAAACTGATCGGATTTATTTCTGTACTTAGCCTGTTGTATCTGCTCATTCGTAAACTCACCCATAAAGGCAATTATCTGGAAGTTGCCTTAAATCGGCTGTTAGAATTTATGAAAGGGCGTGAGCCGCTGTTCGCCATNTTTTTTGCCTTCATACTTTTGTTTGCAACGATTTCGGAATTGATAGGATTCCATTTTATCATTGGAGCCTTTGTGGCCGCTTTGTTGATTTCGGAAGATATGATTGGAAGCGACAACCTAAAAACGATTGAATCGACCACTTCCAGCATCGCCATGGGATTTTTAACGCCTATCTTNTTTGCGGGATTTGGACTGGAATTCAATGTTCAGTCCTTTCATCAGGTCGCTTTGTTAGTGGCCATTTTGTTCGTTTCATTTAGCTCAAAAATTGTGGGTGGTTATGTGGGCGGACGCCTGGCCGGTTTAAGCACNCCCTTATCGCTTACCATTGGTATCGGACTCAATGCCCGGGGCATCATGCAATTGGTCATTGCCAATATCGCGTACAAGGCCGGCATCATCGGATCAGAACTATTTTCGATGCTGATTCTAATGGGTGTACTAACTACCATGAGCACTCCCCTGTTATTGGGCCGATGCTTTAAATGGCTCGACCGCCACAAAACAGATTCACAGGGCCCCGGAGTTTTATGATTCAATACCTTCTGTTTATTGGCGTTACCGGTCAACCCCGTGCGAGGGACAGCAGCGATAGCTCCCATTGGCTGATAAGCCATGGGACTATAAGCGTATGGCCCGGCCCCGTGAAATGGGCACAGTATGCGACGTGAATCCGGACAGGGGCGCACCCCATAAAGTTCCTCATAGGACCGATCGCTATGAATTTTATAAAATGGATGCCCCAATGTACCTTTGATTTATGCAAACAACCATCAAATCACTTACACAGCAATATATCGACCGGGAAGATCAGTACAATGCCCACAATTACCATCCTTTGCCGGTTGTATTGCACAAAGGTGAAGGTGTTTATGTTTGGGATGTTGAAGGAAAGCGCTATTTTGANTTTTTAAGCGGTTATTCTGCGGTTAACCAGGGGCATTGCCACCCGCGCATTGTACAAGCCTTAATTGATCAAGCAACCACCTTGAACCTGACTTCAAGAGCATTTCATAACAATTTGATNGGGGAGTTTGCCGAATACATCACCAAATTGTTCGGGTACGACAAAGTGTTGCCAATGAACTCAGGCGCTGAAGCAGTTGAAACGGCCATTAAATTGGTGCGTCGTTGGGGCTATGTNGAAAAAAATATTCCAGAAAATCAGGCTCGGATTATTGTTTGTTCAGAGAACTTTCATGGCCGAACAGTAAATATTATTTCGTTTAGCACAGACCCGGATTCGCACGATGGATTTGGTCCGTACACACCTGGTTACACCGTGGTGGAGTACAACAACATACCTGCCTTGGCCGAGGCCCTGAAAGACCCCAATGTTTGTGGTTTTTTATTGGAGCCGATTCAAGGTGAAGCGGGAGTTGTGGTTCCGGATGAAGGGTATTTAGCCACTGCTTATGCCATGTGTCAGGAAGCCAATGTTTTATTCATGGCCGATGAAATCCAAACCGGGTTGGCGCGCACAGGAAAGATGTTAGCCTGTGACCATGAGGAAGTTCATCCGGATGTGCTGATACTGGGCAAGGCCTTAAGTGGCGGTGTTTTGCCGGTATCTGCTGTGTTGTGCAACGACGAAATTATGCTGGGCATTAAACCTGGCGAACATGGTTCAACCTATGGCGGAAACCCGATGGCCTGCAAAGTAGGTATGGCCGCGTTACATGTATTGATTGATGAAAATCTGGCGGAGAAAGCTGAAGAACTTGGCGCTTATCTGCGTGATGAAATTCGTGCGATTAACAGTCCGTTTATCGAGCTGGTTCGGGGCAAGGGCTTATTGAATGCGATTGTCATTAAACATGAAGACCCGAAAGCCGCCTGGCGATATTGTCTGGAATTGAAAGAAAATGGTTTACTGGCGAAACCCACGCATGGAGACAAAATTCGTTTTTCACCACCTCTCGTGATTACCAANAGATCGATCGATACTTGCGTACAGATTATCCGGCGCAGTTTGCGGGTACTGGAAAATTAAGCGTTGAGATATTGTTGTTTCAGAATATTTGAACCGGCCAGGTAGGCGCTGGTCCAGGCATGTTGAAAATTGAATCCTCCGGTTACGCCATCAACGTTTAGCACTTCTCCACCAAAGAAGAGTCCTGGAAACAGTTTACTCTCCATCGTTTCGGGATGAATTTCCTGTAAATCAACTCCGCCACAGGTGACGAATTCTTCTTTGAACGTCGTTTTCCCATGTAAAGTCAGGGTTTGAGCGCACAAAAAATGAATCAATTTATTTTGTTCTTTGGCAGGCAGTTCACTCCATCGGGTATGTTCTGAAATTCCGGCCTGATGCAGCAGATAGATCCACAAACGTTGTGGCAAGGCAAACGGACTTTTAGAGCCTAATGTAGTCTGACTCTTTTCCTGCCGGATCTGAGGCCATCGCGCGCGCAAATTATGTTCAGCCTCAGCCAACCAATTGATCATAACCTCTGCACGGTAATGGTTTGNTAAAAGATGCTCAGCGCCAAATGCAGATAATCGTAAAACAGCTGGGCCACTTAAACCCCAGTGTGCGATCAGCAAAGGACCGCGGGCCAACAAGCCACTTCCGGAAATCCGAATCTCGGCCTCATCAACGCTCAAACCACTCAGGGCATGCAGGGCGGTGTCCGGAATATTAAATGTGAATAGAGATGGAATCGGATCNNTTACATGGTGGCCGAGTTGTTTGAGCCAGCTATAGTGTGCGGCCTGATTCATACNCCCGGTAGCCACAAACACGGCATCTGCCTTTAGATGCTGTTGTCCTAGTTCTACAATCCAATAATTATTTTCACGGTGCAAACCGGTAACAGCTGATTTCAGGCGCACCTGAATTTTTTNCAACTCGGCTTCGCGCAACAGTAAATGGATAATTTCCTGAGACTGGTCACTTTGCGGGAATATTCGTCCATCCGCTTCGGTTTTCAGTTTTACCCCACGATCTTCAAACCATTGTACGGTATCCTGGGGACCAAAATGTGCGAAGGCCTNTTTCAGAAATTTACTACCCCGGGGATAATTCGTCAGAAATTCAGAAAGTCGAGAACAAGAATGGGTGACATTGCAACGGCCTCNCCCACTCACCTTTACCTTCTGCAATACCTGGCTCTGTTTTTCCAGCAGCGTAATTTGTGCCTGCGGGTAACATGTGGCGGCCTGAATGGCACAAAAGAAGCCACTGGCGCCCCCACCGACGATCACCACATTCTTTAACATCCGGCAAAGATACTTGATGGCATCGTGCAGTAATCAACAGGCGGGCAAAGCTGCTGACGACGACCAGCTTTTTGGGGCTTCTGAAGCAGACCATGTATTCCGTGTATCTTTGCGGCCTCCCATTTTTATCAATTGTATGCTTCGACTGGAACAACTGGATCTTGTGCAATTCAGAAATCACCCTTCCCGTAATTACCGTTTCGACGGAAGAGTTGTTGCCATTAGTGGGAAAAACGGCAGTGGCAAAACAGGTATTCTTGATGCGATTCANTTTTTAAGTTTTACCCGAAGCTTNTTTCACCATCAGGATCAGCTCAGTGTGACTCATGGTTCCCANGGGATGCGGATAACGGGAACACTGATTGACGACACCCCATTTCGNGTTCAACTTATCCTTCGCGAAACGGGGCGAAAAGAGATGCTGGTGGATCATGAGGTAGTCAAACGATTCTCCTCCCACCTCGGCAGAATCCCCCTGGTGATGATTACTCCTGACGATATCGATTTGATTCTGGGAGGCAGTGAACTCAGGCGGCGTTTTATAGACATGTGTATCAGTCAGGTAAATAGTACCTATACTGAACATTTAATGAGTTATAATAAGGTATTGCAACAACGCAATGCAGCCTTAAAAAANTCAGAGAATCTGGGTGCTTCCCTGCACAATTTATTAGACACCTATGATGCCTTGTTATGGCATCATGGCAAACAAATTTATGCGCAGCGTGTAACCTTTATCGAACGAATTGTTCCACTGTGTCGTGCCCATTACGCAGAATTATCCGAGGGGCAGGAAGAGATTCATTTGGCTTATTTATCTGCAATGCATGATGCTGATTTTGAGAATCAGTTGGCTCAAAGTCGATCAAAGGATATTCTTCTTCAACGCACTTCGCTTGGCATACACCGCGACGACCTTCGTTTTGAACTTGATGGTTATTTAATGAAACAGGTTGCTTCACAAGGGCANAAAAAATCCTTCCTGTTTAGTTTAAAATGGGCACAGCATCATTGGCTGCAAGAGCAAACGGGTAAACAGCCGATACTCCTATTAGATGATATTTTTGAGAAACTGGATGCCAAACGCAGTGAGCAATTGATGGAACGCATCCGCATCAGCCCGGCACAGGTNTTTTTAACCGATACCCATGCTGATCGCATTGAATCGGCATTGCACAATTGCTCCGATCGCGTGCATCTTTATTTATGATTTAGGGTATGAAATGACGGAATCGTTCAGGATTGACACAAGGCCTCCCAATATTCTGCTGCACGGCGGGTATGCGGAATTACAATGGTTCCTCCTACGATATTGGCCACGGCAAATATTTCATACATTTCTTCTGTACTTATACCGCATTCATGGCATTTTCCTAAATGGTATTTGATGCAATCATCGCAGCGCAGCACCATGGAGGCCACCAAACCGAGCATCTCTTTGGTTTTAATTGAAAGGGCTCCGTCCTGATAGGTATTGGTATCCAAATTAAACAAACGCCCCAACACGAGATTCTTTTTACTCAGAATCAACTCATTGGTTCGTGTTCTGTACGAATTAAATTCATTTATCAGTTCTTGTGACATAGAGAATGGAATGATTTTTGTGAAATTAAGGGAATACGCGTTAGTTAGCATAAGAACGAACAACTTGTTTCCTGATGATCTCATTTGTGCACCCCATGAATTGAAGAAGTTAAAAATGGTCAATCCGATGAATGCCAGGAGCTGAGTATCCTCTGAAGATAGCGGCAATTCATCGTTTCAAAGCAATATTTTGAGCCTTACGTTGCAAAGCCTAAATTCGCGGTTCACCAGCATGAAACTAAGTATTGTTATCCCTGCCTACAATGAAGGCAATACCATCCACCTCATCCTTGACCGGGTTCGGGATGTGGAATTGGCAGGCCCTATTCAGAAAGAGGTGATTATCGTGAACGATTGTTCGCGCGACCATACCGAAGATGCGATACAAAATTACAAACAACAAAATCCTGATTTTCCCATTCAGTATTTCAAACATGACGTGAATCAGGGAAAAGGGGCAGCCATAAGAACAGGTATTCAACGGGCTATAGGTGATTTGGTTGTTATTCAGGATGCTGATCTGGAATATGATCCGGAAGAATACAATATACTGTTGAAGCCGTTTTTGCGCGGGGTGGCTGATGTGGTATACGGATCTCGGTTCATGGGAGGTAAACCGCATCGGATTCTTTTTTATTGGCATAGCATCGGGAATCGTTTTCTGACCCGCCTATCAAACATGTTTACCAATCTGAATTTAACAGATATGGAAACCTGTTATAAAATGATGCGCCGGGAAATTATACAGTCCATTTCTTTACGTGAAAATCGTTTTGGGTTTGAACCCGAAATCACGGCTAAACTTTCCCGAATCAAGGGCATTCGTATATATGAAGTAGGTATTTCTTACTATGGTCGCACGTATGAAGAGGGCAANAAAATTGGATGGCGGGATGGATTCCGGGCTATTTATTGTATTCTGAAATACGGTTTACTGAAGGCTTCCTGAGGCGCTCCAACCAAAGGCTCCATTGTTGGGGCAATCGAAAATCGGCCAGTACCACCAAAGACGGAATCAGCAAGGCCGTAAATTCTGATTTATAGCGGACAATAGCTCCTAAATTGGGGACGGTGAAACCAATCACCAAATAAATCACCAAGGTGAAATACATCAGTCCGGTTGGAATCAATTCATTCCTCCGATATTTCTTCATGCGAAGCATAAGGCCAATGATCAGAATAAATTCGAACCAGGTTGAACATGAGGCGAGGTGATAACGCCAGGATGATTCCACCAAAGGGTAAGGCCTCAGAAACACATGATCGAACGCATAGGGCAATGCGCGAACATATGACCATGGGCTATGATTCAATGTTGGCAAATACATATCGGAGCCCCCACGTAACTGAAGAAATTCGGCTTGTTTGTTCGCAATAATCCTGGTTGGACTCATTTCAGGAATCAACCAGGCGGGTAAAAAGAGGAAAAACAGCACAGTCATACTGATCAGATAGGTTCGATGCACTGGCCACAATTGCTTACGGAGTAGTAACCAACTGATCAAAAGAGGAAGAAATAATACAAAATAAAAATAGCGTACAATAAAAAGTAAAAACAAACCGGCAAACAACATCAACCAGGATTTTTATTCTCGTAAAANGATTCGATGTACTGCAAACAAGATGATGCCAAATGCGGTCAGCACCCAGCCATCCTTATTGATGCTACTACACCAAAACCACACAGCAGGAACAAAAAACACCGCCAGTAACAAGGCCCATTTATCTTCCGGAAACGGGANGTAAAACACCCGATACAACAATAACTGCCCGCAAAAATGCAAACCCGAAAAGATGGTATTTACATATAAATTTCCCAGACTCAGTAAATTGGAAAGAGTCATGAATTTGTAATGAAATTGCTTGCCCGNATCGGTCCAATAACGGGCATCCGAAGGATTAAAGATATTCAGGTGCTGACTGATATCTCCCCAATTCAGCAACCACTCCTTGAAAAACCAAATCGGTTCGGACGGCAGGCGTTTCAAATCTGCCATACTTTCCCAGTAGTAGGATACCAAATCACTTTGTCCGTATACCCGGTTCATTACCAGTAAATTCAAACAAGAAGCTGCCACCTTTAAAATAAAAACAACTGACCAGGTACGGGGCCAAAACCGGTATCTTCATACATCCGAAGTTTCCGAATGATGAAACAGAATCCAAGCAGATAAAATAGAAATAATGCGTACTGCAACGCCTAAAGATAATACAGTAGCCGGAAATTATCGGACGATTAGGGTATCGTTGCCGGTGGGCTTTTCCTGTATATAAACTACCCGACTGACTTTAGGAGCCGGAACCGCTTGTTCGGGTGCTTTTTGATGATAACCGTTTTAACGTCCACTTTAAAGTTTTTCTGATTCCCCGCGCTAACATGCTGATTTAAAAACTTTTCCTTAGAGAACTCTTCTATTTGAGGTTTTTAAGCGCTTCGGGTTTAGTCTCCGCTTCCGGGGTAATGTCTTTATCAGAAACTTCGCGGGCAATTTTAGGCAGTGACTCAGTCTCTTTGACTTGTTTTAAATTCAATTCCAGCAAATCAGCTTCGCGAGGAAGTTGTTGTATCCGATTCCGGAGCCAATAAGAATTTCTCAGGTAGGACTCGGAATTGTGATAAATAAATAAACAATTTCCGGATTGAATCCTATCAATGATTTTGGGGCAGANTTCTACCGGAAGTGCCGGACAACCATGACTACGGCCCAATCGCTGGTTTGCTTTTGCAAAGGCATCACTTACATAATCGGCTCCATGAATCACAATGGCCCTATCGTAGGCCTGATCATTGTAGATGCCATCCACGCCATGCAGTTTGAGTGAATACCCATTATTTCCGCTGTAGGTATCTCCGGTGACAANAAAGCCTAAACTACTTTGGTGGGAATCATGCACATTAGAAAAATTTCGTGCAAATTCTTCCCCGGTTCCCATGCCATGTGCTACCAGGGTATGAAACAAAATCTTTTTGCTATGCACATCAATCACCCAAAATCGTTTTTGATTGCTCGATAAAGTAAAATCACAAACACTAAGGGTGGNCCCGGAACGAATTTTACCGGCTTCCTGTAAATTCAGATAGCCCGTCATCGCATAACGAAAAGCTTCAAATTTGAGTTTGCCGTTTTGGGGAANACGAATCTGATCATAGACCGAACGGATATATTGATCAGCTTTAGACTTAGCCTGAATTGCTTCGCTCTCGTTCAAATTGATCGCATAAACAGCATTTGCTGAAAATGCAAACAACATACTGAGCACTAGGGAATATACAATTCTCTTTTTCAACGCAGTGTTTTAGATCCTGATTGAGGTAAAAATACTGGTTTCAAGGTACAGACGAATTGCAATAACGTTTTTTTAGATAAAAGGCCCAAAAATTCCGATGAATCAGACCGCTTTTCGGGTGATAACGCGACGTACCGCATCACAAATCGCTGATGCACTTAATCCGTATTTCTTCAACAAATCAGTTGGCTTGCCACTTTCTCCGAAACTATCCTGCACGGCGACAAATTCCTGTGGACAAGGGTGATGCTGCGAGGCCACCTGGGCAATACTATCTCCCAATCCGCCGTTGCGTTGATGTTCCTCAGCAGTCACGATACAATTTGTTTTGCGGATAGAGGCCAGAACAGCGGCTTCGTCTAAGGGCTTTATCGTATGTATATTGATCGNATCACAAGAGATGCCTTCCTTTTCAAGCAGTTCAACGGCTTGCATACTTTCCCAAACCATGTGACCACAAGCAAAAATGCTCACATCCTTTCCTTCGTGAATTGTTTGCGCTTTGCCAATAACGAAATCCGGATCTACCGGAGTGAAGTTCGGCCACTTCGGACGTCCAAAACGCAGGTATACCGGGCCTTCATGGGATGCGATGGCCTTTGTTGCGGCTTTGGTTTGATTAAAATCGCAGGGTACGATCACCGTCATACCCGGAAGCATTTTCATCATCCCGATATCTTCAAGAACCTGATGTGTAGCTCCATCTTCCCCCAGGGTTAAACCGGCATGGGAAGCACAAATTTTAACGTTTTTTCCGCTGTAGGCGACACTCTGCCGAATCTGATCGTATACCCGGGATGTTGAAAAATTTGCAAAGGTGGTGGTATAAGGAATTTTACCACCTATGGTTAATCCGGCTGCAACACCAATCATATTGGCTTCGGCGATGCCACATTGTATGAAGCGCTCAGGAAAATCCTTCATAAAGGCGTTCAACTTGAGCGAACCCGCCAGATCAGCGGTTAATGCCACAACATGCGGGTTCTGTTTGGCAATTTCATGTATTCCTTCACCAAATCCGGCGCGGGTTTCTTTTTCATTTTGTACGGGAAAATCCTGAAGCATGAGCAAAGGTATATTCCGACCTCGATTTTCGGAAAGGATTTCTCCACAGCTTCCTGTTTCGCAAACGTTAAGAAATCGTCATTGCACGGATTCCAACAAAAAGGGTTTGCGAATCAGCACGAATAACCTACATTTGCCGTCGAACGGAGAGGAAGGGAACTGAACAGGTTCCCTTCTTCTTTTGTCAGAATCTCAGAAATGACGAATCAGGATCAAATTCTTCAGTATTTAAGCGACTGCCTGGAAGGGACCGATTGTTTTTGGTTGAATTTAAACTCAAACCAACCAACAATTATAAAATCTTTTAGATGCGGATACCGGCCTGCAACTGGAGAAGTGCATACAGATTAACCGCTGTCTGCGTCGTAAAATCGAAGAATCCGGCTTGTATCCTGAAGGTGACTTTTCCATAGAAGTATCCAGCCCGGGAGTTGATGCGCCGTTGCGTTTACCCCGTCAGTATGCTCAGCATATTGGCCGAAAGTTAGAAATTGTATTACAGGACGACGAATCGCCGGCCCTCATTGCTCGCTTACAAGAAATCATCGAGCACGGAATCCGCATTGAACTCTTACCGTTAAAACGGACACCCAAAAAACGGCTTTGCCTGCCGAGATTCGGGAACTGCGTTTTGAGGAAATTAAATCAGCAACGGTTTGTATAGAATTTTAAGTATCTAATGAAAAACAATAAACACGAAATACCATGTCAAGTATCAATTTAATCGATTCGTTCTCCGAGTTTAAGGAAGCCGAACATATCGACCGGCCCACCCTGATCAAGGTCATCGAAGATGTTTTTAAAACCCTTCTTCGCAAGAAATATTACTCTGATGAGAACTTTGATGTCATTGTGAATGATCAAACCGGTGATCTGGAAATTTTTCAGCGCCGCGAAGTAGTTCGGGATGAAGATATTATGAATGATGACACACAGATTGAATTGAGTGAAGCNAAAAAATTAGATGACAGTTATGATGTCGGCGATGAAGTATACGAAGAGGTAAAGATGGAATCGTTTGGCCGCCGGGCGATTCTTGCAGCGAAACAAACCTTGGCATCCCGCATCAGCGACCTCAAGAAAAATATTCTTCTGGAAAAATATAAAGAGCGTGAAGGCGAAATTATTTCGGGCGAAGTGTATCAGGTCTGGAANAAAGAAATCATGTTAATTGACGACGACGGTAATGAGCTGATTCTGCCTAAGTCTGAACAGATTCCTTCCGACTACTTTAANAAAGGAGAATCTGTACGGGCAGTTGTGAAAAAAGTAGAACTGCGGAATAACTCTGCCATTATTGTTTTATCCCGTACACACCCTAGTTTCCTGGCCAAATTGTTAGAAATTGAGGTGCCGGAAATTATGGACGGTCTCATCAGCATCAANAAAATCGTTCGCGAACCCGGTGAACGGGCCAAAGTGGCGGTTGAAAGTTATGATGATCGCATCGATCCGGTTGGAGCTTGTGTTGGTATGAAAGGAAGCCGCATTCATGGCATCGTTCGTGAATTACGCAACGAAAATATCGACATCATTAATTTCACTCAGAACATTCAGTTGTTGATTCAACGATCACTTACCCCGGCCAAAATCACTTCAATGAATATAAACGAAGGCGATAAATATGCCGAAGTATTCATGAAAGCAGACCAGGTATCCCTGGCTATCGGAAAACGTGGGGTAAATATTAAATTGGCACAGGAATTAACTGAATATAATATTGATGTCTTCCGCGATGATGCGGAAGAAGGCGAATTTGATATTGACCTGGATGAATTTGTGGATGAAATTGATGCCTGGGTCATTGATGAATTTAAAAAAGTGGGGTGTGATACGGCACGGAGTATTTTGAACCTAACTGATGAAGAATTAATTCGCAGAACAGATCTTGAAGAAGAAACGATTCGGGATGTGAAGGAAATTCTTCAACGCGAGTTCGATGAAGAAAACGAGGCTTAATTGTGCCGGATGATTGATGGCATCATTTCACTTAAATTGTGGATGCCAATCATGAACCTTGCACAACAAGCCATCGATACGCTGAAGGCCTTATTTTAATGAATTCGGGCCATTCAGAAATCGAATCCCCGGAACGCCCAGAAAGAAGTATCTTTACCCGCGGATCATCAAAACCGGCCGGCAGCACGGAAACCGTTGCCAAACCCATCCGACCACCTCAGGTATCGGACTAAAAACGAGCAATGTCAGAGAACAATACTATACGATTAATGAAAGCGGCCAAGGAATTCAACGTGGGCAGAACCACCATCGTTGANTTTTTGAACAAGGCCGGCTTTACAGTCGACAACAAACCTGATCCGGTTTTGTCGGCAGACATGTACAATGCCCTCATCGCTGAATACGATGCGGAACGTGCTGCCAAAAAGAAGAGCGAAAATGTCGTTCTGGCGAAAACAGTCGCAGAAGAAAAAAGGCAAAAGAAGTTAAGAAAGAGGAAATCGTTTCCCTGAAGAAAGAANGAAGCGGTTAAACCTAATGTGGTCGGTAAAATTGACCTGGAACCGAAACCAAAAGCTAAAAAAGCGAAGGTTGAAGAACCCGAAGTTAAAATCCCGGAACCTGTTGAACCTCAGCCAGCTACCGAAGAGCCTGAACAAGAAGATAAACCGAAAAAGAAAGTTAGCAAAACGGTTGAGAAAGTNAAAATTGAAGCCCCCGAACTCGAAGGGCCGAAAGTTCTTGGGCATATTGACCTGAACAAAAAACCAAAGAAAGAAGAAACTCCATTGCCCGTTAAACANACCGGAACCAACGGTAGAAGAAATTCCCGCAGTGATGAAGTGAAAGAAGAAGTTCAACTGCATACGCTGAAACGCGATAAACTGGAAGGCCCTAAAGTTGTTGGTCATATTAATTTACCGGTTGAACCAGCCAAAGACAACAAGCCAAAGGAAAAACGCAAAAGGAAGCGCATTCCGCTGGCAGGAGATGAATCAAAAGCCAATGTGCAACGTGGCACAGACAACCGTACGGGAAGTACAACCGGCCGGCGCGACCAACGTAACGACCGAAACAAACGCCCTGAGGAAAAAGTTGTTGATCAGAATCAGATTCAGGACAAGATTAAACAAACCCTGGCTAAGTTAGGCACTACCACAAGAGGTAAAAGCTTGAAAGCCAAATACCGCCGTAATAAACGCGAAGAAATGGCGGAAAACGGCAGCGTACANGAAGGGGATGATGATTCGAAGTTGCAATTGACCGAATTTATTTCGGTGAGCGAACTCGCGAATTTAATGGACGTGAGTTTTACCGATGTCATCTCAAAATGTATGAGTCTGGGCATCATGGTGTCCATCAACCAACGTCTGGATGCCGAAGTGATTGAATTGGTTGCCAGTGAATTTGGATTTGAAGTAGAGTTTATTAATCTGGAACAGGAAGCTGAACAGGAAATTGAAATTGAAGANTGATCGGAAGATTTAAAACCCCGACCACCCATTGTAACCATCATGGGGCACGTAGATCGTGGTAAAACGTCTTTGCTCGATTATATCCGGAATGCCAATGTGGTCGCCGGTGAGGCCGGAGGGATTACCCAACACATTGGTGCTTATGAGGTAACCCTGGCGAACGGAAAGGAAATTACATTTTTAGATACTCCTGGTCACGAAGCATTCACCGCAATGCGTGCGCGTGGGGCTAAAGTAACCGATATTGCCGTTATTGTAGTTGCCGCTGATGATTCGGTGATGCCACAAACCCGTGAAGCGATCGGCCATGCCCAGGCTGCCGGAGTTCCAATGATTTTTGCCATTAATAAAATTGATAAAGATGGTGCCAACGCAGACCGAATCCGGGAGCAGTTGAGCGCCATGAATATTCTGGTGGAAGAATGGGGTGGTAAATACCAGTCTCAGGAAATTTCTGCCAAGTCTGGATTAAATGTAGATGCCCTGCTTGAAAAAGTGTTGCTGGAAGCCGAATTGCTGGACCTGAAGGCCAATCCGGATCGGTATGCCACTGGAACCGTTGTAGAAGCTTCACTGGACAAAGGCCGGGGATTTGTATCTACGGTCCTCGTGAACAGTGGTACACTGAANATCGGTGATATGATTGTTGCCGGTTCTATCTTCGGACGGGTTAAAGCCATGACCGATGAACGAGGCAAGAAAAAATAAGCCGGACCTTCTACCCCGGTGCAAATACTTGGTTTAAACGGAGCTCCGCAATCCGGTNNGAAATTCAAAGTGTATGAAGATGAAGATGAAGCANNGAAGGAGGTTGCTAACCACCGCGCCCAAATTCTTCGTGAACAAGGAATGCGTACTAAAAAACACATTACTCTGGATGAAATCGGACGTCGTTTGGCGCTGGGTAACTTCAAACAACTGAATGTCATCATTAAAGGGGATGTGGATGGTTCTGTTGAAGCATTAAGTGACTCCTTGTTGAAACTCTCAACGAGTGAAATTGCCGTTTCAGTAGTTCACAAGGGTGTCG
Source organism: Bacteroidota bacterium (assembly GCA_013414745.1). Taxonomy (GTDB): domain Bacteria; phylum Bacteroidota; class Bacteroidia; order Chitinophagales; family Chitinophagaceae; genus OLB11. The sequence continues at coordinate 776,820 of CP058707.1, forward strand.
GACAAATTACCGAATCGGATGTGTTATTAGCCACTGCCTCAGATGCCATCATTCTTGGCTTCCAGGTTCGTCCATCCAGTCAGGCAGCCCGCTTGGCAGAAAACGAAAATATCGAAATCCGTTATTACTCTATCATCTATGATGCCATTGATGAAATCAGGAGCGCTATGGAAGGTTTACTGGAACCGAAGATCGAGAAGAAAATGGTTTGTAATATTGAGGTGCGTGAAGTGTTCAAAATTACAGGCGTTGGAGCCATTGCAGGTTGTTTGGTACTGGAAGGTAAAATCAAACGGGAGAATAAAATCAATTTGATNCGCGATGGTATTGTTATCTATACCGGAGAACTGGCATCACTGAAACGCTATAAAGATGATGTGAAGGAAGTACTTTCCGGAACTGAATGTGGCCTGGGCATCAAGAATTACAATGATCTCAAAGCTGGTGATATCATTGAAGGTTTTGAAGAAATTGAGGTTAAACGCACACTCTGATCTATTAACTCTTTGCAATAAAAAGCCAGCGGTATTTCGCTGGCTTTTATTCCTTGATCCCCAATTTTGTAGTTGGACACAGCCCACCCCACAAACGAATGCGGGCCAATCTTAAAATGAATGTCATTCTGATTCGTTTCGCCTGAATTATAACCCAGCGTACTCTTTCAGATACTGGTAATTCTCACCTAGCCGACCATCCTGACAAATGGTGGCCCGCTGCAACACGGGAGTGTTTTGTCTGGCAATTAAATCTGGCAGCACATAGGTTTGCAGAAATCCACCGAAATATTTCGAGGCATCGCGGGGTAATTCGTTCGGCAAATTGTCTACAACCATAATGTCCAGTATTTGTGGATCGCNCTGAAAAGGAGCTGTCCGTTGTAGCAATTTTTTATCATAGCCATACACCGGATGCGCAATCGTTGAAGCGCCGACATTACAAGGCACAGATCCATCCTCATCACAGGTGATATCAGCAATGACCGGAATTCGGAAACCTGGTTCACGTAGATCTTGTAATTCAAACAGCCTTGGAATCTTATGATCCCAATAAATACCATTCATTAAAATATCTGCCACTTTCGAATACGGCAAAAATAGGCAACGGTACTCCTCCGGATGGGCATGAAAATCATCCCGCGAATAACTTTCGTCGCTCTTCCTGCAATACAGATCGCCCTTNNTTAAATGGGTGAATACCGGATAATCATAGGTTCGAAAGAGAAAATCATCCGGACTCACTTCTGTGATATCGAGATATTGCAGAATGTCTAGAACACCGGTGGAAACACGTCCCGAACCGGTGACTACAANTTTCAAATTCGGCAGGAAAATATTCTCATAGCTTTCTTTCAATTCCAGAAAGTTCTTGAGTGTATAAACCGGAGGTAGATTAAACGCTTTGAACTTTTTCCCATAGGTGAGTAATCCATTGTGCGCTCCTACAACACCAGCCCAATAACCAAAACCTACGATGCGGTGACCGTCATCATGGGTAAGACATTCATAATCAATCAATCGTANTTNTTTGGCAATTAAGGCCTCCATCAGTCCTTTGTTGTGCGCCTGGGCTTNTTTGGTATGTGAAAAAAAGAGGTAGGTTTTCCNCGGAATGAGTGTTTCAATTTTGGCTTCCTTTACTCCAAATAAAATTTCACAATCCTGCAAATCTTCCTGCACCTCAAGCCCTTGTGCGCGGTACTCATCATCCGTAAAACAACGAATTGGCGAAGGTTGAATAAAAAATTGTACCCCGGATTNCTTATCCTCAATTTCGCGGCATTGTTTCGGTGAAAACGGAGTTCTATTGTCTTGTGGAATTTTGCCTTCTCTTACAATCCCAATTCGTATCATTGCATCAGTTTAACGGGTAAAGATAAATGGATTATTTTGAACTCTATGGAATAGCCCCAGTTCTGCAACCTGACCCCCAACAGGTGCAGAAGATCACTATTTACTTTGCAGGAAATACCATCCTGATCAGTTTAGTTTGTCGGATACGAAGGCCCAGGATGAAGCTATTCAAATGACCAGTCTGGTGAATGAAGCACGTTCGGTTCTGCTGCATCCCGACCGCTGCCTGGAATACCTCCTCCGTCGACAAGGAATCCTGAACGAAGAAATTAAACAGGAATTACCCCGGATTTTTAATGCAGATGATGGATTTCAACGAAGAGTTGATGGATGCAAAACTTGAAGGTGAAGCCGAAACGCTTAATCGGTTGCGTTTGGAATTGATGCATATGCGAACTACAATGACTGATGAAGTAAAGCCCCTTCTGGAGAGTTCTGAATTACCTATCGATGAAAATGCGTGGAAACAATTAAAAGAATATTACCTCAAGAAAAATATCTCACCCGAATCGAGGAACAAATGCTGCCATCCCACTGAAATGGGTAAATTTGAACCTACTATGATTGCAGGAATAGGCACCGATATTGTAGAAGTACATCGTATTGCAAGAAAACTTGAGCAAAATCCGGATTTTGTACACCATGTNTTTTCTGCGGAAGAAATTGTTTATTGTAAGCGGCAAAAAAATCCTCCAATGCACTTTGCGGCTCGCTGGGCTGCCAAAGAAGCCTATTTAAAAGCTGCTGGTGTCAACTTCATCGGTAATCACAAGCTACCTTGCATCAATACCCGAAATCAGGAAAATGGCAAACCATTTATTGAATTATCGGATATTGAACTGGAGAAATTTATCGGACACCAGTATCATGCCATTCACCTCAGCCTGTCACACACTGAACAATATGCCATGGCAAGCGTTGTTATTGAAACACTTAAGGAACATGGCGCAGGAATTCATACATACAAAACATGCTTCGGATTCAGCCGACATCGTCGATCGTATAAATGCCTTATTAAACTATCTGCAAATTAATTCACCCTATTATCGCGCGCAGTTTTCAAACCTGAAAATTCCGAATCCGTGCATTAAGCAATTGTCAGACCTCAGGAAGTTGCCGTTCACCACCAAAGAAGATTTACAGCGAAATAATGACGCGTTCTTCTGCCAACCCTTGGAACGAATCGCCGAATACACGGCCAGTAGCGGCACATTGGGCAGCCCGGTGACCATTGGTTTAACTCGAAATGATCTCATTCGTTTACAAAGGAATGAACTGCACTCATTTCAACTAATGGGTGTTGGGCCCGGCGACATTGTTCAATTGATGCTAACCTTAGACAGGCAATTCATGGCAGGACTAGCATATCATCAGGGCGCCATTGAATCCGGTGCCGGTGTCATCCGAACAGGTCCGGCACTCCCATCCATGCAACTCGAAATCGCTGAGCGTTTGGGTTCTACCGTATGGGTAGCCGTTCCTTCATTTCTGATTCGCATCAAACAATANTGNCCCGCGAAAAATATCAACCTGAACACCTTGCCCGTTCGCAAAATTTTATGCATCGGAGAAGGTATACGGGATGAAGACTTTACATACAACGAACTGGGCCGACAAATCACAGACGATTGGCAAGTTCAGCTTTTCTGTACCTATGCATCAACCGAAATGCAAACGGCCTTCACCGAATGCACGGCAGCTTGTGGAGGGCATGTTCAACCAGATTTAGTTTATGTAGAATTTATTGGTGATGACGGCCTTCCGGTAGCCGATGGAGAATATGGAGAAGTATGTGTGACCACTCTTGGCGTGGAAGGAACTCCTCTTTTACGTTTTTTAACAGGTGATATCTGCCGGGCAAACTACCAACCCTGTTCCTGTGGCAGAGCATCCTGGCGCATCAGTCCGGTTCGCGGTCGAAAAAAACAAATGATTAAATTTAAGGGTACCACTTTGTATCCGCCCGCTCTTTTTGATGTACTTAATCAATGTGCGCAGATTGTAGATTACGTAGTGGAAGCCCGCAGTAATGCCCTGGGTTTGGATGAACTTATTATACACGTACATACCTTGTTGCCGGTAGACCATTGTGAAAAAGAACTCAAACCCTTTTTACAGGCTCGTTTGCGGGTATTGCCTGAATTGCATTATATCAGTAGTTCCGAATTACACCATTTGCAGTTTCCACCAGGCTCCCGCAAACTAATTCGTTTTATAGACCATCGTAAAGCATAACCCTTGAATAAAGTACGCATCGACAAGTACCTATGGGCCATCAGGCTATTTAAAACCCGGACCTTAGCCGCAGCAGCCTGCGACAGTGGACAAGTGAAATGCAAAGGTGACAAAGTGAAAGCGGCCAAAGCAGTTCAGTTGATGGATGAATATGAAATTAAAACGGATGCCGGCAAAAAAATCATTCAGGTCGTTGGGATTATTGANAACCGGGTAGCTTATCCGGAGGCCATCAAACACTATGTAGATAAAACTCCTGAAGAAGAGAAACAAAAATCAGAGCGACTGGCATCCAGTTTTTATACTGGGAAACGATTAAGCAAAGTTGGCCGGCCCACGAAACAACAACGTCGAAACCTCGATGATTTCCTGAATCCGGACCTTTGATTTTATCCCGGATCGCTTACCTTTAGGGCGATGATGAATCTCCTTCCCATTTTCCCGCTCAACATTGTTGTTTTCCCGGAGGAGCGTTTAAACCTGCATATTTTTGAACCACGCTACAAACAACTGATCGAAGAATGTTTTGCCGAAAAGAAGGAGTTTGGCATTCCCACTGTATTAAAAAGTGGAATGTCTGAAATAGGCACCACAGTTGAGATTTTGCGCATTGAAAAGGAATATGACAATGGNCGATCGGATGTAAAAACACGTGGTGTGAGGGTATTCCGCATTCTCGAGGTCATCAAAAATTTACCGGATAAATTATTCAGCGGAGCCATTGTAAATTATCCCGACAATGCGTCTCAAGGCATTCAGAAAAAGATGCAAATCATCATGAATGAAGTGCGCTATTTTCATCAACTGCTTGAAGTTTCAAAAGAATACAAACGCGCTGATATTGAACTAAGCACTTACGATATTGCACATCATGTTGGCATGAGTTTGGAACAGGAGTACGAATTTCTGAATTTGCTCCGCGAAGACCAACGTCAGGAGTATATTCAACGCCATTTAAAGAAGCTGATTCCTACCATTATGGAGTTACAAAATCTCAAGGAACGCATCCAATTAAATGGCCATTTCAGGCGATTATCCATAGAGGATACAGACCCGAAAAATGAGGATTAATCTCAATTCTTTCCCTTAAAAAAATATTAATCGGGATATTCTTTATATCCACAGATACTTGTTTAATTTGCGCCAATCTCTAAGAAGGAGTTGAAGTACGATTATGCTGCCAGTTTCACTTTGTCTTGATTTTGGGAATACCAACTGGAAAGGAGCTTTGTTTCAGGGAGACCGCATGGCAGAAAAATTTATGTTTTCGCAAAACGCCATTCTGGATGACCTGACGCGAGTTGTAACCATTTACAATCCTGAAAAAATCATTCTCGCTTCGGTAGTTAATCATGATCGCTCCATTGAAGAATTACTGGCCAAACATGCCACTTTGTTTGTACTGAATTCCTACGATTTTCGATTGCCATTTCTGAATGCCTACGGATCGCCTGAAACTTTAGGACATGATCGGTTGGCCCTGGTTGCAGCCTTGAGTAAATTTTATCCGGGTGAAGATAGTCTTGTTATTTCTGTCGGATCCTGTGTGACCTATAATTTTCTGGCAAAGAACAATGCATTTCGCGGCGGAGCGATTTCACCGGGTCTGGAAATGCGACTTCGTTCGATGAGTGATTTTACCCAAAAACTACCACTTATCTCCCGCGAAGGACATGTTAGTTTGCTGGGATACGATACAGAAACTTCTTTACGCAGTGGCGCTGTAATGGGCATTGCCTCTGAAATTGATGGAATGATTGAGCGCTACGAAGGTCAGTATGGTAAAATTAACGCGGTTTTAACTGGTGGGGATGGACCGTTCTTTGAATCCCGTTTGAAAAGCAAGATATTTGCTGACTCAAATTTCCTGTTCAAAGGACTCTATGCAATTCTTGAAATACAAAAGTAATTTACTTCTCCTCGTTATTGTTTTCACACTACAACCAGTCCTCGCACAGGAGAATTCACCCTATTCCCGCTATGGAGTTGGCAATCTGAAACCGACCGAAAACGTTTCCAATCGGGGAATGGGTGGGGTTGCACAGGCAGATGACAATCCGGTTCAGGCCAATCCATCCAATCCTGCCACCTATGCCAATTTAAAGATGACCTGTTATCAGGTGGGTCTGGAGGGCAGTTGGTTGACCGTGCGCAATGCCAATGGCTCCTATAAAAATGGCACAAGTAATTTAGCCTACGTGAATATTGGCATGCCTGTTGCNAAAAATGCAGGAATCAGTTTTGGGCTCATCCCTCAAACACGCTCCCGGTACAATCTTCAAAAATACGCCGTATTACCAGGTATCGATAGCAATGCGCTCAGTACCTATTATGGCGGAGGAGGTCTGCANAAAGTATATATTGGCTTTGCCTACAAATACCAACAAGTGGCCATCGGTTTAAACACCGGATACAATTTCGGGAATCTCATTAATGCCACCACCACAGAGTTCACCGATAGTTTAGACATAAATTCAACCAACTTCTCGAACCGAACAACCATGGGTGGTTTTTTCTGGCAACTCGGATTGCATTACACCCATAAAATTTCAGAAGACTTAGCTTTAAAGGGAGGAATCACTTACACCGGATCGCAGTCGTTAAGCGCANNAAAAGAATCCCGTTGGGAGTCCTTTAAATATGATATCACTGACCCATTTTATGAGGTTGACAGTACCATTGACGCCAAGGGTAAAGTAAAATTACCGGCCCTGGCTTCAATAGGTCTACTTTTGGCCAAAGGAGATTTTTGGCAGGTGGGACTTGATGTACAAACATCTGACTGGGGAACATACAGCAGCTATGGCCAACCCGATTCATTCGGCTCAAGTTATATGGTGCGTGCCGGTGGAGCCATTACACCCGATATTAACGCTGTAAACAATTATTGGAAACGGGTTACTTTTCGTGCCGGATTTTATACCGGACAAGATATTATCCGTTTAAATGGAACCTCGCTGAAACGAACCGCAGCAACCGTTGGTATTGGTTACCCTTTGCGCAGAACAAATAACAGCATCGGCCAATTAAATGCTACGCTCGAAGTCGGTCGACGAGGCACTTTGGACAATGGACTGGTACGGGAAGGTTTTACCCGATTCTCGGTCGGATTTACTTTTAACGATAAGTGGTTTATTAAACGTCGTTATGATTAAACTGTTGAGGTGGTGTCAATACGTCGGTTATACTTCATTGTGATTCTGAGTGGGATATTCAGTTGCAAGCCCGATCTGAAACAAGTAGATAAAACCCTGGACCGCAGTTTATTAAATAGCGAAAAAGCCGAGGGAGTCACCATATACTACAGTAAAGAAGGGCATACCAAAACGGAATTAAAAACACCGGTCTTCCGGCATATGCAGCAAAATAATCCGCCGTATGTTGAAATGCCTTCAGGCCTTGAAGTCACTTTCTACGACGAAGAATTACATATCACCAGCATACTGACGGCTAAATACGGTAAGCTATTCGAACACAACAACAATGTATTAGTACGAGATAGCGTAGTCGTTAAAAACCACAAAGGCGAAATGCTTCAAACCGAAGAGTTGGTCTGGAACGANAAAATTCAGAAATTCTTTACTGAGAAATTCGTAAAAATTACAACTCCCACTCAGGTGATCTATGGTTCCGGACTGGAATCCAATCAGCAGTTCACTGAATATAAAATTACCAATGTGAGCGGAATCATTGGCATTGAAAATAAGTCCATACCCGTCAACTAATACCGATGTGCGATTTGTAATACCGATCGTTTGGTTGTAATACCGATTATGCTTTCAATATAGTCCAATCTTCGTTTCACTCGCCTGGACTATTTTCAAGCTATATCGGCATTCACCACGCTAAACTTATTAAATAGGTTGGACTATTTTATAAGTAAGATTGGTATAACCTTGGTTCCTCAGGTACATCCACACCATCGGAACAGGATAGACCAATAAATTTGGACTAAACAACTATCTTATTACCGATTTATCCTTTGTAATGCGCGTTCCTCGCAACCAATGAATGCATCAATACAGGTCGGTCTCGTAGGAGCTGACGAGATGGTCTATCTACCAATTCACATGGGTCTAACATGCAAAACTCCGAACCAGCATATCGTATACCACCTGAAATCGATGAAAAGATGGAATAAATAAAAACTCCGAAGAATATCCGGAGTTTAAGGGTTTAAAATTCAGATGGCCTATACCACTGAAGGAATTTCGGCAGGATACAATTTATTATCCAACTTATGTTTAACGGCTTTAAAGGCATCAATGGATTCTTTGATATCCTGTTCCGTATGCACAGCTGTTGGAATCAGTCGTAAAATGATATGACCGCGTGGAATTACGGGATAGACCACAATTGAACAAAAGATATTGTAGTTCTCGCGCATATCCACAATTAACTGACTGGCTTCAACAACCCCACCATGCATGTATACCGGAGTTACCGGTGAATCGGTTTTACCAATATCAAATCCATTATCCCGAAGTTGAGTTTGTAATGAATGAACATTTCTCCAAAGACGTTCGCGCAATCCCGGTTCATTCTTCAACAATTCCAATCGTTTGATATTTCCCACAACGATTGGCATGGGCAGCGATTTCGCAAATATTTGAGAACGTAAATTATAGCGAAGGAAGTTAATCACTTCGCGGTCACCGGCAACAAAGGCTCCGATGCTGGCCATGCTTTNTGCGAAGGTTGAAAAATATACATCAATCTGATCCTGACAGCCTTGCGCCTCACCCACTCCGGCACCGGTCGCCCCCATGGTACCAAAACCATGTGCATCATCAACCAATAAACGGAATTCGTATTTCGATTTTAAAGCACAGATTTCTTTTAATTTCCNCCGATCTCCGGCCATACCGAAAACGCCTTCCGTAATCACCAGGATGCCTCCTCCGGTTTCGGCGATCATCTTGGTCGCACGCACCATTTGTTTTTCAAAATCTTCCGNATCATTGTGCTTAAATACATAGCGGTGTGCAGGCACCATACGCAAACCGTCTAAAATGCAGGCATGACTTTCAGCATCATACACGACAACATCCCGGCGGCTGCATAAACAATCTACTATGGAGGCCATACCCTGATAACCGTAATTCAGGAGAAAGGCATCTTCTTTTGAAACAAATGCCGCTAATTCATTTTCGAGCTGCTCATGCAATACCGAGTTACCACTCATCATCCGGGCTCCCATAGGATAAGCCAGTCCCCATTCTGCCGCCGCATCGGCATCCGCCTTGCGCACTTCAGGATGATTTGCTAACCCTAAATAATTATTCAGACTCCAAATAACCCTTTCCTTTCCCTGAAAAATCATGCGGTTACTGATTTCACCTTCAAGGCGTGGAAATGCAAAATACCCATGCGCCTTTTCCTGATATTGTCCGATCGATCCTCTGTTTTTGGAAAACTTTTCAAATAAATCTGCCATAGTATCAAATTGTCGGTTTTGTTGACAATCGGGCAAAAATAATCAAAACATAAGGGCTTTTCATGTATAATTTCTCATTTTTACAAATCAATTATAAACGTATGCGATTTGTTCATATCCTGCTCACCTTCCTGACTTTGATGGTTTCCCTGATGGCGAATGGTGGCCCCCGAGAGCGCCCACGTTTAGTGATAGGCCTTGTTTTGGATCAAATGCGATATGATTTTTTGTATCGATATGCCGCACGATACCAGGCAAAGGGTTTTCAACGTTTATTACGCCAAGGACATTCCTGCGAAAACGCTTTCATTAATTATTTGCCCTCATATACCGGGCCCGGTCATGCATGCATCTACACAGGCTCGGTACCTGCGCTGCATGGAATTGCCAGCAACGACTGGATCGATCGCATTACGGGAGCCCCGGTTTATTGTACCCAGGACGCACAGGTTGTACCTGTAGGTCTCAACACGAAAGCCGGAAAAATGAGTCCGAAAACTTACTGNGCAAGTACCATTGGTGATGAACTTCGACTGGCTACAAATAAACGCTCGAAAGTGATTGCTTTATCTGTAAAAGATCGGGCGGCCATTTTACCAGGTGGCCATATGCCCTCAGCCTGTTATTGGATGGATGACAGTTTGGGATATTTTATCACGAGTAGTTTTTATGCTGATGCCTTACCGGAATGGGTCAAAAAATTTAACGCTGAAAATCGTGCGAGGAATCTAATGCAAAACGACTGGAATCCACTTTACCCTCTGGCCTCGTATATCCAAAGTACTGCAGATACCAATGCCTATGAAGGGCGATATAGTGGTGAGCTGCATTCCGGATTCCCGCATCGCCTGAATCACCTGAAACCAGCAGATGTNAAAAAAACACCNTTTGGAAATACCATCCTGCTTGAATTTGCCAAAGCGGCCATTGAACAGGAACGTTTGGGCAAGTCAGAAGAAACTGACATGCTCACCCTCAGTTTTTCATCGACTGACTATGTCGGACATCAATTTGGACCAAATTCCATCGAGTGCGAAGATACCTATCTCCGCATGGATCAGCTGATTGCAGAGTTATTAGACTACCTGGATGAACAAGTGGGTGAAGGTCAATATACCTTATTTTTAACCTCTGATCATGGCGTGGCTCACAACCCGCAATTTTTATTGGATCAGAAGAATCACGCAGGATACTTATTTGCTTCAAAATTAAAAGAGGAGCTGAACAAAAGCCTTTTCTCCAAACTAAAATTCAATAACCTGATTCGTGATATCAGTGAAAATTTTATTTGGATTCACGATAGCGTTCTAAAGTCATCCGGATTAAACCGCCAGGAAGTCATTGATGCAATACAACAAGATTTATTTTTACACGAAGAAATTCAGTTCGCGGTGAATATGCACGATCTGAGCCGAATTGTTCTGCCCGAGCCGATTCGAAAGATGGCAATCAACGGATACGTAGCCCGACGCAGTGGCGATATCTTACTTCTGTTAAATCCGGCCTGGTTAGATGCCTATTCCCGTACCGGTACCACGCATGGAACCTGGAATCCGTATGACACCCATATACCCCTGGTCTGGTTTGGTTGGGGAATCCAGAAGGGGCAAACGCTTCGTACCGTTCACATGACCGACATTGCGCCAACATTAGCAACCCTTTTGCACATTCAAATGCCGAATGCGTGTATCGGACAATGTATTCCCGAAGTGCTCAGCGAATAAGGTGACAAAAAGAATTTGATTCAAACTAAGTACCAGAAGTTTTCCAAATTTAATCCCTACAGGAGGGAGTTTAACGGAAATCACGAACAACCTATATCCAGGTAATACGCTGTATAACAACTATTTAATGTGCGTTACATTTTTGACGTTTATTTTTGATTAGTAAACACAATTTTTGTAGTATGAAAAATTATCGCTGACCGCCATTTTATTGAGCGCTTTTATTTCAGTATATGCTCAGTTTCAACCTAGTGCTAACCTGACCATNTTTTCGGAAGATGGACTTCGTTTTTTTCTTATTCTGAACGGAGAACGAATGAACGAAGTGGCGCAAACTAATATTCGCATCGAAGAATTACCGCAACCCTACTATAGTTGCAAAATAATTTTTGAAGATCCAAAACAAAAGGAAATCACTAAAAATGTACTGATGCTGACCGATGCAGAAGGTGTGATGCAGGACGTTGTTTACAAAATTAAACGCGACAAAAATGGCAAGAATATTCTTCGGTTTTTCTCACAACAAAATGCGGTTCAAAATTTACCACGCCCCGGAAACTGCACAGTATATCGTTTTGGATCTTTACAACCCATTTTTTCACCAGGAGGAGTAAATGCACAAACCACTACAACTACCGTGCGCACGCAAACCCAAACCAACAACCCAGGCGTAAATATTGATGTAAATGGAAATAGTCTGCGATTTGAAGTGAATGATGGTATGGGTGGAGCAAACACGACAACTACTACGACGCGTACTACCACAACCCAAACCACTACCCGCACCCAAACTATGGAACCAGATTATATTGAAATGCCAGTAGATGGGGGTCCCACAAATCCATGCCGGGGTTATTTTATGAGTCAGCGTGATTTTGAGCAAACCCGTGGCTTACTGAATGGCGAGTCATTTGAAAACAACAAACTCGATATTGCCAAACAAGCAATTTCCGCAAAATGCATGAATACTCAACAAATTATCCAGGTGTGTAAGTTGTTTAGTTTCGAAAATAATAAACTTGACTTTGCTAAATTCGCTTATGCCTATTGCTCAGACCCTGAAAACTATTTCAAAGTAAATAGTGTTTTTACTTTCAGTTCTTCTAAATCAGAATTGAATCAATTTCTGCAATCTGCACGATAAGTTCTACTAGATTCAGGCTTACCGCCCGAAGTAATGTGTTGTATTACATTCGTTCCGGGGCATCAATGCCAAGCAGAGCTAAGCCATGATTTAAAATGTGTTTAATGTGTAAACACAATTCCAAACGAAGTTGTTTGGTGGCTTCATCTTCCGCTTTTAAGACACTGTGCAAGGTGAGAAATCCATTAAATGACTTGGCTAACTGATGCAAGTAATTGCATACATGTGCAGGATTAAACTCTTGGCCGGATTGGTGTAATACAGCAGGGTATTCATCGGCCAGGCGAATAAGGTTACGTTCTTCCGGATTCAAGACCAAATTCGTCCAGGATATTTTTTCTGCATCAGCTTCAGCCTGTAAGATGGAACAAATTCGCGCATGTGTAAATTGTACAAAAGGCCCGGTGAATCCATGAAAATCAATACTCTCTTGCGGATTAAAAATCATACGTTNTTTGGGATCCACCCGTAAGAGGTAAAATTTCAGCGCGCCCATGCCAAGCATGTGATACAGTTGCTGCAACTCCTCAACACCAAATCCCTCAACTTTGCCTAACTCTTCGGTATTTTNTTGTGCTGATAAAATCATTTCATCCAACATATCATCCGCATCTACAACGGTCCCCTCACGGCTCTTCATCTTGCCGGTAGGTAATTCAACCATGCCATAGGACAAATGATAAATCCCCTCTGCACAGGGTTCCTGTAATTTTTGTAAAATCAGTTGAAGTACCTGCATATGGTAGTTCTGTTCATCGCCTATGACATAGACCGAACGATGGATGTGATGATCATCATATTTCAAAACTGCCGTACCGATATCCTGGGTGATATACACTGAGGTACCATCACCACGAAGTAGTAATTTCGNATCCAGCCCATCCGGGGTAAGATCTACCCAAACTGAACCATCCTCTTTGCGAAACAATACATCTTTGTCCAAACCGCGCTCCACGATTTTTTNTCCTAACAAATAGGTCTCACTTTCATAATACCAGGCATCAAATTGAATTCCCATGCGTTGGTAAGTACTATGAAACCCTTCGTAAACCCAATCGTTCATTTGTTTCCACAATGCCAGTGTGGCCTGATCTCCTGCCTCCCAAAGGCGGAGTAAATTCTGCGCTTCCAGATAGATAGGTGCTTNTTTCTCGGCTTCTTCTTTCGGGATACCACGTTGTATCAGGGCTTCAATTTCCTTTTTGTATTCATCATTGAATCGAACGTAATAATCTCCAACTAAATGGTCACCTTTAATTCCGGAGGACTCAGGAGTGGCCCCGTTGGCGAACTTCATCCAGGCTATCATGCTCTTGCAAATATGAATACCCCTGTCATTAATCAGATTAGCCTGAATAACCTCGTGACCATTCGCTTTCAGGATGCGGGATACAGCATTCCCAAGAAAATNGTTCCGCATATGCCCAAAGTGTAAAGGCTTATTGGTGTTGGGTGATGAGTATTCAACCATGATGCGCTGACCGGTATCCTGAGCCTGACCGAAATTCGGCATCCCCCTGATAAGTTGAAGTTGTTTCGTGAGCGCCCGATCCGATAAGGAGATATTCANAAATCCTTTCACAACCTCGAACTGCGTGTACAGCGGAAATAATTTCACTAACTCCTCTCCTATTTTTTGTGCAAGATCGTCGGGCCGCCCACCCAACGATTTCGTTAAAGCAAAAGTGACCAGTGTATAATCACCGGTAAATTCCGGTTTGGTTTCATTGATTAAAAATCNCTCTGCCGCCATTTCGCGGTCGAACACCGATTTTACAACCTGTTGAAGGTCGAGACGGAGTTGGCGAATCAATGAATCCATGTGCTTTTATTTTAAGGGCGCAAAAATATTTTCACCTTATTGAATCGGCTTGCGTTGTAAAAAATAGTAGTTTTGGCCACTATGAAGAGCATTTTAGGCATTTTGTGTTGTACCCTCGTTTTACTGCTCAGTTCCTGTAAAGATGATTTTAAGGTAGGAGCTGATTACAAGGACATTACAGTTGTATATGGCTTATTATCAAAATCCGATACAGCTAACTACATCCGCATTACCAAAGGATTTTACGATGAAAAAGCCGACAATCTCATTCTCGCTCAAAATTCCGACAGTATTTATTACAACAATTTATCGGTGAAGCTGGAACAGTATTCAAACGGAGCCTTGGTAAAAACCATAGTCCTTCAAAGAGTGGATGCCAATCTGGAAGGATTTGTAAAAGATTCCGGAATATTTGCGCAGTCGCCAAACTATGCTTATAAATTTAAGGATGCCCTGGACCCTTCAGCATCCTATAAACTAGTGCTCTTGAATCAAAACAATGGTAAGGTTGTTACAGCACAAACTGAAATCATCAACGACAATCCTTCTGTTTTTCAAATCAACTATCCCAAGGGTTTATTTGATCGTATTAATGTAGCAGAAATTAGCGGAACTTGTAATTACAATTGGGTTGCNCCTCCAAATTCGGCATTCTTTGATGTGGTTTTACGTTTTTGGTATCAGGAAAAAAACAATACCACGTTAATTACCACCTACAAATTCAAAGATCTTCCTTTGGCAAAAAACATACCTGCCAATGGCGGTAATACTCAGATACAAGTTAGCAACGAAGAATTTTATCGATTATTAAATAGCGAAATTGGCAATGCACCCAGCAATATTTCGCGTTATGTAGATACTCCAGATGTGGTGATACTAGCCGGTGGAAGTGTATTAAAAACATATATCGACGTCACCACAGCACAAGGCGGACTCACTTATGATNNCGAGATCAGACCAATTTATACGAATATTTATTCAGACGGAGTCTTGGGTAAAGATGCATTAGGAATTTTCTCTACACGCGCGATTCGTATTGAAAAATTTGTTCCATATACTAAACCTTCCGTTGATTCAATTATTGGTGGATCCTACACGCGTAACCTCAACTTTGTCGGGGTATCAACCCAATAAGGTCATGTGCTTTAAATAACTTTCAGCCCAGAGTAAATCTATTGGGCGGGTTAATTTGATATTGGCATCATCCCCCTCACATAAGGCCACCGGATGACCGTAAGCTTCCAGCACCGAGGCTTCATCCGTAAATAAAGCATTAAAGTTTTGCTGAAAGGCCTTTTNTATTAAATCCAATTGAAAGGTTTGTGGGGTTTGAACCTGACGAAAAATGGAACGATCAACCGCAACACTTCCATTTGCATCTATTTTACGAATCGAATCAGAAACTGGTCGAACCGGTATGGCCGATCCGTGCTGCCGGGCACAAGCTGCACAACGTTCAATTAATGGCCGACCAATAAACGGGCGCACGGCATCATGAATAANAACCAGATCTCCAGAATCGATATGCCTCAGACCATTCCGAACAGATTCAAAACGGTTCGATCCACCAGCAACAAATTCGATCCGATTCGAGTTTTCGAAATAGTTATTTAATTCATCCTGTCGCGACATTTGCTCTTCAGCTAGCACAAGTATAACCTTCATCGCCTNCATCATATTCTAAAAGCTGGATACGGCATACCATAAAACCGGACGGCCTCCTAAAAGAAGAAATTGTTTGGGAATTTCGCTTTGCATACGGGTACCGCTTCCTGCGGCTACCACAATGGCATAATCCATCTTCCAAAATTACATCAGGAAACGAATGTCATGATAATTTATCCTTGATTCGTAAAGTGAAAACAAAATCACTGTGAAATACTCCCCTAATTTTTCAAGGATCGTTTTTACCTCGTGGTTTCTTCAACAAACACCAGTTCCAAAGACCGACGAACTTACTCAGAAACTTTTTGTTTCACGATATCCAACACAAAGTCAGCCACACGCGACAAAACTGACGGATTAGATTCAACCTGAGAGGTAGCGGCTGAAGCTGATGGAACCGAAGCTACCGGGAACCCCGTAGTAGCATGTTCAGAAGACACAAACATAGCCATGGCAAGTAAAAAACTGGCTAAAGTGGCATACATCGCCTTTTTGTAAATACGAATTCGGTTATTCATATAGGCAACTGCAGAAAGACAGGCCAGACAAAAGAAGAGAACAAACATCACATTCGACGCGAACCACGTGTTTTGAATGAAATGCATAGGATTGAATTTTAATCAAAGCTAGGGCAAAATCACGAATTTTAACGCAAAGACTGCATTTTTATAAAAAAAGGTTTATATTTTTGAATCAGATATATGAAAAGGATTTTAGCGATACTATTATTTCTTGTCCTGAATGGGTCTATACTAGCCGGTTCAGAAGACAAGAAATTATTCTCGTTATATCCGGTCCCCCTTAAAACAGCCGTTTTGCGGGTGAAGTTGAATAATTCTTATGCCGAGCCGCTGACCATTGAACTGAGAAATCTGATTGGTCGTAAACTTCAGGAAAAGACCTTCCCCACAGGAACCGATGAAATTTCATTTCAGGATATGGATACTTATCCAAATGGGATTTATGTGGTTCTGGCAAAAGATGTGTACGGTAAGATTATTGAATCTACCAAGTTTGTGATAGAAAAATAAAGATGTCCGCCAATAAATCACTCATTTACGGACGAAATCCCGTACTGGAAGCCTTACAAAACAACAAGCCACTCGACCGCATTCTGATGCACCATACCATCAGCGGTGAAAATATTGGCGATATCATTCGATTGGCTAAACAGCAACATGTTCCTTTGGTTCGGGTGCCTATTGAGAAGTTGAATACCTTGGTACGAGGTGCCCATCAGGGAATTGCCGCGTTTGGTGCCTTCGTCGAATACATTCCGTTGCAGGATGTGATTTCTAAATTGTATGATGAGGGCAAAACTCCGTTCCTTGTTGTTCTGGAAGGAATCACAGATGTGCGGAATACCGGGGCTATAATTCGTTCTGCCGTTTGTTGTGGTGCCGATGCAGTCGTTTTTACCGAACGGCGGTCTGCACCATTACATGAAGATATGGTGAAGACTTCAGCCGGCGCTATGATGCAAATCACCTTTTGCCGGGANAAAAACATGAAAACGATTGGGGATACCTTGCGCATGAATGGTATCCGCATATTTAGTAGTGACCTTGAGGCTAANAAAAGCTTATTGGACATGGACTTCCGGGTGCCTTGTTGTATTGTGATGGGAGCTGAGGAACAAGGCATTTCCGCTGAAACTAAGGCATTCAGTGATGAAACGTTCAGGATACCGATGGCCGGTGGATTCGACAACCTGAATGTAAGTGTAGCCTGCGGAATTATCGCATTTGAGGCTATGAAACAGCGCATGGTGAATGGTCTCAACGCAATTTAATTTCCCGACCTATTTTTACAGCATGAACAGAGATCATTTTGGCTTAGGTCTGGTTTTAGGTTTAGTCGTTCCGGTTTTTGGAATGTATCTCTTCTACCTGATTAAATTTACAGCTGAACATAGCGGGTTATCCGATTTTATGTTCATGCTGAAGAATAACCACTACATGATCTCCAGAGTCATCAGTTTGGGGTTAATAGCAACAATTCCATTAATCACTTATTATAAAAATCGGAAACGGATGCAAACCCTGAAGGGCATTTTTCTGGCGATTATACTTTACGCATTAACTGCGGTTGTTTATCGCTTTAACCTGATTTAAATTTTGAAGTACTTTTTNATCGCCGGAGAAGCCAGTGGAGATTTGCACGCATCTAACGTGATCAGAGAATTAATTCTACTGGATGACGATGCGCAGATTGAGGCCTGGGGAGGAGANTCGATGGCGAATGCAGGGGCCACCCTTCACAAACATATCAGGGATCTGGCATTTATGGGTTTTGTTGAAGTGTTGGCCAACTTACCACAAATACTTAAGAATTTTAATTCCTGTAAAACCCAAATCAAAACCTTTCAACCAGATGTGGTGGTGCTGGTTGATTACCCTGGATTTAATTTGCGTATGGCCACCTGGGCTAAAAAGGCCGGATTTAAAGTACTCTACTACATCTCTCCAACTGTTTGGGCCTGGAAAGAAAACCGAATTGAAATTATTCGCCGTTCAGTGGATCGAATGATTTGTATACTTCCTTTCGAAAAGGCCTTTTACGCCGAACGGGGCATTGAAGTTGATNNTTTTGGTCACCCAACTGTGGAAGTAATTGATAAGGAACGTCAAAAATCAAATGATGAAAGTCCCGGCAAAACGCTGGCCTTATTACCGGGCAGTCGGAAACAAGAAATTAAAAACATGTTACCTCTTATGCTGGAGGCCGTGAAAGATTTTCATGATGTTGAGTTAGTCATTGCTCAGGCGCCGAACTTAGAGGATGGTATCTATGAGCCATACATTCAGGGGCTTCCGATACGCCTGGAAAAAGGAAAGACCTATGAGATACTTGCCCATGCGAAAGCGGCTCTGGTGACCAGTGGGACAGCCACGCTCGAAACCGCTTTGTTTGAAGTTCCGCAGGTAGTCTGTTACAAAGCCAATGCATTGTCGTACTGGATTGCCCGTATGCTGGTAAAAGTGAAATTCATTTCACTGGTGAACTTAATTATGAATCGCGAAGTGGTGCGCGAAATTTTGCAAAATGAATTGACTGTTGAGCACCTAAAAATNGAGGCACAAAGACTACTGTATGATGCCACGTATCGAGACCGATTGAAGTCGTCGTATGGGGAACTAAAGAAACTGCTCGGAACACAGGTCGTTTCCTTGCAAGTAGCACAGCGGCTTTACCAATTAGCGTCGAAGAAATAATCGAACGATCAGGAGTACCAAAGCGGCTAAAAACATCAGAATAGATATCCGGTTCATTCCATGCATAAAACGGATATTCATATTGTCTGGTGCATCTTTATCCTTTTTTTCAGATAGAGATATTGGAGAATCTGATGCCAGACGGAAAATTTCTTCATGGAATAAAAATACATTTTTGTTTTGATTGGAGCGAGTATATTTGCAGCCCTGCTGGGGTATAGCTCATTTGGTAGAGCGCTTGCATGGCATGCAAGAGGTGACCGGTTCGATTCCGGTTACCTCCACACAATCAGAGTTTCGACTCTGATTTTTTGGTTTACACTTTCAGGAGAGCGTCCCGACAGGATATGTCGGGAAGGTGACCGGTTCGATTCCGGTTACCTCCACAAAATCAAAGCGAAAGAGCGAGAGCGATAGAGCGAAGATTTTTCCCGGCTCTAACTCTGTTTCTCACTCTAAATATTTAGAATGGTTCGAAATTAGTTCTGCAACCTCCACAAATCAGAAAGGGAAAGAAAACAGAAAGTGAAAGCGTTCTGAATGTTCTTTCTCTTTTTCTTTATGTTTCTCTTTCTTATTTTAACCGAAGTTAGAATTCCAAAATCGAAATCAAGTCAATCAAAAAGTTCGAATTTCCTAAACGTAGCTCCACCACAAAATCAGCGTTTCGACGCTGATTTTTTTGGGGTTTACACTTTCGGGAGAGCGTCCCGACAGGATATGTCGGGAAGGTGACCGGTTCGATTCAGGTTACCTCCACAAAAATCAAAGCGAAAGAGCGAGAGCGATAGAGCGAAGATTTTTACCCCGCTCTCACTCTGTTTCTCACTCTAAATATTTAGAATGGTTCGAAATTAGTTCTGCAACCTCCACAAATCAGAAAGGGAAAAAAACAGAAAGTGAAAGCGTTCTGAATGTTCTTTCTCTTTTCTTTAAGTTTCTCTTTCTTCGTTTATCTACCATAATCTTATTAAGTAATCATTCAATTTGATAATTTGTACTAATGTACCGGGTGTTCGATATAGTACCCATTACCTCCACAAATCAGAAAGGGAAAGAAAAACAGAAAGTGAACGCGTTCTGAATGTTCTTTCTCTTTTTCTTTTGTTTCTCTTTCTTCGTTGATTTACTTTAATCTCATTAAGTAATCATTCAATTTGATAATTTGTACTAATGTACCGCTGTTCGATTTAGTTCTCATTATCTTCACAAATCAGCGGGAGTGCCAAGAGCGAGAGCGATGAGGATGAACGATGATTTGTTCCTCGCTCTCGCTCTGTTTCTCGCTCTATATCAACACTAAAACAATTTATGAATGTCATTCGATTTTAGAAAAGCACTAATGTTTAAATGCTGCCATTGAAATTCTTTTTTAGTTTTTATGGTTAAAATGGAAAGTTTTTGATTCCATTCAATTCTTCATTATTAATTTTTGAATCTCCGTAAACAAATGGACTAATTTGTATTAAATTTTAAATTTGATTATGATTTCAACAATAATTACAAATTCAGAAGCAATTTTAAATGCAATGGAAGTTCCTAATCATAAAAGGGTGTTTTGTATTGGGGCTCTAGAGTCCCGGAACATTACAATTCATTCTCAACAAATACGTGCTTTTAATTTTTGCTATGCTTTTATATTAAACAAACTATCCAGTTTAAAGCAAGATAAGGAAGCATACAACAGAATTAATATAAAGGTAAAAAATGAGCGTGTTAGAGTAGCAGTTGTAGGTTGTGGATTTGCAGGAAGTATTATTTCTCAAGTATTAAATAGGTTGGTGCATGAAGTCAAAGTGTTTCACAAGCGTCAAGCTGCATTTGATATACATCTTAAAAGTAATCGAGTAATTCACCCAAGTATTTTTGAATGGCCCCATGATGGATTTAGCAGTGATACTACATCGCTCCCATTTTATAATTGGAAGTCTGAAGAAGTGAAGCATATTACTAATCGTTTCAATGAGAATTGGAATTATTTTGTTGAGAAAATAAAGATACTCTTCATTTCTTGAATTACAATGTTGTAACTAAAATAGAAGAGCATGATGAGTTTGTCAGAGTTTTATATTCCGACAATCACTTAAGAAACAGCAAAGAAGAGGAGTATAGGTGCGACTATGTAATTTTTGCAGGAGGCTTTGGTACAGATAAAGCGAATAAAGCAACTTATGATTCAATTTCTTACTGGGAAAATGATAATAGAGATGACAATAATCGGAGGGATTTGAAAGATTACTTAATTTACGGAAATGGTGATGGAGGAATAATAGATGCTTTAAGATTATGTTTTCATAATTTTAGATTTCAAAATATTTATGAATTTGCGTCAGAAAACATTGTTTTGAAAATAGGCCACATGCTAGAAGAAATACAAGAAGAATTGAGGCAAAGAAGCGATTTGGATGAAGAGAAACAAGCAAACTATTTTTACGAGAAAATGCTAAAAGTTATTAAACCTGAATATTACAATGAAGTTATTCAACTATTCAAAGTAAGATTTTTAAAATCTGACATTAGGAATGTTTCACTGCTTGGAAAAACAACAAGTCCATTTAATATTAAGACCAGTTTATTGAATAGAGTTCTCATTTTCTTTTCTATTGCATCAGGCTATGTTTCTTATTATTCATCCGAAAATGAACTTAAAAACAAATTGGTTCCACCCAGAGAATCTTATTCAAGATGGTATTTGATAAAATGGTTTCAGCATCAGGCATATTTAAACAAACTAGAAGGCTGTTTAAATAGTTTTGACAAGATTAATAAAAAGGGCCTATATCAGAACTGATTAGGCTGTTTGGAGAAGTAAATTCAGAAAAATCAACCAAAAATTGAAGGAATTAAATGAACTTGCAATTAACCGAAAGAAATATTGGGAGTTAATTGACAACTTCTATAATGGAATTGGCTTTAGTAAAGATTCTGATGAATTTCTAATAAATACAGAAATTTATAATTTATTTTTCACTGATAATATTTACAAGAAAGAGATTGAATTTTAATAATCGACTTATAAACCTGATTTTTATTTCTTAAAAGAAATTATTAAAGCATACCACTTTTGTATTAATGAAAGGGTACTTGGGTTCGATATAGTTCTCATCACCACCACAAAATCAGCGTATCGCCGCTGATTTTTTTGGTTTACACTTTTCAGGAGAGTGTCCCGACATCATATGTCGGGAAGGTGACCGGTTCGATTCCGGTTACCTCCACACTGCAATCACAGAGGGTTTCAATGAAAAGAAACCCTTTTTATTAGGGAGTGACATGAACAAATTAAAAGGTAGAGGTCGACTTTTGAGTGAGTACTAATGTGCATATGAAGTACAAAATCAGAGTTTGTACGCATCGCATTTGCTCATCGCACTCACTCTGATTTTGTGGTCCCACAGGGACTTGAACCCCGGACCCTCTGATTATGAGTCAGATGCTCTAACCAACTGAGCTATAGGACCAAAGACGGTATGCGTCTTAAGGGGGCAAATGTAATTAAAAGCCCCGGAATCATGAAATTATTTCAGCTCGCCGTCAGGTAGCGCGAAATAATTTGTACTTTGCGCACTCTCGTTATGCATTGGATTTATCAGAATTACTGGGTGATTGGGGTGCTACAATTGATAGCAATTATTCATGCCTATAGGTCAGGAAAACGNAACTGGATTTATATTTTAATTTTTCTCCCTCTGGTTGGTGCTGCGGCCTATCTGATTGTTGAAGTACTGCCCGGCTTACAGGGAGGAAAATTGGGATTCCTCACGGCCAACCTCTTTGACAGTCGTGAAAGCATCCCTGAACTTGANAAAAATCTGAGAATCAGCGACACTTTNATGAACCGCACGGCCTTAGCCCGGGCTTACGCATCCAGNAAAAAATATGAACAAGCCATTGCCATGTATCAATCGGCATTGCAAGGCATGTATAAAGATGATCGNGATGTGATACTTCAATTAGGACGCCTGCACTTTTTAAATGAAAACTATCCGGAATCAATTCAACAATATCAACGGGCGACTTCGCTGAATCAAGGCAAATTTATTCGCCCGGACGATGAATTGTGGCTGGGCATTTCTCTCCTTGAAAATAACCAATACGCAGAAGCCGAAGCCGTATTACAAAATCATCAGCGATTTCATAAAACGGTTGATTCACTCTACTACCTTGGGAGGTATATNCGCCAACAAGGCGAATCCGAAAAAGCCAAGGCATTTTATCAAAAAGCGATTGACCAGACGGATTTGATTCCAAAACAAAACAGACCTTTTCATATGCAGTTTGTCCGTAAATCACGTAAAGCTCTCGGAACCATCTAGCTGCAATATGTATACGGACAATGGATTTATTCTTGCTTCAAAAATGAAACTTTCGCCGTTTTAAACGTTACTGCATCCTGGAGATGTAAATAATAATTACCGGGCTTTAATTCACTAATATTAATTTCAAATTGCGTTGGACTTCCGTATTTATGTTGTCCTTGCAAGCAAACTTTTCCGGTTATATCCGTTACAGTCCATTGCGGTTGTTGCATGGCATGATCCACCACCAAACCATTTCGTGATGGATTTGGATACACTTTATAATACCCTGTAAATTGATCGGTGGGCGTGGCATTCACCAGGGTCTCCTGCAAACGGGCTACCCAAGATTCAGACGAATAAGGCGGAGGGCTGCTGTTCGAAAATTTTATCGAAGAACCAAATCGGCAGGTATCACTGAAGGTATTTCCACAAGCCCACACATATCCTTTTGGCGAACAAGCCAGTCCATGCAAAATATCCACGTCCATTTCTCCTGCCTTTATCGCCCATTGCGCCGTTCCGGAGGGGTTGTATTTCGCCACGAATATTTCAGGTGCATTGTTCGCACTTAAACTCACATTATCAAATACAGCCGTTCCCGAAACATCCCTCCAACATAAATGGAACCAGAGGTATCACAATCAATCGAATAGCCGAGATCTGCCCAAACACCTCCGGCCCGCTTGGCCCAAAGCACATTTCCCTGCGGACTGTATTTCACCAGAAACAAATCCTCAAACCCCGAAAGGTTATTTAATTGAACCGATCCGAATTGTGCTATGGTTCCGCCAAAATACCCTGTCACTACCGCATTGCCGGCCAGGTCTGTACTGATATCCGGAGCATAAATCGAGGGATAGCCTCCATCAAATTTGCACCAAAGTACATTGCCGGCGCTATCCAGCTTAACCAGAACAAGTAATTTACCGCCGGATAGATTAGTAATGGATTGAGTTCCCAGGGTAATTGAGGAAGCAAAACTACAGGCTGCTACAAATACATTTCCCGCGGAATCAGTTGCCACCCCACCAATATCCATTTGTTGAAAAGTCGGAGAATTTGAGTAGGATGCCCGCCAGATTTCCTGACCTCCGGCGTTCAATTTTACCAAATAGGTGCTGTCATCAAAATCCGCGGCTACATAGGCATGGCCCCATTGGTCCAAGGCTACCTTGGCGACATTATTCCCGACAGACCGGCCAGCACCTAAATTCCGTGCCCACTTTACTTGTCCGTTCGAGTCGTAGTCCGCAATAAATACATTGGTAGATGCGCCGAGGTTCAATGGGATTTTCACACTCCAAAATCCAATGAATCCGATCCATAAAATTCACCAACCACCCGACTGTTTCCGTTCGCATCACAGGAAATTCCGGTGGCGCGGATCCATTTACCGACTGTCCGGATTTGGCCCACAAGAACTGTCCACCAGCAGACACTCTCGCTATGAAAAATTATAATTATAGGTCAAAGGAGCCTGAAGTGTTGTACTTCCAAACTGACAGGATGGTGTTTGAAATTCGCCGCAAAACACGCTATTTCCTTTCGCATCCACATCCACTTCATATGCAAACTCATGCCCTAAACCCTTTGCTGCTTGAGCCCATTGCCATTGCGGCACGGAAGTCTGGCCATAAGTTGCAGCAACATTCAATATCAGCAGGAGTGAAAAAGTTCTTGAGCATCGATTATAATTTAATTTAAGTTTTTCCTTCAAACGCTGAACCAATTCAACCTTCAGATGCTGGCGTAAGGATATCCCCTCTTCGGGTTGCACCATCCAGTTAAATCGGACGCTTTAAGTGGTTAAATTTAGGATGAATTTCTGAGGCCAAGCTATGCATTAAACACTTGAAGAAAAAGAAGTACCAATGACGATGTTTAATAAACAAATGGGGCGCTTCAGCCAAAAACCTGGTACGGAAAACACTTCATAAAAATCAACGCAAACAAAATGCTACAAGNGGCTGCCAACAACAAGGAATCAAAACGATCTAAGGCCCCTCCATGTCCCGGCATCATCTGACCACTGTCTTTGATGCCAGCCATACGTTTCATTTTAGATTCCACTAAATCGCCGGCAGTTCCAACAAAGGAGGCAATACCTGCCAGAGCGATCCATTGCCAGATGGGAAACCAATCGGTTAAGGCGCCCCAAATAGCCGCAAAGGCCATAGTAAAAACTATTCCACCCAAGGTCCCTCTAGGTTTTTTAGGTGAAATAGCTGGAAAGAAAGGTCGCTTCCCGATAAAGGAACCGGTCAGGTAAGCCATGGTATCATTCATCCAGATAAATAGAATCAGCATCACCGGCAATAACAAACTTTGATACCGCAATTGCACCAGCAGACCCAAGGACAAAGGAATATACCCCAGGCCACTCAGGAGTAACCACACGGCCGGTGAGCGTTTAAAAAATAGCATCATGCCGATAAATCCAATGCTAAGACCTAAACTATAATACATGAGGTGTTGATGCATCAAAGTGGCCAGGGCATTCGCACAAAGTTGCATCGGAATGGATGCTGTGAGAAGGTAAGTACCCATGCCTGCTCCAATAAAAAGAAAGCGATGCTGATGCGGTACCTTTTGACCGGTAATTTNTTCGATGATAGAAAGATACTCGCGCAAACACAAAAACANAACCAACGCGAACAGCATCAAAAAGGCCAGTTCATTCCATAACAGGCAGCCTAACATGAGGGCGCTAAACAAAACTGCACTTCCCAAACGGGTTAAAANAGTTTGTACGTTAAAAGCCATGAATCAGTTTTGTTGAATCGAATCGTTGAGTAAATTTTCTGCAATCACCTGATACGAGTCCGGAACATGAATCTCGACGTATCCAAACGACAAGTAACTACTATCTTGCTTATTTATCAGCACGCAGGGGATATCCGAACTTTCGAGATTTCCCTGAACTGCTTCAGCTTCAAACCTGCTGTTTGATTTAAATACACAGACCCATTTTATTTTATCCTGACTCATGATTTAATTTCGTTGCTGTTCTGCGCATCCGACCAATCTTCAATAAGAAAAGGCCGACGCTTATGATAAAAATAATACATGATGGCTATACTCCCCAGCAAACTCATGGCCCCTGCCAACCAATGCATGTTCAACGGTGCGGAAACGTCGATCGGAATTAAATTGCGGTTGTATAGAAACATGAGGCTGACACTTAAAANATTATTTAAAANATGCATGCCTATACTGAGCCACAAATTTCCTGAATAGTGAAAAGCCAAACCCAGTATCATACCTAAAAATATACGGGGTACAAATCCACTCAATTGACCATGTAAGGCACTAAAAATGATTGAGGTAATGAGAATGGCGGTGAAGGGTGATTTGGGCAATGAACGAACCAGGGTTGTTTGCAAACACCCTCTGAAAANAAGTTCTTCAATAATCGCTGGTAAAATACAAATAGTTACCACAGAAATCAGGAATTGAAGGACATCGCTGGTGGATAAAATCGATCGGGCTACCAGAGTATACCGGTCGTCCATGGCTTTCAACTCTTTACTCATCGGAATCAATTCGCCCCATTGTTCCATGAACGAAACAGCCGGAATGGTAATCACCATGGCCAGCATCCCCAATAACACATACAAAGCCGGCATGCCCTGATTCAATTTCAGGTAGGTGAGCGGTCTGGGATGGGATAAATAGGCATACAAGCCGGCAGGAAGTAACAAAACGAGTAATAAGGAAAGTGCATTGGCCCATTTTACTTTGGCGATATACGCTTCCGGTATGCTATCCATGGCATCCATTTGTTCGGAACTCAGGCCAATGAATTGTTCATTGAGTATGCCAGATGCCAATGAACCGAGTAAAAGCGCCATAAAAAACAGGGCACTTAACACAAGAAGTTGATAGGGCGTTTTAGAATAAAGCAGGTATTTATCAAACATGAGCCTGAAATGGAGACAAATGTACAGTGCCACAATCAGATTCATTACTTTCGTAGCATGAAGATGACAGAAGTACGTATTCAGGTACAGGATGTGAACAAACGGGATGAACTGCTGGGTATGTTGTCGCTGGATGGACTTCAAGGTACCCAGGAAGACGACGACACATTAATTATTTATTGGGATACTGATTCGGCTGATTTTGCGGACATGTTGAAAATTTGCGCTCCACACCATCCGCATGTCACAGAGGTTGTGGAGGAAAATTGGAATGCGACCTGGGAATCAAACTTTACTCCCGTTAGGATTTCGGAACGAATTGGGGTGCGTGCCGATTTTCACCCGCCTTTTGAAGATTGCCAGTATGACCTGGTAATCACCCCCAAAATGAGTTTTGGTACCGGACATCATGAAACCACCCATATGATGCTGAGTTACCTGGATGAAACCGATTGCGCGCAAAGTGCCGTTCTGGATTTCGGATGTGGAACCGGTGTATTGGCCATACTGGCTTCACGCAAAGGGGCAAGTCCGGTTGACGCCATCGACCATGATCCCTGGTCGGTCGAAAATAGCCTGGAAAATTGCCAGCGGAATGCTTGTATCAATATTCAGGTGAGTCAGAATGGGCTGGATACTTTACAAGGGCCTTACCACATAATACTGGCCAATATCAACCTGAATGTGCTTCTTGACACCTTACCAAATCTTTTAAGCTGNTTAAAAAGCGGTGGAAGTCTGTTTTTGAGCGGTATTCTTCAAACTGATCGCGAAACCATGGAAAATGCCCTGTTGGCGCATGGTTTCAGTAAAATTTCTGAAAAACACAAGGAAATTGGCTGGCAATACATGCAATTAAAAACTAATGTGTACTTGCAGATGCCCTGACCCGGTAGTATATTTGTTCTTTCAGTCGTTGAAAAATAGAATTTAATGTACGAAGTCATACTCATGATATTGGCCTACCTCATCGGATCGATTCCGACTGCAGTATGGGTCAGCAAATACTTCTTCAACATCGACATACGGAATTTTGGAAGTGGNGATGCAGGAGCCACGAATACCTTTCGGGTTCTGGGTGCTAAAGCCGGGAGTTTTGTATTTGCCGTAGACATGTTGAAAGGATATGTAGCCGTTGANTCGGCTTATTTTATCGCGAAGTACCAGTCCGATAATATTGCNCTAACGAATTTTCAGGTTTTACTAGGCATTGCCGCTGTTGTCGGTCATATTTTTCCAATCTGGGCCGAATTTAAAGGAGGCAAAGGCATTGCGACCTTGTTTGGCATGATACTCGCCATACAGCCATTGGTTGCGGCATGTTTGATTTTGGTTTTTGTACTGATGCTATTTCTGACCCGGTATGTTTCGTTGAGCTCAATCACCGCGAGCATCGCCTTTCCGGTCATGATATTNTTTGTTTTCAAAGAGCCTGAAGTTATATACCGCGTTTTTGCGTTGGCAACAGCCATCATGGTCGTATTAACGCACCACAAAAACATCAACCGTCTGTTGGCAGGCAACGAAAATAAAGTTCCCCTGTTCGGTAAGAAGGAGAAGAAAGACTAACCCCAAGGGTAATTTCCCGTGTTTCTTGTATGCCCGGCAGACTTCTTAACTTCCTGCTATCCACCCAATTGCTGGTTAGTTTGGCAGCGTGTTTACTGAGCATCGAAACCCGCATCCTCCTCAGCCTCGAACCAGTTTGTATACCGGAAAACCTGTTCATTTTTTGCAACCCTCAGTGCATATCACCTGTATTATCTGAAAACGAAACAAGGCCGTTATGGCTTATTTTATTTCATTCCGGCTGCAACAGGATCTCTTTGGTATTTTTCAAGTTGCAAACAACAAGTCAGTGGATTAGTATGTTTTTGATTCTGGCCGCCGTGATGCACCTTATGCCACGGTTTATTCCGCATCCACGGCTTTTTCGCCGAACAGCTTTTAAAAGTATCTTGTTAGCGGTGATGCGGTTTATGGCAACCTGGACGATACCGGCTCAAGGCATCCATCTATCGGAGGGCGGTGTAGTGGTTATGGGCTTTCGCCTGGCACTGATCGTGTTTCTCATTTTTATTTTTAACACCGAAGGGCGGGTACATCCCCTCAAACTGGTCTTTATATTATTACCCACCATTCCCCTCTTCTTTCTTTTTGTACAGTCCTGGATGGCTTATCAAAAATCGGGCCTACCTATGGATTCGTTAGCCTGATCGCCTGCGTGCTGGCTGGTGCAGTGTATAAGTACTTTTGAAAAAACAACGCAGCTCCGCACAGTATTTGGTATTGGCTGATGGACTCATGGTATTGCATACTATCTTTGTTCTCATCGCCTGGAATTACGGCAATATTCAACAATGACGCTGGAAGATATTTTACAACGCCGATCGATTAATGACACCGGATTTGACAATTCCACCGGAAATATGTCCGGAAGGATTTTGAATAAGGATGGCAGCAGCAATATCATGAAATCAGGNCATCCCTGGTATCAGAGAATCAGTTTGTTTCATTCGCTCATTAATATGCGATGGACCAGTTTCCTGCTGCTGGCCTTATTGGGATTNTTTCTGACCAATCTGGTTTTTGCTTTTATTTATTTCGGTTACGGTATTGAGAATTTAGGACGTGAAGCATCCTCCAACAGTGTGCANCGATTTTTAGATTGTTTCTTTTTTAGTGTGCAAACGGTTACCACTGTCGGATATGGCATCTTGCACCCTACCTCGGTGGCTACCAATATTCTTGCCTCTCTGGAATCACTATTTGGCTGGATGGCTTTTGCCGTTTTAACCGGCCTGCTTTATGGTCGATTTAGTAAACCTACAACCTATTTGTTATTCAGTAAACATGCGTTGATAGCTCCCTATAAAGATGGTAAGGCACTCATGTTCCGGTTGGCACCTTATAANAATAATACGCTTACCGAAGCTGAAGTACTGATTAATGTGTCATTTCGCATACATGAAAACGACAAAGTCGTGAATAAATTTTTTCCATTACAGGTTGAGATGAGCAAAATCAGTTCACTCTCGCTGAACTGGACCATCGTTCATGCCATCAATGAACATAGTCCGTTTTATGGCATGTGCAAAGAAGACTATAGCATCAATCAAACCGAAGTACTGGTATTTGTGAAAGCCTTTGATGAACACTTTTCAAATGTGGTGCAACAACGCACGTCCTATACCGCCAATGAAATTGTTCACGATGCCAAATTTGTGCAAATGTTCCGCCAGAGTGATAACCGCAAAACCACGGTTCTGGAACTGGATAAACTAAATGAAATTACCATGTTATGATGCGTTCCGTTTTAGGGTATTCGCGCTGTTTGATGCAAATCCTGCTCTTCGCCATCTTATTTGTGGTTTCGGCTTGTGAACATGANAACCACACCCAGGTTAACGCCCGCAACAAACAAAACAAAAACTCCAGCGCCGGGACGAAACACTCCGCAAGGTCATTCGGTTGTTCGAAGCGCACAAGACCTGGCGGCACGGGCCCAACGGGATGGTCGATCGGCTCGGGGCAGGCCGTGCCGGATTACGTTATTCAGACCTTAGATTATATTCAGGACCATGGCCGATCACCGGAAGGCTATGTTGGTGGACGTGTATTTGAGAACCGTGAAAAACGATTACCGGTCAGCGATGCGCGGGGGCAGCGAATTCGATATCGTGAATGGGATGTGCATCCCCAACGTCGTGGGCGCAACCGNGGGCCAGAACGNGTGGTCACCGGATCGAATCAAAAGGCATATTATACCCGGGACCACTATCGAACATTTAAACCGCTAAATTGATATACGAATACAAACCCAGGCTTATTCGCCTGAAAGCGGTTGCATCGCGATGGCACAAAACATACGAACTCCGATTCCTATTGCAGGTTGATAAATATCGAATCGGGCATTATGCACTGGAAACTGAAACTGATCCTGAAATGAAGTACCAATCCGGAAGAAGCATCCGGGTACCTGATGTGTATAAAAACTAAAATCTTCCGCTGCCATCCGCAAATCCAATTCTTTAACCTGTTGCTCGCCCAAGGTGGCCACAGCGAGCTGTCTGAATTTTTCCGTTAAGCCCGGATCATTGTACAACGAAGGATAACCCATCGGTATTTCCACCTCAGCATCCCCTCCCAAAGCCTGACACAATTCGCGGGTATGTTTTTGAATCAGGGTATGGGCTTTTGCCCGCCAGGTTTCATCCATACAACGCAAGGTCCCCTCAATACGCACCTCATCCGGAATCACATTGCCCACATGGCCTCCCTGTATCTTACCGAAGGATAACACGGAAGGTTGCAAAGGGTTGCAGTTTCTTGAAATAATTTGTTGCAAACTCGTCAGCAAATTAGCCGCAATTATAATCGGGTCAACGGTTTGATGCGGTAGCGCAGCATGCCCGCCTTTCCCTTTCACGGTAATATAGATTTCGTCGGCACTGGCCATATATTGTCCGGCCCGGTAACCGACTACCCCATACGGCAAATGCGGGTAAACATGTAAACCATAAATTGCTTGCGGGCGTGGGTTTTCAAGTATTCCATCGCGAATCATCAAGCTGGCACCTCCAGGGTGTTTTTCTTCACCGGGTTGAAAAATGCACTTGATAGTTCCTTGCCATTCATCGCGCAATTCGTTCAAAATGCGAATGGCTCCCAACAAACAGGTGGTATGCACATCATGGCCGCAAGCATGCATCACACCGGGATGTTTTGAATCATAAGGTGTTTGATTCAATTCCTGAATCGGTAAAGCATCCATATCAGCCCGAAAAGCGAGTACCCGCGATTCAGGTTCCCGTCCAGATAACAAGACACAAATTCCGGTACCTGCAATGCCTTTGGTATAGGTTATTCCCCAGGCATCCAGTTGACTCTAGATAAATTCAGCGGTTTGAAATTCCTGAAAGGACAGTTCCGGTTCACTATGAATATGTTCCCGAATCGCGATAAATTCGGGCAGATATTGCTCGATGCGCTGATCGAGAGCACTATTTGATGACATTGATATTTTTTATGGTAACCACATCGGGCACGATGAAAGCAGCAGGAAATGCTTTGTTCACTTTACGCAAAAAGGCACTCGCTTCTTTGCGGTCCTCAAAATTACCCACCTTGATTTTATACGATGGTACATTATAACTTAAATAGGAAGCGACACTGGGGAATGCCCTTGAAAACATATTTTTGCCAGCAGGGCCTGGTTGCGATCCGGCCCATTGTAAATAATGATTCGAAACCCTTAGCGGTATAAATACTGCCTGTCACTTTCTTTTTGCCATCAGAGGAAACGATTGGTTTATAGAGCGGAATTTCTTTATCCTTTTTCTCTTCTTCCTCGGCTTTCGCCATCAGCGCCGGGCGCTTATCCAGTATATCCAGTCGAGTGTCCTTAAAAATGGTTACATTGTTTTCGAACTGATTTGAATCCGGCTCCATTCCATCTTCCTGAGCGCGCGCAGTTTGAGTGCTTACAGCGAATAATACCAACAAGAGGATGAATTGAATACCTTTCATAAAAAACGAAACTGGGAACAAATGTACACTTTCAAGGCTTTACTTAGGAATGAAGGGCTTTGATTAATAAACTTTTATCATTTTTTTTTCTAAAGCGGTGAAATGACGAAAAAAGGCTATTTTCAAGGTTGAAATTAATACCATGCTTCGAATTTTCCTCTTTGCAGTTTGTTTGATGCCGTGTTTAAATGCCCTGAGTCAGGTGCCCGGCATCTTATGGCAGCGTTCTTTAGGTGGAGATAAACCTGAATTTTGGAGGTGATTNAAAGCCACCAGCGATGGAGGCAGTATCGTGGGAGGCTACTCCATGTCGGACATCAGCGGGGACAAGAGCGAAATGAACAAGGGGGTTTATGATTGCTGGATATTAAAACTGGATGCACTGGGAAATAAAATCTGGGATCGAAGTTTTGGAGGCAATGATTTTGATGGTGTATTTGACATTACCGAAATGAACGACGGAACGTATTGGGTGGCCGGACAAAGTAATTCCGGAATTTCAGGAGATAAAACCGATGCTTGTCGGGGTGGAATGGATTACTGGATTGTTCACCTCAGCAATACAGGTCAGATTTTAAAACAAAGAACCTTCGGCAGCGCGCAAAATGATTATCTGCAATCCGTCATTCCATCCAACACCGGAGGTTATTTTGCCTGTGGTTACACCCAGGAATGGTGGGTATCTGCCGAAAAAACCGATACAGGGTGTTACGCCTATACCCAGTTTCCTTTTCAGAAAGTGAATCCGACAGACACATTTCGAACCAGTGATTTAATGGTGGTGCGATTCAATACAGATGGTAGTGTTCGCTGGCANGAGACCCTGGGTGGCTATGCCGATGAAACCGTCGGTAAAATGATTGAACGCCCCAACGGCAATTTGATTATTGCAGGTACTTCAGCTTCAAAAGTTTCTTACTTCCGCTATCCCAATTGTGAGCGATTTGATTTGCACCGNGGGTATACGGATTACTGGATTGTAGAACTCGATCGAATGGGCGCATTAGTGAACGAAAAAACCTTTGGTGGTTATTTTGAAGATGATCTTGAAAATATTGCCTTATGTAAGGATGGCGGATATATTGTAACCGGCAGTTCGATTTCACAGGCCTCCGGAAACAAAACCGAATCGCCTTACTCGAATTATGATTACTGGATCTTAAAACTGGATTCCAATTTAAATAAGAGCTGGGAAAAAGTTTATGGTAGCAACAATCGTGANATGGGGAAACACATTCTTCAAACTCAGGATGGCGGTTATTTACTGGGAGGAACCAGTGAAGGGGGAGCCACCGGAAATAAACTGGTACCACATTATGGCGATAAAGATTACTGGATTCTGAAACTAAATAGTCAGGGTATCGATCGGTATCAGTATAGTATTGGTGGCGGCTCATTTGANTCGTTTTGCCTTTTGCAGGAAACAAGCGATGAGAAAATTTTAGTTGGAGGCACTTCCATTTCAAATCCTTCGGGAATGAAAACAGTACCCATCAAAGGCAATTTTGATTACTGGGTATTNACTTATCGACAAGTATCCCTATCAGGCTCCCAATCATATCCGCGATTTACTGGATGGTATGCTTTTTCGGTATACCCTAATCCCGCCTCCGACCGTATCACCCTTGAACTGAATCGTGACCCCACNATGGCAAAGATCCGGGTGATGGATATGCTGGGGCGCAGCGTAGTACAACACACCATGAATAGCCGAAAAGAATCCCTGGATTTAAGTGCGTTGGCATCGGGTCAGTATCTGATTGTTTTAGAGGAAGGCGATAGCAGGAGGCTGGCCCGTATTCAGGTTAGCCATTGACCCCTGTGGGCCTCAAACGGCTTGATGGAATACGCACTATATTTGTTTCGTGAAAAATGTAAAGACGCTCGTTTACGGCGGTAGCGAAAAACCGGAACGTTACAGCAACAAAGCCATACGTATGCTTTTGAAACATGGCCACCCTGTGGTATCCATAGGTCAGAAAGCCGGTCAGGTTGAAACCTGTCGCATCCAAACGGGCCAACCAGCCTTCGAAGGTATTGATACCATCACGCTTTATCTGGGTCCGCAACATCAGGCATTCATCTATACGTATTGTCTGGATGCGAAACCAAGACGTATCCTGTTTAATCCCGGCACTGAAAATGAAGAATTTAAAAAACTGGCTGAAGAGCAAGGAATCGTTTGCCAGGAAGCTTGTACTTTGGTATTGTTGTCAACCGGACAATATTAACATATACTATGTTCGAGATTCAATTATCGCAGGTGAGCAAACGATTCGGAAAGGATTGGATTTTCAGGGATGTGAATTTACACCTCAGTAGTGGTAAGTTTATGGCCCTGACTGGTGCCAATGGCAGTGGCAAGTCAACCCTTCTTCAAATACTGGCCGGATTTGTGAGTCCGGCACAAGGCCAACGCATCTACCTGCATCAAGGCAAGCAACTTGCACCGGAAATTGTTTTCCAATTTATTAGTATTTGTGCGCCTTATTTGGAGTGCATCGAAGAACTGAGTCTACAAGAATTTTTAGCTTTTCATTTTACCTTTAAAAAGAGTCGAATACCGATTGAGGACCAAATTCGCTTACTCGGCTTGTGGGAAAGCAGAAATAAACTACTGATGCANTTTTCATCGGGCATGAAACAACGCGTTAAACTAGGTCAGGCTATTTTTGCGGATACGCCTGCTTTGTTTTTAGATGAGCCCTGTTCGAACCTCGACGAAAAAGGCATCGCGCTCTATCACCAATTAATTCAAACCCACACATCCGACCGGCTGGTGGTAGTAGCCAGTAATGACCCCATTGAATATTCGTTTTGTCATCAGACGATTTCACTCGCTGATTTGAAAACTGACAAGAAATCAGTATCTTATGAATGATCCTAAAATCATCCGTGCCTGGACTTTTTACGACTGGGCCAATTCTGCCTATTCNCTGATCATTACTTCCGCAATCTTTCCGGCGTATTACACGCAGATTGTCGATCATGTTGAGTTATTCAGATTTAAACTTCAAAAAAGTGTAGCGGCCTCCTTTTCCATTTCCTTTTCTTTTTTACTCATTGCTTTT
This sequence comes from Bacteroidota bacterium, assembly GCA_013414745.1. Taxonomy (GTDB): domain Bacteria; phylum Bacteroidota; class Bacteroidia; order Chitinophagales; family Chitinophagaceae; genus OLB11. The sequence continues at coordinate 812,733 of CP058707.1, forward strand.
CTTTCACCCATCCTTTCCTCCGTAGCCGATTACCAAGGCAATAAAAAGGCCTTCATGCGATTTTTTTGTTACCTCGGTAGTTTATCCTGCATGGCCATGTTCTTTTTTGTTCGGGATAAGCATTCTGTCAATGTGATGTACGGACTCCTGTGTTCGATTCTCGCATCTGTCGGATATTGTGGGAGTATTGTTTTTTATAATGCCTTTTTACCTGAAATCGCATCCAGAGATCGTCAGGATTCCGTTAGTGCGAAAGGGTTTTCAATGGGTTATGTTGGCAGTGTATTGCTCATGATAGTTTGTATTGCCCTGATGATATTAAATACTAAATTCAACTGGTTCGATGCAGAACGTCACCTTCCGGAGCGCATTTCCTTNTTACTGGTTGGCCTGTGGTGGATGGGTTTCGCGCAAATTCCGTTTGCCCGTTTGCAGGAAACCCAACGTCATCATCAGGAAACTCCGGAAAACATCATGACAAAAGGATTTCGTGAATTACGGTTGGTTTGGCATCAACTTCAGGAATTGCCCGTACTGCGCTGGTATTTGTTCGCCTTTTTCTTTTTTAATATGGGCGTACAAACTGTTATGTATATGGCCACCTATTTTGCCGGCGACGAACTTAAAATGGAACCCACCCAATTGCTTCTGGTGGTATTGATCATNCAATTAGTAGCTATTGCAGGTGCCCGATTCTTTGCCTGGATCTCCGACCGCAAGGGGAATTTTACTTCTTTACTTTGGCTGGTCATCATCTGGATCGGAATTTGCCTCGCTGCATTTGCCGTACAAACTGTACCACAATTTTATGCGTTGGCTTTTGTGGTCGGACTAGTCATGGGAGGCATCCAATCGATGTCGCGATCTACCTATTCAAAATTGCTGCCTGACACACCCGATACAGCTTCCTTTTTTAGTTTTTATGACGTTTGTGAAAAAGTTGANATTGTTATTGGAACGGCCAGCTTTGGATTTATTGCAGAAGCACTGGGCAGTATGCGAAATTCTGCATTGGCCTTAAGTGTTTTTTGCGATAGGTTTAGGACTCTTACTTTATACAGCATCCCTTACGAAACGCGGTCTCAGAGGTTGATAGAATAACTGAGGCCTTTAAACACCGGGCAAACCAAGCTATTATTTTTACTTCCGAACCGATAGCTAAGTCCCACACCGATAAAATAATTAAAATCGGAAAGTAGTTCGCGGTTTTTAACCAGTAGCTGATCCAGGGTAGCATCTCCTTTTCGAATATTGATCGNATCATGCTGAAAAGCATAATTCCCCCAAACGGCAAAGTTCAGACCTTTGGCCAAGCGGGTTGAAATACCGCCGGAAATTTCGAGCCGATTCTTACGAAAATCATTCATGTAGTTACTCCAAAACATGCCGAGATTAATGCTACCCCAGGGTTGTGTCCACGATCCGATAGAACTCAGATTTTGTTGAAACAGAAATTCCTTTTTCCGGAACAAGATTGTGGTATCGTAATAGTGATTTGACATCGGGCCAACCTCATACGAGAATACCCAGCGTTTGGTATTAAATTCAGCATAAGGAAAGATGCTGTATTCTACTTTGGGAGCTGCATAAAACCGGTACAGGTAATTACTAAACAAGGAATTGTAGAATGCTCCACCCAAACCAATTCCCCAATGTTCGGTGCGTTTGGTCAGGTATTCAGCCCCCAGATTATACGTTTGAAAACGATACTGGTAAATATCCTGTCCATCATCGTATCGTTGTTGTTCGGCAGAAACATTCACGTAAAGATTGGAGCGACTGTTGGCCGTTTCACGATTCGCGGTGAGATAGCCGTTCGCATTGCTGTAGCGGTAATTTTGATTCCCGTTAGAGTTGCCGTTTATTCCGACCTGAAAAACCCAATAATTCCAGGGATGTGATCGCTGCCGGAATAAGTTGGGTGCTATCTTTTGCTGGATACCACAAGTGAGTTGATTGCGCAAATCGGTATGGGCCACAAATGGAAAAAGTCCGATTTGTAATTCACGCAGCAACTGTTGTCGTTGTTCATTTTCAGTAGCGTTCGGATCTACTGAAAAGGCTAAGGTATCCTGCATGTGTTCAAACGATTTTCGACCAATGAGGTAAAGCGTTGTGCGGCGTGAACCGTTTGAATTCCATTGTTCAGTATACAGAATATGAACATCCGCATCCAATCTGTCTCGTACAAATTGTATGGGTCGCAATTCCTGACGCATAAAATCATGAAAACNAATTCCCCCATTGGAGCAATCCAGAAACAACTGCAAATCCGGTTTTTGGGCGGCTGCGGGAAGAACGAGCAAGAACAGTGCTGCTAAAATTATACGCATAACCAATTTTGTCGTGAAGTAAACAGCCCGAATCCGGATGACACATATTTCAGCGTTAAAAGAAATGGAAGAAATTGTTAAACCGAGATGTTACAGTTGGATACAACCCACCGTTGGGAATTTGCAATTCCGAACCAATAGCTGAGTATTTTAAATCCGATCTACTTCGCAGAATCGTGAGAAAATTGCGAAGACGGAACAGTCCTGCGCGGTATACAAAACCGCCGATAGCAGTAAGACATGACAAATGTAGAACAGAACTATTGTGGAACATCTCGCACAGCATGTTGACTGAATTTCATCAGCATCATTATTTAATCCATTTCAATTCAACAAGTCTTCATTTTATATAACAATAATCATCTCTAGTGGATTCAGCGAAACCTAAACAAAACCAACTTATTCAATTCCGGACCTTACTAGAAATACGATTCCAGATTACCTTTGGCGCAAATTGAAATCATGAAATTACATACAGTACATGCTGGCATGTTTAAGTTGGACGGAGGTGCAATGCATGGCGTTGTGCCCAAATCGATGTGGAATAAGGTAAATCCGGCTGATGAAAACAATATGTGCTCCTGGGCCATGCGTTGTTTATTGCTTGAACTGGATAAACGCCTGATCTTAATTGATACAGGAATGGGGAATAAACAGGATGGAAAATTNTTTAGCTTCTTTCAACCGCATGGTGACTTTTCATTGCATGGTTCTTTAAGTCAACTCGGATTTCATGCCAACGATATTACCGATGTATTTTTAACCCATCTGCATTTCGATCATTGCGGCGGTGCCATTGAACGACAGGGCGAATTGCTGCAACCTACCTTCCGCCAGGCACAGTACTGGAGCAATGCCATGCACTGGAATGCCGCCATTCAACCAAATGCCAGAGAAAAAGCATCCTTNTTAAAAGAAAATATTTTACCTATTCAGGAAAGCGGACAACTGAATTTTATTTCAATTGAAAACGCCCCTACTTCGTTCATACCTGAATTTGAAATCCAATTGGTACAAGGTCATACCGAAAGCATGATGTTGCCTCTGATCGGCTATAAAGACCGTAAAGTTCTTTTCTGTGCCGATTTGATTCCTTCTCTCGCCCATGTTTCTCTGCCCTGGGTGATGGCCTATGACATGCGTCCCCTGGACACCTTACGAGAGAAAGAAATCCTCCTCCAAAAGGCTGTTGAAGAAAACTGGATACTGTTTTTTGAACATGACCGCAGCAATGAATGTGCTACACTCATACAAACGGATCGGGGCATTCGGCACGACCGGGTATTTCGGTTAGCTGACCTGTAGCTTAATTTTCTTGCTCTTTTTATTTGGAACTACCGGTCATCATTACGTCACTTTCCATGTCCATTGGAATTTCCATTCCGGAAGCCTTCATTTTACCGCTTAATCTTTGTTTCAGTTTGGAGTCTTTCAACATGCCACTTTTCACATCGAGGCGCATGATTCCGGACTGTGTTCCGGAAAGATTCATTTCCACTTTATCATTGTTCCCTTTTTCGGAACTGATGACAGATTCTGTTTTAATTTCAGCGATACCTTCTTTCACCTGAATGAGTTCGTAGGTGTTGGAAAGTTTCATTTTCATGATACCGCCCAAGTCACTTTGAAATTCATTTTTCCAGGTATCACCGGGTTTTACAGGGTGATCGGGATACAATTTAAAACTCATTTCCAGCATCGACCGTAAGGAGCTATCCGACATTGAGTTGCCACCCAATTGGTCCATACCACTTACCTTAGTCACCTCGCCTTTATCGTTCAGTGTAATCCCAAATGTTTTGCCTTTCAGATTCAGTAATTCCTTATACATAGGACTGGCTTTATCCGGCTGATCCGAGTCTACTTCCATATCTCCCATGTCGGAATGCTGCTTCATTCGGATTCGCTGGTAGGTCGCCTCCAGATTGGTTTCATTGGCACTTTGCGATTTTACAGCATAATCAAACGTAAATATCATCTCCTGATTTAAATCGATTTTTTTACCCATCAGAGATTGCGTCATTTTCTGCGTAGTCGTCATTTCATAGGTAAACTGATCGCGGATTTTAANATTCAGTTTCAGTTCGATGGCATCCCCGGCAGAGGCAGATTTAGAAGAGGTATTGTCTTTACAGCCTGAAAATCCAAGCAGTACAATGAAGAGGAGGAGGATAGAATATTTCATCATGTGAAGGGTATTCAGAGGAGTTTTAAAAAATCAGACGATTTCAACCAATTCAATTTCGAAGGTCAGGTCTTTTCCGGCGAGTGGATGATTTCCATCTAGTACAATACTGGTTTCTTTTACTTCATGAATAATCACGGGTAAATGGTTGCCTTCCTGATCCATCATATTTAGTTCCATTCCTGCAACGGGTTCGCCTAAATCGGCAGGCAATTGCGCTTTGTCNNAAATTCAAAACATCATTTCATTCACCGGGCCATAGGCTTCCAACGCAGGAATATCTACTTGCTTTTTATCTCCAACCTGCATATCCATCACCCCACGATCAAAACCATGTATCACCATCCCTTCACCGACTGTAAATTGCAAGGGTTCTCTCCCTTCCGAAGAATCAAATAATTGTCCGTTTGCGGTTAAGGTTCCTTTGTAGTGTACACGTACTGTGTCGCCCATTTTTACTTGCTGCATTATTTTTTGAATTTGGGGCGAAGGTACTACGCATTCTATTCCCGGAGCGATTCAATTTCAGAGCTAGGCTTCCACCTCAGCATAATGATGTTGAATTGACTGAAAAATTTGTTCAATTTCCTCCAGGCTCAGTGCATGAACCAATTGATGCCGAAATTCCTTGATATGCGAAAGCCCTTTGAGGTAATTGGCATAATGCCTGCGCATCTCTAGAATTCCCAGCTTGGCACCTTTCCAACGCACAGAAAAATCAAGATGTTGCCGGCAAACCCGGATGCGCTCTTCCACCGAGGGCGGGGCCAGATGCGTTCCGGTTTCCAGAAAGTGTTTGATCTCTTTAAAGACCCAGGGATACCCAATGGCCGCGCGTCCTATCATAACACCATCTACGCCAAAGCGGTTTTTATACTCCAGAGCTTTTTCAGGTGAGTCAATATCTCCATTGCCAAAGATCGGGATGCGGATGCGTGGGTTATTTTTCACTTTGGCAATCAGTGTCCAGTCTGCATGGCCTTTGTACATTTGGGCCCGTGTACGTCCATGGATGCTTAATGCCTGAATACCTACATCCTGAAGTCGTTCGGCTACCTCTTCAATATTTTTACTTTCTTCATCCCATCCCAATCGGGTTTTTACCGTGACCGGAATTTTAACAGCGTCCACAACGGCTTTGGTTAAACTCACCATTTTAGGAAGATCTTTCAGTATGGCCGCTCCGGCTCCTTTACATACTACCTTTTNTACCGGGCATCCAAAATTGATATCTACTAAATCAGGCCCTGTGGTTTCTACGATGCGAGCCGACAAAGAAAGTGCATCCTCATCGCNCCCAAAAATCTGAATTCCGATGGGGCGCTCTTCTTCAAAAATATCCAGTTTCTGACGGCTTTTGATCGCATCACGAATCAAACCCTCACTGCTGATAAATTCAGTATACATTAAATCGGCCCCCTGTTCTTTACATACTGAACGGAATGGAGGATCGCTCACATCCTCCATAGGTGCTAATAACAATGGGAAATCAGGAAGTTCAATATCACCGATTTTTATCATGTGAACAAAGATACGCCGGAGCCCTTGAAATTACTATGTTGCAACAACAGTGCTATCAAAAAGAATTATCCAAAAATTGATTTAGAAAATTATTAGAAGAGGTTAAAAAAACATCTTTGTAATCTATTTCTACTAAAGCGACTAAACATGAACAACTTACTTGACATTTTAAATGCCCAGATCAGCCCTGATTTGATTCAGGGAGCCCGGCGCATTTTAAATGAATCAGACGATAAAATCGAGAAGGGATTTTCAGCCTCCTTTGCCGGTCTACTGCAAGCCATCCCGGAAATGCATCAGGAAAAAATTCAATCTCTGGAAGGATGGTTGAACAAAGCTGCGAAATACGAACTCAATACGGCAGAAATTATTAGTCACCTGAATCTTTTGCCCTCTGAATCGCCCCGAACTCCCAGCGATCATTTCTTGCAGGAGGTATTGGGAGATCGACTGGCAGGATTTAATAATCTTATTTCCAATTATTCCGGATTGAGTATCTCCTCAGCCGCTTCCATCGTAAATGCATCCGCCACCTTTTTATCGCATGCTTTAGGCAGCCAAATGCTTAGCAATGGATTAAGTGCCGGAAGTATTCAACAAAAACTGGTTGCCATTTTACCCGGCATCCAAAAATACTTGCCCGAAGGGATGTCTGGTTTTCTTTCTTCTTCCGCAACCGAATTTCAGGGAACTTCCCCCATTGTATCGCGAAAATCGGAATCTAANAAATGGATACTTCCTCTGATTTTATTGGGTTTACTGGGCATTGGAATTTGGTGGTGGATGAATGGAGAAGATGATACCGAAGAAATTCAACAGGATACTGCTGTAATTGATTCTGCCGGCGCTTCTATTCATGCAGCTTTTGATAGTGCGGCAGTGTTGCTGGTCAGGTAGCCAATGACCTCGGAGGGCAAGTCGATTCAAATGGCAACTGGATCGCATCGAAAGGTGAAGCTGGAAATTAAATTGCCCGATGGTACGTTAATTCATACCTACTCTGGTAATCTGGAAGATCAATTGTACAAATTCATCAATGATCCCGGAGCCGTAGCAGGTAAAGACATCTGGTTCAACTTTGAAGATGTGTTATTTGAATCCGGCAAGTCTGTGTTAAAACCAGGATATGAATCGCAATTACAAAATACGGTAGCCATTTTAAAAGCCCACCCCAATGTGGTAATAAAACTTGGTGGTTATACCGACAATTCCGGGGATTCGGTAAAGAATATGAAATTGTCAGAACAACGCGCCAAAACGGTCTACAATAAATTAATTGCTTTAGGGGCTGAACAAACTTCATTCGATGCAAAGCCCTATGAAGGATATGGACCACAACACCCGATTGAAGATAATTCCTCTGAAAGCGGTCGAGCCCAAAATCGTCGCATTGCCATCAGTGTGCGTCAAAAGTAATTTTCGTAAAACCAACACGAAAAACCGGGAAGGGGGTCTCTATGACCTCCTTTTCTATTTGCATAGATGACAAGCCTACCCCAGCCGACACAAGGATATTGCATCAAGACCGTATATTCGTGCCAATTCTTTAAACTATGCTTCGTATTAAATTTTTGCTTTCGCTGGTGCTTTTGCTGGGTACCGGGCGGCTTTCAGCACAAAACCCGAATTGGATTCAGAAAACATCCAATGGGTACAGTTACAAAATGGTTCGAAACGATTCCAGTAAAACGCGATTCTATACACTTCAGAACGGCTTAACGGTAATACTGAGTGTAAATCCCGAAACGCCCCGTATTCAAACCATAATAGCAACTAAAGCAGGAAGCAAAACAGATCCCGCAACCAACACCGGACTGGCCCATTACCTCGAACATATGTTGTTTAAAGGGACCGATCGTTTCGGAAGCCTCGACTGGAGTAAAGANAAACCGTTGTTGGACGAAATTGAACGTACGTATTCGATGTACAATCAGCAATCGGATGAAAACAGAAGAAGAGCCCTNCTGAGACGAATCGATTCTATTTCAGGTATCGCGGCCAAGTTTGCGATCGCCAACGAATACGATAAAATGATGGCGATGATTGGTGCGCAAGGAACCAATGCGTTTACTTCGTTTGAACAAACTGCGTATATCAATGATATTCCGGCCAATCAGGTGGATAATTGGCTTATGGTTGAAGCCGAGCGTTTCAGGAATCCGGTTTTACGAATTTTTCACACCGAACTTGAAGCAGTGTATGAAGANAAAAATCGTTCCTTAGACAGCGACGACGATAAAGTGTTTGAACTTCTGTTTTCAAAATTGTTTCAAAAGCACAATTATGGTTTACAAACTACGATCGGCACCATTGAACATTTNAAAAATCCTTCGCTGGTTGAAATCAGAAATTATTTCAAGAAAAACTATGTGCCCAACAATATGGTTTTAATTATGGCCGGAGANTCGAATCCGGATGAAGTGATTNNAAAAATTGATGATGCTTTCTCGTATATGCAACCCAATGAAGTGCCTCCTTACACATTCACTCCGGAAGAACCCATTACGAAACCCATTGTTGGTGAAGTTTTTGGTCCGGATGCCGAATACGTTGATATCGCGTTTCGTTTCCCCGGCGCCGATTCTAAAGAAGCTATGCTCCTGAATTTAATGAGTAATATTCTATCAAATGGCAATGCCGGATTGATGGATCTGAATCTAGTCAAGAAACAACTGGTTTTGGAAGCCAGTGCCGGGGCCTATACCTTAAAAGACTATAGTGTCCTGTTTTTAGAAGGAAAGGCCAAAGAAGGTCAAACGCTTGAAGAAGTTCGAAAACACATGTTAGAACAAATTGAGTTATTAAAAGATGGGCGTTTTGATGATGAATTGCTCAAAGCCATTATCAACAACTATAAAAAATCACAGATGCAACGCCAGGAAAGCAATGCCGGAAGGGCCTATACTTTATTGGATGCTTTCACTTCAGAAGTCTCCTGGGAAAAGTATGTGATGGAAATTGAAGCCATGAGCCGATTAACGAANAAAGACATTCAGGCTTTTTGCCAGAAATGGCTGAGTAATAATTACGTGTGCATTTATAAACGACTCGGAAAAGATAGCACGATACAGAAAATTGACAAACCCACCATCACACCCGTTGAGGTTAATCGGGATGCACANAGTGACTTTGTAAAAACCCTGGCTGCACGTCAGGTCAAACCCATTCAACCTGTTTTTGTGAACTATGATAAAGACATTGTTCGTACCCCATTAAAAGGACAACAGAATGCCACAGAAATTCTGAGTGTNAAAAACAAAACCAATCAGCTGTTCACACAATATTATTATGTTGAAACAGGAGCCCTCTTTGATCGCCGTTTACCAATAGCTCTGGATTACTTACAATACCTAGGCACCGACCAATACAGTGCCGAAGACATCAGTAAAAANTTCTATACCCTGGCCTGCGATTTTGGAGTGAATGCCTCCGACGAAGAAAGTTATGTATACCTGAACGCGCTTCAGGAAAATTATCAGGAGGCCGTTTCCCTATTTGAACATTTATTGGCAGAGTGCAATCCGGACCAGCAAGCGCTGAATGAAATGATTGCTGGCATCAAGNNAAAACGCAGCGACTCAAAACTCAACAAAAATTATATTCGGAGTGGCCTTCGTTATTACGCTCAGTATGGCGCCCGCAATCCGTTTAACAATGAACTCAGCAATGCCGAACTGGACCAACTAAAAGCCGAAGAACTGGTAGAACTTCTGCATCAGCTTACTTCCTACAAACATTTCGTTTTATACTACGGCCCGGAAAANTCCTCAAAAATAGCTTCACAGTTGAGCACACTGCATCCCCTTCCGGCCAGTTACCTGAAAAACAAACCTGCGTCCCCTTATACCCCGCTCACACAAAATAAAAATGAAGTACTGATGGCGGCCTATGATATGGTGCAGGCTGAAATTCAGTGGTTCAGAAATGACAAACCATTTAATGCTGATGAAGTTCCTTTAATCAATCTGTTCAATGAGTATTTTGGAGGCAACATGAGTGGAATTGTATTTCAGGAAATTCGCGAATCCAAAGCGTTGGCCTATTCAACGTATGCAGCCTTTAATACCCCGNNGCAAAAAGAATACCCCTTCAGTATGGGCGCCTACGTGGGTTGCCAGGCCGATAAAATGAAAGAAGCCATTGAAGGCATGGAACAGCTGTTAACTCAACTTCCGGTTTCAGAAAAACTATTTGAACAGTCTCGGAAAAGTATCCTCAATACCATTTCCACAACCCGAACCACAAAAACCGGCATCTTATTTAGTTATTTAAGTGCTAANAAACGCGGACTCCATGCTGATTTAAATGAGGCTACTTTTCAGGCGGTTTCCGGATTCCAATTCACCGATATTCAGCGTTTTCATAAAGATCGAATCGCCAACAAACCCTATACGCTGATGGTTCTGGGTAGTGAAGANAAATTAAACATGGACGTTTTACAAAGACATGGAGCCATTAAAAAACTCAGCCTGGAGGAATTATTTGGATACTAATTCCTGCATCAACCTTTTATTTCAATCCTGACCCTGCTGGTCGGGATTGATTCTTTCGCACAACAACAAACGTTTACTCGCATCTTGTAACGTACAGGCCCATAGGTACTGATCGCCTCCATCTACAATCCGCAATAACTTTTTCAAATCAGCCTGTTTACCCGGAAAATTTCGTAAACTCAAATTCGCTTTTCTATCCGGCAAATACTTTTGTACTTCTTTTGCATTCACTTTGAGCATAGCCTGCATCTGAAAAATGCGCCCGGGAAAATCATAGTGCAACTGATCCGATGTATACAAATGGGTATGTGGATGCAATTGTGGTGTTTTATATTTTTGGGCCAGCAACTTAAACATACCCGACTTCATGATGGAAGCATNTGGTTCATAGAGATAATTCTTGGGCCAATCGGTTTCTACCTTCAGAATCTGCTCATCCTCTTTGACAAAGGTTAATTGTTTCCATTCACCTGATTCATAAAAAGCACAAACCAACCTGATGCCGGGGTTCGCGTTTTTTCGAATCACAAACAACAACTCCCGACATTCCTGATGCACTGTAAGGATATGCACTGCTGAAATTTGCGGAAGCTGTTGCAGCACAGACTGAATATCCAATAAGGGAGATGTTTTAAACGCGATGGTGTTACCCCGTTGCATCAGTTCGTTCATCAGCAAATCCACCCTTGGCGCATATTCTTCTAATTGAAATACCTTTTTCCCCTGCTCCGACCGACGGGAAGGATCCAGATAAATCAAATCAAACGCTTCTGAACACGTCCTCAGCCACTCTTCAGCTTGAAGGCCGGCATGCATCTCTAAATGTGTGGCCCCCAGGATTTTTAAATTTGATGCCGTTCGTTGTGCCAGTTCCTGATGCGGTTCTACCAAAACGCCACACGTAAAATGCTTACCCAACCAATATGCATCGATTCCCATACCAGCTGTGAGATCTAAAANCCGATCGCCATAAAATAAATCTGATTTATACCTGGCGGTAAACTCTGAAGAACTTTGTTCGAGATGGANTTCCGGAGGTAAATAATAGGCCGGAAAATTTTTCAGAAAAGGCAACTTGTCATTCACTTTAAACCGACGAATAACCTGCTCCAATAAAATCCGGCGATGTGATCGTTTTGTGATAACAAAGCACTTTGTAACGAAGACATGGATTGGCCCTCATAGGCTTGCATCCAGACCAGGTCTTCATTTGTGAGCAGATAAGTTTCAGTTTGCCCAAAATCCATAGGGTAAATGTACTATACCGATGCATGAACTTGAATGAAAAAACCTTGTTGAAGTTCACCGGGCAGCCTTCAATTGTAAAGAACGATGGTTTAGCTCCCAGTCCTCCAACCGAGTCAGCACATAACATAAAGAAAATAATGGCACTTAGCATCCCATCTCAGTCGACAAAATACCCCAAAAACAAAGTACGATTCGATGCCATAGTCTGGGGATTAAAGATTCCATTGTGAAGCGTTTTATGCTGCCGTATCTTTACCCTCCCTATGCCCAATTTATACATTATTGCCGGTTGCAATGGCGCAGGNAAAACTACGGCAAGTGAAACCATTCTGCCGAAGATGCTGAATTGTCGCGAATTTGTAAATGCGGATAATATTGCCAAAGGCTTATCGCCATTTAATGTAGAATCGGTGGCATTTGAAGCCGGACGTCTGATGCTGACGCGCATCCATGAATTGGTTGAGGAGGGCATTGATTTTGCCATTGAAACAACGCTTTCAACACGTAGTTACCGAAGCCTTGTGTTGCGAGCACAGTTGTTGGGCTACAAAGTGACGCTTTTATTTGTTTGGCTACAAGATATCGAGATGGCCTGCGAACGGGTGGCTCTGCGGGTTTCGATGGGTGGCCACGACATTCCAACCCAGTTGATTGAACGCCGCTACCAACGCGGATTACGCAACCTTTTTGAAGTATTTATTCCGGTAGTCGATGCCTGGTTGCTGGTGAATAATTCAAACCAGGAACTTGAGCATATTGCCTTTGGCGAAAAAATATTGAGCCTTCCATTGAAAATGAATATCTTTGGACTCAGATTCGTAAGTATGTCACGCAATAATACCAGTGCAGAACATCAGGAATTTATTCAAAAAGTAACCATCGGGTTCCGGCTGGCTTATGAAAAGTTAGTCCGGGAAACGGCCCTTAAAAACCAAACATTGGTAGTTAGTGTGAAGGGTAAAGCGGTGCATGTACCAGCCCGTAAGTTGTTGCGCCAATTGCAGCGCCCCGTGAAGGCTCCCCAATCCTGAGTGATTCTATCCAGAATGCTTGTTTAGCACAATCCCCTCCCTCAAACGCGGTTCGTTTTAAACTGCAAAAAGTGGGTTAAATCTTTTAGGTTGAACGAATCGCTGACGCATTTATCCGTAAATTGCGCACTTTATGAATAAATGGTATTCTTTGACGCTCACCTTTTTGTGCCTTTTTAGTTTGTGGACCCATGCCCAATCCGAAAAAGAGCATTTAGATAAAATTGTTGCCGTGGTGGGCGATAAACTGATTCTTCAATCTGAAATCAATGCAACCCTTGAAGAATACAAAGTGAACAAACCTGACCTGAGCGATACCGTACGCTGTAATGTGTTGGAGCAATACATTGGTCAGAAAATATTAGCTGAACAGGCCGATCGCGATAGTGTCATCGTTACAGATGAAGAAGTTGAAGGCGCGCTTGAAAACCGAATTCGCTATTTCATTAATTATTACGGTTCTGAAGANAAACTCGAAGAAAGTTCCGGCAAATCCATCTATCAGTTAAAAGATGATTATCGTCCGGTATTTCGTGAACAAATGATTGCACAACGAATGCAAATGCAGGTGATGCAAAATGTAAAAATCACCCCGCAGGAAGTGAATACCTTCTACAACAAAGTACCTGCCGATAGTTTACCGTTTTATCCCTCCATGGTAGAAGTCGGGCAAATTGTGTTTAAACCAAAAGTCAACAAAGAAGTTGAACAATATGCCATCGACAAACTGGAAGGCATTCGCAAAGATATTATTTCAGGAACCTCAGCATTCGACGTGATGGCTGGTATTTATAGTGAAGATCCCGGAACCCGCGATAATGGTGGTGATCTGGGCGTAAACGGACGGGATGAATTTGTAGCCGAATTTTCAGCGGCAGCTTTCCGCCTTCAAAATGGCGAAATATCCAATGTGGTAAAAACAAAATTCGGCTACCATATTATTCAGATGATACGCCGCCAGGGAGAAAAGGCCCATTTACGACATATTCTGATTAAACCGCTTATTACTTCCGATATGGTACAGGAAGCAGTGACCCGGGCCGATAGTGTGAGAGCCAAATTAGTGAGTGGTACCATGCCATTTTCAGAAGCTGTTGGCAAATACACAACCGATGATATGACCAAAATTACCGGAGGTATGTTTACCGATCAACAAACCGGATCCGCATTGGTTCTGCCTTCAGAATTAGATCCGGCAATTGTGATTCAAATTGAAGCCATGAAGCCCGGCGAATTCAGCCAGCCCATGGAATTTACAGATGTTCAAACCGGCGATAAACTGGTACGCATTCTTTATCTCCGCAATCGAACTGAACCACATAAAGCGAATCTTAAAGACGATTATGCCCGTATTCAACAGGTGGCCTATGCCGAGAAGCAAAATGAATACCTGATGAAATGGATTGAAGGAAAAGTGGGAACATTTTTCATCAAAGTTGATGACGAGTATAAAACTTGTCGGAATGTAGAACGCTGGTTAAAAGCCACGCAAGCGCTTAACGGGACTAAATAAAAAACCACTTAACCAATAGCAATGTACGCATCTGATGTTGAAGCCGCACAGGCCCTGCAAAAAAAATACGCTGAACTAAAAGCTGAAATTGCCCGCATCATTGTAGGACAACATGAGGTAATTGAAGGTTCACTCATTTCAATTCTATGTAATGGACATAGTTTATTAGTTGGAGTTCCGGGCCTGGCNAAAACCTTACTCGTGAATACCATTGCCAGGGTGCTGGATTTGGGCTTTAAACGCATCCAGTTTACTCCGGATTTAATGCCCAGTGATATCACCGGCGCTGAAATTCTGGATGAACACCGCAACTTTAAATTTATTAAAGGTCCACTGTTTTCGAATATCATATTGGCTGATGAAATTAACCGGACTCCTCCGAAAACTCAGGCTGCTTTGCTTGAAGCGATGCAGGAGCGCCAGGTAACCCAGGGCGGTCAAGTTCATTCTTTACCTTCTCCGTTNTTTGTACTGGCCACACAAAATCCCATCGAACAAGAAGGAACCTACCCCTTGCCTGAAGCGCAACTCGATCGTTTCATGTTCAACATCTGGTTAGATTATCCCAGCTTTCAGGAAGAGTTGCAGGTTGTGAAACAAACGACCACCGACAATAAAGTAGAACTNAAAAAAGTGATGAGCGGAGAGGAAATTCTTTACTTCCAACATCTCGTGCGTCGTGTGCCGGTTCCTGACAACGTCATGGAATATGCAGTCGGACTGGTGCATTGTACACGCCCCAATGCCCAGGGCAGTGAACAAGCGCGAAATTATATCTCCTGGGGAGCCGGCCCGCGGGCCTCTCAGAATCTGATTCTGGCATCAAAATGTTATGCGCTCCTTCACGGAAAATACAGTCCGGATATTGAAGATGTGAAAGCAGTTGCTTTGCCAATTCTTCGGCACCGTGTGGTTCGCAACTACAAAGCCGAAGCTGAAGGATTGAAAATTGAAGATATCCTGAAACAAATCATGTAATCCCGAAGGAGTCTGCAATAAGCGTATTAGGCGGTTTTACCGAAAATTCCACAACTATCAGCTAAGCATCTGGGAAGGATCTTTTCTATGAAAGAATAAAAACCTTAAAATTCAGACCGAGCACTGGCTGCCTCTGAATCTGATGCAAAGTCTCCCTGAAGATATTGATAATAGCCCGACATAGCAATCATTGCAGCATTATCGGTGCAATACTGAAAGGACGGAATATGAATTTCCCAATGATACTTCCGGGCATACTCCATCAACCCCTGCCGAAGTCCATGATTCGCACTTACGCCTCCTGCCAATGTCACCGTTCGGATGCCGGTTAGTTTCACCGCCTGATTCAATTTACGAAGCAAAATATCGACGATTGTATATTGAATGGAAGCGCATAAATCTGCTAAATGCCTTTGGATAAAATCAGGATCCTCACTCACCTTTTNTTGTAAAANATATAAGATGGAAGTCTTAACTCCTGAAAAACTAAAATTTAATCCATCAATTTGTGGCCTGGCGAAAGTAAACGCCTTCGGATTTCCATCTTGTGCATGACGATCAATTAATGGGCCTCCGGGATAGGGTAATCCCAACATTTTTGCTGCTTTGTCAAAGGCTTCTCCGGCCGCATCATCAATGGTCTNCCCTAAAATTGTCAAAGAATACGGACTATCTGCACGAACAATCTGAGTATGTCCACCGGAAACAGTCAAACACAAAANAGGAAAGGGCAAATCCGGTCGTTCGATTAAGTTAGAAAGTACATGGGCTTTCATATGATGCACTGCAAGGGTAGGAATACCCAGCGACCAGGCCAGCGATTTACCAAATGACGACCCCACCAGTAAGGAACCAATTAATCCCGGTGCCTGTGTATATGCAATTGCTTGTAATTCGTTCACGGCAGTTTGTGATTGCTCTAAGGCCTCATGGACTACCGGTAGAATGTGCCTGATGTGTAAACGGGATGCATGTTCCGGTACCACGCCACCATATTTCGCATGCACCTGTTGGGTATAAATCACATTGGAAAGGATGCGACCATCTTTTAAAACAGCGGCGCTTGTTTCATCACAACTGCTTTCAATGGCGAGTAATACGACCTTATGATCGACATAGCAGATTACCAACGAAGAATTTTGGTAAATGTTCGGGTAGGTTTTGGAATATACTCGGTGTTCTTATTGTAAGAAATCACATTTTCATTCGGTGTATCATAGGTATTTAAACGCAACACCACATGCACCTTCCCGAGATAATTTTTTATAAAATTTTTCGTAGAGCGCATCAATTTCACGTTCATCCACCTCAATACGAAGCTTGGCTTTATCGGTCCGAAAATAAACCACCATACTATCCCATTCCACATGTTCAATAACACCGTTGAGCGTTAAGGTGCCATAATACTTTTTCGGGTCGAAATCAACAGTTGGGCAACATAAATCATCCGTTTCCCGCACAAAATCAGCATCTACATAGCGAAACGTCCGATAGTCGCAACTATAAAAAGTTTTAGAATTTACATCATGAATACCACAAACAGCATCCTGGCCGGGAAATTGAAAGGTGGAAAAAATCGACCATCCAGTACTTCGATATTCGCCTTTTCGTATCCCATCGTATAAACCTCTTGTGCGGAGACCTGTACAGACACCAACGCTACTAAGGCACTAAAAAGATTTTTCGCATGGTTGCAACCAATTTGACTAACAAATATAGTCACAGAAACGTCATTCCATTGAAAATCTTAGAGATTTCCCCCTTGCGAAACAGAAACATCAATTTGTATTATTAACTTAGCCCAGTAACAACCCACACAATGAAACAAACCCTCCGATTTACCCTGCTTGGACTGCTCCTGATCGGTAGCATTTCAGCTTGTAAGAAAAAAGCACATCTACACCGCCCAGTACTTCCAGCAATAATGTAGTGGTTGACATTCCTTACACCAAATCTGTTACGCTGCCTGAAGTACCAGCCTTGCCTTTATCGCTGCCTTTTGAGCATACCGATACCTTTGCCACTCTGGTAGATGAATTTATCAGCCCTTATGGATTTACCAAGGCCGACATTTTATCCGTTACCCCGGTGAGCATGAATGTAACCATCGACAATTCTTCACCCCAGACTTTCAATTTTGTAGATGATTCCGCTAAAGTATATGTAGATGCTTACAACGGCACCAATCCAACCCTGGTAGCCTATGTAAAAATATTCCTCTTAATGCCAAGAGTATTGATTTTACGGTTGTCAACACCGATTTCAAGGATTATTTCAACAGCGAATACATGCAAGTTACCCTCAAATGCAATACCCGGGCGAATGAGGGCATGGCGAACAACTCCACCTTCATTACGAATTTTAAATTTCGGATAACCGCCAAAAAGAAATAAACAATTTTTTAAATTTAGTTTACAAAAGGCCTTAGTGGCCTTTTTTCGTGCTATAGGTAACTTGATATTTATTCCGGCCTGGATAAGCGATTCCGGCAAAAACTTTTTCTGAAAAGAATCCAGCTTTTCCCTAATCCCACTTCGGCATATAATCCGAGCCATTTCGTGATGTAATAGCGACCTCCCAACGTGGCTTCCAGGCTGAGTGGTTTTGGAAATTCGTAGGCCACTGAAAATTGATTCACAGGGGCTTCCGTATAGGTTCCCAACGCAAATTTGCCGTAACCAGCACCCAGGCCGGCATACAGGTCAATAGTTTTGCGAATCAGAAAATGATAATTGACCCGTAGTGTTGCAGCCAACTCCTCCGCTTCGATGCCATACTCATACAATCTTTTCGCATGAATCACCGTATCCCAGCCATCGTCCATCCACGATAAGCGGGAAAAATTATACGACCCATTGATTCCGACACTCCACCGCCTGTGAAACATCCAGTCTATTTTAAACATATATGGCCCCCAACCTTTCACGGTATATTCGCTTCGCGTATTGTTATATTTCAAAAATGCCCGCAAAATACTGGGTGCTCCATATCCGGCTGAAATGGTTACATGATTTTTTGTAAACATAGTTGCCCGGACCGGTCTCCGGCGGATGCCACGCCATACGTTAAATTGAACAGTAAAATTCCGGCAAGTACGATTTTCTGCATTGGGGTAAAGATATTGAATTAAAGAATAATGAACATGTTGAATCCATCGAATCGCCATAACTATAGCATGAGTTAAAGCACCTGGAAACTTCATTAAAAAAATCTGAAGTGTTGTTTATCATGAAAGGTGTTTATTTCGCCTCTTTACAATTCGTGCTAACGTGTATAGCTCTTATTGAAGACGAAAGTTCTACTGCCCTCGTAGCAAAAATTTACCGTTTTCTGATACAGTAAATTCAGACCCTCCAAATTGAACAGTGAGGTGGATGCAGGTCAGGATTATTCAATTGCGGCAATATCCTTAATTTTGAGAAAGTGAAACATCGGATAGTTGTATTAGTTGCGTTTGTTGCCGGTTGCATACAGGGAATCTGGTCCCAAAGCCTGATNCGCGGACCCTATTTGACTTGTGCCAGGCAAGATGGTATTGATATTCACTGGAGAACCAGTACTCCGTCTACCGGATTGGTAAGTTATGGCACGCATCCGGATAGTTTAATAAACACTTCCAGTCATTTAAATTTCAGCACCGACCACCTCATCACCTTGAATAATTTAACCTCCGGGACCCTTTATTATTACCGTATCGGAACAACCCAATTTACTTTGGCCGGAGACAACAGTTTTCATTTTAGAACCTTGCAAAACAGCACCCCAATGGCTGATTCTGTATTTAGAATCTGGGCCGTTGGTGATATCGGAAAACAAACCACGCAACAGGCTGAGGTGCGTGATGCCTTCTTAAAATACAACCAGGGAAAATATCTGGATGCCTGGATAGTATTAGGTGACATCGCTTACCCGGACGGTACCGATTCAGATTACCAACTTGGTTTTTACTTATTATCAAAATTCCTTGCTAAAAATACGGTGCTTTGGCCGAGTATCGGCAACCATGATTACGCCAACAATTATACACTGCGCACTTCTCATGCTGTACCGTATTTGTCGATATTTAGTTTGCCCCAACAAGGCCAAAGCGGTGGCTTATCGTCCNNGGATGCGCGTTACTATTCCTGGAATAACGGGCCTGTTCATTTTATTCATTTAG
Organism: Bacteroidota bacterium; assembly: GCA_013414745.1. Lineage (GTDB taxonomy): Bacteria > Bacteroidota > Bacteroidia > Chitinophagales > Chitinophagaceae > OLB11. The sequence continues at coordinate 832,194 of CP058707.1, forward strand.
ATTCGTATGGATTAGATGCGGTTCAGAATAATTTTTATGGGTTGGCAGATACTGTATTTTCACCGCAGGTAAACTGGTTAAAAAATGATTTAGCACAGAATACGAAACCCTGGGTTATAGTTAGTTTCCATCATCCTCCGTATTGTATGGGGACGCATGATTCNGATCTTGAGCCGGATTTGGTCGGGATTCGACAGCATCTGAATCCGATTTTCGAACGATATAATGTGGANTCGGTATTGAATGGTCACTGCCATTCATATCAGCGGAGCGGAGGTTTGCGTGGTCATTATGGAATGGAAAACTCCTTTGATAGTACGATACACCGTGTTTTGCCGGGTAACGGAAATTATACAGACCAATGCCCTTATATCAANACACCCGGGGATACGGCGACCTTTTACGCAGTGATTGGTTCCGGCGGTGCGGTTCCACAGGCTCCCATGCCGAATTGGCCACACAACGCTATGATCTATTCAAACTTTCAGGACAATGGCTCGTTATTGCTCGAGATACAGGGGAATCGACTTGATGGCATTTGGATTTCAAATGATACCACTCAGGTAGTAAAGGATCGTTTTACCATTTACAAATTGCCTTCCTCCCGACGTATCCAGTTCGCCAACTTTCCGACAACCATCACNCTTACACCCCTTTGGACTGGTCAAAGGCCTTATCAATGGTCTACCGGCGATACGGCGGACAACATAACACTCCACCTGAATCAAGACAGTTTGTTCATCGTACAGGATGCAACGGGTTGTTTGCGGGATAGCATTTGGATTTTCGGGCGNCCACTCAGCATATCTTCATGGGATGAATCTACAATTCGTGTATTTCCCAATCCGGCNAAAAACGAGATCGTTGTTCAACACTTGCCACAAGGTTCTTACCAGGTTAGTCTGTACACTCCGGCGGAGAAAAATTCTATCCCACGAAAAGGAATGCCAGGATGGTCAAATTCGTTTGACCATTCAACATATCAACGATGAATTTATTTTTAGAACTACGAAATGATAAGAATCAGATAATTCATCGTAAAATTCAATTGCACGAAGGCCAATAGCTGCAACTTTTTCGCATCTTTGCGCCAATTTTCCGCTATGTCTTCAAAAGTGTCCTTTATCAATAATCCGCGCCCATTCAAAACCATGTTGGATGAACGGATCGACCAGTACTTTAAACAACATGCTATTGCCCAGCGTGGAAACTGGAAATTGTATAGCAAAACCATCATTTTATTGGTTTCGCTGTTTACCGTTTACGGCGTTATTTTATCGATACAACCACCTACTATAGTGTCGTTAATCCTGTGCGGGTTGTTAGGATTTATTCAAGCAACCATAGGTTTTAATGTAATGCATGATGCAGCCCACGGTAGTTACAGCGACAATTCAAGACTGAATAATTTCATTGCGTTTTTGGGCGGAGACCTGATGGGAGGAAGCACGTTTCTCTGGAAGATTAAGCATAATATTCTTCATCATACCTATACCAACATTGAAGGTCTGGATGATGATATTGCCAAATACCCGATTTTTCGTTTAAGCCCGCATCAGGGTCGTAGATGGTTTCATAAATACCAGCATATTTATTCCATCCCTTTGTANTTTTTTACCACCTTCAATTGGATTTTATTTGATGATTACTGGAAGTTAGTAACTAAAAAAATTAACACCACTGAAATTCGCACCATGAAAACTTCAGATCATGTTGAATTTTGGTTAGGTAAACTCATTAACCTCACACTATTTTTTATTCTTCCGATTTTTGTTTTCGGATTCTGGAAGGCCCTGCTCGGATTCTTTGTGATGCATGCGGTACTCGGTCTTACGTTGGCATTAGTATTCCAAATGGCCCATGCCGTTGAAGATGCCGAATTTCCGGAGCCAAACGATCAAAGTAAGATCGAAAATGAATGGGCGTTGCATCAGGTTCAAACTACGGTTAATTTCGCCATGAATAATAAGGTCATCTCCTGGTTGGTTGGTGGTTTAAATTATCAGGTTGAGCATCACCTGTACCCGAAAATTTCTCATATCCACTACCCTGAAATCAGTAAAATTGTTCGAAAAACCTGCTCAGATTTAGGGATTACGTATCACGCGTTTCCTACGTTCTGGAAAGCGTTGATATCGCACTTTACTTATTTAAAACAAGTCGGGCGGGCTTAGAACCGGATATTCCTTCTTTGGCGTTAAAGTAAACTAAAGGCATTGAGGCTGCAGTGCCGCTGTCTTATATTTGTCAGGTTCTGTTCATTTTCCGGGTGAACGAATTCGGGCTTGATACAATTCATACAGCCTTGATTTTCTCCTTTCCCATGGCAAACGCTTTACAAGTAGTTCGCAGTGGAACCCGGCAAGCTAAACAGCACACGGTGACAAAAACGATCGCATGACAAAGCACATTCTAATTGGAGGCATTCTCTTTTTATCGGCATCATCTTTGTTGGCCCAAAAAGACCATTCCGTAAAAAGACCCTGGAAGTCGACAGAAATTTGGGTTCCCGTTCCGATCGATCGGCAATTATCGCATGATAAAATTGATCGCTTGCAAGCGCAGGCTGATGCTGCGGATGGGAATAAAGATGGTAAGATCAGCGTATATGGCAAAGAATCAGCCGGGGAGATGCTCACCGCGGCGCTTATAAAACGTGTNGATCAATTACAAATTGTTATAGAAAATCTGCCGCTGGATCACTGGAAAAAAGTAAGCACACTGGCCCTTCTGGAAGAAGACGTAAAACAATTTACGCGGGAAATTGCGGTGGGCAAACAGAATCCTGACTATTTCAAGGATCGATTCAGAATTTTGAAGACATCTATAAACTGCAAGGATAAAAGCGAGAGTTTGGTTCCCTATATCAATTCTCATTTTACCCGTTCCTTGTATGGCAGTTTACATATGATGAAAAATGACAAGGAGGCCATTAATGCGGTGTATAAAAATATGGTTCGCGTATATCCGGATGAGATGNNACTAAAATTTGTAGAGTTTTCAGGAACAGAAGCTGCATCCGATATGATGGCTTACCTGGCACCTAANAAACCAAATCTTATCCTGACGTATGCCACTTCTACTTCGGCCGAGCGCAACGCCGTTCGCAATTGTCAGGACCCACTGGTGAAAAATATTGTCCTGATTGCCGATAAAGCAAAACAACCGTTGCGGGCCATTGTTTTTCTTGATGATGAATTCNNCGGCCAGTTAAAGATTGAAGACATCAATGCTATGACTGCAGACAATGCCACCTATTACCGGAGTTTAGTAAAACAACGTCTTAAGACCAATACCTTGTCGAAAAAGGTATTAGACCGTGAGTGCAAATTACAGGCACTGGAATATGTACGGGTCATGAATGAACTGCACGATTCGCCGGATCCTGTTCGCTTTAAATGTATCGAACCATTGACGGCCAAAGAAATGTATTACCTGATGGTGCTTTGTAGCGATGAAATTTATACCAGCACGTTTGTAGGCACGTTTAACCGCATGTTGCTTAAAATGGCTCCTCANAAAGGGGATGAATTTTTGAAGGAAATCAACATGGATAAGTTTCGCACTTTTATACGGATGAGTGCCGGATACAATAAGCTAGATGAATACTTAAAGACAATTGANTCGGCCAACAGAAATGAACTGATGGCCAATTTCGTTGATCGTATCGATAAAAATGTTGACACAGATGTTGAAGATGCTNNTATAGATATTGCGGATGCCATTGGAAGTATTGATGACCCCGAACTGGTTGATTTTCTGTTGAGTAAACTCAAGGAGAATTACGAACGAACTTACCTGGAAAGTAATGAACGCGGATTAATCATCTACTTTTTATTGCATACATTAACGGTATCCGTTGTAAACCCGGATGAAAGTAGTGAAGAACTTCAGGCACAATTAAAAATTCCNCCTATTGCCTCAGTACCTTACAAAAACCTGCTGAATTCCGACGGTGCAGTAATTCAACAAGTATACTTCTTCGGAGATGAAGACGGCAAATCGTCCTTCAATAGTTTTGTTTCTAATTTCAAACCGGATGCATGGAAAATCGAAAAAATGAANAGCTGGATGGTCCTCAGTACATTAAAGGGTAATTCAACGAAAATTTATGCGAATTTACCTCTTGACGAACCTCAGGACGAAGAGGCACAAAACAAACTGAATGCCTATCTGAAAGCTGAGAACATTAAACCTTCTGTGGTGATCCATCGTGGACATAGCTACCACCTTCCGACTACCTTGAAAAACCTGAATGCCGATAACAAAATTATTATTTTGGGCTCCTGTGGCGGATACCATAATTTATCCACCATATTAACCTCATCTGAAGATGCCCACATCATTTCCAGTAAACAAACCGGAACTATGCTGGTTACAGACCCGATTTTAAAAGCCTTCAACGATCGAATGACCAATGGTAAAGATGTAAACTGGATTGAGCTGTGGAATGAGGTAGGTGCTTTAATGAAGACACCGGCATTGCAGGACAAATTTAACGACTATGTACCGCCGCATAAAAACATGGGGGCTTTATTCCTAAAGGCATTTAAAATTCAGTTGCAGGAAAATAACCTGACCCTATAGTTGAACGATGATTAGTATAAAACGCGTTCGGTGAGTTTGCGTTTACCATCGGCAATAAATTGCAAATTGTAAATTCCTCGCGCCAAGCCGTCCAAAGAAAGCGAAAACGTATTAGGCCCTTTTACGAGGTAGTTTTTTTGCACCCGAACCGTGCGACCGCTCATGTCAAAGGTACGAACTATTATTTCCTGATCAGTTTCACTATAATAATCGACCTGATATGAATTGCTACCACTGGGGTAAACCAGAATGGGATTGGCTTCACCAGACCGGAATAGATGCGATTTTAGAATGGAACCAGGTGGTGTTATTCTGGTCTACCAGTTGAAGTTTATAATAGTTATGACCTGGTTTTGGATTCACATGCAAGGTTTTGTAGTTGAGCGGTTGTGTACTGTTTCCTCCCGGCGCTTTAGAGACGAGGGTTTTTATTAAACTATAATTAGCATTATCTGTACTATGATACAGGCGATACTCTGCCACGTTCTTCTCCTGACTACTGGTCCAAAACAACTCATCGCTCGTTGCCAGTTTCTGACCCCAAAAATCAACAAGTTGAGCGGGAACTGAAAAGGTATCTGGATTAATTGAAGTGAGCGCGTACCGTTGCATAGTGGATACCTGAAAACGAATCTCCCAGTGATTGAATATCGCATCCCAATTGACCTGAGGCTGAATCAAACTCCATTGATTATTCAGGTCCACTGCAATCACCCGAATATTTGAAACCGCAGGATCGGCAGCGTTCCCCACTAGTGGAAAATCGCGAAATGGTCCGTTTGCCGCATTGTAATTTACAAAATCTTCCAAGGTAAAAAACAGGCTAACCCTTGTGGAAAGATTTTGATTGATCGTTGGTATTAAATTGAACCACCGCGATGTGTAGGGTTGTCCGTTTATGGTAGGAAGGGCGTTTTCAACGGTTACTGCAAAAACCTGACCGGGCGCATTACCTCCTGGCAAATCTTCAATGGCACAAATACGGTTGCATTCTGCGTCAATAAATTGAATAAATGTAGATTCGCTCACCAGTGCACTTCCATTTACCGTACCTGTGATACTTTGCGCGTTACCAATGGTTGCCAGGAAATCGTATTATTATTTTTAACGATAACCGAAACGATGCCGGAATTCGCCAATGCCGGATTTCCTGAATTATCGTAAACAGCGACCAAATTGTAGGAAGTGGTAACCAGTGGAGTCACCGTAATATCGTTACCAGATGTATAGTTAAAAACCGTATCATTTTGTTGACCGTCAAAGTAGATCACCAGATACGGAGAAATACCGCCGGTGATAACGGTTTTAAATTGGCTGATGCCCCCACACAAATGGTATCGGGACCAGTCCCTTTCATCAAAACAGCGGAAGATGGATTGGCTATTTGATTCAGCACCGGATTGCCAAGTACAAAGTGCCTGGCGGGATTCGTAATATTGGTACCGATGGTGGCCCCGTTGACATAGGCGCCAACTGCAGGTTTGCGTTTGTGTGGTAGAGGCTATAAATGACCATTGAAAATCAGGGGTTGAATTCGTGGTAAAAGGAACGGTATTGGTTATGCGGAAAGTACCCAAATTCATCCCGGCGGGCGGTATCATTGTTGTTGCTGTGGCAGCGTTAGCCACGGAGGCTGCAATACGATATTGGTTCGAGGTGGTATTGATTTGAATCGAATGGGTTTGTTGGCTGGCTGGAAGACTTGGATCTGCACTTCCGGTACCATGATGCCGGTTAAGGCACCTCCATTGGCGATGCCTGTCAAATTAAAATCAACACCTGCTTGTATAAAGGTCAATTTAAAGGTATCCGGGCCTGTCGATTCCAGCCAAATATCAAATTCCAGGGTGTTGGGGGCCGTTTGTACGATATTTTTAATATAACAATTGTAATCTGCCTGTGCAATTAATTCCGATTTGATGCTAAAGACAAGCAAGACTAGTATAACCATTACGCGACAGATCGATCGCGTATCCTTGAATGACCGGAGGAAATTCATGGCATTAAACTTCGCTTGATATCGTGGAGGTTTTAGTAACGATGAACCCATGTTAAAATAGAATTTAAGTTGCCCATAGGGTGTGAAAATTAACTGGCTCTCAGTGCCTTAGAATAACTTAAGAAATGATTAGTCAATTGCAATTTACTATTCCATTCGGTCAAATAAAAATAAAACGGCTCTATTCAGGATATAATGCCAATGAAAATTGTCGGATAACCCAATTCAAAGTGGTATTACAACCAGTACTTTGGTATTTACCTGGTAATACCTTCAGGTAAAATAGGGCCGATTGTAGAGGGTTACGTCGTTTCGACATTCCCGCCCAAAAAACCGGAGCAGCAATGGCTACTCCGGTTTCCTGATAAAAAAGATGAATTAGTCTTGTTTATTGACTTTACTTACATGAGTCAGCTTATCGTTGGCAAATACCTGAACCTGATACATTCCGGCAGCCACATCACTTAAGTTGATAGTCAAGGTTGTAATTCCAATTTCAGCATTGGCCTGAATCTGTTTAATTAAACGTCCGCTCATATCAAACACCTTTACTACAGTATTCTGAGCGATATCTGAGCTGATTTCAACATTCAGATTGTCACGAACAGGGTTTGGATATACAGAAATCTGATTATTGATAGATTTATCAGTCAGATCTACTTCTTGCTTGCTAGCCAGTGTAGTGAAATTGTCTATTGAACTCCATGGTCCTGTCGCGATACCGCATACAGCGCGAACTTGCCATTCGTATTGGGTAGACAATGACAATCCAGTGTATGACTTGCTATTGCTTAGTGCAGTACCACCAGAACTCAGCTGGTAACACCTACTTTGCGATAACGCACCTGATACCAGGTTGCGCCAGGAACAACAGCCCAATTCAGTTTTGCTTAGTACCGGTCACAGGAGCAGCGAACAATCCGGAAGGAGTTCCGCATGGAGCGGCTGTTGTAAATACAGTATTTGAACCCCAAGGACCTGCATTACCTAAACTACAATGTCCGCGAACTTCAATTTCATACGTTGTACCAGCTAGCAATCCAACCAGGTTTTTACTTGCAGCAGGAGCAGCTTGCGTTTGCTCTGGTGACCAGGTTGCAGAGTTAATTGGACGGTAACGAACGCCATACCAACCTAAACCTGGCACTTGATTCCAATTCACAGTTACACTAGATGGACCGGTTACGACAACAGAAGTGATTGTAACAGATGCCACGCTAACTATAGTGATTGTACCAGTTGCAGTTCCTGAGCATCCTGTATTTGGATCGGTGTAGGAATAGGTATACGTTGTAGAAGGACCGGTATATGGATTGGCTATAGAAGGTACCACCTGCAGGTGTTCCAGATAAGGTAATTGGTGAGTTAGGACAACCAGTCACATTGGCGGCAGTTACAGTTAAATTACAACCACCAATATTCAGGATCAGGGTTTGTGTATCAGGGCATCCGCTGGCGTTAGTGCCGGAACAGGTATACGTACCACTTGTTGTATAGGTGGTATTATTGCATGACCAGGTGTAAGACAACGGCGCATTAATAGTAATCGTTGATGAAGTAGTTTGACCCAAAGTCAGATACAAAATATAATCCTGACAGGCCAGATTCACGGTATACGTTCCTGAAGAAGTATAGGTTGCATTATTTACACTCCAGGTATACGAATCACAACCCGAATAGGTAGTAATAATCGGAGCGTTAGGGGTTCCGGTAACATCCCACTGACATGTAGTCGTGTTGAAAGAGGCAGTTTGATAACAGGCTAAATTCGGCATCGCTGGCATAGAACCGGTTACATCCCACTGACACGTTGTATTATTAAATGTAGCTGTTTCATAACAAGCAAGTCCGGTAGGTGCAGCTGGTTGTGTACCTGTTACATCCCACTGACAAGTAGTTGTATTGAAAGAAGCCGTTTGATAGCAGGCTAAACTTGGCATCGCTGGCATAGTTCCAGTCACATCCCACTGACAGGTTGTGTTATTGAATGAGGCTGTTTCATAACAAGCTAAACCTGGCATCGCTGGCATAGTTCCAGTCACATCCCACTGACAGGTTGTGTTATTGAATGATGCGGTTTGATAACAAGCCAAAGCAGGCGTTGGAGGCATAGAACCGGTTACATCCCACTGACATGTTGTTGTGTTGAAAGAAGCCGTTTGATAACAAGCTAAACCTGGCATCGCTGGCATAGAACCGGTTACATCCCATTGACAAGTGGTGTTATTGAATGATGCGGTTTCATAACAAGCCAAAGCAGGCATTGGAGGCATAGAACCGGTTACATCCCATTGACATGTGGTGGTGTTGAATGAAGCTGTCTGATAACAAGCTAAACTTGGCATCGCTGGCATAGATCCGGTAACATCCCATTGACAAGTGGTGTTATTGAATGATGCGGTTTCATAACAAGCCAAAGCAGGCATTGGAGGCATAGAACCGGTTACATCCCACTGACAGGTTGTTGTGTTGAAAGAAGCTGTCTGATAACAAGCTAAACTTGGCATCGCTGGCATAGATCCGGTGACATCCCACTGACAGGTTGTTGTATTGAAAGATGCTGTCTCATAACAAGCTAAACCTGGCATCGCAGGTTGAGTACCTGTTACATCCCACTGGCATGTTGTGTTATTGAACGAAGCGGTTTGATAACAGGCTAAGTTTGGCATCGCAGGTTGAGTACCTGTTACATCCCATTGGCAAGTCGTGCTATTAAATGTTGCCGTTTGGTAACAAGCTAAACTTGGCGGCGGAGGAGGAGCACTTGGACCTCCAACAGTTAAAACAACATCAAACGGTGCACAGTTTGGATCATTTGTAACAGTAACAGTATGGGAACCTTGTGATAAACCACTTACAGTAAATGGATTTGAAGTATACGCTGTAGCAGCGCCTCCATCAACCGAATAGGTACCTGTAGCAGGAGAAGGATTCGGAGTTAAGGTAACTACTGCAGAACCTAAACCTCCAAAGCACGTTGGATCTGTTACGTTCGCAGTACCCGCTGTTGGGCAAGTACTTGTAGGCTGATTCAAGGTAATTGAAGGATAAGTAACAATACCCAATACACGAAGTGCACTTTGAACTATAGTACTTCCCAAGACAGAAAATGCAGTACCTCCGTTAGTCGCTCCGTTGACATAAGCCGAAACCAATGTTCTTGTTTTAGTTGTTGGGGATGAATTAACAACCGGGGTGAAAGACATTACAGCATTTTGTGCGAATGCTACAGAGTTTGTTATTCGATATGTTGCATAGTACAAACCATTTCCGGTAGACGGAATTGGAGCCGCAATCGCTGAAGTTGTAGTTTGAGAGGCTACGCGAATAGTAGGAGCCGCTGGTTGGCCTTGAATCTGAGGAGTACCAGCTGCTTGTTGTGAACTTGGCAACGACGGATTCGCATACAACTTCGAAATACTCAAGGTACCACCGTTACCAATATTGGCCGGCAAATCAATACCGAATTGTAAAAACTCAAATTTGAAATGGAATCCGGTGTCAGATTCTTAATAAAAGGGCAAATTCCACCGTAGTTGGTGTCGGATTGCGCAGGCTGTCCATTTTCAACTCAAGTGTGGACTTGTGCCGAAGAATTCCCGACCACCGCCAATAAAAGCAAGGGTAGCAGGGCATTCCTTAGTTTGTGAATAAATATCTTTTTCATGCTGTTTAATTTTAAATAAAAATAGGCTTTTGGTTTAAAAAATTCTACCCGCAGAAAGTTATTCCACGGGTAGAATTTTATGGTAATTACGGAGTAATCATTCCGACGAAATTGTTGTTGTTCGGCTCCCAAATCAGGAAGTCTAAACCGTCAACAATACCGTCTCCATTGAAATCGGAAGTGATATACCCTGCGGCGAAATTGTTATTATCGGTTTCCCAATCGTTGAAATCCAGACCGTCAATAACGCCATCCTGGTTCACATCACCATTGTAAATCGCATACAGGCCTGAACCGCTCACATCAATCTGATTGGAGCTATAGGCTTGTGTGGCAGCAGTTGTGAAATCGTAGGATGTAGATGTCGCCATTAATACAGGTGCAGCGCTCCATGTTTCAATGGAATTCCTTCCTTTCAGTACTATATAATAGCTGTTGCCGACTGCGGCTGCAGGGAAGGTACACACAATTTGACCATTGATACCCAGAACACCGCTGAAGGTGTGCGCAAGAGCATACGGAGGTGTGGCATCATGCAACTCAACAGTCACATTGTCCGCTTCCAATGAACTACCCACGCCATTTGAATTCAACAAGACGGGTTGCATGGCACTTGTATTCACATCATAATACCCTTGTATCATGAAATTCGTAGTCACCGTAGCAGTACATGGAGCTACACTAATGTTTAAAACAGAAGTGGAAGTACAACCATTCATACCCGTTGCAGTTACCGTATAAGCTGTTGTCGTGGTAGGTGTTACATTTACCGGACTACCGGTTAAACCACCCGGCTGCCATACAAAGGAAGTACCTGCATTGGTTAAAATAGTCATATTCGGGCGAACCAAACTGGTAGCCACCGTACCTGCCGTATTTCCACAAGTATTGGAATTATCCTGGTAATAGCCGCGAACCATGGTTGCAGGTGTGGTGGTTCCATTTACATGGTCGTTGGTAGTATAAGCAATGCCACCACCGGTTGGATCATTCTCAAAACAAACACTAATCACCAAATTGTTTACACCATCCCAAACAAAAGGGGTGCTGAAGGAATGGGTATTATTTCCTGCTGTAGTAATATAGTTAGTTGGTCCCCAAACCGTCGTGTACGAACCAACTAAAGTGGCATCCGCTGAAGATAAATTCGTTGAACTCGAATGTGCCATTTTAATGGTGTAATTTTTAAAATCACCCGCTGTATTATAGGCATTCGATGTGGAGTTCTTAGCCACCACATTAAAAGTTAAACTGTTCATCGGACCGGCACCGACTCCGGCAGCAATTAATTCTGAAGCAAGAATTAAATATTGCGTCCGCTGACCTTCATAGAAATGAGAATAAGGGGTCAGGGCATTCCCCGATACCAATGTAGTTCCGGTTCCTGACTGATAGTTCACTTCAGAAACTGCGGTAAGGGTTGACGAACCTCCTCCGCATGGGAAGGAATTCACTGAGGCAGATGCCGCCAATGCCGGTGCAGGATTCACCACTACGGACAAAGTGGCTACATCTGCGCATCCAGCGTATGCACCAGATGTATTGTCCACAGCTGTTACCGTATACACTGTATTTGACAGCGGACTTACTGTTTGTGCAGGGCCACTCAGATTACCTGGTTGCCAGGTGTAGGTATAATTCGGATCATTAGCACTGGTTACATTTAAATTGGTCGTTATCCCCTGACAAATCGTTGCATTGGAAATGGTAGCGCTAATCGAAGGCGAACTATTTACAGTAGCCACAACCGGCTGTCGTGGGCTTTCACATCCGACAGAAATTTGCCAATCGTAGAAGTAATAATAATAAATTGAAGATGCTCCACTGGTATAGGCCGAGGTAATACTTGCAACACCTGGATACGTATATGGATACGTATATCCAGTAGAAGCTTCACGAATAAAACCCGTAAGACCACCACCTGATGCTGAAGTGAATACCAAACGATAATTGCTTCCCGTTGCAGGTATGGTGAAATTTAAAGGAACTACTGTTTTAATGCCCGGATTTGTTGAAGTTGGTAAAGAAACCGTGGCAGATTGCAATATCGTACCAGCGGCATCTTTTAATGCAATAGTTGTTGTAGCATTACCGCTTGGTGTAGTTGCCACTGGATACACTGCCACAGAATTAAGTGTAAAAGGAGCTGCCGCATCAAACATTAAACCAATGTCACTGTATCCAGAATTGGTTGTACTACCTACACGGTCTGTTAATCCGAAAGAAGCACTGGTGAATCCATTGGTAGCCGAAGCATAATAGGTTGTCGTGCTGGAAATTGAAGGTGTATTAAAGGAGGTTCCACTTCCCAATGCGACACCTCCTACTGAATTGGCAAACCAGGTCACCGTTGACGACGGATCGCAGTAGCTTGTAACTGCACAGAACCTGTTCCACATCGGCTACCCGGTGTCGTTGTCAATAACTGAGGATTTGTCACCATCACTGAAACGGTTGGATTCAACTGACATGTAGTTCCAGCACCATCCTTAAATACCACCCCATACCAAAAGCTCGTAGATGTACTTGGAGCGGAATAGGTAGAGTTTACTGCACTAGGAATATCCGTATAAGAACCAGATAAACCGGTACTTGAAACTTGCCATTGAATACTTCCTGCTCCGTATCCAGTTGTTGGACTCAAACTTAAATCAGCTGTACCGCTAACACAGATGCTAGCCGGAGCCGACGATGCGGTAGCGGCAGGCATAACAGTAACCGTGGAGGTGGCAAAATTCTGACACAGCGATGCAGTATTTAAAGCGTTGACCGTATATGTGGTAACACTTCCCACATTGTTCTTCACATAAACCGTTTGGAAGTTACCTCCGGTATACGGAATCGTCGCAGCGGCATCCTCATACAATCCCGTGTTTGGTGACCAGACAACCGATCAAAATCTCCCGGAGTGGCTATTGCACTGATTGGATACACTTCATTATTGCAGATGGTTTGAGAAGCGGTTGCACTTAAGGATGGAGAAGGCGTAACTGTTCCTGTTACAGGTACGCGACTACTTTCACAAGCTGTACTCACCTGCCAATCGTAGAAATAATAATAGTACAATGCAGATGCACCACTGGTATAGGCAGAGGTAATGCTACCAACACCTGCCAACGTGTAAGGATAGGTGTATCCCGTAGACGATTCGCGAATAAAACCGCTAATACCACCACCGCTGGCTGATGCAAATACCAAACGGTAATTGGTACCTGCAGCAGGCACTACAAAATTCAACGGAATGGTTGTTTTAACACCCGGTGATACCGATGTGGGTACAGAAACTATAGTACTTTGTAACACCGTACCCGCAGAATTTTTTAACTGAATCGTAGCAGTTACGTTTCCGCTAGGTGTAGTGGCCACCGGATAAATCGCTACTGAGTTAATCGTGAATGAATTGAACGCATCAAACATCAAACCAATATCCGAATAACCTGAATTCGTAGTAGCTCCAACCCGGTTTGGTAAACCCAGGGTACCTGTTACGCCACCATCTGCCGAAGCAACATAGTAGGTAGTCGTTGAGGCAATGGTTGGTGAATACGCTGTACCGGTAAACAAGGTTGTTCCGCCTGTTGCTGATGCATACCAGTTAATCGCCGGGCTGGCTGAAGAGGCTGTTAAATTCACCACACCGGCTCCGCAACGGGTATCTCCGGTAACTGTCGGTGGATCCTGCATCGTAAATGTTCCTACGGTTGCACTGGCAGTTTGACTGGCATTGTCTGTTACAACCACACTCACTGTTCCGGCATACAAAGGTTGAAATTTATTGTTGGTAACCGTCAGGGTATAAGGTGTTCCATATCCAGTTGGTGTTAAGGTATAGACATAAGTGTAAGGGGGACATCCACCAGTCACCGGAACCGTTACGGTGATAGAGTCAATCGCACAAGCTATAGTTGGTGATAAGGATGTAGTTCCGATACTTGGTGCCGTTGTATTTTGAGTAACTGTTACTGAATTTGTGAAGGTACATCCTGTGGCATCCGTGGCTGTTACATTGTAAGTCTGAGAAGGGCCTCCACTGAATGGAACAGGAATGGTCAACGGATTGGTAGTACCCACTGAATTAGTGCCATCATCCCAGTTATACGTTAAGCCTGGAATACCTTTGTAGCCCGTAAATGTAATAGTTGGACGTGTAGTGGTCGTGGTGGCTGTGGTTGTAGCACATCCCAGCGCATTGGCCGCATAGGCAGCGGATGCGGATGGTCCGGCATGGTAGTTCACACTTAAAATTGGTGTTAAGCCTACCACATCATGGCAAATTTCGATCACCACATTGCTTGTACCATTCCATGTAAATGGTGTTGTAAACGTTATCTGGTTGGGGCCCGTTACGGCATTATAAGTTCCCGATGGGCGAACAATGTTAGATGCATCCGGGCTCCAGGCCGTTGTGAGTGCAGTTGCCGCAGTATGCCCCATCTTAACCGTAAATCCTGGAATGGACAATGAACCTGCTGTTGTCACATTAAAAGAAACTGCAGAAATGTCTCCGGCAACCATACCCTGAGCACTCAACTCTGCCGCTGTATACAAAAACTGTACACGACGTGCCAGAGTTGCACTTCCGTAAAACGGCGAAGTGGTGGTTGATGACAGTGTACCTGTTCCTACTGTGGCTGTTCCTGGATTTGAAAACAAAGTACTCAGTGTTACATTGTTATTCAGGCAAACCGATGTCGGAGATGCAGATATCGTTGTTGCCGGTAAAGGGTTGATACTATAGGTCTTCACTCCGCTGACCGGGAAAGCTCCTGAGGTCAGCGCCACCGATGTCGGACAATAGCCGGCATTGTAAATCACTGAATTTGCACCAACGTTCACCGTAGCGGCCATATCCTCAGCAACAACAAAATACTCTATTGTATTTCCGGCAGTTGGTGTTGAAGTTAACAAGGTATAGTCGATAGTAAACGAGTAAGGAGAATTCGGATCAGAAGTTTCCACGTATTTCCATCCATTGTCGCCAGCGGTGTTTCCTGAAATGGCGTTGGCTTCAGTAGATAACTTATAATACAAACGAGGTGCAGAACCGGATTGGAATTCACGCCACTACCATCGGTAATGACTGTTGAAAGAAGTGGTTGTAAGGCACAATTTTGTGTACCAATATTGGTAAACGAAATAGCGGGGCCAGCCGCGTCGGTGGCTGTACCGCTAAATTCTGCAGCCCAATATCCGGTGTTGCCCCACGGGCTACATTATAATAATCGTTCGCAATGAGTGGTGTAGTCGTCGTGCTGGCGCCTGCTTCGGCATAACTCGCACCTCCCGGTGTATATTCGCCGGCTGCTCCCGCCAGGTTATCTTCAGAAAAACTACCCGCATCACCTTTCCAGGCTTTAAATACTCCACAGGCTGTATTGAATCCCGGATCTGCTGTACCTGTACTTCCGCCGGCTATGTAATACACATTGGTGGCCGTACTTAAAGTAGTTCCTTCTCCGAAAATGTAAGGGGACGAATAAATATTATTTGACATCACCACACTCGTAGGATTGGTACCATTTACCCCAGCAGTCGCACGACGTACTGATGCAAAATAGGCATCACCTGCCGCAGTGCCATTCATGTGAATGATATTATTCTGAATGTTGGCATTTACGGTATTGGTAACCTGAATTCCTGCACCACCGAACAATACACCAATTGAACTTAATGGACCGGTTGACCCAGCATAAATCGTGTTGTGTAAAACATTCACTGTGGTTCCGGAACTTAAATTAATTCCGATAATCGCAGTCGCAGAATTAGCATTCGGATTGCGTAAATCAGAAAGCATATTATTATAAATATTCACGGTTGTTCCTCCAGACAATAACAAACCAGTTACCGTTCCGCTACTTTGATTCGCAGACAGGTTATACACCCGGTTGTTATAAACATCACTTTGTTGACTCGTCGAAGTGTTCAGCCCAATCACCTGTCCAGTTGTTGTGCTACCCACCGCAAATTGCAAATTATTCACATTGTTATTGGCCATCGTGAGAATACCTCCTGTAGAGGTGACTGAGACAAAAATACCCCGTACCGATGATGCTGTGCTCGTGCTTGTTCCGGACATGTTGATATTTTTCACCGTATTCCCCGTGATGATAGATCCTTTTGATGATGAAGAATTATAAATCCCGTAAAACGTACTTGAACCGCTGGCTGAATTATTCGTGATGGTAAAGTCCGAAATCATATTATTCCGAACCTTCACCGTATCACTCGTTAAAACATATATGCCATAAAAAGTTCCGCTATTCCCCTTAGTAAGATTCGTGAAGGTGTTATTGTCTATCACAATATTACGGTCATTACTTCCCGATACCGCAGAGGTTTGATAAATCAGATAACAAGTTCCTGTTGTCACCGGAAGATTCTGATTCGTAATTGTATTATTGCTTACTTCAAGATCAAGAGCCCCGTTACCGCCCGAGTAGGTGCCATACAACACCTGTATCCCTCCGGATGTAATACTCGGGAAAGATCCAAACGTTATTGTATTCCCGTTCATCTGACGGGAACTTCCTATGCTGGTATAGTTAATCCCATTTGTAGTTGATGTTGTTACGTTTGCCTGAAGCAACATCGTATTATTGTTCGCTTCCTGACGCCCCCACAGTTGGTAGAGGCAAACGCAATGTAGTTTGTAGTAGTTTGTGTAGCAGCCCCAGAACAATTGTTGTTGTTAAAAATCAAACTATCCAGACGTTGCGCATATAATCCATAAGATGTCGATGCGGCACCACCAATATTAGACATCGTATTACCAGTAACAATCAATGCACGACCATTGGCTCCGGTAGATCCGTTAAAGCAACATAGGTATACCCGCTCGCAAAATTATTATTCGTCACATAAATGTAACGGTTCATTTGTGTAGGATCGGTTGCAAACGATGAATGCGCAAGCAAAGTAGCTGATGTATAGATAGCCGGTGATACCTGAATAGTAGCTCCTCCGGTACCTGACTCTGTCATATTGAACGTATTGTTCTCGATATAAATGTACTGACATCCGTCAAAGGGTGACGCGCTCAAGCGGTTGTAACAACCAATCGCATTCTCCAACGTTGCAGAAGATGTCGTATTGCTTAGCTGTTCGTTAAACGTGAAATTCTTAATCGTTACGTAGTCCGGACCATTTAATGCAATGATGGCATCATTTGAACCCGTTGTTTGGCTACCAGCACGAGTTCCGGCAAAATTGGCATTGATGGCAAATCCATTGCCATCAATCACCACCGGATTGGCAGCTGTACTGGCGGCTGCGCCAACACTTAGGGTGGCAGAACCAATTTGCAAAGTGGCTGTCAGAGTCTGGTTGGCACCGATAACTATCGTTACCCCACCTGATCCAACACCCTGCGTGTTCAGAGCGGATACTGCACTCTGAATATCCGGATAATCACCCGGAACATTCTTGGTACCCGTCAACTGGGCTTGTGCCAATGCAGTTGTAAGCAGTAGCACCAGCACAAAGAGTAGTTGTTTCTTCATGTGTATGTTTGTTTAAAAGTAACTTTTTGGGTCCACGTCGTGTCGTTTCGGTTTTTGACCTCTCCCCCGACAGAAATTTAACATGGAATGTATGCAATTTAAATAAACTTTTGAGGCCAGGCTTCATTTTGTAGAATTTTATTCACATAATTTTTTCCTTTATGAGTTGATGCCATACCGGGGATCGAAAAATGAGGCGCGCCAGTGGCGCGCCCCATTTCTATCAATTAAAGTGTTCTACTTTAATTAGTCTTGCTTGTTGACTTTGCTGATATGAGTCAGCTTATCATTTGCAAATACCTGTACTTGATAAACACCAGAAGCCACATCGCTGAGGTTAACAGTCAATGTATTTACTCCGATTTCAGCATTTGCCTGGATTTGTTTCACCAGACGTCCGCTCATATCAAATACTTTTACCACAGTGTTCTGAGCAATTTCAGAAGTTACTTCAACAGTCAGCAGATCGCGAACCGGGTTCGGATATACCATCACATTGTTAACCAATGATTCTGTTTCCATATCAACTGCTTGTTTGCTCGACAATGTTGTGAAGGCATCAATTACACTCCAAGGACCTGCTGCATTACCTGTACAAACGGCACGAACTTGCCATTCGTAGTTCGTAGCCAATGCCAATCCGGTGATTGTTTTAGCTACGGCAGGAGCAGCCTGAGTACCTCCGTTAGTCCAAGAACCAGCACCAAATACGCGGTAACGAACCTGGTAGTAAGAAGCACCAGCTACAGCAGTCCAGTTCAGTTTAGCCGTTGTTCCGGTTACAGGAGCAGCAAACAAACCTGAAGGTGTTCCGCAAGGAGCCGTGGTTGTGAACACGGTATTGATCCCCAAGGACCTGGGTTACCAATGCTACAGAATCCACGAACTTCAACTTCGTAAGTAGTTCCAGCTGTAAGTCCAGCCAGATTTTTATAAGAAGTAGGTGCAGCTTGTGTACCACCTCCTGTCCAAGAACCAGCACCAACAGGACGGTAACGAACTTCGTACCAACCTAAACCTGCAACTGGATTCCAATTAACAGTAGCTGTTGTTGGTCCGGTTACCACTACTGAAGTAATTGTAACGGCGGCGAGATTAGCTACAGTGATCGTACCAGTAGCAGTTCCTGTACATCCAGTATTAGGATCTGTATACGTATACGTATAAGTTGTAGAAGGTCCAGTATATGGATTGGCTACTGAGAACGTACCACCAGCTGGTGTTCCGCTCAATGCAATCGGAGAATTAGGACATCCGCTTACGTTAGCAGCAGTAACTGTCAGGTTACATCCACCAATAGTCAGAATCAAAGTTTGTACATCAGGGCATCCTGTAGAGTTTGTACCGGTACAAGTATACGTACCACTGGTTGTATACGTTGTGTTGTTACATCCCCATGTATAAGATACTGGCTGAGTAATTGTGATTGTAGAAGAAGTACTTTGTCCTAAAGTCAGATACAGGATATAATCCTGACATCCGATGTTTACAGTATAAGTACCTGAAGAAGTGTAGCTCTGGTTGTTAACAGACCATGTATAAGAATCACAACCAGAGTCAGTAGTGATGATAGGAGCGTTTGGTGAACCAGTTACATCCCACTGACAAGTTGTTGTATTGAAAGATGCTGTCTGATAACAAGCCAAAGATGGCATAGCTGGCATAGATCCAGTTACATCCCACTGACATGTATTGTTATTGAAAGAAGCTGTTTCATAACAAGCCAAAGTTGGCATAGCTGGCATGATCCAGTTACATCCCACTGACATGTTGCGCTGTTGAAAGAAGCTGTTTCATAACAAGCCAAGTTTGGCATAGCTGGCATAGAACCGGTTACATCCCACTGACATGTTGTACCATTGAAAGAAGCTGTTTCATAACAAGCCAATGTAGGCATTGCTGGCATAGATCCAGTTACATCCCACTGACATGTTGTACCATTGAAAGAAGCTGTTTCATAACAAGCCAAAGTTGGCATAGCTGGCATAGATCCAGTTACATCCCACTGACATGTTGTACCATTGAAAGAAGCTGTTTCATAACAAGCCAAAGTTGGCATAGCTGGCATAGATCCAGTTACATCCCACTGACATGTTGTACCATTGAAAGAAGCTGTTTCATAACAAGCCAAGGTTGGCATAGCTGGCATGATCCAGTTACATCCCACTGACATGTTGTGGTGTTGAAAGAAGCTGTTTCATAACAAGCCAAGGTTGGCATAGCTGGCATAGATCCAGTTACATCCCACTGACATGTTGTACCATTGAAAGAAGCTGTTTCATAACAAGCCAAAGTTGGCATAGCTGGCATAGATCCAGTTACATCCCACTGACATGTTGTGCTGTTGAAAGAAGCTGTTTCATAACAAGCCAAGGTTGGCATAGCTGGCATAGATCCAGTTACATCCCATGAACATGTATTGTTGTTGAAAGAAGCTGTTTCATAACATGCTAATGTAGGCATGGCAGGTTGAGTTCCTGTTACATCCCACTGACATGTTGTGCTATTGAAAGAAGCTGTCTGATAACAAGCCAAGGTTGGCATAGCTGGCATTGATCCAGTGACATCCCATGAACATGTATTGTTGTTGAAAGAAGCTGTTTCATAACATGCTAATGTAGGCATGGCAGGTTGAGTTCCTGTTACATCCCACTGACATGTTGTGCTATTGAAAGAAGCCGTCTGATAACAAGCCAAGGTAGGCATAGCTGGCATTGATCCAGTTACATCCCACTGACATGTATTGTTATTGAAAGAAGCGGTTTCATAACAAGCCAAGGTTGGCATAGCTGGCATTGATCCAGTTACATCCCACTGACATGTTGTGCTGTTGAAAGAAGCCGTTTCATAACAAGCCAAGTTTGGCATAGCTGGCATTGAACCGGTGATATCCCATACGCAAGTTGTGTTATTAAATGATGCTGTTTCATAACAAGCTAATCCTGTTGGAGCAGCTGGCATAGACCCAGTTACATCCCAGGAACAAGTTGAGTTATTGAAAGAAGCTGTTTCATAACAAGCTAATGTGGGCATAGCAGGCATAGTTCCAGTTACATCCCACTGACATGTTGTGCTATTGAAAGAAGCTGTTTCATAACAAGCTAAACTTGGAGGAGGAGGAGGAGCACTTGGTCCACCTACGTTCAATGTTACATCAATTGGAGGACAAGTACCATTGGTTACTGCGATCGTGTGACCACCCTGGCTCAAACCTGAAACAGTAAACGGATTAGCTGTATAAGATCCACCAGCACCACCATCTACTGAATACGTACCACCCAAAGGAGATGGAGCCGGAGTCAGTGTAATATCAGCAGAACCTAAACCTCCAAAACATGTCGGATCTGTCACCTGAGCTGCACCTGCAGTAGGGCAAATCGTGAGAGGTTGATTTAATGTAATGCTAGGATAAGGGAGAATGCTTAATATACGATTCGCGCTTTGTAATGTGGTACTTCCCAATACTGAAAACGCTGTACCACCATTTGTAGCGCCATTAACATAGGCCGAAACGAGTGTACGAGTTTTGGTAGTTGGTGATGAGTTTACAACTGGAGTAAAAGTCATCAAAGCATTTGTTGCAAAAGGTACTGTATTGGTAATGCGATAAGTGGCATACCAAAGTCCATTTCCAGTAGAAGGGATAGACACCGCAACACCTCTGTACCTGCAGGCTGAGAGGCCACCCGTATGGTTGGAGTCAAGGGTTGCAAGGTAATGGCCGGTGTTCCATTTGCAGTTTGAGTTCCGGGTAAGGCCGGATTTGCCGCAATTTTTGAGAAACTCATTGTTCCCCGTTACCAATATTGGCCGGAAGATCGATACCAAATTGTAAGAAACTCAGTTTTGATACCGAGTCTGGTGTGGCATTCCGTATCCACATTTCAAATTCAACCGTGTTTGAGTTGGATTTGTCACGTTCATCATTTTCAACTCGATTGTATGCTGTTGGGCAAAAGAAACTCCTGCCGTGAAAAGCATCAACAGAGCCGCAAACGTCGTTCGTGCGATTTTGACGATTTGTTTTTTCATGTTGTTTTTTATTTTGTTTATGGTTTTAAGCAAAATTGTGAAGATAACCCGGGAACAATGAAATTCCCGGGTTATGTAATTATTATTAAGGAGTGACCATACCAACGAAATTGTTGTTGTTTGGTTCCCAAACCAGGAAGTCCAGACCATCCACAATACCGTCTCCGTTAAAGTCAGTTGTCATATAACCGGAGGCAAAATTGTTGTTATCTGTTTCCCAATCGTTGAAATCCAATCCATCTACTACTCCATCCTGATTCACATCACCATTGTAAATGGCATACAAACCTGAACCGCTTACGTCAATTTGATTGGCGCCATAAGCTTGTCCGGCACCTGTTGTAAAATCATAAGACGAAGAAGAAGTGATGGCCACTGGAGCAGCACTCCATGTTTCGATGGCGTTACGACCTTTCAGTACGATATAGTAGCTATTTCCTACGGCAGCACCAGGATATGTACAGGTAATCTGTCCATTAATTCCTTGTACTCCTGTGAAGGTGTAAGCCAACGCATACGGGAAGGTAGCATCGTGTAATTCAACGGTTACGTTGTCAGCTTCTGATGAGCTACCTACACCATTTGAATTTAACAATACCGGCTGCATCGCACTGGTATTTACATCGTAGTAGCCCTGAATAACGAAGGTTGCTAACAAAGAAGCCTGAGCCGGTGCAATGGTGATGTTGTAGTCTTCGGTTTCACCAAAGAATACGGATCACAAGGGCTCATCGCTGTACTTCCTGATCGCTTCGCGCACACGCAAACGATAGGTACCTGTTGGTAAACCTGCTGGTACAGTGAATACGAAAGAAGTTGTAGTAGATGCTCCGAGATCATAAGCTTCACCAATAAGTTCCACATTCGAGTCGATCATTCAATACACCATTCTGGCTGTAATCGATCCAGGCCGCAACATCGTTTATAGTATACGTACCGGTTACCACATTAATGGTATACGTTGTTCCAGGATTCAGTGTAGCTGTTGTGCTACCAGACTGTGGATACAAGGTATAAAATGGCGATGCACTAGCTCCACTGTTGTTATTCAGCGTTGTTCCAACAATTTCAACTGATTGAGCAAAATCTCCAAATCCTGTACCACTTGAGTACGTTGGAATACAATAACACGATGTAGGAACACTCATTCCAACCATGACTGGTGTAGAGGCTACTGTTGATGGACCTAGCACAAGTTACATCACAATAGTAATACGTAGCAGCACTTTGTGTTGTAGAATATGTAGCGGCACCTGTTCCAACCGGAGAATAGGTCACACCATCAGGAGATGCGTACCACTGATAGGTAACGCCAAATCCAGGAGTTGCATTTTGTAAAGACAATACCAGCGTTTCAGTAGGACAAACCGTTGCAGCACTGGCAATAGTATTTCCTGGTGCCGGTGTTGTACAAGGACAAAGTCCGGTAGTTACAGCAATAGGTCCTACCCATGTAGATGGGCCTGATCCACCGCAATCTGCCTGTACATAAACGTCATAGGTTGTACCACATACCATACTGTTAATAACTGCACCGGTATTTGTGGTTACAGGAACAACAGTACCACTTCCAGGAGTATATCCTAGGTCCGAATTCCAGATTCCAGGCTGTCTCCACACAACCTACATTCCAGTTGAAGCTGGCACCAGTTGGTGTAATAGAACCTGAAACTAAAGCAAAAGCAGATGGAGCAGGACATGGTAATGGAGGATCGATTGTTACATCATAATCTTCACACTCACCCCATGTATATGGAGCACATGGGTCGATAAGTCCACCACTCATGGCATAGTTCTCGCGAACACGCATGCGGTAGGTACCCGGTGTTGGATTACAAGGAACGGCGATCGGGAATGTACCTGTACCAAATGCCGTACCGATAGTTCCGCTTGTGAAACCAATACGCTCAGATGGTGTTTCAAAATTCCATTGGCATTCAAATCAATCCAAACAGCAATACCCTGATTGTTGAAAGAACCAATAGTTACGGACACATTGTACGTGTTTCCGGCTGTCATATTGGCCGTATAATTTGCACCCAATGAAGCTGGGAAGTAGGTATACGCTGGATTAACAGCAGCAGTACCTGTGTTGTTAGCTAGCGTTGTACCAGATATTACTACATTAGAAATCAAGTCACCAGCCGTTTTACCAGTTGAATAGGTTGGTGTACAATAACAAGCTGTTGGAGGATTTTGTGTGATATTCACCTCAACAGAGTAAGCACTGTTACCACCACAATCTACTAAACAACGATACCAGGTAGATGCCTGAGAAGGTGTCACTGATTGTGTTTGACCAGTACCTAAAGAAACCACACCCAAGGTGAAGGCCTGATCATCAGCCTGTTCCCATTGGTAAGTGATACCTGTACCTAAGTTTGGATTTTGTAAACTCAGCGTAATTGGTGATGCCGGAGCACAGAACGTGGTTGCACTGGCAATGGTATTACCAGGAGCAGGAACCCCAGAGCAAGGAGCAGGAAGTTGAATATCGATGATATAATCTTCCGTTTCACCCCATGTTCTGTTGGTACAAGCATCCGCTGAAGTCCAGGCAGTTGTACCTTGCCAATCTGAACGCACACGCATACCAGTTTGACCAGACAATGCAGTCAAAGGAATAGTGAAAGAACCTGAACCTGTTGTACCACTTGGAATATTTCCATTAATTAAAGTATACTCAGAAGTTTCAAAAGTACCATTTTGGTTGTAGTCGATCCAGATAGCTACTTGCGTATTACTACCGGCAATTACACCCACATTCATCGTATAAGGGTTACCAGCCAATAATGTAGCGGTTGTTGAACCAGAAGCCGGGAAGGCATTGTAAGGACCTGTACATCCGCTAGTTACATTGTTTAAAGTAGTTGTTGCAATTTCAACACTGCTCATAGCGTTGATTGCACATGAACCACCTAAACCGGTAGCACAATAGCAGTTCAGGAATGGACTAATTCCAACCAGAACTTCAACAGAGTAAGCCGAGTTACCACCACAATCTACTAAACAACGATAATAAGTTGGAGTTGTAGGATTAGCAGTTTGAATTGGCAAAGTACCCAAGGTTTGAACATTCAAAGTGAAAGCTGCATCATCTGCACTTTCCCACTGATAAGTCACACCAGTTCCGATAGTTTGGTTTTGTAAGGATAAATTTACTATAGAACCAGGACAAACAGAAGCCGCAGAAGCGATAGTATTACCAGGAGTTGGTGTACCGGTACAAGGTGTAGCTGCCTGAATGTCAATCAGATAATCTTCAGTTTCACCGTAACCATAACCTAAACAAGGAGTTAAACCCGCACCAGAAACACCTTCGGCAACAATTACGCGCATGGTAGTAATACCGGTTAAAGCTGTAAATGGTACCGTAAAGTTACCAGTTACATTACGAGGACCTGCAGCAGTAGCTCCTTCCTGAAGAATTGTTTCACCAGCATCATTATAATCACCATCCTGATTGTAATCGATCCAGATACCTGTACCAAAAGCATAGAAAGTTGCACCATCGCACTCATTTTCCTCAACGGTAAACGGTACGAGGTCTCCTTGCATCACAGTGGTAATTGGAGCCAGAGTTTTAAAGTTCGAATAACGATTCAATATAGAACCCGGACCAGGAGCAACAGTAGTACAACCAGTTACGCCTGCATAAGCTGGATTTGTAGAACCTGTTCCAACAGTCACACTATAAATTTCTTCATCCTGAGTGTTTGTTGGAAGCGAAGTACAATAACAACTAAGAAAGTTGTTCGTAGTTACCAAAATAGGTGTAGTAATGTCGCTGAGTCCACTGTTAGTACATGTAACTGTACAACGGTAATATTTGTTGGAAGTTTGACTCGTAGCTTGAGATAATGAAGTTCCGACAGTAGCAACATTTAGTGTAAAGGCAGCATCATCTGCTGATTCCCATAAATACGTAATTCCGGTACCGTTAGTGGCACCAGTTAAACCCAATGTGAAAGGAGCAGAAGGACAAACTGAACCAGGTGTTGTTGTAGCAGTACCTGCAACAGGTTGACCGCTACAAGCCGTAGCTGGTATGTAATTAACGAATCCAATAAATCCACGAGGATTATTGATTGGTGATGCCATGGTACCACCATAACCGTAGCTCGCACAAGAATTCAAAACGAGATCACCTGAAGTGAAAGAACACGTTTGTGTACCCACCGTCGAGTAACGAATACTTCCTGCTGTTGTAGAGAAAGATGCAGCACCAGCGGAAGTAACGTGTTGCAAACAGAAACGAACCTGAGTTTGAGGGGCGATAACATAAGTCATACCACTAATCCAGGTAGTTGCCGTAGATCCTGAACCTATAGTGTTTGAGGTTGTTACCAAAGCCGTATTACTGCCGATATCTGTCCAACCATTGGCAGCAGTAATTGCACCGGCTGCACCTGGAGCAACACCATAGGTAGCCGCTTTAGCATACAAACGAGCAGTTCCCGTTCCGGTAAAGCCAGCTACACTCCGATATCGGTAAGGATATACGAATCGGTCAAGCTGTTGTTTGAAATACTAAACACCACAACCGACGAACCATTGTTATTTGCAAAGGTGGTTGTAATGCTTTGAGCGAACGATGAAGTTGCTGGCAAAATCAGGGTGGCTAAAGCCATCAGAAGCGCCTGCGTCCATCGCGTCACATTGTTTTTAATCATTGTTTTTGTCATGTTTATTTTTTTGTTGAAAAGATTTTTTTAAAAAATAGCTTTTGATGGTGATTTGATTCAGGTTCCATCTAATACAGTATGCTTTACCATGTGCTAAGGGGTTTTAAGGTGAACAATAGTTTTTGTCTTTGAAAATTTCTTGCAAGTTAATTGTTAATCACAGGATTTCAAAGATTCCCCTCAGATATTTTGTTAATGAAAAACACATATAATTACAAAATAAATGTATGGGAATAATTAAAAACCCTTTGTGCCAATTTAGAAATAGCAGGCTACAATTTCCTCCAAACCCGCGAATTTGATGGCTTCCGCTTTTTCGCGTTCATCGGGAATCGATTTGCCCGAATGGATATAATTACAACATTTTATATATTATATATATTAAAATGTGTTCTTGTCTAGGTCTTGAATCCGTCAATTTTAACACTATGCGACGTGGTGATGTAGATTCATTTTAAGCAATTACCCACCCAGGTTTTCTGAAACGGCTGTATGTATTTTATGTTCAGGCCCATTGCATCGATGGCCCGGATACTATTCAGAGGCCTTTTCATCGCTAATTCCCAATTCCAGGCGGTGCGCATCATCTCATCAATTCCATATTGCGCCTTCCAGCCCAATCGATCCCTGACCAATTGATTGTTCGCATAAATGGCGATTACATCTCCTGCCCTGCGTGCACCGAGTTCATAATTCAGGCTTACACCACTCACCCGTTCAAAGGCCTTAATCGCTTCCAGAACCGACACCCCTTCACCCGTGCCTAAATTCATAATTTCACAATTGGTGGCATTCCGTCCATTCAGCATATACTCCAATGCCAGCGTATGCGCCCGGGCAATATCTACTACATGAATATAATCGCGGATACAGGAACCGTCACGCGTCGGATAATCACTGCCCCAAACATACATTTTCTCCAGTTTGCCAATGGCGGTCTGCGTAATTACCGGAACCAGATTATTGGGTTTGTCAATAGGCACTTCACCGATACTTGCTGAAGGGTGAGCGCCAACAGGAT
Source organism: Bacteroidota bacterium (assembly GCA_013414745.1). Lineage (GTDB taxonomy): Bacteria > Bacteroidota > Bacteroidia > Chitinophagales > Chitinophagaceae > OLB11. The sequence goes on from CP058707.1 coordinate 859,684, forward strand.
TAAAATAGCGCAAAAGGATGGCATTGGAAGGATGCACCCGGCAATAATCTTTTATGATTTGCTCCCCCATTTGTTTGGTCGCCGCATAAGCACACTCCGGTTGGGCAAGAGGCGTATCTTCCGTCACCGGCAACTGTTCTACATTACCATACACTGAACAGGAAGAGGAGAAGACAAAATTCCGGACATTAAACTCTTTAATACAACGAAGGATATTTAAGAGTCCGTACAAATTATTTTCGTAATACATCAAAGGTTGTTCAACACTTTCTCCTACTGCTTTATACGCTGCAAAGTGAATAATGCCCGCGATATCTTTATGTTCCAGAAAAACTGAACGAACAGCTTCCTGTTGGCATAAATCTATAGCATAGTTCTTTACACGTTTCCCGGTAATTTTTTCAACTCCATCAAACGAATCCGGCCGGGAGCGTGAAANATTATCGATGCTGATTACTTCAAACCCATGTTGTATTAAATCAACCAATGTATGTGAGCCAATATAGCCGGNCCCTCCGGTGACGAGAATTTTTGCATGCGCAAAGATGTACAAGATGCCGAATTAAAAAAAGCCTTTTTCAAACTACGAACCCACTCCTAACGAGGAGGAACTACGACGCAGAACCCTCATTCTTTTTCCAAAACCTGCTCCATCGCAATGGCCCGCGAACCTTTAATCAGAAAGAAGGTGTTTTCGGCTTTAGNTTCCTGGTACCATACCGCCGCCTCTTTTGCCGTTTCAAAATAAATATACGGATGTTTACAAAATTTAAAATCGCCACCTACCAATACCACCTGATTCCAGTTGCTTTGCTCCAGGAGTTGAATCAAAGCCTGGTGTTCGGCCACACTCGATGCTCCCAACTCCATCATCGCTCCCAGCATCACAATTTTATTGCCTGTTGTCGTCTGTACAAAGTTCTGTATCGCTGCCTGCATACTACTCGGATTGGCATTATAGGCATCCAGAATGATGGTATTACTTCCAGACTGCATGCGTTGTGACCGACTGTTAGTGGGTGTATAATTTTCAAGGGCTTGTCGTATGGTATCTATCCCAATCCCAAAGTGACGCCCCACAGCAACAGCACCCATTACATTTGCAAAATTGTAGTCGCCCACCAATTGGGTCAGTATACTGGTTTCACATCCCGGATTTAAAACATGCACTTTTAAAACNNCATCCTGCATCTCCGAAATACCAAAATAATCGGCTGGTGCATGACCATAGGTGACTTGCTCGGGATTCCGTGACATCTCCTCTAAGTAATTTAAATCGGCATTCCGAAACACCAGGCCACCAGCACGGCGAATAAAATCATACAACTCTCCCTTCCCTTTACGTACACCTTCTTCGCCTCCAAAACCCTCTAAATGCGCCTTTCCGCAATTGTTGATGAGGGCATGCGTTGGTAAAGCAATCGTACAATATGAGGCTATTTCCTGTTGATGATTGGCACCCATCTCAATAATCGCCAACTCAGCATCAAGCCCTATTTTTAAGATGGTTAATGGAACTCCTATATGATTATTTAAATTGCCTTCGGTGGCATAGGTCCTGAACTTCGTCTGCAACACGGCATGTAACAATTCTTTCGTAGTTGTTTTTCCATTGCTTCCGGTAATCGCCAGAAACGGAATATTCAGCTGCTGACGATGCATGGTCGCCAATGCTTGCAAAGCACTCAAACCATCCTGAACCAAATAACATTGTTCATTCAGTACCCAGTTTTCATCGTCTACCACCATGGCCGAAGCCCCGGCATCCAACGCTTGTTGCGCAAAGGTATTCCCATCAAAACGGGCTCCCTTCAACGCCCAATACATAGCGCCGGGTTGAATTTTACGGGTATCTGTTTGCACCGAAGGAAATCGTTGGTAGAGCGCATAGAGTTCACTCGTTGTAGAGAATTTCACCATGAGTCATTTAAAATTGTGTACGAAAATAGGCAGACTGTTGAATACCTTTTCATACCACGCATAAAAAAGCTGCCCGTAAGCAGCTTTCATTTTTAGTTTGAATTATCTCGCTTTTTTCTTGTTCCCAATAAAATGATTACCGGAAGGTCCTTTAANGGATGGACTACCTAAACGATCCATACAACAACGGAAACCCACTGTTGAACTACTATGGTTTGCTTGCATAAAACGGCGTGNTTCAGGACTCATCCAATACGCACGATCAGACCAACTGCCTCCTTTATATACATGCGCATTATCGTTCACTAAAGTCGTTTTTGCATAATCATACGTGTATCCAATCTGGCTGGTTGTATCTCCATCCAAATAAGAAATTACATTTGGTTCTCTGTAATAAATATCCTTTTTAGCCAACTCCTCAGCAGTTACCAAACGTTTTTGCAAATTACCGGTACTATCTTNTTCATCCAGCGTAAAATCATCCAGGGTTTTATACGTATCGAACACGTTACCACGGAATGGACGGAAATCACTCGCATCCATTGGTGTGTTCGGACGATACACATCCATCACCCACTCACNCACATTACCAGCCATATTATATAACCCAAATGCATTCGGTTTATACGAATAAATTTCAGCAGGAATATCGGCATTATCATTCAACCCACCGGCAACACCCATCGCATCACCTAAACCACGGCGGAAGTTACCCAATTGCTGGCCCTGATAGGCATTCCGTAAACCTTCACGGGTCGATAAATTATCTCCCCAAGGATAAACCTGACGGTCCGTAACAACTTCTTCCCCACGACGACGTTTGGTGTCGGGTTCCGGATTACGACCTTTATAAGCCAAAGCAGCATATTCCCACTCGGCTTCTGTTGGCAGACGGTAGTCGGCTGTTAAAATTCCATCTTCGTAGCGGATATTGCGCTTGCCAATTCCAGTAGGATCCAAATCCTTTTTCTTAATTCCCACAGAACCTTCATATTGCCCTGCTACATACGTGCGGGTGCTGAAATTATCTTCAGATACCTGGAAAGGATNTTTCTTTAAATAACCGCGCTGAATCAAAATCAACTCATTCACACGGTCTGTACGCCATTTACAATAATTGGTCGCCTGCTCCCAGGATACTCCAACTACCGGGTAATAATTATAGGCTGCATGACGGAAATAAAACTCAACCTGTGGTTCGTTGTACTCCAAAGCCTTGCGCCAGCATTGTGTATCCGNAAGGGCGCGTTGGTAAATATCCGGATAGTCATTTCCATAAACACGGCTAATCCAGTGCAGGTATTCGCGGTAGTGAATATTGGCCACTTCCGTTTCATCCATAAAAAACGATGATACACTCACCGTACGGGGAACATTATTGTTTTCATAGGTCGNATCTTCTTCCGTCTGCCCCATCGTAAATCGACCACCTTCAACAAATACCAGGCCTGGACCCACATATTGCCCTTCGTAACGAGGCACATCAAAACCACCCATCCGTGAGTCATTAAAATTCCAACCTGTTTTGGACGAAACCAGGTTACTGGACTNTCTACCTCCGCAGGAAGAGATCAGAACGACCAGAGCCATCAGCATCATTCCATTGAACCCAATTAGTCTTTTCATATTTCAGTAATCTTTTTTACTTGCAGCAAATATAGCTGTTTATTTCAATGCGTTAAAACAAAGTACAATTATAAAACAAAGCATTCATAAATACAACTTCCATCGGGTAAAAATGCGAAATTGATGTCCGGAAGGCCCGAAAATCAGGACAACTCAGTACTTCCATCTCAAATTAAACGAAATGGCCAACAAAACATTGTGCTACAAATCAGGATGTCATTCGGCATTTATTTCGGGCGTTCCCCGCACGGCGTATCCGGGAATCCCTGCTTTATTCAGCCTCGGTCGCCGTCCGGTCAGGCCTTTGTTGCAAGGCAGGCCATAAGTTAATTGAAATGATGAAAAAATATGCTCTGGCCTGCGCTTTCCACTATAGTCCTTAACGCAAAACCATCGTTTCCGGAAGTGCATACATCGTCAAACCAGCACTCAACAAGCCCCGTGTTTAATGTTGAGACCATTGCAAAACGATCAAAATAGTTGACCAAGTCCTTGGCCTTCAAATTTCTGCGTTACGTTGATTTTTTGCCGGTGACTTTTGCAACAGTCTCACTTTAATCTCTTTTACCCTAAATACAGTCTGTTTTGTTAGCACAGCTTTTTATTCATGCCGTCCCCTGCATTCCATCTTATCGCCCCCGCGCAAGGACATCGTTAAAGCCATCCGAAAAATTTAGCCGATAGCCCGATCCAGAAACTTGAACATGGGTAACAAAGCGTCAAATGCCTTGGCACTATCCCGAATAATCGTTTTGCCCGTCAAGGCCTCATCCGACAAGCGGGTTCCAACCACAAAATGTTTTAATTTCAGGTAATCCAAAGCCGGATTGTCGGCCTCATACCCTTTGGGAGGGCGACTTAATTTGTCGCTTTGATCCAAATCACCAAATAAATTTTTAAAGGAGGCCTTCTCCACGATTCCCTTCCATTCTTTCAAATTATAATCTATTTCCTGACGAATCGCCGCCAAAACCGCTGGTTCCGGTGCCCAGATGCCTCCTCCTGCAAAGGATGCACCCGGTTCAATGTGCAAATAAAACCCGGATTTTATGCTGCTTTTCCCACCCGGTGTAAAAACAAGTCCGAAATGGGTCTTGTAGGGCGATTTATCCTTTGAAAACCGAATGTCGCGGTTAATGCGAAACATACAATCTTTAGGTTGCAGACTGGCAAATCGTTCATCTTTTTTGGCCAGATGTTTTAATAGTTCAGCGTTCACCTGCAAAGCCTCTGAACGGGCATTTTCATAAGTTTTCCGGTGGGTCTCAAACCATTCTTTGTGGTTATTTTTCTTCAGGTTTTTTAAAAACAGAAGGCTCTCCTTGCTGAACATTTTTTAATTTTGCTGTCCAAAATACAATTTTCCCGAAACTTGTATTAATTTTCCACACTTAAATGCATATACAGACGATGACAAGAAAACTGATTGCACTGGGTATGTTGGTGCTGTGTACAGGAATGGTTCAGGAGAGCCAGGCCCAGACCAACAAAAACAAAAAGTCGNNTTACTATCAGAACAGTACGCAGGAAGAAGAATTTAATGTGCAGGGTTTCTACCGCGATGAAGACAANAAAGAGGTGGACGAAAAGCCCAAAGAAGACGAATATGATGTAAAAATTCGCCGCAACGAGAACGATTCCAAGTACGCCAATGAAAAGCGCGTCACGGAAAAGAAGAAGCCNCAGGCCGAAGAGGAACAAGCTGAACGCCCACGCCGCGAACCACGCACCAAAACCTATCCCACTTCGTACGGGGGAACCCGCAACTACAACGACAATCGTTCCACTTACGATAAATACCTGGTGGACCGGTTTATACGCGTCCTGCTCAGGTTCAGGATGCCCCACCTCCTCCTCCTCCCCACCGCCACCGGCCCCAAGGGCGCGTCGTGTAAAGCGTGTNNGCGTGATGAGCGTGAAGTGAAGATGACTTCTGCCGAAAATGAGTACAAAACGACCTATGTTAAAAAGCGTTACACCAATTTAGATATCCTGTGTGATGATTTGGATTTAGCAAAAATTCAGCGTCCTGTTTTCAAAGGAATTTGTACTGAATGTAGCCGCGATGTAGATGCCATCATTCAAAATAAAACNCTGAGTAATCTGGAAAAAAATTATCAGTTGAAGAACTGTTATATGCTTCGCGACAAACGTCTTCGTGAAACGCTGGATGATGACCAGTATAAAAAATGGATTCGTATCAAGGATGCTGATGAGTATTTGGTACTCACTAAAGACAGTGAGTTGAAAGACGGAGTGAATAAATAGAGAAGGAATTTATCGAACAATAAAAGTCCGCAGAAATGCGGATTTTTTTATGCGCTGCGAATGTCCTATGCCGTGACTCACAATACAAGAAAATATAAATGGAAACCCCAATTTGTTTTATGAAACGAATCACACTATTTCTGATAATAATAATGATGCTAGGGCCTATCTCCTTTGCTCAGAAAAAACTAAGGATAAAGTACCGAAAAACATAAACTGATCAATGGCACCAAAGTTTTTATTATTCCTCCATCAGGATTTCGAATTCACGTCAACTCTCAAACATTTATTCATGACGAAACAGAAGCAAGCCTGGGTGCAATGCAATCCTATACATCGATTCAGTCGATAATAGAACATCTTAGTGAATCATACTTCCAAAAAAGAAATACAATGTAATTGAATGTACAAAGTATAAAATAAACGCCTTCAATGCAGTATTCTATGAACTTGAGAATGAATTCTACGATCGAGTAACTACTAAATTCATTCTGGTGTTAGGCAATAAAAAAGAATATGTTATGATTGAATCCTATTGCCCCAAAGAATATCCATTAGCCAGCGTTGCCTTAAAAATCCATGCTAACTTCATTTTATGACATCGACTCTGTGCTCATAAAAAATGCATTAGCAGTAGTTGGGGTTTACTGATGATCTCATCGGCCCTTCAAGTACAAAGAAGCGTTCGAGGGAGTCGAGCCCTTGGACGATGACCTTTTTTGTAGCCTCAATGTGATAAGCAGCAAACCCTCATCCACACATAAAAAAACGCAGATGAAGGATTCGCGCTCTTTCCTGCTTAACAGGAATATTTAAAATGGGAAGTAAGCATTTTACTCGGTGGTGTTTGAAGTCGCCTCCGAGTTTGGAGCAACTTCAGTCGCATTCATAGCTTCTCCGGAAGGTTCGGATACCGGTTCCTGAATCACTTCTTTTAATTCGCCGTCTTCACCCACGACCAGTTGCGTATTCGAATCCGGCATCGCTTCGCTGGCATTGGTTGGCATCACCTCTTCCATGCTGATAATTTCCTTGAGGCGCGGAAGTTCATCCAGACTATTCAAGCCTAAATAGTCCATAAACGATTTGCTGGTGGCATAGGTTAAAGGTTTGCCCACCATATCTTCCATGCGACCCGAAATCACAATTAATTCTTTTTCAAGCAATTTCTGAATCGAATAATCTGAATTCACGCCACGGATATGTTCGATATCGCCTTTGGTAACTGGTTGTTTGTAGGCAATAATGGCCAGCGTCTCCATGGCTGCAGCCGATAACTTTTNTGTATACTTTTCACCATTCAATTTCGCTAATGAAGTATAAAAGCTGTNTTTACTCAGAAACTGATAACCACCTCCGATTTGTTTCACTTCAAAGGGGTAAAAGTCTGAGGCATATTTTTCAACTACCGCTTCGAGCGCATTGGGTAGTAAACTAAAATCAGCTTCTTCCGTATCCAAACTCTCTTTCAGCAGGTTCTCAATATCCACGGCAGTGATGGGCCGGTCTGAAGCAAAAATCAGTGCTTCACATTGTAACATCAATTGTTCTATCGTCATGTTCATTCCTTTTAACTCCTTTTGTACCGGAGTTGTTTCGGTAAATGTAGATGCTACCATTCAGAGAGGGCCGATTAGTAATTCACAGGTGTGGAGAAATAGTCTGATTCAAAACACATCATCTGGAGGGGCCTCCACATCAACCGGTTGGAACCAACATTAAAAAGCACGAAAGAACAGAATCACATCTCCAAACAATAAATTAAAACGTCTGCCGTTTTTCCAGAAATTAAATCCGAATGAAAGCACCCCATTTTCTTTTCCTATTCATGTTTCCCGTCTTGCTCTCTGCACAAAGAAATCCAGCACCCCATTGCGGCTGGCTTGTTCACCGAAAATCAATTATTTAGTCCGGGCTCCAACGTGGATAAAGTTGGGGTGGGTATCTTGGCCCGAATGGGCCCACGCGAATCTTCTCAATGGAGGTTTCAACTGCTTTATTCCAACCTTTCGACCCGTGGAGGCATTGCCCAGATCGATAAACTTTCCGACACAGATATTCATGTCCGTTTCAATCATATACAACACCAGGGGGCGCTTGGAGTAGGTCGCGAGGTCAGTAGAACATTTTACAAAAAAATTCGTTTGCTGGCTGCCTTTGATGCCCGACTGGCCTATGCGTATGGCCGCTATGAAAAATGGAAGGATTTTGTTCGATACGATACTTTAAATATGTCGTATACCACGTTCCGGTATACCAAAGAAACAGTTCCGGGCATGTATTCACGGGTAATTTCAGCCCAGGCTCTTCCATCCATCGGTGTGCGCTTGCCTTTACGAAAAATAGCCTTGACGGCTGAAACCGGTCTCATGATCAATATGTCGTATGGGCGGTACCAAGGCTCTGTTTCAAGAACGGCACAGTCAGACATGGACATCACCGGACTGATACACCGCTTCATACTCACATATTCGTTGTGAGAAAAACCAAACCGAAATAAAAGGAGCCCACACATAGTTGTTGGAGAGGGGTCCCTTGCCGCGTTTCCCGATGCTTCCCAAATTCTGCAAAAACGAGCAAACCTTTTGCAGGTCCTTTTATTATAGCTTTATGTCTTGCTGCTGCACATCCCCGGTTGAAATACGCCCATTTCAGTTAACTCCTTTGGATAAAAAAACGGGATGCTTTCGGCGGATCCTTCAAAATTATACCCTGTCAATTAATTCTTTCGTCCGAAAACTCGCAATAAACTCAGGAAGAGATTAATAAAATCGAGATAAAGTGATAAGGCACCCATCACGGCTAACTTGCGGGTATCCGTAATTTCCAGCGTATTGCCATTGGCATCAAATCCTCTGGAAATATTTTTCAATTTCTGCACATCATAAGCAGTTAACCCGGTAAACACCAATACCCCAACGATACCGATAATGTAACTTACCATTTCACTTTGCATGAAGAAGTTTACCAAACTCACCACCACTATGCCAATGAGTCCCATAAACATGATACGTCCAAAACTGGTTAAATCTTTATCGGTGGTATAGCCAAGCACAGCCATGACTCCAAACATAATCGCCGCAGCAATAAAACAACTCAACACCGAACCGGGCGTATAAATCATCAGAATAAAACTGAAGCTAATTCCGTTGATGATGGAATACAAAATAAACACCGCAGACAAAACCGGCAACGACAAACGCTGAAATCCAAAGGACATCAACAACACAAATCCCAGAGGTGCAAACATGATAATTTTTCCGAGCAGATTTAAACCTGTTTCGTTCACCAAAGACATTAACAGCGTGGGTGAGCTCATAAAAACAAAGGCGGAGATCGCCGAAATCGACAAAGCGGCAAACATCCAGATAAATACATTGGCCATAAAATTTTTACTGGCCGATACTTCTTGCAATACATTTCCTTCAATAGGCGTATCGCGGTAAGTTTGTTCTAGTTCCATATAGTTATATAATTTAAATTAAAAGTATCACCCTTTACTCAATTCAGCAAATTGCTGATGAAAATGCGGAATTGTTTCGATGCCCTTAAAGAAATTCAATACATCATATTTTTCGTTTGGAGAATGAATATTATCGTTATCCAACCCAAAACCCATCAGTACAGTTTTGAGTCCGAGTACCCGTTCAAACAAAGCAATAATGGGGATGCTACCACCGCCTCGTGNTGGAATTGNGTTTTTACCGAAGGTTAGTTCAATGGCCTTTTCAGCGGCACGATAGGCTACAGAATCGGTAGGTGTTACCACGGGTTCTCNCCCATGGTGTTCTGTCACTTTCACCTGGACCGAAGCCGGTGCAATGGATTCGAAGTGCTGCTGGAACAATTGAGCAATTTCATGACTACTTTGATNCGGTACGAGTCGCATCGAAATTTTAGCATAAGCTTTTGAAGGCAGTACAGTTTTAGCGCCTTCTCCGATATACCCTCCCCAAATACCGTTTAATTCCAGGGTTGGGCGAACGCCGGTACGCTCCAGGGTGGTATACCCTTTTTCGCCCCACTCTTCCCGGACTCCTAAATCGGCCTTATACTCATTTAAATCAAAAGGCGCCAGGTTGAGCGCATCCCGTTCAGCATCACTCAGATTTTGAACTTTATCATAAAATCCTTTTACGGTGATATGATTGTTTTCATCATGCAGCGAAGCAATCATTTGACACAGAATAGTAATCGGATTGGCCACGGCACCTCCATATACGCCGGAATGTAAATCGCGGTTGGGTCCAGTCACCTCTACTTCCATATACGCCAAGCCCCGCAATCCGGTTTCTATGCTGGGGTGTTCCATACTGATCATTGAGGTATCACTCACCAATACAATATCGGCCTGGAGTTTTTCCTTGTTGTTTTCTAAAAAGGTACCAAGGTTGGTACTTCCTACTTCCTCTTCACCTTCAATAATAAACTTCAGATTACAAGGCAATCCCGTGGTTTTGTGCATCACTTCAAGTGCCTTTACATGCATAAAAACCTGGCCTTTATCATCGCAGGCACCACGAGCATAAATTTTTCCTTCACGAATTTGAGGATCAAAAGGTCCGCTAACCCAAAGGTCTAAAGGGTCCGGAGGTTGTACATCATAATGCCCGTACGTTAACACGGTTGGCAATGCCGGATCTACTATTTNTTGGGCAAATACGATGGGGTGTCCCGCCGTAGCGCATACCTCGGCATGATCGCACCCCGCATCCAGCAAAGCTTGTTTAACGGCTTCCGCACAACGGGCTGTATCTGCATTGTGTTGACTGTTGGCGCTCACTGATGGTATCCGGAGTAACTCCATGAGTTCATCTAAAAAACGTTGTTGATTCTGTTCCTGATAATCTTTCCAGACTTGCATACTGATTTGTTTTAATGTAGAATTGTAAAATAAAGCAATTCTAAGCACATCTTCCATGGAATTCAGAGAAGCAAACCTTCAAGATGTTGATGCCATCCGGGATCTCGTTCATATCACCTGGCCGGCATCCTATAGTACAATCATTTCAACAGCTCAAATTGAACGCATGCTGGAGGTTCTGTATGAACCGAGATGCTTAAAAACAAATCCAGGATCCCCTGCACCATTTCATTTTACTGGAAGACAAAGGACGCTTATTGGGTTATGCCCATGGTATTGCAGATTATCCTACCCTGAAACTGAGTAAGATCATTTTTTGCCCGAATTTCAGGGAAGGGGATACGGAAAAATCTTGTTACAGGAGATGGAAACCCGGGCGATTCAACAACATTTTGAACGAGTCACACTCAATGTGAACCGCCAAAATCCTGCCTTGCATTTTTACCAAAAGATGGGCTACCAAATTCAGGAAGAAATAGATATTCCATTTGAGCAGTTTTGGTTGAACGATTATATCATGTTCAAAAATCTGCAAACCTGAAACCATAAACCAATGATGGAAGGGCTAACTTCGTGGAACTAAAATCATCAATATGCAATTCACCTATTATGGCCATTCTTGTTTTCTGATATCAAACGACCAGGTAAAAATTCTGGTGGATCCATTTATCAGTGGCAATGAGTTGGCGAAAGACATTCAGATTGAACAACTTGAAGCAGACTACATTCTGATTTCGCACGGGCATGCCGATCGTATTCTGGATGCCGAAGCCATCGCCTTACGTACAGGGGCTAAGGTGATTTGTAGTTATGAAGTGCATGAATGGTTAAATGGCAAAGGAGTCACCAATACCTTACCGATGAACACCGGGGGACAATGCGATTTGGGTGCATTTCATATTCGATGTACCGTAGCACAACATAGTAGTGGCTTACCAGATGGCAATTATGGAGGTAATCCGATGGGATTTATACTTACGATAAATGGCGAATCAATCTATTACAGCGGAGATACCGCTTTAACCCTGGACATGCAATTGGTACCCTTGTGGGCGAACATAAAAACATGCATCTTCCCGATAGGTGATCGTTTTACGATGGGCGTTGAAGATGCTATTCGGGCTGCCAATTTTGTACAGTGCAAAAAAATCGTGGGCGTGCATTTTGATACCTTTGGGTATATACAGATTGACCATGCAACCAGCCTTAAAAAATGCAACGATGCCGGATTAGATTTGATANNAATCCCCACCATTGGGCAGAACATTATTTTATAAATTCATTTGCCATCAATAAATTGGTGATAAAACAAATACCGATTCAGGTGCGATAACTTTGATGCATCAGCAAGCAGTCGCCAGTAAAATGTGCTGATATGAAGTCTGTTCGTTTGAATCTGTAACGATACTTTTGCCGAAGTAATTTTTGTAAGTCGTTGATTGGTTGGAATATCCACCAGCCTCCAGATGTAACGTCGGGCAATTGTATTTCTAACCATCAACGCAATTGCGCTCCGTGAACGAATTACGCCACGAAGCCGCGGATCGTCATGCTGATCGTTCAAACTCTTTATAAAATCTTTATGCGTGTCGGTTTAATTTTGTGTTACTCAATCGAACGTATTTGAATATACTGAAAACCAGAAACTACAACTTATCCCTGCAGNNTTGCCTTATTTGTATTGGGCTGGTATTACTGATTTCGTTCGGGTGCTATTTTACCCTTGGTTTAATTGATTACCGGACAGTTGCCCTGATACTTCTTCTGAGTGTCTCCCTTCTTGCGATGTTATTTGATATTGTTCCGGTATTGATTGCCGCAGTACTGAGTGCGTTGATTTGGAACTTTTTCTTTATTCCTCCGCTGTTCACTTTTCATATTGAACATACCGAAGATATGCTCATGTTTCTGATGTATTTTGCTATTGCTTTATTGAATGCCGTATTGTCCTTCAAAATCCGCCAGGAANNGAAAAAAACCAGAGATAAAGAAGAAAAAGAGCATGCGATNCAATTATACAATACCTTACTGAACTCACTGTCTCATGAACTACGCACTCCTATTTCTACGATACTCGGTGCTGTGGATGTTTTAAAAGAAAGGAANAATAAATTATCGGCCAGCAATCAATTGGAACTTTTGAATCAGATTGATATTGCCAGCATCCGTTTAAATAGGCAGGTAGAAAATTTACTGAACATGAACAGATTGGAAGCCGGTATGATCAAATTAAACTTAGATTGGTGCGATACCAATGAATTAATCTACCAGGTAATTCAAACTTTTATACCTCTGGAGACTCACACCTTGTTGTTTAACCCGGATGAAAAACTTCCTCTGATTAAAATTGATCGCGGACTCATGGAACAGATTCTGCAGAACTTAATTCATAATGCCGTTCAATACACCGAACAGCCTGCAACTATACAAATAACCGCATCCCTGCAAAATGAACTATGGGTATTGCGCGTATCTGATAATGGACCAGGTATTCCAGTATCGGAATTGCCGCATCTTTTCGAAAAGTTTTACCGGGTTCCTCAGAGCAAAGCCGGAGGCACCGGACTGGGACTGTCGATTGTGAANGGTTATGCCGAAGCCCATCAGGGACAAGTTCAAATCGAAAATAATACCTCGGGCGGAGTTTCATTTATTGTAAAAATTCCCGCCGAAGTATCGTATATAAATAATTTAAAAAATGAATAAGGCCGAAATTTTAGTGATTGACGATGAACCACAAATTCGGAAGCTTTTGAAATTATGCTTGAAAGTAATGACTACAACGTATGGCAAGCAGATACCGGTCAGACTGGTATAATCCTGGCCGCTCAACATCCTCCTGATTTAATTTTACTGGATATCGGCTTGCCGGACAAAAGTGGCCATGATGTATTAAGGGAATTAAGAACCTGGTACAATCAATCGATTATTATTCTATCGGTGCTGAACAATGAAGACGACATTGTTTTGGCCTTGGATCATGGAGCTACTGACTACCTTACTAAACCTTTTCGAAATGCCGAACTTCTTGCCCGAATTCGTTCAGCCATTCGGAGAAATCACACGATTTCAGCCGAACATATCATTCGATGTGGTGATCTTGAAATTGACATTCCCCGTAGAACCGTTCTGAAAAATAACGAGTTGATCGAACTCACAGCTACAAATTTAATATCCTCGTTTTGTTTGCGAAGAACGAAGGTCGTGTATTAACGCATCAATTTATTTTAAAGGAGATTTGGGGCATAGGATATCAAAAGGAAACACATTACCTACGGGTTTTTATTGGTACCATCCGAAAAAATTGAGAACAATCCGAATATACCTCAACACATCCTCACTGAAAGTGGAATAGGTTACCGATTCGTGTAAATTCATCTTGATATTCTCTTTATAGTTTAACGGCAAACTTTTATCATTTCCTGATACCCTGCGTTTCAACTTTGCCCTATCAATTCAGCAGGGGATGCAAGAAAATCGGAACGCCACAAAAAATAAAATAAGCACCGCCACGCTGCTGGTAGCGCTAGGTATAATTTATGGAGATATCGGAACCAGCCCACTTTATGTGTTGAAAGCCCTGGTGGGTGAAAAACCAATTGAAACCTCTCTCGTATTGGGTGGAATTTCCTGTATCATCTGGACCTTGGTATTACAAACAACAATTAAATATATTTGGCTGACTCTGAAAGCAGATAATGAAGGAGAAGGCGGAATTTTTTCGTTGTATGCCATCGTGCGAAGGCATAGTAAATATCTGGTAATTCCTGCGATACTTGGCGCCACAACANNGCTTTTAGCCGATGGAATTATTACNCCTCCCATTTCAGTAGCCTCTGCCATTGAGGGGCTTACAATGATACACGGCCTGGAGCACATTCCTNNAGTGCCAATTGTTGTCGTGATTCTATCACTCCTNTTTTTCGTTCAACGATTTGGCACCCANAAAATTGGTCATGTATTTGGCCCTGTGATGGCACTTTGGTTTTGTGTGCTTCTGGTTACGGGCTTGATGCAATTAATGCACTTTCCTGCGGTGTTGAAGGCGATTCATCCTTATTATGCCTACCAGTTGCTTGTTCATTACCCCCATGGATTTTGGTTATTGGGGGCGGTNTTTTTAGCAACCACCGGTGCTGAAGCCCTATATTCGGATTTAGGGCATTGCGGTAGNAAAAATATCCGATACACCTGGGCATTTGTNAAAATTACGCTTATCGTCAATTACTTCGGCCAGGGGGCCTGGTTATTGAGCCAGGGAGAGGCAAACTTGAACGGTCGAAATCCATTTTTCGAAATCATGCCATCCTGGTTTCTGCTCAGTGGTATTGTGATTGCAACCTGTGCAGCCATCATTGCCTCACAAGCTCTGATAAGCGGAAGTTATACCCTCATCAGTGAAGCCATGAATTTAAATTTCTGGCCCAGGGTGGCTGTGAGACAACCTTCAGAGCGAAAAGGTCAAATATACATTCCGAGCGTAAATAATATCCTCTGGATTGGCTGCATCGGAATGATACTATATTTCAAGTCTTCGGCACATATGGAAGCCGCATATGGTTTTTCAATTACGATTACTATGCTGATGACAACCATATTGTTATCTTATTTTTTATGGTTTAAATTGAAGTGGAATCGATTTTTAGTACTGGCCATACTCCTTCTATTTGCGTCGGTTGAAACATCATTTTTTATTGCGAACGTAGCCAAGATTAAAGAACGCTGGATGTTTTTGTTTTTCGAATTGTTCATNTTTCTCACCATGTACATTTGGTTTTATGCCAGAAAAATAAATAACCGTTTTATAAAGTTTGTTGACCTCGGAAAATATGCCAACAAGTTAAGTTCATTAAGTTCCGACCAGAGCATTCCTCAGTTTTCAACCCACCTGATCTATTTAACCAAGGCGAATAAGCGCCAGGACATTGAAGANAAAATAATCAATTCCATTTTCGCAAAAAAACCAAAGCGTGCGGATGTATACTGGTTTTTACATATTCACCGCACGGAACATCCATACACACTCCATTATGATGTTTCAGAATTGGTTGAACATCGTGTCTTCAAACTAAACGTTCACGTCGGTTTTCGTATTCAACCTAAAACGGAAATGTACTTTAANAAAATTCTGGAAGATTTGACCCAGCAACAAACAGTGCAGTTCGCATGCTTAAGGAACGACCATTCTAAATACAATGCTGAGCCTGATTTCAAATTTGTTGTGATCGAGAAATTNCTTTCAGTAGAAAATGAATTTACATTCCGCGATGGGCTTTTACTATATTCTTATTTCTTTCTGAAACGATTCGGATTGAGCGAAGAAAAGGCTTTTGGTATCGACAAAAGCGACGTGATTGTTGAACANCCTCCGATCGTTTATCACCCGGCAACACCCGTAGAACTAAGTCGAATAAATTAAAAAATACACCATGAAATTCTTTTTATCATTGACGATAGTACTTACCTGTCAGTCAGTTTTCGCTCAGGACTATTTACTTGCTTCGCACAATGAAAACCTCCACGGATCTTCTGCAGACGTTGCAGACAGTGTAAATTCCAGGAAGCCTCTTGTCACCTTGCTTGAATCAGAGGAAGTTGCTAAATCGAATAAACAAAAAGGAGAACCCTTGAAGGTCTAGATCGAGTTGGGCCAATGGGAATGACCGGCGCACGACGAATATCTGGAAAGATCTCAAGTATTTTACACCCAGTATTTTATTGGATATAAATTATACATCCTCCTTTAATAAGCCCAACGACAATACCGTAGTTGGTTCTACTGCCCTGGCACGTAACAATGAAGTTCAACTTTCCGCACTTCATTTTGGAGGCGATTTCAATTACGAAGGAGCGAGAGCCCGCTTCATGACGCAATTTGGCACACGATCACAAGTTGTTCCAAGAAACGATTATAGTCCATACCGCGGACAATATCAATTGGCCAATGTGTATCGCTATTTGAGCGAAGCCTATGCCGGTTATCACTTCAATCTCTGGTACGGTGTAAATATTGATGCAGGGTTGTTTATGTCCTATATTGGGTTAAACTCATTTTATCAGGCTGAGAATTGGGAGTATCAGGCTTCATTTACCTCAGACAATACTCCTTGGTTTTTCAATGGGCTACGCATCCAAATACATCCGAGCAAGCATCTGAAAATTGAACCCTGGATTATTAATGGTTGGCAGAGTTATGGTAAATTTAATGCGATGCCGGGCCTCGGTGGGAATATCACCTGGACACCGAACAGCAACTTTAAAATCTTATCCAATAATTACTATGGGTCCGATGCGGCAGGCATTGCCAACAGAAGGCGTTTTCATTCGGACAATAGTTTATTGTACCGGTATTTCCACCAACCACAAGCAAAAGGAATCAACAAAATGGCCTTTTCGTTAACCGGTGATATAGGATTTGAAAAAGGAGGCGGCGTAAATGGATTTAAGAAAGGCGATAGCCTGCATGGCCCCTCCCAATACTTTTTAAGTGCCATGTTCTACCACCGCACCTGGTTTGCNAAAAATAAGTTTGCCTGGACCATTGGAGGCGGTTTGATGACCAATCCCGGGCGATATTTGGTACTCTATCCCACCGGACAAGCGAGTCCATTACCTAACCCCAATAGTCCGACTCAAACAGAAGGTGCTTACCCCTTTAGCGCCAATCCGGGCGATCAATTTTCAGGTTGGGACTGCTCCTCCAATATCGACTATATGCCCAATCAGAGTATGACTTTTCGCATCGAATATGTTCACCGGAATTCCAGTGTACCTTACTTTGCAGGCCGGGGTGGTGTCACCTCACAAACAGGTTATTCCACTTCTGTCTTAGACCCTAACTGGAGACCTGACCTGGTAAAGTCTGAAAATAGAATCATACTTGCCATGCTCTTCAGGTTGTAAATAGACGTTTTCAGGAAAATGTTGCTTTAGGCGTTTGAACAATCCCTAAAGTGTCCTTTTTCACAAAATGTACTTTACCCAAACTTCAGGGTTCCGATCTCTTCAATGTTCAGATTAGAGATTAAATAATTTGTAGCAAATCACTAATTCATCAACCCTTCATCGGCCAGACTCGTATAATTGCTTCCGGCCAGAATAAGATGATCAACTAAGCGTATATCCAACAGTTTACCAGCCTCTTTTAGTTTNNTTGTCAAATCCAAATCAGCCTGACTCGCTTGTAAATTGCCCGAAGGATGATTATGGGCCACGATAAATTGGGTACAGGTTTTTAACTGTAAGGCGCTTTTAAATACTACCCGGGGATNCACCAGGGTTGCGGTGATGCCACCGCTGCTGATTCGTTTTATTTCAAGTATCCTGTTCGATTGATTTAAAAACAAGGCGAAAAAATTCTCTTCGGATACCCCCATAAAGTGAGGCTCTAATAATTCAAATGCATCCCGACTACTGCGAATATGGGGCCGCTCCAGAGCCTGACTTAACTGCCGGCGGCGCCCTAACTCCAAAGCCGTGAGTAGCGTTAGGGCTTTCTTTTCGCCCATGCCTTTGATACGCAATAAGTCTGACAACCCCAAATTAGCCACCTGCAAGAGGTTTTGATTGCCAAGTTGAAGTACCTCTTTGGCAATATCCATGGCTGTGCGTTGTTTGGTACCTGTGTTTATCAAAATAGCCAGAAGTTCAGCATTCGTAAGTGCGGCAGAACCTCTTTCGAGCATTTTTTCACGCGGACGATCTTCCGCTATCCATTCTTTAATGGTTTGAAATGTTTCCATAATTTTTAGTTCGAAACAAACTTACCAAATACTCATTGAAAAATACCAATTACTCATTCAAAATGACGGAATACTCATTTGAAGGATTGAATCCAACCTCTGCATTTACTTTTGTTCTCAGTAGGTTATTTATGTGACTTTTTCAATCAAAAGCCCGTCTCACGATGGGTTTTGGTATTTTATTCAGTGCGCTCCGCCGATTCACCACCCGGATGGTAACGAATAGCTCCTGTTTGGTCATTAATTTACGGAACAGACTAATCATGAACAGCCGAAAGCCAATTGCGGTAAGTAACAACGAGGCCTTCACTGTTGTTTAAACATTATAAAATCCTGAGAAAGTCAGGTGTCAAATGCTCATTGAGAATGACCTTTTACTCATTCGGAAATACCATATACTCATTTAACCGACCTGGAGATTGAACAGGGTGATACATTTGTTCTCAGTAGGTTATTTATGTGACTTTTTCAGCACAAGCCCGTCTGCAAAGACGGGTNTTGTGTGTTTTAGGAATACCCGTTTTCAGAGATTCTCTTGTTGAAACTTTTGGTGTGGCGAATCCCTAAAAAATACGCGCAAAGGTCCCGGATAGATGCGTAAGTTTTGTTTAACTGAAAACCGATATTGTTTTGATGGATCCACTTTACTTTAGTAATTCCCTCTTCCAGTTGGGGTAACACCTGCACGTCAGTACTGTTCATATGGTACCACCAGGTTGTTTTAAAAATGAATTCATCTTCGAAATAAATATGATAACTCAGATCGATAAAGTCCTCCAGGTATAAATTGGCAATGCCGGTTTCTTCTTTTACTTCGCGCAACGCACAGGCCTCCATGGTTTCACCCGGATCTTGTTNTCCTTTCGGAAAATCCCATTTGCCTCTGCGATAAATAAACAATACCTCTTTGCGATGATTGGTCACGATGCCCCCTCCGGCATGTATAGGCTTTAGCTGGGCACTTAATTGTTGCAGAAACTGGTTTATTTCGGTTTGAATAAGCACAACTTCCAACTCCGACACCAGAAGAATATCCAAAATATCCTGAATTTTTTCTATCGACCAGTCAAACACAAACAGACATGGTGCCAGGTGACNGAGGTAGCTCTTCGTCTGGTTCAAAACCAGTATCTGTTTCTCACTGAACATGATTTTGATCATAACACCTCGTTTGTTAATTCGTTAGTTTGGGCGTAGGTTTGCGAGACTATGAAACGTGAATGGGTCGTTGCAGAAAAGTTACTACAAATTAATGCTGTAAAATTAAATTCTCAAAATCCCTTTACCTGGGCCAGCGGTTGGAAGAGTCCGATTTATTGCGACAATCGTCGCTTGCTTTCGTATCCGCATGTTCGGGATTTTATTAAAAGTGAAATGACGAATTTGGTCTTTTCTGAATTTCCGGATGCTGAAGTGATTGCCGGAGTAGCCACAGCGGGTATNCCCCATGGTGTTTTAGTGGCCGATTTACTGAGTTTACCCTTTATTTACGTACGTTCAAAACCTAAAGAACATGGAATGGGAAATCAGATTGAGGGCGACTTACACCCGGGGCAACAAGTGGTGGTAGTTGAAGACCTGATTAGCACTGGAAAAAGTAGTATGCAGGCGATACATGCTTTACGTGAAGCGGGTGCACAAATTGCAGGACTGGTGAGTGTGTTCAATTATGGTTTTCAAGAGGCCCAACAATTATTCGAAAAAGAAGCTGTACGAACACTCAGTCTGAGTAATTACAATGCCCTCCTGGACCTCGCCTTACAGAAAGGGATGATACAGGATTCTGAATTGAATTTGTTGGAAACCTGGCGCGAAAATCCTGCGGCCTGGGGGTAACAACCACTTTCTGAAGGATTCATTTTAAAGAAGATAGGTTTCTTCCTTCCTATCCCTGATGGGTACATCAAAAAATTCGGCATTATTTATGCAGTAAGGATTTTATGAATGGTTTGATTCGCAGTGATGCCTTGAAAAGGTCAGTCAAGATGAGTATCTTCTTTTATTCGGCAATTCTGATATTTCTTATCAGTTGTTGTCATAAAAGTCAGGCACAAAAATCCCTATCATTTTAATGTTGATTCTTTTCGGCGNATCATCGTGGATGGATTTTCGATGAATACGCCGATTCGTGTTGAAGACACCTTGTTATTTCTTCGACAGGGTTTATATGCTTTTGTCAACTACGACAATACATCCACTTACGAAGATGTGCTGATGTGTTATGAACCGGGATATCGAAAATTACAAGATCCGAGTCAGCATCAATTTGATTTGAGTCAGTTACGTATGCGAAGGGATATCCGAATTTTGTTTTTATTCTTTCTGGATCGTTATCTGCTCGGCGCCCGGCTTACATTACATGCCACCAAACTCCACAAACTCAGCACCATCGAATTGTTGGAAACCGATAGTCGGAAGGAGTACGATATTTACGGTGAAGATGGAGGCGATCATATCATTGCTTTGTACCGCACGCTGATACTAAGTATTGACAAGAAAAATTTTCAGGACTTGGTGATCCATCAACCTCGAGTGAGTTTACTTGAATTTATCGGGTATGATTGGTGGTTTGGCCGCCTATCCGGAAATAGAAATGTATCGGAGTAAAAGGGATTAGCCTGTATCTTTAATTAAAGAGGGACTCCTTTGTCGGGATGTGAATTCGGTGTATTCTTGCCCGGTGAAAAAATCAATCAAATCATCCGGCTCCTTCAGGAATCCTTAAAAAGTGGAGGGCATGATTTTACACAAGGCAAGATGCAACGCGCTGTAATCTTGTTGGCTATCCCGATGATTTTGGAACTAAGCCTCGAAAGCGTGTTTGCGGTAGTGGACATGTATTTTGTGGGCAAGCTGGGAGCACATGCGATTGCCACTGTGGGCCTCACTGAAAGTTTAGTCACTATTGTATATTCTATTGCCATTGGATTGAGTACTGCTGCTACGGCCTTGGTTTCACGGCGGATGGCGAAAAATCCTGCCGAAGCTGCCCGTGCCGGAGCACAGAGTTTGATAATTTCCTGTGGCATAACGATCATCTTAAGTATCGTTGGATTGGTATGGGCTGAAAATCTGCTGGCGTTGATGGGAGCATCGCCCGAGGTGATCCGGGAAGGTGCCATTTTTACCCGCATCATGCTGGGAGGAAGTTGTGTGATTGTTTTGCTATTTCTGATTAACGGTATCTTCAGAGGCGCGGGCCAGGCAGCCATTGCGATGCGCAGCTTGTGGATAGCCAGTGGCCTAAATATTGTGCTTTGTCCCTTGTTGATTTATGGCCTGGATTGGGGACTGGCTGGTGCAGCCATTGCAACGACTCTTGGACGCGGCACGGGTGTATTGTATCAATTGTATTATTTGTTTTTCGCNCCGCATGAGGTTCGTATGCATCTTCAAAATTTCAAACCGGATCGAGAAATACTTTTACAACTGGCCAAGGTCGCCTGGCCGGCAACATTTCAATTCATCATCGCCTCAGCAAGTTGGATCGTGCTTGCCAAATTAGTTGCGGAGAGTGGCGGCACACAAGCCTCAGCGGGTTACCAGATAGCCATTCGCAATGTAGTATTNTTTATCCTTCCGGCCTGGGGCCTGAGCAATGCCGCAGCCACTCTGGTCGGACAGAATTTAGGCGCTCAACAAACCGAACGGGCCGAAAAGAGCGTGTTGTTATGCATGAAGTACAATGTCATTTTTATGTCCTTCGTGACCTTAATNTTTATTCTCTTTCCTGAACAGATTATTGCGTGGTACTCCGATGAACCAACGGTGATCGGGTATGGTGTTAAAGCCTTACGCACCATTGGGTTTGGCTACATNTTTTATGGAATCGGCATGGTAATGATACAAGCGCTGAACGGGGCCGGCGATACCAAAACACCCACCTGGATTCACCTGATTTGTTTCTGGCTATTCCAGATTCCATTGGCCTGGTTTTTGTCGACACACACTCCATTAAAAACCGACGGCGTATTTATTGCCATACCTATTGCTGAAACACTTATTGCCCTGTTGGGTTGGATGATTTTCAGACGCGGACATTGGAAGAAAATCACACTCTAGCTGAAGTGTTGATGCTTAATCGGACAGTGCTTTCTATTCAATGTAATGGTTCGTTCGACACCTCCTTCATGTAGTTGGCACAACTCAAAACCAATTTAAAGTGGACTATACCTAAAACGCCGTACTGGTATTATACCGATTATAAATATTCTATAGTCCAATCTTCGCCCTGCTCGTTTGTACGATGAATCTTTTATATCCCCGATTGTATTGCTAGCTTTCTTGCCTCAAGCACATCAATATCATCGTGGCTGGCTGGCATTCACCATTGTAAAATCATCAATTAGTGTTGGACAAATTTATAATTACAATTGGTATTACATGACTTTAGAAAGAAACTTATAAAAATCCTTTTTGTTTGATAAAAGTCGCCACTGGTATCGTGCAGCAAATCATCCAATTGCTCATCGGTATCCTTCATCTTTACGTTGATATAATTCGGTTTTTCGGCCGCCTCATTCAGCAGTGATTGGTTTTTTAAATTCACGTCATGGAGCATTTCGTCAATATGAATACCAAGAATATGAAACTTATTTTCGAAATGTTCAATTTGTACCAGGATGTCATGACCCGTATTCTTAGAAGCCACTTCCGTTAATCGGTTCCGAAGAATCACTAATTCACTTTTAAAGAACATCAGGTCGCGTTTCCAGTCTTCGCATAAAATATGCAAATGTGATAAGGTGTCTTTCATATTTTTTATCTGTTTATTTTGAATTCAAAGTTACAATAGGACATCCTGCCTGCTTCCTGATTTGTATCATGTATGGCCTGATTGAGTGGTACGTAACTTTGTATTTTTAAAGCATAAATAAGATGGCTCATTTAGAATTACTACCTATAGATACCATTCAGGACGTTCAACAAAAATTCCGTTTGCATTTTTCATCTTCGCCCTGAATTTTACAAGAAGTTACATCATACTGATGAAGGCTCGCCGCGCAAAGAGCAGTATCTCCACAACATTACCCTCAGCGAATTAATGGTTCCGGATCGAGGGGTACAAATCGCTTTGGACCCGGATATGCCAACCGGACGATTTGAACAGCATTTTGAGTCAGAATTTGGATTGCACATACAAATTTTTCGTTTGCAACAGGGTGTTTGGTTACAAACCACCAGCACTGATCATTTGAGTTTGAAGGAACAGAACCAACGTGGATTGGATGCCGATCGGTGGAAACCGAGCAGGAGTTTCCAGATTGGGATAGTGAATAAAATACGCAGCGCGAGATTCATCCTTCGACCCGGTGGTACATATTGATCCAATTTAACTACACGTGTTGCCTTACCTGCTCTTTACCAAGGGGTATCAATGGTAAAAATATTAAACATTGGTAAATCAAAATACAAACCGATATCAGCCCGGAAGGCATTCCGCTGCATCGTTCCATTCAGCGTTCTTAAATTGGGTGTAAAACGAAATCCGGCACCTATGCAAAGTGGTAGTCCACGAAAGCCATGTAAAAAACTGATTCCCGGCGAAAACACCTGACTCCATCGCGCCTTAGTAGGCAGTCCTTCTTCCTGTTGATTCGTAATGCGATAAGAAACTGCTGCTCCAATGTCAATCACGCTGAAAAGGATGGTGGAATTGGAACCTTTCAGCCGTTTTAATTGACCATGTCTGTTCAGGTAAGCCATATCGCCGGACCGGTATTTTTGTTTGTTTAATTTAAAGCGTTTGCCCCAACTCAATGAGATTCCGATCGGTGCAGATAAGCCGGTAACCGCTTTCCATTCGATGCTATTCATTTCGTTGGGCATGGCTTCGATACCCGCATACCCTCCAACCATGGCATCCAGATGCACACTAAAGCGGCTGTGTCGTTTAATTTTATAGGAGGAAGGAGGCAGTGAATACGCCTCAACCACCTTACTTAAGGCCTGTGAATTACCGCTCTGCATCACATCGGATAAAAACTCAATGCGGTTCGGATTTTCTGATCATGCCGGCGCTGACCAATTCCGGATAAATAAGTCCGATAAAGTGGTGCTGCAAAGGAAAATAGTTTTTCTCGCGCAAATTCCTTCCAATTTGAAGTTTGAATAGCGGCATACTTATCTTTTAAAAGATCGTTCTTGTCTAATTCGCTGCGCAAGGTATCCAGTATGAACATGGCTTGCTTAGCTTGCCTGTGCAACATAACTAAACTATCGTATTGTAACTGAACTGCTAAAGTGAGATTGTGAAGTTCCTTATTCCGCGATGCATCATTTTTAACTCATTGAGTATGGTTTCACTGAGCAGAAATTTCAACACATCGCTACGTTCATTTTTACCTGCCAGATCGAGTAAAGCGTTTAACCATTTTTCAGGATCGCCTGATACGACAACTCCGATTGCCTGTCCCGTGATTTTAATACCTCCCGGATTTGCAGGTAAGTTGCCGGTATCCTAACCAGAAGACGTATCGTGGAGAGTTGTTCATAGTTTTGATCGAGACGTGCAAATAATTCGGTGACCCGATCCTGTACCCGAATATCCTTTTCCAGAAGTGCATCGCGAAATTCCTGATTGGTCAGCAAGTCCTGAATACCCACATGCTGATCTAATTCCAGCAAGGAAAAACTTTCAACACCTCATCAACAACCAGGGCATAGTTTTTGTTCGATGCCGCTATACATGCTAAAAACACTACGTGTAAACTGAACTCCCGCATTGCTTTTGGCGGAAGGTGTACAAAATCCTGATTCAAAACGGCATCCATCAAATCACATTGAAACTTCCAGAATCCCTGTAACACAGAAGCCGCATCTGGAGTCGCGGTTTGTTTTAAGCCCGACAGGTTTTTCGAAATCGTTGAGTTGAACCAATATACTCCCAATCCAGTTTCGGAAGGGATACACCTTCGTAGCGAAATACTCCTCTTTCCAGATTTCACGGCCTTTCCAGGTCTGACTCAATACCTGGTTTAAGGTTTCTCCGTAACGGATATCCAACAGAATGTACAACCATTCCAGTTGTTCCTTATTCAGAGATTGCAATTTCTCTACACTAATCCAATAGCGTTTGCCCTTTTCCTTTTCTTCCTCAAAAAATTCGTGGTTGATAATGTAGATCGAACTATTTGAATGCCGGAGAATATCACTCTGCATCGGTTCATCGTATAACAAATTCACTGCTTCGGTAAATGAATAATGCTGGCTTGCCAACCGGGCAATACGGATTCCATCTTCGAGATACGAAGCAACCATTTTGTAGCGGGACGGCAGACATTTGGGTAGATTTTCAGGAATATGAATAAAATCATCCGACAGGGCAATTTGCCACGAAGTACCGAAATTGGGTCGCATGTAGGCTTCCCGATTGTTCAGCAGTTGCAGGGTAGATGGAAATAGTTGATTGATCAAAGCCTGATGCGAATGTATTTGGTGAGTTGCTCAATAAATGCAATGGCCACTTCCTGCTTCACCCGGCGCGCCAGATAAATTGCTAAAGCATCAATCATTTCAGATTGTCCGGGCAACTTAAAGCCGCCGGTGGAGCTGCCATCAAAATTTCAGTGCGCATCTGGTCAGCCTGCATTCTGAACTGCTCTGTTTGTCCGGCCATCGTTGTCCATAAAGTCATTTGTGTTTCGTACTCAGCCGGTGGGAAGAAGGCATTGAACACTGTGCGCTCCATAAACATACTCGCCAATCGGTCCCGTTGTATATCCAGGTCTTCAATTCTTGCATGGAGGCGAACCGCATTGGAATCACTTACCCGGCGCAACCGTTTAAGATCGAGCAGGCTTTGTATTGAATCGCGAACGGAAGCAGAAACATGGAGTGAATCCAACGATTGACGCCATCCACTTTGATCTTGTATCGTATCTAAATGATATTTTTAAACATGGCGGCTTGCCCGATCTCCGGACGTAGTGTACCGGATTCCTGCAAAGAATCCAGCTCCTGTTGTAACTGATTCCGTTCTTTACTTCAGTCAAAACTTCGTAGTACCATTCGACAACCTCTTTAAACGCGTTGAGTTCACTGGATGGTGCCATAAAACCATCGAGCCTGGCACGCATGGTAGGTTCATCTTTGAGCAGCTTGTAAAAATTGTTCAGTCGAAAACTTTCATTGTTATCTAAAAGAGCTTTCACATGATCGGGTATTTGCGCGACAAACGAGCCCAGGGAAAGCCTGCCCTTCTTTGGCACAATTCATTAGAAGTTGTATCACACGTTCAGTTTGATTTGACCTGAGTAAACCCGGTATTTTCTGCGCATCGAAAAAGCATTTTGTGCCATGCCAGGCCATGAAATCACACAACAAAGAATGAATAATATTCGTGACATAGGATTTGATTCTGAGAACAAGTTACTGTTTTTAATTCTGAAAATTGAATGAAGTATTCTTTTTAATGAGCACCTAGTTTTGAACCAAAAGAAATGATTAAAACAAACCTCGGTCAGATTCCACTGGCTTCAAATGCAGAAAAGTACTAATTCAGGTTGAAAAAGTGATGGTGGTAAAAAATTATGCGCATCGATCCATTGAAAATTACCTGCGCGAACTAAAGTTTCTATTTGCCTATTACCCGCAAATTGAACCACAGGAACTAACCACACAGCATGTTATTGACTATTTATATTTTCTGATCGAAAAACACCAGGCCAGCCGGGTGAAATGTCGCATGGTAGCNGCATGCCTTTTTTATTTTCGTCGTATCCGGAAATGCCCCTATTATATTCCCGCCGAGATCTATCCCCGGAAAACATTTGCCCTACCTCAGATTTTACCAGTCAGCACCATGCATAAATTATTTGAGACCTGTGATGATTTACGATTAAAATGTATCTTATCGCTATTATACGGATCCGGCTTACGAAAATCGGAAGTGCTGCAGTTACAAATCAAACATATTCAGTTTGAAGATCGGAGCATTTTNGTTGAATCCGGTAAAGGGAACAAAGACCGTATTGTTGTACTTCCACGAAAAGCCATTCCTCTGATCAGAAAACATATCCGAACCAATAAACCGTTGAAATACCTGTTTGAAAGCAAATATGAACTGAAGCCCATTTCTGAAACAACGCTAAGAACGCAATTGTATCAATTAAGTGCCAAAGCCGGACTNAGCGATGCAGTGACTCCCAAAGTATTTCGACACAGTTTTGCTACCCATTTACTGGATCGGGGAACCAGTATTTTAGCCATCCANAAACTAATGGGGCATGCCAGATTAAAAACCACACTCATTTATCTCCACCTTGTTAGTGACTATCGGCAACATGTGGTTTCACCTTTAGATCGTTTGAAAAAATTGGTGGAAAAAAATGAAGAGTCCAAAAGGCCCTAATTTTGCAGCATGAAAAATCTGCTATTTTTTCTATCGATAATTTGTTTGTTGCCTGCATGTAAAAACAAGAACGACTGCGCCAAAACCATGTGTACCATGGATTACCGGATGGTGACTGTGAAGTTGCGACAAGGAAATGGCAGTGATTATATTCCGGAGAAAACAGAAACCTATCTGGATAACGGTCAGTTGATACATGTACAAAGTAGTCCTACGCTACTCACCGAAAATAGCTATACTATAGTAGACGACGGAGATATGAATCAATTTAACCTGGATCGAACAACACACCTCAGTTTTAAAATTTATCAGAATGGAGCGGTTGATACCGTACTTGAATATCAGATTCTTCGTGACTGCTGCCATGTGAACAAAATATCCGGACCGGCTGAAGTGGTGTTTTATTGATCAACCACCGTTTGAAATCGTTGACGCGTTCACGACTCACTATGGCGTAATCGCCGTCCAGTCCGCTGCCCTCCAATAGTAGCCTGCCATTACCATGTGCGACGACCGACTGAACAAATCGAATATTAAGCAAGGTTTNTCGGTTCATCCGAAAAANATGGACCGGAGACAACAAATGCTCCAATTCATCCAGGGTGTAATCTACCGGATATTNTTTACCGGTAGCAGTGACCAAAAAGGAAATNNGCTCACGGGTTAAAAAGAATTTGATGTCTTCAACCGGGATGCTGGAAAGAACCTGACCACTGCGTACCATAAATCGTGATTTATATTCCGTGGTCAACGGAGAAAGCGCCATCTTAAACCATTCAGAGTTTCGGGTGTTTTGTTTCGACAGAACACCCTGCACTTTTTCCAATGCCTGAGACAAGTCGGCTGTATTGATGGGTTTCAGCAGATAGTCGGCTCCATTGACCCGAAACGCCCGCACAGCATACTGGTCATAAGCGGTTGTGAAAATAACGGGCATAGGAATTTGTATTTGCGAAAACAATTCAAAGCTGATTCCATCCGCCAAATGAATATCCAAAANAAGGACATCCGCCTCCGGAAATTGTTTAATTACCTCAACAGCTTCCCTGACGGTATCTGCCTGTGCAAGCAATTCGGCATCCGACGNAAGTCGAATGAGCTGCCGCAATAAATGTTCGGCTGACCGACGTTCATCTTCAATAATGAGTACTTTCATAGTCTGGAGTCCGAAAAGGCCTTTTGAATTTGTAATAAGGAAGACAAACCTTGAATACATGATTATCCTGTGTAATGACCACTTCTTTGCTTGTAAAATAATGGTATCTGGAACAAATATTTTTTANATCAGTTCCGGTTCCTTTCTCTACTCCATGACGTGGTTGAATCCGGTTAAACACACAGATCGCATCATTTATCACGTGTATGGAAACGGTGAGGGGATGACTTTNTGATGCTTCATTGTGTTGAATGGCATTTTCAACTAAAATTTGTAAACACATGGGCGGTATCAGCTGATGATAAACCTGTTGCGTAATTTTAAAATCAAAATGCAAACAATCTTCAAATCGAATGGCCAACAAAGTAGTGTACGAATGAAGAAACCGCATTTCTTCTTNCAGTGTAATTAACTCTTCCTGGCGCTGCTCCAACACGTGGCGGTAAACCTTCGACAGGTGATTGATAAAATCAGCGGCTTTATCGGCATTCTCATAGACCAATGCCGTGAGGACACTGAGGTTGTTAANAAGAAAATGAGGATTAATTTGTTCTTTCAAACGGTGTAATGCAGCTTCGGATCGTTCAGATTTATATTGTTCAATTTCAATCAGTGAATTTTTCCAGGCGCGAAAAAATTGCGAGGAGATCTCAAGGATTAAAAGAAATAATGAAACCACCAGCCCCATCAACAGCGAATTCCAAAGCATAGAAGGTGTTTTAGTGGCACTGCATCCTGTGAGCGTATTAAAGATGCGAATCATTGTATACATGGTGATGCAGGTAAACAATAGAGAGGCCACGAATTGTATAACGATGCGTTTAAATACCTGATTAACCCAGGGTACTTTTGATTCAACCAATGGTCTAANACGTAAATNTCCTTCCCAGACGGTAAGCGTAATGAGGATGGTAATCAGAAAATCGAATGGGTTGGGATTGGTTCCGGGGTCAGCATACACAAAGCCTTTCATCACAAAAGACAAAACGATTCCCACGGCCACCATGTATACCCATCTGAACTTATTTTGTCGCATCGTGATCTATTTTCTCCCGCCCTTTTTGCTCCCAATTGATGCATCCGCTGCAACCACTCTAGCCGACGTTCCCGGGAACTACTTCTTAACACCGAAAAGTAATAAATCTTTTTACNCTGTATTCCACAGAACTCCAAAATACTTTGTTTTAACTGCCGCACGCCATGGTTGTGGTAAATCATCCGATAAAACCATACGGGAGTATCCATTGTTGTGATTAGTTCACAGGTCTTACCCTGCAACAATTTATCCCACAAAACGCTATTCTCACGCATTTTAAACGTCATGCCCGGTAAAAATAGCCGGTCAAAAAATCCTTTCAGCAAAGCCGGCATCCCACCCCACCAGGTTGGATAAATCAACACCAGATGATCGGCATGCAAAATGGCATCCCAGGCGAATTGCAAATCGATTTCCCATTCCTGTCGTTGTTGGTATCCTTTGCGCAAAATGGGATCAAAATTTAATTGTGCCAGATCCAGTAACTGAATTTCCGGTGCGTTTCCATATCCTTGTACATAGGCATGGGCCAGTGCATGACAGTAACTTTCAGGATTCGCATGCCCTATTAAAACCAAGGTTTGCCTGCGCATTGTTAGAATTGTAGTTTATAGGTGAAATTAGGAAACAGTCCTATTTGATAGGCCGTATTCACCGAACGGGTCACAGGGTTGTAGCGTTGCGCAAATACGTTTTTATGATTGGTTAAATTCTGTATATCAAAATAAAACGAATGCGATANGTTTTCTTTCGNACTGTTGCGGGTAAATCCGGCTTTAAAGTCCATCCGGAAATAATCTTCATTGCGCTGGGTAAACGCAAAATCATCGCCTTGTAACANCTGCTGATTCTGCATTTGAGAAGCGGCTAAATCAACCGGGGTATAATATCGCCCACCGGCAACACTTACTTTTAAATCAGCGAATAAACGATGTTGCTTCTCTTTGCCCACACTGAATTCTTNTCCTAGCAATAAATTGGTCACATACCGACCGTTAAATGCGGTATTTCGTTCAATACCATCACTGCCAGTATATTTGGACTGATACAAACTTCCCGTAAGTAATCCGTAGTAACCCTTACTAAGAAATTTTTCAATGGTCAGTTCTAGTCCGTAGTTCCGACCCGTTCCTGTATTTTGCAAATCGGTTTCATTATTCGGCTGAAAACTTGCTCCTGAATTGAGCATGGAGAAACTACCGGGCTGTGAGCTAACCGGAACATTAAATAGGTGCTGATAGTAGATTTCTGTTTTGATGCGCCAGTCATCTGCTGGTTGAAAATCATAAGCCAGCACAGTATGCCAACTTCGGGTGAATCCAAGTTGTGTATTCGATTCATTGTATTGCCCGTCTGGCATCAGTTCTTTGTAAAAGTATACATCCAGAGGCTGCATCTGGCTATGCAGACCGGCTCCTAAAGTGAAAGCCGATTTTTNGCTCAGATTATATTTTAATGCGAGGCGGGGTTCCAACGACAGGGCATCATTCAATTGCAACCACTGCGAATGCAATCCCAGATTCAAACTCCACCGTTCAGCGAATTGATATCGTGAATGAATGAAAGCCTGCCCCAGAAGCGTCTGATCATTGTAATTCCAAAGTTCTTCCCAATCAGGTCGGTTTACACGCACTTTATAGAACAAATTCATTTGCATCAAATCGGCCTGAATTCCACCTTTAATAAATAAACGATTTGAAACGCGGGCTTGCAGAGCTGAATTAAGATGCCAGTTGATTCGTTTGGTTTGATTCACAATAACACGGGATGCACTTTCATCCGCGAGAACACTATCCTGCAAAAATTCTGAACGACTGTAATTGGCGCCTACAATAGTTTGAACAAACATGCGCTTGTTTAATTTATAAACGTGCTTAAGTCCGGTGATTCCCAGCGTGCTTGTAAAGTAGGAATCGGCATTGGGATGCGCGAATAAATCCGTGGTATCAATTTTATCATGTTTAAAATCGATATGGCTATTTCCCCACAAACCAAATACGGTGAATCGTCCGTATTTTCCGTCACCACTCTGAATTTTAAAGAGATCAANGTAAAACGGCGTGGCTGCAGTACCGACATTTAAACCCATGGCCTGAGCAACTCCAGTAAATGAATACCGATAGGCCAGCAAATAGGAGGCCTCNNACTGCCCTTTTAGAGGGCCTTCCGTCATTGCCTCCAAGCCTGTTAACATACCCAATTGCAGTGTATGTTCACGGCGCTGATTGTTTCCTTTTCTAAAACCTATATCGAAAACACCGGCTGTGGCATTCCCATATTCGGCGGGGAATGCAGACGTGATAAAGTCTGAATTTTNTAGCATATTCGTATTCAAAGCCGCTACCGGTCCACCTGTTGAACCCACCGTTGCGAAATGATTCGGATTGGCTACCATCATTCCTTCTATTCGCCACAATACGCCTATGGGTGAATTTCCGCGAATGACAATATCATTGCGTGAATCATCCGGCGCACTTACACCCGCAAAATTTGCCGCCAATCTGGCCGGATCAGACCGACCGCCGGCATACCGGTTCACTTCTTCCATTGAAAAGGTCCGGGCACTGATAGNCAGCAATTCATTTTGGGCTCGGCTCTTAGTAGATGCTTTCACACGGGCACCTTTCAATTGTTTAAATTCCTCTTCCAAGCCAATGTCTAACACGGTTTCCTTACCAGATTCTATTAAAATATTTGGAATCAACTTTTCCTTGTAGTTCATGCAACTGATTTTCAGTGTATACCGCCCCGGTTGTAATTCATTAATTTTATAATTTCCCATCGAATCGGACCGTGCCCTTACCTTCAGCGGGTTGAATAANNTAACCAAAATAGCCTCACCCACCGGCTGTTGTGTGACCTGATCGGTGACTTTTCCCCGTAAACTTTGTTTGATTTGCGCCGATAAGTAAACAGGAAAACTGAGTAAGCATAGCAGAAAGTACTTTGTCATAAAATTAATTTGATACGAAAATCTGATGCAAATCCCAGCTAAATCCTCCTAAACCTGTTGAATTGTCGAAATTGAACCCTGAGTTGTCGCTTGAATTCCATGACCATCCTTCGAAAGAAGTTCCCAATGTCGGGCTAGCCGGAAAGGATCGCTGCACGAACGAAACCCCTCCAGTCGGGCTAATCGGTAAATAAATGATAGTCATTATCCGCTTTGCAACATCCGATCATTCACATTGACTTAGCCGGAAGCTGAGTTTTTTAGAAAAGTTGTTTCCTATTGAACCAAAACGCACAAGTGGTGTATAATAGGAAAAGAAAAACATGAAATATATCCTCATTGGAGCACTTTGCCTCCTCCATGTATGTTCCTTAGCACAGAAAGCAGAACCTATATTGCCTTATGCGAAAGAACGAAAAGAGATGAACTGGTATCGGGAACAAGCAAGTGCCTGGAAGAAAATTGTGGATGCGCATCCCAAAGATGCTGTGGCCTGGAATTATTATTTTATGGCGACCCGCATCTTGATAAATCAAAATCCGGATGACCAACGCAGTGCNCGCAGAAAAAATAAACAACTGGTTGGTATCGCGGAAGACATGTTGCGGGAACTACCTGAATCGTATGAAGCCAATTACTGCAGATGGCAGGCAGAAGGAAATAATATGAATAACTACCCTTATTTGCAGAAGGCTATATCGATTGCACCTGAACGCACCGACCATATTGATTACATGATTAATATTGGCGAGATGACCCGCAGCATCAGCCAACGGAATACCNNTAGTTTAAAGAAGATAGAGGCCGGCCAGATGTCAGCAGGTATGATGTATTACAATTACAATATGCTGCAAGGTTTAGATAAAAAAGCGATTTTAATTACTGCGGGCGACCACGATACTTACCCGGCCTGGGCTTTGCAGGCNAAAGGGGTGCGTGAAGATGTTCTTGTTCTGAATATCTATTTGTTGCAGTTGCAGGATTATCAAAAATTGATTTTTTCTGAATTGGGCATTCCCCATAATCCGGACAAAGCCCCGGATGCTGAATCGATTATCAGCCTGATCAGCAAGAATGGAAAACAACGCCCGGTGTATGTGGCACTCACCACAGCGGGATGTGAAAAATACATCCGTAACATTGAACAAAATTTATACCTGTGCGGACTAACCTATCGGTATGATACCAGTGCATTCGATAATGTGGCACAACTTAANAGAAACTTCGAGAACGCTTATGCTTTAGATTATATCGACAAATCCTTTTACGACGAAATATCACCCGAATGGGTACGCATGTTAAACGCGAATTATGTAGTTCCTATGTTTAAACTATATGAACACTCAGAGATNTCCGGAGATATCAAACACCAGGCCTGGATTCGGAGTAAACTGGAATTGGTTGCTCAGGGTTTGGAAGACCCACAATCGGTATTGTCCAAATTAGACTAATTTCCAACTCAGGTGATTCCCGAACAGAACCAGATTCAAACAGATGAGCAGCTCATGATTCTTTTGCAAAAGGGTCATGAGTCTGTATTTGAGGTACTATTTGATCGGCATGCTGAAAAACTTATCCGTTACCTGGATCGGTATACNAAAAATACCGAAGATGCCAGAGACCTTTGTCAGGAAGTATTTGTTCGAATTTTAGAGAGCGCACAACGATATAATCCCCAATATCGCTTTACAACCTGGCTTTATACGATAGCAGGTAATCTGGCCCGCAATCAATTGCGCGATGAANNAAAACGTCGGGAATTGGTTGTCAGGCCGTTGCAAAGTAATGAACCCCAGGATGCTGGTCTGACACATCATGTAGAAAATGACCGGATTGAAAATAGAGTTCAGGACATTTTAGGTTCACTGAATGCACGGGAGCGAACCTTTTATGAATTGCGGTTTCGCCAGCAAATGTCAATACGAGAGATGAGCAAAACAATGGGCATTCCCGAAGGAACCATTAAATCGGGCTTATTTTANTTTTTAAAGAAAATTTCTTCACACCTGAAAGAACAAAACCTATGAAACAATTTCCTGATCGAATCCCGGAATGGATATTTGACCTGAGTAGTTTACAGGCTTATCAGTCCCTGAGCCAGGAACAAAAAAACGCCGTAAACGAATGGATGGACGCCTCTGAATACGATGATTTGTATCTGGCGAGCCAATTCCTTTCAGACAGTGCCGATGTGTCTGCCCCTCAAATAGTTGAAAAAAAACCGGTATTCAAAAGGCCTTGGACGCATCGCTTAACTAGTAAGAATTTGGCAAGCGGCTTGTGTAATTTTAGCGACCACCTTGGTTTTGTGTTAACCCGAAAACCTCAAACACTCCCTGCTGAAATTCTTGTGAAAAAGAAATCATTCGGGATACAGCTTACATCGATCGTCCTGTTCAGTTACCCGCAGCCGTTACCAGGGTTCAGGCTCCATCTGCCCAATCCTTTCGTTCGGTTCCTGCTATACCGGCGGTGCCTAAAATCGCTTCCTCTATAACGAAAATAGAATCTAACAGGTCTTCATCTCCGGATACGGTATTCAGAACCCCGAAATTCCAATTTTGGCCATAGACAATTTAAACGACGTCAAAAACAGACCCAAACGAACAAGTCGTATTCAGGATAGTATGGAACGGCAATTCCCCTTGGTGAGTTTATAAGCCCATAAGGTCACTTCATGGATTAAACTCTGGGATCACTTCAAGAATTTGGGGTAAAAAAATATTCAAATCGCAAGCTGGTATCGAATCGGTGATGCCACATTGACGTGCGAGAGTAATGATTTGTCCGCGATGAAAACTTCCGTGGTTCACCACATGCTGAATGTACGTATAGCGGGCTTGTTGGTTTTGTGACCAGGGCATATCAAGCCGCAAAACTTCGAGTAGCCAGGATTCACTCATCGATGTAATGAAATCTTCCATTTGTTGGCTTTGTTGTTTCCATTCGTCCAACAGGATTTGACTTGCTTCATGGCGCACGCTCCAATCAAA
The DNA here is from genome assembly GCA_013414745.1 of Bacteroidota bacterium. GTDB lineage: Bacteria > Bacteroidota > Bacteroidia > Chitinophagales > Chitinophagaceae > OLB11. The sequence continues at coordinate 895,594 of CP058707.1, forward strand.
ATCACCCACCTGTTCGCCACTGATAAATTTCATCCAGAATTTTTGCGTTCTTAGTATGTGCTGCATCGTCTTATCGATGGATGGAAAACTACTGATATGGGTTTGATGTAAGATTTCATCCGATAAAGTCATTAACCAATCTGCAGTGCGCACTGAAGCCCAGGTATTGAATCGGATGAGTTGGAAGATACTTTCCTGAAGGAAGATGCCATAGTCTGAAATTTATTTTCAAATATCGGTTCAATATGGCTTTAAAAACAAAAGGCCACCCTAAAGTGACCTCTGTTTTCCATAACGACTTGAGTACCGAAAAACAAAACTAGTGTTCAACAACAAAACGACTCAATAACTTCGCGGTTCTCGAAAATCTCAATAACATGACTATCTTCCAAAACCAGAATTTAGTCCCCCGAATAATGATTTTCTGTTCTAAAGATGCTTAGTTTTCGGGGCTTTTTCACGCTAAAGTTGTGAATAGCCAGCTTAAAGTTGTAAACAAGACAAATAAGCGAAAATTGCTGTCGATAGATGTTTCAACGCGTATCGATTTGTTTCTATTCTTCATTCAATTCAGGTGTAACAAATCCAGAACTTCCTGCTTGCGGTTTGCGGATATGGGCACTTCTTTGCCATCCTGCATCATTAAAGAACCGAACTTACTGCGCACATATTTATTGATAAAATTTCGATTGACGATGAAACTCCGATGTACCCGGATAAATTGTTGGACGGGCAACTCGGTTTCATTTTCTTTCAATGAGCGCGTTGAGACAATCTTTCGGGCATCCTGCATATGGATATAGGTGTAAGTGTTGTCCGATTCCAAATACATGATTTCTTTAAAAGGAATCAATTCTATGTAGGTTTTAGTTGGAATGTGCAGGCAATCTTTTCGGGAAGACCCAGTTTGGTTTGCGAGCTGCGTTTCTTTNNTTACCCGATCGATACATTGAATAAATTCATCAATTTGTACAGGTTTCAACAAATAGCCGGAAACCGCGTATTTATAAGCTTCCACAGCATAGTTTTCATAGGCTGTAATCAGTACAATATCAATAAACGTCGTATCGATGGTTTTCAGAATATCAAAGGCATTTTTATCATGCAATTCGATATCCAGCAACACCAGGTCAGGCTTTTTCTATAGTATAGCCTCTAAACCATCTTCAACATTGGTAGCCGTTGCTTCAATTTTTAATTCAGGATAATAACGATGAGCAATATTCTGTAACAAACGAATATTTATACTCTCATCATCAATTATAATCGTCTTTATCATGGTAGTCAGTTTCTATTAGTGGAATCCGAAGTTTACACTCCACACCTTGAATCTTATCATTGACTATTACGTTATGAATGTGAAAGATAAACGCTTTCCCGGTCACTTGTTCTAACAACCCCAATTTCTTTTTCACAAGGGCTATACCCCTGGAGTCGGTCTTGAATTCGTGGTTCTCTTTCATTCCCGGTCCGTAATCCCGAACGATACAGGTTAAAGTTTCAGAATCTGTCCATTCAAAATGAATTTCAATAAACTGACGATTTGTTTGGCGAATCCCATACTTTACGGAGTTCTCTACCAATGGCTGCAGGATGAGGGTCGGAAAATAACAACGTTTCGGAATCCTTTCATCAACATGCACAGCAAAGTCAAATCCTTCCTCCTTTTTGATTCGCTCCAATTCCAGAAAATTAGTGATAAAGTCAATTTCTTCATTCAATGGAATCAACATGCGGTCGCTGAAATCGATGGCCTTGCGAAGTATCCTTGAAAACCGACTGAGAAAACGATTGGCATTTAAAANATCCTGGCTACTGTTTAAACTTTGCAGGGTATTTAATGAGTTAAAAATAAAGTGAGGATTAATCGCTGATTTCCACTTACTCAACTCCAATGCCCATTTCAATTTAATACGTTCTACTTTGCGTTTCTCATTCATTTTAACTCTTCGAATACTCCATAAAATCATGGCATTCAGTAGAGAAAACATCAACAAAGCCAGTATCACTTTAAATAATGTCGTCTGATACCNAATAGGGCGAATATCCAATTGCAGGGTCTGTATCCGGGTTCGATAACCTTCGGCAGTAGTCGCATAAAATTCTAAAGTTCTTTTTCCGCTATGTTTTGGTACTACCCGGATGTCCGGATCAAACGTTTGAATAAAATGATCCTGCTCTTGTGGCATACGATAATAGTATCGATGGCCAGGATTCAAATGAAAGGTGAGTAGTTTCAGCTGTACATGAATAATATCGCCGGTGTGCGCGACTATTTCATCCATTCCCGGATCCCAGTTTTTTGTATTCACTGTAACCGTGGAAACGAAAAAGGAAACACCACCGGNATCACGCTTGATATTTAAATCCATGCGGAACAATCCATCGTCACAAGCGGCATACAAATAATTAGTTGAAATAGCCATACGCTGAACAGAATTCGAAGGCAAGCCATCCGATTCATAAATACCCTTAATTTTTCCGGTGCGGAGATGCACCACCTGAATCCCATGATTTGTTGCTAAAAATAATTCATCGCCATGTCGTATGACCTGGCGGCACAGATTCGAAGAAAGCCCTTGTTCTTTACCGATTCGTCGAACTTCCGGTGGCTGTATAATAAAGAGGCCACGTTCGTTAGAGGCAATGTAAAGTGCATTGGAATCAGCCATTAAATCATTCGCCCAAAAGGAAAAATGAAATCCGGGATTTTGGGGTGGACCAAACTGTCGATCTACCAGGTAAATGGAATCTTCGGTTCCAACCCATTGATAGTTCAAGAAACGCGTTGTACTATAACTGCGTTTTCCGAATTCAACACTATGAACAACCTTCCTTTGAACCAAATCAAACAGCAACATCCGCGGGTGCTTTAATACCATGAGTGTGTCGCCATACACCACGCCGCTTTTATTACCCAATTTAAGGTCGGCAAACTCCTGAAATTGAAATTGCTGATTCAGGCTGCCCACGACGTAATCGGAAACGATCGATACCTGATCCTTGTAGGGAATGAATTTCAAAATACGATTTCTGCCAGATCCGGTATAGTTGATTTTAGTACTTCGCAGAAATTGTAAACCATTCAGATCGAAAATGAATACTTCGCTGTGATTGGTACCGGCATAAACATAGCGATTCGTTACCAGGATCGAACTAAACGAACATCCGCCATCCAGAAAATCAGCCGGAANATTGTTCAACCCTTCAGGCAACAAGCGCCAAACTCCATTTCCATGCGTTGAAATCCAAAGGTCTCCCGCTCTGGATTTTGTCAATGAGGATACCAAACCATCCTGAATAAGTGTATCCCTGACTTTCATGACGGGCAGTTGATACCGTAAATAACCCTGGCCGGATATCCGAAACATTTCCTGATCATGAATTGGGAGCCACAATCGGTCCTTACGGAGTGCGAAACGCCTGATTTCGCTGGCAGGAAGGCATGACATGTTATTTTCGGTAAAATAATAACATGTATCCTTATGGATATTCATCCCATTAACAGAAATCAAATCGTTTTGAGGCAATGCGATTGGATTTAAATCAGAGGCGCCCGATACATACCAGTAATTCGCACTGCCAAATACCCAGATCGTATCTTTGTACTCCATCACAGCCGAAGCCCCGGTACGGTTTAGATCGGTTTTAAAAAGAACTACCCGTGACATTGTATCAACTCGGTAGACCTGTGTGCCCGAAGTGATTACCCAAATGTTCTTATAACTATCTTCAAAGAAGCNGTGGGTATTTTTTCCTGAACTAAATTGTCGCAAGAGCTGATCATTCTTTGCCGTAAAAACCTGATTGTCTTTGATGTAACAAATTTCATCTCGAAAAGTAGATAACCAAATTCGGTTTTTAGAATCACAGAACAATTGAAAAACGTCGTTGCTGGGAATTCCATCCGTGACACTATACTGCTGAAATCGCAAGCCATCAAAGCGTATTACTCCCATATCCGTTCCCATCCACAATTCACCGCGCTGATCGGCTATTATTGTGTAAATCAAATTTGTGGGTAAGCCTTGTCCTTTTTAAAATTGATGCGGGCCCGCTGCCAACGCATGCGTTTATTTTGGGCGTACAGCAAATCAGCATCCAGCATCAAACCTATAGTCCAAACAAAAACAAAAAACAGATGCGTTTGAAATTCATTTCTTCACAAACTTAATTCATGAAAATTCAATATGCTTCAGGCATTTTTCATTCCTTCGGGTTTAAATCTCCTCTGCAAGCAATAAGAAAAAGTGTTAAGTGGCGCATTTGAACTTACCTGAATTGTTCCTCACCTTCTAATGGAAGATTAAATTCGAAACGAACAGTGCATTCAGTGTGAGAATGCGAGTGAGTGCGAAAAAATCAGCGTTTATATGCGCACTTTGTGCTCACACGCACTCCTTTTGTAATTTGCCTGAATGAAGCATTCCTGAATTCCATGAGTTCGTCGTCCATACAAAAATCTTACCTTGTTTTATTCTTCCATTGAAAATAAAAAGAGGGAATTGCGTTAAATTCGTCATGATAATTATGAAATTATGGGATTGGTATATGCAGAAATTGAATTGATCAATGGGGAAGATATTACACTTGCAAAAAGGCACATTATAGGAGAAGATGAAATTAAACGAATGTATGTGAATACTTTGCTTGATTCAGGTTCATACAATCTCTGTATTAATGAGGTTATTCAGGAACAATTGCAATTCCCGATAGTTGATAAGAGAAGTGCCAAAACAGCAGATGGAAGAATTATTGAATGTGATATGGTAGGTAATGTAGAAATACGATTTAAGAATCGGGCCACTACATGCAGGGCAATGGTTTTACCAGGCAATTGTGAACCTTTATTAGGGGCTATTCCAATGGAAGATATGGATGTTTTAATACATCCTCAAAGACAAGAGTTAATTGTGAACCCCGAGCATCCCTATATGGCACAGATGAAGTTGAAATAAGCTATCGCAACTGTTTTGTGAACAACTCGGATACCTCGGAGAAATTTAATTATTCCTACCACTTCATGAAGGGATGCCCTTTCTAATTGATTATTCGTGTAGGCTGGCAATTATAATTTTCCGGCAGGAAATAGGATAAATTTTAGCCTTTTTATAAACTTCAAGGCTCTGAAAGCCGAACATGTTTTCATAACTTTTGCGTGAGAAAAGTGTGCGTACAAAGAAAAAAATCAGCGTTCATATGCGCACTTTGTGCTCACATTCACGCTGATTTTTTAGTTACCCCACCTGGATTCGAACCAAGACTAGCAGGACCAAAACCTGATGTGCTACCTTTACACAATGGGGCAATCCTGTAACGGATTTCTCCGAAAGAGGTGCAAATATAGGGTCTTGATTTTATTTCAGCAAATGCTAATTTAATAATTCAGAAATTTCGAAACTACCCCATCCACCTCTTCGAAGGTATTGTGTTTTGAGAACGAAAACCTAACAGGAACTATAGGTTGACCGGGATATAAGGCCTGAATCACATGACTTCCACCTTGTGCTCCACTACCACAAGCAGACCCTCCTGAAACACAAATACCGGCAATATCAAGGTTCATACTTAGCACTTCAGAACGGTCTGTTTTCGGAAATCCCACGTTTAAAACAGTGTATAAACTCCGTTCACCAATGTCGCCATGAAATCGAATATCCGGAACCGATTGAAGCAGTTTTTCTGCCATGGCCTCTTTCAGGGAACGAATAAATACGGCATCTTCTTCATGATGTTGCATACTCCGTTCAAAGGATTTCGCAAATCCTACAATACCAGCTGTATTTTCTGTGCCTGCGCGCATATTCCTTTCCTGACCGCCCCCACCAGTAANAGGTTTTAATTGCACATCATTGCGGATATACATTAATCCACTGCCTTTGGGGCCATGAAATTTATGTGCCGATGCACTTACGAAATGGGTTTTCGTTTTGGGAAGATCTAAATAAAAATGAGCCATGGTTTGAACTGTATCTGAATGGAAATAGGCTCCGTATTTTTCACAAAGTTCCCCCACCTCAACAATATCGGTGATGTTTCCAATTTCATTGTTGGCATGCATCAACGTGACCAGTGTAGTTTGACTTTTGGCATGCAATAGTTCCGCCAAATGTTGCAAATCCACATGCCCTAATTCGTTCAACCGAACGTATTGCAACTCAACCTTACCCAAAGCTTGCATAAATTCGGCATTGTGCAATGTGGCATGGTGTTCAATTGGTGATGTAATAATGCGGGTCACACCAAGGTCGCGCACACAACCTTGAATCACGGTTGCTGTTGATTCGGTCCCCCTCCGGTAAAAAAGTTCGCCTGGCTTTACATTCAGGTATCCTGCCAATTGTTTACGTGCTTGCTCAACGGCCATTCGAGCTTCACGACCATAAGAATGGATCGATGAAGCATTTCCAAACTTTTCAGTAAAATAAGGCATCATAGCCTCCAGAACCACAGGGTCTAAAGAAGTGGTCGCCGCATTGTCGAAGTAGATACGCCGGTTCATGGCACAAAGGTAGTACTTGCAATTCGGGAACTCCCGGATTAACCGCGATTTTGCAGTTAAGTGGATTCAGCGCCGGATGGATTCTCAAGGGTATGGCCTTAAATTCATGAACCGTATGGGATTGCAAGCGATGCTGGAATTGTTTCAGCCCAAATTTTGCGATCGACATAGCCAACGGTACACACAAATAGCTCCTGTGCTAACCATCAGGCAAGGCATCTGCTCAGCGTTATAACAAAGTCATTCTCACTCTTAAAAGTTACTTACAAATAAAAAAGTTGCCCGGGAGCAACTTTGTCTGAACTGCTTTATTTATTTAATTACCGAGGTAATTCTTAAGGAGTTTACTTCGGGAAGTAGTTCGCAATTTGGTAATGGCTTTGTCTTTGATTTGTCGGACACGTTCACGAGTCAGTCTGAAACGATCCCCAATATCTTCCAGACTCATGGGATGCTCCACACCGATACCGAAAAATAATTTCAATACATCCTTTTGGCGCTCGGTCAGGGTACTGAGTGATCGCTCAATTTCATCCCGGAGCGATTCATTATGCTCTAACTCCATATCCGTATTCATGGCATTCGGATTGTTGAGCACATCCAATAAGGTATTCTCCTCGCCATCCACAAATGGTGCATCTACACTAACGTGACGGGCAGCAACACCTAAGGTAGTTTCAATTTCTTCAGTATTAATGTCCAGAATCAAAGCGAGTTCTTCTGCACTGGGCTCCCGCTGATATTCCTGTTCCAGTTGCGAATAGGCTTTATTGATTTTATTCGTTAACCCAACTTTATTTAAAGGAAGGCGTACAATTCGACTTTGTTCGGCCAAGGCTTGCAAGATGGACTGCCGGATCCACCACACCGCATAGGATATAAATTTAAAACCCCGGGTTTCGTCAAATCGCTGGGCGGCTTTGATGAGTCCGAGGTTTCCTTCATTAATCAAGTCACTGAGTGATAGGCCCTGATTCTGATACTGCTTGGCAACGGATACCACAAATCGAAGGTTCGCTTTGGTTAGCTTTTCCAGAGCTCGTTCGTCTCCTTGCTTAATTTTCACCGCCAGATTGACTTCCTCCTCCGGAGTAATCAGGTCAACCTTACCAATCTCCTGCAGGTATTTCTCCAAAGACTGGCTCTCCCTGTTGGTTATGGACTTTGTAATTTTTAATTGGCGCATGGACATAGTCGTGTGTAGTTTTTTCGTTATAGAATGTGTTTGTAGTGAACGATCAATTTAGCATTTTTAACCTCTAAGGGTGTATAAGCAAATATATTGTTAAAGCCAATACATACAAAATAAATTTTATAGCTCATAAAGGGACTTGTTCAAAAGAAAACAGAGATAAATTTTGTCAACTGATTTTTTATATCATTGTGCCCGTTAGTGCAATTGATTATGGCCAAGCGCGAAAAGTATTCCATGGAATTTCAGGTCCGGTGCTCCCCGGCCATTTTGTATGAGTTTTTAGCCACTCCTTCCGGATTGGGAGAATGGTTTGCCGACCGGGTAAAACAAAAGAAAATAAGTTTCAGTTTTCTTGAAAGGCAGTACGGAAGAAGCTGAAATGATTGCAGCAGAAGAAAACGAGTATGTTGTTTACCGTTGGGATTGGATGAATGAAGATGAATACTTCGAGTTCCGGATCGAAAAAGCCCGGTAACCAATGAAACGTTATTAACCGTGACCGATTTTGCGGATAAAAAGGAAATTCAGGATCAATCTCAACTCTGGGAAACCCAGATTCATGATCTTAAGCACCGCATTGGAAGTTAATGGCCGATTTAACTTTTTAATGACCCGCTCCAGACGGTCAGGTCCTAACTTTGTTCAATAAACAGATTCTACTGTTGAAGGTCCTGGACAAATTTATCATTCGTGCATTCCTGCCACCGTTCGCTGGTGCTTTTCTGGTCACCTGGTTTATTTTTGTGATGCAGTTCATGTGGGTTTGGATTGACGAATTTATCGGCAAAGGACTCGACACCCTGACTATCCTGCACTTTCTGGGTTTATTATCCACTACCTTGGTTCCGATTGCTCTTCCTCTTGGCATCTTGTTTGCCGCACTGATGACCTTCGGCAACCTTGGTGAAAGCTCCGAACTCGTTGCGGTGAAATCTTCCGGTATTTCTATTGTCAAGTTTTTTAAACCCCTTCTTTTTCTCATTATCCTCATCACGCTCGGAGCCTTTTTATTCAATAATTATGTGATTCCGAGGGCCCAGCTCAAAGCAACCCGTTTGTTGTATGATATTCAGAACAAAAAACCGGTTGTCGCCATCAAACCCGGCCGGTTCTATCGCGACATTCCCAATACTACCATATACATTTCACGCAAGGATGCCGATGATGTGACGATTCATGATATCAAAATCTACGACCATACTTCAGGTAGGGGAAATGATAAAATCACTTTAGCCGAAAAAGGGAAAATGTATGTATCNCCTGATAAACGCTACCTTATTTTTGAGTTAGAAAATGGATGGCGATATGAAGANTCGCACCCCAAAGTGAAACAGGAATATGAGCAGATTCGGTTTGGATTCCGGTACTGGAAGAAGATATTCGANTCGAGCGATTTCAAAATGCCTAAAACCGATGAAAATTATTTCAAAACCTTGCGTGGGGTAATGACGGTTGAACAAATTGCCGAGCAAATCGATACTTGCCACCGAAGTTTAAAAACAACATCAGGCAAATAGTGATTTGCTTAAGAACGGTATTCGATGGGCAGAATGGGATACCCTGCACAAAAGAATGCTCCTCTTAGGCTCCCCGCATTGAAACCGGTTCCGGATTCCGTTTCTCTCCTTACAGCTATACCGGATAGTTTACATTCGCGCGTACTCACAACGGCCGAAATTGCTGCACGCAGTGTTCGTTCGATGCTGGAAATAAATAAACAAAATCAAAAATTACAGGAAGGTAATCTCACAGAGCATTATATTGAATTGCATAAACGTTTCACCATTCCATTTGCCTGTATTTTGTTATTCCTGATTGGGTCCGCCCTCGGGAGTATCATCCGAAAAGGAGGTATTGGTATGCCATTTATTGCCGCAGTCATCTTTTTCATCATTTACCATTTTCTGAATACGNNATCGGAGAAAATAGCTAAAGAACAGGTAGTACCGGTTCCATTGGGCATGTGGATNGCCTTCCGTCATTTAGGATTGCTGGGCATCTTTCTGATGTATAAAGCCAATAAAGATTCCCCGTTACTGAATAAAGAGTGGTATTACCGTACCTTTGGGCGCTTTTTTGAAAATCTCTTCGCGAAGCAAAAATCCTGATGCTACTCCAACACGTTCGCCAATTTATCTGGTTTTATCTGCCGTTTCTACTTTGGATGATTTTTGGCGGATTGGCTTTTCTGCTCTTCACAGGAAACACTTTTATGTTGTGAATTCAAGACATTCCCTATTGGCCGATCGCATCATGACCGTTTTAAGTGCTTACGGTCGCGGTGACTGTATTTCCATCGTTTTATGCAGTTTAATTCTTGTTCCGGCGCTTCGAACTAAATTCTATATCCTTAGCGCCGCTTTATTCGGCATCCTTACGTCTGTACCCATTTATTATCTCAAACTCATTTTTGCGCATCCCCGACCGATATCCGTCTTCGGATTAGATAAAGTATATACAGTGACATGGCTCGAAAACCTGCATAACAACAGCTTCCCTTCCGGCCACACCCTGGGCGCGTTTGGTTTTTCTTTTTCTATGTTTTTGATCCCCAAAACAACAAATCTGGGGAGCGTTCTTTTTTGTCTGGCATTAGGAGTAGGAGTTTCGCGATTGTACCTGGGACAGCANTTTTTTAAAGACATTTATTTCGGTAGTATTTTCGGAGTTGTGNNATTTCAACTGGAATTTATCTTGTTTGCAAACACTTCATCGCATCTAAACACTATGACTAAGTGCATTGCCCTTATTCCCGCACGTTTTGAAGCCAGTCGCTTTCCGGGAAAATTACTGGCCGACCTGGCCGGAAAAACTGTACTGCAACGAACNTTTGAAGCCGTTCGGGATAGCGCCTTATTTGATGAAGTGATTGTTGTTTGTGATGATGACCGCATCGAAAACCATATTCAGACATTAGGTGGAAAAACATTTCGCAGTATCGCGATCCATGAAAGTGGCAGCGATCGGATTGCCGAAGCAGCCCGTCATCTGGAGGCTGATATCATTGTAAATATTCAGGGCGATGAGCCGTTCATTTCCGCGAATCACCTGGCAGCCGTTCTCGCTTTGTTTAAAAATGATGCCGTACAAATTGGCTCGCTCGTGACGCCAATTAAGTCCCCGAACGCTATTCGNGATCCAAATTGTGTTAAAGTGGTTCTTGACCATCAACAACGCGCATTGTATTTTTCAAGANNTCCGATCCCATTTTTACGCGATGGAGGTATCCCAACGACTGCGTATCAGCACATAGGAATTTATGGCTTTCGAAAAGAAACTTTGTTGTATTTCACCAGCCTGCCACCCAGTCCCCTGGAACAAAGCGANAAACTGGAAAATCTTCGGATGTTAGAAAACGGTATCCCTGTGCATATGGCAGTAGTTGAAGGCAGCAAACCCGGAATAGACACTCCGGAAGATCTGGAATTGGCGCGGAATTTTTTGATGCCCAGGCAAAGTATTGATAAAATCTATTCCTTTATTTTTTCTCTATAGCATCCTAAATTAGTTTTAAATTCGCACAAATTGATGCTATGAAAAAGACAGATGTTTTGGTGATAGGAGCTGGCCCTTCCGGTACCATTGCAGCAGCCATGATTAAAAAAGCCGGGTTGGAAACTATGATTGTTGAGAAGTTGCAGTTTCCCCGTTTTGTCATTGGCGAAAGTCTTTTACCCCGTTGCATGGAATCATTGGAAGAAGCCGGTTTATTGGATGCGGTAAAAGCCAAAGGATTTCAGGAAAAATTTGGTGCCAAATTCGTGATGAATGACGGTGCGGTGTGTGATTTCAATTTTTCAGAGAACTTTACTTCCGGCTGGACCTGGACCTGGCAGGTTCCNCGGGCCGAGTTTGATAAAACCCTTGCTGATACCTGTGTTGAGATGGGTATACCAGTTCATTACCAGACAGAAGTTACCCATATTGAATTTCATGATGATGAAAGTTCCATAACGACTGTTCGGTATGCTGACGGAAGTGAAGAACAAATTCAGGCCCGCTTTATTGTAGACGGTAGTGGATATGGCCGCGTAATTCCCCGCATGTTTAATTTGGAACGCCCAAGTACCCTACCGACCCGTCAAACCNNGTTTTCGCACTTCGTAGATAAAAACCGTGATCGCGTAGCGCAAGAGCCGAATCGCATCACCATTTATGTTTACAATGAAAAAACCTGGGTCTGGTGTATCCCGTTTAGCAATGGGATTACATCGCTTGGCTTTGTAGGTTATCCGGAATTCTTTGAAAACATTGAAGGCAATTTAGATGACAAGTTAGACTGGCTCGTTCAATCGCATCCCGAAATCCGTGAACGATTCGGAGATTGCGAAAAAGTTTTCGAAGCCCGTGAAATCAAAGCCTGGAGCGCCACTTGCGATAAGTTTTATGGAAAAGGATTTGTGCTGACCGGTAATGTGACCGAATTTTTGGATCCTGTCTTTTCGAGTGGAGTTACCCTGGCCAGTGTTTCGGCACAAAATGCTTCTAAACTGGTGATTCGCAAATTGAAAGGAGAAAACATTGATTGGGAGAAAGAATACATGGAACCTTGTATGAAAGGTGTTGAGGTATTCCGCACGTTCGTAACAACCTGGTACGACGGACAGCTACACACTATCTTTTTCTCAAAGAATCAGAGTGAAGATATGCGCCGACAAATTTCTTCTGTTCTGGCTGGTTATGTGTGGGATGATGAAAATCCCTTTGTTCGCGGGCATCAAAAACATGTGATGACTTTAGCCCGATACATTAGCCAAACCCAAGGTGAAATCGTTTACCATCCTCTGGAGGAAAGTGTAAAATAATTGAATTCAAAAGAAGGAGATGAACTTCTATCTCAACTGTTGCTTGAAATAAAACGTTGCAACTTTCCAGACAGATTTTTCCCTGAGGTTTCTAATCAAATCGGAAATTCATTTTGACTAAACGAACGTTGTACACACTGTGAAAAATTAATTAGACCGCCGACTTGCAGCTTCTTCACATCCCCAAAATCTATTGTACCTTCGTTACCCATGTCTGCAGTGACCCATCATGTGATACGCATCTTAAACGGGCAGGTATTCGAATCCGGGAAGTTGAACTATTCCTTAACAGGAAATTCTTCAGAACAGGCCTTGTCCTTGTATCGAAGTCTGGAATCAAACTACCCTAAATTTTTCAAAATGGACCTCCTCGCGCAGTGGGGTTGGCTGGCTGCTGAACTTCTGATGCGCAACGAAGTCCCTACACCGCAGGATCCTTACAAAAGAGGCCTGGTTTTTCAAAATTGTTCGGCTTCCCTGCACGCCGATCGCTTATATCANAAAAGTACGGAGAGTATTCCCAGTCCTGCTTTGTTCGTGTATACCTTACCAAATATTGTCTTGGGTGAAATTGCCATCCGCCATACATTTAAAGGAGAAAATACGTTTTGNGTGGCCAAACAATTTGAGGCCAGCACCCTGGCAGAGTATGCCCGCATCTTATTTGAAACGGATATAATTGATCTCCTTTTATTGGGCTGGTTAGAATGTGATGAAGCCAGTCAGGACATTCTGATGCTGCGTGTCGATCAGACCAATTACGCGGAATATTGCCAGACGGATTTCCTGAACACCTGCTACACTGAACAACTGGTGAGTACCTCGCTTTAATCCGTGGTTAACCCAGGGTCTCATCGCACGAAAAGCTCCAAAGAAAACAGCTATTTGAGATTACCTGACAAGGGTTACTTTTGCCACCTAGCTAAGACTATGAAACAGGCCATACGGATTTGCGGACTTGGAGCCATCTCTTCCATAGGAAACACCGTGGAAGAAAATTTTCAGAGCCTCCTGCAAGGTCGAAGTGGAGTTTCGTATCCCGAATACGTTGCCACCCGGCATAAGGACGATCTTCCTGTTTGCGAAATAAAACGGTCAGATGCCCAACTGGCTGAACAGTGTGGGATGCCGGTGGGTTTGCCCCGAACGGTATATTTATCGGCCATCGCCGCGGAGGAAGCCATCGGAAAATGGCTCCCCGAATTAAAAAATTGNCGTTTCGGATTGTTGTCTGCCAATACGGTGGGCGGCATGGATCGCAGCGAATTCTTTTACCAGGANTTTTTAAGCGACCCATCGAAAGGGCATCTTAAAGAGGTTCAGCACCATGAATGCGGAGCCGTCACTGAACTCTTGGCCAGGCACCTGGGCATCACAGATTATATTAGTACGATCAGCACGGCATGTTCCAGTTCAGCCAATGCCATTCTGCATGGTGCCCGACTTTTACGACATCATCAACTGGATGCCATTCTGGTTGGCGGGGCCGATGCCTTATGCCGATTCACCATCAATGGTTTTAATACCCTCATGATTCTGGATAATAAACCTTGTACACCGTTTGATGCGGATCGCAAAGGGTTGAATTTGGGTGAAGGCGCAGCGTACTTACTGTTAGTTCGGGAAGATATTCAGAANACAACTCAACATGCCTGCCATAGCCGAAGTGCGGGGGCCGCTAATGCCAATGATGCCTTTCATCAAACAGCTTCTTCTGCAGAGGGAAAAGGCAATCTGCTCGCCATGCAGGGTGCTTTATCACAAAGTGGGTTGCTGCCGTCAGAAATTGATTATATCAATGCGCATGGAACAGGCACCTCCAACAACGATAGCAGTGAAGGCATAGCGATTCAAACCCTCTTCGGTGAAAACATTCCGCCGGTGAGTTCTACAAAAGCCAATACCGGACACACTTTAGGCGCTTGTGGAGCCCTGGAAGCGGTTTATGCTTGTCTGGCCATTCAGCATGGGGTCATTTATCCGAATTTGCGTTTTACAACCCGCATACCGGAACACCATTTTGATCCGGTGAAAAATTTAATTCGTCGGCCCGTAAAACATGTGATGAGTAACTCATTTGGTTTTGGCGGCAATTGTTCATCTGTAATTTTTAGTCANGATTTAAGTATGTATATCAACGGTATAGGTAGCATCAGTGGTCAGGCTTTTCAACCTCGTGAAGGCCAGGTGAATTTTCATTCGAATTTTCAGGGCAAGGTGCTTTGTACAGAACCGGATTATAACGGATTGATTCCTCCCATGCAACTCCGACGCATGAGTAAAGTGGTACGTATCGGTATTGCCGCTGCAAAATCTGCACTGGCCGATGCCGGACTGAGTTCCACAGATGTAATCACCCTTGANACGGCGTATGGTTGTTTGGCAGATACCGAAGTTTTTCTNCGAAAACTCCTTCAGCAAGATGAACAGATGCTGACTCCAACAGCGTTCATCCAATCTACACACAATACGGTATCTGGTCAGATTGCTTTACTATTAGGTTGTCATGGGCACAATTTCACTTTTGTACATCGCGGACATTCCTGGGAAAGTGCTTTACAGGAAGCCTGGATGATGATTCAGGAAAATCCGGAACAACATATCCTTTGTGGCGGTATTGATGAGTTAACTGAACATTCCCGCCAGATCATTACCCGGTTTGGAACGCATAAAGAGGCGTCTTCTACGTTTTCTACTCCTGGCAAAGGTTGTCTGCCCGGCGAAGGGTCGCATTTATTTTCATTGTCTGGCAAGGCCGGGAACAGACCTATGCCGAGATGGTAGGTTTGTATTTGTGCGGCGATGGAAAGATCCNNTGCTGCCGAATTAGATCTCTTCCTTCAACAAAATGCCATCGACCCTTTATTGATTCAAAAGTTTACGATNGGACGAAATGGCGATGAGCGGTATGATGCCAGTGTCTTAACCATCTTTTCGCGATTCTCAGAAACCAAGCTAATTCCCTACAAACAATTTTGTGGTGAATACCCGACCGCCGGAGCTTTTGGTATGGCACTGGCTGCGGCAGACAGTTATCAGGCTTCCAAGAACGGATCAGACCAGGAAGCTAAACCGGGTTATCGTTTGATTCACAATCATTACAAAAATCAATACCATTCCTTCATATTACTGAAACAGGTATGAACTTGAAAACGCAAAGCATCCTGTTTTTAATTTCAACCGCCACCATTGGGTTTATGATGCTGGCCTTCCGGTTGCCGACTTGGTTTCTCTTACTTCCAATCGGATTTTTATCACACAATTGGTTTTGGGTGCCATCTATATTCAACGAAATTTTTATNNATTGATTCCATCAACCAACTCAGTTCCCAACAAACCAAAGAAAAAAATATGCCTGACCTTCGATGATGGNCATCCACCCGAATTCACCCCGCGCATCCTGGATAGTTTNAAAGCGCATCGCATCCCCGCTATGTTNTTTGTTATCGGGAAAAATTTACCCGGGCAGGAAACCATTATACGCAGAATGCAGGATGAAGGACATGTGATCGGAAACCATAGTGATCAACATAGTTTTTGGTTCGATATGCAATCGGCCCGGAAAATGCTATAGGAAATTCAAACCACCAATCAGACCATCGAAAGAATGACCGGTCAAGTTTGTCGCTTTTTCAGACCTCCNTATGGAGTCACCAATCCTAATTTGGCGAAAGCTATCCGTAAAAGCGGACTCCAATCCGTTGGATGGAATGTGCGTAGTTTAGATACAACAGCAAAGAATAAAGAAGAACTACTTCATCGCTTAACCAGGTTAACCCGCCCCGGTAGTATCGTCTTGTTGCACGACCGTTGCTCAGTAACTGCAGAGGCGTTAACAGAATATATAGATTATTGTGTTGCTGAGGGCTATACTTTTGTGACTCTATAATTATTCTATGCGTTATTTTTCAGCCTGCTCATGTTGGTATGTTTCAGTAGCGCCCGCAGTCAGGCTCCGGGGTTTAAGGCTATACGGGATGCCGAAACCTTTCGCAAAAATTTTGCTGAAGCTTCTCAAAAAATTCTGAGTATACAAAGCGATTTTGTGCAGGTGAAACATTTAGCCATGTTGAAAGACAAAGTAACTTCCAAAGGCAAGTTTTATTACAANAAAGCCAATAAGGTGCGTATCGAATATGCCTCCCCATTCAAATACCTGATGGTGCTGAATAATAATCAGATGATGGTGAAGGATGAAGAAAAAACATCGAACTACAATACCCGTTCCAATAAAATGATGCAATCGATCAATACGATCATGTTAGATTGTATGCGTGGCACAGTTTATAATAACAAAGAATTTCAGGTACAGGTTTTTGAAAATGGAAAAGAGTTCCTNTTGCAGTTATTGCCAACCACCAGTGTGATGAANAAAATGTTCAGCCGGATTGAAGTGTATCTGGATAAATCAGATTATAATGTAGTTCGTTTGAATATGGTAGAACAAGGTGGTGACAATAGTTTGATGACCTTCACCCAACGTGTGATGAATCCTAGTTTGAATGAAACCTTATTTTCTACTCGTTAATCTGTTACTGCTACTTTTCAGCAGCCGGGCTCAGACCCCTGTTCAATCAAACTGTCTGGCTCCTTCAAACATACCCATCGAAGCAGCCCGTTACCGCACCACGGTGGATGTGTTAAATAAACACCTGAGCGGCATTCTGATTTTTAAACCTCTGGAAGATTCCAGTTGGCGGGTAGTGTTTATTAATGAAATGGGCGTTACTTTTTTGACTTTTCATTTTTACCAGACCGCTATGTCGTGCATTCGATCTTAGAAAGTATGGATAAAAAAGCAGTCAAACGTTCTCTGGCTAAGGATTTGGGCATGTTACTCCGTCTTGGCATCTATACCAGTTCAAGCAGACAACAACCCGAATGGACAACGACTGCCCAACAAGCGGGTAAAACAGCGATTTTAAAACTTCAGCGCAAAGGCAAGGTAGCGTATCAATTTGATGCAAATTGCCAACGCGTAACAGGAATTCGTAATTTTGGCCGTAAGAAAACTGTTGTGGAAATTACTCCCTACTATAGTTCGGGCAATAACAAGGCCGACAGTGTTTGGATTGAACACCGCAACGTGCAATTTTCTATCCGATTAAAAAAATGTATGCTGAAGAATAATTTGTATACGGTAGAACAATGGCATCCGGTTGAAAATGGACTCGAAGCCGGCATACGCATCATCGAATCCTGTGAAATCCTGAAAGGGCATTTTCCCGGCCAACCTGTTGTTCCGGGAGTGTGTCAACTTCAGATGCTGAAAGAATTGCTGCAAGAACACCTTGGGAAGGCCCTCATGATGACCGAAGCCTCGATGGTTAAATTTTTAACCATGTTGGCCCCGCCTACTTTTACTGCGGCGGAATGGAGTATACAATACCAACAACAGGATGCAGACACCGTTCAGGTACAGGCTACCCTGAAAAAAGACACCCATATATTTTTAAAATTTAAAGGTCAGTTTCGAACACAAGCCCATGTCTGACTCTGCGGTTATACCCCATTTACAACATCTCTTTGATCGGCATAAGGCCTGTTTCCTGTTGCCGACTTATAATAATGCGGGCAGTTTGGCAGCCGTGATTCAGCGTTGTTTGGAACAGACAACGCATGTGGTAGTGGTGAATGATGGCAGTACCGATCAAACAGCATCTATTATAACACAGTGGCCTGTACAAGTCGTTCAGTATGCCAACAACCAGGGCAAGGGGTATGCACTGCGACAAGGATTTCGGTATGCCATTGAACAGGGCTATGATTTTGTTTTAACGATTGATACCGATGGACAACATTACCCGGAAGATGCCGTTCANTTNTTTAATGCCCTTGAACAAAACCCGGATAGTCTTTTAATTGGCTCGAGAAACTTAAATCAGGAAAATGTACCCGGCAAAAGCAGTTTTGGAAACCGCTTCTCGAATTTTTGGTTTAAGGTTGAAACCGGTAAAACCATGCCCGATACGCAAAGCGGATACCGCCTCTACCCCGTGCATCGGTATAAAAACAAAACCTGGTTTACCCGCAAATACGAATTTGAAATTGAAGTCATCGTGCGCAGTTCCTGGATGGGCATTGATGTACTCCCCGTGGCAGTGCAGGTTTATTATCCCAAACAGGAAGAACGCGTTTCACACTTCAGGCCGTTTAAAGANTTTTTTCGCATCAGTATATTAAATACGGTGCTTGTGTTAATTGCTTTTTTACATCAAGCCCCGCGATCGGTGCTCAGACCGCTGCGTGAAAAAGGCCTCAAACGCGGTTTATCTGAATTGCTTTTTGATNNGCAGGAAACCGTCATGAAGCGGGCTGCTTCCGTGGGCTTTGGAGTTTTTATGGGCATTGTTCCCATCTGGGGCTTTCAGTTGCTGATCGGCATTCCGGCGGCAATTGCCCTGAAACTGAATAAGACCCTATTTATCGTTGCGGCAAATATCAGCATCTTCCCACCCATCATTTGGGCCGCCAGTCTGGCAAGCGGGAAATGGCTGTTTGGCAACCCGAATTGGAAAATCAATTTCCGCTCTCTGACCTGGGAGGATGTTGTGCAAACCGGGAAAGAGTTNTTTGTGGGAGGAACCGTATTATCCATTGTGGCCGGAGTATTCTTNTTTGCGCTTACCTATGCCATTTTAAACTGGAAACAGAGCAGAAAATGATACCAGCGAAAGATGCTATTCTGCCAAAAATCATGTTCATTTCAGGTTGTGCTGACTTACCTTTGCGCCAATTTTAAAAACTTAAATTCTTTTCCTCATGAAAGTAACTGTCGTAGGAGCCGGTGCCGTAGGTGCAACCTGTGCTGACAATATTGCCCGTAAACAATTGTGTGATGAACTCGTATTGGTCGACATCAAAGAAGGTGTGGCCGAAGGTAAAGCGATGGACCTGATGCAAACTGCGCAATTAGAAGGTTTCGATACCCGCATCATTGGCAGCACCAACGATTACAGCAAAACTGCCGGAACAGATGTGGCTGTGATCGCTTCCGGCATTCCACGTAAACCCGGTATGACCCGTGAAGAATTAATTGGTATCAATGCCGGTATCGTAAAAACGGTGGCTACAAATATTCTGGAACACTCTCCAAACGCCATCATCATTGTGATTTCAAACCCGATGGATACCATGACCTACCTGGCATTAAAATCAACCGGTTTGCCGAAACACCGCATCATCGGAATGGGAGGTATTTTAGATAGTGCCCGTTTCCGTTATTACCTGAGTCAATCATTACATTGTTCTCCAAACGATTTACAGGCTACTGTAATTGGAGGACATGGCGATACAACCATGATACCATTAACCCGTTTGGCGACGTATATGGGCACACCGGTATCGAACTATGCCGATGAAGCCACTTTATCAAAAGTTGCAGCAGATACCATGGTAGGTGGTGCTACATTAACCGGATTATTGGGCACCAGCGCCTGGTATGCACCGGGAGCAGCCGGAGCCATGTTGGTAGAAAGCATCGTGCGCAATGAGCGTCGAATGATGCCATGTTGTGTTTACCTGGAAGGTGAATACGGACAACAGGATATTTGTTTAGGNGTTCCTGTTGTTGTTGGTCGAAATGGTTGGGAATCGATTGTTGATTACAAGTTGACAACCAGTGAACAAGAGGCCTTCAACAAATCAGCAGATGCTGTGCGTAGTATGAATAGTGTATTAGCAACGCTTTCGATTTAATCGTATCCGATTATAGATAAAGAGGCTCCTGATTCAGGGGCCTTTTTAATGCCCGAATACCATGACTCATCTCTTCGTTGGGCGAAATGTACTTGAGCACCTTCACAATGGACGTGACAATGCCTGAGCCCAAACATGAGGACAAGGCATTCCCTTTCCAGGGATCTTCTTCCCGGCACTGAAATAGAAGCAAGATCAGTTCAAACAATAAAGCTTCGATTGATGCGTTATCACATCAATCAAAACCTCAGCGAAAATGCGAATACCTGTTTTATTGACCCTCGCTTTAGTTTCAACGGCAATCTACTCCTGTAAAAGAAGAAAACAGATNCCTCCGCCCGCGACGGTTTATGCAAATTATGCCCAACTGAAAGTTGGAAACTATTGGGTTTACGAACAATTCGAAATTGATCTTGCCGGTAATGCCGCTTCGAANAAATATTTTGATAGCTGTTATGTTGAGAAGGATACGATGATAAATGCCAAATCCTATTTTAAAGTTGTCAAGCCAAATCAAAATTCCATTAGTCAAAAAGACATTTTGTTTCTCAGAGACTCCTTGCATTATATTGTAAATTCTAACGGAAAAATTATTTTCTCATCACTTGACTTCACAACTATTTTTGATACAAACTATATGCTGAGTAGCCCTGGTGACACGGTATGTCAGATTATTAAACAAATGGCAGATGAGAATCAAACTGTGAACACACCTGCCGGANNTGCATTTGTGACATCCAATGCGAAAGAAGTTNNTTTCATGTACCCATCCTGGGTATCAGCCGGTAACCCAAGAATTAAACATACCCGATATGCGAAAGATATTGGAATCGTTATCGAAACAACTCCNTTTTTTATTTCAAATCCAAATTATATCGAACGACGTTTAGTGCGTTACCATGTCAATTAATGCTTTGTAAGAATACATGACGAGTCATTTGAAATACAAATGATTTAGCCAGGTATTCTGGATCGTTTTGCAATGGTCTGAAATGATACACATAAAGGCCATGGGAAGAATATTTTTCTCAGCGGAAATTTATAGCGTTCCTTAGTGTCAGGACATGATCGAGCATCTAGGCCGATAAACTACCAAACGCGTTGTATCTTGTCCTTACCAAAACAACCCAACCATGCAAATCATCGACCTCCACTGCCACAGTTCCTTGCAGCCCTATAGTTTAAAATCGGTGCATCCCGAAGAATCCGTCACCGATCCAGGATCCCGCACCTCGTTGTGGTTTCAGGATAAAGCCCGCTGGCTCACCAAATGGATTATCAACAATGTGATGAATGTGAGCAATTACAGTCAGAGTGATTTTACCACAGCCCGCAACGCCTCCTGTCAGGTACTTTGTGTTTCCCTGTATCCGGTAGAAAAAGGGTTTGCCGAAGCCAACAAAGCGGGACTTAAAGGNGTTGCGCTCCTTGTTTAAAAAATTATCGGATCACTTTTTACTACTTTACGATTTCGTTATCTCGGTCGGCTCGCATCCAATGAACTCAATTACTTTGAAGAATTGCAACGTGAATACCATTTCNNTATTTTGCGCCCGATATTTTGCAACAACTCCTTCCAATTACCGCTACCAGGCCTTTCCNNTGCCAGTGGGGTACCCAACCCCAACATGCTGCATTTCATCATAACCATTGAAGGAGCGCATGCTCTATTATCAGGGCATCAGGTAAAGGATATACCAACCTGGGAAAACTCTTTAGCCAATATTGATACCATCAAACGCTGGGCCTATCCTCCCTTNTTTATTACCTTGGCGCATCATTATTATAACGGATTGTGTACCCATGCCCAAAGCTTGTTTGGTATGGCCAAGTTAGGTGGTCAGCAATACGGTATGCGGGCCGATGGTTTTATACCGGATGATCGTGAAGCGCCAATTTCTTCGATTGGTTATCGCGTGATTCGGGCCTTGCTTTCCACACAAAACGGAAAACGCATCCTGATTGATGTGAAACATATGTCGCGTGAAGCCCGACAAGCGTATTATGCCCTCCTTCGCAGTGAATACCAGGGCGAAAGCATTCCGGTGATTATTAGTCATGGTGCTTTGCGCCGTTATTACAACCANTCGATCGATGTGGATGAACAGGATTTATTGATGGTATACCAAAGCAAGGGGTTGTTTGGGATCGAAGCAGACCGCCGGGTATTGGGTGAAAAATCGAAAAATGCCAACTATGCNCAGTGATGCCGCCCGTTATTCAGGATGCGCCGCCGATACCACTTACCTCCCTATTGGTTAAACATGGTATCCACCGCAGAATGGGCCTGGAATGCCGGTTTTCAGGTGAATCCCTGGGGACCCATTTGTATAGGTTCCGACTACGACGGCATCATAGACCCTTGTGGCAACAAACGCACCGCCGAAGATTTTATTGAATTGGCCCAGGCCCTGAAAACATATTTACGTTGGTATTGGCAACATCAATTGGGCCCCATCCCGGTGGGCAATGCAGATGCGGTGATTGATGCCATTCTGTATAGTAATGCTTTACGATTTATACAGAAACATTATTGCGCAGATTAAGAGTTATTGGAACAAAGTATGTCACAGGGCTGAAAACATCCCTACAGGCTACCTTATTATCCAGATACAAGTTAGTTATATTTGCTGAGATTTTATTTTAATTAAACCAAGATACAATGAAATTAAAACTGTACCTCTTAACTGCACTAAGCAGTTTGTTTTGATGCCTGCCCTTCACGCTCAGGTTTTATTTGATAACGGCCCTATTTATAACAGTGTTGGAACCGGGGCCGGTGGCGCCAATGAAAGTGTATTGTATACTACTACTTTGCGATGGGAACCATTGGTTTTGGGCATCAATTAAGCTTCTCCAATCGTGTCGCCGATGACTTTATTGTGCCGGGAACCTGGCAAATTGATTCCGTGGTTTTTATGCCTACCAAACCGGTTCTACAACCACCTCAACCATTACGCAGGTGAACTTTATCATCTGGAATAACATCCCCGGATCCGTTGGAGCCAGTATCGTTTATGGGGATTCCACAACCAATCGTTTAAGCAGCAGCACATTTTCAAATACCTACCGGATCGCTGAAACAACTGTGGGCAATACTCAGCGCCCCATCATGCGCAATGTATGTGCTACTCCGGGCCTGAGTTTAGCACCCGGTACTTATTGGATTGATTGGCAAACCGATGGCACTTTAGCGAGTGGTCCCTGGGCCGTACCACGTGTACCTGTCGGACAATCTGTTACCGGCAATGGCATGCAGCGAACAAACTTTGTTTGGGCCAATGCAGTTGATGGAGGTACCGGAACACCTGCCCAAGGGTTTCCGTTTGAAATATATGGGGCAGGCACACCGCTTCCCATTGAACTGGCTTCATTTCGTGTAGAAGCAGCTGGGCATACCCATGTACTTGACTGGGCGTGCGTTTCAGAAATCAATACTGCTTATTTTGATATTGAACGCAGTGCCAATGGCCGCGATTTTAAATCAATTGGCAGAACGAATGCAGCAGGAACCACAGAGGCAACAACAAACTATCATTTTGTAGATGCGCAACCTTTGCAAGGCATGAACTATTATCGCTTGAAACAAGTTGACCGTGATGGCAAGTATGCGTTCTCGAAGGTACTTTCAATACAAAATTCCGGGGCTGCTGAAATTCGTGTGTATCCAAATCCCGCTATGCAGGAACTGCATGTATCCGGTCTCAGTGAAACACCGCAGAAATATTCAATTCTAAATCACCTCGGACAAATAGTACTCAGCGGAACGTTAGACGCTCGTCAAGCAACCATAGCAATAGTAAGTCTGCAACCCGGAAGTTATTTGTTGCGTGTGGGCCAAACGGATATCCGTTTTACAAAGCAATAAACACGCAGCCCTTACCACAACGTTCGTTCAAATAATATTCGCAGAGTTTCTAAAGAATTCTGCGATTTTTACACTTCAAACGAGAAGCCTCGAAGCGATTAAAATTTTGATAGATGTAGGGCCGATTCATTGAAAATCGTCTAATGCCAGAGCAACAATACGCCTCTCAACCGTAGACGAGAGGACAATTTCATATTTCGTTTTGATATTATTTTTTAGGAACCGTTTTCATTTGAATAAGATCGACTAGAAATGCAAAGGCCATCGAGAAATAGATATATCCTTTCGGAATTTCAACATGGAAACCTTCTGCTAACAAGGCCACTCCGATCGTCATTAAAAAACAAAGCGCCAATATTTTGAAGGAGGGGTGTTTTGTGATAAATCCGCTAATGGGTTTAGATGCGAGCAACATAATACCAACGGTAACAATGACAGCCGTATACATCACCCACAATTCTTTCACCATACCTACGGCTGTGATGATAGAGTCTACCGAAAACACCAAATCCAAAACGATAATCTCAAGCAGTAATTTTTGAAAACTGATCTTTTGAGGAACTACGGGTTTGTCCTCCTTCACGACTTCAGATTTATGGTAAATTTCCTTGGTGCTCTTATAAATCAGAAAGAGTCCGCCCAGAATTAGAATAATGCTTTTCCCGGAGAATTCAATTTGATAAANAGAAAACAAGGTTTTATCTAATTGCAGAATCCAGGAGATAAAGGCCAGGAGTCCTAAACGCATCACCATGGCCAGACCGATGCCCCAAAACCGCAATTTATCCCGCTGATGCTCCGGCAATTTATCCGCCAGGATAGAAATAAAAATGATATTATCTACCCCAAGTATCACTTCCAAAGCGATTAAGGAGAGTAAAGGAATGATGGCTTCTGTCATGGTTATTGCGTTTGTTGTGGTATGCTCAAATTCGTTGTTGAGACGTAAATAAACTAAAATAGAAAATGAACGTGTTGTGGGGAGGGTAATTTAATTATATGCTATTGGTATTGTCAATCCTCGGAACGGCAAACCAATATCAAGCAACTAATTTTTCGATCCGACTTAGAGACACGAAAAGAATACGCATAGTTTTTCGTTTGTAATGCTTCATCTTGAATCAAACGCAGAATAATTTTTACAGAGGACTCTTAGGAGTCTGCAAGGTATTTGCACTCACAGTATAGGCGTATGAAGAGGCTGGTATAAATGTAAATTCAATCTCATCGTATTCCAACACCTCTTGCATAGTGGCTGTTGTTACCAGGGCCTGCTTTAATTCATTTTCTTTACAAAATCTGATCGGGCTTTTAAGCTCTTCCGATTTCTTGCATAACGGTCCGTCCATTTTATTTCCAGAGCCCAGACTGGCTTTAAGTTTTTCGCTGATCCCAACCATATCCACTTCACCCGAATTCCAGCGGGCATAATACGGTGTAAAGTGATGCCTTTGTAACCATTGGGCATAAATAGCAGAATTTTCCTTATTTCAGAGTAGAAGTACAAAATAGAATCATTTAGTTGACTTTATTTTTTAATTCTTGACGTTTTAAGGAAAATTGAGGTTTGTTTGAGGTTTATCATTTTGGGCTGCGTGAGTATAATTCAGAGTCGATTTGCCGTTGCAATTCACTTACATCCAGTTGTTTTTTATAGTTTCAATTTCATAAAGGCACGTTCCTCCACGATTTCAATGCGCATCAAACTCAGGTAGTGTGTCCAGGTAAGACTTTGCGAAATCGGTGATTTCGCTATCCTGTATGTCAGATAAAATTTGCGAATGGGCTCATGATTCCTTTTGGAAAAGCCCTTTCCGAACTCAGCCGTCAAATCTTTAGAAAGGTTTTGTAACAGATATTCTCCAAAACTTGCTTCTGCCTTGCCGTTTGGTGATTTTAATTTCCAATAATGGAATACGTAATCTTTTATACCATAAGTTTTCCAATAGGAAACAATAGTAAGGACACTTACTGACCACTCCTTAACTTGATTGAGAATTTATTCCTTTTCAGCTTCGGAATATTTTACAATCATGCAAAATTGCATCAACAAAACTTAATTGGGTAGTTGGGTTTGATGGGAGGAGATACATGAATCGTGAATAATGATTGATCTAATTTTAAGATCCTGGCGATAAAGGCCGACAATACCAGGCGCAACACCATGGCCAGACCGATACCCCAGAAACGCAATTTATCCCGCTTATGCTCCGGCAATTTATCCGCCAGTATGGAAATTATCCACCCCAAGTATCACTTCCAAAGCGATTAGGGAGAGTAAAGGAATGATGGCATCTGTCATGGATTATTATTATAGTTGGTGTTTGCGAAAATGCTTGTTCAGGAGGAACAAATCTATAATAGAAAATGATAATAATGTGGGGATGGTATTCTAATTAAACGCTAATTGTATTGTCAATCATTCTAACGGCAAACCAGTGTAAGTCCCCTAAAAATCGGACTGGTTATAAATTGGCAATTGTCTAATTTTAAACCAGCAACATGAAACGAACAAAATTCACGGAAGCGCAAATTGTGAAGGCGCTCAAAGAGGCCGAAGGAGGCCGCCCGGTCGCAGAGATCGCNCGGGAACTNGGGATCAATCCTCAGACCTTTTACAACTGGAAGAAGAAGTACAGTGGTATGGACGGGGAGCAGCTTCGCCGTTTAAAAGAGCTTGAAGAGGAGAACCGTAAGTTGAAAAGCATGTACGCCGATTTGGCCCTTGACAATAAGATGCTCAAGGATGTGCTTTCNAAAAAGTGNGTAAGGCCTGGTGACCGCAAGAACATTGTAGCTTATCTTCAGGAAGCCCATGAGGTAAGTGTGACCAGAGCCTGTAAAGCCATAGGGCTACCCAAATCGGTATTGTACTACCATTCTGTCAAAGATGACAGCGAGGTTGTACAGAAGCTCCAGGAACTGGCTGAATTGAAGCCAACGAGAGGATTTCCGTACTATTTCTCCCGAATCCGGAATGAAGGCAAAATATGGAACCATAAACGGGTTAAAAGAGTATACGACCTCTTGGCGTTAAACAAGCGCAAGCGACGCAGGCGGCGGCTGCCGCAGCGCCCTTTGGAGGCGCTTCAGCAGCCTACTGGAATGAACTACAAATGGAGTATGGATTTTATGCATGACACCCTGGCCAATGGCCGCAAAATCAGGATCTTGAACATCATAGATGACTACAATAGGGAAGCTCTGGCTATGGAGGTGGATTATTCCCTCTCGAGCCACAACCTGTGCCGGATTATGAAAAGGCTCATAGAGGAACGTGGTAAGCCTGCAGAAGTGCGCTGTGACAATGGGCCGGAATTCACATCCGGCAACTTTACGGACTTTGCGGCCAGAGAGAACGTTCAAATCAAATACATCCAACCCGGCAAACCGACACAAAATGCCTATATCGAACGATTCAACAGAAGCTACAGAGAAGACATCCTGGATGCTTACCTGTTCTTTTCCCTGCACGAAGTACAAACCTTAACGGAACATTGGAGGCAGGATTATAACCACAACCACCCACATCAGTCACTCAATAACAAAAGTCCGATAGACTACCTCACTGAAAAACAAACTGAATTGCATACCTTCATTTCCAATTAATACCCAGTCCGGAAAATGGGGAACCTACACCAGAATCAAACAACCTATTTAGGGCTTTCTGAATAACGACTGGGCTCCTTGTTTACAGGAGTTTATAATCGTATATGTGCATTTGAAGTGAAGGGTGTAAAACGTATTTATTGAATTTGCGGCCGAAAAACCTTGCATAAAAATGTCTACTCAGCTGCACCGCAACTTCTTCGCCAAAGCCAAAGTCATGGCTACCAGGCTTTTCCATGAATTTGCAGCACATCTGAGTTATTCAGGAAGCCTATTTATAGATTCGTTTTGTTAGCGCTAAGGAAACGCGAAACGGATTGGTTTTCCAGGACTTACTCATTCATGATGAATTAAACGCTCAATCGACGTACAAATGATTTGTTTTATTACCTTGTATTCGTCAATTCAATTTTGTATTTCTCTACCTGTTTATTCCATTTTTCATCATTTTTGAGGATGCATTCATATGGATTTTGAACCAAAATAGGGAGTAATTCATATTCTCTACTTCCGATCGGTTCACTAAGTACAACCAGTATTCCTGTCTTTTAATTCTTGCCATCGAATATTCATTTCTAGACCAAAAAAATAAGGCACTTCACCATTATAAGATTTAACTTCAATAAAACGATTGGGAAATACATCAGATTCATTATTATACGATGCTATATCATATCCTTCGTTTACTATATATTCAGCGACCCAATCAATTTGCTTTTGCCCTTTAAGTCTATCAAACTCATATCTTAGGACAAATCGTTCTGCTTCTTCTCCATAGATTCGTTGTTGCTCCATTTCAAGCTGAAACTCCTCTATTCCTATTTTCCTTTGCTTAATCTTTGGTAAAAGTGTTTTATCAAATAGCTTTTTGTAGCGATTATTTATAATAAAACTATTTATTTCAGCTGTTGGATGAGTTTTAATCGCTTCAAAATCAATCAAGAATTGTTTAAAGTTTGAATATTTTAAACCAAAAGCTCTGTTGTTTATTTGCAAAGACTTGTAAATAATATCATGGGATAAATAATCTGAACAAAATATTTTGTGAAATTCATCATCATCTTTTAATGCCTTGAAAAGATATTCAACGAATTTATCTCTCATTTGACATATACTATTTAATGAATCAACAACCCCGCTACTTAAAGTTAGAAAGTCTTTTCAACCTCTACTATTTGTGTTTTTATGGCTATTTCAAGACAACCATCAAAAATACTTCTACCATCAATGACTCGATTATAGAACAATTTGTCAATGTCGGTCCTTGTATATGTGGCATCCTGTTTTGCTTTTAATGTACTGAGTAATTCAAAGAAGTAATTTGGAGTGCCAAAATTTTTAAATCTTCTAAGTTCTTCTAGCATAATTAGAGATTAAATCATTGATTATGTCTGTTTCATCATTATTGTCAANTTCTCTGAAAAGAGGTATATCATCATTGATAATTTCTTCCATTCGTTCTATTTTCAAACGGAGTCGATTGTTAATGACTTCATCTATTGATTCTTTTGACAATATATAGAAATACTTTGTTAATTGGTTTTCATCTAACTTGAATCTGTGAATACGATCTTTAGATTGAATAAAATTGGTACAATTGTAATCTCTTTCTAGATATATAGCATTATGACAACCTTTATGCAATGAGATTGATTCAGCAACAGAAAAGGNGTTTGCAATAATTACCTTAAAATCATTATTAAGTGGATTATTAAATGCCTTAATAGTCTCTTCTCTTTCTTCTTGTGGAATTTCCCCAATTAGAAGCTTTGATTCAATTCCGTTTTGATTTAAATAAGATTGTAATTCTTTAGCATTTTGGATGA
Organism: Bacteroidota bacterium; assembly: GCA_013414745.1. Classification (GTDB taxonomy): domain Bacteria; phylum Bacteroidota; class Bacteroidia; order Chitinophagales; family Chitinophagaceae; genus OLB11. Next base: position 925,097 of record CP058707.1, read on the forward strand.
AAATAGTCCAAATAATTACCTTTCCGTTTTCAGGAAAAATTTCCTCAATAAGCAATGATAAAATGCTTCTAAATTTCTTTGGTGTTTCAATTGTTGGATAATTTATAATCTTATTAAAGAACTCAGAATCATTAACGAACTCATCTGTATCTATAGTAAAAATAGCATTTGGGTCAAATTCACCTGTTAATTCATTATTCTCCAAAGAATCTCTCAAAGTTCTTGATAAAAGAGAAGGATTAGTTGATGCTTGTCTTAACCGAATAAGTTTTGCCCTATTCAAAATATCTTTTACTGAAGCAGAATTATTCTCTTTAAAGTATGGAAGATATTGAGATTCTATAAAATCATATATTTCCCTTTGATAGGAATCCATTTCAACTGAAATGTATTTTTCCTCTATAGGTGGTAGCTTGAGGTCATTCTTTTTAATTCTAATAAAATAAGGCGAAATGTTATTTTTTAACGCCTGAACTCGATCTGATTCAGGTGAGTTGTTATTAGTCATATCCTCCAAATTATGATAATGAAATTTTAGGATATCTTTAAATTTGAATGGATAGATAAACTTATAAAGGTTGAAAATATCTTGATACCCATTTGGAACTGGAGTACCAGTTAAAATTACTCTTGCTACCGCTTCTTTTGATATTTCTGTAACACTTCTTCCCCAAACACCTTCTGGATTTTTTATTCTATGTGCTTCATCAACTACAACCATAGTTTTGTTTCGCTTCAAAANATCAATAATGTCATTTTGAAAACGGTCAACGCCACCGTGAAAAATTAATGTTAGTTCTGGTGAGTTTGGTGAATATAAATGTTCTAATTTTTGTTTCACTGAAATATCACTATCACCAGACATTCTAAAAGAGTTTGGTTTATATCCAAAACACTCGGAAAATTCATTTTCCCAAGGAGCAAAAGATGAAAGAGGTCCAACAACCAAAAGTTTATCTATGTGACGAGCATCTTCTTTAGGTAAACTTTTTAAAAACGCATATGCTCCATAAACTATTGATGTTTTACCTGCACCAGGCACAGCAAAATTGCAAGAGTTTTGAGCAAATGCCATATGAAAGGATGAAAGCAATTGCAATGGGTAGAGTTTTCTTGTCAACGTTTCTTTAAGGACTTCCTGAAAATTGTCAAATTGAGTTACTAAAGACTTATTCTCTTTAAACTCATTATCTCTAATTGCTCTGGCATTTTCACTAAACGTCTCAAAACTTTCTTCCTCTTTAGAAAATGCTTGTAACTCCTCTTGTATTTTTTCTGTGAATTGAAAATCGTAATTATATTTATCCAGCAACCCTTGAATTTCTTGAAGAGTTTTTATTTGTGNTTTCATCACAAAAGGAATATAAACGGAGTTCGATTCTATAAAGTAATTGAGTCTTTTGAAAGAAATTAAAAGTCTTTTGTTTTGTAATAGCGATTCTGTATCCCCATTGATGATAAAGAGATTATCTACGATATTGACATCTATAGAATAGTTCATTATAAGTTCCTGTTTATTTGATATCCAATCTGTTGAATTCTCTTCGTTTTCTCTTGAACTTCTTCAACTTCAGTATCTGGTATTTTATCCACTTCAATCCCTTCTAATAATTCAATTATATGTGATAATACTCTTGAAGGTGNATTTTTGTAAAGGGAATCAAACACCTTTTGCCCTAGCTCTGCTACTTGTTTCTGAACAGAATTTGATAAGAAATTCTTGTTTTTCTGATTTATAGAATTAAATGAATCTAATGCTTTGCTTATCAATTNTTCAGGTTCATCTTGTGATTGTTTATTTCTAAGTTTTTGATAATGATTATCAACATTCTCATCTAAAGAAAATCCTATTTTGTTCTTAAAATCATTATCAATCCAGTCTAAATGTGCCTCTAAATTTTTAACATTAATATCGATTTTAGGCTCATCATAAGTTTTTACTAATCTTCTGTGTACATTTTGAAAAGAATCCCATATTTCTTTATTGCCGAAGAAATGACTTTGTCTTTGCCCTTGAGCAACATATCTAAATTTTTCATTTTTATATTTAATTCTTATCAAATCATAACAAACAGTTTTTAGGTCATCTACATCGCTATCAGAATAGTTATCAAATGGTTTGCNTGAGTTTTCTCCATAATAGTTCAACAACCAATTTGTTAGTCNCCTAAATTGTTCTTCTCTTTCGTCGAGTGTTGTATATATACCATTATAACCAAACCAATCCAAGTATTCATCCATTGTATTCATTACCGATAAGGTAAATTCTATATCACTTACTCCTTTAATATTCTTATAGTTTCCAACCCATTCATAGATTTTTAATAGCATTTTNNTGTCGGAATCATTTGGATTATAAAATGATTTCCCACTCAACTGGGCATAAAGGCTTTGTATTTTTAAATAAATTTCAATTGGATTATAGTCAAGTTTTCTTTCTTCACCCAATTGGTATTTAGTTTCAAACTTTTCAATCTCTAATGGATTACCTTCATACGTTACAGGCAATATAACTGCTTTGAAATAATCAATATGGTCTATTTTATTTAAAAGCATTGCCCNTCTATTACCATCAATTATGATTCCGTCTTCAGTTATGATTCCAACTTTCTCTTGTCCCAGTTTACCAAGACTTAATAATGTTTCTTTGTTCTTTTGTTCCTTTGAATGCCATAGAAAATCTTCTATTAATTNTTTGCCGTTTTCATTTTCAACATCTATAACTAAGTTTTGATTTTCATATGACTTTGTACGGCTTAAAATTCTTCCATTATACTTGTTGTATATTAAATAAGCCAGAGGAATTTGAAAAACATCCATAGGCTCAAGTCTATCTTTCCATGGTATATCTATTTTACCAACAGGGGTTTCATTAGTCTTGATTTCTTTGATTTNTTGTATTCTAACTTCTTTTTCATATTATTTATTGTTAGCGATTGAAGAAATTTTATTAATAGCATATAAAGCAAAGAATTGCCTCAATGGTACTTTATCCTTATGTCTAAACACCTGCAGTTTTTCTTGTTCAACCTCAATGTTTTCAATATTGAGTTTTTCAATTAACTCTTGAACTGTATCAACTAACTCAGTAGGTTCGGTATATTTAGAATTTGACTTTTGTAATTCGTAAAGTTNTTGCAGTTCCTTGGCATTTCCAATTTTCTTCGAAAATCCATTATTGATATACTTTAAAAACTCTTTACCTCCTTTATATTCCTTAATTAGTTCTTCAATGTTTCTGTAATAATTATTATTTATTTTCTGAATTGGGAACCCCTTGCCGGTTCCATATTGAATAGAAGTAAACCATTTGCCTTCGGCTGATTTAGTATTCTTTTCAATGTCATAGTTGGATAAGGTAACTGTTAAGTTCCCATCTTTAATGGCGTGTCTTCTAAATCTTGATTCTTGGTTTTTAACTGGGGGCTTATCAAATGTTTTTAACTTGTACGTATTTAGATTCAATATCCCATCTATATTAATCTTATGATTTAACACAAGGTTATTGGGAATTGTAAATCGAAGTTGGTCAAGAATCAATTGGGCGAATGCTCTGCTTACTGAACAACAGACAACGTTACCTACTAAACGCCATTTATTATTTTCAGNCCCTAAAAATTGATATGTTATTGGAAAGCCCATAATAATGGCGGCCTCTCTTACAGTAGGTAAACGATACTCTCCATCACCTATTCGATTGAGTTCAGATTTATAAATGATTGACTCTCTTGAATTAGCAATTTNTGTTGCTGTTATAGTACGGCTTGGTTTATTTTCATTTTCCGGAAATGACATTTTCCCCATAAACGGGTGATTCGTTTTGTAATATTTAGAAAGATTCCATTCTACTTTATAGATTCCTGTATCGTAAAAATGATNCGTCAACTGACTTTGGAGAATTTGCAATTGATATTGTGGATCGTAAATAGTTTTCTCTGNTGTTTTTGTGTATGGATGGGGAAAGTTTTTNNTCATTGTTCCAATTGTCAAATACTTACTCCTTCCATCGCCACCATTTTCCGAATGAGTTCTTTCTGGGATAATTAGTTTGCCATTTCTAATAACTTCACCTGAAATGACTCTCTTTCTGGTTTGAAATGAACCGTAATCTGCTGAATTAATTATTGCCGTGTTTTCGTATAAGTCAATAGCAACTTTCAAAGGGCTGATCCTGTTTTTCTTTGCCCATGTTGTTAACCCTAAATCTTTAAATGTATACGCTGTTTGCAGATATCTTTTTGAGTTTACAACATTTTCCATAAACCAGGCCTNTAAAATCGAATTTGGTTGATGTTTTTNTACAGCAACAATTCTCAAAANAGTTTCCGTCAATTCAACTCCTAATGACTTATCCGCATTACCTGATTTATTAGAACTTGAAANACTTACACACGGTGGGCTTCCTATGATAATTTCAGTATTCGGTAAATTTTCAATTTCATCTATAGAATATTTGAAGTCTAAAATGTTCTTTAGCTCACATTTCAAATTGAAATTAAAATTAAAAGTATCAACTGCTGGTTTCCAATGGTCGTAACCGTAGATAATCTTGCACCCCATTTGACGAAATCCCTCGGAAAAACCTCCCGCTCCGCAAANAANATCTATAACTGTTAATTTGCTCATATTTCTAACTTTACAAGAATCCTTGTAGACAAATTTATTGATTCATGAATGTATTTATGGAAAATGGTCGAATGTATTTTACACCCGTTCAACTTGAGTTAGATGCATCCAGAATTCGCTAATAAAAGCTTCAAATGTCATTGATTCATTGCCATAGAACTAATTCCAATTCTCTTCTATCATAGAAAAGCAATTAACCAAAGCATACATCTACCCCCTTACCCCTACTCCCCTCTTCCACCCCAAACCCCAAAACCTCCAACTCATTCCAATATCCCGGAAAAGATTTCTGCACACAGCGGGCATTGTCCAGGGGCCCTAAAACGCGGAGGGTGCTTGGGCCGGTGGCCGCTGGTGTTGAAACCTAGTCGTAGGCCCGGCGGTAAAATCACCGCCTGCCGAAACCATACCTTGCCTAAACTTTCCTGCAACGCAATGCCCGCCTTGCTCAACTCCCGGGCTAAGGCACGCACCCGGTCACTCTTTTGTATTGCAAGGGTGACCTCAGCTCCGGATGCCGCCCTGTTGGTGCTGGTTTCGCGAACCTTCGTAGAATGGGCACCCACCGAAACCTGAAAAGGATGGTGCGCGGCATATTCCAGATCTCCATCACTTTCGGTCCGTGCCTTCTCAAATTCCTGGTCATACATTTCACAGATGCGCATGAAGAAGAGCAGCGGGAAGATATGCGGCTTGTGATCGCCTGCGTCTATGGTTCAGCGCAGTAGGGTGGCTGCCCCCAGAGGAATTTGTCGAGTTCATGGTGGGTCATGCCAAAAAAGTTTTGTGCGTTCGGCAATCAATTCCTTGTNAGATTTTTGCCTGTCTGAATCAAGAAAAGAACTGTCTATCAGTTTTAGGGCTTCAGGCAGCCAATGTTGCAATCTTTTATACACAACATTGATTTGTTTGTCATTAAGCTTTAAGACTACCCCCAGGCGGTCGAAATAAACTTTATTGAAGTTTTCCTNTTTACCACCTAGCAAAAGAGCTGTATCTTCTTTGTCTTTGGGTAATATCATTTTCACATTCAGCAAGTCATAGAAAGGCGAAAGTACCCAACCCATTTCAGACAAGAACATCGAATAGTTTTTCAAGTGCATGTCATTGTTCCCAATAATATAGTTGAATACCGCGGCTTCGAAAAATCGCAATTTGTCTAACAAGGTGTTGACTGATAAATCGCCTATGGTTTTTCCGAGGGTCTCCATCGTGCCCTTGTATTTATCAGCCAGTTCCAAAATTTGCAGAAAATCAATCAGGTGATTTTNTGATCCATCAGNGTTGCGATCGATGCGTTTGGTTATGAAACAGAATTCACCCGATTGTAAACGGATCGTATTAACGGGCACAATATTTAATTTAAACAATTCGGCTAGTTTCATGGAGAGGTGCTCATTTTCGGGCATCTGAGGGTATTCTGCATTTGGGGGCTTCAAAATATATAGCCCTTCCAACGCATCCAAGATGGTCAATCGACCTTGATGGCCTTNTTCCATTTCCGTTTTTATCCAACCCAACGAAAGTTTCGGTTGAACGCCCGGAACCGTTATCGATAGCTCTGCGGCCTTTTTCGCCAATTTTTCCATCTCGGATAAACTATAGGGTAAGGCCGGAGCATAGTTGGTTCCAANAAATGCTTTGATGCATTTGCGATGATAGTCTACCTGATTTTCATCCAACTCCTGATAACAATAGAGGCATTTATTCATCGGCTCCAGAATTTACAGGGTGGACACTTACGGCACCGATGGCATTTTGACAACATGCCAACAGAAGTCCCATACGATCGTTCCTATCCATTTTCCAGCTTTCAACGGCAATATTCAGCAGCCAACCTTCAGGTATCAGGCCATCAAAAAAGGGAACAGTCTTTTACTTCTGTATGATCTTGTTGAAACCGGCATTTGAAAGGTGACAAATTGGTTCGGGTAGGTTTGGGCATATATTTCGTCATATTCAAAGAGATATTCTCCATGATCCTCTTCTGTTAACAGGCCGGCCTTTATGTTGTTGTATTTAACTATTCCTTGTCGCATAGTTCATATTTAATGGACCTAAAACATGGCCAAACATATGTAGTACCTGATTCACCTTGGACACACTGAGGTNTTCTTTGCCTTGTTCAATCTTTCGAATTACCGTCAGTGCCACCCNCGCCTTTTCAGCAAATTCTTCCTGGGTTAGGCCTGATTGCTTTCTTTTGGTTTTTACAAAGTTGGATAATTCACTCATTTTATATGCATTTACATACAAAAATAGCAATAATTATAATACTATATGTAATTACATATAAAAATGTTTTAATTCTTTAACTATATGCAATTAGATATAATTTTTAAAAATCGTTTTAAAATTTTTCCTCTGCTTTTAAGCCCGTATCCCAGGAAGATTTTAAATCTACAAGGCTTCCTTTACACTGGGCAGGCGGACGTCAATGATCTTTTCTACATAGGCTTGCTATGTCGATTGTCATTTTAACCTAGAGGCAACGTGGTTGCTCTTGTCGAAGAGCGGGGTTAAAAGTACAAATTTAGATCCCTGTGAGTACATACTTAAATTTTCATTTTACGATGGTCTTTAACCATTGCTTCCAACCACCATCTCCCTCAACTACACCATTCCCAACTCGCATCCACACCTACCCAAATCCCCTACTCCCTCTTCCACCCCAAACCCCAATACCTCCAATTCATCCCAGTATCCCGGAAAAGATTTCTGCACACAAGCGGCATCATCTAAGGTGACGTGGTAACCCAATACACTCAGGGTGCTTAAGGCCATGGCCATACGGTGGTCGCCGCTGGTGTTGAAACTTAAATGCATACCCGGTGGTAAAATCACCGCCTGCCGAAACCATACCTTGCCCAAACTTTCCTGCAACTCAATGCCCGCCTTGCTCAACTCCTGCGCTAAGGCCCGTAACCGATCACTCTNCTTGTATTGCAGATGGTGTACTCCAGTAAATCGTACCTCCGGATGCCGTATCGCACAAGCGGTCATCAAGGGCAGGGCCAGATCGGGGTAAGAACTTAAATCAATTTCCAGATCGCTGAGGGCAGGCACTTCACTGCTCTGAAGGTTTATGCCCTGTTTGTGGTAGCTGGTCTTTACGCCAAAGTGGGCACAAATACCGGCCATCGCCGCATCACCCTGCAGGCTATCCGCTTTTAAGCCCGGCAACTCAAATTCGGTATCGGGTCGTAAAATGGCCATGGCATAAANAAAGGCCGCACTGCTCCAGTCAGGTTCTATAACGATCTGCCTCACCCGGGGCTGCGAGAATTCAATATGCAAAATATCGTCCTGCCGGTGGAGTCTGTAACCCAGTTGTTCCAGCAGTCCCAACGTCATATGGATATACGACCAGGATACTTTTTGGGTGCGAAGATCCAATGCTAGACCTTGTGGTAGCGTAGGCGCAATCAAACACAAGGCCGATACAAACTGACTCGATACATCTGAGCCGATTTCGATTCGTCCACCTTGTAAATTTTGTCCATGAATCTTTAACGGCGGATAACCCACTTCGCCTGAATAACTTATGTCGGCACCCAGTTGACGTAAGGCATCCACCAGCGGACCAATAGGCCGTTCTAACATGCGGGCCGTACCGAGTAATGTGGTTTCGGTATTGGCACAAACCGCTAAAAATGCGGTTAAAAATCGATAGGCTGTTCCGGCATCACGGGCATTTAATTCCATGGGTCCTTCCTGCTCTATGCGACGGGCTAAGAGGTGTTGCAGGATCCGGGTATCTTCGGCTTCGGAGAGATTGCGAATAAGAAAGGCATCCCGACTCAAGGCCTGTAAAATCAGGGCGCGATTGCTTAAACTTTTGCTGGCAGGAAGTTGGATGCTTCCCTGTAAACGTTCCCGGATATTACAAGTTAATTGCATCATGCCAAATAGTTTCTAGTTGTTGGATGCTGACTTCCACGCCGGATTTGCATTGCCCGGGCGCCGACAATAAACTCATGCGCAAACCGCCTTGATTCTTTTTGTCGTTTTGCAAATAAGGTAGAATTTCTTCGAGGCCGGCTTGAAGATGCAAACCCGGAAACAGCCGGCGTGCCAGCGTAATGTATTGCTCACGGTAGCCGACCGGTAATTGTAAAAGTTGTTCACTCAAGGCGAGTTCCAGCAGCATACCCAACATCACGGCCTCACCATGCCATAACTCCTGACCGCGGGCCATGGACAGAGATTCCAGCGCATGACCCATGGAGTGGCCGAAGTTGAGCATCTGCCGCGCACCGGTGTCTTGTGGGTCGTGCATCACACAGTGTAGTTTAAACTGTAAACCTTGCAGCAAGATGTCTTCCTGATAAAAATCGTTTTCGTTCCATGTTGCCACCTGTGCAAATAATTCCTCTCCTTGCAACAGGGCATGTTTAATGATCTCGGCGATGCCGCTACGTCGGGCACGCGGATCCTGTGTGCGGATCCAGCGGGTATCTATAAATACGGCTTCGGGATGATGCACACTGCCCACCGCATTTTTTACATGTTCCAGGTCCACCCCATTTTTCCACCCACGCAGGCATCAGCCAGACAAAGCACCGTGGTTGGAATATTCAGCATCCGAATACCCCGGCGATAAATATGGGCACAAAACCGCCCAGATCACAGACCATGCCGCCGCCCAAATTGATGAGCAGGCCGGTCGATTTTCCAATGCCCAGCTTTTGCATTTGTTGTAAAACGTTCGTGGCCACCGCCATACTTTTAGAGGCTTCGCCGGCTTCTACCACCAACAGGTGATGTTGTTCCGGAATCAGTTGTGCGGCTACAGCATCGGCATAACAATATTCTGCCGTGTTCCTATCGCACAATACCACCACCTCCCGAACGGGTAATGCAGCCAGGTCACTGCGCCACATAGCTTCTTCGCCTCGTTTTCTGATTTGGGTCATCATGACAACGTAATCATCTCGTGCGACGAAAAAGCCCGGGGTGGCGCACTGAACCATTTTTGACCCGCCCCCAGGTATCCTGAAATAAAGTACTGATGCGGTAATTTTCTAAATCGTCGGCGTGGTTCCACCAGCTATAGGTATAAAAAATAGTGGGCTCATCGGCATCTTGCCACAACTGCAAATGGGTGCATCCCGGAAAGTTGCGATCTGTTCTTTTCGTTCATCAAACAATTCCAGAAAATCTGAAACATGTTCCTGTTTGAATTGTAAAGTCACCACACGTATCATGTAAAAANNATAGTTTTACGGTATTGTAAATCTGGTAGCGGTCGCCCTGTTCTCTAAAACCCAATAACTGGGCAGCATGGCCTTTGTTCACAGCAATTTCAAGGTAGCCTCCGGTATTAAACCAGGCTAGTACCTGTCCCTCCTGTACATCGCTGTATTGCCGGCTTAAGGTGGTAATTTCATCGTAGCGCATAAAACGGATTTTAAAATCACGGCCCGCCCGCAGTTCTTCAAAATGGTTTTGGGTCAGGTTTAAAATCACATTACCATAGGCATCAATATACAGTACCTGCACTTCCAGTACATCATCGTGCAATACGGGTTTGGCCGCATGCAGAATTTNTAAATCCTCCACTCCGGCCGGCAACAATCCGCTGCGGTTGCCATGCCGTAGCAAGGCCATTTGTGCCAGGTAGGCATCGGTGACATGCAGGTAATCGTAGGTCCGCAACGATTCATCCAATCGGAAGATCTGTACGGGTTTGTCATCAAACAACAGCGTAATAAATCCGTTGTTGGCGCAAANAATATGCTGTTCGTTTTCGTATACATACAACAGGTGGGGCTCGGCCTCGGTATACAAATCATGCAACAGAAAATGGTAACTGCCTTTCGGAAAATGCACATAGGCATTCCGGAAAATCCAGGCGGCCTGCTGCAACTGAAACACGGGCAAGGCATGGGTAATATCAACTAACTGAATATCCGGAAAGGCGCTGAGGATACGTCCTTTTACCGCCGCCGCATAAGGACTTTGCATACCAAAATCAGAGGTCAGTGTGAGTATCATCAGTATTAAGCGTACAAAGAGTAGTTGATGCGTGCCATGTCAATCAGGAGTTGTTTGTCTTTAATTCTTCGATTGAATCAGACAAAAATGACCCTTCCAGAATTTCTTCTAAAAATTTACGGTCGTTGCTCAGGCGGGGAATTTTATGTTGTCCGCCCAGTTTGCCTTTGCTCTTCAACCAGCGGTTAAATGTATTGGCCGGCAACACGTGCAGGCGAGGCATACTCAAGGCGATACTTTTATGTCGTTTGGCCTCATAGTCGCTGTTCACCTCCTGCAAACCGGCATCCAGCATTTCGGTGAATGCCTGCATGTTTTCGGGGGCCTTATCAAATTCAATGGCCCACTCATGACCACCGTTGCCCTGGGCAGAAAAATAAATCGGGGCGGCGGTATAATCATTTACCACGGCTCCGGTTTTACGACACGCCTGGGCAATGGCATAATCGGCATTGTCTACAATCACCTCTTCGCCAAAGGCATTGATAAAATGTTTGAGGCGACCGGTAACCCGTATGCGGAACGGATTTAACGAAACAAATTGTATGGTATCGCCTACAATATAGCGCCAGAGGCCCGAGTTTGTACTCACCACCAGGGCATAGTTCACACCGAGCTGCACATCTTCCAGTTGCAGGGTTTCAGGTTCGGNGTTTCCGTATTCTTCCAGGGGCATAAATTCATAAAATATGCCATGATTTAAAAACAGCAGCATGCCTTCGCGGCCCACAATATCCTGGGCCGCAANAAATCCTTCCGAAGCATTGTAGGTCTCCAGATACTTCATTTTGGGCGATGGAATCAGTTGGCTGAATTGTTGTTCGTAAGGTTTAAAATTCACCCCGCCGTGCATGTACAATTCCAGGTTGGGCCAAACCTCATGCAGGTTGGTGGTTCCGGTAATTTCAAATATGCGTTTAATCAGTACAATAGTCCAGGTAGGCACACCGGCTATCATGGTCACATCTTCGCGTATGGTACTCTGGGCCATACGTTCTATTTNTTCTTCCCACTCTTGCATCAGGGCAATGGTGAGATCCGGTGTGCGGATGAGCTGGGTAAAATAACTCAGGTTTTGCAGCATCACGGCACTCAGATCGCCATAGTAGGAATCGGCATTGAGTTGGTTTACCTGATGGCTCCNCCNCAGGGTGAGGCATTTGCCGCTCAGGATGCCGGAGCGCGGAAAGTTGTGGTAATACAAGGCCAGCACATCTTTGGCCGATTTATAATGACATTCTTCGAGGGCCTCATTGCTTACCGGAATAAACTTGCTTTTGTCGGAAGTTGTACCACTGGATTTGGCAAACCAGGTGACGGTTGAATTCCACAACACATTCTGATGCCCTCNCATCATGCGATTGATATAGGGTTTGATGTCGTCGTACTCATGCACCGGCACGGCATGTTTAAACTCTTTCACATCATTGATGTGGTTGAACCCAAACTTTTTTCCGAACTCGGTAAATTGCCCGCTGTGGATGAGCGAATTAAACACCATCACCTGAGCGCCTTCCGGATTCAATAAAAAGTTGTCGATGGCCGACCAGCGCAATTTCAACAAACCTTTAAAAGCGGGATTCAGAATTTTCATGCAGAATGGGGTAAAAATACCCTAAAAGCACCATATCTGAAAGCCCTGCCCGGGTATTGTGGGTATCTTGTGTGGGGCTTGGTTTAGGGCGTGCCCCCGCCGCGTCACAGGGCATACGAACTACGCAATTCGGGTCGGCGGGGTCCTGCTTTCCGCTCGCAGGAGCTGCGCTGCAATCAGTCACGCGAAACCCTGCTAGCTGCGAGCCCTGCCTACCCGCAGCTACGAACCAAGTCACTCAGGGTCCCCGGCCGATAAAGCCCGGGAAACAGCCAAAGCCCAACGGGGGCATAAAAAGCAAACTATAAGGTATCGACCGTTTTCAAAAACAGCGTCAATCCTTTCCGGGTCTCCTCATCAAGCCGGTAATGGATATTGCTGTTGTAATACGTATTCAGGTCGTACGCCGAAAAACCGGCATCGGCAATAATTTTATCGAGATGTTGAAAGCCGAGGGCATTGGCTTCCTGAAAATTCTTCAGAAAAGCGGATGGTAATTNTTTATTGGCCACCCAGGCGGCGAACACCATGGGCAGTTTGGTGTGGTCGTTCCAGGCCTGAGCCAGATCGTACACAAAGGGAANACGCCCTTGTTGCTCCAGAGCCCGGTCGCCGATGATGAGGCCAGCCGATTTGTCGCCAATCTGTTCAATAAAATTGTTGTCGCCTTCCAGCAGGGACGGACGAATATTCCAGTAATCGCGGAACAGGATGCGCAGGAGGGCTACGCTGGTGCGACTTTGATAATCGAGGTACACCGATTGAATTTCTTCGATGGGCACTGCACTGAACAAACAAACCGAAGCTACCGGACCGGTGGAGGCAATCACAAAATCGGAAACAATTTCGGCATCCAGAATATTTTGAATAGAGGCCACAGGCAGAAGAGCCAGATCCAGTTTATCTTTTTGCAGTAAAGAGGTCAGATTAGAAGGATAATCCAACGTTAATTCAATCTGGTTAGCCATTGGTGGCTGTTGCAGTCCATAAATTAAGGGCTTGGAATTCAAATAACTTACCGCACCAATCCTGATCTTTTTATCCATAAAACGGGTGCAAATATACGGGCTTGGGGTAACTTTGGCCCTCAAATATTTTCTATGCAGTGTTTAGAGGCTATTTCACCCATCGACGGGCGATATCGAAAGCAATTAGAAGACCTGTCCGCTTATTTTTCGGAGGCGGCACTGATTCGGTATCGGGTTCATGTGGAAATTGAATACCTGATTGCACTAAGTGANAGCCGGATTTTTACCCTGAGCNNGAAAAAAATAAAAGCCTTACGGCAACTGGCGACCGGTTGGACCCTGGCGCAGGCCGAAGCGGTAAAAGCCATCGAACAAGTCACCAATCACGATGTGAAAGCCGTTGAATACTATATTAAAGAGAAACTGCAAGCCCTTAAACTGGATAAAATCCGTGAGTGGGTGCATTTCGGACTCACCTCGCAGGATATTAATAATACCGCCACACCGCTGTTGTGGAAAGAAGGACTGGANAAAACCTACTGGCCCTTGCTGGAAGAGGTGGGTAACCATTTCAAAACCATGGGACAACAATGGGCCAACATTCCGATGCTGGCCAGAACCCACGGACAAGCCGCCTCGCCGACCCGACTGGGCAAAGAAATAGTGGTTTTTCATGAACGAATCAGAAATCAGATGGCCTTGCTGGAACGCATCCCTTTTGCGGCCAAATTCGGTGGCGCCACAGGGAACTTTAATGCCCACCAGATTGCATTTCCGAAAACCAACTGGGTGCGTTTTGCCAACCAGTTTGTGAATAAAACCCTGGGACTGCAACGGATGCAACATACCACCCAGATTGAACATTACGATCGCCTGGCCGCTCAGTTTGATACCCTGAAACGCATCAATACGATATTAATTGATTTTTGCCGGGATATGTGGACCTATATCAGCATGGATTACTTTAAACAAAAAGTTGCCAAAAATGAGGTGGGTAGCTCGGCCATGCCGCATAAAGTAAACCCGATTGATTTTGAAAATGCTGAGGGAAATTTTGGATTGGCCAATGCCTTGTTTGAGCATTTATCCGCAAAATTGCCTGTTTCACGGTTGCAACGTGACCTAACGGACTCTACGGTATTGCGCAATATTGGGGTACCTCTGGCCCATACTGTATTGGGCATGAAATCGATGTTGAAAGGAATTTCCAAATTAGTGGTGAANCCCCGAAAAATGGATGCCGATCTGGAAGCGAACTGGGCGGTGGTGGCTGAGGCCCTGCAAACCATTTTACGGCGCGAAAATTACCCCAACCCTTACGAGGCTTTGAAACAACTTACCCGNGGGGCGGCTAAAATAGGGCGCGAAGAAATACATGCGTTTATTGATTCTCTGCAAGTAACACCGGCACTTAANAANGAATTGAAACGAATTACACCGCAGAATTATACCGGGGTGTAGTTGTTTGGGGCCTTAGGTGCTGAAATTGTGGTATTGTAACTGAGTGAATGTATTACATACTGAGACTCCAATTCAGTATTCCGCTCAACCGAAATTTTAAGTTGGACACAACCAAGGGCAATACGAGTAAATCCTTTACTTTGTGCCTTGCTACTGCGAATTCCCGGCTTAATAAAACGCATCCCGTATATGGAAAATTTGGGGTTCGCTATGGGGCAGCAGACTAATGGCGATCGCATCAAAACGGATGCGCGGGCACGGATGTTGGCGCAGATATTCGAGGGCCGCACGGGTAANCCGCATTCATTTTGACACCGAAACCGATTCTTCGGGTAAACCAAATTGCGTGGTTTGGCGTGTTTTTACCTCTACAAAAACCAGGGTCTGGGCTTCGCGGGCAATGATATCGATTTCTGATCTTCCGTATCGCCAGTTCCTTTCGATAATTTCATAACCCAAGCCCTGAAGAAAAANAACGGCCATCTCTTCACCTTTCGCGCCCAAATTCGATTTAGAAATCATAAATCCGCTAATTTTACCCGTTCAGCACCTAACAAAAATACAAAGTAAGCACATCATGATGATGAATGAACTCATTGCCCAATTTCCGGAACAATTGAAGGTGGCCCTACAAATCGGGAAGGACGCTAAATTGACTTTAAAAGGAAAAAAGTTTGACCAGGTTTATGTGAGCGGACTTGGTGGTAGTGGAATTGGTGCTAGTCTGGTTCAGGATTATGTTTCCGACAAACTGAGCATTCCTTTTGTGGTGAACAAAAATTACCACATTGCGAAATCTGTGAATAAAAATACCTTGTTCATTGCCTGTTCGTATTCCGGTAATACCGAAGAAACTCTGGAGGCTGTCAGTATGGCCCGGGCGGCCAAAGCCACTATTGTTTGTATTACATCCGGAGGTGCCCTGGANCTTTTTGCCCGCAAACACGGTATTGATTTGATTCTCATTCCTTCGGGGATGCCACCACGGGCGTGTTTGGGCTATTCGGTAACTCAGATACTGTATACGTTGCAGAAAGCCGGGCTGCTCAAAAAACAATTTGAGGCTGAATACGATGAAGCCATCGCCGGCATCGAAAAACTGGGGAATACCATTCACNNAAAAGCGACAACGCTGGCCACAAAACTTCCGGGTCGGGAATTGCATTTATATAGTACAGCTGGACACGAAGGATTAACGGTACGCTTTCGTCAGCAATTGAATGAAAATGCCAAAGTGGTTGCCTCCCACAATATCATTCCTGAAATGACGCACAATGAAATAGTTGGCTGGCGTAAGGATCANAAACAGCGCACTGTAATTTTTATTTCCTCGCCGCAGGATTATGCACCGAATTTAAAACGTATGGCTTTCCTGAANAAAGTGGTTCGTTCGTATGGCGCTACAGTCATTGAAATTTCGCTTCATGGAAAAAGTTACTGGTATGATGCCTTGTTGTTTATTCATTTAACCGATTGGATATCTGCTGAATTGGCTGTACTGAATCAACAGGATGCTGCCGAAGTAAAAGTTATCGACAAACTGAAAGCCGAAATGGCGAAAAAATAGTGTTGCAAAATTGGGGTGAATGGTTGAAATTTGCCCGGGTTGACCAGCGAAAGAACGATTTGGTCATTATTCCAAACAAAACGAACATGAAAAAATACATTCCGGTTTACTGCTGACAACCATTTTGGTTTTACTGACTGCTGCTTTGCGTGTTTTAAATGCTGAAATGCACTGGTATCATCTGATTCCTTTGTCGGCATTAGGTATTTTTAGCGGTTCGGTTTTGGAAGATAANACGCTGGGCATACCTCATACCCTTATCGGCATTCTTTTATCAGACCTTGGGTTGGCCTTGTTTACGCATCAGCAGGGCTTTTATGGTGTGTCTCAAATCGTGAACTATAGTGCTCTGGCATTGGTGACTTTTNNAGGAACCCGCCTGCATCGCCGGAATGTGCTTAATATCGGATTGTTTACCGTTTCGGGCAGTCTGATTTATTTTCTACTTTCTAACTTAGGAACTTATCTCGGTGGCTATTATGGGTACAGTTGGGGTAGTTTGGTAGAATGTTACACGATGGCGATTCCCTTNTATAAATCGGAGTTAGCCACGCAATTTTTTAGTAATAGTTTATTCGGCGACCTGGCCTTCTCCTTTTTAGCTTTTGCGGTTTGGGGCCTATATAAAGTGCGTCAAACCAATAGTCGCCTGGCCTAAGCGGAAAGACTTCCTTTTCTCTTTTTTGGTATTTTGCACGACGCAGTGCAACGTAGTGTGCGTCGTTCATAAAGTAATCTCAGTAAAGTGACTATACCATCAGTAGAATCTATCTTCATTCCTTCATGAATGCAACTAGGTTTGTGGTCTTAAAGTTGAAGCCATGGTACACCGCATTGAATACACTCAGTTTCTGCCTATCGATATAGAAACTTGTTGGCAATTTATTTCAACACCCCTCAACCTGCAACAAATTACACCGGAGTATATGCGCTTTCAGATTTTTAATGCAGAAAGTCTTGGTGCCATGTATCCCGGGTTGATGATACGGTATCGGGTCAGACCAGTTTTGGGCATCCCACTACATTGGTGTACCGAAATTACCCATGTAGAACGCGGGGTATACTTTGTAGATGAACAACGGAGTGGGCCCTACCGCTTGTGGCATCATGAGCATCATTTAAGGGAAGCAGACGGTGGCGTGCTGATGACTGATATCGTGCATTATGCGCTCCCCTTTGGTTTTATCGGCGAATGGGCCCATCGCCTNTTTGTACGGAAGCAGTTAGAATCGATTTTCGAATATCGCAAGGCCCGTTTGGAAGTTTTGTTTCCGAAAGCCTGATGGCTTTTTGGGAATGGAACCACGGGAACTGCTTTGTGGCCTAGACAGACTTTTCAATTCGGGGTTGTGCCGGGTGAACAGGGCCCTATAAAAAAATCGAGAAGAGGGCTTGAAACCTTAACCGCTCTGTTATTTTCGCGCGATGAAAGAAAAAACCCTGGCTCATCTGGCATTACTTGGTGCGAATCTCTTTTATGGGGCGGGATTTTCCGTCGCCAAATCCATCATGCCCCGGCTGATCGCGCCCAATGCGTTTATCCTGATTCGGGTAGGTATTGCCTCTCTTCTTTTCTGGCTTTCATTNTTCGGAACCCGTAGCCTCAAACAAAAACCCGAGCGTAAGGACATGGGCCGTTTCATTTGGTGTGGACTTTTCGGGGTTGCCTGCAATCAGTTGTTGTTNTTTCTTGGTCTTAATTTAACCTCACCGATACAGGCTTCTCTGATGATGCTGTCGACACCTATCCTGGTGAGCATCTTTTCAGCCGTTCTGCTCAAAGAGTATTTTCCCTGGTGGCGGGTTTTTGGTTTAACGCTGGGCATTTCAGGGGCCATGTTGCTGATTNNTTGTTTGGGGCCAAAGAAAATTGCTACCCATCCCCTGCTTGGAGATATTCTGGTNTTTTTAAATGCCAGTTCCTATGCCATTTACCTCATCATTGCCAAACCGCTCATGAAAACCTACCGCCCCTTGGTGGTTATACGGTGGGTGTTTCTGATTGGCTTTTTGTTTGTATTGCCTGTTGGTTTGCGGGATTTGTTACGGATCGATTGGTCTTTATTTATGCCCAGAGATTTCCTCGCACTTGGTTTCATTGTACTGGCGGTAACGTTNTTTACCTATCTCTGGAACATTTATGCCCTGCGGGTATTGAGTCCGGGTGTAGCCGGCGCGTACATTTATTTACAACCCCTGTTTGCTTCAATGATTTCGGTGGTCTTCCTCAAGGAGCAATTGGATATCGTTAAACTGCTTGCGGCCGGATTAATATTTAGTGGGGTCTATTTAGTCAGCATTAAAAAAGCCACCCGCTAGAGGTGGCTTTGTGACAAAATCAGATTGGATTACTTGTGGTAGAATTTTTCATCCACAATAAAGTCGCCAGACCATTTCTGTACAGACANCTGTTCCAGCTTAATCCGGTTACCATCCTGAAAAGTAACTTCCATCCAACTCTCAATAAATACCACGCCATTTTCTTCGTCGGACGCCATTCCGGTAATTCCTGCACCATGTACTTCTTTAACCATCGACAAGANATTTTNTTCGTACTCGCGGTTAGCGTCTTTACCATTGCGGGGTGCTTCACCAATTTCCTGCATTACCACATCTTCATGGTAATATTTTTCGAAGGCTTCAAGCAACTGACCTGAGAAAATCATATCATGCAGGTCCTGAGATTTTGTTTAAATGACATTGTTTCTGTTTTAGGATGCAAATATATGTTTAAACACACAATTTGTCCAAAAATAAAAAAAGCCTCCGGTTAAGAGGCCTTTTGGTATGCCAGATTCATCGAGCTTAGGGATGTACCACAGCTAATTTCGTCTGCACCCGGCGTGTGCCATTGGCGGTAACTTCAACCAGATACTGCCCGGCAGCCCATTCGGATGAAGGAAGTGTTATCGTATGGTCTCCAGCCATCAGGTTCGTGAAGTTTTGCGTATGTACCAACTGTCCCAGGGTATTCAGGACATTGATCTGTACATCACCGGATTGATTGAGTGAAAAATACANATTTGAATCCGCCATCGCCGGGTTGGGATAAAGGGCTACAGGATGCTGATCTTCTACCTGATCCAAACCTGCCGGAGCTAAACCGCATCGGTTGGTGGCAATCCATTCATAGGTTGGTACGGTAGGCCAGGGATAATTCACATTATTTAAGGTATCCTGCCAAACCTTCTTGTTCGGGCAGATCGCATAGAGCGTTGGAAAGAAACTGATGCTGTATCCGGCATCAAACGAAGAATAGGTTGTTTCACCAGCAGCTGGCGTTGAATTTGGACTGATGATAGGATATGGCGTTCCGGTCACCCAGTCGCCTTGCGTGCTTCCGCCTGTTCCCTGTAAATCAGCCAGTGTGGTAGAAACATCTCCTTCGATGAACAAGACTTTGGCTTNTTTATCGCCGGGAATATCGTGTGCGTTGTAAAGATCTTTCAAAACATGCATATTGTGATAATTCCAACAAGGACCACACCAGGTGGCGGATACATCAATCACCACATACACCCCCTGATTCAGGTAAGTGTATAGGTTGTGGGTTTGTCCGTTAATGTCTTTAAAGGTAAAATCCGGGGCTGTGCTGCCATCGGCTAACTGGGCCTTTGTACACCAACTCAGGCTGGCAAAGGCAAGAGTGAATAATAATTTTTCATACCTTAAAAATAAAATGGGAAAACGATAAAACCTGCCAGGCAAAAGGCTATTGCGACAAGTAGATCGATTTCTTTGGTGAAGCATCAAACGATGTTCCAGTGTATATCCGAACGGTTAAAAGAATCGTATCACGTCATCAATAAACTTTCAATCACTTTAGGATACCATTCGTGTTCGAGTTGTAATACCCGGGCTGCCAGCGATTCCGGAGTGTCCTTGGGTTCAANCCGCCACCGTTTTTGTAACAGCTTTCTTCCCTGATCGTATTCTTCATTCACCATATGAATGGTGATGCCACTTTCAGTTTCTCCGGCGGATAATACCGCAGTATGAACATGATGACCGTACATCCCCTTACCGCCAAATTTCGGCAAGAGAGAAGGATGGATATTGAGTATTTTGTTTGGATAAGCCTGTATCAGGTAATCCGGGATCTTCCATAAAAAGCCAGCAAGAATCAATAATTCAGGGCGATAAAAATCCAGAGTATCTAAAAAAATCTCGCTTTTAAATACCTCTTTGTTGAGGAGCATACAATTGACCCGATACTCCCTGGCAATTTCAATGACACCGGCTCTGGGATTATTTGTAACGATCGAGGGAAATGCAACGGCATCATTTCCTCTAAAATAATTCAGAATGGCCTTCACATTACTACCACCACCTGAAGCAAATAAAATCACGTTTTCATACACCGGTTATCGCTGAAAGGGTAAAGATACGTGCTGCAGGGTAGTCAACCTAGTTGCTTTGCTGTATTCAGGGTGTTCCCTGACAGGCCGAAAGGGAAAGACATTTTTTTGGGAGCTGACATGGACCTCAACATGTACCTTTACGGGATGCGCATCGTGTGTATTCTTTGTTTTTATAACGCTCGCCGCTTGTGATGCAGAACGGTCTGATCGCACCATATTTCGTTTTAATCAGGTGCAGGGTGTAGAGAGCCTGGATCCGGCTTTTGCCAAAAACCTGAACATTATGTGGCATATTCAGGCGATTTACAACCGACTTATTGAGTATGATGAAAATTTAAATATTCAGCCCTCCCTGGCCAAAACCTGGAGCATCAGCGCAGACCGTACAACGTACACCTTTCAACTGCGCACCGATGTGTGGTTTCAGGATAACGAAGCTTTTCCCAATGGAAGAGGACGCCGAATGACTTCGCACGATGTGGTATATAGTTTTGAGCGTATTCTGGATCCGGAAGTGGCCTCACCGGGAGCCTGGATTTTTAATGGCCATGTTGATACAGTTCAACCCTTTGTTGCTGTTAATGATTCTGTTTTTGAAATTCATCTANNGCATCCTTTTAACCCGATGATGGGAATTTTGAGTATGCAGTATTGTTCCGTTGTACCTCATGAAGTGGTTGAAAAATGGGGGACTGATTTTCGCTCGCATCCTTGTGGAACCGGTCCATTTCAATTGCAACATTGGGAAGAAAGCGTTGCACTCACCTACCGCCGCAATCCCGCNTATTGGGAGCTGGACGACAAAGGTATTCGTTTGCCCTACCTGGATGGATTAAAAGTAACTCAGGTGGATAGTAAGGCCTCTGAATTTTTGATGTTCATGCAAGGTAAAATTGATTTCATGAATGGAATTGATGCCGCTTTTAAAGATCGGGTATTAAACAAACAGGGCCAATTGAAAGCCGATTACGTAACACGCATCGCGATGCAGAAGAGACCCTATCTGAATGTAGAATATCTGGGAATTCTTATGGATAGCATGAAACAACCTCAGCGCGCTTTACTGTATAAAAAACTACGGCAGGCCATTAACTACGGATTTGACCGGCGTAAACTCATCATGTACTTACGCAACAATATCAGTTTTGCCGCCGAGTCCGGAATCATTCCGAGAGGGCTGGCCGGGTATGATAGTTCAAGCGTAAAGGGTTATACCTATCAACCGGAAAAAGCCAGGCAACTCATCAACGAAGTGAAAGCAGAACTGGGGCAGCTTCCTAAGCTTACGCTCTTATCTAATGACAACTATAGTGACCGGTGTAATTTTATCGCCTCGCAATTAGGACAACTTGGTTTGTCGATACAGGTTGAAATTATGCAACCATCCTTATTGCGCGAACAAATGAGTAACAAGCAGGCNTCCTTTTTCTGGGCCACCTGGATTGCAGACTACCCGGATGCTGAGGTTTATCTCTCGATGTTTTATGGNAAAAATGATGCCCCGCCCAATTACACCCGGTTTAAAAATGCAGAGTTTGATGCGTACTATGAGCGTTCCTTAACCACCTCAACTGAGCAGGAAAGGATTCAATTGTATCAGCAGATGGACCGCATCCTGATTGAAGAAGCTCCCTGCATCCCTTTGTTTTACGATGAAATTGTACAGCTCTTACAAAAGAACGTTTCAAACTGGACCTGTTCGTCCTTAAATATGCCGGATTGGAAACGCATCCGCTTGAATCATACAACTCCTTGAATATTAATTTTTCCGGAACGGATACACGGCCTGATTGATGCGAAGGAAATAATAACCGGCGGGCAATTCCGACACCCGGATATGGCTTGAATTTGGAGCAAGCGGAATAAGTTGTTTCACCTGCCCATTCGTTTGTAAAATTTCAACCTGACGAACTTTTTCCTTCGAATCCCAATGCAATTCGTCGTGGCATGGATTGGGGTANNAAATTAGTTTTGGTTGATCGTTGCCCGATTCAGAAAAGCCTTGTGCAAAATTATTGTATTCGATGGCACCAATATCGATGCGGTTGTTCACGATGCGCGTGGAAAGTTTAAAGTCGAGAGGCGAAGCAAACACACCTACCGTATCGCCTTGATCGATCATTGTAGAGGGCCATTGTATTCCAAAATCACGTAGCGTGGCATCATCCGTATTGGAGGCTGAAGCAGTCGGGTTGATAAAATTTGGATTCTGGGCAATCTTGTTCAGGTTAGTATCCACCGNGCAGTGATCATGATCAAGATACACAATCTGACTAAGTGGTAACTCAAAGGCATTGTAATTCAGATAGAGGCTGCCAAAACTCAAGGNCATAAATATCATGATCGGATAAAAGGAGTTCAAAGGCTGACCTACATTACTATTTCCCTTAAAAATATTGTTCTTCACAACTACATCCGAATACGGCGCGGTAATGGTCATGCCTGAACCAAGATCCTCCGAAGCATTGTTTACAATCGTATTGTTCACAATCCGGGCATTGCATTGGTAAACTTTAATACCACCACTGAGGTACACGGAGTAGTTATTCGCTATCACATTGTTCTTTATCAGAAAGGTATNGGTCCGGATCGGCTGAAGAAACTTACCATTTAACCAGAGGGCAGCGCCACCATCAGAAATTCCGCAATTGCCATAATTTAAAAAGTTATTGCAAATGAGATTTCCATCAACCACTGTATTTCCTTTACTCAGGCACAATGCACCCAGTCGGCCGGTGGTATTAAAATAAAACCGATTATGATAAATTGAACTTTCGTCCTGCTCCAGGATGACTGTTCCATGATACATACCATTTTGTGTATTATGATGAATAGAATTGAAACGAAAATCTCCTTTCAATTTCATACCGTAAATTACATTGCCGGTAGTGTTCTGGTAAAATTCGTTGTTTAGAAATGAAATGGCGTTTAATAGGATATTGCTTGAATAACCTATGGCAGATACAATAGTTCTGGCAGCCAGATTATCATAAAATTGATTGTCTTCAAAAACCACGTGATGTACGCTATCGACGGTTAAATTAAACAACATGGCATTGGATGTTGACGCTGTTCGTTGATTATGGTAGAATTTAGAATTTTTAACCACCAGGTTACGGTTATTATTCAACACCATATACTGTGAATACAAGAGGGGCCGGTTTTNTGTATCGCGGATATGGCAGTATTCGAATCGGTTGGTATCCGTTCCCTGATAAGTATAATCGAACAAATCGAATCCAGCCCAGCCACCGGGAGCTAAACTATCTATGGCCCAACCCGTAGTGTCGCTGACTCTGAAAATTACCGGTGCTGCGGCATTACCCAGACATTGAATGCGTCCGGGTACAGTAAATTTATAAAACCCCTGAAAAACAACTTCCACGCCGGCCTGTATTTGAAGAGTTTGTCCCTGATTCACCACAATATCACCCTGAATAAGGTAAGGCGATCCGCNGCTAGTCCATATTCCGGAAACGGCCCCGGCATTTACGGTTGTTGAACCCAAACAATTGGCGCTACACAAGATAAAGAATACATAACTGGAGAGTAATTTCTTAAGCATAAGGCTGTTTTCGATTTTGCAGATTTTCCAGTATACCTGACGTAAAAAACTTGTTGATGGGTTTGAATCCTGGCATAAACAAACTCCTGCCTTCCGTCAGGCAACAAGGTCAATTTCCACAGGCAAAGAGAGAAAACCTCCCAGAATAGCGGGTTTCGGGGGCATTTGCTATGAACACCGTGCATAAAAAATTTATTTATCCCTTTTTCTCTCCAAATTTGTCGGGATGGGAAAGATTATTTCAATTGCAAATCAAAGGGGGTCGGAAAAACAACAACCGCTATCAATCTGGCTTGTAGCCTGGCTGTGCTGGACTATAAAACCCTGCTGGTTGATTGCGATGCAGGCCAATGCGACAACCGGAAATGGGTTTGATTTACGAAATATTCAACTAAGTGTTTACGATTGCCTGGTGAATGATAGTCCGATTGATAAGGTGATTCTGGAAACTGAAACACCCAATTTGCATTTACTGCCATCGCATCTGGATTTAGTTGGTGCGGAAATTGAATTGATTAATCATCCCAATCGTGAAAAAACTCACTCAGGTACTTTCCGAAATCAAAGATCGGTTTGATTTTATCATCATCGATTGTTCTCCCTCGCTTGGTTTGATGCGGTTAATGCCCTCACCGCCAGTGATAGTGTGATTATTCCGGTACAATGTGAATTTTTGCTTTAGAAGGTTTAGGCAAACTGTTGAATACCATTAAAATTGTCCAGTCACGGCTCAATCAGCATTTGGCCATAGAAGGAATTTTAATGACCATGTATGACGGTCGCCTTCGTTTATCGAATCAAGTGGTTGAAGAAGTTAAAAATCATTTTGATGATTCTGTTTTTCATACCATCATTCACCGCAATACGCGGTTGGGCGAAGCTCCGAGTTTAGGGAAACCCGTTTTAATGTATGACGCCGATTCAACAGGCGCCATGAACTACCTGAATCTGGCTAAAGAAATTTTGCAACGTAACGATATGACCCATATCCGGAACGCCGAAAAACCCTGCAAATAGAAGAAAATGAGCAATAAACCAAATACCAAAGCCCAGATTGGCAAGGGAATTGGTGCCTTGCTTGGAAATATCAAAGAAGAAGTGAGTGCCTTTAATAAGGCCGCCGAAAANTCGGACGTATTGGTTGGAAGCATTACGCGGATTCCACTCAATTCAATTGAAGTGAATCCGCATCAACCCCGCAGAACGTTTGAAGAAGGTCCGCTGCAGGAATTGGCAGAGTCGATCAAATTGCATGATATTATTCAGCCCATTACGGTAGTCAAATTACCCAATAANAAATATCAGATTATTTCCGGTGAACGTCGGTACAAGGCATCGATAATGGCCGGACTGAATGATATTCCGGCGTATATCCGCGTTGCCAATGATCGGGAAATTCTTGAAATGGGTTTACTGGAGAACCTGCAACGTGAGGATCTGAATGCCATTGAAATCGGGCTGGCCTATAAACGCCTGATGAGTGAATGCCATTTGACCCAGGAAGATGTTGCCGACCGGATGAANAAAGATCGGACGACTGTTACGAATTATATCCGATTGCTTAAACTTCCTCCATCCATACAGGTGTCTGTACGGAATAAAGAACTCAGCATGGGGCATGCCCGCGCCTTGCTGGCCCTTGAACATATCGAACAACAATTGGTTGCAGCGAAGGAGATGATAGATAAACAATTGTCTGTTCGTGCCGCCGAAGAATTGGTGAAACAATACGCCCAGAACAAGTCAGGTAAAGAGGCCGGAACTTCTCCAAAAAANTTGAACGAATTGCCACCTGCGTATAAACGTATCGAAGATCAGATTGCCTCGCATCTATCCACGAAAGTTGTTATGCAACGTAAAAAGAACGGTCGGGGTCAGCTTACCATCGAATTTTACAATGATTCAGATGCGGAGCGGATACTTGATAAAATAAATATCTAAGTTCGTGCGGTTTTTCTCTGCATAAGTCTTTGTTTAATTGCCTTTCAATCGTTGATTGCGCAACGTGCAGCCAACCCGAATCAAGATAGCAGCCGCGTCACTTCACGCAGTATAGATTCCTTACATCAAACAGCACAAAACGACAGTAGCTTTCGATTTCTGACCCGCTACCCTTCCCCCAAACGTGCAGGTATGTATTCGGCTTTAGTTCCAGGTTTGGGTCAAATTTATAATCGTCAGTATTGGAAAGCCGGACTAGTATACGCAGCCGCCGCAGTGAGTGCAGGATTCCTGATCGACAACCAACGCAATTACCGGAAATACCATAAAGCCTACATTTACCGCATCGACAATAATCCGGACACGCCCATCCTGTATGCTGAATATACCACGGAAGATTTAAACCTGCTTCGCAAAGGCTTCCGACAATACACCGAATACTCAGCCATTGCAGGCACCTTAATTTACCTGATGAATATTCTGGATGCCTATATTTCTGCGCATCTCAAAACATTCGATATGAGTAAGGATATTAGTCTGAGACCAAGCTCAACCTACCAGAACGGGCAGACTCATGTTGGTATTTCTCTTCATTTTTAATTTCTTTAAATTTATGAAAATTGCGTTAATCGGATATGGCAAAATGGGTAAAGCCATTGAAGAAATTGCCTTGAGTCAGCATCATGACATTGTGCTTCGCATCACCCGCAGCACCGTTCATGAATTCACCATGGAGCAGTTGCAACAAGCCGATGTTTGTATAGAATTCAGCACTCCGGAAACCGCTTACAACAATGTGATGAAATGCCTGGAAGCCGGGGTACCTNNAGTGTGTGGCACCACAGCCTGGCTTGACCAACTTGAGGAGGTGAAAACTTTTGCTGCCACGAATAAAGTATCTTTCATCTATGCCAGCAATTTCAGTATCGGGGTAAATTTGTTCTTTGCCATCAATCGATTTACAGCGCGCCTCATGCATAAACATCCCGAATACAAGGTTGCTTTAGAAGAAATTCATCATACCCAGAANAAAGATGCCCCCAGTGGTACAGCGGTCAGTTTGGCCGAAGATGTTTTAGGTGTTTATACGAATTTACAGGGTTGGAAAAATGATGAAGAGGTATCTCCCCGGGAATTATCTATTGTTTCAAAACGAATCGACCCGGCACCCGGAACCCATTCAATCTTTTACCGATCGGATATTGATGACATTGAAATCAAACACACGGCACATAGCCGAAAAGGATTTGCCTCTGGTGCAGTTTTAGCTGCCGAGTACATCGTTCAGCATCAAGGCCTTTTTACAATGCAGGATGTGTTAGGCCTTTGTGATTAGTGGTTGACCACTATTTAAATTATCCCACAAAGGACGCAATTTTGTTGGCAAACTAAACCCTCGTTCAACCGGGAGTGATTCACCATGGCTAATGAAGATTCTACCAATCATGCAGGTAATATTTATGATACTATAGGGAATGCAACCTTTGTAGGGAATGCTACGCTGATTGACCTCTTCGTGGTCATACCGCATCTTGTTCAAAACGAGAGAACAACTTTAATTAGCGTATTGGTCATATGGAATAGCTTCAAACCTTTGAAACGAAATTTCTGACGATCGATCCCACCTCGATCGACTACATTTGATAACCCAACCAAGCGACTATGAAAAATTTCTTTGTCTGGCTTTGTTTGATGTCCTACCACTACCCGCACAGGAAGTACAACTTTTGCGTGCATTTGAAGATAAAATTTCCCGATCGATTCATTCAGCACGAATGCACCTGCCAAATCATTTGAATTATTAAATAGCCTTGGATCGTGATGCAAAGGTATTGCGTGCAGATAGTTTTTTATATGTAGCGAGATACAAACGAGCCATGATACTACAACAACTTGGCATGTGATCAAACCATGGAAATACTCTATAGTTTGCTGCCTAAATTGGAGTCCTGGAAGATGGCGTATAAAAAGGTGAAATACTGTATAATATCGCGCTCACTTACTTTTCATTGCATGACTATAAAAACTACTATTCCTATAGCCTGCAATCAAAAAATGCTTTCATCGCAAGTAAACGATTTAGTGATACCCTGGACGTTAATACCGAAATAGGATTGGCCCTTGTTAGTTTAGGTAGAACCCGGGAGGGACTGCTTTTATTAGAGCGTACCCGTGAAACCCTGAAAGTATCCGGTGATGAAGAAAGTTACGCAATTGCCACGGACAATTTATCTAATGCCTATTTGGAATTGAATCGTTACGAAGAGGCACTCAAATACCAATTGAGTTAAGCACCTTGTTCTGGACGAAATCATCACTGGAAACCATAACAGGTGTGAATCAGCATCTGGCCGAAATACTGATAGAATTAAAACGTTACCGGGAAGCGCAACCCTATTTAACTCAGGCACTTGAAGCAGCTACTAAAATGGGTAGTGTGGATTGGTTGTTTGATTGTTATAAAAATCAAAGCGCGATCTATGAGGCTCAGGGCAACTACAAGGAGGCTTTGCGCTATCATCAATTATTTAAAACCCTGAAAGATTCGGTGTATCAGCAGGAATACGATACCAAAATAAGCGCCATGGCATCCTTTATGCCTTAGGCGAAAAGGAGCATCAAATTGGCATTTTAGAAAAGGAACGGTTGATGAATCAGGCAAAAATTCAACAACTCAGTCTGATTATTGCCATTTTGGTTGTGCTCGTTTTACTGATTGTCCTATTTATTATTCATCGTAAAAACAAACTGGAAAAAAATTAAAAGAACAGTTTTCTGCCCGGTTCGATCCAGGCTCAGGAAGACGAGCGTTTCCGAATTTCAAGGGAATTACACGATAGTGTCGGACAGAATATTCTTTTTATTAAAAATCAGATTCAGAAATTGATTCCGGACCGAAACCCTTTGTTAAATCAATCTGTTGATGAAGCCCTGGAAGAAGTTCGCAGCATNCTCAAAAATCTATATCCAAATCAGTTGGAGCAGTACGGATTAGTTTCAGCATCGATCGGACTTTGTGATCGTGTGAAGGAATCAACCAATTTATTCGTGAGTCATGAAATGCGNATCCCGGAACAAAAACTGAGTAAAACCATCAAGATTAACTGTTACAGGATGATACAAGAATGCATTAATAATAGTTTGAAACATGCTNNGCAGTTTATAGCGATTCGAATTACTGCGGAATTAAAAGAAAACGCCTTGGAACTCATTGTTCAGGACAATGGCATTGGATTCGAAAACATAGTTTACACCAAAAGCCAATCANNTTCTTTTGGCATGCTAAATCTTCAGGAACGTGCGAAATTATTGCAAGGCAAATTTGATGTAATTTCTGCCCCAGGACAAGGCACCAAATCTGTTTTCACCATACCAATCNNCCTTAATCCTTCCTCCATCATGAAATCCCTACGAATACTCATCGCCGATGACCATCCGATCTTCCGTGCTGGTGTACGAGAAATACTCGCTACACATCCTTCCATCGAATTAGTTGCGGAAGCTTCTGATGGGTTAAAAGCCTATCAATTGATACTTTCCGAACTTCCTGATATTGCCATTCTCGATCTGGAAATGCCCGTATTGAATGGGCTGGATGTTNNTGCAAAAAGTATTGAGCGAAAAACACCAAACAGAATTNNCATCATTCTGACCATGCATAAAGAAAAAGAGTTTTATTTGGATGCCGTTAANATCGGGAGGAAGGGCTACCTGTTGAAAGACAATGCGAGTCAGGATTTATTGGAATGCATCAAGAGTGTTTCTGAAGGGCGGCAATATCTCGTTCAGCAACTCAGACACTTTCAGGAGTCAACTTCCGGTATCCAGGAAGATTCTGATTTGGAAAAAGTAATTTCACTTCTNACCGCTACCGAACGAATCATTTTAAAATTAATTGCTGAAGGAAAAACCTCACAGGAAATCGCCGGCTTGTTATTTGTGAGTCCGAATACGGTGGATAACCACCGCAGCAATATGTCCAGAAAGTTGAATCTTGAAGGCAAGAACTCCTTGCTGAAGTTTTCAATGCAACTTCGGAACAAATTGTAGAAAAACACGATCACTCCGGTTAGTCTTTCAGCTATATGAAATTAGGACAAGGAGTTTGAAACGAAATTGGGCTATTCGTAATGTATCATCGGTATTCAATCGTTTATTCTATAGTCTGCGCTCCGGGATGCATTGGTATTAGTGGTTAACCACTATTGTTTCAACTGGTTTAGCGTGCGAGTTTTGCATCAGATTCTTAACCAATTAAAAAAATCATGCAAAAATTTTCACGATTACTGATTGTCGCTGTACTTCTTTCCGTGGGCATCAGTCAAGCTCAGATTACCCTGACCCAAAACAACCTGGGGAAACTTAGTACCTACAATTATATAGATGGAATGGGTGTTCCGGGTGTTTCATACCAAGGCTCCAACCTGACATGGGATTGGGGTTCGGTTAATATGCCCGCAAAGNNGAACCTGGGACTATCCTATAGTNNTAGCGATCCATTTTTCGCGACACAGTCGGATGTTTTTTACGAAGGTTCACATGTGGTAAGCGGACTAACCTACCTCGCCGATTACTACTATGTCACCAATGCGAATTTCTATGGAGAAAACGGCATTCATATTCCGGCACAAGGGTATAGTCAGACCAGCATCACCGGCGGAGCGAATGATTCAATTATTTTTCCGGAACAAAAATATTTATACAATCAATCCCGCGAAATCATTCATTTCCCGATGAGTACAGGATATACCAATTCAACCGATTGCAAACGGGCCATTAACTTCAATATCACGGTAGCCTCCTATGGGTTGAATAATGCACCGGCTCAGAATGTATTTCATACCTATCGGAATGATACCGTAGTTGGTTATGGTAAGATGCGTGTAAAATCAGCGGCAGGTACCAGCAAGTACTATGATGTATTGGTATTAAAATCGTGGCAATACACAACAGATAGCTTTTATCTGGGAGGAATGCCGGCCCCATCGGCTTTGTTAAGCGCTTTTGGTGTAACACAAGGTATGGTAAGTAATACCAGCAACCGGCTTTACTTCTTCAGAGAGAATCGGGCCCAGGCATTGGCTACTGTATCTTACTANTCAAGTCCTTTCACTACATATTCCGGTATAGATGTAGATGCTGATATGCTTGATTTCCCGACTACACTTAACGATCAAGCTGAAGAATCTGGTTTTTCACTGGTATACCCCAACCTTGTCCCGGGAATAAGGTACAGTATTTGCCACTTAACGGAAAGCAGNCCTTTACATTCCTACACCATTCTCGATATGCAAGGGCGATCGATCAAATCCGGAAACCTTAATGCTTCGACACGTACTCATCAAATTGAATTCCCTTCTGAAGCAGTGAATGGAATTTATCACATCCGGATATTTGATGTTCATTCTAACCTGGCTGATCAACAAACCATTACGTTACAACGATAAGCCCCATCCAAATCAATCCTGATTATCAGTGCCACCTTGAAGTAAAATCAGGACAACCAGGTTCCCATGAAAAAGGGCTGCCAATTGAAGCAGCCCTTTTCGTTTCTATTACAATTCAGAATTACTTCGCAATTAAAATATTGGAAATATTCTTATGCCATTCTGTGCCACTGATTTCTAGCGAGTAAACTCCATTCGAAAGGTCATGAACATTCATTTCAAGATGAAAATCTCCTGCCTGTGCCCACAGGGAAACCACTTTCACTTTTCTTCCATTCATATCACGGACAATTAAGTTAAGCTCCTGAGAAGTTGGAATCGTTCCGTCCAGATAAATGGTATGTTGGGCAGGATTTGGATAAACCCGCAACTGTTCATTCTCTAAGCTTGTTTCTGAGGAATTCGTCTCCTTCGCAGAAAGTGTATTAAAATCATCCAATCCACTCCATGCACCAGTTGAAAACGGTGAAGGATTACAGATAGCGCGAATTTGCCATTCATAGGTCGTATTTACAGATAACCCAACAATATTCTTGCTGCTGGCAATACCCGCGGCTGTACCATTTTGCCAGGCTCCAGGTCCGGCTTGTGTTCTGTAGCGGATTTGATAATAATTCACATTTGGTACCGGAGTCCAGGTGAGGTGGCACTAGTTGCGGTGGCATTGATGACATTCAAATTCTGAGGGGTCGGACAAGCCTGAGCCGTTGAAAAATCTGCGTTGCACTCCATGGCCCCGAGCACTGGCATTGTTGGTGCAGAATCCTCGTACTTCGATTTCATACTGCGATCCTGCGCTTAAGCCCACCAGATTCTTAAAGGTAGTTGGTGCAGCTTGTGTACCCCGCCTGTCCATGTTGCAGCACCTATCAAACGATATCGAACTTCATACATCAACCCTGGAATACCATTCCAGTTCACCGTAGCGGAATTTGCACCAAGATTGGTCATATTGATACCTGTGACGGGTGGTGCGGAAGAAACAATTATGGTTGCAGGCGCAGAAGTTGCTGTACAGCCATTGTTGTCTGTATACGTATACGTGTAGTTTGTTGTAGGACCCAAATACGGATTGGATACACTAAAACTTCCGCCTGAGGGGTATCCGACCAAACTCACTGCCTGACCAGAACATGCGCTTAAGTCTGAAGCTGTGACAACCGGTAAAGAATGAATCGTCAGATACAACACTTCCGTGATACATCCTGAAGAGGATGTATACGTTCCGCTCATTGTATACGTCGTATTATTAACCGGCCAGGTGTAAGAGCCACAAGATGCTTGCGTAGTCACATTCGTACCGCCTGTTGTTATAGTGAGCACCAGAATTTCAGTATGACACCCATTCGTTACAGTATATGTTCCACTTTGCGTATAAGTTGTTCCATTCACGTTCCACAAATAGGATCCGCAAGCTGTTTGGGTACTGGTATTTGATGAAGATGGTACGATAGTCAGATTCAAATATTCCGTGTGGCATCCGTTCACAAAACTATAGTTACCACTTTGTGTATACGTTGTTCCATTCACCGACCAGGTATAGGTGTCACAAGCCGTATGAGTTGTGGTGTTGGATGTAGATGGTACGATAGTCAGATTCAAATACTCCGTATGGCATCCGTTCACGAAACTATAATTACCACTTTGTGTATACGTTGTTCCATTCACCGACCAGGTATACGTATCACAAGCCGTATGATTGGTTGTGTTAGAGGTAGATGGTACGATAGTCAGATTCAAATACTCCGTATGGCATCCGTTCACGAAACTATAATTACCACTTTGTGTATAGGTCGTTCCATTCACCGACCAGGTATATGTATCACAAGCCGTATGATTGGTTGTGTTGGATGTAGATGGCACGATAGTCAGATTCAAATATTCCGTATGGCATCCGTTCACATAACTATAGTTACCACTTTGTGTATACGTTGTTCCATTCACCGACCAGGTATACGTATCACAAGCCGTATGATTGGTTGTATTGGATGTAGATGGTACGATAGTCAGATTCAAATACTCCGTATGGCATCCGTTCACAAAACTATAATTACCACTTTGTGTATAGGTCGTTCCATTCACCGACCAGGTATAGGTATCACAAGCCGTATGATTGGTTGTGTTGGATGTAGATGGTACGATAGTCAGATTCAAATACTCCGTATGGCATCCGTTCACATAACTATAATTACCACTTTGTGTATACGTTGTTCCATTCACCGACCAGGTATAGGTATCACAAGCCGTATGAGTTGTAGTGTTGGATGTAGATGGTACGATAGTCAGATTCAATGTATGCGTGGAATCGCAACCTGCGGCATTCTGAAATACTCCTGTGTAAATACCAGACGTAGTATAATTCATGTTATTCCACGTATATGAATCACAGGCGGTCAGACTGGAAGAGCCAAACGTTGGTGTACAATTTACAATCTCACAATGAATTCCTGTATATCCAGGAGGACAATCGCATCCACAGAATTGATTAACGATACCTCCATTCTGACACAGGCGTTGGTGTAATCGTCGATCAAGTATCTCAGTAGCGCAAGCTATAGTATTCGTGTATGTGCCCGTTTGCGTGTAGGTGGCACCATTCACCAACCATGTACGTACCACAAGCTGTTTCATAAGTTGTATTCGTAGTCGACGGTGTAATCGTCAGATTCAAATACTCCGTGTGGCATCCGTTCACAAAACTATAATTACCACTTTGTGTATACGTTGTTCCATTCACCGACCATGAATACGTATCACAAGCCGTATGATTGGTTGTGTTAGAGGTAGAAGGTACGATAGTCAGATTCAAATACTCCGTATGGCATCCGTTCACATAACTATAATTACCACTTTGTGTATACGTAGTTCCATTCACCGACCAGGTATACGTATCACAAGCCGTGTGAGTTGTGGTGTTGGATGTAGATGGTACGATAGTCAGATTCAAATATTCCGTATGGCATCCGTTCACAAAACTATAATTACCACTTTGTGTATACGTTGTTCCATTCACCGACCAGGTATAGGTATCACAAGCCGTATGATTGGTTGTGTTAGAGGTAGAAGGTACGATAGTCAGATTCAAATACTCCGTATGGCATCCGTTCACAAAACTATAATTACCACTTTGTGTATACGTTGTTCCATTCACCGACCAGGTATACGTATCACAAGCCGTGTGAGTTGTGGTGTTGGATGTAGAAGGTACGATAGTCAGATTCAAATACTCCGTATGGCATCCGTTCACAAAACTATAGTTACCACTTTGTGTATACGTTGTTCCATTCACCAACCAGGTATAAGTATCACAAGCCGTATGATTGGTTGTGTTAGAGGTAGATGGTACGATAGTCAGATTCAAATACTCCGTATGGCATCCGTTCACGAAACTATAATTACCACTTTGTGTATACGTTGTTCCATTCACCGACCAGGTATAGGTATCACAAGCCGTATGATTGGTTGTGTTAGAGGTAGAAGGTACGATAGTCAGATTCAAATATTCCGTATGGCATCCGTTCACATAACTATAATTACCACTTTGTGTATACGTAGTTCCATTCACCGACCAGGTATAGGTATCACAAGCCGTATGATTGGTTGTGTTAGAGGTAACAGCATTCACTGTGATTGTTACGGATCCAGATGTCGCAACAGGATCCGTCATCGCATCAGAAACACTACTCAAAGTATACGTAGTTGTTGAAGAAGGCGCCACCACGATATCTGTACCCGATATATAATTGCCGATCGTTTGCACTGAAACCCCATTATCTAATTTCACAGTATAAGGAGAAACGCCTCCGGTGATATTCACTTTCACCGCAGAATTTTGACCGGAACAAATGGATGCATTGCCATTACCAAGTGCCAGAACAGCAGACGGATTTGGGATGACATAAACGGTATAATCCTCCGCTTGCCCATATGTCGAAACGTTACAGGCATTGGTTGGAATGCTACCAAAACGTGAAACAACCCGCATACGAAGGGGAGTATTTAAGGTAATTCCTGTGGCAGGTGTGGTAAAGGAAGCCGTGCGATATCCGGAGGTATTTGAGGCAAAACCGACGATACTTTCAGAACTTTCCAGGTTGCCATTATTATTCCAGTCGATATAAATCCTCGCTCCTTCTGCATTGGCTGTACCGGTTTGTACCGCTACGGTATATGTGGTATTCGGTTTCAATAAAGTAAAATTCTCACACGAATAATCGTTGTAATATCCATCATTTTCAGGCGTACTGCGTTTGATACTTCCTAACTCCACATAGTACAATCCAACTCCATATGGGTTTCCTAAATTCGAATTTGAGGCCAAAACACATCCCGTTGATGCGGTCGGCGATCCGGATGAAACCAGTATGAGATTCGGTTTAATGACCGTAGCATTGCCATTGTCAATGCTCAGTTTAACCGTGTATAATCCAGGTACGGTATAGGTATGCGATGGATTTTGCGTCGTGTAATCTACAACTCCATCATTATTCACATCCCAGGCCCATGAATTGTTTGGTTTTAAACTACCATCGGTAAATTGCACAGCCANTATTCCCGGAGCAGGAATAAGTTGAACTGGTGGCAANNAATCAGCGACCGTATTTGTTACAAAAATATCGGTAGTATACAAGCCCCGTCCATGGGTGGCAACCAGAATCATTTTATCGGCCGGACGGTATTTCAACATATCACAACGCGTATGAGCTAAACCAGTATTACTTGGCCCCCAAACCGGCGCCGCTGCAATACCTGGTTGAAAATTGTCCGTGCTCCAAACACCAACTTCGGTAGCAACTATTACCTGGTCGCGATTAGATGGATTGTATAAAGCTGAACGAATGGGCATATCGGGTAAATTACCTTCTTTGTTTAACCAGGTGACACCGCCATTCACAGTTTCCCAAACCGAAACAACCCCAAAGTTTGAATAGGTCACCAACAAATGATTATCGTTGGCTCCCACATCAATCGAAGAAACCCAACCGACTGTTGTGATGGGCGTGCTGCCATTGTCGATACGCGTCAGAATAGGTGTTGCAGATCCCGGGTTGTTCACTTTATAAATACGGCCGTTTTCAATACCCAGAAAAAGTACATCATTGTAAGGGCTCATCTTTAACGTTGAAATCATGGCACCTCCTACTGCAATGGGTAAGTCAGCATTAACAAAAGCGGCATCCATGTTTGTAATTCGTTTCAATAAGTCGTCATCCGAAGCCGCATAATAAATTTTATTCTGCGAATCGTATTCACTGGGGTTTATAANATGTCCGGTCCCTTCAGAAATGAGGGAAGGAAAGGAAAGTCCTCCGTCAATAGAGCGGTAAACATTATTATTGGTGTATTGTGTAATTTGAATGTTTGGATTTTGTCGATCAATATGGCAATAGGCGCCATCTCCACCGGTCACTTCATCGGTAGCATTCACCTGAGGCATTGTAAATCGTTGTGTTCCATTATCCTGTGCTCCGGCTAAGAAATAATTACTGTTCACTTCATNTTTGGTGGCACAAGCATAAAACTGAGTCACATTGTAGCCATGGTTACGATGCACAAATGATGGTGTGGCCGATCCATTTCCGGCATTGGTTGAATAATACACACCTCCATCGTTCCCAAAAATCATTTCATTACTGGCTCCGGGTCTGAAGGACATAGCATGTCGATCGGCGTGAACTTCCGGCTTACCGAAACCACCATACCAATGTGAAATTCCGGTCCAGGTTGAACCACCATCCTGTGTGCGATGCAAATCAATTCCTCCTACCAAAACAAACCGATCATTAGATGGATGTACAGCCAAAATAAGATCATACCAGGCCTGGCTTCGTGTAAAGTGATTCCNCGAGCCATCTACCATTAAAGGAATAGTCAGGTTAGTCCAGGTGCTTCCACCATCCGTACTCTTTTTCAACCATTCCACATCAGTGTCTCCTGAACCACCATGCGCAACGGCATAGATTACTGAAGAATTTGAAGGAGCGCAAGCCAGTTCAATTCTTTTCGCATTGGCGATTCCAACATTGCTTGACAGATTTGTCCAGGTACCGGTAGCTCCGTGATCGGCATTATTTGATTTGTAAACACCACCTTTCGAAGCAATTCCAAAACTACAATACAAATCACCATTTGCAGCAATTTCAATATCACTGGCATGATCACGAGATACACCAGGAACATAATGCGTCAGGACACGTGTCCAGGTAGCACCACCGTCGGTTGACCGCATGATACCACCAGAATTGGTATAATAACCGCGGGTAGCGGCAAATACGTAACCATTACTTTTTACCACCAGTTTAATAATATTCTGGAAATGGCNTTCCACTATTATACGCCCCGGATTCATAGATGCCAGACGGGTCCAGGTAGTTCCTCCATCAGAAGTTTTCCAGATTCCTCCGCCTCGCTGAGCGCCGCCATTTCCGAATCCTTNCCCTGTGCCAACATAAAACTCCTGTGTATTTGCCGGATTGTAGGCGATACACGAAATCGCAATATTATCCCATAAATCATCAATATGATGCCAAACTGGTTGTGCGGCAGTAATATCATTCGTATACCAAAGCCNCCCGCCAACTCCGGCGGCCCATACTTTNNTATGGGTGGCATCGTTCGGGTCAAACATCAAGGCCCTTGTACGCCCACCTACATTATTCGGGCCACGCTCAGTCCATTGTACGCCGGCTATCGGGGCTTTGGTCTGCAGGATGGCATTGGCTTCGTCATGAGCAAACGTTAAACGTTCTTTGGGTANCATCCCCAGCGCCGGATCCATCGTCATCAGGAAATCATGCTCGCTGGCTAAATCTGGTCTATCCTTTTAGGGACCTTTTTCCATTCCTTTTTGTTTTGTACGGACGATTTTTGTAGGGGCGATCTTGCAGCATTTTTTGCCATTGCGCTCTTTGTGCTTCAATGGAATCCGTTGAAGCTCTTTTGTTAGGATCCTGTGCCTGTAAATTGGAGTTGAATAACAGACACAACACCCAGGCCAGGCAGATATACCTGAACCAAAGGGATTGATTTTTCATCATAACTAGTACTTTTTGTTTTATTCATTGTCACAAGAACTATACCGAACTTTACGAATCCCATGTTTTGCAGACAAAAAATGCCGATCATTTCCTTTCAGAATTCATCAGGCCTATTTTGTAGCAAATGCCTGCATTTCATAGTAGTGCCGTGCGTATGTATGTTAATGATATAAATATACATAGATAAAATTTCAAATGTTTTCAGAGGTTTGAATGAAGATAAAATAATCCCTTATTTCGAAATAAACAGGCTTTTAAACTACGCAAAAGCCGCTTTCCGGAAGGGAAAGCATTTCAAGTGGTCCATGGTATCGTGTGTTGAACCAGTTGCTGAGTTCAATAATTCTTAGGTGACACTGCACAAAACCCTGGGCAGACCAGATGGCATAAAAGCGACAAACCGGGTCTCCCGGCTTGTCGCTTTACACATTTCTACACGAAAAACAGGACGTATGTGACTTTTCCAGAACGATAGTTAATACGTATCCGTCTTTCAAGTGGAAAGGTAGGTGTACTCTGTCTGGTCATCTGTAGAAAACCAGATAAGTTAAGTAGAATAAAATGGCATTTTAGCAGACTTTCCCCATATATTTCCTGATTAATGGTTATTTTTCCATCCTAGCTGTGTTAGTTTCTACCCGAATTTATATTCTGTTTATTGTCAGCTTGTTTTTGGGGCGTACTGCGCTATGCCAGTCGGGTTATGTTCTGAAATCGCATTTAAATGGTGACAATCTCTTACCACAAAACACGGCCAGAGATCTTGCTTTCAGTAAGAATGGATTTTTATGGATTGCCACTGAAGATGGATTGGTGTGTTATGACGGATTATCTATTGTCACCTTTGAAACGGAAAATTCTGAATTATCTAAAACCGTATCAAGTGCCTGATTCGTACTCAGGAAGGCGAATTGTATGCCGTTAATGAAGACCTCAATTGTTATTCCATCACAGACAATCCTCCTGCCCCACNNGTATTCGGTACATAACTACCTTAAAATCTCTAAACAACTACAACAGCGCCTCGTTGAATTTATCTCCCCAACGTCTTTTTAAAAGATTTGACACCCTCAGAATCAATAAGACATCTTCATGAATCTTGTTTGTGAACCACAGGGAAACTCCGGTATTCTTAAGCATGAAAAAGGTATCTTATTTTTTAATTCTAAGTCCAATCTTCAAAAGGTAGTGCCCTTGCCTGAATATATGCGCTGGCAAATGGGATATTCACAGGGATACTTCATTTTATATCATCCATCGGGCGAAATAATTTGCATGAATGCAGTAGATGGAAGTATCACTCACCGAAACCGATTGGCGCCGAAAGGACAGCTCCTATGGGATGATAAAACCAATCAGATTTTCTTTAAAAGTGAATCCGTACTAAAAGCCCTGACTCTGGATTCTAACGGACGAATTACATCGTACATTGTGATTGAACAGCTTCCGCAAGATCAGATTCTCACGGTGACTTCCGGTTGGAACAAACACCTGGTTCTCGGAACAGCGACTGATGGATTATACATTTACCATCGACCGGGCTTTGAAACAATCAGACCANNTTTGGCACAAAAAAGTTTCTATGCCCAGGCTGTTATGCCGGATTCAAATTCAGTACTGTGCGGTCCCGAACTCACCCGTTATGCCCCAATTTCGAAAAAAAGCGCCCCTGATTCGAAGCAACAATGTTTTCTTTCATACTGAATCAGATGGCTCTATTTATTTGTGTCACCGAAATGTCGTTTTTAACTACATGCCGACAACTGGTCGTATTGATTCGATTACTTGTTTACCTCCGAATCTTCCTGATCAAATTCATTTGGTTTATCCTATCCAGTCCAACGAAATCATTCTACTGGGCAATGAGGCGGTNNGTACCTGTTTAAAGGAAATGGCGCACCTCAATTCTTGTGTAACTTTCCGNNAAAGGTCAGCAAATGCACCAACCCATCTGCATACAAAAAATCGACTGATCTTTTCTTAGTTGGAACCACTTCAGGACTCTTTGAATTGAACCTGAAGACTAAAAAGCTTCGACATCTTTTCACGAGCAGTCCGGTTCGCTGTTTATATCCTTTAGACAAGGAGCGGTTTCTTGTGGGCACGTACGGAAAAGGAATATTTATATTAAAGAATGCGTTAATTTATAAAATCCCTATTGATCATCAAAACTACTTGCATTACACCCATACGATTTTTGAAGATGCACAAGGCTATTTATGGTTTACCAGCAATCACGGTCTCTTTAGCATTCAAAAANNTAGTATTCAGAAACTTGAGGCATCGGATAGTTTAACGACTTTAGACTATTATCAATACACTCCGCTTGACGGACTTCCTACGAACGAATTTAATGGNGGATGCTTTCCGAGTAGTGTTCGATTAAAAAATCAAACCTGGTCACTGCCCAGCATGAAAGGATTGGTTTGGTTTAAACCAGACAGCCTCCATACTTACCCCATGCTGAATACGATACTCGTTCGACACATCGAAATCAATGGGAAAACATACCCTCATCTTAAAAGCGCCGATCAAATTATTCTGGAGGAGCGTTCCTCACAAATCAGTATTCAATTGAGTAGNCCCCACTGGAGTGATGCAGGTAACTTAATATTCGAATACGGCATCACAGCGGATACATCCTATATAAATTACGATCGAAAAAGTTATGGAACAAACCCGCTCATCCTATAGAATTTATCCGGTGGTACGCACTTTCTGTGCATTCGAAGAATTTCGTTCCGGCATGATGAAGATGAATTTAGTCCGCTAATAATAAAATTAATCGTTCCTAAAGCAGCGTATGAATACTGGTGGTTTTATCTGATTTGTTTTTCNGTTCTGATTGGAATTGTCATTTTATACAATAGATGGTCCAGTATTTTAATCCGCCGTAAAAAGAAACACCTGGAAGAGCTTGTTGCACTCCGAACTTCGAATCTGCGTGAGGCCATTCGGGATATCGAAGCNAAAAAAGAAAAAATAGAGTCCGCGGCTTTGGCACTTCGAAAAGAGAATGAGTTCAAATCCAATATTATCAAACTGCTTTCACATGACATTGCAACCCCTTTGCGTTTCATCAACAGTTTTCTAAAAATGGCATTCCGGTATCTTCAGAGAAAAACTCAATTAACNCACGATGATTTAACAGATCTCCGAATCGCCACCACTAATCTGGAAGCATTACTGAATAATATTGTCGCCTGGATCAAAATACCTCAGAACATAAACCGGGACCTTACATTGAATCTGTTGATCTTTATCGATCGTTTCTGAAAAATTCAACTCTTCCACCTGGCCTGCAAGAAAAAGCATATTGAATTTTTGGTCGATATTCCACCACATACCCTTTTAGAAACGGATGCATTTATTTTAGCCACGGCTATACAAAACGTACTCGGAAACGCCATCAACTTTACCCGCAATGGGAATATCGTTCTCCGTGTCAGGCAAGATGCTGATGTAAGCACTATTCAGATTGAAAATCCATTGCCGGCTATCCTTACGCAATCAGCGCATGCTGTTATCGACAATGCCATTACCGGATATGGAATGGGATTAAAAATTACACAATCTCTTTTGAATGAAGTAAGTGGGAGCTTAACTTTGGAAAATGATGTTGAAAATCATCTTACTCTAGTTAAAATTACCCTACCTACTTATGTCGGAACCCTTAAACATGTTGATCGCTGAAGACCACCCACTGATTGTGATGGGTCTTAAATCATTACTTCTGCAACTTAATCCTCAGCTTCAGATTACTACCACAGAAAGTTGCCATGGTATTTTGAGTGCACTTCGGAATAAAGCATTTGAATTTGGAATTTTNGATCTCAATCTNGAAGACGGCAATTCCATCCGTACCATAGAACAATGTTTAATTCAGTTTCCTGATTTCCCGATTATGGTGTATACCTCGTTTGAAGAAGATGTATATGCCAAACGTTTGCTTAAAATTGGTGTACGCGGATTCCTTAGTAAATCTGCTCCGGAAGATGAACTTAAAATTGCATTGAGTAGTTTTTTACGCCATGAATTTTATGTAAGCCCCAGTAATGCCCTTTATTTTTAAAGGCGCTGTTCGGAATGTTCGTGAAATAACCAACCCCTTCGAAAACTATCTCTTCAGGAATTAACGGTGATTGAATTTTTNGCAAAAGGCCTTGGCATCAAAGAAATAGCGGAAAAAATGGGGCTATTACCCAATACCGTGGCTACGTACAAGAAGAGAGCCTATCAGAAATTGAATATTGAAACCTTGGTTCAGCTTATGAATTTATACGAAACCGGTTTTAATTCATCCACCTCAAATGGATTGAATTAAATGTGCAGCACCAAGATTCTTTAAAATGCTATCCATCGATCTTGATTTCTTCACCCGTACTTTCGTCAAAGAATCGGTACTGAAGAAATTCGAAACCCTCATCTTCCAGAATATTAAATGCTCCATACTTCTTTTTCCATTTGTGATGAATCGAGTTGAAAAGTAATCCCTTGGTGAGATGCGATTTCACGATGGGATGCACGTGCAACACCAGTTTAGCATTCAAATTGGACTTAAGGTATTTCACATGCTTCTCAATATCTTCTATCAATAACTGAGAAGAACGGATTTTACCTGAACCATGGCAACTAGGACAAGTTTCACCTGTTGAAATATTGATTTCAGGGCGTAATCGTTGACGGGTAATTTGTAAGAGCCCGAACTTACTGAGTGGCAGAACGGAATGCTTGGCCCGATCACTTTGCATGAATTCTTCCATCGCCATAGAAATCTGCCTGCGATGATCAGGCGTTTTCATGTCGATAAAATCTACAATGATGATACCTCCGATATCGCGCAGCCTCAACTATCGCGCAATTTCGAGAGCGGCCTCCAGATTCGTATTCAGTGCTGTTGCCTCTTGATTTTCATTCGAGAATTTATGGCCACTATTCACATCAATAACATGAAGAGCTTCGGTATGTTCAATAATAATGTATCCCCCGCTTTCCAACATGACCGTTTTACCAAAGGCCCCTTTAACCTGCTTATTGATTCCAAAATGATCAANAATGGTTTGGCCATTCTGATGCAAACTCACAATACTTTCCCGACCCGGAGCAATGTTCGCAATATATTCTTTGGCATCTTTTACAACAGATGAGTCATTGGCAATGATGCGATTAAAATCTTTGTTCAGCAAATCACGCAATAACGAGGTCGTTTTGTTTTGTTCGGCCAGTATTTTAGTGGNGGGAGTTGCTCCTCTCAGATTTAACTGAATAGACTTCCAGGAATCGATAATCTGTAAAAGATCTTTGTGCAACTCGGCAGTAGACTGTCCCTCGGCGGCAGTTCGAACAATCACTCCGAAATTAGCCGGCTTGATGCTCTCAATGATGCGTTGTAAGCGTTTACGTTCCTCGGTAGAGTGAATTTTTCTTGAAACACTCACAAAATTATTAAAAGGAGTCACTACAATAAACCGGCCGGGCAATGAAATTTCACAACTGATTCGTGGCCCTTTCGAT
Organism: Bacteroidota bacterium; assembly: GCA_013414745.1. Lineage (GTDB taxonomy): Bacteria > Bacteroidota > Bacteroidia > Chitinophagales > Chitinophagaceae > OLB11. The sequence continues at coordinate 969,175 of CP058707.1, forward strand.
GAAATCGGTTCTTTCAGAATTTGCACCAGTACATTCGGCTTACCCTGAATGACCTCAGTCATTTTTCCGGTTTTNNGAATTTCAGTTTCGATTTGAAATTTCGTAAAATCGAAAGGCTGAGGCCCCTTATCGTGAAGTGCTTGTTCGGTAAACTTCAGTAAACTACGGAAATAAGGGCTTAAATCTGTATAATGCAGAAAGGCTTTTTCATGCCCAATGTCTACAAACACAGCATTCAGACCCGGCATAACCTTGCGGACCTTTCCTAAATACAGATCCCCGACATTAAAATGCCCTCCTGAATTGTCGTAATGTAATTCGACCAGCTTTTTATCTTCAAGAAGAGCAATTTCAACACCGGAATCCGAAGATTGGATGATGAGTTCCTTGTTCAATGCGAATAGGGTTAATGATTACCTGCACAGATTACGTGAGCCGATACTGTTGTGAATCCTTCACAAAAACCAGACATACTGCACGCAACATACCAACACCCGAAAACCTCAGATGTGTATGTTGGCAGATAAAAAAATCAAAAGAAATTATTTCTTCTTATGACGGTTTTTTCTGAGACGTTTTTTACGCTTATGGGTGGCGATTTTATGACGTTTACGTTTTTTTCCGCAAGGCATGATTCAAATATTTTTAAGTTATATAATACAATTATTTAAAGGTCGCGATATAGTTGTCAATCTCTTTTGAAAAATCCGGAGAATTGACAATGCGTTTGCAATTTTCAAAAAGCTCAATGGCTTTGGCTTTATTCCCTTGATTTTTATAGGCTTCAGCCAGAAAATACATCGCTTCTGTATTCTTCGGTTCAATCATCAGAACGTGTTCCAAACGTCGTATCGCTTTGTCAAGTTGCCCCGACTGTATAGCCAACTTTCCTAAAATAATATTTGCGGAAACATTGTTGCTATCCTGCTGCGTCACTTCTCTCAAAAGGGTCACCCCTTTCATCGTCTCTCCGGTTCCCTCGGTATAACAAGTTGCCAGAGCGATTTTGGAATCGAGGTTAGAAGGATTGATTTCCAATGCTTTATTAAAAATCTCAATGGCCTCCCTAGCCTGCCACCTCCTGAAATCCGGCTTGTCCGTACGTTGAAGGATAGCCAGAAACAGATTGCCGGCAAATGTGACACTTTTTTCAGTATTTTCCAAAAATGCCCCCTNTTTGTAATAAAAAGCCGCGAGATTGAGGTCTTTCTGTTNTTCCCAGAATTCAGCTAAATCACGATAGGACTCCGGTTTATTTAACTTTTCCGCTGCCCCCATAAAATCCCTCACCTGACTTTGTTTATTGGCATCCAGCCTGGCAATGCACTGGGTTTCGTACGACTTAATGTCAAGCGAAGTTGTATCGCTTTCGTGGTCATGTTCCTCCGAATNTCGGGCGCATACCCGCTTGGTCGGGAGCTTTTTTACAGGTCCCCGGAAATCACCAAAATAAAGGGCTGCCACCAATACGACTGCAGCCCCTATAAAGATGAGTTGTTTTTATTCACTTTGATTTCTCAGTTACAAATCAATCCTCCTTAATCACCTCGACAATGGACGATTTCAATTTTTTAACTTCTTCTGTGAATTCCTTGGCTGGCTTGAAACTTGGGATAAAATGTTCCGGAATATACACCGTTGTATTCTTTTTTATATTCCGGCCAACTTTTGCGGCACGCTTTTTGGTAATAAAACTACCAAAACCTCGGATATAAACATTTTCTCCTTCCGCGAGCGCTTTCTTTACGTTGGTAAAGAAACTTTCCACGGACACCAGGACATCCACCTTGGGGACTCCGGTTTGTTCGGCAATTTGGTTAATTAAGTCAGCTTTCTTCACGGTAGTATTATTTTTGTGTTCCTTAACTTGCGCAAATTTAATGCAATTTTATTAAGATTACTATTTTTCCGGATTAACATTTATATAATTGATTAAAAATCAATCACTTAGAAAAAGCTGCTGACTTGGCACCGAAAAATCAATCAACGAACAATGCCTTGGAAGGGCCTAAAGGATCCTTATAAAATCTGGCTTAGTGAAATCATTCTACAACAAACCCGTGTTGACCAAGGTGAAAAGTATTATCTGAATCTGATCAAAACCTATCCCACCATCCAGGATTTAGCCGATGCCCGTGATGAAGACGTTTTTCGCCTCTGGCAAGGATTAGGATATTATAGCCGATGCCGCAACCTTTTACATACTGCCCGATTTATCGCCGCTGAATGGCACGGAGAATTTCCCAGTGAATATCAACAAATCCGGGCATTAAAAGGTGTCGGTGACTATACCGCCGCAGCCATTGCATCTTTCGCCTATGGTTTACCTTATGCTGTAGTTGATGGCAATGTGATTCGGGTACTAAGTCGGTATTTTGGATTACAGCAAGAAGCGGATTCGGCTAGCGGAAAACGCTATTTTCAGGAACTAGCCCAGCAATGCCTCGATATCACTTCGCCTGCTGAATATAATCAGGCCATGATGGATCTGGGAGCAACCATATGTAAACCCCGTCTGCCAATTTGTGCGCAATGCCCGCTGAAACGAGACTGCGTTGCCCTCAAAACAAATCGACTTGCTGAATTGCCTCTCAAACGCAAACGAACCAAGGTGCTTGCCGTAAATCTTTATTTTAGTTTGTACGAAAGCTCAACCCATCTGCTCATTACCAAACGCACAAAAGCCAGCATCTGGAAGGATCTGTATGCCTTTCCTGAAAGTGAACATCCTCCGGAACACGGCATCCCGATACCTGAAAAATTTGAACAACTACTCAGTCACCGAAAAGTAAGCGGCCANTTTTTTCGATTCGAAATNACACAAAAATCAGCGTTACCTGAATTCCCCGGTTCGCTATGGGTNAGCAAAAAGAACTTGCGTGACTACGCATTCCCCCGGCTGATTCTTTCATTTTTAGAAAAATACGATTATCTTTAAATTGTCAAAGTTCACGTCGATCCGTAGTTTGGGAAACGTTCGTTGCATGCACTTCCGTTTACTAAGGATTCTTTAATCAAAGAATCATTCTGAAGGAAGCCACATAAGCAAACCAATTCCAGACATCGTATCTTGACTAAAACTTACTTTGACAGACTGCTGAATAGAACGACCAACCAAAACACAAGCACAATGCGTGGAGTGAATCATGTNTTNTTGATAGGGAATTTGGGAAAAGACCCTGAAATACAGTATATTGAAGGAAATATACCGGTTGCGAAATTTCCCCTGGCCACCACTGAATCGTACAAAGACAANAAAGGGAATACCATCCCTCAAACCGAATGGCATAATATAGTGCTCTGGCGCGGATTGGCCGAACTGGCTGCCAAATATTTACATAAGGGAAGTCTCGTACATATTGAGGGTAGTTTAAGAACAAGATCCTGGGAAGATAAAGACAAAGATNNCCGCCGCTTTATGACTGAAATTATTGCCACGAATCTGGTTATGCTGGACAAACGACATTCCGAATCGTATACCAGCCACTCCGATTCCGGAGAATCACATCTTCCCATGAATGATTCAGAAGACCTCGATTTTTAACCTCTCTTTTGCCACTTTACATAGGGCAAGCAATATATTTGCCAAACCAACCTGAAAACATACCCTCAGCGGATTTTTCACTAAAACCATGAATTTGATCCTGACTCTGCCTTACTTACCCTTCAATTACTGCTCACCGAGTTCCTCAGTACCAACACTTATGTTGTATTAAGCGTATTGATTTTGGTGCTATTGGTCTTCACTGCACTCATTGCCGGATCAGAAGTGGCTTTTTTCTCCTTGTCGGCAAAAGACATTAATTATATCAAACAAAAAGAAGATCATAACCACAAAAGCATCTTAAATCTATTGAGAACCCCAAACGATTTCTGGCGACACTGCTGATTTGTAATAATTTTTTAAGCATCGGAGTGATTATTACCAGCAACATGTTATTTGGTAGCCTCCTTCAGGTAGATCGGTGGTTTCCGGGCCTCTCCGAATCCGTCATCCTGTTGATGAACGTATTGATACAGGTGGTTTTGGTTACCTTTTTTCTGGTTTTGTTTGGTGAAGTTCTGCCAAAAGTATACGCCACTCAGAATAACCTGAATATGGCGCGATTTACGGCCCCCTTGCTGCTTTGGATCGATAGAATGCTGAAACCGCTTAGTTCGTTTTTAGTTTCCTCTACCTCATTTATTGAAGGACGGTTTAAGGTTCGTGCNAAAAATGAAATCAGTAGTGAAGATGTAGAACATGTATTGGAGCTGACCGTGGGGAATACCGCTTCGAAGGAAGAGGTGAATATTTATAAGGGAATCCTGAATTTCGACGAAATAACCGTGAAACAAATCATGAAAACCCGACTGGATGTTTCCGGTCTGGATATCGGATGGAACTTTCCGCAAGTGAAGAAACAAGTTAGCGAAACGGGATTCTCGCGATTACCCGTTTACGATGAAAGCCTTGATGAAGTAAAAGGAATTCTTTTCACCAAGGATTTATTGGCTTTTATTCAGGAAAACCAAAGTGACTGGCATACCTTAATCAGACCAGCCCTTTTTGTTCATGAAACTAAACTGATCAAGGATTTACTGCGAATTTTTCAGCAGAAACATAGCCATATGGCCATTGTTGTGGATGAATTTGGTGGCACATCGGGCATTGTGACTCTGGAGGATATCATGGAAGAAATTATTGGTGAGATTAAAGATGAATTTGACGAGGATGAACATGCCTTCCGAAAAATTAATGAAAATCAATACATTTTCGAAGGGAAAACCTTGATTAACGACCTTTGCCGAATTCTGGCCATGCCGCTGGAAATNTTTGAAGAGGTACGCGGCGAAAGTGATTCAATTGGAGGATTGGTGCTTGAAATTGCCGGTAAATTTCCGGCACCCAATGAAATTATTCGTTTCGACCGCTTTGAATTTCAGGTATTACAGATCGATCAGCACCGAATTCAAAAAGTGAAACTGACCATTCATCCTCCTTTGGATGCCATTGAAGAATAAGCCTCGCCCCTCTCCTTGTAAAAATCACCTGCGCAATGTGAAAAGCATTGTTTTGCATTACGCGCTTACAATATTTTATCGCTCACGACGTTACTGTTCTTATCCGTACCAAAAGTGGACCTTAGGCGCTGAAAGTCTTAATGATGCTCACATGAAATGGCCACAGCACTTTTAAAATATGCAAAATCAGCATCCCTTTTCATCCCGGAAATGATGGAGTATACTTTCTCTTACCGTAATTTTGAATCAGGCGTGATTGATAAGAACACCATGACAATAAAAATACATTATCCCTGCTGGGCGTATTGGGAATCCTTATTTTAACGAATGCGGAAACCAAGGCACAGAATGGTTTACAGCCAGTACGAATGACACCTCAGCCTTCGGGCTCCATAGTTCCTGCTCAGTTCGCTGCACAGGCGGATAGCAACAAGGTTTATCTGATTGAGAAAAGATCTTTACAAACCATGGCTATGCCGCAGGTCGAGTTATTGGATGTAAAAACCCGTATTGTTGATAAAGGAAGCGCATCCGGAAGAAACTGGCCTGAGAATTTTGTACCCGTTGTAAAGCTGGCGATGGAACGAAAACAAGCCCAGGCCTTCATTCTTATTCCCCGTTACCGCACCCGTGCCGATGGTAAGTTAGATGAATTGTTGTCTTACCGACTTGAACTTCAGGAATCAGCTACCACAGCCTCCAAGCCCAGCGGAAGTCGGGTTTATGCCTCACATTCGGTATTGGCCAGCGGGCAATGGTTTAAAGTGGCCGTGAATAAACCGGGTCTTCAGAAAATCACTTACGAATTCATTCAGAACAATACCGGCTTAGGTACTTCGGCAATTCAACCGGCGAACATCCGGGTTTACGGAAACGGTGGGCAGTTATTGCCTGAAAATAACGCAGTGTATCGTGCAGATGATTTGGTGGAAAATGCCATTCAGGTGGTCGATGGNGGNGATGGTCAGTTTAACCCCGGAGACTATATACTATTTTACGCCTCCGGTCCGGATGCCATCGTAAGTGATTCGTTGAACAAACGCTTCACGCATNNCAAAAACATTTATTCGGATGTCAGCTATTATTTCCTGAATTTCAATTTGGGCCCGGGCAAACGGGTCAGTATACAAAATGCTTTAACTAATGCTACCGTTCAAACGAATTCCTACAACGGATATTATTTTTACGAAAAGGATTCCAGCAATTTAGGCAAATTCGGAAAAGCCTGGTATGGCGAAGAATTCAGTGACTTGCCCGGTCGCTACCTCAACCGGAGCTTTTCGGTTCCGCTTCAACATGTACAATCAGCCTCGCCGGTTTACCTTCGAACACGGTTAGGCTCTATTCATTCTTCGGGCATCAGTACCATGAGTGTTTCAATGGGTGGCCAGAACGTGCAGAATATTCAATTGCAACCCATTGGTTTTTCATTCAGCGATCCGGTGCTACGAATGTCTGACCTCACAAGCACTATCCCTTCCGCACCATCCAACTTACAACTAGATTTTAATTATACGAAAGGCAATAGCTCGGCGGCAGGGTATCTGGANTTTTTTGAAATTAATTGCCGGCGTGATTTGGTATTTGAAGGGTTCAATCAATTTGCCGACTGGAATGTGGTGGGACCGTCACAGGTCGCCGAATATAGTTTGAGTAATGCCAATTCGGATGTAAGAATCTGGGATATTACCCAGCCCCTGGAACCAATTGGTCTTCCAACACAACTAACAGGAAACACCTTGAAATTTATACAGGAGTCCAGCCGCCTTCGAACCTTTATTGCGTTTGACGGGAGTGCCATTCAGGTGCCTCAATTTATAGGAAGTGTTGCCAATCAGGATCTGCATCAGGTGAGTGATTTGGATTATTTAATTATCACGCATCCCGACCTGAAACAAGCTGCAGAAGAATTAGCAAACTACCATCAGAGCAAGCGCGCTTATCGAACCAAAATTGTTACAGTCGGAGAAATTTACAATGAATTTTCTTCCGGAAGCCAGGATGTGACTGCCATCCGCGATTACCTGAAAATGTTGTATGACAGAGCCGATATCAATAATTTGTTGGATTATGTATTGATGCTGGGAGATGCGTCGTATGATTACAAAGACCGATTAGCGAATAACTCGAACATCGTACCCACATTCGAAACCTGGGAAAGCATCGAGAAGACCTTGGGGTATTGTACTGACGATTATTATGGATTTTTAGACGACACGGAGGATATCAATAATTTCTCCAACAACCAGATTAATACCCTGGATCTTGGAATAGGCCGNATTCACAGTAAAAACGGCTGCAAAGCCTTTGATATCATCAATAAAATTAAACAATACGATAGTCCGGCATCGTTTGGGCCATGGAAAAACAATATGACCTTTTGTGCCGATGATGGTGACCAGGCAACTCATTTTGAGGATGGAGAAATTATGGCCGGCTTTGCGCAGGACTCTTTACCTAATTACAACCTGACCAAAATTTATGTAGATGGATTTAATCAACAATCCACACCAGCGGGTCCACGTACGCCAGATGCCAACACCGCTGTTGGTGCGCAGATTTTTAATGGCACATTTCTGATGAATTACAACGGACATGGTGGGCCTTTAGGATGGTGTGAAGAGCGCATTTTTTCCATGGACGACATCAATGCCATGAACAACCTGAATAAGCTTCCTTTATATATTACAGCAACCTGTGATTTTGCACCATTCGACAATCCAACTATTGAAAGTGCCGGTGAAATCCTGCTCACCAAGCCAAATGGAGGAGCCATTGCACTCATGACTACGACCCAGTTGGTGTATGCCGATCAGAATCGGATCATGAACCTGAATTACATGCAAAGCGGATTTAAACGCATGTTGGCGAATCAACAATACCCTACGCTGGGTGATGCCTATCGTTTATCGAAAAATTTACGTTATGTAAGCAGTGTGTCTGAATTTGTAGCCTCCAACTTTCGCAAATTTGTGCTATTGGGTGACCCTGGTTTGCCACTGGCATTTCCGAAACATGTGATACGAACCGATAGCATCAATGGCGTTGCAATTTCACAATTTACGGATACACTGAAAGCCTTAAACAAATACACCATCACCGGCCATCTTGAAGATGTAAACGGGCAAATTCTGAATGGTTTTGAAGGTGTTGTCTATCCGCTTATTCTGGATAAACGAAAAAAACTAAGTACTCTAGGAAACGATAGTGACAGTCCGATTCGGGATTACTTTGTACAAAATAATGCCCTCTACAAAGGAAAAGCTTCAGTGAAAAATGGTCGGTTCAGTTTCACTTTTGTTGTGCCCAAGGATATCAACTACGAAATTGCCACCGGTAAAATATCCTACTACGCCAATAATGCGCAGGAGGATGCCAGTGANTCCGAAACTAGTGTGCGGATTGGAGGAAGTTCGAACCAAAGTATTACAGATAATCAGGGACCAGTAATTAAACCCTTCATCAATGATGAAAAATTTGTAGATGGAGGCATCACCACCAGCAATAGCATTTTGCTGGTAAAGCTCTTTGATGAAAATGGAATCAATTATACCGGTAATTCGCTGGGCCATGATATCACCGCCGTTCTTGATCAGAATGCACAAATTACCTTTGTGTTAAATTCNTTCTTTGAAGCCGACCTGGATGACTATCGATCCGGTGTCGTTCGTTTCCCATTAAACGGGCTGAGTGAAGGTGAACATACCCTGACGATAAAAGCCTGGGATGTATTAAATAATTCGTCTGAAGTAACGATCCGGTTTATTGTGGTGAATAGCACAGAAGGAAAGCTGGCCCGGGTTTACAATTATCCTAATCCCTTTACAACCAGCACCCGCTTTATGTTTGAGCACAATATGCCTAACCAGGATTTGTTTGTAACTGTTCAGATTTACAGCATTTCCGGAAGCGTAGTTCGTACGTTGAAAACGGTCATTAATACCCCGGGGACACGGTATGACGGATTGGAATGGGATGGACGAGATCAGTATGGNCATCGCCTCGGTAANGGGGTTTATTTATACAAACTGGCAGTTCGAAACAGTACCGGATTCTCTGACCAGGCCATTCANAAATTGGTTCTGTTGCAGTAAAATTCGATTTTTAGTGTAAATTTGCCCAGCCAATCCGGCGAAAACAACCCAAGAAGTCTATCGAGAAGAAATTCTACTTCAATTTTTCATTAATGACAGTCAAGAACATCAAATCATTGGCATGCCTGGCACTCAGCCTCGCATCAACGAGCCTTTTGCCCAAACCAGTCCTACCTTGGATGGAAGGGACTACAATACCATCACCACAGCGGTACCTTTTATGCGGATTAGTCCGGATGCCCGGTCTGGTGCTATGGGCGATGTAGGAATTGCTATATCACCGGATGCTAATTCCCAATTCTGGAATGTTTCCAAATTGGCTATGTCTGAACGGGATGCGGGATTATCTATCACCTATACCCCTTGGTTAAAGGATTTAGTGCCTGATATTTTTCTGGCCTACATTGCCGGATACGCCAAGTTTGGTGAAAAAGATAATAAGAATCAGGCCGTGAGTTTTAGTATGCGTTACTTTTCGCTGGGAGATATCAATTATACCGATATCAATGCCCAGCCGGCAGGTACCGGAAAGCCACGTGAATTCTCCTTCGACCTCGGTTATTCGCGTAAATTATCGGATAATTTATCCATTGGTTTGTCAGGTAAAATCATCCATTCCAATATTATCAATGGCGCTGGAAACAGCAATGGGGTGACCTACAAACCAGGTACAGCCTATGCTGTTGACTTTGGCATGTTTTTCACTAAGCCATTAAATTTTAATGAGGAAACCGGTCAGGGTTCCAGTGTAAATGCAGGGTTGGCCATTACCAACCTTGGNTCCAAGATTTCATATTCGAACGATCGGAAGGACTTCATCCCAACCAATCTGGGATTGGGTTTGGCCTATAACTACAATATCGATGAATTCAACAAACTGAGCATAGGATTAGATTTGAACAAACTTCTGGTTCCTTCGCCGCAAATCACAGAAGACAGTTCCGGTAATCTGATTCAGACCTACCCTATAGATAAAAACGTTTTGAGTGGTTTGTTCGGTTCGTTTAGTGATGCNCCTGGTGGTGGAAGCGAAGAAATCAAAGAAATTATGGTGGGCATCGGTGCAGAATATTCATACCAGAATCAATTCTTTGCCCGGGCAGGTTATTTCTATGAAAATAAATACAAAGGTGATCGCCGTTTCCTCACTGTGGGTGTGGGTGTGAAGTATTCGATGTTTGGATTAAATTTCTCCTACCTGGTTCCCTCTGGATCCGGCATCAACAGAAATCCGTTGTCCAATACGCTTCGTTTCTCCTTATTGTTTGATGTGGAGGATTTCGGAAAACTGGTTAAACCGAAATCAGATGATGATGACAACGATGACCGGAAAGAAAAAAAGTAAACTTGATTTGATTTAAATTTTAAAGAAGCTATTGTTTTGCAATAGCTTCTTTTTTACGATAAACAGGAATTATGTATAGAATTGGTTACGGTATCGACTTCCATCAGCTTGTTGAAGAGCGTGATTTTTGGTTGGGCGGAATTTGTATTCCCCACTCCAAAGGCGCACTTGGACATTCGGATGCTGACGTACTCTTGCATGCCATTTGTGATGCTTTATTGGGTGCCGTCAATGCAGGTGACATCGGCACCCACTTCCCGGATACAGAAGCTGCGTATAAAGATATCGATAGTAAAATTTTGTTGAAACGCAGTTTTGACATCATCACCGAAAAAGGTTACCAGGTAGTAAATATCGATTCGACACTCTGCCTCGANAAACCAAAAATTAAACCTTATATCCCAGCGATGCAGCAAGCCATTGCCCAGTGCATTCAAATAGATACAAATTGTATTTCTATTAAAGCTACAACCACCGAGAAATTAGGTTTTGTTGGGCGCGAAGAAGGTGTTGTAGCTCACGCCACGGTATTATTGCAAAAGAAAATCGGATAAATTAATTCTTATGGCAACTCAGGCTTGTAGATCGATCACGATCTGATAAATAGCCAAGACTAAAAAAGTCCGGCAGAAAACAAATCAATGCCTACGCGATGTTGGCTCAGGTGTTTGAGGAATTTTTACCGGTAAGTGCATAGACCTGTAAAATTAAATACACACCCAAGGCTGTACCGAAACTAAAAGAATTAAGCCGGACACTGTCCAGCTGAACCAGGATTTGTCCAGAAAATAACTCCCCCAACGGCCCAGGCTGAAAGCTGAAAAGGATTGAATATGACAAAGAAAAAGTTGTTTCATGCGAAGGCCTGAGGCTGAAGTTGTGGCGACACTTGTATCTTGTTGATGCTTTTTGAAATAGTCTTTCAGGGATAATACGAAAAGCAGAAGTAGCATCCCTACCAGCATCCAGCGGATCACAAAGAGAACCTGAGTTCCTGAAGTGAGGGTATGTATTGCGTACATACAACCAAAACAATAGGGCAGCTCCACCACAGCAATCAACCATACCAATCGTTGAGTGGTTGAATTAGCATGCGACATGGCAGACTGAAAAATACTCAGATTAATATAGCCCGGCATCAGATAACTATAGAGCCCAACCAATACCCCCAAAACAAATTGTACGAAAATCACCCCGAAAAGATACACCCCTTTTTTAAACACTCAAGTTGGAGTCTGGCATCGATATTATTCTGGAAATACCTATCCTGAAAGAGTTGAATATTTGCTGTAAATTCACCCTTTAAATTTGAACTGCGTTCCATGACTGAAGCCTATTTCAAGCCCTTTCGGGATCAAATAATCGGNATCGACCAGGAATTCCCTACACCTTTCGGGACCAAAAAAATGATTTATGCCGATTGGATTGCCAGTGGAAGGTTGTATCGCGCGATTGAGGATACCATGCGAAAAATATCGCCCCTTTGTGCGAATACCCATACCGAAACCTCAACCAGTGGTACGCTAATGACACAAGCTTACCACGAAGCGAAAGAATATATTAAACGGCAGGTGAATGCTGGACCGAATGATGTACTCATCTTTTCGGGGTCAGGTATGACGGATTCTGTGAATAAACTACAACGGCTCATGGGGCTTCGAATTCCTGAGAACTTTAAACAATATAATCCGCTGGCATTAAACATTGATAAAACGCAACGCCCGGTGGTGTTTGTCACTCATCTGGAACATCATTCGAACCACACCTCATGGCTTGAAACTATAGCCGATGTAGAAATTATTGAACCAGATGAACATGGACAGGTGAATCTGAATCATCTTCAGAAACTTCTACAGGAATATGCGGATCGTCATCTGAAAATTGCATCCGTAAGCGCTTGCAGTAATGTAACGGGCATCATGACCCCATACCATGAAATTGCTGAAATGATGCATCAAAATGGCGGTTTGTGCTTTGTTGACTTTGCCTGTTCAGCACCTTACGTCGATACCAATATGCATCCAGAAAAACAACTGCAANNGGATTTGGATGCCATTTTTGTCTCTCCGCATAAATTTTTAGGTGGGCCCGGAACACCAGGAGTGATGGTACTGAATCGATCACTTTGCAATAATACTATCCCTGATCATTCCGGNGGAGGTACCGTTAAATTCACCTCACCCTGGCGGATTCATGAATATCTCGACAATGTTGAAGATCGTGAAGATGGCGGCACACCACCATTTCTTCAGGGCATACGGGCTGCGCTGAGTTTTAAACTAAAGCAAGAAATGGGTACCCAAAATATGTTGACTCGTGAGAAAACATTGTTGACTACCTTGTTTTCGGCTTTACTTAAAATTCCAAATCTGCATATACTGGAAGATCGTCACCAGCATCGAATCGGAGCTGTATCCTTTTACATCGATGGATTACATTACAATCTGGGCGTCCGTTTATTAAATGATTATTTTGGTATTCAGGTTCGGGGAGGTTGCGCCTGTGCCGGTACCTACGGGCATTATCTGTTAAACATCAACCGGGAGCGATCAGAACAGATTTTGTGTAACATTCAGCGAGGTGAATTATTTGATCGACCAGGATGGATTCGCCTTAGCATTCATCCAACAATGACTGACGCCGAAATTCAACAAATTATTGAAGCCATCCAATATCTGGCTGAAAATCATACCGAGATGGCTGAACGGTATACCTACAATGGAAAGAAGAATACGTTTGAATTTAATGGACCAATTGGTGAATTTGAACGCGAATTCGTTCAGGAATTATTTGCCTGATGAAATGCTGATGCGGATGTATGTATGGCCCGATAAACTACAATCGGATATAATCCATCAGGTCGGATAACTTCTGTTTCAATTCTTTACGGTCAACGATAAAGTCGAGAAACCCATGTTCCAATAAAAATTCTGCGCGCTGAAAACCCTCAGGCAAATNCTNTTTAATGGTTTCTTTAATCACCCGTGGACCGGCAAATCCGATCAACGCTCCGGGTTCTGCAATATTTAAATCACCCAACATCGCATACGAAGCAGTTACACCACCCGTGGTAGGGTCAGTCATAAATGAGATATAAGGCAAGCCGGCTTTGGCCAGCAGGGTCAGTTTAGCAGAAGTTTTGGCCATTTGCATCAACGAGAAGGCACTTTCCATCATGCGGGCACCACCTGATTTGCTGATGATCATAAACGGAAGCTTATTGGCGATGGCATAATCGATGGCGCGTGAAATTTTTTCTCCGACTACACTGCCCATGCNTCNCCCGATAAAATTAAAATTCATCGCCGCGATAACAAGATGCTTACCGAATACCGGACCCACCCNCACGGTCATGGCATCTTTTAATCCTGTGGATTTACGGGCTTCTTCCAGGCNGCTTTTGTATGGCTTCAAATCAGAAAAACCCAAATAATCTTTCGAGATGATTTCTTCAAACAAAAGAGTATGTTCACCCTCATCAANAATAATTTCGAAATATTCTGCAGCATCAATGCGGTTGTGGTGGTTACAACTCGGGCATAACCACAGGTTCCCTTTAANTTCATTGATGGTAGATGCTTNTTTACAGGTCGGACATTTAAACCACAACCCATCCGGCACATTTTTCTTTTCCTTGGTTGAAGTTAATATTCCTTGCTTAATCCGTTTGAACCATGTGGAGGATGACATGTCTTCGTATTTTGCGTTATACCTGAACGGGCTTCATTCAGGCCATGTCGGCAAATGTACTCCAATACCTATTGTAATTGCAATATCGCTTAAAAGTATTTTACACTTTTGTCCAGGCCGGATGAAGGCATAAATTCAGGAGTAGATTAGGTAAACCCAGTCACTTCAACAAAAAGAGGGCCATCGAATGATCCGTATCGGTATCAAAAAACCAATTTTCACCTCAAAGCACAAGTAACCCAAGGCCTCCACCACTTTTCAGAGTACATTTACCGCATGCAAAATTTTATTCTGTTTAGTTTGTTTGTCTTAAGTAGTCTGGGATCTTATGCCCAGGAAATTCAGCATTGTAGCCATGCCAAAACCGAACGGCATCTGAAAATCCGGAAAAAACAACGGGCAGGCGCCTATGATAACTCGTTACTGAACCAATACGATGTGCATTTTTATGGTTTAAATTTTAACGCTGAACGTAACAATACGCTGGTGAGCGGACATACGACCATTGGAGCAACGGTAACTGCAAGTTCACTCGATACATTTTGTTTTGAATTTAATGGCACCATACTTATTGACAGCATTTTAATGAATGGAACGAATACAGGATTTGCCCGGGTTGGAAACATCACCTANTGTATTACCCGCAGTGCCACTACCTCAAAATTCCAATCTGATGGTACAGGTTTTTATGCCGGGGATGCCTCGGTGACCGGAGGAAGTGCCATTGGAGATGGCTATAGTACCGGAGTATCGCAAACCTGGGGGAATTCTGCNTACCTGAGTTTGAGTGAACCATATAGCGCGTATGAATGGTTTCCCTGCAAACAATTNTTACAAGACAAGGCAGACTCAGCCTGGATTTTTGTGACTACCAGCAATCAAAACAGAGTGGCCTCTAACGGACTGTTGGAAGGTGTAGATTCGCTTCCAAATAATAAAGTACGCTATCGTTGGAAAACCCATTATCCCATCGATTATTATTTAATTTCTGTCGCCATAGCCCGTTATGTAGACTATACCATATACGCCCACCCATCAGCCCTTGTGAATGACTCTATTCCGGTGGTGAATTATGTTTACAACAATACGAATACCTTACCGGCTGTACAAAGTAAGTTAGATTCAGTAGCTCTGGTGCTGGAGTATTTTTCNGATCGTTTTGGTTTGTATCCNTTTTACGAAGAAAAGTACGGAAATGCCATGGCGCCATTTAGCGGCGGCATGGAGCATCAGACCATGACCAGTGCAGGTTTCCTGAATAATTTTTCGCTGAACGCCCACGAATTAATGCATCAGTGGTGGGGCGACCATGTAACCTGTAAAACCTGGAGTGATATCTTTATTAATGAAGGTTTTGCTTCGTATGGTGAGTATCTGGCTTATGAACATTTCAGAGGATGGGCCGCTGCGCAAAATCTGATGCAGGATGTTCATGACAATGTACTGACCGATCCTGATGCCCGAATCTGGTTTACCGATACCAATAATGTATCNCGCATTTTTGATTCCCGGCTCACCTATGATAAAGGCAATGCCATTTGCCATACCCTGCGTTTTGTTTTAGGAGATTCTCTGTTNTTTAATGGACTTAAAAATTTCCAGAACACGTTTTCATTTGCGACTGCCGGTATTGATGATTTGAGAATTTCAATGGAAAATTATACCGGCCAGAATTTNACTGACCTTTTTAATCAATGGATTTATGGATACGGACATCCGAAATTCAGTGCGGAATACAACAGCAATGGTTCACATATTATACTGAAAATTTCACAATCCACTTCCAATACGAATACACCTTTGTTTGTAACTCCTCTTGAAATTAAATGCCTCTATGCCGGAGGAGATACAACCGTTCGCGTTGATTTGAATCAGAATTCGCGATCCTGNGTGGTGCCTTCATCATGGAATATTACCGGTTTGGAAATCGATCCGAATAATTGGTTATTGAATGAAGTAGGCAGCATCACCCGCAATGAAGATCTTCATCCTAGGAACTGAATTCCTNNACAATTACAAGATGCCATTCAGGTTTATCCGGTTCCGGCTCAGGATTATGTGATTATCGAGAACCACTTGGAAGAAGAGCTTCATTTTATACTGCGTGATTTTCAGGGAAGAATTTTACGCGAAGGAAAATCAAAACAAAAAACCAGAGTACCTTTGGATAGCTATCCAAGCGGAGCCTACCTGATGGAACTTCAAAGTTCAGCAGGGCGTCGAGTGGTGAAGCTAACCAAAAACTAAGCCCTTGAAATATGTCCTGCTGGTCCTGATTGTATTCTCGACTTCGGTGCAAGCCGGGCCATTGGCCGACAGTTTTCTGCTTCAACTTAAAAAGAAACCTATAGCCCAACAAGGCGAGGAATTAATTCCTTTTGCAACCTCCATACAGAACCGGGACTATGCCAACTGCCTGGTGCTTTGTAGTTATCTCGATTCAATCGGTTTGAAACAAAACAACTTAAATTGGCAGGCAGAATCCGCCTTGTTAAAAGGGTTGACGAATTACTTTGCCGGTGAGTATGAACAAACACTGCAGTATTATTTAAACGCCATCTCCTTGTTTGAAAAAGGAAAAAACCCTTCGGGAAAAGCCCGTGTATTAAATGAATTGGGAATNTTTTACCGGCGACAGAAAACGACTCAGCGGCCGCACGCAGCCTGAAAGAAAGTTACCAGCTGNGCTACCCAAGCCAATGACCGGGGTGTAATGGCGACCTCACTAAATAATCAAGGCATTTTAAAACAAGATTTTGGATATCATCAGGAAGCCATAACTCTTTTTGCGCAAGCTAAAACAATTTATCAGCAGATTGGCGACTCCATTGGTATCTCCTATACCGATGATTATACAGCAACCTCCTTAGCTGCATTGGGACAAATTAACGAAGCCCTTCGCAAACAAGAAAATTCGTATGCATTGCGCCTGCGATTAAACGACAGCAACGCAGCAGCTATTTCACTGATGTGCCTCGCTGAATATTCCTATGCTGCAAAACGATTTACTGAGGCNTCAAAATTATCTGAAGCGATGCATGGATCTAACCCAAAAATTGGGTATAAAGATTTGTTGGCTGTAAGCTATCAGATGCAAAGCAAGTTGTTTGCCCAAGCGGGAAATTATAACGAAGCCTATCGCCATCAAGTGCTTTTCACTACCCTGAATGACAGCATTTTTAATGAAAAACGAAGTCGGCAAATCAGTGATCTGCAAACCCGTTACGAAACCGAANNAAAACAACAACAAATCGTTTTACTGACCAAGGAAAATCAAATTAAGGCGCAACGAAACCGGAATTTGATGATCCTATTCTGTTCGTTGCTTGGTATTCTNTTTTTAAGTGCGCTCCTTTATCGGAACTACCAGAAGCGNCAAAAACAACGGCAAGAGGATGCCCGCTTACTGCATGANAAAGACCAACGAAACAGGGCCATTATTGAAGCCGAAGAGAAGGAGCGACTTCGTATAGCCAGGGAACTACATGATGGAATTGCACAAACGATGACAGCAGCCCGCATGCAATTAGAACANCTTTCTGAACAGGCCCCCGAATTGTTTCAAAACACAGCAGCTTTGCAAACTACGTATCACCTCATCCAGGAAGCAGCCCAGGAGGTTCGATCCGTTTCGCATAGTATGATACCGAATGCCTTGTTGAAATCCGGATTACTCGCGGCAGTCCGTGATTTTATCAATCGAACGTCCAGTCATCGCCTCAAAATTAATTTAGTCACTCATGGTCTTCAGGAACGGTTGCCACAGAATATGGAACATGTCGTTTTCCGGGTCTTGCAGGAACTCGTGAATAATATTCTGAAGCACGCCCAGGCCAATGAAGTTACCATTCAATTGATTCGGGAAGGAACTGAATTTACCTTAATGGTAGAAGACAATGGACAGGGTTTTGATGTAGCGACTGTGATGGATAAAGGCATCGGTTTNAAAAATATTGAATCGCGTATAAGCTATCTCCATGGGCAGGTGCATTTTGATAGTCGACCAGGCAGAGGCACCACCGTAATTATAGAAATTCCCATTTCAGAAACAGCCTGAGAGGTAGCAGAATATACGTCCTACAACACATCCAGCACGTTAAAAAAACATCGCTTTGGATTATTCACCAACCACCGTACCGATGGGTTCCCCCTGAATTAATCGACCGAGGTTGCCGGGAGTATTCATATCAAATACCACAATGGGCATTTTGTTTTCCTGGCATAACGTAAAGGCCGTCATATCCATTACTTTCAGGTTTTTACTGATGGCCTCGGCATACGAAATCTGGTTATAACGAATTGCATCAGGATTTTTCTCCGGATCGCTATCGTAGATGCCATCTACCCGGGTTCCTTTTAAAATAGCATCAGCCTTAATCTCCACCGCGCGCAATGAGCCTGCGGTATCGGTAGTAAAATACGGATTTCCGGTACCCGCGCCGAAAATCACTACGCGTCCCTTTTCAAGATGGCGTATCGCTCGGCGGCGAATAAATGGTTCTGCTACCTGATCCATTTTAATGGCACTTTGTAAACGGGTTTGTACACCAACTTTTTCCAACATACTCTGCATAGCAATGCCATTTATCACAGTGGCCAGCATCCCCATATAGTCACCCTGGGCCCGTTCAATTCCGGTTTCCTTTTCGTTCATGCCGCGATAGATATTTCCTCCGCCAATCACCAGAGCAACCTGTACACCGGCATCGATTACCGCTTTAATATCCAGAGCATACTGGGCTAACATTTGGGGATCGAGGCCGAATGATTTGTCGCCCATAAGGCTTTCACCGGATAATTTCAATAAAACGCGTCGGAAAGAGGTTGACATGTATCGAATAAATTTCGGCAAAGATAATTGCTTTGTATTCTTATAGCGAATCCAATTCGGTGTTTTGTTTTCCTTGGCAAGCCATGTGAACAAGCCATAGGAAATTGCCCGACAATGGCCTTGTACCGGACCGTTTCTTTGCTTTATGCGCGTATCTGTTTGCCGGCTGCTTCCAGGGCCTTCGGATCATTGATATTTTGAAACTGTTCGGGGAATGCGTTAACTCAGGTTCAGCATGCAAAGCCTGCACCGCAAAATGTTGAAAAAATCCTGCATCTTTCGGTGACCCGATTCAAGTAACTCATTCCATCGATCGGCGCAGGAGGTGGTAATCACCATGGGAAATGGATGAATAAATGCCTGTTCTGTAAAGTGCGATATATCATAAGATACACTTTTCTCTATCAGATGTTGAATGGTCTGCATCTTTAAAAGGGCATATCACAAACCAATACAAGATTCTTCCGGGCACGAGAATGGCGCAGCAGGGAATTAATTCCTCCTGCCGGACCGAGATCCGAATTTCATCGGACAACACAGGTATTCCAAATTCAGCATAGCCCGGCTGATTACTTACAATATAGATGGATTCGGAAAAACGGGCGAGATCCAGCACATATCGGATCATTGGTTTCTGATTCAAAAGTACCAATCCCTTATCGGAACCCATTCGGGTACTATGCCCTCCGGCAAGAATATAAACAGATACTTCCTGTTGAATCATAGTGGACATCAAAGGTAATCACTTTGGTTGGGTTGAATTCCAAATGCTGTTTATGATTTTTACGCCTTCGCAAGTGGTGGAAGTTGGTCAAGTTTACACTATCGTCAGATGAAAACTGCCTGATGATTTTATGATCATGCCTTCGCGGTAATTCACACGCAAACAAGAAGGGCTATGTTATCATCAAGATTGGTATTATATTTATAAAAACCTTCAGCATGACAGCACGATTACTTTTAACATTACTCTTTTCATTGAGCATGATGCCCACCAAGGCTCAGGTATTCTGGACGGAAAATTTTAATTCCGGAACTGGTTGGAATTTGAATGTAGTGATGGGTACAGAAGGTCTTGATCCGAATTTTTTACAATTAGTGCCGCCGAGGGAGGGGGAATTACTCCAAATTTAGGTGCGCCATCGTCTTGTGGTGTAGCGAATAACGGAAACAATACCCTGCATGTGACCAGTGTCTGGAATCCTACCGGAGGGGCCTCCTATGATGCCGGCGGATTGTGTGGATTGCTCACCTGCCCGCTCACTAACCGCCGGGCTGAGTCACCCATTATTAATTGCAGTGGCAAAAGCAATATGACACTTTCCTTCAACATGATTCACAACGGGCAAGGCAGCATCGATAATGCCGTGGTTTGGTTTACCACCAATGGATTTGCTACTACCCTTCCCGTGCCGGCCATACCCAAAACACTTACAGGTTGTGGCGGGCAAGGATTATGGACTTCCCACTCTATTGCAGTACCAGCAGCATGCAATAACAGCAGCTCCGTTCAATTTGCCATACAATGGGTCAATAACGATGACGGAGTGGGAACAGATCCTCATTCGCAATTGACGATATTGCACTTAGTACAAGTACTGCCGTGAATACCATCACTTGTTCGGCGCCTGCCAATGCCTTATGTGCCTGTTATTCCTACAACGTGCCCTATGTAGCAGTGGGGACATTTAATGCCGGTAATACATTTTCGGTTGAATTATCGGATGCCACAGGAAGTTTTACCACACCACTTACTATAGGTTCAATAAACAGTACTTCGTTAACCGGTTCTATTCCGGTTGTTATTCCTTGTAATCAGTCGGCAGGCACTGGCTACCGCATGCGTGTAGTAAGCACCACGCCAGCCACCACCGGATCGGATAATGGGAGTAATATGCTCATCAATGCCTCCACTTCCAGCCCACAAATGTTTTTATCCTTCACGCCGGGAGCCATTATTTGTCAGAATACATTGGTTACGTTTACGGTTACCTTTAGCAGTCCGGCATCCCCTATGCTGACCTGGAAAAAAATGGAACTGTGGTTGGAAGTGGAACTACCACTTATTCTACCACCCTGGTTAGCGGAGATCAAATCACCTGTATTGCTCAATTTACAGGGTATGTCCTAATCCGGTCATCGATTCCGTTTTTAGTCAGTTTAGTATCATTCCACCTCCACCGGCTGTCGGAATACAGGTGAATCCCGGAACTACCGTTTGTCAGGAGATGCCATTACTTTGAGCGGTACAGGAGCCAGTTCATACAACTGGTTTGGTGGTGTAGTGAATGGCCAATCATTTGTGCCAGCCTCCACATCAACATATTCTGTCATTGGCGTAGATGCCTCATCCGGATGCACCAATACCTCGTCGGTAACGGTGAATGTTACTCCCAACAGCACTTATGGCATCACCTTAAGCAGCAACCCGACCAATGTTATAAGCGGAGTTTCAACACAATATACGGCCAATATATTGCCTTCAGGGTTAACGGCTTACCAGATTCATTGGTACCGGAACAATCAATTCTTTAGCACCACATCAGCTCCTCAGAATTCCATCACCTTCACCCCAATTGGTATACAAGATTCGGTTTATGCCTGGTTACAACCAGCAGGATGTTATACACCCGATAGTGCCAAATCAAACTCAATTAAGGTAAAATTGGCAGAGGGACTTGAGCCTACACAGTGGCCGGAAGGCGTGATGGTTTATCCTAACCCAGTGGATGACTATTTGATGTTGCAAGGACTTCAAAACAACAGTAAACTGAGTTTAGTGGATTTTAGCGGGCGCGTATTTCATGAAGTACCAAATGCTCAGGCCAATAAAATTCCCACTTCTTCTATCCCGGCTGGAAATTACATTCTTCAATTGGAAATGGAAGGCCGCGTGTGGTACCGAAAATCGCAATATGGCATCGATCTTAAGGTTTTTTCTTCAGGTTCAAGGTTTATCTGAGCCGATGGAATCCTGTACATTTGAGCCCTAAGAAAGTGCTTCGTGCAACGCTTTAACCATCCACATCTCATTTATTTTTTCATCATATTACTGGTGGTTGGCTCGTTGCTTGTTCGGGATTTTGGCATTTCCTGGGACGAGGATGCGCAAATTGCGATTGGNTCAAAAAGTTATGACTACCTGACTAAAGGAGATAAATCGCTATTCACATTTTGTGACCGCGATTATGGCGTTGGATTTGAGTTACCTGTTTATGCATTTCAACAGTTTTTCAAGGACCCTAAATCGATGTATTATTTTCGGCATGCCTGTGTTCATCTTTTCTTTTTACTGGGCGTGTTCTTTTTTACAAATCCCTGTTACTCNCTGTTTCGTTCGCAAAAGAACCGATATGCTTTGGCGTTACTCGGTGTGCTGTTTTTAATTTTTAGTCCGAGAATATATGCTGAAAGTTTTTACAACAGCAAGGATATCGTTTTACTATCTGCATCATGCCTATATTTTTACGCGCTATTGCGTTGCATACAAAAACCCGATTGGAAGGCTACTCTGGTACTCGCTATGGCAACGGCCTATCTGATTGATATCCGTATTGTGGGAATCCTTCATTTTGCGATGGCTTTCGTTTGGTTTATCTATCGCATCATCACCGCATCCGACCAACGGAANAACTGGATTCGCATGGGGGTGATTTTTAGTGTTTTTACGCCTTTGATTCTGTATTTAATTTGGCCTTATTTGTACGAAAACCCGTTTGAACGATTCTGGAATGCCTACCGCAGCATGAAACAGTTCCGTTGGAATTTTGATGTGGTTTTCATGGGTGAGGTCATGCTTTCCTCTAAAATTCCCTGGTATTATTCNCCTTGATGGATCGCAGTCACCACGCCTGTTTTATATCTCGTGTTAGGTGGTGTGGGAATACTTACCTCATTCGTAAAAGCGGTTCGAAGTAAACTACGNGATGCCCCTTCACTGAATGCCTTAACCGCCTTGGGGTTATTTGCCGGNCCCCTATTGGCAACCATCCTCTTTCATTCGGTCTTGTACGATGGCTGGAGACAATTGTACTTTGTATATCCNGTTTTTCTCGTTCTTGCCGTATACGGATTTTATCAACTCTGGCAGCTTGCTCCTCTGGTTTTTCAGCGTTCGCTGGCGTGGATTACCGCAACTCAATTCATCATGGTAATTTGGTTTATGGTGCAGCATCATCCGTTTCAAATGGTTTACTTTAATGAACTACCTGCAAAAGGAAGGCAGGAACTTTTAATGAATTACGACCGCGATTATTGNGGGCTTTCGTACCGGCAAGCGTATGAACAACTAAATCGCCTGGTGGATGTTCGCAAGCAGGATACGGTTCGGGTGGTTGTGCAAAATATTCCCGGGCGATTTAATGCACTATTTGCTTTGATCACTTGAAATCAAAACTAAAAATATATCAAGCTTCAGAGGTTTCTGAGGCTGAACAANAATATGATGCAGTACTTTATCACCAACTTTCGGAAAGAACCGAAAACTGTACTCAAACGGTGTACACAAAAATTGTGGCATGCGGAAGTACAGGGAAGTGATGTGATTGCTATTTATCAACTTAAAGGCCAGGAAGATTGTTATGAATGAGTTGTGTTTGATTATACCGGCATACAATGAAGCCCGTCGTCTGAAATGGGATGCCATCCAGGCTTTTGTGCAACATCACCCGGATGTTTATCTTTTGTTTGTGGATGATGGAAGTACAGATGGAACTTCTGATTCCGTTCGGCAACATTTCGGCACCATGCCTAAAATTGGTTTGTTGAGTTGTCCGAAAAATGAAGGCAAAGCCAGTGCCGTAAGACAGGGTATGTTGTATGCCATTGAACAGATTCCGGCATTAAACTATGGTTATGCAGATGCTGACCTGTCTACACCCTTAGAAGAGTTGGTCAGACTGAACAATCTACTCATGNNCACGACTCTTCAAAAAATGATTTTTGGTTCCCGTATCCTGACCGCCGGAAGCGACATTGTTCGAAAATCCTACCGACATTATATCGGACGTATTGTAGCCACCTGTATCAGTTGGCAATTAGGCCTCGCCATTTATGATACACAATGCGGAGCTAAAATTGTTCGGCGCGACGTGGTAGAGCCATTATTTAAAGAATCATTTATCACACCCTGGTTATTTGATGTGGAAGTATTCAATCGTTTAATTCGTCTTCTGGGTCATGAGGAAGCACTGGCATCCATTAAAGAAATTCCGCTGCAAACCTGGGTCGATGTGGCTGGCAGTAAAATTGGCTGGAAGGAGGCTTTTACCACACCGATCGATTTAATTCGAATTGCCTGGCATTATCGCCGCAAGGCATGATCACTATTCCCTGACTACCTTACGTATCAAGTGCTGTTCACCCCATCGCATCGAAATAAAATAAATACCTCTTGTCAGGTGACTTAAATCCATGTGTTGCGAATTTCTGCATTGCATCAACAACTGTCCGGACATAGAATAAACCACCACTTCATCAGGGTTTTCCTTCGCCACTATTTGTAGGATGCCGGTAGTAGGGTTAGGTAAAAGGGCAATCTCTTCGTTCAGGATGCTTGCTTCAATTCCAACGGCTGCACAGGTGGGATCGTATGCTTTACCAGGTGAACCTTCAGGGCATCCTGCAAACCAGTTCGATGCCTCATTTGCATTGCCGGAGTAGGAGGCATTTTCGGNTGTCTTACCACCTCCATTGGCTTGTACCGGCCAGGGTGCCGATCCTAAATAACAGACACTGTAATGCAACTTTCCGGTAGCATCATACAAACGAACCACATCCTGATTCGATTGAAAACCAAATCCCAGGGGACCCACCTTATTTAAGATTCCGGGAAATTGATTCCCAAATTTAAAAGCATCTGAATAAGCCACCAGATACTGACCGCTACCGATGTNTGTACCTGCCGGAAAAATAAATTGATTCTGGTCATCCATCTTTAAAATCCAGTTGCTCAGTGCAATACTTTGGGTTCCCTGATTAAATAATTCTACCCAATCACCGGCATCCTGCGTTGCAGATGAGGCATAGTTGATTTCAGCATAGATCGGATTTTCAACACACGGTGTGAAGGCCACTCCGGGTGAACCACCCACACAGCCAGCTTTCCACGATGTTGAAAGATTCAGGGAAGNCGTAGGATTCAGCAACTGTAAGGTTCGGCCAAAACCATCGGTACTGCATTGCCAGGCATCCGAAAAATTCACTGAAAAAATCTGTCGGTTCTCTTTATCCAGCATCACCAAACGTTGTCCCGCATTGCTCAGTTTAAAACAAAGCGGACCGTAATAATTTTGCACGCCCGGATAAGTGGCATGAAAGGCGGCGGTATCAGAGCAAATCACCAATCGTTGCCCGGCTTGAAGCACGGTATTGGCAGGCAGTACACAGTATTTAGNATCATCTCCATCCAGCAACATCGCATGCGAAATATCTATGGCCGTAGTTCCATAATTATACAATTCAAACCAATCGCCTCCTTCAATACTTTCTTCACTATGAAAATTTATTTCATCAGGCACCAGGGTGAGAAGTGCCAAATTACCGCAGCCCACTGAAGATGGAAACATATTCTGGTCGATCCAGTTCAAGCGTTGGGTCATCCACCATTTCATGCTATCTATTTCACCTTGCCAACTCGTTGCCACCCAGCCATTGGGCCGCATCCNATTTCCGATGGTTTGCCAGCGAGCTGAATCGCGGACAGCGGCATNCCTTAATTGAAGGGCATATGCATCTACCCGAGCCAATACTGCATTGGTGGATAAAGCCCNCTGGCGTAATTGCTGATAACGGCAACTCAACAAATTTTTAAACCAACTATCCTGTAACATTTTATCGATCCAATAGCTGCTACCATCTCCGCATCCCTGATACATCTGCCAACCCTGGTATTCATAGCCGTTGCAATAATTCGCATTGCCGAAACTCAGATTAAAATCCCACAGAGGGCCCATGGTAAAACGCCCGCAGCGTGAATCACGGTCTTTATGAATAAACGTACTTAACCGATACCCATCCACATTATTACTCACCTCATGCAGAATAAAATAATCGGCGAACGAAAACACATTGGCATAATGGCGGTATCCCGAATCCGGATGACTATAGAATGGGGAAAGCAACGAAGCCTCAAAACTATCTACATAGGCTTGCAGATAATTTTGTTGTTGTGGAGTGATCTGATTCCAGTCCGGAACATGATTCTGAAGAAACACATTGTAATTTGTCGTATACCATCCCAATCCACTGTTTCCGGTCAGCTTATCAATTTTAAAAATAAATCCTCCGCTTAAGGAATCCCCACTATTCATTGTTGAGCTCATTCGGGCGATATTCACGCGCCCATCGTCCCGTTTTACTTTTTCCAACAACACGTAAATGCCCTTGTAATCATTGTCGATGACCAATTCAATAAATCGAGCCCNGGAAGCATACCAATTCAGCGATCGGGCTACATCGTAAATCAATACATCACGCATAAATGATTTGTCGTTGTATGGATTTAGCAGAATCCAATCATGCTCTGCCGGATACCCGAGTAAGGAAACATCTAAATCATTTCCATTCGCATCTACGGTGGNAAACCCGTAAGGAACTTTCGGAAACGATTGGGAAGTAGAACCTCTCACTTCAATAGTAATTTGCCCCTGATAGCCATTGGGCGCATCCAATAAACAGTTCGTGTTTCCGGGGCCGTTGTCAATCGATCNCATGGTACAGGTGATGCGCGGGTCGTCCAAGATGGTTTGTCCGTTCGTATGAATCCACATCAAGGGTAAATTCGATTGCAACANCAAAGGAGGCTGAAACCAAACCGGTATAGGGGAATAATTCTGGGCCGGATTATCAATACCTGCCAATAAAAATGGTCTGGCCGTGAGATCACTGGATGCTGACGAGTAGTTATGCACTTCAACCGCAAGTACATTGTTTCCATTGAGTAAAATTCCCTGGGGAACATTAAAGTATTCCGGTACCATATTTTGATACATCAGGGCCTCGTGGTCAATGCTGGCAAAATCGTTCCAGGCCGGATTGGGGTTCAGTCCGTTGCGTGCAATCTCTACCCCATTCAGATAAACGGCAAATCCATCATCGTAATCCATGGCTAGCAGGAGTTGATCAATCTGTGCCGTATCCACAATATTAAATGCGTGGCGCATGTATACTGTCTGACTGTTGGTTGGCAGGATGGTATTATCATCGGCATCTCCATACCCCATACCACCCGGGCCAAATAACCAGGTTGCATCACTATAGCCCGTTTGATGCCATCCGGGCAATGCGGTAGCCGGGGTAGTATACCTCCAGATATTAGATTCTGTGACCAGTGTTTCCAATGGTGAATGGAAACGCACTGGGCATTCGTTTGATGAGGAAAAGTCCCAGAAACTATAACTAAAAGATAGATAAATAACTGTCTCAGGGTAAAACAATTGAAGGCCTAAATTACATCATTTCCTTCAAGAAATGAGCTAGAACTATTCTTCCCATTTCCAACGATGTAGCACCCACTTTTTATCTTGAGTGTCAGTCCAACTAGTATTCTTTTAGACTCATCATAATTCAGACTGGTAATAACACCTGGACCGAAATCCTGTTTGTCCTTATTTTGAAGAATCAGACGATTCGTTTGAATTCCCGCCTGAGTCAAAGGTACCTGCATGAATGCACCTTCTTTAATAGGATAGAACGTCTTGAGTTCATCACCTTGAGATAGTTTTTCAATGTTTTGCGGATAATCATTCAGCAACATCAACGGTTTAGATGAATGTGGAATAAAGAAATAGGAACGGTATTGATTGGAGTAATACAAATTCGAAGAAAATGACGCATGCGGTAATGATAAAATAACGGATAATTCTGAAATGGACTAAATTGATTTTTAGGAATCAATACCTGATTCAACAAAGCACCTTCAGGGCTCATTTTCAAGAGAACCAAATCCAATAGTTGGCTTTCAAAACCGGCTGTATTGCTGATGCCTGGCAGCGTACCATTAAAGCTATAATCAAAGTAATCTATCGTAAAGGAAAACAATCCCCAAACCCGTTGGTATACTTCTTTTTAATACTCACAAAATAAAAACATGTTTCCATCTACGTCAAGCTGCACATCGACAGGGGTTAAGTCAAGCTTCTGTGCAGAATGATTGTATTTACGATACTGTACATTCAGTGAATCGGGATAGACACTTTTAGTTCAGACAATGAAAATTTCTCCAAATCGATTTGCGACCACAACAAGGCTGTTGGCATCACTGGAGTTCCTCTTGGTCTAACTTTGGGGATTTCTGTCATGAATAAAAACAACTTCTTACTCCGTTCATTATAGGTCAGTACCCGGAATGAGCTTTAGCCGACAATCCACTTAATGCCTTAGTTTCCATTTTCTCGTAGACTTATCAAAAACAATCAAGTGTAATTCATAATCACCGGTTTCATATTCACGTAGTTCGTATCCGAGCGAGGTCAGTATAAAAGTTTGCCGTCCGATTCATCAGCAGAAATAATCCGATACAAATATTTTGTTTCCAGCGCAATTGTAGATGAATCCTTTAATTGATTCTTTGCATCAAAACCGAAGACATGTAAGTAACAAATCTTTCCAGTTTTATCGTTGTTAGTATTGACCATGTAATATGGCCCCGCTGTTGTTTTTGCAGAACAAACAGTGAACCGCTCATTCTATTTTGCTCGGCATTCAACACAATATGTTCTTCAGACCATTGACCTGTTGCAGGATTTAGAACGACCTGAGCTATTACCGGAATACGATCTGCAAAAGAATTTTTCTGTACAGTTTTAGAATAGATTACCACAACACCGGCTTGTTTCCAAAATCTGAAAGACGTTCACGAACCTACATTTTCTCTCTAATTTATACTCAGATTCATTCACAAGATTTAATTCAGGCCCGAAAATACTCGCCCTGAATTCGCCTCTTTCACAAACAACTATTACTGTATTGCCATTCGCACATTGAAAAATTTTAGTTGCGCCTTGCGCAGATTCCTTGAATGGAGCGCTCTGGGTTTCGTGCCGTAATTGTGCCTGAGCAAATGAGTAAAACATAGCCCAATCAGGCAAAGAATGTATTTCATAATAAAATCGTTTATTTCGTCAAAACTTCGTTTGACGTCCGGTCGAAGTTAAATAAACTGTTTTAAGTTTCATCGATAAAACCATTCTTTTCTTTGAACTAAAGACCCACCTACTTCCCCAACATCTTCAAATAATAGGTCGCTTTATCCTCCACCAAAACCCATTCATTTTCCAATAGCATTTCAGTTTGAAGCAGCATATCCCGACCATCGGCATCAACATGAATCCGCACCGATTTTTTATCCAGGAACATCCGGCAATCTGAAGTAAATACCGAATCCATATTTTGTAAGGTGATGGTACCGCTGTACTCTTTCTCATTCCGTTTCTCTTTCAGATTCAGCGTTTTAATATAGAATCGTTGTTTATCATAGGAACGATCGGTTTTTTTGTAACAGGTCCACTTACCCACCAACTCTTCCTGATGGCGGGTGTACAATCTGCCCGATTCTACCTGGGGCATTTTTTTATCTACCGGCGATTGATTAAACTCATCCACCTGGGTAAAAATGTGGGTTCCATCATCATCGCGCAATTTCAAAGTACCCTTGGTCTGTTCAACCACTTCCAATACCCTGTTTTTGAAATAAACCGAATTCCNTTTGCGATACGCTTCACCCATCAAGGTAGGCCCAATATTGTATCGCATCATCATAAAGCCATCTGTGCGGATTTCCAAACGCAGGGTATCCTGAAATTCCAGTTCCTTCTTTTTTTCAGGCGCNNATTTTTCTTCCCATTTTCCGCTCAGTTCGGTCAGGTTCGATTTTCTGGTTTTTCGTCCTGTGCCAGACTACAAAAGGAATGAGGCATAGTAGTAAAATACGGATTCGCATAAGCTGATTTTTAGGGTTTGGGTTTATTGCAGAACCCGAAAGATACAGCAAGCCATGAAAACCGGCACGAGGCCGGTGAGAATTTCGTTCTTGAATTTTCGAACACCTAAGGTTTAACGCACCCACTAATCTTATTTCAACACAAAGGTATCCATGAACTTCGTGGTAAAATTCCCTTTACGGAAATCTTCATTTTGCATCAATTGCTGATGAAATGGAATGGTAGTTTTTATTCCTTCAATCACATATTCACTCAATGCACGGCTCATGGTATTGATGGCCTCATCGCGGGTTTGCGCCACGGCGATAATTTTGGCAATCATCANATCGTAATACGGTGGAATGGTATAACCGGCATAAATATGTGAATCTATCCGTACACCGTGGCNCCNCGGAGTATGCAGTACGGTGATTTTACCCGGTGAAGGTCTGAAATCGTTATAGGGATCTTCGGCATTAATCCGGCATTCAATCGCATGCATATTGGGTTCGTAATTCTTCCCTGAAATCGGTACGCCGCCTGCGATTTTAATTTGTTCTTTAATCAAGTCGTAGTTAATCACTTCTTCGGTCACACAATGTTCTACCTGGATCCGGGTATTCATTTCCATGAAATAGAAATTCCGGTGTTTGTCTACTAAAAACTCAATAGTTCCTACACNCTCATAATTAATGGCACTGGCTGCTTTAATGGCCGCTTCACCCATTTTCTGGCGCAGTTCAGGAGTCATAAACGGTGAAGGACTTTCCTCAACCAGTTTCTGATGACGACGCTGTATCGAACAATCGCGTTCACTCAAATGGCACACTTTTCCAANCCGATCTCCGGCTACCTGAATTTCAATATGGCGCGGTTCTTCCACGAATTTCTCCATATAAATCCCGTCGTTCTTAAAGGATGTGGCCGCCTCCATCTTGGCCGATTCGTAGGCCTTTTCCATTTCATCCGCTTTCCATACAATGCGCATTCCCTTGCCTCCACCCCCGGCAGTTGCTTTAATCATCACCGGATAGCCCATTTNTTTGGCTTCCTTTTTCGCATGGTCAACACTTTCTAACAAACCTTCACTCCCTGGCACCACCGGCACCCCGGCACGAATCATTGTTTCCTTAGCAGTGATTTTATCGCCCATGGAATTAATCATGTCCGGCGTGGGTCCAATAAATTTAATTTTATACTGGCCGCAGATTTCAGCGAACTTGGCGTTCTCTGCCANAANACCGTATCCCGGATGAATGGCATCGGCATTGGTAATTTCAGCTGCCGCCATCAGATGTGGAATATTCAGGTAGGAGTCGGCTCCCGAAGGTTTACCAATACATACGGCCTCATCGGCAAAACGAACATGCAGGCTGTCTTTATCGGCAGTCGAATACACGGCCACCGTCGGAATACCCATTTCCTTGCAGGTCCGGATAACGCGTAAAGCAATCTCACCCCGGTTCGCAATTAATATTTTTTTGAACATGTGTTAGTTTTTGTTGCAATAAAGTTCAGGCACCAGTAGCCGGCTATCAGGCAGGTTGAACCAAAAATAAGGGTGATCGTATTCTACCGGTGTAGCATCATCTGCCAGCACTTTAACGACTTTACCACTCACTTCGCTTTCAATTTCATTGAAGAGTTTCATAGCTTCTACGATGCAAAGCACCTGGCCCACTTTAATATCATCGCCCACATTCACAAAGGTCGGTTTACCCGGACCCGATGAACGGTAAAACGTTCCGATCATAGGCGATTTAATAGCGATCAGATTCTCCGAGCCGGACTCCGCCGCTACCGGAGCTGCAGGAGCCGCAGGCACTACCGGAGCGGGTGCAGCAACAGGAGCGGGAGACGGTGCAGCAGGAGCCACCGTATGCGCCACAGGAGCCGAAACACTCACATGGCCCTGACGAATACGAATTTTAAAATCACCTTTTTCCAGCTTCAACTCATTCACGTTGGAATGGTTCACCGCTTGAAGCAGCAAATTAATTTCATCAATATTAAATACTGCCGGAGCCGAGGTTGCCGTTTTAGGTGCAGCCGGCTTGGAGGCTACCGCTTTTTTGCCGGAGCCACTTTCTTGGTGGTACCGGTTTTGATGCTGGTGCTGGTTTTTAGCTTTTGCCATATGGGGTAATGCGTTTAAATGTTCAATTAGTTTTTCACACGTTCCACATACTCACCGGTCTTGGTATTGATGCGGATTACTTCGCCCTCGTTCACAAAAAGAGGTACATTAACAGTTGCACCGGTTTCAATGGTGGCTGGTTTCAGGGTACGGGTGGCCGTATCGCCCTTCATGCCGGGTTCACTTAGGTCACCAATACATCAATTTTCTCGGGCAATTCCACACCTATAGGTTGGTCTGTTTCACCGTTAACCAGAACAAATACCTCCTGTCCGTCTTTCAGAAACTGGGGCGCATTCACCAGGTTTCCGGCAACTACGATCTGTTCAAAGGTCTCATTGTCCATAAAATTATATCCGGTCTCATCCTGATACAGGTATTGATACGTTTTTCTCTACACGAACCGGAAATATCGTTTCACCACTGTTCCAGGTTTGTTCTATGGTCCGGTTATTATCTACACCTTTTAATTTAGCCCATACCTTGGCCGCTGCCCGGGCTGTTTTATTTTGTCCGAATTCTACTACGGTATACAGGCTGCCATCCAGTTTAATGATCAGTCCGTTCGCATATCTGCTATAGTTGCCATAAATTGTTTTTGTTAATATGTAATTAAACGGCAAATATAGACCCAATCAGCATATTATAAAATACTAAGACAGGTAGCATTTTTTGATATGTGTATAACTCCTCCCTTTGAAGTGGCTTTGTAGGCGTGCCCCGTGATGTGAGTTCAAAGCGCTCCAACTAGCCAGAACAAGATGTGAAACATTAGATTTTATATTGTTTTTTAATCACATGTATTACTAAACAACCAGAATTAGTCTGAATTTTCGTTTTCGGACAGTGGATTTATTCCTTTTTACACCTACCGTTAACATATTTGTAAAATCCTGTGGTCGTTGCAAAACGATCGAAAATAATTGACTTATTCATTTGGCTTGAAATTGCTGTGTTACTTTGATTTTTTTGCCAAATGACTTTTGTAACGGTCTCATCCTGATTTCATCTGGTTAAGCAAATACGGCAATGGAATGCAACAAGAACAAAAGGTAATTCAAGGTTGTTGCGCTTAGGGCTAATACCGATGAGGTATCCGTAATCCTACTCTCTGGATCGGGAAACAGCATTCCAATCAGGATATTCCGCTGTATGAAATGGTTAACGAAACAAGTCAATTTGGTTTAAAATTTCTCATTGTGCGGCCTTGCTCGAAACTTGCCTCCGCTTTGGCTTCGTCTTCGATCAGCTGGAATCAGGCTTCCCTCTATTTCACCCAAAGCAAAGGCCGAAAAGGTCCATTCTATGATTTTACTTTTGAGGTATTGTAGTTAGGTAGTGTTTTCTTGCGTTGCATCGCTGAGTTGAATCGGTATTAATCTTGATTCATTTGGTAGCAACATTCCGACTGTTGAACCGATTTCAATACTTGTTGAGCGCTAAAGGGGGGATATTGAAATAATTTTATTTCAAAGAGTAACTTCATTGTATAAAACATACAACTATGAAAAGAATTTTCCTCACACTGATTAGCCTTTTTGCATGTCTTCATTCTTTTACTCAAATTGTTTCTATTCCTGATGCCAATTTTAAAGCCGCATTGCTGGCAAACCCACTTGTCAACACCAATTTTGATACAGAAATTCAAGTGAGCGAAGCTGTGGCATTCAATGGAATACTTAGCTTTAGTTACAATTCTATTTCAGATTTGACTGGCATTGCTGCATTTGTAAATTTGACAGGATTAATTTGTATTGGAAATCAAATAACCAGTTTGGATTTGAGTTCAAACCTTGCTTTGACCAGTCTGGATTGCCCTGGAAATCAATTGACGAATTTAAACATCAGTGCGAACACCGCTTTGTCTAAATTATATTGCAGTCAAAATCAATTAACCAGTTTAGATGTAAGCGCAAATACCGCACTCACAGTATTGATTTGCAACATGAATCAAATAAGCAGTTTGGATGTAAGCTCAAATACCGCATTAACACAGCTAAATTGTATGGTAAATCAAATTACCAGTTTGAATCTAAACAATCATGCCGCGTTAAAGTTTTTGTATTGTAATAATAATCAACTAAACACCCTTAATTTAAATGGGGCTACGGCTTTGGAATATTTGCAATGTTCCAATAATGACGATTACACATTTTTAAACTTAAGCGGACTTGCAAACTTATCTACAATGAATTGTATTAACAGTCCTAGCCTTCAATGTATTCAAGTATCAAATGTGGCTGCAGCAAATGCGAATTCAAATTGGACCAAAGACGCCACCGTTGCCTAGGTTTGAATTGTCCAACTGCCTTGTCAAATACTGAATCTGATCTATTTGATATCTATCCAATTCCAGCTAATGACAAATTAACTATAACAGGAATGGAGGATGGAGATCAACTGAAAATATTCAATATTTTTGGCCAAGTAGTCGTAAAGGAAGTCAATCTCAATGAGCATTTTAAAACGATAGGAATTGAGTCGCTAAGTGATGGTTTTTACACAATTCAGGTGATCCGGAACCAAAGAGAATATATTAAAAAATTTGTGAAGGACACTTTCTGATCAGGCACCATGGTTTGCAATTTCTGGAATAATTATTTGCTCCTACTGCTGATCAACGAATAGGCAGAATCAAGAACACGTGAACTCATGATATCGTCTCACCTGGAGGCGGCGACAGTTTATGGTCGATTTCATCAATCCTAATTTAAAACTTCACTTTGGTAGTATTTTTACCGACCCATGATCGAAATAAATACTAACTGGAATTTTTCTGAAGGCGAAACCTTGCTCATTGATAAACCCTATGGGTGGACCTCCTTCGCCGTTGTTGCGCAACTTAAAAAATGGACCCATTGTAAAATCGGTCACGCCGGCACCCTGGATCCNCTCGCCAGCGGTCTGACGATCTTATGCACAGGCAAATCTACCAAATTACTCACCGGACTTACCGGAATGGATAAAGAATANTCGGGCTATTTTTCGCCTGGGGCCAGCACACCAACATACGATCTCGAAAGTATTCCGGAAGAGCGCCAACTTGAACTCCCCCTTCCCGATGCTATCCAGGCCGTACGGGAACGTTTTCTGGGAACCATTGAACAATTCCCTCCAGTGCATTCAGCCATTAAACAGGATGGTAAACCGTTGTATAGCCTCGCCCGACAAGGCAAAACCGTTGAAGTTAAACTCCGGCAAGTGCGTATCGATGCGTTTGAGATTGAACAAATACAAGGCCCTGAAATTCAGGTACGCATTGCCTGCAACAGTGGAACCTATATCCGCTCTATCGCGCACGATTTTGGGCAGTACCTTGGCTGTGGCGCCTTTCTTCAATCTTTGCGCCGTACTGCCATTGGCCCTCACCGCATCGAACAGGCCTGGTCCCTACCAAGCTTATCCGAACAACTAGGCCCCCTCATGAATGCCCGAATCATACTACCCAAACAGGAGCTGAATCAATTGGTTTAACACCTACGGGATTGACCGCCAAACCCTACCTTTGTGCGCGTGAATTCCGACTATACTCCCTGGCAAAAAGTTTCCCGCATCCTTTCCTTTCTTTTACATCCGGTATTTCTACCTAGTCTGCTTTTNGCCTGGATCTATTTCCTGAACCCTGAACTGTTTTATGGCTTTAGCGCCAAACAAAAAGGACTTCAGTTCATCAGTGTGGCCTATATTTCACTCACCTTTCCAATTTTAACCGTACTTCTGCTCTGGAAACTTAAATTTATTGAAAGTATTCACATGCATGAACTCAAAGAACGATATGGAGTACTCATTGCATCGATGCTCTTTTATTTCTGGGTCTTTTGGGTTTTTCACAAACAGTTTCAATCTCACCTGCTCATTCAAACACTGTTAGGAGGGGTTTTTATGACCACTGTTTTGGTCTTCCTCGCATCCATTCTGTATAAAATCAGCATGCATACCGCAGGCTGGTCTTCTGCCATGACGTTTGCCGGTGTATTGGCATTTCATCATTTGCCTTATTCTCTCCTTTTACTGATAGTCACTGTTTTGCTGGCCGGACTCATCGGTTCTGCCCGTCTTAATTTAAAGGCACATACCATGCAGGANGTGTATTCGGGTTATATGGCCGGATTAACGGGCATGTTATTATCTTATTTTATCGTTCCTCATATTTGATTTATGTCTTTACCAATTCTTGAAACCTGCTTCNNACCAGCATTACTGCATTTGTACGATTTAAGCGGAAGGGTGGTCGTGATCATCGATGTATTCAGGGCTACTTCTACAATGGCTGCTGTATTGCATCTGGGCGCCCATCAGATTATTCCGGTCGATCAGGTAGATGCCTGTATTCAATTAGGAAATGAAATTCCGAACAGCATTACCGCCGGCGAACGCGATGGCAAAGTAGCTCCCGGTTTACAGCACGGAAATTCCCCACTGGAATATTCGGCCGATTTTATTCGTAACAAAACCATGGTACTGACAACCACCAATGGAACACGACTCTTACATCAATGCCTGCAAGCCGACGAAATCATCACAGGAAGNTTTTTAAATCTGGGTGCCGTATGCGATTATCTTATCCAACAAAAGAAGCCGGTTTTATTGGCCTGCGCCTCCTGGAAAGATCGGTATAATTTAGAAGACTCTTTGTTTGCAGGTGCCGTGTATCAAACTGTTAAGGAACACTTCAGCATGAATTGTGATAGTACCCGGGCGGCAGCGCATCTGTATCAACAGGCCCAAAACGACCTTTACGGTTTTATACAGGATAGTTCACATTATCTTCGACTTTCTGCGTATGGGTTGCAGCGCGACATGGAATATTGTTGTGGCATCAATACCCACAATGTGCTGATTCGCCTGGAGGAAGATGAGGGTAGAAGAGTTTTGCGAATTCCTACCGGCGGGTTGTCGCATACATCGCTTCAATAATCCGAACCACTTCATGGCCTTCAGCATCAGAAGTCATAGCCCTACCTTGCCCGTTTAAGGTATCCACCACATTTTGTATCACCCGATCGTGATTGCTCATGCTTCCCTGATATTTTCCGTAGTCATTTGATTTGGCTTGTATGGAGATGTCTGGCAGTTTTTGCCCGCGCAGATGCTGATATTCGATGGTATTCAGATATTGTCCGCCGATTTTCACGGACCCAAATTCACCCAGTATGGTAATCGNCCCTCCAGATTTTTCGTAACTACATGTTGAAAAATTAAAATTGATAAAAGCCCNCGATTCGCTGCGCAATANAAAGATACCGCTATCCTCCACTTCAGTATACGAGTGGTTAAAATTCTGAATCATGCCACTTTCACAATACACGGCTCCGAAGAGGTAGTATATAATATCCACAAAATGGCTGAACTGTGTAAACAAACAGCCTCCATCACCAGCACGGTNTCCTCGCCAGGTACTTTCCTGGTAATAGTCGGAATTCCGGTTCCAGAAACAATTTATATTCACGACGAAGATGCGCCCCAGACTTCCATCCTGTAGCAATTGCCGTACAGCCTGCACCGGCGGATTGTAGCGATTTTGTTTCACCACAAAAATTGTTTTCCCGGCATCGGCGGCTGTTTTCATCATGGCAGCACTTTGCGCCGAAGAGATGGCCATCGGTTTCTCGCAAATCACATGAGCACCTGCCTGCAATCCGGAAATAGTATGCGGGGCATGTAAATAATTCGGGGTGCAAACGGAAAGCACATCGGGTTTTACCTGTTGTAGCATTTCCTCTAATTGCTGAAACACCGGCAGGCCGGCTGCTGCAAATACACGCGTTCGTTCTTCCTGAATATCACAAACACTCACCAGTTCAGTTTGGATATTCTGTTGAATATGGTGTGCATGCCGGCTTCCTATATTTCCGGCGCCTACTACGGCTATCCTGACTTTATTCATACTTTCAATTGTCCTTTTTCATTTTGCCGTAACAAACTCTCTGACAACATCAACCGGAGAAGTTCACGAACAGACTCAGGTTTATATTGTGTAAAACGTGCTGTAACATCCGACAAGCTCAAGGGGCCTTCTAACGTCAGAAGGTGCAAAATAGTATTTTTCACTGCAACCGGATCAAACTTTTGAATCATCTTGACCTGCTGACGACAGAGGTCACAATTTCCGCAAGGCTCCGGAATGTTCTGTCCGAAAAATGCCAATACATGTTGATTCCGGCACTGCGTTGCGTTTAAGCGGGCGTAAGCGAGCATACATTCAACCCGCTCGGTATAGGCCTGCTTTAATTCAGCCATGAGCTGTTGGTTCAACATCAGAAATTCAGGTTTAACCCGGTTATGCAAAAACTGAATTTCAGGCAGTCCATGACTTTTATGGTAATCAATTACTTTCAACTGATGCAGGCGATCTAATAAATAAGGCACATAGTCACGGGCCACCTGCATTCGTTGGGCGAGTTGAAATTCGTTGATCACGACCGGTTGGGTCCAGATACCTCCATACATTCTCAGCAGGGTTTTTACCATTTCATCCAGTTCAGGGTATTGTTGTTCGAGTGCCTGTAAAAAACNCTTGTCACTCGTCATCTGTACTTTGGGAGGGTGGCGCAAGGCATCATTCTGAACAATAAGTTCATGTTGTTCCAGGATACGCACCACATGCATCACCTCGATGGCATTTAATTGCTGGCTCTGCGCAAATTCCAGCACATCAAATGGTTTTGACTCCAGGAGACCAGATTCATAGGGAATTTCAAGGTAACGGCAAAGCAAATCATATATCAAACGAATTCGGGTTAAGACCGGAAAACGCAACTCAATTCCTTCATACAAAAGCTGCAATTCGCGAGCCTGAAAAAGTAAGAGCGCATCTGCCATAAGCCCATCGCGGCCTGCCCGACCTGCTTCCTGATAATAGCCTTCCGGGGTATCCGGTATGTCATAATGAACCACCATCCGTACATCCGGTTTATCGATACCCATTCCAAATGCATTGGTACAGACCATCGTTTCGATATGCCCTTTCAGCCAGAGTTCTTGTTTTCGGGAACGCTCTTCAGGGGTAAAACCCGCATGATAAGCATCTATAGAAAATCCAAGAGCCTGTAGCCACTGACTCAGCTCGACGGTACGTTTCCGCGAACGGCAATAAACCAGTTTCGTACCTGCGCAGGATGCCAACGCTTCGGACAGAGCCACCATTTTATTTTCGGGTTCCTGTACTGCAAAACGAAGATTCTCCCTTAAAANAGATCNGCTAAAACAAGCGGCTTCCTTGAATTTCAATAATCGTAAAATATCATCCTGAACCCGCGGCGTAGCACTTGCCGTGAGCGCTAAACATGGCACCCGCGGCAACAATGAACGAATTTCACCAATTTCAAGATAGGAAGGCCTGAAATCGTAGCCCCACTGTGAAATACAATGGGCTTCATCAACGGCCAGCAGTGAAATCGTCCAGCTTTCGAGATAATCCCGCAAGAGCGTTGATTTCAAACGCTCGGGCGAAAGCATCACAAATTTGTAACGCCCTTTTGCAATTTCGTNCATAAAATTTTCCTGCTCATCTCTGCTGAGTTCTCCGTGCAAAGCAATCGATGGGACCCCCAGTTGAAGGAGTCGTTCACTTTGATCTTTCATTAATGCCACGANGGGAGAAATTACCAGGCAGGTACCGGGTCGGCATAAAGCAGGCACCTGATAACAAAGTGATTTACCTCCTCCTGTTGGAAGTAGCGCCAGAGTATCCTTACCGGCTAGCACAGCTTCAATAATGCGCTCCTGACCTGCCCGGAATTCCGGATACCCCCAATATCGTTGTAATACTTCTTTCGCTGTTCCCAACCCGTTCATTGCGTATTCAAATGTAGGCGTTGTTAAAAGATTCACCTATGATTCGCTTAAATGAATTAAATGATGATTCAGGGCTTGGACCCGGATGTTGCTTTCATCCCAAATTTTTGAAGTCCGATTTGTTTCTTTCCTGATTTCTCAACCATGGAATTATCACGTTTCTTGATAGTATCTTTTTTATTAATATGTTTTTAGTTTAATCTTTCGCATCATCCCATTCATTGGCATATTCCTTGAAAACCATACCAATGAAAAAGCACCTGTTATGAATCAGATTCACAAACTCCTACTCATTTTCCTGCTCCTCTTTGATGTTCCTGCAACTGCCCAACGAATATGTGGTTCGGCAGAGCATTTACACGATATGGAATTATCGGATGCCAATTTTGCTGCAGCACGCCAACTGATCGAGCAACAAACACAAGCTTATCTTTCCAATCCGAATAAACCCACACGTCTGACGGTAGAAATTCCGGTGGTTGTACATGTTGTTTATCGCACCGCGGTTGAGAATATTTCAGATGCACAGATTCATTCCCAGATTCAAATTCTGAATGAAGATTTTCGAAAATTAAATGCCGACTTTAGCAGCGTAACGCCTTCGGTATTTCAGGCTGCAGCAGCAGATTGTGCCATTCAGTTTGTATTGGCAAAACAAACCCCTTCCGGTGATTCAAGTACCGGTATTACACGTACGCAAACAACTGTAACATCATTCACAACCAACAATAGCGTAAAGTTTTCTTCTTTAGGTGGTAAAGATGCCTGGCCCGCATCACAATATCTGAATATTTGGGTTTGCAAATTAGCCAGTGGTTTATTGGGCTATGCGCAATTTCCGGGCGGACCGGCGGCAAGCGATGGTGTGGTTTGTTCGTACCGGGCTTTCGGGAACACCGGCGCGGTTCTGGCACCATTTAATAAAGGTCGCACGGCCACCCATGAAGTGGGCCATTGGTTAAATCTTTTCCATATATGGGGTGATGATGGAGGCTCATGCAATGGTACCGACTTGGTAGGTGATACGCCCGATCAGGGTGCAGAACACTATGGTTGTCCGGCTTTCCCTTCCATTTCGTGCAACAATGGCCCAAATGGTGCCATGTTCATGAATTTTATGGATTATACGGATGATGCTTGTATGAGTATGTTTACACTCGGACAAAAAGCCCGTATGGATGTATTGTTTTTACCAGGAGGAGTCAGGGCATCTTTACTCAATTCAAATGGTGGTAGTTATCCCTTGCCACCTTGCAGCATGACCAGCAATATTCAAACGGTTTTTGTGAATGAAACAGATGCCCTGATTGATTGGGATCAGGTAAGTGGTGCCATGTCTTATCATATTCGTTACCGGATTTTAGGTGATTCAACCTGGAACTACAATACTTCATCAATCAATTCCTATATATTGAGTGGATTAACCGGAGGCACCACCTATGAATTCGGAATACAAACCAGTTGTACTTCCGGTTTAAGTGCCTGGAGCCCCAGTCAAAATTTTACGACTACCTCACCTGCTCCCATTTGCGCAATTCCGGTTGTTTTGCCGGCGCAGAATATTACGGAAAACAGTGCCAACATCATTTGGAATGTTTCAAATAATTCGACAGGAACTTACCTGCTGCGTTACCGCCTTCAGAACGGAGGGCTTGGTTAAATCAATTGGTTTCAGATACGACAATACAAATTACCGCCTTACTCCCAGCTTCAATGTATGAAGTACAAGTTCAAAATACCTGTTCATTTGGTACAAGTCTGTTTTCTTCTACGGTAGTTTTTACAACAAACGCAGCGCCAGTGTATGTGTGCACGGATAATTACGAACCCAACAATCTGAGAATCATGGCTACGCAGATTCAGCCGAACTCGGTAACGACGTCCATGATAGCCACTTCCGGAGACAATGATTACTTCAAGTTTACAACGAACAGTGCTGAACCAAAGGTGAAAATCCGATTATCCAATTTACCGTTAGACTATGACCTTAAACTCTACAAGCCCAACGGGGTGCTGATTGCAACTTCACAAAATGCCAATACCCGCCCGGAACAAATTATTTTGAACTCTGCGGTATTTGGAGATAATTATGTGGCGAGAGTTTATGGATACAATGGCGTATTTGATAATACCAGTTGTTATAACTTACAGGTT
The DNA here is from genome assembly GCA_013414745.1 of Bacteroidota bacterium. GTDB lineage: Bacteria > Bacteroidota > Bacteroidia > Chitinophagales > Chitinophagaceae > OLB11. Next base: position 1,011,146 of record CP058707.1, read on the forward strand.
GAAACCAGCGCCAATAACTTCAGAACAGAAGAATCGATGGAAGATGAAAGTCTCAAACCAGAAATTTACTTCTATCCGAATCCTGCCAGTTCAACCATCACGACCGAAATCTATAAAGCGGAACCGGAATTAATTACCTGTCATATATATAACGCGCTGGGTCAGGTAGTCGCTACGCAATGCATAGAGGCTCAAACAGGATTCAATGAAATCCGATTCAGCATTGCCTCTCTGGCCAATGGGTTTTATGTTATGGAAATCATTGATGCCCAGGAAAAAGTTGCCGAGAAATTTGAAATCTTGCATTAATTGGCGTGAAAAAAAGGGACTTCATTCCTGAAATCCCTTGATTCAAAGCTTTTAAGTAGTTAGCCTATTGACGAGGTTTTTGTCCGGAGCCCCGGGCGCAGGAGTAGTTGCCGGTGTATCTTTAACCCCCAATTTGGCCTTAACCAAACCGATGATATTATCATCCGGCGTTGCATACACCATACCGGCCACACTGGTATCAAAGATAAACGTATATCCTTTTCTTTGGCCACAGCCTGTATCGCTTTGTCAGCTTTCTCCATAATGGGTTTCAGCAGTTCCTGCTTTTTTGCTGAAATTTTCTCTTCAGCCGACTGCTGGGTCGACATGATACGATTCTGTAAATCCTGTAATTCTTTTCCTTAACCAATTTCATGGCTTCTGACATCGTTTTAGCTTCAGCCTCATAAGCTTTGTACTTCGTTTCCAACTCCTTCTGCATCGCTTGTAATCGATCCTGGAAGGTTTTAGCATAGGCTGAAATATCCGCATCGGCTTTTTTGCTTCAGGCATAGAAACCAATAACTCATCGGAACTGATATAACCGATTTTCTGTTGTGCCGTTGCCACAAAACTGCTTACTGCAAGACAACAGGCGAAGATTAATTTTTTCATTGTTTTTTTATCTTACTTTTTGGGTGTAATAGTCCGTTTAAGGAATTCCACCGGGTTTAGGTTGAATTTTAAGAGTGCAAATATAGACGAAAACATGAAACCTCCTTACTTTTTACCCGGTGAGGTCACACCCAATTCACGCAAAATGTCATCGCTTTTGTCCAGTTTGGGGTCATTATAAAATACACTCAAATCAGCCGATTTATCAAAAACTACATCATAACCTTTGGAGGCTGCCAGCTTTTGAACGGCGTTATACANCTTGTCCTGAACCGGTTTCACCAATTCCTGGCGCTNTTTAAACAAATCGCCTTCAAATCCAAAGCGTTTCTTTTGTAAATCTTTCGCTTCTTTCTCTTTNNTTAATGATTTCATCTTCTCTTTCTTCTTCATCTCTTCGCTCAGCATCACTTGTTCGGCCTGATAGGCTTTATACATGCGGTCAACTTCCTGAAGTTTGGCATCAATTTCCTNTTGCCAGTTTGCAGATACTTCATCTAGTTTGGTTTGGGCTTGTTTATATTCCGGAAGGTTTTCCAGGATATACTTGGAATCGANTACGCAATAACGTTGCGCATTCATCTATAGGGCAGAAAACCGATCAACAGAATAAAAAGAATCTTTTTCATGATACGTAAAATAGGTTTTAGTGAAAATAATACTGTCGTAAAAATTTCGCTTTCGACTACAAATAAACTTTCAAAGTTTTATATCCCGAGGCTTTAACGTTCTTTTATGCAAGCTGAGCTATAGACCGGACCTATTCCGGCTCAAATCCAAGCATGAAGCTGAATTTTGTCGATTGGCCAAACTTAGCACCATTTGATATGGTTTGTTGCCCGTTCGGCCCATCCAGACGAACGCCATAATCCAATCCTAACAAACCAAACATAGGGAGGAAAATACGGACCCCGACACCGAAAGAACGATTCAGCTGAAATGGATTGAAGGATTTGAAATTATCCCAGGCATTGGCGGCTTCAAAAAGGCNCAGTCCGTAAATTGTTGAAGAAGGATTAAGTGAAANAGGATAACGAACTTCAGCCTGGTACTTGTTGAAGATAGTGGCTCCGGCTGAATTCGAATAGATTTCGTAGCCGCGTTGTGCGATGATATCCCGGCCATAAATAGTAAAACCCGATAAACCATCACCACCCACCTGAAAGCGTTCGAAGGGAGATTGCAGATAGGGATTATAATACGCCAGATAACCATGTTTGGTAGCCAGTTTGAGAATCAGATTTCCTTTGAGCCGTTGATACCATTGTGCTGAAAATTTATACTTATGGTATTCGATCCATTTGTACTTCTGACTCTGCGGAAGGTTGGCATAATCTTTATTTGAGAACAAAGAATACGGTGCGGTCAATTGCACACTCAATGAAATTTGAGATCCACTTCTCGGATACAATGGCTGGTCAATTGAATTTCGCTGTAAATTGATGCTTAGACTGAGGTTGTTGGCCCTACCATTTGAAAAATCTTCAAAGAAGGAATAATCTTNTATGTTGTACAACTGGTAATTCAAACCGTAGGAAAGAACAAAAAAGTCATCCGGCCATTTTAACCGTTTACTTAATGTAACTCCCGCCCNCAGCGTAGTCATATGACCGCTAATCGTAGAACCGAAATTCCCGGCGAAGTATGTGCGGTAAACATTAAACGACAGTGAATTTGGTTNTTTACCTCCGAGCCAGGGCTCAGTGAATCCTGCTGTGATTGAGTTATACCATCGGCCATTGGCTTGTCCCCGTATCGATAACTTCTGACCATCACCCATCGGCAAAGGATCCCACTTNNTCAGATTGCCTATATTTTTGAGGGCAAAATTATTGAAAGAAACACCGATGGTGCCGGTTACCCCAAGTCCTCCTCCAAATCCGGCCTGAAGTTCTAACTGGTCGGCAGACTTTTCCGTGACGGTATAATCTATATCTATAGTTCCGTCATTGTGAGGAACGGGTTGAATTCCTATTTNTTCAGCATCAANAAATCCCAGGTTGGCGATTTCTCGTTGCGAACGGATAATGTCTGCCCGACTAAATTTATTTCCCGGCAAGGTGCGTAATTCGCGGCGGATAACATGCTCATGGGTTTTATCATTTCCGGCGATGTGAATGCTACGCAGGGTATATTGTTCCCCTTCCGTTAATCGGATTTCGAAATTAATCGTATCGCCGATCACCGATTTCTCGGAAGCTTCTGTATTAAAGCCCAGGTAACCATCATCTAAATAAAGCGACGAGATATCATCACCTTCCATGCTAGGCGTTTTACCTAAACGTTTGTTCAACAACTCCTGATTGAAAACATCTCCGCGTTTGATGCCCAACATTTTGGTTAATTGCTCGGTGGTATACTTTGTATTACCCTTCCATTCAATTTCGCCGAAATAATACCGGTTACCCTCATTGATTTTTACATCGATATTCAGATGTCCGTTAGATGCGTTGTAGAGGGTATCTGCAACAATCGTTGCATCGCGGTATCCGATCGAGTTATAATATTCAATCAGGCTCAATTTGTCCTCTTCGTATTTTTTCTCATTGAATTTAGAAGCTGAAAACACGCCATAACGAAGATAAGGATCGATCAATTGCGCTGTTTTGCTTATGGACAGAAAACCTTTTCCTTTCAGGTAAGATTTAAAATCAGTTTCATTTTTACCGTATACGCTTTCCGATCNGGCACTGAATAATGAAATTCTGGCCATCTCTTTGCTGCCCTTCATTTGTTTTTTTAATTTCAATGAGGTAGCATGTTCATTACCGAAAACATTGATCTGGTTAATTTTTACTTTTTGCCCTTTGTATACATTAAACGTCAGAATTACGGCATTCAGATAAGCCGTATCCGGACGTTCTACGACCTGCACTTTGGCATTCGCATAACCTTTTTCAACAAAATACTTACGCANCTTCTCACCGGCATTTTGTTTTGCTGCTTCGGTGACCACTTTATTCTTTACCAGATTCACTTTGTCTTTCAACTCCTTGGCATCATTGTCTTTTACGCCTCGGAAATTAAATTTCGACAATCGGGGTCTTTCCTGAATTTGAAGTATGATAAAGACCTTGTCTCCTTCAAATCGATCCGCGATGATTTCAATATTTGCAAACAGATTTTGTTTCCAAAGGTTTTGTATGGCCTTTGCGATTTTAGGATCGTTGGGGACACGAATTTTATCGCCGGGACTAAGTCCTGAAATTGAAATCAGGAGATCCTTATCCAAATATTCGGATCCACCAACTTCAATACCGCCAATAATAAATTCATTGCTCGTATTGAGGTAATTCTGTTGTTTATTCTTCTGCTTTAAACCAATTTGAGCGGAAACCGAAGTCGACATCAACAGGGACATTCCGAGTAAGACAAAAGCGTAATTTCTGATTTTCATATTGCGTAGCTCTCTGCGTGATGTGCAGAGATTCTCCTAATTAATTTAAGTAATGGATGGTGTTTGTCTGAGTTGTTCGCTGATTTTACCAAAACGCCGTTCCCTGTTCTGGTAATTTAAAATGGCTTCATACAGGTTTTCTTTTCTAAAATCGGGCCATTGGGTATGTGTAAAATACAATTCGGCATAGGCTAGTTGATACAATAAAANATTACTGATGCGATGTTCCCCACTGGTTCGGATCATTAATTNCGGATCCGNAACTCCGGAGGTGGATAAGTAATTTGAAATCGTATTTTCATCAATGGCATTTATCTGCAGTTTGCCTTCAGCTACTTCAGCGCAGATTGTTTTAACGGCTTGCACCATTTCCCATTTCGAACTATAACTCAAAGCCAGTATTAAAGTCAACTTNNCATTCCCGCTGGTTAAGGCAATTGCCTCATTCAGTTCACGCACACAAGACCCGGGCAAACTATGCATATCCCCAATCACTTGTAAACGCACGCCGTTCTTATTGAGTGTTTCGGCTTCTTTACGAATTGTAGCGACCAGTAATTCCATCAGACCATTTACTTCGGATTCCGGACGATTCCAATTTTCGGTGGAGAAGGCGTATAACGTCAGATATTGAATTCCAATTTCTACACATCCCTCCACAACCTCACGCACACCGATCACCCCATGCTGATGACCAAACAGACGGTCTTTGCNCTGTTCTTTTGCCCAACGACCATTTCCATCCATAATGATGGCGAGGTGTTTGGGCAATTTTTCCTTGTCTATCAGGTCAAACATAGGCGTTTCGAAAGCGGACAAATGTACAAAAATGCTGTTTGAACCAACGTTAAATACACCGACTAAAAACAGTTTAACACCACTTTCACAGTCAGTTCCAGTTAAACCCTTACCAGTCAAGGGTTATATTGAATTTATACCTTTTGGATGATACCATTTGCCCGGGCAATAACGATTTAAGTGCCATGTACGTCTTTACAAGTGCAGTCATTATCCGGATGCCCGTGAACCTTCGCTTTCTCGGAATTTGGATTATATTTGTTCACGCCCAGTAAATTTAACAACAGCACATGATGAAACAATCGACTTGGATTCTTTACGCTTTCCTGCTTGGCCTGGCCTCTTGTTCAAAAGAAATGAGTAAGGACCTACCCTTAACAAAACTTCGGGAAGAAGCCGTATTTATCACCACAGAAAGCGGCGATTTTATCAGTTATGATATTAAAACCGGTAGAAAACGCTGGGCATTGGTCACAACAGGCGCCAGTAATGGGATCCGGTATTTCACAATAAAATGATTTATGTGGTCACCACCCAGCGCTACATGTATACCATTGATCCGTTGCGGGGTGAAATAACCCGTGAAACGCAATTGCTGCAAAGAACGACGAAAATAGCTTGTGCGCTTACGGAAGTACTATCTTTTTCGCTTCAGACAGTTTGTACTGTTATGATACTCTGCACAATAAATTATGGACGTTCAAAGAGGCTGGAAAAATGCTTTCAGAACCTCCCCCAATACGCCAACGATCACGTTTATTTCAGTGCCGATGATGTCATGTACTGTGTGAGCTCGAATGGTTCATTAATCTGGAAATTTACTTGCAGGTGGACTGATTCAATCTTCTCCGCGCATCACGAATGGAGTCGTTTATTTTGGTTGTGATGACCACAAAGTCTACGCTCTGCAGGAATCGAACGGAAACCTGAAATGGACCTATTTAACCGGTAATAATGTGAATTCATCTCCGGCAGTCTATGGTGGAATGTGCTTGGTAGGTAGCGATGATTATCACGTCTATTGTATCGATACCACAACCGGACTGGAACGTTGGAAATTCAAAACCAATGAACGTGTTATCTCTTCTCCGGGCATCCACGAATTCACAACATCCGTCATTGTTGGAGGCAACGACTATAATCTGTATGCCATAGACCATGTAACGGGTGAATTAAAGTGGAAGTATCCGGCTGGTAGTATTGTGACTTCTTCTCCAATGGTATACGGAAATTATATCTTCTTCACCTCCTATGACCGCTACCTCTATGCTAGATGCTCGTGATGGTCGTATTTTATGGAAAGAATTTTAAATACCAATTCCCTGAGTGCTCCTTTTGTAGATGATACCAAAAAGGGACTACATCCCGGAAAGAGTGGTATGAGTACCTACTAGTCATTCCTATGTTTTGGAATCATGCCCGGAACCGATGGAGCACCCCTTTTATTCATTGTTCAGACTCTTAGGCATAATATTTCTGCGAAACAGGTCTTGTCTTTTAGTAAAAAGACCGGCAAGTGGATACTAACGCAATAAGGTGATATCACCTTTCTGTACCTGCTTTTCCTTTTCGAACGGACAGGTATATTCCAGATAATAGTGATAGACTCCTACATCACAGGGTTTGCCAAATAGCGTACCGTCCCAGGCTGTTGCCGGATCACGACTGAAAAATACCTCCTGACCCCATCGATTATAAATACTGAATTTCATTGTAGAGACTGCACTGATTGCCAATGGGTGAATAGCATCATTTTTTGAATCTCCGTTCGGTGAAAATGCATTAGGAACTACCATCACACAGCATAATTGCTGAACAATTTCGAGGGTATCCTGCACCTGGCAACCCCGGGCATCCTGAACCGTAAATACAGTTTGTAATGGACCCAGTTGATTCAATTGTAAACTATCCGCTCCATGACTCCAATTCCAGCTATACGGCATCCAACCGCCCGTCAGGCCAATATGGATGTATCCGGTATTTTCTTCAAAACAAGGAATATCCTTTAACTGGGCATGGATTTTTAAAGGGCTGGCTGGGCCAATCACCTGAGTCGCTAAAGTATCCTCACAGGAATTGGCGTCCTTCACCAACAGCGTGTAGTTTCCGGCCTGCAAACCTGAAAAACAGGGCTACTTTGCCATGGGCTATTGTTCAACGCAAATAACAAGGGCGGACTTCCACCTTGCGCCCAAATTTGTAACCCAGCTGTGGCATCTCCAAAACAAGATACCGTATCCGGATTTACAGCGCTAAGCAAATCAGGAGGTTGAGTGAAGGTAACCAACGTATCGTTCGGGCAGGAATTCGCATCCGTAATATAAATGGTGTAAGTGCCGGCTGCGATACCAGTCAATTGAGCGGTGCTTGAAAAATTTGTACCATCGAGTGAATATTTATACGGCGGCGATCCGGAAGTTCCGGTGAGAACTACGGAGCCATTGGAATCTCCAAAACAGGCGGGCGATTGATACGAAACGATACTCAGATAAGGCACGCCATCATCTCCAACTTGAATAGTATCTGATGCCACACACCCAAAGGCATCTGTGGTTTGAACCCAGTATGTTCCGGGAGCCAGACCACTCAGTGCATTTGAAGTAGAAAAATTATTCCATAAATACGTCACCGGGCCAATATTATTCAACACGCCGACCACTGAAATTTTCCCATTACTGCTATCGCAATTGGCATTGGCCTTTGAAATCAGATTCACCATAGCCAGGGATGAATCTACAAACATGGAATCGATTTTTAGACAGCCATTGGCATCTGTGATTTGGCAGGTATGAAACCCGGGAGCCAGATTGATTGCCGGATTTGAAGTTTGGACGCTGGGAAACCACTGAAAGGAATAGGGGATGCCCCATTGAATGGATAAACCACCGCCTGACCATTGGCTAGTCCGCAGGTGGTAGCTACCGAATCTTTGAGGTTGTTCGTTACCAGGGTATCTGTTAAACTAAAGAAGCCTGTTTTTGAACATCCTGAAAAATCTACCACCGTAACTGTATAAAACCCGGCACTTAAATTTTGAATCGCATTGCCTGTTTGTCCACCCGACCAGCTATATGTGTAAGGGGCCTGGCCTCCGGTCACGTTCAAGGTAATCGAACCTGTTGAATCATGACAAACCGGCTTTATCAACACGGCATTCAAGGTTGGCAAACTATCATAAATGATGGTGATAGGCAGAATATTCGTACAACCATTCGCATCCACAACCGTTACAATTAATGTACCCGTTCCAAAACTATCACAAACAGGACCCGTATCGCCATTGCTCCAGGTGATGCTATAGGGCGCTGTTCCGTTGGTTGGATGTCCGGAAATATACCCGTTGTTATTCGGGCAGGTAGGAAGTTTCAGCGAATCAATCTGAAAATTCAACACATAGGTCGCCGGAAGACTGACGATGGTATCTTTTTACAACCGGCAGCGTCCAACACGGAAAGTAAATAAGAAGAAGCGGGCAAATTTGAAAAGGTATTATTGGTTGTATACGATCCATTGGCTATTGAGTAGGTGAACGGCGCATTTACACCGGATGCATAAACGGTCAGGCTACCACTGGAATCTCCGAACAAAGCGGTTTTATTTTTACGATGCTGTCAATTTTAGGTTTGATTTTTCAAGACGAACGGTATCGGAAAAAGTGAGATTGGGACAATTGATGACAATTTCGGCCTTTATCTTATAGGGGTAAGTTGTAGGACAAACCACCAAACTATCTACATTGGTTGCCAAGACATTTCCTGAAGGCCCATACCACTTCATCACATAATCTGGCAGTCCGGAAGGTGAAAACGGATGCCTTCATTGTTAGCAGTAAACTGAGCCGCATGTTTACCCGGTGCCGTATACGTTGTAGTGGCAGCCACATTCTGTATACCCACGGTGGCATAGTTGGCATAGTTCAGTGGGTCATTGTCGCAAGTGGTTTTATTCTGAATAAAAACATCAATAACATGTGTACTCTCATACAAAACAACCTGAAAAGTGGATGTCGTATTACTACACGTATCCAAATATTTTGAGGTTGGAATACTGCGCCACAAATTTTCGAAATGGGGCTACTCCCACAGTGGCATATTCTATAGTTCCTCCCAAAGCCGGATTCACATCCATAAACAGAAAAAAATGGCATTATCCGGAAATGTAGAATTGTAATAAGGTAAGGTTTGTTGGGTATTGTTGTTGCAGGCACTCAGATTGTACAGTGGACTGAAAGTTAGCACTCCATTATCTGCCAGATAACATTGGGAATATTGCGACTGAAAAGCAGAAATCAAACCCAAGTGGAATGGCACCTGAAAACGTATCATCAGCGAGATTCACTTGGGTTCCACTAATACTTACGGGTTATAAGAGATCGCACTCACGCTATACTGATTCGTTTTAGTGGCTTAGGAAAGTTGGCATGCAGCGTATCACAATTGTTGTTACAGGGCACCACGGCAACCGGACCTTCCAGAATATCCAGCCCCACTTGAGCCTGCATCGAAAAATGCAAAACAGCATGTAAGAAATCAACCAAAAACGCATCTCTCAAAGATACAGGATTTACCAGATAAAACCCTTGCTTGCACATGGAGCAAACAACGGAGTATGTAGATAATTACTTCGTGATGTTGTTCAAATCAGCAACAGTTTTGCCGGAGATCAGTGCTACTCGTTTCTAATAGTCGTACTGCCTTCGTACGGCATTGATACGGATGCCTGAATAAACCTGCACACTATTGAAAGCAGGTACATATTTATGACTACTATTCTGGTAACGGTAGGCAAAGCCTAAATCAAAGAAGATATTATAGCGCAGTTCGTAAGAAAGATTCAGGTTTGAATAAAAAGTCTCTGTGGGATAACCATTAAACAAAGCGATTCCATAATCAGCATTTCGCATCGTATAGGGCTTGAAGATATCACCACCAAATGCGCGCTTCGCAGAGGTGTCTTTGCCCTGGCGATTAATAAACTCCTCCAGGTNTAAATAAATATTTCGGGTGGGTTTGTAATTCACGATCAGATTCGCCTCCAGAAAGTTGGCCCCATACGGGTGGGCGAGGGCCTGGTTATAATGGGTGTAATCAGTGACCGAATCTCTTGAATAGGTAAATGGTCTCACCATATTCGCTTCACCCTGAATCAGGAGATTTTTAATATTAAAGAGGTCTGCAACTTTAAAGCCTAACTGAATTCCATATTTGTTGGCCCACCATCCGTTTCGCGCCTTGATTTCACTAAATTTAAATTCATCCAATAGAACCTGTCCGTAAAGAACGGTTTTAATCTTGGTGTTGATTTTGAAACTCAAACCAAGTAAGGCATTATCCGGACTTCCTTTGTATTGCTCAATGCTCCGGTATAAAATGATAGGATTCATATAGGCAAAATCAAATCCGGTGGTACGTCCGAAAATAACACCTTCAAACAAACCGATATTCAACCAATTGGTGACATTGGCAGAGAGGTAGTGCATGGCGGCATACTTTCTTGGAAGCAATTTATCGCCTCCGCGTTTGTATTGTGGTGTTAATTCCATCCACAGATTTTGATAATTAAAGCGCCACAATTTGGTATTAATTTTCATGAAGGTATAATTGGCTCCCATATCGTTCAGGAACAAACTTCTATAGCCATCGCCAATGTGAAAACGATCTTGTCCGAAAGATACATTCACCATGTTTTTAATCACTTCAGCATCCAGGTATCCGGCAGCATATAAATAATCCTGTGCTTTACCTGGTTTATCCACTTTAAAATCTTTGTAATAAGCGATGCCCGGCACAGCACTTCTGCTCATCACCCGTTGTTGATGATGCCAGGGGCCGCGTTCCTGGTTATCCGTAAACGTAGTGTAGAGGCCAACCCGCTTTATCAAATTTGCACGTAGTTCAAGGCCTTTAGTATTGACAAATAAATTCTGCTTCGTATTGTTGGTTTCTACCATTTGCTNGGTAATTAAAATTGGATTGATGATGAGGTTGGCCCGCTCCGATGCCAGGTTCACCATATCGGATTTCTTTTGATAAAATGTATTCAGTATCGGGTACTTCGAATCTTCAGCCCCTTCCCCATTGGCAGCCCATTCTCCGTNTTTAGAAATAATCCGTTGTATTTCCTGCTTCTCTCCGGTAGTTAGCTTATTGCCATTCTTGCGCAGGTATTGCTCCAGAAATTGCACAACATCTTTCCGGTTTAAAGCTTGCAAGGCGGTATGTAATGAATCAGATAAACGACCATTTAATACATCCAGACGATCAATCAGAAACTGATCATCCATGAGCCGTTTCATATTGGCCGATTGGGCATCAACTTGTTGAAAATAGAAGCTAATGACAACGAACAGAAGAATTTTTTCATAAAGCCATTTAATAACGGATAAAGGTAAATCAATTTCTATGGCATTCTTTCTCAGGATACCGTATTTTTGCGGTATTCAGTCCCGAAATGAATTGAAGAAGTAAGATGTTATAGCTTATACTCAAGTATATTTGTCGTAAAAATAAGACCATGGATTTAGTCATTCGAAATGTGCATTATGTGAACGAGGGTCAAATTGAACATGGTGATATCCTTATCCGAAACGGTCGTTTCGAACACATCGGGTCACAGGTTCAGGCGCCACAGGGAGCCCGTGAAATAAATGCCGAAGGACTAACTTTAATTCCCGGATTGATTGATGATCAGGTGCATTTCAGAGAACCTGGCTTAACGCATAAAGCCTGCATTGCCACCGAATCGCGTGCGGCTGTTGCAGGAGGAGTTACGAGTTTTATGGATATGCCCAATGTGAATCCGGCTAGCCTGAACGTTGATTTACTGGAAGAACGTTATGCCATTGCCGCTAATACTTCACCAGCCAATTATAGTTTTTACCTGGGTGTATCGAACGATAATGCGGAGGATGCGCTAAAGATCAATCAATTCAAAAATCAGATTTGTGGACTAAAGATATTTATGGGTTCCAGCACCGGCAATATGCTGGTAGATAATATCATCACCCTTGAAAAGATNTTTTCGGAAAGTGAAGTATTAATTGCTACCCACTGTGAATCCGAACCTGTTATTCATCGGAACAAAGCTGAACTTCTAGCAAAGGGAGCCTCTTTAGATCATGCCCGATTTCATCCACTCATCCGTGATGTTGAAGCCTGTTTTGAATCTTCATTGAGTGCGATTCAATTGGCTAANAAATTTGATACCCGTCTGCATATTCTGCATCTCACCACAGAAAAGGAATTGAATCTTTTCACCAATCTGTTTCCACTGTCTGAAAAACGAATTACTTCAGAAGTTTGTGTGCATCATTTACATTTCACAGCCGATGATTATGAAAAATATGGTAATCTGATTCAGTGCAATCCGGCGATAAAAGCTCCGCATCACAAAGAAGCCATTTGGAAAGCCTTGCTGGATGACCGGATAGATATTATCGCCACCGACCATGCACCCCATACCTGGGAAGAAAAACAGAAACCTTATGGCGAAGCACCCTCCGGACTCCCTCTGGTGCAACACAGTTTATTGTTGTTGTTGGAAGCACGAAAACAAGGCCGGATCTCTTTGGANAAAATAGTTGACAAAGCCTGTCATGCTCCGGCAGAGTGTTTTCAGATTAAAGAACGGGGATACCTCCGCGAAGGCTACTATGCCGACTTCGTTCTACTCGACCTTCAAGGTGAAACTACCGTGAAAAAAGACAATTTGTTTTATCGATGTGGCTGGAGCCCGCTGGAAGGCCAAACTTTTACGGGACGCATCCATTCAACGTACGTCAATGGACATTGTGTATACGCACTAGGATCGATTTTGGAAGGATCCAGAGGTCAGCGGCTCGAATTTCAGCGTGATTAAAATTTTTCTTATTAAAAATCCTTGAGTTCATTCCTCAAGGATTTTTAATTCAGTTCGAAAGGAATCTTATTCCACTCACCTAGTGACTTTGTTTCTGGATTCGCCCGAGATAACTTCCCTCAGCAGTTTCTAAACGCAATAAGTAAATTCCATCAGCCTGCGCTTGAATATCAAAGGTGTGTTTGGATGCAGCTTGTTTGAATAAAGGCCACTGCTGAATCATTCGTCCGGTGATGTCCAGCAACTGCAATGCATATACTTCTGTGTTTATTGGCAGACTGATTTGAAATCGATCAGTAGCTGGATTCGGATACACCTGCAAAAGCTGACGAGAATAATCATCTACACCGGTTTGCAATACCGTCACGTTCTGGCACAGCGTATCCAAACAAGGTTGTCCACCACTATTTAAACCAACCACGTAGAGGCAAACAGAATAGGTACCTGCAGTTGAATAGCTGTGCGTGGGGGAGGTTTGCGTAGTTGGCATACTTCCATCTCCAAAATCCCACAACGAATTCCAGGAACTGCATCCGGAGCACGTCGTATTATTACTGAAACTGGCATTCAGTTGATTGGTCGATGAGGTAAATGCGGCATTGATGTTGCACGACAACGCACCGGTTACCGTGATAGGAGTACAAAATGAGTCGACACACACATTCCCGGTTCCACTTACACCGGTCATCACCAGACAAACCACATAAACGCCTCCGTTGGCATACGTATGTGTCGGATTCATGGCGGTTGAAAGCGGAGATCCGTCACCGAAACTCCAGGAATAGGTAGTAGTTAAACAGCTCGTACAACTTGAGTTATTGGTGAAATTAACTGTGGTACTTCCGGTACTTGCTGTAAAGGAAGCATTGGCTGAACAGGGTTGGTTGTTGCTAACCGTGACTAGTACAGGTTGTATCACTGCAGGTTTGGCCGGATGAATTGGTTCCTGTTGAAATCAGACAAACATTGTAACTTCCATTGGCCGCGTACACATGTGATGGGGAGGTTTGGGTGTTGATTGGGCTACCATCACCAAAATTCCAGGCGTGTGAAATGCTGCTACAAGTGCTGCAACTGGTGGTATTGGTAAAGTTCGCCGTTAACCCAATTGCCGTGGTATTGTATGCTGCCGAAACAAAACAACTGCTGGATGAACCAATAGACACAGAATCACAATACGTGCATACGATAGCACCGGGAACACCTAACTGCGACATATAGCGGGTCAGGCAAATAGAATAGCTGCCAGGGGCTGTATACGTATGCGAAGCAGTTCCGGGTACCGGGGCATACTGCATCACTGAACTGCCATCCCCATAATCGATAAACACACTATCTACGGAATAAATCAATGGAATAATCCAGAGGTAGTTAACAGACACCGTACTTCCGGCGAGTGACTTGGTAAAACTACAAGGGACCTGTGCCTTTGAATACATTGCGGCTGTAACAAACGCTACAAGAAATAAAAGTTTTTCATGCTGCTGGGTTTTTATCAAATTTAAGGAGAAGACGACAAAGTTAACCCGGATGTTACCAATTTACAGTGATGGAGTTTTCAGTTCCACACCCAATACCTGTTGAAAGTATTNTTTGGTTTTAGCTTCCACTTCCAACATATCTACCGTTCGGCCCAGCTCCTTCGCCAAACTACTCACTTGTTTATTCTGAATGCCGCAGGGAACAATAAGCTGGAAGTAACTGAGGTCGGTGTTCACATTTAAGGCGAAACCGTGCATGGTCACCCAGCGACTGGTTCGTACCCCCATAGCACATAGTTTACGTGCAAACATCGGTTTATCGGGATCAAGCCAAACTCCGGTTTCGCCGGGACTGCGTTGCGCATCTAACCCATAATCATTCAATACCCGGATGATAACTTCTTCCAGATTGCGCATATAAAGAACAATATCCGGCTTCAGTTTTTCAAGATCTAAAATAGGATACCCCACCAGTTGTCCCGGACCATGATACGTGATATCCCCTCNCCGGTTGGTTTTATAAAATGCGATACCTTTCTCTTGTAAATACGAATTATTGACCAGCAAATTTTCCAAATGGCCGCTTTTCCCAAGAGTAAATACGGGCGCATGCTCCACAAATAATAAATGCTGACTGGTTTCTTCTGGTGCATCTGCTCGTTGGCCAAGCTCCCGCTCACNGATTGCGTTTTTGATATCAAGATTAGCCTGGAGAAGTGACTCCTGATATTCCCAGGCCTCACCATAAGGCATATTCCCCAAATGTTCAAATCGAATCTGCACTTCGCAAAAGTAAGGGTTCCGTTTTATACCTTTAGGATATTTGGCATCCGAAGAATCGGAATTTCGGATATACCAGCGGTAGCAAGAACCTGTTACAAATGATACCAGAAATTCCTTCTCCCCTGGCATTTCACATCATTCAAGTACATATCCGAATTCGGTATACCTTTGACCGTAATGGAAGCGCATCATTTAGCTGAAGACTGGGATGAGGATGACGTTCAGGAATCGGAACCCGAAAAACATGTGATGATCGACACGGTGGTTGACCGCGGACAAGAACCCTTGCGGATTGATAAATACCTGATGGTAAAAATAGGTGGCATCACCCGCAATAAAGTACAACAGGGTATTGATGATGAACTCGTGCAGGTAAATAATCAGGTGGTGAAAGCCAACTACAAGGTGCGNCCCCGTGATCATATCATCGTTTACACCTTTCGGGCACCGGAAACCACCGAAATACTGCCTGAACCCATTCCATTAAATATTGTTTATGAAGATGCGGAGTTAATGGTCATCAACAAACCAAGTAATTTAGTGGTTCACCCGGGTGTAGGAAATTATACCGGAACTGTGGTGAACGCTTTGGCCTGGTATTTTCAGCAAAATGATCCGGAAGCAGCCAGCATGCCTCGCTACGGGCTGGTGCATCGAATTGATAAGGATACCACCGGTTTATTGGTAATCGGCAAACGCGAAAAATCGATTTTGAANCTGGCTCAGCAGTTTAANAAACATACCGTACAACGCACCTACCATGCTTTGGTATGGGGTGATGTTGAAGAAGATGCCGGTCGGATTGAAACCTATATTGGTCGCGATGAACGTCACCGGAAAATATATACCACCTATTCTGAAGCCGATGAAAANGGCAAACTGGCCATTACGCATTACCGGGTATTAGAACGATTACACTACGTCACCCTGGTGGAATGCAAACTGGAAACCGGACGAACCCACCAGATNCGAGTTCACATGAAACATATTGGCCATACGCTNTTTAATGATGCCCACTATGGAGGTGACCGCATCCTGAAAGGCACCGTGTTCACTAAATACCAGCAATTCGTAACCAATTGTTTTAACCTGCTGCCCCGCCAGGCTTTGCACGCCAAAACCCTGGGATTTATGCATCCTATCACCCGCGAAGAACTGTTTTTTGAAAGTGAGTTACCACAGGATATGCAACAGGTGTTAGACAAATGGAGAACCTATGTGAAAGCGAAAAAACCTCCTCACGTAAAAGGACTGCGATCTCTTTAACGGCAAATGCCTGATGATCCGAGGATCTAAATGGATTGTCTGCTGGCAAATGAACCTTCATAAACCAGAGCTCTCATCGCCACAGAGATCATTTTGTATCTCCTGACTGTGTACCCCAATTCACAGTGGAATAAAAATCTTTATCTACTTTTACCTCGTTCAAAACGATTTATGTCAAGTACACTTTTGCTGGGATTTGTTCTGGCCTATTTTGCCCTCTTACTCATTGTGGCCTATTTCACGTCTCGTCGCAGTGATAATGATTCCTTTTTTATTGGCAACCGAAATTCAAACTGGATGCTGGTTGCTTTCGGCATGATAGGTACCTCCCTAAGCGGAGTCACTTTCGTGAGTGTTCCCGGAACCGTGGGCGGAAACGGATTTCAATATTTTCAGGTGGTCATTGGTTACTTCATCGGGTATTTCGCGATTGCCTACGTATTGTTGCCTTTGTATTACCGGATGCAACTCACTTCCATTTACTCGTATTTGCAAGAGCGCATTGGTATGACTGCCTATAAAACAGGCTCCTTTTATTTTATCATCTCCCGAACACTCGGAGCCACAGCGCGTCTTTACCTGGTTGTAAATATCCTGCAACTGTTTATTCTTGACCGCATGGGAATTCCGTTCTGGTTGACCGCTTTTGTTATTCTGCTTTTAATTTTATTATACACATTTGAAGGGGGCGTAAAAACGATTGTGTATACCGATACCTTGCAAACCACGTTCATGCTTTTGGGCCTGATTATTTGCATCATTGCGATTCAGCGGCAGTTGGGAGGAAGTTTTGGCGAAACGCTCAGTGCGATGAAGGACAATACCCTGACTACCGTGTTTAATTTTGATCCGAAATCACCCGGATTNTTNCTGAAACAAATTCTGGGTGGAGCCTTTATCACCATTGCCATGACCGGACTGGATCAGGAGATGATGCANAAAAATATCAGTGTGAAAAAACTGGGCGATTCGCANAANAACATGCTCACCTTTTCCACGATCATTCTCTTTGTCAACTTCCTGTTCTTGTTTTTAGGAGGATGCCTGTATCTGTATGCGAGTAAAAATCAAATCGCGATTAAAGGTGACGACCTCTTTCCGGCCATCGCCTTAAACGGATACTTATCGGCCGGCGTGAGTATTCTNTTTATTATTGGTTTGATCTCGGCCTTGTTTCCCAGCGCGGATGGAGCGCTCACGGCATTAACTTCAGCGTTCTGTATTGATATTTTAGGACTAAAACGAAATACAACCATCAATGAACAACAACGTAAACGCACCCGGTTAGGCGTGCATCTTAGCTTCGCATTGATCTTCTTTGCCTGCACCATGATTTTTAAATGGATTGATGATAAAAGCATCATTGATGTTATTTTAAAACTGGCTGGCTATACCTATGGNCCNCTGCTGGGCTTGTTCAGTTTTGGCATCCTCACACGACGTTTTATTCCGGACCGTTTGGTGCTTCCCGTTTGTATTGCCGCGCCTTTGCTAACCCTGGCCTTAGACCTACTCAACAATGCCGAATGGTTTATAAAAAAATTAACACTGCAAGGTCCTTTCGCAGAAAGCTTACTCTCCGCATCCCAACGTATTTTTAGCGGGTACAAAATCGGTATCGAGTTACTCATCCTCAATGGGCTGATCACCTTCTTGTTGTTGATGATCTTCTCAAAAACGATAACCCGCATGCATGTTCTGACCTCCGAAGCCATACATATTTACTGCGAACAATGCAGTACTCCAGAAACAGACCTGTTGTACGACCTCAACCGCCAAACTCATCTGAAAACAAATTTACCGGTGATGCTGTCCGGGCATTTACAAGGTCGTGTGCTAAGTATGCTCAGTAAAATGATACAACCTCAGTATGTTCTCGAAATCGGTACATTCACCGGCTATTCAGCGCTTTGCCTCGCCGAAGGCTTAAAACCCGAAGGCAAACTTGTCACCCTGGAAGCGGATGAGGAACAGGCTTCGCTAGCTGCATCCTTNTATTAAAAATCGGCCTGGCAACATCAAATTGAATTACAGGTGGGCCGGGCTGCCGACCTGATTCCTTCATTAAACTACCCTTTTGATCTGGTTTTTATTGATGCCGATAAAATCAATTATAGTTTATATTTCGATCTGGTGATTGAGAAGGTAAAGCCTGGCGGTTATATTCTGGCCGACAATGTTCTGTATCAGGGTGAAGTTTTAGCGAATCCACCGGCATCCAAAAACGGAAGAGCGATGCAGGCTTACAATGANAAAATCAGTCAGGATAGCCGCGTGGAAAATGTACTTTTGCCAATACGGGATGGCATCCTGATTTCCAGAAAAAAATAGTTTGCTTTCCGCACATCCTTTACTAAATAAACTAACGAATGATTGTAATGAAGGTTTTCAATGTGGATGGGTCCGAACATTTTCCATCCTCCTGCTCGTTTTTCGCTATTCGCAATGGGCAGTCCTTGCCAGGCACAGGATGAAGAGGATGTGATGCAATACATTGAAACGTTTAAGAAATTAGCTGTTGCCGAACAAATCCGTTCCGGAGTTCCTGCTGCCATCACCCTGGCTCAAGGCATTCATGAAAGTGCAGCCGGAAAAAGTGAACTGGCTACCAAAGGCAATAACCACTTTGGCATCAAATGTAAAACCACCTGGACCGGCGAAACCATCCTGCATGATGATGATCGGCGCCAGGAATGTTTTCGTAAATACAGCAGTGCTGAACAATCGTATCTGGATCATTCGAACTTTTTGCGCGCCGGAAGCCGATATGCCTTNTTATTCGATTTAGATGTGACCGATTATAAAGGATGGGCCAGTGGATTAAAACGGGCAGGGTATGCGACGAATCCGGCTTATGTGCGCCGACTTACAGAATTGGTTGAGAAATACAATTTACAACAATTTACGTATGAAGCCCAGGGCAAGGCCTTTCAAACAGTGGGCGAAAAAGTGCCTGAAACCGATGCCACCCGCATGACGCAGTCTGCTCCACCTGCAGACCCGGTGATGAATTCTTACAAAGGACTCAAAGGATTTTGGGCTAAGAAAGGAGATATGCTCTTAGACCGGGCGATTGAATGGAATATTCGTTATCCGCGATTGTTGGTGTTGAACGAATTAAATGATGCNCCCCTGCCCTACGATATGTTTGTGTTCACGGAAAAGAAACGCAAGACCGGCACCGAAGAATTTCATGTGGTAAAAGCCGGTGAAACCATGCACATGATTGCACAGAAAGAGGCCATTTTATTAGAAAATCTGATGGCCTTTAATAATCTGAGCGATGCACAGGAACCAGAGACCGGAGAAAAACTGGCCTTGCAGTATCGTTCGTATGAGACGCCCAAACTCAAACCTAAATTTTTACCGGCTCTGACTGAAAATCGTCAGGCGACATCAACCCCTGAAATACAAAGTGCGGTTCGCGAAACAGTTACCCAAAATCAGAAGAACCTGTGGTTTCTGCACAGGTACCCAAAGAAGTAGAGGCAGCCAATTCGCCAGTTGAAACAAAACCTGTTGAAACGGCCAGCAATGAAACAGCCCGTGTGGAAGAAAACAAACCACCAGAGCCTGCCAAACAAGAAGCACCTCAAGTGACAGAGACTGTTACAGAAACAGCACCCGAGAAGGTGGAACCCAAGGCGGCTGAAGTGCCCCAAAGCAAAACAGAGATTCCGAATCATTTAAAGATTTCAGAAGAGCCGAAAAACAGGAAAATGTAGAACCGGCAAAACCGATTCAGGTCAACACCCGATGGCAAATGCATCAGATATTATTGATACTGAAAAAGCTCGCCGGGCGGAAGCTTTGTTGACCGCGATCCGAACAGCACCCAAATACCTGACCCACCGGCATCAAGCCCGGAAAATTCAACTCCGGAAGTGGCCAGCACAACGCCTGAAAAATCTATTCCGGTGGTGGTGACTACACCGGAGCCCGTGGCCCCAAACGAACCTACGATGAACCCGGGGTAAGTGATAGCGTAAAAAAACTGAAAGAAAAATTTGATGCGGTGGTTTATCGTCCACTTCCTCCACGAAAAAGTGAGTGCATCGCCGGTGAATACAAGTAGCGTAACACCGAAACCAGCCACTACCACAACACCACCTAAAACAATCACGACTCCTAAAGCAAACGACAAAGACACCAAAACCCAAGACAAAACCAGTGGTAAAAATGCGGATGTGAAGGTGACAAAAACCGGCATCGTGCGCCAACCGAAAAAAGAGGAACCTAAGGACAAAGCCTCCAATCAGAAAAACACCATTAAAAAGATACGAAAGCTGGAGCTAAAACTGTATCGGACAAGTCGAAAAAGGGAGCCAAAGAGAATGCCTCCAAAAAACTGCCGATAAAACCGATTGGTAAAGGGGCCAAAGACAAAGAGGTGAAGAAACAAAATGACAAAACCAAAAAACGAAATCTAAAAAATAATGGAGCGTATTCGGGTACACGACAAAGAATTTATCCCTTATCTCAGTGAACAAACCATACAGGATCGTATCGCGGAACTGGCAAAACAAATCAGTGTGGATTTTAAAGACCGGAATGTCCTNTTTTTAGGCATACTGAATGGGTCTTTCATCTTTGCCGCCGATTTATTTAAACGCATTACCATACCGGCGGCCATTTCTTTTATTAAATTAGTTTCCTACAAAGGCACCAGCAGCACCGGAACGGTGATCACCTCTATTGGCCTGGAAGAAGATTTAAGTGGTAAGGATGTGATTATCGTTGAGGATATTGTGGACACCGGCAAAACCCTGACGGAGTTCCTGCCATCGCTGGTAAAACAGAATCCCAATTCAGTGCGCATCTGCACCTTGTTACAAAAGCCGGAAGCCCTGCAATACCCACTGGATGTAGACTATATCGGATTTAGTATACCGAATAAGTTTGTGGTGGGTTATGGCTTAGATTACGATGGACTGGGGCGAAACTATGCGGAAATTTTTCAGTTGGCGGAGTAGGTGAACGCATATCACCAGGTACTTTTGCGAGATACCATTGACTCTCTAAAAATGAATACTAATGCAAAATAAGTTTAATGAATGCTGAGTTCAATTCATAAGTGCAACGCTACCTTTCAACTTTAAAAATACTTCATCCGGGGTTAAGTATCCAAATTTTCTAACGGGTCTGCTATTGATTTCTTTTTCTACTCGTTTGATTTCAGAGGATGAAACTTTATCGAAGTCAGTTTTCTTTGGGAAGAACAGACGAATTACGCCGTTTCTATTTTCAATGGTGCCCTTGTCTTGTGACGTGTATGGACGGGTAAAATATGTTTTTATATTCAGCGCTTTTGCAATTTGTTCATGTTTGGAAAAAGCTTGATCATTATCAAAGGTCATGGTTTTTANTCGGTGGCATTTTTTCATACGGGCAATTATAATTTTTGATACCTGCTCTGCATCTCTTCCTTTCAGCTTATCTATTGTTGTCTTAATTGTTGCTCTATCTGTGGTTATCAATAGTGCAGATTTGTGATTTGCCCCTACTATAATATCGGCCTCAATATCCCCAAATCGGCTTCTGTTTTCTACTATTTTGGGCCGGTTTTCAATCGATACACGGTTCGGTATAATACCTCTTGAATCTTTATAGTTCCCTCGCTTTCTGCGACGTTTTCCATGTTTCAGTTTAGTATAGAGCTTCTTGTAAGGTTTATTTATACGTTGATTTGTGTGCTTACAATGCCATATGAATTTGTAAATGGTTTCATGACAAACACCTGGTTTGTTTTCCTTGCTCCACTGGGCAGCCACCAATTCCGGAGAAAATCGTTTTTCCTCCATCCACTTCAGCATCTGCTTTTTAGANNGGCTCCGTAAATCGAATTCGCTTCGTTTTGAATTTGTGCCGGTTGTCGGTCTTCGTCTGTGCCTTTTGAGCGCCATAGATTTTAGCACCTACCCCCGAGCAGGGATATTTCGCTTTAGCTCTCGATGTATTGTCGATTTATGAACACCAATAATCTGGGCAATTTCAGATTGTGATTTGCCGACTTTGATAAGTGCTTCGATCTTGTACCTTTGTGCCAAGGTGAGCTGATTATACTTCTTTGTCATGTGGTAATAACAAAGGTAGTTTTTGGCTTCTGTGGAGCTTCGTTTCGCTTCGGCTACGCCTTCGCTTCTCTACGCTCCACAGGGGATAAAATCCGGTTGCACTTATTAGTAGAACTTACAAATAACGGATAAACGCAACACTTGTTTTTGTCCGTTTATTTCAACGATACAATAATAGATTCCCGGAGCCAGGTGATTAGTTCGAGTGTAAATTTCTTCTTCCCTCTGGATTGCTGCATAGTATAATCTTCAAATACCCCCATCATTTTTTTACCAAATGCATCCGTCAAACTCAGGTTTATTTCTGCGTCTGCGTAAAGATTCATTTCCAGATAAGATAGCGAACTGACCGGATTCGGATATAGTCTGACACTTTCCATTGAAGCAGTTTGCAGGGCAATTTTATTACTCTGGGGCGCATAGATAATTTCCCTGAATCTGAATATATATAACTTGAATTGAGATCAAAAATGAAAGTATCAATGTTATTGGTATAGGTCAAAGAATATAACGAGTCTAAATTAGGTCCTGCATCATAGGTTAAAGCACTATCCTCATCGACTTGAATATTTATTGTGGTGTCAATTTCATCAAGAAATGTGAATTGGTTCAAAGTGTCTTCGGTCTTATAACCCACCACAACGGCGTTACCGATGAGAAATTGATTTGGAATACAATCATACTCTCTTATGGCTGCATGAAAATAGACCCAGATTTAGCATGAAATCCAGGTTTTAATTGAATGTCTGAACCAGCAAAATAATATACATGCGCGTCACTTTCTAAAGTAGTATTCCCAGATTGAATCTGAAAACGGCTTTATTTTCCAGAGGATATCGATCGCTTCCTAAAGAAAATGCAGGTGATTGTGCTGTACCTGGAAAATTGATAGGCATAGAAGCACCGTTAATTATTTTACGTACTTTACTCATATATCCACCAGCAAAATATTTCCACCGATAAAAATTATATGCCATCATATAATCTAGTCCATTAAATTCATTTAAGGTACCGGGTACATCACCAGGTGTTGTACCTCCATCTGGATAACTGCCACCACCGTGTCGATAAAATGCCCAACGATCTTCAACCATCCAGGGATTTGGAGGAACGATCGCCACCGTTGGAATATTAGGAGGAACCAACAATAAATAGTTATCACATCCACGATATCCGGAAGAATTTACACCTTGAATACAATTGCAACCACATGTCAATTGGTTGAATTGGTGACGCCAATCAGCCTCGCTGATTTGAGGACTATAGCCATACAAAACCGACCCCATTAATTCGAACAGACGCTTTTCATAGGTTTGGGATACGGTGTTAATCAGTGCTTTTCCTGTAAAATCCATATATGGTGGGTAGGGTCTTGGTGCTGTTTTGCTGCTTGCTAATAACTTAAGAAACATGGTTACATTATAAGCACCATCATGTTCGTAATTACCCGAATTATTACCAGGTATATCAATGTACTCATATGCATTTAAGTTCAAATCGGCCTGCATTTGGGTTGGCATGCCTAAACCCCAAACAATATCCCAATTATTCATGGCATAGTGATTTTTTTGAAAATTCCAGGCCAACTTACCCATACTTAAACTCCAACCGTTCTGAAATGGTATTCCACAAATATATTCTGAAGCAGCCGCAAGCGCAAAGCTGGACCAAATGGCCTTAGATCCACGACAGACCCGTTTATTTCGATCGGCATCTACAATCATCCAAAAATTTGTCACCCCAGCCTTCTTGACATAATTTATAATTCTTTCAGTTAATTCCCGGCTTTTTTGGCGAAAGGGTACATTATTATATGATGCGCTTTCCGGCAACATTTTTCGCATTACTGCGAAACCCATAATCAATCCAACAACCTCATCCTGACTCATTGCGTTTCGTGCATGTACTGTTGCATTACTTTCTGTACAATCAGCTGAAAAATCATCACATGCAGTTGATGAGATAACAAGATCAATATTTTTACCCTCAGTATTTAACTGAAACATTTTATCGACGTCATTACGCATGAGAAATCCATTTTGATTTGGGCTTAATCCATAAATTGTTTCACCGAGCAAATCCAAACGGTCAATGGCCATTAATGCGTAGTAAATTTCTTTTTCCGTTTGAGCTGTAGATGCATTTTCTCTTTTAAGCAATGCCCATTCGGTTGCAAGAACGGTAAGATATTTTCCCACTTCAATTAATGTATTATCTCCAAATCGTAAAATACCAACAACATCCTTGCCATCTCTCGGGTCAATTATTGGAGTTACATTTGCGGCAATGGAACCATTGGAATATTGAGCGTATATCGAAACGTTATTTAAAGTTTGTAGTGTACATTTTAGGCCAGGTTGATTTGGATCGAAATCATATGAGTTTCTTTTATAAGTTGGATGCCTTTGCACTGCTATTAAACTTTCCCCGGTGTTCGCTCCAACAACCATGAAGCCGTTATAAATATCCTTATTATTTTCATCACCTAAAAGACGGCCTCGTAATTTCCAGTATTTCATTTCGTTATTTGCCAATTCTTGTAAAATGGTTTGGCCAAAGTGTTGAGGTTAAAAAAATCACACAAACAGCAAGAGAAAATAGTAGTGTTTTCATATTCAGAGAAGTTAGTTTGCAGTAAAGTTTGTTATGACAATTGAGTCACGCTCCAAGTAGTTTATCCGGAATTTAAAATCCTTATCAGTCAATTTTAATATTGTTCCTTCATGCTTGTGTTGATTGTAATAACCAGGTAAAATGAAATCATCTAATTCACCAAATAGGGCTCCAGCAGAAAATTTAAAATCATTATCATAAAGCTGCCAAACGATCGTTTTATCTGGCTGTTTGGGCGAATATACCCCTCCGTATCTTGCTTTATCAGTTTCATCTGACGGATTATACTTTGTATAAAACAACTTCATTTCGAAACTCCCAAATCGCTCCCTTACGGTATCCATATAATCTTGCCCGTTGAGGCTCAATTGGGTTAAAACCCAGGTTTTTCCCACTACACGATCCAATGGAGTTATCTTACTACGTTGCCCATCCTCCGGATACTCATGTTGCCAACGCTTGCAGGCGCTAACCATAACCAACATAATAAACAGTATGAAAATCTTTTGCATGCTAAGCAATTTTATTGTCAAAATATTCTCCTAAACTCACCTTTATATTATTGAGTGAATTTAATCGATTACTTAATCCCTAAGATAGCCTGCAATTCTCGAATTTTCTTATCTTGTTCAAGAATGTACAGGGTAAGTTCCTCAATTTNTTGTAATAAAGTAGCATCCATTTCGGCTAAGTTCACTCCATGGTTTACTACCTCCTTCGCTGACGGAACATCCGGCAAATGATGATGTAGAGAAATATATTCCTGAACTTCAGATAAAGCCAACAAACGATAGTTTGGACTAAAAACAAAATCGCTCCAATCATTCGTGGTTTTAATGGCAACTTTTACCTGTTCGGTGAGAATTCCACTTTCAACATACAATTTATAGCCGGGAGGTGCACTTACATCTCCAATCACAACAGCGCCATCCATCCGAATTTTCATGCGTTGCTCATATGCAGTAAAAATCAATTCCATTTGGGCTATTTCCTGTCCNNTTATGGAACCGATAGCCTCGCCACTGGTAAAACCACCAAATTTCAGAACCAAATCTTCCGAATTAGAGGTAATTGTACCGTCGAAATGACCATCATTATCGACCAGAATTCCACCAGCAACACTTAAAGAATAGAATGGGTTTGAAACGCCAATTCCTACCTGCCCATCGTTACGAACGACAAATCGGTCGCCCGCTCCATTGACATTTTCTCCGTACAAACGTAAAATATATGGATTGAAATTCTGTGATTTAGTGTATTTTATAAATAATGCGGAGGATGCAGCCGGTACTCCTGTTGCCGCATTTGAAATGGTTACCAAATCAGGCTTTTGATTACCCTCAAAAAGCCCACCACCCATCGTGTGCAATTTGGCCAATGGATCTTCCGTACCTAGTCCGAAATTCCCATAATCATCTAATACAAGCATCGGATTATTACCAATTTGAGTAGATTTGAAAACCCGGATAATTTTAGGTTTAACTCCGCTTATACCGTTGGGGCAAAGGGTATGATACTCGGGGCCTGCCAATCTATCTGTAAAGCGGGAACTCCATGATAAGAACATCCACTAACTCCCCAGCTCGAGGCAATGGACAACTTACTTCCCTGGGCTGCTGCACCAATTCCAACATTGTCATTGGTTGTTGGATTTGGTCCAGTTGACCATTGGCCAAATAAGGAATTAGGAATGATTAATAATAGAACTAATCTGAAGCTAAAAGAAACAACAATTAAAATTAATCTGGAAGTTTTCATAATATCAAGGTTTAATTTCAATTACAAAGTTTCAAAGAGTTTTTCCAACTAAAGAAAAAAAGAGTAGTGTTGCTTACCATTTTCATGGTGTTTTTCCACTACTTTTATGCTATGGAGAAAGATGCCGTACTGTATTTTTATCAGAAAATTGGTCGAAATATTAAAAATATCCGAAGAGAAAAAGACTTGAAAGCTTTTGATGTTGCTGCACAATTAGGTATTGGAGAAAGCACCTATACTAAAATAGAACGAGGGGAAACAAAATTGGTTTAGATAAAATTCAAGATCTCGCACGAATTTTTCGGTTCCTTTCGAAACGTTTCTTATCGACAAAGAAAATCATGAATACTATCATTTTGATAACAGTCCTAATAGTGGAAAAATTCAGCAACAAACAATTACAATAAGTCAGGAACTTTTGGATGAACTAAAAATCAATTGCACGAGAAAGACAAACAAATCGCCATTCTTCTTCAAAAATTAAATAGCCGTTCGAACTGTTTACCAGCATTTCTGGTTCATTACAAAAACTTCGCCGTATACCCTTTTTGTTGCTTTAGAAAACCTTTCTTATCGCCGGCATATACCACATAGCCGCCCTCTTCACCACCTTCCGGTCCCATATCAATAATCCAGTCGGCATTGCGTATCACATCCGGATTATGTTCAATCACTACAATACTGTGTCCTTGTTCAATCAGGGCATGAAAGGAAGTCAACAATTTTTGAATGTCGTGAAAATGCAGGCCCGTGGTTGGTTCATCAANAATGAACATCATCTNTTTCTGGTGATAGCTCTTATCTAAAAACGAAGCCAGCTTCACCCGTTGTGCTTCGCCCCCACTCAGGGTATCGGCAGATTGTCCCAGTTTAATATATCCCAGGCCTACATCCGCCAACAATTTGATTTTATCGTGAATCTTTTTCTCGTTACGAAACAATTCTAAGGCCTGATCCACACTCAGGTCCAGCACGTCCGCAATACTCATTTCTTTATACCGCACTTCCAGCACCTCTTGTTTAAACCGTTTGCCTTTGCACACTTCACAGGTCAAATGCACGTCAGCCAGAAACTGCATCTCAACAATCGTTTCACCTTCTCCCTTGCACTGATCACAACGACCACCATCCACATTAAATGAAAAATGCCCCGGACCATATCCGCGCAGTTTAGAGAGTTTCAGGTTGGCAAACAAATTCCGGATTTCATCGTAGGCTTTGATATAGGTGACCGGATTGGAACGCGATGATTTTCCGATCGGGTTCTGATCTACCATTTCCACCGATTCGATACGTTGAACATCGCCCTCGATTCCGTCAAATTCGCCGGGCTTNNCGATCGAGTAATCCCCTTTGGCATTGAGGAGTGCCGGATATAAAATATGTTTGATGAGGGTTGTTTTTCCGGAACCACTCACACCACTTACCACACAAATCAGGTTAAACGGAATTTTTACCTGCACATCTTTCAGGTTATGTTGTCGGCAACCGTTCAACTGAATAAAATGGGTCGGGGTTCTTTTTTGTTCGGGAAGCTTTACCTCCAACCGGCCACTGAGGTATTGTGCTGTCAGACTATTTTTATTTTTGAGCAGGGTTTTATAAGGCCCGGCGGCAACCACTTCACCGCCGAGGTGTGAGGCCAGTGGTCCCATATCAATGATATGATCGGAGGCCCGCATAATCTGGTCATCATGTTCAACCACGACCACCGTATTTCCCAAATCACGTAAACGATGCAATACCCGAATTAATCGTTCCGTATCGCGCGCGTGTAAACCTATCGAAGGCTCATCTAAAATATATAAACTATCCGTGAGGTTACTGCCGATAACACGGGTTAATTGAATGCGCTGGCTTTCACCTCCACTCAAAGTGTTGGCTGTGCGATTGAGGGTCAGATAATGCAAACCCACATCCAGCAAGGTTTGTAAACGGGTGTTCAATTCAGTCAGAATACGTCGGGCAATGGTCTCATCGTGCACGTTCAACTTCAGGTTCTGCATCCAGGTATACAAACGTCCTACCGGCATATTCAGTAATTCGCCGATATGTTTATCCTGCACTTTTACGTAAAGCGCGTCGGGCCGGATGCGGGCGCCCTGGCACGAAGGACAAAGCGTTTTACCGCGGTATCGGGCTTGCATCACACGGTATTGAATCTTATACAAATTCTCTTCCACCATTTTAAAGAAAGCCTGAATTCCGTTTTTGGCATTCCAGAGCAGATGATATTCATCTTGCGTGAGATNCTTAACAGGCCGATGAATCGGAAACCGATCTTNTTGTTTCACGGATGAAGTGTTTTNCCATTCGGCCATTTTATCGCCCTTCCAGCAAACTACGGCATCCTCATACACCGATAAATTCCGATTCGGGATCACCAGAGCCGGATCGATGCCCAGTATCATGCCAAAGCCTTCACAATCGGGGCAGGCTCCATACGGATTATTGGNAAGAAAAAATTGCGGGGTCGGAATTTCAAATCGCATCCCATCCCGTTCAAACCGGTTGCAAAAGTGATGCAGGCGTTTTCCATTCACTTCAAGATACACATCTCCATTGGTTTCATCGAAAGCCGTTTGAATACTATCCGCGATGCGATGCAATTCATCCGGTTCAAAGGTGCGGGTTATCAGGCGGTCAATTAAAATAGAATAATCACTCCATTCCATCTGCTTGCTATCCAGTTCGATGCACTCTTCAATTTGCAGATAATTTTNTTCCTTGGCCTGATAAAGACGTGTAAATCCTTNTTGCAAAAGATCACTGAAGTAATAGGCCGCATTGTTTTCGGCATGGGCCGCCAAGGGAACCAGAATTAATACACGGGTTCCTTCGGCCTGCTTTTGAATAAACTGAACCACATCGCTCACCTCTTGCCGGCTCACCTCTTCACCTGAAACGGGCGAAAAGGTTCGTCCGGCTTTAGCATATAACAAACGCAGATAATCGATAATTTCGGTCATGGAACCCACCGTAGAACGTGGTGTCCGTGAAGTTACTTTTTGCTCAATGGCAATGGCGGGGCACAACCCTTCAATCATGTCTACATCCGGTTTTTGCATACTCTTCATGAACTGCCGGGCATACGAACTTAAACTCTCCACATATCGGCGTTGTCCCTCGGCAAATAGTGTATCCATGGTGAGCGAAGACTTTCCGCTTCCACTCACTCCGGTAACTACAACCAGTTTATTCCGCGGAATTTCAACCTGCACATTTTTCAGGTTGTGCACCCTGGCGCCTTTAATCAGAATACCCGTATCCATGTTGATGAGAGGCGGCAAGTTAACTAGATTGTTGCAAATCTGGCCGATAGATTGTGCACATGGTGCATCGCCTCCTTGCGTCGAAAATGCAGCACTTCCTGCATCTTCAAAAATGTATATTCGCTACGCTAAATTCTTATGCCAGTCTCTACCCTACCCGAAATGAATCCGTTAGTGGACCAATATCTCGATCGATGGCTGTATGCGCTGTTCATATGGAGCCACTCCGCAATGCAAAGTACATCGTTGGAAAGAAGAACTGGTATTACTCCGACAATTGGTTCTGGAATCCGGATTAACTGAAGACCGCAAATGGGGAGTACCCTGTTATACCCTTAACAAAAAAATGTGCTGATGATTTTTGCTTTCAAGGACTCCTGCTGCATCAGTTTTTTAAGGGGGCCCTATTATCTGACTCCAAAAAATACTGGTAAAACCGGGAGAGAATTCGCAGGCAGGACGGTATTTGCAATTCAGTTCAACCCAGGAAGTACTAAAACAAAAGAAGAATATTTCAGCGTATATCCGGGAGGCGATACAATTGGAACAGACTGGAAAAAATTGAATTCAAAAAAGAAACAGAGCCTGCCCCACCTGAATTAATGGAAAGGCTGAATCAGGATGCGGCGTTCAAGAAAGCATTTTATGCCTTAACTACCGGGCGGCAACGTGGGTATATTCTCTACTTTTCACAACCCAAACAAGCCGAAACCAGACATCGTCGTATCGAAGCCTGTGTATCTAAAATCATGGCAGGCGAAGGGTTGCATGATAAGTACAAAAGCTGATTGGATGCCCTCACCCAACTTGAATTAATCCTTTACCTTTGCGGGCATGTCGAACGCCGATCTTATCCGACAAACTGCGCTGGAGACCATACGCATTGAACAGCAATCCATACAGGGTTTAGAGCAATATATCCACGACGATTTTGTTCGTACGGTAGAGGCTGTTCTGCATTGCAAGGGGCGTCTGGTGGTGAGTGGTATTGGTAAAAGTGCCCTTATTGCGCAGAAAATTGTAGCTACCTTAAACAGCACCGGAACACCGGCTTTGTTTTTACATGCTGCTGATGCCATCCATGGCGATTTAGGCATGGTACAACCGGATGATATTGTATTGCTGATTTCCAAAAGTGGTGAAAGTCCTGAAATTAAAGTACTGGTTCCATTCATCAAACAATTCGGCAATTTACTGATTGCTTTATGCGGTCAGATGCAATCCTATCTGGCCACAGAAGCTGATTTTGTGTTAAACAGTACAGTACAACAGGAAGCCTGCCCGAACAATCTGGCTCCCACCAGCAGTACCACAGCCCAGTTGGTTTTAGGCGATGCCCTGGCCGTTTGTTTGCTTCAATTGCGTGGATTTACCACCAATGATTTTGCACGATATCATCCCGGCGGGGCCTTAGGANNAAAACTGTATTTGCGCGTAGCCGAATTGGCGGAGCGACATGAGCGTCCACAGGTACTGACAACAGATGGTATACGCAGCATCATTCCCGAAATTACCGGAAAACGATTGGGAGCTTGTGCCGTGTTGGATGCCTCCGGTCAAATTTGCGGCATCATTACAGATGGCGATATTCGGCGTATGCTGGAGAACCATAGTCAACTAAATGGAATTACAGCTGCTGATATTATGAATCCGCATCCAAAAACAATCGCTTCCGATGAATTGGCGGTGAATGCCATGGATAAAATGAAGACGCATCAGATTTCACAATTAATCGTGACGCAACAGGACACCTATTTCGGTATGGTGCATTTGCATGATTTGATGCAGGAAGGACTTCTTTAATTCTTCTGAGTTTCCGGTGACGAAAACCCTCCGTTTTTTGATGCATGTAGTTGCGGATATCATTCCACAAGCCTTTACACAGTGGCAGGTATTCCGATCCAAGACGAACAGTTTCCGGACCAATGGGTTCAACCAACGAATACACCTTTGATTCAGTTCGAAGTTCCGGGCGAATTAGTCCGGCTTCACGCGCCAGCCACAAAAACACACTCACGACAAACAGCACAAAAAAAGTATACAAAAGCCCTCCGGATAATTTGTTCACCCAGCCCAGCATAATTTTATCCAACACGGATTCTATCATCCCCACGGCCATCCGGAATGCCAACATGGTTAAGAGGAATAGAAGAATAAATGAAATCAGTAAGGTATACGAACCTGTCAGAATATTTTGTTTGAAGAGAAAATCAGCGAGGGCGTGTGCCAATTTCAGGGAAATAAATATACCTACCAGAACGGCCAGCAGAGATCCCAGGGCCCATAACATGCCTTTTTCCAGCCCCGGATAAACCCGAGTATCGAGGCAATTACGATCAATGCATCCAATAACATTGTATCAGCCCAAAAGAGACTTCACCATCGCGGATATTGCTTTGCCATCGGCTTTGCCGGCTAATTCCTTGGTTGCAACACCCATTACTTTTCCCATATCCGTTGCAGAAGAAGCTCCTGTTGTAGCAATAATGGTTTGTAGTGCAGTACGCAATTCATCTTCAGACAAAGGCTGAGGAAGAAATTTCTCAATCAAAGCTAATTCCTCGCGTTCTTTTTGTGCCAGGTCTTCACGCCCCTGACCTACAAACATCTCCAAAGAATCCCGACGTTGTTTGGCCATTTTTTGCAAGAGTTTTAATTCATCCTCTTCGGTAATTTCTCCTTGTTTGCCATCGGCTGTTTTTGCCAATAATATTGCTGCTTTGATGGCGCGCAATCCACGTAAGGCTGCTTCATCTTTTGCTAACATGGCTGCCTTTAATTCTACCATGATTTGTTGTTCGAGTGCCATATCCTGATTTTTTACAATTGATTTTTTTCATTTCGTTCTCCATTTTTCTTTGAACGATTTCGAGAAGTTACGGAGTTCGTTAGCCAATTCAGGCTGATTGGTTGCGCGCTGATACGTGTCGGCCATAGTCATCAGCGTTTGAAACATAAAATCGTTCATCTCATCCACCATCATTTTTTAGTCCACAAATCAATACGCAAAGCAGCACTTTCATTCAGGTCCCAGATACTCAGCATAAAGGCCTTTGCTTCTGTGGGGCTATACACACCGCCCTGTTCAGCCTTCCAGTGTATGGTGTCCGGAACTTTATTGTCATCAAGGGTTACATCGATTTGTATGGTAGATGCCTGTTTTTCCATAATTTAATTTCAGGCTGCAAAGTACATCAGATGCATCAGAATCAAAACAATGAAGCACAAGATCATCCGAATGCTAAGGCAAAAATCGAAGCCTTAATCCATATTGAATCAGCTAGAACCTCGGACACCCGTAAGTTTCCCGCAGTCCATCAGNATTTTTGTAATTTCCCTGTAAAATGAGGGCGAGTTCGAACGCACCCACTCCGTTATTCCCTGAGCNCATTTGCGAAACGGTATGGTCATAAGACAGCATCACGCGGTGGTTTTTCCATTTATAACCGGCCGAACCGATAATGGCATCCTTATTCCGGTAAAAGAGGCCGATGATAATTTCATTGGGCGTCACATTCAGTTCACCGGCATTGATATTAAACATTGAGCCAACTACCAATTCACTAGCCTNTTNTTGTCGGGTATAATACACCACCGGATTCAGGATGAGTTTTTCGCCGGGCTTAAAAGAAACTTCTAATGCGGCTTGCGGGCGTAAACCGAGCTTATTGCTTTGACCGTAAAATGTTTCAATGGGTTGATTGATGTTATTGGCACCCAGGCTCAATTTGATATATAAGTTGGAGTTATTATAATAGGAATAGTTCATTCCAGCCACTAACGACGTGAAGGTTGTTTNTTGCGACGTATTGGTTTCCTGATTCGATACACTTTTATTGAATGAAAACTCGTCCCACTGTACATCAAAAGTGAGTTTACTGAAGTCCACACTACGTTGATTGTACGATGCCCCGATACCTGCCGAAATACTGCTGCGTTCGCTAACCAGCACATGGTAAGCCAAATTGGTTTGTATGCGGGTCAGGGCCAGATTTCCATTTCCGGCAACATCCCGCCAAACGGCAACCCCGGTGCCCAACCAACTTGTTTCCCAACGATTCCTAAACAAACCCAAGTCTGCGAATACGCTAAACGTGTTGTAATTCACAGGCACCGTAGCCCATTGATTTCGGTAATTGGTACCCACCCGCCAATCATTGTCTTGCAACAAACCGGTATTGGCTGCATTCAATAACATGGGGGCATTGTAAAACTGTGAAAATGCATGCCTTGCCCATAGGACCCGGTGTTCAGGGCGGCAAAAGCATCAGAAGTTGAATTTTTTCATACTCGTTAATTTTTCAATTCCCCTCTATTTTAATAACGTAATGTTTCCTTTTTTGAATGTCTTGGATCCGTCAAAGAAGTCAACGGACAAAGTATACCCATACACCTCCATTTCCTGGATCACGCCTTTGTAGCGCCCATCCCACCCGACGGACTTGTCGGTACTTTCGAATACTTTTTCACCCCAACGATTAAATATCCGAAAGGTCATTTTTGAAATACCATAACCTTTCACGTATACAAAATCATTGATGCCGTCACCATTGGGTGAAAACCCTGTTGGAACATCCACTAAAGGAATTACCAAACCACGCACCTGTTTACAGGCCGTATCGGGGCAATTGTATTCGTTCCAGGCGGTGAGGCAAACAGTATAGTAACCATCTTTCTGGTACACATGGGTTTCATCTTTATTGGTGGAGGTACTTCCATCTCCAAAATCCCAGAGATAGCGGGTNNAGCCTATAGACAAATTGGTAAACTCAAGCGGTGTATTCGGCTCAGGCGGGTTGGGCTGCCAACTGAAATCAGCTGTTGGCGAACCAAAAACCTGGACAACCTGCGTGGCCGTATCGAGCTTATTACATGAAGCCGGATTCCCTGCAATTAAAGTCACAGTAAATAATCCAG
Organism: Bacteroidota bacterium; assembly: GCA_013414745.1. Lineage (GTDB taxonomy): Bacteria > Bacteroidota > Bacteroidia > Chitinophagales > Chitinophagaceae > OLB11. The sequence continues at coordinate 1,046,286 of CP058707.1, forward strand.
TATTGAGGTATTCATGACTGGGTGCAGGGTTATTCGACGTGTTCCCATCGCCCCAATTCCAATAGTAGGTTGTTGCATTGGTCGATTGGTCGATAGGGAAAATGATGGCCGGAATACACAATGAATCTGGAATTTCAAACGCCGCTGCCACCAAACTCGAATTAAAATCAATCACGACTATAGCGGTATCCGGGCTTTTACAGGCGGTGGTATCAGTCATTACTAAAGTTACAGTATATACACCTTGTCCCGGAAAGGTATGACTCGGATTAGTGCTGGTGACAAGGGCTGAACCATCGCCGAAATTCCAAACAAAACCACTACTTGAAGGAGGAGTTCCGCCATTGTAGGTACTGGTATTATTGAAATTGGCTGCATACGGTCCGCAGGAGTCGGTTTTCACATAAGTAAACGAAGCGGCAATCGAATCATCTCGCACAATGATGGTCAGAAATGTAGTATCGCTGGAAGCTGTACACCCATTGGGATTAAAGGCAATTAATTGTACGTTATAGGTTCCGGCATTAAAAGTGTGGGTTGGATTCACCTGACTCACCGGCGGGGTTCCATCGTCGAAATTCCATTGGTAGGAAGATGCACTGGTACTGAGGTTATTAAAGTTGACGGTAAATGGCGCGCATCCAATAGAATCGCCTGTAAAATTAGCCTGAGCCTCTGGATTCTGCAATTGGAAGTCGATTTTGAGTGCGGCCAGATTACAATTCGGACTTGGGTTATTGATGGAATAAACTCCGGTAGGTTGAGTCGGGAAAGAAATGGATGCACCACAATTCGCACATATACCCTGATAAATCACACCATTGGGATCAAAACGACTCGTACCACCATCCACGTGCTCACCACCTAAACCATTGGGTGCAATTCCATTTTGCCCGAAATAGGTTCCGTACAATAAACTCTGGGCATTTTTACTCAGACAAATAAAATAAAAATCACTACCGTCAGTAGTCGACTGAATGGCATTGGCTGTAACCGGCATCCCGTTTGTATTTCCAGGGCTTCCGGAAGTGGGTCCTCCCCATCCTGATACATAAATATTTTCGCATTTATCAACCAGAAATGCAGTTGGCGAAATATTCGTGAAGACGGTTGTACCTGATCCAAATACCGTTGAAAAGATGGTGGATGCAAGGTTATTATTCAGCTTAATAATGAACTGGCTGGAGTTGGGGTTCGAGTATACCCCTGCCGGCGAAACCGGAATAGCCCCCATGGTTTGCCCGGTCACGTAAACGTGATTGCTATCATCTGTTTGCACACCATATACCTGATCATACTGATTGGTGCCAATAAAAGTACCCGCCTGCAACACTTTGTGGCNTGCATCAAACTTCATCAAATAGCCGTCTACGGTACCGCCCATGTAGGATGGATGTAAGGTACCCGGTGTAGATGGAAAGTTGGAGCTTTCTGTACCACCGCCCGCGTAAAGAATACTTTGCGTGTTTTTATCCAACGACAACACATAGGTCGCATCATTCAGATTACCACCAAGATAAGTACCCCAAATCATATTGGTGCATAAATTATTTAGTTCAAACACCACCCCATCCTGACCTCCTCCGTTGCTGGCCTGATAGGGATTCACAGTCGGAAAATTAGACGATTGGGTACATCCGGCGATATACCAGTTGCCGGCAGGGTCTACAATGATTTCTGTTCGCGCATCATCGCCGTAATTGTGTTTTACCCCGCCATACACCGCGAAACCGGGATTAAAATTCACGCCATCATCACTGCTTCCTCCTACATAAGTTGCACCCAATAAATTAGTGCCATTGCTATTGCATACCGCCACGAACATATCCCCCATTCCGTTGGAAGTATTGTCGTAGCAGCCCGGAGTCACCGGAAAATTTGACGAATACGTTCTACCGGCAATCCCCAGGTTTCCGTNTCGGGCAACGATCATACTTTGTGGTTGATCATTATCTGATCCGCCCAGATAAGTAGCAANAATCAGGTTCACACCGGTGGCATCAAACTTACTGATACTTGCATCGCAGCCATAACCATTTCCTCCCAAGCCCCCTCCTCCGAAATTCGGTTGAAAGGTGGGTGTAAACTGACCGAGCGCAGTAGGGTAGCCAATACCGGCACAAATACCTCCGGCGTAAAACATTCCCAGCGTATCATAAGTTGCAGTAAATCCCCAGTTGTCTGCCGTAGAACCGGTGAAGGNTGCAAAAATCAATACCGGATCAATAATCAAATCAACACTGGGTCGNNTATTGGCTAGCTCAAGTCCTACCTGATTCTCGCGCAAGGTATACCTGCAAATCACCTCTTTCTTTTCACCCTGAACGTATTGATAGGCATAAGGTTTCATTTCCTGATGGTTTCCGAGCGCTGTTTGAATCATTAGATTCCCATCCCGTAATTCCAGACCAACCACTCCTTTATACTCCACTTTAATTTTTTCAATTTGAGCTCCCGGATGCACGATATAATCGTACTTGATATTGCCCTGATCCGAATAAAGATGCAGGTCGATACCAGGATACAAATNTTTACGATCGAGGTTTAATGATGGATAAATGAGCGATTTCCAGCGTTTTGTATCGCTGCCCAAATAATAGTTGTAATAATGTTTCTGTTNTTTGGACGGTATAAAATCTGCCTCCGGACTGGCATTCAGGTAATTCATCTGATAAGCGAAATACTTTAGTTCCGGAGTCTGCTTTAGTTCACCATGTCGGTAGGCATCCACTTTCGCTCTGTTTTCGCGGTCAGCAACAACCACCGTAAATCCGGTATTGCGAACATAAAGGTCGCCCTGGGACGTCAGCGCCTTATATCGGAAGGGACCATCCCATTGCCCTTGATTTTCAATATATTCAATAGCAGGAAACTGATTGGCAGTCTGTGCCACTGCCCCATGCGTACCCAAAACAAGCAGCAACAGAAGAACCCGAAAAATTTTCATCACAACACACGTATTTAGTAGTAAATTTAAAGGAATATTTGTGATAATTCCTGCTGTTAAGACGGAAAATGACCTATTGAGGTTAGAAATTAAGGTGGTATATCATTTCATTGTACTTTTGTCACAAAATTTGCCTTGCCATGCTGAAAACAGGTAATCCCATCGTCAGTATTTATACCGAAATGACTCCCAATCCGGAGACCATGAAATTTGTGGCCAACAAGTTACTCTATCCCGGGAAAAGTATTGAATTTCCTTCAGAGGAAAGTGCATCACCCTCTCCCTTAGCGAAAGAGTTATTTGGCTTNCCCTTCATTAAAGGTGTTTTTATAGCGAGCAACTTTATCACACTCACAAAAACCCTGGAAACAGATTGGAATGATGTAATACCATCGCTCCGTGAATTTATGAAGGAATACCTTGAGGAAGGTAAACCTGTAATTAACGAGGCAGAAATTGAAGCCCGTCGCGAAAACATCAGTCCGGAAGAAGAAACAGATGTTGTTAAACGCATCAAAGAACTGCTTGAAAATTATGTTCGTCCGGCTGTAGAAATGGATGGAGGGGCTATTTCCTTTAAGGAATACTCGCAAGGCACGGTTACCTTATCCTTGCAAGGATCATGTAGCGGATGCCCGTCGTCAATGATTACCTTGAAATCAGGTATCGAAGGGATGATGAAACGCATGATTCCCGAAGTGAAGGAAGTGGTTGCAGAAGCCGATTAAATCAAGTCTAGCCTGCAGATTAAGATCTAACCTATTGATAATCAAAACACTACGTTTTAACGCGGTGTCAGGTTGGTAGTTTATTCGACACGCAGTTTCGGGATACGTTCGGAGTTGGTTTTAAAAAACCGGAAAGTTCATTCTTGCTGGCTGCAAACTCTATGCGGCAAACCAGAATAATTCCTGAAATTATTTGTGTCCACCCTATAAATTTGTCTCCCGTTAGGTATGCAACGTCTTTCGCAACAACAAAAACTACAACAGAAACTTTCNCCTCAGCAAATCCAGCTGATGAAGTTGTTGCAAGTTCCCACCGCTAACCTCGAAGACCGCATCAAAGAAGAGATTGAAGAAAATCCGGCCCTGGAACTAGGCGCTGAAGATGATGAAGACAAATCGTTGGAAGAAAAACCAACNGAAGAAATATCCAGCGAATTTGAATCCGAAGAAAACGAAGATTATATCAACGAAAGTGAAGATCGTGACGAGTTTGGTGAAATTAATATCTCAGACTATGTTAAGGAAGGTGATGATGAAGATGCCGATTACAACTTTCAATCCGATAATTACCAGGGTGATGAAGAACGGGTAGGCTATCAGCCAAGTCTTGAAACCTCATTCTATGAACACCTGATGGCCCAGGCCAATATGTTGAACCTGGATGAACGCAGCGGTCGGGTGGCTGAGTTTATCATTGGTAGCATCGAAGAAGATGGCTACCTGCGCAGAGACATTCCATCAATCGTTGATGANTCGGCTTTTCGTCAGAACTTACAAACTTCCGAAGAAGAAGTACGGAGTATTTTAAAATTGATTCAGGAATTTGAACCAACTGGTGTAGCTGCCACTGATCTTCGGGAATGCCTTTTACTGCAACTCCGNAAAAAAGAGGTGAACGCGAATGTGTTGTATGCGATTAAAGTGATTGAAAAATTCTTTGAAGAGTTTACAAAAACACTACGAAAAATTCAGAAGGCCATGAGCCTTTCAGATACGGATNNACGTGAAATTATCCAGGTGATTGTCAAACTAAATCCGAAACCGGGCGCAATTTTTGAATCCCGCAGCCAGGCCGAAACCTATGTGGTACCTGACTTTGTGGTGATTAATGTTGATGGTAATCTGGAAGTGCATCTCAACCAACGCAATGCACCAGACCTTCGTGTAAGCACCGCTTTCCGGGAGATGTTACGGGATTATGACAAAGGGGATAAATCGGATAGCCGACAAAAGGAAGCCGTACTTTTCATTAAACAAAAAATTGATTCCGCAAAGTGGTTCATTGATGCCGTTAAACAACGCCAGCAAACGCTGATGCTTACGATGAACCGCATTGTACATATTCAGGAAGACTTNTTTCTGACCGGTGATGAGTCGATGTTGCGGCCCATGATCGCNAAAGATATTTCCGATCGTACCGGCCTCGATATTTCAACGGTGTCCAGGGTGGTCAATAGCAAATACGTACAAACCGAATTCGGCACCTTTATTCTGAAGTACTTCTTTAGTGAATCGATGCAAACCGATAGCGGTGAAGAAGTATCTACCCGCGAGGTTAAAAACTACCTGAATGAGATGATCAGTCAGGAAGATAAACGCCAACCCCTTTCGGATGAAAAACTCACCGACATACTCAATGAAAAGGGCTATAATATTGCCCGAAGAACTGTGGCCAAATACCGCGAACAATTAAATATTCCGGTAGCCCGCCTGCGCAAGAAGATATAACTCCACTGCGTGTGTTTCGACTACTCATTCCCAGGCCCCTCACGTATTCCAAGACTTCAGGTTCCGCTCAATCAAAATATTAAGTTATCCGAAATACGGCGCTTCTCATATTTATCAAAAGATAATATATCGCATCTAAACTCAACTTGGTAAAACCCCACGGAATCATACATTTGTAGTCCTCTAAAGTATCCTAAATATGTCTCAAACACAAAACTACATCCTTCGGGATGACAAAGTACTCCTCGCTCCGAATGCATGGTGGAATGAAGAACGCGTCATTGCCGAACTGAAAGAAAACAATCAGCAATACTCTATTGAAGCGCTCATTGAAAATTTTAAAAGCCTGGAAGAAAAACTTCAGGAAGTAAAAACTGAATTTGAACAGGCCCCGGATAAAATTCGCGTCGCAGGAAAAATTTCCCGCACTAAAAATTATATCTGTAATGCACGGGCCATTGGCGACTATCCCGTACTGTTGACCCAGCTCGACGAAATGGAAGTTGTTATCCGCCAGGCCATTGATGAAAACCTGCAACAAAAGAANACACTTTGCAAAGCCGCCGAAGAATTACTCGAAAGCAAAGAATGGAAAGATTCGACAGAGAAATTACGCGAATTGCAGAAAAACTTCAAAGACCTCGCTATTGTTCCGGATTTAAAAAACGAAGAGTTACGCGAACGTTTTGATNNAAAGCCAAAGATGAATTTTAAACGCAAACAAGCCAGCTTTGAAAGTTTTGAGCAAGACTTACTGGATAACCTGAGCCGTAAAATTGAATTGTGCGAAAAAGCAGAAGCCCTGCAACAATCTGAAGAGTGGAANAAAACCACCGAAGCCTATCAGGAACTTAACGAAGAATGGAAAAAGATTGGCATGGTGCCAAAACACCGCAATGAAGAGTTGTGGTTACGCTTTAATACGGCAAAAGATGTGTTCTTCAATAGAAAACGTGAACATATTGAAGAAATCAAAACAGAGCACGAAGGCAATCTGGAGAANAAACTGGAATTAATTGCCCGCGCAGAAGCAATCAAAGAAAGTACCGATTGGAAAAAAACCACCGATGAGTATAATGCGCTCATGGAAGAATGGAAAAACCGGACGAGTTTCTAACGAAAAAATGATGAAGTCTGGAATCAGTTTCAGGCAGCTAAAAATCATTTCTTCAAAAATAAAGATGCCCATTATACCGGAATCCGGGTACAACTGGAAGATAATTATGCCCGTNNAAAATGGCTATTGTGGAACACGCTGAATCGCTGGCCAAGACCAATGATTTTGATGCCGCCACACAAGAGTTTCAGGATATGTTTGAAGAATGGAAAAAAATTGGCCGCATCCCGAAAGAATATGGTGATGCGCCCTGGGAACGTTTCCTGAAAGCCAAACGGGATTTCTTCGACCGGAAAGATGCCTTCCGAGATCGACGCCGCAAAGAACTGAGTAAAGACCTTTATGAACAAGTGGGCCGTAACCGTTCCTTTTACAACCGCCTCTCCCGCGACCTGCAACGCGAAGAAGAATTGTTGTTTGATGTAGAAGACCGCCTGCAAAATCTGCCTGCTACCTTAAGGTCCTATGAAAAGCGCGAACAATATCTGGAGATGATGGAGGAGATTAAAGAAAAGATTGAATCGCTGAAGGCGAAAGCAAAAGAAGTGAAAGATAAAATTCAACAGGATGAAAAAGAAATGAATTTTATCCTGCGCGGGCCCGGAAAAAACGGACAAATCTGAAGAATCTGCACCAGCGGAAGCTACTGAAACGGTTCAGGCTGAAACCGCCGAAGTGATAGAATCCGCTGCCCCTACCATCGCGGAGGATGTGGCTGAAGTTGCCGCAGAAGCTCCGGCTGAATTATCACAAGCTGAAGAAGCTCCTGCCGAACCGCTCAATCAAAACAACGAAGAAGCAGCTTCCTGATAAAACCCACCTTATAAAATTACCAAACTATGTCGAATAAAGTATTTGAATTGATGACCGACCTGGAACATGAACAGGTCGTATTTTGTCATGATCAAAANTCCAATCTGAAAGCCATCATTGCCATTCATAATACCACACTGGGTCCGGCCCTTGGAGGTACCCGCATGTGGAAATATGCCTCCGATGATGATGCAGTTGTGGATGCGTTGCGCCTTTCACGCGGCATGACCTACAAAGCAGCCATCTCNGGACTAAACCTGGGCGGTGGTAAGGCTGTCATTATCGGCGACCCTTCATTGAAGAGTGAAGCCCTTTGGCGCCGTTACGGAAAATTTGTCAACTCNCTGAATGGAAAATATATCACCGCCGAAGACGTAAACACATCTGCCGCGGATATGGAATTTATCCACCTTGAAACCAACCATGTAACGGGTATTCCGGAATATATGGGTGGAAGTGGTGACCCTTCTCCTTTCACAGCCTACGGCGTGTTTATGGGCATGAAAGCCTGCGCTAAAAAACATTGGGGACAGGATAGCTTGTCCGGTAANAAGGTGTTGGTGCAAGGCGTCGGACATGTCGGTCAATATCTGGTAGGGCATCTTACCGAAGCCGGAGCCAAAGTTTATATTACCGATATTAATGAAGCCCGGATTAAAAAAACCACCGACAAGTTCAAGGTAGAATACGTGGCGCCGGATAAGATGCTGGATATGGAACTGGATGTATATGCCCCTTGCGCACTGGGTGCGACCGTAAACTCTGAAAGCATTCCCAAATTAACCTGTCCGATTATTGCCGGTGCAGCCAACAATCAATTAGCTGTGGAAAAAGAACATGGTCGTCAGCTAATTGATAAAGGCATCCTCTACGCTCCTGATTTCCTGATCAACGCCGGTGGATTAATTAACGTGGCAGCTGAAGCCGACGGCTCCTACAACCGTGAAAAGGTGACTAAGGATGTCGANAAAATCTATCAGCGCATTTTGGATATTTTCAGTTTATCGGAAACTGAAAATATTACTACCCAGGAAGCAGCCATGAAGATTGCTCAGAAACGCATCGACGATATTGCGCATGTGAAATCAAGATTGTAAGCCCCTCAGGCAATAAAATCATTCAACCGCAAACGTAACTGGTTTGCGGTTTTTTATCTACTTCCAAACCAACACAGACTACTGTGCAACATGTGATAAGTTGTACACCGATCGAAGGATTTGTAATGCTAAGAACAAAAGTACTTTCTCGCCTATAGCTATCTGTGCTTTAGGCGTTGATACGACTTTCGGATCGATTGAGAAGTAAAATACATATAAATTTTTAGTCTATTTGGCATTATTCAAACGGCAGAAATCAATACTACCATTGTAGACGGTTATCTTGGACTCTTGGATCATCTAAGTAGGGCTTGCTGATTAACGTGAAAATAGTTGATTTCATTACATGATGAAGTGAATTTCGTTCATTTAAGTGCAGAACAAAATTTCACATCTCTTCAATAAGCTTGCAGTTTATTTCTTTTTCTCACTTCTCGCACCGTTACTTTATGTCACACCAATTTCATGATTCATTAATCAATTACGGTGTGGTCCCTGTAAAATTCGAAATGCTCTGCAATTTCTCATTAACAGGGTTCTCGCCGGCAACTTCAACTACTTCGTCATCCTTTAGTCCCGATACGAAGTGTCGGGAGGAAAAGGTCTGTACCACGCCGATTAAGTTGCAATAAGAGTAAAATTTCACTCATGCCACTTGTAGCAAACTGCAACTAATTCGGCGTAATTGTTAAAGTACGATCCTAGTCCGCTTCCTTGTATTTGAAGCGCCGACGAGATAACCAGCAGCCCCTACTTAAACTCTTCCATTTTTATTTCTTCCACTACATTAGGATCCAGTAAAGTGGAAGTATNCCCTAAATTTGACGTATCGCCTTCTGCAATTTTTCGCAGAATGCGTCGCATAATTTTACCGCTACGTGTTTTCGGAAGTCCGCTTACAAACTGAATTTTATCCGGCTTAGCGATAGGACCAATTATCCGCGAAACGGTTTGATTAATATCCTGTGCAACTAAGTTCTTATCATCGAGTTGTCCGCTAAAAATTACGTAGGCATATATACCTTGTCCTTTAATATCATGAGGATAACCAACGATGGCGCTTTCAACCACACCGGTATGCATATTAATAGCGTTTTCCACTTCTGCTGTTCCTATCCGATGACCGCTAACATTAAGCACGTCATCCACCCGACCTGTAATACGGTAATTACCATCTTTATCGCGCAAACAACCGTCACCGGTAAAATACAAATCTTCATACGTTGAAAAATAAGTAGTTCGGCAACGTTCATGATCGCCCCAAGTGGTTCGTATGATAGAAGGCCAGGGATATTTGATACATAAATTTCCACTTACGGTTTCCTCGGGAAGCATGTGTTGTGAGGCATCGCCACCCGGAATTAGTTTACCCTGTTCATCGACTAAAATAGGTTGAACACCCGGTAAGGGCAAAGTAGCATGAGCAGGTTTACTAGGGGTAACGCCTGCCAGGTTAGAGATGAGAATACCACCGGTTTCTGTTTGCCACCAAGTATCCACTATCGGACAATTTCCTTTTCCGATATGATCGTGAAACCAATGCCAAGCTTCTTCATTAATAGGTTCACCAACACTTCCAAGAACTTTAAGCGAATTTAAATTCTTTCCTTTAATATAATCCAGACCGAAACTCATTAAACTACGAATGGCAGTAGGAGCAGTGTACAAGATGTTCACTTTATACTTATCAACGATTTCCCAGAAACGTCCGGCATCAGGCCAGGTAGGAACTCCTTCAAACATCAACGAAGTTGCGCCGGCTGATAATGGGCCATATACAATATAACTATGTCCGGTTATCCAACCAATATCTGCTGTACAAAAATGAATATCGCCCGGTTGGTACTGAAACACATTTACAAAGGTGTAGTTTGTGTAAATCATATAACCGGCACACGCATGAACAACACCCTTTGGTTTACCGGTTGATCCGGAAGTATATAAAATAAATAATGGATCTTCGGCATCCATTGCTTCCGCTTCGCAGAATGGATTCCCGGCAGTTTCAACTTTNNTAATTTCATCTTCCCACCAATAATCTCTACCTTTCAACATACTGATAGGTGTTCTTGTTCGTGTTAACACAATACATCGCTTCACGGAATCACATCGTACGAGCGCATCATCCATGACTGATTTTAAAGGAACCTCTTTATTACCACGATAACCACCATCGGCTGTAATTACAATATTGCAAGCTGCATCGTTTATACGATCGGCTATACTTTGTGCAGAAAAACCACCGAATACTACGGAATGAATTGCACCGATGCGTGCACAAGCTAAAACGGCTATGGCTAGCTCCGGCACCATGGGCATATAAATACAAATACGATCTCCTTTATTGGCTCCGTTGTTCTTTAGTACATGGGCAAATTGATTTACTTTATACAATAGTTCTTTGTAAGATAGGATACGATGATGTTCTTCCGGGTCGTTGCTTTCCCAAATTATGGCAGGTGCATCAGGTTGTAACTCAGCCCATCGATCGATACAATTCTCTGTGATATTGAGCTTTCCGCCTTGAAACCAAGAAACTTTAGGATCCTTGAAATTCCAGGTAGTTACCTGATCAAAATGTTTCTTCCAGCGAAAATGCATGGCGATATCCGACCAAANATTTTCAGGATGTTCAATACTCTCTTTGTAAACTTGATGATACTGTTNCAGTGTTTTAATTTGATATGGGTACGACACGATGTATGAGTTTAATTTAACAGCATAAAGGTAATACTTCGGGTACAAATCTTATTTTCTTATTGTGCTAATTTAGTATATTTATGCTAATTTTATATAGTTACTCTTTTATCTTTACAAAATGAAACTAATTCACTGTCCGAAATGCAAGGAAGCCAACTATGTTAAAAGTGGCGTAGTTAAAGGAAGGCAGCGCTATCATTGTCGTTCGTGTAACTACTTTTTACAGTACTGAAAGAAGGCAAACAAATAGACCCATACTATGTAGTTAAAGCACTTCAATTGTATGTTGAAGGAGTTACCCTACGTGAAATAGAACGCATTCTCGGTGTATCTCATGTTTCGGTTATGAATTGGATTAAACAATACGGCATTCAACGTCCTGAACAACTTGAATACCGACCTACTTACAAAGTGTTTACCCATGCTGAATTGCTCGATTTTTAGGTAAGCGAGAAAACATGGCATCGAGTGGTTGTATTATAAATGAATTAGGTGATAAATTTATTATGATCAAGTGGGAACGTTTCCGAAAAACCTAACTAATACCTATACTAATTAACAAGAGTATAGGTATTCGAGCACACCTGTAAACTTTTGGATAGACATTAGCGGTACAAAATAAAATTCGCTATCCATGAGAAAATTACTTTTACCCATCTTCTTTCTTGGTTCTATACTTACCCATGCCCAAAATGTGATCGCAGCTATAAGCCGCTAACGCTGAAACTTGATGANAAAGGATCNAAATTCCTACGTATTATTACCTGGCATCAAATGTGGTTATCGTACACCGACAACAATGCAGGCACCTTAGATATTAACGGNAAAACATCGTCATCAAGCACCGAATTCGGCATTCGTCGTTCACGTATTTTATTACAAGCACAGGTTTCACCTCGATTCATGATTGTTAGTCATTTCGGAATCAATAATCAAAGTTTTTCCAATGGAGGTAGTGCAGGTACTTTAGGAACCGGTGCAAGTGGCAGCGGACAAGGCGGTAAACGTCCGCAATTATATATTCATGATGCCTGGACTGAATATGCCGTAGTTCCAGGCAAACTTCATCTGGGAGCAGGCTTACATTATTGGAATGGAGTATCTCGCATGGCTAGTAATAGCACCCTTAATTTCATGACCTTAGATGCACCGATACATAATTGGTTCAATATTGAAGCAACGGATCGNTTTGCACGACAACTTGGTTTGTACGCAAAAGGGCAAGTGGATCGCGTAGATTATCGTTTTGCCGTAAATAAGCCTTTTGCATTTGGCGTACCCGTTAATAGTGCAATTACTTCGCCCAATGCAACGAATGTGCTAACCGAAAGCTGGTCGGCACAAGGTTATGTTGACTATCAATTTTTCGATAAAGAAAGTAACGTACTCCCGTACTTTGTAGGATCTTATTTAGGTGCAAAAAAAGTATTGAATATTGGTGCTGGTTTCTATCATCATCCTAAAGCAACCGCAAGCAGACCAACCCCTACCGACAGTGTTATTACCCATAATCAAACGAACCTTGGCGCAGATNNGTTTTTAGATATGCCTTTACCAAAAACCAAAGGGATGGCATTGAATGTGTACTCTTCGTTTACCTATCACGATTTTGGACCGAACTACATTCGCAATATTGGTATTTTAAATCAACATCCTACCGTTCAGTCCAGCGCAACAAATGCCAATACCTCTTGGGCAGGAGGTGGCAACTTACAACCTACCTTAGGTACCGGTACCATTTGGTATACTCAAGCGGGTTTACTTCTGCCTAAATTAAAAAATGGCACGGCTTTTATGCCCTATGTGACCTTCACCTATAAAGATTTTGAACGCATCGGAAAAGCAAGCGGGCAATATGATTTAGGTCTCAATTATTTTGTGAACGGCCATAACGCAAAAATCACATTACAATACAGCAATCGCCCTGTTTACAAATTTCCGGCTTCAGGAACCACACCTGAGCGTAATGGAAGTAAAGGTGAAGTAATTCTTCAAACCCATATTTTTCTATAATTCAATCACTAAAAATCAATACATGTCACAAGAACAACATATTTCAACCAAAGGAATAGCTACCATTATTGGTGCCTCCTCGTTAGGAACATTAATAGAATGGTATGACTTCTATATTTTTGGGATGCTTGCAAAAATCATCTCCACCCAGTTTTTTCCGGATGGCAATGCCACTGCCGCTTTGCTAAGCACTTTAGCAATTTTTGCAGCCGGATTTATAGTACGTCCATTTGGAGCATTGGTATTCGGACGCATAGGCGATATTGTAGGTAGAAAATATACCTTTCTACTTACGTTAGTGCTCATGGGCGGTTCTACCTTNTTAATTGGGTTAGTGCCGAGCTATAAAACCATCGGTATGGCGGCTCCCGCTTTAGTATTAATTCTCCGCCTTATTCAGGGTTTAGCGTTAGGAGGTGAATATGGTGGCGCCGCTACATATGTGGCCGAACATGCACCCGCACACAAACGTGGTTTTTATACTTCCTGGATTCAAACAACAGCAACCTTAGGTTTGTTTGTTGCCTTAGGTGTAATCATGACGGTTAAATTCAACATGCCTGAAGAAGACTTTGTTTCGGAATGGGGCGGCTGGCGTTATCCATTCTGGATCTCCATTTTATTGGTTATCGTTTCAATTTACATACGTATGCGTATGAACGAATCACCCCTATTCGCGAAGCTAAAACATGAAGGAAAAACATCAACGAACCCTTTAAAGGAAAGCTTTGCACATAAAGGAAATTTTAAAATGGTATTATTGGCTTTGTTTGGTGCGGTGATGGGACAAGGTGTTGTTTGGTATACCGGACAATTTTTTGCACAAAGNTTTTTAGAGAATAAAGCGAATCTGGATTTTGAACAAAGCAGAACAATTATACTTTGGGCTATCGCTTTTGCCACACCATTATTTTTGTTCTTTGGGTGGTTAAGTGATCGAATAGGAAGAAAATGGATTATGATGATTGGAATGGCAGCGGCAATTTTCTCGTATCGACCAATCTATCAACATTTTTGGATGAAACCGATACAAAAATGGGAAGCGAGTGCGGTTGGAGAACCTTCGATTAAACATGATGCAGTTAAAAATTCGGCGGATAGCGTAGTGATTACTTCTATAAAATTTGAAGCAAGTAATGGTGCAAAATATACACAGGTCAATACAGATACCATTTTTGCCGATCAAACAAAACCTGTGGCTAGCGCTAAAGTAAGTTATAAAGACAAACATATTCCAGACAATACTTACTGGCGGTTTGTTTTTCTGGTATTCCTGCAAATTCTCTATGTAACAATGGTTTACGGCCCGATTGCAGCATTTTTAGTTGAATTATTTCCAACCAAAATTCGTTATACCTCGATGAGTTTACCATACCATATTGGAAACGGAGTTTTCGGAGGGTTAGTACCTTTTATAGGCTTATTACTTACAACAAGNTTTCCTTCGGATCCGTTAGTTGGATTATGGTACCCAATTGGCGTAGCAGCACTTTGCTTAGTTATTGGCGTACTTTATTTACGAAACAAAATAGATGAAGACGTAACAGATTAATTCACCATAAAACAAAAATAAATCATCATGAATATGATAAAAAATCACTCGGTATTGTATGGCTCATTTTAGGGCCGATCTTGATTTACTTTCTTATATCCGGAGCCATTGACAATATAGATCCTCACGGTACGAAGGATATAAATAAACCCATTCCTTGGGTAATTATCATCACCATTTTTGCACCTATTGCAGTTGGACTAATGATATTTGGATACTATGCGCTCAAAGGCGAATATGATCATCTGCCAGAAAATAGCTCGGAGGTATAACGATTTAAAACACTCAAAAGAACCGTCCATAATTTATGCGACGGTTTTTTATTTGTAATGAACTTCTACCCGTTTCTCTTAAATTGAAAAATAATTCAACTTTAATTACTTTCACATCATAAAAGAACTACGTTGACAAAAAAACAAATTAAATTGTTAGTGCTTTGCTTAGTAGGGCTTATTCTTTTCTTTCAACCTGTTTTGCAAATTGTTTTAAAGCCGTATTTCTTTCTTGGCATTCCTCGTTCAGTCTGTTATGTTTTTGCGGTTTGGATGTTGTTTATTCTCGCCTTGAAATTATGTTCACCTTTAATTACAACCGATTTAGAGGATGATTAGTCAAGGGGTTATAATCGCCATTGCGATAGCTTATCTCAGTACACTGTTTCTGATAGCTAACCTTAGTGAACGTAAATGGTTTAACTTCTCATCGTCATGGATATATGCATTATCTATGGCCGTGTATTGCACAGCATGGACCTTCTTTGGTAGCATTGGCAATGCTGCAGAACAAGGTCTTAGTTTTCTTCCGGTTTATTTAGGTCCAACACTTTTATGNCCATTGCTGGCACCGGTGCTAATTAAACTAATACGAATTTCAAAACGACAACGTATTACAAGTATAGCCGATTTTATCTCCAGTAGATATGGTAAAAATGTTTCGTTAGGCATAGTAGTTACTATTTTCTGTGTAATTGGAATTGTGCCTTACATATCTATTCAATTAAAAGCTATTACTTCTGGTATAGAAATATTAACCGGTTATGAAAATATTCATGGTTGGTGGAAAGATAGTACCCTCTATATTGCAGCAGGACTTGCCCTATTTACGATTGTGTACGGTATTCGTCATATTGACGCCACCGAACAACATAAAGGCGTAATGAGTGCTATTGCCTTTGAATCAGTTGTAAAACTCATTGCCTTTATTGTATGTGGACTCGTAATTTGTTATAGCAGTTTTCATAATACCGGAGAAATCTTTAAGCGAGCGGAGGCTAACAATTTGTTGAAAGCATTTACAAGCTTCGAACATTTCAATAGTTGGAACTGGATATTAACCGCCTTGGTTTCTGCCCTATCCATTATTTTCCTACCTCGTCAATTTCAGGTAGCTGTTGTTGAAAATACCGACGTAAAACACGTTAGGAAATCAATGTGGGTATTCCCGTTCTATTTGTTACTTATTAATTTATTGGTTATTCCGATTGCATTAGCTGGAAAGCTTCAAATTGCGCATGCCAGTTCAGATAATTATTTTCTTCTTTTAATNTCAACAACTCAAAACCCTGGCTTAAGTTCCTTGGTTTTTATAGGAGGTTTCTCTGCTGCAACGGGTATGGTTATCGTAGAAGTCATTGCACTTACGACCATGATTAGTAATCATGTTCTAGCTCCCATGTTCTTAACACGATCAACAAAATATACGCACGATGCCGGAAAATTCATACTGAATGCACGTCGTATTGCAGCCATATTTCTTCTATTCTTCGCTTACTTGTT
The DNA here is from genome assembly GCA_013414745.1 of Bacteroidota bacterium. Taxonomy (GTDB): domain Bacteria; phylum Bacteroidota; class Bacteroidia; order Chitinophagales; family Chitinophagaceae; genus OLB11. The sequence goes on from CP058707.1 coordinate 1,062,756, forward strand.
TGANAAACAAGTAGCAGAACGTTACTCATTAATATCGATTGGTTTAATTTCGTTTACTGCGATGGCACAGTTAGCACCATCGGTTCTTTTCGGATTATTTTGGAAAGAAAGTAATCGTAAGGCAGCCGTTGTGTCTATTCTGTCCGGTTTCTTGCTTTGGTTTTATACCCTTGTTCTACCTTCCTTCAAAGGTTCGGTTTGGGTGATCGGTTACTCCTACAGGCCCTTCTCCTTGTCTTGGTTAAAACCCACCGAGCTCTTCGGCTTGAATACACTCGATCCTATAAGTCATGGAATATTCTGGAGTTTAGGAATTAACACGTTACTTTTTATTGCACTTGCTTTACAAGGTAAGGTTGAGAATAGTGTACGTATACAACAAGAATTATTTCTTCATCCTTCTAAAACTAAATATCCCAAAGCAATATGGAATGGACTCACACTGTATATTGATTTGAAACGTATGCTGGCTCGTTTTATCGGTGAGAAGCGGGTGGATCTTTTATTGCAAGGTTATGCCAATCGACACGATATTATTATACAAGAAGAAGGTCCTGCGGATCGAAGGATGGTACTTTTTGCGGAACGACTTTTAGGTGGTGTGGTTGGTTCTGCTTCGTCGAGATTAATGATAAGTTCTGTTACATCCGAAGAGAAAATAAGTTTAAACGAAGTAATGGATATTGTGAAGGAAAGTCAACAAATCATTGAATTGAATAANAGAACTCCGAAAAAATCGATAGAACTAGAAAAAGCCAGTAGTGCCTTAAACGTTGCCAATGAAAAACTCCTTTATGCCGATGAAATGAAAAATGAGTTTCTGTACACGGTAACGCATGAGCTTCGAACACCTCTTACTTCTATTCGCGCTCTTTCAGAAATTCTTCACGACAATCCTGATTTAGACGAAAATCAGCGTCAACAATATTTAAGTATCATCACACGTGAAATAGAAAAGTTAAGTCATTTAATTACACAAGTATTGAATTTAGANAAATACGAAAGTGGTCGACAACGTATTCAACCTATTTCTTTTGACATGAACGATTTGTTGCAAGAGGTCATGGATTCATTAAGACCACTCGCTCAAGAAAAATAAATACTTNNTGTATGCAACGCCCCCAACGAACAACTTTTGATTCATGCCGATCGATCGTTGCTAGTTCAAGTTGTATACAACCTGGTGAGTAACGCGATTAAATTNTGCAAACCAAAAATTGAAATTATCATTCGAAAACAAGGCGATGAATTCGAAGTTCAAATTAGCGATGATGGCCCCGGTATCGATGAACATCAGAAAGATCTTCTCTTCGATAAATTCTACCAATATAAACAACATCATTTATTAAAGCCGGAAGGTAGTGGTTTAGGACTTGCTATTTGCCGACGTATTATTGAATTACATCACGGNAAAATAACCGCACGAAATAACAGAGAGCAAGGTGCAAGCTTTATCTTTGCGCTTCCTTCAATATTTCAAGAATAGTCATGGAACAGGATTTAAAGAAAAAGATACTCGTAGTAGATGATGATCCTTACATCTTAATGTCTCTTGAATTTCTGATGNNAAAAAATGGCTATGATGTGTTAGTAGCTCGTAATGGAACAGAAGCCATGAACATCCTGCGCGAATTTTTGCCGGATATCGTTTTATTGGATATTATGATGCCCGATGTGAATGGTTATGATATTTGCAAATACATTCGTTCCGTGAAGAAACTCGACCATACCAAGGTTGTTTTTCTGAGTGCTAAATCTACTGATGCGGANTATAAAAAAGGACTAGACCTTGGTGCTGTACTTTATATATCTAAACCATTCTCAACACGCAATTTAGTTAAGCAATTAAACGATCTCTAAAGGTGATTATTCAATTTGCTAAATAGGTATAGAAATTAAGAACCATGTTCAATTGCTTTTTAACTTGTGCTAAAATTGCACTATGTCGTATCATGATGATTACCTACAAAGCATAACTTTTAAGGAAAAATTTTGGAAAAAGCAAGCTGAAAATATTTCCTGGTACCTTTTCCCATCAAGCGTTCTAACCGAACTCCCGGATCAAATGTATCACTGGTATCATGATGGCCTCGTGAATATGAGTTACCTCTGTTTAGATTATCATATCGAACAAGGAAGAGGAAACCAGGATGCCCTTATTTGGGACAGTCCGGTTACCGGNAATAAAAAAAGGTATACATACAACACATTGCGAAAAGAAGTTGCTCAACTTGCCGGAGCTCTACTAAACTTAGGACTGGATACCGGTGATACGGCCATCATTTATATGCCCATGATACCGGAAGCAGTTATTGCTATGTTGGCCTGCGCACGCTTGGGTATTACTCATTCGGTTGTTTTTGGCGGATTTGCTCCACACGAACTTGCCTTGCGTATCAATGATGCCGAGCCCTCTGTAATACTTTCCGCAGCTTATGGTATTGANAGGAAAAAGAAAATCAACTATAAACAAATGGTTGATCGGGCCTTGGAAGAAGCTAAACATGCTGTAAAGCATAGAATATATGTTTCTCGACCCGATATGGAGTTGAATCTGGATCCGAGTTGTGAGTACGATTACAATCAATTGATTACTCTGGCTAATGAAGCTGCTTGTGTTAAATTGGCATCAACACATCCTTTGTACATTTTATATACCAGTGGAACCACTGGAACTCCCAAGGGTATCGTTCGTGATACGGGAGGATACGCTGTTGCCTTAAAATACTCGATGCAAGCCATTTACAATATTCAACCGGGCGATGTGTTTTGGGCAGCAAGTGATGTAGGTTGGGTTGTTGGTCATTCATATATCGTATATGGCCCCCTACTTCAAGGTTGTACTACCGTACTTTATGAAGGGAAACCGGTTGGCACTCCGGATGCCGGTGCNTTTTGGCAAATCATTGAAACCTATCAAGTGCGCACATTATTTACCGCACCTACTGCCATACGCGCAATTCGAAAAGAAGATTCAGAGGGTAGTTTATTTCGAAAATATGATTGCAGTCATTTACAAAGTATTTTTCTTGCCGGCGAACGATGCGACCCACCCACCCTGGCATGGTTGCATCAACTAGTTTCAAAACCCGTTATCGATCATTGGTGGCAAACCGAAAGTGGTTGGCCTATGTTAGCAATACCTATGGGTATTGAACCTAAAGCGGTAAAACCTGGAAGCGCCGGCATCGCTGTTTGCGGATTTGATATTTCAATTATGGATGAAGAAGGTGTAATGCAACAAGCAGATAAAGAAGGGTATGTAGTGGTGCGTTTACCTTTACCTCCCGGCTGTTTACCAACTCTTTGGAAAGACGATCATCGTTTCCGAAAGGAATATCTTCAACAGTTTCAAGGTTATTATTTAACCGGAGATGGTGGCTACATGGATCCGGATGGATATTGTTTTATTATGGGTCGAATTGATGATGTTATCAATGTAAGTGGTCATCGGTTAAGCACAGGAGAAATGGAAGAAGTATTAGCTTCGCACCCTGCTGTGGCTGAATGCGCTGTGGTNGGGGTACATGATGCCTTACGAGGACAACGACCGGTTGCTTTAGTGGTTCTGAAAGATTCATTTAATAATTCAAATGAATCGGTAGAAGATGCTTTGATTCAAAAAATAAGAAATACAATTGGTGCGATTGCNTTTTTAAAAACTGTTTACACCGTGAAACGCTTACCTAAAACACGAAGTGGTAAAATACTACGTAAAACCATTCGCGCTATGCTCGATCAAATACCCTATACCATTCCTTCCACCATTGAAGATGCCTCGGTAATCGATGAGCTTAAAGAACGAATTATATCGTAATTAGCAGAAAATACTTTTGCTTCGATTCAGGAAAAGAAGAACTATAGAAATTTAAAATGTCATTATAGGTCATTGTCCTCTTATCGAATTTGGTATAAATCGATATACAGTTTCCATTTTAAATCAGATAAAACTTATCATTCTTGTCCGACTAAATCTGAACAAAATGTACTTTCTCGCATGCAATCAGCCAAGTTAAACCACCGAGTGCTTACGAGTCAACAGCCAGCTACCCTCATCATAAACACTTAGCCAATTTGTTTCTGCCTGCGGGGCATCCGTAAAATAAAACCAACCCGGTTCGTTTGCCCTTACTAATATTAATTAAACCAATACTGCTTCCTTCCTGACTGCCGGTAATATTAATCAAACCAATTTGTACCCCCTGCACCCGCCCCGCTTTATTCACCAAACTGGCAATCTGTATTCCTTTAACCAGGCCTCTGGCCACATTCACTAATCCGGACACCTGAACTCCACGTGTGGTATCTCCACTCTCATTGTACAAACTGGCAATTTGAGTACCCCTTACCTTTCCACCAACAATATTAAACAAGCCCGCCACCTGTACACCTGAAACATGCCGTTTGGTTAAATTAAACAATGTACCTACTTCAAATCCATCTGTACCGCCGCTGTAACCGCCCAGTAAATTAATCGACACATGGTTGGTGACCTGTGCATTCATGCGTCCATGGGTTCCGATAGCGGGCAATACCGAAAACTGATAAGCCCTCGTCGTATAGAACTTCTTCAAATTCAAACTTTGAATTTTCTGCTTTGTAGAAACAAATACATTGGTAATCCATTTCCGCTCCACATCTTCAGCCGGAACATCGTCTTTTGCGATGATCGCTTTCACCGTATCCTGATTACCCTGTTTTACCATCAAAACATTTTCGGGCATCTCCGGCGTTTTGCTCTCCAAGGCTATAGTCACCTCCTGATGAAAGCGTGGTTGAAGTACCATCGAAGTGTCCTGATAACCTGCTTTACTCACCGATAAATTCGCCGTAGGATATTTGTTTTTTAACTTCATGGCAAAACGCCCTTCGCGATCCGTGAGGGCTGATATCAACTGTTGTTTTTCGTACACCGTTGCGTCGGCTAATGGAAAACCATTCTCAGCTTCTACTACCCGACCTTGTATCCAGTAATGCTCATCGGCAGAACTTGCTTTCGCTTTTATAGTACTCACACTCACCGGTCTACGACGAATAATAATGTATGATCCACTTTCTTTGAATTCATAGCCTGAATTAAACAACATCCGCAATACCTCCGACAACGGTTTGTTGACCGCCTGTAAGGTCACCAGACTATCGCGGTTAATCAACTTTGAATTGTATGAAAAATACACATTGCTTTCATTGCTGATGATGGTCAGCACATCCCCCAGGGGTTGCCGGTTCGCCCGTATGGTGACTGTATTTTTAACAAACTCTGAGCCTGCAGCCCCTGTGCGCTCAGCATCAGTAAAAGGGTATACACCAGATACTTCTTCATGTGTTCTTCTTGTTTAATTCAGGTAATACTTGCTTCCTCGTTTTTCTACTTTCAGCTCAAAGGTTTCTCCTATAATCTCCAGAATTTGCTCCAGCGGCCGATCATCAAATCGTGTTGTGAGCGTAAGACTGCGCAACTGACTATTTTCAATCCGCACCCGATCACCATAGGCTTCATTCAGTATTTCAACCAGGCGCCATAACGGTGTATTCTCACACTCAAATTGCCGGCTTCGATAATAGGTATACAGCTTGTCTTTCCTTTTTGCACAACNGATGCTGGAATCATCCCGTTGAATGCGGGCCTGTTCACCCGGATGCAACAGCACCACCCGGTTAAATTTTTTCACTTCCACAATACCCGTTTCTACAATCACTTCGGTATACGTTTCCATGGCCTTCACATTGAACGAGGTTCCCACCACCCGAATCTCAACCGCATTGCCCGCATCGACATAAAATGGCTGTTGTTTATTTGGGGTAATNNTGAAAAAGGCTTCTCCTTTCAATTGAACCCGCCGCTCAGTAGAAGCAAATTTTTNCGGATAAAGCAATACGGCCTCCTTATTTAAGGTCACGATACTTTGGTCCTGCAAGGTATCTTTTAATCCGCGTTGTTCTTTCGCAGCAGCGGTCATCAATTCAATCGCCTCAGGCTTTTTCGTATCCTTCGGAGTAGAAGGCTTTGTAAGTACAACAGACTCCGGTGTGCGACCCTGTTGCATCCACCAGCCTAAACCCACTAGTAAAAGCACACCGGCTGCTACGGCCCAATAACGTGTCCAGGGTAATACCCGGGCGGCTGGTTTCTGCCGAAGGCGGGCCTTCAAAGTATTCCAGGAAGTTTCTGTATCCCGCGGTGGTATGGTCTGCAACACCTTGCTTTGCTCCCACAAGTGCAGCATTTCATCATAGTGTTTACGGTGCGCCTCATTGGCATCCAACCAGGCCTCAACCGATTTACATTCGCCTGGCCCGCATTCACCCAGCATATATTTCACTAACAGTTCATCCGTCATAGTTTCATCTGTTTAAGGTGAATCATTACAGCTAAAATCAACACTAAAATTCAGCCAGCTTACTCCGTAAAACACGCAATGCCTTTCCCATGTGGTTTTCGACCGTTTTTTCTGAAATCCCCAACTGACCTGCAATTTCACGGTATTTCAGGGCATCAAAACGGCTCAGCTGAAACACGGTACGGCATTGTTCCGGCAGCTCCGATAAGGCTTTGCGGAAACGTTCTTCCAGCAATTTCAGATCCATCGTACGATCGGCTCGTTCTCCCGGCGTCTGTTTCATTTGAANAACCCTGTGTTGTTGATATTCTTTTCGAACCTTGAGGTGTTTAATATAATTGAGCGATTGAAAATACACGGACTTATATAAATACGCTTTCAACGAAGTATCAATCGACAACGTCTCCTTTTTTTCCCAGAGCTTTAAAAACAATTGTTGTACAATTTCTTCGGCCTGCAAATCATCTCCAAGTATCGAATAGGCATAGGCATACAAAGCCTGGAAGTATTGTTTATACACCTGTTCATAGGTGGCCTCATCGCCACGCAATAACTCCGCTATCGTTTGCTTCTCATCCGGCTGCACGGCTCAAAGGTAAGTTTCGCTGTGCGATCTGTTTTTGCTTTCGGTTTTAATCTTATTCAGGGCGCCCGATCGGGCTCTCGGCTCATACTCCGCCCTTCCACCGGAATGTTAACTCTTCGCTGAAAGGGCGGGGTACCGCCTCCATCCCGGGCGCGGGTACCATCAGTCGGCGGAATTTTCGGACCTGCCCCATGAGCAGTACAAGGAGAATGACAAGCATAAATTATTTTTTATAGGATCTCTACGTTCAGCGTATCGAACATACATTCTATTCTGGTTTCACGCTTCCCGATCCACTAATATGTGTTTCAATCACCGGTTGGCCACGATACAAAACATCCCCACTTCCTGAAATATCGGCATACAAGGTCTGACTGGCCCAAACCCGGGTTAATCCTGAACCCGAAGTCTGACAGTGCACCCGGTCACTTTGCATTCCACTCAACCGAATCGAACCGCTGCCACTGATTTGTGTATGGGTTTCGGACAGCTTCCGGCACTTACCGTCACCTTACCGGATCCACTGATGTCTGCATCCAGCATCTGGGCCTGCAAAGTGGGAAGATTAATTTCACCAGAGCCACTCACCACTAAATCCAACGCTTGTGTTTGTATTCCACCCATGCCTTGTATGATACCGGAACCGGAAACCTCCAGGCGATTGACTTCTGGAAGGTGTACTCGATCGTAATATCATCCGATTCGATCCAGACGTTTGAGCGACTTTTTATTTTCAGCGTAGTGCCATCTTGTTGCGTCAGCACCTCGTCCTGAATATTGGCCTGAGCAACAACTTCCAGAAAATAAACACTATCCTGGGTCACTTCCACCCGGGCATCCATCGAAAGATCGATATTCTGCACGCCGCTCAGGGTACGCGTTTCAGAAATCAGGGGGCCATGTCCGACCACTTTACGGCAGCCGGTTTGCGATAAAACCAGAAATCCCCCAGAAAAAGTAATGCAATACGTTGTTTCATTTTTTGTGTATTTGACGATAAGACAGCTCAGAGAACGTATCCCCTACCCTGAAAAAAAATTTTCGCTTTTTTAAATCCATATTTTACCGACCTTTCGTACAACGCAGAAGGGGTATACAGGCAGAAACCCCGGGTAAACGGACACCCCGGGCCAGGGATGGCAGCAGGCTACCCCCGTGCGACGAAGGAGCGAGGTGTAGCGCGTACAGCCCGGTGCCGCCGCCTCTACCGAGGCCCCAAAACCCGGATGACACCTCGGCGGCAGGCCTCCAATGTCCTCGGCCAGCTGATAGTAGCGCTTTCATGCAAATGACTTATTTTTAAGGTCTTAATCCGGTGTCCTATGTTTGAAACATCCAAACCCCTCGGCAGCTCCAAAATAGCCACGGGCGTTCACACAGCCCAGGCCTTCATTAATGATGTGGCCTACCCGCTGATTCCTGGAGAAAGTATCCTCAGTTTTGTGCGCCGTAGTTTAGGTGAAAACCTGGTACCCACCTTGTGTGATGCACCCAATCTGGACCCATTTGGTTCTTGCCGGGTTTGTAGTGTCGATGTCGCCTTGGTTCAAAACGGAAATGCCAAAGCCATGGCATCTTGTCATACNCCCGTTACCGCCGGCACCTATATCTACCCTAACAGCCAGCGCATTCAAAAATTGCGGAAGAACATTGTTGAACTGGTGTTAACCGACCACCCGCTGGATTGCCTGACCTGTGAAGTGAATAATAATTGTGAATTGCAATCGGTTGCTGCTCAGGTAGGTATCCGCGATGTGCGTTATCCGGAAGGCAAAAATCATTTGCATCGTAGCAAAGATCTCAGTCACCCGTATATGACCAGCGATTTCAGTAAGTGCATTAATTGTTTTCGGTGCGTGCGGGCCTGTGATGAGGTGCAGGGCCAGTTTGTGTTAAGTATGGCCGGGCGCGGATTTGAGAGCCATATTATTAAAGGCAGTGAACAAACATTTTTCGAAAGTGATTGTGTAAGCTGTGGAGCTTGTGCTCAGGCTTGTCCTACCAGTGCCATCAGTGATGTTTTTGAGAGTAAAAGTGTAGCAGTTGATACCAAAACACGAACAGTTTGCACGTATTGTGGCGTTGGCTGTAATCTGGAAGTGGCCACGGTAAACGGACAAATTAAAAGTATACAGGCGCCATATGATGCGGAAGTTAATAAAGGACACACTTGTTTGAAAGGACGTTTTGCTTTTCAATTTTACCAGCATCCGGAACGATTGCGCACTCCCCTCATTAAACGCAACGGACAATTTTTTGAAGCCACCTGGGATGAAGCTTACACGTATATTGCCAATGAACTGCATCGCATTAAAGCCAATTACGGAGCCGATGCGATTGGCGGTATTTCCTCAGCCCGCTGCACCAATGAAGAAAATTATCTGATGCAGAAATTTATTCGGGCTGTTATTGGTACAAACAATATTGATTCCTGCGCCCGGGTTTGCCACTCNCCCACGGCCTTAGGGATGCAACGCACATTTGGTACCGGGGCTGCCACCAATTCCATTGAAGACTTAAAACATGCTGATGCAATTCTGGTAATAGGTGCTAACCCAACCGACGGCCATCCCGTAACCGGTGCCAAGATGAAACAGTTTGCGGTGAAAGGTAANACCACGATTGTGATTGACCCGCGCCGCACCGAATTAGCCCGCTATGCTACCCATCATCTTCAACTGAAACCCGGAACCAATGTGGCGGTGTTGAATATGCTGATGTACTATATTCTGGCTGAGGGGCTTGAAGATACTTCCTTTATTGAAAGCCGGACCGAAGGGTATGCTGATTTCCGGAATCACGTGCTGGGTATGAATATCGATGAATTGTCGGCCATTAGTGGCGTACCTAAAGAACAGGCACAGGCAGCAGCCCGGGCCTATGCTTCAGCACCCAATGCAATGAGTTTTCACGGACTNGGGGTTACCGAACATACCCAGGGTACCTATACGGTGATGCTGATTGCGGATCTCGCCATGTTAACCGGAAATATAGGCCGTCGTGGGGTGGGTGTTAATCCGTTGCGCGGACAAAATAATGTTCAGGGGGCTGCCGATATGGGTTGTCAGCCGCATCAGGGTGCCGGTTATCTGGATTTAACACAACCAGAGATTCATGCAAAGTATGAACGTTTTTACAATACGAAACTTCCCAACTATATCGGTTTAAAAATTCCTCAGATGTATGATGCAGCCCTTGATGGTAAATTCAAAGCGCTGTGGTTGATGGGAGAAGACAATGTACAAACCGACCCGAACACCAATAAAGTAAAGGCTGCCATGGAACAATTGGAGCTACTGGTAGTCCAGGAATTGTTTATGACGGAAACCGCCAAGATGGCCCATGTGGTTTTACCTGCTGCATCCTTCCTTGANAAAAGCGGAACCTTCACCAACGGAGAACGTCGCATTCAACGGGTGAATCAGGTGGTAGAACCCGTAGCGGGTACTAAACAAGATGGCCAAATTATTGTGGACATCATGAACCGGATGGGTTACCAACAAGCCGATTATGACCCGAAAACCTTGCTGGAAGAAATTGCACAAATTGTTCCNTTTTTTGCCGGTGTAAAATGGGATGAATTGGGTGAGAACGGGAAACAATGGCCGGTATTACCCGATGGCAGTGACACTAAAATTTTACATACCGAATCGTTTAAAATAGGCAAAGGACAATTTAAAAGCTACCTGGGTGGAGAGTGCCGAATTGAGCGAACATAAAAAGACTTCCCCTACATTCTGACCACCAACCGGGAATTGGAACACTACAATTGTGGCGCTCAAACACGCCGTACCGGAAATGCAGAAATTTTACAAACCGATACCCTGATGATACATCCTGACGATGCAGTCCGGCATGGCATTGAAGATGGTGATTTGGTTTGTGTAGAAAGCNNGCGGGGTAAAATTGATGTTCAGGCCCGCATCACCGATGAAGTGAATGTTGGAATCTTGTCGTCTACCTTTCACTTTCCGGAAGTTAATATGAATGTACTCACCAGCAGTGTGGCAGACACCGATGCGTTATGTCCGGAATACAAAGTATGTGCGGTTCGCATTCGGAAAAGTAAAGGGAATTATAAACTCAATCCGAAGCTTACCCTTTAACACGTCGTGAAAAAGAATATCCTGGTTATTGTGCTTGTACTGACAAACCTGATTAGTTTGGGTATCTTGTTGAATGTGCATCTCAATTTGAAACGAACCTGGAATGAACGAGCCCGGCAACAGGCAGAGGTATTGAAACAACAAAAACTGGATAACTTTCAAAACAATCCACACTATGCCCTCAATCGTAGTTTGCATGCCCTTTATGGAACAAGACCCCAACAAATCGTGATGCTGGGCACCTCATTAACCGCGGGTTTGAACTGGCAGGAGGCTTTTCCTGAACATACCATTGCCAATCGGGGCATTGGTTCTGACGTTGCAGAAGGCATGTGTTATCGGATTGGCGATGTATTGGCCTTGCATCCCCAATTGTGTTGTGTTGAAGCTGGCACGAATGATGTTTTGTTTCAGCACCCGGTATCAAAAACAATGCACTACGTAAATGAAATGATAGATTCATTGCAAGGCCATCGTATTCAAGTGCTGTTTACCTTAATCCCACTGTTTGCACGCAGTCACCAAACCGCTGAACATAGTAATGTCCAGGTCAATCAATTGAATGATTCCCTGAGAGGTCTTTGTAAACGACGCGGTATTCCTTTCNNGATCGATTTAAATTCTGTGATTGCAGAAAATGGGTTTCGAAAACCTGAATATAGCCAAGCCGATGGCGTCCATTTAAATGCGTCGGGATATTCAGTTTGGATTAAAGCGCCAAGCACATTTTTACAACTTCAAAAGTTGAATTTAACCTTAACAAATAAGGTAGGGTTCATCGTGACCAGATCCATGTACAAACCGTACAAATTTCAACTACTTTAGCAGCATGAAATTCCTTTCTGGTGCATGGCGGAAACATAGTTATGTTCTCGGACTGGGATGTATACTCTGCACCGTACTTGTATTGAGCCTCTACTCATCGCAACACCCTTTTTCTTCAACCCCCAATCTCGTCAGGATGCATCCGGCTTAGATTATCAGTTCGCGCATAAGTTTGTTTATTTCTATTATTACACGGGTCAGTCCCCACTGGCGACCTTAAACGAAGAAGCTGTTGCCACTGAGGAAGGTGCAAAAGCTGAAATTGAACAGCGCGGAAGCTCCCTCATCATGGAATACGGACATTGGTCGCGGTTGGGTGAATCGGCCCGCATCTGGACTTTTCTACCCGATGCCTGGGTATTTGGAAAAATCAAGAAGCCATCAGTACGTTTATTTAATATCCTGATTTTTACGTTGGGTCTGCTAAGTTTATTTCATGGTTTGTATCGCCTGGGCTACAAAAAGATTGCCTGGATTTTAATGCTCTTCCTCTTGAGTCTCCCATTTTTCACNTACGAAGTTTTTAGTCGNGAAAATATTTTTGCGTTACAGGCCAGTGTGTTTTGTTTGATAGCTGGCATCCTGTTCAGCGTGTTCTATTCCAAATCAATGCATCTCAAACTGATTATTGANTTTCTTTTAGTGGCCGTTGGTTTAAGTCTGGCAGCGGAAATACGAAATGAAAATCTTGTGCTTTTATTTTCTGCTATACTGTTGATTTGGGGTGCCTCCACACGTCGCTGGACAGTGCGTCTTGCAGCATCCCTTGTTGTAGTGGTTTTGTTTTTTTCTGGTCGCTGGTTGATACGGAGTTATTTTCAGCATCGGTTTAATTCAACATACGCCCTCGTAGAGAAGCAAGGTGGCCATGTGTATCAAGGTCCTCGGATTTCAGGCCATCAATTCTGGCATCCTGTTTTTTGTGGTCTGGGTGATTTTGATACGAAGTATGGTTATCGTTGGAGTGACACAACGGCTTACAACTATGCGATAGCCCCATTACGTCGGCAGGGAATCGACTGGCCCTATTCCGGCAAATTACATTTTGATGCCTGGTATGATAGTGCACATCGGTACTATATCAAGTTTGATGAAGTACCGATGTATGAAGAAGTAGTAAAAGAAAAAGTACTCAGCGATATTCGTCAGGATCCGTGGTGGTATCTTGGCATCCTGTCACAGCGCGTGTTTAGAATTTTACACAGTTGTTTACCTTTTGCGAATGCTGGATTTATCGTATTTCCGGTATTGATCGTCTTGATGCGTCAAAAAAANTGNGACTCTCCTTATTGGGTCATGGCCTCCGCTGTTCCCTGTGGTCTGGCCTTACTAATTTATGCCAAAGACGGAGCCACATTAACGAGTTTGTACGCAGTTATTGCTCTGGCCATTTTTCTTTCGATGGTATTGGATGCTCTAGTCCGGCGATGGAAGCGCGATACGCCAGCCAGGCACTTGCAATAAATAAAATCAGGCTGCATACCACAAACCAGATGGGTAAACCAAATGGCAGAAAAAAGACAATACTAATCAGGATTAAAAAACCGATACTTCCTGCTGCATACGATTTGTGCGTTAAAGGGGATAACCGTGCTGCGGTATAGGCCCCGAAAATCCGCAAAAAAGAAACCGGCCAGGATGAGCAGAAATCCGTTCAGCGGCAAAGACTGGATGTCTTTGGCAATTTGTTCATGGGTACGATTCAGTTGATCACTCGGGAAATAATACGCATTCACTCTGTCTGCAAGAAACATAGCCATGAGGGCAATCAGCATGCCCAGCATAACAGCTATGGCAGTTCGTAGTATGGGGTGCATAACATTCGATTTAAGCGCCGAACTGGCGGAGGTGATGTTGAGCGTGTTTATGTAACAGATGCACCCATTCGGAAAAATTAAGATNTTCAANAAATGGATTCAGGATACGCCGTTCCGGGTCTGCATCAAAAGCGTGCAGGAAAGTTTCGATATCCCGACGCAGTGCTTCAATGGCTTCATCCACCGAAGCCGTTGTGGGTTGCGGTGGTTCATCGGGTAAATACGGATTGGGCGTATTGTCGCGAAACGGTTTATCACTCAGCATGAACTGATACATTTTTGCGTGGTAGTCGTCATTGGCGGCAGGTAATGGAATCAATCCACTGGCCTGACGAAATGCATAGCCCATATGCTCGATCATTTGATGCAGATTCATTTTACCAAATACGGGCTGCGTTTCAACTGGAATGGTACGCAAGCGTTCCACAAATTCGTTCTTAAGAAAGTGAAGTTTATTCATGATTGAGGAGTGTCTTTCCAAATGGAATAGTTGATGGATTCAATTTGTTTTTGTTGGGATGCATCGCGCAGTGGTTCACAGGCAAGAAGTTGTGAATGACAATCACGAGCCAGTTGTTGATACACTGCGGTACCCTGTGTTTTCCAGGCAATCATTTCATCACTCACTTCACGAATAATTTTTGCAGGGTTGCCTGCCAGTAAGGAACGGGCTGGTATTTNTTCTTTTGCTTTAATAAAGGCTAGTGCACCCACGATACATTCATCGCCCAATTCAACATCATCCATGAGTACAGCATTCATCCCTACCAGGCAATTCTTCCCGATTTGCGCTCCATGTATAATGGCACCATGTCCGATATGGGCATTTTCTTTTAAACGTACTGTAATGCCCGGAAACATGTGAATGGTACAATTTTCCTGCACATTGCAGCCATCTTCAATAATTATTTTTCCAAAATCGCCCCGTATCGCTGCACCGGGTCCGATGTAAACATCCTTTCCGATATAAACATCGCCCGTTACTGTTGCCTGAGGATGTACAAAAGCGGTGGCATCCACGACGGGGCGTATGCCTTTATATTCGTAAAACATATCAATAAAAGGTTTGTTTCGTTTGAGCCATATCACGCAAGAGAGGACAACATCTGTATCGAGATTCATGGTATTTATGGTATAGCGCATCAATTCCATTCACGCAGGCATCAATTCCAAATTCATCGGCCCATTGCAGGAGTCCTTTGGGATAATTCACCCCTTTCGTCATGGCGAGGTCGATATCTTCTTTACTGGCGATGCCCATAAATAAAGCATGTGCCGCTTCATTAAACAGGGTGAACAAAATACGTTGGCTGATTCGATCCAGTTGAGCTTCGTTTCCCGGCACCGGCTCTAAAGGTGAAACTTGGGNGTATGTATAAAATCCACGTCCAGACTTGCGACCCAGCCAACCGGCTTCTACCAATCGTTTCTGTACGAAGGAAGGTGTATACCGTGGGTCGAAATAAAACGATTTCCAAACAGTTTCCGTCACAGCATAATTCACATCATGACCTATCGNATCCATGAGTTCAAAAGGTCCCATACGGAAACCCACCTGGCGCATGGCGGCATCGATTAATTCAATGGCTGTACCCTCTTCATGTATACGGAGTGCCTCCGAATAAAATGGCCGAGCGATACGATTCACAATAAAACCGGNGGTATCCCGCACCAATACCGTTTTCTTTTTCCAACTATCAATGAGTGCTTTGGCTTGTTGTAGGGTATCCGGACTTGTTTGTAAGGCCGGAATAATTTCAACCAGTTCCATCAAGGGAGCCGGGTTAANAANATGGATCCCAATAACCCGGTGTGTCTGCTGACATGCTGCGGCGATTGATGTAATCGAAAGAGAGGAGGTGTTACTTGCGAGAATGGTGGATGGTTTACAAATGGTTTCCAGACGATGAAAGACATCTTTTTTCACATCCAGGTTTTCAACGATGGCTTCTATCACTAAATCGCACGTAGCCAGTTTATTTAAATCAGACTGCCATTGAATCCGTTGTACAATTTGCTGAGCAGATTCCGGGGTCAATTTAGCTTTTTCAACCAATTTATTCATGGTTGATTGAAGTTGGTTTGCAGCCTTCTCTAAGGCAATTTCATTGGTATCGATTACAATGACCGCATGACCACATTGTGCGGCTACCTGAGCGATACCACTTCCCATCGTACCGCATCCGATTATTCCGACTTCTTGCATAGTTGTTTTTTGATTCGGCAAATGTAATACCATTTCCAACTTCAAAAGATTGATTCGGACATTTGGTCTTGCTTCACGCCCATGCTTCTACCAATCTTACTTAGGGCCGGCTGTTTAACGCTCTGTATGCTGTAAATAAAACGTTTCATGGTAATTTTGTCAAATATAAATGCAAGGAAATCACGTAAGCATCCAAATAGCTATGCACCTCATGAGCAATTATTCGCTTCTCCTATGCATCTCCAACTTCTGCGTCATCCTTTAGTCCCGATACGAAGTGTCGGGAGGAAAATGGCTGTACCGAAGTACTATCCATTTGCCGTTTCCTTGAATTTGGAGCGCCTACGAGATAACCAGCAGGCCCTCCTTATAAGATAATCCAACCTATTTAATAGGTTTAGAGTGGTAAATGCCGATATAGCTTGAAAATAGTCCGGGCGAGTGAAACGAAGATTGGACTATATTGAAAGCATAATCGGTATTACAGCCTGATTCAGGAGGATCGCTTCGCCATGTTGCAAAAAAGGGATCCCTGCTGCGCAGGGATCCTAACGTATTGGAAGTATGATTATCGAACCAGAGTCACATCACCTTTAAATAAACGGGTTGATCCATCCGGATATGCTACACGAATCACGTAGAAGAAGGTAGCAGGATCCTGTGGCTTTCCTTTAAAGGTACCATTCCAACCGCGATTGTCATTGGCAGAGAATACCTCTTGACCCCAACGATTCATTACCTTGAATTCCTGTACATTCTGGAAGGTCAGATTCGCAATTCGGAAAACATCATTCTTGCCATCACCATTCGGTGAAGGCATTTGGAACATAAATATTATCCTGATAATCGACATCGATATAGATACTATCTACAGAACGGCAACCTGCTTCATTCAACGACCAGACATAGTACATGGTTGGTTCGGCCGGAGAAACAATCATGTTCGGTACATTCGGATTACTATTCCCCATACTGGAACCCAGTTATAGATATATCCTCCTGTTGCAATCAGATTCACTTCCTGCAGGTACTTAATACGCAAGCTGTCTCCATTTAAAATTGAAACAACCGGACGAGGTAAAACATTTACCTTAATAGTCACAGTATCGGAGCAACCATAAGCATCAACCCGCACACAGTGATAGGTATTAAATGCTGTAGATGGTGGAGTGATGTATGGATTGGTACAGTTCGTACAACTCAATCCTATGCATCCCCAATTCACATCATACCAGGTATAATTTGCACTTGGTGCATTCCCTGAGCCAAAGGCAAATGCCTGATAGGAATCGCCCTCACAGATTGTTGTATCCATAGGAGCTGCTTTTACATCATGGGTAGAAATTGTAATTGTTACAGAATCTTTCACCAGGCAACGATTACCACCAATTGTAGATACATTGAATGTAGTGGTTGATGGCACATAGGCTGTGGTTACGCCGGCGGTTGAATCGTACACGAACGTTCCTGGCCACCAGGTGTACTCCCAAACTTTAGCCGGGATATCACAGATGCTGAAACGCATATTCGGACGGGCTGTTGAAACGATCGGAGCAGATGGAGCCTGGGCAGAAGGCAGTTCACAACCTCCGTAGTTGATCCCATACAATAAAACTGCGGTACTGCCTGCAAACTATAGGATACCGCATCTCCGCTACCATTGGTATTGAACTGTCCCTGATAGAAACAAATTTCAACAACAATATTGCTGGTACCATCCCAAATAAACGGATTGGATAATGGAATAGAATTCCAACCAATGGTGGTATTGTAGTTTGGATTGTTATACACTCTTTCAACTGTGTAACAGGAATATAGCTACTTAATTGATCCAGCGGAGTACAACCCATTTTCACATTCATCACAAATCCGGCAGAACTTGTTTTGGTGGTGACATCAGGGCAATTGAATCAATACGACCTTTCGTTAAACCAAGGGCATTTAATTCAGCGGCCGTATAAATCATTTGCGAACGGGCTCCCGCATACACACCCCAGAAAGGCGTGATGGCTGTACTGGAAGCCACACCAGTACCTAATATATAACTATTAAATGGCGCTGAGCAAGCTACATTTTCGTCACCGCACTGATATTTTGGTGGTGTTCCTGCAGGTGTTCCTGTCAAAGTCACCATACCCGGCTCACAAAGAACTGTTGGATTTACTGTGGCATCAATGCTGTTTGAATTATCCACGATCATGTTCACTACGTCGGTAGCTGCACAATTCGGATTTGAAGGAGAAACAACGGTTACTGTAAAATCCGTATTGGTATAAATTCCACTGGAGAATGGATCTTTCGCGGTTGGATTATCTAAGGTTGTTGATGGAGTCCAATTGTAATTAAAGGAACCAGTTTCACACACCTTAAATTTAGTATTTGGACGAAGGGCGGCAATCAATGGTGAAGTTGCTGTGATATTGCAACCCGGCATATAGGCATTCTGGAACATGGTTTGTGTTCCCGCTGTATTTGTTGATTGAATCACATCATTGTTCGAGTTGAAACCATTGTAGTCGTAACAAATTTGTACAACCAGATTGCTCACTCCATCCCAGAAATAATTATTCTGGAAGTTGTGATTATTCCAACCCATTGTTGAATAATATTTATTTACATAGAATACCTGATTCAATCCCGTGATAAATCCTGTTGCGGGATCCAGACTGGTTTGATTGGTACATCCTACGCTAATTTTTACATTGCGCATGGTATCAGAACCTTTGGCAATGACATTCCACTGTATGCCGGTAATATTTCCTGGTTTGATGCCCGCCTGCTGCAATTCATCAGCAGTGTATAACATCTGTGTTTTAAATCCATCTCCGTTCCAGTTGGTATAGTATGGTGAATACTGATTTTGTTGAATGTTACCTGTTCCAACTTGTACGAAGGATGGTGAACTGGTACAAGGGAATACCGAATAACCGCAAGGCTGTGAAGCCGCGTTGGAGAATAATTGGAAAGGAACTCCAGGACATAAATTATTATCCGACGGAAGCGCATTCAACACCGGACGAGCACCGTTCACATCAACCACGGCCGCATCTGTATATCGACATCCGTTATCATCAAAGTAAGTTAACGTATACGTAGTTGTGACTAAAGGTGAAGCCCATGGATTTAATTGGGTAGAGTCACTTAAATCATTCCCGGGTGTCCAATCGATAATTGGATTCACCTGAGCCGGTGTGGCACTAGCCCCTAATACGATAGAATCGTTGGCACAGATGGTTTGATCCGGACCGGCAGAGACATTAATTCCGGGTGCAATATTCACAACTACGGTATCAGCATTCTTACAAGCTGTCTGAGCATTCGTGTTTATAACATAGGTAGTTGTTGAAGGAGGGAACGCTTTGGGATTTGGAATCGTAGGATCCGAAATACCCACAGGAGCACCACCACCCAATGTTGTCCAGTTCCATTGTGTTACTGTAATAGGACCAGTGGCATTCAGTTGCACAGAGTCGGCGTTAGTACAAGTGATTAAATCCGGACCAGCATCTACACCTTGTAATACTTTAATGAGCACCACCTGATACGTTTTTAATACAATTGGCTGACCAACTGTACAAGTAGAATCAGCAAAGGTGATAATCAAGGTATGGTCTCCGATATCTGCACCAGTAGGTACCCAGGAGAAATTACCTGTTACAGGATTACCTCCTGTTAATGGCGTAGAGGTATACGTAGAACCGGGACAGGAAGCTGCGTTATTGGAGTACGTCAAAACATTGTTAGATGCCGTGTTACTTGTGGCCTGAATATCAAAACAAACCTGAGCACCCGGACAAACTGTGATAACCACCGGATTGGCACTTACCTGTAATGCGGTTGGACATAAATTCTGAATCGGTGTGTTATTTAATATCGTAATTGTTGGAGGTGCCGCGTTACAATTCAGTACGTTAATCTGAACATCACGCATCACCGAACCTACTAAAGCGCCGGTTTGTTTATCATATTCTGTTGCGGTAAAGGCCAACACAAAGAAACCTTGTATCGTTGGGGTAAAGGCCGCAGTACCGGTTGTNNTGGATACCACATATCCACCTGGAGCCCCAACTGGATTTGCAGTTGAATAACCAGCATTAAACGTATAAGGAGCGCATAATGGATTTGCCGCAGTATTTTGAGGTGTTGTTGCAGCAAAAATGATAGAATCCAGATNCCGATCAATCGGTCCGTTCAAATACAGTGTCGGCTGATTGTAACAAACATAAGGAATCGGTCGAATGGTTAATACCGCCGAGTTATTGATGGGCCTGACCACATTGTTTAAGGTTGCATTTACACAGGTTCCATTGGCCGCAATATTTGAAATCCCAGTGTTTCTGCAACAACTCTGCCAGTTAAAGACCCAGTCGGTGCAGGCCATGGGCAAATCCACGATGGCCGCATAGTGGCAGTATTGATACCCATTGAATTGGCTACTCGGATTCAGACAGGTACTTGGAATATTGGAACATAATTCATCCATGAAGGTAAAGTTCAAGGGATGCGCCGCTGTAGCGGTATCTGCAGTAAAACTAAAACTTTGTCCACAGGAATTTGAATAAGCCGTCATTCCCTCACTACCAAGTTGCGAAACACCTGTACAATCTCTGTAAATAATCAAATGGACTTTGTACTTTAACGGGCTGATATATTCGTAATAAATATCAACAGCAGCTTGATGCGAAGCTTTTGCACTTTGCAGAGCAACCATTCCGAGAATAAATACGCTTAGAAATCGGAGAATTCGTTTCATAGTTCGTAAAATAGATTTATGCGTTCCAAATATAAGGTCATTTTTACTACAACCTGTGTCTGAAGACGATTATTTGTTAAGGCCGGTTGGAAGGGTGTTAACATATTTTTATCATAATGTGACATTGGGGTAAAATTCGTGCATCTGCTCATTTTCTGTCTAAAAAGCCGAATGAGCCGATTCTTCAGCCCGCTACATCTACAATTTGCCACTTGTAAGGTTTTTGTACCTTGTGAGGGTGTATACTGCCTTTTATTTAGGTTGTGGATTTGGCCTCTTTATGGCGGTCAGCGTGGGCCCGACCATTTTTGCGATTCTCAAATACAGCATCAGTTATGGCTGGAAAGCAGGAATGAGTTTTGTACTGGGCGTTTCACTCAGTGATTCCATTTACGTACTTCTGGCCAACCTCGCCAGCGGCTGGCTTTCCGGACTTATCCAACACGAAAAACTAATTGGTTATATCGGCGCCGCACTTTTAGTCGCTTTCGGATTGTACGGATTCTTTAANAAGATAAAAGTGACCCGAAACCGGAACGATGATGCCAAAGTCTCCACCCGTGATTATTGGAAAATTTTTGCCAGTGGTTTTTTGATGAATACCTTCAATCCAGTCATCATTACCTGGATCGCCGCAGTGGCAGCCATATCATCCATGACAACCAATTACCGACTCGTGTTNTTTGCATCCTGTTTGGGAATTATTCTGGGATTTGATTTACTAAAAGTACTGCTGGCGCAGCGTATCCGTAAACGCCTCACCCCACGCAATATTGTTTATCTGAATCGAATTTCGGCACTCTGTTTAGGGGTGATTGGCATCTTCCTTTTCTTAAAAAGCTTACTTAATATCAACTTCGGCGATTAAGCTCAGCACCGTAATTTTACCGCACTCAATTTTAAATTATGTCCATGATTCAAACCATCACGAAAGGTGCAGTGGCCTACCTCATCCTCAACCGGCCGGAAAAGTTCAATAGTTTTTGCCGCGAAATGGCATTGGCCTTGCAGGATGCGCTGGATCAGGCTGGCCAGGATACGTCCGTTCGATGCATTGTGCTACAAGGGGAAGGTAAAGCGTTTTGTGCCGGCCAGGATTTATCCGAAGCGATCGAAGACAATGGCATCGAACTGGAACAAATTGTGCTGGAACATTACAACCCCATTATTCAACGCATCCGCAGCATCGAAAAACCAGTTATCGCGGCTGTGAATGGTGTTGCTGCCGGGGCCGGAGCCAATATTGCCCTGTGTTGTGATTTAGTTGTGGCCAAATCATCCGCATCCTTTATTCAGGCATTCAGTAAAATTGGATTGATTCCGGATAGCGGAGGTACATTNTTTCTACCCCGCCTGATCGGACTGCAACGCGCCACAGCCCTGATGATGACAGGCGAAAAAGTAAGCGCNAAAGATGCTGAAACAATGGGCATGATATACCGCTGTGTAGAGGATAACGACTTTGAAAACTTTGTTTCCTCACTGGCTAATCAAATGGCGGCGATGCCCACNAAAGGACTTGGACTTACCAAACGCTTGCTGAATGAGGCACTGACCAATGACCTGAACACCCAATTGCATCGCGAAGCCGTTATTCAGGTGGAGGCTGCCGGGAGTTACGATTATCAGGAAGGTGTTAATGCCTTTCTTGAAAAACGGGCTCCTGTGTTCAAAGGAGAATAAGGATGCTCATTTCAAGACCGTTGCAATACGATCGAAAACGAATGGACTAAATCATGTGGCTTCAAATTTCTGCGTGACTTGGAACTTTTTAGCCAAATGACTCTTACAACGGTATTATTTCAGGTGGCTTAAGTCAACCCAATCTATAGTTTCTATTGGATCGTCAGTTTCTGAACATTCCGCTTACCGGATGCGGATTGAATCTCTAAGACATACTGCCCTGCCGGTAGTTGAGGCAGATCGTATTCCACAATATTTCGTCCGGCAATCAAATCGAGTTCGGCCTTAAAAACTAGCTGGCCAGTTAAATTCCGAACCACAAACTGAGTCGCCCGTTCCTGTTCCGGACTCTCAATGATCGCACGGAATACATCTCGGGTTGGATTCGGATACACTTCACCCACCACCCAATTCTGGCCATACTTACAACGTAAACCATTAATGTATTTGGCGCCCAAAAGCATCCGTTTGCCGTTTGCATCACTTTCAAACAATTGATAATAATTCTGATCCTGAAGATGCATATCGCTCCAGAGATACTCTGCCGGATGGGATGCACCTTGCGCCGGAAGCACAGCAACATCCTGGAATTGCATCCCGTCTGTACTTTTTGTTAGAATGAATGATTGAATCCCTGATTCGGACTGCGTGGACCACTGCAACACACCCTGACAATTTTTTCAAGGGCGATAAACTGATTCAGGTGGACCGGAAGTGGCGTGCCCTGAAACAGACTCTTGGCCATATAATGAGACTGAATTCCTGCCTGAGCACCCATCAAACGCCCTTTCATGTCATNCAAAGGTGGATGTATCCCTCCCCAGATTCTTGACAAACTGGATTCATCGGAGGCATCCCTGTACTTCGCCCATTGCACATGCACATCGGTACTTGGCCCTTTTTCTATCACTAAATACCCGCTATTCGCTGGAATGACATGCTCGATCGTACCTCCCGGAAAATACTCGCTACCGGTAAGCAGGGTGAGTAGTTCTGCGGCACTGCGTGAATAGGTCGAGTGACCTGAAACATAGCCGGCAAATGGGGGCGTCACAAAAGTTTTACGTTGATAAGGTTTCCAGTTTTCGGCCCGTATCCATCCGGTTCCCGAAACATCGGTGGCCGGATTTGATATATAATTAAAGCCTTTCCAGGTGTATAATTTAATTTTGTTGACATGTTCATTGGATGCACCTGCCAGCGAATCGCCCGGCTGAATCAATTCAATATAACCTGGAACCAATGGAATCCCGTTCACATGATAATTTGGCAAGAGCGGATCGCTACTTTGTCCGCGATCGCNCATATACCTGATCGCAGAAATAGGTCGGGGTGAATCATACCAGCCTTTTGCACCCCATGCCGCAATAGCTGCATCATTTACCGCACCCCCTAATGACAAATACGCTTTTACATCCCATTCCAGACTTTCTAAAACAGGTCCAATTCCTTCATACCGCTTTTGAAATTGAGGGTGATCGGATACTTCATTCAGCAAAACATACCAATGCCCCGGAGGTGTTTCGGACTGAGGACCATCGGCCCAGTATTGTGTGATGACCCGCAAATAATCGCCTCGTTTTAAACTATTCGGAGCATAGGGCAATCCGGTAGAAGGATTCAACTCATGTCCTTTCCCTGAATCTCCACCCTCGATGTATTTATAGAAATAATTCATCTGGTCCATAAAACCGGATGGGTAATACGAGTTATTTAAACGATGCGCAGGCGAGGCATCCATGGTTGTGGTATCATTTGGATCGAGGTGCGAAGACCAGATTGAAACCATGGTATGTCCCCATTTAAATAATTGGTCCAGGCTGTCGCTGTTGCCACTTAAATTGAGCCGTGGTGGAGTGCCGGGATCAAAATAAACAGGAAAAAGTCCTCCGTTTTTAAAATAAACAGTACTCTGTGAACTTTGCATCCCAAAAGGNNTAACCCGTCCCCATTCCGGTCCGAGGTGTTTTTGAACACTGGGTATTGGATTATTGTTTTGATCTAAACCGGGAATATCCAGTCGCTGCCAACTATTTGGCAAGGTCATATTCGGATTACCGGGAGAATCAACATTTAAGGGGGNATTCAAGGTAGTATATTGTTGATAGGCATAGCCACCGGCCTGGTTAGATCCATCGTAATACCCGTTATTAATCACTCTGTTCGCAATATAATTACCCAGATCGGCGGGAGTTCCATTCACCAGATCGGTTCCGGTATAGTTAATGTCATACCCCAATACATTCATTAGCGAATCAAAGCGGGCCTGGGCCTGAGCAGGTAGCGCCGACGTAGCATAACGATGTGAGAGCACCCGGTATGCCGCATAACTGACCGCCATTTTCCGGCTGGCCAGTGTATCGTTACCAAGCAGAGGTCGTTCGCCATTCCAGGCATTCAGGATGCCATTATGGGTTTTACCCAACAAATACGGAGTCGCGACCAAATCATACGCAGCCCAGGCATCATACATCGCAATGGATACATGGTAAAGGCTTCTGGCCTGCATGGGTGGTCTCGCAAAATCCTGTCGGATGGTGGCTAATTGAATATCATTCCACATACGGGCCACAGAAGGCTGGGCACCAACAGTAGAGATGGAAAGAACGAAAACAACGAGGAAAGCGTAGAGTTTTGTCATGGTACAATTTCAGGCAGCAAATATAGCCAATCACGCTCCAGCCTCAAAAGCGTTTGCAAAGCAATACTATTGTTAGAACATTTACTTTTTACCGAATCAGAGTTACATCCGCACGTTGATCAATTTTTCACCGCGTGGGGTGGTAAATTGACAAACAAAAAGTAAACCCCCATGTCAGCCGGTTTTTGATTTTGTAGCATCCCGTTCCAACGGAATTCCGGGCGATCCGATTCAAATACCCGATTACCCCAGCGATCATATACCATGAACTTGTAATCTTTGATGAGTGCCAGATCGACGTTGGTAAAGAAGGGACCGAAATAATCATTTTTCCCATCACCATTGGGTGAAAAGGCATTGGGCAAAAACACGCGTTCCAATTCATAAATCGTTCCGCAATGGGTAACCGTATCCCAGCAGCCCGCATCATTGGTCACCTCAAGTGTAAAACAATAGGTACCCGAAGTATCAAAAGTCATGCTGGTGTTCACTGCAGTTGAAAACATATTTCCTGCGTAGGTCCATTCATAATCAACACCACCCTGGCTTTGGTTTTGTAAATTCAGGATAGGGTTTACAATGGGTACGCTGGCGGGATTAATGATAAACTGGGCTTTCGGATTTGGAGCCGATGCGATAGTCACTTGTAGCGTATCATAATCCGGACAAACTCCGGCATTAAAACCAGAAATTGTGTAGGTGATCGTGTCGTTGGTATGGGTAAAAATAAGGTATTTGCCATCGGCACTTAATTGTACACCCTGTTGTGGATTTACCTCAAGATACACATGATCGGGCAGTGATAACCAGGCCGTATCACCGGCACATAACACGGAATCAGACGGAGCATCTAAATCAAAACCTGAACCCTGACCATGTGTAGAATCAATTAAACGGGCAAAAAATCCATCACTGGAACCCGAGGAGGTTAAATTAGTGGTTCCGTAGGTGGCCGGGCTGCGAAAATAACCAGCTACATAAATCTGGGCACCATGTCCGATAGCGATGGCATTCCCACGGTCGTTGCTATCTAATCCGCCACCTAGCTACCCAGCGCCACTTTCCTTCTGGTGATATTTTAGCGACAAATGCCTGTTCCATGGCGCCGGAGGGTACTGTAATATTATCCCCGAATTTACCTCCATCATTAATATCTCCGGTTAAATAAATATCACACAAGGTATCTGCAACAATATCATTGCCACGTTCACCGCCTAAGTTAGAACCTGCCCGTTTTCCCCAAATCGGTTTGCCGGTATTCTTGTCTATCTTGAACACAAAAGCATCCCGCTTATTGTAGTTTTTCACCAATACGGTATCCATAATCAGCGAATCACGATGCTCACCGGTGATATAGATATTTCCACGTTTGTCGCTGCAAATTCCGTTACTCCAATCATCTTTATCACTTCCGCCTTGTGTGGCCCATTTGAACTGACCTAAAGTATCATATTTAATCACGAAAATATCGTGGCCGCCATAGGTTGTAAACGATTGCGTACCAAAATTATGTGTTCCATCAAATCCTCCTGTCACATATACCCCACCCGAATCATCTACACAAACTGCAATATCTCGTTCGATGTATTTATTCGCATCCGGATCCCAGGGTAAATTTCCAAAGGTCCGGGCCCACTGGAAAGTTCCGGCAGAATTCATTTTGGCCAACCACAGTGCATGCTTATGGGATCCGGTATTGGTGTTGGTTGCGGTTACGGTATTGCCGCCGCAGTACAATGTTGTACCGGACATGAAGCCACACACATAATGATTTCCGGCTTTGTCGGTGCAAATATCAAGCCCCTGATCGTCACCGGAATTACTGCATACAAAATTGCCCCACAAGGGATTACCACTGGCATCATGCTTCACAACAAAACATTGATCCCCGCCTCCAAAGGCTCCACCGGTCACATTCACGGTACCCATATTGAAACCAGTACCCGTTTGCCAGAACGTTCCGGTGATAACCGTATTTCCCTGAGCATCCACATCCATACCCAATACGCGGTCATCAAAGTATTCACCCCCACTACGTGCCCAATAACAAAATCCGGCACTATCTAATCTGGCAACAAAAGCTTCTTTACTGGATGCATTGGCCGTATAATTTAAGGGCAAATTGTTGGTACCTAAGGTAATATTATTACTAAAATACCCGGCGATGTAAACATATCCGAGAGAATCCGTTTTGATGCAGGTAATCTTATCACTTTTGGTATTTCCCATTCGCTGTGCCCAAACCCAATTTTGACTTTGCCCATCCAATGCCAAAACCTATCAGAAAAAAAGTCAATACTGAAACTCGTTTTATACAGTTCATGTTCGCGTAAAATTTATGCTTTGTGGTGGCGTAAGTTAGGTTTTTGTTAACAAATCTTTACGATTTAGAGGTAAATCATTCAAATTTGAGCTTAAAGATTACGTCATTCCACCAAATTCCTCCTGCAACAATCAGCCAATTGTAACTCGCATGCGTTAATTTTATCGACGAATGACCCTGGAACTTCATCACCTCAGGATCCCTTTTCTTTCCAGTGAAGGGTCGGCCATCTGGAATCAGCATTTGGTATTCGAATCCGGAAAATTTTACCATATCCATGCTGTATCCGGGAAGGGCAAATCCACCCTGATTCAAACCTTGTACGGTATCCATAAAGAGTACCATGGCGAAATGCACATCAACCAAAAACCAATTGCATCTGGTGATTTAACACATTGGACTGCCCTCCGGAGTCAGGTGCTGGGCATCGTGTTTCAGGATCTCCGGCTAATTCCGGAACTAACCGTTCTTCAGAACATCGAGTTAAAACGTAACCTGAACCCGGTATATCCTAAAGAACATGTGTTAAATATGTTGGCGCAATTGGGCTTAGAAAAAAAACTGCGNCAGGCTTGCAAAACCCTGAGTTATGGCGAAAGGCAACGGGTCGCTCTGGTGCGTGCATTGTCGGCACCTTTTCAGTTTTTATTCCTGGATGAACCATTTAGTCATCTGGATCGCAAAAATATTGAACGGGCAATCACCCTGATAGATACCGAAGTCAGGAAACGTTCAGCAGCATTACTCCTTGCTGACCTCGAAGTTGATTCCTATTTCCCGTACCATCAAAAACTATCCTTGTGAATCGGGAAGTTTTATACCAGACCATTCGCGGGCGCAGAAACAGCGCTGCAATTTTTGCAGTATTGGCCATCTTGCTCGGATTCATCATTCTGCTGTGGGCGCTGCAATTGATTTTAAATGTTCGTCACCTGACGCACGCAGGTCAGGCCGGTGGAAATGATCGATATCTGATCGTCAATAAAGTGATTAATTCGGCAATGATGTCACGCACCGAAGAAAGTGCCTTCTCTGCGAGGGAAATGAACGAGTTNAAAAATTTGCCTGCTGTTCAATCGATGTCGCCCATGATTTCAAATCGATTTCCTATTCTGGCCCACTCCATGGGTGAATTAGGATTCAGCACCCAATTGTTNTTTGAAAGTCTGCCGGCTGAATATCTGGACACAGACACCAGCACCTGGTCCTGGAAAGCAGGTCAGAAACGATTACCGGTGGTGTTATCTGCGGACTTNTTAAACCTCTACAATTTTGGATTTGCCTTGAGCCAGGGTTTACCTCAACTGAGCGAAGAAAGTGTTCAGGCACTCAATTTTGAAGTAACCATTGGCGATAGCTATAGGCAGGAAACCTTGCAAGCAGAAGTCGTCGGATTTACGCAACGATACAGTAGCATTCTTGTCCCCGAAGCCTTTATGCACTATGCGAATGAGACTTTTGGTTCACCCGGTAAAGACCGTGTTTCACGCTTGGTATTGCACACCTTACATCCTGATGATCCTGAACTCAGCCGCTTTTTGAAAAGCCATCAGTATACCACCGCGCAGGACAAAATAAAGGGAAGTAAGATGGTGTATATTGCCTCGCTCACGTTTGCGGCATTGAGTCTTATGGGACTCTTTCTACTTTGTCTTTCGTATGCCTTGCAATCTGTGTTTCTGCAATGGCAGCTGGCGAAGGATGCCGCTAAATTGCGCATCATTTTTGAATTGGGCTACCCGGTGGCCACATTGCGAAAGGCTTATTTAAGATCCTGGATACGAAAATTACCCTGGATCGCCGGTTTGGTTGCAGGCAGTTTGTTTGCATTCCAGTTTGGCATTCAACGTTTGGTGCGCCCATTCGGCTTGCATCTTCCCACATGGCCTCATCCAGTGGTACTGCTTCTTTTGTGGTGTTGATTTTGTTATTTATTGGATTCCTATCCCGTAAAACAGAACGAAGCATTTTAAATTATCTTTGAATCTATTGTTTGGACTATGCAGGAGATGACGCTGGAGGAGATCAAAAATTAATTCCCGACACCTCGGCCATTCGGGTGATTCAATCGTTGGTGGATCGCGGATTGGTAGACGTTCAGGAGAGTATGCAGGAGCGCTACAAGGCGAAAAAGAACGCATGGTTTTTAAATCCATTGTTTGCCGATGAGCACAGCTTAAAGGAGATGATTGACTCGCTCGAAAAAGCGCCCCGGCAATTAAATGTTCTGCTCACTTATTTACACCTTCAACAAAGCAAGGGGCAGGTATTGCAGACCGAATTGCTGAAACAAGCCCAAAGTTCAACGGCCATTTTGAAAAGTTTGTGCGAAAAAAACATTCTCGAAATCCGGAATGTTGAAACCGATCGAATTCAATTAAAATCAACTGCTCAGCCGGTTTGGTTTTCATTAAATCCTGAACAAGAACGGGCACTGAACGAAATACAGGAAAAACTATCGCAACGACCCATCTTATTGCATGGCATTACAGGAAGTGGTAAAACACATGTTTACCTGCATTTAATCAGAAACGTCATTCAAACAGGACAACAAGTTCTTTATCTGCTCCCTGAGATTGCTTTAACGGCTCAATTGGTGCGACGATTACAGGATGCTTTTGGCGGTTTGGTTGGAATTTATCATAGTCGATTCAGTCAAATGGAACGGGTCGAGTTATGGGAAAAAATCAGATCCGGTCATTTCAAAATAATTATTGGAGCACGTTCTGCCGTGTTACTGCCCTTTCAGGAATTAGGACTGATTATTGTGGATGAAGAGCATGATGCTTCCTATAAACAGCAGGAGCCTGCACCCCGATATCAGGCCCGGGATGCCGCGCTGGTTTTAGCGCACACCCTGAAAGCCGGCATTGTATTGGGTTCTGCCACCCCATCACTCGAAAGCTGGTACAATGTTCAACAAGGCAAATACACCCTGGTTAGTTTACACGAACGATTTGGGGAAGGTCAATTACCCAAGATAACTTTGATTGAACGACATNNTCAGGAACTCCTTCGCAAAGAAGAACTANNTAGTTTATTTACTCCTGAATTAATTCAAAGCATCCAACAAACAGCTGAGCAGCGGAAACAAATTATTCTTTTTCAGAACCGACGAGGTTATGCTCCATTNTTAATGTGCTCAATGTGCGGCTGGGTTCCCTCTTGTAAATTCTGTGATGTTTCACTAACCTACCACAAAGAAAGTGACCGGTTGCATTGCCATTATTGTGGAAGTAAACAACAACCTGTGCTGATTTGTCCGGATTGCGGAAATAACCGTATTCTTTCTAAAAGCGCCGGTACAGAACGGATTGAAGAAGAAGTGAAATCTATTTTTCCGCATGCCAGAGTGCAACGATTCGACTGGGATATTCTGAAACAAAAAAATCGATACCATGAAATTATTCGTCAATTTGAACAACGTCAGATTGATATTTTAGTAGGGACCCAGATGGTGGTGAAGGGACTTGATTTTGAACATGTTCGTTTGGTAGGTGTCATGAACGCGGATAGTTTACTGGCCATGCCCGACTTCAGGGTTAATGAAAGAGCCTTTCAATTGTTACAGCAGGTAGCAGGCCGGGCAGGACGTAAGGATGAACATGGCAAGGTACTTATTCANGGTACAACGAAAAATCATCCTGTGATACAAGCACTTATTCAGCAAAACTACCAGGGTCTGTTGAGGAAGGAACAGGAAGAACGCAAAGAATTTTTATACCCACCAATCACGCGTTTAATACGTATTGTATTTCGGCATATTGTTTTGGAACGCGTGCAGGAAGCCGCCGCAGAAGTTGCAACTCAGTTGTTAGCTTTCGACGATGTACTCATCGTGGGGCCCGGNGAACCAGGTATTTCGCGGGTGCGGAATAAATATATCCGGGAGGTTTTGGTCAAGATGCACCGATCAGATGAAAAAACAAAATCNCTGAAATCAAAAATTCGCGCCCTGATTCAAACACTAAGTACTCAACGAAAATTTGCTGCGGTTCAGATACAGCTCGATGTAGACCCATATTAAAACAAGGCTAATCCATGCAGCCAAATTTTAAAGCATGTATTGAACTCGGACAAATTCATCTTTAGAGTATCTTTGAATTTATGGCCAAACCAAAACAAAGTTGGTGGAGAAGGATATGGAAATTTTTCTGATTCTTGTCGGTCTCNAACCTGGCGTATATCCTGCTCACCAAATGGGTAAATCCACCCATCACCTTGGTTATGGTAGGCTCCTTGCTGAAAGGGCAGGGTTTAGAGCGTGATTATATTCCATTTGAGAAAATGGGTAACTCCTGTAAACTGGCAGTAATTGCTGCCGAAGATCGATTATTCCCACGGCACCATGGCTTTGATGTGGAGGCGATTCAAAAGGCCATCGAATATAACGAAGACCATGAAAACAAACCTGTGCGGGGAGGTAGCACGATCTCTCAACAAACTGCNAAAAATGTATTTCTCTGGAATGGCCGGAACTGGATTCGCAAAGGACTCGAAGCCTACCATACTTTATTGATCGAATTAATTTGGGGCAAACAACGTATTCTGGAAACGTATTTAAACGTTGCCGAAATGGGTAAAGGCATTTTCGGTATTCAGGCAGCAGCCCGGCATTATTTTCGAAAGGATGCTTCAAATCTCACGCGCAGTGAAGCAGCCTGGATTGCAGCCATATTACCCAATCCTGTCAGGTTCAGTATCGAGAAACCAAATGTCCGTATCATTCGCAGGCACAACTGGATTTTAAAACAAATGAACAACCTGGAATCAGATCCGGAACTCATGGCCATCTTAAAATAATTCTACTTTCAACTCTAACGTTAAATTATCCAAAGACTATTTGCTTTGTGCCGTGTTCCATGAATTTAAATTAATGCGTCATAGATAAAATTCGATTCGGATGAATGTGTCATCGGTATTATAATTCATCTAACTTTGTGCAGCATGGATGCAGAAACAACTTCTCCAATTTTATTTTCGCAGAATACCTCTCCTGTACTAAGGAAATTGCACAACGCGTTATACAAGGACAGCGCATTCGTCCTGAAGACGGTCTTACACTNTTTAACCAAGGAGATATTGGCTTCCTGGGAGCACTGGCTAACCGGATACGGGAACAACGCTATGGAAACAAAACATTCTTTAACCGGAATTTCCATATTGAGCCTACCAATGTTTGTGTGTTTAGTTGTGCTTTCTGCTCCTATTCGAGATTGTATAAACATCGCGAAGATGGATGGGANATCAGTATAGATGACATGCTGAATCAGGTTAAAAAATATGATGGCATCCCGGTAACTGAAGTTCACATTGTAGGCGGCGTACACCCAAAAATGGACCTTGACTTCTTCTGCGATTTACTGAAACAAATTCATAGCTATCGCCCCGATGCGCATCTGAAAGGATTCACTGCCGTGGAATTAGACTATATGTTCCGGAAGGCAAAGGTATCACGTAAAGACGGTCTGGAGAAGCTGAAAGAAGCAGGATTACAATCACTTCCCGGCGGAGGTGCTGAAATATTTGATGCGGAAATTCGTCGGCAAATCTGCGAAGACAAAGTGGACGGGGCCGGATGGCTCGACATTCATCGTACGGCACATCAATTGGACATGCACTCTAATGCTACGATGTTGTATGGCCATATCGAATCGTATGCGCATCGGATTGATCGCATGGAACAATTACGTCAATTACAGGATGAAACTTCCGGATTCAATTGTTTTATTCCCTTGAAATTCCGTAACCATGACAATGATATGAGCCATGTGCCCGAATCCAGTATCATAGAAGATATTAAAATGTATGCCATAGCCAGGATCTACCTGGATAATTTTGCGCATATCAAAGCTTATTGGCCTATGCTCGGACGCAACAATGCGCAACTGATGTTATCCTTTGGGGTTGACGACCTGGATGGTACCATTGATGATAGCACCAANATATATTCGATGGCCGGAAGTGAAGAACAATCTCCTACCATGAGTACTGATGAAATTTGTACATTGATTCGGCAAGTTGGACGCATTCCTGTTGAACGCGATACGTTGTACAATGAATTACATGTATTTGAGGAGGCCAGCGTTTTATCGTAACTAAAAATGACCCTGCGGTTTTGTAAGAAGTCGCTTATCCATAAGACGTACTACATCAATTGCAGTGAATTAACACGTAAAATTCAGCAGACTACTCTATTTTTGTAGCTGTGAGGCGTTTTCTGTCCATTCTTTTACTAAGCATCTACAACTTGTTCTCCACGGGATTGGTGGTTCATGCCCATTATTGCCAGGAAGAACTAGCTGCCCTTCAATTGTATCAAGAGGCCCGGTGTTGCTGCGATGAAGAACCCACAGAACCCAGTGCTGAAGATTGTTGCAAGGATGAAATAAAAACGTTCAAGATTGCCGATGCACAAATGAAGGTGGAACCACGATCGTGGGCAAGTGATTGTGCTTATGCCTTAGCCATTCTTTCAGCTGGTGTTTTCGTCTCACGATTACCTGATCGGGCGGCGTGCTGCACACCTGTCTTTATCTGCAAATTCAAGCGATCGCCGGACATCACCAAGTCTTGCCCGCTTTACATCCGTTATCAGCGTCTGGTGCTGTATTGTTGATACAATAATTATTCTTGTTTACGTTAGTATCTAAAGAACGATACTGCGTAGAATCATTCCTTCGGATGCCGGTTTAAACCGACATCCAACTTTAGAAATAATATTTGTATCATTTAAAATAATACGCCATGAAAGTCTTTTCGAGCATCCCGTTAGAATTCTGTTCTTCTTGAATTCGAATCACTTACGCGCTCAACAAAATAATACTTCCGCTTCTGATACGCTGATAGTTTATGGAAACTGCGGGCAATGCAAAGAACGCATTGAAGAAGCAGCTTATTCCATCAAAGGAGTGAAGCATGCGGAATGGAATAAAAAACACATCTTCTGACCTTGGTCTACAATCCTTCAAAAACCGACCGTAAAAAGATAGCCCATGCCATAGCCCTGGCCGGTCATGACTCAATTTTGGAAAAATCAAGCGACAAAAATTATCGTCAATTGCCGTCCTGTTGTGCCTACCGGACTGGTACCTGTGATCGTGATTAGTGTGCAGTCAAGGTATCCGTACTTCATTTTCCTACTACTATCTTTAATTGCAACACAACACGTTCAGGCACAGGACAACTTGCAAACTATTGAAGGAGTGGTATTGGAAAAAGGTCCCAANCAAACTGAAATTCCACTTTTCGCTGCCAGAGTCTTTGTGGATAAGACGCATTATACATTTACCGAAAAAGACGGAACCTTCCGGTTGAATATTCCGGGTGGCAGCCAATACCTGTACGTTCGGCATGAACATATTGGTATTGACACGATCCACNNTTTAACGGATGTTAAGAAACGAATCCAACTCGTGTATCCTTTGTATCAAAAAATAAAGGACATCCGTATCCGTCAAAAACGATTCTCTACGGAAATAACACTCCTGACTCCCATAAAAACCGAACGCATCGGAAGTAAAGAGTTATTAAAAGCAGCCTGTTGCAATCTCGGAGAAAGTTTTGAAACTACNCCCAGTGTTGATGTTGCTTTCACCGATGCCATAACGGGTTATCGTCAGATTCAGTTATTAGGACTTGCCGGTCCGTATACNCTAATTACCCGTGAAAATATTCCGGAAGTGCGCGGGTTAGCCAGTATTACCGGACTAAGTTTTACNCCCGGTCAATGGATTGAAGGCATGCAATTGAGTAAAGGCAGCGGCAGTGTGGTGAATGGCTTTGAAGGCCTGGCCGGACAAATCAATGTAGAGTGGCGTAAACCCATGGAAGGTGACCGCCTCTTTTTTAATCTTTACCAAAGTACACAAGGCAGAACGGAAGCCAATGCGTATGCGGCGTTTGAACCGAGGAANGGTTTATACGGCAATATTTATTTGCATGGTAAGTCGCAGTGGTTGAGTGTTGATCGAAATCATGATCGCTATCTGGATCGACCCCTGGAACAAAACTGGATTTTTGCCAACCGCTGGATGTGGTTTACTCCTTCCGGACTTGAAATTCAGGCCGGAGCCCGACTCTTACAAAGCACTGGCCGGGGTGGATCNATACATTTTACGGAAAACGAAAATCCGGCATCGAGTTTATCCTGGGGAATGAAACAACATACGGGACGGCAGGATGCTTGGACCAAAATTGGCAAACTCTACAAATCCAAACCCTGGAAAAGTATGGGCTTACAATTGGCTTACGCAAATCACAATCAAAGTATATACTTCGGACGACAGAACTATTTGGCCGACGAACAATCGTTGTATGCGAATTATATTTTTCAAACGATAGTCGGACATACCGGACGGGTCATCAAATCCGGAATCACCTGGAGTGCATTGCGCCGAAACGAGACGGTAAATCAAAACAACTATCGGTCTTCGGAACAAACAACAGGTGCCTTTCTGGAATATGCACATCAATTCGGAACACAATGGAATTTGGTGGCCGGATACAGGGTTGATTGGCACAATACTTATGGCTTGTATCGAACTCCCCGACTGCATCTTCGTTATGCACCCACAGAGGACATTGCAATTCGGGCATCGGCAGGAAAGGCCTATCGCACCGCCTCAATNTTTTCAGAAAACCTGGGCCTGTTTGCCAGCAATCGGGTGATTGAGGTGACACCGAACCAGACCTCTGGATTTTACGGACTGCAGAACGAAGAAGCCTGGAATTTTGGCACGAATATCACGTATGCCTTCACCATCAATTACCACAAGGGTACTTTAAGTGCCGATTATTACTACACGCACTTCCTGAAACAAGTGGTGGCTGATTGGGAGGATGCCCGAAAAATTCGTTTCTACCATTCCACGGCACCAAGTGATGCCCAAAGCATGCAAATCCAGTTGGATTATGAATTACGGCACAAACTGGATGCGCGATTGGCGTATCGCTACCACAATGTGATGATGCATTACCAGGGATATCGCCGACAAAAACCACTTACAGCCAGGCACAGGGCCTTCCTGAATCTGGCGTATGAGACCNNTGAAAAATGGGGATTCGATTACACGATACAGTGGACGGGCCCGAAGCGACTCCCGGATACCCGCCAGAATCCGGCAGCATTGCAACGTGCAGAATATTCACCTTCCTTTGTCACCATGAATATGCACATCAATAAGCGTGTAAAAATGNNGATTGAACTTTATGGAGGTATCGAAAACATGTTCAACAACATGCAGATGGATCCGATAATTGCTGCCTCAGAACCATTTGGTCCTTACTTTGATGCTTCGTTGATTTGGGGGCCAGCCATGGGTCGAAATATTTATGCTGGCATTCGTTTAAAAAAATAAACCGGCCACTGTGATAAATACAAACAGATTTAGGCTTCAACCAGGTACATGGACTCACGCAGTTCATGTACCTTTTCATTATCAAGGTATTCTTCGTAAGTACAAATACGGTCAATCACTCCTTTCGGGGTTAACTCGATGACCCTGTTACACACTGAATTGGCAAAGGCCAGATCGTGGGTTGACATCAGCACCACACCCGGAAAATCAATGGCTCCATTGTTGAAGGCGGTAATACTTTCCAGATCCAAATGGTTGGTGGGTTCGTCAAGAATTATCACATTCGGGTTTTGCAACATCATTCTACTGAGCATACAGCGTACTTTTTCGCCACCACTTAACACATTGGTTTTNNTGTTCAATTCATCTCCGGCAAAAGCATTTTTCAAAAATCCACGCAGAAAATCTTCGTCCGCATCAACCACATTGGAAGGCACAAACTGACGCAACCAATCCATCAGATTGAGTGTGCTGGTGAAATATTGTTCATTGTTATTTGGCAAGTAGGCCTTGGTGATGGTCGTTCCCCAGATATATTCACCACTCTGGGCCCTAGCCTCTTCATTAATAATATTAAAGAAGGTGGTGACAACCATTTGATTTTTACTCGTAATCAGAATTTTATCAGTACGTCCTACATCAAAGGTGACATTTTCAAATAAGGTAGTCCCCTNCATGGTAAGCGCATAATTTTCAAGTTTCAGGATATCGTTCCCCACCTGACGTTCCGGTTTAAAGATAATACCCGGATACCTGCGGTTACTTGGCTTAATATCCTCAATAACCAGTTTCTCAAGGGCTTNTTTACGGGCCGTAGCCTGACGGCTTTTACTAGCGTTTGCCGAGAATCGGGCAATGAACTCCATNNCGATCATACGTTTATCCTCAATCTTTTTGTTCTTATCGCTTAACTGACGGGCAGCTAACTGACTGCTTTCGTACCAGAAGGTATAGTTTCCGGTATAAATGGTAATCTTACTACGATGCACATCGGCAACATGCGTACACACACTATCCAGAAAGTGACGGTCATGGCTTACTACGATGGCTGTATTTTCATAATCGGCTANAAAGTTTTCCAGCCATTTAATGGTTTCAACATCCAGGTCATTGGTCGGTTCATCCAACAACAGAATGTNCGGATTACCAAATAAAGCTTGCGCCAACAAGACCCTCACCTTCACCGTTCCGGTAACATCCTTCATCAGGGTTTGATGATAGGCATCCAGCACTCCTAAATTTGTGAGCAACTGTGCAGCATCACTTTCGGCAGTATAGCCTCCCATTTCACCAAACTCGGCCTCTAATTCACCTGCACGGATCCCGTCAGCTTCTGTAAAATCTTCCTTCAGGTACAAGGCATCCTTCTCCTGTTGAATATCCCACATTTNTTTGTTTCCCATGAGCACCGTATTCAACACGGTAAATTCATTGAATTCGAAGTGGTTCTGGCGCAGCATACTCAGGCGCTCTCCGGGAGTAATACTGACATTTCCTTTATTCGGCTCGATTTCACCGGCCAGAATTTTCAGGAAGGTACTTTTACCTGCTCCATTGGCACCAATGATACCATAACAATTCCCTTTGGTAAAGTTGATGCTGACTTCGTCGAAGAGGACGCGTTTACCGTAGGCGAGAGAAATATTTTGCGTGGATAACATAGACTGGGATTCGTTTTGGAGGCGCAAAGGTAAGGGAATTCAAAGAAATGCCGGTAATCACCTCATGTCCTTGACAAATTTGTAAAAACTGGAGGAGCCAACCCGGGCGAAAGATCGGCGAATAACGTGCTGAAGAATCAGGTATGCTAAGACAGCACCTGAAAAAGTCCGGCGATTTCTTCGGGGATACGTTTGGGTTTTCTGGTTTTGGCATCCAGGGCATACCAATCGATGCGGGCTTTGGCAGACAAGGCGCCATCCGAAACACGATACATTTCAACCTGCCGAAATGTTCTTGCCTTGTGGGTGTTTTCAATCCATGTTTTAAGACGAACCCGATCACCCATTTTCAGTTCCCGGAGATAGTCAATTTCATTTTTAGCAACCACCAAATAAATTCAGCACGTTGCGCCTCAGTAGTTCTGTGTTCCCAATGTTTGCCGGAGATACGATGCGCCCAGTTCAGGTATTCTAAATTATTCACATGCCCGTTTTGATCGATGTGATGTGCCGCAATATCAAATTCTTCTTCATAATAGTGCGGAACTGAAGACACTTGCTTGGCAGGAAATAGTTGCTGCATCAATTCCTCACTCATCGCCTCAATAGCATCATACGAATATCCCGCAATATGGGGCGTGATCAATACCGGATAATGAAACAGGGCAAACAAGGGATGATCCTTTTGTTGAAGCACCTGATCGATTTGGTTTTCTTCATTCAATACATCAAGACAGGCTCCTTGCAATTTTCCAGACTGCAAAGCGCGCAATATCGTTTCCGTTTTAGTCATTTCGCCCCGGGAAGTATTCACCAAAATATGCGGACGTTGCATCTGTTGTGCAAATTCATCCGAATAATACTCGTTCGTTTCCTCATTCAATGGAACATGGAATGAAATGATATCACAATGTCGTTGTATCAAGGCCAGGTCACAAANCCCGTATACCTCTTCTTCCGGGCGATGGTATTTGTCGAACACAAAAATCTCCGGACCAAACGCTTTTAGTTTTGAAACAAATGCACGGCCGGTATGCCCGTATCCGATAATTCCAATCTTCCTTCCTTTTAATTCCTCACCGCGATTGGCTTNCCTTAACCAACGGCCACCCTCCACTTCACGATGCGATGAAGGAATGCGATGGAGTAAACCTAATAGCATCCCGCAAGCATGTTCTGCTACACTATTTGCAATACCCCNCGGCGAACTAAAGCATCGAATAGCATGTTGCCGGCAGTAGGCTGTGTCAATAATTTCCATTCCGGATCCCATTCTTCCAACCCATTTCAGATCAGGAAAAAAACNCAGCGTTTCAGCGTTCAGGCGAAGTTTATTCGAAGTGATGATACCAGTGTAGCCTGAATATTTTTTTTCCTCAAAGGGGGATAAACTCATGGAGGGTATAGCCGGCCTCCTGAAGTTGGTGGCGGAAGGCAGTAGAAATGGGAGATGCGATTAGTACGTCTGGCACACTGCAAAATAACAACATTCCATTTAGCCTGAGTGGTTTGTCAGGACTGAAGTCGTGTAAAAGATTTATAAAATCAGATACACTTAATTGTTCGGCACGTTTTTGAAAAATCGGATCCTGCAAAACTTCCTGTGGGTAGTTCGATTTAAATCCGTTTCGAAGCGTTTTACGTCGTTGATTAAATGCCAATTTTACGAAGCGGCGAAAAGCATCGTAAGCGATCATCGGATCCGGTTCTGTTTTTCGACGCAACTGAATCACACCTGACATCACTTTGGGAGGCGGGGTAAAAGCAAGCGGATCTACATCAAAAAGATACTCCGTGGTATAATATGTTTGCACCAACACACTTAAAATTCCATATACTTTAGATCCATGCGATGCTGTAATACGTTCGGCCACTTCCTNTTGAAACATACCGGTTAGCGTGTTCACCTCATTCCGCCATTCCAAAACCTTGAATAGAATTTGTGATGAAATATTGTAAGGGAAATTCCCAACGATATCAAAAGGTTGCTGAAATGGTTGCCTGGCCTGAAGAAAATCTTCGTTTCGGATTTTTCCTTTCAATTCGGGATATGTTTTTTCCAGATAATTGACTTTTTCAGCATCCAGTTCAATACAACAATACCCCTTGAACGGCAGATCTTTCAGGTATTTTGTGATGGCCCCAGCTCCGGGACCAATTTCTAATAAATAGCCTTCGGGGTACCNCACCGCATCCACAATTTTTTGACAAATCGTTTCATCGTGCAAAAAATGCTGCCCCAATGATTTCTTTAAGGTGTATTGCATCTGATTAAAATGAGAGTGAAGATAGAGGAGAGAATCGATTCCCGATCAAATGAATCAAACCTGGTTTTACACAGCAAGATCGTCTGAGATTCCTTTTCGGGCAACGACTGATACAGCTTTGAATGCGCCCGCCGGCCAAGCCTCCGAACTTATTCTTCAAACAAGGCACCTTGAATCGCTCGATCCTCTTCACCCTGATCCGGATTCAGCAGGGTGATTTCAAGTAAGTCTTTCTCACAGAGTTTATTACCGATGGCCTTCCATCCCATGACATCGACTATCTCTTCAAGCTTGACAATTTGCTCGGAAGGCAAATATTTTTCTTGCCTGTTTTAATTTGATCACCGGACTGGCCTGCGTAGATATCCATTCGAGATAATTCGCCTCTCCTTCTTTAATAAAACGGAATGGGGTGCCTAAAGTGAGGGTTTCAATTTTGAAACGTTTAATATTAAATTGTTTTTTATCTGCATCAAAATACACTGCTGATACTATGGCCTCGGGTTTAAATTTTTCGATACTGATTACGCGGTCAGCATCAAAACGGGTACTCAATTCTGTTCCATGCA
This sequence comes from Bacteroidota bacterium, assembly GCA_013414745.1. Taxonomy (GTDB): domain Bacteria; phylum Bacteroidota; class Bacteroidia; order Chitinophagales; family Chitinophagaceae; genus OLB11. The sequence goes on from CP058707.1 coordinate 1,103,893, forward strand.
AACAATACGTCCCATCCTGGTAAAAGCTAAGCACCTTATCCTGCTCATTAAAGGAACCCAGGAACATCCCTTNTTCTTCGGTATTGAGTCGGCCAACGACATCATCATACCACATCTTTTTACCTCCCAAACTGGAAGTTCCCTTCTGTTTGAATTTGACATTTTTAACAGGATACTTTGTGACCTGGTTTCCCATGCTGCTCCGGCCTTTGATGCTCAATTCTTCAAAGTCGAATTCAAAAGTTTTTATTTTGGCTTTACAGGCGGGGTTCAATTGAATCGTAACTTTTTCACTTTCTCCATTGGGGTTACTGGTGAAATAAAGCACTTTTGATTTAGGGCTTCCTTTGGTTAAATCATACTCCTTATCGCGGGTAATGCCGGTTACGTTGAATCGTTTGGCATATGATACCCCGGTGGCACCATCAGTATAAATCAAGTTGTACGTAGTTCGTTCATCGGCCTTTTTAAAAATTTCGGCATGAATAATATCCTTGCCGATAAATACTTTATCCGCTACTTTGATGACCTTCATTTTTCCTTCTTTTGTAAAGGCAATGATCAGGTCGACATCGGCGCATTCCACCAGGAATTCATCTTTTTTCAATCCGGTTCCGATAAATCCTTCGGAGCGATTCAGGTAGAGTTTTGTATTGGCGAGTGCAATTTCGGCGACTTGAATGGTGTCGAAAATGCGTAGTTCCGTTTTTCGCTCGTCCTTTCCGTATTTCTTCAACAGGTCTTCGAAATAGGCTATGGCATAGTCAACCAAATGGGCCAGATGGTGTTTGGTTTCCTCGATTTGTTTTTCTACCGAGCGGATATGTTCATCAGCCTTAAAGGCATCAAATTTCGAAATGCGTTTAATTTTTATTTCTGTTAAACGCACAATATCCTCTTGTGTTATCTCGCGGAAAAAAAGTTNTTTGTACGGTTTTAAGCCTTTATCAATGGCAGCCAAAACGCCTTCCCAGGTTTCCTCTTCCTCGATATCGCGGTAAATTCTTTNTTCGATAAAAATCTTTTCCAACGAAGAATAATGCCAATTATCCTCCAGTTCGCGCAGTTTCAATTCGAGTTCTTTGCGCAGGAGGTCCTTTGTTTCGTCGGTTGAAATTTTCAGTAATTCCGTGGCCGAAATAAAGCGTGGTTTATTCTCAACGATCACACATATATTGGGCGAGATACTGATTTCGCAATTGGTAAAGGCATAGAGGGCATCAATGGTTTGATCCGNGGTAACTCCTGTGGCTAATTGTACTTCAATTTCAACATGTTGGGCGGTATTATCCGTCACCTTTTTTATTTTGATTTTCCCGCTGTCATTCGCTTTTACAATACTTTCAATCAAGGCAGGCACAGTCACACCATACGGAACGTTTCGAATCAGGAGGGTTTTATTGTCGGGCTTTTCAATATGGGCCCTCACCCGCACTTTACCTCCTCTCCGCCCATCATTGTATTGCGTCACATCCACCATACCCTCGGTTTGAAAATCGGGGAATAATTCGAATTTCTTTCCTTTCAGGTATTTCACTGAAGCATCGATCAGCTCACAAAAATTGTGGGGAAGAATTTNTGTTGAAAGCCCAACCGCGATCCCGTCAGTCCCTTGTGCAAGGAGTAAGGGGAATTTCATGGGCAAATGAATGGGTTCGTTCTTACGACCGTCGTAACTGAGTTGCCATTCAGTGATTTTATTGTTGAAGGCGACGTCAAGGGCAAATTTAGACAAGCGGGTTTCGATATAACGAGGTGCCGCAGCTCCGTCTCCTGTTCTGAAATCACCCCAGTTGCCTTGCGTATCCAAAAGCAGGTCTTTCTGACCAATGGTAATTATTGCATCACCGATACTGGCATCCCCATGTGGATGATATTGCATCGTTTGGCCGATTACATTGGCTACCTTATTAAAACGGCCATCATCCATTTCTTTCAAGGCATGCAGAATACGACGCTGAACTGGCTTCAAGCCATCGCGGGCATCAGGAACAGCGCGTTCTAAAATCACGTAACTGGCATAATCCAGAAACCAATTCTGGTACATATCGTTAACGTGACTCCGGCTGTGTGCTCCTTGCTCCTGTGATAATTCTTCTGACATGGTGTTACTTGAAACGCTGCAAATGTAGGGGTTGACCTTTTAATCCGTTCTTCGAGTTAATAACATGGCTGTTGAATAAATTTATTATTCTGAGCCTTTGCCGGAAACTACCTTTGAACCCATTCATGGTCAGGGTTTTTGCTTATTTCTTATAGTGGCATCTCCTTTATTGCCTTCTGTCGCTCAGGCACAAACCTTTCTGTTACCCTTTCAGGAAGACGATCTGGGGTGCAGGACCTAACGAAACAGCCGCATTCCATCGTATTGTTTCTGCGCATCCGCAGTGCCAGCCGCAACCCACTGACCTAAATTTCGCATGATTCCGCATGTCGCCAGGAATACGACCGGGTTGATGTTTTTGGCCTTAGTGGCTCTGTTTGTGTTTGCGGGTATCCGGAACTATTTTGCCCGTTACTATCAAAATCTGGTGCTGGTATTTAGTTCGCTGAATACCACGAAACGCGCAGTAAAAGACCAATTGAATCTGAAGGATCGCCTCAGCCTGGTACTATTTACTCTTCTTTTGAGCTCGGGGATGTTACTTTTATGCGCTTCGATACTTTCACCTTTTTCCACCAATCATAACCCCTGGCTGGTTTATTGGGGTAGTGTAGGCATATTAATCTTGTATTATCTTTTGAAAAGGTATGTACTCAAGATCGTATCCTGGTCGTTTCAGAAAAAGAAGTAGCCGGGCAATTTATTTTCCATTCAGCCATAGTGAACGAATTCATCGGTGTTCTGCTTTTTCCGGCTTGTATTTTATTGCTTCTGGTTCAGGGCCTTTTGTTTAAAGTAATATTTTGGTTGGCGCTTGTGGTTTTGGAATCCTATTGATTTATAGGTATTTCAGGGTTTTCCGGCATATTAAAAACCTATTGCGCATCGATTTATTTCATTTTTGATTTACCTTTGCGCCTTTGAAATTATGCCTATCCCGATCATAATTAAAATGTCGGTGTAGGAGAATAGGGTTGGTGAAGAAAACTGAAACTAAAATTCATGGCCAAAACGCTAACGAAGAAAGAGCCCAAGGTAGTTAAAACAGCTGAACCCAGTAAACCAGTCAAAACGGTTTTAATCACCCAGCCACGCCCCGAAACCGAAAAGTCGCCGTATTTCGAATTGGAGCGGAAATATCAGGTTACACTTGATTTTGCCCCGTTTATCCTTGTAGAAGGTGTTCCGGGTAAGGATTTTCGAAAACAAAAAGTGGATTTTACCGAACATACTGCGGTCATTTTTAATAGCCGCAATGCCATCGATCACTTNTTTCGCATTGTGGATGAGTTAAAAATCAAAATATCTCCGGATATGAAATACTTCTGCATCACGGAGGCTATCGCCCTCTACTTGCAGAAATTTATTGTTTACCGGAAGCGGAAGATNTTTTATGGAGAAGATGGAACGGTAACCAGTATGTTGGAAGTGATTGCAAAACATAAAAGCAAAGAGAAATACATTGTTCCGGTGAATGATATTTGTCGAAATGAAATTTTAGAGTGCCTGAATAAAAATCACTTATTTTATACCGAAGCCGTATTATACAAAACTGTCTGTGCCGACGTCAAAGATCTTTTAGCTAANAAACATGATATGATTGTTTTTTTCACTCCGGGTGGCGTAAAATCCTTGTTCGAAAATCAGCCCGAATTCAAGCAAAACGGGACCATCATAGGTGCTTTTGGCCCCATTACAACCAAAGCGGTTGAGGATGCCGGACTGGATTTGCAAATTAAAGCGCCAATGCCCAATGCCCCTTCNATGGTTGCCGCTATTGATATTTTTCTGGGGCAAAACAATACCAAATAGCGCTAACCTTTTTCGGCTTTTTCTTTTCTTCCAGTTTTTTCTGGCGTCGCTCACGCTGCAAATCATCGTATTTCANAAATTGAACGGTCGTCAACACTTGCCGAAACAAAGAGTCCCTTTCACGAAATATAGGAATCATACTGCGCTTCCGGCTTTGCTCATCGAGCGGGAGTGCATACAGCGAATCGATTTGTTGAGATACCCGGAGGTTAATGCTGAATACGCTCCGGTATTGATTGGAATCCAGCGCTACATCGGTTTTTAACTGATTCGAGTAATACCGGGCTTTCTTCAGGTGTGCGTCGTGATTGGGTAGAAAGCATACATAAGAAGCCAATGCCCATTAGCATAGAAATTGTTTTCATAATAAAAAGTTTAGTTCACACGAAGACTGTCGTGACCAGGGAATCCTATTTCATAAATCCCTTCAGGATATCCATAATGCCTCCGCCGGCGCCTTGTTGTCCTTGTTGTTGTGCTCCGCCGGCAGCATTGCTCACCAATGAAGCCGATCATCCAGACCGATGCTACCATCCTGGTCAGCATCCAGCCCACCTCCTGTCATCTTTTTAANGATGCCGCCAAAATCAATACCCCCGGTATTTTCCTGTAAACCAGGTAGTTGAACGCCGCCACCTTGTTGTGGGGAGTTTCCCGTTAATGCACCGATAATGCTATTGATATCAAAGCTGGAATCATTGGGATCATTGGTCCGATGAACCAGTTTACCTAAAATACTTGGGATGAGTGATGAAGCAATATTGGTTGCCATCGGGCTATCAATCCCGAATTTTGCCATCATGCTTTNTACAAAATTATCGATCATTCCTCCGACAAGAGGGTTATCTCCGCTAACTTGATTCTTTCCGGTGAACATACCCAGCACATCCTGTAAACCACCCGAAGACAGGGCATTTTGCAACCCGCCAAAAATGGAGTCCGTGGCCAGACCCACTGCGTGGTTATTGTGTTCATTTGGAATGGCGGGATTCTGAATAATCTCCTGTTGAGATTCATTTTGAATGAGGTTAAAAAGTTGTTCTAACATAATTAATGTACTATTTACGGGTAAAAGTATTCTATATTTCCTTGAATGAAACAATTAATTAGGCTGGAGCGGCATTTCGTGCCTGAATGCGGACGATACTGATTTTTCACATTCCATTATCATTGATTAGCTTACTTTTACGCCAGTTAAAACCATCATGAATATCCCTTTTGCGTAAAAAAGCAACGCATCCGAGTAAGCCAGTTAAGAAAAAAGTCAATTGCGCGAATGGTTGGATGCTGCCGTATTTGCTATTGTTGCAGCCACAATTATCCGCACTTTCTTTATTGAAGCCTATACGATCCCAACGCCATCCATGGAAAAATCGCTGCTGGTGAACGATTATCTGTTTGTCAGCAAGATGCACTACGGCGCCCGTTTACCGATGACCCCACTAGCCATCCCTTTTGTATATAACACGATGCCNCTGGTTGGTGGTAAGTCGTACTCGGAGGCCGTACTTTGGAAATATCGACGTATGTGGGGCTTTTCGAGNGTTAAACGGTTTGATGATGTGGTTTTTAACTTNCCCAACGGAGATACTGTGTTTTTACCTCAACCCGATCAGGATTACTATACCATTGCCCGTTTGGTTGGCAAGGAGAATATTNNCGTCCATCAGATAATCAGCCGCNNCCCAGACCGAAAGGAAAATTACATCAAACGTTGTGTGGCCTTACCTGGCGATACGCTCGAGTTACGGCAAGGTAGCCTCATTATCAACGGAGAACCCATACCGGATTTTAAACACCAGTTACAACAGTATAAAGTGGTTACAAACAATATTCCGTTTAATCCGGAAACATTAGATGAGATGGATATTGATGTGAACAAGGATGTGGGGCTTACCAACCAGCCAAATACCTATGTTTTTAATATCACCGGTACGCAGGCCTCGCAGTTAAAAGCTCAATTCAGTAACATTTTGTCCATTGAAAAATATCTGGCAACATCTGGAATGGTATTGGCTGCCGAAGAAATGACCTTTCCNTATGATACGGCTCATTTTAAATGGAATGTGGACAATTACGGTCCTCTTGTGATGCCCAANAAAGGTACGACAGTAAGCCTACATGCCGGAAACATTGCCCTTTATCGTCGCATCATCAAAAATTACGAAGGCCATAAGTTGGAAGAAAACAACGGTAAAATTTCGATCGATGGCAAAGAAACCACCCAATACACTTTTGCACAGGATTATTTCTGGATGATGGGCGACAACCGACATAATTCGGCAGATTCGAGGTTTTGGGGCTTTGTTCCGAACGATCATATTGTTGGTAAAGCCTGGTTTATCTGGATGAGCTATGGCAAACATGGCATCCGTTGGAAACGACTTTTCCGTAGCGTGAAAGCCCTCGAAGACTAGTATTCGTCAAGCTACATTGCCGATTTGTCCTAATTTGAATGAATTTTCAGCCTGTTTCGGGTAAATTTGGATACGTTGAAAGCATGAGTTGGCATGGAAGTTGGTTAATCTCCTGACACAGATTGTTTCAATCGTATAAAACCTGGGACTACAATGAAAAAACATCCTTATTCTATTCCTGATTCTCTCAGGAAACCCATTGGTATGGGCACAGCCGGTGGATAAAAACGGCCCACTGAGTGCATCAGAATATTATCAACATGCGTTGAATTATAAGGCCAAAGATAATTATACCGAAGCCTGGCGACTGCTCTCGAAAGCGTTGACTCAAGACCCGAGAACTGGACCTACCGGACTGAAATGGCTGATATTCAATATAACCGCCGTGTTTTTTTGAAGCAATCCCGATTTATGAGGAAATGTTAAGTACATCAGGGAAATCTGACCTATTTAACGCGGCTGGCTGAAATGTACAGCATGAGCCCGAAAAAGGCGAAAGGATTGAATATGCCGATATGGTGGTTAAACAAGAACCACAGGATGGAGCAGTATTACGAACAATTGCCCGCACGTATTTCGAAGTGCATCACTACCCGAAAGCCCTGAAACAATATCTGGCCGCTGAAAAATTTTTGCCCCAAGACAAAGACATTCCGTTTAAAATAGCCACCTGCTATCAGCAAATGTCGAATTTTCGGGATGCCATGACCTATTTTGAAAAGGCTTTGGCGCTAGATGCGGATAACCCGGCCAAAATATTTGAAGCGGCCAATAGTTGTTATGATGCCTCCAACTATCCGCGAGCAATTGAATTATACCAATTAGCTGATGCAAAAGGCTTTTTAAGAGTAAAGTATTTACGACAATTGGGCCCTGACCTATTTTGAAATGAAACAATATGACAGTGCCATCGCTTATTATATGAAGGCCCGTGAATATGCGCCTTACGATAAAGATATCAATCTGTCCATCGCTGAAACGTATATTAAAATGGGAGATTTTAATAAAAGCCGGAAGTGCTGGATGCTTTATTGGAAGCCAATCCGAAGATGCTGAAGTACTTTATACCAAGGGCATGACTTACTACAAAGCAGGCAACACGGCCAAAGCAGAGCAATTCTTTAATAAGGCTTTTGAATTGGATCCATCCCTTAAAGTTTGCGTTTCACCAAGCTGTCCTTTTAATCATTGACTTCAGGAACTTAATTTCGGCTGACAAGAAGCGCTACTTGCGTTGAAGAGTAAACCAAAAGTAGAACCCACATCGGGTGTGCTTCGGCAGGTTACGGTTTGTCCGTGTGCTTCAATAATATGTTTCACAATAGCTAGTCCTAACCCGGTTCCCCCTGCACTACGGGAACGTGCACTATCGGTTCGGAAAAATCGTTCAAATACCCTGCCCACCTGATCTTCAGCGATGCCAATTCCATTGTCGGTAATTTCAATTAAAACAGTGCGATCATCTACCACGTAAATTCCGGCGTTGGTTTCACCGCCCTCCTTGCCGTACTTAATAGAGTTCTCCAATAAATTGGCGAGTACCTGTTTAATTTTCATTCGGTCGCTCCATACTTCTACCCCTTGCTCACAACCTTTTTTAATATAAAAGGAAATTCCTTTGGCGGATGCCTTCTGCGACAGTTCTGAGAACATTTCCCGAATCGNATCCTGAACAATGAATGAGGCATATTCTAATGGCATACGATTCGACTCCAATTTGGATATCACATCCAGATCACCCGCCAAAGCCGCCAAACGATCGATGCTACGCGAACTATNTTTCAAGAAAATCATGCGTTGTTTTTCATCGTTGATGGCGCCATCCAATAAGGTTTCAATATAGCCTTGCGCAGTGAAAATGGGTGTTTTTAACTCATGCGCCAGATTCATGAGAAATTCTTTTCGGAAGGCTTCGTTACNTTGCAGGCGTTCAATTTCGCCGCGGCGATCACGGGCCCACTGTTCTACTTCGTCTTCTACCTCATCCATCGTTTTTTGTGGTAGTAACTCATTCGCATAAAACTCTTCGCGTAAGGTAGCCTTAGTTTGTGCAATAAATTTATNGATCAATTTGATTCGACGATAAATGAACCGATTCAGCACCTGATAAACCAGGTAGGTGGCCAGCGCACCGAGCACAACAAAATCAAGNNGCAACCTGCTTCAACTTCCATTGGCAAAATAAACAAACAGGCCACCAGTGGCTGCAAGAATCAATCCGCTTGACAGCGCCAATTCAAAGGGAGAAACATTCTTCTTTTGAAACACGGATTAAAGATACATGTTCCGCAATTACGCTTCAAACTTATACCCCACCCCTTTAACGGTATGGATAAAATCGGTATTCAATTTCTGCCTGATTTTACGAACATGTACATCGATGGTACGATCACCTACAATGACCTCATTTCCCCATANCCNTTCTAAAATTTCATTCCTAAGAAATACGCGGCCAGGCATGGAGGCCAACAAGGCAAATAATTCAAATTCCTTGCGGGGTAAAATTATTTCCTGACCCTGATGACGCACAATAAACTTTTCGCGGTTGATTTCCAGGTTTGGAAATATCATCACATTATTTTCTTCCCGATGAATTCTACGAAAGGCCGAATGTACCCGCGAAACCAGCAATTTGGGTTTAATGGGCTTTGAAATATAATCATCTGCTCCGATTTCTAATCCCTNGATCTCTGATTTTTCATCCGACAGAGCGGTCAGAAAAATTACCAACACATCATCATAGGCCGGGTTTGCGCGAATTTCAATACATGTTTGAATGCCGTCTTTATGCGGCATCATGATATCTAATAAAATCAATTCAGGTTTAAACGTTTTCAATTTCTCAAGGGCATCAACGCCATGTTCGGCGGTATCCACTTCATAGCCATGAAGTTCGAGATTATACTTGACGATTTGCAAGATGTCTCTCTCATCATCAACAACCAATACACGTCCTAACTTTTTTCCATGCAGGAAATTTTTACAAAGGTAGTCAGCACCTGTAGCCTCGTATACGGTTGGTGATTATGAAATTGTTAAGTGATACCTGAACTGACAACGTTTTGCATGCTAACCTGGATAGGCTTGAATGGGCTTGGATGCCCCGGGACCCGGACTCTCTTGCGCAATAAGCTGGGCTTAGCAGGCATCACGATGAACATGTTTCATCACCCAAAGCGTTGAGAATATCCGAAGTATCAGGCATCGATCCGATAAACCGGGACACAATACATTTTCAAAATCAGGCCATGGCGTTATTTCTTCAAACTATCCTGCACCACCTCTTTCAGCGCATTGGCGGCATCTTGTATCTTTTGTTGAGCTTCGGCTTTTGCGCGTTTCAGTTCCTCTTCCTTTTGGCGAACTGCGGCATCCGCTTCTTCCTGTGTGCGTTTTAACTCGTCTGTTGCTTCACGCATCCGTTCTGCCCGAAGATCTTCAACCGGCGCTGAAGGTTGACCATCCTGTGGAACATAAATAATTTCCTGCTCGGAGGTATTGTCTTCATCTTCCCAATCCCATTCCCAATCTTTATTCCCAATGGCATAATCATGCCGGAGGGCTTGCTTCAGTTGAGAAGAAATACGAACCGACTTCCCTTTAGGAATCAGAATAGTGTAAGTGACATGTTGCAAATTATACGGTTTCCGTGCTTCCAGTTCCAGATAGGGGCNTATTTGTAAAGTATTCCCCACATATTGTATTGAATGATNGCTTCGACTGATTTGTTCACTGGCATCCCGCTGCCCGCNTCCAAATCCTGCCCGTTGAATCAGGAGGTGGAATTGCGAATCCGGACTTTCATCATGCAACAAACGAATGGCCTTCACCTGTATACGTCCGTTTTGGTGTTTGACCAGCGAATTCATTTCATTGAGGTCAAAAAACACCTGACGGTTAAAATCCGGACCTCCTTCTAATTGATCTACCACCAAGGTATCCGTGGCTACGGCCAAACTAATCCGATCCTGAGTTCTGGAATACGTATGCATCCTTTTCACCAGGTTAATACTCACCCAGGCTAAACAAACCAGGCCCAGTATCCATAACGATGCGAAAGTCAGGCGGTACGGTTTACTATTTGCACGGGTACCGGTAATGCGGCGGAAAATCCAGAGTAGGGTAGCCAACAAGGGGAGTATCACGATAAGTAAGAGGCCAATTAATGCAAGGGTTTTATTCACCCCGCTAAAGAGAATAATCTCAGCGATATCCGATGCAAACAGGGCGGTGATGCCTAAGCCGAGTAAACTGAAACTCACTGAAACCGCAATCAGGATGATAAATAGATAAGCCACCGCTTTAAGGATACCCGTTAATGCCCCTCCTGCCGATTTCATAACCTCTTCTCGGGCCGAGTTGTGCTGCAAGGTATTCAGGTTGACCGGTTCACCTTTAGTAACNNATATAATCTCAGGTGTTTTAGCGAGAGGTGCGATAAACCATAATAACATGTATGAAATAATCATCANGGAGGCTAATGAATCGCCAACCAGGTGGAATGGAATATGATGCCGATGCCCACTTACTAGACTCAGAATAAGGGGTGAGACCATTATTAATCGAACGATCCAGGTTTCTGTGTGAAAAATTGNCGCTAAACCGCTACAAACGCCACCCAGCACTTTGTCGTTGGGGTTCCGGAATAAACGGCGACTTAATCCGGGTTCGAGATGTTTCGGACTTAATATACCCCACAGTACCAGGTAGGTGACCACACTTAAGTTTAATGCAANAAAGGTAGCCAGATTGAATAGTGCGAATAAAACGAAGATGAGGCGAACTGCTATGGGATCAATGGAAAAGTAATGGGCAATTCCGGAGCAAACCCCGGCCAGGATTTTATCTTTTCGGTCGCGGTATAGCTTTGGTTTTTCGGCAGGCTTTGAATTTACCGGATCCGTTTCCAATTCATTTAATTCACCAAGATCCGATGGACGTCCGATGAGTTCAATAATATATTCAACATCTGCCACTGTCACTGCCTGATTTCTGGATTGTTGCTCTAAAATTTCGGCCATGCGATTTTGAATGTCATCAAAAACCTCCTCGCCGCCTTCCTCTTTTAAAAAGTGGTTTTTCAGCGCCAATTCGTAGTGCTGGAAGTTCTGGTAGGCTGTTTCTTCAAAAGCCAGTTGCCTTCCTTTATAGCTGATTTGTACTATTTTATCCATGCCGGTTTATTTTGTTGTTTTCGTTTCGTTTGAAGGATTTTCGGTGATTTGATGCACCGCGGTTGAAATTTCTAACCAGGTTTGTCGTAGGCTCTGGTAAAAACTTTCGCCATGTACCGACATTTTAAAATATTTTCTGGGCGGTCCGGATACACTTCCACCCACCGGTATTCGAGGTAGCCGGCATTTTTAATCGGGTCAGCAGGGGGTATAGGGTACCTTCCAGAATGGGCATGCCAGATTCCCGCAATTCGGAGGAAATATCGCTTGGGTATACTTCTCCGCGCGAAATGATGCTCAGTATGCAGAATTCCAGTAGGCCTTTCTTCATCTGACTTTGGATATTATCGGTATTGATGGCAGACATAGGTTTTGAATTCTGATGCAATACTACGTACGATGTATAGTATTATGTATTACATAGTACCTATTTTAACATATTATTAGGCTTTGTATTGCCACTAAACGACCTTCAGGGATACACCAATAATAGCGCAGAAGTTGACCAAGGGAGTTGATGCCGATCACTGGATGAGTTGCTATACCGATTATAAATATTCTATAGTCCAATCTTCGCCCTGCTCGTTTGTACTATGAATCTTTTATATCGGCATTAACCATTGTAAAATCATAAATTAGTTTTGGACTAATTTATAATTACAATTGGTATTATCGGGCTGATTGAAAGGGTAGATTCGCATTAAACCAATCCGTGTGCATTTCTTATGGCCGCTCATCCGATTGATATGGTAGCCGGCCTGATTGTTTTCGATGCATGCCGTGATGTGCATGGTTCAACCACTGGCTAGAAAAGGAAATTGCTTATATGCCCATTTTGAAAGTTAGCATTTTCGCCCAGGCGCTTCATTCAATTTGTGGATTTCTGATGAGAATGCTTCATGAACGTGAGATTCATAAAGATTTTTAAATCTGTCATGTGGCCCTTTTGAAACTTTTTATGATGCATGATATCGAGATTGACATGGGACTCATTGCATTTCTTTTATCGAATTTCGTCCTACTGCACCCTAAGATGCACGCAAAGTATGCAGATGCTCTTGGAGTTTCTTAGTAGAAAATCAACAATATCGGGATTCCAATAAAATCCAATGCAAAAAGGGCCACTAAACAGCGGCCCCGGCAAAACTAAAACAACTACTCAACTAATTTGCTTTCTGGATTTTAAATACATGGCGTTGCTGATCGGCATCTTGCACCTGCACGAGGTGATCCCGGCTGATAGTCGGTCTAAACCTTGAAACTGCCTGGTATTGCGGCCTTCATGAATTAATATCACTTCATGCGTTATGGTATGTCCGTATAAATCAGTTACCAAAATTTCGGCCTCTCCATCAGATGTACTTTCAAAGGCCACCGTAACCTGATTTTGGAATGGTGTTGGCCAGGCGATCATTTCACCGATCGGGGCTTTATGTTCCAATCGAACTATTTCCGATATTTTTCCTTGCCATCGATATCCCGGGCCACCAAGCGGTAGTACATCACCGGAGCTGGAGAAGCATCCACAGCGTCATACTGAATTTGACCACCTTTGTTCTGAGCAGGAATCCAGATTAGGTCTTCAAAAGCTGCTGGTCTTCGCTACGTTGAGCTGTATAACCGGCTACTCCGTCTTCTTGTTCAGTAGTCCATGTCAATACATTACTTCCATCAGCACGGGCGAACCCTTCAAAAGAAAGTATACTTACCGAAAGTGGTGTTTACGAAATCAGTACTCAGTGCTCCCCTGCTTAGGTTATGAAAGGTACCGGTATTGGTTTGCTCTAATTTCACTGCACGAACCATATACACTGCGGCCGGATCATAAGTAGTTTCGTCAAAATAGTAGGTAGCAGAAATTGGTGCCGCGTTAAGTAATGTAAAAGAACTATTTAAGTCGTTGGCTTTATACAAATAATACCCTTGTACTGCCGGATCGTTCGATGGCATCCAGGTAATTTGGGTACGGGTATTCTGATGCACACCAAGCGCCGCAACATTCGAAGGGGCCTGATAGACATACATCGTGAGCGACGGATCGCCCTGCAAAGACTGATGCACTTGTCCCGAATACAATCCTTTCGGATAGTAGGTGGTGACATTGTCCACTGAATTAAGATAGCTATACCCAATAGGTTCTCCCAAACTCATCGTATGAANAAACCAGTTCGGACGACCTCCCCAGCAACTCACCAAAGAAGCCGAAGGACTTGCAATAGGTGCTCGTAAAANATTGTTTGCATTATCCCAATCTCCAAAATATGACCCGTACAACATGGTAAATACACTTTGTATTGTGCNGGAAGCAAAACTGCTAGTTGTTCCGATACCCTGAGCACCTGTATTCCAACCTCCTCCACAGGCATAACTCCAGATATAGGAGTCATTCGAAGTTTTAGTCAGCAAGTCTCCAGCTTCAACATGTTNGGTTTCTAATAAGGAATTGAAATTTCTCCATCCGTTTTGGGCAAATGCTTCTCCCCAAAAACCAAACTCATCATCAATTATACCCTCCATTCTGAAACTGTTTTGGCCACTCCGGTATGCATGATTTTTATTCAGATATTGTTTAAAAAGATACACATCATCCGGATTAATAGCAGGCATATTATACACATCGATACGGCCCACAAAGATTTTTATATTTGACGNTGGTTGATTTTACACTAGGTCGTATTTGCCGTCGCCAATGATATTATGATTTCGTGGATCACTGGCTGAAACGGCATTGATGTTGACATCATTCCAGGGCGATTGCACGGCATTGACATCGGCATAAANAATATCCGAAGGCCATGCCCCAATATGATCGGCATGCGCATCCGGGGCAATTTTACCACTGTAAGGAACGGGGATATGCCCCATTAAAATGACTCCCTTAAACTGGGATGGATTTTGATTGTAGTAGGTACCAATCAATTGTTTGACGGATGAAACCGGCTGGTTGCGGCCAATATATTCACTGTATACCTTCCAACCTTCTTTGATCGGATCCTGACGAAACGTTTCCAATTCTAGCGGCAGGTAACATGTATACTNGTCAATTAATAATAAAATTTCACCAGCCTGATGCACAGCCGGCAATTCGATACCGGCATACGCATAAGCAGAAACAGAAATGCTGCTGGCACTTTGTACACAATATTCAAATGCCTGACCAGGTAATACTGTATTATCTGTGTAGGTCGTATCATTTGCTGGCAAATTGGTTGCCATTACGGTAAACGTTTTCTGACTTCTCGCTTTGCGTAACACATTGTAGGCATTCACCCCCACCTGCTTGTTCCATATCAGCTGTATGCCTTGCGGTATAACCTGAGCCCGAATGGCAAAGGTTAACTCTGAGGCTGTTGTGGCACTTTGAGCAAACAGGCTTAAACCAAAGGCCAATCCGCATAAACTGAGTAGTAATTTTTTCATTGTACCTGAATTTTAGTTTCGTTGTGTGCTGAACAGGAATTCTGACCTGTGATAGCCCTACACATAAAGCCTAAATCAAGTACTATGCCAATTGAAATATGTATTTATTTGATTACTATGTTTTTATATCTGCATCATATACATATAAGATATTAACCAATCATTTAAATACTGATTTTCAATGTTTTAAGTCATTTTAAAAATAATGATTGAATATCAAGTCATTACGAGTCAAAAAATACTTTTTGCTTGTTTTTGTGTGATTTACAAATATTTTTTTATTATATTTTTATTATTCATACTATCAGCATTTTAGTTTCAATCCCTTGGCCTGCCTGCCTCTCAACGTTCTATTCGTATGTCGGCAACCTGTATAGGCTTTCTTATACGGATGGGATATTTGTAATACCGATGGAGTGGTTATAACTTTCGTTCCTCATGAACATCCACATCATTGGTACAGGTTAAACCAATAAATCTGATCTAAACAACCAGCCTATTACCGATTTATTCTTTGTCATGATCGTTCCTTGCAAACAATGAATACATCGGTACAGGTCGGTTACTTCAGAGCTGACGAAATGGTCTACCTACCTATTCACATTGATTAAAAAAATCTATAAGAGGTATTCTTCGCTGTGCTGATTTAAGAAAACTTTACGAGGCCGGTTTAACAAAATATTACACGGCATCATTCGCCCTGACCTTTTAGCAGTCTACATTTGACTCACAAAATATTTGCATCATGGAAGCCATCAAATCNAAAATCCTCTTGGTTGAAGACGATACCAACTTTGGAAAAGTATTAAAAAATTATCTGGAACTTAATGATTATGTGGTAGAACTCGCACGGGATGGAATTTTAGGTTTGGCTGCCATTCGTCGGGAAAAATATGACCTATGTATTCTTGATGTGATGATGCCCAATCTGGATGGTTTTTCACTGGCAGAAGAAATTCGAAATATCGATCCGACATTCCCTCTTCTTTTAACTGCTAAAAACATGAAAGAAGATATATTAAATGGATATCGTCTCGGGGCTGACGACTATATCCTGAAACCCTTCGATTCTGAAATTCTATTACATAAAATTAAAGCGATTCTTAAACGCAACAATGAATTGGCTGAAAAGCAAAATGAAATTTTTGAATTTGAAATCGGTCGATTCCAATTCAACAGCAAATTAAGAGAACTCACGATTCAGGGAACAAAATTCACTTTATCTCCCAAAGAAAATGATTTACTGAAGATGTTGTGTGAGTATAAAAATGATCTGCTGCCTCGTGAACAGGCCCTCAAAAATCTGGGGAGCGATACCTATTTTAATGGTCGTAGTATGGATGTTTACATTGCCAAACTGCGAAAATTCCTCAAGGAAGACGATACCGTTGAAATCGTCAATATTCATGGAAACGGTTTCCGGCTGGTTTGTCCGGAAATAGCCGCATAGGCTTCCTCCTCAAGGGGCATCAATTTCAAACATAGCCTATATTAAATCGGGCTTTATCCCCTAAGTGAATTAATTTAACTTGCGCCCATATGGGGTATCCTTCATTGGAAGCAAGTTTAATGGATCTGGAATCACAGGGCCAGTTACTTCGTATCCGGGAAATCTGTGACCCGGATCTGGTCATGTCTGCCATTCACCTCTTGGTTCACGAAAATCAGGGTCCTGCCATTCTATTCGAAAAAGTAAAAGGAAGCCCCTATCGTTGTAGTTCGAATATATTTGGAACCCTGGCCCGCAGTGAATACCTCTTTCGGGATGCTCTTCCAGCTGTTCAGCAATTGATTGCCCTTCGTCGGGATCCTATGCAGGCCCTCAAAAAGCCCTGGAAACATCTTGGTGCAGCCTGGCACGCGTTTCATGCCTTACCCAAAAACAATCGGCCTCGCAATNNTAAAAAGTTTAATCGCATCACGCTTTCCGCAATACCACAAATCAAACACTGGCCGAATGATGGTGGAGCCTTTGTGACTTTACCACAGGTATACACCGAAGACCCTGAACANAAAGGGATCATGAAATCGAATCTTGGGATGTACCGGATTCAATTAAGTGGCAATGATTATATTCCCGAAAAAGAAATCGGCCTGCACTATCAGCTTCATCGGGGAATCGGGGTGCATCACACCAAAGCCAAAGAACGGGGTGAAGTTTTACGGGTGAGTTGTTTCACAGGTGGGCCTCCATCGCACAGCGTTTCTGCTGTTATGCCGCTCCCCGAAGGGATTAGTGAAATGACCTTTGCTGGTTTATTAGGTCAACGCAGATTCCGATACACGTATTCCGAAGATTATGCAGTGAGTCTGGATGCCGACTTCGTTATTTGCGGCGATGTAATTCCAGATCAGGTAAAACCAGAAGGTCCCTTCGCNGATCACCTGGGCTATTACTCATTGGTTCATCCATTTCCTGTGCTGCAAGTCAGGCAAGTGCTGGCCAAACCCAATGCCATTTGGCCTTTCACGGTTGTTGGACGTCCGCCTCAGGAAGACACCAGTTTTGGACAACTCATTCATGCTATGACCGGTACCGCCATTCAGGATGAAATTCCCGGACTTCAGGAAGTACATGCTGTGGATGCTGCCGGTGTGCATCCNCTNTTATTGGCTATCGGGAGTGAACGCTATACNCCCTATTTGAACGAGCAGCGTCCGGCCGAATTACTTACCATTGCCAATCACGTTTTAGGAACCGGCCAATTGAGTCTGGCCAAGTTCCTCTACATCACAGCCGATCCGGAGCACCATATTTCAACACACAAGGTAGAGGAGTATCTTCGATTTGTATTTGAACGCATCGATCTGCGACGAGACATTCATTTCTATACCCAAACAAGTATAGACACCCTGGATTACTCCGGCGATGGACTAAATACCGGCAGTAAAGTCGTGATGGCCGCTTATGGAGCACAAATCCGAACATTAAGTCGGGAACTCCCCGGGCTTGCAGGCCTGGAAGTGNNCAAACTGGTGATGCCCGGTGTAGTAGCCATTCAGTTTCCTCCTTACGAAACGCCGCAAAAAACGATTCGCGAAATTCAACTGTTACAAGATGCCATTGCATTTGCAGATTGGAAGGGATTTGTTCAATGCATTCTTTGTGATGATGCTGATTTTGTTGCTAAAGAAATTAANAACTATTTGTGNGTGACGTATACGCGATGCAATCCTTCACATGACATACATGGCATACAGGCTTTTATCGAAAATAAACATTGGGGCTGTTCAGGCCCATTAATACTCGATGCCCGCATCAAACCGCATCATGCTCCGGTATTGCAAATGCCGGAAGCGGTGTTGAAACTGCCGCTGGTATTTTAAAGCATGCTGGTTATCCCATGTAAGTCCATAGCGCCATCAAAGCGTGTTTACCTGAACCTAATTACTCTAAAGTGATTTTTTAAACCAACGAATCCATATACTGTTGCATCTCCCGAAAGGCTTGTTCACAGACTTGTTTGAGGTGAGTTATCATTTGTTTTAATTCTTCAAAAGGGGTCTGCTCAGCAGCTTTTCGTTCAAGGGCATACACCCGCGATACATCTTCTGCCACTCCCATGTAATTCAATTGGGTCTTCAGTGAATGCGCTGCGATCTGTATTCCATTATGATTCTGAGTTTCCAGACCTTGTCTTATTTGTAGTAAGAGTTTGGGTGCATTCATCAGAAAAAGGCTGATATATTNTTTCTGTTTGAGCAGGTCATTCCCCGCAAAGGAAATAAGAAATCGCGGGTTGGTGATCAGTGCATCGGGCACCTCATTTGGCAAATGAGCCTGTTGCGCTTCCGCAACACTTTCCATTTCCGGAGCAGCCGAAGAAGCCTGATTCCTGATTGGCGAACGCTTCAGAATTTCTTCCTTGTTTACATGACGCANAAGAGTACCAAATAATTCCTGTTNTTGAAAAGGCTTTGGAATACGATCATTCATTCCGGCTTGCAGGTAATTGGCAATATCCTGTTTCATTACATTGGCCGTCATGGCAATAATACACACATGGCGAACGGTTTCCGGAAATTCGCGCCGCACAATCCGGGTGGTTTCAACCCCGCTCAATTGTGGCATCTGAATATCCATCAACACAATATCAACCGATTGATGACGCAAAACTTCCAGNNCTGCTCTTCCGCTGGATGCCTCCAACACCTGAATCTCCGGTGCCACACTTTTAAGGGTATCCACTGCCAGCATCGTATTAAATTCATTGTCATCAACCAATAAAATGCGTAAGCGGTTTAACACCTCTACATCCTCGTTCGATAAGTCGAAATTTTCGCGATGCCGAACCAGTTTTTCATCGCCTATTTGAAATGGAATAATGAACGTAAATGTGGTGCCTTGCCCCAATTCACTCTCCACGTCAATGGTTCCGTCCATCAATTCCACCAATTGTTTTGAAATGGTCAATCCTAAACCAGTACCTCCATATTTACGAGCGACATCTGTACCCGCCTGGGTAAAACTTTCAAAAATCTTACTCACATAATCTTTGGCTATTCCAATTCCCGTATCCACCACATCAAATGCGATTTTCACAAAATGATTCTGAGTCAGTACAGCATGACATATTATGCGTACGGATCNCTGCTCGGTAAATTTCACGGCGTTCCCGGCAAGATTCATCAAAATCTGAGAAAGGCGGGTTGGGTCTCCCACCAGCGTATCCGGCACACCATCGGCAATTTCAAACCGAATTTCAATGCCCTTTTCTTCCGCTTTAAATCGTAATAAGGTCACTACATTTTTCAACACTTGTTTCAGCGAGAACTCTATGAACTCGATGGAAATTTTACCTGCCTCAATTTTCGAAANATCCAAAATATCGTTGATGATCACCAAAAGATTATCCGCACTTTGAGTGATGGCATTCAAATACTTCAATCGATNCGACCCAGGCGATTTTTCCAGTAAAAGGCGCGACAATCCAACGATAGCATTCATGGGCGTCCGAATTTCATGACTCATGTTGGCAATAAATTCCTGCTTAAGTTTCGCCGATTGTTCAGCAACTTCCTTTTCCTTCACGGCAAATTCTATTTCGTGCCGAATCTGCAGATGATGAAGTTTATTAATCGTATTCTGCTGAAAGATCTCCTCTTNTAGTTTCTCAAATTTTTTCAGATGAGCGTAGGCCCGGTGAATATCGCCCATGTGTTCATACACCTGAGCGTACATTTCATGAATACTCATCATATCATGCTTCCGGGAGTGGATAGTAGCCAGTTCAAAAGACGCATCCAGGTGACGAATAGCCCNTTCAAAATCCTGTTCATCAAATAAGATGCGGCCCAAATAAAATTCCGAAATAATAATCCCTTCAAAATTTGAAAGTTCCGTGGCTTGCCNGATCACATAGTTGAGGTAGCGTTGAGCTTTCTCAAACATTTTCATTTTGTAATACACCTTACCAATACCGCTGTTGGCCATCATATTGCCCACCGTATTGGGTGCACTTAACACCAGACTGCGTTTAAAATTGATGATGGCCAGATTGTAAACCTCCTTTTTGAGATAAATGTTTCCCAATGAATGATACACAGAAATCAATCGGGTGCGGTCATCATACTTTTTAAAATCTCCCGGCAACGTATGGCATATTCCAGGGCATTNGTCATAATCAAATAAATCAAAATGCAGATTTGAAATACTGATCAATACTACCGATTGTGCCAGTTCATCACCCAGTTCTTCATTGATCTCTAATGCCCACTGATAGTATTTTGAGGCATTCGACAGGTCTCCTAAATCACGATAAATATTTCCATAGTTATTGTAGATGCGCGCTTTAGTGCATCAAACCGAATTNNCCTTGGCAATTTTCAGGGCTTCCTTTAAAGTATGAAGGCCTTTATCGTATTCGCCTTTCAACCAATAACAGGCACCTTTATGATTGAGTCCCCGGCCAACACCTTCCTTGAAGTTAATTGCATAGGATCGCTCGATAATTTCATTCGACAAACGATAGGCCTCATCAATATCATAACTGCGAATTTCCAATACAATATCAATCAGGCAATTGATACGATCCTTTTCATCGGTCAGGGTATTGTAATATTNTTTCAGTTCGTGGTAACGTTCAGTCATGGAGTCTGGCTTAAAGTAAATACAACGATTTCGCGGGTAGTTTCTTTCACCTTAAATCGATCATCAAGTTTATATCCTGCTATCCAAACGATACGATCACCGGATAGAAGCACCCAAACTCTGTCTTTTTCCGGAAGAGGTACCTTGGCATCTATTAAAACACGGGCCACCTTTTTNNTCTTTTTCATCCCCAGCGGATACAGATAATCACCCGGTTTCCAGGGTCGGAATGTCAGAGGCCATTCTAAACTGTTCGCATCGACCTGTGCCACCAGCGATCCGGATTAATCGCCCCTCGGACAGGCGGCTGGAATTTNCCATTGCAACAGGCCATGGGCAAACGGGATCTCGGGCCTATTGGAATGAATTGGAATCAGACCCGATTGGACGGAATTATTTGCAGTTAAAATCAGGTTGTTTCGGTCGCGAACCACCCGATGTGTAGTTGAATATACCGAGGCTCCGCTTTGCGATGACAACAATCTGGAAACCTCTTCACATTGGTGGGGTGTAAATGNATAGGGTTGCAACCATTCATACAAAAGCGTCTGCAAAGGGCCTGATGCCTGTAATTTTCGAATAGGAACATAACTATCCGGACCTTNTTGCGTAGTCAATTTGGCCAAAATCTTTTGTATCGATTGTTGATACACTAATTCGGCTTCCGACCAACGTCGGATGTTTTGCGCCATAGTCTGTTTAAAGCCAGGGAAAATTTTCTCTATGCCGGGTAGTAGGTCATGGCGAATCTGATTCCGGGTGTATTCAGTTTTCAGGTTACTCGAATCCGTGCGATAAGCAATTTTTCTNNGAGCCACATATTCCTCAAGCTGCGCTGAAGTCCAATGCAGGATAGGTCGGATGATTCGGCCATTTTCACGTGGAATGCCACATAAACCTTTCATGCCGCAGCCTCTGCCGATCTGGAATAAAACTGTTTCAATCTGGTCATCCTGATGATGAGCGGTAGCGATGCGATGAGCGCCAATTTCATCCGCCAATTCCTGAAACCACTGGTAACGCAGGTGGCGGGCAGCTTCCTGTATGGATGCCTTTTGATTTTGACGCCAGGAGGCGGCATCACCCCACTTCGTATAAAAAGGCACCTGATGCTGTTGACACCATGCCCTGACAAAAGCCTCATCGTCGTCGGACTCCTGCTCCCGAAGTTTAAAGTTCATGTGAGCAACACTCAGAGTCAGATTCATTTCATAAAACGCCTGCAACATGGCCATTGAATCACGCCCTCCACTCACAGCGAGTAAATAATGCCAGGTGGCATCAGGTATGTATATGGCCGGAAGCATCAGAAATCGGTTAAATCATCCAGAGCCATTTGCAATTCATTTCTGGCATGGTTATCTTTTAATTTTACAGCAATGGTGATTCCATCCTGATAGGCTTGAATAGCCTGTTCAGTTCGTCCGGCCATTTCCAGTGTTTTACCGAGGTGGTAATAGGTCCCAAGGTATTCTTTGTTAATGGTCAAAACCTGTTCGAAACAGGCTAAAGCCTGAAGCATATCTTGTAATTTCTGATATTCTAATCCCAAGGCATGCCATAAAAAGCAATCCTTTGGTGATTGCTCCAGCATCTGCTTGATTTTACTGGTTCTGTCCATAGTTAATTGATTACCACAAAGAAAAGGTTATGCCTGCGAATTCCGGTTGAGCCACTTTAAAAATCAGTTTAAGGCGAATACACCTGAACTCCATGGCATGGGTTAGCTGGTCGCTTTTCCTCCCATTGGGCTTGCAGCAAACTTAATCGAAAATTACAAGACCGCTTCTTTTTGGTTTGGGCACTGAAGCAGAAATTAGCCTTTTTGAATTGAGATAAATCCCCGGTTGAATCTCTGTTTTTGCTTCCGGTGTATTATCTTTGCCCACTCTTAAAAGACAAGATTTCATGAAAATTTTAGTTTGCATCACGAAAGCCCCGGATACGACCACTAAGATCGCCTTCACCGACAATGACACCCAGTTTAATGAAACAGGTGTTCAGTGGATTATTAATCCTTATGACGAATGGTACGCGCTTGTTCGTGCACTGGAATTAAAAGAAGCCGGTGTGGCCTCTGCCGTTCATTTGATTNNACTAGGTAAAGCCGATACAGAACCTGTGATACGCAAGGCATTGGCCCTGGGCGGAGATGAAGCCATCCGAATCGACAGCGACAGCAATGATCCGTTTGCCATAGCCTCTCAAATTGCACACTATGCGGCCAATGAAAAATACGANTCGATTCTTACCGGCAAGGAAAGTATCGACTACAATAATTCGAGCACCGGTGCCATGATAGCCGAATTGCTGGACATGCCCTTCATTACCCATGTTTCAAAATTGGATATCGAAAATAATTCAGCCAGAACTAACCGTGAAATTGAAGGTGGTGAAGAAACAAGTTCCTGCACACTTCCTTTGGTGATTTCATGTCAGAAGGGAATGGCTGAAGCGCGCATCCCGAATATGCGGGGTATCATGGCAGCCCGCACCAAACCCTTAAAAGTGGTGACCCCGGATGCGGTATCAGCCTGGACTACAACCGTTGGGTATGAGCTGCCAGCCCANAAAGCTGGGGTAAAAATGATCGACCCGGAGCATATGGATGAACTGGTTCGTTTGTTACACGAAGAAGCAAAAGTTATTTAATTCATTTCCTAGGACCTATTCAATAAACGACTATGGTATTTGTATTTACAGAACAACACAACGGATCCTTTAANAAATCGGCCTTTGAAGCCATGAGTTACGGTGCGGCCTTAGCCAATCAGCTGGGAACAGAAGCCCATGCCATTGTTTTAGGCGAATGTCCCGAAGCCAGCCAATTAGGAATGTATGGAGCTCGCAAAGTATGGCATGTTCAGGATAGCCGATTAAACAACTTAAATGCGAAAGCCTATGCCAAGGCAATTGCTCAAATTATGCAGGATAATCAAGGTCAGAACCTGATNTTTTCAAATAATAATACTGCAAAAGCGGTGGCGCCCCGTGTTTCTGTCCGACTCAAAGCCGGTCTGGTTTCAGGAGTCATAGCCCTTCCCGACACAACCAATGGATTTGTGGTGAAGAAATCTGTTTTTAGCGGTAAGGCGTTTTCATTTGTACGCATTGATACGCCAGTACATGTTTTATCGCTTACCCCAAATTCATTTGGTGTGAACAAATCAGATGCCACAGCCGACGTTCAGGTTTGCGCCGTTGATTTTACAGATCAGGATTTTGCGGTGAAGGTTGAAAGTATTCAAACTGTGAGTGGTATAGTTCCTTTAAGTGAAGCCGAATTGGTTGTGAGTGGCGGACGTGGATTAAAAGGCCCTGAAAACTGGGGTATTTTGGAAGAATTGGCCGCTTCAGTAGGGGCCACCTTGGCCTGTTCGCGCCCTGTTGCCGACTCACACTGGCGTCCGCATCATGAGCATGTCGGACAAACAGGAGGTACTATTCGACCGAATTTGTATGTGGCCGTGGGTATTAGTGGAGCCATTCAACACCTGGCAGGTGTGAATAGTTCTAAAACCATTGTGGTCATTAATAAAGATCCNGAAGCCCCATTCTTTAAAGCCGCAGATTACGGTGTGCTGGGTGATGCCTTTGAAGTGGTTCCTAAATTGACTGAAGCCATAAAAATTCAAAGCGGCACAAAACGCCTAATTCCTACACGTATGAGCTCAAAAAAACTGGAACTGGAGATTGTTGCTTTGTCGCATAGTGTTACCCAATCACATTCGTATGCTGTTGTGTTGGGAGAAGTGAATGGCGTTCGCAAATTACCCATCGTAATTGGCGCATTTGAGGCCCAGGCCATTGCCGTAGCACTTGAAAATATGCAACCAACCCGGCCTTTGACTCATGATTTATTGAAGAATATGATGCATGCTTTCCAGATTCAGTTGGTGGAAATTCTCATTCATCGGATTCATGAGGGCATCTTTTATGCAAAGCTAATTTGCCAAACACCCACCGAAAGTATTGAAATTGATTCAAGAACTTCGGATGCGCTGGCCTTAGCCGTTCGTTTTGATGCTCCGATATTTACCTATGAATCGATATTAGATTCGGCCGGTTTGCAGATGGATGAAACATCGGCCCGCAATCCGGAACCGGAAAGTGATAAGAAAAGCAAAACCAAAGTATCCGGAAAGGATGACTTATCTTCAATGAGTGTTACTGAACTGCAACAGATGCTGGAAGAAGTACTTGACAAGGAAGACTATATTAAAGCTGCTCAGATCAGNGATGAGATTAATTCACGGAAATAGGATAATAAAGCGGCTCAATTCGGGTTCACCTTAAAATAATTGACTATGCAAGTGGTTATAGTTGGAGCAACTGGTCTGGTAGGACAAAAAATGCTTCAGGTTTTAGAAGAGCGGAATTTTCAGGTAGATCGACTGATTCCGGTAGCCTCTGAAAAATCTCTTGGAAAACGTATCCGGTTTAAAGATCGGGACGTTGAAGTGGTTTCCTGGCAAGAGGCCATAGCTCANAAACCCTCCGTAGCCTTATTTTCAGCCGGAGGTAGCACCTCACTCGAACTTGCGCCNGCATTTGCTGCAACCGGAATTCGTGTTATTGATAATTCTTCGGCCTGGCGGATGCAGGAACATATTAAACTGGTGGTTCCCGAAGTTAATGGACAGGTATTAAGTTCTGATGATTTTATTATTGCCAACCCCAATTGCAGCACCATTCAACTGGTGATGGCTTTAAAACCTTTGCACGATGCTTTTCGGATTCTGCGTGTTGTGGTATCCACCTATCAAAGTGTGAGTGGAACAGGTGTNAAAGCCGTTCAACAACTGGAAGATGAACGTAAAGGTGTTGATGGACCAAAGGCCTATCCCTACCCGATAGATTTAAATGCGATTCCCCACATTGATGTTTTCATGGAAAATGGTTATTCCAAAGAAGAAATGAAAATGATTTGGGAAACGNNAAAAATCATGCAGGACAATACCATTGCGGTTACGGCAACCACTGTTCGAATACCAGTCATGGGTGGGCATAGTGAAAGCGTGAATATTGAATTTGCTCGGGATTTCACGTTAACAGAAGTTCGAAATCGTTTAAGCTCCTTTCCNGGGGTTCGGGTACTGGATGAACCCGAAAAACTAGTTTATCCTATGCCACTTTACGCCCGCCACCACGATGAGGTTTTTGTTGGTCGTATTCGTCGTGATGAAAGTCAGCCTAATACACTTAATTGCTGGATAGTATCTGACAATCTGCGTAAAGGAGCGGCAACCAATGCGGTACAAATTGCGGAATATTTGCATCGTCAGGGTTGGATTTAAAAGGGATTAGTGCCAAGTCAGAACTAGCCAACAGGCCGTTGTATTTCGTTCGAATTAATTTCTCTGTCAGATGGCAATCACTTCGCATCCTCCCAAAAAATTTCTGAAGCCCTCCTCCTTTTTGGAATCCTCAACTTTTCGGCATTGGCATTAGGAGGCCTTTTTACCGGCCCCGGGGTTCGTTCTGATTGGTATCAGCACTTGCAACAAGCCCCTGGACACCACCGGGATGGGTATTTGGGTTTGCCTGGACCCTGATTATGGTTTGCTACTCCTTTTTCTGGCCCTAAAATTTACTCAAAATAAGTTCAATCGAACGGAGTGGATAGGCTATGGATTGAGTTGGAGTTTGAACGTTCTCTGGAATCCGGTCTTCTTCCATTTGCATCAAACCCGGATCGCAATATTCCTCTTGTCGGCACTGCTGGCGGAGCTCCTTCGCGAATTTCTATCTGCTCCAAAACCACTTCAAACGGCACGTTTTCTTTTATCGCCTTATATCCTTTGGCTATTTATTGCTTGCTCATTGAATTTGTACATCTGCCTGAACAATCCATAACGTTCCACTGAATTGTTTTCAGATAATGGACGTAACTTCGGATTTGTTATATTTCCAATTCTCATAAGCTGCATCCCATGTTACGAATACAACAAAACAAACGAAACCGTTTCTATTGTTTTGCTTTCTCCTGCTTACTGTTCTCACTGTTCAATTCAGGGTCTTTGCCCAAACCAAAGGGCGTCCAACCTGGGTAAACATTCGCGGACGAATATATCAAACAGAAAGTTATTGCGGCGGTGCCAAACCATCTGAGGAGCAGTTACAGATTCTGAATACCCCCGACCCTTAGCTTCAAAAACAATTTATATTAAAATAGGACGCCGAAATGCCAATGGCACCCCGGTGTATCGAAAGGTTGTCACCGATGAAGAAGGTCGTTTTCAAATAAAATTGAAGGCAGGAACTACGTATTGTTTTGTGGAAGATTGGAAAGGAGAACCATTTCAGGCACCCCAAAACACCGAATTTGTGTCCTGGGATATTGCCTGTCTGAAAGATCGGTATTCGACACCGGATTTCATTTTAGCCGTGAAGAAAAGTAAGAATCCCGTGGTGAAAATCACTTACCACAAGCCTTGCTTTTACCGTCCCTATTGGTCAATATTCGGGGCCTCTTCCTCCCTGATTTTTATCATCTTCCGAATGCTCGAATCGGAGCAAAGTCCCTGTTTCTGCGGTGAGTTGTTTCAAACTTGAATTTGCCGTCCGGAAAATTGTCACGGGATTGTCATATTCTAATTGTAGCCTGATTTAGCCTCGCTTTAGGGTCTACTTTTGTGTTCAAAATCGTACAAAAACATGAAAAAATTGCGACTTCACTTTTGATTTTGCTGGGTATGGTAAACCATTCAAATGCTCAAATACCTGCCTGGATTGAGGACACGGTTAGCATTGCTCCGAATTATGCCAATGATGTATTCTATAGTTTNAAAAATGATGAAATTCGTACCGAAGCGAGTAAAAACTGGCATTTAGCCTTTTCGTTGAGTATTGCGGATAGCGCTGCTGTATGGGCCAATCACAACGGTGGAACAAGTTTTGTACGGGTTTTTAATATTCACAAGGATTCTTCTCAGTGGAATACCGTGACACTTGGCGATACCGCCTCTGCCGATTTAGTATTCAACAATGATCAGGGCTGGTTTCAGGGTGCTTTTAATGCAATTCCAAGCGCAGACCCATTCAATTACGGTTGGGGCAAATACGATCCTACTTCACACAATATTATCGGAGATAGTTTATTTATCGTGCGTGCAAATGGCGTGTACTATCGGGTATTTATTCAGCAATTAGAATCGATTNNTATCATGAAATGGACCTTCAAGGTCGGTGANTTTTCAGGTAACGAAACAACACATACCATTTCAAAAACACCGGATTACACCAATCGACTTTTTGCTTATTTTGATTTAGCGGCTGCTGTTGATTCCAACCGTGAACCGGATATCAACAACTGGGATATATTATTCACCCGGTACACGACCAACGCCCCCGGCAGTGGTTCTGGCACCTGGAATAATGTGGTCGGAGTTTTAAAGAATAAAGGCGTCAATATCACCCGGGTTCCGGTTACTCATGTGGATACAGCCTTCCTGAACAATGCTTCTTATTATGGCAACTGGAATCCGGCTATTTCGGCCATCGGCTACGATTGGAAGACTTTTGTTTTCCCGAACGCATGGGAAATTGCTGATTCTAATTCGTATTTCATCGAAGACAAATCAGGAAATTTCTGGCAAATGCAATTTCTGAATTTTGGAGGTTCGCCAACCGGCCAGGTCATTTTCCGCAAACGTATGGTAGCCCCTGTCTTTGTTCAGGATGTAAATTCAGCGGTAAATCGTTACGAAATTTTCCCTGTTCCAACCAATAACGTATTGAATATTATGTTGGATGCAAAACAAGCGCAGAACGCCAGCATACAGCTCATGGACCTCAATGGCCGCACACTCACGCAGTATCCAATCCATCTGAACTCCGGATTAAATCAATATGTTGTGCCTGTGTCCGGATTAGCGATAGGGAATTACTGGTTGAAAATTACCGGCAGAAATTTGTCTTTGACTCATCAAATTACGGTTCAACATTAACTGAATGTATCAACGCCTGTTTCTTTGTTGTGCATTGTTTTTGATCGTACTGCGGGCCGGTGCGAATAATATAACGTTGCATTTCAAAGAAGCAGGCAAGTTGAATCGTTTGATGAGTGTCCGGATCAAATGTATTCTGGCGAACCAATCGGTTGTGCAAGGATACAGTGATAGTTTGGGCACCTTTACACTAAAAATGCCACATTTCCGNGTACAGTTAAGATGCTCCTTACTTGGTTATTCATCGTTTAGTAAACAAATCAATCCGTCTGATTTAACTACTGGCGCCGGGGGGCCGGAGTACACAGTTTTACTGGAAAGAAACGTACAAAATATTCAGGAAGTAGTGGTTACGGGACAGGCACAACCAGTTCTTGCCAAACAATCAATTTACAAAGTCAATACAATCAGTGCCGAACAAATTGCCCAGCGGGGAGCAGTTAATTTGGGCGATGTTTTGGGTTTTGAAATGAATCAACTGATTAATAACGACAATATTCTCGGGTCCTCCGTGAGTATGGGTGGATTGGGAGGTCAAAATGTAAAAATTCTGGTGAATGGGATACCCGTAGCAGGCCGGGAAAACGGCAATATCGATTTGGGGCAACTAAACATGAACAACATCAAACGGGTTGAAATGATTCAGGGACCCATGAGTGTGATGTATGGTTCCAACGCCTTAGGTGGGGTTATTAACCTAATCACCAACACCCCTACCCGAAAATTGAACTTTAATGTTCGCACCTATCTGGAGAGCATCGGCCGGTATAATTTTCGGGGCAAGGCAGTTGGATGAAAAAACCACCAGTTTCAGTTATCACTGGCAAGAAACTTCTTTCAGGGATGGGCCCTGAGANNTTCGATGGATCGATTTCAACTCTGGAAACCGAAAACACAGTATACCGCTGATTTGATGTATAATTATGCCCGGAATCGATTTAAATTCTCCTACTTTGGTTCTTATCTGAATGAAAAAATCAGTAACCGCGGCGCGCCAATCATCAATCCTTACGAAGGGTATGCCTTCGACGAAATTTACCGAACCCATCGCCAGATACACGCTTTATCATTTCACTTGAAATTGAGTGAAAAGAACAGCTTCAATTGGTTAACNAGTTACAGTCCGTATCGTAGGACAAAAAACCGATATAAAAAGGATCTGGTGAGTTTACAACAATTTGAAACTCCGGGAATTGGTGATCAGGATACATCCATTTTTCGACAAATCAATGCCCGTGGAAGTATCACTTCAAACCGACTTAAAAATTTAGAGGCCCTGGCCGGTTATGAAATAAATCATGAAACCGGCATCAGTAACAAACTGGCCGACCAGACTCAGCGGATTTCAGATTTGGGTATTTTTATCTCTGAANNCTATCGCATCAAAACCTGGAATATTCAACCATCGGTGCGGTATACACTAAATAGCCAATTCGGAATTCCTGGAATNCCGGCATTTCATACCAAATGGAATATCAGCGACCGTACCCAGTTTCGGGCCTCTTATGCCCGTGGTTTCCGTGCTCCATCGCTCAAGGAGATGTACCTGCAATTTATCGACCAGAATCATACTATTTTAGGGAACCCGGAATTGTTACCCGAACATGGCGATCATACAGAAGCAGGTATCGATTACCGTCACGCCCTTGGAAAGAGCCAGGTACAATTTGCATTCACCTCATCATATAATCGGGTTAAAAACCTGATTACGCTTGCCGTATACAATAATCATGGTGTTTTGAGGCAATACCGAAATATAGACCAGTATGAAAACTGGATTCAAAACCTGCAAGATNNTAAATGGAGCAGAGATCGGTGGAGCCTGCAAAGCGGACTTGCTTATACCTGGGTTTCTGCTTCTGAATCGGTACCACAACATACTTTATTTGAAACGGGAATGCAAGCCAGTTATATTTGGAAAAAAGCAGGCATTGGATTCAATCTGAATTATAAATTCAACAATAAGCAACCGGTTTTGACTTTAGACAATGAATTTCTCTACAGTAATGCCATACATTCGGCCAACTTTAGCGTTCAACGGCAATTCTTCAAAAAGCATCTAAACTTACAGGCTGGGGTTAAAAATCTATTCAATCAACAAAATGCCGCATTAAACGGGGTCTCTACTTCCGGAGGAAATCCACACTCCAATGCCAGTAGCATCACGCTATTTCCGGCAAGAAGTATTTTTTGATCGATTTACAATCTGAAATAGATATTTGTTTTCTAATAAACTTGTTTGGCACAATGTTTGAGTAGTTTCTAGTGAAAAAGAAACTACGATGGGACACAGCAACAGCGAAATACTCTTCAACAAACGGAATACCAAAACTCGTGTCGAGCAAACTGCTGTGACGGCGAAGAAGATTCTCTATATTCTGGAAGATACGAATGTGGCCCAGAAGATGGAAGATTCCTCAGAACTGGTGAATCTGTACACTAAACGGGTTAACAAGCCGTCACAGACCTTAGCGAAAAAATCAATACCAACGATTTCAGACCATTTGAATTTTTGGTAAATAGAAACTAAGGTTTTATATTTACGTCAAATTGCTGCCAGACAAAAAATCTCTACCTGTTTGTTTTATTGAACCATCTCTCCGGAGATCCGATAATTTGAACAACCAATTCGGTTTAACTAACGTCTTAGTATCCCGAATCGTATCAAATAATTAGAAATTAACAACAGGATTACGCCTATCGCATAGACTTCTACCTAAACGGTTTTATTGTTTAACCTTAAACACAGAAGTTTATGATAGCGTACCAACATCTCACTGATGAACAATTGTTGGAATTAATTTCCACTCAAAATGAATCCGCGATAGCAGTTTTGCTGGATCGTTACAAGAACAAATTTTATACCACCGCGTATTTGCTGGTAAAAGACCGCTATCTGGCCGAAGACATTTTCCAGGAAGCCTGCTTAAAAATTTTCCGTTGTATTCGGGAAGGCAAGTACAAAGATGATGGAAGATTTCTGGCCTGGGCGATTCGTGTCACCCGAAATCTGGCCATAGACCACTTGCGGGTAAATAAGAGGATGCCCAAAGTGACCCTACCCGATGGAAAGGACATCTTCTCTGTTCTGAACTTTGGTGAAGCGACCCGGGAAGATCGTATTATGCGTCAGCAATCCGCCGGTAGAGTGCGCAAAATGCTGGAGCATATCTCCTATGAACAGCGGGAAGTATTGGTACTTCGTTTGTTTGGCAATATGAGTTTTAAAGAAATTGCCGAACATACACAGGTTAGTCTGAATACAGCCTTGGGTCGCATGCGTTACGGATTAATCAATCTGCGCAAATTGATGGATGAAAAAGGCATCCTTTTATAATACCAATTTCAAGCTCATGCCAACCCACCCTGCTATGATGGGTGTTACTGCGGTGCGAAGACTTACAACCCCACCTGCGGGGATACGACATGAATTTAGTACAATAAGCCAAAGACGAAATTGGACTTGTATGCTTGTTTCATCGCTATAAGCCCTGTGCTAATCGAGGTCTAGCAATGTTTCGCGGTTCGAATCCACCCGAAACAGTTTGGTTTGTACCCCGATCGGGAAACTTAGGATCGACCGGATAAATGATACGGTATGAACCGGGTTGCATTTCGAAACGCTGTTCTTCGGGATTGCCTGAAACATTTGTTGTCAGAAAGGTGGCAAAATCATCCCCTAAGGGCTGTTGCAACATCACTTTGCCGCGCGCATCGGATGCTGTGATTTGTAGTGAGCCGGGTTGGGCCACCTGAATCTCATACTGGGCTTCAAAATCCATATAAACCACATGTTTGGTCACCGGAACAGTAGTGATTTCAACGTAATATGTGCCAGGTTCATAATAGAATACGTCGCTGCAATTCTGATAAATTGTAGCGCCTTCTGCAAAACGACGATTCACCACCGCTTTATAGGGAACAACCTTAGCCCGGTCGCCCATATAGGTAAAGTACAAACTTCCTTCATGAACTTTGATATACACTTTATTCAACTGATTCGCTTCCAGTCGCACATTATTGGCGTAGATATTATTGGATCCAAAACAACAAAATCGTAATTTCCTTCGCGGGCCGGCTGTGCTAAGGGGCTTTCTCCTTTCATGTCGCGTTTAAAGGTATCCACAGGGGTTTTGGTCGCCCGATCGATCGCCTGAATCATCGGTTTGTACTTCGGGTAAGTTTTACCATTAGGGCCCTCAAAAAACACCTGCACCTGAGTTTCCATAGCCGTTTCGGTCTTCACTTTAAATTCCACATCTCCAGGTAATGCCTTCCTGGGCGGTTTGGCCGCCAGAGTATCCTTTTAGGGGGTTTGGCCGCGGCAAGTCCTTCGATACGGATATACACTTTTTCTCTCCGAAGCTTGATAGGAGCCGATTTTGGTAAAGCATACGCGTAGGATACCCGCTTAGGATATGGCAGGTTCAACATGGCTTTTAACT
Source organism: Bacteroidota bacterium (assembly GCA_013414745.1). Lineage (GTDB taxonomy): Bacteria > Bacteroidota > Bacteroidia > Chitinophagales > Chitinophagaceae > OLB11. The sequence continues at coordinate 1,137,305 of CP058707.1, forward strand.
CCGGTAATTTTTCCGGTGCTTCGAAACGAATCAATACTTTTTCACGTTTGGCTTTTTTGCCGATGCTTTCGACCAGGCTCCAGTAGACTTTCGGATAGGAAATGCCGCCATTCGGAGGAGGATACACCGTTGTATCCCGCTTTACTTCTGGTTCATAACGAACAATAACTTTTTCTCTACGCGCGGGCTTAAAGGCTTTTCCTTTCATTGCAAAACCGCTCGTTTTCTGTTTCGGATATCCTACAACCAACAATCTTCGAAACACCTGCGAGTCCCGCGGTTGTTCGGATGCAAAACCAAAACGAACTACCGGAACTGCCGGTGCTTTACGAAACCGGGCTTCGGGTTGGGGTTTGGTTATCGGCACCGATGCCCTTGCAATCATTTTTAATACCGGTATGACTTCGGTAACCCGCGCAACAGCAGGTTGGGGTTTTGGTTTAGGTTCATCAAGGGGCCAGGATATGATAACTTTGGATCTAGGGTAATCGGAACTAACCGCTTTCAGAACAACACGTTGTCCGGTCTTGCGGGGTAGGGCATCAAGAACAAATACCCCGGAATAATTTCTGTGGGTCGAACAATGGGAGGGCTCACCATCGGAACAACTTGAGCTGAATCTTTCACCATCGGAGTGTTCGAAANACTGGGTTTAAGATTCAATGACTTTGGCTTATCCAATATTGGACGATGAGCATCCACGATGGTTTGTATTGCCACCGGAATATCATCGGGCTTCATTACCGGAAGATAATTTCCGATACAATCATAATACGTCTTGAGTTGTTCATTCTGATCGAGGCCGATAATGTAGGGCGTAATTTTAATCCGATTTTGAAGAAAACGCTGAAAAGTCTCACACACATTACCGCCACAACTTTCACCACCATCATTAATTAAAATGATGCTGTAATCATACGTGGCATCTAAACTTAACTCATTTAGAGAAGCTTGCATCAGACTATAAGCAATGGGAGAAAAGCCAAGAGCCTGTATATTCCGGAGGCGGGTTTTAATTTGATTCGCATTCTGAATATTAAACGGCACTTCGAGACGGGTATCGGTACAATTTTTCAATTGAGCAGGATAGGTTATTCCATAACAACGAACAGCAAATTCCACTTCATTATTGATGGCATAAATACTGTCGACAATATTCAGCAGGATATTTGAAGCTACATCAAAGCGGTTATTTTGGCCAGACCAGGGAAGCGTCATGCTGGATGAGGCATCCAATAAAANAAGAATACGATTTTTTTAGCTTTAGGCTGTGACCACGCCGCGTTGGTAGCTATTAAACTAAAGCCCGCCAGTAGTAAAATAAATCGATATAAGAATGCGGTAGGCATCAATAATCTCCCATCGTTTCAGGAAGTTGTGATAAAGCGGACTGTAATTGTTGGTCATTCGGAGCGATGCCATGCCACTCATGGGTACCTTGCATAAAGTCAACGCCCTGCCCCATATTGGTTTTCATGAGAATACAAACCGGTTGAGATTGACCTAAACTGGACTTGGCTTCTCCAAGAGTTTGTAAAATATTATCCATAGAATGACCATCCATTTCATAAACCTTCCAACCAAAGGCTTCCCATTTTGCCCGCAAACTCTCTAAATTCATCACTTCGCGGGTTGGACCATCAATTTGCTGACCATTGCAATCAACTGTTGCAATGATATTGTCCACCTTGTGATGCGCAGCAAACAGAATAGCTTCCCAGTTCTGCCCTTCCTGCAATTCGCCATCGCCATGCAGGGAATAAACTACATGGGGGTCTTTATTCAATTNTTTAGCCAAAGCAGCTCCCAAAGCGACGCTTAAACCTTGCCCCAGTGAACCGCTTGCAATACGCACACCCGGCAAATGCTCATGGGTTGCAGGATGCCCTTGCAGGCGACTATTGAGTTGACGGAAAGTGGCTAATTCCGATACCGGGAAATATCCGGCTCTTGCTAACACACTATAAAAAAGAGGAGAAATATGACCGTTCGATAAAAAGAAGACATCTTCACCAACCCCATCCATATCAAAACCTTCTTTCCGCTGCATCACCTCAAAATACAAGGCCACCAAAANATCAGTACAGCCCAGTGAACCACCCGGATGTCCACTTTGAACTCCATGTACCATTCGAACAATGTCTCTACGAACCTGTGAGGCAATTTCCTGTAATTGAGGCATAAAAATGAAAGCAATTGATTGGCTTCAAAGGTAGAGGTTATGCGGGAATTGGAAAATAAAAAACCGCAACAGGTGCGGTTTTTAGAAAATTTAAAGGCTTTTTAAACAACTATCTGCTAATGACGATTCGTTGTACGGAACGTTTACCCTGACAGTTTAAGGTGAGGAAATAAACGCCCGGCGACCAGTTAGCTACATTCAAGGCATGCACTTTACCTGCCGTAGCCGTATATTCTTCGGTGTGTACCACTTGACCAATCGTATTTCTGAATTGCAGACTGACCAGCCCAGAAACCGGTAAGGCCATACGAAGTTCATCGCGGGTTGGATTCGGGTACACTAAAGCATCAATTTCGTTGAAACCGGAAAGACCGGCAGGAGTGTTTCCTACTTCAAGGATTTCAATATCGTCAATGGCAGCCTCCACCAAAGCGCCTCCGCCTCCGTTTTGTGCGGAATCGGTCGCTACAAACATGAAGCGCATTTTTGTTCCCTGAGTCAGGTTAGGTAAGAAAATATTTCTTCTCCAGCTAACGTCTGGTTTATAGGTCCGTTCAATCTGAAACCAGCTGGAACCGTTATTGTATGAACCAAATACTCTCCATTGATCTTTGGCAGGGTTACTGCCCTGGCTGTTTGAATACCATCTCCAATACGAGATAATTGGTTCGGTGTATGGGGCCAAATCTATTTCTTCCGTAATGATGGTTGTGCGGCCTCCATCTACATCGGCATTTCCTACAGAGGATGACGCCGAAGGGGCATTTCCTGTTACGGCACATTTTCCGGAACCTGATGTATGATCGCGTCCTGTTTGAACCGTGTCCCCGAAGTGGTTGAAGAAATCGGTTGAGCCACGATCCTTACCACCGGTGGCATTATCACCTGCCACATTGCCAATGGTCCAATCTGAACTCAGCGTTCCTTCAAAATCCTGCAACTTGGCTTGTTTATAGCCGACAATCAGGAAGTGAGGTAAATTACGTTGTGTTGAAGAAAGACTGAAGCGGGAATCCAATGGAGAGAATGCCGCTAACGTTCCGGCATTATCATACAATCCAAAATAGTATTCATACACCTTAGGACCGGCGTTATTCGGGAAGGTCCCTGTATAAACTGTGCCGGATTTGGTGAGATTCAACGTATCCAAGGCTGTTGTTCCGCGTTCACGATATATCATAATTACATCGCCCAGAAAAACCGGAAAGTCGGCTATCGCATCTCCCTGAATGCTTATGGTTGAACCGGAATTCACAACTCCCGGAGGTGCATGGTTTAATTCTGCATCCATCAATAAATAAATTCCGTGTTTTGCAAAGCCACTCACGATCGCTGCAANATGCGGCGTTCCATTGGTTAGATTATTGTCGTCATCATCATATTGCAGGGCATCAATTAAAATGTCATGATAGACTTGTCCTTCCTGGCCATCAGGACCCGTGGCTAATCCATAATGTGAATCTGAAANAATACGTGCCATTGTATCAATAGCCACTGAAGGACTGATTGAATTCAAAANCAGCCGATCCTGGGCAAAATCCCACCAGGCACCGGCAATAATTTCACCATCATCATGCACTTCTCCGGTGATATTTTGCGGATACACTTNTGGATTGATATCGTACCGACGAATTGTGGAGTTTGGCTGATTGACAAAAAATCCAGGGCCGATTAAGGGAGATTTGGTGATACACATGGCCCACACATCGGAATACCCTTCTCCCATACCTCCGTTATCAAAGCTGCTACCCCGATCATCCCAGAACACATTGGTAATGCCATGACCATATTCATGATACATTACATCACTGATAAGCGAAAGGGCATTGCAGCCTCCGGCGGTTGTATAGAAATTAATAGAAGTTCCATTATAAAAGGCATTGCAGGTATTGTCCGTACGATCCACGCGCGCGGTCAGTGGATTATCCATGGCCGTGAAGGCGGGCAAATGCGATTTCATGAAGTCGTGAATTTCATTCGCATGGTAATAGCATGTCATATGACGCTCGGTGGCATCCGGGTTACTGTGCGGAAAATTCACCACATCACCGTTATTAATATTGGTGGCATTATAGGTTGCGGAGACGGTTCCATTTTGACCGGTGACCACTTTGATAAATTTCCCGGACAGCGTGATTGTAGCATTCAGCGGACCGGAACCGGGAACCACCACATTGCCCAAAAGATCCGTGTAGTAATTTGTTCCATTCACATTCACCAATAAATTTTNTAATGGCAGATTGGCCAGTGGACTGAAGAGATTGGTGGGATATAAATCTGCCTTCACATCAAAACCCACATGTACCACTTTATTCTGGCGGTAAAGAATTTCTGAATTCACTGCATCCACATAAGTCAGGTATTTTCCCGGTGTTTCTTTATCGTCTTGCGTATGAACAGTTACGGTATACACCGGACGATAAGAATATTTACCGTTTTCAGGTAAAGGGAACCATTTGAGTGCAGGTTCAACCTCTGTGCCGGTTACCGGAGATTGGACCGCGTTCACGGCAGCCTGCGTTGCTTGTTGAGCAGTAATAGCAGCTTGAACCACCGGAATATCGCGATGCGCCTCAGACCCAAACAAACAAATGCGTAAATCCTGGGTCATACGAACCGTTGTTCTGGACCACAATACTTCCATGTTATTGTGGAATTGTTTGAAGTCCACATGAATATATTTACCATCATTCAGTGACCGGGTCACAACAAATTCATTCAACGGCAAATTGAACGCTGCGAGTTCTGTTTGTAAGAACGCTTTGGCTTTCTGGACCGGATCGTTTCCTCCGGCAGAAATAAAAATGGGTTGTCCGAAAGCCCGGTGTGGCAATCCGGTGTAAGGATCCATAGATGCTCCCCAATCCGGATATTTTTGCTGAAACTGTTTCCAGGCTGGTTGTTGATAAAAAGCCACTTTACNTTTACCACTCCAGTACTGGTTTGCAGTGCGAAACGGACTGATGTTGGGATTCACATCGTGGTGATGAGCATCTTGTGCGCTTAGCGACGCTGTCGATAACATCATTGCAGCGAGTAACCATTTTTTCATGTTCGTTGTAGTTTTTTAAGGTGCGTGAAAATACGTATCAATCTACCTACATACAAAAAGCGGGCTTCAGAGCCCGACCAAATTGAATTGAATTGCGGTCAATGACCCTTTTATCGGGTCAAAAACCGCAATTCAATTTTCTATACTTTATTGGATGCTAAAGGAAAAACAATCGACAAATCCGTGCATCCGGGTGTGCATGTTCCATCTTTAGTATCTGGCTGATGCCGTAATTCAACTTGAACGGAACCGGTTCCTGTTGCCCCTGGTTTCCATTTCGATAAAAGCCCGATTTCATAAGTTCCATCGGAATCGGTACGTTGTATCGGACAATTCAGGCCACTGACTGTAAAACAAAAAAGATGCTCATCACCTTCGTTAAACACTTCGTTACTAACGGTATCCACAGGAGATTTTGATTCGTCCAATAAAAGGATTTCGGTATAGTAGGTTGTCCCGGATTTCAAACGAATGGTATCGAAGGTAGAGGGCGGGTTACCTCCGTCGCCGTCAATATCCCGATATTCAAAACTACTGGTTGGCAAAACACCGGCAGAATCTACAAACACCAATCGACATGTGGTGATCGGTTCTTCCTCATTCGGGTTAGGTGGAATTGGATTTGTTTTCCGGCAAGCATTAAAAANAGTGATTAGCGTAAATACGCTGAGGATGGAATAAATGAATCTTGATTTCATGTTTTTTTAGTTTTTAAGGTTGTTTGAATCCTGATTCATCGACGACCTGAATTTCAGCGTCAATGGCATCAGGAACTTTTTAAGATAAATAGGAATAGAACATTTAATAAAAAAATTGCGACCGGTTTCCTGTGCAAAATACCGGTTGCGGTTCAGGTAATCTCTGTAGCGTTGATTCAGCACATTCTGACACCCGACTTCAAACCGCAGCGTTTGTAATCGATGAATATAGGATCCATTCACACTAAGATTGAGTAGAAACCAAGCGGGTGGTGAAGGAATATAATCGGCACTATCCGGCACCCGATTCTGACGAAATACATAGATGCCTTCTGCTACGAGATTAAATTGGGTTCGGGTTGTTTTTCGCAGCGTCCATTCCACTTCATTCTGAATTCGGCCGGGTGGAATTCCGGTGAGTGCCAAAGGGCGGGTCAGGTTTGAGGCCTGGATAAAACTTCCCTTCAGATGATTATGAAGACGAGCGCTGATCAAACTGGTCCAGGCAAACTCTACACCCACAAACCGAACATGAGATTGCATATACTGAAACGTTGGGAAGGCACCCCGTATCGTTAAAGNTAGCGGGAAAACCGGTTGCAGATGAATGTAGTCCTGAATATCATGCACAAAGCAAGTCAGCTCCGCATGATGCTTTCGGTTATTAAAATCTGTTGTGAAAGCCAGGTTGTAACCTCTTTCCGGACGGAGTAAGCTATCGCCAATCTCAAAACTTGCCGCACTGTGATGTACACCATAACTATAGAGTTCGTTTACAAATGGTGCCCTCCAGGTTGTTCCGCCGTTGACATGAAACGTAAAAGGGCGCAAATTATAGCGAATGGCAAAAGAGGCTGCGGGTTGATGCCATTGATGGATATGATTCCGTAGAACATTTTGCTCCCACTTCACCACATCAAAACGTTGCAAATCATAACGAACACCCAACTCTGCTGAAAATTGCCGGTGCGTGTATGATTCCGTCCAATACAGCCCACCTTGCCAACGATCGTAAACCGGAATAAAATAACTGCCGTAGTACAGATTTTGTTGATACAGCATCTGTGCACCTCCGCCTCCCCGAATCCGCCACATCGGGCGTTGTTCCTGCCGGATATCCAACGTATGCGTTCCCAAATTAAAGTGCAGCGCTGGTTTATAGGTACCGTCATCCTGCAAAGTTTTCAGCGAACGGTCATATTCTTTCCGGATATNTTNTTGATATCCATACGTTACAGTTAGCGGACCCATTACCGTCTTTCGGGTAAATTTAGCTTTGAACATAGCATGCCTGACCTCCTGATAAGGAAGATCGATGGTGTAACTGAAGCCACTACTATCCAAAGGCCGTGAAGCTTGAAAGGCATCATACAAATCACTCAGGTTGCCGATATGGGAACCGGCAAAAATTCCGATATTGGTATTGAAATAGCTATGAAAAACTTCGGCGCTCCACGTATTGGTATAGTATCCCAACGCAGCTGAATAATTCAACTCACGAATCCCTGTATTTTNTAAAAAATAGTCGGGTGTTTTTTGATTCCCGCCACGTCGGTAGGTTCCCTGAACCCTCCAGAATAAAGATGTNNCTTGGGGCCTTCCTTCCAGCAACATCGATGTATTTAAACCTCTTCCGTTTGTGGCGGCTCCCAAATTCAATTCCGCCAAAGGATACCGAATCTGGTTTAAAGGCAAAGGTTCAACCTGCACTACGCCGCCCATCACATCACTGCCATAGCGGATAGTTTGGGCACCTTTAATCACAGTGATTTTTCGCGCCATGAACGGGTCAATTTCAGGGGCATGTTCATTGCCCCATTGCTGACCTTCTTGCCTGATTTCGTTGTTGAGTATCAGGATGCGATTACCATACATGCCACGTATCATCGGTTTAGTGATGTTATTCCCGGTACTCACAGACTGTACGCCCGGTATTGCTTCGAGGGCCTTTCCTAAATTACTTCCCTGGGCCCGGAACAAATCGGCACCCTCCATGGTATTCAAAGTGATCGATGCCTCGCGGTGAAGTTTATTTCGTTTTATGGTAATTTCCCTGAGTGTATCCGGATGGCAATCGATGTAAAAATCACGATTACTGTTTACGGACAGCTTTATTTNTTCGTGGTAGGCTACATGGCTAAAATGGAATACGGTGATTTCTGATGGCCCGGGACAGATTTCTGCGATACGATAGTTCCCATTCGAATCGGAATAAGCAACATGATTGCCCGGATTCAGAACCACCCGAATATTAGCGACAACCTGTCCTGTGAGTTTATCCAGCACTCTACCGTTGATGCGCAGAGAACAGAGATTATTTTGTGCATGCATCCCGAATGGACACAATATGCACAAAACAATTAGGTACAACCTCATGAATTGTTTAAATGATCGTGAAGAATTGGCTGCTGCAAAACAGCATACCGGTGTTTACCAACAGAGCGTACAATTAAAACGCTCAACCGTTACAACACTTAACCGGAGGGGCACGATCAGCCAGCGCAGAACAAGTTTGTGGTTCAAGCGGTTCTGTTGACAGTGAAAACTTTAGCGATACAAAATAGATTATTTCTGCTTCAAAAACAGGCATTGGCCAAGTCAGGCCGGTTACATCCAGTTTCTGGATATCCTGAAGCAATTTACAGTGATGATGTTCCGGATCAATGCGCAGACCTTCATGGTCATGTGCTCCATGCCTGGTATCGGAATGCGAAGTGAGCACATGCAATACTTCCGATGGCGTGATATACACCAGAAAGGAGAGCAGGAGACCAATCGATACCAATTTTTTCAACACCCGACAAATTTACGGATTAATCCGCTGCATTTCACTATTTCGTCGTGCGTTGATACTCCAATAACTTGAGATATTTGAGCGTGTGGTACCAGGTATTCATCCAACTCCACACCAGTCCTGCTTTGCCATTTCTCCAATTGCCATACATGAAATAATGTTTTACAAAATAGAAAGGCGCCTTCAATAGAATCGACAATAAGGAGGTTGTTTTACCTGTGCCAAGCATCGCCAAAGCGGATCGTTCACTGTAGATATCCATCTTCTGTACAAAATGCGATAAATTGAGATAACTATAATGAAGAATCAGACCAGTTAATCTGCCAATTTCACCCTGTACTAACAACTTCTCATGAATGGCATCTAAATTATAGCGAGCACAGCCTTTACGAAAAAGCCTTATATGGTGAAAGGCGCTCTCCTTTCCATGTTTAAATTCTCTACCCAGAAAAACATTGCGGATGGGGATGGAAAAGGCAGAAAAGATGAGGTTGGGACGCANTACCTCGTTGATCTCCTGAATGAGTTCATCACTCAACACCTCGTCAGCATCCAGGCTCAACACCCAATCATGCCGTGCTAAATCGATCCCNNGGTGTTTTTGTGTTCCGTACCCCTCAAATTTTTGTTGAAAAACACGGCACCCAAATTCAGTGGCAATTTTTAAAGTAGCATCCTGACTAAAACTGTCAAGAAGGATAATATCATCGCACCAATAAAGTTGCGAAAGAGTCCTCGGAAGTCGTGCTTCTTCGTTATTTGTAATAATGACTACCGAAACCGGCATCGGACAAAGATACATTGCAACAGGCGTTTCATATTTGAACACCTGCTGAAATCGGACAGGTCATCAGGTTTTTGTTGAACAATGCGTTCTTCCTCAGGGGTGATATCCATGAGTGCATACTGTTTGATGCCATTTATTTGTAATTCATCGAGGGCATTGATGAGGTCTTCATATTGGCTCGGATCGCCTGCCTTAATCAAAACAAAAGGTTCATCCTTTGTATGCGTTCCTTTCGCTCCTGAGGCAATAAGGGCGTTCATCTCGTTACGATGTCGGATCAAGGCAGCCCGCAGTCCATTGGGTGTAAAATCAGTCACCTCCGCTTCGTTCCAGGCTTCCTGCATGGCTTTTTCACCGGAGAGGCAAACCACTTTATGATGATTGCCCAATAACAACGTAAAGGCTGTGTGATGGGCGACAACTGTACCTTTTCCTTCCGCTGGCATATTGACCTCAAGCCCCAAAGGCTCACTCAATTTAGCGGTGAATACAAAAAATGTAATCAGTAAAATCCCAAATCCACCATTGGGGTCAAATCGATGCAGGGGATACGTCTTCCACCCTTTTGAATTATTTCGGCCATGATGCTTTTTCTTAAAAACGAAAAAGTCTGGGAATGGCATGTGAATTCAAAGAAAGATTCCATGCATTAAGCGCATATCTTCAGGCGTCAGGTGATACAGGACCTATTCGCTTTTCAATCGTTGTCCCTTGCCATATTTCACAAAGACGTACAGATACAGAACCCGGGAATATCGCATGATCANGGGTTGAAGAATGACCAATGCGGCAATCATCACTCCTATAAAAATAAATATAGAATTATCCTTCCAGGAAAAGCCGACCAACACGGCATAAGCTACTGCCAGGGTAGCAATAAGGGCTACACTGAGTGCATAACTCACATAACCCGTTCCGTACCAGAAACCCACTTCAATTTCATACTTCTGACCACAAACCGGACAACGTTCTGGCATATCCATTAATTTGCCCAAGGGAAGGATGCTTTTGTTAGTATACATATTTCCCTGATGGCAATTTGGGCAGCGCATTTTGAGCATGCTAATAAATCTATTCGGAGGTGTTGCTTGTTGAGGCATATTATTTACGATTCAGAATTTTCCAATTGTCGCTCACCAATTTGTTGCCTCCACATGGCATAATAAAGTCCTTTTTCATCTACCAATTGCTGATGCGCACCGGTTTCAATAATTCGCCCACGTTCCAACACATAAATGCGATCTGCATGCATAATTGTAGACAAACGATGCGCAATAAGAATATTGATTTGTTCTTTATTGGCAGAAATTTCTTTCACAGTTTGTGTGATAGCCTCTTCGGTGAGTGAATCCAATGCTGAAGTCGCCTCATCAAATACCAATAAGCGTGGATGACGTAATAAAGCCCGGGCAATGGATAAACGTTGTTTTTCACNCCCGGAAATTTTCATACCCCCTTCCCCAATCACGGTATCCAAACCGTTTTCAGCCCTGTTGAGTAAGGTGTGGGCAGATGCCTTCAAGAGTGCACTTCGCATTTCGTCCTCACNTGCTCTTGGATTCACGAAAGCCAGGTTTTCGCGAATAGTTCCGGAGAACAACTGGGTATCTTGCGTAACAAAACCAATTTGTGATCGAAACGCTTCAATATCCAAATCAGTTGAAGCTGTGCCATTATATTTAACGGTTCCACTAGCGGGTTGATACAGGCCCACTAATAATTTTACCAGTGTTGTTTTACCAGAACCGGATGGCCCCACAAAGGCAATCGTTTCTCCTTTTCGAACACTGAAACTAATCGCAGTGAGTGCGTTTTGACGAGCAGTTTGGTGTTTAAAACTGACCTCATCAAACTGCAGCTGCTCAACATCGCCAATGGTAACAGGGTTCTGCGGGCGGGGTTCAATCGGTGTTGACATCAATTTATCGAACTTATCCAGCGAGGTTTCAGCCTCCCGGTAAGCAAGAATAACATTTCCCAATTCCTGAAGTGGAGCAAAGATGAAGAATGAAANAAACTGAAAAGTAAAGACTTGTCCGAGTGTGATATAATTATGAAATAAAATATAAAACAACGTAAATACAATACATTGGCGCAAAANATTCACCGAAGTACCTTGAATGAAATTTAATGCCCGAATGCTTTTCACCTTCTTTAATTCGAGCTTAAGAATTTTAAAGGTAGACAGATTCAAACGGCGAATTTCCTGTGCGGTAAGTCCCAGACTGCGAATTAACTCGATGTTTCGAAGGCTTTCGGTAGTGGCCCCTGCCAAAGCAGTCGTTTCTTTCAAGATGCTTCGTTGAATCAGTTTAATTTNTTTACTGAGCACCGACATGAGCAGGGACAGCAGAATAGCTCCGAGGGTATAGACCAGAATGATAGGTGGAAAAATCAGGGATGCCGCAATAATTACGAAGACTATACTAACCAATGAAGAAANAACAACATTGATGAAAAGCATCATAAACTTTTCACTGTCTGTACGCACTTTTTCCAGGATTGCCAGAGTTTCTCCACTGCGTTGATCTTCAAACTGTTGGTATGGCAATTGCAGCGCTTGTTTCAGTCCATCGGTATACACATCTGCTCCAAATTTCTGGATAACGGAATTCACCGTAAAATCCTGAAATGCCTTAGCAATGCGGGATGCCATAGCCACTCCAATTAGTCCGAGAATGTATTTTACAACCATCCAGAGAAAATCAGATTGTGGCATGGTGCGGGGATTGACGTCCACCACAGATTTCACTTTATCGATTAGCCAACCGTAAACGATCGGGTCACAAAGTGAAAAGCCTGTATTTAAGGTAGCCAGCAAAAAGGAACCCAGCACCAGCACCTTGTATCGGGATAAATAGTGAATCAGGATTTTCATGAAGTGGGCAAAGGTAGCGGAAATATTCTGTTTTAATTGTGCCTTGGGGCACACAAGGTTATAAAGGGATATGGCATAAACCAGGAATGATGCCGTACCACTTTGAGACCGTTGCAAACGATCGAAGATAACGCAATACGTCAAAATTCAAGAGCCTCGAACTCTTTTGCCAAATGACTTTTGCAACGGTCTCATATTCATGAAGGTTGTAGTGATACGAACGAATAAAAAAGACTGCCACCACGGGGTAACAGTCTCTTTGAATGTTTAGCTGGAGGTTGTTATGCGCCTTCGTTGCCTTCGAGTTNTTTACGGAGATCGACCAGGGCACCAATATCGCCAAGGGTTGCTTTTTCAACCTTAGACTGGATATTTTTAACTGCCTTTTTGGTGTTGTCCATTTCGATTCCGGCTTCTTTACGAGCGGCTTCTTTTTCTTCTTCCATGTTTTGTTCCCAAACCTTGGTGTGTGAAACCATGATACGCTTCTCATTCCGATCGAATTCCAGAATCATAAACTGATTTGTTTCTTCAACCGCGATCATTTTTTCATCCTGCTTTTTCAGGTGGCGTGTTGGCGCAAATGCTTCCAGACCGTATTGCAACTGGATGATGCCGCCTTTCTCTTCTTTACGAATCATCACACCATCATGCAATGAGCCGATTGGGAATACACTTTCAAAAGTAGACCATGGATCTTCTTCGATTTGTTTATGACCAAGAGACAGTTTGCAGGTTTCTTTGTCCACACCCAGAACAACTACCTGTAAATTTTCACCAACCTTCGTGAAGTCACTTGGGTGGTTAAAACGTTTCACCCAACTCAGGTCGGAGATATGAATCATTCCACCGATACCGGCTTCTAACTCAACAAATACACCATATGGAGTCAGATTTTTAACTAAACCTGTATGTTGAGAACCTACTGCAAATTTATTTTCAATTTCTTCCCNAGGATCTTGAGTCAGTTNTTTAATTGACAAGCTCATTTTGCGCTCGTCTTTATCAATTGAAACAATCATTGCCTCGTGCTCATCGCCCATTTTAAAGAATTCTTTGGCGTTGATGGGTTGATTACTCCAAGTGATTTCAGACACGTGAACTAACCCTTCGATACCCGGTTCGATTTCGAGGAATGCGCCGTAATCTTCGATATTAACTACTTTCCCTTTCACTTTATTTCCTTCGAGCACGTATTCAGGTAAAGCATCCCAAGGATGCGGCGTTAATTGTTTTAAGCCGAGGGAAATACGTTNTTTCTCATCGTCAAAATCCAACACGGCCACGTTGAGTTTTTGGCCATTTTGTANAACTTCACTTGGGTGATTGACACGTCCCCATGAAATATCGGTAATGTATAACAAACCATCTAAGCCGCCCAGATCGATGAAGGCACCGAAGTCTGTAACGTTCTTAATGGTTCCTTCCAGTACCTGACCTTTTTCGAGTTTAGAAATGATTTCAGTGCGTTGTGCTTCAATATCGCTTTCAATGAGTGCTTTATGTGATACGACCGCATTACGGATCACTTCATTGATTTTAACCACTTTGAACTCCATGGTTTTGTTTACGAATTGGTCGTAATCCGTAACCGGTTTTACGTCAATCTGAGAACCTGGCAGGAAGGTTTCCATTCCAAACAAATCCACGATCAATCCACCTTTAGTTTTAGATGTTACATGACCCGTAACAATTTCACCGGTTTTATACACTTCCACGATACGCTCCCAGGCACGTTGCTGACGGGCTTGTTTGCAGCTCAAATGTAAATGGCCTTCACGATCTTCCTTTTCAACAATGAGTACTTCTACTTCATCACCTACTTTCACATTGGCCAAATCACGAAACTCGTTCAATGAAATCAATCCATCACTCTTATAGCCGATATTGACAACAGCATCCGTTTTGGTCAGTCCTACGATGGTTCCCATGACCATTTCATTATCGGTAACTGTTTTAAAGGTTTGATCGTATTGTTGATCTAATTTCTCACGATCTGAAGAATTGTAACTAGCGAGGTTACGTTTGTCAATGCTCCAATCGAAATCATCGTGAGCGCCAGCTTGACCAGTGGCCAGGTTTTGGTTAGAAAATGTTGTTTCTGACATTGTTTTGTTTTTGTGTTCTCCTGGATAGTTTTGAATCCACTTGAACGGGTTAAAAAATAGGGTTTAAGAACAATGTGATTGGTTTCGTTGCGAAGCAATTTCCAAATTGACCATACCTGAAAAAGAAATTGTCAATAAAATTGTTTGCCACATCACAAACCGATTTGTCACAAGGCTGGCAAAGGTAGGATTTATGTGCTAAAAACAGGCATTTGAGCCCAAAATTCTGTCTTTTCTGATTGTCGGCCTGATATTCAGGATAAAAAGCCGCCCCAAAGGACGGCCTGTAATTTATTCTGAAACTCGAATTAGTCTTTCTTATCAACCTTTCCTGTCATAAGTAATTGGCTATTACCGAATACCTGAACGGTATACATTCCATTGGCCAATTCTTTCATATCCAGTTTCACATTGTTTTCTCCAACTTCATGGTTCGCCTGGATTTCTTTCACCAGACGACCACTGATGTCGAATAAACGCACAATAGTCAGTTGTGATTCCGTGGCATGAATATCCACATTGAGAACATCACGAACCGGATTCGGATAAACAACGACTTCTGTTTGAGCGGCTACTGTCTGTTCAACATCACCTGGTTTGCTGGCCAGAGTTGTAAAGAAGTCTGGAGCACTCCAACTACCTGTTGTAAATGGCGATGGATTACATATCGCACGTATTTGCCACATATAGTTGGTATTTGCAGTGAGTGACGCTAAGTTTTGGTAGTAGCACCAGCCGATGCTGTACCATTTTGCCATGGTCCCCAAATTCCAGAACCTGGACTCGTTTCAGCTCTGTAACGTGTTTGGTAGTAATTCACATTTGGTACGCTGGTCCAATTCAGTGTCGCCGTATTCTTCGTTACATTGGTTGTGAACAATGTTGACGGTGGAGGACAAGACTGACCTGTTTGGAAGGTGAAAGTTGAACTCCATGGTCCTGGTGCATTGACCGCACAGAATCCGCGTACTTCAATTTCATAATCGGAGGCCGCCTGTAATCCAACAAGGTTTTTACCGCTGGCTGGAGCAGCTTGTGTACCACCACCAGTCCAGGTTGGGTCACCTACGATACGGTAACGAACTTCATACCATATTAAGCCTGGAACATCAATCCAGTTGACAGTTACTGAGTTACCACCCACATTCGACACTCCGGTAATTGTAATTGGAGGAGTTGTTGTCATGGTAATCGTAGCTGGTGCGGAAGTCGCTGTACATCCATTCACATCCGTATAGGTATATGTAAACGTTGTTGATGGTCCGGTATATGGATTCGGTACACTAAACGCACCACCAGCAGGAGAACCAACAAGAGTAACTGAAGCACCACTACAAGCTGATGCATTTGAAGCTGTAACAATCGGGAATGGATCGATCGTCAGATTCAGGATATAATTCTGGCAACCTACCGTTGCGGTGTATGTTCCTGTTGCAGTGTATGAAGTTGAATTCACACTCCAGAAATAACTTCCACATGCAGAAGTTGTAGTTACTACCGGAGGATTAGGCGTTCCTGTTACATCCCAAGCACATGTTGTCGTATTAAAGCTAGCTGTTTGGTAACAAGCAAGCGTTGGCATTGCTGGTTGAGTACCGGTCACATCCCATGCACAGGTTGTTGTGTTGAAAGATGCTGTTTGGTAACAAGCAAGCGTTGGCATTGCTGGTTGAGTACCGGTCACATCCCAAACACAGGTTGTTGTGTTGAAGGATGCTGTTTGGTAACAAGCAAGCGTTGGCATTGATGGTTGAGTACCGGTCACATCCCAAACACAGGTTGTTGTGTTGAAGGATGCAGTTTGGTAACAAGCAAGCGTTGGCATTGCTGGTTGAGAACCGGTCACATCCCAAGCACAGGTTGTTGTGTTGAAGGATGCTGTTTGGTAACAAGCAAGCGTTGGCATTGCTGGTTGAGTACCGGTCACATCCCAAACACAGGTTGTTGTGTTGAAGGATGCAGTTTGGTAACAAGCAAGCGTTGGCATTGCTGGTTGAGTACCGGTCACATCCCAAACACAGGTTGTTGTGTTGAAGGATGCAGTTTGGTAACAAGCAAGCGTTGGCATTGCTGGTTGAGTACCGGTCACATCCCAAGCACAGGTTGTTGTGTTGAAGGATGCAGTTTGGTAACAAGCAAGTGTTGGCATAGCAGGCTGTGAACCGGTGACATCCCAAACACAAGTTGTTGTGTTGAAGGATGCAGTTTGGTAACAAGCAAGCGTTGGCATTGCTGGTTGTGAACCGGTCACATCCCATGCACAAGTTGTTGAGTTGAAAGATGCTGTTTGGTAACAAGCAAGCGTTGGCATTGCTGGTTGTGAACCAGTCACATCCCATACACATGTTGTTGTATTGAAGGTGGCAGTTTCATAACAAGCCAGTGTTGGCATAGCTGGTTGTGATCCCGTTACATCCCAGACACATGTTGTTGTATTGAAGCTCGCTGTTTGATAACAAGCCAGTGTTGGCATAGCAGGCTGTGAACCAGTCACATCCCATACACAGGTTGTTGTATTGAAGGTCGCTGTTTCATAACAAGCCAGTGTTGGCATAGCTGGTTGCGATCCGGTGACATCCCATACACATGTTGTTGTATTGAAGGTCGCTGTTTCATAACAAGCCAGTGTTGGCATAGCAGGCTGTGAACCAGTCACATCCCATACACATGTTGTTGTATTGAAGGTGGCAGTTTCATAACAAGCCAGTGTTGGCATTGCTGGTTGAGCACCGGTCACATCCCAAACACAGGTTGTTGTATTGAAGGTGGCAGTTTCATAACAAGCCAGTGTTGGCATCGCTGGTTGCGATCCGGTGACATCCCAAACACAGGTTGTTGTATTGAAGGATGCTGTTTGGTAACAAGCGAGCGTTGGCATTGCTGGTTGAGAACCTGTTACATCCCAAACACAGGTTGTTGTATTGAAGGTCGCTGTTTCATAACAAGCCAGTGTTGGCATCGCTGGTTGCGATCCGGTGACATCCCATACACAGGTTGTGGTATTGAAGGATGCTGTTTGGTAACAAGCCAGTGTTGGCATTGCTGGTTGAGTACCGGTCACATCCCATACACAGGTTGTTGTGTTGAAGCTAGCTGTTTGGTAACAAGCAAGCGTTGGCATTGCTGGTTGAGTACCGGTCACATCCCATACACAGGTTGTTGTGTTAAAGCTAGCTGTTTGGTAACAAGCAAGCGTTGGCATTGCTGGTTGAGTACCGGTCACATCCCAAACACAGGTTGTTGTATTGAAGGTCGCTGTTTCATAACAAGCCAGTGTTGGCATTGCTGGTTGAGTACCGGTCACATCCCAAACACAGGTTGTTGTATTGAAGGTTGCTGTTTGGTAACAAGCCAGTGTTGGCATCGCTGGTTGTGATCCAGTTACATCCCATACACAGGTTGTTGTATTGAAGGTGGCAGTTTCATAACAAGCCAGTGTTGGCATAGCAGGTTGTGAACCAGTTACATCCCATACACAGGTTGTTGTATTGAAGGATGCAGTTTGGTAACAAGCCAGTGTTGGCATCGCAGGTTGTGAACCGGTTACATCCCATACACATGTTGTTGTATTGAAGGATGCTGTTTCATAACAAGCCAGTGTTGGCATCGCAGGTTGTGAACCGGTTACATCCCATACACATGTTGTTGTGTTGAAGGATGCTGTTTGATAACAAGCAAGCGTTGGCATTGCTGGTTGTGAACCAGTCACATCCCATACACATGTTGTTGTATTGAAGGTGCTGTTTGGTAACAAGCGAGCGTTGGCATTGCTGGTTGAGAACCGGTCACATCCCAAGCACAGGTTGTTGTATTGAAAGATGCTGTTTGGTAACAAGCAAGCGTTGGCATTGCTGGTTGAGTACCGGTCACATCCCAAACACAGGTTGTTGTATTGAAGGTCGCTGTTTCATAACAAGCCAGTGTTGGCATTGCTGGTTGAGTACCGGTCACATCCCAAACACAGGTTGTTGTATTGAAGGATGCTGTTTCATAACAAGCCAGTGTTGGCATCGCAGGCTGTGAACCTGTTACATCCCATACACAAGTCGTAGTATTGAAGGTAGCTGTTTCATAACAAGCTAAAGTTGGCATAGCTGGTTGTGATCCCGTTACATCCCAGACACATGTTGTTGTGTTGAAGCTCGCTGTTTGATAACAAGCCAGTGTTGGTATAGCAGGCTGTGAACCAGTCACATCCCATACACATGTTGTTGTATTGAAGGTGGCAGTTTCATAACAAGCCAGGGTTGGCATAGCAGGTTGAGAACCCGTGACATCCCAAACACATGTTGTTGTATTGAAGGATGCTGTTTGGTAACAAGCAAGCGTTGGCATTACTGGTTGAGAACCGGTCACATCCCAAGCACAGGTTGTTGTGTTGAAAGATGCTGTTTGGTAACAAGCAAGCGTTGGCATTGCTGGTTGAGTACCGGTCACATCCCATACACAAGTTGTTGTGTTGAAGGATGCTGTTTCATAACAAGCTAGTGTTGGCATAGCAGGCTGTGAACCGGTGACATCCCATACACATGTCGTTGTATTGAAGGTGGCTGTCTCATAACAAGCAAGCGTTGGCATGGCTGGTTGCGTTCCGGTGACATCCCATACACATGTCGTTGTATTGAAGGTGGCTGTTTCATAACAAGCAAGCGTTGGCATAGCAGGTTGTGATCCGGTGACATCCCATACACATGTCGTTGTATTGAAGGTTGCTGTTTCATAACAAGCCAATCTTGTCGGTGCTGCTGGTTGCGTTCCTGTTACATCCCAAACACAAGTTGTTGTGTTGAAGGACGCTGTTTCATAACAAGCCAATGTAGGCATAGCTGGTTGTGTTCCGGTTACATCCCAAACACAAGTTGTTGTGTTGAAGGACGCTGTTTCATAACAAGCCAATGTAGGCATAGCTGGTTGTGTTCCGGTTACATCCCACGAACAAGTAGTTGTGTTAAACGTTGCCGTTTCGTAACAAGCCAATGTAGGCATGGATGGAATTGGAGTAACTGTCAAATCCAAGATCTCTGTATGACATCCGCTTACTGAAGAGTATGTTCCTGAAGCAGTATAAGTTGTACTGTTTACATTCCAGGTGTAAGGTCCACAACTTGTCAATGTAGTCGTATTACTTGTTAATGCCGTTCCATTCCAAGTTGCAAGCGTATTCCATGAAGTCTCATTACAACCTGCCTGACATGAAGAACGACGGGCTTGAATAATATTCATTCCTGAACCAGTTACTGCAGCAAATGATGGGATGGATGTTGAAGCTGTGCTCCAAGTTGTACCACCATCTGTTGAATATTGGTATTCGATTGAACAACCGATTCCGGCATTACCACCTGTTGCAGGTCCTGCGAGTGTAATTGTTGTTCCTTCACAAACACTTGCGGTAGCAGGAGATGCAGTTGTTGTAGTTGGTGCAGAAGGCTGTGGAACACCATCCCATGAGGCAATTGTTCCCCATGGTGAGGTTGAACAACCAGCCTGACAATTATTACGACGAGCCTGAATTAAGTTCATTCCTGTGCCATTTACCGCGTTGAAGCTTGGAATAGTTGCAGAAGGTGAACTCCAGGTAGAACCGCCATTGGTAGAGAATCGATATTGGAATCCGCAACCAGCTCCCTGATTACCACCTGAAGGCAATCCTGTAATGGTGAGGGTAGTTCCTACACAAACGGATGCAAAAGCAGGATTCTTGGTTGAAGTAGTTGGCGCCCCAGGTTGTGGAATACCATCCCAAATTGCAACTGCATTCCATGCTGTTGAATTACAGCCAGATTGACAAGACACTCTGCGCGCTTCAATGATATTTTGTCCAACTCCATCTGCTGCTGTAAATGTTGGTATTGTTCCGGAAGCTGTACTCCAGGTTGCACCACCATCATCAGAGAATCGGTATTCAATGCTACAAGACAATCCTGTATTTCCACCAGTGGCAGCACCACCTAAGGTAACGATTGTACCCGCACAAACTGTTGAAAGTGACGGACTCATGACAGCTGTTGTTGGAGCTGTTGGTTGAGGCACCACATTCCAAGCAAGTGTTACATAATTTGCTGTACAACCTGAATTGACAGCACAATTATCACGACGTCCTTGTATAACGATAGTGCTGGTAGCCAAACCACCAACTGGTGTACCCGGTGTGTAAGCCACAGGAGCACCACCATCGATGATCACGATATAATCGTCGCTACATCCATTTCCACCACTTCCTGCATTGAATGTTGCAGAAACCGTAGTTCCCTCACAAACAGAAGGTAATGCCGGTGACTGCGTATTCAAGGTTGGATTCACCGGTTGTGCAATCACTTCTATCGTGAATGTACAGTAATTAGAACAAGGAGTCAGATTTGTATACGTATAGGTAATTGTATGTACACCAATTCCTGCTACTGTTGGATCAACATTCCCGCTTACACCAGGTCCTGAATAAACACCGGTTCCAGGAGTATTTGGTAATCCGCCACTTAAACTATAGGCAGGTGATGCAATACAAACAATTTGATTCGCCGGACAAGTCATGGCAATCTGAACAGGTTCAGTGACAGTAAAGTCAGCAATTGAAGTACAACCATTCACATCTGTCACCACAACGGTATAAGTACCTTGCGTCAGATTCGTTGCGGTTGCACCATTCTGTACAGGTGATGTAGACCAGGCATAAGTATATGTTCCGGTACCACCACTTGGAGAAATTCCGATTGAACCATCATTGTATCCAAAGCAAGAAGCGTTGGTAATGGATCCCGTTCCAATTGTTATAGGATCAGGAGCAACAATCGATGTCATCGTTGTAGACAAACATCCATTGGCATCTTTGCAACAATGGTATAAGTACCCGCACCCAATCCTGTAAACAAGGATGTAGATGAATAAGTACCACCATTTAACGAATATTCCATTGGGTTTGTACCACCGATCGTGCTTGCCTGAATTGAACCATCGGTTGAATTATTACAAGAGATCTGTGAACCGTTATAATTTGAAGTAACCACTGCAGCTGCTACTAATACATCCGGTTCAGTAATAGTTGTTGAAGTTGTGGCAGTACAACCATTGGCATTGGTAACAGTTACTGAATAAGTACCTGGAGCCAAATTCGTAATGGTTTGAGTTGTTGCCATATTGCTCCAATTATAAGTATATGGTGATACACCTCCGCTGGTAATTAATGCTGAAATTGCACCATCTATAGCACCGTTACAAGTTACATCTGTTTTAGATGCATCAACAACAAGCGCACATGGTGTACTGCATGGCGTTGCCGGTTGGAACCCAGCTGCTGCACTTCCGTCTGAACCATCAATTAACCAAGGAATTAAATTCACATTGGCCAGTGGATTATTGGTAGCAGGAACAATTCCGCCTAACCAGTTACAAGTAGCTGTTATGGTATTTCCGGCAGAATTTGAAGCAACACTTCAAGTGCATTTCCATTCATCAATACGCTATTGTCAGAGGCAACAATGCTATTTCCTGAACCGTTTCCGGTTAAGAAGGCTGTAACACTTGTTGAACTGCTAGCTGGATGAACGATAAAGTTATTAGTCGCTGAGATACTTGCACCTTGTTGCGCAATAAAGGTAAATCCATTGTTTCCGCCGGTACCAAAGGCACTGCCTCCATTATTCATAAATGAAGATTCAGTGACCGTTGCACTTACCTGACCGCGGGCATCTACACCACGATTGGCGTTGTTGGTAATAGTATTTTCATCAACGGTTACGTTTTGCACCGGGCTTGAAGCACCACTGAAGTCTGCCAGATAAATGGCTGCTGAAGATTGCGTGATTGACTGTGTACCGTCAATAGTAGTACCAGTTATACTCAGATTAATTCCGTTGCCAGAATTGCTCGTTGCCGCCGTGAAAGCATAAACCCCAGCATGGAAATTCACTGCAGGCATAGAAGGATGATTACCAGCAAATGAGTGCAGGTTCATATTATTCACTTGGACGTTAGATCCTGCCAATGGGCCTCCTAAAGTATTAACGATTGCAACACCTTGTAAACTTCCTGAAACAGATCCATTAGAGATGTTTACTGCAGTAGTTGTATTAGCACCGTATACCACATGGCCATAGAAACCATCTGTAATGTTATTATCATCATCGTTAATCACTGCCCCAGTTACTGCCCCGGCAATAACTATACCAGCTATAGTAGGATTCGGGCCAGGAATTACCTGATTGTTTAAATCGATGCAGTTATGGTCGATCGTATAGTTAGCTGTAACTGATTGCGCGGTCACACCAAAGGCATCTACCTGCACCATGTTGTTGCTAATTTGTATACCACCAACTCCTGAGCTCACAACGCCATTGGCTCCTGTTAATCTAAATCCATCAATAGTGACGCCACTTGCGGAGATAGTGATTGCGATCCGGCACCTCCATCAATAATTGATTCGGCTACGCGGGTGTCACATCCATCTGTTCCAAAATTATTTCCTTTTAAGGTCACTGATTTGTTGACATTGACATTCTCAGTATGTGTTCCTGCACACACTTGAAGTACATCGCCATTGGATGATGCATCAATTGCTGCCTGAATTGAAGTATGATAAGTAGATTGAGTCACATTGGTAACAGGCTGATAATTGACCGCAACTACTGTTGAAGCAGTTGACAAATTCGCATCAGTGATTGTTACTGTATAATTACCTGCCAAAAGTGGAGTAATCGTATATGGACTCGTCACTCCGCTTGCAGAACCGCCTGTCCAAGAAATGTCATACGGTGATGTCCCACTTCCGAATGTTACTTCGATAGAACCTATAGTTGCTCCACATAGGATATGTGTAGGTACAGAACTGGTAATTTCAACAGGTGTACCACTACAAGAAGTATTCTGGAATCCGGCAGCTAATTGCTCATCCGTTCCATTCACCAACCAACTGGTAAAATCAACAGTGCCGGCGGCAACATTGATTTCACCGTTTATTGCAGCATAACTCGTTGCTCCAAACCAGTTACATTCAGCATTAATATTTGTATTAACTCGATTCACAATAGCAGCATTACTAAAGGAAGCACTCAAATCGTTCACGTTGATTTCTACATTTGTAGGTGAGTTATTGATTTTTCCAAATTCACCTAAACGTATGCCATTTGCAGGGCCAGAAATAAAGTTATTTTAATATCAACATTATCCAATGTTGCCGGATTACTATTATAAGAAGGCGCATCATCTCTTGCTTTCACTGCAATAACAACTGGGTTCTGAACATCAGCCGCAGTTCCTGTCGCACCACATCCTGTAAACGTGGAATTGATAATTGAAATGTTGGAGTAGCTGCCATATTTTAAATTAACATCAATACCGGTATTGAAGCCATAGGCAACATCGGTACCGCTATTATTCATCGTCACATTGTCAATTACTGCATTACTCAAAGCTTCAAAATACATTCCCTTTGAGTGTTATTGCTGAAATTGGAATTTGTGATGCTCACATTATCGAATGTACCCCCTACTCCATTGTTTTTAGCAACAAAACACCCTTGAACATTTCCTGTTACTTCAGAATTGTTCATCACAAAACCGTTGACAACAGCAGCAGTGCCTTTTCTGAAACCACTGGTTGTATTGTTGTTTAATTTAGAATTGAGTATACTAATATTCGTAGTACCATTTCCAAGATCCAAACCGCTATTGCAGTTTGAAACTAATTCGACATTGTTCAGTTCGTTATTTGAACTTGAAACACTGACACCATAAGTAAAATTAGTTACTTTCAAGTCTTTCAACTTCGCATTGTTGGCAGTGATGACAACACCATTACCAGAACAAGTTGTCGTAGGTGTGATGATTGTGTTAGCTGGTCCTTGACCTTGCAATGTTACTTCCTTATTTAAAGCTACATTTTCATTAAATGTCGCAGAGCTAATATTCAACGTATGCCCGCCTATTGTTTGGGCATCATCAATCGCAGACTGAATATTACAGAAATTTTCATTGGTAGTTGTATTGGTTACCAACCCGAAATTTCCTGCACCAATCACATTACGTGTATCCGTTCCGTTACCGGAGAAGGTATTTCCTGAAATCGTATTTCCACAAACAATCGGGGAGTTACCACGTCCGAAATAATTCGCAGACATTCCCGTTGATTGGTTTCCATCGCCAGGATATCCTGAATTCGGATGCGCTCCACCTTGTTGCTGAATACCTACCTCACAATTCGTAACCGTATTTCCACTTACTGTATGGTTAGTTCCTTCAATCACGATACCAAATCCTTCGTCCCCACTTGCTTGCGTGTATCCGTCAACGGTATTACCTGTTACGGTTACTCCATTCGGTACATCCGCATTTGCGCCCAATACACCACGACGCATTACAGCGATACCGGCACGATCACGGGTTTCTCCGTCGATCGTTGTCAGACTTACACTATTATTTGATACCGTTACCCCACCGGCCGGGTTCTTGATTTCGATACCGAAACGTCCACCACCGACGATCGTATTATTATTAATTAAGTTAGCGCCTATAGATGGATTTAATCCCGTTAAGCCTAAGGCATTATCGCCTCGATCCAATATCCACATAGTTGCCGCTAATCGTTACACCAGAAGCGTCACCATCCTGCAACTCGATACCACAACAATTGTTGTTAGACACCCAGTTGCTCGAGATATTGATATTTGATTTTAATCCATTCCAAATCACAATTCCACGCGCTCCAGGTCCATGGCCGGATACCCGAGAATTCGTGATATCCACATTATCTACCGGACCGTTGGCATAGAAGCCACTTCCTCCAGGATTGCTCTGGATTGTTACTTCATCTACTGACAAATTGTTATTACCTCCGATGGCATAAATACCACCGTTTGCATTACCGCTTGCTCCGGTATAGTTCTGTATTTTTAATTTCGATCGTTACATTGGTAATGCCATTATTAATAGCGATCCCATTGCCATTGCCTGATAAACCTGTACCATTCAGTACGCAATTGGCACTATCAACACCCTGAAGGGTCAGTGACTTGTCAATCGTTACTCTTTCATTATAAGTCCATGCAGCACACTCAATCACATCACTGGCATTCGCTGCATTTACGGCTGATTGAATCGTTGGGTAATACGTATTCTGCGTGATGTTATGAACCGATCGAAGTAGGAAATCACACCCAGACAACTATTGTCAAAATCGTGCGTCAATTTACTTTCTAAGGTTGTGCGCTCAGCAAAATTCATCGCGATTGGCAACTGTAATCCTGAACCAACATCAAATTTGTTGTTCTTCGCATCCAGATTCTCGATCCCAACAAGCCATCGTTGTTGGCCAGCCTCCTGTTCCAGGATAAGTTGGGAAGGTCGATCCTGTTGATGTTCCTGTTTGAGCATCAAATTCAACAAAGGAACTTAATGTTGATGCAAAATTATTTTCGTTTCCTCCTGTTCCTAAACAATGCTGCCATAACTATCATTATCACTATCGTGGTTCTGCATCGTTAAGGCGATACCCTGACCAGTAAATTCATTGTTCGTCATTGTAACTCCAATTGGAACTTGTACAATCGAATTGGAATTACTACTGATTGATTTTGTATTTACAACCACATGGCGATCTGTTGATGCATTACCAGTGAAGGTATTGTTATCCAAGGTCACATTATTCATGTTCTCTAACGATACACCCCAATCAAAACCGGTGAATGTATTGTTCGTGATTTGATGATTAATGCCATTGTAATTATTTTTTACTCGTAACACCGCTGTTCCAGGTGCGCCTGCTGAGGTAAACGTATTACCAGATACCGTAATCGTTCCGGAACCCGCATTTTGATCGATAACTCAATACCACCACCATTCAAGGTATTGTTATTGATATTGTTTGCACCGTTTCCAGCAAAACGTAACAACACATCATGATTGATAGTTGTTAAAGTATTTCCTGTTGTTGTCAATCCACCTTCATCCAATGCAATTCCTGAACGGAAATAGGAACCAGGTCCTGTGCCGCTCACGGTATTTCCTGTAAATGTTACTGAGTTTACACCGCCCGTTGCTACACGATAGTTTGTAGTACCTCCATAGTTTACACTCACCGCATTACGATCTCCATAGCTTCCTGCTGGTGTTCCATAGGCGCCAATGGTATTGTCTTTTACCGTAATCGCATCTAAACCGGCTGAGCTTGCAATAATGGCACTGCGTAATTTAGACAAGTCTACATTCATGTTCAGATTCTCAATCGTTACATTATTTGCAGTCACATCAAACAAACTTGGTTTACCGCTTGCTGTACCCGTGAAATTAACCACAGCCTGAGTTGGTGTAGCCGATTTAATCGTCAACTCTTTGTTTACCACAACTTGTTCGTCGTATTGTGTTCCTGGGTTAGCAGGATTCACTGTAATCGTGTGACCGTTTAAGGTTTGTGCATCATTCACAGCAGCCTGTATACTATAGAAGTTTTCGTTGGTATTGGTATTCACCACCAATCCGTAGTTACCCGTTCCAATCACATTACGTGTATCCGTTCCGTTACCGGAGAAGGTATTTCCTGAAATCGTATTTCCACAAACAATCGGGGAGTTACCACGTCCGAAATAATTCGCAGACATTCCCGCTGATTGATTTCCATCGCCAGGATATCCTGAATTCGGATGCGCTCCACCTTGTTGCTGAATACCTACCTCACAATTCGTAACCGTATTTCCACTTACTGTATGGTTAGTTCCTTCAATCACGATACCAAATCCTTCGTCCCCACTTGCTTGCGTATATCCGTCAACGGTATTACCTGTTACGGTTACTCCATTCGGCACATCGGCATTTGCGCCCAATACACCACGACGCATTACAGCGATACCGGCACGATCACGGGTTTCTCCGTTAATCGTTGTCAGACTTACACTATTATTTGATACCGTTACACCACCAGCAGGATTCTTGATTTCGATACCGAAACGTCCTCCACCGATGATCGTATTATTATTAATTAAGTTAGCACCTACCGATGAATTTAAGCCGGTTAAGCCTAAGGCATTATCTCCTGATCCAATATCCACATAGTTGCCGCTAATCGTTACACCAGAAGCGTCACCATCCTGTAACTCGATACCACAACAGTTGTTGTTAGATACCCAGTTGCTCGAGATATTGATGTTTGATTTTAATCCATTCCAAATCACAATTCCACGTGCGCCAGGGCCATGACCGGATACTCTTGAATTCGTGATATCTCACATTATCTACCGGACCGTTCGCGTAGAACCCACTTCCTCCAGGATTGCTCTGGATTGTTACTTCATCTACTGACAAATTGTTATTACCTCCAATGGCATAAATACCACCGTTTGCATTACCGCTTGCTCCGGTATAGTTCTGTATTTTTAATTTCGATCGTTACATTGGTAATGCCATTATTAATAGCGATCCCATTGCCATTGCCTGATAAACCTGTACCATTCAGTACGCAATTGGCACTATCAACACCCTGAAGGGTCAGTGACTTGTCAATCGTTACTCTTTCATTATAAGTCCATGCAGCACATTCAATCACATCACTGGCATTCGCTGCATTTACTGCTGATTGAATCGTTGGGTAATACGTATTCTGCGTGATGTTATGAACCGGATCGAAGTAGGAAATCACACCCAGACAACTATTGTCAAAATCGTGCGTCAATTTACTTTCTAAGGTTGTGCGCTCAGCAAAATTCATCGCGATTGGCAACTGTAATCCTGAACCAACATCAAATTTGTTGTTCTTCGCATCCAGATTCTCGATCCCAACAAGCCATCGTTGTTGGCCAGCCTCCTGTTCCAGGATAAGTTGGGAAGGTCGATCCTGTTGATGTTCCTGTTTGACCATCAAATTCAACAAAGGAACTTAATCCAGCACCAAATTCATTTTCATTACCTCCTGTTCCTAATGTAATTGTTCCATAACTATCATTATCACTATCGTGATTCTGCATCGTTAACGCGATACCCTGACCAGTAAATTCATTGTTCGTCATTGTAACTCCAATTGGAACTTGTACAATCGAATTGGAATTACTACTGATTGATTTTGTATTTACAACCACATGGCGATCTGTTGATGCATTACCTGTGAAGGTATTATTATCCAAGGTTACATTATTCATGTTCTCTAACGATACACCCCAATCAAAACCGGTGAATGTATTGTTCGTGATTTGATGATTAATGCCGTTGTAATTATTTTTTACACGCAATACAGCTGTTCCTGGTGCGCCTGCTGAGGTAAACGTATTACCAGATACCGTAATTGTTCCTGAACCTGCATTTTGATTCGATAACTCAATACCACCACCATTCAAGGTATTGTTATTGATATTGTTTGCACCGTTTCAGCAAAACGTAACAACACATCATGATTGATAGTTGTTAAAGTATTTCCTGTTGTTGTCAATCCACCTTCATCCAATGCAATTCCTGAACGGAAATAGGAACCAGGTCCTGTGCCGCTCACGGTATTTCCTGTAAATGTTACTGAGTTTACACCGCCCGTTGCTACACGATAGTTTGTAGTACCTCCATAGTTTACACTCACCGCATTACGATCTCCATAGCTTCCTGCTGGTGTTCCATAAGCACCAATCGTATTGTCTTTTACCGTAATCGCATCTAAACCGGCTGAGCTTGCAATAATGGCACTGCGTAATTTAGACAAGTCTACATTCATGTTCAGATTCTCAATCGTTACATTATTTGCAGTCACATCAAACAAACTTGGTTTACCGCTTGCTGTACCCGTGAAATTAACCACAGCCTGGGTTGGTGTAGCCGATTTAATCGTCAACTCTTTGTTTACCACAACTTGTTCGTCGTAAGTTCCAGGATCAATGGTAATTACATCACCATTGGTAGCCGCATTAACCGCTACCTGAATACTACAATAATTTAATCCTGAATTCAGGTTATGAACAGGACCTGACAAACTATTCGACACTGATGCAGTTGTCGTATAAGAACACATGTTCGCATCGGTTATAGTTACTGTGTAAGTCCCTGCAGATAAACCAACCGCAGTTTGTGTATTTTGCGCATCTGACCATAAATACGTATAGGGTGGGGTACCGCCAGTTCCGCTAGCCGTTGCCGTTCCGTTATTATTTAAAGGACAAGTGGCATCAGTAGTAACGGCATCCTCCAACGGGAGTCGGAGCTGTGATGGTGACTACACTTGAGGTCATACAGTTGTTGGCATCCTTCACCGAGATCGTATAACTACCCGCCGCCAAACTACTAAATACATTACTGGCTCCATAACTACCTCCATTCAAGCTATAGGTAATTGTTCCTGTTCCGCCGCTGGCTGAAACCGTAAGTTCACCATCTGTAAATTATGGCAACTTAATTCCGCTAAATTGTATAATGTTTTATTAATCGAATTGATCACAATTCCGGATGGAGCTGTAATTGTAACGGTTGTTGTCGCCGTACAATTGTTGGCATCTTTACTTCCAAGGTATGCGTTCCGGCTGACAAACCACTAAATACATTAGATGCACCGTACGAACCTCCATCAATGCGATAAGTAATCGATCCAGTACCACCCGAAGCATTCACTGTAATCTCGCCGTCTGATGAACTCGAACAACTCAGATCGATCCATTGTATAAGGTTTTATTGGCACTATTAATGACAATGGCCGTAGGTGGGTTGATACTGATAGTGGCCGAGGTAGCACAATTGTTGGCATCCTTAACCGAAATCGTATACGTTCCGGCTGACAACGCACTGAATACATTACTTGATCCGTAACTGCCTCCGTTCAAACTGTACATGAGCGCCCTGTTCCGCCACTAGCTGAAATGGTGAGTTCACCATCTGATGAATTGTGGCAGCTTAAATCGGCCATATTGTATAATGTTTTATTGATAGAGTTAATCACTATAACAGCAGGATTAGTGATGGTGACTATAGTAGATGCCGTACAATTGTTAGCATCCTTTACATCCAGAGTATGCGTTCCGGCAGCCAAACCACTAAATATATTGGATGCACCGTACGAACCACCATCAATGCGATAGGTTATTGTTCCGGTACCTCCTGAAGCATTCACTGTAATTTCTCCATCTATAGAACCCGTACAACTCGATCCGAACCATTGTACAAGGTTTTATTGGCACTATTAATGACAATGGCCGCAGGTGGGTTGATACTGATGGTGGCAGAGGTAGCGCAATTATTGGCATCCTTGACCGATATTGTATACGTTCCGGCTGATAATGCACTAAATATATTGCTTGACCCGTAACTACCACCGTTCAAACTATAGGTGAGTGCGCCTGTTCCGCCACTGGCTGAAACGGTGAGTTCACCATCTGATGAATTGTGGCAGCTTAAATCAGCCATATTGTATAATGTTTTACTTATTGAGTTGATGACCACTCCGGAAGGTGCAGTAATTGTAACGGTTGTTGTTGCCGTACAATTATTCGCATCTCTGGCAATGAGCGTATGCGTACCAGCTGCCAGTCCTGTGAATACTCCGGAACTTTGGTAAGAACCTCCATCAATATTATATTGAATGGCACCCGTTCCTCCACTTGCACTGATGGTAATTTCACCATCCGTCGAAGTTGAACAACTCAATTGTGCTCCACTGTAATTTGATGTTACAGATGCAGAGCCTATGGTTATATTGGTTGCCGGTTCAGTTAACGTAACCGAAGTACTCACAGTACATCCCCTCCATCAGTTACTGTGACTACATAATTACCAGCTACTAAATTATTCGCTGTGGCGGCGCTTCCCCGAAGGCGACCAGGCATAATTGTAAGTTGGCGAGCCAATAGGCGCACCACCACTTGGTGTAACTGTTGCACTGCCGGTATTATCGCCTTTACACAAGATATTTGTTGAGGCAGAAATACTGGCAAGTAAATTCCCTGCGGCTGAAACGACATAAGTTGCAGTTAAATTGGTACAAGCCCCATCGCTGATCACAACTGTGTAGGTACCCGCAGCTAATCCTGAAATATCTTCGGTAGATGCACTAAATGCACCAGGACCGCTCCAACTATAGGTAGTTCCGGAAATACCACCATTCACCGTGAGGTCAATGGCTCCATTCACCGGATCGTTACAAGACATACTAGTCGTTGCTGAAGATGTCATTTGACTTCCAACGTACAGTATGAAGCCTGTTAAACTTGCTGCAAGTCCCCCATTGGCCACATCAGTTACAATGAGTCTCCATTGGTGTGTAGCCATGGGTGATCCTGCCGGTGTATTTATAACTGCCGGAGGATTGTAACCCGGAACAATCGCTACGCCTGTACCGGTTGACACAGTAGTCCAGCCTGCTCCATTGATATTTCGCTGCCAGGAGTAGTTATAACTTGGCGTGTTCGTACAAATACCAATGTAGCTAATCAACGGAGCATTAATTAATGCCGGATCATATCCAGTACAAACCTCAGTTCCATTCCATGAAGGGGTGGAATTGCTGATTGTCATGGCCGAGCACTGTGCCGATGCCTTTTGGGAAATGCCTACACTGAGCAGGCATAACAAGGTGACCAGTCCACGGCCAAGAAAACGGCCGAGTCTTTTTGATGCCACTAAATTTCCGGGGTTGAAATTGTGTTCATATTGCGTAGTTTGAGGGTTTCGATTTCGTTTGATTTGGTTAGTTATTGTGATTGATGTGTATTTATGGTCAGTGCCTTCGTATTGCATCCATCTGTCACAACCACTTTGTAGGTCCCCGGAATCAATCCATCCGGGTCTTCGAGGTTGATTTGATCTTGCGGCACTTCACCTTGTCCTTTTCTGCAGACCAGGTGATTATTTTAGAAGAAAAACCACCAGAAACGGTTAAGTCAATGGTGTTTTTTTATTGTCCTTAGCTGATAAGCGCGTTGTGTACGTCACATTCAACGTGCTCGCCAACGTCAGGTAGTATATATCGCTTTCTGCCCAAGCCGTTTGATTGGCTATATCACGGACTCTTAATTTCCATGAAATTTTTACCGGAGCTTTGTTGGATCCATCATGATGTAAAACTTCAGGTTTAAACGGAGGTACAAATCCGTCCGATTTACCGTTTCGCATAGCTTTCCATTCACCATTACCCATTTGTTGCATCCAAACATATTCATACTGCGCATCTTTCAATTCATAGTCTGACTGTTTGTATACTAAACTTATGGTTGGAGCCGTTATTAACGATGCCTGATATCCTTTGCCAGGATCGCACACTTCTTTCTGATGCCATTCGGGAGCATTCATGTGCAAGGATAAAGAACGTGCACCTTCCTGCCCATAAACAACATATCCTGCCATCAGCATGAAGGCAGTCAACCATGTCCGTAAGAACGGACTGTTATGGATTGCGACATCAGTCATTGTTGGGTCTTTGTTTTAAGTAGTGTGACTAATTTGGTCAGAAGTTTTAGTTCAATCATTTTCACGTTTTCATGGATTGAGTTGAACATCCACATCCGGAACTTTAGAAGATGCCTCCACACCTTTTAAAATCCGAAGCGAAAGTAAAGTGTGAAGGTGAAATTTGCAAAATTTTCACAGATACTTTTGTGTAACAATGATAAGATTCAGATTAAGGAGTCCTTTATCTTTATGCGTATTTTGCATAAACCCATTGATGGGAAAGGGTTTCACGTATTCAATTTTTCCTATATTAAATTAGAATTAATTTGTTGAATCCTAATATATTGTTATAACATTATCAGATAAATGTATCCTTTATTGCATCAAAAGCGTTTAAACCGCATAAATTACCGGATTACTCCTCCAAATAAATTCTTTTCACCCGATGTGAAATTCCTGTAAGAATTTCATAGGGAATCGTCTCGGCGCGTTGTGCCAATTCAGTGACCGCCAATTGGGCGCCGAACACTTCAACGGGGTCACCTTCCTGGACACCCGGGATGTCCGTAATATCCAGCATACACATGTCCATACATACATTACCCACAATAGGCGCTTGCTTTCCGTTCACCATCATATAAGCCCGCCCATTCCCCAAACGGCGAGGAATTCCATCTGCATAACCGATACAAACTGTGCCAATCAGGGTATCCCGATCTAAAACGCCTTTCCGGTTATAGCCGACCGTATCATGGCGCGAAACCAATTTGATTTGAGCGATGGTCGTTTTCAGCGTACTCACATTTTTTAACTGGCTTTGAATTTGAAAACTGCCATCAATGCCATATAACCCCAATCCGAGTCGTACCATATCAAAGTGTAATTCGGGATGGCGGGCGATTCCGGACGAATTACACAAATGCCGCATCGGTCGGTACCGCATGCCTTGTTCCAGCACATCTGCCATGCGAATGAAGTTAGCAGCTTGTTGTGCGGTGAATGCATCCAGCTCCACTTCTTCGCTTCCTGAAAGATGCGAAAATACGGAGACCACGCGCATTTCGGGTGCAGACTGAATAACTTCAAGTAGGTCCGGCAGCTGTTGTTCTTCAAAACCGAGGCGATGCATGCCCGTGTCTAGTTTCAAGTGAACCGGAAACGCCAAAGCCCCTTTTTCGCGTAATACACTGAGTAATTGATGCAAAGATTTAAAATTGTAAATCTCGGGCTCCAACTTCCATTCCAGCATATAAGGAAAGGAATTCAAATCGGGGTTCATCACCAGGATGGGCAAGTCGATTTTATTTTNTCGCAGGGCGATACCTTCATCGGTATAGGCTACGGCGAGGTAAGAGACCCCTTCAAACTGCAGTTTATTCGCAATTTCAAAGCTGCCACTCCCATAGGAGAGGGCCTTCACCATGGCCATCACCTGCGTTTGAGGTTTCAATAAATTTTGATACACTTTTAAATTATGCACCAGGTGGCATAAATTAATTTCCAGTACGGTTTGGTGGATGCGTTCCTGGAGTCGTTGAGCGATGGTTTCAAATTCAAATCGCCGGGCTCCTTTAATGAGGATACTTTCATTCTGAAACTCAGAAGTATCAACGTTTTCGAGAAAGTCCCGGGTACTTTTGTAAAACTGTGATTCTAATCGACGGTTTTTCCGAAAAACAGATTTATTCCGCATCATACTTTCGCCAATGCCAATGAGTCTGTCAATTTNTTTCTGACGGATTAAGTCATAAACTTCATCATAAATTTCACTGTCGCGTCCGGTTTGTAGCATATCCGACAANNGGATCACCGTTCGGCGATCATGTTGGTTTTGTTGCATTAAAAAATCAAGTGCAATGGCAAACGACGAAACATCTGAACTATAACTGTCGTTAATAAGGGTGCAGTTATTTATTCCTTTCACCAATTCCAGACGCATCGGACTGGCTTGCAATTTGAGGATGCGTTGAGCCAGTTGTATCGGATCACAGCCCAGAATTAGGGCTGTGAACCAGGACGCTATCACATTCTCGAGATAGGCATCATCCGTAAAAGGGGCTAACCATTGAAAAGATGCCCCGCGAAAATTGGCGTGAATTTCGGAATGCGTATTTTCCTTGCGAATTTCCACAATTTGCAGATCGGCATCTGATTTACGACTCCAGGAGAACAATTCCAACTGATGGCCTCCGCTTTNTTTATGATGACCTGCGAACTGCAATATGGCATCATGTAACTCGGGGTAATCTTTACAATAGATTAGCCGTTGCGCATGCTTAAATAACTGAAGTTTTTCGTTGATTTTATGGCGGAGGTTAAGGAAACCTTCATTGTGGGTTTCACCGATATTCGTAAATAATCCAATATCAGGCTGGATGATTCGTTCCAGGTTTTCCATTTCACCGGCTTGCGAAATTCCAGCTTCAATAATGGCCAGATTGTGAGCAGACTGCATTTGCCAGACCGATAAAGGAACGCCCAATTGCGAATTAAAACTTCTCGGACTTCGTACCAGGTTAAAATCAGGTTCAAGTAACTGGGCAAGCATTTCTTTCACAATGGTTTTTCCATTGCTGCCGGTTATCCCAATGACAGGGTATTGAAATTTTTGCCGATGCCATGTCGCCAATTGTTGTAACGCAGTCAGCGTATTTTNTGCCCGATAAATCCAGGCGTCGGGTAATTCATCACAACGAATGTCCTGACTGACGACAAAACAACGTACTCCGGATTGATAGACCGCATTGATAAACTCATGGGCATTTCGGCGGGCGGTGATTAAAGGGAAAAATACTGAACTTGCCGGATGGGATACTTTCCGGCTATCGGTAAGAATGTGGTCAATCATCACCGGGGCAATGCCCACTTGAATGATGCTGCCTTTGATGGCCATCAAAAGTTCATTGCTCAGAATCATGGCTGATACATTTTTCAGCTTTTCGGTTATGGTAATGAGAATATAATATTCCACCTCCGATACAAACCACGATAACCACCAATGAAATCCATACCGGCACATGGAGATTGATGAGGGTAGCAAACATTTTTAAGCCGATATAAATGAGCACAATGGCAATGCCTTGTTGCAAATAATCAAACTCGTCTGCTGCCTTTTGTAGAATAAAGAAAAGCGATCGCAATCCGAGAACAGCAAAAATATTGGATGAAAACACGACAAGGTTATCCGTTGTAATGGCAAAAACAGCCGGAATAGAGTCGAGCGCGAATAAGATATCTGTAAGCCCTATCATAATTACGACCAATGCCAATTTGGTAAAATAAACCTTCCGGTCTTTAGTTATCGTGAATTTACCGTGGGGTTCGGCATCGGTATATCGAAGATACTTTCGTACGAATTTATAAATACCGCCTTCGCGAACGTCATGCTCCTTTTCCTGATTCTCGAAAAATAATTTAAACCCGGTATAGATCAGAAATACACCGAAAACATATAGCACCCAGCTAAATTGTTTTACCAGTATGATCCCGATGGCTATAAAAATCAAGCGAAAAAGATGGCCAGGAGGACGCCTATCATAAGCACTCTTCCAATATTGGCCTTTTGTATATTCAGCGATGAAAAATGAGAACGAATACAAAAATGTTATCAATGGAGAGTGACATCTCCATAAAATAAGCAGACAAGTAGTCGATCGCCCGATCTGGTGTATTGAACCAATAAATAGACTCCGTAAAGTAGTGCAACAATAACCCAAAACAGGTATTGCCTGCTGGCTGTGCGAACATTGGATTCCTGATTCTTTTTATTGAACACAAAAACATCCAAAAGAAGCGAAAAACCAGTGCAACAATAAAGATGAGGTAACTCAATACGTCTTTAGTCATGCTGCGCAAAACTATCGGATTTGAAGGAGAAAAAAGGTATGCCTCCCTTTTTGTTTTAATACCCGAAATCAATGGTACATTCCGAATCAACCGTTGGAGTAGCCGCCTGCTTCTTAAATCTGGGTGCCGGCCATTCAACTGGCATCGATGCACAAGTGATCTTATTCGAATACCAACCCTTCCTTCACAATTTAAGAAGCGGTGCATCAAAACCACATCCACCGTGATTGAATTGGATGCTCTGGTAAGAATTCCGGATTATTTTATGATCTAGAGGCGTTAAATGCCAATTGAAAAAGTTTATCATTTTGGAGGCCTGATTTTTCGCGGGCGTGCTCTTCTGTAAGATTTAACTCGAGCAAACCTTGAAAATAACGGTACATCATAGCCATTTCCTGCAACGCCTGATTAAAGGATTCACCAGGTTGAAGTTGAACATTAGCAAAATCACGAATAT
The DNA here is from genome assembly GCA_013414745.1 of Bacteroidota bacterium. Taxonomy (GTDB): domain Bacteria; phylum Bacteroidota; class Bacteroidia; order Chitinophagales; family Chitinophagaceae; genus OLB11. The sequence goes on from CP058707.1 coordinate 1,174,436, forward strand.
TGGCCCTGAGGTTCCTGGCTTGTTGAATCAGGGAAATGGGTTGAAGGCTTTCTACGCTCAGGCAGGAGCTATCTTTTTCTATCACATAGGCTAATTCAAGCAGGCAACTGCCGATCACAATGGATCCAGTTTGCGGTCGATGCAGTATGGTCCGGATCTTTACCTAAAGAAGGTCACTCACCAGTAGTTGCAGTTGTTCACCCTGCTGCCCGCTGAAACGGAGTAAATCATTAAATAGGCTGAAAGAAAATAAGAAATTAGTAGCGGTAAACTCTTTACCCAACCGCACATTCACCTCCAGGCTGACCAGATCACTGTCATCAAACATTATTTTGGTAATTGCAAAGGCCTGGACTTTAAATTCAGTTTTAACAAAAGTTGCTTTCATCATTTCATTTTTATCAAAACAAAGATTTAGCGCCAGGTACGTAAGGTGTTTACGTAGCTTTTCATTAATTTTAAAATCTTCCCGCATATTCATTTAGACGATGAAAACAAGAATGCATTAACACGGTACCGATTAATTGACAATCGCATGACAATTCGCCAAAAGCCGGCCCCTACCCTTCAGGAATTGGTTGAATACGTCAGTGAAAATTGGGATCGCCTGTTTCCGTATCCAGTATACAAAGGATATTTATGCGATGCGGTATGATGCATCACTAGGATTTAATGCGCCGATTGAATACAGTCAGGAAAAGCGGGGTTATATTTATACTGACCCTGATTATTCGATCAATAAAATTCCTTTATCGGAAGAAGATCTCCAGGGGCTCGAAATGGCCATTGGCATTCTGGAACAATTCAAAGGCATCCCGGCGATTGGTTTGTTTGAGGACAGTATCACAAAACTTGCAGCGGCGGTAAAACATAGTCGAAGTACGGAAACAAATTCTTCCGTTCTGATTCTGGACCGGCCCAAACGTTATCAGGGGATACAATTTATGGAAGATTTAGTAGATGCCATCCGTCAAAAAAGGTACTACGAATAAGTTATCATCCGTTCAACAAACCGGAAGCCAGAAAACATACTGTACACCCCTACTTTATTCGAGAATATCAGGGCAGAATGTATTTAGTGGGTAAGGATATCCATCCCTCAAAAGAATCGAAGTTCTTAACATTCGCCTTTGACCGGATGAAAGATGTGGTAGTCATGAACCAGGGCTTTACCGAAGAGCATGTCGATCAGGAGAATTACTTCAGGTCGGCTATTGGAATTTCGATGAGTGGCGAACAACCAGTTCGAATCATTTTGGCGTTTAATCCGACACAAACCGCCTATATTCGTTCGCAACCGATACATTCATCACAGCTTATTCTTGAAGAAAAGGAGAATCAATGTTTGGTTGAACTGGAACTGGTGATTAATTATGAATTGATTTCCCTTCTATTCAGTTTTCGCGATCAGGTTCGGGTCTTGGAACCACAGAATTTGGTACAGACGATGCGTGAAACTTCAGAGCGTTTGTACTCGATGTATCATTTGTCTAGCTTAATGGGGTATGCTTCGTAAATTCAAACATTCTTTCAATGACTGCCGGGCTTAATTTGGTTGGTGAAACTTAACCATAGGTTGGAATTGCAAAACATCTCCTCTGGAGAAAATTTTGCCTACCCTACCGGGTAAAATTCAGCTGACGCCAACTTATTCTCAACAACTTACAATACGTACTATTTTTTTATATGTTTGATTTAACTATATAAAACGTAGTAGATAAATAATTTAAAAATGCAAAGTGATTCTAAAGTCGAATTCGTTTATAAAAACTGGAATTACTGGCATCAATATTGCCTGACAATCAGAAACTACATTTTATGCGACTCATTCAAAACCACTCGCTGCTCAAACCACTTCGAAATTGTATCCTGATGCATTCCTATCGTAGATTGACTGAATGGGAAATTATGGAATTGCCGGCGGATTAATGGATAAGGGTTGTATTGGTATTTTCCTAAAAGATTCTAAAATTGAATCCTTTTACCCGGTATCCACCTGTACGTTGAAACCATCTCACCACACAAATTCGGTTTTTCCAATTTGATGTATTCATCTGAGATTCAGGTTGACCGCGAAACAATTGAACCCCGCTGCCTAAATCAACGATGTCAATAAAATCCTCCTGAAGCAATGGCAGTTGAAACAACAGGGTTTGGTTCTTATGCACAACCCAGTCTTCATGAAGCGGCTCGAAACCTTGAACCGTGGTTGGCATTCCATGTAAGTAATTGTATACTGATAACACCTCAGTATTTGATAAGGCGTGATTAAACAAAATTATTTCATCCACACTTGCGTTCAACCAATACTTAAATGGAGGATTCTGTGTGGCGCCTATAAAAACATCATCTCCTGACATACCAATTGGATTTAAACAAGGTATGCTATAGGATGCAGGTATGGTAGTGAGTAGATTGGCAGGATCCATTTTAATCTGATAATAGTTTATTGTGTTCCCGTTATATGAAGCCATCAATAAATACCAATAGGTTGTGTCAATAAAGTCATTTAATGGAATTCCGGTATTCACATAATTGGGGGTCACAAAATTCAACTTCTGTTTGGTAGGATTAACTGCCGAACAGTCGTTATCATAGTTTCCGTCAGTTGTGTATAGACCAACTAAGTAGCGAATTGTAATTGAATCCTTTGTAAATAATATTATTTCCCTGACAAGGCCCTGAGTAAAAATCGTGGAATTTAAGCAATGCGACCACTGTGATAGATTGAGGTTCGAGTATAGAAGATGATGCCACCTGAGCATAACTCGAAATCCCGTCAAATCGGTAAGCGGTGTTGTGGTAATTCTTATACCCTTTTGTAAAGCTGGTATTGAAAGAGACGCCATGCTGGCCGTTACCACTAGAATCCACCAAGGCTGTTACATTTTCTCCATCAAATGTCCATCTGGCTATACACCCCGGCACACCGGAAGGGTAAAGTGTTTGACCTGAACTAAAAGTACATTGCAAAATAGCAGCCCGAACGTAAATAAATAGAGTTTCATAATTTCATGTTTCGAGCAATGTAAACCTATTTCTCCAAACTGAACAGCACAATTTAGCCTAGCGCCCGTGACATTGTTTAAACTTCTTGCCACTACCACAAGGGCAAGGATCATTGCGGCCAATTTTGGGTTCTAAGCGCCTTAAAGGTTCCTGACGTACCGGTTCGCGCGGGATATCTTGTTCATTCGCACCATAAGCCTGACCGGCCTCATCAATCTCCTCACGGTTGGATTGCATATGGCTCATATCGGTTTNTTCAACTTCGGCCTCCTGAATATCCTGTTGTTGCATAGGAATGCCGANTCGCATCAGAAAGGATACAATGTGTTTATTGGTTTCNNCGATCATTTCCTTAAACAGATTAAAGGCTTCGAATTTATAAATCAACAAGGGATCCTTTTGTTCGTAACTCGCCAACTGAACGGATTGTTTGAGTTCATCCATCTGACGCAGATGATTTTTCCAGGCTTCATCAATCAATCCTAAAGTGATCTGTCTTTCCTGCGCATCAATTAATTCTCTACCCTCTGTTTCAACGGCCTTCCGTAAATTGACTACAATCTGCAATCCACGATGCCCATCTGAAAAAGGCACACCAATATTTTCTACTTGTGCTCCATTCTGCTCAAGAATATTTTTTAATACCGGGGCCGTTTGTTCCCGAATAAAATNCACTTTTTGACGATAGACTTTTATCAGTTGTTGGTACAATTTCTCTGCGAGTTTATTGCTATCGATTTTTTCAAATTCTGCCGCCGAGATTTCTGGTTCAAATGCGAAATCACGGATCACTTCTAATTTAAATTCTTCCAGATTACGTTTGCTCTCAACCTGTGACGCAATTAACGCACAACTATCATAAAAAGCATTATCTAAATCCAACGCCAAACGCTCTCCAAATAACGCATTCCGGCGACGAGTATAAATGACCTCGCGTTGTGCATTCATCACATCATCGTATTCCAACAAACGCTTACGAATACCAAAATTGTTTTCTTCCACTTTCTTTTGAGCACGTTCAATCGACTTTGCGATCATGCTGTGCTGTATCACGTCACCTTCCTTATGCCCCAGTTTATCCATCCAGCCACTTAATCGCTCGCTACCAAATAAACGCATCAAATCATCTTCCAGCGAAACAAAAAATTGTGAACTCCNCGGATCTCCCTGACGACCTGCACGTCCACGCAACTGACGGTCTACACGGCGACTCTCATGACGCTCGGTACCAATGATAGCCAGGCCACCTGCTTGTTTTACTTCCGGACTCAATTTAATATCGGTACCACGTCCGGCCATATTGGTCGCGATGGTTACGGTACCACTCATACCTGCCTCGGCAACAATTTGGGCTTCACGGGCATGTTGTTTGGCATTGAGTACGTTATGCGGAATTTTATCCAGATGCAACATGCGGCTCAATAATTCAGAAACTTCTACCGAGGTTGTACCCACCAGTACCGGTCGGCCTTNTTCGCGAAGTTTTTTCACTTCATCAATTACAGCCCGTAATTTTTCACGCTTGGTTTTGAATACCGATCTTCCTCGATCATTCCGGATAACCGGAATATTTGTCGGAATTGTAGTAACATCCAGTTTATAAATCTGCCAGAATTCACCAGCTTCCGTTTCAGCCGTTCCGGTCATACCAGCCAGTTTATGGTACATCCGGAAATAGTTTTGAAGCGTTACCGTTGCAAAGGTTTGAGTAGCCGCTTCCACATCCACATTTTCTTTCGCTTCAATGGCCTGATGCAATCCGTCACTATACCGGCGTCCTTCAAGTATACGTCCGGTTTGTTCATCTACAATCTTCACTTTGCCATCCATCACCACGTATTCTTTGTCTTTATCAAAAAGCGTATAGGCTTTCAGTAATTGTTGTATCGTGTGAATACGATCAGCCTTCAAAGCATATTCCTGAAGCAGAGCATCTTTCTGACGCAATTTTTCTTCTGCATTGAGTTCACTACCTTCAATACGCGCCAATCCGGTGGAAATATCCGGCATCACAANAAAGTTTGGATCTTCGGCCGTGCCTGTTAATAATGAAATTCCTTTTTGTGTTAAATCAACCTGGTTGTTTTTTTCATCAATATGGAAGTACAATTCAGCATCCACTTTTGGCATATNTTTCTGCCGATCAGCCAGGTAATAATTCTCCGTTTTCTGCAGCACTAGTTTGATGCCCTGTTCACTCAGAAACTTAATGGTAGCCGCGTTTTNTGGCAAACCACGATGTGCACGCAATAAAGCCAGTCCGCCACCTTCTTTATCATCATTGCCTTCGGCGATCTGTTTTTTCGCTTCCAGTAAAANAGCATTCACCACTTTCCGTTGAGCATCCACCAATTTTTCGATGCGTGGTTTCAACAAATGAAATTCCCGATCTTCTCCTCTCGGAACCGGCCCTGAAATAATTAATGGAGTCCGGGCATCATCAATCAATACGCTATCCACCTCATCGACCATGGCAAAATGCAATTTGCGCTGAACCATTTCTTCCGGACTATGTACCATATTATCCCGTAAATAATCGAATCCAAATTCGTTATTGGTGCCATAAGTGATATCGGCTAAATAGGCTTTGCGACGTGCCTCGGAGTTCGGTTGATGTTTATCGATACAATCTACGGTTAAACCTAACCACTCAAACAAAGGGCCATTCCATTCACTATCCCGTCGAGCCAGATAATCGTTCACGGTTACGATATGTACCCCTTCACCAGCCAATCCGTTTAAGTAAGCCGGCAGGGTTGAAACCAGTGTTTTACCCTCACCGGTTGCCATTTCTGAAATTTTACCTTCGTGAAGGTTATACCCACCAATCAGCTGAACATCGTAATGTACCATATTCCAGGTCACTTCATTTCCCGCAGCCATCCAGGTATTTTTAAATACCAGTTCATCTCCTTCAATCAACATGTGCGGTCTGCGTAAAGCCAGTTCACGATCTAATGTTATAGCCCGACTGCGCAGTTCAGGATTCTGCGCTAAACGACGGGCCGCCTCTTTTACGGTAGCAAATGCTTCAGGTAAAATCGTTAGTAAAATTTCTTCCAATTGCTGGTCGCGATCTTTCACTTTCTGGTCAACCTGCTTGTAAATTTCTGAACGGGCATGAATATCTTCTGTACGTTCAGCCTCTGCACGCAGCGCGCCTATTTCCTCTGTGATGGTTTTGACATATTCGCGTATGCGCTGGCGAAATACCTGAGTATTATTCCGTATCTCATCATGACTAAGCGATTGATACGACTGAAAGTGTTTATTGATTTCGGCAACAACCGGAGTAATCTTTTTGACATCTTTTTCGGATTTGCTTCCTCCGAATAACTTAGAAATAAAATTCAACATATAATTTGCTTTCTTCCGGGTAGTCCCGAACGTTTCCTTCGTTTCAAATACCATGCTACTCAACAGTTGCCTGACAAGGTGGCACGAAAACGCGCAAATATATGACTTTCATGGTGAAAAGACCTGTGCAGCTGAGTCAAAATGCGCTTTGAACTAACTCAAGACAACATCGGGTGACGTTTAAACTCTTTATTTGAGTCAAACAGAAAACGATACGTACTCAAGCGGCGTACTTCACTGGCTTCGAGGTTATTAGCGAGGTTGACCATTTTAGGATTAAAGTCGCCGATCCATTGCATCTCATATTTGTCGTACCGGCGGGTAGGCTGAACCACCTTGCCACATTCAACAATCATACAGGCATCGGTTCCTTTACCTTGCCACTCCGGAACAATACCGTAAACCACCCCAACAAATCGTTTGCAGGCACCGGTCCATTTAAGGTATAAAANATGGAGTTTCTGAAACCACCCGAAGCGCCCGTTAAAATGTTTAAAATATTGATTCAGATCCGGGATATTCACCCACATTCCAATGGGTTCATTGTTGTGGTACAGAAACCAGGTAATTTNTTCGTCTATCACGGGTTTCATTTTGGCAAATAAAAACCTTGCCTGTTTCAGCTCCATAGTTTTGCCGCCTCCATGTTTTGCCCAGGCCTTGTTGTAAATCGTGGTAAAGTCTTCGGCAAATTGATCTAATCGATCTTTTCGGATATGCCTTACTTCAAATTCGGGATTCGATAAGTAATGATCATGCCAGCGATACANTTTATCACTCAGAGGTGTACTCACATCCATCCCAAAACAAAGCTGATTGAAATACACTTGAAAACCATACGATTCAANAAGATCCTGATAGTACGGCGGATGGTAGTTCATACAATAGAGGGGTTCATCGAATCCTTTCACCAATAATCCCCACCAACGATCGCGTTCTCCAAAATTAATCGGACCATCCATGGCTTCCATGCCNNCTTCCTTCAACCAATCGCGGGCGGCATCAAATAAAAAATGGGCTGCTTCGCGACTATTGATACACTCAAAAANACCAATACCTCCGGTGGGTTGTTCCTGCTGGTATTNTTTGTTGGTGAATACAGCAAGTCGCCCGATACAGGTTTCCGCATCATCAAAAAGTAACCAACGTTCGCATTGTCCGAAACGGAAAAACTTATTCTNTTTAGGATCAAATACTTCCTGAATGTCTTTATTCAGCGGGCGAATATAGTTTTTATCGTGCCGGTATATTTTGCCGGGCAAATCAAGAAATGCCTTTTCCTGCATGGCATTGGAGACCACTTCAATACGCATAGAACGGCAAAGATACAAGCCGCCTACCGATTCAGGCACGGTATTTGAAAGCATGACCTAAACACTACCATGCGGATCGGATTATTTTTTTCCTGAGCCTGTGCTTTGTTTCATGTACTCCGCTGAAGCAAACCTTACAAAAAATCAGCACCATAACAATTTCATACAGTAACTCGGTGACCATTCCCAAAACAGACAGCCTGCTGAATGGGTATCAACTGGTCGTTCAGGATATTCCAACGGATATTCAATCCTATGCCAATCAGCATCAAACAAATGTGGCCTGGATTGAGGATATCCGGGTGGGTGATATCACAGTTTATATTGATTCGCCACTTACCCAACAATTTGATCCTTTGCAGGAGGTGCATGTGTTTATTTCGGTACCTGGTGAACCCGAAGTAGAGGTAGCCTGGGCAGATTCGATTGGTGATGATGTTGAACAGGCCATTGAGTTAGATCTCAGTGGAATTAATTTAAACCTTACCTGACTCAATCGCATTTTAATACACGGATTGAAATTACGACTGATCAGTAATAGCGAAGGCCACAAAATTGCGGTGTGATATGAAATTCAGTGTGCAGGCCAACTTGCCGGGCGAATAAGACTTGCCGTATTACATGTTGCCATTAAACTAATTTGTCGACGGGTTTGAATGATGCGTATTGTACCTGCGATCAACAGCAGCCCCGATGGCAGCAGGTTACCGTGTAACGCGAACAGCGGGAATTAGCCGGGAAGGCGACTGCGCTGCGCTGCCCAGGCCTTTCGATATTTATTCGTTTGACCAGGCATGAAACCTTTATTTTTACCACATGGAGAAAAATGTTTTTCTGTTGGATGCATTTGCACTCATCTTTCGTGCGTACTATGCATTGGTTAAAAGTCCGCGTATTACCAGTACCGGAAAAAATACGAATGCGCAGTTTGGATTTTTGAATACCCTGATGGATTTAATCAATAATCAGAAACCATCGCATCTGGCAGTTTGTTTTGATACCAAAGAACCTACCGAACGGCATGAAGACTATGCCGAATACAAAGCCAACCGGCAAGAAACTCCCGAAGATATTCTGGCTGCGGTTCCGGATATAAAAAATNNGCTGCTGGGTTTTAATATCCCGATTATTGAAGTACCCGGCTATGAGGCAGATGATATTATTGGAACCCTGAGTGTAAAAGGTCGTGAAGCTGGATATACCGTGTATATGGTGACGAGCGACAAAGACTATGGCCAATTGGTCAATGAACAGGTTTTTATTTATAAGCCGGCCAGCGGATTCAGCAAGGCCGAAGTTCTNGGGTCGAAAGAAGTTTGTGCTAAATGGGATATTGAACATGTAGGCCAGGTGATTGATATTTTAGGGATGATGGGTGACGCCGTAGACAATATACCTGGCATTCGTGGAGTGGGTGAAAAAACCGCTGTGAAGTTGTTGAAAGAGTATGGAAATCTGGAAAATGTATTGGCGAATGCGGATGCGATAAAAGGTGCCCTGGGCGAAAAAATCAGAGCGGGAAAACAAGATGCCCTGATGAGTAAAAAACTCGCCACCATTATTCTGGATGTGCCGTGTGAATTTCATGAAGAAGACTTTGCATTGGGGGGATGGAAAACAGAAATTCTGGAAGAAGTTTTTAATGAACTGGAATTCCGCACCATAGGCAAACGCATTCTGGGCGAACAGTTTCAGGTAGGCAGTAAAACAGACACCCAAACGGATTTGTTCGGGCAACCCGTTGCAGAAAAAAACAAAGCCAAAACAACACGCCCGGAAGCCGCGATTCCTGAACCCAGCATTGAAATTATTGTCAACAAAACCCTGGACAATACCCCACATGTCTACCACAATGTTTCAGATGCCGCAACAGTGAACAGTCTGCTTGCCACCTTAGAGGCGCATGTTGGCAATCAACCTGAAATTTGTTTTGATACAGAAACTACCGGACTGGATCCGCATCAGTGTGAACTGGTCGGGATGAGTTTTTCAATTCGGGCCCACGAAGCCTGGTTTGTTCCACTTTCGGCTGATCGGGAAGAATGCCTGCAAACCCTGCACATGTTTCAGCCACTGTTTGAACGTAAAGACATTACCTGGATCGGACAGAATATAAAATTTGACCTCATGGTGATGAAAAACTATGGGGTAGAATTAAAAGGGGCTTTGTTTGATACCATGTTGGCCCACTATTGTTTTGAGCCGGATGGTAAACGCAACATGGACTTGCTGAGTGAAAAATATCTGCATTATACGCCGGTTTCGATTGAGGAACTGATTGGCAANAAAGGAAAAGGTCAAGGCACGATGCGGGATGCTGANTCGGAACGTCTGAAAGATTATGCCGCTGAGGACGCCGATATCACGCTGCAACTGAAAGAAAAATTTGTGCCCTTGTTGAAAGCCAACGGGGTTGAGCATGTATTTCAGGAAATTGATACCCCGCTCATCCCGGTTTTGTTGGCCATGGAATATGAAGGCGTTCGGATAGATACTGAATTTCTGGCATTGTATAGCCTTGAACTGGAAAAACTCGCCCGCCAATCGGAAGAATCCGTGTATGCGCAAGCCGGTGTGCGTTTAATCTGGCATCCCCGGCAATTGGGCGAAGTGCTTTTTGAAAAACTAAAACTGGATCCGAAAGCTAAAACCACCAAAACCGGACAATATGCCACTGGTGAGGATGTATTAGCTAAACTGGCCCGTGAGCATAAAATTTGTGATGATATCCTGTCATTTCGCGAATACACCAAACTGAAAAACACCTATGTGGATACCTTGCCAGCCCTGATACAGCCGCGAACCGGCCGAGTGCATACGACCTTTGCACAAACCATTGCGGTTACCGGGCGTTTAAGCAGTAACAACCCCAATTTGCAAAATATTCCGATTCGTACCGAGCGGGGGCGCGAGATTCGCAAAGCCTTTATTCCGCGGGATGCCGATCATATTTTATTGAGTGCCGACTATTCACAAATTGAGTTGCGTATTGTGGCAGCCATCAGCGGAGATCCTAATTTATGTGAGGCCTTTCGTTCAGGCATCGATATTCACACCGCCACAGCCGCCAAGGTTTTCCATGTGGCTCCTGAAGAAGTGAGTAAAGAACAACGCTACAAAGCCAAGAGCGTGAATTTTGGAATCATATACGGACAGGGTGCCTTCGGGCTCGCCGAGAACCTGAGCATCAGCCGCACCGAAGCCAAAGAAATCATCGACAACTATAANAAGGAGTTTCCCGGCATTCAGCAGTATATGGATGACACCATTGCATTTGCCCGCGAGAAAGGCTATGTGCAAACTTTACGAGGCCGACGAAGATGGCTGCGTGATATTGGTTCACAAAACTTTACGGTACGCAGTTTTGCTGAACGCAATGCCATTAATAGTCCGATTCAAGGTTCAGCAGCAGATATGATTAAATTAGCCATGATACGGGTTCAGCAAAGGATTCGTGAAACAGGCCTGCGGAGTCAGATGATCTTACAGGTGCATGACGAATTGGTGTTTGATGTACTTCGGGAAGAAGAGCAAGCCATGCGGACCTTGATTCTGGAAGGGATGCAGGAAGCGATGCCTCTCCCCAATGGAGTCCCGGTAGTTGCCGAAGTGGGTAGCGGGCAGAATTGGTTGGAGGCCCATTAAACCGAGGCTGAAAGCAAATTGTATCACCAGGTCATGGGTTCGTGACCTCTTGAAATACGATGGTTTCCGTCCATCCTATTCCTCTGACAGAATTGCAGGTTTTTAGTATTTGGTGCTAAACTTGATAATTTCAAGCTATGGAAAAAATACTGGCTTCGCTGTTCCTGCGGAAACCCTCTTTAGCTTTATGTATCTTTTTAGACCTGGTGGGTATGGCCTCACTGATTCTACCCGGTTTGGGCGAATGGACTGATTTGGTATGGGCCCCTGTTTCCTCTTATCTTTTTTAAAATTGTTTGGAGGCGCCGGTGGATTGCTTGGGGCTGGCTTTAGTTTTCTGGAGGAGTTGTTACCGTTTACCGATATCATTCCTACATTTACGCTGGCCTGGTATCTTCAGAATAAATTCGCTTCGCAATCCGGCAAAAAACAACAAAGGCGGCGATATTGAAGATGCCGAAGTGATTGAAATTCGTTGATATGGGAAATTATAGTCCGCAAATTGATCAATTCATTTTAAAATCGCAGCCCTTTGCCCAGCCGATCCTGAATCACTTGCGGGCACTAATTCATGCTGCATGTCCTGAAGTGGAGGAAAAACTCAAGTGGGGGATGCCNTTTTTCGATTACAAAGGCGAAATGATGTGTCATATGGCTGCATTTAAACAGCATTGTGCCTTCGGTTTCTGGAAGGCGGCTCTGATGAAAGANTCTCTGCTTATGGCCCGGGCCAGAGAAGAAAAAGCCATGGGTCATTTGGGAAGAATTAAAACCATGCACGACCTGCCTTCGGATACCAAAATTGTGAATTGGGTACGTGAAGCGATGAAGCTAAATGATCAGGGTATCAAATTGCCTCCAAAATCAAAAGAATCTAAGTCAGAAACCCCTGTTCCGGACGATCTGAAAGCAGCTTTAAAACAGAATGCGGCAGCTCGTAAAACATTTGAACGGTTTACTCCGGCATGCCAACGCGAATACCTGGATTGGATTACGGATGCTAAACGCCCCGAAACGCGTTTGCGACGACTGGATCAGGCCATTGAATGGATGGCAGAAGGCAAAAAACGCCACTGGAAATTTGAACGGAAGTAGGCCCGCGTAAAGGCCATTTTGCCCATTTCGGATACCTGGGCCTTAAAAATTCTTCATCCGATAGAGAAAAATGGGCAGAGCGGTTTTGAACTAATTTTCCTATCGGAAATTATTCCGCTTGAACAGGACCCCGAATACCGGAAATAAGCAAACAAAAATTGCGTGCTTTCTTGAAAAAATTTGTGTTTTTCTGAACAATTTTACTATCATTGTATCTCGAAATATAGAAATAGAGCATATGAGAAAATCACTTTTTGGAATCGTTGCGCTTTTGCTTATGGTCATGTCTGGTCTGCAGACCTCCGCTCAACGTGAGATGAAGACCTGATTCGGGTGTATCGTTGGTTAAATACGGTCGATAACAACTATGTGACCCTGGCGGAAGGTGAAATCCAGGAAGGTCAATTGCTGCAATGGAAATACAAGGAAAAACCTTGTTGTTTTATGCCTACAAAACTCCTGGTCCCGATCGGGTTGCTGTATACCGCTGGACAAATCCTGTAACAAAGGATCGAAACATCCATTGCAGAGGACGAAGTAAGTGACAGTGATATGATGCAGAAAGGGTATACCCTGAAATCATTGCAGTTTTATGCTCCGATTCGTCGTGCTGAAAATCATGTGGCCGTTTACCGTTGGTATCGTTCTAAAACAAAAGATTGGGTGACTTTCCAGGAATATGGAGATACCGATAAATTGTGGGATAAAGGTTATCGTATGAAGACATTCCAGTTCTACGGAATCATGCGTAATGAATACGAACGCTAAAATTTTGCCTCTGGCTTACAATAAAACTACCTTCGGGTAGTTTTTTATGTCCTGACCTCGTGTCATATTGGTTTGTTTAGCGAAATAATATCCATTGAAACGCCTCATTCAGTTTTCGGTTTACTTGTATGCCTTTTGGCTCTTGTTGTTTTTAGCATGCCGCATCTTTTTTGTGCTTTATCAATGGCCCTTGGGAGATCGTATTCCTCAGTCCGCTGAGTTAGCGATTGCATTTGTAGCCGGATACAAACTTGATCTGTCGGTCGCTACGATGTTCAGTTTGGTGCAACTCTTACTCGCCAATTTATTCGTGTTTAGTTCCCGATCTGTTTTTAAACGCATCCTGCCCGTGATGACTGGACTTTTTATTCTGGTGTACGTGGGTATGGCTATTTCGGATGCCGGACTTTACAGAGAGTGGAATGCCAAGATCGATTTACAGGCTTTGGAGCATTTTAAAAACCCGGCAGAGGTATTTCGCACCTTATCACTCAAACTCATTCTTTTATTTCTCCTGTTGGTGGCTCTTTTCGGAGTANNCCTTTTTGGTTTTTATTCCGAAAAAGTAATGCCCATTCTGGAGGCCGACGAAAAACTTCCGGTAAAAAACCTTGCTTATGGCATCCTGTTTTTTATCCTGAGCGGAGGATTGGGTGTAATACTGATTCGNGGGAGTTTAATGGGTATGCCAATGAATCAAAGTATCGCCTATTTCAGNTCAACATGTTTTCCCAATGATATTGCAGTGAATCCTTTATACAATTTGTTGCAAGACATGACTATAAAAAATAATATTCCCGGACCTGAGGTGTATCGGTTCTGGAACAATGCGAAGGCTCGCAACATCATACAATCTGATTTTTTACAATCCGGAAAATCCAGGACCGGATTTTTGAAAACCACACGCCCAAATCTGGTCGTTATTTTTTTAGAGNNTTGGAGTAGCGACAATATTGGTGTACTTGGCGGACTACCCGATTGCACACCCCGCTTTGATGCGCTGAGTCGCGAAGGACTTTTATTTACCCGATCCTACTCCAATGCCTATGTGAGTGATCGGGGTATACCGGCTGTTTTGAGCGCCTACCCCTCTGTAAGTCGGGTAGCCATTACCAATCAACCGGCCAAGGTCCCCAATTTGCCTTGCATTAGTGAAGAACTCAAAAAGCAAAATTATTATACGTCCTTCTTGTTTGGTGGCGAATTGGTGTACGGAAATTTGAGAGGGTATTTGTTCGAAAAAATTTGATCGGATCGGGAACTGGCCGACCTGGATGGGTTTCCGACGGGTCGTTTAGGCGTTCATGACGAGTACACGTTTCCTGAATTGCTTCGTATGTTACGATCGCAACCTGAACCCTTTTTAACCGGATTCTTTACACAAAGCACCCATATGCCTTATGATTTTGTGTCGACCGATGGCTGGCAAAGTACTTCGAACGATCCGGAAAAATTGTATACCGAGTCGGTGCATTATTCCGACATCCATCTGGGACGTTTTTGATTCAGTTAAAAAGAAAAATTTTATCCGAACACCCTCTTTCTGGTGATTTCAGATCGCAGTCACAATAGCTGGAAACAACGCAGTCCGGATGANTCTGAACATCATCGGATCGCCACCTTATTATTGGGCGGCGCCCTGAGGGATGAATGGAANGGAAAACGTTGGGAAGAAATCATTTCGCAATTGGATTGGGCCAGAACNTTTTTACAGGAAATGCAACTACCTGCTCAACGCTACCCTTGGTCTCGAAATATTCTGGATAGTACTAAACCATCTTCCGCCTGGTATATCTTCTACGGAGGTATTGGCTATATCTGCGATTCAGGATACAGTGCCAGTCACCAATACAATATCCAACAAGTGATTTCATCCACCGGAGATACCCTGGCATCCCACTATTGGCGTGATAAGGCCCTGGCGTTTCAGCAATTGGTTTACGAAAATTTGCGGCTTCGTAAATAACATGAAGTCTAACTTTTAATGGATCCTGTGCGATCGGCAATAACCCATTTAATATGCATTTTTAATGGGAGGTACGGTTTTCAGGAACGCAAAAATTGCTTTTACTTCACGCTCGTTCAGGTTAGCATGCGGAATCATGGGGTATCGAANGGTGGTTTTATCCGGCCGAATCCCTGAAGTCAGCAACCTGGCAAATTCTTCTTCAGTTAATTTTCCAATACCGCTTTCCGGGTCTGGGGTAATATTCTGACTGGGAACTACCTGGCCTTCCATATTGATCGATGGATTTCCTCCACCATAGTAGCCCGGCGATTTTTCAGGCTCCAGATCATTCACGGTTTTAAAATCTGCAGAATGGCATCCAAAGCATCCATAAACATCATTGGCCAGATACTTTCCATAGGCTACGGCATTCATCGTATCCGGAAAAGGAATTCCGGATTGATAAGGCANAGGTTTGATCGTTGTGCGGCATAAAAACTTCACTAGCAAATTGGGTTGGTTTGCCGGCTGTTCTTCTTTGGAAGCCTGAACATTTCGGTTGTTTGAACGCAACCAGGCCACAACAGACTCAATATCCTGATCGGCCATCCGGCAATATTTTGGCATATAAGGTGGCGCAANAGATCCATCCTGAGTGCGGATGCCTGTTTTAAGAAAATAAATCAATTCGCCGTCGGACCAGTTCCCAATACCTTTTTCCTTATCCTGCGTAATATTGTATGAACTCACTTTGCCAAATTCAACCGGCATATCCGGGATCGATTTTCCTACCAGGCGATTGTCTGTTCCCATATGACATTGCACGCAAAGCATAGAAGCAATTTTTTCACCGCGTGCGATGGATGCACTATCCAGGCTCACCCTTTNTTCAACAAGTTCCTTAGGTAGCGTAGTTGGGTAATGAGGAATTCCACTAAAATGGATGTAAGAAACTGCTCCGATAAGAAGCAGGACCAAAGGCCCAGCAGGATCAAATGATCAAATACTTTTTCATAGTTATTGGTTTGGTGCAATAAATCTACATAGGCATCCCAGAATTTGCAACCGCGTTAACATTCGGGCATGTTACACATTTTCATTTCATTCCAAATCGTGGAGTCCGGTTTTGTTTTGATGCCATTAAATCCCGCGCATCCCATCGTGCATCTACGAACAGGTAAACATTAATTCCCCGCCATCCATCTTTTGATAAACTGAGCATCCTGACTAATAAAACCCACCACTTTATAAGCTGATCCTTTGAGAATACCGCTTTGGGAAGCATCTTCAGAACAAACACGTCCTGTTCCCACAAACGAAGAATGAATAAACCACAGTTTCTTACCATCCCCATATAGGAATCCGGTATGATTATCTAAACCAATGATGGAAAGTGACTTGCCTTTTAAAAGCATCGCTTGTATAAATGCCTCAAAAGAAACCTGATTAAAATAAGCCCGTTGTGTGGTGAGTTGGCGAATCATTTGCTCAGAAGCACATTGCGCCAATTTAACCCGTTGAATCGGATAGCCGGCATCCCTTAAAATGGTTGTTACAAAATAACCACAAGCAATAGATCCTTCTTGCGGAATTTCAGATGTACCATTAAAATCCCAGGGCGTTCCATACCAGGCAGGAGCCAACTGCAATGCCACATAATCGGTCCATAAAGCAGATTGTTGCGCGAACGGAAGCTGTTTCATTTTTTTGCGCAAAGCAACCCGACTCAGTTTGGTCTTTTCATACTTCGCCTGAATGCCTGCCTTATCCGGGTTGGCGTAAAGAACTGCGAAAAAAGTACACTAACGATGCCGGGAAGTAAAAGGTATTTCATGGGAAAATTTCCGCTCCGATGCCAGGGCGAATGAATTTCCATAGCATGGAGACTCTAATTTTAAACGGAAAGGAAAGTCATTGATCAAGATGCAAAAACTCACGTTCCGATCGGATACGATCGCGTTCAACCCTGGCACTAATAAATATGCTAATCTCATAGAGAATCCACAACGGGATGGTGACGATTATTTGGCTGAAGACATCCGGGGGCGTGATGACGGCAGCAACAACCAGAATAATCACAACAGCGTACTTTCGGTATTCGCTCATAAAGCGGGGAGTGAGAAATCCTAGTTTTGAAAAGAAATAAACTAAAACAGGAAGTTCAAAAACCAGGCCGGTTCCTAATACAAGACCAATGAGCGTATCCAGATAATCATCAATTTTAATGATGTTTTGAAATTGGTCACTCAGGGTATAACTGGCGAAAAAATTTACGGTGTAGGGTGTAATAATGAAATACCCAAATGCCACACCAAAGAAAAATAGTAGCGAAACCCAAANAATGAGTCCGCGCGCATAACGAAGTTCTTTAGCACTCAGGGCAGGTTTAATAAATCGCCACAACTCCCAAATATTGTAAGGAAAGGCAAGTATAAAGCCAAAGACGAAAGCCGACGAAAAGCTCATCATGAACTGGCCGGATAATTGTGTATTTTGAAAACTGATTTTTACATCGCTCAGACATAAGCTGGCAATATGAATTTGTTCTCCCAACCAACACAGTGCGCGGTACGAAGGGAAACTGCTTCGGGTTGGGGCCAGGATGACAGCATTAAAAATATCGTCGATAAAAATAAAGGCCAGCACGGCTGCGGAAAATAAAACGATGGCACTACGTACAACATGCCAGCGAAGGGCTTCGAGATGATCAACGAAGCCCATGTCCTCTGAAGGCTGACTGGCTTTAGGTAAACGTCGGAGTGGCAGTGCCAAGGTGAATTATTTTTTTCTACTTCCGCTTTAAAACCGATCGAAAAGGGGGCGTTCTCTGCATTGGCTATTATTAAGGCATTCTTCTGAACACTTCCTGCTTTACCTGCACTATTGAATTCAAGGGTCACTTCGCCCTGTTGCCCGGGTAAAATGGGTTCCTTTGGAAAAGAGGGTGCCGTACAACCGCAACTCACCTGAATATTGGATATAAAAAGAGGGTTTTGTCCGATATTTTTTACCAGATAAGTATGACTTACTTTGTCACCTTCCTTCATATGGCCAAAATTAAACTGAGGTTCAGCAACCTCAATCATGGTTTTGGGCATGGCTTTCATTTTTTCATCGCGGGCGGCCGCATCTGCCTGAGGCATTTCATGCGCATGATCGGGATCGCCAATACCGAACTTATTAANAAGGGCCGTATTACTTACCCCACTTAATTCTACCAGGGCAATGGCAAAAACCGACAAGGTTAATACCGTAAGCAGAATTGTTTTAATGGTCGAATTCATGGCGCAAAAATAGAGTAAAACTTCCTGAAAGTGTGGCCTTAACAGGCCGTTTGAATCTTGGTCTTCACGTCCTCAGATCCTGGTACTTTTTCGCTTTTGCCTGAAAAAGTTTTGCATAATTTCGGCACATTCTTCTGCCATCAAGCCAAACTGCACCTGGGTTTTAGGATGAAAAGGGCCTTGGCTGCAATATTTCCTGTGCCCGTTTTNTTCGTCAGATGCCCNCCAAACGATACGCCCTATCTGACTCCAGTATAACGCTCCGGCACACATCAAACAAGGTTCCAAGGTCACATACAGCGTACATTCCGGAAGGTACTTACTGCCCATACTTTGAAAAGCCGCAGTGAGTGCCAGAATTTCGGCATGTGCCGTTGTATCCGTGAGAAGTTCGGTTTGATTATACGCTTTGGCCAGAATGCGCCCCTGAGCCACGATGACTGCACCCACCGGAATCTCGTGGGCCTCGGCGGCTTTGCTGGCTTGCTGATAAGCCAGTTGCATAAATTGTTTATCTTCTGCCGTCCACATGCCCTGCTTATTTTTGATGGATTCGGATCTCTGCCTTGCCGGCCCCCAGCAGTGGTTTTTTAACTGGCCNTACCTCAATGGTATACGTGATGCCTTCATATTCAAAATCCATGTTTCCCTTTTCTTCGACAATTTTTTCCTCGATGATTTCATCATTCCGCTTCACACTCAAACTCACTTTTTNTCGGGTCACTTCGCCAATCGTCACAACGATGCTCCCATCTGTGCCTTCAATAATTTTTTGAGTATTCGATTCCACCATACTTTCTATCCCATTCAGTGGAATATTCAGGTGGTGTTTGGGTCGAACCGCTTCCTGGCTATTGGATGCCTCTTTTTCATTACAGGCCACCCAGGTCACCAACATGGCCAGCAGGCTGGCCAGGATGATTTGTTGCTTCATACCTCAAATGTAGTATGAATGCCGTGCCCTGAGTTGTGAACGGAGGGCATTTTTATTTTTAACCCAAATTTCGCACTTGAATCAACCCCACAGAATCAGCCTTCTACTCCGAATCCGGCATTGGGGTCTGCCAGTTGATTACCTTGGTAATGGTCGAAAATTTCATTCAGCATCTGATACATTGCCGGATGATCGCGACGGAGCAATTCCGGTTTCTCAANAANATATTCGCTGATTACGGCAAACAATTCAGACTCATCTGTTGCGGCATAGGGATTGATGCGTGAGTCGCCTTGTTTAATTTCACGAATCAAATTCCGCACCATACGCAGCCAGGGTTCCACCATGTTTTTAGNGATCAGGTATTCAGGCACTCCATCGATGCTACCATCGGCCTTGTCAATCAGATGCACAAATTCATGGATTGCCGTATTGTGTCCATCTTNTTTATCAAATCCTTCCCGTAAGGCCGGAAGGGAAAGCACCATACAACCATTCATAAATCCTTCACCCACCATACCCAAAATGTGATGTTCGTCGCTGGTATTAAAGTCCTCATCAAAATGTGTGTCTTNTAAAATAACTTCCCGGATATTGTTGTAAGTCCACTCCGGAAAGGCATACAGTGGAATCATGGCGGAGGCGGCTACCAACANCTCATCGCTGAAATTATGGTTCGCCTTTCCCACTGAGCTGAACTTCACACGTTCTANAAATTGATGTACCCGTTCTACGAAAATCTGACGATGTGCTCCGGATTGTAATTGTGTATAAAACGGAACCTCGGTTTTTAGTATCGTTTCAATATCGTCTACTTCATGGCTCTTCAACACATTGGGCTTCTTTTTAGGTGTGCTGAATTTTAATAAAAATGATGCCCGCCATGAACCCTAAAAAGAAGCACTCCCATCTGTTCGAATACAATTTGAAGCAAGGTATTCTTTCTAAACCAGCAAGCCAACATTTCATCGCGATTCAAGCACGAAGGGGGTAAAAAACACCGGAATGTGAATCCCGGTGTTGATCAATCTGATTAAGCTTGCATATAACTTTCGATGGGTTCACAGGTACAGACCAGATTTCGGTCACCGTGCGTATTGTTGACACGACTCACGGACGGCCAGAATTTATTGGATCTTACCCAATGAAGCGGATAAGCCGCCTTGCTGCGCGAATACGGTCGACTCCACTCATCCGCAGTCAGGATGGCCTGAGTGTGCGGAGCATGTTTCAGCACGTTATCTTTCGCATCCACTTGACCAGTAATCACCTCTTCAATTTCCTGACGAATGCATAACAGCGCATCACAAAAACGATCCAGCTCGGCCTTATCTTCACTTTCGGTAGGTTCAATCATCAGGGTTCCGGCTACTGGGAAGGATAAGGTAGGTGCATGAAACCCGAAGTCCATAAGACGTTTTGCCACATCTTCGGCTTCAATACCGGCTGCTTTGAACGGGCGTAAATCAACGATAAACTCATGGGCACAGGTTCCGTTGCTGCCTGTATATAAAATTTTATATTCCTTCTCTAAACGCGCCTTCATATAATTCGCATTCAGAATGGCATATTCGGTTGCGCGTCTGAGGCCTTCGGCGCCCAGCATCTTAATATAACCATACGAAATCAACAAGATACTGGCACTTCCAAAAGGCGCCGCACTCACAGCAGATATGGCCTGGTCACCTCCGGTTTTGTGTTGGGTATGTCCGGGTANAAAGGGTGCCAGTTGTGATTTCACACAAATGGGTCCCATTCCGGGGCCACCTCCACCATGCGGAATGGCAAAGGTTTTATGTAAATTCAGGTGGCAGACGTCTGCGCCGATATTTCCCGGACTGGTTAATCCCACCTGGGCATTCATATTGGCGCCATCCATATAAACCTGTCCGCCATGCTGATGCACCAGTTCACAGATTTCACGTATCGTTTCTTCAAACACACCATGGGTAGAGGGATAGGTAACCATCAAACCGGCGAGATTGGCACTATGTTGTTCGGCTTTAGCTTTCAGATCGTTCACATCAATATTGCCTTNTTCATCACAAGCCACAATCACAATTTTGAAGTCGCACATAGCGGCACTGGCCGGATTGGTACCGTGGGCAGAAATAGGAATTAAAATCACATTGCGGTGGCGATCATTCCGGCTTTCGTGATAGGCTTTTATCACCAACAGACCGGCGTACTCCCNCTGTGCTCCAGAATTGGGTTGCAAACTACAGGCATCAAAACCGGTGATGGCACATANAATCTTTTCCAGGGTTCGCAGGAGTTGTTCATAGCCTTTCCATTGATGGCGTGGGGCAAATGGATGCAGGGCACCCCAATGTGGCTGACTCACCGGAATCATTTCAGAAGCCGCATTCAGTTTCATGGTACAAGAGCCTAATGAAATCATGCTGCGATTCAGAGCAAGGTCTTTATCTTCGAGTGATTTGAGGTAACGCATCATTTGGCTTTCACTGCGGTGTGCGTGAAATACGGGATGGGTGAGGTAGGAACTGGTGCGGGTAGCCCATTCCGGAATGTTACTTAGTGTATCTGCAAAATTTGTTTTAGTTCCTTTTAACGCGGCAGATAAGGCTTCAACATGTTCGGGTAAAATTGTTTCGTCCAGGCTGATGCTGATATGATTCGCATGAACACGTCGTGCATTGAATCCAGCACTTTCCAGGGCTTTCATCACCGAATCCGCATCCTCAACGCTTAAGGTAATGGTATCAAAATAGAATCTGTTCAGTACGGCCGTCCCTAAACTATCTGCCAGTGCTTTGGTATACATGGAAACCCGTTTGGCAATTGCTTGCAAACCATCAGGACCGTGATATACTGCATACATCGCTGCGATATTTGCTAACAAAGCCTGAGCCGTACAAATATTGGAAGTTGCTTNTTCACGTCGGATATGTTGCTCACGTGTTTGCAGAGCCATACGCAAACAACGCTCGCCCTGAGCATCTATACTTACTCCAATAATACGACCAGGTATGATACGTTTAAATTCATCCTTTGTGGCGAAGAAGGCGGCATGCGGACCACCGAATCCCATAGGAACCCCAAATCGTTGTGCAGAACCCACGGCAATATCGGCACCTAATTCTCCCGGAGGGGTTAACAACGTAAGCGCCAGCAAATCGGTAGCCATCACAACACCAGCCTGAACATCGTGAACCTGTTGGATCAAATTCCGATAGTCACGAATCTCACCGCTGGCATCAGGATATTGAATCAGGATACCAAAATAACTCGCATCAATGACTGTGGAATTCAAATCGCCGATCACCAAATCAACTCCAACAGGTACTGCACGGGTTTTCAGTACATCGATGGTTTGTGCAAAAACCTGTTCATCTACAANAAACTTGTTCTTCCCTTCCTTACCATTGGAGGCATGCAAAAGATTCATGGCTTCAGCGGCGGCTGTTCCTTCATCAAGCAAGGAGGCGTTGGCAATCGGAAGCGCGGTAAGATCGCTCACCATGGTTTGAAAATTGAGCAGGCTTTCCAGACGCCCCTGGGCAATTTCGGCCTGATAAGGCGTGTACTGGGTATACCATCCCGGATTTTCGAACAAATTCCGCAGAATCACACTCGGCGTGATTGTTCCGTAGTAGCCCTTNNGTCCGATACAATCCTTGAGCAAGGTATTTTGCTGGCCCAACTCGGTGATATGGCGGAGGTATTCAAATTCACTCAGGGGGCTTTCCATTTCCAGCGGACCGGATAAGCGGATGGAAGCCGGAACAGTTTNTTCAATCAACTCTTCCATGGTGCTGCAACCAATGGTTTTCAGCATCTCGGTTGTTTCCTTTTCATTCGGGCCGATATGGCGTCCCTGAAATTCTTNTTGTTGTTGGACTCGTAAGTGCATCGTGCGAAATTTGAGCAGTTAAAATTAATGGCTGCAAATTTACAGATTGCGTAGTATTCCTTTTCGATCTTTTTATCCCAGGTTATGCCATAGCAGCGACCGAAAGGAGAGAACTTGTGGCATTACCTGGGGATTTAGCAAGCATTTGCGAAAGATTTCCTTGGAGCATTATGCTTGCTTAATCGATTTGAAGCCTCTCCGCTTATATGACGAGACAAAATTTGGGTTTATGCGATTTAATGAAAGTAAATGCATCATCTGGGTTTATGTGATAGGGATTCAAGGTTCTCTGCCGGCTTATTGAAACTGAAATGGTTTCATAATTCCCTGATAGGCGAGTAAGTCTACCTTGAGCGACCCAAAAAGAATTTCAGCCTTGGCTCGGATAGGAATATGGTTGTCATCGTCAGTAAGCCATACCACCATATCCTCTTCATGTTTAAATATCCGGCCCTTTTGCAGTACCGGTACAAATTTCAGGCAACGAATTTTACCCCAGCTACTTTTAATGGTTTCACGGCCTTTAAATTTTATTTTTAAATCATACATTTCACCATCCACCAGGGTAGGTACAGTAAATATCTGACCTACCGCAGCGGCACCCAAATTGTATGTCCGGGCCAGAAAAACCACTCAGCATATCCTGGGTTCCCGGTTTAATACTCACCACTTTCGAATTGGCATTCACGGTATTCTTGTAATGATTAAAAACATAGTCTTGCGCCATACGATAGCCCCTTCATCAATCCGTCGTCCGAAGAACCAGGGATCAGGGCCTCATCATCCAAATAGGTTTCATACCGGTCACGAACTTTAAAAAGAAATCGAACGTGCCTTTTGATTTACCAATGCCTACGATATGCATCGTATTTCGGTCTCCAAATTTTTTAACCTCTGGTAGAATTTCTATGGTGGCTACTACGGCATCAATAAATCCGTAATGAATCCGATAGGTTAGTTTTTCGCCGCGCTTAAAGGCATTGTTTTTTACTATAGGAAATTGAGCCTTGTCCTGTGAAGGCGATGAGCAGAAAACCAACTAATAAAATTCGCATAGTGACTATTTCGAAACAAATATATCCGATTTCGAAAGTCGGCCAAGTACCGTAGAATCTTTTACCCTTTTTTAAGTTAAGCAGGCGTGAACAAAAACGACCGGGAGACTGAACCGTTCAATCATGTTGGGCATTCGCTGCTTTTATTCGTTTACCAGATAATAACCGAAAATCACTTCGGTAACTGAGATACAATCCATAACTGTATTCGAAATAAGATTCTATCAAATCATAATAGGGTTCAAAACGCAAATCGCAATACAAATGCGGTACGAGCTCTTTCTGATAGAAGGCTCTGCAAAACATTAATTGTCGTTGGCGGCTATATGTCGGAATGCGGGCTGTTTCTGAGGAACGGGACTGGTACAAACTTCCACCCCGAAGCGATAAAAATCTGCCGCTTTNCCAATATTGCAGGGCGATGCCGATGCCATGTTTTGAAGTGAGGCGCAGGTTGGCATGCACACCGGAACCTGACGATGACGGCATCAGAACAGTAGGTGATAAATCCTGATAATGCACAAGAAGGGCTTCAGCATTCCATTCACGAATAAACCCTTCACTTTGTTTCCGATACCTGAAACCAGCTGCTCCCTGAAACACGGTTTGCAAGGNGGTGGAATCAATATCGAGTTGTCCGCCACGGTGATGCACCATACCTTGTAGAATGACAGAAAGATCATGTGTNNATTTTTTCAAAATCGGTATGCAGGATGAATGCCCGGCCGTAAACCGCTCCTGATAATCTGAACCAAGGTATTGCATACGATCCCAGGATATCCAGGTATCCGACCAAATGGAAGGATGCCATGTTTTAAATTGAATCCCCTGTTCGGTATGATGCTGTATGAATGATTCATAGTCCAGAAGAGGTTCAATGAGGCGATGCGATACCTGGGCTTCCAGATTACCAAACAGCAAGGCCTGTCGCCGACCATGAACTGTAATTGTAAATCGAGGTTCGATCTGTTGAAAACCTGATGCTCCAAAATCTTTGCGCATGAATATGCCGGCAGATAAACTGAGATTTGAATGCGCCTGATAGACTAATTCTGTATTGAGCAGGGTGCCAAACAGCGTATAGCCCTGGGCCATCTTTTCGAAAAATTCGTTGTTGCGAAAAAAGGAATGTGAACCAATACGGAGATTTAAAGCTTGCTCCTGGATGCTATCCGAAGAGCGCCAGGGTAATTCCAGTTTTGTTCGATCCAGTTGTGCAACTCCGGTAGAATAGAAGAAACAAAACACGCAACAGGTAATACTGCGAAACATCATAACCCAAATGTACAGTGGAATTGTTTTGTATCAGGTGTTCTGAGAAATTGTCATCATGAAGTCATATTTATTCGCATGACAAACAAATGACAGATGAAATTTCAATCTCCTTGTCAGGCGTTCTAGTTTTGAAGTAAATTTTAGCAGCCATGAAACAATTTTCTTTTTATCGATCCTGTTTAGTGCAGTTCTTTTAGCCAAACGCAATCACGCACAATGTACCATGACGTTGGGCGTCAATTACACGGTGGACGAATCCTGTGCGGGTATGTGTGATGGTATTGTAGATTTTAATTATCAGAATGGAACGGGTGCCGTCTCGATGACTTTCTCACCACAGGCCTTTCCGACTCAGTTTGGAACCACGTATTATGGACTTTGCCCAACAGTGTATACTGTTACCGCTACTGATGCCGTTGGTTGTACACAAACTACAACCGTCACAATTAACCCAGCCATCCCCTTATCGCTTGCACTGACGCCGGGCAATGCAACTTGTGGGCAGTGCAATGGCAGTATCGCCGCCACCGCCATTGGAGGATTTCCGATGTATACCTATCTGTTGCAGCCGGGGAATATTACAGCACAACCGCCATTTAATAATCTGTGTCCGGGCAACTACATTGTAAATGTCACCGATGCGATGGGATGCAATAGCAGTGCGACTGCGGTAGTCGGAAATGGACCCTTGTTGAGCGGGGTGACTGTAACCAATACCACCTACAACGAAAGCTGTTACCTTTCCGGCGATGGAGGGATTGACATCACGGTTACACCTGCCGGGAGTTATTCGTATTTGTGGAGCAACGGAGATACCACTGAAGATTTGAGCAATGCCATATCCGGATCGTATTGGGTGATTGTGACCAACGGAGGGGCCTGCCAACAATATAACTATACCATAGGGGTGACCGGCATAAACTGTGGTACGATTGCAGGAAATGCCTGGATCGATTCATCCAACGCCTGCATCCAGAATGCAGGAGATTGGCCCAACCCCAGCGCCAAAATTCAATTGAGCACCGGAGCCATTGCATTCACAAATAGTCAGGGTGACTATCAGTTCAATCAGGTTCCCCTGGGTACGCATACGCTCAGCAAAACCAATGTGTGGTGGATGTCAGGGTATCAGGAGGCCTTGACTTGTCCTCAGGGTAATATGGTAACCTTGACGAACAATGTATTGAATAATCATTTCATAGATAGTTCCCTCAACATAGCCGATTACAGTATTTGGGCTTATAGTCAGAATTATGTGCCCGGCGACACGACAAGAATTAAAATTTATCCATACCGCAGTTATTTATTAACGCCTGCACAAGGTATCGTAAGTCTGGTATTGAATGATTCACTGAACCACCTTTATTCCTTTCCAGCACCTACTTCAGTAAATACGACTCCTAATGGCGATTCATTAACCTGGATCATGTCTATTCCCTCCTGGAGCGGTTATTCCTGGTTGAATCCACCCATTGAAGTCTTTGTAGGTACTCCTACCAACTATACACTGGGCCCGGTTTTAAGTAGTACATTACAAATTACACCCATTGCACTCAGCGATCCTTTTCTTTCGAACAATACCTACACAGTAAGCCGTCCGATTGCTTCTTCGTACGATCCGAATGAGAAATATGTGTCACCCCGGGGTGAAGGGCCACAAGGAAAAATCACAAAGCAGGATACTTTGCTGGAATATACCGTTGTTTTTCAAAATACAGGAACTGCTCCAGCACGTAATATCCGCATCCTGGATACACTTTCCAGTAAACTGGATTTAAGCACGCTGTGGGTTCGGGAGGTAGTCATAACTACACGGCACAAGTGCGGAATGGGAATATTCTTGATATTCATTTTAAAGATATTTACCTGCCAGACAGTACCCACAATGAACCACTCAGTCATGGTTTTATCACATATACCATCGAACAAAAACAGCAATGCTATCGGTGATGTGATACAGAACAGTGCATCCATTTATTTTGATTATAACGCACCCATCAAGACAAATACAACCATCAATACACTGGCTCATCCGACCTCAGTCACCGATCTCACTCAACGGAACGGAATCAGTATCTTTCCTCAACCGGCTGTATCCACCGTGAACATTCGCTCAACTGGCAGCACGCTTCGTGAGATTCGTTTATATGATTTTCAGGGCCGCATCCTGCAAAAACAGGAAGTGTTTTCATCCAGCAGTGCTTATCAACTGGATCTACAAATGTTCCATCCGGAATTTATCTGTTGGATATTCAGACTGAAAACGGAACGGAACGCCAATCGTTGGTGATTGAATAAATTGATTAACTAATGTATCATTTCTGAACGCCGGCAAGAACCGGCGTTCTGAATTTCCGGTGTTTAAGACTCAAAATGAGTTCTTCCATTGAAGAGCATAACTATACATTTCAACTCGATGAATCTCTTAGATCGGCGAGGAGCAGCTATCAGTTGATACTTGTGACTACCAAAAAGATTTTTAGCACGAATACCGACAATAAATATTCTATAGACCAATCTTCGCCATGATCGTTGGTACTGTCTCTCGATTGTATTGTTGTAGCTTTCGTGCCTCAAACACATCTATATCATCGGGGCTGGATGGTATTTTCCATGGTAAAATTATCAATTGATTTAGGACTAATTTATAATTACAATTGGGATAGGATGGATGACATTTGTTATCTTGCTACTTCTATGATGAAGCAGTTTTTATTCATTCTGATTTTTAGTTTTTTTTGTTCATCCGCTTGGTCCCAAACTTTTAATGGAGGCGGCGGACAGATACCCGACGACGGAACTATAGTTACATTTCCGATTAGTGTGAGTGGGTTAAGCGGAGGTTTGTCGCCAGCGTATGGTTTAAAAACAGTATGTGTCGACATTACGCATCCCTATGATGCTGACTTGAAAGCGGCCCTGATTACTCCATCAGGTCAGGTGATTAATTTATTTCAACAAGTTGGCGGTGCCGATGATAATTTCACGAATACCTGTTTCGAAGCCACGGCGGCGACGGGTATTGCTTTCGGGACCGCCCCGTTTACAGGAACCTTTAAGCCCATGGGTAGTTTTGGGAATATCAATAATGGCCAGACTGGAAATGGCAACTGGTATCTTCAGATGCAGGATGTTGGTCCTGCGGATACCGGTTGGGTGAATTTCTGGTCCATTACTTTCGATACGAACGCGCCGGCCCCGATACAAATAGCCACTGATATTCCATTGGTGGCGATCAATACCAATGGCAATGGAATNCAGCTGGACGAAAAGCCCGGTCGATTTAAAATCATCGACAACGGTGTTGGTAATTTGAATTATCCGGCCAATGCCGGCAATGTTTTTCAGGGGAAGGCCGGCATCAAACGACGCGGAGCCTTTAGTTCGTCCCTGCCGCAGGCACCGTATACCTTCACGACTTATTCGGGCAGCGGGGCCGATAGTAATTTATCGCTGTTGGGGATGCCCTCGGAGCATGANTTGATTTTGCTGGCCAACTACAACGATAAGAGTTTTGTTCGCAACCCATTGATGTACCATATTTTCCGGGACATGGGGCATTATGCGGCAAGAAGTCGTTTTGTTGAGGTGGTAGTTGATGGAGAGTATCAGGGGATTTATTCCTTAATGGANAAAATAAAACGGGATGATAAGCGCGTGGATATTTCGCAAATGGATGCCTTGGATATTGCGGGTGATTCGCTCACCGGGGGCTATATCATCAAGCACGATTATGCCGATATCGGGTGGAATAGTCAGTACATCGCACAACCATGTAATGTGGCGTATCAGTTCAATTATGAATACCCGAATGCAAATAATATTCGAACCCAGCAAGGGAATTATATCAAGGCCGAATTTGATACCCTCGAAGCCCGCCTGTTCGGAACCCAGGTGTATGATTCGATATATGGATACCGACCTCTGATTCATTTGAATTCGTTTATTGATTATATGCTGGCCAACGAAATGTCGTGGAATGGTGATGGGTATAAGAAGAGTATGTATNNTTTTAAAAAGCGCGACAGCAAAGACAGTAGTTTGCATGCCGGACCTATTTGGGATTTTGACTGGGCCTTGAAACGTATGCCCTGGACACCGGCAGACTATAGTGGTTGGTATTATGAAGCGGCCCCCTGCGATGGGGATGTGTTGTATTTGCCCTGGTGGAATATCATGATGCAGGACACCTTCTTCAGAAACAATGCCAAATGCCGCTGGGAGTTTCACCGGAAATATGCCTTGCATCTGGATAGCATCAATGATTACATCGATAAACAAGCCTTATACCTGCAGCTGGCTCAGCAAAGGCATTACGACTATTGGCAAACCTTGGGCATAAATGTCGGGACCCCTGAATCTGCTCCTTTTGCGGCCACCTATCAGGAGGAAATCGATACCTTAAAAAGTATCATCAAACAACGCATTTTATGGATCGATGCTCACTTGCCGGGAGTTTGTTCNAACACCGATATTTCCGAATGTAATAACGGAAAAACGGAGTCTCAAAGCGTGTTATTCCCTAATCCCGGAAACACCCAGATGTATCTGCAAACAGAATCGTTTATTCAGTCGATCGTCCTCTGCGATCTGAGTGGTCAAATCATACAAATGCCCATTGAAAAACTGAATCCGAATCTTTATTGTTTAAAAATAAGTTCACTATTGCCTGGCATCTATACCTTAAGAATACATCATGAAACAGGAATGGAAGTACTGAAATTAGTCAAAACAGATTGATGCCAATAAGGCCAGAATTACATTACATCGCCCAGCCCAATAACAACCAAGCCATCACAATCAGCGGTGCCGGAATTTTAGAAAAATTCAATAAACTGAATGCGATCAAAATGACGATCAGATTTGTCCAATCAAATGGCATAGATTGAAATAACAAGAAGCCCGATGCCCACATGATACCCACCACCACGGCATGAATTCCTTCCAGCGCCCGATAAATGACCGTGTATTGTTTGAGGTTTTGATAAATGGGAAAGAAGAAGAACAGTAATAGTATACTGGGTAAAAACGCCCAGGGTGGCAATGGCGATCCGGCTAATAAACCGTGCCACCCATAACTTCGTAAACTCAGCGCGCCCACATAGGTACAAATAGAAAATACGGGTCCGGGTATGGCATTGACCATACCTGTTCCGGTTAAAAATTCAGCCGCATTCAGATAGGGCGGGAGATGCATACTTTCCGGGCGGGTAACGAACTGTTCATACATCATGGNGATCAGGGCATGTCCTCCGCCAAACACGATACTCCCAAAGCGGTAAAAATTTTCAAATAAATTATAA
Organism: Bacteroidota bacterium; assembly: GCA_013414745.1. Lineage (GTDB taxonomy): Bacteria > Bacteroidota > Bacteroidia > Chitinophagales > Chitinophagaceae > OLB11. Next base: position 1,205,296 of record CP058707.1, read on the forward strand.
CCCCGGGCAAAGGGCCAATGACTTACACGGGCCGCTTCAGATAATATACCAGCAATCACAAATACAAGCAGAAACCACCAGATATTCACCCACTTCACCGGCTTACGTTGTACATGTACATCAGGAATACGCCGATTACTGAAATTAGACACCGTGCCACCGGCCAGCAACAAAATCGGGAACACCCNAGGAGAACGAATCAGCATCGCGGCCAGCAACGCCACCAGCATCATGGTTACCGTTGCAGGATGCCTCACACTGATGCGCATCGCCTTATACGCTGCAAANNCAATAAAACCCACCCCCATAGGTTGGATGTAACGAAACAGATTGGTTTGAATAGCGCGTATATCAAAATAATGCACCAGAAAAGCCANGTCCCCCATTAAGAACGCTGCCGGTAATANCCCGATCAGTAAAGTAATTAATGCTAACCCTANCCCTCCGCGCTTATAGCCAATCAACGTGATAGTTTGTGTAGAAGAAGGCCCCGGTAACATCTGGCAAAACGACATAAAGTCGATGAGTTCCGTATGGGTCACATCTTTACGCTCTTCTACAAAAGTTTTAATCATCATACCCATATGACCCTGTGGGCCGCCAAAGGCCGTGAGCGAATAGCTGAGTACTGACCGCAAAAAAGGGATATGACGATAAAGATTCATTCCGGCCTAAAGATAATAAGCCATTTTTGTTCCATCCGAGATTAAATTTGTGGCATGTCTACCACAGGACCTATTTCCTTAAAGCCTTTCAACACATTTCATATCGATGAAAGTGCGCGTGAATGCATCGAAATTCATCGCCGGGAAGATCTTCTGCAACTTCAGGCCACCAGAAATCAGGAGCCCTGGTATATCCTGGGTGGAGGGAGTAATGTATTGCTTACTCAGGCTGTGCATGGATTGGTGGTATTCAATCGGCTGCAAGGAATTACTTGTATTCGTGAAGATGAAACCCATGTTTGGATACAGGCAGCATCTGGCGCGATCTGGCATGATTTAGTGCTGTGGTGCGTAGAGCGGGGCTATGGGGGCATTGAAAATCTGGCCCTGATTCCGGGAACCTGTGGCGCTGCGCCCATACAAAATATTGGCGCCTACGGGGTAGAATTGACTGCTGTTTTTCATGAACTGGAGGCCCTCGATATTCAGGGCGGCAATATTCGATTATTTAGCCGGGAAGATTGTCGATTCGGATACCGCGACAGCGTCTTTAAGCAGGAAGCCAAAGGGCTTTATTTTATTGTGTCGATCACCTTGTGTTTGTCGAAAACACCCCGGGTGAATACCTCCTATGGGGGCCTTCAGCAGGTATTGCAGGAGCGGGGTATCGCACATCCGGGCATACGGGATGTTGCCGATGCAGTGATTGCCATTCGGCAGAGTAAATTACCTGACCCGGCTGTTACAGGCAATGCCGGAAGCTTTTAAAACCCGGTGGTGCTGAACGAATTGGCTGAATCTTTAAAAGGACANTATCCTGACATGCCCCTGTTTGATGCAGCCCAAGGAGTGAAAATACCTGCTGCCTGGCTCATTGAACAATGTGGATGGAAAGGATATCGTTCTGGTGATGCAGGTGTGCATCCCAAACAAGCCCTCGTTTTGGTCAATTATGGTAATGCAAAAGGNGAAGCCATTTTCAGGCTCTCGGAAGAAATCATAACATCTGTACAACAGCGCTTTAACATCTTGTTAGAACGAGAGGTTAATATCTGGTAAAATAGGGCCCGACTAACATCTCATTATGTTTACAAAAGACTAAACAGCTTTTTTGGTTGACTTAGGTGGATACTTTTGCCCCCTTAAAAGGAAAGCCTATGTTCGTTCGAAAATTAAGTCTGATTGCCTTTGTACCGATCCTTAGTTTGATTGGAACATTCACCAAAGCACAATTTAAAAAAGTCAGTCTGCAAACCTGGAAAGGAATCGCGAGCTATTATCATCCTAAATTTAATGGAAGAAAAACCAGCACCGGAGAAATTTTTTCCAACGANAAACTCACTGCGGCCAACAACTTTCTTAAACTTGGTACACTCGTTCGTATTGTAAATCCCCGCAATGGTAAAAGTGTTGTGGTTAAAATCAACGATAGGATGAATGCAAAAAATCAACGATTGATTGATTTAAGTCAGGCTGCCGCACGCAAATTAGGATTGATCCAGCAAGGAGTCGGAGAAGTGATTATGGAAGTGTTTCCCGGCGAAGAAGAATTTCTTTCGGCGCGTTAAATTAGTGCTTGGTCTTGGTACCAACCCAAGACTGCCTATTTCTGCTTAGTTTCATGTTTAACGCAAAGGTTGGCCGTTTAACTGCTAAACCTTATCTTACTACTTCATATTCAGCTTATGAGACTGTTATTTGCTTTCTTATGCTTCCTGAGCTTCTGCTTGCCGGCGATGGCACAGAAATCCGGTGCNAAAAAACAAAAGAGCTGGACCGGGATTGCCAGTTACTANCCACACCAATTCAACGGTCGCAAAACCGCCAGTGGTGCCATTTTCAGTAATCAAAAGCTAACAGCAGCCAATAACTTCCTGAAACTGGGAACCCGGGTTCGTGTGACCAACCTGAAGACCGGAAAAGAGGTAGTGGTTGTCATCAATGACCGACTCCATGCCAGAAACAAACGACTGATCGATTTGTCACAAGCCGCTGCCAAAGAACTTGGATTTTTTGGGAAAGGGTTGTGTAAGGTACGCATCGAAGTGGTTGAAACTTCTGATTAAAACCTCTACCCCATGAGATTCTTGAGTTCTTCATTCAGTGTTAGGATATCGCGGGCCATTTTCTCCTGTTGCACAATGAGGGCATAGGCCGCCAAGGTTTNCAAAAATTCTGATTCCGTGCGTTTCTTATTCGTATCACCGGCATGAATCCAGATTGCGCGGTATTCGGCTTTCACCAAAGGCATTAGCGATTCACGTTGTTTATCATCGGCAATAATATACTTACACAACAAGGCATTGGCGCGGGATACCATTTGCCAGTAATTTCTTTCACCACCAGCCAATTGGCCTTCTACCTCATCGATATGCGCATCCAGGCGTTTCCGGATTTCCGGTAACCCGGGGATATCATAGGTAAATGGTTTTCCATTCAATACGGCCAGTACCGATTCTCCCCAGGCACGATCCAGTATAAATTGTTCTACCGCGATCCAGTTGCAATAACTGTACATATCGAAGGTACTGCCCTTGGCATCAAAGGCCGCCTTATAAAACACCGCACTTTGTTTCAGATGATTGTTGAATAAATCCACGTCAATGATGGCGAGTTTTTTAAAGGCACTCCCTAACAAGGCATAACGCTCTGCGGTAGGATGCAATTGCTGCATCAGATGAATCTTTTCAATAATCGTTTTCATCTGACGGGTGAGTTCACGGGCGCGTTGCGATCCCGGCTTCACCGACTCATCCAAAAATTGCCCCAAACAATGTTTGCAGGAAATATTGCAATACTTCTCAATCGATTTTACATTGAAGGTGGCCTTTTCCAGTTTGAAGAGTCGTTCATACTTTTCGATGGCAATGGCAAAACGATTGAATTCGGAATAGGCATACGCTTCTTCTTCCAGGATGTCGGCATCGTCAATATCACTTTTTGNGATGCGTGCTGAAATGTATTCCAGTTCCTTATACAAATTATCCGCGTTGTAAAAATCAATATCTGCTTTACTCAACAAGTTCACCAGATCATTTTTTGCTTCCTGGGTAATATCATACGGCAGAATGTCGACTGAGGTATTTCGTTTATCTTGTACTAATCGGTAGAACGGATCTCCATAACACTGGTAAGCTCCCCAGGTATTGGTATACTTGAACTTATTAAATACTTCTTTGCGCGCCTGATGCACCGCTGTTCCAAAGTCTTCACCATTCAACAGGTTGTCATAAAACGTTGATGCAAACGAAAGAGCAGCCTGATCATCTACCGCCCAACCGCTCACCACCACTGCCTTCACACCCATTTCAATGAGTTGAGTTCCGATATTGGCGGCCAATCGGGTTCGGTTCCGGCTCAGTGTTTCAGCACCATCATCCATCGTTCCTGAAAAACAACAATTGATAAAAACCAGTTCAGGGGTTACCTGCATCTGATTAAATTCATTCGGAGTTAATAAAAGGGGTTTTTCCGTTTTACCTTCCTGGTATTTTCCAATCAGGATACCACTCTGCTCATTGTTTTCATCATCAAAAATTCCATGTGCTGCCACGTGAATCAATTTATAATCGGTGGCATGAAGGGCCTTTAATACCTCACTGCTCTTGCCGTTAATAATAGGCTTCGGGATGCCGGNGTAATTCTTTTTCACTTTATCATACACCACCTGGGCTTCTCTTGCAGCGCCCGCAAGTTGAGGTGCCATTTTTAAACCTTCCAGATCCGNATCACCAATTACCAGTACCTGATTGGTTTTAGAAGAATAAATCACGTTGCGGTAATCCATAGTAGCCAGTTGCCGTATCATGCGGGCACTCACACACAAGGGTTTATTTTTATCGAGAGTGGCTTGCAATAATTCCCAGGGGTAAGTTGCCGTGTATTTATCTAACACCCATAAGATGCTGTTTCGGCTACTGATATTTTCTTTGAATTCATTGGGTATCAGCATTTCAAAAATCACTTTGGCTTCTTCCGGATTCCATTTTTCCTGCATCGAGATTTTCTGAATGATTTCTTCGAGCAAGTGAATATTACTTCGCAAGTCTTTTCGTTCTTCACGGGCACTGGCAGTTGAAGCATAGAAGCTCAGATAACGGTAATCGGATTGTCCTTCTTTGGCCTGATTCAACACGGTTAAACGCTGCCACCAATCCGTGGTACTTTCGGAGGTGAGGCGGTTGCGGTTGCCATACGACTTTCTGAGTTTTTTCTCCATCCATTGCAAAGACAAGCCTTCGTAATTCTGGCGGACGATACGATCGAGCGACTGAAAACATTGGATGGCTTTATCGTCATACAATTCAACAAACTCAATGTGTTCAATCGATTTCAATTCCCTGCCCTGAATTTGCATGGTTTTGGCATTGGCATTGCTGATGCCTTGCAAGATGCCCATAATAGAACTTTCGATGCTGAGTTTCCCATAACCGGCTCCGATCAATAATACTGAAATACCCAGAGCCCCTTTCCCCATGCGGGCGGTGGCTCCGCGATTCAGCATAAAACTGATGCAGGCTTTCTCGATGGATATGGCCAGATGCTGTTGACTGAATCGTTCAATATCGCCTAAACCGATCACAATGGCTCCTTTAAAAGATGCCTCGTGGGTGTCAGGATTTAAAAAGAAGTCGTAGGTACCAACTGGTCCCGGATACACACCCAATCGATGTTTATCGGAGATGGCTCCTTTGAGGTAGGAATCTGCAGCCCGTTCTGCGTTTAATATGCCATCGCGGTTAAAATGCCCCAGAATGACCGGGAAGCGACTGTATTTGAGATCGCCACGGGTAACACTCACTTTCAGCGGAGCCTGCATGGCTTTTTCCGCCTGGGCTTCGGTTGGTAAACCTAAAATGCCCAACATGCTGCTTTCTTCATCGGACTCCAGCACACGGGTATCGTTCAGGACAAAACTTCTCTTTTGGGTGGNAATCAATTCTGGCTTCCGCACAAACTGATTGGTGCCACCCTTTTGAAGAATTTCCAGAATACCTTTAAATAGGCTGGCATCATTAGCCAATCCTCCATGGGTCACTGAAGTATAATACAGTGAGGTATCCCGATCTATACCAGACGGAATTCCCGTGGCCCAGGTCACNNACTGATCTCCCTCACCGGTGCCAGCAAATTCCAGTTGTCCGCGTGGGTCAATCCGGAAACCACAAGGTGTGTTCTCGTCCTTTCCCGCCACATACACCACATTGGTAAAATCAATTTTAGAGCTATTGCTTTGTACAAATTGGCGGAAGGTGGCAAACTCCTGCAAAGTGGCGGGGTCGGGCATATTATATTGGAGTCCACTGGCTTGTTGAAATTGTTTCCAGGTTTCGGAGCGACTAAAATCATGGGAACCCTCATGCACCGGCATCAGATTCAGTAAGCCGGGATACTTGGCGAACATGTCAATCAATTCATCCACGGCATGTTGAAAATCGATCTTGCCCAATAGTTTCACCATACTATCCTTTCCGGCAAGCACATAGGGGATGCGATACGAGCCCAACCAAGGCGTGCCTAACATCAGAAACCGGAAATTGGGGCGGGTATTGAGTTCTTGCCAGAGCTTAGGATTGCGGAAAATAAAATCGCGGGCCACCAAACCACCCATACTATGGGCCACAATGTGAACGGTTTGATTGTGTTTGGCGAGTTTTTGTAGCAGTTGATCCAGCTTCGCACCGGCCTGAGCAACCGACTTGCGCCAGTCGTATGGGAAGGTGACCACATCATGTGTATCACTTAAAAAGTCGCTTAGTTTTTTATACGATGTTTTGATGAGTCCGGTTGCTTCAACGTTTCGTTCATCGATGGCCAGTTGTTTCAGATCGCCCATCATCATGCGCAGGTAATGCAACCAGATNNCAGGCTTTGATTTTTCGAGGGTAGAACCCATGATGCCCGGAATCAAAACCACAACAGGTCGTTTACCGCTCACTTTATCGTTGTAGATGCGACCATATTCGATGCCTAAAATTCCCCGCACCCGTTCATCGGCACTTCCTCTCCGGTATTCACTGAAGGATGGAATTAATTCGGTGCGGGCATTCAGGGCAGCCACCATGGCCTCCTGAGTTTTNNTATTTTTGAAATAACTAAAGTGGTTTACTTCACTGCCCTCATCGAAAANATATTGCACGGGATACTTCCGCATCAAACCCAGATACATGGAATTGGTATTTACCACCAAATCATTCTTGGCCTGAAAAATCATTTTGGACAATAACACCCNCAATCCACTTAAACTGAGGCTGAGTGAGCCGTTTCCGGAAACTACCGCCAGGCGGTTTTCAAAGAGACCAAAAGGGTTTTCAGAACTCAGTTCGCCGGGGCTTTGTAATACCTTGATAAAAATGGACTCCGGGTTCATGGCTTCTAAGCCTGGTAACACATCGGTTTCATTTTTACTATTCACAGCCTCCGAAATAATTTGTTTGCAGATACCAATGAGCGGAGAGGCCTTGCTGCCAAACGGAATCGTGAGTACATTAATGAGTACATTAAAATAATTTTCAACTCGGCCACCCATGAGTGAAGTACCTGCTGCAGGACAGGCGACACGAATGAACTTCCCGATGCGCAGTTGTTTCTTCTTCAGCAATTTCCGGATCGNTTCCACATCGGAAGCGTCCTCATCCATTTTTTTACGGCGCATCGNATCCAGCACCGAATCGCTGAACCCTTGCGCATATTCACTGAAACGTACGAGGAGTTCACCAACCAGACCACCCCTGGAATGAGATACCACATCGAATTGAATGGCATTAGGAAGTTGCTCCAGTAACTCGCGTACGTTTCGGATCGGACTTTTACTAAGTGTTTCATGTTGAAAGCCCAGAATACGGTCGCCATAGGTGGACAACATTTGCGTCCATAAGGTTTTATTCTCCGCGTTCAATTCACTGAATGAACCTTTGGTGGAGGAGCCGGTGCCATGTAAAAAAGGAGAAAAGGTTGATCCCCTTCTTTCTTNTTGGTAGCGGTTTTTAAGTTCAAAGTCCTCGCTGATTTGATAAAGGCCGCTCTGTCCTTCCAGGAGTTTATCTTCCAGTTTCATTACCAGAGCGCGAACTCCGGTTTGTACGGCTTTTTNTACAAAAACGTTCAGGAGGCGAATGGCCAGTTTTTTAATGAGGCCCCGGCTGTCGGCATCTGTTTCCAGTGCAGTGGGTAAATCGGTGAGTTCAACACTGCCGCGTTTGGTTTTGGTGGCATCCGGAAACAAATCATCCAGCATCACGCGGTCGCCAAACCAGGTGGTATCATCTTCAAAAACGAGTTCAAGCAGGTGGTTGTCGTGTAATTCCACCTGTACTTCCTGACTGCTGCTACGTACCGTGCTTAACTGATACGACTGCAGCAATTCCATACCGGGATAATCGGCGGTTTTACGGATGCTGCGGAGGTTCCTGATTCTTTGGCATACAAACGGAGGGTGCGGCTCTGGCTCATAGGTTTCAATTTGGAACTTGAAATATACGACGCATTTTGGCAAACCGAAAGGCACATTTGTGCGGGTCCGGTTCAGTGAAAGCGGGTAGCTGAAAATCAGGTATTTAGGGCTTCCTGAATAAGGACTCGCCGCTTTGTTTTCAGGAAGCCCTATTTACGCTGAGCGCGGTGTGGAACCCTGAGGAGTGCGACGCAACTTCGCTGAGGCGAGATACCTGCGCTGACTCCAAAAAACTTTTTTACCCTTCCACTAACGGCAGGAGTCTCTCACTCGTATTTAGTATTGAAACCAGGTTGCACATGCAATAGTAAAGACGACCGGCAGACAGTGAACGCGTGATGAATGCCGGATTTCGATCTAACTTGCGCCCGAAAAAGCAACCCATTTTTATATCCTTTAATACCCCAGCTATGTTAAAAATTTGTTGATTCTCGTTGTTATGTTGCTCGGTCTGAGTGTTCAGGCCCAGCCACCTTGTAGTAATGTTTCGTATACCACTACTCAAAGTGGGAATACGGTTAGCTTTACACCCTCTCTACCTCTCACCTACACCATCACCAATATTTCATGGAATTTTGGAGATGGCGGTACTTCCACTTTGGTGAGCCCATCACATACCTATGCCAATGGCGGGTATTACATGCCTTGTATGACTGTTTCCGGTACCATTACCGGTACTACACAAACTTTTCAATGTTCTTATTGCGATTCCATTGCCGTGAATACCATGAGTGGTCCTTGCAATGCGTCGTTTGGTTATCAGGTCGCCAGCGGGAATGTGGTGAATTTTACCAATACCAGTTCAGGCACGGGCGCATTAATGTCCAGTAGCTGGACCTTTGGCGATGGGGGTACTTCCACCCAACAAAATCCTTCACATACGTATGCCAACAATGGGTGGTACAATGTTTGTCTGACCAGTGTATTCTCTGATCCGGCAACTGGTAGTGTCACTACTTGTGTGTATTGTGATTCGGTGTATGTGCAATCGGGAAGCAGTGGCCCTTGTATGGCAGACTTTAATTACACCGTGAATAACTGCACCGTGAATTTTACGAATTACTCCAGTGGTTCAGGAGCACTCACTTCTTGTTTATGGACCTTTGGTGATGGAGGCACATCAACAGCCTGGAATCCGAGTCATACATACAATGCCACGGGTATGTACAATGTATGTGTTACGGTGAGTTATGTGGATTCAAACAGCGGCGCCACCTCATCGTGCACCTATTGTGATTCACTTGTATGGGTACAATGTGCGAGTGGACCTTGCTTTGCCGATTATGCCTATACCGTAAGTGGTAATATCGCATCATTTACAAACACGTCTACCGGGAATGGTACACTGACATCCACGCTATGGAATTTTGGAGATGGAAACACTTCTAATTCAACGAATCCCGTGCACACCTATGCCAATCCGGGTTGGTACAATGTATGTGTGACAGTAGTTTATGCTACCCCACTCACCACAGATACCTGTACCTATTGCGATAGTGTGTACATACAAGGTAGTGGTGGCGGACCTTGTACCCCTTCATTTACCTATACCCAAAATAGTGCAAACACCTTAAATTTCACTAACACCTCAAGTGGCAGTGGCACTTTAACATCCAGCTTTTGGACCTTTGGCGATGGAGGCACTTCTACCCTAACCAACCCAACTCATACCTATACCACCAGTGGCTGGTTTAGTGTTTGCCTCACCGTAAGCTATGCCTATCAAGGGACTACAACAAGCTGTACCTGGTGCGATAGTGTGTACATACAAGGTAGTGGTGGCGGACCTTGTTCAGCCAACTTTACACCCAGTTATTTATCGGGGAATGCCGTTTATTTCAACAACACTTCCAGTGGCACAGGAACTGTCAGTTCATCGGTATGGACCTTCGGCGATGGTGGTACATCTACACAATTGAGTCCGATTCACACCTATGCCAACAGTGGCTGGTACAATGTATGTCTGGTAATGGTTTATAATAGTTCAGCCGGATCAACAACCTGTACCTATTGCGATAGTATCTATATACAATCCGGAGGAAGTAGCGGTGGAAATTGTTTTGCCAATGCGGCCTTCAACCAAAGTGTGAGCGGATACACAGCCAATTTCAACAATATGAGTACCTGCACCAATTGTACTTCGGTGAGTTATGCCTGGAATTTTGGCGACGGTAGCGCCATTGCTACAGTGGCCAGTCCTAGCCATACCTACAATGCCGCTGGAAGTTACAATGTCTGTTTAATTATCACCGGATACGATTCATTGCAGGGAACTTGCAAGGACACGCTATGCAAACCCATTAATGTTGGTGCCAGCAGTGTGCAGAATGTACAAAGCAATCTGGTTCAGGTGTATCCGAATCCGGCCCAGGAACAAATAACTGTGGTGTTGAATTCATTGCAATCCACAACCATACGTATTCTGGATGTGAGCGGAAGAGTGCAGTATCAAACAGAAGCTGATAAAGCTGCAGAGGGTATTTCGATCCCGGTGCGTCAAATGGCCAACGGACTGTACTTTATACAAGCCGAGAGCCAGGGTGAACGTTGGCATGGTAGCTTCCTGAAAAAGTAGACTTAGAATTGTTCATAGTTCATACTCCCCGAAAGCCGTCTCGAAAGAGGCGGTTTTCATTTTTGGTCGGAGCAGGTTTGCCAAAGCATATTACTCGATTTTTTGAGAAATAATTTTTAGTGATTGCAACCAGAGGATTCTAAAGACCTGAGAAATGCTTAGAAATAAGTAACTTGCACGAAGGAGTTAAAATATTAACTTCTCGAATAATTCCCAGTGATGCTGAAAAAATTATGGATACTTTTTTGTAACCTTCAGCTTGAATGCACAGGCAGCACCCTGTACCAATATTTCGTTCACCACAACTCAAGTTGGAGATACGGTATCCTTCACGCCATTGCTGCCAGCCAATTACGTCCTAACTAATATCTCCTGGAATTTTGGTGACGGAGTAGGCTCGAACCAAACCAATCCAAGCCATATTTATATTGCAACAGCACCCTATAATGTTTGCATGACCGTAATATATTCCACACCAACAGGCATCGACTCTTGTTGGCACTGGGAGTCTCTTTTTGTAGTTACTTCAGCAGGTCTTTGCAATGCCTCATTTAGCTATCAAACAGGTAATGGCACTATAGTTAATTTCACCAATACTAGCACCGGTACCGGAACCATGTCGAATAGCATGTGGGATTTTGGGGATGGTAGTACTAGTGTTTACAATGTACAAAACCCGTCTCATACCTATGCCAGTGGTGGATGGTACAATGTGACTCTACAAACTTATTATTTCAATATCAATACAGGAATTTACAACTCTTGTATTTCCAATGATTCAATTTATATTCAATCTGGCCAGGGAGGCCCTTGTGCCGCTGATTTTAATTATTCGGTCAGTAACTGCACTGCCCATTTCTCAAATTATTCGAGTGGGCCTGGAATTTTAACTTCTTGTTTGTGGGACTTTGGCGACGGGGATACTTCATCTTCCTGGAGTCCGCAGCATACTTACAATGCAACAGGAATATACAATACGTGCGTCTCGGTGAATTATCTGGACACGACAAGTGGTACGACTTCTACTTGCACCTATTGCGATTCGGTACAATGGGTACAATGTGTTAGCGTGCCCTGTTTTGCCGAGTATACTTATAATACCAGTGGCAATACATTATATTGTAACAATACTTCAGTTGGAAATGGCACAATAACTTCTTCGCACTGGAATTTTGGAGACGGCACAACCTCAATGCTGACCAATCCAAACCATACTTATAGCAGTGCCGGTGCATATAATGTGTGTCTAACCGTTGTATATACCACCTTGGTAGGAAGTGATACTTGTACATATTGCAATAGCATTCAGGTTGGAGGCAGCACACCCTGCCCAAATAATAATTTTAGTCATACCCAAAATGGTTCAAATACGATTAACTTCTATAGCTCTGTTGGTACAAACCCTTATTCTTGTTTTTGGACCTTCGGAGATGGTACAACCTCTACTTTTAGTTTTCCCTCTCATACCTATTCTCAACCGGGAACTTATATAGTGTGTTTGACTCAGGTGTTCTTTACGCCATTTGGTCTGGATACTTGTTATCATTGTGCAACTATTCAGGTAGCCGGTAGTACTGGAACTTGTACTTCTTCATTTCTTCCTCCTCCTTCGTCGACGGGTACTGTAAACTTTACGAATTCATCCTCTGGAAACGGCAACCTGGTTGCCAGTTTTGGAACTTTGGAGATGGCGCGACCTCTACATTAACTAACCCCTCCCATAATTTCTTCCTTACAGCAACGTATAATGTCTGTTTGACCTCAGTGTTCGCAACTTCGTCCAGTTCCGATACTTGTACTTATTGCGATAGTCTTTCATACACGGGGGGCCAGGTTGTATCGCTTCATTTACATTCACCCAAAGTAGCCCCAATACTATAAGTTGCGTAAACACTTCAGTCGGTAATGGTTATGTAACCAACGTTGTCTGGACATGGGGTGATGGTACAAGCGGTGGCAATTGGTCGACCCCTTCCCATACCTATTTAAACAGCGGGTGGTATCCTGTATGTGTGTATAATAATTATCACTATATGGGTGTACACGCATTTTGTGACTATTGTGATACAATTTTTGTAGCACCTACTGGAAGCAATCCCAAAAATATACAAAGCAATCTGGTTCAGGTGTATCCGAATCCGGCCCAGGAGATGATTACCATTGTACTCGATTCAGAACAGCCCACTACCGTTCGTATCCTGGATGTGAGTGGTCGGGTACAAACCCAGCTCGAAGCCGATAAAGCCGCGCAAGGTATTTCGATCCCGGTGCGTCAACTGGCGAATGGACTGTACTTTATACAAGCCGAGAGCCAGGGTGAACGTTGGCATGGTAGCTTCCTGAAAAAGTAGACTTAGAATTGTTCATAGTTCATACTCCCCGAAAGCCGTCTCGAAAGAGGCGGTTTTCATTTAAACCAATTCAACTTTTAGAAGCAACTCAAGAGAACTCAATCTAACCCTGTTATGCAGTAAAAAGTAAAATCCAAGAATGAACGTGTTCGGCCTTTGCTCTTTGGGCGTGAAGAAAAATTAGAAATCGGGCGCAGCCTGCTTCCGGCTGTTTGAAGCCGAAGCCGAAGCGAAGGCAAGTTTCGGAAGCAGGCCGCACGATGAGAATTTTTAGCCTAAAGAGCAACAGCCTTGAATTTTTGGCTCCACCTTTTGTTTCAAGACAAAAGGTTGGAAATATAATACGACCAAGGTCCGACGCACGAAAACTCGGTCTGATTTTCGTTCTTGAGGGTAAAAGCGACCCAAAAAAGAATACAGAATTTGTTGATTTACAACCTGTTCTGGCAAGTTAGTAAGACGTGAATTGGTAGATAGACAAATTCATGAAGAGGGTTATGCCAGCCAGTACCGATGCATTCATTGTTCGCGAGGGACGAGCATTACAAAGAGTAAATCGGTAATTGGTTGGTTGTTTTCAGATCCGGAGATCGGAAAACAACTTTTACCTTGTTATTATTATTGTGGACCACTCACCCCACCTGACTGATCGCCTGAAACTCGAACCAGGCCTCTGGGATCTCGCCTTGTAAATACGCCAGGGCATCTTCTACCTGCAATAAAGCAAAAGGCATCCGCAATTTGCTGTTGTGAATTTCGCGCATGATGCCTTCAGCCGGCAAGGTATAAATCACATACTCGCGTTGGGCTATTTCGCTGCCCGGGGTAAACACATCCCGGTACTGACCCGNCCAAAAAAACACATCCTCTCCATCCCGTTGCAACAAAAATTTTTCTTTCAGCTTGCCTTTGGCATCCAGCCATTTCCATTCATAAAAGCCGTCGACCACAATAATACAGCGCTGATGATACGTGCCTTTAAAACTGGCCTTCTCCTGCGCCGTTTCAAATACGGCGTTCAACAAGGGTGCCGTTTGCCAGTTCACTTCGTAACCCCATTGGGCCAGTTGTAACTGCCGGCTGGCATCGCTACACAATACCGGCGTAAGGGGTTTGGCAAAGCCATTCAGTTCCCGTGTCGGTACAAACAAATCGGGCACCGGCTCTAACTTGCCTTCAAACTTTTCTTCAATCTGTGAAATGGTAGCGGTCAACTTGGTGCGGTAACACATGATGTTAATTTTTCAATTTTTCCCCTTTTAAATTTAAGGGTTCAGGGCTTTAAAGGTACAAGGAATAAATCTGCCCTTGGAATTCGCACCCCGGTGTTGCACCTTTGCATTCTGATACCATGAGCGACTTATATGCCCGGCGCGGGGTTTCCGCCCAGAAAGAGGATGTGCATGCTGCCATCAAAAACCTGGATAAAGGACTTTACAATAATGTATTCTGTAAAATTTTACCCGACCATTTAAGCGGCAGCCCCGACCATTGCTGCATTATGCACGCCGATACGGCCGGCACCAAATCAATTCTGGCTTATCTGTATTGGAAAGAAACCGGTGATCTCTCCGTCTGGAAAGGCATCGCTCAGGATGCCATGGTGATGAATATCGATGATATGATTTGCAGCGGGGCCACCAACGATTTTCTCCTGTCGTCGACCATAGCCCGCAACAAACACCGCATCCCCGCCGAAGTACTTAGCGCCGTCATCAACGGCTGTGCCGAACTGATTACTGAATGGGGCCGTCATGGCATCCGCATACACTCTGCAGGAGGTGAAACCGCTGATGTGGGCGATCTGGTGCAAACCATTGATGTGGGATATACCGCCATGGCTCGCCTGCCCCGTCAAAACGTGGTGCATGTTGCCCCTCAACCCGGTGATGTGATTGTGGGTTTCGCCTCCTACGGACAAAGTACGTACGAATCAGAATACAATAGTGGCATCGGATGCAATGGCCTCACCAGCGCCCGCCATGATATTCTGAACAAATCGTATCTGGCCTACCGCGAAAGTTACGACACCTCACTGCCCGAAGACATTTTGTATGTGGGCAACTACCAGCTCACCGATACCGCACCCAATGGCATGCCGGTGGGCAAGTTATTGCTCTCGCCCACCCGCACGTTTGCACCGGTGGTTCGCGATATGCTGGAAAACCATTTCAGTGCGATTCGTGGTATCATTCACAACACCGGCGGAGGTCAAACCAAATGCCTGAAATACATTCCGGATGGTTTACACCTCATCAAAGACAATCTCTTTGCNCCTCCATTTATTTTTCAGTGGATTCAGCAGGCCGTTGGCACAGCCCCGCACGAAATGTATCAGGTTTTTAATATGGGCAATCGCCTCGATGTTTTTACAGATGCAGACACCGCACAACAATTGATAAAACTTGCCGAAGCGTATCAGATTGAAGCCCGCGTTATTGGGCGGGTACAAGCCGGAACAGGACGCAGTTTATTGGTGCAAAGTGCCTTGGGTGAATTCGAATACAAGGCCTGAGTATTTGGGCCGCGCATCGGTATCGCCTGCCTCAGCGCCTATCCTGCTTTTCGCTTGTACACGGTATCGCTGCAATCAGGGCGGCTGACTCAGCACAGTCACTTTAAGAAGCGCCGAAAAAGATGTAGTATTGCGGTATGCGTTTTCTTTTCGTCATTTGTGTTCTGACCTTGCTGGCTGGTTGTCAATCTGTCGACTTTAANAAAGATGAAGCCAAAGGTGTTCAGTTTTTGCGGGGCTCCATGCAGGAAGCCATGCAGCAGGCGCAGTCGAAAAACAAATTGATTTTTCTGGATTTTTATGCCGAGTGGTGTTCCTACTGTAANAAAATGAAACAGGTGACATTTTCCGATCCGACCTGTGGTGAGTATATGAATTCGAAATTCGTCAACATGACTGTGGATGCCGAAAAGGCNGAAGGCCAAACACTGGCCGGTCGTTANTCGATCAGAAGTTTTCCGGCTTATGTGATTTTAAGTCCCGACGGTCAGCTTCTGGCACAAGGCGGAGGGTATAAAGAAGTGCCTGAGTTTATTACCTGGTTACAAACGGTATTGCCTAAAAAGTAGCGGTCAAGAACCGGCGCACAACTTAGTTGGCATCTCGCACCCAACGTAAGGATCCTGAATAATTTTTACTCTGTAAAAATAGACTCCTGATTTTAAGGCAGAAACATCAACATGCGTTTGTCCGGCCTTCCAACTTACCCGCATCACTAATCGTCAATCTGTTCGGGATGTTTCAAAATATCTCTGTTTGACATTTGTAATGTCGAACTGCTACCGGCGGTTTTGCAAACCGTTTTGATATATCTCACATTTAAACGGTATTAGACAAACCCCTCGCGCTAGTGTATTAAAAGAGCTGTGACTGGCGCGCTGTCTGTGACCCGTGCCCAATCCACAAGAGATTATTATCTTTATATAAATTGTGGACTTGTTGAAATTAAATGAATTAAATCATGATGCTGATAAAAAACAGGCAACCTGCGGCCACGGGTGACAACCTCAAAACCATTTGTATCACTGATTTACTGGGTTGTGAGGTGTTCCGTACGGAATTGCAATCTAAAATGAGTCGCCAACAAATTGAACTACCTTCATTACAACCCGGTATTTATCTGTATTCCATTCACACAATCAATGACACCAAAAGTGGAAAACTACTCATCGAATAACTCCATCCCTATGAAATGCTTTGCCTGGATATTGGTATTTACTTCTTTCGTTAGTTCTATGCTTGCACAAGAAAGAAAACGAGGGAACAATTGGGTCATGGGTAATCAACCTGCAATAACATTAGGGTTTATGCCAAATGTAATCGTTGATACGGTTAAAAATACATCACCAACTGTTCTTCCAAAATGTATTTTATCAAGTAGTGCTAGTATCTCAGATACTGCAGGAGTTCTCCANATTTTTACAGGAGGGTTTATAGTTTATGATCGAGAAGGTTTCGCTATGGAGAATGGCATACTAGTTAATTGCCCTTTGGGGACNAGTGATAGGCACTCACTTGGGAAAAGCCCCTTTCCCCAAACCTCCATTATCCTCCCCAAATCAGGCAATCAATATTATGTGTTTAATGTAGGTATGAGTGATAGTGTAGCGAATAACTATATCAATTCTATTTTTACTGAATTTGATGTATTGAGTTATTGTGTGGTAGATATGGATAGTAATCAGGGTAAGGGAAAAGTGATACTGAAAGACAAAGTACTATCTGATAAACAACATTATTACAATACGGCCATGACTGCTGTGAAACATGCGAACGGCAAAGACTGGTGGTTGGTAAAGGCAGACTGTTTTAGTCACCGTTTGCAGGAGTTTTTGGTACGTGAAGACAGCATCCTGGGGCCTTTCTATCAGAATATCACTGATACGGGTGATTTTTGTACCTTTTTGGGGACCATCCGATTTAATAATTCCGGTACCCAGCTTGCAAGTGGCATATACGGCAAAACCATTAACGGATTGTATGTACGCAACCGGGTAGACTTATACAACTTTGACCGCTGTGATGGAAGTATAAATTATAAGCAGTATTACATGACTCCTATGGACACTGCCTCGTATTGGAATTGGGATAAGAAGGCAGATATTTGTTTTTCGCCCAATGATTCCTTGTTGTATATGAGTAATTTCTACACAGTTTATCAGATTGACATTAATGATACTGCCATTTACAATGGGTTATTTATTCATGGGCCGGATACTTTATTGGATTATTTTCCCGAATACGACTTAATGGGCCTGGCACCGAATGGCAAAATTTATATTGGTAACTGGCATGGTATACGAGGTAATATGAGTTATATTGATAAACCCAATGTGAAAGGTTTGGGTTGTGATTTTAAACCCCAGGGATTTAAACAAACCTACAACCACAACCTAAAAGCACCGCCCAATATGGCCAACTATGGTTTGGGCAAGGANTACCACAAAATATGCTGGCCCTTGAGCCAGAGTGAGAGCGAGGTGCAGAGCGCGGAGTGGGTGGTATATCCAAATCCGAGCAGTACCGTTTTCATCATCCAAAATAAACACGGCAAAAATAAAGACTTGTATAATGTGCAGGGTGAATTGCTTTTTCAACAAATGAAGATGTCATTGATGTAAAATCGTTTGCCAAGGGCATGTATTATCTTCGGGTTGAGGGTCAGGTGAAAAAGGTGGTGGTGGAATAAAGAAGTCTGAACCACAGAAAACACAGCGTTCACGGAAGGTACTGATTTAGGTAAATCAATAAAATATGTCTATGGCAGAAAATTGGTATTTGCAATTGCCGACAGATAGTTTTAAAAAAAGACCCATGACAGAAGTGCAGCATATAATGAAAGGCCCTGGCTGGTATAGCTCGTTTTCATCAAATGCACCAAACCATTCTGTGCACGCTGAGCCTTCTGTGTATTCAGCGGTTCAGACATTGGGCGCAAACAAGATTCCAAATGCGTTGCATCCTAAAATAGAGAGGTTGCTTTGACAGAAAGAAAACGCTATTTTGACATTAAGTCTTCTAAATGGATGACAAAGAATACTATGCATTTGCGGATTAAAAATCCCCGGATATGGGTTCGGAATTGCAAATTCCGAACAGTGGATGCCGCAGAGCCGAACATCCTGCAGAGCTGAATAGATAACATTTTTGCCGTTAGTACGACAAATTAACTAAATCTCTCGCCAAAGCCCTTGATAATCAACGATTCTTAATTTCTAAAAGTACCATGGGTACAAGTCAGGAAAAACTTCATTTTCTGAGTAGGGGAATCCCATCGTCAATTGTCTTTCCTCAAACTACAAAAAATGAGAGTCTTTTGCTGATCCTTTGTTTATTGATGCTAAAATTCAGTTTTGCTCTACCCTATTCGCAAACCATTCGGGGAAGTATTAGTGATAAAATCCTCAACAAGCCTATTTCCATGGCAACCGTTCAGGTGGTAGGCACTGAATATGGCACCCAAAGTGATGCACAGGGCAGTTTCAGTTACCCAAANTTACCTATAGGTACCTATCACCTGCTAATTAGTGCCGTAGGGTTTAAAACCTATCAGCTTCCACAGGTGTTACTCAATGCCGGAAAAGAAGTGGTTTTGTCTATTCAATTGGAAGAAGAATTTAAACAGGTGAAGGAAATTAAAATTAAAGGAGGCCGTAANAAGAACTCCCCACTCAACGAATTGAGTATGGTGAGTGCCCGNGGTTTTTCGGTAGAAGAAACCCAGAAATATGCCGTTGCAGTCAATGACCCGGCCCGCATGGCCACCAATTTTCCAGGTGTTCAGTCCGGCGATGACGGGAACAACCAAATCGTCATCCGTGGCAATTCACCCAGCGGATTATTGTGGCGCATGGAAGGCATCGACATTCCCAACCCCAATCATTTTGCTGTTCCGGGAAGTAGTGGTGGAGGGATTTCAATTCTAAGTACTCAGTTGCTCAGCAATTCCGATTTTATTACCGGGGCTTTTGCGGCTGAATATGGCAATGCCCTCAGTGGTGTGTTTGATTTACGACTACGCAAGGGGAATAATCAACATCGGGAGTACGCCTTGCAAGCCGGTTTGTTGGGTTTAAATATAGCGGCGGAAGGACCGTTTCGAAAGGGATACGAAGGTTCTTACCTGATCAATTACCGGTACTCCACGTTGAGTTTACTGAATAATCTGGGTCTGAATTTAACCCCTTCGTCNACCAATTTTCAGGATTACAACTACCACCTCGTATTTCCAACACGCAAAGCCGGAACCTTTAGTTTATTTGGTTTTGGTGGATGGAGCAATCAGTTTTACCAGGCTAAAAAAGATAGCAGTCTCTGGAAAAGCCCTGATGAACGATACAACGATAATTTTTTCGGCAACACGTTTGTCAATGCGTTATCGCACAGTATCCATCTGGGCGAACGGCATCTACTGAAAACCAATTTTGCCATGTCATCGTATCGGGCCGGTTATCAGCGNCAGTTATACCGAAATGATTATTCAACGTTGCGGTTGTACAATCAGGGCTATCGTTCTTCGCGCCTTACGCTGAATGCATCGCTCAACACCAAACTATCCACACGCTGGATGCTGCGTAGTGGTGTTCAACTGAATCATTATACATTCCGATTTGATGAACAGGTTCGCCCCAGTTTACAGGGCAGCTTAGATACTGTTTTGGATATGGAAAATTCAACACAAACCGCGCAGGTATACAGCCAACTGCAATGGAAAGCCCATGCGAAGATAACCGCCGCACTTGGGCTGCATAGTTTGTATCTGCATCTGAACCAACACTACTCCCTCGAACCCCGGGCTGCCGTGCGTTACGAATTACACCCAAGACATACCTTCACACTGGGATATGGTTTGCACAGTCAAATGCAATCCTGGGGCGTGTACTATGCCATGGTAGAAACTCCTCAGGGGACCAGCTACCCCAATAAAAATCTGGCCTTTTCAAAAGCGCATCATGCCGTGTTGGCCTACCAGTTTGCCGTGCGTAAAAACCTTCGTCTGAAAACTGAATTTTATTACCAACAGTTATTTTCTGTTCCGGTGAGTGTTTATGATAGTAGTCGCTTTTCGGCCATCAACATGAGTTACGACATGGTGCGGATGCCCCTGCGCAACAAGGGCCTTGGTAGAAACTATGGTGTAGAAATTTCTCTCGAACGTTATCTCGATAAAGGCTTCTATTATTTGATGACGACCTCCTTGTATCAATCCGAATACCGGGCCAACAATGGACAATGGTATAATAGTCGCTACAATGGAAACCGACTGGCCAATGTGGTGGCTGGTAAAGATTTTGTGTCTGCCAACCAACGCCGCACCTTTGGTTTAAATATACGTGCGGTTTATGCAGGAGGCTATCGCAGTACCCCAATCAATGCGGTGGCATCGCAACAGCGCGGAGAAACCATTTATGAAGAAGATCGCAGTTATCATATTCAATTGCCCGATTATTTTCGGGCAGACCTGCGCCTTAGCATGAAATGGAACCGGTCCCGACGAACCTCTACCCTTTCACTTGATATTCAGAATGTGAGCAACCGGAAAAATATTTACGACCGCTATTTTGATGTAAATACCGGCGAGGTAAAAACCTGGTATCAAACCGGTATTATTCCGGTGCTCAACTACAAAATTGAATTCTGATCAGGGTTGCGCATAGAAGGTAACTTCCTGTGTTGAAACAAAAGAAGCATGATTTTCGGCACGAATAAATAATTGAAGTGTTTGTACTCCACTTACTCCACTCAGGGTCAGATGATGATGAAAAGGAAATACTGTTTTATCCATCACGGCGGGTTGCACATTCAGCAGGGTATCGGTTGCATTGCGGAGGAGGGTGATGGAGAGCGCGTGTAAACCATCCTGATCGCTGACGGTGAATTCTACATGCACCTCCGATCAACAGACACATCGATGGTATCACCAGGTGTTGGTTCAGCAAGGGTAATAACCGGTTTCATGCTATCGGTGAGTTTATTTTTTTGCATCCCACGAATAGTACAGATAATATCAGAACGGCGTAAATAAGTTGAAATTTCATTTTATTGTTTGTGTGGTTTTTTGTTGAATAAATAAATGCACTGAAGGGCGATCTGGGCAGAAGATTTTGAAAAGCCCTGGGCGAGGTTTTGGTACAGCGGTTGTTTGAGGTGCAGGCCATAGGTCAGGTGTGAGGTATAGTAATCGACTCCCAGCAACATCTGCAAACTTTGTCCGCCGGTATGTTCTTCCAGCTTGCCACTAATCAGATCATAAGCTGTGTGTTCGTATTGCAGACCAACCTGGGGCATACATGATCTTCCGGATCCTTCTTTCCAATAAAAGAAGCGTGAGGCCAATTGAAAGCGATTTCCGGAACGATTTTGGAACGCATTCGTTCCATTCAGGGTATACTGCGCATCCGAATACAAACCCCATGCTTTCCAGCGTACCGTATGATTGAGGTAGATCGGAAAATCCCAGGAACCGGTACCGCACTGCATATTCGGATTCAGGACTAGTCCATCCTGCATTTGATTGAAACGGCCCGTTGGCAATTTGACACCGGCACCTGCTTGTATCAGATGACGAAATTTTTTCCTGTGATGCCGTGTTGACAAGAANNCAGCCTGCATCAACAGGATCGGATCACCGATGCCGTAATTGGAAATACGGAGTGCTGGGGTGGTTCTGATTTGCATTTTATAGGGCAGCAAGGCGATAAATTGAAAACGGGGACTTACTACCCANNTCGACCATTGAAAAGATGGTGTGAAATTGTTCACGACTTTTTGATACTTCCCATCATTTTCATGGGGGCGCGAATAAAAAGATTGGTATTGATACCGTAGTCCCACAAAATGTTTTTGAAATCCGGGCAGCAGTCCAAGTCCGCCCGACGAAGGTGCACAACCACATACATCACAAGCGTTTGCCGGAAGTGCGCCTACAAAAATAGTATGATACTGATAAAGTGCTTCATGAATTAGCATTTGAAAAGAATATTCCGGGCGACTGCGGCAAGGATTGTAGCGGAAAAACCGTCTCGTCAGTGCTGACAAGACGTAAAGCCTGTGTGCCGCCCGAAAAAAAGTTTGATGTAGAACACAACAAATTATACACAGCCCGGCAATTACATATTGCCCAGCCACGATCTTCTAAATGCTAACAGGAGGTCGAAAAACAGATGCTGACCAATCGGGCAGATTCCAAACTGTTTTTTGAATTATACATTGATTTTCGCACACCCGAATCCGTTGTGGTGTTATGCGGAATTGTAAACAGTGGTCATCAAAATCGGAAATCACCGGTGGTGGGGATACATCCCGGGAAGGTTCTGATGAAACGGGCGAAGATTCAAGGGCTTGTAAGTCTTTTTTCAGCACGCATCGTCCGCAACAATTCATTTCAGGTTTGGCGCGATTTTCACATAAATTGGCCGCGATATATTCTTGATTCCATTGCCACCTGAGTAATACCGACAAGCGTGCGAGTTGATGAAAACTCAACAAAACAAAAGCAGCCAAAAACAGGAGCCAGCGCATCGGCTACGAAGGTAAGATACGATTGTGATTGCCTGATCGATTTAATTCGTAGCTGATTAAAATCATCATTTTATTCAATCACCAAACGGGTAGTTTGTGCATGTCCATCCTGATTGGTCACCTTGACGAGGTAAATGCCCGGAGTTAAATTGCTGGCGTCAAACTGAATACCCTGATTCACTTTCTGTTGTTTGAGCGGCACGAGTTCTCCGGTTAAATTCAACACTTGCACGGAGTAATCGGACCAACCATCGATACGCACAGTAAATTGCTGATGAGCAGGATTGGGGAAAATGCTGATCGTTGCTACATCATACAATTGTTCGTAGGACATCGGGAAGTCGATGGTGAAATTGTAGATAAACGATTTTCCAAAGTCGCCTTCGAAGGCTCTCAGCAAGGTTCCGTTTCCGCGACGGAATTGCATATACCCGACCCCATCGCTATTGGCCCAGAAATCAATTCCATCTTCGTCCGTGTCTTCTACAATAAACTGGTAACATCCTACCCCAAGATTCAGGGTATCATTGTGCAGCGCAAAATTATTCATGCCTGAACGTTGAAAGCGGATATTGCCATCCTGATCAAGTACTTTATACGATGATTCCGCGGCAGCCCCATTGGCTTTAAATCGAATGATAAAATTGGAGGGCACTACATCGGTAATATTGAAGATAGACTTGAAGGTATTGTTGAAGGCATAGGCATCTGTACCGTTGTTCGGGGTTTTAATTTCTACATGAAACTCATTATTGGTAGGGCCTGTAATGCCACCATACAAACTGGCCGGTGCGGGCAATTGCACTTCAGCTTTCTCAAGGAATTTCAGGTTGCCGGTCCACTGAAAACTTTCTTTTGTTGCACTGTTATTCACCCAATATTCAATCTGAAGAGAAGTTAAAACATCGGAACCGGTGTTTTGAATCACAACGATGGGTTCATGGCAGAAAGGGTTGGTGCGGGCGTACTCCACTTTATTGGTGGNGGATTTAATTTCAACCACAGCGGCATCGAGGGTGAAATTGGCCGGACCATAACTTACCAGTTGATTGCTCACCCAATAGTTGCTGGATCCCCAGGCGGTATCTAAACCATAATCGATTTGAGCAGATGCACCGGGAGTTACATAGGAACTGATATCAAATTCCTGCACATCGGTAGCCATACCGGGACACCAACCGGCCCGGTCGTAAATCCAGGTACCTCCTTGAGGATACACAGGGTTTTCGGCACATTTNNTCCAGACGTCCCAGGTAAATTCTTTGCTACCGCCATTGATATTGATATAGTGGTTACGTGGAATAAATTCACCTTCCTGACCATGACCTGTTATGGCTGTCCGAATTTTATAGGCTACGGCACCCGGATCCATCAACANCTCACGCGGCTCATATTTAGCATCATTCAGGATGGATTGATACCCGGGTGGTTCTACTTTCCAAAGGTTGTTGATGTCACGAACATTGCNGGGAGGTGTACCCACAATAAATACGAAACGAATATCCATATCTTCCTGTCGCTCACCACCGCCGTTGATAAACATGCGTTTGCGTCCTTTCAGGATGGGCGCGTAATCGGTTACATCAAAGGTCCAGGTTTNTCCTGTCATACCCAAATCCAGATTAATTCCATACGGTGTAACAAATGAAACTAACTGGAAGGCCGCCGGTGAACGCTGGAAATAAATTAAATCCGTGATGTTCACTGAACCGGTTGCGGCATTCTGGACAGAATCAATCAGCACACCGGTCATGCCATCGTAAACATAAGTATAACCTGCTTTGAAATATACGTTGGTATCCACAGGAACGATGTTGTTGGCATTCACGGTAAAACCGTACACGGTATTGGGAATATTTTGAACGGAATCCATCACCACCACGGTATTGGTTGTTTGAGTATATANCCCTTGTACGAAAGTAACCTGAGGGCGTTCTGGTGTTGTTGTAAAGTNTTTAAAAATGTCCTTGCCCATTATTTTTCGCCATGCCGGAAGCCCCTTGGCCTCACCGGGGTTTGTAACGCCTCCTAAATCAAGGACAGTAGTACCACTGCTCGCATCCAATTTGTAATAGGTGAGTAAGTTGGCAAAATTCGGGTGAGTGGCATCCAGGGTTCGATACATCCAGTTCTGAATAGTGGCCGCGTCCAGTTCAGTATTCCATACGCTGAGTTCATCCATTTTACCGAAATAGCTTTCGCCATAGGGTGCTTTACCAAGAATGAGGTCGGTGAGTGCAACAGGGTANNAGGTCTTGCCACTCCCGGTATGCCATAAGGTACCATTCAGGTAAATATTCATGATGCCGGTGCTACTGTTTTTAGTGAACACGTAATGATTCCATTGGCCTTCGTATTGTGAAGTAGAGGCTGCCTTATCGATGCGATCATAGGGGCCACCTGATCCACAGTCCCAGTAAATATTTCCATTGGACCAGGGCAGATGCACATTCACCTGCCGATGATTTTGAGCATTGTAACCATACATCACCGAGTTGTTGGCTGGCAGAATGTCGGGGTTACCATAAGCCCAGAATGCAATGCTCAACTGATTACTGAAGGTGTTGAACTCGGCGTTATCCACTTCAATAAAATTACTTCCACTAAATTCAAAACAATAATCATGACCTTCAGATACCAGTCCCACCGGGTAGTTGAGCGTTTCGCCGGCCACGATAGAATTTGTACCCGAACCTGAATTGTTGAAACTAAATTCAATCAACAGATTATCTGTACCATTCCAGTTAAATGGGTTGTAAAACAGAAATTGGTTTAAGCCAGAACTGAGTGGGGTATTGAGAAAATACACTTCGGTAAATCCGGCTAAATCCGGCGAAGATGCCGACAAGGAATCCAGGGTGCTGTGTTTCATGCGGATGCGCAGATGATTCATGGATGAAGCTGCACTATTCAGGAAAAGTCGTAAGCTGGTGATATCACCGGCACTCACACCTGCCGAAAGTAATTCAGTAGCTTTCCAGAGGTATTGCGATTTAACGGCTTCGCCCTGGGCCTGAAAAGGATGATTTAAAGCACTGGAATTGGCACCAACCACAGCGGTATTTTCACTAAGGGTGGAGGTATAATTTACCTGTTGTTGATTGTATTGATAATAGGTATAGGTTGGATTGGTCAGATAATTATAGGTCGTTCCATTAAATCCGGTGATGATATGCGAAGGATGCTTGGCTTTGGTCGAGTCCGTTTTGGTCGAATCCATGATATAGGTATTGCAGGTGTAGTCCCATTCACCGCAACCGATATTGGTTTGACCACTGACAGCCGGTGATACGAGACCGTTTTTACAACGCATATTGTAAAGCATGTAAATTTNTTCGTAGGTGATACCCGGGATATTCGGAAAGTCGATCACCGAATCGCGGCTATATTGCGTTTGCGAATAATTAAACGTTTGGGTGATGAGCGTATCACCGGGTGCCTGGGCCAGCATGGCCTGCGTGCCAAGAATACCGAGAAGAAGGGTCAGGAGTTTTTCACCGGAAAAAGTTTTGTGGTCCAAATTTAAGGCAGAGAGCGTGGTGTTGCGCAAATAATTCGGAAATGAGATGATGTCGGTTAAAATCAGGATGAAGGGATTCTTGACAAAACCGAATATCCTGTGTGAATTTTATTCCAATTAAATGCTGGGTGCGGGCTCGCGAAAAAGCCATCTAACTAAACGATGCAACATACAATAATTTCGTAGTATGGTCATTTTCGGCCTTTTAGTTCCACCGTTTTGTTTTGGTTTAATGCCTTAGCCGTAGTTGATTAGCCTTATGAAATAAGCCTATTACGTATACGGTAAGGGTACAAGATTAAAGTTTGGAAAAGGAATCATTCCAATGTCCAGCGCACGAAAACACAGTCTGTTTTTGGTATCCGGAATTATACGTGACCAGGAAAATAATATACAAGATCTAATTGATTGACAACCTGTTCTGGCAAGTTAGAGCGACGTAAATTGGCTGATAAACCAGCTCCTATCTCGTCTATAGGATGCCTTCCTGTAGCGATGATGTAGATGTTCCTGAGAAACGAAGCGTACAGCTACACGATCGGGATCGCCTCGACAGTATTCCAAATGAACAAGGGCCATTTTAGAATTACAAATTGTATTATTTCGGCAAACGACACCAACTCAATACTTTTGGCAATTAATTCAAGGTATGGCCAGTGCAAGACAAGAACGTATGCAACGAATGCAGGAGGTACAGGATCTTCCGAAAGCCAGACTGAATGCAGCAAATTTNAAAAAGGGTGCCCGTTTATTTCATTATCTAGGCAACCAGGGATGGGCCTTCGCCTTAGGCATGGTATTTCTTTTTTANTCAGCTGGCGTGGGCCTNTTTTTCCCCATGCTCAGCGGAAAAATGTTCGGAATGTTGGGCCAGNNCACAATCACGAGTATGGCCGAAACCTTGAAACGTTTGGATGGTTTAGGCCTGAAACTGCTGATCATTTTATTGGTGCAGGGCGGTTTTAGTTTTGGACGGGTGTTTATGTTTACCCGCGTTACAGAGAATATTCTCCAGGGACTTCGGAATACGGCCTTTGAGCGATTGATTCGTAAGCCAATGACCTATTTCAGCCGCAACCAAAGTGCCGAGCTGAGCAGTCGATTGGCTACCGACCTCAACGTTATTTCGGAGGCGTTTACAATGAATATTGCCGAAATTATTCGTCAAACCATTGTCGGAATTGGAGGCTTGGCGATCATATTGAGTACTACCAGCTTTGAAGTAGCTAAATGGTTTCTTTTAATTATCCCCCTNTTATCGGCGCTTGCTATTTTGTTTGCCCGAAAAATTCGTCGGTTTAGCAAACAGTTTCAGGAAAAAATTGCGGAAGCCAACGTGGTGGTTGGTGAGAGCCTGACCGGCATCACCAATGTGAAATCGTTTACCAATGAAGATTATGAAATCAATCGATTCAGGGAGAAGACTGCCGAGATTCGTCGCTTTGGATTAAGTTATGGTGTTTACCGNGGGTGCTTNTTTTGCCTTCGTGATCAGTTGCATTTTCGGAGCGATTTTTTTATGTTGTACAAGATGCTTCAACTCAATGCCCANGGGGTGATTTCAGGTGAAGACTTTGGACAATTTATGATGCTGGCNCTTTTTGTGAGCGGAAGCCTGGGTGGTTTACCCGAACAAATTGCCAGTATTCAACGGGCCCTGGGTGCCACTGAACGGGTATTTGAAATTATTGATGAACCGGTTGAAGAGATNCCTAGGCAGTTCGCGCGCCGATCAACCGTTAAAGGTCAACTGGAATTTAATGAGGTGGCCTTTCATTACCCGACCCGCGAAAATTTTCAGGTGTTAAAACGGATATCATTGCAAGCCCCTGCTGGACAAACGCTGGCATTGGTTGGTAGCAGTGGCAGTGGAAAAAGTACGTTAGCCAACCTGATATTACGCTTCTACTCACCGGATGAAGGACAAATTCTTTTGGATGGTGAAAATATTCAGGATTTCGCGTTGAAAGATTATCGCCAACAAATAGCCTATGTGCCGCAAGAAGTAATATTATTTGCCGGTACCATAGCAGAAAATATCGCTTATGGAAAGGTAGGAGCCAGTATGGAAGAAATTGAAAACGCCGCCCGCAAAGCGAATGCCTGGGACTTTATTCAAACCTTTCCGGAAAAATGGGAAACCCGGGTTGGTGAACGCGGCATTCAACTTAGTGGCGGGCAACGACAACGTATTGCCATTGCCAGGGCAGTATTAAAAGATCCGGCTATCCTGATTTTGGACGAGGCTACCAGCAGTTTGGATTCAGAAAGTGAACAGGTCGTACAGGAGGCATTGGACCGATTAATGCAAGGAAGGACCAGTGTGGTGATTGCCCATCGCTTATCAACAATCCGTGAGGCGGATAAAATTGTAGTTTTGCATCAGGGAGAAATTGTGGAACAGGGCACCCATGATGCCTTGATTAAACTGGAAAATGGCTTTTATCGGCGTTTATACCAAACACAGAGTCAGGTAGCCGATGCTGTGGCCCTTTAGCATGGATTTGAGGTCGTGGCATCGACATTCCAATAAAAGAATAACATTCGAAGGAAGTAGAGTGAGCCAGCGATAGAGGCGGTACCCCGGCCCCAGACCCAGGGTTGTAAAGCATTTGTTTCTGCATGGGGCCGGCGTAGGAGCCGATAGCGCGCCCGGGCTCCAAAGAAAAATATATCAATCTGTAACTTAATTTCACCTGAAACGATTTATACCTGAATGAACGCAACGCAATACAACGAGAGTGTCCGGCTCTATGCGGATGGGTTGTATCGTTTTATTCTGAAAAATATTAAAGGGGTTGAAGATGCCCGTGATATAGTTCAGAATGCCTTTGAAGTTCTTTGGATGAAACGAAATGAAGTAAACGTTGAGAAGGCGAAAAGTTACTTGTTCACGGTGGCCTATCATAAAATGATCGATCGTATCCGAAAAACNAAGCGGGTGCATTTGGTGGAGGAGGTACCGGAACGTATCGGAGGACAATCCCATCCGACGCAACCCGACCTGAAGCGCATTTTATCTGCCGCCTTAGAGCAACTTCCGCCGATTCAGAAACAATTGGTGTTACTGAAAGATTACGAAGGGTATTCTTATCAGGAGATGGCGCAGATTACCGGATTGAGTGACTCGCAGGTCAAAGTGTATTTGTTTCGGGCACGCAACACCTTAAAAAACTATTTGATGCAGTTAGAACAACATAAAGTAAGTACCCCATGAAAAACAATATGGAGGATATAGAAAATAAACTCGTGGATTATCTGCATGGCGAATTGGATGCTGCGGATAAGCAGGTATTGGAAGCATTGCTGGATGCAGATGCGGATTTGTATGCAGTGTATGCGCGGTTCGCCCAAACCATATCAACACCAGACGAAGCCGTGATGTTTCCGGACAAATCGAAGTTGTTGAAATCCGAACCACAGACCATAACCAGGTTGCGAAACTGGAAGACCTGGGCGGTGGCTGCTGCCATTTATCCGTGGTATGTATTTTTATTTTTAAAACATTGCAGAAGGATTCAGTGGATGAGTACATATCGAAGAATGCTTCAGCCAACAAACAAACTGTTACCGGTCAGTCAAACCCTGTTGGCGATGGCAACGGGAAACAAACTGACGTTGCAGCTATAGCTACTTCGGTTCCGGCACATCCAGCTGAAAATAAACTACAGGCCTCATCCCAAAAGGTTCTGAAAAGAACTACGGCAACCAAATTAGCGGGTGTAAAAAAACAGGGAAAACAAATTGTACCAGCGAATCCGAACGCAACTCGTCTTACTGAGCCTACAAACGAAGCGTTTGCCGTTGAATCCATAGTGGATACGACTACCCAGTCTATCGTGGCAGAAATGGAGTTTAACTCGCCTACTGATGACAGTATACAACAAAACAGCGAGAACGAGGTGAAGAGACCTTCGGTTCTGGCTGTAGAGAAACCCACTCAACAAACGAAGCAGGAAAAGGCTATGATTCAATGGGATGCCGAGAAACAACCTGCTATCATGAAATCCTTAAATGGTGCGTTAGGATTCTTACGCAAAATTCGAAAAGCCGGAGAGGATTTGCGGCGCAGAGAAGTGGTGGTGACCTTGACTAAAAAAGCATGAAGTCTATTAATAAAAATAAATAAAAGAGTATGAAGTCTGTTATTTTATTTGTGATTGCTGTATTAACCTTTCTGCACAGTCGCCTGTTTGCACAGGATCAGGATACCCTGCGGTATTTTAAAGGAAAAATGAAAGTGATTACCCGCGAGAACGAAAAAGGAAAAGAGTATGAAAGCGTGTCGCTTAAAACCCGCCGCGACTCCGTGCGAACCCGGCTGGAAACCTCATGGGGGACATTTGATATTGGGTTCAATAATTACATTGACCGCAGTGATTATGCTACTCCGCAAACGTTGGTTTCAAATGGGGTGGGCACTTTTGCCGACATGACCCCGCCGCCCAAGCAGGTGATTTTGAGTTGCGTTCCGGCAAATCGATTCATATCAATTTGGGGATTGTGAAGCAACAACTGAGTTTGTACAAACACTATGTGAACCTGGTGTATGGATTAACGTACGATATCAACAATTGGAGTTATCAAAATCCGATCGCCTGGAAACGTGAAAACGTGAGTATCAATAGTATGACGGCTCCTCAGGTTTTGGAAAATACCAATGGCAGTAAAGTAATTCGGGATTCTGTGGCATTTCGAAAAAACAAGTTGGTGACAAACTATTTGCAGGTTCCGGTTTTAATCCGATTTGAAACCAGTCCGCATCATGCCTCTCGAAATGTTTATTGCTCCCTCGGAGGCTATGTCGGTTATTTGGTAAGAAGTCATACAAAACAAGTGGTTTCCGGGAGTGGAGACAAACGAAAATCGTTTGATGATTTTAACCTGAATAAATTTCAATATGGCGCACAGTTTGAATTAGGCTATCAGGGCTTTTCGATGCATTGCAAGCGTAGTTTTTCAACATTGACCAGTTTTGGCACCGTCCAGTATCCCTATGCGTTCGGGGTTCGCTTGACGGGCCTCTAACTGGTTTGATACTTTATGTCTGATAGGGGGATGGTATGAAAAATGAACAAAAACAATCACCCGGTTCCGGATTAATTATTTTCTTACCCTTGATTTGACGCGTTATCCGGATATCGATGTCGAAGGATGGCCAGAGGAATTTAATCGGAACCATTAAACAATGTCCAATGAAAAAAATGATTTTCGCAGTGGCGCTCGTATTTGGAGTAGCCGCTTGTCATCACCCACAATGTGATCCTTCCTGTCCTGAACAAGGCCACGGGACCGTAGAATTTTGTCCGGCCGATTCCAGTTGGTTCATTAATATGTATTCCTGGTCGCAGGCCCCTGGATCTGTTTTGCTGGTGCATCCTGTAAACATGCCAACGGCCTTTCAATTGAATGGAAGCAATGTGCAGTTTAAGTTTGAATTTACCGGCGATTCCACAACGTTTAATTGCAGTGGGTGTGGAACCCCACCCTTGCCTCAAATTCCGAATGTGAAAATTTGTGAAATGCAGCAGGATACTTCAGGTGGAGTAATTATCATGAAACCTGTAATTTATTTGTATCCTGAAAAGGAGCAAGAGGTGCATGTTGACCTTCGTTTTCAAGGTGAATATACAACCACATATCCTGCGTACAATTGGGCCATTCATGGTTGGAATGTGCTTGCCAAACCATACGGTGAATTGTATGATGCGCGGGATGGACAGGTTTATCCTTATCTGTTTTGGGAAGGCAAACCCAGTGTGCCCTATGTGTTCGATTGGACCCAGGGGTATTGTGTGGCGGGTTCTGAAACAAGGACTTTTCTGCAAAAAATATTACCTCAATTGGGATTGCTTCCGCGGGAATACCATGATATGATTGTATTCTGGTTACCGCACATGGAAAAAAATGCCTGGAATCTCATTCAC
Source organism: Bacteroidota bacterium (assembly GCA_013414745.1). Taxonomy (GTDB): domain Bacteria; phylum Bacteroidota; class Bacteroidia; order Chitinophagales; family Chitinophagaceae; genus OLB11. The sequence continues at coordinate 1,237,823 of CP058707.1, forward strand.
TTTGCCACAGAGGCTTATACAAGCAAAGCGCCTTTAAAAATCAGTCCGAAACCGGATGCCCTGATTCGCGTGTTTATGGCCTTTAAAGCCAGTGAACATGCCGTTGCTATGCAGGCGCCCCAACTTGTTCCGACATCCCGTAAAGGGTTTACCGTGGTTGAATGGGGCGGCGTGGATATGAGCCGGGAAGCGCCCGTGATGGTGAAAAATAAATTTGTTTTTGAGTTTGTAACTGATTGCCGGTCAAAGTTTGGCCGGCATTTTTTATCTGAAGTTTGATGCTGCCATTCCACGGAAGACGTTATATCTCGTAATAGAATACGTTAACTTCAAGTGTGAGAAATAGTGTGGGTGTGAGGAACAAAATTATCGGACGTTCTCATCGCACTCACTCTTCACACTCACTCTGATCTCATCGGGTGCGTTTGAAAGCCGAACAAACAACTGTAAGATTTGTGATCGTATAGTAACCGGAAAGAAATCTATTTCTTATTATGATGCTCCAGCGGCGAGACTTGGTTGGATGGATTCGTACCCGGATCAAGCATGGTGTATTACATCGTTCTATCGGTCCACTAGTTTGTGCACAATTTGAACCATCCTGGCTATATATCATTTTTACAATAACTATATACTTCTTTTTTGTTCCAGGATATTGGTATTGATTTTAAAGGAAGTACTTGGATAGGGTATGTCGAAAAGATATTGTGGATTATTTAGATCATTAATAGGGCTATGTACACCTCATATTTCATAACATTGCTTAGACCTGATGAGGCGTTTATCACAAAGTTTAAATCATCATCATCTACGCAAGCATCTTTTAGGTTTGTCTTGCCACTGCAAGGTAAAGCAACCTGTTTTTGGTTTTTTATCCGGTTGATTGTCCGGAATATGATCACTGGCTTAGGTTCTTTTGGTTTCTTTGGCCCACCTAATTTAATGGTAATTCCTCCTTCAGGAATAATGCTTATTGGATTGTAAACCGTTTGTGTAATTGTTTTGGTTTCGCAAAGGCTGGCAAAACTACCCTGATTGCTTGCATCTAAGTTCTCAGTGCTTTTATAAGTAACTGTCGATAAATTAGGTGCATATTGCGCTTTACCCTAGACGAATGCCAATAAATTTCACCGGAAAAAATGTAAAGCCCACAAACGCCTGACCTATTGGACTTATTTTTTTACTTGCAGCCTGATAAAAAGCGGTATCCATGGCTCCGAGCAAAGAGGGATTCTGGAAGGACAATAAGGTGGTTTGATGGGTGAGCTGTTGTACACCACCACCGAGTCCGATTTCAAACAGAGTTTTTGTTTTTGCTAAGGCGGTAGTACGATAAATTTAAAAGACCATTGCTATTTTGTGATCGCCAAACTGCGAAACTTGCGGATTGTTTCCCAGAATGGGCGCATAAGTTTCGCCAATATTATCACCCAAATTAAAGGTTCTATATTGCCCCTCAATACCTAAGGCTATATGCCTGCTTATGCCAAACTTGAAACCCAAACCTATTTGTTGTGAGATATCGTTGGGTAAAGCTCTGTACACATTTTTATTGAGTAAATTATAATTCATGCCCAGAGAGGGCTCTATGCAAAAGGGCAACTTCTGGCTTTGAGCGAAAGACAACAGTGTACATAAACTCAAATAAATAATTATATAAATTTTTTTCATCCCATTTGCTTTAATCGTTTATCCATATTAAACCCTGATACACTTTATCGGTAGTAATTTTTTGCACGGTTTTGGTTGTAATATTGATATTGTACCACTTATTATCCTGATAAAATATATAGGTGTTTTCACAGCAATGAATAGTGGCAGAATATGTTTCTGCACTTACAAATTGTTCATCTTTTATCTCTACTACCTTATCATCAATAACATTGGTGATAGGATTATATGAAACCAAAAACAAGGTACCATTTCCATTGCGGATACCATACACCAGGCTATCGTGCAGGTTGTAGCGTAAGCCATAAATATCGGCAGGCAAGGAACTTGTAATGGTAGTATAAACACCACTGTTGATATCTAAACGCCTAATCGTTTGCCCACATCCAATATACATGTAAGGTAAATAACCATGTGCCGTACTGCTATAGGTATATGGATTGTTGCCACAGCCTAAGCCCGGATAGTTATTTAAGAATATCATTTTATTGGTATTGACATTAAACTCACATTCCTTTACTGTATCCACTTGTATCACATATTTTTTAGCTGCTGCGGGTGAGTAAGTGAGGTGGGTACTTACTTCGTTGTTGAGGGCTTGAAACACCTGCGACTGTCCACTGAGCATATCTCTGCGATAGACCTTGCCTTTATCTGCACCAAACTGATCATTGATAGGTGCTGTGATATAATACTGCTGCTGTGGGGTGTACATAGCTTGGGTATGCCAATTATTAAGTTTTAGCCAAGTTGCACTGGTAGCCACTTGTGCTGTGCTATGATTTACTACGACATGACTGGCAGCACCTGTATCTAGCTGACTGGCTTTGCTATAGCCGATTACCAGACCATTGCGTGAAGTGGTAGATATGATTTCTTCTTTAGCGCAAGAGGCAAGTAGAAAGAGGATGAGTATGTATGTTAGTTGTTTCATTTTACTTTTTTGTTAGTTTCTCCAAAGTTGCACCTGTTGTTCATTTTACTTGTTGCTCCGAAGTTGCAAACTTCGGAGAGCGGGGGGATGAGTATGTATATTAGTTGTTTCATTTTACTTTTTTGTTTGTTGCTCCGAAGTTGCAAACTTCGGAGAGCGGGGGTATGTATGTTATTTTGTTCAATTTATTTTATTGTGAGTGTCCTGAGTTGCAAACTCAGGATAGCGGGGGGAACGGTAAATAAGTTTTATTTTTTAGGGAAATTTGAATCTGTCACTTGATTAGCATTAAGGTTTCCTACTTCATCTGTGCAAGCATCAACAAAGGTTTCAACACACTTTCCTCCTTTCTCCCCAAAATTTTCAGCCATTTCTTTTGTAAATTCTTCATTAAAAGAACCTTTACCAATAGAATTAGGATTTAAAGCCCCGCCAACTAAATTTCCAAAAGCATCTATTGCAAGGCCTTTATAACCTTCTTGATTAAATCTTAAGACATCTTTATTTCTTAGACCATTAATTGACAAGTTAAACAAGTTTCCACTGCTTTGTAAAAATGAACTTGCAACAATATTGGTTCCACCTAAAAGACCGTTTGACACTACTGTTCCAAAATTTACATCATTGAAATCTTTCTTTTGAACTAATTTTGATCTAAAAGTCTACAAGTAGCACTAACTCCACCTATTTCAATAATTTCTCCCGTACCACCTGTAGCCATAAAAATTCCACCATGTATTAAAATTTGTCCATAAATTTTAACAATCATATCAGCAGTTTGGCTAATTAACTCAGCCCTTTTGCTAAATCAGTTGCATTTTTCTTTGACAAAGATTCAGGATAAAACTGCTGCCATTTACCACCATTAGGTGCTTTTTATCAAACCAAAAGTATTGAGTCATTCCTGGGTCACTAGAATTTATTCTAGTATAAGTCCATGTGTTGCCCATTAGTTTTATCGTTTCTCCATTTGCATAAGTATATAGACTTTTTACTTACTCCAGGTCCAATATAAGCAATTTCTTCAGCGTAATATTTTGGCTCTTCTTCACCTCCATCTAAGTCAATCGCTTGAATCGGTTTATTCCCTGCGAATTGATATGGTGTATACCAAGGATAATCCTTAGTCAACGGATNCACACTCAAAAACTTCCCCAAGCCAGGATTATAAATCCTAAATCCATAATCTTGCAAGCCTGTTTCTTTATCAGTCGGTTTTCCGTTGTAATCGTATCTATAACTACTACTCGTTCTATCCTTCATAGCCATACCAAAGGCATAATAATCGGTATGAGATAGTATGCGTGTAGCATTGGTGCTTAGTTTAGCATCGCTTACTGTGGCCAATACATTACTTAGGTGGTTGGTCAGTTCGTATTCTATGGTATTGCGGCAGCTATGGGTGGTTTTAGGTGTGCCTTGTACAAAGGCAAGTATATTTGGGTTTACACTCAAGCCTCCTATACTTGTTATATCTATATTGCCAAAACNTAATAGGTGTGGTCATACTTCCACCGGATCACTACTACTTGTACTTCCACCTATAGCGCCTCCTGTACTTACTATTATTTTGGTCAGTGCTTTTTCGGTATGCACCAAGCCTAATCGGCTGCTGCCATAAAGGTGTTGTTCTTGCCAGGTTAGGTTATTGTTCTGCACACGGTAAATCGCTAAGGTATTGCCCTGTGGGTCAAGAACATATACGGTGCTGGTATCGGGCTNGTCCGGGTCGTATATTGGTTTTTGCATGCGCCTGCCGCTCGGGTCGTATTCAAATTTAAGGGTAAGACCTGTTTTTAGAATTTGGCTTATTTTGTTTTGTAAATTCCAATAAATGGTATGTCCTTCTTTAATATCACTGGTTAAGTTACCAATAGCATCATACACATAGTTGTACTGATTTTGTGTTTCTACATCATCGTAGGTGTTAGAAGCTGTATTGGCATCAACCACATGGGCTAGTCTGTTACTATTGTATGAAGCAGCAGGGCTTGGGTAAGTATTGGTATTGGTACTTGTATTGTAATTGTAGTAATTATAGCTCAGGTTATCCATAGCTATGCCATTTGTTGCATCGCCATTTCTAAACAAGGTCAATATGTTTCCATTGGCATCATAAGTCAGCTTCATTTGGTAGGCGTTGTTAGTCATAGCAGTTCCCGCAGTACCCGTCATACCAAAATCATACGCATCTTGCTGCTTAATGCGGTGTAGCTGGTCGTAGCGGTATTGCATAGCCAAGCCACCTTTGGGTTGCAGGCGGGTGTACATACTGCGTATATTGCCATTAAAGAGTTCGGCAGGGTTGGTGTTGTATGCACCCGTGGTTAATGGTTGTACTACATTTTGTATTTGTGTACCACTTATACCTATGGGTTTGTAATCGTCTTGGAAATAACCCAACCAATAACTGGCGGCATCGGTGGCAAATTTATTGTNGGCTATAGGTATAACCTAAAGGTTCCCCGGGTCGCTAGTAGGGCTTGGTGTTGGCAAATTATTTCCATCAAAGCCAGCATCGCTGTTGTAATCCTTGCTAAATCCGTTCATGCCTTTTATCCATCCTTGCAGGTTGTAGAGATAATCTACACCCTGTACATTATCAGTACCTATTTCTGTTCGTGCTAATGGGCTATGTGCGTAGTAATAATAGTTGGCATCGCGCTCCCATATCATTCCATCGCTACTGTGCAGGGCCTGTGTAATTCGGTTTTCGGCATCGTATTGGTATTTATATATAAATTGATCTTCTCTGCCAGGCTCATAGTAGAGTGCATTTACTTTACCACTTATCAAATCAAAATCATACAGCATTCGTTTACTTTGTGCAGCTATAGAGCCATTTCCAAAAGGTGAGTTGTTGCCATAGTCCTGAAACAAGTCCACCACATTGCCGCTAATATCGTAACGGTAATGGGTTGCCTGCTCGTATTGTAAGGTTGTTTTAGTATTATCAGCATAAGTAGCTATGGTGGCTACTCGGTTACGCAAAAAGTTGGGCGCATTAGTTCCAAAAGCATTTGCAATAGAAATATCTGCACTTAGATCGTAAAAGGTTCGGGTAATTTCTGTGCGGTTTTGAGTTTGTATCCAGGTGCGCCAGGTATTTATGTTATTGCTTGCTAAGGCGGTGGTATTTACCATAGCATTTAATTTACCAACCTCGGCAATTCTGCCTAAGGCATCATACATGGTATAGGCCCCGGTATTGTTGCTTGCTTGTACAGCATTAATGCTTGCACAAATTCTGCTCAATCTATCATAATAAAAATTAGATTTACCTGCATCAGGGGTGTGCTGTTCATGTACTGCATTCAGGGCATTGTGTTTATAGGTAGTTACCATGTCATGTGGGTTGCGCAGAGCGGCACTGCTTGTATTGCGTGCATTATCAATCTGTACATCCGTAAATGTATGGGGCTTAAAACCCTGTGGAGGTATGGTTTTTACCAAATTGCCACTCTGATCGTAGTAATATAATGTATAGTGGTATTCGGCATGTACATAGTCCATTTTAAATCGCTCAAGAGCCTGCATACATTTGGCATAATAAGCAGCTAAATAGGCTTCACTTAAAGAATCCAAATAATTTTGATAGGCAGTATGCGCTTGTTGTCTGGCTATATCTTTGAGGATACTATCGCATGGTATGGTTTGTATATCCGGCAAAGGCAAAGGCAAATCGCAAAGATCACAATCGCAATTATTGTCGGGGATATAGCGTTGGGAGCTCTTATTTTGATTAGCAGTATTAGCATTATTATTTGGTGCTGTGGTTACAGAAGCAGAACTGAAATTATCTCCAAGACATTGGATATGAATATCATCCAAAGCGATTACATCTTTAGCTCCGGAGGAAGTTGCAAGAATTTCTAGGTTGAGCGTGGTGTTGGNTTCCGGAACTAAATGGTATAGATATGGAAGTCCAGGTTGAAGATAAGCTTGGGTACGTCATCAACACATTTCNNCATTTACTTTTATACTAATGCCTTGTATACTGCCCGGAGCAAGGGAATTAAAAGCATAACTAGCAATCAGATTTATTTTGTAATTCTTATTCGCTTGTACGGAAATGGTTTTACCATATATTATACTATTTGCCTCTGCTGGATAGGCCATTAATGCAGCTGAGTTATAGGTTGTATTTGTGGTCGAATTACTAAATTGACTACTAATACTATATTGACCTGAGCCTGGCGATTGTCCACTGGCAGCTACCATTAGTGNCCGAATTAAATGTAACATTCGTTTCAAAATTTTCTGCTAACGCATCTTCGCAAGGGGTGTTTGTTTTTCACAAAGCAGAGACCAATATGCTGAGGTTGTAGGTGCAATACCGGCGGTTAAATTATTGAGACTGGTTCCTTTATTGAGTATATAGCATTTATTATTATAACTTACAATTGCACCAACGGTGTATGACGTGCTTGCATTGTATATCGATTTACAATCGCAAGGAGGAGTTACTGAAGTATCAACAAATTTTTTGCCATCGCAATAAAATATGTCGCATGTAGAAACAATCGTGATTTTAGCTTTCATGGTATCATTTACATTGATATTCAAAAAGCATTTTTGTAATCATTGATACCTAAGCAAGTTGGGATAATAGAAGCGTTCGCCCAATCTATCATTTTATCGGACGTAAGAGTGATGGTGCAATTAGAAGAGCTGAGTATAAGCTGAGTAGAACCAGGGTGCTAATAGTAATCGTTCCATTAGTAGTACTTCCTAAAAGCGATCTCTAAGTGGCGACGCCATGCCTGGTATTTGGTCGGCCGTCTTAGTCACAGTGCCCGTTAGCCATTGCTTTTGAGCTAAAAATGCAATCATTGCTTTAAATACTTCCATTTCAGGACAAGCACCACAAGGCATTTGAGCCTGAGCCTGATTTTGAATATCTGAAGAATTATTGATAAGATTAGTGTTGTCATAAACAGATGTAGATGATGGTGTGATACCGGGCAAGGAGACATCGTTGATGTTTANCAAATCTCCTTTAGCGTCTTTGTAATACAGCTGATACACAGCAGAACCTGACATGGACGGCGGGCAAGGATTTGGACTGCTGGGAGATATTGGCCAAATAGGTGCCGGACATACATTATTCGGGTCGCATCCAATATAAGTATTTGTAAAATAAGCTGGAGTTTGTGTAGCACATTGTTGTGCATAAATTTCTCTTGCTTTGGCTATAAATTCTTGCTTCAGATTGTAATAAAGAACTTTAAATCGATCCCACTCTTCATCATCATTCAAGCCATCGCCCCAAGCACCACTACAACCTGACATCGTAGTAGCTGAAGGACAATNTTGCATAAAAAGTGCCATCGTAGGAATTGAATTATTGTTATTGTCGTAATNTGCCATACTTAGTAGAAAAAGCAGTGGCGATATTCGTGCTTGAAAAATAGAATTGGATAAATAATTTTTAAATGCATCGTTAGCCATTAAATTAGCTACGGTAATACCAGCGGCTTGCGCATCTGCCCATGTTTCAGCTTGTCATAAATTTGGTATCATATTCATTGATTGCTCAATGTCTGTTACGCTACAAAATTTGAGGTAACAATATTCAGGATGAAGGGGTAATAGTTTTTCGCTTAAATCATCGGGCCAGTTTAGTATGAGATTATTTACAGCAGCAGGGCCACTTGCTACCATAGACGATAGAGATTGAGGAGCTTGGCCAGGTAAGGATACCATTATACCACTTAGCGATACATNTACCAGGGCTAAAAGTGTTTTAATATTACATGGTGGTGATTGATTGAAGATTGAAATAGGACTCGCATTTAAATCTATACTTCCATCACTTAGTTTACAAATTGCATACTGGCCACCGGGCTTTAAGTCGCTTATCATGGCTATACGACCAACATCGCACATATTACCAATATTGGGGTGGCAATATTCTTTATCACAATCTGCCAGGTATTGCGTTCTTTCTGGCATTGGCTCGGCATTTGCTACATCGTTACATTGATCGCAAGCATCTTTACAACGAGATGTGTCTCTTTAGCCCANAGCTTCATCGTAAAAATCATCAAATGTTTTGATGCAATGATTCTTAGTAGCATGAGCTATTACTTTATCTACATAGACAATGGCTGCCTGGTTATTTACTTTTAATTTTTTAGTAATCGTATAGCTGCCTATATTTAGGTTTACGGTTTTTTGAAAGTCCCATAAAATCCTGGAAGTAACACCTTCAATATTACAATCGAAGTCCAGTTCATTCAGTTTTCCTAAAGTATGTGTTTCAGTGAATTCAACCTTGTTGCAATCGTCTCTTACCAAACTAATTTCAATATCGTAAATACAGTCCAAACAATAATCTTGTCTTCTACATGACAATAAATTGATGGTCTGTTTGTCAACAGTATATCTAAAACTATAGTGCGTATTGTTCGTACTTACTAAAANAGCACGGGAATTCGTAATGCTATGATCTTGTTCATTGATGATGTCGTTCTTTGAGAGAATATCTACACTAATATTTGTAGTTTGATAGCTGGACAATCTATCAACAGAGGTAGGTGATTCGCCTGCTAATGCTGTGGCTATTGTTTTCCCGTCTAAATCCACATAACTAACACTCACCTGGCCGTTAGGGTCCACTACCAAGTTTTTTTGATAAAACGATTCATAGCCCACCTCAGTACCAAACAGGTAATTCAGTGATTGTCGATCAGGTGCACCGTAATAATATTTAGTGTCATGGTTTTGATAGGTTTTATTGACAGTATTTCCAGGTTGAAATATCTNCCCTAGCCCACCTTGTCTGACTACTCTACCCGTAAGGTCAGGCATATATATGGCTCTCGTAAATGGATAACCATTGGCATCTGGTATAAAAGCATTTTCTCTTCCCAATTGGGCATTTAAAGGCGAGTAATAATTGGCTGCACCAACATTATTCGTTTGCTTAAGTGGATTCACTGTGTTAGGGCACATAAGTCTGAGGCAGGAATANNTCAAAATCTGCAAAGAGTATGAATTTCCGGCAAGATTTTGATTCAATTTGGGTTTATAAAATAGATCTTTATTCCCGCGAATTGGAACAGGTAATATATTAACAGCCGGTCTTCCATGAAAATCATAAATAGTTTCAGCCACTATCACTTTGTTGTTGGTATTGTCTTTAGTCAGTATTTGTCGTTCTCTGAAAGTTCCATCCATTAATTTGACAACAGTTTTGCGCTTATTATCCTCTGCAAAGGTGGTAACGCTTTGCCAGTTCATTAAATCAGCATTGTAAACCAGATTATTGGTTATAAATCCTTTCGCTGGATAGGAACCAAGATTTAAGGAGACTCCAGTGGAATTGCTTGGAAAGTTGCCATAAATTATCTGCGTAAAACTATTTCCAGCCACAGTATATGGTCTTACACGAGCCACTATATAGCCATGTTCAAAGGTGTTTGGAANTGAGAAAAGGGGTTTATCTACCAATACTCTTGTACTATTATTCTTGAAAGAAAAATTGATGGCATTGGGGTTCAAATAAGCAGTTGATGAATTGAGTGGATCGCCACTATAATCATCTATAAACGTATATTCCACTTCAAAACCTTCATGTGGTACATTGTTAAAACTCCAATTAACTGTGGTATTAATAGCATTCGGGATAACCGTTATATTATTCACCTGAGACAGAGAAGAAGGAAGGTTTGTACCAAATACTCCACTTAAATTTTCAAAATATTCTTGTTGTATAAATGTTTGGGCTTGTACCATTTTCTTCTGGTCTGTACTGACTGTTGCTAATGGATTAGCGTTTATATCCAAAAATTGGATGGAGGTAATCGTTGCTTTGATATCATAGACATTATCAATAAATACAATATCTATGTTCTTATATTTATCAGTGTTTGTTTTGAAATCGACCGTCAATGTATGCGTTGACTGTGAAACGCATCCTGTATTGTCGTCCAATTTATAATCCAGATTGACAACAACCTTAGCGGTAAAATCAGGAACATTCGCTGGAAAATCAAGGGTATTCAAGTAAAGTTTAAATCCAGCTCTTAGGGATTTGGTTCGATGTCTTATTTCTCCTGTGCTTGTTTGAGCAGTGGGTACAAAAACATTTCCGATGTTAATTGAAGAAGATGCATTCCAAGCATTGCCTGAAATAGAATTACTGGTTACGTTCCTTTCTTTTGCGGATACTTCATTAAGAAAGAGAACAAGCGTTAATAAAATGAAGATGGTCTTTTTCATAGTTTACTTTTTATTAAGCCAGCGTTCACTTCTTGAATGGTCACAACACCTTTTTCGCTCTCCCGTTTCACCCGTTTTAGGTTCTTTTCAGTGTCGTATTCATAATAGGTGGCGAAATTATTTTCATCAAGAATTGCCATTAAAGAAAAATCCTTATCATCATATACATATGATTTCATATTGGCATTAAAAGGAAAAATACGGATGTCGTCAAAATAGGTATTGGGGCTAAAGGATAGGTTCAAAGTGGGATTAGAGGTTGGAGTAGTAAACTTAAATTCAATTCTTTGCCACCCATCCACTATCAAGCCACTAGGCTTTGCCGTAAATGCTGAGCCAGCTCCTACTTGAATACCTACATAGGCAGTATTATCATAAGTTAGCGTTGTATTTACTGCATTTGGAACTTTAACCCATGCGGAAAAAATATAGTCTTTGTTTGTTTGTAAAGAAAACATGGGTGCACACTCTGAATCTTGGTATTATCAAAAGCATCATCAAAATACTGATAGCCAAATTGTTTTTGGAAACCCGAAATTCCGGTAAACATGGAATAGTTTCCCGTGTGCGCTTCGTTAATGTTGATCAAACTATTGGAACTGCGTTTGTCTAAAATACTAAATCTATTTTGTTCGCATGCGGTAGTAATATCTTCAAAACTCTCACAAAGGTTTTCATGATATCTTGAATTGTTGGTTACTGCATTGGTAAGTCCTTGAAAATTACTTGGTTGTACCGATGAAAAAATGTTTAGAGGATTTCTATTTTCCACAGGGTTTAATACTCTATTTACCAAACTAANGTCTGAAGTAAACTGCCACTGAGGCAAGGATGTATTTGCATTCCAGGTAGCGCCACTGTTTGTCCAAAAATTAATAAAATTATCTATGTAGCCATCTCTTCTTATATCATTCAAATTTTGATTTCTAACATTGGTATTTTTCCATTCGGCTTTAGGTTGCCACACACCTAAGGATTTTGTTGTACCTAAATAATTACTGGATGCGATGTAAACATCATCTGCATTGTTTATTTGTTTAAGACTATCACAAANGTTACAAGCATTAGCGTAGGGGTTGCCAAATTCACTGATTGAAGCATTGAGTATTTTAGTCGTATTGTTCAATACCAGACTTCCTCCTTGAACTGGATTTACCAATGATGTGTACACGCCAATGGGTGTAGTGGCTAAATTTTGTTTACCTGACTTGATAATTTTGGCATTAAAGTATCCCGCAGTACTACTAAAATATTTATTGTAATACAATGGTCTATAGGTCACTGAGCCTCCGCCAGAACTATAACCTGAAGCATTTTCTATAACATATTTATTACCAATCCCATTATTGTCTGTTACACCTACAATATCACCTTCTTGCAAAATATGAGGCATAAACGAGGTAGAAAATACAGACGACAATGTAGTATTACTCGTGTTAGTAGCTCCCATATTGTCAGAGCTCATGCCCATGCCCTTATAGGCCCAATGGGCAGGCATTGTGAAAGAATAGATAGGATCCTTAAACTCATTGATAGACTCTGTTAATAAAACAACTCCAGTTTTTGCATCCCATAATTTATTAACGGTGTACAATTTAGATCCTTTGTCTATGACAATAACTGAATCTAATATTCCTTGTTGGCGATTAAATGTAGTAAGGTTAAAAGACTTAAAGAATTTTCTTTCAAATCGTAAAGCAGGAAATGCAGATGGCACAACTGCAGGGGGAGCAGGGTAATCAATATCTATATTGGCGCTTAATCCTGCACTATAACACTCTGTATGAAACTTTCTGGCATCTCCTGTTATTTGTGTTTCAATTCCGATTATTTTCTGTGAAATGGAACCATCACTAGCAACAGCATCCACTTCATTGATTAATTTACCTCTGTTATTATGTTTGTACTTATAGTACTTGCCACTAATTAAGTTTCCTTNTTCGCCAAATACTTCTTCTGATTTAGCTTTACCATGCATGTCGTTTACTACTACCAGATATCCCTGTGCTGCGATTAAGTAATCTTTAGACCCCATAGCCTGTATCTGTAATTTTAATTTTGGTTCTCTAATAATTTGAACAGAAGTTTCATCAGTAAAGCAAGGGAAATCCTTATAGGTATAAAATTCATTTACAGATTTGCCTGTACCCATATAGGGTGTATTCGTAACATCGTTTTGTGTGATTGTTACTTTGCTATAAATAATACTTGCCGAAGGAAATAGAGTCTCTCCAAAAGTTGTCGTCATATATTCTTGCTTCTCGGCCATCAGCGCATTTTTCTCGTAATATAATATGGGCTGCTTCCAAGGATTTTCATCGCCACCATTATCGGGCTCATAAGCAGCTACGCCTGAGCTTATTACCTCACCCTTAGCATTTTTGGTTGTATAATCGTACGATATGCTATAAGTTTTTGACGAGGCAGTGTTATTGGTCATTTTTTGCCAATTATCGTCTATAGTAATTTNTTTCACTCTTGCACCACTACCTCCGATTTTATCTTCTTCAGGGTCATAAACCCTTATATATGATTTATTCAAAACTATATTACTTGCAACACCTTTATTTCTCAGCGTAAGGAGAGGACCACCTTGAACCATTGTTTTAAATTGCGAAATTCCTGGCGACATCAGATTGAAAAGTGCTTTTGGTTCTATCACTGATTCTATGCCAGTACTTGCATCCATACCAAATAAAATTTTCGGATATACTTGATTTGAAAATTGCCAGGCTTTATGGGCAATTTGATTTACATCGCTTCCTTTAATTCTATCCTTTTCAAGTTGTACAAATCCATATTCATAATCGGTACCATTCTTAAAAGCGCCTATAGATTTTACTTTTAAATACACAGGAATTTCTTCTTCAGGTATTGACACAGTATTGTCCAACATCACGCGCATTTTTCCATATAAGTTTCCATAAGAATTTCCTACAATGGTACCATATCTACTATCGTTCCTATCAGTAAAATACAGCTCTTCTATTAAATGATCTGCATCACTTCCACTTACTGTCCCGGNTATTTTCTTTTTTAATTTAAAGAATAAATAATCATTGGTATGATAAGGATTTGCCCCTGCAAAGAGCTGTGAACTTCCTAAGCCTGAAGATGGATTAGGCACATCAGCAATACCTACTAATGGGGTCATTTCCATTGCCCGCTTATGTTGAACATATCCATAACGATGCGCTTCGTAGTCAATATTGATTTTACTTCCAGCGGGCGTTTTAATTTCTGTAAGCAACCATGCACTAGCCCAATTGTTAGCATTTTGAAGTGGAGTACCAGTTTGGTTATTTTGGACGTTATAAGGAAACCGCTTATTGCTTAAAGATCCTGGATTACCAGAAGGAGTTTNGTAATTACCCCATTTATCTATATTTCTATTGTCTATGGACGGATTAAAGTTTGAGTAGCCAAATTCATAAGCGCTTAATTTCCCCTTATATGATTTGCCACTTTTGAAATAAATTTTTTTTAAAGTTAGCTTGCCTTGGCTAGCAGTATTATTCACATTTTTGCATAAAGAATAATCATACTCTAAAAAAACAGTTCTGTAGGGTTGGGGAGTGTTCGCTATTAGCTGTGGTCTAGTATACAATTCAATCTTATCGAGTTTTTTTAATTTTTTACTAGCGGTATTCAAATCATACGCATCTTGTCTATCACTATAAATAAATAAAGCAATTTCATTTGGTGTTTCAATGGAATGTAAATACCATATTTCTTTCGTGCCTTCAGAGTAGTTGGCTTTAGAATCATTTTTATTTCCTAATAAACCCTCCTCATAATTACCTGCATTAGTTTCATTGTTTGAACGCCAATAGTAATCTTCATACACTTNTGAATAATTAAATTTCACGTAATCTCCAATATCATTTGGCGTTGGCCCGTTATCATCTACATCAATATAATTTGCACTCAACTTTGCACCTAATAAAAAACTATGTACGTATGCTGGAGTTTCGGTAATACTAATATAACCATCTTTACCCCCAGAGTAACTCTCATAACTGCTTAAATTAGGCACGGTTTGGATCTCTCCTTGCAATTCAGCTTGTGGATTATCATTTACAGAGTAAACCACTTCTCTCTTTAGCGTATTATAAGCTGGTATATTGAAAACAAATCGCTCGCCATTGGGTTTAACACAAGTAATTTCTGAAATATGTTGTCCTTTACGATACCCTTGATTTCTATCAACGACTGTATTTCCTCCTAAAGGCAGTGAATTTAAAGCATATGATTCAATTCCTTTGACCAAGCCAAATAACTTAGCTTCATCACCTGTCAAGGTTGTTATCAAATCTAATCTATTTTCTCTTTCACAATTTGAAAAATCATTGTAAGTAATATTGAATTGCGTGTTTTTTTTATCCAATTTAGTTTTTCTGGTAATACCTCCAACGGCAGGCATTTTTTGTAATAAAGGCGAGATTGGTTGCATTTGAGAAGTCAAGAACAATTGATTATTTGAAACCATTATATCACTTGGGTTTTTGAAATAAGTATACTCTAACACGCTTTGATTCTTTCCACTTCCAGTAGCTGAAGTTGACAAATTATTGAAATCTAAATTTTCAAGTAAAGGATTGGTAATGTCCCACCATTTTTCAGAAGTATTTTCTACGTGCATAAACTCTAACCGGCCGCCAACATGTGCAGCTTTACCTATACCAAAATCCATTTCTGTAGGTGTACTATAATCCGTAGAGTTTGTTTTTGGATCAAAGGCAATAAAGACATTGTTTCTTTTAAGTTCAANAACCCCACCTATTCCCTGTCCTGCTACTGAGTAAATATCCGGTGTAGCAAAAGCCATTGGCAAGTTGGGTTTAATTTCAGTCATGGTGCCATCCTGTTCTCTATTAAAGTCCATTAAGGCATAAAGATTATTTTTACCTTTATCGGCATATATAGCGCCAAAAGCAGGTGATTCTATGCGTTTGGTACTTAAAGCCTGAACGCGATAATTTGTTGCAATTTCACCACCAAGTTCAGTGAGAGTTAGCTCTCCATTAAGTTTTAAAGTAGCATCTACGGATAGTGTTGTAAATGGAAAATCTATTTTAGGGGTGTACGTATTATTGTTAAAGGAATAAGTTGAAGAAAGAGAAGGACCGACTTTTACCTTTCTTGTTTCTGTTTTATTTGCCCCATTTGCATCTGTTGATTTTTTAGATTCTACCTCTTTGTTCTTTTCTTGTTGAAAGCTAAGGCCAATATATGGATTAACTCCAAAAGCAGATGCAGAGCCAGAGTTTATGCCAATTCCTGCATTGGCAGCAAATCCATTTGAATTGCCACTGAGTCCTGCACCTATACTTGATTCAATGGTCCACCCATTGATATTATTATAAGATAGCATACTACTTAAATTCATTCCTAATCCTGCTGAGGCAGGTCCAGCAGTACCAGAAGAAGCTGCTTGTTTTTTCAATTCACGTAAAGTTTCAACAGATTTCTTATCAAAACCTACAAGTTCCAAACTACCACCGAGTTTTATACCAACCGTAATATTGGGTTTCATACTCATTTTCTTTATTACTAAATCACCATCAAAGTCGTCTGGCAGGCCTCTTACTTGCCTGGTAACCGAACCACAGTTTAACCCAAAACCCAAACCAACATTAGAAGCCTCCTGATCCATAGTTACGGAACCTGTATAATTGATATTTACGGGATAACCTCCAATACTAAACAATGGAACATTATATTGAAATGTACCACTAGATACATCGACCATATTCGTGATATCGGCTTGTTGAAAGCTTTGTACTTCTGGCTGGGTGGGGCCAGCTGTTTGGCAGAAGGTTTTTCTTTTGAAATACACAGCAATGCCATTAAAAGTAAAATGCTTAATTTGTTGTTCATCATGGATAATTCTTTTCTAAAACGGATAGATTTTTTATTTATCTCGGCTAACATTCCACCTGATTAACTTTCTCAGATTGATTCGTGGAATTCTATAATTTAGATTGAATATACTTCAGACTCTGAATATCTCAAATTATATTTTTCAAAAGGGAACTTCGACAAAGATTTCCTTGAATTTCAAAAATGTTGAAATTGTTGAACGTAAATTCTAAAAAGCAATGCATGAATAAATGAAAAGAAAGTATCGACATGTAAGGAATTTGATTTCTCTTCCAATGAATAGGTCAAGCCTCCCTCTTACAGATTGCCCCCAAGCCGAATGCCCTGATTCGCGTGTTTATGGCCTTTAAAGCCAGTGAACATCCCGTTGCTATGCAGGCGCCCCAACGTGTTCCAACATCCCGTAAAGGGTTTACCGTGGTTGAATGGGGCGGTGTGGATATGAGCCGGGAAGCGCCCATGATGGTGAAAAATAAGTTTGATCATGAGTCTGTAACTGATTGCCGGTACTTGTTTGGCCGGCAATTTTTATATGAAGTTTGATGCTGCCATTCCACGGAAGACGTTATATCTCGTAATAGAATACGTTAACTTAAAGTGTGAGAAATAGTGTGGGTGTGAGGAACAAAATCTGCGCGAACACTTATTGATATCCTCTTCGCAATCACCCTGAATTTGTGGGGTGATGAAGACTATATCGAACTTGCAGCTAGGGTAAGTTTACTTCGCACTCAAATGGCTAATCATTTTATAGAGCAATTTGGAAATATCTTCGCACTCGTTCTGATTTGTGGAGCTATGTTTAGGAAAGTCGAACTTTTTGATTGAATGGATTTCGATTTCGGAATTCTAACTTGGGTTAAAATAAGAAAGAGAAACATAAGGAAAAAGAGAAAGAACATTCAGAACGCGTTCACTTTCTGTTTTTCTTTCCCTTTCTGATTTATGGAGATAATGGGATCCATATCGAAATCGGATGCATTAGTACAAATTATCAAATTGAATGATTATTTAATGAGATTATTGTAAATAAACGAAGAAAGAGAAACAAAAAGAGAAAGAACATTCAGAACGCGTTCAATTTCTGTTTTTCTTTTCCTTTCTGATTTGTGGAGATAATGGGATCTATATCGAAATCGGCAAGCGAACAATTTATTCGGGAACTTTATGTAGCACTCAAATTACTTATCATTGCATAAAGCATTCTAGAAAGTTCATCAGCCTTTAACAACAAAGCATTGAAATCATTTAGGCTCAATTTATCTTTATCATGTAGTATATCCAAAATTGCAACGCACTCAAAAATAGATGCTCTTGCAATTACATAAAAACTTCGTCTATCAGGTTTTGAAAATTTACCTGAACCTTCTGCAATATTTAAAACTACGCTCATGGAAGCTCTACCTAACTGGTCTTTTACATAATTAGCGGGTTTTATTTCATCGATAATCTTAATGCTATCTAAGTGAAATTCTTTTGCTTTTTTAAACTTCGAGTTTTCTAAAATCGAATGACATTCATAAATTGTTTTAGTGTTGATTTAGAGCGAGAAACAGAGCGAGAGCGAGGAACAAATCATCGTTCGTCCTCATCGCTCTCGCTCTTCGCACTCGCGCTGATTTTGTGGAGCCGGCGGGAATCGAACCCGCGTCCAAACACATTCTGCAAACGCTTTCTACATGCTTATTTCCTGATTGCTTGTTGGGAAGATGCCGGACAAGAACAAACCTATATCTTCCTTAGCTGGATAAGTCTTTTGTCTGCTTCACAGCCTGTTCAGACAACAGTTCGTATTCTCTGGTGAAGGCGGCTCAACGTGGGTTACAAACCTACCCGAAATGAACGGCCAGTATGGAAACCTAAAATGAATTAGGCAGCCATAGCGAAAGAAGTTTCGCCATTTATGGTTTGAATATTCAGATTAACGTGCTAATTATCCAACGCACGACATGCTTACACGTTCAAAGATCATGCTGTCAAAACCGGGCGGCCCCAATTAGAATGATACAAAAGTATGGCAATCTGTGTGAGGCGGCTTAATCAATGACTAATTAAATCTGGCCAACTCCCTTTGCTTCATTAATTGAGGTTTAACTTCAAAATGAAACGTGATGAATCATTTAAATTCTAAGGGAATTCCGACCAAATTGATGTTACAGTTCGCGAATATTCTCCGAATTTTACAACCATGGATTTTCGCATCGCTCCAATGATACTGGCTACAATAACTTTAGTCTACTTGCTTTTTATTCATCCGGCCATAAACACTCATTTTCTTTAAAAGAGGCCGCTAATTATTTTAAAATTTTATGGCCACCTTTATTGATGATGGTCTTGGCCTGGTCGGTTTTTGCAAGACACTCCTACTATCGCCCAATATTTAAAGTCGTATTTATTATACTGCAAGTGCTTAGTGTAGGCGTTCTCATCTGGTTCTTGAGCTATATGCACGCCCAGCATCTTTAGACACAAAAAGACCGCTCAATGAGCGGCCCTTAAGAATAAATTTGAAATGTGCTTATTGCGCATCTACTTTCACAGAATCTTTCGAAGCTGGTTCTGCTGCAGCACCTTCTGCTGGTTCAGCCACCGCATCATCTGCCGGAGGAGCAGCACCTTCTTCAGCAGCGCCACCGCCCATATCGTCCTTGGTCATGTTTACCAACCATTTACCATCTTTTTTAACCAGGTTCAAAGACTCTTCATTTTCTGGTTTGTCGCTGGACACAAATTTCACGGTAGCTTTTTCGCCTTCTTCTTTCACATCTTTGATTTCGATTTTTACTTTTTCGCTTCATTNCTTCACAGAGTCAGGAATCATGCTTGAAAAGCTGGAAATCATATCCAACANTTTACCGGTTTCAGGGGTTCCGAATTNTTTAGCATTTTCGTAGTCCATTTGTTTCAGGGCATTCAGGTAGTTCAATGCAACGCTTTNTGGATCGCTTTTGCTACCACAACTAATCATGCTGACAACGGCGATAAAAAGAACCGCCAGAGAGAATAAGGTTTTTTCATGTTTTTGTAATTTAAAAGGGCTGCCTCTTTTTACAAGACAGCCCGCAAAAGTAGCCTTAATAGTTGATACGGCAAAGCATTTCAACGGCTTTGTTTCGGTAGATATTGTCTGTAGAAACATAACGAAACCCGCGGTGCTCCGTGACCGGAAAACAACCCGGCCCATCAATAACCTGATTAAAAGCCTTATAAAGCATTTCGGCACAGTAGAGCCTGTCATCCGATTTTAAGTCGAATTGCATATCAAAGGGCTTGCCTTCATGATACCACCTTTTGACTAATTCTTGTAAAGATGCCGTTTGCGCTGGCTTTAAGCGAAGTTGTGCAATGGCAAAACCATAGTTGTGATCGCGGCGCACAAAGGTACTGAAGGCATCGCGGCGCAATCTGGCATTCGGATTATCCTCACCACCAATGGAGTGGTAAACATACCAGCGCCCTTCCTCCTGAAAGGCAATCCCGCAATGGGAGTACGACTTATCCGTCTTGTTCAGTTCTGCAAACAACGAAGAAATGGCATCATTTCCGCGGCGTAACACGATGGCTCCTGCATGGAGAAAATGACGGGCACTGTCCACTAAATGAGTGGCCCTGATTTGTTTCAAATCGGTTTTCTGGTTCTCTTGAGGCGTCGGTTGAGTGGGTGCCGGTTTATTCTGGCAGGCAATCAGCATGCCAATCCATAAAAAACTACTTGGTCTGATCCGGTTTTTTCGCATCCTCTTCCCGTTTATTGGCCCGGTCGTAGGCCTTGATAATTTCTTTCACCAAACGATGCCGTACCACATCTTCACCATCCAGTTCAATATGTACGATGCCCTCAATATTCTTTAAGATATGAATGGCTTTTCCCAACCCGCTGGTTTGATTTTTAGGTAAATCAACCTGCGACATATCTCCTGTTATGATGGCTTTGGCCGAAGGGCCGATCCGGGTCAGGAACATTTTTATTTGAAGTTCAGTGGTATTCTGAGCCTCATCTAAAATAATATACGCATTGTCTAATGTACGCCCCCGCATATAGGCCAGAGGGGCAATTTCAATGACGCGGTTGGTCATGTAGTAATTTAATTTGTCCGGAGGTAACATATCATCCAGGGCATCGTAGAGTGGGCGCAAATACGGATCGATTTTCTCTTTCAGGTCGCCGGGTAAAAACCNCAGGCTTTCACCAGCCTCAACGGCCGGTCGGGTGAGGATAATTTNTTTAACCGATTTATTTTTAAGGGCCCGAACTGCGAGCGCTACCGCGGTATACGTTTNTCCTGTTCCTGCCGGACCCACCGCAAATATGATATCGTTTTTATCGGAAGCACTTACCAGTAATTTTTGGTTGCGGGTTTTCGCCTTAATAATTTTCCCGTTTTGCCCAAACACCAAAATATCATTGTTGGGCTCCTCCATGATTTNTTCATCAATCACGCCATCATCATCGCCCAGAATTTTCGAGAAATAATTTTCTGAAAGATGCCCGTTCCGTTCGAGGTATTGTACAATCAGATTGATTTTATCGCGGGCCACATCAACCTCTTCCGGTTTGCCTGATAGCTTGATTAAGGAACCTCTGGATAAGATTTTCAGTAAGGNGAATTTCTTTTTGAGGATATCGAATTTATTGTTGTTCACCCCAANAAACTCGATCGGATTGATGGTTTCGAGGTTAATGATGCGCTCTGTCAAAATAGAATCTTTTATTAGTCTCTACAATAGTAAGGGTTTATTTCTGATAACAAATCTTACCTTATTAATCGTGTGAATATTTTGGGGAATAAGGAGACGACATGTACTTTTGACTATTAAATAAATAGCACCATGAGTTTACAAGTTGGTATGCAGGCCCCTGANTTTTCACTGTACAATACAGAGAAGAATAAAGTGTCCTTGTCGGATTTTCGCGGNAAAAAGGTTTTAATTCTCTTTTTCCCTCAGGCATTTACAGGGGTGTGCACAAATGAAATGTGCAGTTTACGGGATAGCCTGGCACAGTACAATGCCATGCAAGCCGAAGTATTGGGCATTTCAGTGGATTCATTATTTACCCTGGCCGAGTTTAANAAGGCCAATAGCCTGAATTTTACCTTGCTCTCTGATTTCAATAAACAGACTTCNAAAGCTTACGGCTGTTTATACGATACCTTTGTATTCGATATGGAAGGNGTGTCCAAGCGCTCGGCCTTTGTAGTGGATGCTGAAGGCGTAATTCGTTATGCTGAAGTGTTGGAAAGCGCCGGAGACTTGCCCAATTTTGAAGCGATTCAGGAATGTCTGAATGGCCTTTAATCTGAGGCCCTACTATCCGTTTTTAGTAATGCCCACTGTTCGGAATTTGCAATTCCGAACCCGTATCCGGGGATTTTAATCCGCATATGCATAGTATGGTTCGTCATCCATTTAGAAAACTTAATGTCAAAATACCGTTTCCTTTTGTCCTCGCAACCTATCTGTTTCGGGATACAACGCATTTGGTGCCAATTGTCTGAACCGCTGAATACGCTGAAGGCTCAGAGACCACAGAAGGGAGCTGTGCATTTAATGAAAACGAGGTATGGCAGTGTTGGTCGTTCTGTTTATGCTACACTCTGTCATGGATCTTGCTTTTTTAAACTTTCTGTTGGTCAGGGCAAATACCAATTTTCTGCCATGGACATATTTTATTGATTTACCTAGATCTGCGCCATCTGTGAATTCTGTGCTTTCTGCGGTTCAGACTTCCTTATTCCACCACCACCTTTTTCACCTCACCCTCCACCCGAAGATAATACATGCCTTTCGCATACGGTTTTACATCAATGACATCTTCATTTGTTGTAAAAAGCAATTCACCCTGCACATTATACAAGTCTTTCTTCTTGCCGTGTTTATTTTGAACGATAAAAACGGTACTACTCGGATTTGGGTATACCACCCACTCCGCACTCCGCACTTCGCTCTCACTCTGGTTTAAGGGCCAGCAGGTTTTGGCGCCTAATCCATAATCTGGCATGCAGGGCGGGGTGCCAACCGATACAATATTCGCTACTGTATCCATACGCAAACACCGTGGACAAAAATTACAACCGATGCCTTTTACATCCGGGTTATCAATGCGGCTCATCTGTTTGCTGGTTCCACCAAAATTTCCAATGTAAATCTTATCATCCGGGGCTAAATATGCATTCGTGTATAGTTGAAAATAAAGATAGGTTGTATCCAATCCATGGATATGCCTTAAACTATCCTCTAACAAATCATATTGATAGATGTTTGCAGCACTAGTGATGTATAAAAATCGTCCGTTGGGTGAAAAGCACAATCCCATACTTAACCGCTCTTTCATGGAGGTATCATTTGGATTATGTTCTGAATTCAAGGGTATTTGTATCACGTTGGGGTTACTTAATATTCCATGACATCGGTCAAATTCCGAAATAAAAATCAATCCAGTACTGTTGCCATGGCTGGTTGTTGCAAACATACTTCCATCGCTATTGAATGCACTCTGACCTTGTATATCCCAATTGCCCCATACCGGTTCACTAAACACCTGCACGCCCTTATCATACACACTATCCTGGGTAAATAAAAATACATGCACATTGGCACTATCCCCTTNCGTTTTTAATAACCACCAATCCTTGCCATTGCCATGCCGGCAGGCCTGCATCTGGGTTTTGCGGAGTCTGGCATTTTGCATCAACGGAACCATACGCTTGACTACTTGACCCGCCCCCATTGGCATTCATGTCAATGATATTGTATAGCAACAAATCGAAATAACAACTTCCGACCGTCTGACAATCCTGATACTTCGCATCAGAAAAGCGGGCGTCACAAAATAAAATCTATTACTATCAATTGGTAAAANAATACTACTTTGAGAGTATATACTAAACCCATATTTCTGAGCATAGTGATATGGCGGAACTATCGTATCGCCAAACAATAAGTAATTGCCATTCGCATCATAAATATTCATGCCGTCGCTGGCAAGTATGAGGCTCCCATTCGTGTCCGCTATGCAAGAATTACCACCGGTAAAATAACTCCAGGTTGGCGGAGTACCGGAGGTTGATACATTACCATTCGCAAATTTAACACGGCCTCCACCACCACCAGTTATCCATTCATTACCTCGCTTACTTTGAGCATCTGCCATTCCGCAGTGGGCGACTGTAACAAACAATAACGTCATGAATACAATGATTTTCATATCCTATTCTTTAATAAATTTCCCACTAAAACTTCTACCGTCTGATGTTATACAGCTTGAAGTTGTATATACCTATTGCCAGTCCTGTTAAATCTACATTTGTGTCTGTTGGGCTGTTTGCATGACTTCATGAATCAACTGTTTGCCAGCAATATCAAAAACTTCTAATTCTACCATTTTACCTGAATGAACTTTAAAGTACAAAATGCTGCTGGTTGGGTTAGGATAAATTGTGAGCTCCTGATTGTTAGTTTCTCTTTCATCCCGGCTTCGAAGTTGGATTGTTTTTAGATATCCACTTTCTATTTCAAATTTACTCATAGGGCTTGTGCCTTCATTGGAATTACCACTTTTATATACTCCCACAGTATTGCAACTCTTTAAATCATCATAGTACACCCAGGTGTATAATAGGCGTGGAGTGCCCGGGCCTTAAACACGGCGCCACCCTCTACATAGGGGCATTGCGGGGCTAATTGTCTGAACCACAGATTTAAAAGATTATATGATTTCACAGATGCCGGAATTATTCTATGACTACTTTTTTGTTTGTCCGGCACACTTCAAATAATATACGCCCTTGTGTAAACCACTCACATCGATCTCATCTTCTTTGGTACTCAACATCAATTGCCCTAAACTATTGTACAAGAACTTGATAGCATCTTTATACCTTGTACTTTCTACTTTTATCATGTAATCACTCGGATTCGGATATACCACCCACTCCGCACTCCGCACTTCGCTCTCACTC
The DNA here is from genome assembly GCA_013414745.1 of Bacteroidota bacterium. Lineage (GTDB taxonomy): Bacteria > Bacteroidota > Bacteroidia > Chitinophagales > Chitinophagaceae > OLB11. Next base: position 1,262,498 of record CP058707.1, read on the forward strand.
TGACTTAAGGGCCAGCAGGTTTTGGCGCCTAATCCATAATCCGGCATGCAGGGCGGGGTGCCAACCGATACAATATTCGCTACTGTATCCATACGCAAACACCGTGGACAAAAATTACAACCGATGCCTTTTACATCCGGGTTATCAATGCGGCTCATTTGTTTACTGGTTCCATGATAATTACCAATGTAAATCTTTTGATCCGGGCTAAATATGCATTTGTGTAACTCGTAAACGGAAGATAGGTTGTATCCAATCCATGGATATACCTTAAACTATCCTCTAACAAATCATATTGATAGATGTTTGCAGCACTGGTGATGTATAAAAATCGTCCGTTGGGTGAAAAGCACAATCCCATACTTAACCGCTCTTTCATGGAGGTATCATTTGGATTATGTTCTGAATTCAAGGGTATTTGTATCACGTTGGGGTTACTTAATATTCCATGACATCGGTCAAATTCCGAAATAAAAATCAATCCAGTACTGTTGCCATGGCTGGTTGTTGCAAACATACTTCCATCGCTATTGAATGCACTCTGACCTTGTATATCCCAATTGCCCCATACCGGTTCACTAAACACCTGCACGCCCTTATCATACACACTATCCTGGGTAAATAAAAATACATGCACATTGGCACTATCCCCTTCGTTTTTAATAACCACCAATCCTTGCCATTGCCATGCCGGCAGGCCTGCATTTGGGTTTTGCGGAGTCTGGCATGTTGCATCAACGGAACCATACGCTTGACTACTTGACCCGCCCCCCATTGGCATTCATGTCAATGATATTGTATAGCAACAAATCGAAATAACAACTTCCGCCTGACTGACAATCCTGATACTTCGCATCAGAAAAAGCGGGCGTCACAAAATAAAATCTATTACTATCAATTGGTAAAAAATACTACTTTGAGAGTATATACTAAACCCATATTTCTGAGCATAGTGATATGGCGGAACTATCGTATCGCCAAACAATAAGTAATTGCCATTCGCATCATAAATATTCATGCCGTCGCTGGCAAGTATGAGGCTCCCATTGGTGTCCGCAATGCAAGAATTACCTTTAGTAAAATAACTCCAGGTTGGCGGAGTACCGGAGGTTGATACATTACCATTCGCAAATTTAACACGGCCTCCACCACCACCAGTTATCCATTCATTACCTCGCTTACTTTGAGCATCTGCCATTCCGCAGTGGGCGACTGTAACAAACAATAACATCCTGAATACAATGATTTTCATATCCTATTCTTTAATAAATTTCCCACTAAAACTTCTGTCCTCGCAGTGTCTCTCGCCTCGAGGACTCTGCGATATTGGCATTGGGCTATTGGGTATTGGCTGAATCATGGATGATGAAGATTTAAAGATCGTCACTGATGCTAGTACCAAGTTCTAAATTAATCATTTTTATCCATGTATTCTTCCTTTCTGTCATAGCAGTCTCTCCGTTTCGGGATGCAACGCATTCGGAATCTTATTTGCGCCCAATGTCTGAACCGCTGAATACACAGAAGGCTCAGAATGCACAGAATGGTTTGTGCATTTGATGAAAACGAGCTATGCCAGCTTGAGCCGTTCTGGTTATGCTGTACATTTGTCATGGGTCTCGTTTGATTTTTGATACTACCTATTAGAATACGGTACCGCCCGTTTTCTGCCATGTTCATAAGTCTTTTATACGCAAAGTTACCTAGGGGCTGCTGTTTAACGTGAAAGTAGTTGATATCATTACATTCTAGTGTGAATTTCGCTTTTTCAAATGCACGGTAATTTCTCATCTCCCTTCAATAAGCTTGCAGTTCATTTCTTGATTTTCACTTCTCACTGGCATCTTCAACTTTGGCGTCATCGTCCAAGGGCTGTACAATAGTACTATCCCTTGAACGCTTCCTTAAATTTGAAGCGCCAGTGAGATAACCAGCAGCCCCTACCTAAATCAGTGCCTTCTGTGAACGCTGTGTTTTCTGTGGTTCAGACTTCTTTACTCCACCACCACTTTTTCACCTCACCCTCCACCCGAAGATAATACATGCCTTTGGCATACGGTTTTACATCAATGACATCTTCATTTGTTGTAAAAAGCAATTCACCCTGCACATTATACAAGTCTTTCTTCTTGCCGTGTTTATTTTGAACGATAAAAACGGTACTACTCGGATTTGGGTATACTACCCACTCCGCACTCCGCACTTCACTCTCACTCTGGCTTAAGGGCCAGCATATTTTAGTGGTATCCTTGCCCAAACCATAATTGGCCATATTGGGTGGGGTTTGCAAGTTGTGGTTATAAGTCTGGTTGAATCCCTGGGGTTTAAAATCACAACCCAAACCTTTCACATTGGGTTTATCAATATAACTCATACTACCTCGTATGGCGTGCCAGTTGCCAATATAAATTTTGCCATTCGGTGCCAAACCCATTAAGTCGTATTCAGGAAAATAATCCAATAAAGTATCCGGCCCATGAATAAATAACCCATTGTATATGGCAGTATCATAAATGTCAATCTGATAAATGGTATAATCATTACTCATATACAATAAGGAATCATTGGGCGAAAAACAAATATCTGCCTTCTTATCCCAATTCCAATACGAAGCAGTGTCCATAGGAGTCATGTAATACTGCTTATAATTTATACTTCCATCACAGCGGTCAAAGTCGTATAAGTCTACCCGGTTGCGATTATATAATCCATTCTCGATNNCGTACCATACAAGCCGCTCGCCAGAACATTCCCTTGGTTATTAAACCGAATAGTGGCCCATCCCAAATAACAAAAATCTCCTTGAACCGGTATGGTTTGANNTAAAAGGCCCCAGAATGCTATCCTCACGCACTAAAAATTCTTGAAATTGACTTCCCAACAGTCCGCTTTTATTAANCCACCAATCCTTTCCATTGGCATGTTTTGTTGCCGTTAAGGAGGTGCTGGAATAATGCTGTTTATCGTTTAATACTTTATCCTTCAGTATCACTTTTCCCTTACCCTGGTTACTATCCATATCTACCACACAATAACTCAATACATCAAATTCACTGTAAATGTTGTTAATATAATTGTTCGCCACACTATCACTCATACCTACATTAAACACATAATACTGATTGCCTGATTTGGGGAGGATAATTGAGGTTTGGGGAAATGAACCTCCTCCTCCAAAATGATTCGCTATTACAGTTCCATACGGGCAATTAACATTCAGGCCATTTTGAACTACCTGTCCATCAATGTTTCCGATGCCATATCCGTNTACAAAAAATTGAAAAACCCCATTGGTGTCAGAAATACATGATGAAACTGTTGCTCCATTTACGACAGGAAATGTATCAATAATTAATCCATTATTGAAGTTGAGTCGTAGGACTTGTGCCAAACCAATGGTCCAATTGTTTCCTCTCTTTATTTCCTGTGCTCGAATTGAGCTAACGAAAGAAGTAAATACCAATATCCAAATAAAGCATTTCATTGGGTTGGGTTTATTCGATGAGTAGTTTCCCACTTTTGGTGTCATTTATGGTGTGAATGGTGTACAAATAAACACCAGAGTGTAATACAGGCAGTTCAATTTGCTGACGACTCATTTTAGGTTGCAATTCTTTACGGAACACCTCACGACCCAATAAATCAGTGATACGAATAGTTTTGAGGTTGTCACCTTCTATCGTCAGGTTTTGATGTGTGGGGTTAGGGTATATTTTAACCAAATCGTCTTCCAGATTCCATGCATTTTCTTTGGCGCATGATTTAAGGCATAAATGAGATCGTCCAGTTTGGAGGGGCCGTTTTTATATACCCCTTGCGAGTTGCAAATCACCAATTCGTCGTAATGCGTTGGTTGTGCAAAACGGGCATAAAGTACACGGGCTTTGTACACGGCATTGGGGAAAGTCTGAACCGCTGAATACACAGAAGGCTCAGAGTGCACAGAATGGTTTTGTGCATTTGATGAAAACGAGCTATGCCAGCTTGAGCCGTTCTGGTTATGCTGTACATTTGTCATGGGTCTCGTTTGATTTTTGATACTACCTATTAGAATACGGTACCGCCCGTTTTCTGCCATGTTCATAAGTCTTTTATACGCAAAGTTACCTAGGGGCTGCTGTTTAACGTGAAAGTAGTTGATATCATTACATTCTAGTGTGAATTTCGCTTTTTCAAATGCACGGTAATTTCTCATCTCCCTTCAATAAGCTTGCAGTTCATTTCTTGATTTTCACTTCTCACTGGCATCTTCAACTTTGGCGTCATCGTCCAAGGGCTGTACAATAGTACTATCCCTTGAACGCTTCCTTAAATTTGAAGCGCCAGTGAGATAACCAGCCCCTACCTAAATCAGTGCCTTCTGTGAACGCTGTGTTTTCTGTGGTTCAGACTTCCTTACTCCACCACCACCTTTTTCACCTGACCCTCCACCCGAAGATAATACATGCCTTTGGCCAAATGTTTTACATCAATGACATCTTCTTTTGTAGAAAAAGTAACTCACCCTGTACATTATACAACTCCTTCTTTTGCCTTGTTTATTTTGGATGATGAAATCAGTACTACTCGGATTCGGGTATACCACCCACTCCGCACTCCGCACTTCACTCTCACTCTGGCTTAAGGGCCAGCATATTTTAGTGGTATCCTTGCCCAAACCATAATTGGCCATATTGGGTGGGGTTTGCAAGTTGTGGTTATAAGTCTGTGTAAATCCTTGGGGTTTAAAATCACAGCCCAATCCTTTCACATTGGGTTTATCAATATAACTCATACTGCCTCGTATGGCGTGCCAGTTACCAATATAAATTTTGCCATTCGGTGCCAGGCCCATTAAGTCGTATTCGGGAAAATAATCCAATAAAGTATCCGGCCCATGAATAAATAACCCATTGTATATGGCAGTATCATAAATGTCAATCTGATAAATGGTATAATCATTACTCATATACAATAAGGAATCATTGGGCGAAAAACAAATATCTGCCTTCTTATCCCAATTCCAATACGAAGCAGTGTCCATAGGAGTCATGTAATACTGCTTATAATTTATACTTCCATCACAGCGGTCAAAGTCGTATAAGTCTACCCGGTTGCGATTATATAATCCATTCTCGATCGTACCATACAAGCCGCTCGCCAGAACATTCCCTTGGTTATTAAACCGAATAGTGGCCCATCCCAAATAACAAAAATCTCCTTGAACCGGTATGGTTTGATNAAAGGGCCCCAGAATGCTATCCTCACGCACTAAAAATTCTTGAAATTGACTTCCCCAACAGTCCGCTTTTATTAACCACCAATCCTTTCCATTGGCATGTTTTGTTGCCGTTAAGGAGGTGCTGGAATAATGCTGTTTATCGTTTAATACTTTATCCTTCAGTATCACTTTTCCCTTTCCTGNATTACTATCCATATCTACCACACAATAACTCAATACATCAAATTCACTGTAAATATTGTTAATATAATTGTTCGCCACGCTATCACTCATGCCTACATTAAACACATAATACTGATTACCTGATTTAGGGAGGATAAGGGAGGTTTGGGGTANAGAACCTCCTCCTCCCAAATGATTCGCTAGTGCGGTTCCGTAAGGGCAATTGATTAAAATTCCATTCTCCATGGCGAACCCCTCCTTATCGTAAATGATATATCCGCCTGTAAAAAATCGTAAGGCACCATTTGTATCACAGATATTGGCTATAGATTCCAGAATACAAAATGGAGCCGTTGTTGGTGTGGCGTTTTTAACTGTATCCACAACTAGCCCTAAATTAAAATCCATAGTAATTACTGGCATGTAACCAATGGCCCATGCATTATTTCTTTTACCTTCCTGCCCCCATAGAATAGGGCTTAACACTATAAGCCAAAATAATATCAAGGTATTTTTCATGTTGATTGGATTTACTCAATAAGCAATTTACCTGATTGTTGATTGCCTTCTGACTTGATTATGTAAATGTAAATACCTGGTTTCAGGAAGGTAGTTCAATTTTTTGAGTGTCATTCTGTGCGTCTAATTGTTTGGTTAAAACTTCCCGGCCTAACATATCGGATAATTTAAAGGTTTCCAATCCATCACCTTCAATCGTCAGGTTTTGTTGCGTAGGGTTTGGATACAATTTAACCAAATCGTCCTCCAGATTCCATGCATTTTCTTTGGGGCATGATTTAAGGCATAAATGAGATCGTCCAGTTTGGAGGGCCGTTTTTATATACCTTGCGAGTTGCAAATCACCAATTCGTCGTAATGCGTTGGTTGTGCAAAACGGGCATAAAGTACACGGGCTTTGTACACGGCATTGGGGAAAGTCTGAACCGCTGAATACACAGAAGGCTCGGCGTGCACTGAATGGTTTTGTGCATTTGATGAAAACGAAGTATGCCAGTGTTGGTCGTTCTTAATCTGCTGTACTTCGGTCATGGGTCTTGTTTTTTAAAACTATCTGTTGGCAATTGCAAATACCAATTTTCTGCCATGGACATATATTATTGATTTACCTAAATCAGCGCCATCTGTGAATTCTGTGCTTTCTGTGGTTCAGACTTCCTTACCACCACCACCTTTTTCACCTGACCCTCAACCCGAAGATAATACATGCCTTTGGCATACGGTTTTACATCGATGACATCTTCTTTTGTTGAAAATAATAATTCACCCTGTACATTATACAAGTCCTTCTTTTTGCCTTGTTTATTTTGAACGATGAAAACGGTACTACTCGGATTTGGATATACCACCCACTCCGCGCTCTGCACTTCGCTCTCACTCTGGTTCAAGGGCCAGCATATTTTTGTGGTATCCTTGCCCAAACCATAGTTGGCCATATTGGGCGGTGCTTTTAGGTTGTGGTTGTAAGTTTGTTTAAATCCCTGGGGTTTAAAATCACAACCCAAACCTTTCACATTGGGTTTATCAATATAACTCATATTACCTCGTATACCATGCCAGTTACCAATATAAATTTTGCCATTCGGTGCCAGGCCCATTAAGTCGTATTCGGGAAAATAATCCAATAAAGTATCCGGCCCATGAATAAATAACCCATTGTAAATGGCAGTATCATTAATGTCAATCTGATAAACTGTGTAGAAATTACTCATATACAACAAGGAATCATTGGGCGAAAAACAAATATCTGCCTTCTTATCCCAATTCCAATACGAGGCAGTGTCCATAGGAGTCATGTAATACTGCTTATAATTTATACTTCCATCACAGCGGTCAAAGTTGTATAAGTCTACCCGGTTGCGTACATACAATCCGTTAATGGTTTTGCCATATATGCCACTTGCAAGCTGGGTACCGGAATTATTAAATCGGATGGTCCCCAANNAAGGTACAAAATCACCCGTATCAGTGATATTCTGATAGAAAGGCCCCAGGATGCTGTCTTCACGTACCAAAAACTCCTGCAAACGGTGACTAAAACAGTCTGCCTTTACCAACCACCAATCTTTGCCATTCGCATGTTTCACAGCAGTCATGGCCGTATTGTAATAATGTTGTTTATCCGATAAAACTTTGTCTTTCAATATCACTTTTCCCTTTCCCTGGTTACTATCCATATCTACCACACAATAACTCAATACATCAAATTCAGTAAAAATATAATTGATATAGTTATTCGCTACACTATCACTCATACCTACATTAAACACATAATATTGATTGCCTGATTTAGGGAGGATAATGGATGTTTGAGGAAATGAACCTCCTCCACCTAAATGATTCGCTAGTGCGGTTCCGTAAGGGCAATTGACTAAAATTCCATTCTCCATGGCGAACCCCTCCTTATCGTAAATGATATATCCGCCTGTAANAAATCGTAAGGCCCCATTTGTATCACAGATATTGGCTGTAGATTCCAGAATACAAAATGGAGCCGTTGTTGGTGTGGCGTTTTTAACTGTATCCACAACTAGCCCTAAATTAAAATCCATAGTAATTACTGGCATGTAACCAATGGCCCAAGCATTATTTCTTTTACCTTCCTGCCCCCATAAAATAGGGTTTAACACTATAAGCCAAAATAATATCAAGGTATTTTTCATGTTGATTGGATTTACTCAATAAGCAATTTACCTGATTGTTGATTGCCTTCTGACTTGATTATGTAAATGTAAATACCTGGTTTCAGGGAAGGTAGTTCAATTTTTGAGTGTCATTCTGTGCGTCTAATTGTTTGGTTAAAACTTCCCGGCCTAACATATCGGATAATTTAAAGGTTTCCAATCCATCACCTTCAATCGTCAGGTTTTGTTGCGTAGGGTTTGGATACAATTTAACCAAATCGTCCTCCAGATTCCATGCATTTTTCTTTGGGGCATGATTTAAGGCATAAATGAGATCATCCAGTTTGGAGGGCCGTTTTTATATACCCCTTGCGAGTTGCAAATCACCAATTCGTCGTAATGCGTTGGTTGTGCAAAACGGGCATAAAGTACACGGGCTTTGTACGGCATTGGGGAAAGTCTGAACCGCTGAATACACAGAAGGCTCGGCGTGCACTGAATGGTTTTGTGCATTTGATGAAAACGAAGTATGCCAGTGTTGGTCGTTCTTAATCTGCTGTACTTCGGTCATGGGTCTTGTTTTTAAAACTATCTGTTGGCAATTGCAAATACCAATTTTCTGCCATGGACATATATTATTGATTTACCTACATCTGCGCCTTCTGTGAACTCAGTGTTTTCCGTGGTCACTCCACCACCACTTTTTCACCTGACCCTCAACCCGAAGATAATACATGCCTTTCGCATACGGTTTTACATCGATGACATCTTCTTTTGTTGAAAATAATAATTCACCCTGTACATTAAACAACTCCTTCTTTTTGCCTTGTTTATTTTGAATAATGAAAACGGTACTACTCGGATTTGGATATACCACCCACTCCGCACTCTGCACTTCGCTCTCACTCTGGTTCAAGGGCCAGCATATTTTGTGGTATCCTTGCCCAAACCATAGTTGGCCATATTGGGCGGTGCTTTTAGGTTGTGGTTGTAGGTTTGTTTAAATCCCTGGGTTTAAAATCACAACCCAAACCTTTCACATTGGGTTTATCAATATAACTCATATTACCTCGTATACCATGCCAGTTACCAATATAAATTTTGCCATTCGGTGCCAGGCCCATTAAGTCGTATTCGGGAAAATAATCCAATAAAGTATCCGGCCCATGAATAAATAACCCATTGTAAATGGCAGTATCATTAATGTCAATCTGATAAACTGTGTAGAAATTACTCATATACAACAAGGAATCATTGGGCGAAAAACAAATATCTGCCTTCTTATCCCAATCCCAATACGAAGCAGTATCCATAGGAGTCATGTAATACTGCTTATAATTTATACTTCCATCACAGCGGTCAAAGTTGTATAAGTCTACCCGGTTGCGTACATACAATCCGTTAATGGTTTTGCCGTATATGCCACTTGCAAGCTGTGTACCGGAATTATTAAATCGGATGGTCCCCAAAAATTACAAAAATCACCTGTATCAGTGATATTCTGATAGAAAGGCCCCAGGATGCTGTCTTCACGCACCAAAAACTCCTGCAAACGGTGACTAAAACAGTCTGCTTTTACCAACCACCAATCTTTGCCATTCGCATGTTTCACAGCAGTCATGGCCGTATTGTAATAATGTTGTTTATCAGATAGTATTTTGTCTTTCAGTATCACTTTTCCCTTTCCCTGATTACTATCCATATCTACCACACAATAACTTAACACATCAAATTCAGTAAAAATAGAATTGATATAGTTATTCGCTACACTATCACTCATACCTACATTAAACACATAATATTGATTGCCTGATTTGGGGAGGATAATGGATGTTTGAGGAAAGGGCTTTTTCCCAAGTGAGTGCCTATTACTGTCCCCAAAGGGCAATTGACCAGTATCCCATTCTCCATGGCAAAACCATCTCTATCATAAACGATAAAACCACCTGTAAAGAATTGGAGAACGCCTATAGTATCTGAGATACTAGCACTACTTGATAAAATACAATTTGGAAGAACAGTTGGTGATGTGTTTTTAACCGTATCAACGATTACATTTGGCATAAACCATAATGTTATTGCAGGTTGATTACCCATGACCCAATTGTTCCCTCGTTTTCCTTCTTGTGCAAGCATAGAACTAACTAAAGAAGTAAGTACCAATATCCAAGTAATGCATTTCATAGGGATGGAGTTATTCGATGAGTAGTTTTCCACTTTTGGTGTCATTTATGGTGTGAATGGAATACAGATAAATACCGGGTTGTAATACGGGTAGTTCAATTTGTTGACGACTCATTTTAGATTGCAATTTTTACGGAACACCTCACGACCCAGTAAATCAGTGATACAAATGGTTTTGAGGTTGTCACCTTCTATCGTCAGGTTTTGATGTGTGGGGTTTGGATACAATTTAACCAAATCGTCTTCCAGATTCCATGCATTTTTCTTGGTCGTGTTGTTTAAGGTATAAATGAGATCATCCAGTTTGGAAGGGCCGTTTTTATAAACCCCTTGTGAGTTGCAAATCACCAATTCGTCGTAATGCGCTGGTGGTGCAAAACGGGCATAAAGTACACGGGCTTTGTAAACGGCATTGCCATGGGTATAGGGGCAACTAAAAGCCACAGTGCTGATGGCATCTCGTTCGTTTTCGCTAAATTCCGGTGCATCGGGCAGCATATCGCGCAGCAAGAGTATTCATTTGTTGCGCATATTGCCCAAAGGGGCGTTTACATCTAAGGCATTGTTTTGATTAACCACATTGCTATGCGCCTGCAGCCAAGTGTCGGCTGGGAACGCAAGGCACTATCTCCCAGGAGAGCCATTGCTTCATCGATGCGATTGAGCTGTCCGGTTAAGCCGGAATAACGATTCAGGTAAAACTATCCAGTATCGGAAACTGTGAGCGTAAATCCGGATTCTCATCAACCCAACGATACACCCATTCCTGATCGCTTTGTCGGGCACCATCTTCAAAGTCAATATAATTGGTATTTTCGGCAGCCACCAACATCGCATATTGCAAATCTAAATCCGGCCAGGGTTTTCATCCCCACATAAAAGCCGGAGGTGATGGAGTAGGGTTATTTACGGTAATAACACAATCATTCGTATTCGTATTACTCGCACTACTTTGTGCCTGAGTTAATCGGTTGACAGCCGTGACAATCTCATCTGAAGTATTGATTGCGGGCAATCGGTTACCCGATACACATTATTTAATGGCCCAAATTGCAGGTTGGGTGAGAAGGTATTATTAGCATCGTAATTTCCAGTCAATGGATTATTTGAACCTATTTGCCCCAGAGAGCCTTCCACCTGCAATTTGAGTAAAAGCATATTGGCATGGGAATTATTCATAAAATTACCGGCAGTCTGATCATAGTTGGCACTATTCCCGTTAGCGCCTGTGGCTAATATACCAAAGCGGGTAAAATTTGTGAGGTTGCAATGCAGCACGGAGTTTATGTTTTCGTGCACATAAATACCGGTATTGTTGTTGTTGATAAACTGCGTGGCTGTTGGGTCGTTTAAGAAATTATTGTCTACTGAGTTGTTCAGGATGCGGGGATGGTCGCTCGAATTACTATAGATGCCAATGAGCTTTGGAATGCCGATGACTGTTTCAACAGTGGTATTTAAAAATGGATCTGGTTCCCTTCAATTTGTCATCCTTACCATTGTTTAATGAAATACCAATACCTGCCAGCCCTTCGCTGATACGAATTCCATTGGTATTAATTTGGCTATGGCCCTGATGTATTTTACTGGAATAGGCGCTTAAAATGCCAATAGGAGGAAGGCCAATTAAATTGGGTTCATCTTCGGGCATGGTGATGGTATTATTGTTGACAAGAAACCGAGTGTGGATTCGTCCCCAAATTTCACGATATTCCAATACGTTTGATTCAAAAATTACCCGAAATATTGTATTTCTCTCCTTCGCATTTTATAGCTCCGATACCAATACCGCAACGGTCAATATGTTGATTAAACACATCGGCAGATGCTTGTTTTAGATACACCGCATATTCACAGTTTTGAAGGTGGGTGCAGATTGAGCCGATGGAGAAACCGATTCGTGATGAGCAATCTAGGCCTGCCACCTACTAAACTTTTGGCTTCGGCATACACGCCAACGCCGGCCTCATCAGCGGTACTGTTTGCATTTTTAGTGATGCCGGACATGGTATTATTTTTGAGTTGGATAAACGAACTCGGAGCAGGAATTAATTGCATTTGTTGATTGGGCCCCTGTCTGGTAATCATCACCGTTTCATTGAGAATTTTAATGCCATTTTGCAGATTTTCAAATATTTCCATCGGTAGGTGCGCCAATATCCCCTATTTGTAAACTAGCGGAATTATACACATAAATACCATGTTCGGGTTTTAAGTTGGCGTATGGGGCTAACATATTTGCATCAGCTGTGAAGGTATTGCCGGTGATACTACAATTGGTAATAGCGTTGTTTTCAAAAATGGCAATGCTCGGTTACAATTTTTAAATTCGCTGTTGGTGATACCGGCTTTAGCACCTTGTTTTAGCACTACACCATTCTCCATATCCTGAATGGTACAATTTTCCAGGGTAATTTCAGCAGTGGGGTCTTCGGCATAGATTCCATCCCACATTGCACAGGAGGCTTGAAGTGTTGAGTTTTGAGCAATATGCAAATTTATACCGGCATTGACAGCTATTTTAGAACCTGTTGTGAAATAAATATCACATTGATTGAACGTAATATCTGCATCAATAGTAAGTATGCCATCGATATAAAATTTCTTGCCTTGAATTACGCCATTACTGCCATAGTTAGCTAAAAGGTTGGCGGCAGTCAGGTTGGCGACTTGTGTGTTTGGAAGCAGAATGATATAAGGCATACTGGCAATATTGGAACCTGCATTGGGGTTAGAGGTTGTGGTACAGCAATGATTGGCATTGGGTTGGTATAAGGTGATAGTTGTTGTTATGGAACAGCCTGAACCGGAAGCGGTGATGATATAGGTTCCTGCCGGGAGATTTGAAAAGGTTCCTGCTGGGTTTTGTGTTCCTATGTTTGGTGAAATAGAATATGTTAGATTTGGAACACCGCCCTTGTTTGCAAAAATGTATCCATTACTATTCACACAATTGGGGTTTAATCCAATTCCATCAAATTTTAAATCAAATCCAAAGGTAAATACGCATGTTGGGTTATTCACATCTTGTACGCTAAATGTATGGGCTCCAAAGGATAAATTTTGTGTATTATTCTGACCATCAATTAAGACCGTGTAATTGCCTGAACCTCCACGAATTGAATAGTTTATTGAACCCAGGCAATTGTTTCCAAGGTAAGTTTATAATAAACCGTAAATTTCTCATCCCATTTAACTTGATCGAAAGCGGTAGATGGGGGATTTGTACTGGAAAGTTTAATTGCGAGGTGATGAGGGGTGTATAATAACAATTCGATGCAGAAGCTGTAATATCATTGTTATTATTTGTCCACCAAGTTGGCTTAACCACACCCGGATCGAAGTACGTGATATTTGTAGTATTAGGATTCTGAATGAAGAGTTTATGAACCGCCACGTTTACATTGGGAGCAAGAATAAACTGACCTTCGTTTTTAATATCAGCGAAGGGCCATTTGGATTAGGATGGTGCGCCAAAAATTGTGTAGTACCCGTAGTGCCATACATTAAAAAGCGACTTTTTCACCAATATATATTTCAGGTGGCGAAGTTGATAACACACCACCCGGGTTATAATAATTTTCATAAACACTGCTTCGGAAAGTTGAGCCATCCGGGATTTCAAAATTCGCATAGGTTAAAGTTGGTATTGAGTTAATTGTGGTTGGTGGTCCAATATTAAATGGTTTATTCACTGATGCAGTGACCAGTATTGTCTGGCCCGTTCCTGCATTGTAGTCAAAGTAAGAATGTGAATTATTGTAAGTAAAAATCATATTCTTGTCTAACTTAAACAAACTGGGAGTGCATGGCTCTATACTACCATTTAATATAACACCCGCAGCTTTAATATTTTTAACTTCAGACGTGTTATTATTAAAAGTTGTCTTGCCCTGAAATTTGCAGCCTACAAATACAATTCCATTAAGTGTGTTATTGTAATCTTCAACATGATTGTTTTCATAATTAAACGTACAATCTTTAAAAAGGGCGTATTTGGAGGTATCCACATTGGCCGCATCTCGGGTAAAAAGATATATTGGTGATTTAGCATGATTAACCGTAAATGTGCATTCATCAAAAACATTTGCTGACAATGGTTGTGGGAATAAAATAGTTTATTATAATTCTGGTACTGGGTGCCATTTGGTCCTGAAAAATCGTCTTCAAGAAAAGTAACTTTAATAAATTTGGGTTGGTCCAAGGCGCATTCGGATAACACCCCTCAAAATGAGCCTACTATTGTGCCACCCTCAAAGGTTACATTCAATCCATTGGATTCAACCGTGGCTTGTGTTTGAAGATCGCCTTCTATGAGCAGGGCATTATCGTCGTAATCAGCATAATAGGACTCTTTTGATGTAATCCATTGAGAAACAAAATCTGCGTTTGGGTTTGATGGATGAATTTTTGACAGGATGGTCAACGCATGGGCATAGGAATATTTCACACTACATTTTTCAATTACAATCTGGCTGCAACCATCGAGTGGAGCGTTTGTTGGCACATAATCGTTTGGCTCAATATCGATGCCCGTTGCCGGTGCATTGGCCAGGGGTTATTACTGACACCAACTCCTGGCCGGTATTATAGATGTCGCACTCCAACAATTTGATATATTTTCCGGCACTGATTGAAATCCCAATACGGGAATTGTTATTGCAGTCAATATTCTGGAACAGATTGTAATCTAGGCCTCCATTCGGGTTCTGGTCTTTTGTCAGAAAATTAGAGTATATGGCTCCAGTAATTGGGTCTGTAAGCCCTCCATTAATCGTTATTCCATCCAAACAGAAATTATTGAAATTGCAATCAGTAACAGTAAAGTTCTTATTGTATCCGTCTATCCTTAGTCCGGTAGCCGCGACCTGAATATCATTAGCTGTACCCCCTAAAACATTTGGAGCACCATTATTATTGCTCCCCCAAATATCATCTTGCTATTATTACCATCACCTTCAATATTAGAAAGTACAATATTCTCACATTTGTAAAAATTGAACAAAGTACCCGGGTTGGCGGTATACGTTGACAAACTACAAACAATAGGATTCGGATTGGGATTCTGATTCGGATTCGCATCAAAACAACCGTACCTTTGGCCGTCTGCAAATTTGAAAATTGAAGCGGGTGAGCCACCAGAACCGGTTGCGCCGGTAATGGTTAAATTGGTACATTCTATAAAGTCAAATAATATGCGATTCGCTGGAAAGTTGATATTGGGATCCTGGATATTGATTAAGTAGGTTCCTGATGGAATATTTAAATTGACAGCCCCATATCGGTCGTTGATAAATGATGACGCATTATTGCAGCTTAAAGCATCATTCGTTGTGCCATTACCTACGGCGCAAAAATCGGTTTTTAAATCCAAGTTTAGTATGTATTGCCATTGTTATTGTCAATTTGAAATAATCCGAAGGAGGAAGGTGATTAGTTATGGTTATGGTACTAGACGCTGTATTTCCAGTCAAACTCCCGGTAGTTATAGTGGCCTTAATGTCGTATACCCCAGCTTGTAAATTTGAAAAATAAACCCATTTTCCAGAATTAATATTGCCACTTTGATTGGCAGGCATGGAAGTTAACGGTGTTACTGTTCCTGAAGAGACACTAATAACGCTTGAATTATACTTTAACTCCACCTCATAGGTTTCGGTTGATGAAGTTGGGTGTATTATAAAAAGTTGAATTCCTATTTCACCGTTTACTGGTGAACAAGCCGCTTTGGTTTGAAACTGGTTGAAACTGATCGTAGCGGATGATGCCTGAGCTAGCAAATTATTCCCCCTAAAAGAATAAATGATACACAGAGCATATAAAATGTTCCAAACTGGATTTTACAATGTAAGCGTTGTTTTCATAATAAATTTGTTTTGTGAAAACTAAGTTAATGAAAATCAGGAGAACTGTCAAAATAAATTGTACCCTTCTTTGAGAATCGGTTACTCATGCAACAAGTTTTGGTTTATACAATACATATCCATTGAGGTGCATCGTTAACATTAAACCTCATGTCATTGAGACCCACAGTTCGGAATTTGCAATTCCGAACCAATATCCGAGCATTTTAAATCCTATCTGCTTCGCAGAATTGTGAAAAAATTGCGAGGACGGAACATCCCTTTTCGGTTTACAAAAACGCCGATAGCAGTTCGACAAAACACATGTCGAACAGAGCTATTGTGGAACATCCCGAACAGATGGAATCTGGCTGCCTCGTTGTGCGTTCCCGTTGCGCCGCGCCCGGACTGCAGTGATAGCTCCCCTGACCCTCAAGGAAGGGGACTACAAACGAAAGGCCGGGAAAGTGATGTTGAATGGCGTGATACAGCTGATCGCCCTAAAAGAATGACTTGGAAATATTTTAAGTTACCAGCAGGTTTACTTCAAACCACAGGTATATACGGTATTACTTACCGTATCTAAATACCGGGCATAATCGTTGCAAACAACCTTGGCGTCATTCTTTCGCATTTTTCTAATTTAACATCGAACGATTTTTCGGTATTGGATCCGGCAGTACAGCTACAGGTATACTCTTTGCTGCAGGAGGCAAACAAAAGCACGAAAGAAGTAGCGAATATGGTGAGGACTGTCTGTTTCATAAAACCGGTTTGATACGCCAAATATAATTGAAAATTTATCTTTTTAATGGTCTTGATGCTCATTTGATTTCCTGTTGTATTTCAACCAGTTTGCGGTAGATGCCCTTCTGCTCCATCAATTGCTGGTGATTGCCCCGCTCTTTGATTTCGCCCTCTTCCAATACGATAATTTCATCGGCATGTTGAACCGTCGACAAACGATGTGCGATGACAATAGAGGTTCGGTTTTCCATCAGATGCTGAATGGCATCCTGAACCTGACGTTCACTTACGGTATCGAGCGAAGAAGTAGCCTCATCTAAAATCAGGATGGGTGGGTTTTTATAAATGGCTCGGGCAATGGTCAGACGTTGTTTTCGNNCCTCCGCTCAGTTTGTTACCCCGGTCACCGATATTGGCCTGAAAGCCACCTTCTTTTCCAGAATAAATGAAGCGGCGTTGGCAATTCGGGCTGCCTGATTGACCCGTTCGGAATCCGTTTGTGTGTGGCCCAAGGCTATATTGGCGGCAATACTGTCATTAAACAATACGGGCTCCTGCGATACCACTCCCATCAGGCCGCGCAGGTCCTGAATTTTGTACTTCGACAATGGTTTTCCATCTAGCAGGATTTCTCCGGACACGGCATCATGAAAACGGGNGATGAGGTCTACCAAGGTACTTTNTCCTGCTCCCGAAGGACCTACAATAGCGAGAGTTTGTCCTTTTAATATACGCAAGTTGATGTTGCGTAAAATGGGTTTACCCTCGTACGAAAAATGGACGTTACGAAATTCGATGCTCTGCTGAAAGGATTGGATACCTACTGCATCAGGAAGATCGGTAATGTGGTTTTCGGCATCCAGAATCATTCGAATGCGCCCCAGACTGGCACTACCCTGATGAATGTTGTAAAAGATNNGCGAGAGGGCTTTGAGCGGATTGATGAGAAAATAAAACAGCGAAATAAAAAGAATAAACATACCCGGTTCAATTTCAGCCGGTTGTTTGAGCGCCATTTGTCCGCCAAACCAAATGATGACAGCTAAAATGAGGATGCCTAAAAATTCAGACATAGGTGAGGCCAGTTCACGGCGGGAAGCAATGCGATTATTGAGTTCGAAAATTTGTTGATTTTCTTGTTCGAAAACGGCACTGCGGTAGGTTTCGGCCCGGAAGGCTTTAATGATGCGCAGTCCGCCCAGCGTTTCCTCAATCACNNAGCTTAATAAAGTGCCCAAACGCTCCTGGGTGTTGAGAGTGTTACGTTTGAGGCTCTTACTGATGCGACCGATTATGAAGCCTGCAATAGGTAATAATAGCAACAAGAATAAAAATAACTTGGCACTGATCATTAACAAGACCACAAAATAAAAGATGACCGTCACCGGGGTACTGAATAACAATTCCATCATACTGATGACAGACGATTCAATGGCATTCACATCATTGGTCATCCGGGAAAGAATATCGCCTTTCCGTTCATTGCTGAAAAAACCCACCGGCAATTGCAGTACCTTATCATAGAGTTGCTGGCGGATGCTGCGTACGATACTGTTGCGCAAAGGATGCAGCATGTATTTGGCGATATACAGAAAGAGATTTTTAAACAGGGTTGCAAATACTACCACCAGGCAAATGAAAATGAGCCCATAGGTTTTGTCGTTGCCATGCCGGGCCATGAAGTCCGATAAATGAAACAAAAAGAAATTGCTGATTCCATCTTTGGTAAAAACGAGTCCCGGATTTTGAGTCACCGGACTGGCCTTATCGAACAACATATTTAAGAACGGACTGATCGTACCCACGGTGAGGGTAGAAAAAATCACCGAGAGCAGGTTGCTGATCGCATAGATCAGAATATTATTCCACCGGCCTTTTAAAAAGGGTAAAATACTTCGAAGGGACTTCATTCGCTTAAGAAGCCGTAAATTTACAGTTTAAAGCAACGGAGATGGAAGAAAGTAAACGCCAAAAACAAATTGCTAACCTGATTCAACAGGAAATGAGCGACATTTTTCAGCGCGAGGGGCTGAATGTGATGCACAATGGCATGGTTTCCATTTCTAAGGTGAAGGTGACCCCGGATTTGCTGGAGGCCCGTATATACCTGAGTTTTCCAGATTGAAGATGATGCGGCGCTGTTAAAACAGATTAAGGAGCGCGATTGGGAGTTACGAAAGCATCTGGCCGCCCGCATCAAAAATCAGGTCCGTCGGATTCCGGTTCTGAATTATTTTAAAGATGATACCCTGGATTATGTGTTTAAGATGGAAGAGCTGTTTAAAAACCTGAATATACCTAAAGAAGGGAGTAAGAGCAGGTAACGCCCATGTTGGAATTATAAATTGTACCACCACAAAAATTAAGTTTGCAGCGGATGCTGAAAATCATCGACCGATACATTCTGCGCAATTTCATGATCGCTTTTGCGGGTTTATTGCTGGCTTTTTCGGCGATAGCCATTGTGATAGATTTTACGGAGAAGGTGAATGATTTCATGAACAAAAAGATTCCGGTGCTCCAGATTCTGAATTACTTCAAAAACTTTATTCCCTATATACTGGCCTTGTTGTTTCCGATTTTCATTTTTGTAGCTGTTATTTTCTTCACGTCTAAATTGGCGAATCGCTCCGAAATAATTGCCATCCTGAGCAGTGGGGTTAGTTTTCGGCGGTTNTTACGACCATATCTCATTGGAGCCGGATTTATTTCCGTAGTGCTTTTACTGGCCAACCATTTTGTGATTCCAGTGGCAAACCGGCAACGCATTCAATTTGAGGAAAAATATATCTGGGAGCGCAAGTATAGCAAGGATGATAATTTTCATATGCGGATCGAGTCCGACAGANNATACATTTATATGCAGAGCTACAATGCCGAAAACAAAACCGGTTACCGCTTTAGCTATGAAGAAGTGGTAGGTACTCAGCTAAAGAAAAAAATNACGGCCGATCGCATCACCTTTGATAGCATTAAAAAAGAATGGAAGTTGTTTGATGCCGTGGCCCGAATTAATCAGGGCCCTCTTGAGCATATGATGAAGTATCCCTATCTGTATCAGCAGTTTAAGTTTAAACCGGGCGATTTGATTGAGCGTCGCGAAATTAAACAAGTGATGACTTCNCCCCAGTTGAACGCATTTATCCGAAAAGAAGAAAATAAGGGCAGCGAAAACCTGAGTGAATATTATATTGAGAAGCATCGCCGCACGGCTGCCCCGTTTTCATCGTTTGTGTTAAGTATCATTGGTGCCTGTATTGCATCGCGGAAAGTACGCGGGGGAAGTGGTATTCATCTGGCCATCGGTTTAATGATTTCGGCAGTCTATATTTTTCTAATGCAGTTCACGAATACCTTTGCCGTGAAGGGTAATCTGCATCCGCTTTTAGCTGTATGGTTACCGAATTTACTGTTTAGTGTTGTGGCATATTTTATTTACCGGAGGTACTCAAAATGATGCGCAACAGCTTGCGGCCATTTTCAATATCCGTATTTGTCTTTCCAGCGTTGTTTTAAAAATTGCCGCATTTCTTCTTCCCGGGCATTGGACCCGGGGTCATACAGTTTACTGCCCTGAATACCTTCGGGTAGAAATTCCTGGCCTGCAAAATTATTTTCACTGTGGTGATCGTAGGCATAACCTTTTCCATAATTCAGTTTCTTCATTAACCCCGTAACACCATTACGTATATGCAAGGGCACGGGTAGGTC
The DNA here is from genome assembly GCA_013414745.1 of Bacteroidota bacterium. Classification (GTDB taxonomy): domain Bacteria; phylum Bacteroidota; class Bacteroidia; order Chitinophagales; family Chitinophagaceae; genus OLB11. Next base: position 1,283,008 of record CP058707.1, read on the forward strand.
GCCGGTTTTACGAACCAGGGCCAGGGCTTCCTCAATGGCCATGTACGCGGCATTACTTTTCACTGAAGATGCCAGATAAATGGCACATTGTGAGAGTATGATCCGACTTTCGGGATGCCCGATTTTATGCACGGCTTCAAAGGTGGAATTAGCCAATAGCAGGGCATTGGGATTGGCATTGCCGATATCTTCACTGGCAAATATGATCATCCGGCGGGCAATAAAGCGGACGTCTTCACCGCCTTCCAGCATGCGGGCCAACCAATATACGGCAGCATTCGGATCGCTACCCCGCATACTTTTAATGAAGGCCGAAATAATATCATAATGTTGTTCGCCGCTTTTATCGTACAAGGCAATATGTTGTTGGGCCGTTTGCAGTGCAACCTCGTCGGTAATTTCCTGTCCGGCTGGTAAAACCTGCGAGATGAGTTCAAGCAGGTTCAGGAGTTTACGGGCATCTCCGCCTGAAATACGCAGGAGTGCTTCGGTATCCCGCAGTCGTATGTTTTTGGTTCGCAGTTGTTCATCACGTTCCAAAGCCATATGTACAATACGCAACAGATCGGTGTGGTCCAAAGCCTTCAGTACATATACCTGGCATCTACTTAAAAGCGCGCTGTTCACCTCAAAGGATGGATTCTCAGTGGTGGCGCCAATCAGGGTAATCAGGCCTTNTTCAACCGCTCCCAGCAAAGCATCCTGTTGGGCTTTATTAAATCGATGTATTTCGTCGATGAACAGAATCACGCCATCCAGCTCCGACGCCTGTTCGATTACAGAACGTACCTCACGCACTCCGGCTGCTATGGCACTTAATCCGAAAAAGGGACGTTGCAAATTTTGTGCGATAATTTGAGCGATGCTGGTTTTGCCAACTCCTGGAGGTCCCCATAAAATCATTGAAGGGATTGTTCCTTGCTTTAACTGCACCTGCAATACACTCGGTCCACACAAATGTTCCTGTCCGATCGGATCCTCTAACTGTTGAGGACGCAAACGTTCAGCTAAGGGGATGGCGTGCATACAAGAGTAAAGGTAAGTGATCCGATGAATGAGACTTAAAACCGGCAGCAGTTTCGCGGATCCAATTACGACAACCCTAATTCCTTGCGCTGTTTGGCGTCTATGGGTCCTGGGGCATCCAGCATCATATCGCGACCGGCATTGTTTTNTGGAAAGGCAATAAAATCACGAATCGATTCTGTACCACCCAATAAAGCGCAAAGTCGGTCAAAACCCAATGCAATACCGCCATGGGGAGGCGTTCCATATTCAAAGGCACTCAACAGGAATCCAAATTTTTCATCGGCTTCAGCTTGGCTAAAACCCAGTGCTTCAAACATCTTTTCCTGAATGGTGCGATTATAAATTCGAATCGAGCCGCCGCCTACTTCGGTACCATTGAGTACCAAATCGTAGGCATTCGCTTTTATTTCAGCGTACTTACTCCGATCATGCATCCATTCGAGGTGTTCGGGTTTGGGTGCAGTAAAGGGGTGATGGCAGGCAACATAACGATCTTCTTCGGCATCGTAATCGAACAGTGGGAAGTCGACCACCCACAACGGTTTAAATTCTTCCGGGTTACGCAAGTTGAGTCGATTACCCATCTCCAAACGAAGTTCACTGATGGCTTTGAGGGTTAATGCCTTTGCACCGGCAACCATCAGAATCAAGTCGCCATTTTGCGCCCCACATTGCGCACAAANGTTTTTCAGTTCTTCTTCGGAATAAAATTTATCCACGGAACTTTNTACACTACCATCGGTATTGCATTTCACATAGACCAATCCTTTCATTCCGATTTGCGGACGTTTCACCCATTCAGTGAGCTCATCCAATTGTTTGCGGGTGTAATCGGCGCAGCCAGGGGCTACAATACCGAAAATGGCATCAGCTTCATCAAATACACCAAATCCTTTTCCCTGCATCAGTTCTTTAAGATGCTGCACTTTCATTCCAAAACGGATATCCGGTTTATCATTGCCATAATCACGCATCGCTTCATCGTAAGTCATGCGCGGAAAAGCATCGGTCATTTCAATTCCTTTCACATCCTTAAACACATATTTAGCCATGGCTTCAAACATGTTCAGAATATCTTCCTGATCTACGAAACTCATTTCGCAATCAATTTGTGTAAACTCCGGTTGGCGGTCAGCACGCGNATCTTCATCCCGAAAACATTTTACGATTTGAAAATACCGATCGTAACCGGCAACCATCAGGAGTTGTTTAAATAATTGGGGTGATTGGGGTAAGGCATAAAATTGCCCCTGGTGCATGCGGCTGGGAACGACAAAATCGCGGGCTCCTTCAGGTGTTGATTTAATCAGCATCGGGGTTTCTACTTCCATAAACCGATGATCGTCTAAAAAATTGCGGACAACCCGGCTGATGCGGTATCGGATTTCCAGGTTTCGTTTCACGGGTTCGCGGCGCAAATCCAGGAAACGGTACTTCATACGTAATTCATCTCCTCCGTCGGTATCCTCCTCGATGGTAAACGGCGGTACCGCAGAAGCATTTAATATATTCAGTTCCTGTACCTCCAGTTCGATATCGCCGGTGGGCAATTGTGGATTCTTGTTGCTGCGCTCAATCACCTGTCCTTTCACCTGAATGACAAATTCACGACCCAGTGAAGAAAATTCTTCCCGGGCTGTGAGGGTTTCATTCAGAAACAATTGGGTGATGCCATAACGATCCCGTAAATCAATAAAGGTGATGCTACCGAATTTTCGAATTGTTTTGATCCATCCACAAAGAGTTACCAGGCTTCCTGCATCCTTCAGGCGCAAACATCCGCAATCATGAGTTCTGAACATAAAATAAAATAAGGGCGCAAAGATACGGTGAGGGGCGTAAAATAAACCGAATGGGGTGCGTGCTTTCCACGTAGTTTTACAGTTGAAACGTTAGGATTGAATTTCAACGAATGCGCAGGCTTTTTATACTGATGCTTTGGCTCACGACATGGGGAATTGGTTTAACGGATACACATGCCCAGGAAGACCAACGTTTATGCAATAATTACCTGAAGGCGCCAAACATACGCTTGCAAATCCTGGCCTATAAAGCATTGTGGGAACATTATGCCCGGCCGTATTCGGTAGAGAAGGAACGACAGCTCACGAACGATTTACAATCAGCCCTTCAACAAGGCGATCGACAACGCCTGGTATTGCTTAAAAGTATCTATGCCACCCTGTTTGGTGTCAAAGGATTGTTTGAAGAGAGCAATCAGCTCACGGAAGAAGTCTTATCAGCCATTACCCCCAATCGCACCCGCATCTTTACAATAAAATGTTATTGACCCGCGGACTGAATGCGGTCAAAAAGATGCGCTATGATCAATCCAACAAAGACTTTACTGAAGTTCGCGAACGCAGCATCGCACAAGGCAATGTGGATGATCAGTTTAGTGCGGAAATTGCTTTGCTATCGGGTTTTTACTCGTTAGGCAGCCCGATAAAGCCCTTGCTGAAATTGAACGTATTCGGGCCTTGGTTGAAAAGAAGATAGTACACATTATACCCCCGACTCTACCGCATGATGAGTACCTGCTATATGTTTAAGGCACTCAGTGGCGATTCCGCCTCCCGTCGACTGATGCTACACTATGCCGAACGCTGTGAAAAGGCCAGTTTACATACCCAGGATTTGATGACATTATTTGGTAATTATCTGGCGCTCGGAACCTATTATACCGGGATGGAGAAAAACCTGGAAAAGGCGAATTTTTATTTACAAAAAGCCATACAAGTCGGATTAGAGAATGGAAGCCTGCGCGAGTGTATATGGCATATAATTTTCTGATTCAAAACAGCATCAAAGCCAATGATTTGAATAAGGCAGAGGAATATGCCAAAGCCGCTCTGGAAATTTCGCGCGGGATGGATATTGAAGATTTTCAGATGGAACGGTATTATTCACTGGCCGGAATTTATTTAAAAAACGGGAAGATGATAAGGTGATGGCCATGATCGATTCGATTCGAAGTACCACCATCGTTTCTTACAATAAACGGTATGATGTAAAATATGCCGAATTACAAACCCGCTACGAAACTGCTGAAAAAGAAAAGACCATTTCGCAGTTAGATAAAGAAAATGCCTTACGCAAACTCATCATCGCTCAGCAACAAAGCACCCTGAAACAACAAACTCTGGATGAATTAAAACGTAAAAATGAAATTGACTTATTAAATAAAGACAAAATACTCCTGAATCAAAAAATGATCTTTTATCAAAAGACAATGAGTTAAACCGGACCGTGCTCAACCTGAAAGAATCGCAAATTCGCAAGGAACGGGCTGATAAGGCGTTGCAACAAATTCAGATTGAAAAATTAAAGGCTACCCAACGTTACGAGCGGCTGCGAAACTGGTTGGTATATGCCTTATCCGCAGCTGCACTGATCACCTTAAGTATTATTTTTCTTTGGCTCCGAAATAAACAACGGCAGAAAGCATTGCTCGAAAAACAACGGTATGAAGTGCAATTGCTGGAAAGTAAACTCTCGGTTTACAGCGCACAAATGAACCCGCATTTTATGTTTAATAGCATGAATGCCGTGAATCATTTTATTTTAAATAACAATGCCATGGAAGCATCCCGCTATCTCACCAAATATGCCCGTCTGATGCGTATGGTACTGGACAATTCCCGGCAACTTAAAATTAGTCTGGATCGGGAACTGCAAACCCTCAGAGAATACCTCGATTTAGAACGTTTGCGCTTTTCCAATTCGTTTTCATATCACCTGCAAATCGATCCTGAATTACCTCTTGAGGACATTGAAGTTCCTCCTTTGCTGCTGCAACCTTTGCCGAAAATGCGGTGTGCCATGGTTTTCTTCACAAGGATGGGCCGGGCGAATTAAAGATTCAGATTCGTCAGCAAAATGGATGGATCGAATGTGTGTTAGAGGATAACGGCGTCGGAAGAGCCTATGCCTCAACAAAAAGGCTCATCAGAAAACGGAGCACCAATCAGCAGGAATTGATATTACCCAAAGCCGACTCAAAGTGGCTCTGGCAGAAAATGCCCCTGAGAAAGCGGTGACTTATCTTGATAAAGTATCTTCAGACGGGCAGGCGCTTGGCACCACGGTGATCGTTCAACTCATGCCCTGGAAGGATGATGCCTAGAGAAACATTCCAGAACGATTTGGATTTAAACAACACAGGTTGCTGTGCATCAGGAATATTGCATCGGTTGAAAAATCCCAGACTTCCTTCCGTATCTTCGTCACACAAACTGAGCTATGTCATACAACTTAAGTGAACTCTCCGGGCGAAAAGGATTAAAGGATAATCTGTTTGAAAAAATTGGCCATGCCGCACGTGAAACTGGAACCGTTTCGGTAGAAGAAACAGAGCGCCTGGCCAGGGAGTTNTTAATGGGTAAAGCGAATACCTATGGCACCGCCAGTTTTTATGATTTTACCCGCGAAGAAAACAAAGGAAAAAAGGTTTACGTGTGTAACGGTAGTGCCTGTTTGTGTGCGGGTACACAGGATCAACTGACCGCTGATTTGCAAAAGCATTTTTCTTCGGATGAAATCGGTACCATGTATTGTTTGGGGCGCTGTCATGAAAACCGGGCCTTTCATTATGGAGGCCAGAATTTTTCAGGAGATGCCATTGAACAATTTAAGCGGGAACAGATTCCGCAGCCAGTGGCAACGCACCTTGAACTCAACGATAGGTATCACGTGGATTGTTTAGGTACGGCCGTGCTAACTGCGCCTTTTCCGGGTGTTTCTTCCTACTACAATCTACTTCATGAAAGTTTAAAAAAATCACCGGAAGACTTATTGGCTGAACTAAAAATCAGCGGTCTTCGGGGGCGTGGAGGCGCTGGTTTTCCAACAGCATTTAAAATGGAGAGTTGTAAGAACACNCCCGGCGATACCCGTTTTGTGGTATGCAATGCAGATGAAGGAGATCCCGGAGCATACAGCGATCGTTACCTTCTCGAACATCAACCCCATAGTGTTTTGCTGGGAATGATCCTGGCGGGATATATGATTGGAGCGAGCTGGGGAGTGGTGTATATCCGCGGTGAATATCCTGAAAGTATCCAAATCTGTGAAAAGGCAATACAGGATTTACACGAACAAGGATACCTGGGTGAACATATTCTGGGTTCCGGATTTTCTTTTAACTTTAAAGTGATTCATGCCCAGGGAGCCTATATCTGTGGTGAAGAAACGGCCTTGTTATCTTCTATTGAAGGTCAACGCCCGGAAGTTCGGGTACGACCTCCTTACCCGGCCCAGGTAGGTTTATTCAACAAACCAACAATTGTTAATAATGTTGAAACTCTGGCTTGTATTCCTTTTATATTAAACCATGGCGGAGCTGCTTTTGCGGCACTTGGTCAGGGTAAATCCACGGGTACCAAGTTGATTTCATTAGATGGGTTNTTTAATCGCCCCGGCATCTACGAGGTGGAAATGGGCACTCCGCTTAAAGCAGTGATTGAAGAATTAGGGCAAGGATTCAAATCTCCAGTGAAGGCGATGCATATTGGAGGTCCACTGGGTGGACTGGTTCCGGTGCATCGTATCCCGGATCTGAATATCAGCTTCGAATCGTTTCATGAGAACGGCTTCTTGTTGGGGCATGCATCGGTGGTCTGCATTCCGGAAAATTTTCCAACGATCAATTACCTGCATCACTTATTTGAATTTACGGCCCATGAAAGTTGCGGAAAGTGTTTTCCCTGCCGTTTGGGGAGTACACGCGGAAAAGAACTTTTGAAGGCNGCCATACAGGCTGAACAATTGATCGATCGGACTCTCCTGAAAGATTTGCTTGAAACGATGGAAATTGGTTCGCTGTGTGCTTTGGGTGGTGGATTGCCATTGCCCATNAAAAATGCCTTGCAGTATTTTGATGCGGAACTGGCGGCCTACTTAAAATAACCTGGTCACAAACTTGTCCATTCCTGTCAAGTTCTCCGCTTTTCTATTAACCTGCATCGCTGTGACTTTGATTAACTGAAGTCTGGTTGTACTTTCACGCCTCAAAATTTGAACATGAAGAAAATTCTGTATGGGATATTGTGTACGATCAGTCTGCCAGTGATGGCGCAGGACAATCTGGTGAATTCCCTCAAAGCCAATCAAAGCGATAGTTCCAAAGCCAAGTTTCAATTTACTACCCTCATCGATCTGGAAGATTCTCCGGTAAAAAATCAGGGAAGTTCGGGAACCTGTTGGTCGTATTCGGGTAACTCATTTCTGGAAAGTGAGATGCTAAGGATGGGAAAAGAATTTGTNGATATCTCTGAAATATACACCGCCCGATGTGCTTATATCGAGCGGGCNAAAAATTATGTGCGTCTGCATGGTGCCATTGGCTGGGGCGACGGCGCCGAACTGCATGATGTATTGCAGGTGTANCAAAAATATGGCGCTGTGCCGTATGAAGTATATACCGGTTTAAATTACGGCACCTCNAAAAATAAATTCGGTGAGATGCAGGCCGCGCTGGAAGGATTTCTGAAAGGAGTGGTCCAAAACAAAAACGGAAAACTGACCAAAAACTGGTTACCTGCATTTACGGCTGCCCTGGATGCCTATTTGGGTAAAGTGCCCGAAAGCTTCACCTGGAAGGGTAAAACCTATACACCCCAAACATTTGCAGCAGTGGTAGTGGGCATTGATGCCAACGACTATCTCGAAATCGGATCTGTACAATACGTGCCATATTATGAACCTACGATGCTGATGGTTCCGGACAACTGGAGTTTACAACAGGTACAGAACGTGCCGTTAAATGAACTCGAAGATATCGTTGATCAGGCCCTGGAAGATGGATACACGGTGGCTTGGGCAACCGATGTGAGTGAANNATATTTTTCATGGAAAAACGGAGTGGCTATTGTGCCTGAAAAAGAAATTGAAGATATGAGTGCCGACGAAGCCAAGGTGATGTTTGATGGCCCCAAAGCCGAACGCACAATCACTCCGGAGTATCGTGAAGCGGCTTTTGACGACTATACGACCACCGACGACCACGGGATGCATATTGTAGGTCTGGCCAAAGACCAAAATGGCAAGGAATATTATATGGTTAAAAATAGTTGGGGTGATGCCAACGATTACAAAGGGTATCTGTATGTTTCAAAAGCGTTNTTCAAGTATAAAACAGTGGCTATTTTGTTGCACCGCAACGGAATCCCTGCCGAAATAAAACGTAAAATGAATTAAAAAGTATGCTAAACAGGAAAGAAAAACCGGGCAAAGGATGTCCGGTTTTTTAACTCAAATCATTCAACGAATTCTCTTCTTTCAGTTGCCTCCATGGCATAACTTAGGTTAATCCCAAATTTTGTCTCGTCAAATAAGACGAGCGGCTACAAATCGATTCAGCAAACAAACTGCTTCAAGAGGCAGCTTTCGTAAATGCGTCCTAAATCGGGGTCCTCAAAGACGAGACAACATCTCGGTTAAACCAGATTTAGTACTGTTTCAAAATTCCGGAGTTACATTTTTCGTACGTTTATTTGCAATATTTTACATTTATTCAATCGTATTTATGTAAAAAGATACAAAAATAAAATTGTAAATGTGTAATTTTGACACAATTCTGGACGAATGGAACGGATCCTTCTAAAAGTTTATTAACTTGGCAACACAGCCAGCACCGAAAGCCTCTTATCCTGCAAGGCGCCAGGCAAGTGGGCAAAACCTGGATTTTAAAATTCTTTGGCAAAACCTATTTTGACCAAACAGTATATATCAATTTTGAAAGCAGTGTCCGCTTACAGAAAATATTTCAGACTGATTTCGATATATCCCGCATACTCGCCGTTTTTGAAATTGAAACGGGATTAACCATNTCATCCCGGAACACATTAATCATCTTAGATGAAATTCAAGAAGCCGAAAAAGGGATCGCAGCACTTAAATACTTCTATGAGAATGCCCCGGAATATTATGTCATTGCCGCCGGGTCATTGTTGGGAGTATCCCTTCAAGCCGAGAATGCCTTCCCGGTTGGTAAAGTCGATTTTTACATCTGCACCTTGAATTTTGAAGAGTTNTTAATCAACTCTGGTGAAGACAAACTATTACATGCCCTTAAAAACAAACAGTGGGATATTGTGTATCCTTTTCATGAAAAGTTAATTCATTATTTGCGCACCTATTATTTTACCGGTGGAATGCCTGAGGCTGTGCAATGTTATCTGGAAACNAAAAATTTAAAGCAAGTAAGAAGTATTCAAAAGAACATTTTGCTGGGATATGAAAATGATTTTGCCAAATATGCGCCGATAGAAATCGTACTGAAGATCAGAATGGTATGGCGTTCCATTCCGGGACAACTGGCGAAAGAAAATAANAAGTTCATCTACGGACAATTAAAATCAGGAGCCCGTGTAAAAGAGTTTGAAACGGCGATTAATTGGTTGATGCATGCTGGTCTGGTTCTTAAATGTATGCGGGTATCCCATCCTGCTATTCCGTTAAAATCATATGCCGACTATGATGTCTTTAAATTATTCCTGTTGGATGTCGGTTTACTAAATGCCATGTCCGAAATCAGTGAACAGGTATTACTCCATCACAATCAGATACTTACTGAATATAAAGGGCTCTTCACGGAACAGTATGTTTGTCAGGAACTCGCTGTGCATCACCCGGTGTATTACTGGTCAGCACATCATGCCAACGCCGAAATTGATTTTCTGATTCAAAGAGAACAAACCATTGTCCCCATCGAAGTTAAAGCCGAAGAGAACTTAAAATCGAAAAGCCTCAAAGTGTTCGAAACTAAGTTCCAAACAGGCTCGGCATTCCGGCTTTCTATGAGCACTTTTCGAAAACAAGACTGGATGTGCAATATTCCACTTTATGCTGCAATGACTGTTTAGAGGCTGCTGTTTAACGTGAATGTAGTTGATATCATTGCTTTTTGGAGTGAATTTGGCTCATTTGGATGCACCTTGATTTTTTCTCTTCAATACCCATGCAGTTTTTTATGATTTCCACTTCTCATGCCATTTACGAAATTCATTAAGCCTCACCCTTAAACCGATGTGATATTTGCGATACCGATAAAGTTACAGTAAAGGTGTATTTACAATGTTTATTCATAAATCCAACTGCAACTAAATCGGTGTAAACATTATAGTTCTATCCCTTGAATGCTTCCTTGAATTTGAAGCGCCGGTGAGATAATCAGCAAGCCCTTCATTGTTTAATTCACTTTGGCAGTATACCGCATCTTGCCAAAAACCAGAGGAATACTAATCCTTCGATATGGTATTACCGAGCGAATCCTTTTCTCCGTATTTTGCTCCTGCAAATTCTCGGTTCAAGGAATCGCACAAAATGCAACGAGGCGCGCCTGCGGCGCGCCTCGTTAGCATCGTACAAACCAGATGATTAAATTAATCTTGTTTGCTGATTTTGCTGGTATGTTTCAGCGCATCATTGCAATATACCTGGATGGTATACATGCCTGAAGTAAGTTCTTCCAGACCGATGGTCATGGTATGTGAACCGGCTTCGTGACGAGCTTGTAATTGTTTCACCAGACGGCCACTGATGTCAAACAGTTTTACAACAGTTTGCTGAGCATCTATAGCTGTTGGATCGACCATAACCACTGATGTAGCCGGATTAGGATAAACCATGATTTCATTTTGCATTGCAACCAATTCTTCCACAGATGGCTTGCTGGCCAGTGTTGTCCAGTCACCAATTGCACTCCAAGGTCCGGTGGTGAATGGTGAAGGATTACAGATGGCGCGAATTTGCCATTCATAACTCGTATTCAACGCCAATCCAGTGTAGTTTTTGCTGGTTGCAGAACCAGGAGCGGTACCATTTACCCATGCACCAGGACCAGCCGCTAAACGGTAACGAACCTGATAGTAATTGGTATTTGGTACGGCAGTCCATGTTACGGTAGCAGAAGTACCGGTCACATTAATTTCAGCCAGATTAGAAGGAGCTACACAAGCATTGCTGGTTGTGAAAATGGTAGTTGAACTCCAAGGACCCGGGAAGTTCGGAGTGCTGCAGAATCCGCGCACTTCTACTTCATACTGAGTTCCAGCTGTTAAACCAACAATATTTTTAAATGTTGTTGGAGCAGCCTGAGTACCACCACCTGTCCAGCTACCCGCACCAACGGCGCGGTAACGCACTTCATACCAAACCAAGCCTGGGATACTATTCCAGTTTACAGTAGCTGAATTACCACCAATATTACTGATATTGATACCAGTTACTGGAGGTGCTGCAGTCATGAAGATATTCGCCGGAGCAGAGGTATTTGTACAACCATTAGCATCTGTATAAGTATACGTATAGGTTGTAGTTGGACCACTGTACGGGTTGGCTACACTAAATGAACCACCACTTGGGTTACCGATTAAAGCAACTGAATTACCGGCACAAGCGCTCACGTCGCTGGCAGTAACCGTTGGCAACGGATTGATGGTTAGATTTAAGGTCACTGTAGAATCGCAGCCTTGAGCATTCGCACCAACCAGTGTATGCGTATATACCCCTGTGGATGTATAATTCTGACCGTTCGTTGGCCAGGTGTAATTATCACACGCTGTTTGTGATTCAGATCCTGTTGAAGAAGTACGTGCTTCAACAACAACGTCGAATGAACAGGTTACTGCCGGATTGAATCCATCATCATAAGTATATGTTACGGTTGTTGTTCCAATTGGGAATACATCACCAGGATTGTGCGAAGCCGTTGAACTCGGTGTTCCGCAATCATCAGTCACGGTTGGTTCAGACCAGGTAGCAGTAGCATTAGCTGCGTCACAAGCTGTTGCAACATATACTGTTGAAGGGCAATTTGATACAACAGGAGCAGTGTTACCTGCATCAATCAACTCGAGGTTGATATTACCTGAAGTTCCACCACCATAACCATCTAACTGAACATAATAGGTTTGACCTGGTGTAACGCAAAGAGGGGAGATATAAGAATGGTAAGGGCTACTGGATGAATCATCGTTCGCTGCTAACAGCGTTCCGGCACCGGATAATAAACCACCACAATCTTCTGCAGACCATACCGCCAGTTGGTTATCCCACAATGGAGCCAAAGTGCGAATAGCAATTTTTCCAGATGGAGGTGCAACAAAACTAAACCAGATGGTATTACTGATTGTTTGTCCTGAGCACCAACTTGTTTGGCTGTTACAACTTCCTCCTGGAGGTGTTGCCTCTCCTACTTCTGTAGTAGCACCGATGTTAGAGAACGGACCATTAGCGCCTATATTCAAAGGAACGGCATCACACACATTATCATTCTGGATAGTAATTGAAGTTGAAGCAAAAGCCGCAGTATCCGGAGTACAACCTGCAACGGTTGCCACTACCATCACTTCATAGTTACCAACTCCAGAGAAAGTAATATTCTGCGGATTGTTAGTTCCTCCAGGCAATAAGGTCCAGGCGGTATTAGGTTGAACACGCGCATACCATTGCAGGGCGCCATTGCTTCCTGTTGTGCTATAGGTACCTGTAAATGGTGCATACCCGGTCGAAGGCCCGCTTACCACACCAGCTGCTGGTGGGGGAACAGCTTGTACAAACACAGATGCAGAAGGTACTGAGACAGTCCACAAGTAACATTGCATTGGAAATAAGTACTTGAATTCACTCCCGTTACGGTATAGGTGGTAGTTGTAGCTCCGCTAATATCCGTCCAGGTGGTACCATCTGGAGAAGATTGCCATTGGTAGGTTTGACCAGATCCTAATGAATAACCAGTTAAGTTTAAAGCTACATCCACCGATGAGGAACTGCAGAACTGTGTAATATTGGCATTGGCCGTACCTGCTGTTGGAGGATCAGTACATGGAGGTTCTGGTTGCGATCCACCTGATAATCTTCAACATTAGCCCAACTAGAATTGTAGCAAGCCGTTGTATTACCATCATTGTCCGTTACTACCAAACGCATACCGGTAATGCCGGTCATAGCAGTTAAAGGAATGTTGATGTTTCCGGTTTGAGTTGTTGGATTATTGCTGTTGGAAAGACCCGCATCATTCATTTCCCCGGCATCAAATGTTCCACTACGATCATAATCAATGAACACCAAACAACGATAGGAATATCCGGTTTGTAAGTGAACTGTGGCCGAATTAACCGAATTTAAAAATAACGTTGTAGGAGTAACACTAGTGAAGTTCTGATACGGCGAAGTGGAAACATTCGGATTAGACCAAGAACCAATGACAAAATCTACGGCTCCATTTCCGTCCATTGAGGTTGGAACAGCAGTACAATAGCAGTTTGTAAATGGATTCACGCCTACCATAACGGGTACTGAAGTGGCAGTGCTTGGCCCAACTGAGCAGGTTACAATACATTGATAATAGGTAGGGCTACTTTGGGTAACTGACTGCGTTGCAGCATTTGTTCCAAAATTGGTCCATGTGGTACCATCAGGTGAACTTTGCCATTGATACGAAACAACCTGTCCCAAAGTTTGATTTTGTAATGAAAGGGTGAAAGGAGTTCCGCTACACGAATTTGTCACTGAGGAAAGCGTATTTCCTGGAGCAGGAGTGGTACAGGGTACAATTTCTACTGCAGAAACATTGTCGAAATTGAGGTAATAGTCCCCTGAGACCAAAAAGCATCCCATTTTACATAAAGCGCACCAGCTGGGGGCGTAAATGTAACGGTTGCCGTAGTACACGTACCTGAAACGACGTGGTTGGTTTGATCAATAGTTTGAACGGTGGTCCATGGCCCTGTTGCAGATGGACCATACTGAACATTAAAATAGCCCCAAGGATTGGCAGTACCAACTGTATTTGCACTCCAATCAGCCACCTTATAATCGTAAGATAACTGAATATTACCTCCTGTGGTTGTACCCATTAAAGGTGATACCATATTTCCGGTTGTCGCTCCGCTATACATATTGCGTCGCATGCTCGCCGAACCGCAAGCTGATGTTGCTGTTGTACGCGTGATATTACCTGTCCAACCTGTTGCATTGCTATTAAAGTTCTGAGAGAAACTGACCTGCGCCTGCATGTCAATACTTCCCGCAAAAACTAATGCTAACATTGCAACTAGTTGCATTAATTTTTTTGTTGTTTTGAAAATTGAATTCATTTGATGTTTTTTAAAGTCAATAAATAAAGTACATGGCATGTATACTTGCGGGCATGCCGTCCCTGTCTTCTGTTTTAGGTCATAGATGCTTACTAAGGATTTTTAAGAGTTATTTATGAGTTTAATATCTGCAAGTTACAGCAAATACGATTTCAACCCAATTTAATGATGATTTTTAATACTGTTTTAAACATAAATTTTATAGTAATGTGTTCAAGTAACCGAAGCAAGCCAGTGATTACCTATACGCTGTACACAAAAATCAGTGTCTTTAAATTTTCGCCATTCAATTCTACAAACTTGCAGTATTCCGACACTTCAGATGAATCAAGTTTTCCCGCGAAAAGATCCCACTGGAGAATTGCAAAATCTGGTCTCCCTATTCAAGATGTAACTACAAGAAGAATTTAGATAAAAAATGATTTCACTAAGATTTTCCTTTTCGGCGTGGGCGTCCAAAGCCTTGGTCAACCCTACTTTTTACTTCAGGAAAATTCCGGTACGTGAACACCTTGGCTATGAAGTGAAAAGGCCTTAGTAAACGATCAACTCATAAAATCGCTCTGGCTGATAGTAGCGGTTTGCAAGCTCCTGCAAGTGCTGACTGCTGACGTTTTTGTAAATGTCGATATTGGAATAGAATCGTTGTTCATCAAACCCATGAAGGATTAAATTCTTCCAGCGTTGAATAATTTGGAAACATCCGTCGAGGTCACCGAGTATGGTTCCTAACAAATAGTTCTTGACCAGACATAGTTCTTCATCGTCCACGACTTCTTCGCGCAACAACTTCATCTCAGCATATATTTCCGCTACCGTAGCTTCACTCACATCCTTCCCGGCTTCAGTGGTAATCAGCATGGCTCCCGCATTACGATGATTATACATATACGAATGTATCCCATAGGTGTATCCCTTCTCTTCACGGATACTGCTCATTAAACGCGAACCAAAATAACCGCCGAATAACGTATTCAATACGATCATCGGACTAAAATCAGGATGCGTTTTAGGGACAAAATCAGAGGCCAAACGAATGGCGCCTTGTACTGACTGCGCATCATTCACCACACGATAGTTACGCTCCGAAGCAGCATGAATTTGTGGGGTCTCCTCAGCCGACTCAGGCAATGTTTGCCAGCTCGTATCACCAAATACCGATTCCACCTGTTGTAATACAGCCTCGTCAAATTTTCCTGCCAGAAAAATTGTCAAACGTCCGGGATGATATGCAGATGTTCTGAATGCTTTCAGGTCGCCAGGCGTGATGGCCGTAAAATCTTCCGCATGCATATATCGCCCATAAGGATGTGATCNTCCAAACAAATAGGTATCAATCAGCCGGTTGGCCACAAAGTCTCCTTTCTTTAACTGAATCGACAAACGTTGCAGCGCATTCTGAATATAAATTGCCAATTCCTGTTCCGGGTAGTCCGTTTCACGCAATAGTCGGGATAAAAGAGGCAATACCCGATGAACATGTTTACTCAATCCACTCAGCGTTACCGAAGCCCAGTCTGGCCCGGCGCCGGCTTTCACGTTCACACCCCATTGTTCAAAGTTTTCATCGATCTCATAAGAAGTCATACCGGGAATTCCACTCTTTAGTAAAGCGGCTGTGGCTTGTGCAATTCCTTTCCGGGNTTCGTGCCATAAGCCAGCCTGAAAGACCAGTTCCAACTGAGCGACTTCCTGCACCCCATCATTGATATAATATAAGGGAATCCCATTGGGCAAAACCTGCTGATTGATGGGTGGTAGATGAAAATTAAAATCCAGTGCGGATTTAATTGGCGGAGCTTATAGTACGATGCATGATTTACTGTTTCTTTAAGCGGGAATCCGCTTCGTTCATAAAATGGTTTAATACCTGTCTATCCACAAACCCCGGAAACCACTTGTTCATCCAAACCGTTAATTTACCCTGTAAGGTCATAATCAAGGTCCGTTTTCGTTTCAACATAGCTGTAAGAATCAGTGATGCACAGGTTTCAGCCGACATCAATTTTCCTTCATCGAGCGGCGTGTCCTTCTGGGTTCNCCCTTTTGCATTCAAGGCCGTATTTCTGATATTTGATGCTACGAATCCCGGAGACACCCACATCACATGGACCCGATCGGGCANAAGTTCAATCCGCAGCGATTCAAGAAAACCCTGCATGGCAAATTTTGAAGCGGAATAGCCTGTACGACAAGGCAGACCTTTGTAACCGGCTATCGAAGAAATGCCAACAATGATGCCCTTGTTTTTTACTATTTCGGGTAAGACAAATTTGGTACAATACACTGTACCCCAAAAGTTAATGTCCATTGAACGTCGCAGCACATCCGNATCGACCTCCGAAAATAAAGCCCGCATACTGATTCCGGCATTATTTATCAGCATATCGATATGGCCCCAGTGTTGCAAAACGGCATCCACAAATCCCTGGCATTNCCGCTTCCTGGATACATCTGCTGAATACAAAAAGAGATGGTTTGCGTGATTCAGCTTACGAAGATCTTCCAACTTTACTGCATCGCGGGCACATACGGCCACCAGAGCGCCTTGTTGCAGAAGTTGTATCGCCAATGCCTTTCCAATGCCTGAACTTCCGCCTGTTATCAGTACCACTTTCTCGTTAAACGTTGGCTGCATAGTTGTCAAAAATACTTTGTCCAAATGATTTGGTACTTAAATAATTTTTGCTACATTTGCACTCCGTTTTTAAGGCTTCGTTTTGGTGTCTTAAAATGTTGTTATTCGGGTTTTAAATCTATAGTTCTTAAAATACAAAAATTCTCGCTTTGAGAATTTGATTCCGTAGCTCAGTTGGTAGAGCATCCCGATCTTCGATGGGAGGGCCCTGATAACCGAGTCACAGTTCTTAAAATAAAAAATTCTCGCTTTGAGAATTTGATTCCGTAGCTCAGTTGGTAGAGCAATACACTTTTAATGTATGGGCCCTGGGTTCGAGTCCCAGCGGGATCACAAAGGCGAAAGCCAAAATTTTCAAAAACCCTCAAAAGTCACACTCTTGGGGGTTTTTCTTTATACGCCCTCCTGAATTTTCATTCCTTAGAATAAATTTTAGTGAACAATTCAGGAACAAGGCAACAAAAAATCGTGAACAGTAAAATAATGCACAGGGTGTGGATATTGAAAGGCTTTTAAGTGTTTGATATTTTGAGTCCGTGATTACTTTTGTACCCAAGTTCTTTTCAAGATATTCATTAATTGTCCGCCCCATGATATTCTAAGGAAGAAGCGTACCTATTGAAGGTTTAATACGCATAGAAATGTATCGGGGCCGCTCAGTTCACAATTTATTTGAACGGGGTGTTTAATTAACTCTTAAACACGCAATAAAATGAAAAGAATGCGATCGCATTTAGGCTATTAAGTAAAAGGCCTAATGTAAAGAATGAATGTCCAATCTTTTGTAGATTGACATTAAGTGGTCAAAGACCAGTAGAATTTTCAACCGGGCAATTTGTAGCGGTTGAAAGGTGGGATAAGAAAGCCCAAAGAGTAATACCCAAAAGAGACAAGGGTTTAGAATTGCTGAACGAGTTTTTGGATAACTCCAAGTACAAACTAGTCGGTAATNNATTTAACGATTTAAGCGTAAAAGGAGAGAGTTTTACAGCCTTAGATGTTAAGAATAAATTTTTAGGGAAGGAGACGAAGCCGGTATCACTACTAACTTTGTTGAATGAACACATTAAACGCTGTGAGAAATTATCCGTTGAGAAGGATAAGGAAGGCAGGTTTAAATTAAGTATTGGTAGGCTAAAGCGATACAAGGTATTTCGNTGGAAAGCTAATCACTTACTTAAAAATGAAAAAATCGACGACATTAATTTGAACTCATTATCCAAGAGTTTCTTTTATGAATTTCGAGATTTTTTGCAGGATGAGAATTTAAAAGAAAACACCATTGGCGTTTATCAGAAAATTCTTTTACGACTGATCAATATTAGTATGGATTACGAATGGATAAAACAAAATCCATTTGCAGGATGCAAAATTGAAACCAANGAAACCGACCGGATAAAACTGATCAAAAGGAAATTAATACTCTTGTCAACAAAGAATTTTCAGGATAGGTTGAGTGTTGTAAGAGATGTTTTTGTGTTCTGCTGTTATACTGGCTTGGCGCACACTGATGTAAAAATTCTTTCTCCTAAACATATTACAGTGGATGTAAACGGAGAGAAATGGATAGAAATTAAACGAGGTAAGACCAATGAACTTTGTCTGATACCAGTACTTCCACAAGCAGAGTTGATTTTGAATAAGTATTCCAATCACCCTATTTGTAGCTCAAAGGGATTGTTATTGCCGGTATCGGCTAACCAGAATATGAATGCCTATCTGAAGGAGATAGCTGACTTGTGTGGAATAAATAAACATCTGACAACTCACATCGCTCGTCACACTTTCTGTACGACGATATGTTTGAATGCCGGTATTTCCTTGGAAGCAATNTCAAAAGCCGTTGGACATGCCAATATCAGAACTACCCAAGTTTATGCTAAAATGAATAAGGTTGAATGGCAAGTGAATTTGCAAAACTTAAGAATTTCTAGAAGTATGAAATTGGATTTGGCAACTAAAGAGGATATACAAGTTCTCGAAGAAAATTAGACCGGGTAATCAACTTGTTTACTGCGGAAAGAACTTCCGTAAAGGAAGAATGGATGAAATCCAGTGAGGTGAAGGCAATGCTGAAGTGCAGCGATGCCTCCTTAAAGAACTATCGGGATACTGGAATATTACCAAGTAGTAAAATTCGTGGCACTTATTACTACACAAGAAATGATGTAAACAGGATGTTGAACAAGAAATCAAATTCCGTAAGGTAAAAATACTCTTACCGCAAAGAAAATTGACAAAGCCAACACTAGCAAGGGTTTACAGAGAATCAAATGGCACAGAGCTGCATATGAATAAACGAAAATAGTACACATGTGTACCAAAAATTAAATAACATGAATAAAAAGGATAAAGCCGCGCTGATTAAATTGCGCAACAAGTTTGGTGTGATTTGGCAGAAAGCCAACGATAACACTTGTGAAACAAAATCCGTAACAACAACAGATTTGACGGATGTTCGTTACAGTAGGTCTTCGGTTCAAGGAAAGAACCGGATTCATAAAGAACCGTTTGTGAGCTACGGGGATAAATTATTGAAAGTAGCAACAGACAGAGAATTACTCTTCTTAATGAAGAAGGTAGCTCCGTTGCTTAAACTCAACAATGCAATTATCCCAATTCCGGTGCTTTCAATTCGTGACAAAAACGACTTTCTAAGCTTCACAAGAAGGAGTCGTGGAGAAAGTAAGAGGGTTCAAGTTTATGTATGTGAATCCTGAATATTTGAGACGAGGCACAATACTTACGGTTATTGGTTCCACATATGGCAAGATGAATGAGGCAGAGAATAAGGATTGCAATCTTCATGTTGAATTACGGGATTGCAACAAGGCGGATAGAAATTTTATGGAAGAGGACGACATAAGTGCCGAACTATTGACCGGAAAGTCATGAATGAGACTACCTGAAATAAGCGGAAACAATTGAATGATTCTTTGAAATAGAAAGTCGCGGCACTTCAGTTGATTTGCTACGAAAGGTTTAATTGAGAGAATAGGTGCATGAGAATTCGCTTCATGCACCTTTTTCATTCTCCGTAAATTTCGTATCTGCGCATGGCCAAGGTTCATGGTTCTTTAGCAGAACATTAGTTTTAAATTTATCTGCCGAATATTTCATGGCTTTGAAAACCATCATTGTCATCATTACAGCCAAGGAAGTTGCCGAAGAAAGCGAACAATAACATAAATACTACTCCGGCAATTACCAATTTAATTCTCCCCAAACATTTCTATTTCCATCAAAATCACCAAGAACTCTTGATAAAAAGAGGGCCTTTATCCAATCAAATACATAAGTAATAGCGATTATAAATATTCCCCAAAGCACATCTATTAGTTGCAGGTTTTCCTTCGGTGCTATCACCAAAGGCAGAGCGTTTAGATTGCGAATCAGAAATGAAAATCAGGCAGGATGGCTAGTCCACCGCACTGAGGCAAAATCTTGCTCCTAACTCTGCATTAAATTCTGAAAAGCCATTCGTAAACACCATATATAGTCATTCCTATAAGTCACAGATATTTGTTGGGCAGTGATTAGAAGTTTGTTCCTTGAATATTCATATGTCATTCCATTTTTTCAATAGCATATTAGTCATAGAATCTATGAATTTGTCGGCTTCTCTTTTTACCAGAGTTTTAGTTACATTTTCCCAAGTTTGCTCATTAATAACCCCAATTGGATTTGCTGCACAGGTATTAATTATAAGTTCATCATCTATTATTAAATCATTTATCCCCGTATTCACTTTAAACGTCTGGGACGGGAAGTCAGAATGGAAAATCANGAGCATTATAGGGCCTATGAAAAAGAGTTCAGGATTAGATGAGATTGTGTTAGGGTTAATAAAATTTCTGTTTCGATNCTCCTTATGATACGTCGTTAGAAGTATTATTTTGGGGTATTTTACAAATTCCGGTGATGTCTCAATTTCATTTCTTGTTAAGTATATATGCTTGTGTATGATAAGTCTTAAACTTTCCTCAAAGTCTTTTGAAATAACATAGCTATCGGATTCTAAATGATGATGTAAGCACTGACGCCAAATAATTGAGTAAATGAATAAAAGAAGCACATTTTNTTTAGGCTTAGCGACTAAGTGGAATTTATTACCATTTGTGGTCTGATTTATTGTCAGATTCCCTTGGGCTAATTCTTTAGTCAATTGAATCAACGGGTGATTACACTCGGATTCAACTTTGCCAAGCATCTCCTCACACCTAGTGCAAAAACATAATCTGCAGTATGCTCTGGTTTTCTAATCCGCGATCCGNNTATTAAGTAAATTTGACCTACCAAAGTATGTAGACGTCGTAGCCTTATCTGCGCTGATATTATAAATCTCTTCATANNATCTCTCTCCAATCACATGTTTAATTATACCGGCTGGTGTAAAATGTGACCCTTTTTTATCCGCCTTATTAGTCAGGCATAATAGACAGTCTTCATCTGGGGTTCTATTGATATTCATAGTATTGCAGTTAACCTTGTTCCCGTGTCTATGAATTGTCGAACTTTCAGAGCAGAAACAAAAGCTTGAAGCTGTTATTTTTACAATATGTCTTGCCTTTTTATGGGCAGCGTAAAGGTAATAAAAAATGCTTTATCTGTTACGTACAGAAAAGCAGCAAAAGAAACGGTCGAACTCCTCAGAGTTAATTATTTGAACCAGCCATCGAGTACAAATCACCCCCATCCGCCATGCTGTAAAAATTGCCGTATGGTGAAAGTATTANGCGATCCACAAGCTTTATCTCGANGTATCTGACACCCTCTCGTATTCTTTTCGTAAGTGCCAAATCCTGTTGTGAGGGTTTTAAGGCTCCACTTGGGTGATTGTGGGAAATGACGATTGAGGTACTTGCTGACTTCAGTGCAATTGAGAAAATCAGCCTGATGTCAACAATTGTAGAAGCAATGCCACCTACAAATAATCTATGTATTCCCTTTACTAAGTTTTGATTGTTTAGAAAGATAACAACGAAAGATTCTTGCAGAGCCACGGTTTTAGGGTCATAATAAAGCCTGAGAATTTCATAAGCATCTAAGGAGGTCACGATTGGTTTGTTTCCAATCCGAGTCGGTTTATAGCTTATACTTATTTCTTCCACTACGGAAGTTCTATTCATGTTATAAGATTTTAAAGGTGAGAAAATGATTTAAAAACTGCTTTCCTTTTTATCAGTTAAAAGCAGCAAAGAACTGGCTTCGATTTTCAAACCGTTTCAGCTTATACAGCACAGTGAGTAAATCAAAATTGTTGTGAGCCTTTGCAACGGCTCGTTCTTTTCAGTGGTTTTTACGGCGAAACCATCTCAGAAGAATTCCCGTAATAGGAAAAGAAAATACAGCATAACCCTGTGGATTAGAAGTTCAACTCTAAATCAAATTCAAAGTAGAAATAGAATTTGTCGTTGATACAAAACACCAATTCATCTTGAGCAGTAGTTCTTACTTCTGACACAACATATTTTTGCCCAGCACAGTTTGTTTGTGGTCGTGCAACTACGGTAAAGGGTGTAAACATTTGTTTCAATTTTCCTTCCGAGTTCACCACAAGTATTGAATTATAATCGCAGTAATGAATTGTCATGATGTGAGAATTTTATTGATAAAGAAAAAGGGAGCAGCAATTGTTGCCACTCCCAACCTTAAACCACGATTAGTTAAGAAACCAATTGTGGCTTTGGTTTTCAATAGCCCATCTCACGTTCTCAACGAAATGATAACTGTTTACATTCCGCTCAAGAAAACTATCGATATAAGAATTCTTGGTAGCAGAGGTAAACAAGTTATAGAGTTTCCAGAGGTTTATATTCCCATTCTCTTGCCGACAAAAGGACTCGTCTTTGTAGTAATCTTTCACCACCTGATTCAGCTGAGCATCACCAAGCAACAACGATGGTATTCCATTTTTTACGTTGCCGGGAAGATGAGGATACAAACGAGCTCGACCGACAATTTGAGCAAATTGTTTTTCTGTAATTTCCAATTCATTCAACCGCCTTAGGTGATGCAAGTGATGACTTGCGTTATATTGTTCAAACAAGTTATGAATCAGTACATGAAGTTCTCCAAGTTGTCTAACAGTAACCAGTTTGANGTAACCGTCATTCCACAGCACCCCGTTGGAACACACTTTGTTCAAGAATCCGATGAAAANCTGGAGCTGTTGATTTGAACNTTTCTTTCCCATTGACCGATCAAGATTGTACGATTTAATCCCACCAGCCATTAATGACAGATNGTTATCCCCACAGTTGTCGTNTATGGAAGGAATCTCAATCACGAAGGCGCATCGTTCGTAGAATAAAGTTGTCTCCCAGTCTTCCAATTCTGAAACATGCTTGTGTTTCGCCTCCGGAATTCTTCCCTTGATGGGATGAGATAACCTAACACTCGGTTGTAGAATTTGCTCCCCTTCATACTGTTTTCCAATGACTTTATAAACGGTCTCAATAAACTCAGCCACTGAGATCAGTCGTTCATTATTTCTAAAAGTAGGAATCAAATGCTTATCTCTTATTTCATCCAAACTACATTGAATCGTGTTCGCTTCAATGAAGGGTTTAGTGGAGGAAAGGATTTGCTCCTGTGGTAATATTAAATTCTTATTAACTGGTAATAGTGCTAATGCTTCCATTGCTTTGAGGTTTTGTAATGTGAGTAATACTTGTTTCGTCAATTGGTGGTAGAAGTTCATTACGTTTCTGTGTAAAGTTGAATTTGTACTTTTCCTGTACTTCCTTGCTCTGTGAATTGAATAGAGCAACCAAGTCTTTCATGGTTGCACACTGGTTGATTTTCTCTTCCATACTCAGAACAGAATTATCTATTACGGNTAGTTGGTTGTTCTTCTCAAGGTTGCACCAGTTCAGAATTTCCTTGCCTGTTTCCGTAGTAATGATAAATTCAGTCCTACCCGTAAACAATCCAGTTCTGTCTTTGGACGCTCTTGTAAGATGCTTGTCATTCAGAATCTCTAAGGCAATACTCATTTCGTATTCGAAGCCATCTCTGATCTCGTCATCCATTCCTGCCTTTTCAACTTTGGTTTTGTTTCCTTCCGTAATAAGATTATAAGCCTGTTTCTTACGTGTAGTAGTTATTACATGGCAAGGACTGTTCAGAATTGCCGATAACCACTTTTGATACAAAGGAGTTGCTTTCGCCCAGTCTTGGTAACGACCACCAAGTGCATTTTGATACTCAAGTAAGCCTCCTTCGCCTTTCCAGACATGACTAACAGAGTCAATGATGATTACTTCCATACCTGCTTGTTCACAAATGCGAATGGCTTCTATGTAGCGATCCGNTGAGAATGGAGGTTTGAGTGAAATGGTATTGAAATTTCCTAGGTGTGCGTAAAGGGAAGCAGAGTCATTCTCACTATCTATTACGGCAATCCTTTCCCAACTACCAGTCATTCCGTAGGCTAATGATAACGCTGAATAGGTCTTCCCGAAACCGGACGGAGAAGAAAGGTTGAGTTTTAGTTTTACTTTTGCGTGTTGCTTTTTGTAGCTCCATGATTTTTAAGTTGTTTTTAATTGTGAAATAAAATAGGCACCCTTTGTTTTCATGTTCAAAGGAGTGCCATGTGAAATAAGTTTGAAGATTATGCATCCAAGAGCTGAACTCTTTCCGCAGGAATTGGTTTTGAAGCGGGTTGAGGAACCTCATCATTTACATACTCGAATCTGTGAGTTAGGGTTACCACTTCTCCAGTTTCAGGAACTGTGTATTCGTAAGGTTCTTCGGTAAGAACCTTTTCTATACGTCCGGGTAATTCGCTGCCGATTAAGGCTTCTGCTGTTGCTTCATCGAAGGTGCAGGGAACCATCGCTGTTCGAACGGTCAGGTACATTCTACCTGTTTGTTTCGATTGAACAGCTTCGACTTCTCNCTGAACTTGAAGCATTACGAATTCTTTGCCTCCGTTGTTGAAGGTTGTCTTAAAATTTTTGATTTTAACCATGTGATTTAAAGGTTTTAAAAAGTTATACGGGGCGGAATTGCCACTGCAACAATTAGCTGGGGGCCTCATACCAAGTCCTACCAGCCGGTGGGGACACATTCAATTTCAAAAACGGCGGGGGCTTGTTTATAGAACTCCATAGTTCAAAACCTTTAGAAGGAAATATCAGTTGCCAAAATGGTTGAAAACTGGCATTTGAAATAGAAAACGGACAAATCCATCCGAGAATTATTCACTTTATGGTTGAATAACCCCTAAAAAAATGAACAAGTTCAAAAGAATGAAGTTTTGAAGTGGGAGGTAAAGCTTCATAGTTATTAGGAAGACTTATTATGTTTCTACGGAAGTGCTTTTTATGGGAAAGTATTGGAGTAAGTAGAAGGACTCCCAAACCCTTGCAGCACGTGTGGATGGTTATTCTTCAAAATAGAATAGATAAACGTTCTTCTATTCCATACTTCCTATTCAATATACTGTTACCCATTGCTTCTGGCTGATGAGACGATAAGAAATCTCGATGAAAAGCCAACCTTGTCCGAAGCGTTAATAGGTAAGACATTCAAAGTAAAAATGGCAGAAGGATTCTGACTAATTGTAGACATTAGTGCAAATATTTTAAGTACGTGAAGCATCGCTTCATTCTACTCAGCGGGTTGTCTCGGTAACCTGTTTGTCAAAAACTTTTGTGAGAAAATTAAAAGTCAAAGTCCCATGAGAGGGTTAGAAAAAAATAGTTGACTGAAGTGCTCGAAAAATAGTTGACGAAATAAATATTTATTATATATTTGTCAACCAGAAAATAGATGGTCATGGAAAACGTATCAGAAAATAATTTTGGAAACCGGCTGAAACTGGCAAGGAAAATGTCGGGTTTCTCGCTTCAGGACTTAGCTGATGCTTTAGAAAATAAAGTCACCAAACAGGCTTTAAGCAAGTATGAAATGGGGTTAATGAACCCATCAAATGATGTTTTAGTTGCCATTTCTTCTACTCTTAAAGTAAAACCGGATTATTTTTTCAAAGCAAATCAGGTTGAACTTGGTGAAATTTTGTTTCGTAAAAAGGCAACTTTCTCAAAGAAGAACGAAGAATCTATTAGNGAAAAAGTGAGAGATTATGTGGAGCGCTATATTGAAATTGAAGGAATTCTAAGCCTCTCCGGTGTATTCTCAAACCCATTGAAAGAAACAATCATTTACTCAATGAATGATGTAGAAAGTGCTGCTCAGGAATTACGCAGACAATGGAATTTAGGAACCGANTCCATTTCCAACATTGTTGAAATGCTTGAATCCAAGGGCATTAAAGTTCTAATCATTGATGAGGTTGAGGACATAGATGGTTTGGCAGTAATTACATCTACTGGAATCCCTGTTGTACTGGTTAACTCAAGGAGTAAAACAATTGAGAGATTAAGGTTTACATTGATTCATGAACTAGCTCATCTTATTCTTAATCTTTCCAGTGCCATTTCAAGTGACTCAAAATTGGTTGAAAAAGCATGTCATTTTTTCAAGCTGCTTCCTTTACCAACCGAAATGCTGTTAAAACATATTGGCTCTAATAAAAGGAGTTACATTAGAATTGACGAATTAATTATAATAAAAGAATATTTCGGAATATCCATTAGAGCCATTGTTCACCGTCTCAAAGAGTTGGAAGTAATCACTGATAATTATTATCAACGCTGGATGATATACATGAGCAAAACTTATGGAGCGAAGGAGGAACCAGGGCAATATAAAGGGGAAGAAAAATCNAAAAACTTCGACCAACTTGTAAATAGAGCTCTGGCAGAGGAAATCATCAGCTTGAGTAAAGCTGCTGCTCTTTGGAATGTAGGAATAAATGAATTACGTAAAGGATTTTCAGGTGTTAGATAAACGAGAAATAGTTATTAAAGACGCCTGTGTTCTTTTTGATTTAGTAGACTTAGGTCTACTGGATTATTTCTTTAATCTGGAATTAAATGCATTTACAACAGCTCAGGTAATAGGCGAAATTACGAATGAAAAACAGTATGAAGCGATTGATACTTATCTTAAAAATGGGAAGCTTAAAATTGATAGTAACGGGATATTGGATGAAATTACCAAAATCAATAGGAATTATGCAGGTCTAAGTTTGACCGACAGTTCCGTATTGGAATTGGCAATAAGAAAAGAAGCCATTGTTTATACTTCGGATGGAGGATTACGAAAGGCTACTGTAAAAGAGGGAATGGAAGTGAGAGGAATATTATGGATTATCGAAGAATTATTTAAGATGACCCTCCTATCCCAAGAGGAGGCAATCTCAAAACTGAAAGCGTATGAATCGATTAACCAACGAGCACCAATCAATGAAATAAAAAACTTTTAATCAAAATAGAAAATTATGACTCTTGACAACCTTTTAAACTCTTACTTGCCGGGGCATCTTTATGTCTTGGGTCTTATTTAACCGCATTGCGAGCAAAACTTATGTCTAATAAAAGAAAGAACAATTTGCATATTGTTTTTTATATCGTGACCGTTACATTAATTATGATTTCATGTTTAACGGTTTTTAATTATGGGCATGAATTGCTTTTCGAAGAAGAGAATTTTAAACCAAACTATTTTGCAATCTGCATTATTCTGTTGTGTTTCGCTTCTGCTGTACTTCTTTTTTATTCACGAAAAGAACCTCATCGGAAATTTTCAATACAAGACTTCTCAACTCGATCCTGTTGTCAACAAATTCACTAGTAATGCTGATAAGAATAACATTAAGTTATTAGCTGGGGATATAAATTTTTTTGGCAATTCACCATCTGAGATGGAATCCAATGCCCAGTACAATGCACTTAGAAAAGAAGGATTTAGAGAAATTCAAATATTATGTTGGAAGCCTATAACAAATGATAGTAAAATAAGATATGGTAAAATCCAAAATGATTTGACCAATGTTGAATTCCGTTATTACAATCCTCCCAAAGCGGATTTGAAAATAAGAGGTCGATTAAAGACTTTAAATAATGTAACACATTTATTGATGTACAATAAAATTGCTTCCGATTGTATGAGGCTTTGGAAATTGATACTGCCAATTCAAATGGGGCATTATATAGTCATTTATGGGAGCTAGTATGGGAGACCGCGGAAAAACCATCAGAGGAAGAGTTAGAAGGCTTTAGAAACTTGTACAGAAGATAATTTAAAATGAATGCTCTAATCATAAATACGCCATTATTCAGGGATAANAAACCTTTGTATGACGAAGACTCATTGCCCCCTTTGGGGCTTGGATATATCGCCACGGCATTGAAGGATAATAATATCGGTGTAAAGCTAATTGATGCTATTTATGAACGTCTTTCATTATCAGAACTATTGCAAGTTTGTTGTGAAATTAAACCTCAATTCATTGCTTTAAATATATTTTCTACGAACTGCGAAATAGTCCGTGAGTTTGTTGAATCAATAGAATTTTCCACTCACTTTATAATAGGTGGACTATCTACTAAACAATTGTATGATGAAATTTTTATTTGGAATACTCTATCTCCAATTGATGTGGTGTCCGGTGACGGTGAGTTGATTACAGTTGATATAATCAAGAATCAGGTAGTACAGGAACCAACGAAAATTCATAAGAATAAAAAATATTACGTCGTTGACTCGAAATCCAGCTATCAAGTAAAAGATATATCAACCGTAGCCCTNGATCGCAGGTTCTTTTTAAACGAACCAACTGTTCATCCATTGGGTTTTATTGAAGCTAACATCGTAACAAGTAGAGGATGCATATATAACTGTTCATTTTGTGCGGCAGCAAAGAGTTTAAATTCTGAATATGGCATCAGAGANAAATCCGAATCATCGATTATAAAGGAATTGAAAGAAATCTTTGAAAATTATCCTCAAGTTAATTCCGTGAGAGTGCTTGACGATCTATTCCTTAAAACAAATTCAAGCGTTCAAATGGCGATAAACGTATTCTCTAATTTCACCATTAGCTGGCGTTCAATGGCCCATGTAATGACTTTCAATAAAGTGGATAGAAATATGATGATNGAACTTAANAAAAGTGGATGTTATGAATTGTTCATTGGCATAGAATCTGGCTCACCTAAAATCCTTTCAAGCATAAACAANACGAAGAAGATAGAAACTATTGTTGGAAATTTATCAAAAGTATTCGAGGCTGGAATTAATATGAANGGGTATTTTATTTATGGATTTCCAGACGAGACAATTGAGGATATGGATATGACCTATCAATTAGCTTTAAAATTGAAGGAAATAGCAGAGGCAAACGGTGTCATATTTAGAACTAGTGTTTTTCAGTACCGACCTTACCATGGTACCCAAATCTACCACGATCTTGAGATTAAAGGAAATAATTTATTGACCAGTCCAATTCAGCCAAACCCTGATTTATCAGAGCTTGTAGGGCGTCTTCAATTTAATTTTCATAATGGAAATTATTCTAGTGTTGACAATAAGATTTTACATAGCTATATTTACCGCACAATAAATTTGAACGATGGTAAAATATTCGCTGGACTTGAAGAAAAATCAAGCCTTGTTCAAACAAGGTTTGTAAGTCTTGTGGATTGTATTTATTTCAATCACCGGTATTTGACAGTGCCTCGATCGCAAATGTTATTTGGGTTGGCTTATCAGTTGTAGCTTTTGAAAAGGGATCNGAACCATTACCTTTATCGCCTAATACTAATACTGANGCTTTGATAAGCAAAATTGAAGAACCTTTGTTAGATTCAATGCAGTTTTACAAAACTAATTTAGTAAAATGTGCTCCAATAAAAGTNGAAAGCGGTAAAATCCGGTATCCATTGCAGCATGAAATGGAAAGTTGTTTTCCGAATTTGGAATACGAATTGAGGTAATATCACCTACGGTTGTTTTTATTAGGAAAACAAGTTGCAGAATTTGTAATGAAAAAAAGGGAGTCNAATTCATTTACCCTTTCTGAAAATTTTAGATACAAGGTATTCGAAATAGATGGAGTGAATTATATTCCGGTTCATCATCCATCATATATTCTTGTTTATAAAAGAAGACTATTAAATAAATATATCAAAAGCATACAAACGATTTGTAAGGCGTTGGTCTAGCAGGGTCGAAGAATTAATACAATTGTAAATCGTTTTGACTTCAAACTTAGTGTTAAATTGAACACTAAATTTGGAAAATCGTTATAAACTCTTCCTAAGACTCAAGAAAAAATTGACAATGGATTTTAGTCCATCACCATTCAATTGTTATTTTCCCAAACTCGCAATAATCTCTCTAAAACTTTCCAACCCCGCTTCCAAATTATCTACAATCTCAAGTGCCAAAATATCCGGGTCTGGAAGATTGTCCAAATCTGCAAGTGATTTATCTTTAATCCAAGTAATATCTAATGAGGTTTTATCTCGCTGAACTATTTCCTCGTAAGTGAATTTTCTCCATCTTCCTTCCGGGTTGGTTTCTGCGTTGTAGATTTCTTTTCGCTTATTGATATTTGATGATTTGTAACACTCAATGAAGTCTTTCAAATCTTCCAACTTCAACGGATTCTTCTTTAGCGTAAAATGGATGTTGGTTCGGAAATCATAAATCCAGATTTCCTTCGTCTGTGCTTCTTTAGCAGCCGGTTTATTATCAAAGAAAAGCACATTGGCTTTTACTCCTTGCTTATAAAATATTCCCGTAGGCAAACGAAGTATGGTATGGAGGTTGGTGGTTTCCATTAATTNTTTCCTTACGGTTTCTCCTGCACCTCCTTCAAATAATACATTGTCCGGCAAAACCACGGCAGCCTTTCCGGTTGATTTCAACAAACTCTTAATATGCTGCACAAAGTTCAATTGCTTGTTGCTGGATGTCTCCCAAANATCCTGACGGTTATAGGTTAGTTCATCTGTTTCCTGTTCGCCTTCTTGGTTCGTTGCCGTCATACTGCTCTTACGTCCGAAGGGAGGATTGGCTAAAACATAATCTACACGCAAACCCGTATCTGAAATCAGGGCATCAGCCGGAGAGATAAAATTNNCACTTTCAAAATCACCGATATTGTGTAGAAACAAATTCATCAAACACATTCGTCGGGTATTCGGCACGATCTCATTTCCGAAGAAAGTACCATGTTTCANAAAGTGTTTCTGCTCCTTATCCAGTTTCTGTTTAGCGATAAAATCATAAGCTGCTANAAAGAAACCACCTGTACCACATGCAGGGTCGGCAATTGTTTTCATGGGTTCGGGCTGCATACATTCCACCATAGCCCGTATTAAAGCACGAGGTGTAAAGTATTGTCCGGCACCGCTTTTTGTATCTTCTGCATTCTTCTCTAATAAGCCTTCATAAATAGTGCCTTTAACATCCGCTCCTAAACTTGCCCATTGTTCCTTATCAATCATATCAATGATTTTGTACAACATGGCAGGTTCTTTAATCTTGTTCTGACTTTGAACGAAGATTTGCCCCAGTACTCCTTNTTGTTTTGACAGCACTTGAGCTGTTTTACTGTAATGCTGTTCCAAATCATCACCTCGTTTGGTGGTTAAACTCTCCCAAGAATTTTCTTTTGGAATAGGTAGCTTTCTACTATACGGCGGTTTGCTAAACTCATCTGCCATTTTAAGAAAAAGCAGATAGGTTAATTGCTCAAGGTAATCACCATAACCCACACCTATATCACGAAGTGNGTTGCAAAACGACCAAACCTTACTGACTATTGCTGATGTGTTTTCTGTACTCATTGTTTTTTATACGTTCCAAATTTTTAATGCTAATGCCGTAAGTTGTTCGCTTCGTTTATCAACATTGATGAATTTAAAGTCATTCTTATCAGCTAATTCTTGGGTTATTTTGAAATTAGATTTCCGGTAGCTATTCTTCTTCTTAGCGAAGGGATTGTTGTAAGCCTGAATATTTAATGACTCTCCTAATAAGGTCATATTACCGATGTAGTTCACGTACTTCTTATGTTTCACCACACTCCTATCTCCTAGATAGGTTTGCCAGTCTCCAAACTCCTGAATAGATTTTTTTGTATTGATTGTTTGGGGAATAATATGTTCCAGATGGACCTCTTCGCCCGATGAAACTACTAATTNCGAAGTGTTGCCTCTCATATAATATTCAATAGTTTCTAAAACATATTTAGCCCGGTCAATTAATCTTCCTTTAAACTGATGCTTGGGAAAATTCTCCTCAAACTCATTATCAGAAGGCATGTCTTCTCCTTCATTTAAATATTCTAAAATGGCTGATTTAAGATCGTCTGATTCAAGTAATGGAACCATCTTCGCAAAGATGTCGTCATTCTCACTGGTTCTTCGTTCACAAATATGTCTTCGAAGCATTAAGGTTTCCATTAACTTCAAAATTGATATTACCTCTTTCTCGGAATACTTCTTTGAATTAAAGAAATGCATTAGGAAAATATAGGACGGCTTGGAAAGAATTTTATTTAGGTTGCTTAAATGCCGGTCGATTTTAATGTTATCTGATTTTGCAAAGCATAGAGACTTATAAATCTTCGACAAAGCTTCTAAATATTCAAGAAATGTGATAATCGTATATTTTGGTTCTTTCTTTTCCTTCGGAGCTTTTCTTACTTCTTGTTTTAAATTCAAATTCTCTTCTGTTTCACTCTCATTTTCATCATCTTCCGTTTCTTCATCATCTTTATAGTATTCATATTCTCCTAGCAACTCAGTCTTATCTACATTGTCTATGTAATAATCTTTGAAATAATACTCCAACGTGGACATAGTAATTTTTCGGTGAAGAATGGAACACATGAACTGCCGTAGAAAATCATCTGAATCAATACTATCTAAATTGATGATAATGGATGACCATAGTTTCTTCACTCTTTNCAGTGTATTGTCCTCCTGAATTTTTGCAGCATGACCTAAAAGGAAGTTCTTAATAATATCGGTTGGCGTAAGTTTCAACCCGCGATTATTAATCGTTTCAANAAGTTTATACGCATCCTGAGCCATGCCAACATCTAAACGTATGATAACAGCAATATTGGTCAGTTTGAAAAAGAACTTATTCATTTCATCAGGCTCCATATCGTCTAGTCTCTCACAAAAATCATAATAGGCATCACTTATTTTAAAATTGGTAA
Organism: Bacteroidota bacterium; assembly: GCA_013414745.1. Taxonomy (GTDB): domain Bacteria; phylum Bacteroidota; class Bacteroidia; order Chitinophagales; family Chitinophagaceae; genus OLB11. The sequence continues at coordinate 1,315,868 of CP058707.1, forward strand.
TTTTTTGTTCATCTCCATTATTAAGAAGTAGCACGATGTCGTCATTGTCTAAGTCTCCCAATTCAATTTTCGGACGTTGCACATCATCTAGTCCTTTACAGAAAAGCATCTTCTTAATTTCATCGGCCTTCTCTGTTTTTTCCTTTCTACGGTAAACCGTTTNCAATGCTTTAAGAAGAATGATTAAAGTAGTCATTCTTTGTTGACCATCTACTAACTCGGGTTTGTTCAACCCTCCGGTATGAAAGCTAGTATGAAGTATAATCATTCCAAAAAGATGTCCATCATTTTCTTNTAGCATGTCAATATCCTCAAATAAAGCAAGATACTGCTGCCACTTCCATGCATACCTACGCTGATATGAGGGAACACAGAATTGTTCATTTGGAGTTGCAAGAAGTTGTGCGATTGATAATTTATTTGTTGTAAGATTCATTTTTTATCTTCTTTTGTTTTATTGCTTCACTTTCTTGAGGAACTAACTTTCCCGTAAAAGCCTTCTTTAAAATACTTAAACGCAATGCCTCTGCCTGTTGTAAACTGTTTTCAATAATTTCTTCTATTTTATCACAAACAGAAAGTCTTGATTCGACTTGTTTAACTATTCTTTTTTGAGATTCTATATCACAAATTGGAAAAGGATATTGTTTCAATTTTGTGCCATTTATATTAGATTGATTTACACCAAAGCTCTTCACTTTATTTCCATGATTCTTTGCTTCTTGCGAATTCAGAAAGTAGTTTAGGAATTGTGAATCAAGTTTGGCGTTATTAAAGTTGATTCGAATAAGGTATCCTGCAAAAACAGCAGGTCTTTCTCCTTTGTAAATGGCAGTTTTGCCTACCCATTCAGGGCTATTTGTTCGGTTAAATAGAACATCATTTTTCTTTAGTTGATACTTTTGTATTTCCCGTTCATCATTTGTATAGACTAAATCATCCCACTCAAATTTCCCGTTCTGAATATTTCCCATTCTTAAAACTGGTATCTTGCCTTCTTTAAGAGATTTGTAAGTTCTACTAATAAGTGCAACCGGATTTTATCCCCTGTGGAGCGTAGAGAAGCGAAGGCGTAGCCGAAGCGAAACGAAGCTCCACAGGGGAGAGCCAAAAACTACCTTTGTTATTACCACATGACAAAGAAGTATAATCAGCTCACCTTGGCACAAAGGTACAAGATCGAAGCACTTATCAAAGTCGGCAAATCACAATCTGAAATTGCCCAGATTATTGGTGTTCATAAATCGACAATACATCGAGAGCTAAAGCGAAATATCCCTGCTCGGGGGTAGGTGCTAAAATCTATGGCGCTCAAAAGGCACAGACAAAGACCGACAACCGGCACAAATTCAAAACGAAGCGAATTCGATTTACGGAGCCTCTAAAAAGCAGATGCTGAAGTGGATGGAGGAAAACGATTTTCTCCGGAATTGGTAGCTGCCCAGTGGAGCAAGGAAAACAAACCAGGTGTTTGTCATGAAACCATTTACAAATTCATATGGCATTGTAAGCACACAAATCAACGTATAAATAAACCTTACAAGAAGCTCTATACTAAACTGAAACATGGAAAACGTCGCAGAAAGCGAGGGAACTATAAAGATTCAAGAGGTATTATACCGAACCGTGTATCGATTGAAAACCGGCCCAAAATAGTAGAAAACAGAAGCCGATTTGGGGATATTGAGGCCGATATTATAGTAGGGCAAATCACAAATCTGCACTATTGATAACCACAGATAGAGCAACAATTAAGACAACAATAGATAAGCTGAAAGGAAGAGATGCAGAGCAGGTATCAAAAATTATAATTGCCCGTATGAAAAAATGCCACCGATAAAAACCATGACCTTTGATAATGATCAAGCTTTTTCCAAACATGAACAAATTGCAAAAGCGCTGAATATAAAAACATATTTTACCCGTCCATACACGTCACAAGACAAGGGCACCATTGAAAATAGAAACGGCGTAATTCGTCTGTTCTTCCCAAAGAAAACAGACTTCGATAAAGTTTCATCCTCTGAAATCAAACGAGTAGAAAAAGAAATCAATAGCAGACCCGTTAGAAAATTTGGATACTTAACCCCGGATGAAGTATTTTTAAAGATGAAAGGTAGCGTTGCACTTATGAATTGAACTCAGCATTTAGTTGCTGAACCGTATTCTACACTTTCAATTACATCACTTAATACTCCTTTTCGAATACTTTTCTCGTTCGTCAACTTTCCTTCAAACGCCCATTTCAAAACGGCTTGTCGGTAAACTTTTAATTGTTGTTTGGCGGTTTGCAAATACTCAATGCCTTTGTCGAGTTCGGTAAAGAGTTGTTTTATTTTGGAAACGATGAGGTGTTGTTCTTTAGGTGATGGTAGAGGAATTGGAAGTTTGGAGTATTCCGAAATCCAAAACCTNNGTTTATGTGTTTCCCCTTTTATATTTAAAGTCTGCATGAAATAATAAGCAAACCTGATATTTACATCTTCATGTTTGGGTACTAATATCTTCATTGCTGAAGACTTTACCTTGAAAGGGAAATTTACAAACCGAGAAGCAGTTGTAAAATCATCAAATATGATACATGGTAATTTGCTAAAGATTCCAGTTACTTCATTAGTATATCCTTTGATAAATGATTTTCCTGCTGTTAGCACAGGAGTTGAGTAAGTATCTCTATAATCGGTTGACTCAACAATATAGTTAGTTGGCTGAATATAATTCAGCAGGTCTTCTAATTTCGCTAGATTCCATCCTTTTGGTAATTGTTCCATCATCTTGTTTCTGGTATTCCTTTTAATCCACCCATTTGAATGTACATATTGAGGTTCAAAACCAGAAGTTCATAAAAATCTGAATTAGAAATTATTACATTTTCGTTCATCCCTGTTTCAACCTTACTTCCTATATGATAATTGAAAGGTGTACCCATACCACGTGATTCCAAAATGTGATGGTTAATGGTTTATTGTTTAATACAAAACCTCTTTTTTCTTCTCGCGCTAAANNTATTTAACCGGAGGATTCACAAGTGCATTAAAGAGGTACCTTACTCCGTAAATGTCATATGTGCCCAATTGGCGTTCTTCTTTTTTAAATCTCCGCAAGATCTCAGCTTGTTTTTCAAGTTTTCAGCATCAAAAAGTTGAAGTAGAAAATAAAGAATTATAAATAGGGCATTATGAAAATTTGAATTGTTATTGTTAAATTCCTGATACGACTTAGAAGATGTTCCATGTAAAATTAATGAAAGGTCCAGGTTTCTAAAGTTCTTCATGTGGCGGATACTGAATTCATTGCATAGCACTAGATCTGCTATTATGAGTTTTAATAAGGGGAAAGGCGAATTATCTGGCCGCTGAAGATCAAATGAATCAAGATAATCCAAAAACGCTTTTCTGTTGTCATAGTTAANAAGGGAAATACTATAGTACTTGTTGATATAACCTGAAAAATCACAACGATCCCCAAACTTGTGTGCATAGATGTTTCTAATATTATCTAAATCACATACCAGAATAATTTTATCAAATCCAAACTTGTTCGCTAAACCTTGTTCCTCATAAACATGGTTGTCGAAATGTGCTGAGAAAATATTCAGTATTCTAAAAATATGTTCAGNGTCCATACGGTCAAGGTCGTCAATCATCAACACCGTTTTTGAAACTGAGTCGATCTTCTTGACAATCTTCCNTAGTAACCGCCTAATGATTTGGGTGTAAATATTCCCTTCAAAAATTCCGCCTTCCTGATCATAGAAATCAAGAATATATTTTTCTGTTAGTTTTCTATCATCAACTTGTTGTGCTTTATTGTACTCCTTATACTCCTTACTTGTTTCAGCAAATGCTTCAAGTGCTTTAATTAAACCTTCAATTTTGGGAGAGATACTATACCAGTCTTTACCTANTTGCACCAAGTGATTTAAAAAAGAAGTGAATATTTTTCGGGNGTGTAATACTAAAAACTCAGGTAAGGTTGTTTTCCAATTCCATACTTCCTTATCAAACTCAACCGAGCTTTCTAAGAGTTGGTAAAGAATTTCGCATTTAATATACTTGAAAACATCTTCGTTCGAGGATATAGAAAAGTTAACCGGATTTACTTTTATTACTTTGTATTGAAATTGATTGGAACTAANAAACTCATTCAGAAAGGTAGTTTTCCCTTGCCCGAAAGGAGAAGAAAATAGAATACGAGAATTGTTAGGAAATTCTAAATACTGTTTAAATTTTTCCTGAGATAGAGCAATTCTCACATCAACATTGGAGTAATCAAAATATAAAGTGAATTCAGCAGGATAGTCAACTACAATTTCTAAATAATCATGTGGCAGAAGCTCCTCATCAATTAAGTAAATCTCCTTATCATGAATAGGTGTAATGTGATTTGGAACTAATAAAAGATTCCCAGAAAAATTGGATTTGATGTAAAGCCATTATCCTTTACCAATCTATATTCAATCTTCAGGGTATGAGGAGAACTAAATCCATCTTCTGAAATGTGTTCAATTCTAAACTGAGTAAGGTGAATGATTGGTTTATCATGCAATAATTTGATTACATATTTCGGATTGTCATGGGTAATCTTTAGGGTTTGAGTTTGTGTACTTTTTATTTTCATCATCACGCTACTAATACCTCATTTAGTTCATCAATAATACGACTCATTTCATCCCCAAACAAAGACCACATTTTACCNNTCTTCCCTTGTGCATCAAAGGGTGTATAATCTAAATCATCGATCTCCACATTTATGCTAGTGGCAATATGTTCTTTTATCATACGTAACCAATGCATTTGTTCTTCCGTGAAACGGTTATGTTGCCCTGCATTCTTTTTTAATATCCAATCACGGAAATTCAAATCTACTTTACTGGATAAATCCGTCAGTTCTGTATCCCAATTCACTATTCGCCTAAGTAAAGATACTAAGGCAATTAATTCTGATTTTGGGCTACCATTTACTTTTTCCACTTGTTCATACGCTTTCCAAATAGTGTATGGTGCAAGTGATGGTTTCTCCAATTTCAGTTTCTCCAATACTTCTTGAATCATTTTGTAATTCAACTCTCGTCGTCTATACGGTTGAGCATAAAAAATTTGAAGGGCGACTATTTCATCTTGATGTTTTTGTAACCATGTTTTAAAATCATGAATCACTTGTTCTGCTTTCTCCTTGTTATCTATAGTCCATCCTTTATGTAACAGGGTATCAGCATTCGTAATGTCAATTGTCTGTTCATGTGCTCGTCTAACATTATCGATATAGTCGCGTAGATCGCTGCTGTTAAATACATCGACTGCCCTTTCTTTTAATTCGTTATGTAGTTCATTTATTTTTTNCTCACGGTCTAAAGGCGACCAATCAGGATGGTTCGTTTCAATGGTGTTGTTTATTTCATCGAGTACATCCGGATTCCATGCCTGTAATAATTCATTTACAACCTGTTTGATACTTTTACCATCCGCCTTTTCACTAAATATCTTTTCTTCTTGCACGGTAACTTGTTTTCCTAATCTCGCTAAACGATTGGCTAAGGAAGAAAACAATTCTTCATCTCGATTACCGGCTGCCACAGCTTCTAATAAATCTTTTAAGGGCACACCAGGTTNTTTCTCTAAGGGTTGACTATCACTTTTAATACTTTGGGTTACGCCAACGGCATCTACAATTACAAAGTGGTCTTTGGTATATTTTGCAGTGGGAGAGACTTNTTTCAAATCATCCATCGAAACCGTTCTTGTTCCTCTACCTTTCATTTGTTCGTAATAGTTACGGCTTCTTACATCACGCATAAACAATAAACACTCCAGTGGTTTTACATCTGTACCTGTGGCTATCATATCAACTGTTACGGCAATGCGTGGATAATAATCATTCCTGAATTGAGCCAATACAGACTTTGGGTCTTCATCCTTATTACGGTAAGTTATTTTCTTGCAGAAGCGATTTCCTTCAGCAAATTCTTCCCGAACAATATTGATTATATCATCGGCATGAGAATCAGTTTTAGCGAAGATTAGTGTTTTAGGAATCTCAAATTCTCCCGCATCCGTATATCTATCAGGAAACATTTCTGGCAAATGTTCTCGAAAGGTCTTTATGATTAGTCGAATCTGATTGGGGTTTACAATTTCCTTATCCAGTTGTGTCGCTTTGTAATTTTCATCTTCATCTTGTAACTCCCATCGTTTCTTACGTGAAAGTTNTTCTCTTCGTTCAACATATTCACCTTTCCAAAGTGTAGCCCCTTTTTGTGTTATTTCTGTTTCAATTTGAAACACATCGAAGCCTACATTTACACCATCAGCGATGGCTTGTTCGTGGGTATATTCACTCACAATATTTTGATTGAAATAACCGAAGGTTCTCTTGTCGGGTGTGGCTGTTAACCCAACTTGGAAAGCATCGTAATATTGTAGCACCTGCATCCACAAATTGTAAATGCTACGGTGGCATTCATCTATTACAATGAAGTCGAAGAATTCAATTGGTAACTTTTCATTATATACTACCGGTAAAGGTTCTTTAGGTTGCCACCTTGTTTCATTCGGGTTTTCCTCTTCAGCAGATTCATCTAATTCGCTTCCCTTTAAAATAGAATACAAACGTTGAATGGTACTGATGTAAACATTATTATCCGTAGGTACAAAACTTGATTTCAACCGATGCACCCCATATAACTCTGTAAACAATCGATTATCATCATTCGGAAGAAAAGACATAAACTCTTGTTCTGCTTGTTCTCCTAAATTCTTTGTATCCACCAAAAACAGAATTCGTTTTGCTTCTGTGAATTTTAGTAAGCGATAAATAAATGAAATAGCTGTAAAGGTTTTACCCGAACCCGTAGCCATTTGAATGAGGGCTTTAGGTTTATATTCCTTAAATGAAACTTCTAACTTATTAATTGCTTTGATTTGACATTCACGTAACCCATCTATAGGTAACACAGGCAAATTTGAAAAACTCTTCCGTAAGGATAAATCAACCTTCATCCAAGATCGAAAGGTTTCCGGTCTATGAAAAGTGAATACAGGTCGGGAACGCGGTTTTGGGTCCCGAAAGTCTGTGAATCGAGTTATGTCGCCAGTACTTTCATACACAAAAGGCAAGGGGTCATTGTTCAAATACTTCAATTTGCTTTGAGCATATTCTCCGCTTTGTTCTTCCACAGCAGTTAAACGGTGTCCTTCTTCTTCACGTTTCGCTTCAATAATTCCCACCGGTTTTTTATCTACAAACAAGACATAATCCGTTTCTTTGCCATCCTGTGTAAGATAATAGCGGACCACAACCCCTAATCCTTCACTCAGGTTCATTTTATCCTTATCTTGAACAAACCAACCACAGTCCAACAATTGTTGGTCTATAAGGTCACGAGCTAATTGTTCAGGGTCTTGGTTGGGCATGAAGAATTTACATAGAATATTTTCAAATGTATAAAATCCATATTGTTTTTCAGCAGAACGGCGTATTTTTGTAGAACAAAAACTTACGATGCTTATCAAACGCTTTACTAAGAGGCGTTTTGGAAATTATAGGATGTTCCCAGCGGGATCACTAAACCCCTTCAATTTGGAGGGTTTTTTATTTTGTATCCGTATGCTTTTTACATATATCCTTTTTCAGCCAAACTCAACAAATATTATGTTGGAGCTTGTTCAAATCTTGAAAGAAGATTCTATGAACACAATATGGGTCATTCAAGATTTACTAAATCAGATTTGCCATGGATACTAGTGTGGCAAAAAGAATTTGAAGCACTACCTGAGGCTAAACAGTTTGAAGCAAAAATTAATCCTATATTACCAAATGACTTGTGCAACGGTTTAAACCCGTGTCGCTAACTAAACAAAACTTTTCTTAGACTTTCTATATAATTCGAATACCGGCGTTGTTTTAACTCCATTTTTCAAATGATATGCCGCGATCTGATACGATTNTTTACAATTATTCCATTGCACCCGGAAGGTATCCCGAAGCCTTGCATTGGGGTCAAAAATATGCGCAGGATCTGAAGTGAGCCCATTTAGCTCCAAAATTTGTATGTGTTGACCCTTCAATAAATCGTCTATCGATTTAACCCGAAGGTCAAAACGACCATAATAAAATCCATCAATGTGTGAACAAATTTCATCAAATACCGCAGCTAGTTCAGGCGTAATCAGATAGCCACGATCTCTGAAAATTGTGCCCCGACAATGATTTCCTATTGGCTCTAATACACGAATTTCATCCTGCGCCAGCACTTCATCTAAGTTCATNNATTTTTGCAAGCGCTGTATTTGCCGTGAAGCCCTGTAATCGTTTGTCATCAATTGCAGGAGTGAATTTTTACCATCACCTGTCACTGAGAGGAATTCTTTTGGGANGACAGAAACAATTTCACCACGTGTTTGCCAGGGCATTCTGATATAAANAACCCCTAGTTCCAATTCATAAGGTACGATTTCCTGAATCATATAATCTTCCGCAATATGTTGATGATAATCCATCCAGGCGTTAAACGATTCTATCGTCTTTATTTTACGCCCTCTGCCACCAATATCGGGTTTGGCAATGAATGGAAAGGCCAACAAATTTGTGAAAGCATCAAGTCGTTGAGTATGGTCAATAAAAATGGTTTTTGGTTTATACCTCGCAGGAATAGCATTGAGGATCTTTATTTTGCTTTCGCCCAAAAAGCCACTGTCTTCCATGCCCGGATTAACGGCGGTAAACCAGGTCAGGTTTCGGGTTCGAATCATATACCAAACCCACAAAGGCCATGTTGGAGCCACCAATACCCACCAGGGCCAATATTCATGATGGCGAAATCCGATGCGTTGAAGAATACCTCTCCGAGGTTTTTTATAATACAATTTCCATGTGATTTAATTGAATAANNAATCATAGTACGACATCGCTATTCGGTCAGATTTTACGATAGCCGTTAAACTGACCGTTCGAAGTTCCCCGTGCTGTGGTATTAGAATGGCTTGATGTTGGGTTAATGGATGCTGGTTGGTATGAAATGCAATGATGTCTTCTTTTTCGATTTGCTCCTGCTTCAGAAATACGGCAAACTGATTTTTGCGTCTCAGAATGGTATCCTTCGTGTACAAAGTTGTTGAACTCCATATATGGGCCTGTTTCTCATCCAGAATGGTATGATGCCAGGCATGACCATCAAAAACACATTGGTTGATGACTTTCATTTCGTGCTCAATAATAATCAATGTAAAAGGCTCTAATTGACGAGTATCGTACAACGACAGGAATTGGGCAACGGAATTATATTGGTAAAAATCAATAATAACTTTTCCACGACTATGTCGGTATGGAGGAGTTGAAATGTGTTTTTCGAATCCTCCATTCAGCAGACACAAGGTAAAATGATGGCTGCATGCAATCCAGGTGCCGCCCGCATCAGCATCAACAGGACACAAAACCGCCTGATTAGAAAAATTCAATACAGTAGGCCATTGCGCAATTCCCCTGCTTGCCTTTTCGTCACGGTTGTGGGTCAGTAAAANATCACTTTGGGGTCTGGGCAAATAAGTGACCGTACACATCGTTTCTATATTTAATCGTCGAATAGGCTACGCCGAAATCGGCATCCAGTTGAATGGAAGGCAGGTAGGCTATGCAAGCCATTTTGATAATAGCCAAATGATGAATAGTATGTTCGATGACATACGATAACTCCCGAAATAAACTGGATTCAATGATGAGGTATGAGGAATCCACATTTTGAGAAGTATATAATGCGAGCGATTTATTTTCGTGGAGCCTATCCAATTCCTGTTGTACATTTTCAATACAACGTTGAGTGTAAGCTATGTTGGATTCCTGCAAGAGGCTTCGTTCTCTGGCATCATAATTGATTTGTCCGTCTAAATAACCTTTCAGCAAACATTGATAAAATTCTACAACATGTCTGACGTGCATTCCGATGGTACTATCAGAAAGCAATGGGAAGGCCTGTTGGTATTCTGATGAGTGGATTTGCTCCAAAANAGTACTTAACTGGGTTAAGGTATGTTTGGCAGATTCAACCAATTGTTTCATGCTGTTTATTTTTGAACTGTTGTATTCAGGGTTATGGTAACATAATCGCCCATAGTGAAACTGCTTCCGCCAATATTCCAATCGTTTCGATTGAGGGTAAAAGTAGTATAAAATTTCAGGGCATTCCCCTCTTGTAGGGTATGAACATCTGAGCTAAACAGCCTGGTGATTCCTTTCATGCTTAATGACCATTTAACGGTATAGATTCCCGGGCTTTTTCTGGTGATGAGCACAGATTTCATGGTTAAAGTTGGATGTTTTTACATAAAAAATTCTTCTTTATCGCGTAAGTGATTGTCGCGTAGTTTGATGCCGGTTTGAATGGAATTCGCATCAATCTGTCCTATAAACTCAGATTGCGCGAGGTTTACTTCATCGAAACTAACCTGAATACTGGATTTAGTGAATGAACCTTTCACCCAAATTCCGGCATTTTTGATTTTAAAAGTGATTGTGCTATTGATAATTTTATTCCATTGTGCATAGGTTTGACTATGAAATAAGAAGGCAAAAAGTAGGAAGCTTATTGATTTCATTCCGGAGCCGAATTGAATGTTGTGAAGCTAAACTGTTTGATGGGCTATTGATGTTTGAATAGATAATTTATACCAAACCCAAACATCAATTGTTTTGTTCGATAGCGGTCTGCATTCACTGTGGTTCCGATGGTATTTGTGTAAGTTACCGGACTGTCTAAGGTATATTCATTGAACAAAAATGCTGCTCCCGCCATTAGCTTGAGTTTCGGTTTTATGCGGTAAGAAAGCATAAATGCCGAATTGAGACTTCCTAAATCATTGTCACTAATCAGGAGAGCGTTAATGGAAGTAGGTTTGGCTTTTGAGTTTTGAATGAGTTGATTACCATCACCATACGTTAATTTAGCATCTTTAGTACCTCCAAAAGAAAATCCAACTAAATCAATATTAAATTCTACACCCCATTTTTTTGCAAAATCATATCGCAAGGCCAAATAGATATTCAGTGCATTCACCTGAGTGGCATTTAATGAAAGGGTGTCAATATTTTGAGTGATTTGTTCTGCAAAAATACCGAAGGCCCTGTNTTTGCCACTGGTTAAACGCGCTGGGGCGGTGATGTATTCCAATTTGCCTGATCCAAAAGAGGACGTTAACCGGCCCCTAATCCTAATTTAAAANNTTCTTTTGTTTTTGCCAACTCCCCAATATTGCGTCCCGGTAAATGCCAAAGCGGACAAGCTTCCGTTGGATGTGATTGAAACACCGGCTTCAGACGAGGTGCGAGAAATGAATGGCTTACGTTTCTGAGCGAAAAGTAGGGAAGGAAACAATACCAATCCTACAAATAATAGATTCTTCATGTGCTTTTTTATTTGGACGAGCATAAGCAGGATTCCTTACAAATGATCCGGTAAATTTTTATCGAATAAAAATCAATTATTCTTAAGCGTTAAGTGAATCGTTTATAGAATGGCTAGACTGTATAATTTTAGATTGAATTAATTTGATCAACCTGGTTAAAATGAAGGCTTATAGCGCACCGAAGGGATTTTTGCCTTTCATGATTAATCTGAACATCGCAAGCAATTTTGAGCATTGTAGGCGATGAGTAAGAGTGCTGCAATTAAGGTGATTAAAGCATATAGGAACAATACCGAATCTCCATCCACTTGAATACCCAATGTAGTTAAATGAANAAAGAGTGCTCCACTCATCAGCCCCACAGTTAAAAGTGCCCCTATTCCTGTGGTGCGAGGAATTAAAATGAATACAGAGGCTATCAATTCCAGAATTCCAATGCCAATCTGACCGTAAGGTTCTAATCCGATAGTAGTAAATAAAGCCACCGACTGAGGATGAGCAGTAAACTTAAAATAAAGCGTTTGTAGCATGATGCCGGCGGCAACCAATCGGAGGATCCAAATTATAAGTGCTTTCATGTTCATGGTAGACGTTAGAAATATTTATTTAAATAGTTTTTCCAGTTTGCATGCGCCTTTGGAAGCAGGGTACTTTCGTTGTTATTCCATGTATCCAAAGTATTGTTAAAAAATGTGTGATAAAACAAATAGAGTTTACCACCTATAATTTTGAAGGTTTTGGGATCAACTTCAACTTTCTCTCCGGTATTTCCCATCGCATAGGCACACCAACCTCCGAACTGTGGCTCGTATTTATCAGGTGATGATTTGAATAACTCCAGATTTCGGCGATCACTAAAGAAGTATATCACATTGCCATACTGATACGAAAACTGTTTTTGACCCTTCCTGGCCTTTCCTTCGGTGAAATAACACACCGGATCATAACCCGCAATGGCCAAGGATTTTTCCGTATTGTAATGCTTTCTTCGTAGCTGGTTGATATCCTGCCCACGCATGGACAATGAAAAAATTGCACAACAAAGCAAGACCAACATGAAAAGTTTTTATTCATTGTATTATTTTTTTATTTGAATTTGGGCAGTACTCCTTTGTTGAGGCGAAAATAGTTGAAGCAAATAGGTACCATTGGATAGATGAGACACAGGGATACGATGATTCATCAGACTTCCGGTCATAATAATTTCACCATTTATTGAGAAAATTTGATAGGTAGCGGCTTGCTCATCCCAGGGAACATGAATGAAATCTTTGGTCGGATTCGGGTAAACAAAAAGCTGTTCTATATCTGATTCGGACAGCGATGTTGGACTCGGTGTGATATTGATTGATTCAGCAGCATTGATGACTTGTCGATTCATTTGTTGAAGAATTGCAATGGTTTGTAATCGCCCGGGTATCCAATTTAAAGCTATCTTGTAGGCGAAGGTTTCAGTAATACTATCATTTACACCNNTAGGCAGAATTATAGTATTCCCGTTCATACTGGTAAGACCTTTGCGGAAGACATCCTGATGGATTGTTTCGCCATTTCCTGTGCTTTGGAAAATAGTATCTTGTTTAACTGCTGCAAACAGCAAAGCAACTGTTGTGGTATCCGCTGCCACTTTTTTAATAGTAATTCGAACCCGAACAGAATCGATAGTAAGAAATTCCTGAGTTGCTTTCACTTCAAAATTACTCAAAGCCGACGCTGAATTATTTAAGGAAGTGCCCAGATTCGCGGTGGTGGTTAATACGCCATTTACGACGAGTTTGGGCGTACTACCGTAAATTGAATAGTAAGTTGTTCTTGCATCATTTTCTACAGGATTCGACATGGAAAATACACAGGAAGCATATGGCGCACTCGGGTGAAACGTCATGTGCAACACATTGGGATGGTTATTCAAGGCGCTATAGATGCCCGGATTTTGGCTTGCGCAAATACNTGTGTTGGAATTGGTAAAATGCTCAACCACCGTTGTTTGTGTTATTTGGGCATACGAAACAACACCTGGAAATAGTGTCAAGAGGACACTCATCACTTTTTCATGTAGCGAATTTTCCATATAGTCGGGTGGAAACTCGAAACCTTACAAAATTTATTGGAACGTATTTATCTTCTCCTGAAGGGCTTCCTTTTCTCAGATGAAAAATTAACACCGGAATGTCTCTGAAGAGATTTTAACCTGTCATGAATCATGTGAACCTGATCAGAAAAATATTTACAAGGCTTACATAAGAGAAAATGTATCTGCTGTTGAAACTTTTCCGAAATGCGCAAAGGCTCCTCCATCGCTTTTGTGCTGAGCAGAGTGGATTTCTGGCAATTAATCAGTATGGATTTTAAAAACTTCATTTTACTTTTTAAACCAACGATGCTCCAGACAACTTCTTAGCGTTAAATTGATGCGATGCATGGTTACCCAATAATTAGACTTCGATAAGTTAAATTCCTTACAAATCTTTTCAGAGGATGCATCTTCAAAATACTTTTCCTGCAAAATGTCAATGTGTTTTTGATTTAAGCGCTGAATACATCCACGCAGGATGGCATAGTATTCCTNTTGTTGAATTTTATCTAAAACCGTATTTTCCCAAGGCTGAGGTATGGCACTGGTTTTCCAATGGGCATCTTCCTCATCGGAATGCTCAAAGAACCAACCTAACATGGTGTCTTCGTTTAACCCTCCGGCCTNTTTAGACTTTTTCCGATACTCATCCACTATTTTATTTTTAAGAATCGAAGTAAGCCATGTTTNTTCGCTACTGTTTCCTTTGAAATTGTCCCTGGCTTTTAAAGCTGAAAAAGTTTCCTGCACCAAATCCTCACACAATGCCTCGTCGTTCAGCCTGAACATGGCATACTGAAGAAGATAATCCGCATAAAGAGATACCCAGTTTTCAGGATGGAGTGTTTGCATGGGAACGAAGCAAATATAATAAATTGAACATGTTGAGTAGCTCTCAGTCTTTAGTTCATTAACAATAACCCGCTTTCTTTATTCGGACTGTTAATCGACAAAGGTCTTACTGGCTGAAAGGGATTGATATCCGTTTCTTACGGCACAATCACTTTTTCATGGTGCAGAATCTCAGTCTCTGTCTGGATACGCAGAATATAAGTTCCTCTGGAAAGTGCTGAAGTAGAAATTGAAAATTCATGCACCCCAGGTTTTAATCGGGTATTCAAAATACGTTGTACGATCCGGCCCTGTGCATCCAATAAATCAAATGCCATTTTTTGCTCTTTTACATTGGTGAATCGTGTGGTAAAACGATTTTGTTGCACGGGATTCGGATACAATTCCACAGTTCGGGAAGACTCTACGGCAGGACTCGCCAATGGATAATCGGTTGATTCGATCATCGAAACCCAACAATTCATGGTGGTACTCTTGCCCCAGGATCCACTCAGGTAAGCCCGGTTGGGCATATTGTAGCGACGTTGAATATTGGTGTAATCCCNCCAACGATCATTGGTATCTACCAACACATTAATGATAGATGTACCATCCTTCACCGAAACAATATCGGAATAATTTCCGGCTGCATCTTTATACAAAACCGAAGTACCCGGAAAACTATCCGTAATACAATGACTAAATGTATACAACACTTTATGGTCATTACTTCCACTTCCCATCCAGCTCATACTTGGGTATCCGTATTCCATAGTAGCATCACTAAAAATATCTGCGGTTACAGTCGGACTACTGCCGCTGATTCCGGAAATGGTACCCAGGTAAATGCCCGCATTCATGTATTGGGTATTGATCGTATTGGATCCAAAATGAATATGATCGTTTTCGTAAATCGCCGCTANAACCCGGGCATCATTGGTCATCAGATAATGTTGTACCCCGCCAAACTTTTTCTGACGGGCATTGGGAGGAAATCCATACGCTTTAGGGGCCACAACCACTTTTTGCACCAGAGCCGCATTGCCTGAAGAATACGAGTCGGTGATTTCTGTGATGAAAATAGAATCATTGCTGGCCGCTACATTTCGAAGCGTTAAAAAATACATGTTGCTACCCGGTGTAGTGGTTTGATATTTAGCAGGACAAATATTCCGGTTGTAAACTCCGTTGTACTTAATATCGCTCCAAAGCGTGTATTGTAGCGGGTTTCCATTATAACCTCCTTGTTTGTCTATCTGCCAAATCACACTTTGTTTGAATCCGGTTTGCCACCCAATATTATCTTTTACCAGGTTGAAGGTCATAAATAAATCTTTGTCTGATAATGCAATAATCGGGTAATCACTCCAGGTGCTATCCGGAAAGGGGCTACCATTGATGGCATAAAAATTCCAATTGGCTTCCGGATCAGGCGATTGCGAAAAACCAACCAGGATAGTACTTTCTGTGCTTAAAGCCCCGGAGAAACAAACCAAAACAAACCGATCGGCCACAGGATCATACAACACCCGGGNGTCTGAAATCCAGGAATAATTACCCGCTCCGGCGACCAGACTGGTTAAGGATTTGGTGACAATAATTCCTCCGGTATCGTCGTACACCCGCATATTTGAATTCACCACACTCACTATTTTCCCGCTATTGGATACGGCCACATCATTGTCGTTAGGAGTACCATTGGCCGTATTGCCCTGAATCCCTTTCAGGATATATGGATTCGGGGCTACTCCGCTGGGCTTCTCTGCAGCCACTTNCCGATCAGGATGCAAGGCTTCAAACTCCATACGCTTCCGATTCAATTCCTCTTTCCGTAGTCCGTATTCAGATACCGGCACCGGAAAGGATTCACGTTGGATCAGGTTAGGATCTAAATCAGGAATGCTTCGATCAGAAACATTTACCACAAAAGGAGCACCGGATTGCCCTTGTGTTTTAGTAGCTTGTGCCCACAACCCGGTCGATAGACCCAGAAATGAACCTAAGAGAAGTAGTTTTCGCATCACTCAGATAGTATGTTTTGATTGGTACAGGATGCTAAAAATACATCATCCCAACGATTCTTGAATCAGTTGCGCTGTTTCAATTTCCTGTTCGCCCAAATCCAGCATTCCATTTATCAGAGCTATTTTTGTATCCCAAACAAATCTCCTGGCCCTATGCGGGCTTCCTGAATGCGCCCTTCCTCAAGCAAGGCTGCGCGACGAACGCCCTTCAACAAAGGCTCTTTAGGTGTCCACCAGGTCGCACCATCCCAACACGCTACATTGGCGTAAGAGGTATCCGTAAAAGTTTTTTTGAACGATGAGTACCTCATTGTGTTTTCCGGCTTCTTTTGCAGTTGTTCCAGAACTTCTCGACGAACGCTTTTAAATGGATACCGCAAATTTTCATTCGTGATTAATTTCAACTTCCGTATCGACCGGATGTGATAAGGTTGTGACTCGATTTTAAAAATACCATTCCCATAAAACAAACGTACTTTTTCAGTTGCGCTCGTACCCCGGATTTCGTGCAGTTGATCGAAGATGGCCGTCAGATCGGGTAGACACAATTGATGCACCCGGCAGGTTTGTTTGAGGCGTTCAATGTGCCGCTCAAGCAAAGGCATCTGCGCATCTTTCTGCAAAATGGTTTCAAGAAATGGGTACATAAATTTTGTCGATCGATTCCTGATATTCTGTGTCTACCTTGCTTTGTGTGGTGATGCCCCCACCGCTGCGATAAAAATAACCGGAATCTTGTTTTTCTATAAAACGGATCAGCACACAACTGTCCAGATTTTCACCATCAAAATAAAAGGCCACTCCGGTATAAAATCCTCTGGGTTCTTTTTCAGCTTTCCGAATAATTTCAAGGGTCTTCTGTTTTGGGGCACCACTCACCGAACCCGCCGGTAGCAGTTTCCACAACAAATCACCCAGCTCCTGCCTCCAGGAATCAGGTAGTTGTCCACGAATCGATGAACTCACCTGTAACAAATCTTTTGAAGAAGTATGCAGTTTGTCAATGTAACGAAATGCATCCACCTCCACATGTTTCGCCACCTGACTAAGATCATTCCGGATTAAATCTACAATGGTAAAATGTTCGGCCTTTTCCTTTGCATCATTCAAAATTATTTGTGCCGCATCTGGAAGTGCTGCATCAATGGTTCCTTTCATCGGGCAGGAACGAATGTATCCATCCTGAATCGTTACAAATGTTTCGGGCGAAAAACAAAGCCATTCATCCCGGTAACAAATCTTATAACGGGCCTTTGCGCGATGATAAATTTCAGTGAGTGATGCATTGAATTGCACCGGCGTTGCCATGGTCAGATTGGTAAGGAATGAATTTCCGTAGTGCAACTCGTTAAAAACAATTTCAAACGCTTCCTGATACCGACTACGGGCAACAGCTTGTTTTTGAAGATGTATCTCTTTCTCACGAATCACCTCCGCAGATGAATTGGTGTAAGTGGGAATTGNAATCAGGATGTCTGCTTGCTTCAAATCTTCCAACGCGAACAATCGCGGATGCTGCAATTCAAAATCCACCAGAAACAAAAAAGNGACGGCCTTGTGCCCCCAGGCATTCACCATTTTCACAACAGGATGTTCTTCTTGCACTGAATCACTTAATTTGCGTAAAAATAGGATTTTGAAGATTCTGTTAGTGGACAATTATGATTCCTTCACCTACAACATGGTAGGCTGTTTGCAGCGGCTGGGCCTGACTGATATAGACATCCATCGAAATGATCAGCTTGATTTTAATACCCTTTGCCAATATGAAGCTGTGCTCTTATCACCCGGTCCTTCACTTCCGCAGGAAAGTGGCCAACTCCTGGATCTCTTTCAGCATCTCGCACCGCATCAGTCTGTTTTAGGCATCTGTTTAGGGCATCAGGCCCTCATTCAACATTGCGGAGGTTCACTGCGGCATCTGGCGACCCCACGTCACGGGTATCAAACCCGATTAACTCTTGTTTCTTCGGATTCTTTATTTGCCGGTATGGAAGCAAATCCATTGGTGGGTCTTTATCATTCCTGGACAGCCGATGAAGGCAAATGGCCTGATTCATTAAAGCTACTGGCCCGTTCGTTGGATGGAGACATTATGGCCATTCGTCATAACCAACGAAACTGGTATGGTGTGCAGTTTCATCCGGAAAGTTATATGACGCCCGATGGTGTGCAACTCTTTCGGAATTTTTTGATACCATCACTCCAACGCCCTAAACGATTCGTTTACCTGCGGCCTGCCTCAGAAACTAAACCCTATAAATGCATGCAGGTCCGTTCCACGTCCGGCACGCGTTGAAATTAAGGGCAGTAAATTATTGGATGCGATGCCAAGCTTAAACCAATTGGCTTTTAAACTGAGGTGTGCTCCGGCCATAAATCCACTGATACCCCCAGTGTAACACCGGTACCCAGATTTAAAATATTTTTAAAACTATAGGTATACGCAGCATGCGCAATGGGCTTGGTTGTTGTATTGAGATAGTCGCGTAAGCCTTGTACATAAGTAAAGGACAGGTTATGTACAAAATACGGTATCCTTCTGCGCTTGCGGGCTTGCAAACCGTACATACCGCTTAGAATCAGGCGGGCACCTAAAGGACTGCGAAACGATTCGTACGTTTTTTCAGGCTGGATTATTTCTTCCAGTTTTGTGAAATTCAGCAAGGAATCAGATCCTGAATTCAGTTTGTCCAGATNCACGCCATCATAACGCACCGTGCCCTGTTTGGAGTAATTAATTACATTACGGTTAAAGGTAATTCCCCNCAAATCGTTCAGGGCAGCATGCAGTTGTAAATTCCNGAGTACTGTGATTCCCGCTCCCAAATCAAATCCCCATCCCTTTCCGGGTGAATTGAGATTAAATTCGCCCTGACTGGCAAAATCNNATTGAGCGTCGGTGTCTGCAATACTGCTCATATTGATTCGTAAATCGGTGTCAAAATCCAGGTAGCGCCCTTCGGGATCCGTATACATGTTCAACGTAGGTGATGGCATACGAACACAGGCCAATCCACTTAAATAGCGAACCCTGACAGCTGGTTTAATCGTAACGACTTGTGCATTCTTCCAGGGAATGATGCGGAAAACGGTTGAAGCCGTTAAAAAGAGTTGATTATAGCTTAAGAGGTTTAACTGAGGCGCCAAAGGAACGGTTTGTCCGGCCATGTTTTTATTCCCCCGGATCGACAATTCCAAAATTCNGCGATTCACATCGAAATTAAAATCCGTGCGATGACCAGCGCCAAATCCAAAACTGATAAAGGGTTTGCNGTTTTTGGGCACATTAAAAAAGAACTGAAACAAGGGGCATTGTATCCAGCCCAAAACTGATTCACCGGTTTTAATTTCCCCAAATAGGCATCCATATCCTCACGGCTGATTTCGGTTTGAGCGGAGAACGCGCTGAGATCGGAAGCCCGTATAAAATTATTGGTGAAACCCGTATACAAGGTTACCGGATAAAATTCACCGGTCTTGGTATGGTCGCCCAAAAGCGAAGGCAGATTTTCTGAGGCCTGATTTGCCAGGTGAGGATCGCCGAAGGTATAGTAGTTCAATTGCGCGTTCAACGGAAATTTACCCAGAAAACAGAAGAAAAAACAAACTAGAAAAGTTCTCATAATTTACTGCAATTTGAAATGTAGTTTAAGATCTCCCGTTAACTGGATATTGAAATAGGTTTGTTCACCGGCGCGAATAACAGGTTGCGAATAACCCAGGGTATTTAATTGATAATAAAACACGGCACGTTGGGTCTTACGGATTTTTCGTACCCGATTCACCGATAGATCTACACTGGTGGTAGCTTGTGTGGTGTTGACCGGAACACCCAGCGCATCAGTTTGGCAACCTTGTATATTCAGGGATTGATTCAACAAAGAATCGACAGGCTGTGCAGTGAGTGGATCTAAAANATAAATCTGCAGGTACTGATTTACCGGTAAGGCATTTTCAAAATAACAATGGATGCGGGCTGTTGAAACGGTATCTTCAAACTCCAGATCATCCGCGCCCCATTCGATGCCCAGCGTATCTGTTTCCACCAACGACTTGCCACTGTAAATACCCACTTGTTTCAAATCAATCACTTTGGTTTCAACCTGCAACACACATGGTGTAGTTGCAAAAACCACATCGTCACCTCCGGGCGATTTAAATTGTTCCAGATAGATGTACAAGGTGTCTTCAACAGTATTTTGTTGTACCACCACATCAAATGTATAGCGCGCTCCGGGTTCAATGCGGGTGTCTACAATATGTTCGTAAATCAGATTCGCTCCAGAACCGGTCCCCTCGCTTTTACGAAATGAAANATGCGTCCCCGCATCAATGGCAATAGGAAATAAATTGTCAAAGCTCAAGGTGATCCGCAAGGAATCAAAATTCACCGATTCAATCCATGGACTGANGGGCTGTTTGTAAGGGCCTACCTCCGGAATATCTAACACCGGAACATCTACTGTTATCCCTTCTGTAAAACCAATATCCATCGCCGGCACATTATACGTTGTTTTAGTTTGGCTCAGGGTCCGGATATCTTCAAAATTAAATGTACCCTTGAGAAGGGGTAAAAGCCATTCACCTTCCCAGGCCGGCCATTGTTTGTCGCCCAACTTGTATTTACTACATGCTGCAAGGAGTGCGGTGGCCAGTAAGACGGTGAAAAGATTTTGTTTCGTCGCATAACTACAAATATGCCTGAAACCTTACGAAAATGATGCCAAACCTGTCCTTTGCACGTATCAATCCTGATTTTGACCGGAAGAAAATTGCAGTTTAAATTACAAGCAATTGAGTATCATTTTGTTAGAGCTATTTCTCCATATCCAGACTTGCCGGAAATGGTCAGATTCCTTTTAGGGTTTTGATTTCCAGATTTTGTCGGCGGCATCCAGATATTCCGGAAGAGCAGCTGAACCATACCAGACTAGAAAAATGGGTTCAAAGATGCCGAGCGCAATGGTTGGATCCGGTTGTAACCNAGTTTTTGCCTCGTCCAAAACTTCGGTATTTAAAATGAAGAGTCCACGATAGGATAATTCATTTTTCATGAAAGGGCCTGCGACATACAGACGCCCTTCGTCCACCAACCGTTCAATATTGGCCATATGCCCACGAAACAAACTGTCTCTTCGTTTTGCATCCTGTTCCTGGTAGGGGCCGGTTTTCAGGATGACCAGGGTATATTNTTTCATCCCGAATTCATCAGAATTCAGACGCCTGGCCAAAACCGAATCATACCGTGGATTATTGGTTTGCGCATTGGTCATCCTATAGGAGAACACCAGCANTAAAAGAAAAAGGAAAGCTCGCATCATGTGTTTATTTTAAGTGAGGATGACCAGTACACTTATATTAAACGGTATATCTTCATAATATCTTCCAAAACTTTAGNGAAGTCGATTTTCAAATCAATCAGCTGCCCGTTGCGCACATTAAACACCCAGCCGTGTACGTTGATGCCCCGGTTGGCATAGGCTTCCTGTACTGCTGCTGTTTTAATCACATTGATGCATTGCTCCTGAACATTCAATTCCACCAAACGATCAAAGCGCCGTTGATCATCTTCGATGGCATTTAACTCCTGCTTATGCAGGCGATACACATCACGGATATTGCGTAACCAGGGATTCAGGATACCGAGGTCGGCAGATTGTAATGAAGCCTTTACTCNCCCGCATTCATAATGACCACAAACAACGATGTGATTCACTTTTAAATGACGAACAGCGTAATTAATCACCGACATTACATTTAAATCAATCGAGATGACCATATTGGCCACATTACGATGAATAAATACTTCTCCCGGTTCGGCACCCATCAGGTCTTCGGCTGTTACGCGACTATCCGCACAACCAATGTATAGAATTTCGGGCGACTGTCCTTTGGATAAATTGGTAAAATAATCCGGATTGGTTTTTAATTTCTGCGCTATCCAGGCCTCATTGTTGGCGAAAATTTTTTCAAATTGCATATAACAGTTTTTAAGTGAGAATATTATTGCTGGCAGCCATTGGTTTCAGGTCATGTTCGATACCCAACATTTCATTCATATCAATTTCAATGGTTCGGCTCATTTGGGTAATTGGCACGTCATTGGCACTGCCTTCAAACGGATTTTCAGAGGCTTCACCGATTTNTTCCAGGGTGGTAAAAATCCATCCGGACAAGGCGCTAANAGGAATCGTCATCCAAATCAGGCATTCCCCCAATTTTTCAAATTCTTTCAACATGCCAAATGGAATCAATAACACGAATGATTTCACAAACCACAGATTCAGCGTGGCATATTGCCTTGGGTAGGNGAAGTTTTTGATGCGTTCACTGGCGCCTTGTTGATTATAAAACTCGGCCAGCATTTTCTCTAACTCCATGTGCCGAAAGTCTTCAATGAGACCATCGTGTAAAAGCTGTTTGAGCTGCTCCGATTGTAACGCCAGAATTTGAACGGCCCGGTTACTACTTTGCATCACCCGATGATATTCGGCATCGCTCAGGTAAGGCCTCAGGGCATCTTCAATTTTCTGATCATGCTCTTCAACCCGGAACCAACGGTTTTTGTATTCGGCGTTGTGCACCTTATAAATCGCTTCCCAGTTGCGTTTTTCGCGCAATTGAAAACGCAAGGCCGTCAACCAGGCAAAGTGGCGATTATAAACCTGCCGGTGTATCTGGTGAATTTCATCGGCTGTATAGGGTCTTTGTGCATGGCGGTCTGTGATGTAGTCGCGCGCCATGATACCCCAACNCCGACTAGCATTTAAAATCGAACCCCAGATGCGACGCGCTTCCCAGGTTCGGTCGTAAGAAGCATTGTTTTTAAAACCCACCACAAAAGCCACTGCGGTACCCAGAAGGGCCACCGGAAGCCAGGGCAGTGCGATCCNATTTTGATCAAATACAATATACAATACGGTGGGTACGGCGGCAATGAGCANGATGCGAAAAATATCGCGACGCGTCCAGAGTACGACCTCTTTAAAGGTATAATGACTTCCAATATGCATAGAACAAATTAAAGGTAAATTTTGCAGTTGGGCTAAAAGAATCCGGCTCAGGAGAATACGCGTTTCCTGAAAATAATTAAACCATTGGACCGAAGTTTACACCATTTCGCCGGCCTTCATTTNTTCGGCATTTTCGGCAAACCAGGCATCCAGCATTTCCTGAATATCACCATTCACAAAACTATCCAGGTTATACATTGTTTTGTTGATGCGATGATCGGTGATGCGGCCCTGAGGCCAGTTGTAGGTACGGATTTTAGCCGAGCGGTCTCCGCTGCTAACCAGAGTTTTACGGTTACGGGCAATCTCTTCTTCATGTTTGCGAACTTGTTCCTCGTACAATTTAGTCCGCATCATGGCGGTTGCCTTTTCGCGGTTCCCTAACTGGGTGCGTTCGGTTTGGCAGGTGATTACCGTACCGGTAGGGATATGGGTTAAAATAACTTTGGTTTCTACTTTGTTTACATTCTGACCACCGGCGCNCCCACTGCGTGCTGTTTCCATTTTCGNATCCGATTCTTTTAATTCAAAATCTACCTCCTCCGCTTCAGGCATCACCGCCACTGTGGCAGCCGATGTATGTACCCGACCGCTGGCTTCGGTAGCCGGAACGCGTTGCACCCGATGCACCCCACTTTCGTATTTTAAAATACCGTACACATCTTCACCCACCACTTCCAGAATAATTTCTTTATAACCACCCACACTGCCTTCACTGGCATCCACCACAGCCACCTGCCAGCCCCGGGCCTCACAAAATTTCAGGTACATGCGCATCAGGTCGCCGGCAAAAATACTGGCCTCATCGCNCCCGGTTCCGGCCCGGATTTCCATAATGGCGTTCTTCTCATCCTGTGNATCTTTCGGAATCAGTAACTGGCGAATTTCTTCTTCAAGTTTGCTTTGTTGTTCTTCGGCCAGCACCGCATCGGTTTTGGCCATCTGACGTAATTCTTCATCACTTTCTGTTTCCAGCACTTCTTTTCCAAATGCGATGGAATCCAGGCAATTCCTGTAACTCTTATAGGCCTCTACGATGCGTTCCAGCTTACGATATTCACGACTCAGTTGCGAAAATCGTTTTGNATCTGAAACCACCTCCGGATTGGTCAGGGAAACTCCTATCTGGTCGAAACGCCCTTTAATAGCCTCCAGTTTATCTAACATAGGGCGCAAAGATAATCCCCGGGCGTTTAAATCCGGGTTGTTTTGTCACGGAAACGCGCAGGGTGTAGGATTTGCGGCAACGACAGTAGCGAAAACCCCGCAACCCGTGAAGCCTTAGCTGAAACGGGGAGGAGTTGCAGCGAATGGCGTGTTCGCCGCCCAAAACAGCAAAATACCATGTAGTGGAATCGTGTTCGGATGCCGAAAGAAACGGGAATTGTGTACTTTTATACGCTGAAAAACGGCTTACCCCTTGTATTTTTAACACCTACTGCATGAAATATTTTTTATCGACTTTTTACTGGCCATCTGCGCTTTGCTGGCCGATGCACAAGGGAATAAACCCGAAGTGCTCCGCGATACCATCATGAATAAGTATGGTGTGACGGCAGGTCGGCGGCAATTGTTACTCATGATTGAACGTGAGCAAAAGAAAGCGGATGTGGTAGACGGGCAATATGACAAATTGGTGGGCATTGATGAAAACATGGACCGGACCGCTATTATCACGAATGCCATTTTTAATCGCACCAACAAAACCATCGCCTATATCGAGAACAATGAAACGGACGATATGGTGAAACGCAAATATCTGGGGCGCNNGATCGAGAACCTGAAACTGTTTAATTCGGATGCCAATGATGGCTATGTAGATATTGCGTATTACCAGGCGATTTTTGAACACACCTATCGNATCGTGCGCGGACTGCACAACGGCAATTTAAATGAGTATGTNAAAAATAATATCGGGAAACCCTTGTACATACAGGCGGCTTTATTTGATACGGATTCTGAGGCCACCAAAACGCTGATGTCGGGCATGGTAGATCTGTATCCGGAAATTCTGATTAANAAAATACGCAGCATCAGCAACCCGGAGGCGGCCGATATTGTGGTTACGAAAGCGGCGCCCCGCAGTCCGAAAACCATTTTAAATTTTGCGACCTCCACTGCCGAAGAACGAACCATTGTTCGCAGAAATAAAGACCCCTATGTTCAGCGCATCATACAAATTGCGGATGAATGTAAGATTCCACTGAAAGGAATATTNTTTGTGGAAGAATTGAATAAAGGCAAAATCACGATTGAACAAATTAATCAGATTACGCAGGACGAAGATGCGTATTACAAGAAGCTGATTGAAATGCGTCAGATTTATTTTAACAGCGACTTACGGAAAACCTACGACAAAGAACTGGTGCATGAAGCGGCGCGTTATGTGGCCAAGATGAATGAATTGCATAACGCCTCGGATGCCGTACGGTTTAAGTGTGTAGAAAGTTTTAATGCTGTTGAATTGTACTATATTTTAGTATACGGCAGCGATGATTTGTACACCAGTAGNTTTTTAGGATGCTATAACCGCCTGATGGCCCGAATAAAACCCAAAAGTGGATTTGAGTTTTTAAATGAAGTAGGTCGCGATAAATTCAGAACCTTTTTGCGCTTGTGTGCCAACTACAATACGATAGGTCCGTTTTTGGCCACCATGAAAGATTCNAGTCGCACTGAACTGATGTCGGAATTCGTTTCGAACCTGGACAATACGCTGGAAGGTGATTTNGAAGGCGCGACGGACGTGGCCAATTCATTTGGTAGCATTAACGACAGTACGCTGATGAAACACATCATAGAACGAATTCGTGTGAACCGCGAAGAAGATAGCGTGCAGAACAATACCAAAGGATTTAAGATTTATGACATTTTATATTCGATGCTGACTTACCCCAGCGATTCGCTGACNAAAAAACTGGGTATTCCGCCTATCACCGTGATGCCGTATAATCAGCTAACCGACGATAGCNNGGAACTAGTGCAGCAGGTGTTTTATGGTGATGTAGATGGCAAAGGTGTGTTTAACAGTTTTGTGAATGGTTTTGGCGCGCCGAACTGGAAAGTGAAGCGCGATGTAAACTGGGTAACCATTAGTAGTCTAAAAGGGAAGCCCGTGGTGATTTATTGCAACGTACCCCACGATGAACCGAACGATGAACTGGCACAGGATGAACTTCAGGCCTTTCTGGATTCCAGTGATATTGCACCTACTGTGATAATACACCGTGGACATAGCTATCACTTACCCACCACGCTGGAACATATTAACTGGAAACACAAGGTGGTGATATTAGGAGCCTGTGGAGCTTACCAGAATTTATCGGCGGTATTGAGCCAGTCTGAAGATGCTCACATTGTTTCTACCAAACAAATTGGAGTCGGTAAAATTAACGGCCCCATCATTCGGGCCTTTAATCAGCGTTTACTGGATGGNAAAGATATTGATTGGGTGCAGATGTGGAACGAGTTAGGCAAACAATTTAATTCCGGCGAAATGAAACAGTTGTTTGATGATTATGTTCCTCCGTTTAAAAACATGGGGGCCTTATTCCTGAAAGCCTACCGCCGTAGGGGTGCAGAATGAAGGGTTTGAGTAGGATAAGTTTGTCGCAGCCTCCGGTCTTTATTTCGCAGCCGTATTCGCTGGTATGATATTTCGTTCCTGTAAAATTTCTTTCAGAATATTGAGGCGGGCACTGCGGAAGTCCATGGCCGTATCTTTTGTTTCAAAATGCATAGCAAAAAAGTAAGGCCGGTAATTGGTTTCTTCCTTTTCGTNTTCAATGCCCTTCTGCACTTCACGGCGTTCTACAAAACCAACCACCCAGGCTTGTATACTGGAATCGGTTTGTGCAGTGCCCGTTTTATAGTACAATTTATAGTTGGTGCTGTCTTCGCGTAACATCATACTCCGAACAATGCGTTGTGAACGCTGTGAGAACGGCAGTTTATCGAAATACAATTTTTTAATCAATCCGACCTGTTCATCCGGGCTGATTTTAAGAGTATCATTCAGCCAGAACATATCAATGGCACCACCAATGCGTTGGTTACCGTAACGCATGGTATCTACCCAATGCTGCATTTCTGTGGGCCCAATGCGTCGGGCAATTTCCTGATAATAAGGTACACAACTCACCCGAAAGGCTTCACGCATATCCATATCCCGGCTCCACCCGGNATTCCAGCGTTGAATGCCATCCCATGGGATTACCAGTTTTTCATCTTTAGCGACATTGGTTTNCAGCGCGATGAGGGAGTTGGGAATTTTGAATGTAGATGCCGGACTGTAGCGCTTGCTGCAATGGCCGAGGTTGTAAATTAAAATCTGATCATGGGTATTATCGGCCAGTTCAAAACAGGCTGAGTCGATGCCGTACTTCTTAAAAATACGCCNCCACTGGTTTTGTGTGAGGATATTATTGCGCTCACAGGCACTGAGCAAGACAAATGACAGAATTACAACCGGAAGAAAAATTCGCATGGCGCAAAGGTAGACTTGCCGGCCACATGGACTCTAAATAAGTTTATAATTTTTATAATTGATGTCTATACCCGTGAGTTTGAACACCTGGTNTTTAAAATGATCTTTAAGGCTACGGCGGCGGAAGGCAATATCTGTATCATACACCCAGTTTGAACGGGCTATACGATCCAGCATGGATTCGGGATGGGTTCCTTCAAACTTTTTAAGTTCCCGGATATGGCGGTTATAGTCAAAAANCTCTGCAGGTATCACGTTATTCTTTACCCATTCATCATCATGCCAGAGCTTTTGAAAAGATTCCTGTTTACGTTGCATAGCCCGCGNATCGCGTACCCAACCATAATGAAACATGGTAGCATCTACCCTTTNTACCTGCAATTTTTCGTTCTCATTTTTCCGGAATCCCTGGGCATCCCGGTAAGAATAAATGGTTTTGTTGTTTCGAATGATGCGGATTTCGTTTTTGTAAAAATTCGACGACACCGCTTCGTAATCATACGACCCGTAAAAATGCCGGTAGGCGAAGAGTAGCCCGTCAACCGCTTCCTGATGCAGATACTCCTGCATGGCTTGTTGAATTGCCGGCAAATCCTTTTCATGCACCACCTCATCGCCCTGTATATAAAATGCCCAATCACTGTTCGGGTCAATAGCTGCAAAGGCTTTATCGGTTTCAACGGCTAATACTCGTCCACCTTCGCGTAGGGCATCATCCCAAACCGTTTCCAGTATGCGGATTTTATCCGAGGGAATCGCGCGAATCAGCTCCAGGGTGGCATCTTNTGAGTTTCCTACCGCAACCACCACTTCATCACAAATAGGCAAAATAGATTGAATCGCTTCAACAACAGGATAGTCGAATTCGAGGGCATTTCGGATAAATGTAAAGCCACTTACTTTCACGCTGCAAAGGTATCCGGTTTCCACATTGCACAGGTAAAAGTGATTCACTCGTATTCGGGTCGGCCAATTCCTCCCGATTCTGCTATCTTTGCCCGAAACACCTGCAACGATGAGTGAACAACGTACGGAAATATCCAGCCTGGGCGAATTCGGACTGATTAATCACCTGACTGAAGACAACGAAACCCGCAATGCCTCAACGCTGTTGAGTGTGGGCGATGATGCCGCTGTGATTGATTCGTTTGGCAAGCAACTGGTGGTATCCACCGATATGCTGGTAGAAGGAGTGCATTTCGATTTGATGTATACACCCCTGAAACATCTGGGTTATAAGGCCGTGGTGGTGAATCTCTCCGATATTTACGCCATGTTTGCCACACCCACTCAAATTACAGTGAGTCTGGCTATCTCAAATCGGTTCAGTGTAGAAGCCCTGGATGAATTATATGATGGCATTCAACTAGCCTGTGCCCGATATGGGGTTGATCTNGTTGGCGGCGATACCACCTCATCGCTCAAAGGACTTATTCTCAGTATCACGGCTCTTGGAGAAGTGGAGGATAATAAATTTGTGACCCGCTCCGGTGCCCAAACGAATGATTTGATTTGCGTGAGTGGTAATTTGGGAGCCGCTTATACGGGTATGCTGATTCTGGAACGCGAGAAAAGNATATACCTGGANAACCCTCAGGTGCAACCCAATTTCGATCAGCAACAATATGTATTAGAGCGNTTTTTAAAACCTGAAGCTCAACGCGAAACGGTGCAGTGGCTTAAAGCCCAGGGGATACAACCACGGGCCATGATTGATATCAGCGATGGGTTAAGTTCTGAATTGCATCACTTGTGCCGGCAGAGTGAAACCGGGGCCCTCATTTTTGAAGAGAAGCTGCCGATTCACGAAAACACCCGCCACATGGCTGAAACCTTTGGAATCCCTGCAACTACGTGTGCCCTGAATGGAGGTGAAGATTATGAATTGTTGTTTACGGCGAGCACCGACGATTTCGAGAAAATCAGTACCTGNCCCTGGATTTCTGTCATTGGCCACATGACCGATACTTCCGAAGGGATTAAACTGATCACCACTGCCAACAATAAAGTAGACATGAAAGCCCAGGGTTGGAATCCCTTGCAGGCTTAACCTTTTCCGGCTAAAATGGAGGCATACCGGGTCGCATCTCCCATCACCTGAACCGCTTCATTGAGTTCTGCATCATCCTGCAAACCATTTTCAATTTTTCCTTTATGAAAATAGTAGCGGGCAATAATCTCTTCCTGCAGGGCTTTGGTAATTTCCCGCCGGTGTTTCATTAAATCCTGTTNTTTATCTTCTGCCAGGGCTTTGCGTAAATTCTCATAATCTTNTTGAACGGCGGTAAAATAATTTTCCTTTTCGGCGGTCTCCTTGAATTTGCTTAAAAGTTCTTCTGCCTTGGTTTCGTAACTGTAATCTTTGCCGGTGAGCCAGGTCACGAAAGCATTAAAATCAGCTTCACTTAATTGAAATTCCGGGGCCGGTGCCACGGTAGGATGTTGTTTGGCATACGTGGTGGCATAATCAAACAGCAGTGATTTTGCATTCAGGGTAGCAATCACTTTTTGGGCTTCTTTAATTTCAATTTTGATATCGGGGTCAACGCCACCACCGTCCATTACGGTACGTCCGTTTTTGGTTTTAAATTTTGTTTTCAGCGAATCCGGCACATGGCCTACGCTGCCATCATCATTGCGATGGGTATAATCGAGCATCTGTATACAGCGCCCGCTGGGCGTATAATATTTGGCAGTGGTCACTTTTAATTTGGCATTGTATACCAGATTCCGGGTTGTTTGTACCAATCCTTTGCCAAAACTTTTTTGACCAATCACTACACCCCGATCTAAATCCTGCATCGTTCCGGCTACAATTTCCGAAGCCGAGGCCGAGTTGCGGTTAATCAATACTGTTACAGGCATTTTATCATCCCAGGGTGTGCCCATGGTTTTGTATTCTTTATCCCATTCGGCATTTTNTCCTTTCGTACTTACCACCAACTGTCCGCCATTGATGAATAGGTTACAAAGACTAACCGCTTCATCGAGTAGTCCGCCCGGATTAAACCGCAGATCCAATACCACCCCTTTCACCTGTGGATTCGTGCGTTTTAAACTGTCCAGCGCAGTACGAACAAAATAACTGCAACGTTCTGTGAACTGACTCAGTCGAACATAAGCATATTCTTTATTGGGGCCGACCATACCGGCATAAGGCACACTACTCACATTAATTTCTTCGCGGGTGATGGTTTTCGTGCTTTCGGCTCCGGTAAATGCATCTTTCACTTTTACCTTTAACGATGTACCCGGTGAACCTTTCAGTAACTTACTGACATCGTCAACCTCCTTGCCCTTGGTACTGCGGCCTTCAATCTCCAGTAAAATATCGCCCGATTTCAAACCTGCTTTCACCACAGGACTGTTTTCGTAAGGTTCGCCAATACACAGGTAATCATCCTTTTTACGAATGGTACTACCAATGCCTCCATAACGGCCCGTAGTTTGAAAACGGTATTCTTCAATATCTTCTTCGGTGATGTAATTGGTGTNAGGATCCAAATCATCCAGCATGGCATCAATCCCCTTCTTCACCACCTTGCCCGGCTGCACCGGATCCACATAATAGGTATTCAACTCCTTAAACAGGGTATTAAAAATTTCAAGGTTCTTCGAAATTTCAAAATACGACTCTCCTTGTTCCTGAGCTTGCACCATCCCGGGTGTTTGGCCCATCAAGAGTAACAGAATAACACATTTAGAAATTTTTCGCAGCAGCATACAGCAAATTTTAAGAGTTGCAAGTTATACCAATTCCAACGATAAATAGTCCAAAGGCTATTTGAGTTGTGAAGTGGTAAATGCCGATACTACATGAATTTAGTACAATGAGTCAGAGACGAAATTGGACTATTATGAATGTGTAATCGGTATTAACTGAAAATTAGGGCAAGCGATTCGTACATTCCATGAGTGGCTGTTAAAGAAATCTCAAATCAGGGCACCGGATCAGGCCCATGTCCACCCCAGGGAGCGCAGCGCAACATGCGTTTTAAACCCAACCAGGATCCTTTCAATGCACCGTATTTTCGAATGGCCAGCACGGTATATTCAGAACAGGTTGGCGTATAGCGGCATTTTTGTCCACCCAGATAAGGCGAAATCGCCCCTGATAAAAACGAATCAGTCCGGTAAACAACCCGATCATCGCCTTGTTAAGCATACGGCAAAGGTAGGTGCCAGATGCGTGTTTTTATGGAATCAACGCAGCACACTCCACCGGGCGCAATTGCGTCGCACACTTCTGCTTCACGTACAGGCCTCATCAAAAATTACCAGCCCTCATCCTGTCTTTGTTTTTACTCTGTGCGCATTCCGCTACATTTGCCGTTTCATGGTGTTGACTTACGATGTGTTTGATACGGTGCATCAATTACCCACCTACTGGAACGACCTGCTGCCTGCTGACTCCGGATTGCGTAGCGAGCAATTAGCTATTTTNGAAAAAGCCTCCTTAAACAACCTGAGTTACCGCTATGTTGTCACCCGAGTAAATGCGCAGATCGCTCTCCTGAGTTACTACCAACTTTTGTCTGTNAACCCCGAGCACTTCAATTGCCGCGACAAACCTTTTCAGCATTATAGTCTGAATACCGCATTGCGCATCGTTCGCCCCAGTTTGTTGGTAGTGGGTAACTTATTTCGTCATGATACGGAATTNTCAGTGCTGCATTCCGGGCTGGTTGCAGTCCATGAGGAAGCAGCCATTTTTCAACAAACCTTTGAATACATTTTAAACGAAACCAAGGCCACCGGTATCTTTCTGAAAGATGTGTATGCACCCTGGGCCGCTCACATACAAAAGATNCCAACCTACAAACAAATGGAGGACGATGTGAGCATGGTTTTTAGGATTCCGAACGAATGGACGGGTTTACCTGATTACGAAAAACAACTGAAACACAAATACCTGCAACGGTACCGTAAAATCAGAAATCAACTGGGTACCATACAGATTCGTGAAATCAGTGAAGAAAATTTGCCACAGTACGTTGAACGTATTTATGCCTTGTATGCTCAGGTGAGTGACAACCAACTGGTGAGTATGGGTAAATTAAATGCCCCCTCCTTTTTAGCGATGAAAAATACCTTGAAGGAACGGTATCGAATACAGGGTTGGTTTCTGGAAGATACCCTGGTNGGCCTTCTNTCTGCCATTCTGCACGAGGGCATCTACGATATGAATTATATTGGTTTTGATTATCGATCNAATCAAAGTCACGCCATCTATTTTAATATTCTTTTTCAATGTCTGGAGCAGGCCATACAATCAGGCAGTCATACCCTGGTTCTCGGACGCACTGCTTTAGAAGCCAAAGCTATTTTAGGATGTGAGGCTGAATACCAACATGGTTTTTATAAATTAAGGCATCCTGTTGTGAACNNTGGTTCTTTAAAAGTTTCGGCTGGCTTTCGGGAGCAGATTGGCGAAAAATGGAAAGACCGCCATCCGTTTAAATCACAGTTTTACGAACAACAAAAATTGCGTCAGGCGGCAGAACCGGAGTTGAGGGTGATATAAAGCGGTCTTGTTTACTGATTAACGCACTGTTCGGAATTCGCCATTCCGAACCACTATCTGGGGATTTTTAATCCGCATACGCATTTTATTCTTATGTCTTCGCATAGCCTCCAATTCGGGACTCTGCAGTAACTTGTTTCTATTCAATTATACAGCTGAGATACTCAACCCTCCGCAGAGTCCGACTTTGGCCGTGGGCTATTTATAAAGCAAAAATAAGTCGAGATTCTGACAGGACAGAAAGTTTTGCCTATACCGTTTAACTATGAGATATCCCTATGCGGTTTACAAAACTGCCAATGGGAGTAAGACATTAAAAATGTCGAACAGAGCTATGGTGGAACATCCTGAACAGATGGACACTCTGCGGAGACGTAATGTCGCCCTCTGATATTGATTTGGCTAAAAGTTTAGTGATGTTAATGGACTCACCAGTGTCTCTTATATTTATGCAATTGAAATTAGATCGATGGAAGTATATTCACACAGTCATCTAATAGATGGTAATATTCCAATGCGCCAAGTTAATCTGACTGGTATTGATAGACATAGTAAAGCGACTTTCAAGACCTATTGTTTTATTTGGGATTATAATAAGAAATGAAAGAATTTATCTTATATCTAATTTGTTTGTGGGGAACCACCTCCACTGAAGCCCTTACAAAAAAATCCAAACGGAAATTGACTCGTATCTAGCAATGTTGGAACGGCAAAATGGTAATGCCAATTCATTTAATGAAAATAAATCAGGATTAATAATAGTCAGATTTTTTGTAAACGATGAATGTTCATACATTGAATTTGCTCGATTGAGAGAGTATCGAGATAAAAAGAGGTACGATATGAAGGAGTACCAGAATCACATGAACAGACAAGGATATACCTTTCTCATGGATAATAGTATTGTTCAATTTCTAGATTCTTCTTCTTATAACAATATCACAGAGTTGCAAAAGATTCAATTCTCAGAATCATATTGCCTAATGTGGAGGAAGATCACTTGTATTTATTTCTGGTGACAATTATCACACTTTAGTTAAAATTTGTAGGGATTCGATAATTCGAAGACCAATATACATACCAGTGAAAGAAAACGTTCAAAAATGAAGTGGGAAGATTTTTGGAAAAATAGAAAGTATTAGTATCATCATGCAGGAGTTTGTAACTCTGGAAGAAACTAAATTCACACATATTGACAAGGGTTCCAAAGAAACCATGGAGAATACATATTTGTACTTTAATTACAACAAAGAACCTTATAAAAGATGAAATCAATTATTTTATTCACGTTAGGTGGCCTCTATTTGGTTTGTCTGCATGATTACTCTCAAAATATTCTATCCGAAATTGACTCCTATGTTTCATTTATTGAAAGTCATCAAGGCAATGAAGTGCGAAAAGGAAACCATAGACGCGGAGTAATATTGACGGAATTGAATTTTTACAATGACTGCGCGAAATTGGAGTTCGCATATTTATTACAGTACAAGGATAGGAGAGATTTCAAAATGGACAACTATGAATACTGCATGATTAAGGATAAATATTGCCTATTAATGGATAAAACCACTTTTGGTTACCTTAATCATTTTAAACCTCAAAAATAACAGCTTCACAAGTTGACTCAATATTACAGAATAAGTTGGCAAACGTAAAAGAAAATCCATACATTTTAACAACCGGCTCAACTCTTACTGTTTGGGTTACAATATGCGGAGATTCAATTCACAGAAAATTGATTCACAAACCACTACCTGATGATATAATAATTCATCAACAGAATATGGACGATTTTCGTAAAGAGTAAACCAATGCTGGAAAATTCGAAGTAAGAGATCCCAGTCCACTGTTCGGAATTTGCAATTGCGAACCACTATCTGGGGATTTTTAATCCGCATACGCAGTTTATTCTTATGTCTTCGCATAGCCTCCTATTCGGGACTCTGCAGTAAATTGTTTCTATTCAATTATACAGCTAAGATACTTAACCCTCCGTAAAGTCCGACTTTGGCCGTGGGCTATTTATTCAGCAAATAATAAGTCGAGATTCTGACAGGACAGAAAGTTTTGCCTTAGACCGTTTAACTATGAGATACTCCTATGCAGTATACAAAACCGCCGATAGCCGTACGACATTAAAAATGTCGAACAGAGCATCCCGAACAGATGGCCATTAAAAAATAATACATTCCGTTTCCTTTTGAGCCCATCTGGAGTATCTTCATAGAGTAAATCAGAAACTATGGATCAGAATAACAAACGAGTGGCTCTGGTAACCGGAGCAACCGGCGGATTAGGAACCGCCATGTGCAAAGAACTTTATAAAGACGGGTATCGCGTAGTTGGAAATTACCGGAACAAAGCGAAAGCCGATGAATGGCAGGCCGCCCTCAAAGCCGAAGGCTACGACATTGAGATGGTGGAAGGTGATGTGTGTGATTTTGATTCCTGCGCCCGCATGATTGCAGAAATTCAGGATCGCATCGGCCCGGTTGATATTCTGGTGAACAATGCCGGTATCACCCGCGATGGTCGCTTTTCACGCATGAGCAAAGAAGACTGGCACGCTGTGATGGATACCAATTTGAATTCCGTATTCAATTGCACCCGCCAGGTGATTGAAGGAATGATTGAACGCCAGTTCGGACGCATCATTAATATTTCATCGGTGAACGGACAACGTGGACAATTCGGTCAAACTAATTATTCAGCAGCTAAAGCCGGCATGCATGGTTTTACAAAAACACTGGCCATGGAAGTAGCAAAATATGGCATCACCGTGAATACCATTTCACCCGGTTACATTGCCACGGATATGGTAATGGCTGTGCCAGAAAAAGTGCGGGATGCCATTGTAGCACAAATTCCTGTAGGTCGTTTGGGAGGCACCCAGGAAGTCGCCCATCTGGTATCCTTTCTTGCCAGTGATGCCACCAGTTTTATTACCGGTGCCAATTATAGCATCAACGGCGGACAACATGTTTACTAAACCCTTTAACCTTGTAATAGAAAACCCTCACACGATTCGTGAGGGTTTTTATCTTTCAATTTCCTCCGTATGTATAAGTTAGTTTTCACCTTGCTTTGCATCCAATTATTCGGATGGTCTTTTCAACTCCATGCTCAGGTCAACTATTCACAATTGGTGAAGGGTCAGGTGATCGACCAGGATTTAAAATTTCCCCTCATCGGGGCTACGATCCGACTTCTGAAAGATACCCTCCTAATCGCTGGTACCCGCACCGATGAACAAGGCCGGTTTAAACTGCCGGAAGTACCTGTCGGGCGCTATCGCATCCAATGTAGTTATTTGGGGTATGCCGAAAAAACGTATCAGAATATTGAAGTCAATACCGGAAAGGAAACCCAGTTACTGATTGAATTAAGTCCACTGCCTAAGGCTGTAAACGATGTGGTGATTCGGACCAAAAAGGANCGGGTAAATAATACCATGGCTACTGTAAGTGCCCGAAATTTTAATCCGGAAGAAGCGAGTCGCTATGTGGCCTCCCGTGAAGATATTGCCCGCATGGCCACCAATTTTGCCGGTGTACGAGGCAGCGATGATTCCAGGAATGATATCGTTATCCGGGGCAATACNCCCAATGGCGTTTTGTGGCGTATCGAAGGTTTTGATGTGGCTAATCCCAATCACTTTGCATCCTTCGGCACCACGGGTGGACCAGTCAACATCATCAACAATAAGTTGCTCGGAAATTCTGATTTTATGACCGGGGCCTTTCCGGCCGATTATGGCAATGGCATCTCCGGGGTGTTTGATTTGCGATTAAGAAACGGGAACCGCGANAAACATGAGTTTACTGCACAACTGGGTATTCTGGGCTTGGAAGCTACTGCCGAAGGGCCCTTACACCGTAAGTCTGGAGCAACGTATACATTTAGTTATCGTTATGCCACCCTCGCGATAATGAATAAACTGGGTATCAATTTCGGTACGGCCGGCAACCCCACCTACCAGGATCTGAATCTTAAACTACATACCCCCTCAATAAAAAGATGCAATTGTCTTTTTGCATTGAGTGGCCGTAGTGATATCGCCTTACTCGACAATGGAGACGATAGCAGCAAATGGACCTTCGGGCGGGCGGGCCGGGATATTCATTTTGGTTCACGATTTACGCTGGCCGGTTTGAATCTGCAACAAAATGTCAACAACACATTTTACCATAAAATAGGATTAGCCGTTAACTTAAACTATTCCTATAGTCGCTACGATACGATTAATCCGGATAAAGTAACCCGCACCGCCACCTATCGCAATCGTTTTGTGGTAAACCGTTACATCCTGAACTATACAGCCACCAAACGACTATCCACACAACATACTTTAAAAGGAGGTTTCATTCTCACGCAGCTACAAATGAACTTGTTAGATAGTAATTTCTATCCGGATCAAAATATCTGGTACAACGAAGCCCAATTCAATAATGATGCCCAATTGGGGCAAGCCTGGATAGCCTGGAATTATACCCCTTCCGAACAATTCCGTACCCACGCGGGTTTGCACTATTCGCGATTTTTCCTGAATGCTTCACAGGCACTGGAACCCCGACTGGGACTGAGTTATAGTCCACATAAAAACTCACGCTTAACNGCCGGTTATGGTTTGCACAGCAATTTGCAACCCTATTATATCTACTTCCTTCGCATGAAAAATGCACAGGGGCAGGACATTATGCCCAATACCGGCATCGGATTCAATCGTTCACATCACTTCGTGGCCGGCGCCGATTACCAGTTCAATGCCCGTCTTCATGCGA
Source organism: Bacteroidota bacterium (assembly GCA_013414745.1). Classification (GTDB taxonomy): domain Bacteria; phylum Bacteroidota; class Bacteroidia; order Chitinophagales; family Chitinophagaceae; genus OLB11. The sequence continues at coordinate 1,354,000 of CP058707.1, forward strand.
AAGTAGAAGTCTATTATCAATCCCTGTTTAATATTCCTCAGGAGATAAAGTCTTCCGCCTATACNCCCTTGAATCAGGGAGCCTCGTTTAANTTTTATTTTCCCGGGCCATTGAATAATCAGGGTCGAGGACGAAACTTTGGATTGGATTTTACCCTGGAGCANATATTTTCAGGGAACTTTTATTATTTGATCACAGGAAGTATATACCGCAGCCGGTACCGGGCAAGTGACGGCATCTGGCGAAATACAGATTTTAATGCGGGGTATAATGTAAATCTCTTATCGGGCAAAGAATGGGTCATAGGAAAAGCCCGTACGGCGAAACTCATTGGTGGGTTTAAATTTAATCTGGCCGGTGGCAAATGGTATACCCCCATCGATTCGGCCCGCAGTGCAGCCAAACGGCAATACGAAGGCATTGATTCGCTCACCAATACCTTGCGCTTTGCTCCCTACCGATTGGATATTCGTTTGGGTTTCCGTAAGAATTTAAAACGCTACCACCATCATTTTTATATCGATTTACTGAATGTCTACAACCGGAAAAATCCTTTGGGACTCTCCTATATCCCGGCAACAAAAGAAGTGGTCACTGAAAGTAATCTGGGCTTTTTACCCTTGTTCAATTGGTTGATTGAGTTTTAAGCTGTACCGGCATCACTCCATGAGAAGAATCATACCCATGTTTGAGTGAATTCCTCTAATTTCACGGTCCGAAATTGATACCGATGTCTGCAGCTATTCAACAACTAAAACCACAAGCTCTTTGGAAACATTTTTGTGCCTTGAATGCAGTACCNCGTGCTTCNAAAAAAGAAGCCCGTGTGATTGCCTTCGTGGAACAATTTGCACAATCGATGAACTTGTCGCATCAGACCGATGCAGTTGGCAATGCGATCATTCGTAAGCCAGCAACTCCGGGTATGGAGCATCTGCAAACGGTGGTGTTACAAAGCCATCTGGATATGGTGCATCAAAAAAATGCAGATACCACTTTTGACTTCGATACGGAAGGCATCCGAATGTATATTGATGGCGATTGGGTGAAAGCACAAGGTACTACCCTGGGTGCCGACAATGGCATTGGAGTAGCCGCCATTCTTGCCCTTCTGGAGTCGACAGATATTCCGCATCCCGCTTTAGAAGCCTTGTTTACCATTGATGAAGAAACCGGAATGACCGGAGCACTGGCCCTGGAAGCCGGACAACTAACGGGAAACATACTTTTGAATCTGGATACCGAAGAAGACCATGAATTGACGATTGGATGTGCCGGTGGTATTGATGTGAGTGCGCAAGGGTCTTACGATGTCGTGGATGCAAAACATTCCCAAGGTATGCTGCTGGAAATCAGAGGATTGCAGGGCGGACATTCCGGTATGGATATCCATCGGGGCCGTGGCAATGCGAATAAATTAATGAACCGGTTATTGCTTCAACTGGTGCAGGAATGGGAGATAGAAATTGCAGAAGTTGATGGTGGTGGTTTGCGTAATGCGATTCCCCGTGAATCCAGGGCATTGATAAATATTCCGTTAGAGCATCTTGCACGTATCGAACATAGACTAAATGAATATCAAAACGTATTGCATGATGAATACCGTGTTACTGACCCGAATATTGAACTGGTTTTTTCACAAACACCTGTGAATTCTCAAGTTATGCAGCCAGCGCAGTGCTTGCAGGTTTTGCATGCAATTTATGCCTGCCCCAATGGTATTTACCGCATGAGTCCCAGCATTGAAGGCCTGGTACAAAGTTCAAACAATGTGGCCCGTGTGCTGATTCAACAAGGTTCGTGGAGTGTACAGTGTTTAACACGAAGTTCAGTGAATAGTGAGAAGTTGGATGTGAAAGAAGCGATTGCTGCTGCGTTTCATTTGATTGGGGCAGAACTACAAACTGGCGGCGACTACCCCGGTTAGGCGCCCTGACCGGATGCCCCGATCGTTCAAATCATGAGTCAGTTATACGAAGAATTATTTCAAGACAAGGCCCATGTGAATGCTTGTCATGCCGGATTGGAATGTGGTATCCTGGGCCGGAATTATCCGGAGATGCAAATGATTTCATTTGGGCCTACCATTACCGGAGCGCATTCACCGGATGAACGTGTGAAGATTTCTTCAGTACAAAAATTCTGGCACTATTTAACAGAGACGCTGAAACGCATCCCGAAAAATAAACGGAATGCATTACAATGCTTGAATCAGGTGTCGAATTTCCTGAATCACCTCAGTCAATGCACTCGCATCCTGTCCGCCTGCGGTAGCTAATGTTTTTTGTCCACCACCTCCACCTTTAATGCGGGGCGCTATTTNTTCGCGAATCAGTTGTACAGCATCCAGCGGACTATTTTCATCTACACTGATGGCCACCGATGCCTTGCCTCCAATATTGGCGGTCAGACAAACAACGTACGCTGTATTCAACTCGTTTTTTAAATCAAGGCACAAAGTTCGTAAGGCTTCGGCCTGACTCACTTCTACCTGATCAGCAAGGAAAAGCACGGAACCAATTTGTTCTGCTTTCGTCAGGAGTTGTTTTCGCACGTCCACCAACATGCGGGCTTCCATTTNTTCGACTTGTTTTTGTAAACGTGTTTTATCGTCCTGCAAGGATTTGATGGTTGCCAACAAATCTTTTGGATTTTTAAATTCAGCTTTGATGCTTTGCAATTGATGCAATTGATCCTGAATATAGGCTTCCGCTTTACAACCGGCAAGCGCTTCTACCCGACGAACACCGGCTGCCACAGCTCCTTCGGAAATAATTTTAAACAAACTTAATTCACCGGTATGCATCACATGTGTACCTCCACACAACTCAATGGAATAATTTTCATCCATGATAACTACCCGTACCACGTCGCCATATTTTTCACCAAACAGTGCCATGGCTCCCAATTTCATAGCTTCTTCTTTCGGCATTTCACGAATGACGACCGGAATATTCTGACGGATTTTACGATTCACAATTTTTTCTACTTCCGCAATTTCTTCATCACTCATTTTAGCAAAATGCGAAAAGTCGAAACGCAAATAATCATCGCTCACCATACTCCCCTTTTGGGCTACGTGGGTTCCTAACACTTGTCGCAAGGCGGCATGCATTAAATGGGTTACACTATGGTGGCGGGTAATTTTTCGCCGGCGACTGGCATCAATTTTAGCCCACACCGTTCCATGCAACGATTCAGGCAACCGATCGGTAAAATGAATGATCAGGTCATTTTCCTTCTTTGTATTCGTAACCTCAATGGTTTCTCCTTCGAACTGTAAGGAACCGGTATCACCTACCTGTCCACCACTTTCGGCATAGAAAGGAGTCGCTGCCAAAACAATCTGGAAATGGGTTTTCCNCTTGGCACTCACCTTACGATATTTTAATACTTCAGTTTCACATTGCGTTTCGGTATAGCCTAAAAATTGAACACCCGCTTGTTCGTTCAGTACAACCCAATCTTCGGTATCCATTGCGGCAGCCTGGCGTGAACGGTCTTTTTGTTTTTGCAATTCTTTCTGGAAGGTTTCTACATCCACGGCCCAGCCTTTTTCTGAGGCAATTAATTGGGTTAAGTCAAGAGGAAAGCCGTAGGTATCGTTTAATTCAAAAGCCACTTCACCGGAAAGCATCTGGTTGTCCACTTTCAGGTCTTCCATACGTTTGAGCCCATTATCGAGCGTTCGCAAAAATGCATTTTCTTCTTCCAGAATTACCTTACACACAAATTCTTCCTGGGCTTTGAGTTCAGGAAAAACGTGGGCAAACCGATCGGCTAGTAAACTCACTAATTGATGCAAGAGGGGTTGTTTGTATTGCAGGAAAGAAAAATAATACCTTACTGCCCGGCGCAGAATACGACGAATCACGTATCCGGCCCCGGTATTGGATGGTAATTGTCCGTCAGCGATGGTAAAACTAATAGCCCGGATATGATCGGCGATCACCCGAAAGGCAACGGCTTCACGGCTATCCCCATAATCGTAGCGACGGCCTGTGATTGATTCGGTTTTTGAAATTGTGGGGGTAAATACATCTGTATCGTAATTGGAAGTTTTACCCTGTATCACACGAACGAGTCGTTCAAAACCCATTCCGGTATCCACATGTTTGGATGGTAATTCTTCGAGGCTCCCATCCTTTTTCCGATTGTATTGAATGAATACATTGTTCCAGATTTCGATCACCTGGGGACGATCTTTATTTACCAGTTCATGTCCCGGAACCTGAGAACGCTCTTCATCGGGGCGCATATCGAAATGGATTTCACTNNTGCAGGGGCCACAAGGACCGGTATCACCCATTTCCCAGAAATTATCTTTTTTGTTTCCATACAGGATATGCTCTTTCTGTTCAATTAATTTACTCCATTCTTTTAAGGCAATGCGGGCCGGTGGGATGCCTTCCTTTTCATCACCTTCAAATACGGTCACATACAGACGGTCTTTGGGAAGTTTGTAAATTTCGGTGAGCAATTCCCAACTCCAGGCAATGGCCTCGGCCTTAAAATAATCGCCGAAGCTCCAGTTTCCGAGCATTTCAAACATGGTATGGTGATAGGTATCTACTCCAACTTCTTCAAGGTCGTTGTGTTTACCGCTTACCCGCAAACATTTTTGCGTATCCGCAATACGGGTGGCTTTGGGTTTCTCGTTGCCCAGAAAATAATCTTTAAATTGATTCATCCCTGCATTGGTAAACATCAGGGTGGGATCATTCTTCACCACGATGGGAGCACTGGGCACAATCAGATGGCCTTTTGATTGAAAGAAATCAAGAAACTGCTGGCGGATTTCGCTGGAGGTCATGGGATTTTTTTGAGTTGGCAAAAGTAGTAAAAACTGCGCAGATGCTTGCTTTGCCCGACTTAAAGACGAGGCACCTTCGACTTCGCTCAGGCACCGGTGTAAATGAGTGACTGAGCGAGGCCAGGTGTCTGTGCGTATTCAGGTACCTGTACGTAGTCCGGTACCTGTGCGTATTCCGGTGCCTGAGCGTAGCCGAAGGCACGGTGGTGCCGTGTTAGCAATTCGAATCGTATTGCCCTTGGAGCTGATCTTGTCCCAGTGCCTGAACGAAGACCAGTGCCTGAGCGAATCCGAAGGCACCATTTCTAAAAGGCCTCCTCATTGCCGACAAAAAGAGTAAGTTTGAACAGATCAACCTATACGCCATGAACACCACGATTGCATTGCCGGGTGCCCTTTTGTCTATTGTTATTTTAGCGGCCATACTTACGATTCCAATATCTTTCGTGCTGCTTTCGCGGTACAGGAAATCCCTCATAAAAGGGATGGGTTATGTGAGCAGGCAATTTAAAACTCCTGCCCCTGAAATACTTCCTGTTCAAGACAACCCAAGGGAACGGGGCCCGGAATTTAAACTTATTGCGGCGGGCTCATTGGTTGACGATAGTTCACCGGTATTTTTAAACTAAAAGAAACCCTCGGTTACCATTGGTTTNGTTTACGGGTTTATGTGTCTGGCTGCTTCTCTCGTCAGTAGTTATTGTTATCTGGAGGCGATGGATGCATTGAGCATGTGGCGTTTAGCCTATATGTGTCTGACCTATTTTATTCCCTTTCTTCCTATTTCATTTCTTTTAATGGCCAATGGGTGGAAACAAATTTTAATANNCTTTCTGCACTGTTGGGCTTTTTTATTGTGGGCATCAGTTACATCATTTGGGCGGAAGCCGGCAGCACACTGAGCTATTGGGAAACCCTGAAACCTATTGTTTATCAAAGCAGCATTCCGATGGCCATTTTTTTCTATTGCGTCTGTGGTGGATACGTCCGGTGAGTTTGTTTCTCTATTCCTTTTTTATTTTTTGCTGTTCAGGGCCTTTGTTATTCTTATTCTACGTTTCATCGCATCCGGATGTGATGGAACAACTGGCCTATTTTTTATTGATGCCGGAATGGGTGCCCATGGCGTTCTGGCGTTATGGGTGTTGATTCCCTGGTTNATTTCGATTCCGGTAGGTTGGCTATTTTTAAAAGCGATCCGGAGGTGGTACTTGCGCAAATTCATCAATGACCTGCAATTGAATGCGGATGCGGTGATGATTCTTTTTACGATTTGTTATGCCTTAATCATATCCTTCTCAGGTACAGGGTATGCGTTACTATCGTTATTAGCCTTTCCGGCCTATAAACTTACCGGTTACCTGCTGTTCTACTTTCTGCGACGCCGGAAAATCCGGTCTAACAGTCCGAAGTTATTGTTATTGCGGGTATTTGCATTAGCCGGAGATAGCCGGAATTTTTTTGCCCGCATCCTCAAACATTGGCGATATGCCGGTAGTGTACAATTAATTTCGGGGCCTGATTTGGCCATTGATACCATAGAACCGCATGAATTAATGGCCTTTGTAGCCGGCGAACTAAAGGCTTGTTTTGTGAAGATGCCCCTTCAATTGAAAAAGATTCAGCATTGTGACCAGGCGATGGATTTGGACAGCACCCACCGTGTGAATGAATTTTTTTGCCGGGACAATAACTGGAAATTTGTTTTAAAACAACTGCTCACCGTAAGTGATGTGGTTTTGATGGATTTACGCCGGTTTTCGCGGAATCATGCCGGTTGTCGTTTTGAGATAGAGGCCCTGGTTCAGCATGTGGATTTAGATCAGGTAGTTTTTGTGGTTGATGAACGGACTGATCTGGAATTTACGCGGGAGGTGTTCCATCAGGCTTTTGCAGGGTAGATGCCNGCGAATCAAAACATACAAGCAGGGCGAGTGGTACGCTTATACCAGATACGGAATCAACGGGACGGTGATGTTTTCCGGATTCTGAATCAGTTGTGTTTGCGATTAAAATCTCATAAATAAATTAATTTCGTAGAATGAATAAATTAACTTCGTAGAAGTAACCATTCGTCTGTTGATGGTGATACGAACAAAACATGATTATGAAACAAACACTAAAACTCAAGGTTTTCTTTGTAGTACTCTTTCAGTTGGGTGCCTGGAATCCCTTACTCAGCCAGGTTTACCAACCGATAGGTATTGATACCAGTTGTTATTGGATTACGGAAGGAACCATTACGGATGGGTTGCATCAATGTATATTTGAACATGCCCTGGTTGTTGAAAAAGACACTACCATCAATGGGAAACTCTATCAAAAGTGCCATAAGTATATTACGTTTCTCTCTTGTAGCCCTACCAATTCCTATCTATCCAATTATGTAATTCAACAAGCTCATCCGATTTTACGTGAAGATAGCAGCGCCAAAATTCTTTACACCCTGGATTCCGGGACGGAGGTTGTCATGGTCAACTTCAATTTAAATGTTTCGGATAGTCTTAAAGACTGCACTCACATGAACACCGGAATGATAGACTCGGTGGTCATTAAAAATTTTAACGGAACAAATCGAAGAGTGACCTACTCCGTGTTTCCCGGCTATTTGGGCACACCGTATATCTACGAAACTATTGAAGGAATAGGTTCAAACCTGGGTATGACCTGTCCGGCCTGGGGTACAAAACTTAAATGTTATTCAAAAGGTGGGATTGAATTGTATAATTCCACTGCATGTCCAAAACCGGCACCCTTGGCGACAACGCATCCGGAAACCCAAACTTTGACGACACAACTTTATGGACAAAAATTATACATAACTAACCCAAAATCAAGTGAACTAAAAGTCAAATTAATAAATTCCTGGGGGCAGGTAGTGTATACGATAAAGACCAGGGAAATAAATTACACCCTAAACATGATGGAACTGCCCGAGGGAATGTATATCGTTTCCATCGAATCGGACACGGAATCAAAACGATTCAAAATTGTTAAATAAGAGCGCCGATAAACATGGCAGCGAAGTAACTGCCAGATTGATTTTTTGCCGATATTCCTGATGACTTATCATCCAAACTGATTGCTTTCAGATCGGCAAACTGCCTATGTAACAAGCAGGAAACCCGGGCCAGGGATGGGAGCTGGCTACCCCCGCCCGCCGAAGAAGGGCGGTGTAGCGCGGACAGCCTGGTGCTGCGCGGGCCGGGCGATAAAAAAATAGCAGGAAATGACCACCGCGCGGCAGGCCCCATAGGCACGGTTTCCACTTAAAACGGACGATTACCGCTAATCAGGATTCAACCCGATGGGCTTGTTTTTCCACTATATTTGTGGCCTTAATGTCAATACTCATGAAGAAAATTTTGTTTTCCCTGCTGGTGCTCGTGATGCAATTCCGGGCTCAGGCGGATGAGGGGATGTGGTTGCCTTTGTTGATTTCGCAAAACTATGAAGCGATGCAGCGGATGGGTTTAAAACTTACNCCCGACCAAATTTATAGTATCAATAACAGCTCGATGAAAGATGCCATTGTGCATTTTGGTGGTGGTTGTACCGGTGAAATTATTTCGGGCAAGGGCCTGTTACTCACCAATCACCATTGTGGNTATGATGCCATTGCGACCCTGAGTACCGTGCAACAGAATTACCTGATGAATGGCTTTATGGCGAATCGTTTGGAAGATGAATTACCGGTGCCGGGTTTGAGTGTGAAGTTTTTGTACCGGATGGAAGATGTCACCGAAAAGGTGAGCAACTATATTGGCGACGCTTACGGGAAAGAGGTAGAAACCAGATTTGAAGAAATTGCCAAACAAATTACGAAAGATGCCAATGAAAATGGCGCGTATGAGAGCGATGTGAAATCGTTTTACTCCGGAAACAAATATTACCTGTTTGTTTATCAGCGCTTCACAGATATTCGTTTGGTATCTGCACCACCGGAAAGTTTGGGAAAATTTGGTGGTGATACCGACAACTGGATGTGGCCCCGCCATACCTGCGATTTTTCGATGTTCCGNGTGTATGCCAATACCAATAACAAACCGGCTCCTTACTCGCGCGATAATCGTCCGTATATTCCGAAACACCATCTTCCGGTATCGCTGAAAGGCGTTCGCGATAACGACTACGCTATGATTATGGGATATCCGGGCCGTACAACGCGTTACCTGACATCATACGGAGTAGACCTGGCGATTAATGTCAGCAATCCGACGATAGTAAAAATTCGTGACAAGCGCCTGGCCATTATGCGTGAAGAAATGGAGAAAGATCCTGCGGTTGATTTACAATATGCATCGAATTACGCTTCAATTGCCAACTATTGGAAATACTTTATCGGGCAGACAGAACAATTNAAAAACCTGAATGTGCTGGCACAAAAAGAACGTGAAGAAGATGAATTTCAGGACTGGGTGAACCGGATCGCCGTGATTTGAAAATTATTAACGGACTACCAGCGGGCTTATGCCGATTACAGACCGTATGTAAAACATCAGACCTTTTACCGCGAAGCCTTTATGGCCCCATCACTGAGCAAGGTAGCCGCTGGTTTTGAACCGATCGACAAAGCACTTGCCGCAGGGGTGAGCAATGACTCACTGAACAAATTGTGTAAACGCCTGGTGATGATGCGCAAAAGTGGCACGAAAGATATGAGTCTGGCATTGGATCAAAANTTGTTTGCAGCCATGAACCTGATGTTCTATCAGGATGTCCCTAAAGGCCAACATCCGGATGTATTTGCGACAGAAGTTTTTGGACGATTTGGCAGCGACAACTGGCANAAAACNTTTGAAGACTATGCCGAATATGTGTATGAAAACACGGCGTTGCTGGATAGTGCCCGTTTTAATTCTTTGTGCAATGCCGACCAAATTCAGAACTTACTGAAAGATCCTGCTGTGATTCATGCCCTGAGTGTGATGAANAATTACAAAACGTATTACGAACCAAAAGTGAACGAGTTTAACTATGAGATGTTTGAATTAAACCGGCTNTATCAGGGCGCTTTGCTGGAAAAAACAGAAACANNAAAAATGTATCCGGATGCCAATAGTACGATGCGTGTAACCTACGGCAAGGTGAGTTCGTATGCACCAAAAGATGCGATATTTTACAATTACTATACTTTGGCCGAAGGTTTGTTGCAGAAGTACAAAGCCGGCGATAAAGAATTTGATTTGCAACCNAAAATCGTAGAGTTATTGAAGACTAAAAATTATGGTCCGTATGCCGATCAGGATTTAAATAGTCTNGTCACGTGCTTTATCACCACCAATGATATTACCGGTGGTAATTCGGGAAGTCCGGTGATTAATGGTAATGGCGAATTGATAGGTTGTGCATTTGACGGCAATTGGGAAGCCATGAGTGGAGATGTGGCCTTCGATCAGCGCTTTAANACGAACCATTTGTGCTGATATCCGGTATATACTTTGGGTAGTCGACAAAGTATTGGATGGTCGCCGACTGATGGATGAGATGACCTTGCGATATTAATTGAAATTAAACAGTATGGAATTCTGATTTTGGAATGCCATCCTTTCAGAAATTAAAATCCCACGCGCGCGTGGGATTTTTATGGGTGAAGAGTTCTTGCGGAAATTCTAATCCGTTCTTCAAGTGAAACCGCTTGAAGTGAGTTGTTTACTCCTTCACGAATGATTTCACCAAAACGCCACGTTCAGCATAGAGCTTCAGATAATAGATACCTGGCTGCAACCCGCTGATATCGATTGAATTTTCGGAATGATTGATACGTATTGGTTGGCCAGTAGCCGAAAAAAGTTCAAGCTTGTTCACAGGATCGGGGCTCCTGAAATAAATCAGGTTTTTAGCAGGGTTGGGGTAAATATCCACCCCGGAAGCCAAGGTGGTTGATGCCGTGCTGGTAGGCCAGGTAGTGAGCAGGATTCGATACAAGGCTCTGACCACATTTTCAGTAAATGAGTTTTTCAGACTATCCTGGTTGGATAAGACCGAAATATAGATTCCCCGGTTACTATCGGCCAGATTACTATGTATTTGACCAACCCAGGNTCCACCATGGCTATAAATAGGATTGTTGAAATAGTTCATTTTGAAGATACCCAGACCATAACCCTGATTTCCACCGATACTAACAAATTGTAACATATCGTTGTTGAGGGTTGTCGAACTCAGGAGTTGACCATCGAACAGGGCCTTCCAGAATTTGGTGATATCCGCGGCTGTTGAGACCAGTGCTCCTGCTGAATTTGCTGCGGTATTAAATTCCACAGGAATGATACTGCTTGAATTATTATTCCAATCACAGGCCGNATCTAACACATTATCGCCGTCAACATCAGACCAGAAATAAGCATACGGCAGGTTGGGAGTTTCTTCAGGCGGGAAAAACGTTTTAGTCATTCCTAATGGCGTTAAAATACTATCCCGGATGATTTGATGGATGGGTTTGCCTAACTTCAATTCTAAAATTTTTCCGGCGAGGGTATACCCCGTATTACAATATTCCCAACTCGCACCGGGTGCGAAACTTGGGGCGGTAATATAATTTTGAAGGATCTCGTCTTTCGTCCACAAATACGACAAATTCGAATTAGCGGTTATCCAAAATGCATTGTTGTTGGTATAACTGGCTATTCCACTGGTATGATTTAAAATTTGACGTAAGGTGATGGAAGGATTGATATTGGCATACCCTGGCGCCAACATGCCCAATGTATCATCCAGAGAAAGTTGTCCGCTTTGTACCAATTTTAAGACACATACACTCACAAAGGTTTTTGTGTTACTGCCGATGCCAATTAACATGTTTGTATCCAGTGGAAGACCCGGACCGGAATTACCATAACTGGAAGACCAGACTCCATCATTGGTGCGAACAGCCACATTTAAGCCTCGAAATTTATACAGATTACCTACGTCTGTGAGGGTATCTTGTAATTCGGCAATGATATTGGCGGGAATTTGAGCTTGATTTCTTGTCAACACTGAAAACAGCAATCCGATCAAAAGGAAATATTTTTCATGGCGCATAGATTTTGAATCAAATTTCAAACAAGAATCGTTTTGGATGCAAAAAATATTCGAACGGTTTTTATGCTCTTTCATCGGCACAAACGTACTCCGCTTGAAACGCTACGGGGTCACAAATGAAATTATACCGACGTGCTATCTGTAATACCGCTTGTGTGGTTGTCACCTTTGTTCCTCAGCTACATCCACATCATCGGTACAGGTTAAACCAATACATCTGATTTAAACAACCAGCTTATTACCGATTTATTCTTAATCATGCGCGTTCCTCGCAAATAAGGCATGCATCGCTACAGGTCGGTCTCGTCAGAGCTGACGAGATCGTCTATATACCCATTCGCATTAGTATTATTTCTAAACAATCTGGGTAATTCACCAACCCGGTATTACTTAAAGAAAACAGATACCAACTATTCTAAAACAAAACTCCGGCCTTACGGGGCCGGAGTTTTACTTCGTAGGTTGATTGGGTGTTCTTTGAAGTAGGCGCTTTATTGAATATCAAACGGTTCGATACTGGGGTTTGAAAAAGGTCCGGAAGCCGCATTGGGTTGAATTTTATCCAGAACAAGTTGATCAATCATGACGCAGTAAACCGCCTTGTCCGGATCAACACATACAGCATTGAATTCAGGATTTAAATCACTGAGTTGAATTCCCAGTTTTTCTGCAATGCTTGGCAGCGTAGGTTTTTCTTCACCGGTCCACTTTAGCGTATATAAACTATATGATTTCATTGTTCTAAGATTTTCAGTACGGTCTGAGGCTACGTTCTTTTAAGTTTTCCTATTCGCCGGCATCCTGGCATCCGCAACCACAATCACCTTTGGACACTTCAGTATCCTTTGTTGAACCCAACTCCATCAATACCAGTTCATTTTCCAATTCATCCAGTCCGCTTGAAGGTTTCCTTTTGATCGAATTCGCGAACGTGCTTCAAAATTTCAGGGTCAATATCCGGAGGTAAGTTTGGAATTTCGCGGCGAATAAGCAAACATATTTTTGGATTCACTTTACACACATCAAACAATTTATGCTTGTCTTTTAATAGGGCACAAATGGAAGGATATCGTCTGCAAAATGAAAGAAACGGGAATAATTTCTTCACAATCGCACAACCACTTACCAGACCGAATCCATACATGAAATCGTAACCAGTAGTACCGATATCTTTGGCTGTTGTACGCAGAATATTACGAATGGCAGCCGGGCGACGGCTTAAAGCGGCGCTCAACGGACGAACCGTCCGAATGGCGGCCACCACACCGGCTACTACTGGCGTTGCCGCAGAAGTACCTCCGTCGGCGGCATAAACACCACTGCCAGCGAAATGGGTATATCCGGTGACATCTGGTTTGTTGGTAGTTAAACGTCCGGGGCCCATGTTAGAATAACCAACCCGCTCCATGTTGGTACCTATTCCTACTACCGTGGTAACACTGGATGTGAGTTGGCACCATAGATTCCCTGATTGGTCACTCCCTGGCAGCGTCCATCGGGGCATTCAGGCCCGCAGTTTCCGGCAGCAAACAGAATGTCGGCTCCTTTTCCGGCAAGCGCCCCTACGATGAGATTAAAGGGATGGTTTGGATTTGAACTAAAGTTTCCGGGATGACCCACCGGGAAATCCCAACTAGGATGAAACATTCCCCAGCTATTATTGACTACCAAAGAACGGTTTTCACCAGGCACAACCGGACGGTTCATAAACTGAATCAAATGCTCGTAGGCTTTAATTCCATCTGAAAGGAAACCACTCATCACCGGGTTCGTGTTTCCTACACGACTCAGCAGGGCAATATCCAATAAAGTCACTTTAGGTGCAGCAATGGTAACATCAAATGCACACATCGTACCATGACCCACAGGGGCACTTCCCAATACGTTCGGAGAAGAAGCGGGTTTCCAACTCCAGGCCAGGTTGATGGATGGATTTTTCCGCGGCTGTTGAGATGCGCCATATTAATGCCGGTGTCAACAATAGCCACATAAACGCCTTGACCGGTCATCCCTTTTTCCTTCATCTTATTCACACACAACAAGGATTCCACATCCGTATGCGATCCGCGGGCTGCACTTCCGGCACAAATGAGCGAAGACTGAATTTCAACATCGGCAAAAACCCCTTTTACATTTTTTTGTTTCATCAGTTCGTCCACGGTTTTGTCGAGATGTTTACTATCCACTTCAGCCCTTACAATATAGGTACTGTCTTGTGGTTCCATACTGACATGAACATCATTAGAAGAATAGTTGGCCAGATCGGTTGAAGAGGCAAATGGATCGACTTTCTGAACACCCGGAATCTGAACGATGCCATATTCCTCATCCAGTTTTAAGTTTCCAATTTTTGGCAGGCCGGTTTTTGTATTCGCAGCCCCGGGTTGATTGGAGGCGGCATGAATTTGTTCGACTTCAGCACTATGCTTCAGCTCGATGATTAATTTGTTTTTCATGGTGATTTTTTTGGTTTAAAATTTAAATGCGGTTGTTTCGAATCAACGATGCAAAACTCCGACCTATTCAAAACCCGAACCAGAGGCAATACACCAAAAACTGGATCAGAAAAGACCCAATATTCCTACCGTCGTTTAACGGTTTTTACTACGCAACTTGTTTCCCTTATCATCCTAAAGCATTGCGCATCAAGGGTTATAGTAAATTTATCAACAACCCCACACGATTCTGCCATAAGAAACTCCCCAACTGGATTACATTTGAAACAGATATGACTGTGTACCAAAAAATAAAAAATATGAAATCCTCCAAACCACTTTTATTTCTGACGATCTTGTTTATGGCAACGACGGCCTATTTAGGTTATCGCTTGTTAAGTTTGAAAGAAAGCACCCCATCATGCACAACCTGTTATTCGATGGATTGCGAATCGCCATTCAATAGTATCAGCATGGAAACAGCACTAAGCATGATTCGCATGTATCGCGACAAACAATGGACTGCCAGTAACGGGCTGCTTCCAGGTAACCAGAATATTCAGGATGCCCGCAGCGTTTGGTTCAGCCTAAAAACTTTAAAACGATTTATTTACGAAATTGAAGCGCAGAGTGCAGCCCAATGCAACGACTGTTCAGCCCAGTTAGGCGTTCGAATCTATTATGGTGCCTACCCCGATAAAGTTAGCATGTCGAATAACCCTGACCTTCGTGACTTACCTGCTGAGTATGCCTATTTACATTCCGTTCTATTTGTGCCAACTGTTCGCGAAGGAAATCTGGATTTAGACTTTTTCCGGGTATGATGGAAAATTGCAAACCGGGATCCATTGAAGATGTGGTGGATTCAAAAAGAGTGCGTTCAGACAAAAAAGCCCCATCTTGTTACTTGCACCGGCTTCCAACCTGGATGGCTCTGTGATGAACCATGGCCATCTGGTGCCGCCGCCTTTGATGCCACCATTTGCACCGGGGCTAAATTGTTGCGTATAGCAGATAACCTACAAGGAAGCTGTATTCCTCAATAACCATGCAAGTATTACAGCCCGTCTTATTGTTCTTATTAATACTATAGACCTTAAGCTGTATGATTTGGGTTAGGAATTTTGCCGCATGGAAGCATTCCAGTTTGCAACTTTTTCCATTCTATCTCTGTTTTATTGTAGGTGCTGAAACAGTGGGCTGGATACTCGACCTTAAAAGCGAGTTTGCTCTGGCTGCTAATTTTTTAAGTATCTGGTGATCCGGTTGAGTATTGCTTCCTGCTCTTTCTTTTCTATCGGGAATGGGTTCACTGGAAATATCGTTATGTTGTTCTGCTTTTCATCAGCCTATATCTGGTCAGTTTTATGGCAGAAACGTATCTGGGGTGGACCCGCCATCTTCGATTTTTTCATTATCCTACACCCTCGGCAATTTGTTCCTTCTGATTACAGTGCTTGCTTTTTTTGCGACTAGGTTCCGGAAAGGGGATTTTGTTTATCCGTCACAATCCACTCTTTTGGATGAGTTGTGGAATGTTGGTTTTTTAGGCTCTTTTCCCTTTTACGGTTTGTACTTGTTTCTGGGTAAAACCAACCTGATACTCTTTTACCGCTACCAGTTTATCGTCACCTTGCTGAATTGTTTTATGTACACCTTATTTTTAATTGCCGGATTATGGGGCAAACCGAAATATATATCTTCATTTTCCTCGCTTCACTAATTGTCGGAGTATTTATTGTGGGCATCATACTGTTTATCATTCAGTATCGCAGGCGGGTGGTGGAATACGAACAGGAAAAACAACTGACCGAAATGCTGCATCAGGCAGAAATACAGCAAGCACAATTAGAGATGCAAGAGTTTACCATGCAGGATATTGGCCGTGAATTACACGATGGAATTGGCCAACGCATCACCCTGGCCAGTATTTATCATCGTCAGCTTGGTTCTGAATTACGGGAAGATGCTTTGAAGGAGCGGCACACGGAAGTTGCCAATATTCTGAAAGACACCTTAACCGAGTTGCGAAGTATTTCAAAAGAATTGACCAGTGATTCCATGTACGATATCAAATTGCATGAATTACTTCAACATGAGATCGATACGATTTCACGCTCGGGAGGTTCATGTAAAAAGCCAATTGGAGAACTTACCTGCCTTGCCTTTCAGACACGTNNTAAATTTGTTGTGCGCATCTTTCAGGAATTTGTTCAAAACAGCCTCAAATACGCAGAATGTAGCACGATTCGTTGTCAGCTCTTAAAACAAAATGAAACGGTGATACTCGAACTTTCTGATGATGGCAAGGGATTTCATATCCATGAAGCGCGTTCCGGTATAGGGCTAAACAATATGCAACGCCGTGCCGAATTAATTGGGGCTGTTATTCAAATTCAATCTCAACCCGGAGAAGGAACTTCATTGCATTTAGAATTACCTTTGAATACTTAGTTGCGAAAATTTATATACCATGTTGCCATTGTTGATGATCATGTATTAATTGCCCGCGCCCTATCGGGCATTCTCAATACCCATCCTGATATTCAGGTGTTATACGAAGTAGAAAACGGAAAACAACTATAGGAAAAACTAAAAACTGCCCGGAATATTCCAGATGTTATTTTATTAGATATTTCGATGCCGGTAATGGATGGCTACGAAACGGCATCCTGGTTAAAACAAGAACATCCGGAAATTCGGGTGTTGACTTTATCGATGCAGAATGACGATCAAAGTCTGATTCGCATGGTCAAACAAGGGGCTAAGGGCTACTTGTTAAAAAACGTTGAGCCCGACGAATTGGTGCTCGCTATCCGCCAGGTGATGGAAAAAGGATTTTATTTCCCCGAGTGGGCGGCTTCACGGGTGTTTATGAATTTAGGGAATGATGCCTTGGCAGACCCTTTACATACTTTTAAATTCAGCGACCGGGAACTGGAATTNTTGCAGTATTGCTGCACCGAAATGACTTACAAAGAAATGGCCGCTCAGATGTTTTGCAGTCCGCGCACTNNAGAAGGTTACCGCGACGCGTTATTTGATAAATTGAATCTATCGACACGGGTTGGTTTGGCCATGTTTGCAGTAAAACAAGGGATCGTTAAGCTCTAAGGAGATGTTCTACTTTATTCGTAAACGTTGAAGTATAAATGAATCCGTCCTATCACAAGGCATTACCCGTGTACTGCTGTATAACGTGAAGGTAGTTGACATCATTGCATTCTGATGAGAAATTGGTTTGTTCTGACGCACAGTAATTTTTCATAACTCCAGGATACGCTTGCAGTTCTTTTTCTGATTTTCACTGCTCATACCGTTCTGATACTTTCAAAAAAATTATCATCAAACGTGAATGGTATGGCCTCCTGTAACATTCGTAACGCGCTGCTAGTTCTCATGAACAGGGGGCTTACTGGCATCTTCAACTTCAGTGACATCTTCCAGTCCTGAAGCGCAGTCTCGGGATGAAAGGGCTGTACCACACCGATTAAGTTGCAGTATACGTGCGGGTTCACTGACGCCATTTATAACGAACCGCAACTAAATCGGTTGAAGTATTCAAGTACTAACCCTCAACCGCTTTTTTGAATTTGAAGCGCCAGTGAGATTACCAGCAGCCTCTACTTATCTATCATTTAAAAATCATACCGACTCATGCCATATCAATCGCCAAATCACCGCCATAGTTCATTTTTTACCTACAAAAACAACGAATGCTTGCACGTGAAATCAGTTAAAGGTAAATTCATGACAAACTGATTCATTATGAAAACACTGTTCTTTCCTTGCTCTGTACAGTATTTTACTGTCAGATTCGTTCTGCAGATTTTATCACAATTTGGGATTTGGGTAAAACAGGCAGTTCACCAACCTCTTTGAGCTTCAATATTAATTTTACAGCCCCGGTTGACTATACATGGGAAACAATACCCGCCGCTCAGTCTGGTGCCGGAACAATATCCACGACCAATGTGGTTATTTCATGGCTGCCAAGTGGTGCCAAGATTCGATTAAAATTGAAGTCTAACAACCTACGCTATTTTTCGGTGTATCCACTCTCATCCGACAGAAATAAACTACTATTTGTTGAACAATGGGGAGACGCTCCATGGACTAGCATGGTTCAATCTTTTCAGTATGCAGAAAACCTTCAAATTATTAGTACGGATATTCCGGATTTATCGCACGTACAATCGATGAGTAGAATGTTTAAAGGTTGTACCAATTTAAACAGCCCAACAAATATCAACCAATGGAAGGTAGACTCGGTTTGGGACATGACCGGAGTTTTCATGGATGCGGCATCTTTCAATCAGCCTCTTGATGATTGGAATACGACGAATGTTTACGTGATGGAGGAGATGTTTTCAGGTGCCATTTCGTTTAATCAACCTATTCATACCTGGAATACATCGCTTGTCAAGAGTATGTCGCGAATGTTTTGCAATGCAAGTTCATTTAATCAACCTATTGGAAACTGGGATACCTGGAATGTAGAAATTATGACGGGCATGTTTAAGAATGCCTTATCCTTTAATCAACCTATCGACAATTGGAATACACAAAATCTGGTGGACATAAGTGAAATGTTTTATGGAGCGAGTTCGTTCAATCAACCAATTAACAGTTGGAATATTGGAAATGTTGGTTTCATGAATAACCTATTTATGCATGCGATTGCGTTCAATCAGCCTTTAAATAATTGGAATACTTCTTCTGTTATGGAAATGGAAGGGGTCTTTAACGGCGCTACCTCCTTTAACCAACCTTTAAATAACTGGAATACCGCACAGGTTCAGGATTTCACTGCTATGTTTCATCGGGCCGAAAGTTTTAATCAGAACATCAATACCTGGAATATGTCAAAAGCCAGAAAATTGAATGCAATGTTTTGTGATGCAACCGCATTTAATCAGCCCATCAGTAATTGGAATGTTTCTTCAGTTTTTGATATGGAATCTATGTTTCAAGGTGCTAAAGCGTTTAATCAACCGTTGGAATTGTGGAACACCGGCAAAGTTCTCTTTCTGCATAAAATGTTTAGTGGAGCTGAGGCCTTTAATCAACCAATACATACGTGGAATACAACGAACGTTGTGAATATGGATAGTATGTTTCAAGGAGCCGTGGTATTTAACCAGCCCATTGGCAACTGGAATACTTCGGGTGTGAAAAGGATGCATGCCATGTTTAAAAATAATTCGGTTTTTAATCAGAATATCAGTGCCTGGGATACAAAATCCGTTGAAGACTTTTCGGAAATGTTTTCAGGGGCTGTGGCGTTTAATCAGCCCATTGGAACCTGGAATACCGAAAAAGCCAAATACATGAATGGGATGTTTGAAAATGCCTCTAACTTTAATCAACCTATCGGAACATGGAATACCGGAAAGGTAGAGTATTTTTCCAGCATGTTCTCTGGATCTGTTTCATTTAACCAGGCCATCGGAACATGGCATACGGCAAGTGCTACTCAGATGCAAAGTATGTTTCAGCATGCAAGTTCGTTCAATCAGCCTCTTTACGCCTGGAATTTCTCAGAAGTGAACTCGATGGACAACATGTTTTCAGGTGCCAAAGCGTTTAATCAGTTCATTGGCTCCTGGAAATTAACCGATGGCGTGAGCATGTTAGGGATGCTTGATTCCAGTGGATTAGATTGTAGTATGTTTACTTCCGCATTAATCGCATGGAGTAAGGACTCGTCGTATCCAAAATTTATCAACCTTGGAGCCAGAGGGCTTCGGTATAGGCCCAATGCCGCTTCAGCGAGAAACCAATTACTTGAAAACCTGAAGTGGACCATTACCGGCGATACGATGCAAACTTTACCCTGTTGCATCATGAATTACCAGGCGCAGGAAACCACAAGCTGTCCTCCTTTTGTTATCGCAAAAGATACTATGCTTAGTTCAGGAAGATATTTTGTTCATTTAACCAATTCAAATGGATGTGACAGTATCCTGCGCGTTGATCGGAGATTCAACCTCTCGTCAATGATATTTTTATTCGAAGAAAATATTGAACGCGGTTGAACAAGATGTGTCTTACCAATGGGTTCGATGTCCGGATTACAGTTCCTTACCCGGACAAACAAATCGACAATTCGCACCAACCCGAAATGGAGAATACGCTGTAATTCTAACCAGAGGCATTTGTTCGGATACCAGCCAATGTATCCCTGTGAGCGAACTGGGTTTACTGGAAAGTGATTTTAGTATTTTCCGAATCCAACTTCAGGAATCCTCCGAATACGACCGAGTGATTTTTAAACGAAAATGTCAGACTGGTTTATGATGCCGTTGGTCATCTCATTCGCTGGACTTACGAAGACAGTATAGATTTGTCGGATTGCAATCCGGGAATCTATTTTTTAAATGTGGCACCTGGGTTCAAAAACTTGTGATTGAATAAACGCTTACTCTCCCGAGGGTTTCAATGGCCGGTAATCCAATCCG
This sequence comes from Bacteroidota bacterium, assembly GCA_013414745.1. GTDB lineage: Bacteria > Bacteroidota > Bacteroidia > Chitinophagales > Chitinophagaceae > OLB11. The sequence continues at coordinate 1,374,735 of CP058707.1, forward strand.
GCATCAAAATTGGCCAGCGTGATCGATTTCTTTTTAATGAATTTTTCCACTCATCCCTGAAGGGTGTGCAGGCATCTGAACGGGTGCGCACAAAATGCATTTTAGCTGTACTAAAATTCACTTCATCCAATCCATACCCCGATGCACCGGCATCTTCACACTCACCCAGGGTCCAATAGGTACTTTCACTCAATCCGATCAGTTCCCATTGATTCTTTTGAAACCGAAAGGNTGAAGTTTTTGTCCACCGCCAGGCGCTTCCTCCATAATGGTTAATGTTGAGAACATTTTTCTTGAAGGAGATACTCTCATACGGATCCCCAAATACACCGCCACAACGTTTACACAATACAGCATCTCTTGAATATCCGGCGAGTTTGTAGGTGGAAGCATTCAGCCCTGTAANGATGACTAAGGTGCGGTTACAATCGCCCAATTCTTCTTCTTCATTGTCAGCCACTAAAACCAAAGCCAGGTCACGAATTTTGTCGTTATTAAAATCGGATCCTGCTGAATCGCGTAACTGCCATCCTTTCGGTATATATGCTTTCAGACTACCTTGTTTGGGTGGAACCGGATAATTCGGACAATCCTGTGCCTGACTGGTCCAATTTAAAAACAGCAGAACGATGAAGAAGATCCTTTTCATTGCTTTTATTTTCATACCGAAAGTACAAAATTATCGTCCAATTCGCATCGGTATACGACGGCATGAGCCGCCCCTTAATGGAATGCCAATTTAAATGAGTGCACACTTTGACTGCCTGACAGAAACAAACCCAAGCTATTTTAAACTTAATCCACTACCAACATCTTACGCGTTAGTTTACTAGAGGACCCTACCTGCAATTGATAATAATACTGACCGGCCCGCAAGCCATTCCGATCGATCCCAAATTCCATACGCCCGGCCGGTACCTCATTCTGGTACAATCGGCGTACCATGCGCCCCATCTCATCGTAGAGCAACACTTCTGCTGCTCCGCCTGAAGATTGAAAACGAATGGTGGTATGTTCTGTAAATGGATTCGGGAAATTCTGATCCAGCCCCAGGGTGCTTAAGTCCTCCTGTTGCTCCACTCCGGTAGACCATTTAAAGATCGGTAACCAGGAATAATTCTGACCGTTTAATACCGAACTGACATTGGGTTGATTTAACCCAAACCAATCAGATAAAATAGTTGAATATACCTGCCTGAAATCATGTTGCATCGGAATATTATCATTGTCGGTTGCGTTCACCGGCAATACCGGACTGTTTCCAATTATAGTAGGATTCACTTTGGTGCCAAAAACAAACATGGGCCCGGCCGAACCATGATCGGTTCCACCACTGGCATTGGATTTTATACGTCGACCAAATTCTGTCATGGTACAACCACATACTTTATCATCCAGATTCTGCATCTCCAGATCCTGCTGAAACGCCCCGATGGCATCGGATAGCTTTTTCAATAAATCGGCGTGTTGACCTATTGTATGATCGGAGGCATCCACCTGATTATCGTGGGTATCAAATCCGCCGATATTCACAACATAAACAGGCGTTTTTAATCCTCCCGAAATCAGTTGGGCTACTATTTTTAAATGATCAGCCAGCTTGTTGTTCGACGGATAGGTAGCCAGATTGGTACCTGCAGCGGCTGCCGCTGAAAGCACTTGCGTATAGGCCTGTGTTTGTTGCGAGATGAACCGGATATAGGTTAACTCATGCCCGGCAGGTGTAGAAGGAGCAGGATCAACTGTACCATTCACGATATTATAAAAATTACTGATATCAGAAATCGCCAATCCATTTAAGCCCGCGGCACCTGCCAGCATTGACGAAACAGAAGATCCGATTTCAATACTTAAAGGGTCGAGAAAATTGGGATCCGGGTAGGCTTGTGGAGCGCCGGGAAACTGATTATCAATAAAGCGCCCTACCCATCCTGTATCCACAAATACATTGGAATCGGAAGCACTGAACCAAATATCCGAAGCCCGGAAATGCGAATAATTCGGATTAGGATAACTGACACCCTGTATAATATTCAGCTTGCCATTGTTATACAAATTTTGCATGGCCGTCATGGCAGGATGCAGCCCGGAGTTCAGCGTGCCGGTGAGAGGCAATACATTGTTCTGAGGGATTAATACATTTGAACGGGCTGCGTTTAATTCAGTATACCGGTCCAGGGGTATGAGGGTATTTAATCCATCATTTCCACCACTAAGCCGGATAATCACTAATATATTCCCATTGCTATTCCGGGTTTTTGATAGAGGCCCATCTTCTCCAAAGGCCCGTACCGGTATACCATTCATGGTACAGGCCAAGGTGGCCATAGAACTCATTTTAAGAAAATCTCTACGTTTCATGCTGTTGTTTATGGGTTGAGGTTAACAGAGATGGTGTTCTGCCATGCGGCACATTTCCGTAAGCATCAATTGCAAACGGCCGCGAACGATTCCCTCATAAGTGGTATTACCGGGGTTGTTGATATAATCATTCCAGGCATTGGTCCAGTAATAGTTNNTTGTGTTTGANNCCGACAATAAAATGGAGCGGTAATAATCTTTCAGTGTTTGCGACAACGTGAGGGCCAGTAAATATTGGATACATTCATTCACCACAACCACCGGATCAGAAGGATCAGACAGTGTTTGTGCAAAATGCAGCACATCACATTTTACCTGATAAGTGGGTGATGCCCACCAACCGTAGTTTGTAAAAAAGGCATCACTGGCTTTCATCCGTTTAGGCAGGGTATCACTGTTAATCCACATTTCATGGTACATCGGTGTCTGATAATACGCAGGCCAACCACTCACACTTGGAGGGCTACCCGCATCCATTCCATTTTGTTCGCACAAATAGGCTGGCACATAATAGGCTCTCCAATAATCTTCAAGGTTCAAGGTTCCAGGAATTTGCACATCCGTAGTTCGCATCAAGCCGATATAATAATCCATCGGTGTGCGGATATAACAATCCATACTCAGGCTATCGTAAAAATGATCGCTTTTGAAAAGCTGAAGTAAGACCGGCTTAATGTCCCAGTTATTATTGATTAACGTTGTCGCCAAACCCGAGATAATAGTAGACTCTATCGTGGCATCAATATCATAATATATAAAAAATCGATAGAGCTTTCGGCAAAGAAATTTGGCTACGGTCTGATTTTGTGCAAAAATCATGTTGAGCAAATCATCCAATTCGTTGGCACCATTGGCTCCACTTTGCCCTGTGATGACGGTATTGTTATAAAACGACGAAAACTGTTTATTGGCTGTTTCGTGTTTGGTAGAATCAAAATAATAGGTCATCGTTGCAAAGTCGACCCGATGACCCGTAAGCACTTTCGCCGCGGCTTTTACATCATCTTCGTTCCACAAACCGGTTCCCTTTCCGATGGTAAATAATTCCTGCAATTCACGGGCGTAATTTTCATCCGGCGAATTTTTCACGTTATAATGCCCGTTCAGATAAATGAGCATCATCGGATTCAGGGTAATGGCCTTCACAAAAGTTTTAAAATTACCCAGGGCATGGGTCCGCAATAAGTCAAGGTAGCGGTACTGCGCCACGGCATAACCAACTACATTAGATTCCGTTACAAAGGTATTGTGCCAAAACAGGATCATTTNTTCCTGAATACTCAATCNCTGATCGATACAATTTTTCATCCACCAGGCCCGCAAGGAAACTTCGCGGTAATAGTTGGTTGTACCATCGCCATAATTGGCATTTATCCAGGTAGACCCCAACGGAACACCGGATGCATCCGGATAGATATTCTCGTAAAAATTAACAGGTGGTGCCGGAATGGGCGGTACAGTGTTGACCAGGGCATCCACCGCCTGCGACATGGTCATGCCGGAAAGCGAAGCTAAACTACCGGGTGTAACGCCGAATTGTGTCCGACGCAGTAAATGAAGTTTTTGTTCATCGCTCCAGACACCAGTATACTGGGTGAGTCCGGATCGTGACTTTTAGGTTCAGCGGTGAGGTTTTATTGCCGTACTTCTTTACCAGGGATCGGGAAATATCGTAGCCGACATCTTCATTGATTTGGCCCGCTAAAAGATTCGCCAAAAGGCACGTCTGTCGTTTTTGCCCATAGCATCCATTTTTTTGATTCTTAATTCCGGATTATCCGGATAAAGTAATTACAATATGAAAATACTGGATGTCAGAATCCATACCAAGGCCATTAACAAAGCTTGGCAACGAAACACGAAAAATTAATATTGAACTGGATGCCCGTGAGGTAGATGATTCCGGGTCCGTGCAACATGATTCGTTTATATTTCAGCTAAAGCCGGATTTTTATGGGATGCCATCAGGGTTTAATCGCTCCCGCCGCCAGCCACCTGTTGCAAGTCGTACATATCGAATCCGATCGTGCAATCGGCTTTGGCGGCCCTGCCAGAATTCAATGTATTCGGCATCCACCGCATAGCCACCCCAATGCGGAGGACAGGGCACGGGTGCATTATGATATTNGATTTTTAGTTGTTGAAAACGTGTTTCAAGTTCCTGCCGATGCGCCAGTACTTCGCTTTGTTGTGAAGCCCAGGCTCCAAGTTGACTATCTATTGGACGCGAATGAAAATAATTTTCTGAAACTTTTCTATCCANCCGGAGTGGCCTTCCTTCGANTCGCACCTGACGTTGCAGTCCCATCCAGAAAAATTNCAGACTCACTGCAGGATTGTTTACCATATCACGCCCCTTGGCACTGAGGTAGTTGGTGTAAAAAACAAACTTCTCATCCTCCAATCCTTTTAACAGAACAATCCGATTGTGCGGTTTACCTGTTGCATCTACCGTTGCCAGATTCATGGCATTCACTTCATCCAATTCAGCATGCAGGGCTTGTTCAAACCATTGCTGAAACTGAAGAATGGGATCGTCATACATCGTAGCCTCATCGAGCTCGGCCAACATATATTCCTGTCGAATGGATGCCAGAATTTCGCTTTTCATACAGGTGCAAAGTTAATGGTTCTGAACTACCGGCATCGAATCCCTGAGCATCCCACGCCCTTTTCATAACCAGCAAACAAAGATTGCCTATGAATTGCCCCAAATAGACTGCGAAAACAACAAGAAAATCTTCCCCTACCCTGATAAGGAAACCTGAAGAAAAGAATATAGATTAAGGGTAGGATTAATTATCCTTCAGATAATTCTTCATTACGAAGAGCAGGCCAACAAACATGATAATGATAAAAAGCCAGCACCCGTAATATCCAATTACGTTACCGACTTCAAATATGGTGAGGAAGCTTTTTAGCATGGCTTACTGATTGTGGCGCAAATATAATACCTATTATCCTCTTTTCCTATGTCGGAATTTAANAACAAAACCTCCCTGAACCAAAGCCTTTCCGATACCGGCTTCCACATAAATCGCCGTGCGGGTTAAGAAAAAGTAACGCACGCCCAAAGTCATTTCGTAAGAAACCGGGTAGGGAATTTTAAAATGCGATTGGAAGGTGGTATCCTCCGGAAGATATTCTGTAAAATCCTGTGATTTGAAATAGTTATACCCGGCTCCACCTCCAATGTAAACATCCCATTCTTTATTCACGAAAAGGTGATAATTGAATCGAAGATTGGCAGAAATGTCGTGCAGGGTATTGCCATAGGTATAGGGTCTGTCAACTCCACGGAAGGCATCAAAGTGGATGCGGGTCCAATCGCTTTTATATAAAATATAGCTGGCTGAGAGGGCTACACTCAATTTTCGGGAAAGTCCATATTCGGCTCTCCAGAAGAACGGTCCAACGCCTACCACGCNGAATTCTTTCTCATCCTTATGAAAATCAAAAAGTTTTTTGTCGAGACGGGGCTGACCGTATCCATAGGTAANATGAAGCTGACCTTTTTCATGGGCCTTCGTATCCCAATAATAGTCCCATTTTGGGATCGTAAAAANCTGGGCACTGGTTTGCAGTGAACACAGAATCAGTAACACCATTCCCAGAAAAATCCTGTTCATGAATCAATATTTGGGTCCAAATTAACACAAAGTCCCTATTTATAAAAATACAGGCCCTACTTTTTACTTTATTCAATTTCTCCGGCACCTTCACGAATCACCACAGGAGGGTGCACCGTACAATCTACGATAGTGGATGGCACTGAACCACCCGGACCTCCATCAATCACGATATCCACCAAATTCTCAANAACTTCATAGATTTCATAGGGGTCGCTGTAAATCGATCCATCTTCGGGTAAAGGCAGTGAGGCACTCAGAACCGGCCTCCNCAATTCTTTCAGCAAGGCATGACTAATCGGATTCCGGGGTACTCGAATCCCTACGGTGTCCTTTCGGGTGCGTAATAATTTGGGGACTTNTTTATTCGCCTCCAGAATAAATGTGTACGGACCGGGTAAATACTGTTTCANAAATCGATACANGGGTGTGTCGACCGGTTTGGTATATTCACTCAAATGGCTGAGGTCGGAACACAAAAACGATAATTGTGTTTNTTGATAATCCACCTNTTTAATGGCACAAATGCGTTGAATAGCCTCCGGATGCTCAATATCACAGCCTATCCCGTATACAGTATCCGTTGGAAAAATCAGCACTCCGCCCCGTTTCAACGACTCCACCACGAGTTTTATCTTTCGTTCATCCGGGTTTTTAGGATGTATGCTCATTAACATGATACAAAAGTAACTGAAGTTCGGCCAGAGTTTCTACGAATGATTCCACTAAAAGCGGGTCTGGTTGATTTTGTCCTTACCCGCTGATTCATGCTTAGCTGAGTTCAATTCATAAGTGCAACGCTACCTTTCATCTTTAAAAATACTTCATCCGGGGTTAAGTATCCAAATTTTCTAACGGGTCTGCTATTGATTTCTTTTTCTACTCGTTTGATTTCAGAGGATGAAACTTTATCGAAGTCTGTTTTCTTTGGGAAGAACAGACGAATTACGCCGTTTCTATTTTCAATGGTGCCCTTGTCTTGTGACGTGTATGGACGGGTAAAATATGTTTTTATATTCAGCGCTTTTGCAATTTGTTCATGTTTGGAAAAAGCTGATCATTATCAAAGGTCATGGTTTTTATCGGTGGCATTTTTTTCATACGGGCAATTATAATTTTTGATACCTGCTCTGCATCTCTTCCTTTCAGCTTATCTATTGTTGTCTTAATTGTTGCTCTATCTGTGGTTATCAATAGTGCAGATTTGTGATTTGCCCCTACTATAATATCGGCCTCAATATCCCCAAATCGGCTTCTGTTTTCTACTATTTTGGGCCGGTTTTCAATCGATACACGGTTCGGTATAATACCTCTTGAATCTTTATAGTTCCCTCGCTTTCTGCGACGTTTTCCATGTTTCAGTTTAGTATAGAGCTTCTTGTAAGGTTTATTTATACGTTGATTTGTGTGCTTACAATGCCATATGAATTTGTAAATGGTTTCATGACAAACACCTGGTTTGTTTTCCTTGCTCCACTGGGCAGCTACCAATTCCGGAGAAAATCGTTTTTCCTCCATCCACTTCAGCATCTGCTTTTTAGAGGCTCCGTAAATCGAATTCGCTTCGTTTTGAATTTGTGCCGGTTGTCGGTCTTTGTCTGTGCCTTTTGAGCGCCATAGATTTTAGCACCTACCCCCGAGCAGGGATATTTCGCTTTAGCTCTCGATGTATTGTCGATTTATGAACACCAATAATCTGGGCAATTTCAGATTGTGATTTGCCGACTTTGATAAGTGCTTCGATCTTGTACCTTTGTGCCAAGGTGAGCTGATTATACTTCTTTGTCATGTGGTAATAACAAAGGTAGTTTTTTCTGTGGAGCTTGTTTCGCTTCGGCTACGCCTTCGCTTCTCTACGCTCCACAGGGGATAAAATCCGGTTGCACTTATTAGTAGAACTTACATTAAATCAAACGAATAAAAATCGCCTGTTACTTCTGAGATTCCGGGCAACAGGTGGCTTGTCATCTTGCAAGAAGATAATTACCTTCGTCAGGTAATGAATGCCTACAAACAACTTGACCGCACCTCGGTTTGGTTTTTTTGGTAACGGTCGGCGTGGCCATACTGCCCTGGTTTGAGCGATCCAGTTCTATCAGCATTCTAATGTTGCTGATACATTGGTTATTCGATACCCGATTCAGTGAAAAGATACGTAACCTCCGGCGCGATTTTCTCGGAATGTCGTTTTTACTTTTTTTCTGATTCAATTGCTCTGGATGTTTTTTTCGCTGGAACCGGCCCGTGGATGGCATAGCATAGAAGTAAAACTGGCCTTTGTGATATTACCGATTGTCCTGAGTTCAGAATCTTATGCCAATCCCGAAAACTCCGGTTCATTCTTCAGGTTTTTGTGTTTTCTTGTTTGGCATCCTTTCTGGTTAATCTGGGCATCACAATCTCTATGTATTCATGGGCCGATACCGGTAAAATATTTCATCGCATGAATATCGGGCATACGATATGGCATCCTGGCATTTATTCAAACTACTTTTTGATAGGTATTTTTTTTATGGCCCTGGATTGGTTTCAAAACCGGCATCTCACCAAGCAGCAAAAGTGGTATTACAGCATCTTGATTGGCCTGTTTATGGTGATTCTCCTGATTCTGATTTCAAAGACTGCGATGTTGGCGTTAGTCTGTTTTTTGGCCTATATCCTTTGGATGGCTACGTCCTTTATTAAACACCTCCTGCTTCGAAGTATTACGTTTGTTTTAGTACTACTCGGTATAACAGGCATGTTGTATCTGACCCTCCGGTGCAGTACCGGATTCTGGAAACAAAATTACAATCGATTCAACTCCCCAGGGACCAGATTAATGTAGCCAATTCGACGGGCGCCAGAAAAGCGGTGTATTCAGTTTCGTTAAGTTTATTAAAAAGATACGGGTTGGCGGGGTGTGGAACTGGAAGCTCTGATCTGGTATTAAACCACGAATTAAAACAACAGGGATATACTTTATTGGCAGCACAAGGCATTCAAACGCATAGTCAGTTATTGAAAACCTGGCTGGAAACCGGATTGCTGGGTTTCCTCTCCTTAATAACCTTTTTGTTTTGATGCTATATCGCTTTTTGAAACAGCGTAACAAACTTGGAATTTGATCAGTGTTTTATTTTTAATCAATGCTGCCTTGGATGATATTCTGGATAGCCAATCCGGAAGTCTTGTATTCCTGATGCTGCTATCGCTGTTGCTATTTCACCCGAAAGAAGAACACGCCACCTACCACTAAATGAATCAGGCCGTAAACTTGTACCCAATTCCGCGAACGCTGTGAAAATGCCTTGGTTGGCGAGGATTTTCCTCAAAATATTTGCGATAGGTCATAATGAAATTGTCGATGGTACGTGTGGTTGGAAATACATTGTATCCCCATACCATCTTTAAAATATGTTCCCGGGTCACCACTTCATTCTGGTGATCGATCAGCAATTTCAGAAAATGAATTTCCTTTTNTGTAAGCGCACGTTTTTCACCATGCACATCCAAACATTCGTGCGACTGGAAGTCAATGCTGCAATTACCAAATTTATAAACGGATAATTCGGAAGTAGGTTGTTCTATTTTCTTATTTTTTTCGATCAGTTTTTCGACCCGCAACAACAATTCTTCCAGATTAAAGGGTTTTGTCATGTAATCATCACCACCCATGCGCAAACCAGCCACCCGATCAGAACTGGTATTTCGCGCGGATAAAAACAAAATCGGAATATTTTGATTTTGCAAACGAATGCTTTCACTCACCATGAGTCCGTCTAATTCGGGCATCATAATATCCAGAATAATACAATCAAAATAGGCTTCCTTAAAGGCTTGCAAGGCTTTNNTACCATTATCCACCGCCTGCACTTCATACCCTTCCAGTTCAAGATTTAATTTCAGGGCTTCCCGCAAACTGTTCTCATCTTCAACCAGAAGAATCACCGCTCTGGGGTTATTATTTTTCATAGTCAACGCTTCGTTCTAAATACGAATCCTGATTTCAAAAATAGAACCTTTGGGAGTATTATTTTCACAGTAATGTCATATTTGTATAAGGATACCATCTTACGTACCAAATATAATCCCAGACCTGTTCCGCTGGTTTTTCGGGTAGTTTCTTCGCCGGTCCGGTAAAACTTGCTGAATATTTTTTGTTTCTCTTCATCCGGTATTCCGGGGCCCTGATCACAAACCTGTAAAACAATTTCCTGATTTTCACGATGCATTCGGATTTGAATAGCCCCTCCGTCTTCGGTGTACTTTCGGGCATTTTCAACCAGATTCGATAAAATCAGTTTCCACCAGGTACGATCACTACGCACAGGTGGTACCGTTTCATCCAGAAAGGTTTCAATGTGAAAGTCCGGGTATCGGGATTGGAATTCAGCCACCTCTTCCTGAATAATCTCCTTGCAGTTTAACCGCATCCGAATACATGGCTTCTTTTTTACTTTCCATTTGCGTGGCCATCAGAATATTATTGCAGAGGTCGTTCAAACGATCGGTTTCATACACTGCGGTGCGTATCAGCTTCTGTTGAACCTCTTCATCCAGCTTTCGGCGTTGCAAGGTTTGCATATTCAATTTGATACCAGCCAAAGGCGTTTTTAATTCATGGGTCACACTTAACATGAAGTTCTGTTGCAGTTTACTGAGCTGCCGTTGGCGGTAATAGGCATAATATACAATGCCCGATGCCAACAAAGTCAACACCAGAAAAGTAGTACCTTCTCCCCAATATTGACGGCGCCGTCGCTGATGCGCATCTTCAACCCGATGCAACGCTGTATCGTACGACGTTGTGGCATGCAGGGTATTTTTTAAGGCCACTACTTCTTTCTCAAGATGATAAATTCGTTCGCTACCGCGATGCAAACTATAGCCCCAAAAACAATGGCTGCCAGCACATATAAAAACCAGCGAATAGGCAATTGTAAATTTCATGATGCGTAGCTACAAATTTAGTCCGCCTTTGTTCAGCTTTTGCATTTTCTCAAGTACATTTGCAGCGCAGGCGGATTTGATTATTGTTCAGCCTGAATCACAAAAACTGAACTAATACTCGACTCCTCAAACAATTTGTTGGTTAAGTCTGTAGTAAGGTTCGGTTAAAACTGAATCGTATGCATCGAATTGAAGAATTACTACAAGAACGTATCCTGGTCATCGATGGCGCCATGGGTACCATGATTCAACGTTACGGCCTTGAAGAAAAAGATTACCGCGGTGAACCATTTTCAAACTGGCATAAGGATGTAAAAGGCAATAATGACCTGCTTTGCATTACCCGCCCTGACGTGATTGAAGCCATTCATACGCAATACCTCGAAGCAGGTGCCGACATTATTGAAACAAATACGTTTAGTGCGCAACGTATTTCTATGGCCGATTACGACATGCAGGATTGGTGTTATACTCTGAATGTAGAAGCTGCCCGTTGCGCCCGACGCGCTGTTTTAGCCTATTGTCAGAAACACGATATCTCACCCACTCGATCGTTTTAGGCCGGTGCCATTGGCCCCACAAACCGTACGCTCTCGCTATCCCCCGATGTGAATAATCCGGGTTTTCGGGCGGTGACCTTCGATGAAGTAAAGGAGGCCTATTATGAACAGATCCGAGGTTTGGTGGATGGCGGTTCAGACCTGATTCTCNNGATCGAAACCATTTTTGATACGCTCAATGCCAAGGCGGCCATTGTGGCTTACTTAACTTATTTTGATGCACATCCTGAACAAGCCAAACTNCCCCTCATGATTTCAGGAACCATTACAGATGCCAGTGGCCGTACCCTGAGCGGTCAAACTCTGGAAGCATTTTATATTTCAGTACAACATGCCTCACCGCTAAGTATCGGATTCAACTGCGCATTGGGAGCCACTCAAATGCGCCCCCATATCGAAGAGCTCAGCCAACTGGCCACCTGCTATGTAAGTGCGTATCCAAATGCCGGTTTGCCGAATGCTTTCGGGCAATATGATGAACAACCCCATGAAACCGGACATATTTTGGCCGATTGGGCCCGAGAGGGTTTAGTGAATATTGTGGGTGGATGCTGCGGCACTACNCCCGATCATATTCGCTGTATTGCCGATGAACTCAACCAAATTNNCCACCACGCCGAATACAAACCAAGTAATTCCGTCATGCGTATAACACATTCTTTGACGCTCTCCGGGCTGGAAGCTCTGGCGATCCGCCCCGAATCAAATTTTATTAATATCGGTGAACGCACCAACGTAACTGGTAGTAANAAATTTGCCCGCCTCATCCGCGAAAACAAATTTGATGAAGCACTCTCAGTAGCCAGGCAACAAGTTGAAAGCGGTGCCCAGATTCTGGATATCAACATGGACGATGCCTTGCTGGATGGCGTATGGGCCATGACCACTTTTAAANNTCTGCTTCAGGCCGAACCGGATATCGCCAGAATTCCGGTGATGATAGACAGTAGTAAGTTTGAAATTATTGAAGCGGGGCTTAAATGTGTTCANGGGAAAAGTATCGTTAACTCTATTTCGCTAAAGGAAGGGGAAGAGAAATTTCTGGAACAGGCCAAAATTTGTCGTCGCTATGGGGCCGCTGTGGTGGTCATGGCATTTGATGAACAAGGGCAGGCCGATACCCGCGATCGTAAAATTGAAATTTGTCAACGGGCGCATCGCTTGCTCACTTCNTCTTTGGCCTACCCCGAAAGCGATATCATNTTTGATCCGAACATTTTTGCAGTAGCCACCGGACTGGAAGAACACAATAATTATGGACTCGACTTTATAGAGGCCACCCGAACCCTGAANAAATTATTACCCGATTGCTCCGTGAGCGGGGGCGTAAGTAACTTATCCTTTTCGTTTCGTGGAAATGATGCGGTGCGTGAAGCCATGCATAGTGTGTTTCTGTATCATGCCATACAAGCCGGTATGGATATGGGCATCGTAAATGCAGGACAGCTAGTAGTATATGACGAAATTGATGCCCAGCTTCGAACGCTTTGCGAAGATGTCATCCTCAACCGAAACAATGAACAGAATCAGGCCACGGAATCGCTGATACGCTTTGCTGAAACCTTCAAATCAGAACTACGCACGCAAACCAAGGATGAAGGCTGGAGGCAAGGAACTGTTGAACAACGCCTGACCCATGCCCTCGTTAACGGCATCACAGACTATATCGATCAGGATACCGAAGAGGCACGTCTGCAATATGCCAGTCCCTTACAAATCATCGAAGGCCCGCTCATGGATGGCATGAATGTGGTGGGTGATTTATTTGGTAGCGGNAAAATGTTTTTGCCCCAGGTAGTTAAAAGTGCCCGGGTGATGAAACGCAGTGTAGCTTACCTGACACCGTTTATTGAAGCTGGCAAAACAGAAAGCACCCAGGCNGCCAAAATTTTACTGGCCACAGTAAAAGGTGATGTACATGATATCGGNAAAAATATTGTCTCGGTTGTATTGGCCTGCAATGGTTATCAAATCATTGATTTAGGAGTTATGGTTCCTGCTAACCGTATTCTGGATGAAGCAATTCAGCATCAGGTGGATATTATTGGCCTCAGCGGATTAATTACCCCTTCACTGGATGAAATGGTCCATGTTGCCCAGGAAATGAAACGGCGCCAATTCAACATTCCATTGCTCATTGGAGGCGCTACCACAAGCCGCATGCATACCGCTGTAAAAATTGCCGAACAATATGCACACGGTGTTCTCCATGTGCTGGATGCTTCGCGCAGTGTTACCGTGGTAAGTGAATTATTGAGTCAACAAAAGCATNNCCTCTTGCAACGCACCCGCGAAGAATATATCCAACTGCGGGATGATTTTTGGCCCGTCAAAAACTAAAAATTGCTGAGTCTGGCCGAATCCCGTGAACGTGCCCTGCAATTNGGTTTTGATCAAAATACCATCAGCCAACCAAAACAAACCGGCTTGATTCCGCTGCCGGAAATCAGTCTGGCCACATTAAAACCGTATATCGACTGGACGCCTTTCTTTATCACCTGGGAATTGCATGGCCCCTACCCGCAAATATTGCAGGATGANAAAGTCGGTGAACAAGCCCGTAATTTGTTGAACGATGCCATGCGGTTGTTAGATGAAGTGATTGANAAAAAAGGACTACAAGCCCGTGCTGTTGCCGGTATCTGGCCAGCACGTCGTAAGGGTGCGGATGATGTTGAAGTCATCACCGAACAGGGAACCCAAACCCTGCATTTCCTGCGCCAGCAAAGTGAAAAAGCTGCGGGACAGTCCAATTATTGTTTAAGCGATTTTATTGCCCCGGATATTGAAGATTATATAGGTGCTTTTGCTGTGAGCATTCAGGGCATCGAAACCTATATTCAGCAGTATGAAGCGCAGCACGACGATTACCATAAAATTATGATACAAGCCCTGGCCGACCGTCTGGCTGAAGCTTTGGCTGAATATCTGCATGCCCAGGTACGAACCGTGTATTGGGGCTATGCTGCCGATGAAGCACTAGACAATGCTGCGCTGATTCAGGAGGAATACCGCGGCATTCGTCCCGCACCCGGTTATCCGGCCTGCCCCGACCACACCGAAAAGGAAACCTTATTTACCCTCCTCAATGCCACGGAACAAGCCGGTATACAACTCACCGAATCGTTGGCCATGTATCCGGCTTCCTCGGTTTGTGGCTGGTATTTTGCACACCCTGAAAGTCGCTATTTTGGATTAGGTAAAATTAACCGTGAACAATTGAACGATTACGCACAACGTAANAACATGGCGGAAGAAACGATGGCCAAATGGTTGAGTCCGGTACTGTTGGAGTAATCAATTCGAGACCGTTGCAAAACGATTAAAAATAAATGACTAAATCAATTGGCTTCAAATTTCTGCATTACGATGATTTTTTGCCGGTGACTTTTGCAACCGTCTCAATTCATGGATCCAACGAATCAATGAATGCATCCCCGTGCCTGCACACTCAGCTATTTCTTAGGGTATATTATTGTATCATGGATGCGCCCATGTAGGGTTGCAGTGCTGCTGGAATACGAATACCCTCAGGTGTTTGATTATTTTCGAGCAGGCAGGCAACGATGCGCGGCAAAGCCAGTGAAGATCCATTTAAAGAATGCACCAATTGGGTTTTTCCTTCGGCATTCTTAAAGCGGAATTTCATTCTGTTGGTTTGAAATGTTTCGAAATTTGAAACTGAACTCACTTCCAGCCAACGTTTCTGGGCGGCACTAAACACTTCAAAATCATAAGTGAGGGCCGATGCAAAACTCATATCTCCACCACATAAGCGTAAAATACGATAAGGTAATTCTAAACTTTGTACGAGGCGTTCCACATGGTCCACCATTTCATCTAAAACGGCGTAGGAGTTATCCGGATGCGCAAACTGAACAATTTCAACCTTATCAAACTGATGCAAACGATTTAAGCCCCGAACATCTTTGCCATAACTCCCGGCCTCCCGGCGGAAACACGGCGTGTATGCGGTTAAACGAATAGGCAAATCGCTTTCCTTCACAATTTCATCCCGATAAAAATTCGTCACAGGCACTTCTGCCGTGGGTATTAAATAAAAATCATCCACAGAGGCATGGTACATTTGTCCTTCTTTATCCGGTAACTGACCAGTACCATAAGCGGAGGCCGTATTCACCATAAGCGGAGGCTGGCATTCGGTAAAACCCGCCCGGGTATTAAAGTCGATAAAATAGTTAATTAAAGCACGTTGCAAACGCGCACCCTGCCCCAGATAAACCGGAAATCCGGCACCGGTAATTTNTGTACCCAATTCAAAATCGATCAGGCGGTACTTCTGGCACAATTCCCAATGCGGTAAAGCATCTTCCGCTAACTCGGGCAGGTGATCTCCTCCACGTACAGTAACATTCTCTTCAGGAGTACGACCTTCGGGTACAATCACATTGGGCAAATTCGGAAGTTGCACCAACAAATCATTTTGCTCCTGCTCCAAGGTCTTTAATCGTTCGCTTAAAAGCGCAGAGGCTTCTTTGAGGGCGGGCACAGCGATTTTCAGGGTTTCGGCTTCATCGCGCTTCCCTTGACTCATCAGATTCCCAATTTCTTTTGATGCCGAATTGATGCGAGACAATAAGTCATCATTTTCACTTTGCACTTTGCGGCGCTCCTCATCCAAAACCAGGATGCGATCGACCATTGCCGGATCTGCAAAATGTTTTTNCTTGAGTCCTTGTAAAACGAGTTCCTTTTGCGTGCGCAAGACCTGTAACTGTAACATAAATCAGAAATTGAGAGGCACAAAAGTAAGGCCGAAAAGGGTTTTACCCACCTCCTTTTTCATGGCGCATTCCGCGCTGAGCTATGCCAATGGGCTATAAATTTTTTCGGGTAGTGTTTGCCTATTTATTGAACTTCTTCTACTATTTTGGTCCAAAAATTTTGCTATGCGTTACTACCACTTAGTTGTCCTCCTCTTAATGCTTCAAATCACGGCATCCGCACAAACTGTAAACCCACCTTCCAAAAAAGAAATTTACTTTCGAATCGGGTGTGGAAGGATTCCTATTTCAATTCTCGAAAGTGACTGCCTGGAACATTGACCAGAAAACGGTTCCTCGTTTTACGTATTATTTTAATTCAGGCTTTGATGTCAATTATAAGATGCATCAGCACGTGCGGCCCTTTACCGGTATCCATTTGCGCAATATTGGTTTAATTACCCGTCCCAATGATACCCTTAAAACCAAACATCGTGTGTATACCCTGGGTGCACCCCTCGGTTTAAAATTTTACCTGATGAACGAAAAACTCATGTTTAAAGTGGGTGGAGATGTTGGCGTTGCCTTAAATTATAAAATCAAAAGTTTTATCAACGATCGAAAAATCAAAAGCAATGAATGGTTCAGTGACCGCGTAGCCCCTGTGTTTGCCTCTGCTTTTTTGGAGTGCGTTACCAAACCTTCTCGATAACTGCAAATTACTATTTGAATAATTTCTTCAACCCGTCACATATCGCTAGCATGAATGTAGATGGCCGCATTTTCACAATTGGATTAGGCTTTTCTGTTGACAATGAAAAGTACAAAAGCTCCATGAAGAAAAAAAGCAAATCATTAAATTCGATGTAAGGTAACTAGGGGCTACTTTGTACCTTCGCCCAAATCATTTGGAATGAATTTATCGCTTGAGGGCAAAACAGCCCTGGTTTGCGGAAGCACACAAGGAATTGGTTTTGCCATAGCCCGGGAATTAGCTGCGTTAGGGGCGCGTTGTATATTAATGGCCCGAAATAAAGAACGGCTGGAGGAAGCCTGCACCCAATTACCTTCGAGTGAAAACGCGCATAGTTGGGTTGCTGCCGATTTTACCCAACCGGCTGAAGTACTTCAGGCAGTACAGCCCCTACTGGCAACCGGCCCGGTTCATATTCTGGTGAACAACACGGGAGGACCTGCNCCCGGAAAAATTACGGAAGCGGCCAGTCAGGATTTTATTGCAGCACTGAATCTGCATCTGATCNNAAATCATCAATTAGCCACAGCCTTGTTACCCGGCATGCGTAATTCAGGATACGGACGTATTTTAAATATTATTTCTACCAGTGTTAAGATTCCCTTACCCAATTTGGGCGTGAGCAATACCACCCGTGCTGCTGTTGCCTCCTGGGCTAAAACGCTGGCAAATGAAGTGGCAGCTGACGGCATCACAGTGAATAATGTACTGCCTGGCGCTACGGCCACCGCCCGTTTATCAGCAATAATTAGTGGACGTGCCAATAAAATGCAAGCCAGCGAAGAGGATGTTACAGAAGAAATGTTGCACGAAATTCCCATGCGTCGATTCGGACAAGCAGAAGAAATAGCGGCACTGGCTGCTTTTCTCGCTACACCTGCAACGGCATACATTACCGGGCAAAGTATCTGTGTGGATGGTGGACGTACCGGAAGTATTTAAACCAGAGCAGGCTTCTTTATGATTCGAAGTGCTTTTTCGCGTTGGTTACAATCCCGGATGAAATTACATCGGGAAGAAGATGAAACAGCCACCATTCAGGAAATCTGGGATGGTATCAATCTGAATGGTCATAACTTCTGGATTATGGCATTTGCTATGGTGATTGCCTGTATCGGACTAAATACCAATTCCATGTCGGCCATTATTGGGGCCATGTTAATTNNTCCTCTGATGGGTCCGGTAACAGGTTACTCATTTGCATTAGCCACCCGAAACGGCCCGATGCGGAATAAAGCGATTCGTAGNTTTTTGACGATGACCGGCATCAGCCTGAGTGCCTCAACAGTTTACTTTTTACTGAGTCCGTTTGAAAACAATACCGAGGCCTTATTCTCTTATTCGCATGCCAGCATTTTTGATATTTTAATCGCCTTCTTTGGAGGCATGGCCGGCTTTATCGGCTTAATGAAACGCGATGGGGTAAAAGTGATGGCGGGAGTTGCTGTTGCAACGGCCTGTATGCCTCCTTTATGCACCGCCGGGTTTGGATTAGCGCATGGTATCTGGACCGAGTTTGCAGGGGGCATGTATTTTTATACCATCAACAGTTTGTTTATTGGGCTGGCAACGTACGTACTTGCCCGGCTTACCGGTTATCATCATGACAACAAGGAACAAGAAAAAAAGAGCGTTTTATCCATTTCTCTATGGACACTTTTATTTTGTGTNATGATTGCTCCTGGAGTTTACATAGCAGCAGAGAAGTGGAAAGCCGAACGCCAGACACAAACAATCCGTGAAACACCCGAACAACGACGCATCCGAAATTTAGAACTTCAGGTGAGGCGCCTGGATTCCTTAGTTCGCACAACCTCGAACCATTAAGCCGTAAGATGTATGGGACGGGAGTTACCCTTTTAAGCGCAAGAAATTTTTTGTACCCTGTTTTGATGCCGTCCTCCTTCAAAAGGTGTCTTTAAAAAGGTATCCACCATATTCAAACAAACATCAATATCCGCAAAGCGAGCGGGCAAACAAATAATATTCGCATCATTATGTTGCCTGGATAATGCTGCAATTTCAGGCTGCCAACACAAGGCCGCCCGAATGCCCTGATGTTTATTGGCGGTCATACAAACACCGTTTGCACTACCACAAATTAATACGCCGTATTCCGCATGACCAGATTCAACATCGCTGGCAACCGGATGGGCATAATCCGGATAATCTACACTATCCAATGTATCGGTTCCGTGGTTAATGACTTCATAGCCTTGTTCCTGTAACCAGGATATGATGGCTGATTTATGGGCAACACCGGCATGATCACAGCCGATTGAAATTCGTTGGGTTGACATACTTGAATTTTAGCGCAAGGTAACTTTCTCTGAACCAATGAGGTGGCCCATGTGATAAATTTCTACTTTATACTCGCCCTGACNCATCGTTCCGGATGGAACCCAATCCGTGGATATACCTTTAACTTTTTCACCTTGTTTCACCAGCACACTTTTCGCCGTTGAATAGGCTTTTTCTGAACCATCGGCCAGTTTGAATTTACCGCCTGCACTTGCCACGGCTCCGGAAGGTTCGTAAACGCAGAGATACAGCATTTTTTCACCGCTTTCACTGATGCGATTTTCATCGAGGTCAAAACTGATATGAATCCGGTCAACGCGTTTCGCTTTCTCGGTATTTTTGTCTTNTTCCTGTCCCAGCAAATTCCGTTTGTGGTCGATGGCCTGCATCCGGATTCCGGAGGCGTGCAACACCGAACCTAACTCTACTTTATTCCGCAAGTCTGAATTATCATTTTGCAAAGCGGCATTCTCTTCAGTCTTTTGAACATTTTCTTCCGTCAACGCACGTTTGTCTTCCGTGAGTTGAACATTTTCCTGTTTCAGCGCAATGATTTGTTTTTCATAAGTATTCATCTTACCATGTAATTCTTCAATCATCTTACGGGCTTCACGCAATTGTTTCGCCGAGGCGTTTTTATCCTCCATGATGCTTTTAATCTTGGCTTTCAGATTCTCAACCTCTTCGCTTTTTGTATTCAGCAGGCTGTCCATTTGCACACTTTGATTTTTCATATCATCCAGGCGAGCCAGCGCGGCATTATATTCAGATTCCAACAAGGATTTATCATCTTTCAACTCTACGTTTTCCATACTGGTTTCATCCAGGCGGGTTTCAGTTTTATTTTTAGTTACAAATAAGTAAATACCAGCCGCGAGCAGAATGGCAATGATGGGGCCATAAATCCAATGTGGGCTGATTCCTTTACGGGGTTCCAGATTATTTTCCATGAGGATATTAAATTATGAAACAAAATTAATCCGAACTGTTACATATCAAACTTCCTGCATGTGAAAGAAATGCTTTACTTTTATTTTTAACACGCCCTTATCACCCGATTCACGCCAGCAAACAGCGTAATTCGGGAATAAACAGCGTGGGTTGAACTTGAAAACACTTTTTTATGAAACCAGAAAATCTCTTGATGATTGATATCGAGACTGTACCGGTATCACCCGATTTTGAAACACTTACTCCACGATTACAGGAATTATGGACTAANAAATGGAGCTGGCAGGAAAATCCGCCTATGCATCCTGCGCAACACTATGCTGAAAAGGCTGGTATTCTGGCTGAATTTGCGCGCATCATTTGTATCTCTTTTGCCTTTTTTAAATCCCGTGATGGAGCTTATCATCTTGAGGTANNTAGTTTGGTACATGCCCGGGAACGCGACCTACTANNGGCCTTTTTTAAAGTGTGTGATTCCTTCTTTACGGCGAACGACAAACAATTCTGCGGACACAATATCCGGGAGTTTGATATTCCGTTTATTTGTCGCAGAGCCCTGATTCATCGTGTGAAGTTGCCTACTGTATTGCGCGACCTATAACGCAAACCCTGGGAAAATCCAATGATAGACACGTTGCAATTCTGGAAATTTGGCGAATACAAACATTTTACTTCCGTAGATTTGCTGGCAGCAGTGCTGGATATTCCTAGTCCTAAAGCTGATTTGTGCGGCGCCGATGTGGGTCGTGTGTATTGGCAGGAAAAGGACCTCCCGCGAATTGAAGCGTATTGCCGGCAGGATGTCGTAACGGTTGCTCAAATTCTGATGCGCCTGAATGAATTACCTCTTCTGCTACCCGCACAGATACACCATCAGACATGAACAAACGAGTGAATGAATTGTTGAAAGAAATCCGCAGCAAGCAGGTAAAGCCTTTCTATGTGTTGGATGGCGATGAACCCTATTACATCGATCTGCTGTGCGATGCTTTTGAACAATATATTCTGGANCCCTCCGAAAAAGATTTTAACCTCAATATATTTTATGGAAAAGATGCGGATTGGCGCCAAATTCTGAATGCCTGTCGCAGTTACCCCACCTTTGCCCAGCAGCGGTTGGTGATACTCAAGGAGGCTGCTCAATTAAAGGAATTTCAACAACTTGAAGCCTATTTTAAAAACCCGGCGACAACCACGGTATTTGTGGTTTGTTACAAGTATAANAAATTNGACGGGCGCAGCTCGATCTTAAAAGCAATTAAACATCACGGTGTTTATGAAAGTTTCATGAAGCTGAGAGACTATGAAATTGCGGATTGGATTCGACAATACACAACGGCTGAGAACCTTAAAATCAATTCCGGTAATTGTGAATTACTGGCAGCTTACCTGGGCAATGATTTGCAAAAGATTGCCAATGAATTGGATAAATTACGGATCAATTTGGCTCCGGGCAGTGAAATTGATGCCAATCTGATAGAACAATATATTGGCATCAGTAAAGAGTACAATGTATTTGAATTTCCAAAGAGCATCTTATCCCGAAATGCTGAATTATCGTTTCGGATTGCAAATTATTTTATGGGTAATCCCAAAGATCATCCCTTGGTTGTTATTACGGCCATGTTGTATACCGAACTCAACAAGCTGTATAAATTTCACTTTACCAAAGGGATGCCTCANGGGGAAGCTGCTTCCCTGCTGAAGATCACTCCGAATTTTTTNAAAGATTACGAACGGTATGCCCGTCAGTATTCATTGCAGCAGACGATTGAGGCCATTCATTTGGTGGCTGAGTACAATCAGAAATCAGTGGGTATTAATGCCTCCGGATCCTCAACAACCTTACTGAAAGAATTAACCTATAAATTACTCAGTGTATGAGACTAACCATCCTCTTGTTCATTTTCCTCTTGCCTTTATCCTGTTTGGCGGGTAAAACCGGCGACCATCATACTGCAGCAGGCCAGCTATGCGATGGAGAAAAATGCAGGAGGAAGGCCCGTTGGTAGGATGTATACCTTCTTGATTCGAATTAACCGGGCCGATATCCAGATAGATTCCGTTTGGTTTGGGTATGCTCCGGTGCCCTGTGATTTTTACGCCCCCAAAGTACACAGCGCATTCAACGCAGTACGGATCCGGGTGTGTATCGCGTAGTGGCAAACAGAGATTTATACCGCTATTTTAAACAAACCGATTCGGCGAATGTACTAAGTTGGTTTCGGGCACCCTTTGCCTTTCGGGGACATGCCGTGGTGTTTTATACCCAGGAGGGAAACGTCAGTATTTGATTGTTCCAACAGCCCGCCGGGTAGCCCCTAAAAGAAACGTTGAATGGAGGAGGTTCCCCGCCATGTGCAATTCACCCTGCCCATAGTTTGTTGAGGGGCCACACGAAGCAAGGCAATACGGGATTACAAATCCCTGTATGGTATCAGGGCCTTGTAACCATCTGCCATCTGATGCGCGTAAGATTATTCTTGTTACCAGAGCGGCAACGATTGTAGTGGAAAGCCCACAACACGCTGAGGCCCTGGGCCGAAGCGGGTGAGGACTTGGAGCGAAAAGCGTGTGCCGCCCAAGTCTGGATTTATTCTTCGTTGAACACCTGACGGGTTTCCAACTCATCTTGTTTGATTTGAGCCACCAAATCCTCCACACATTCAAAACGGAGTTCCGCCCGAATACGTTGCAGGAACTCCACCTCCAGCATTTGACCATACAAATNCGCCGTATAGTCAAGCAAATGAACTTCCAGATGGACCTGCTTCGCCTCAGTAAAGGTGGGGTTGGTTCCGATATTCATCATGCCTTTAAAAGATTGATGGGCCACATGAACCCGAACGGCATATACGCCCTGGGCCGGAATTAATTTATAGGGATAAGGAATGGAAAGATTGGCTGTGGGATACCCCAGATGCCGGCCACGTTGCTGCCCTGGAATAACCAGACCTTGTGCTATAGGAGCNNGACCCAGTAAATCGGCAGCATCGGTCACCTCACCAGCCAATAAGGCTTTACGAATGCGGGTAGAAGATACAGCCACCATTTCGAGCATCTTGGCCGGAATTTCCTCCAGGTTAAATAAACCTTGCTGCTGGTAGCGTTGCAATAAACTGAAGTTTCCACTCCGTTGTTTCCCAAACTGACGATCATATCCAATTACCAGTGTATGCGGTTTGAATTGCGCTACAATAAACTGCTGTATATACCGATCAGCCGACCACTGGGCGAATTCAGNGGTAANAGGAGCCACCACCAGATGATGCACCCCCAAGGCCTCCAGTGCGCGTGCCTTTTCATCGATTGTTGTGAGGAGTTGCAAATCGTGTGGAGGAGCATTTAACACCAAACGAGGATGGGGTTCAAAGGTGATTAATACACTTTCACCCGTGTTGCTTTGTGCCAGTTCAGTAATGCGGCGAATAATTTGTTGATGCCCTACATGCACCCCATCAAAGGTACCAATGGTAATGACCGGATTGGGAACCGCCGAAAAAGTGTCTACACCATAATGTACTTGCAAGGCCATAGCAGGACGGCAAAGGTAAACCGCCTCTAACGAATACGTATCAACAATCTTGTTAGGTTTGCGGTACGCTGTTCTACAATCCAAATTGTATTACATTTACACCTAAACAAGTATTGAACAATGCGAAAATCACTCTTCCTGCTTTTGAGCTTTTGTGTATTGGCGGTATCCGCTATGGCACAAAAAAGNAAAAACAAATTTGTTGAATTAGAAACTACCATGGGGACTATTAAGATTGAGTTGTTTGCAGACGTGCCGCAACACACAGCGAATTTCCTGAAACTGGTAGAGGAAGGATTTTATGACAGTTTATTGTTTCACCGGGTTATCCCAAGTTTTATGATACAAGGTGGCGATCCGCAAAGCAAGAATGCCCTGGATGGACAAATGCTGGGCAACGGAGACGTTGGTTACAAAGTTCCTGCTGAGTTTATGCCTGCAAAATACTATCATAANAAAGGTGCTTTGGCTGCTGCACGCGACAATAATCCGGAGAAGGCTTCCAGTGGATGCCAGTTTTATCTGGTAGTTGGTAAAACCTTCACAGATCAGGAACTGGATATGTTTCAGCAACGAGGCGGATTCCAATATAGCGAACAAGCGCGTACTGATTACAAAACGCTGGGTGGTACTCCGCATTTAGACAATGGGTATACGGTTTTCGGACAAGTGGTGGAAGGTCAGGATATTGTGGATGCCATATCGCAGGTAGCCCGAAATAACAGCGACCGGCCGAACGAGAATGTTCGCATTTTGCGTGCTAGAATCCGTAAAAGTAGACCTGCAGCGGCCTCGGTGCAAGGGAGGAGTTATTCAAAAGTTAGCACAGGTGTTTGCTTGTTCTTCCGGTGAATTTGGAGTAACCGGTTCGGGAATTATGTAGCGTTTGAAGACGAGTTATTGAATGCCTCATCGAAACACCGTGTCACAGATTTGTCACTTATTGTGCTTCAACTTGCCAGATTCAATAAATTGGCGTCTTTTGTACCATGAAACAACTATTAACTTTTCTCGTAATTACTGGCACTTTCCTGACGGTTCGCAGTCAGAATCTGATTAAAAATTTTCCGGTGTCCGGAATGCTGGATAGTAGTTTTGTAGTTCAGACCGGCACGATTGACTCATTTCATAGTGGGAATCATCCCGGAGCCGGCCCCTATTCAAGTGCCAATATATTAATTTGTTCCGGTGCCACTTTGAAATACGATTACATGATGGGAACAAGCAATCTGGTTAGCTTTTACCTGGAAGAAAATGCTATCCTTCAGTTTTATCAGGAAGCTTTCGCAGAAATCTATTCGAAAAATTCTTCCGTGATTGATGCCAAAGGAAATACACTGTATGCTTATAAATGGCGAACCGCTTGGATCAAATTATATCAACATGGGCACCAATTCCAATACCATTCATGATTCTGTTTTTCACAAATTCAGTTTCAGTTTACCGGATGGCCTGGCAATGTGAGCCCTTGCGCTATTCCCTCGCATCTTGAAGAGTCAGAAACTCCGCATTGGATGCTTACAAATCCGGTACATAGCTACTTAGAAATACCCTGGACGGGTTCTACCTTCACACAACTTTTCGATCTTTCCGGCAGACTTGTCTTTTCAGCGACAACGAGACAACAAAACGTTGATGTCCAAGCTATCCCTTCCGGGCTCTACATTGTTAAGCTGATTCAGGAAAACAAGCAGCATCAGCAACTCATATCCATTCAATAGAAGTTATCACCTTGCTTGTGATTCTGATTTCATAGCAATAGTAACTAAACAGAACACTAAGCGATCTATCAGAGTCCACACATATCTTCGGGTTTCACCCAGGCATCAAATTCCTTGTCGGTGACATAACCCAGCTGCACAGCCATTTCTTTTAAGGTAGTGCCTTGTTTATGTGCTTTTTGCGCAATTTCCGCAGCCTTGTAATAACCGATACGGGTATTGAGGGCGGTCACCAACATGAGTGAATTATCCAGATGCTTTTTGATATTGGCTTTGATGGGCTCAATGCCTTCCGCACATTTGTCGTTGAAGGATACACAGCCTTCCCCAATCAGGCGTGCACTATGCAGGAAGTTATAAATCATCATGGGTTTAAACACATTCAATTCAAAATGCCCCATACTGCCCCCAACATTAATCGCCACATCATTGCCCAATACCTGTGCAGCTATCATGGTTAAAGCCTCACATTGCGTTGGATTCACTTTACCGGGCATAATAGAACTTCCCGGTTCATTATCCGGAATAAAAATTTCTCCAATGCCGCTGCGGGGGCCGGAAGAAAGCATGCGGATATCATTGGCAATTTTCATGAGGGAAACTGCCACCGTTTTAAGGGCCCCATGGGCTTCTACGATCGCATCATGCGCTGCCAGACTTTCAAATTTATTGTCGGCTGAAACAAAAGGGAGCTTGGTGAGTTTAGCAATATGGCGGGCTACATTTTTTGCATAGTTTTTGGGCGTATTGATGCCAGTACCTACGGCAGTGCCTCCCAAAGCCAGTTCGCCCAGATGAGCCAGTGTGTTTTNTATGGCCTTGATGCCACGATCTAATTGCGATACATACCCGCTAAATTCTTGTCCCAGGGTTAGTGGTGTGGCATCCATAANGTGTGTCCGCCCGATTTTCACCACCTTCATAAATTTCTTCGCCTTTTTATCTAATGTATTGCGCAGTTTTACGATACCCGGCAAGGTGGTTTCAATCAGCATCTTATATGCTGCAATATGCATAGCCGTCGGAAACGTATCGTTGCTACTTTGACTTTTATTAACATCATCATTCGGATGCAAAAATTTTCNTTTGTCTTTGAGTTTACCTCCATTCAAAACATGGCCGCGGTATGCGATCACTTCATTCACATTCATATTGCTTTGCGTACCGCTGCCGGTTTGCCAAACTACAAGCGGAAAGGCATCGCGATGTTGTCCATCTAAAATCTCATCACAAACCCGTCCGATCATTTCACATTTTTCCTTGCTCAATACCTTGGCTTCGAAGTTTGTGATTGCTGCGGCCTNTTTAANGTAAGCAAAAGCCTCAATAATTTCTTTCGGCATGCGATTGATATCCTGGGCAATTTTAAAATTGTCGATGGACCGTTGTGTTTGTGCGCCATAAATGGCTTGCAGAGGAACCTGCACTTCGCCCATGGTGTCTTTTTCTATTCTGTACTGCATTGTTGATGAAAGCGGAGAGAACTCTCCATTTTTTATTGAGAAAAATTAGGTTTAACGAGTTACTATATTGTTGGTCATGGTGTTGAAATACTTCGGTTGGCGGTTCTTACTACTGAATAAAGGTCCAGGACATGGTACCATCTTTNTTCATCTTTGAGCTGAATGCCGGCCTCCTGCAGTTGATTCCGGATGGCATCACTGGTTGCAAAATCTTTTTCATNCTTCGCCTCTTTGCGTAGTTGAATCAAAACCTGAATAACATCATCCATTTTATCATGTGGTTGAACACCGGGAGGCAATAATCCGAACACCTCAACTAAATAATCATTCAACGTTTTACGCAGAAGCTGAATACTGGAGGCATGAATTTCTGAGAAGGAAAGTTGTCCTCCCTTTAACGAATTTACCATACCGGCCAGTTCGAATAAGGTAGCCAAAGTACGGGCGGTATTAAAATCGTCATCCATAAATTCTTCGCAGGAGTTTGCGAGTTGATGCACCAACTGATCAGAAGAAGAATTTCCGGAACCGGTTACCTGATCATACCGGGGGTGTTGAATTTCTTCAGCAGCCTCCATCAGTTTTCCAGCCTTTTCGGCATCCTGCAAGCCTTTCACATTAATATCCAGTTCAGAAGAATAATGCGACTGTAAAAACAAAAATCGAATCACAGAAGGCGCGTAGCCTTTGTCGAGTAAGGGATGCTCACCAGTGACAAACTCCATGGGCAGTATGGAATTCCCGAAAGACTTACTCATTTTTTGGCCATTGAAGTTCAGCATATTCGTATGCAGCCAATAGCGGGCACCGCTGTTTTGACAGGCACCATTGTTTTGTGCGATTTCACATTCATGGTGCGGAAATTTTAAATCCATACCTCCTCCATGAATATCAAACGTTTCACCCAGGTACTTGGTGCTCATCACTGAACATTCCAGATGCCAACCGGGGAAACCCATGCCCCAGGGGGAACGCCATTGCATGATATGTTCAGGACTGGCTTTTTTCCATAGGGCAAAATCGATGGAATTTCTTTNTTCGTCCTGTCCATCCGNATCCCGGTAGCCTGCCATTAACTCATCAATATTTCGTCCACTTAAGATACCGTACCCAAATTTTTCATGATAGGTTTTTACATCAAAATAAACCGAGCCATTTACTTCGTAAGCATAGCCATTTTGAAGTAAGGTTTCAATCATTTCAATTTGTTCAACGATATGGCCGGTTGCTATAGGTTCAATGGTAGGACGAATCAAATTGTAAATTCGGCATACCTCATGAAAGCCCACCGTGTATTTCTGGACGATTTCCATGGGCTCCAGACTTTCCAGACGAGCCTGTGATTCCATGCGGTTAACGCCTTCACCCCGCTCATTGGTCAGATGTCCGGCATCGGTGATATTTCGCACATACCTTACCTGATAACCTTTAAAACGCAGGTAGCGGTAAATCATATCGAAAGAAGAGAAGGTCCGGATATTTCCGATATGGGCATCACTATATACAGTGGGTCCACAAACATACAGTCCGACATGCGGAGGATGCAGAGGTTTAAACTTTTCCTNTTTACGGGTGAGTGAATTATAGACGTACAGATCGGACATAGGCAGGCAAAATTAATTCAATGTTGTGGAATCAAAAGGCCAGCCCGCCAATAATTCCGGGTTAATCAAAAACACCGCCATTCGACGGTGTTTTGGGTTCAGTCTTTGAGTGGCTCTTTCTGCGATTGGCAGTTATCCATTTCGGTTCAGAGTCACTGCGCTGGATTTACTTTTTCGCTTCTTCTTTCACCTCACGGGCTGCATTTTCCACTTTCTCAGCCCCTTTCTCAACAACATCTTTAGTAGCTTCCTTCATTTTTCGGCAGCTTCCTTGGTTTGTTCAACGGCTTCTTCGGCTACTTTAGCACCGGCACCAGCTGTGGCTTCAACAGCATCCCCGATTTTGTCTTTGGCGGTGTCGATGGCAGCCTGTGTTTCATTTACAACGGGTTGCTCTTCAATTTTTACTTCTTCTTTGGAGTTTCTTCAGTGCATGCTGCCAGTGATCCCAGGAGCATGAAGGCCATTAAGGCGACTTTTACGTTTTCATTTTAAGAATTTTACATTGATGCCTTGCCACGGATAAAAGTAACCCATGTTGAACAGCGGGCTCCCATCATTTAACAAGTGTTGTAGGAAATGAATGGCAGATAATATCATCGGCATACATGAGCCAATTCATCATCCCTTTTAGCCGGGAGTTTCTTTTTAAGATCCATCATCCGATCTCGGAGCCGGGCTGCTTCTATGAAGTCTAATTCTTTCGCGGCCTTTTCCATTTGTTNTTTGGTAGCCGCAATTTCTTTCTCAANTTCCTTCTCTGACTGATAATCCAATACCGGTTCTTCGGCCACCANTAGCGTATTCTCACGAATGGCTTTGCTGTCGCCGGCATCATATCCCTTAATATCCAGTACCGCAGTTTGACCCATAATCTGGTCGATGGACTTACGCACCGTTTGAGGTGATCGATGTTCCGTATTGTATTGAAGTTGTTTTATTCTGCGACGATTCGTTTCATCGATTGTGCGTTGCATACTTTCTGTGATGCGGTCCGCGTAAANAATAACCAACCCATCGGCATTGCGGGCTGCCCGACCTGCTGTTTGTGTCAAACTTCGGGCATCCCTTANAAAGCCTTCCTTGTCGGCATCTAAAATGGCCACCAGGGAAACTTCCGGAAGATCGAGGCCTTCGCGCAAGAGGTTTACGCCTATCAATACATCAATATGACCCAATCGCAAATCACGCAAAATTTCGATGCGTTCCAGGGCATCAATTTCACTGTGCAGGTATTTACATTTCACCTGAATTTTAAGCAAGTATTTACTGAGTTCTTCAGACAATCGTTTGGTGAGTGTAGTGACCAAAACCCGATCGCCCTTTTTCACCCNGTCATCAATTTCATCCAGGAGATCGTCTACCTGATTGATGCTGGGTCGCACCTCAATTGGAGGATCTAACAGACCGGTTGGTCGAACCACCTGGTCAACTACNNCACCTTCGCATTTTTCCAGTTCATAGTTACCAGGGGTTGCACTCACGAAGATCACCTGATGCATCTTGGTTTGAAATTCATTAAGTTCAGGGCGGTTATCGAGGGCGGAAGGTAACCTGAAACCAAAATTCACCAAATTCATTTNTCTGGCGCGGTCACCTCCATACATTCCACTGATTTGCGGGATGGTCACATGGCTTTCATCCAGAACCATTAAAANATCATCGGGAANATAATCGATCAGGCAAAACGGGCGATCACCGGGCCGTCTGCGATNGAGGAAACGGGAATAATTTTCGATGCCTTTACAATAGCCGAGTTCCTGAATCATTTCAAGATCATAGGTCACACGTTCTTTGATCCGTTGGGCTTCAATAAATTTCTGCTGCTCTTTAAAATAGGCCTCCTGTGCAATCATCTCATCCTGAATTTCATGGATGATGGTACGCATCTGGTCTTGGGGTGCCAGATACATGTTAGCCGGAAATATAGCAGCATCCGCCATGCTTTGAATTTNTTNTCCGGTGATGACATCAATCTGTTGGATTTCTTCAATTTCATCCCCAANAANAATAATCCGATACCCATAATCAGCATACGGCAGATTAATATCTACCGTATCACCTTTAACACGAAACATGGCCCGATNGAATTCAATATTGTTCCGGTTATACAACGCCTGAACCAATTTGTGCAAAAGATTGTTTCNTTCCAAAATTCTGCCCTGACTTAATCGAATAATTCCGTTGGCATATTCTGCAGGATTGCCGATTCCGTAAATACAACTCACCGAAGCAACTACGATAATATCACGCCGTCCCGACAATAAACTGGCCGTGGTACGTAAACGCAATTTTTCTAATTCGCTATTGATGGATAAATCCTTCTCGATATACACCCCGGTGGTTGGCAAATAGGCTTCCGGTTGATAATAGTCGTAGTAGGAAACAAAATACTCCACGGCATTGTCCGGAANAAACTGCCTGAATTCACCATACAACTGAGCCACCAAGGTTTTATTGTGTGTAAGCACCAGGGTTGGGCGTTGTACCTTTTCAATCACATTGGCGATGGTAAAGGTTTTACCTGATCCTGTTACTCCAAGTAAGGTTTGATACTGATGTTGTGCTTCCAATCCTTGTACCAACTGTTCGATGGCTTGCGGTCGATCTCNCATTGGTGCATACGGGGCCTGAAGTTGGAACATTTTGGAATGGTTTTAGCGTTAAAAAACGCCGGACGTTGAGCCGGCGTTTTACATATTTAAGTCGTTTTTAAAAGTCATCATCATCGTCACCAAAATCATCTTCAAAAGATCCAGTCCTAAATCTTCATCAATTTTAAAATCTTCCTCTTCTTCATCACTACTCTTTCCGGGTTTTTCGATTTTGATTTCGAGGCTGGCATATCAAACTCTGCGAAGTCATCATCGAACTCATCATCATCATCGTCGTCGTCATCGTCCAGGTCATCATCATCGTCGTCGTCATCGTCGTCATCGTTTTTACCTGCACTCTTAACCGATTTCTTTTTCAAATCCAACTCATCGTCTTCTTCTTCGTCATCTTCATCCTCGTCCTGCTTTTTTTCGGAGAAGCTTTTGGACGAGGCAGCAGCTTCGCCGGTGCTGCTTTCTTTGTAGCTGCTTTCTTTTCAGGATTAGCTTTCATGCGGTTCTATCGTTTACTCGTGTAAATTTTCNTATATATTTTTGATTTGAAAAAATTTNTTCAAATTTTTTGAGGCGTTAAAAAGCGATGAGTGCCGTTCGTGCGGCACCATTTGAAACATGTGAAACACGCACTCCGGTAAAATTTTCGATACGCTGAATCAATTCGATAAACCCGGAAGGTACATCTTCCCGTGTAGAACAAGAAGACAAAGGCTTCTCCCATTTCGGCAAATAGTCATATATAGGTTCTATGGAGGCATCTACAATATCATAAGGAAACTGATCGGTGATGGAACCATTCGCGAGGCGATAGGCCGTACAAAGACCCACGGGATCCATGCCATCCAGCACATCTGATTTGGTAATCACCAGATCCGTGACGCCATTGATGAGACAAGCATATTTTAAGGCCACCAGATCAATCCAACCGCAACGCCGTGGCCTGCCGGTAGTCGCCCCGTATTCTTGTCCAAGATTGCGCAGTGCGTCCCCGGTAGCATCATTAAGTTCGGTTGGAAAGGGTCCGCCACCCACACGGGTACAATATGCTTTAGACACCCCATAAATTCGTCTGACCCACTTTGGTGCCAGTCCTAAACCGGTACATAGCCCTGCTGTGATGGTATTGCTGGAGGTAACGAATGGGTAGGTACCAAAATCGATATCCAACATAGTACCTTGAGCGCCTTCAGCCAGCACGTGTTTTCCTTGCTGGAGTTGTTCATTCAACCAATATTCTGCAGAAATAATCTGATATTGTTTTAAGGCATCTACGGCGTCAAAAATCCTGTTCCATTTCTGCATCCGNNGACCATCCGCATCCATTTGTTTTAAAATTGTCAGATGCTTCTGTTTTAAGATGCGATAGCGATCCATAAAATCCGAGCGCAAAATATCGCCCACGCGTAATCCGTTGCGTCCGGTTTTATCCATATAGGTGGGTCCGATACCTTTCAGGGTACTTCCAATTTTATCTTTTCCTTTGGCGGCTTCGCTGGCTTTATCGAGGGCTTTATGGGATGGCAAAATCAAATGAGCACGTTCACTGATGCGCAAACAATTTTGAAGGTTTACTCCATGTGCTTGAATTTCGTCGCACTCGGCACGAAATGATACCGGATCGATCACAACACCATTGCCGATTAAATTAATCATTCCAGGATGAAACACACCGGAGGGGATGGTATGAAGAACAATTTNTTTATCGTCCAGGTAGAGTGTATGGCCCGCATTGGGACCTCCCTGAAATCGAGCGATGATATCATACTCCTTCGCTAAAANATCAACAATTTTCCCTTTCCCCTCATCACCCCATTGCAACCCTAAAAGAACATCTACCATGTACGAAATATTAGAGGGCAAAGATATTCCCGGCATGTGGTAATAAAAAATCCTGCAACCGGAATTGCAGGATTTTATCATTTCAAAATAAGGATTACCTGATTAGCGTCACATCACCTTTTTTGGTATAGGTTTTACCATCTCGGGTACAAGTATAGCGCAGGATATAGTAGTAGGTATCTANCTCAGAATCGCGACCTTCAAAGGTTCCATCCCATCCACGGCGATAATCATTGGTCGACCATACCTTTTGCCNCCAACGGTCACGAACCTCCAATTGAATCAGAATCACCCTGCTGTTGTCATNCACCTTAAATTCATCGTTACTTCCATCACCGTTTGGCGAGAAGGCGTTCGGAATAAAGGCGATATCGCAACATGGACCTTCTTCAATATACACAGTATCCCGTTCCTGGCAACCATTCGCATCGGTAACATCTACATAGTAGGTACCAAAATATAAAGTTTGTGCGGTAGCTATAGTTTGCGGTGGTTCTGTGCTCCAGAGGTAAGTATAAGGTGCCGTACCACCACTCACATTGGCGGTAGCCTGACCTTCATTGCCCTTGCCATGGCAACCCGCATCCAATTTAGAAACGGTATTGTTTAATGGATTCGCTGGCGGATTGATGGTGAACAATGTGAAGTATTCACAGCCGGCAGTATCCACTACACGTAAGGTATAGGTTCCTGCTGCTAATCCGTTAAACACACCAGACTTATTGATGAACAATCCAGGTGTTACATAATATTTGTAGCCGCCGCGTCCACCGGTTCCTTGCACCAAGGCCTGACCATCTTCCGAATCGATACAGTTCGCATCGCGCAATTGAACAGTGGCACCTACTGGTAATGGTTCAGTTAACACCACGATGGTATCTTTGTACAGCCCAGTAAGTCGCGGAATGTNAATGGTATGTGGTCCTGCAAGTACGGCATTGAACAAACCGGTGTTTTGGAATGGCGGACCATCCAGGGCGTATTCAATTGGCGGGAATCCACCGGTAGCTGAAATATTAATGATCCCATTGGCATCCCCATTACAGATAGGTTCAGTGAGGGTCAAGGATGCCGTAACAATTTGTGGGTTCTGGGTAACTGACACGGTAGTTTGTAATGAACAACCATTGTCATCTGTTGCCGTAATCACATAGTTACCAGCAGGTAATCCGGTAAAGAATCCGGTACTGGTTTGGTTTGCCGGCGGATTAATCGTGTAATCGATTGTACCGGTTCCACCNNTTGCGAAGCTTATCGTAATACTTCCGGTAGCCTGACCATAACACGCCACATTTTGCACATTCACTGCCGTGATTTGTATAGCAGGTGGTTGAGTCACCTGAATATTACTGAATGAAGCGGTACATCCTACCGAGTCTGTAACAGTCACCACGTAGTTACCTGCTGGCAGATTATTAAAGAAGCCGGTATTATTTGGAGGTACTACTGCCGGTATAATGGAGAAAGTATATCCGGATACGCCCGGTGTTCCGCCAATTGCCGATGTAGTAATCGATCCGCTACTTTGACCAAAACAGAGTGCAGGAGATGGACTCGGAGAACTCATCACCAGAAGCGGTGGTTCAACAATCGTGACGATTGTGCTTAGGAAACAACCAGCGGCATCTATAGCCAATACGGTATATGTATTTGCAGACAAGTTAGTGATATTACAGTTTGCAATCGGAGCACCATTGAGTGTATAACTTATGATACCAGTACCGCCTTGTACACAGGCCGAGATGGTTCCATTATTCTGACCGGCACAAACGATATCGGTGTAGTTGAAATTCACCCAGCTTAGTGAGGTCGGATTGTTCAAGGTGAATACCGTAGAAACGCTACACAAATTCACATCACTCACGGTGATGGTATAGGTAACACCACCCGTTAACCCTGTGAAGTTACCACCTGCACCCGGAGCCGCCGGATTAATTTGGTAGTTATAGGCTGCACCTGTACCACCACTTACTATGATGGATGCCGTACCATTACTATTGCCATTACAAGCCGGATCCGTAGTATTAAATGAATTGATGGTCAAAGCTGGTGGTTGTGTAATCACGAACGTCGTAGCGGCTGTACATCCATTTGCGTCTGTTGCCACTATAGTATAGGTATTTGCGCCCAGACCTGTAAAATTACCTGCAACTGCCTGAACCGGCACGCAAGGTGCATTAGGAGAAATTGTATAAGAAATCGGTGCTGATCCACCGGCAATTACCATCACCGCAGAACCATTGCATAAACCATTACAGGTTACATTCTGTTTGTTGACATTGGTAAATGATGGGCCAGAAGGAGGTGCTATAGTGACAGTGGTTGTCTTGGTACATCCCAACCCATCGGTAGCCGTTACGGTATAGATGGCATTGCCCAAGCCTGCAAACACACCAGTTGCAGTTTGTGTTACCTGACAAGGTAAAGTAGCATTGTTGATGCTATACGACATACCACCGGATCCGCCATTCGCACTGATAGTTAATCCACCATCACAACCTGGCGCACAGGTTGGAGCGCTAATTGTTGGTGCATTGAAGGTAATATTCGGATTCTGTGTAATCACAACTACTGTTGTTACTACGCATCCGCCAGCAACATTATCTGATGCCGTTACGGTATAGCTATTTGCACTCAGGTTACTGGCTACCCCGGTAGTCGCATTGATGGTTCCTCCATTATTAATTGAATAGTTAAACGATCCTGAACCACCATTTGCAGTTGCTACAAATGATCCGGTTGACTGACCAAAACAATTCACATTTACCTGATTGCTAATTAATAAATTACAAGCTGGTGGATCACTTATACAAATTGATGTGGTAGCTGTACAACCCTTGCTATCGGTCACCGTGATGGTATAACATTGAGCGGTTAAGCCGGTGAAATTACCTGCCGGTGCCTGGGTACCAATAGCTGGTGTAATAGTATAGGATACATAAGGGGCAGTACCTGCAACTCCTACGGTGATGGATCCATTATTACCTCCACTTATCGTCACATTGCTTGAAGCTGTAACGCTTAAGGTCGGGTTCGGTGTCGTTCCAATCTGGAAACTCACCGTATTGGTACATCCATTGGCATCGGTACCTGTAACGGTGTAAGTAACACCGGCACATAAGCCATTGATGACATTACCCACAATAGCACCTGCTGCTGGGTTGACAGTATAGGTCAGGTTCACCGGAGTCATGGTAGCCGTACCGTTACACGTTGGGTTACAACCTGCAGCAGTAGTACTTAATGTGTCGATTGGAGGTCCTTGAGCAACATTCACACTCACTGTATTTGTTGCTGAACATGAATTGGCATCATTCACAGTCACTGTATAAATGATATTAGCGCACAAACCACTTACCGTATTACCGGCAAACACTGCAGTACCAGCCGGAATAATGGAATACGAATACCCCGGAGTTCCACCTGTTGGATTAAAGGTTGCCGTACCATCACAGCCAGGTGAACATGAAGCATTTGTTGTACTCACCACGGCAAGGGATGGTCCATTACAGTTCCTATTTGCGTGGTGGTTGANTGAAGTACAACCGTTCGCATCAGTACCCACAATGGTATACGTTACGTTGGCACATAGACCAGTCACTACATTTCCGGCAAAACCAGGTACCACCGCAGGACTAATTGTATATACAAGTCCTGCAACAGGATTCATGGTAGCTGTTCCATCACAACCTGGTGAACATGAAGCGTCAGTAGTTGAGGCTACATTGCACCCGATTGGAGTCACAGTACCCACTTGTACAGTTGTTGTTGCGGTACAACCATTGGCATTTGTACCTGTAATCGTATAAGTTACATTGGCACAAAGACCAGTCACCACATTACCGGCAAAGCCCGGAGAAACTGCAGGGCTGATTGTGTATACAATACCTGCAGCAGGATTTAATGTTGCAGTACCGTCACAACCCGGTGCACAGGATGCATCTGTTGTACTAACGACACTGATAGGAGTACCTGGTAAGGTTCCAACCTGAACGGTAGTTGTACCCGTACATCCATTGGCATCCGTTCCTGTAATCGTATAAACGGTATTGGCACAGAGTCCGGTCACCACATTACCTGCAAAGCCGGGAGAAACAGCTGGGTTGATAGTGTATACAATACCTGCAACCGGACTTAACGTTGCAGTACCGTCACAACCCGGTGCACAAGAAGCATCGGTTTGAGCAGTCACTGAAATAACTGGTCCGGAAGGTTGATTTAATTGAACGGTTGTTGTACCCTGACACTGATTCGCATCTGTAACCGTGATGGTGTAAAGTACTGCATCACACAAATTGCTTGCCACATTCGGGCTCAAACTCACAGAAGCGATCCAGAGATNAGCGGCATTATATGGAGCCGTTCCGCCAACAATTGTAAAGTTTGCTGNATCATCACATCCCGGTGCACAACTTGGATTAACCGAAGCTGTAANTATTAGGATCCGGGAGTTCGGAGTAGACAACGAAATTGTGGTAGTTCCAATACATCCTTTGGTATCGGTAGAGGTAATGGTATATGTCGTATTCGCACACAGTCCGCTAATCACATTACCGGTCACTGTTGCTGCCGGATTCACCGTATACACATAACCACCGTTACCGCCTATAGAGTTCATCGTTGCGGTTCCATCACAACCCGGGGTACAAGTTGGTGGTGTGCTCGATACCACATTCGTTATTAAGATCGCTGGTTCGTTAATCGTAAATGTAATCGTTGCGATACAACCATTCGCATCCGTTACCTGAACCGTATAGGTATTCGCTCCCAGGTTGCCAAAGTTACCCGCTGTTGTTTGTGTTGGTAAACATGGTANCACTGGAGAAATCGTATACGTATAATTTGGTGTTCCACCTGTTCCGCTCACACTCGCTGTTCCATCGCAACCGCCCGCACAACTTACATCCTGTGTGGCATTTACAATTAATCCAACTACTGGTGGCTCGGTGATTGTTACTGTTGTTGTGATGTTACATCCATTCGCATCCGTAGCTGTTATGGTGTAGGTATTCGCACCTAAATTCGTAAATGTACCGCTCACTGACTGGCCAGGAACACAAGGGGCTCCGGGGCTATNGCTATAGCTGAATGCACCGGTACCTCCACTTCCTAACACCGTAATGGTTCCGTTACAGCCTCCGTTACAACTCACATTCGTTGAACCGATCGCATTTACATCTACCGCAGTTGGTTCGGTGATGCTCAAGGTCATCGTGCCTGTGCAACCATTGATATCTGTACTCGTTACTGTATAGGTCGTATTCGCACACAATCCGTTAATAGTATTTCCGGTTACTATAGGTCCTGCAGGAGCTATCGTATAGGTGTATCCGCCGTTGCCTCCTACTGAACTCATCCCTGCACTTCCATCGCAGCTACCAAAACAACTCGCGTTGGTTAAGACTGCCGATGGTACAATCTGGCTCGGACCATTAATCGTAATCGCTGTGGTGCCTACGCAGAAGCNTGCATCGGTTACTGTAATCACATAGTTACCAGCGCATAAGTTCGTTGCTGCTCCGGTGGATGGATCATCACTGGTGTTCCAGGACCCGTAATTGAATAGGTATANACCTGGTGTACCGCTTGATGCTGTGAATTGTGCTTCCGCATCACAGACACCAAAACAACTTACGTCGGTCACTGAACCAGCTAACGCACTCACGATTGGTGCGTTCGGTGTGGTTAATGAAATTGTTGTTGTTCCAGTACAGCCCTTCGTATCTGTTGAAGTAATTGTATACGTTGTTCCTGCACACAGTCCACTGATCGCATTACCGGTCACTGTTGCTGCAGGATTCACCGTATACACATAACCTCCGTTACCGCCCACTGAGTTCATCGTTGCGGTTCCATCACAACCCGGGGTACACGTCGGTGGTGTGCTCGATACCACATTCGGTATTAAGATCGCTGGTTCGTTAATCGTAAATGTAATCGTTGCTATACAGCCATTCGCATCCGTTACCTGAACCGTATAGGTATTCGCTCCCAGGTTGCCAAAGTTACCCGCTGTTGTTTGTGTTGGTAAACATGGTACACTTGGAGAAATCGTATACGTATAATTTGGTGTTCCACCTGTTCCACTCACACTCGCTGTTCCATCGCAACCGCCCGCACAACTTACATCCTGTGTGGCATTTACAATTAATCCAACTACTGGTGGCTCGGTGATAGTTACTGTTGTTGTGATGTTACATCCATTCGCATCCGTAGCTGTTATGGTGTAGGTGTTCGCTCCTAAATTCGTAAATGTACCGCTCACNNAGCCTGGCCAGGAACACAAGGTGCTCCGGGGGCTATGCTATCTGAATACGCCGGTACCTCCACTTCCTAACACCGTAATGGTTCCGTTACAGCCTCCGTTACAACTCACATTCGTTGAACCGATCACAGTTACATCTACCGCAGTTGGTTCGGTGATGCTCAAGGTCATCGTGCCTGTGCAACCATTAATATCTGTACTCGTTACTGTATAGGTCGTATTCGCACACAATCCGCTGATAGTATTTCCGGTTACTATAGGTCCTGCAGGAGCTATCGTATAAGAGTATCCTCCGTTGCCTCCCACTGAACTCATCGCTGCACTTCCATCGCAAGTACCAAAACAACTCGCATTCGTGGTCACCGCTGATGGTATAATCTGACTTGGACCATTAATCGTAATCGCTGTGGTGCCTACGCAGGAAGCTGCATCGGTTACTGTAATCACATAGTTACCAGCGCATAAGTTCGTTGCTGCTCCGGTCGATGGATCATCACTGGTGTTCCAGGACCCGTAATTGAATANGGTATAACCCGGTGTGCCGCTTGATGCTGTGAATTGTGCTTCCGCATCACAGACACCAAAACAACTTACGTCGGTCACTGAACCCGCTACCGCACTCACGATTGGTGCGTTCGGTGTGGTTAATGAAATTGTTGTTGTTCCAGTACAGCCCTTCGTATCTGTTGAAGTAATTGTATACGTTGTTCCTGCACACAGTCCACTGATCGCATTACCGGTCACTGTTGCTGCCGGATTCACCGTATACACATAACCACCGTTACCGCCCACAGAATTCATCGTTGCAGTTCCATCACAACCCGGGGTACAAGTTGGTGGTGTGCTCGATACCACATTCGGTATTAAGATCGCTGGTTCGTTAATCGTAAATGTAATCGTTGCTATACAACCATTCGCATCCGTTACCTGAACCGTATAGGTATTCGCTCCCAGGTTTCCAAAGTTACCCGCTGTTGTTTGTGTTGGTAAACATGGTACACTTGGAGAAATCGTATACGTATAATTTGGTGTTCCACCTGTTCCGCTCACACTCGCTGTTCCATCGCAACCGCCCGCACAACTTACATCCTGTGTGGCATTTACAATTAACCCAACTACTGGTGGCTCGGTGATTGTTACTGTTGTTGTGATGTTACATCCATTCGCATCCGTAGCTGTTATGGTGTAGGTATTCGCACCTAAATTCGTAAATGTACCGCTCACTGCCTGGCCAGGAACACAAGGGGCTCCGGGGGCTATGCTATAGCTGAATACGCCGGTACCTCCACTTCCTAACACCGTAATGGTTCCGTTACAGCCTCCGTTACAACTCACATTCGTTGAACCGATCGCATTTACATCTACCGCAGTTGGTTCGGTGATGCTCAAGGTCATCGTGCCTGTGCAACCATTGATATCGGTACTCGTTACTGTATAGGTCGTATTCGCACACAATCCGCTGATAGTATTTCCGGTTACAACAGGTCCTGCAGGAGCTATCGTATAAGAGTATCCTCCGTTGCCTCCCACTGAACTCATCGCTGCACTTCCATCGCAAGTACCAAAACAACTCGCATTGGTTAAGACTGCCGATGGTATAATCTGACTTGGACCAGTCATCGTAACTGTGGTTGTACCGACACACATGTTGGCATCCGTCACAGAAATTGTATACGTTCCTACACACAAATCCTCTGCTTCTCCGGTTTGAGGATCGATTACAGGTGATCCAGGTCCGGCAATTGAAAATACATATTGACCGTTACCACCAGAGGCACTCGCCTGCAGCTCACCATCACACAATCCAAAACAACTAATCGGCTCAATGCTTCCTGCTACAATTGAAACGGAGGGTGAATTTGGTGTTGTTAAAGAGATTGTTGTTGTTCCGCTACATCCTTTAGTATCTGTTGATGTAATCGTATAGGTTGTTCCTGCACACAGTCCGCTAATCACATTACCAGTGATTGTTACTGTCGGACCAGCGGGGTTCACAGTATACACATAACCTCCATTCCCTCCGACGGAGTTCATGGTAGCTGTTCCATCACAACCCGGACTACAAGTTGGTTGGGTTGAGCTATTTACGGATGTGATTAACACAGCAGGTTCATTGATGGTGAATACCGTTGTTGCTGAACAACCTTGAGCATCCAGACCTGTTACAGTATATGTTCCTGATGCCAGATTGCCGAAAGAACCAGGGGTTGTTTGGGTGGGCACACCACATGGTGAACTATTGGGTGAAATGGAGAAAGTATAATTCGTAGTACCTCCGTTTCCGGTAATTACCGCTGCACCATCGCATCCCCNCGCACAAGAAACATCGTTGGTCGATGTAACACCTACCGTAAATGCTGCAGCCGGTTGAGTGACCGTAATTACGGTTGTCGCACTACATCCATTAATATCCGTTCCGGTAATAGTATAGGTATTGGCCCCTAAATTGGTGAAAGTACCACTCACAGCCTGAGCGGGTACGCAAGGTGTATTCGGTGAAATGGTATAGGATACACTTCCCGAACCTCCGCTGAAACTTGCGGTGGCCGTACCATTACAACCCGCAAAACAACTCACATTGTTGTTCACAACGGCATTCACAAATAACTGTGTTGGCTCTGTAATCGTAAAGGTTGTTATTGCTGTACAGGTATTGGCATCGGTTCCGGTTACGGTATAAGTTCCGGCGCCCAATCCACCGAAGATACCCGGAATCGTTTGTGTTGGGGTACAAGGAGACCCTGCCGGGGACTGAATCGTATAGGCCACCGACCCGGTACCACCATTCGAGTTCATATTCGCTCCTCCATCGCATAATCCACCGCAGCTTACCATCACAAGGCCACTGGCATTGATGGTTAATAAATTGGGTTG
Organism: Bacteroidota bacterium; assembly: GCA_013414745.1. Taxonomy (GTDB): domain Bacteria; phylum Bacteroidota; class Bacteroidia; order Chitinophagales; family Chitinophagaceae; genus OLB11. The sequence continues at coordinate 1,416,860 of CP058707.1, forward strand.
TGTAACCTGAATTGTTGAAGTTGCCGTACAAAATTTCGAATCCGTTACTGTGATAGTATAAACCCCACTGCACAATCCACTGGCTACGCCAACAGGACTAATCGTAGGCGTTCCAGGACCCACAATGATGTAACTGTATCCAGGAGTACCACCACCTGCTGTTGCTGTGGCAGTACCATTACATAATCCAAAACAGGTTACGTTGGTATTCACTAATGCAGACAGTGTAAGTACCGGAGGATTATTAATGGTAAATGTTGTACTGGCAGTACATCCATTGGCATCTTGTGCAGTTACTGTATACGTATTCGGACCTAAGCCTGTAAACGTACCGGCTACAGCCTGACCCGGAGCACAAGGAAGTATTGGTGAAATCTGATAGTTGCTTATCGCTCCCGTTCCTCCGGTAGGATTAATGGTTACGGACGCATCACAACCACCGTTACATGAAACCGTTTGATTCACGATATGATTTAAAATCAATTGTGGAGGTTGGCTCAGGGTAATTGTTGAAGTTATACTATAGTTATTGGCATCCGTAGCAGTCACTGTAAAGGTTTGAGCGGCCAGACTTCCAAATTGACCCGGGTTTACCTGGGTGGTTGTACAAGCTGCATTGTTGGCTGAAATTTGATAGGTATAAGGGAGTACCTCCTGCGCCAGCGCATTGACCGTACCATCGCATCCCTGAAAACACAACAAATCCGTTTTTGTCACCGAGTTCCAGCTTAATACCGGAGGTTGTGTAATCGCAATACTGAGAATAGAGTCTTTACATTGATTCGGGCTGGTTACTACAATTTTATAATTTGACCCAAATGGCAGATTTTGGAAATCACCGGTACCAAATCCAACGGCATTCCCGCAAGGGGCATTATTCAATGGGATGAAGGTATAAGCATAAGGCGTGGTACCACCTGTTGTAGTGGTATAAATTTTCCCGCTACATCCGCCATTACACAATACATTGGTCACACTATCCAGAACAATATCCGGAATCGGTGGCAAACTCAAGGTAATGGTATTGGTTACAGTACATCCGGCAGCATCTTTGGCCATCACTGTATATGTACCCTGACACAAACCGGTAAAGGCACATCCGGCTGTGGTACAAGAATCCTGGAAGAAAGTTCCTATAGGATCGTATAAGTAATATTTTTAGAACCTGTTCCGGAAGCGGCCGGCGAAGTAGGAATAAAACTTCCCGCGCATGGGTTTGGACAAGTTGGATTCACAACTGTATTAAAGTTAATGATAATCTGGGTAGGCGATGTAATTGTGCGCACTGCTGTTTTTGTACATCCTTTTAAGTCGCTACACGTAACCGTATAACTGGCTGCGCCCAAGGTAGAAAACACATTGGCTGCCTGTGTTGCCACGCAGGTTCCCACATTGGTTGGTGCAATCGAATAGGTATAGGTTGGAGTACCGCCGGATGCAATGGCGGTTACTGTTCCATTACAGGCTCCGAAACATTGCAGATTCGTTCCTGTTGATGCACAGTTCAGAACGGGTGGATTAATCAGATTAATGGTAACAGTTTTGGTACATCCATAGGCATCAATTGCTGTAATCGTATACGTAGCGCCTCCTCCCGGAAACACCAGATTCGACCAAATCGGTATAGCCGTGGTACCTACCGGTGCACCAGGTCCGGATAATGAATACTGGTAAGGTGGAGCCCCGCCTGAAGTAGACAACACCTTGATCGTGTCGCCCGTATACTGATTATTACAAGGTACGTCCACCTTGAAAGTAATCAGATTAATCGATGAATACGCCGGATGATTCACAATGGTATCTGCTGTACACAAATTGGCATCCCGGGCCGTGAAAGTATAGTTTTGACCACCACTGATATTGGTGAACACATTATAGCTGGCAGTGCTGGCTCCATACAAGCCACTTTGCCCACTACCCACCGCCTTGTACTGATACGGTGAGGATCCACCAACAGCATACACCGTGTCAATATACTTCTGAATAGCACAATCAAAACCCGTCCGGATCGAATCCTTCAGTTTAACAGGTACGGTAAATGTGACCGTTGGACCGGTATTGCTGAAATTACCGCAAATATCGGTAAACCCGTTGGCCGTTAATGAAATCGTATAGGTACCCGGAGCCAAAGCAGTCGGGAAACCCATAATAATTGTATCCGTTACATTGCTATAATTAATGCCGGCAGTAGGAGTGGTACATCCAGGGCAGCTTGAACTTCCAACGGTATATGTCGGATTGGTTGATACAGCAAAATCGCCCACACTCAATTGATTACAACGAATCTTTTCAGTCATTTTAATTTTAATCGTATCTACCGCATCGCATGTATTAAATGGAAGCACACTGGCTAATGCCGGACCAGTATTATCCAACAAACTGGCCGTTGATCCGGTAAAGTTGATAGTGAAACCAGTAGTTACCGTACCCCGCTTGCACGACTCACCCCAATATATAAGTACTTCCTGCAGTAATAGTCGGTGGATTCTGAAACAAGGAATTCACAGCCGCACCGACCTGTGTTCCGGTGGCACCCGCCCTCTGGAGTTACACTCTACCAGATTACCGACACCTAAACTCAGAACATCCCGTGGTAGTAATATCCCACAAGGCCCAGTCCAGATCAGCCCCGGATCCAGTGCATTCAATGTAAATACCAATGAACCGGTTGTAGTACAGGTAAACCGCACGTACATCCAGTTACTGGCATAGGCAAACGTAGTTCCGGCCGGACTAATCCCCGAACAGGTGCCTATCGGGTTGCTGGCCACCGATGAAGTGTACGAAGGTGCCACTGTGTAGGTTGTGTTTCCACAAACCGGCAAAGCCTTACACGGATCCGATTCACAGGCATTCGTCAGCAATTGGGCCCGGAAGGAAGCACGAAGGCAGTCATCAGGAAGAGCGCGGATAGAATTCTTTTCATTGTCTAGTTGTTGAGTAATTCCATGTAGGAACCAGCTTGTCCGGTAAGAACAAAAAACCAGCCCTACAACGAAATGTTGTTGTTTAAACCACTTTGTTAAAAAGGGTTTCAGGATGCTAATTTAGATGGAAATGCACTCTGTGACAACATTCCACTGTCATTTTATTTCAATATTTTTCAGAAGCAGTTCGCTGCCGTCAAAAACCGCATAACTATTGAAACTCAGCCAATCTCCACGTTAATTAACCGGGCTTTCTCACCCACTTCAATATCCATCGGAATATGGCGATGCCCGAACACAAAATAATCGCAGCTATTCTGTTGTAAATAACTTCGGGCAAAGTCTACCTGATACTCTTGCTCCAGGGGCTTTAATTGCAGGTTGGCATATTTGTGTTTGGGCCCTAGTCGACTAAAATAATCGGCGAGCGCAACACCCCAATCCGGATGCAGCTTACGATAGAGCCATTGGCACCAGGGATGATGCAATACCGCCCGCAAAACCGATACCGCTTCTCGCGCGCACTCACTCCGTCGCCATGCCCCAGCACAAAGCGTTTACCAGCCAACACATGAACAGCGGTATCTTTAAAAACCGGAATGGCAAACTCGCGTTCAAAGTAGCCCTGCATCCATAAATCATGGTTGCCTGTAAACACGATCCTTCAATGCCCGCATCCCGCAATTCAGCCAATTTGCCCAAAAATCGAACATGACCTTTGGGTACTACGCGCGAATACTCCATCCAGGCATCAAACAAATCACCCAATAAATAGATGCGGCGGGCATCCATCCGGATCGAGTCCAGCCAGGAACATACCCGTTTCTCCCGTTCCACACTAGTGTTGTGGTCCGGAATCCCAAAATGAAAATCGGAAGCAAAATAAACCTTCTCGCCAGGCTTCAATTCCAGTGATTGCGCTGTCATGGGCCGGTAAAGGTAGTGGTCTGCCTGCATATTTTTATCCATGGTCCGCACCACGAAACCCCAGTCCTGGCAATTGCCTCAGGTTGTTTCACCAAAACGATTCGAGGTGGGGCTATCAGGGCATGAACTCCCTGATCTTACGATCCGGCTACTCCGGGCTTCGGCCCTGCCCGCCAAATCCAACAGGCGGACAGGGGCGTCCCCTTCGTATCCGGCAGCCACTCCGCAGAACCGCTCACTTCAGCAACTAGCGTATGGTTTGTGCTTTGGCCTTACCCTGGTACTCCCGGAAATTGTACAGAATCCACATTTTAATCTCTAAATCACTGGCTGCCCGCGCATAATCATAGGCCATAGGATAGGTTTTCATAAATTTCATCATCTCATCATCTTCCAAATGCGTCAGTGCATTCACCAATTCAGGCGTATACCGCGAATCGATAAATTTTTCTTCTTCGGTCCGGGCAATCTGATTTTGGAATTTACGGAGCTGCTTGTGCTTTTTGAGAATTTCTGGTATACGCTGGTTACCGGCGTAAACATGGATTTTGTTGCTCATAGCCTATCACGTCTTCATAAATGGATGCCCGGTTCATGCTATCTAACTGGTAATCACTGGGCCCTTTCCGTACGGTAGCTCCCTTCAACAACACAGCCTTCATATTCATCACCACAGTATGGTATTTATTTTCATCACCAAATTTCACCTGCACCACTTTATTGCCATAGCCCACATGCTTAAATAGCAGATAATCTCCCACGAAACCGGCAGCTCCTTTTTCACTTAAAACACCCTGATGGGTACGCAAATTTTCAACCGATACCGGGTACAAGGCCTGCTGGGTCACCGAATCTAAAATTCGCCCCTTAAATAATACCTGAGCCCGCACTGTATGCAGTGTCAGGAGCAGACCAAATAACATGGTAACACGAATCAACACGCAGCGAAGTTAAACCTACATAACTTTCAGGCGCATGGCAGCTCTGTTAAAGTCTTAATAAGTCATCACTGGCATCTATAGTACGTCGCGCCACTCTGAAGGCACTTTACTTTTCCGCATGCAGGCATCCCTCGAATAGCCGCCCCGGGCTGTTGATCAAAATATAGGTGACGCTTTTGTATAAGACTTATTCATTGCTTTGAGCCCCTCACGCCGATTACACATCCATTATAGCCCAATTTCGATGCTGACTTATTGTACTCATCCCTTTTTCAAATACGTTATCCCGATGAATCGGAAACGTCGATGGTCACGACATTCTACTACAAAAGTTGCGAGGACCATTTTAAATTTCGTTAGGTATATTGTCATTTTGTATGTCCGCATATTCGGCTATTGGTCTTCGCACTTTAATACCACCCAGATTAGCGGGGCGGGCTGGCATGTAGCACTACACAACACCTACCAACAGATTCCTAAGTGTCCTGGTTAACTGCGGCGACAGGAGCCATTTATTTATCGTTGGAAGGATATAACCAGGAACGCAAGAGCACATTGTATTGGTAGGGATCTTTGGTTTTAGCCCGAAGCAATAAGCTGAATGCCGGATGCTTTAGCTTTTGCTGCTGGCCGCTCGCTTGTAACCACAGCGCAAACTCCTGCAAGACTCCACGTTCCTTAGGCGTTAATTTGGGAAAACCTAAAGCTTCCTCAGCCCAATTCAAGGCCTCTTTACCAGCGTTCACCACATCACCCCGATAGCGTCTGGCCACATAGCGCTGAACCAGGGTCGCACAGTCTTCCGGGATAGTTAACTTTCCCTCCTGCCAAATCATGTTACTCTGTGTAAATTGAAGCAAAGTAGATTCTTTACTTCGGTAAGATGGATTTTCCTGCATCCGTTTCTTTTCGCGATCGCCAAACGCCGCAGGGTTGCTAAACGCGATCGAAATCCATACCGGTAATAGAACCAATAGGCCCCGGACCGGATTCCGTCGGGGTTATCCAGTCCAAATTGATAGGCGTCAATTTCAATGGCGTTCAAGGTAAAGGCTTGCTTGTAAACACGCAGGAGCTGACATAAAATATATCCCGATTCACCGCCCCGGTAAGGTTCAAAAATATTTAACCCAAATTTCGCATAGCCGCCCCAAATCCAACTTCCTCCGTAAGCCAACGGGTAGCCATTTCGAAATAACATATACCCCACGTACGACACATAGGGTAACTGACGCTCGGGAGACATGCCAAATAGGGCGACCTGAATACCACGTTCAAGGGAATACACCCTTAACGTGGTCAGATCCATAAAGGTTGAAGGATCCGTTTCCCGCGCCATCAGCACCAATGCCCGCTGAATCACCTGCTGGTAAACGCTTTGTTGTTGTGAGCTTAATTTATCCGGTGCCGGCAAAGGCGTGTTTAACAATTGCTGATGATCAAATTTTTAAGCAAAGGATTCACAGAATACATTGTCTTAACCGGTATCTGATTATACGATCGGCTAAATTGAACTTTGGTAAATTCCAGGGTTGTATAAACGCCGAGACCGGCCCAAATGGCATCTCGCACGGCAATATCGATTTGCGGAATATCCAACAAACCCACTAAAAAGTTCAATCTGTTCTGTGGGGCCACGCCCAATGCAAGCAGGAGGTCTTCCAGATTCAAACCTGATGAACAAAGTTCTTTCCAGGCCGTGGGCATAAAGGCTTTCAACAACAAACCGGATCCTGAGCCTGTTCATCCACAGAATGCCAATATATTCTGCAGTGTTTGTCTTCCAGTAATTTACGGGTCATTTCCCAACTAAACCGCAACGACAGGGTTGTTCGGTATAACCCCGATTTATCCAGTGCCTCCGAACCAGGGTCTGCTTTCAGAATACCTTGCAGTCGTTTTAATTCAGATTTGGCGAAACGTTCAAATTCAGCGTTTAAAGGATGTGCCAGTACAAAAAGCATCAGGTCATGGTATCGCCATAATGAGGCGTTGGCCTGTTGAATACGTCTAGCGGTTTGTTTCCAAAATGAACGAACCGCCTCTACCTCATGCGCATCAACAAGTTGTAAACCAAGTTGTAGTCTGTCGAGAAATTGCGAAATAGTTGCCATGAATCAATTCTTTATACCTATGTGAATTGGCGGACAGACCATCTCGTCGGCTCGGACGAGACGAGACGAGTAAATGCCGACCTATACCGACACTGTGGATGTTCCTGAGGAACAAAGGTTACAACCACACAATCGGTAGTACAAATATCACATCGGTATTAGTTAATATCCTAATGAATTCGCGCTGCAATGGATTCATACCAATTCCAATTTTCGCCATTCAATCAGGAAATGAACAGGTTACCCCTGAAAATTACAGAAAAGTCCAATTCAGCTTTTATACCCACGAAAAAGGGGCCATCTCTTAATTTGAGACAGCCCCTTCAAAGAGAGCAATTGTTAGCTTAGTCCTGGTTAATTAAACGAACTGACTGAACATGACCGTTCTGTCGAATCTGAATTAAATAGATACCTGTTGCAGGTAATTTATCTACCTGATACGGACTATTGGGGGCGATATTAGAAAGCTCAAGTACTTTTTACCTGTCAAATCATAGACTATAGCTTGAGCGGGTTGCTCAGAATCGGAATGTATAGTGATGCTGAAAACTCCACGGGTTGGATTCGGATAAATAATGGTTTCGAAACCTTCATTTTCCAGTAATTGACCTTCTACTTCATTTATAGCGCGGTTACTGCCGCAAGAGCTGCTGCATGAACCTAAACGATCGCCTGTGTGTTGCGTCAAATGTGTATAAACTGCACTAGGTGAAATACTCAGGGTTTGCGGGTTATTCGGATTCCCAGGAGGAACATGACAAATTATCACTTTGCCGTTATTCCCTTTTCCGGAAGCCCGGGCATCAATCACACAAATACTAATTTCACACGTTGTAGAACAACCATTGCTGTTGGTCACTGTCAACTGAAAATTGAAAGTACCCGCGGTAGTTGGTGTAAATACAGGACTCGCACAATTCGTACAACTCAACCCAACTGCTGGTGTCCAATTGTATGAATATCCCGTACCACCGCTTACAGTGCTTTGCAAGGTGGTTGACTGAGCACCATAGCCTAAAAACAAATTGTTAGGATTGCCACCGGTATACACATTGCCGGTTGGAACTGAAATGATAGAACAGGATGGTTGGTATTGTACATTTACTTCGGCTTGGCAGCTCGAACTATTTCCGGCATGGTCTGTTACAGTTAAAGTAACGATCTGAACTCCGGCATCTTCACACGAAAAAGTGTTTGGACTAACACTCCACGAAGCGATACCACAATTATCAGAACTGTTATCATCCACATCCACAACGGATATTGTTCCTTGTCCACTTATGAGGTTTAATGTATGTGATTTACAAACTACTGTTGGCGGTGTTACATCATCAATTACTACCGATTGCGTTTGTATAGAAGTATTTCCATTACCATCATCAAACGTCCAGTTGATGGTATAAGTTCCCTGTGCTGTAAAGCTGGTTGGATCATTGGTAATAGCTGTTAATGAACCTGCACAATTATCAGTGGCTGTTGGTGCACTTACTGAAGCACTGCACTCGGCAAGCACATCAGGTAATGTGGCCACGTCTGGTACCGGTGGTGTTACATCATCAATTACTACCGATTGCGTTTGCGTAGTGGTATTTCCATTACCATCATCAAACGTCCAGTTGATGGTATAAGTTCCCTGTGCTGTAAAGCTGGTTGGATCATTGGTAGTAGCTGTTAATGAACCTGCACAATTATCAGTGGCTGTAGGTGCACTTACTGAAGCACTGCACTCGGCAAGCACATCGGGTAATGTAGCCACGTCTGGTACTGGTGGTGTTACATCATCAATTACTACCGATTGCGTTTGCGCAGTGGTATTTCCATTACCATCATCAAACGTCCAGTTGATGGTATAAGTTCCCTGTGCTGTAAAGCTGGTTGGATCATTGGTAGTAGCTGTTAATGAACCTGCACAATTATCAGTGGCTGTTGGTGCACTTACTGAAGCACTGCACTCGGCAAGCACATCGGGTAATGTAGCTACGTCTGGTACTGGCGCCAGAGCATCTGAAACTGTTACCTGTGAAATACATGTTCCTAAATTACTGCTTTGGTCTGTTGCCGATACCGTAATTGTATTCAACCCCAGGTTTGAGCAACTGAAAGAGGTTTGTGAAAGCCAGGTATTCGTGATAGGGCATGCCTCATGTTCATGATCAAGAACATCACCAATCGAAATGGTCGCTTGTCCGGAAGCATCTAAATAAACAGTTGCATCCTGGCAATGTAATTCAGGAGCAATGGTATCCAAAACAGTAACAATAGAGGTACAGGTATTTGAATTATTGTTGGCATCGGTTACCGTTAAAAACACCGTTAAAACCGATATGACTACAATCAAATGAACTCATGGAAATCTGATACGTTACAAGGTTACAATCATCGTTAGAACCATTATCGATATCAGAAGGCTGAATATTTGCGAATCCGTTATGATCCAAATAAACGGTGAGTGGTTTACAAATTGCGGTTGGCGCAGTAACATCGGCCGCGGCAATAATTTGATAGGTTGACGTTGCAGGACATGCATTGGCATCCATAACAGTTATGGTATGCATCCCTGGGGCCAGATTTGTGAATAATCCACCAGGTTGGGCGGTATTTCCATCGATACTAAACGTATATGGACCAACTCCACCAGAAGCCGTTAAATCTAACGAGCCATTCGAAAACCCGCACTGTGCAGCGTTTACTGGGCCTGAGATACTTATTGGAGTTGCGATCCCTGAACATCCACAACACTACTTCCGGTACAGTTGTTACCATCTACCACAGTAATACTGTATGAACCGGCAACAAGGTTACTGATCGATGCAATACTGGCGGTATAACCTGATGGCCCCGACCAACTATATGAAAAAGGAGGAACTCCCCGGGCATACTTGCTGAAGCAGATCCATCCGCCAATCCACATGTGGCTGGTGTACTATTTGTTTGCAATGGAATTGCAGTTGGGCATGGAACCGTCACATTGAATGTGGCCACTACATTGGCGGGAATCGGACAAGCATTATCCGAGGCATTAATAGAGATCGCGTATGTATTAGCAGCATTGGCAAGACTTGCGGTAAAACAAAATTCTGCATTCACAAAACAGGTCCACTTGAAAGAATAGTAAAGGTTCCAGGAGGAATGATGCCGCCGGTAGCACTAACTGTTAAGTTATCCGGATCGACATCAGTTATTGTAACCGGTACACAAACGGACTGCCCAACCTGAACTACCTGATTACTGATAGGATTAATGAGCGGTGGTGTGTTTGACCCACAGTTGATCGTGCGAACTTCCGATCCCGAAAACTTCACCAATCTTAACCCCCCGATACTCTTCAACACGAATGGCAACTACCGCACGTTGATTGAGAACCGTTGGAGTAAAGTTGATCACTCCTGTTGACGAATCGATCACAACAGGGGTTGAAGTACTCATTGGTGTAGTTGCGCTGAAACCTGCTGCATAAGTGCAATTTAAAGGTGAAGTAGCGGATCCTCGTCTTGCGGCAACAATGGAATAGACTAATGCATCACCATCCGGGTCAAAGGCATTTAAAGATAAACTAGCCAGTTGATTCTGACAAAAACACCATTCGGCGGATTCAGAAAACAGGAGAGTTATTATTCAAATTCAAATTCTGTGCTGGTATGATCGTACTCAGATAGGTTTCCTGAGATCCAGGTGAACTTAAGTTACTCACTCCATTTGCCCGGCAGCACGTTGAATGCGAAATGGTCACTGGAACGTTCAGTGTATTGGGCAGGGTAAGTGCGGTTTGATAAATATATTCTTGTACGCCAGGAATGGTACTGGAGGGATTTGTACAGGTACTTTGCTGGCCCGGACAAACTATCGAACGGTCAATTGAAGTTCCGAATTGAGTGAGTGTCAAATTAGCAATAATACTAGACCCATTGCGTGCAACTGCAGTCACAGCTGTTGGCATGGCAATACCAGCACAATCCCTAAACAAAGTGACACGCACCAAATAACTGTTTGATGTGGATGTGCTGCTAAGATAGTGTATGTAATTTGTCCACCGACCACATGCGAAGCCAATGCTGTGGAGGAGAAAAGAAGAGCAACGCCAGTGAGAAGAAAACTCTTTTAGAGTTGCCTTAACCTGCTTGCTTAAAAACTGATGAGCGGGGCTCGGCTGGTAATACGCAGCGGATGCCCCAAAGTTTAGGGTACACATAGATTGTTTGGTTTAGACTCACAAGATAATACAATCCATTGGCATTGTCAATACCCAATTCCAAAATAATATGGACTACATTTCATAATTAGTCTACTTCATTTTTGCAATGGCTTATTGTAATTATTTGGGCATTTCACTTAGTTTACTTCTAATCCAATTTAGCAGGATAAAGTTGTCCGGAATTACACGATATGATTCAGTTTCAATCAACCTTTCCTGCTTTATCGGAATGACCGCTTTGAAAACATTCAGTGCCAGTTAAAATGACAAATTGTAAACTCATATTTTACGAAACGGTTTCAAATCGATATAGCGAGCAGAATGCACTAAAAGGCATCTATCGCAAACGTTTGCTAAATCGGGTCAACGCACAAAGCCATCACGCTTTGCAACAGCCCTTTAGGCATCGTCTTCAAAGACCAGATATTACTAATGTGAATTGGTAGCCAGACCATCTTATCCGCTCTGACGAGACCGACCTGTACCGATGCATTGTTTGTTTGCCATGAACAAAGGTTACAACCACTTAATCGGTATTTCAAATAGCACATCGGTATGAAATCTCGCTTTAAAAACTGAATCATCGACAAAAAAGGCCGTACCCATAAGATACGGCCTGATGAGCATCTTCAAGGATGCGTTTTTAATTTTTAGAGAAGCGTCCGGTAAAGCGGGTGATCCGTTCTCGATGAATTGTACGGAGTACACGCCGGCACTGAGTCCGTTCAACGCAATAGAAGCAGTTTGTGCGCCGCGTTCAGCTTGTAAAGCTGTTACATGCACCGTACGCCCACTCATATCAATCACTTTAATTTCAACCTGAGCAGCCTTTTGTGCATTCCAATCAATATGTAAGGCTTCGTTGGCTGGGTTAGGATAAATCTTCACCACACCATTGTTATCGGTACGAAGCAGATCAATCACCTTAGCATGATACGATGATTTTCGATCCGCATCAACTTGTTTCAACCGATAATAATTATGTCCGCTTTGAGGCATCTTATATTCAATCTGATAATTCAAAGCAAGCTGACTATTTCCTTGTGGAGCTTTTGAGGCTACTAGCAATGGCCTGGAAATTTTTAGCATCCTGGCTGTACTCAACCACAAAATAATCACTATTTATTTCTGTACTAGTGGTCCATGAAATTAAATCGGAAGTTTCCAGCATCTGACCTTTAAATTCAGTAACAACCACAGGAAGCGGCGCATTGAACATATTTACCGAATGAATACGGAACTGACTGAATGATGGTGTATTAAACGCCAACTCCCAGTATTGTCCGTTCCAGTTGACAGCCGGAGTAATAACAACCGGATTCACCCTAAACCGGCATCATCATTTTTAGTGATGCGAATATTGGGGATATTAGGGTCTGAATTATTTCCACTTGTTGGCATAGGCAGGTAAGGAGGAAGTACCACCGCGTTATAATCATCAAAATCGCTCTGATTGACATACAGTACCACATCAGCACTGCCATTTGAGGCTGGTGTGATTTGATACCAACGACGAACATAAGGTTGCCCGTTATGAAATTGCGCCGTAGCATCTACCGTTACCGTTGCTGTGGTAATTCCCAGCACATTTCCTAAGCTACCGTCATCAATACCGGCAATCAGGTTGCAACTTGCATCGGAATAGGCCAATGCCTGATCATCGCCATGGAGTTGTGTTTGTGCCGTAGTGGATGGTGCTAATTGCCCGCTGGCAGCATTAGAAGTAACATTTGATGTGCTGGTTGCTGAACATCCATTGGCATCGGTACCGGTCACCATATATTGCGTGGTACCAACCGGTGGAATAAATACCTGACCATCCACTAAACCATTATCCCAAACATACGTTTGCGCTCCTCCTCCTTGTGGTATAGCACTGGCATTGGCACAAATCGTGCCTGGTGTGATGCCGGCAGTAACAAGTGGTAATGGATTTACAGTTCCTGTTACCGGGGTTCGAGGAAACGAAGGGCAACCGGGGATGGCGAGGCTGTATTCAAATTCTACGCGTGAAATATTTGCAGAAACGGGCTCCTGCCATACATCTTGCGGACTGGTAGATCCCAGTGGAAACTGCATCCCCAGGCGTGTTAAGGCAACGGAACTTCCATTGATGGTAATGGTGTTGCCTACATTAGAGTAAGAATTGACATTTGCACGATTCCCAAAATCCCAATCACCTCACCGGCCGATACAGGTATATTCACAGGAATGACCCCTGTCGTTGCATTATTCTGAGTTAAAAATTCTACCGTAAAGGCATTGGTAGTTGAACTAAAGACGGGAGGAGCAACATTGCCGGTAAATTTAAGTACAGCAATGTTTTGGGCACCGCTGGAGGCCGAGGTCGGTACATACAATCCGGTTATCACAAAATTAGAAGGTGCCGTAAACCAATACCCTCTGGCATTGGTTGAAAATGTGCTTGTTTGAGCTGGCATAGTCACATAGGTTGGCGGAGACAACGAGGTACCGGAATTTTCTACATAAAATGTTGTTGATGCACTGATTGTAGGTGAATAGTTTGATGAGGTACTCAACTGACTTCCTCCTATTGGCGCATCATACCATGTCACACTATTGCTTCCAACGGCAGTCAAACTAACCACGCCACCAGGTGCACATACGCTATCTTCAGTGACTGTTGGTGCCGATATGGTCGGTGGAGTCACATTGATACTTACCGTGCTGGTAGCCGTACACACCCCACCATCTGTTCCGGTTACGGTATAGATCATATTCGCCAAAGGATACACAATAATAGAACTTCCTGATCCGCTCGGATTCCAGGAATAGGTGGTGGCTCCGGAAGCCGTTAAGGTCAGGGAGCGGCCATACAAACCGTTGCACTGGATGCAGAAGCGCTTACTATAGGTACAGACCCTATCGTTAAAGTTACTTGAGTTCGACACCCGGGTGAGAAAGCATCTTCTACCCAAAATCATAGGTACCCGGCGTATTGCTGTTAGCCAAATTGCCGTAAACCCCACCTGCTAATAATACCTCCGGATCGTTGATCGGATTGAACGGATTGGAATTGTCTACAATGCTACCGCCACTGGCTTGTGTATACCAGTTAAACGTAGAAGCCGGAAGTTTTTTCAGAGAAACAGAATAATTCCCGGTTGCCCCATTGTCAAATGAAGTATGCACATAAATATAGGTTGTTCCGGCGACCAAATTGGCCGTAATAACCGGTTCATCAATAAAAATCTCATCATCGGAAGCATCCAGGGCATTGACGAGGGAGTCAAGGGATTAAAAGCGTTTTGGTATAATACGCCAAAGCCATCAAAGGAGGAACTGATGGTACTGGCTAATTCGTATTGTCCGCTGATTGGTACGGTAAATGTATGGGTGCTATAGTAAACTGAGGTGCCCACACCACTCAACCCGGTAGGTGGTATACCTCCCAACGGACGATTCCAGGTTGGCAAAGCTGCACTGAGACTTCCGGTAAACAACTGTTCGCCATTGGCAGACAATTGTATCGCATCTCCGGCGCAGGCATTCACATTGGATGCGGTCGGTGGTGTACCGATGCTTAACGTAATGGTGGACGTCGCGCTGCAGCCATTCGCATCCGTTCCGGTAACCGTATACGTGCCAACCACAGCAGGATTTAAAACGGTATCACTACCAACAGTTGGAATGGCATTCCAGGTATAAGTAGAGGCTCCGCTTCCGGATAAGGTAACCACGTTAGAAGGGCCGCAGAGCACAGTGGATGGGCTGGCACTGGCAGCTACAGAAGGCAATGCATTCACGGTAACGTTTAAGGTTGATGTTGCTGTACACCCGGCCCCATCTGAGGTTGTTACCGTATAGGTTCCTGTAACGGTGGGCACAAATGGCGTATTGTCGGTAATGAAGTTCGTTCCATCTGACCAGAGATAAGGTCCTGCTCCATTTCCACCACCCGTTAAGGTCAGGTTGCTTCCTGCGCATACTGTTGCCGGAGAAGGGGTTGAGCTGGCCGTAGCACTCGGGCCATTGTATAAACCAAGAATTTCAACATCACCCAGGGCCCGGTTGTATAGACGAAATTCATCTAACTTACCACCCGAAGGCGAACCAACATTAGAACTATACCCCATTACTTTAAAAGGGCCTGCACCGGAAAATGACATAGTGGTGGATTGAGCGACTATAGTCACCAATACCCCATCCAGATAACCTTTCATATTGCCAGCGGCGGCATCATACACAAAGGTCGTCATATGGGGTGCCACAGTAGCGCCACCGGCAACTGTAACATCAGTCATACCCGTACCCCGAATGATCCAGTTATTGGCACCTGCTACTCCGTTGGTAAAACAACGAAAGATCCAGCTGAAAGATCTCCGAAAATGTAAAACAAGGTTGAAGAAGGCGTAATGTCTTTGGTCCAGAATGAGATCGTCCAACTAGAGCCACTTGGCAAATTCGTCGCCCATCCGTGTTCAGGTAATCGGTCGTTGAAGTAATTCCGCTACCGATCAGGGAGCCGTTCCACATTTACCTCCTGAACCACCTTGGGTGATCGAACCAAGGATGGTTGCGGTGGTGGTACCAGCAGGCGGACTGAGGGCATCATTGGGAACAGAAGTTCCGGAATTTTCAAATTTGTAATAAAGAATTTCGGGATTAGGCCAGGGTTGTGCCTGAAGCTGAAAGGCAAAAGCACGCCCAAAAGCATCCCAGCAAAGGATAACTTTCTTTTCATAAGGTAAATTTTCAGTAAACCTAATGCTTTTCCCGTGCTTTTGCAAGCGATATGAATTAATCAACCAGAATATCTCCTTGCATTTCAACCGGTATTTCGAGCTCCATGAAGCGTAAAATGGTGGGTGCGATATCCCCCAATTTTCCGTTGCGAACGGCCCCTTGATACCAATTTGAGATCACAAAAANAGGCACCGGATTCAGGGTATGCGCTGTATTGGGTGTGCCGTCTTCGTTAATCATATAATCACTGTTGCCATGGTCTGCAGTCAATAGTATCACATAATCCTGCTTCAACGCTGCCTGCACGATGCGTTCCACACATCGGTCTATAGTTTCCACTGCGCGAATAGCTGCCTCCCAAACACCGGTATGTCCCACCATATCCGCATTCGCGAAATTCAGGCAGATAAAATCAAATTTACCCGCCTCGATTTCAGGCAATACGGCTTCGGTGATTTCAGGGGCGCTCATTTCAGGCTTTAGATCGTAGGTGGGCACCTCTTTAGGAGAGGGTATCATGATACGGCTTTCACCATCAAAGGGNNGTCTCTCTCCCGCTAAAAAGAAGGTCACATGAGGATACTTTTCTGTTTCGGCAATACGAAGTTGTGTTTTTGATTGGCNGGACAATACCTCACCCAGCGTATTTTNTAAATCGTCATTCCTGAAAATCGGACGAACCCCCAGAAAGGTTTTATCGTATTCCGTCAGGGTGACGTAATGCAGTTGTAAAGGATGTGTGCCTCGATCCTGAAACTCACGCTGGGTGAGCATCTCGGTAATTTCCCGACAGCGATCAGTCCTGAAATTGTAACAAAGAACGGCATCTCCCTCCTGAATACAAGCCAATGGTTTTCCGGCCGCATCTACCCGAACAGCTGGTTCAATAAATTCATCCGTAATTCCTTCCCTATACGAGGCTTCGAGACATTCTTGTGCGGATTGGAATACCTGACCTTGTCCATGAACCAACAAATCATAGGCCTTTTTGACCCGGTCCCAACGTTTGTCGCGATCCATGGCCCAATACCTGCCGCAAACTGATGCAATAAAAGCAGGGGTATCAGCAATATGCCGTTGTAGTTCTTCTACAAATGCCAACCCGCTTTTGGGGTCGGTATCCCGCCCGTCTGTAAAAACATGAATGGCAATTTTTTGAATACCGTGGTTAGAAGCCAGTGTAGAAATATCTTTCAAATGATTGATATGAGAATGAACGCCTCCATCGCTCAACAAGCCTATGAGATGCAGCGTCTTATTCTGCTGTTTTGAATAGTCCAGAATTTTTCTAAAAACCTCATTTCCGGATAGCTCTCCGGTTTTAATGGCCTGGTTGATTCGTTGTAATTCCTGATATACGATGCGGCCAGCTCCAATATTCAGATGCCCTACCTCACTGTTTCCCATTTGACCGTCCGGCAAACCCACCGATTCACCACAGGTGATCAATTCGGCGTTGGGATACCGGGTGTATAATGAACGAACAAAAGGTACCTTGGCCTGCTGAATGGCATCTGCCATTTTGACCGAACCATGCCCCCATCCATCCATGATGATTAACAAACTCTTTCTTGACATAGAGGCAAATTTAACGCATCTTTGCGAAGAAATAAGTCATATAACCCTTTCATAATCATTGGATTCCCATGTAAAAATATTTACACGCCTACGCTCACGAAAATTTCTGATAACGGGTATACTCCTATTCGTTTTATCGCTGCAAGTTATCGCTCAGGATTTTATGAGTGTACTTGGGGCAGCTTTGAAGGAAGGAAATAGTAAAGTCATTGCCCAATACTTCGACAACGAATTGGACCTTACCTTTTCGGATAAAACCAATTCATATTCCCGAAAGCAGGCTCAAATCATTCTGGAGTCTTTCTTTTCAAAGGAAAGACCACGAATGTATGTTCGGATGCAGTCGAGCACTCCGGGGTCAAACAATACTCGTTTTTCAATAGGCAAATTGTATACCTCCAGTGGAGAGTATAGGGTGTATATGTTTTTGTGTATCGAAGCGGACAATATTTTCTGAAGGAATTACGATTTGAAAAATAATGGCTTAGCGAAAAGGATTGTTCTACATATCAAATTTTCAACCAAGCATTTCAGGTGATTCCTGAAGTGAATTTTTATTTTATGGAATTCAAACCATTCATTCTGGCTGCCTTAGAAGAGGATATTCGTGAAGGTGATCATAGTACACTTGCCTGCATTTCTGTCAGTGCACAGGGCCAAGCTATCTTAAAAATCAAAGAGGACGGATGCATTGCAGGTATCGAAGTAGCCGGGCATATTTTCCGTTTATTAGATCCGGATTGCCGGTTTATGGCACATAANAAAGATGGTGATGAAGTCAGGAAAGGNGAAACCGCTTTTACAATTGATACCACTATTCATACTATTTTAAAAGCCGAGCGACTGGTTCTGAATATTATGCAGCGCATGAGCGGGATTGCCACATTAACCCAACAATATGTTCGTCAGCTACAAGGCTATTCGTGCCAACTTCTGGATACGCGAAAAACAACACCCAATTTTCGTTGGTTCGAAAAAGCCGCCGTTCGCATTGGTGGAGGATACAATCATCGTATGGGGTTGTACGACATGATTATGCTAAAAGATAATCACATTGATTATTGCGGCGGAATTACTGCGGCCATCAAAAAAACNAAAAACTACCTGGCCGAAAAGCAGTTGAATCTGGCTATTGAAGTTGAAGCCCGCACCCTGAATGATGTGGAAGAAATAATGCATACCGGAGGCATTCAACGGATCGTGTTGGATAATTTTGATCCTGAAACCCTGCGGGAAGCCGTTAAACGCATCAACAAACAATTCGAAACTGAGGCCAGCGGCGGTATCACCCTGGAGAGTATCCGTTCATTTGCTGACACAGGAGTCGATTTCATATCCTGTGGTGCCATCATTCACCATGCGGTCAGTATGGATTTAAGTTTAAAAGCTGTAATTCTGCCTGCGTGAAACGCTTCTTTGTGATTATCAACAGCCGAATGGGCCAATCCAGAGTGCATGAGATTCGGGCAGCTTGTCAGAAATTATTCGTTTCAGGTACCTATGCAGTGCATGAAACCCAATACGCTGGTCATTCTACGGTACTTGCACAGGAGGCTGTACAGAACGGATATCCTGTTGTAGTCGCAGCTGGAGGAGACGGTACAGTTAATGAGGTGATGCAGGTTCTGGTGGGTTCATCCTGCGCCATGGCCATCATTCCGGGAGGTTCGGGAAATGGGCTTGCCAGACATTGTTCTATTCCGTTGAATGCCGAAAAAGCAGTTGCACTGATAGTTGAAGGGCATTCTGTACAACTGGATACCGGATCGGTAAATGGACGCTATTTTATCAGCAATGCGGGTGTTGGTTTTGATGCCATAGTCTGTCAGGCTATTCGTCAAACAAAAAGCCGCGGGTTGGCCATGTATATTCGAATGGTTGCTAAACANTTTTTCACTTATCGGCCACAACAGTATCAAATCAAAACAGAATCTCTGCANAATAGCATCTCCGGCCTATTTTTAAATGCGGCCAACGGAAAACAATTCGGCTACGGCTTCGAAATTGCCTCAGGTGCATCGCTCACTGATGGACTTCTCGACCTGGTTATCGTNAAAAAAATGTCCTTCGTTAAGGGAGTTTCATTGGTTTGGCATGGCTGGAGAAAAACCTTACACCGGGATTCGAACTGTGTTTTTCTGAAAGCCAGATATATTGAAATTAGCAGCCCGAGCATGCGGTATTTTCAAACTGATGGAGATGCCTTCGCTTGCGAAGGACAATGCATCTTCAGGGTGCATCCATTATCTTTACAGCTGATAGTACCCATTTCAAAATCGGGTAGCGAACTATGAAAAAAGATTTTCCAGGGAGGATTGGTGTATTCTACTGATCGTAATGCACTTTACGATGAACAGCCAGAAGAACAGGAAACCTTGCCTGCGAGCCAGCAACAGTTGCTGATCGTGTTGGATACCAAGCAGCGGGCAGGGAAAAAGTGACGCTTGTTAAAAACTTTGTCGGCAAAACCGAGGACCTTGAGGTGCTTGGCAAAGCGTTTAAAAATGCCTGCGGTACAGGTGGCAGTGTGAAAGAGGGATGCATCCTTATTCAAGGTGATTATCGCGACCGAATTAAACTATTTCTGACCCAAAAGGTTACCTCGTGCGATGAACAAACTTAGTATTTTAACTTTTTCAGGTATCCTTTTTCTGCTTTTTCTTCATGGCTGTCAAAGCGAAGAAAAAATTTGCAGGAGAAAGTTATATCAATTACCCGGATGTTCGGATGTTACTACGCGACAACCTGGAATCGTATGAAAGTAGTGCCTTAAAATTTCAGCTTTTAAAACTGAGGATGGAAAAAAAGCAGCGCGACGTTAACGGCTCAGGAAATGCCATGGCAAGAAATCAAAAATCTTTTTCTGCAATCTGATATCAATAGCGAAAATTTGATGGGAAATTCTCGATTAATGTCAGTGAAGATTCGAATGCATTTACTACGCTAAATTATTCTTGCCTCGATCCCCAATGTCCGGTGCGCATGTTCACCTGCAGGCGACCCGTCAGACCGGGCATCTTTATTCGATGTATATTGACTACAAGGATATCGGGTTCCTTTCTCAAATAGAATATAAAATACTCTATATCAACGGGAAATACTTCAGATTCAGGAATGGACTAAAAAGCCTTTCCGCTCTCGCCGCTATATTCAACGGATGTATACATTCATTACATCGTAAATCCCATTCGAGAAACGTTCTGAGTGCATTCAGGCCGTTTGTATGTTACAACCACTTGCCTTAGCCCGGGTTTAAAGGTTCCGCCGAGTTAACGTTACAACATAAAAATGATTTATTATATATTATAAATAAATATATTTGTCTCATCCTTAAATACATTGTGTAGCCAAAAATTTCACTCTACATTTAGAGGCTTAATTTGGGAAATGACAAAAACTACTTTTATTTTTTATTGCTGTTGGTGTATTCTCATTTAATTCTAATGCACAAACACCAACCTTGGCATGGGCTTATCAAACTTCATCGACCTACTCGGTAGAAGGAATTTCTGTGGCCGTAGATAATCAGGGATATGTCTATACAACCGGAAACTTCAAAACTCAAACCGACTTTGATCCTGGCCCGGATGTGTTCAATTTAGATGTGGTGCAGTTGGGCTATTCAGATATTTACATTACCAAAATGACTCCGGGCGGACAGTTGGTTTGGGCAAAAAAGTAGGCGGGTATTATGATGATGTTGCCTCTGCCATTTATCTGGATAAAACGGGCAATATTTTGATTACGGGAAACTTCGCGGGAACCTCCGATTTTAATCCAGGCGCTGCAACAAACAATCTAGCCACATCGAGTTCAAACAATCCCGACATCTTTATTCTTAAATTGGATACAGCCGGTAACTATATATGGGCTAGAAGCCTTTCCGGCGCTTCCACCTCAGATGCGGGTCTTACCATTGCGAGTGACGATCAGGGTAATGTATACACCGGGGAACTTTTGGGGGAACCGTTGATTTCGATCCGGATCAGGAACAGCGAATATTACCGGAACTGGCGGTACAGACGTATTCATCTCGAAATTAAATGCTTCAGGTGCTTATATATGGGGCTACAAAATAGGTAGTACTGGTGCTGATAACTTATATTCCATTCATATTGATGATGAAGGCAAATTATTACTAACCGGTTCTTTCACCGGTACAGTAGATTTTAATGTAAGTACGACGGCTGCCAACAATTTAGTTTCATCGGGTACAACCAATCCTTTTATCCTGAAAATGGACCAGAATGCGGGATACATTTGGGCTAAATTAATCGCCTTATTTGATTCTGGTTACGGTAATTCCATCACAACGGATTCAGCGAATAACGTATACGTTGCCGGAGGATTTTAGGAACTGGCGATTTTAACCCGGGCACACCTACTTTGTATAAAACTTCCCTTGGCGCAAACGACATATTCGTATTAAAACTTGATAAAAATGGGAATTATGTGAATATGCAACAGGTTGGTGGTACCTTAAATGATAACCCGAACACCATAGTGGCAGATATTGCAGGAAATGTATTTCTTACCGGTAACTTTAGCGGGACGGTCGATTTTAATCCGGCCCCGGGAACAGGAACAACCAACGTGTTTAATTTAACATCCGTTTCCAGCGATATGTTTCTGCTTAAAATAGATGCATCCGGAGTCTTCGGATTTGCTTATGCCATATCCACGGCGAATGTCGATCTCGGAAAATACCTGGCTCTCGACCCCAACGGTGCAGTGATTACCATTGGTCGTTTTCAGGGAACCAGACTTTGACCCCGGTGCTGGTGTATATAACCTCAGCACTGCTTTGAGTAATACGTATGGAGCATTTGTTCAAAAGTAATTACGCCAATCGCTGTGGTCCCTACCACGGCAAATATCTCTGTGAAATGTCTGATGGAAGGTTACTATTCCGGATCCGGCCTCATGGCTCCGGTATTGAATATGCAGGGAGTAAGTACTTCGCTTACCGTAGCAGATTCAGTGACCGTACGCTTACACCAGGCTGTATCTCCCTACAATGAAATTTTTATGGCCAAAGTAGCGACCGAACTCGCTGGCAACGCCAGTCTGGTTATTCCGGCAAATTTGGCGAATGGGAATTTCTTCATTTCTGTGAGTCATCGGAATTCAATCGGCGTGTGGAGTAGCACTCCGGTTCAAATCACAAACAACCTGTTGTACGACTTTACTTTAAGCCCATCGAACTCTTTTGGCAACAATGTTCAGCTCGTCGATCCTTTGCTCATGCGTTATGGCTTATTTTCCGGCGACATCAACCAGGATGGTATTGTAGACGGTCTGGATTACAACGACTGGGAATCGGATGCGAATAATTTTGGAGCCGGTTTCATCAGTACAGACCTCAATGGTGATGGCGTGGCAGACGGTTTGGATTACAATCTGTTTGAAGTAAACAATAACAACTTTGCCGGTGTTGTGCAGCCTTAAACAAGTTGCTCTGGCAAAAGGGCTACGATCCTAACCACTCCCCTCATAAATACTTCGAGACCGTTGCAAACGATCAAAACGAATTGGCGAAGTCACTTGCACTTCAAATTCAAGGAGGCGTCCAGGAGATAGTACTATACTGCTTACGCCAATTTCGTTGCAGTTGGTTCTATGAAAAACCACGTATATCTTATTGCAATCTTATCACAGACCTTTTCTTCCCGACCCTTCGTATCAGGACTAAAGAATGAGGTGGAAGATGATGAGGAGAACCCTTTTCATTCGAAAGAGTGCAAGACTATTTCGAATGTTACAGGGAACCATGTGTAACTGAAATTCCAGGGATTAAGCCGAAAGAATTTCGTTAATGGCTTGAGAAGTAAAAAACAAATTATACATGCAAGCTGGAATTTAATTGGATGAAAGGCATGCCTAAATCAGGGCTACATTCCATCAAGGCCAATAAAAACGATTTTTTCACGTTTAACAGCAGCCATTATTATGCAATCTTTTTGAACTGAATCTGATGAAAGGCATGCACCAAATGATGGCCAGTCTAAAAGCAATTGTTTTCGCGTTAAACAGCAGCACAAATCCATATCATCTGCCATTCATTTGTAGCGCATCGTTCCCGCCATCCTCTTCTGTCTTCCTGCTTTCCGGCGCTACGCGGTAGCCGCCTGCAATCAGGGCTAACTGGCATCGCTCGTACAACACCCGGCTAACCAATGCGTACAGAGGTCATACTTAGTGAACCGGCCAGTAACTCGTCGTTAAACAGTTGAATGGTATCATGCTTTTGATGCAAGCCCAATACATATAAAAGGGGTAAGAAGTGATCGGGTGTAGGCGCTGCGAGTTGCATATACTTACCCATTTTCTCATACTGGGTTAAAGGAGTAAAGTTTTGATTTAAAATATACCCATTGACCTTATCACGGGCCTCGGCTGCCCAATCAAAACCATAACCGACGTCCTGAATACGGGCAAAGTCTACCATTCCCAGGTTATGTACAATATTGCCACTGCCAATGATCAATATACCCCGATCACGTAAATGGAGCAGTTGTTTTGCCAGGTTAAAATGCCATTCAGGTCCTTGTCTGTAATCTATACTCATTTGCACCACAGGAATATCGGCTTGAGGATACANGTGTTTGATCACACNCCAGGCGCCATGGTCTAATCNCCAGTTTGTATCCAGTGCGACAGTTGCGTTGGGTTCAATAAGTGTTTTTACTTCCTTCGCTAAAGAGGGGCTTCCGGGGGCAGGGTATTGAACGGCAAATAGCGCTTTCGAAANACCACCAAAGTCATGGATCGTAACAGGATGCTCCATGGCCGTAACTTGAGTGCCTGCGGTATACCAATGGGCTGATATACAGAGTATCGCCAGGGGCTTGGGTATAGAAGCCGCGGTTTCCCGAAAACCTCGTACAAACTGATTTTCTTCGATCGCGTTCATTGGGCTTCCATGGCCCANAAACAACACGGGCATTCGTTGTGTTTTGGGAAGCGACTGAATTTCTTGTTCAAAATTTTTCAGATTCATGAGGAGTCCTCCGGCAGGTAATACAGCCAGCATTTTTAAAAAATCTCTTCGTTGCATGTCTCTTACCGTATTTGGTAAAGATACAGTATGCATTAACAGATGGTAAGAAGAAAGCCGATGAAACACGCTTATATTTGCGCATTGTTTACCTATAAAATTAAATAACCATGGGACTATTTTCATTTTTAAAAGAAGCCGGAAAAAAANNTATCAAAAGCAAAGAAGAGGAAGAAAAAGACCAACCCGGCGTGCAGGCCGATGTGATTGCCGCAAATCANAAAGCTGCTGTGAAGGCGTATATTGAAAAGGTTGGATTAAACATTTCCAATTTCGATTTTACACTGGATGGCAATGGAAAATTAACCCTGACCGGTGAATGCGCCACCAAAGCGGATTACGAAAAGGTAGCGCTTACCGCAGGAAATATTGCCGGCATTGCCGAAGTGGATAATCAAATGCAAATTGCATCAACTGCTGAAGCTGCGGTNGGAAGAAAAGATAGCACCTACCACACGGTTGAAAAAGGCGACACCTTATGGAAGATAGCCGAAACGAATTATGGCGATGGATCTAAATACCCCGTCATTTTTGAAGCCAATGTTCCAATGATTAAAGATGCAGATGAAATTTATCCCGGACAAGTATTGCGAATTCCGGCGCTGTAAGCCATACTTGTTGTACATCCATTTAAACGCACTAAACCCAATCGCTTAGATTGGGTTTATTATTTGAACTTGTTGGCATTCCCTAACTTTGTGCCTATGTTACGACAACTGCTAGTACTCGGTTTTTTTATTCCCGGGTTTACTCTCGGCTCAACCCTATAAACCATTGCTCAAAAGGGAGCCCATTGGATAGAACATGTTTACAGTATGTTAGGTCCTGGTTATGATTCAACATATTCCATATTCCAACAAGACACGACGATCTATACGTTGGCTTCGCATCCTTACCGTAAATATGAAGTGGTGGCCGATAGCCTATACAATACCTCAAAAGTATTAAGTGCCGCATACTTATATGATGATAGTGTAAATCGTAAAGTGTATGTTTTCACGGCAGGAGCCGAAAAATTGCTGTATGACTTTTCCAAATCAGCAGGTGACACAATTAAAAATGTCATTTGTAACGGATCTACCACCTGGATGGTCGTCGACTCCGTGAAAAGCGGAACCTTTCATGGTATACTGCGCCGCATGTTTTATGTGTCGGATACCACAAACAACCCGGCCATGTCCGTGCTATGGGTCGAAGGGTTGGGCGGAGAAAAAGGACTCTTTCATCCTGCGGTACAATGCCTGCCTACTGACCCCGTTTATCAACTGAATTGTATTTTTCTTAATACAACACCCCAGTACGGAGTAAACTGCAATTTTATTTACACCGGCCTGGATCAAATCGCGCCTGAGGCTTCGATTCGCTTAGCGTCAAATCCTCCCATAGCTGGTATCCTTCGTTTGATACATAACTCCGAGCAAAAGTTGAATTGGAATCTTTATGATATGTCTGGCAGGCAATTGCGTAGCGGACAACAGGATGTTATTGCGGTTTCGGATCTGATGGCTGGCATTTACATTCTGCGTGTTAAAGCAGGGACTTTACAACTTCATTCATGGTGAGTTGGTAGTTCCTGTTGGCCTGAGTTATTTTTAATTTCGCATACGTTGTGAAAAAGTTAAATACTACTACAATTCCAGTACCCAACAGTTTGAACCCTTGCGCCTGCCCTGGTGGAAATGGTTGCTTCGTGTGTTTGTTTGGTTGTCGGCAGTATTGGTGACCGCTGGGGTGGTGGTGGCTCTCGCATTTCGGTTTTTACAATCCCCCAACGAAAAGCGAATGAATCAGGAGTTAAATCAGTTGCAGGAACAATACGAAGGACTCCGAAAGGAACTGCATCGATCGCAGGAGGCTCTTGCTGAAATAGAATCACGCGATAATCAGGTGTACCGGGTGATTTTTGAATCAGACCCCTTGCCCGATTCAGTGCGTGCCGGACGATTGCGCCCAGATGCGAAGGCCCTGGAGAAAAGACTTTCGCCCTTCAGTAATCAGGACCTTTTGAATGCATTGGATATTTCCATGAAGGCATTGTCAAAACGTATTCAGATTCAGGAAAAATCCCTGGATACCGTTCAGNNAAATTTATTGAAAAAGCAGGACATGTTAGCATCTATACCTTCTATACAACCCGTTTCAAACAGGCAACTGGAGCGGATTGCATCCGGCTTTGGTTTTCGGATCGATCCGATTTATAAAATCGGTAAGTTTCACGCTGGTTTAGATTTTACCGCACCTACCGGAACCCCGGTGTATGCTACCGGCGATGGCATAGTTGAATCAGCCGAATTTAATGCCGGCGGCTATGGCAACAATATTTGGATTAAACACGGCTTTGGATACCGAACACATTATGCCCATTTGATTCGAATTAAATCGAAATCCGGACAATCCGTCAAGCGGGGTGAAGTGATCGGATGGGTTGGGAGTACCGGAAAAAGCACAGGACCACATTTGCATTATGAAGTTGAACGGAATGGCGANAAAATGGATCCGGTACANTTTTTCTATAACGATTTAAATGCCCAGGAATACGATCGTCTTCTGAAAATTGCACAAGCAGGCAATCAGAGCTTTGATTAGGTGCATGCTAATCTTCCCTCGAAGAACCTGACCTCCTCCAGCAACGATTTGCGTCTTTCTCAATTGAGGTGCAGAGGATAAAATAGGTAAAAGAATACTGAATTTTACATTTTTCATAATCATGATACCAATGGATGACTGCATCAGAATGAAGTAATTTTTGAGACGCCTAAATTGACCTTACTTTGGTTATTGCAGTAGTAGCCATTGAATGAGAATGTACCAAATAGCTTTAGTTGTTCATTGTCAGTTCCTAGTTCGATGTAGTTATCAATACCTGAACTAATATTTAGTGCAAAATCTTTCGTGAATGTTCCAAACCCCGGTATATCCAGCGCTGGGCGAACAGTGGCTCTGGAAATAAAATTGAATAAGTATCTATCAGAATGTATGTATAGGACAGGGTGCTCAATCAATAGGATGCTGTTACCTCCATAATTTACAAGTTTTTGTAAGGATTCATCCTGTATGCCTTCCAATTCCTCTTTTTCTGATGAGGATGAAATCAGGGCTCCAAACTCATTCTAACCGCACCAACATGTCCGGAAAATAACGTTGTATTTAACGCAACAGTATTGTTTCCCCAGGTTAGGCCGGCATTGCGGACTGCAGAAAATGTTGACTCATTTTCACTGTAAGCAAATCGAAAATGCTTTGGCTTTGCTTGGGCTAAACCCGATATTTATTCTTTTGTTGAGGAGCTGATATTTAGCCAATGAATCTTTACAACGGTTTAATTCCGATTTTTTCCTCAATTTTCTCACTTAATTTACTCAACTTGAGGAGATAATTAGAGTCAGTTTTTGTTAATGCTTTTCTGTTCTTTTTTCAATACGGATGTCCTCAACAAGTTTTCTTTTACTTCCTTAAGTACAAGAGGATTGGTTGAATCTGGGAGTTGTTTTGTTTCAGGTGCCGTGTCTTGTGAGGAAGTTTGTGTTTTGCCAATAATAGACTTACTTTTTCTGATTCCGGGTATTGTATGATTGGTTTGTTTGTGCTTTCACTCCATGAATAAACATTCCAACAACAACGAAACTGAATATAAAATTTTTCATAGGGGAGATTTTGAAACAAAACTAGAAACCCCTGAATTTTGTTCATCTTCCTCTTTTGTGTAATAACCTGTAGGAGGAGAACTATTCCAAACCCCACTATCCATCAGCGCTTTCCGTAACATGCCATCATTGGGTGCAAATTGTAAACCTTGTTTCCAATACCTTCTTGCTTCATCGGGTTGATGCTGACGTAAACGAATTTGACCTAAAAGTAAAGGGGACGATGATCACGGGGCTTGATCGATGCGCAGTTTGCATCTCCGCAAAAGCAGCATCGAGTTGCTCTTGTTTCAAAATTCCACACCCCGGTTGTAATGTGTTCCTGCAGCCTGATCGATAGCCTGTGCCACTTCCTGATTCTGGGGCGCTCGTTGAAGGAGCCGGTTAAAAAATAAGCCATGCTGTCATTTTATTGCGTGCGGCCATCACCTTACCCATATTTAATAACGCGACATTGTATTCAGGATGCCATTGCAATGCCTGATAACCGTAATAGGCTGCCGTGTCCAATAATTGTTGTCGTTGTGCTGCCCGCCCGGGTTCTTCAGCCAACTCACCATAAATGGCTAATAAATTACCATTTAAAAATGCACTCCCTGGGTACTTTTTAATATCGCTTTGATACAATGTTGTATTGTTTTTCCAATCCGGATTTCTGGACCAGGTTTTAATGGCGAAGACGAGCATCACCGGAGCTAAAATGGCGATTGTCCAAAGTTGCTTCCAGCGTGTTTGATTGATCAGCACTTCAAAACCCATGATCAGCAATAAACAAAATCCGAATGACGAAAGGTAAATCAGTCGCTCACCCATGGTGGCCCCTACATTAAAAATCAGGTTATTCACCAGAAGCAAGGGAAGAACCAATAAAAGTAAGGCGAATAAAAATTTCGATTTTCGTTTAAAACTAACTACGATTCCGGTAGCCAGCAATGCCAGAAGCAGAATACTGATCCACACTCAGGATCAGAAAAACGGCGGTAAGGAATGGCCTGGTAGTTGTAATCACAACTTAAGGTTTCAGGAAATAGCATCAACAGGAAATAACGCAGGTGAATGTAAATTTTGGTAGCCAGTGCTTCGGATGCACTGGCCTTGAGGTAGGGATTGTTGAGTAATTCAGGTACTTCCTGCACGCCACCCATCGTTTGTTGACGCATCGCAAAATAAATTCCAAAAACAAGCACCATACCTGCGAATACCGCCAAAGGAATTTTTCGTTCGGTAATTCCGGGCAATACCCAAACAGCCACCGGAAAAAGGACCAGCAGAATCACCCCGAATTCTTTACTCAGTAAAGCCAGAAAAACATACCAGAGTGAGTACCAAATCACGGCTTTTTTGCGGCGATATACCGCATCCCAACAATTAACGTCAGGCCAATAAATAACAAAGCCAAAATTTCATCCCGGCTTTTTACGTTGGCTACTACTTCGGTATGCACAGGATGCACCAGAAACAAGAGCACAGTGAGTAAGGCCAAAGGGGATACGCAGGAAACACCCAACGACGTAAAAAATAAAATAACAAACAAATACTCAGCGCATACAACAATACATTGTTCACATGCCGCATTCCCATACCTTTTATTTTGGCATCATACAGGGTGAACCGTCCATCTCCATTGGCGTCTTCAAAAGCATCTCCTTTGCCGTTCTTGTTCAGATCCCAGGCATTGTCTGGCATGCCCTCGGGATAGGTACCGATAAACTCTTGTTCCAATGCGAAACTGATCATTGAAAGCGGTCTGAATCGTCCACCAGATAGGCCAGCCTCTGCCTTGTTGGCTTTGTTATAACTGTCAAACATATCCGTGGTCATGATTTCAGGAATGCCTGCAACTCCTTTCTGAACATAGTCGTTCGATACGATGATCATTTCATCATCCAATGCAAATTCATGCCGGAAGGTGTTGGCATATAAAAGAACTCCGCAAAGTACAATCAGTAAATAAGGAATATAACCATGCAGAAGTTGATCCATCCACTGGGGGTAGAACTAGTTTGTGCTGATGGGGTTTGAGGAGCATCGATATCTAAAAGCCGGGCGGGTGGCTGTGTTTTTGAGAGGTTCTTTTTCTTTCCCATAAGTATGCTTACTAGTTGGGTCGAATATACAACCTGCATGAAACAGATGCTAGCCCTTAGTAAGCGTTTTTTGTTCTGTTAAAAAATCTGTCTTAACTTGTTGACGAATTTTAAACCGATGCCCTGGATCATATTATTATTGCTTCTGATTGGTATCATACTTTGGTTAGTTATTAAAAACCCGAAAAATCCATTTATTATGCCCAGTTATCCATTGCCTGCCTACCACTTTATTGCCGATTGGGGTGGAAGCCGCATCGACTTTACCGAAATCTCCGGTTTGGATCAATTTATTGAAGTGATTCCTGTTCGGCAGGGCGGCAACCCTGTTCCTGAATTTCAGAAAATGCCGGGACTGCAAAAATTCAATAACATTACACTCAAGCGGGGCGTTGTNAAAGGCGATGATGATTTCTATAAATGGATCGACTCTCAGGCCGGAAGTACGATCGAGCGGCGTGATGTTCTCATTAAATTGTTAGATCATGAACACAATCCGGTGTTCATCTGGAAAGTAAAAAGTGCTTTTCCGATTCGATACAGTGGTCCGGTGTTAAAAGCTTCCGGCAGTGAAGTTGCAATGGAAGAACTGGAACTGGCTCATGAAGGATTTGATGTGATTTCCTGATGCTCCCGTTTCATTTTCTTGCATGGCCTTATAGATTAAACAATAACCTGAGGTAAAAATNCGGATTCTTTAATTTACGCCTGAGATCAACNNACTCAAACATACTACTCATGGTTTCGCGCAACATCGGATTCCGGTTTGCCTTGCGAACAATAAAATTAAACAACCAGGNGTAACGCACTAATTGCAGAAATCGGGTACTGATGGCAAACTCCTTCCCAAGCCGACGATAGATCGTCGCATCATAAGGTTTCAGATCCTCTTCGTGAAAGTTTGATGCCTTGCTATCGAGTGTTTTAATCAACTCTGCCGCCTTCATGCCACTAATCATGGCGTTACCAATACCCTCACCGGTAAAGGGGTCAATTAAGGCTGCAGCATCCCCCAATAAAAGATAATTGGGTCCGGATAATTTTCGGCGTTTTGAACCAAGCGGTAAACCGTACCCCCTGATGGCATCAATGGGTGTAGCTTCTTTAAAACGTTTACTAATCACAGGATGTTCCTCAATCAGTTGAGTTAATAGTTNTTTCAGATTCAGTTTGCGTTCACTCACCACATCACTTCGAATGCCAATACCTACA
Organism: Bacteroidota bacterium; assembly: GCA_013414745.1. Lineage (GTDB taxonomy): Bacteria > Bacteroidota > Bacteroidia > Chitinophagales > Chitinophagaceae > OLB11. The sequence continues at coordinate 1,448,246 of CP058707.1, forward strand.
TTGGCTTCACCATTTGGTAGCGGAANAATCCAGAAATAACCCGGAAGTAATTCCTTAAGAAAGTGCAATTCAATGTAATTGTCCGGATCCATACCGGTCACACCTTTGTAATACACCCGCAAACCGGCACTGTAATGTTCATCTTCTTNTTGGATACCGGCATGATGCCGAGAAANACTACTGTGTGCCCCGGATCCGTCTATAAGCAACGCAGCATGTATTTGCAGATCAGGAGTGTGAATGTTCCAACCGGAATCTGTTTNTTCAAACTGTTGTGCCGGGCAATTTTCAATAAATTCAATTAATGGTTCACGGTGTAACCATTGGCTTAACAGGTTATCAAAATCCATGCGTTTGACAATAAATCCGCCCACCTTTTTGGAGTCTGGTTTTGACCGCCNAAATGTTAAACGCAGGGCTTCCAGATTCGGAGCTATAAAATTGACTCCGTCGCTCGCTAATTGAAAACTACACTGTTTAAACTCTTCCAGAAACGATGCATCCAGCTTTAACAAGGTATCTGCACATTTGGCACTGAGGGCATCCCCACAAATTTTATCCCGCGGAAAAGTAGCCTGATCGATAACCAAACTTGGAATGCCTGACTTGGCCAGGAATAAAGCGGCCAGGGCACCTCCCGGACCGGCACCCACAATACAAATCCTCACTTCTTTCTGTCGCATGGGTGTAAATGTACTGCCTGCTGCATAAACAGAGATTTTAGCCGGCACGAAATTGTAATTTGAAAGCCTTACTATATTTGTCGGGTATGGAAATGGAATTTGACCTGGCCGGGTTAGATGCGATTGCACAGTCTTTGTGGCAACAGTATAGTCACAAATCGGTTTGGGCATTTTATGCGCCGATGGGAAGTGGTAAAACAACCCTGATTGCTGCATTATGCCGTGTGATTGGATGTCAGGATGCCGTGAGTAGTCCAACGTTTTCTATCATCAATGAATATCTGTTGCAGAATGGCAGCAGTTTGTACCATATGGATTGGTACAGGTTAAAAGGTGTTGAAGATGCCATTGAGGCCGGAGTGCAAGATTTACTCGAGCGTAAAAATGCGCTTGTTTTTATTGAATGGCCTGAGTTGGCAGAGGACTTACTCAATAACGAGGTGTTGCGGATTCACCTGGAATGGCGGGGACCTGAAACCCGGTACATTAAAGTTTCTTAAACGCAGATGCTTCAATTTGTCCTACCCGACCATCGGGTAAACGGACAACCATTTGCACCTGACCTTCGTAACGAATTCAACTTCGGTTCCTTCGGGTATTTGAATCGGACTTCCTTTGCTTTCGGGTCGAAACCAGGTATCTGGTTTAATAACGATGCCCGAATAATGATAGGTTGCCTGCATCCAGTTCACCGCCGTCATGCCAAGGGCCAACAGGGTGATTGACCAGGCGAAAATGCGGAGGGCAGTATACGGTCGGGCATTTCGGGCCAGACGCCGGTAAAACAGCACACCCATTCCGACTAAAAAACTGATTAAAGCCGTGAGAGCCCAGCCATTGAGGGACAGGAATCCAAGCAAACCTCTCCACCAACGTATAAAAAGATAGGTTGTGGAGGTAAAATCGGTGATTCAATCCGGCGCTGAGCAAGTTTTAAATTATCCTGGTAGTTTTTATCGGTGCGCATGGCCAATGCCTTCCGGTAACACCACACAGCCCAACCAATTTTATTGATTCTATAAAGCATTGCCGGCATTGTAGTAGAGATCCGGTGAACGGTAACCATCGTTCATCAATTGTTGATACAGCCCAGCCGCACTATCGAACATTTTGTTCCGGTACATCTGATTGGCTTTATCAAACATGATATGATTTTCACCCGAGGCGGGCTTAGTAAAAAGACCTTGTAGTCCCAACACTAAAAAAACACGAGCCATCTCATCCTAAAAAGTCTTCTAATTNTCCGATCAGTTTAAAGGCATCGCTATAGGTTTGATGCATTTGTAATGTACCACGATCGGGTGCGTACAAGGCCATTTCACATTCCTGGGTGATGCGGAAAACCTCCAATTGCAGTTCCTCGCTCACTGATCGGGCATTGAGTTTATCAGCGGCCACCGATTTCGACAGCGCTGACAGGGGAATATTCAGTTTGTCACTTAAATAAAGCCAAACCGCCTTACTGGTTTCTTCGTAAAAAGCACTTTGGTTGCTTTGTTTGAGGTAACGCTCTGCCACTGTTAAGCGTTGTAGCGCAATTTTGTTGGCCTTTTTATTCTTGAACAATACCGNATCACTGCGAAGTGCTTCTTCCCGCTTTCGAACCAAAGTGAGTCCAAGGTAGGCTAAGAGTGGCAATCCAAATCCACCCCAGTACCAGGGTGAACCAGGTAATGGGGCTCTTTCCTTGCTTTTCTCCAGCGAAGTACTGGAATGAATATCGTGGATATCGCGGGGTAGCTGACTGCTCAAACCCTGACCTTTGCCCGGTTTCACGGATAAAGTGTACGATGGGGTTGTTCTGGTTTCAAATTGTTGGGTTTCGGGATTAAAGAAAGTGAATTCAGCCGGAGGAATTACAAAATTTCCGGCTACCCGGGGTGAGAAAGCGTATTGAAAGGTTTTGTATCCTGCAATAATATCGTTCGTATTTGTGATGGTATCTTNTTCAACAGGTTCCAGAGCATCTAACTCCTTCGGAACCCGAATTTCAGGGGCACCAATTAGCTTAAGATTTCCGGTTCCACTGATTCGGAAGCTGATGGTTGCCAAATCATCGGTGCTTAATTCGGTTCGGTCAATATTGCTTTCAATACTGTACTGTCCGACAGCTCCTTTAAACGACAAGGGCCTGTCAGCAGGTACATCCTGCACCTCAATTTGTACGGGTTGGCTTTTCAATTGCACCGGCACATCTTCAACGTCGTATTGCGTCATGAAGCCTTTGTCAANAATCGGATCACTCATCAGCATCGACCCAAAAACNNTATTGAAGAACGGGTCATCTTCCATTCCCGATTCTCTGCGTTGTGATTGAACTTTCATCACCCGGGCAATTCCTTCCGCCTCGGCCGGGTCCAATAGCAAGGTTCCGCTTTGGGTTGGAAACAAAGCACTGCGTTTAATTTCAAATACCTGATATTCCTTTCCATTAAAAACTTCCTTGCGGGGTTTGGGTGGATTGGGTAACTTGAAATCCTGGCTCCAGAATCCATTCAATGAAGGCAGTTNTTTAAGATTCACTTCCATAGGAACCCGGGTATACAACTTATAGCTGGCAGTAACCTGCTCACCCAGCGTAGCCTTGGTTTTGTCAACGTCTACCCGAATAAACAGATTGTCTTTTAAATTTTGCCGGTTCACCACCTCGCCGCGTTGTGTGGGTGGGGCCAGTTGCCCACCAGGAGGAGCCATCTGACGCTGCATTTGTTTTTGCATCATCTGCATCATTTGCTGATGCTGTTTTGGATGGCTGCAAAGGATCTTCACCAAAAGCATCATCCTGAAAAACGGATCATCAAATACATTCGCGAAGGGATCTTGCCGGCGTTGGGGTTGACGACTCATCACCGAGCCCGGAACAACTTCAATAGAAACATTATTGGATCGGATTTCACGTCCATCTACTGCTGCAAGCCCGCCCGACAACACCAAATTTCCGGTACGCCTGGCTTTCATGATATAAATGAGTTCTACACTTATTGTACGCTCTCCATTCACAATAGAAACCTGATTGCTTTTGGACGGTCCACCCAATACCTGAAAATCGCGCATGGGCGGCAATTCGAAGGATCGAACACGGTTTGAATTCTGAATACGATACCGCACCTGAAAGGGATCTTCCAGTCCAATGCGCCGGGCTGCAGGTTCTAGTGAAAATAATTTCCTGCGCGNTGCACCGGAGATAAGTATAAACAGGCCACGAGCAACAGTTTCAAAAGCCTCATCATAGTGATAGAACGGGGAACAAAAATACTTTTCCAGGCTTTTTATACTGAGTTAAAGTAATCTTAAACCGGGATGGGCCTGATTTCTGCAACGGACAGTAGGTATGTGCATCAAATTCGCGAATCAACGGACTAAAATCACGTTTCCTTTTAAAACAGTGGGTTCTCCCTGGCAGGAATATTTCAAAAGAAAGAAATAGGTGTCTGTGCTTTGCGCACTGCCGTAAAAGGTGCCATCCCAACCCGCCAATTCATCTTCGGTATAAAACAACTTGTTCCCCCAACGATTGTACACACTGAGGCTGGTAAATTTCGCATCAGGCCCTCCAAAGGATTTACTCCGGAAGAGGTCGTTTTCCATCCCCATTGGGAGAGAAGGCATCGGGTAACCAAATTCTGCATCCCGCAGGAGACGGTGTAGTGGTATCGCAAGGCACAAAAGTCAATTGCACGGTATCCTGCAACAATCCACAGGCTTCAAAATCTGCGGTTAACACATACGTACCACTTTGGGTTATCTGCAAAGTACTTAAGGTATCTCCTGTATTCCAAAGGTAGCTTGCAGCCTGGTTATTGTCGCCAATCAGGTAGCTGGTCCCGATGCACAAGGTGGTATCAGGGCCTAAACCAAATAGTGCAGGAAGCTGAGTGACTTTCACCCATTGCGACGTGCTGGCGGTATCGCATCCGTTTGAAACAAAAAGAGTGATCAGGTAGGATCCCGTATCGGTGTACACAAACTGGGCCATGGGGCCAATCGCCGTGTCGGCAGCTTGTGTGGTTCCAAAGTTCCAATGCCAGTGCGTGATGCCTTGTGTAGCAGCAACTGCAAACAAAGTATCTCCCAAACAAACCGGATTTAGTGACATGGCAGGGCTCAGCACCGGAAAAGAAGCACATAAGGTGGAATCCAAAATATCGGCGTTAAAGTTGCTGGCATTGTTGGTAATGATACCACCACCGCCAAGAACGGGGTAGGAATCACGACTTTAAAAGGCTTAGATTGTACCGTTGTCAGGGCAGTTACATTGGTTTCCTGACAGCCTGAACTCAGTGTGCTATCCAGTTTCAGCAGTAAGGTTCTGAATTCCTGCGGGCCGGTATAGGCGTTACTAAAACCAGATAACACGAACCCTCCATCGGGTGCAGCGCTCACGCGGGTATAGTGCGAGTAGCCCGAATTGTAGGTGATGGCTTTCAACAACTGGCCTTGTGCATCAAACTTGAGCACGGCATTTTTATTCTGCACAATGGCTGTACTGGGGTAGGATGCTGTGGCTACGCCGGCAATGATGTTTTGCTGGTTATCAATCACAATTGAACTAACATTCTCGAATCGATCCGGCGACCCAAAGAAAATTTTAGTCCAAATAGTATCACCGGCAGCATTCAGGCGCATGATAAAATTATCACTAAAGCTCTGAAAATTGGGCTTGAGCAAGGTAGTTGAACCACCGGCTATTAAATCGCCGTTGGGCATTTCCTGAAGATCCAATATGCTCATGTGTTGCAGGGTATCACCATACGATCCGATCCATAACATATTTCCGGCGGTATCGGTTTTCATGATAAATGCACTCAGTGTTCCCATGCTGGTATAACGACCGGCCAGCAAATAATTTCCATCTGAGGCCACCCGAACCGCATAGGCTTCATCGTAGGCATTTGGTGTGCCATAGGTTTTACTCCATCCTAAACTGCCGTCACTGCGCAATTTAACCAGCCCGATATCGGGGTGTCAAAAACAGCGCCTGCAATCAATACATCGCCTTCGGGTGTTTCGGTAACAGCATTGATATTATCGCTGCTACTGCTCAGATTAAGCGACTTTTGCCATAGAATGGCCCCATGGGCATCCAGTTTCACAGCCAGTCCGTTGTAATTGGTATAGAACCCTAAATTAGAAATGAACAAGTATCCGGAATCTTTTGTCAGTGCCACCCTGGTATATATATTGGCCGTTGTTTGGGTACTGCCAAAAATTTTTGCCATTGTACTTCGCCCTTGCAATTGAGTTTGGTAATAAAGGGATGATACGTATTTCCCTGGGCGGCGGCTCTGACTAAACCAGCCAATACATATCCGCCATCCGGAGTGGCCCGTGAATCAAATGTTTGCAGCATGCTCAAACTATCATCGCGGCGGTATTGTTTATGAAACCGAATTTGCGCATCGGGCATCAAAGGAATCAAAAACAGCAGCAAAAAAGTGCGGACGAAATCCATTTCATAAGCATCAATTTTTAATTCGGGGCTGGCGAAACCGGTGCCAGTATTTTTCGCTGCCCTGCATGTCCAGTTTTCTGAAATCGCTCAATTCAAGCAGGAGGGTCTGCATTTGTTTTTGGGCAATTTGAGGAAGTTCGCTTTTTAGTACACTTTCCCGGATTTTATTCTTGGCATCTACCTGTAAGCGAGTCGATCCTGGTTGCTGAATTTATTTAATAAGCCATTTTCGAGATTATAGTATTTTAAATCGGGTTCAATGGATAAGATTTCCGGAGCGGGAAATGAAATTATTTTAACCCGTCGGCGATCTTCATCGACTTCTAATTGCATCTTTTAAAATCAAATCCCATCAGCACCTTGGCGTTCACCACGATGAGTGCCTTTTTGGTACTGGGAATGATGCTGAGGGTATGGGTGGTATTTTCATACTCATACACCTCCGAAAAATGGCCCTCAGCGGTAACTACTTTAAATACCCGTTCAATGCTCTGAACGATGGTATGGCTTTGTACGGTGGTTTCATCTTGTTTCCATTTGCTTTTTAATACAAACCAGGCGGCAGCCAGGCCCAAAGCCAAACCACAAATCAGGAAAATGCATTCAACATGGATAGTCGGTTTTGTCGCATGTAACGGAGTGAGATTCAATTCCATTCAGAATCGGCCTTTTTCAGCACGACTCAATCTTCTGTATACGAAAGTACATCAGGTTGAATAAAAATTGAATTGTATTTTGCGCATTCAATTTCCAAAACTATGCGTAAAACAGGCTTCCTTCTTCTGGTTTTGATGGGTTCGCTGGCATCCTTTGCACAAGAGCTGCTAACTCCTGAAACATTATTAAAAATTGGTCGGGTATCGGCACAGGGATTTAGTCAAGATGGCACCATGGTCTATTACAGTGTTTCGGTTCCGGATATGAATGAGAATAAAAGTAAAACCAAATTTTATGCGATTCCTTTGTTGGGTGGTGAAGCCAAAGAATTGGCCTCCTTGCCCCAGGAAAATCGTGTGACGGTTGAACAACAGGATGCCGAAAACATACAAGTGTCATCGGATGGTCGTAAAGTCATCTACACCAAAGAAGTGAAAGTTGCTCCTACACACAGCACCGATCGGTATAAAAATTTATCCAAATCAAATGTTTATGTGTACGATGACCTGAATCAACGCCATTGGGATACCTGGGAAGACGGTTCATACGCGCATATTTTCTGGCCGATGTGGTGGCCGGATTTGCGGTGCGCGAAAAGATCTTTTGAAGGACTGGCATTTGATTGTCCGCANAAACCGCATGGAGGTAGCGAAGACCTGTTGTTTTCACCCGATGGCAAAGAGGTTATTTATGTGACTAAGAAAAAGAGTGGCAAAGAATATGCCATCAGTACCAATACCGACATTTATGCCTATACCATTGCCACCGGAGAAACCCGTAATTTAACCGAAGGCATGGAAGGGTATGATACCAATCCGGCATTTAGTTCCGATGGCCGCTATATGGCCTGGCAGAGTATGGAACACGACGGATTTGAAAGTGATAAAAATGATTTGTGGGTGATGAATGTTGAAACCGGCGANAAAACAAATCTTACGAAAGAATGGGATGGAACGGTCGCTTCCTTTCAATGGAGTACCGATAATAAACAACTCTTNTTTGTTGCAGCGGTAAAAGGGACCGAACAACTTTTTCGTGTTGAGGTGGGCGAGGAAAATCCTGAGATCCGGATGCTCACCAGTGGCCAGTTCGATATTAACGGAATTGCCGGTCAACAAGGTTCAGTCCTCGTGGTTAGTCGCACCGATATGAATCATGCTGCTGAATTATATACTTATGATTTAGCAACGAGCAGTTTGAAACAACTTACTCATGTGAACGATGCGTTTTATAGCCGGCTTGCCTTGTGTGACATAAAAGAACGCTATACAACTTTAGACAATGGTGATCAGTTATTTTCCTGGGTGATTTATCCGCCCAACTTTGATCCCACTAANAAATATCCTTTGCTCCTGTATTGTCAGGGTGGCCCCCAAAGTGCGCTCAGTCAGTTTTACTCGTATCGCTGGAACTTTCAATTAATGGCCAGCCAGGGTTATATTGTGATCGCACCCAACCGAACCGGGATGCCTGGCTGGGGAGTTAAATGGAATGCAGATATCAGTAAAGACTGGGGCGGTAACCCGATGCGCGATTACCTGGCTGCTNNTGTAGATGATATCTCCACGGAGAGTTATGTCGATCAGGACAGACGGGGTGCCGTAGGTGCAAGTTATGGAGGATACTCTGTTTTTATGCTGGCCGGAATTCACGAAAACCGGTTTAAAACATTCATTTCCCATTGTGGTTTATTTGATTTGAAATCATGGTACGGAACCACCGAAGAATTGTGGTTTGCGAATTGGGATGTAGGCGGACCATATTGGGAAAAGTCGAATACCGAGGCCCAAAAGAGTTATAAGTTCTATAGCCCCAGTAACTATGTTCAGAACTGGAATTCACCCATTCTGGTGATTCAAGGTGGCAAGGATTTTCGGGTTCCTATCGAACAAGGATTGCAGGCTTTTCAGGCAGCGCAACTCAAAGGATTAAAAAGTCGTTTTTTATTACTTCCGGATGAAAACCACTGGGTATTAAAGCCTCAAAATGCCATGGTGTGGCACACTGAATTTTACCGTTGGCTGAAGGAGACCTTGTAAATCAGGGTTTCATAATTTGTTGCATACAAGAGGCAATATCCGGGAAGTGAAATTCAAACGGCATCTGACTAATTCGTTCTGATTGCACAATACAGGACTTGAGTACTTCAATCGACATTTCACCCAGTGCCAGGCGAATGGCCCAATCCGGAACCGGAATCATTACACGTTGTTTGGCATCTGCTCGCATGGCTGCCAGTACAATTTCTTTTAAGGTGGCTGGTTCAGGAGCTACACCATTTACGATACCTGTATCTGCAGAAAGTGCCATTTGAATAAACAAGCGACTGATATCTTCCACATGAATCCAGCTATATACTTGTTCTCCCCACCAGGCAAAAGGCCACTCCGAAGGAAAACTCTGGCTGAGTGCTTTCCAGGCACCGGCATCGGATCCAAGAACAATGCCCACCCGAAGGATGCTCACCGGAACAGTTAGTTTTTCAAAGGACTGGGCTTCTTCTTCCCAGCGCTGACAAACCCGGGNAAGAAAGGAATCATCGCAGGACGAGGTTTCGGTATGCGGCCCGGGTTGATTGCCATAGTATCCGATCGCGGAAGCACTCACGAGTTTTGGACTCCGAGTTGGCCNCTGGGCTGTGGCTTTGTAAAGAGTTTTTAAACTTTGAATCCGGCTTTTGAAAATTTCCTCTTTGCGGGCACTGCTCCAGCGTTGATCGGCCACTCCGGCACCGGCCAGATTAATTAAGAAAGCATCCCGGCAAGTAAAGGTGCTTTCAATGAATTCCTTTTCCGGATTCCAGAAGATGGTATCCCTGCTTTNTCGGGTACTGAGAATATCAACCTGATGGCCCTGATTCAAAAGAATCCGTTTCATGGTACGGCCTATAAAACCGCTTCCGCCTGCAAGTACAAAATAGGCCATATGCACCAACAAATGTAGAACTTCCCCAATGATGCGGCATGCCGTTTTTACTATGCTTAATAGTCAAACACAATACGCCCTCCGTGGAGCCTACCATTCACTTTGTCAATGGTGAAACGATGAATTTTTGATAAGAATCTTTATTCTTGTTAGTACCGTCTCTCCACTTCGGTATGCAACGCATTTGGAATCATGCTCCTGCCCTATGTCTGAACCATTGAATACACAGAAGGCTCAGAATGCACAGAATGGTTTTGTGCCTTTGATGAAAACGAGGTATGGCAGTGTTGGTCGTTCTGTTTATGCTACACTTCTGTCATGGGTCTTGCTTTTTAAACTTTCTGTTGGCCAAGGCAAATACCAATTTTCTGCCAAGGACATATTTTATTGATTTACCTACATCAGTGCCTTCAGTGAATTCTGTGCTTTCTGTGGTCACTCCACCACCACTTTTTCACCTGACCCTCAACCCGAAGATAATACATGCCTTTGGCAAAAGGTTTTACATCTATGACATCTTCATTTGTTGTAAAAAGCAATTCACCCTGCACATTATACAACTCCTTCTTTTGCCGTGTTTATTTTGAACGATGAAACGGTATTGCTCGGATTCGGATATACTACCCACTCCCCACTCCGCACTTCGCTCTCACTCTGGTTTAAGGGCCAGCAGATCCCACTCGCTGCACCCAGATTAAAATCCGGGAGGCCAGGGAAGTAAACGCCATTGCAGTAGTATCATCCAAACGAAGGCATTTGCGACAAAAACCTGCCCCTAGTCCCTTGATGTCTGGATGATCATCACGCTCATTTGTTTGTATCCTCCTCCCCAATTACCAATATAAATTCGGCCATCCAAGCCATTGTGTAAGAATTATAATACTGAAATTTTAAATGCGTTGTATCCGGACCATGCTGTACCCGGTACCAGGCCAAACTACTGTCAGGTTCATTCCATTCGTATTGGTAAATATTATACCACTTGGAAACATAAATAAATTGATTATTCGGAGAAAAGCAAACACCAGCCACTATGCTATCAATGGTTTCCTGTGGTGGTGGATTGGGAATCGTAGTGCTATCATAGGGGATATTTACGATTTTAGCATTGCTCAATTCGCCCGAACAACGGTCAAAATCGGCTATAAAAAGTTCAGAATGATAGCAATGTACCATGGCCAATTTAGTCCCATCAGGACTGAAAGCCATTTGCCCAAATAAATCAAAAGTGGAATATGCAGGACTTGGTAAAGTCTGAACAAATGGGCCCAGTATGGTATCGGGCCTCACTAAAAAGCGGTACATTTCATTAGTGCCATAGCGCCCCTGTTTCAGCAACCACCAATCCCGCCCATTGTGGTGGCGACAGGCCTGCATACGAATTTTATGTAATTCTACATTTTGCAGCAGCACTTTATTTTCTCAACCACCTTACCCAAACCGCCATTAGCGTTCATGTCTACAATATTGTATAGGAGTAGATCGTGTAGGAAACGCCCATCTCCCAATGGATTGGTATACCAATAGTCATACATCAGATCTGTTATTGTGCAAATAAAAACATAAAATTCTCCATTACTCCCTTTGGGTAAAATCAATGAACTCTGAGTGTATAAAGCATTTGGAAAAAACTGTGATTATAGGCATTGGGTGGCACCAAACTATCCCCGTTATCCATAATCACTCCATTACTATCATATAATATCATGCCATTGCAGGAAAATAATAAGCGACCGGTAATACTGTCGCAAATATTGCTATGGCCTTGGGTAAAATAAAAGGGAGGTGTTTGATAAACCGGATTTACAATGGGTCTGGAAGTGTCTTGGAATTCTACAATTGCGCCACGGTATGGACCAATAATCCATTGTTGGCCACGTTTATCCTGACAATATCCTTGCTCTAAAATTGTTAGAATTATCAAAAGAATAGGAATTATTTTCATTGTATCATGAGTTTGCCTGTTTCATTTCTCCACTGTTCGGAATTGCAATTCCGAACCAATATCTGAGGATTTTAATCCTCAAATGCATTTTCTTCGTCAGCCATTTATAAAACTTAATTTCAAAATACCTTTTCCTTTGTTGAAAAGTCCTTTGCACTGCTTAACTGGTATTCCTCAGGATGTTCTACTAGTCCATTTCTTACTGGATTAAAATGTATATAATTCACTTTCGATGCATACATATTAAAATCGCTAATTTCAACACCATGATAGCCTTCTTCCCAAAACCAAATTTTATCTTCAACTTTAAGTGTTAGTAAGAGCCATTCTTTGCGACTTTCATGCTGATTTTCTTCTATGGCCTTCACAATTTTTTGAAGTGAACTTCTTAAAATCTCGAATAATATCACTTAGTTTTCCTTTTCACTACTTATAATTAAATGAATATGGTTACTCATCAATACCCAAGCATAAATTTTCAATCCCTTTGAAGCTTGACAATATTGTAAACTCTCAAATACTAGATGCGATACATCGGTCGGCTAAATACATCAACCCATTGATGTACTGTAAATGTGACAAAATAAATCGCTCCTTGATCTTTTATCGAATAGGTAAATGCCATAAACCAAATATAAAGTTACTCAATTTTGACCTCTCATGAAGAGTAAACAAAACACTTTACAGCATGCTTTTAGAATTTTGCCTAATCCCGTTTAAATATGAGATATGCATATGCGGTTTACAAAACCGCCGATAGCAGTACGACATTACAAATGTCGAACAGAGTAATCGTGGAACATCCCGAACAGAATGGTACGAATTTCATCGGTCAATAAAGATTCCTGATTGGCATAAAAAGCATTTAGAAGTAGATAGGTTGCCTTTATTGGAATTTTGCTTGTGCTTATTGTCTGAATCACGGATGATGAAGATTTAAAGATGGGCACTGATTCTAGTACCAAGTTCTAAATTAATCATTTTTCTCCATGTATTTTACCATTCTGTCCCCGCAAGCTCTCCGTTTCGGGATGCAACGCATTTGATGCCAATTGTCTGAACCATGATTTACAGGATTTAAGGATTGGCATGATTTCTATTCTATGATTACTTTTTCACCTCATGCTCTACCCGAAGATAATACATGCCTTTGGCAAGATGTTTTACGTCAATGACATCTTCTTTTGTAGAAAAAGTAACTCACCCTGTACATTATACAACTCCTTCTTTTTGCCTTGTTTATTTTGAACAATAAAAACAGTGCTACTCGGATTTGGATATACTACCCATTCCGCACTCCGCACTTCGCTCTCACTCTGGCTTAAGGGCCAGCAGTTCCCACTCGCTGCACCCAGATTAAAATCCGGGAGGCCGGGGGTGAACCAAATGCAGTAAATGAAGTATCGTTGATACGAAAACACTCCGACAAAATCCTGCCCCAGCTCCTTTGATGTCAGGATAATCAATGACGCTCATTTGTTTAAATCCCCGCCCCAATTGCCAATGTATATACGGCCATCCGGTCCATTGTGCAAAGAATTATAATAAGCAAAGTGCAAATATGTTGTATCCGGACCATGCTGAATTCTATACCAGGCCAAACTACTGTCAGGTTCATTCCATTCGTATTGGTAAACATTATACCTTTTTGATACATACACAAAATTGTTTTTCGGCGAAAAACAAACGCCTCAATTACACTATCCATGATATATTGCGGCGCGGCATTCGGAATCGGTACTATCTGTCGGGATATTAACGATTTTGGGATTGTTCAATTCACCGCTACACCATCGAAATCGGCAATGAAAAGTTCCTGCATTTTACAATGGACCATAGCAAATTTGTTTCCATCAGGGCTGAAAGCCATTTGCCCCATTAAATCAAAAGATGAATACGCCGGACTTGGAAACGTCTGGACCAAAGGGCCTAATATGGTATCGGGCCTCACCAAAAGCGGAATATTTCATTGGTTCCATAGCGTCCTTGCTTGAGCAACCACCAATCTCGCCCGTTGTGGTGCCTGCAAGCCTGCATCCGAATTTTGTGTAATTCTACATTTTGAAGCAACACCTTATTTTTCTCAACCACCTTACCCAAACCGCCATTGGCGTTCATATCTACAATATTGTATAGTATTAGGTCATTTGGAAAACGCCCATCACCTAAAGTTGGTATTCCAATAGTTATACTTTGCATCAGTTATTGTACAAATAAAAACATAAAACTCTCCATTGCTCCCTTTTGGTAAAATCAATGAACTCTGAGTGTATAAAGCAGCAGGAACAACAGTGTGATTATAAGCATTTGGGGGAACTAAACTATCCCCATTATCCATAATCACTCCATTACTATCATACAATATCATTCCATTGCAGGAAAATAATGGTCGCCCACTAGCACTGTCGCAAATATTACTATGCCCTTGGAGGTAATAATATGGCGTATTGGGATAAATGAGTTTAACAACTGGTCTGGAGGTATCCGTAAATTCCGCTCTAACCATTCCCGCTTCACCAAAAATCCATTGATGTCCACTTTTGTTTGTGCTGAACTACAATAATTCAAGACACAAAACACAACCGCATAAATTAGTATTCCTTTCATAGTTTAATGAATTTACCGGATTCATTTTCCCCATTACTATATTGAATTCGGTAATGATAAAGTCCACTGTTCGGAATTTGCAATTCCGAACCAATATCTGAGGATTTTTAATCCTCAAATGCATTTTCTTCGTCAGCCATTTATAAAACTTAATTTCAAAATACCTTTTCCTTTGTTGANAAAGTCCTTTGCACTGCTTAACTGGTATTCCTCAGGATGTTCTACTAGTCCATTTCTTACTGGATTAAAATGTATATAATTCACTTTCGATGCATACATATTAAAATCGCTAATTTCAACACCATGATAGCCTTCTTCCCAAAACCAAATTTTATCTTCAACTTTAAGTGTTAGTAAGAGCCATTCTTTGCGACTTTCATGCTGATTTTCTTCTATGGCCTTCACAATTTTNNTTGAAGTGAACTTCTTAAAATCTCGAATAATATCACTTAGTTNTTCCTTTTCACTACTTATAATTAAATGAATATGGTTACTCATCAATACCCAAGCATAAATTTTCAATCCCTTTGAAGCTTGACAATATTGTAAACTCTCAAATACTAGATCGCGATACATCGGTCGGCTAAATACATCAACCCATTGATGTACTGTAAATGTGACAAAATAAATCGCTCCTTGATCTTTTATCGAATAGGTAAATGCCATAAACCAAATATAAAGTTACTCAATTTTGACCTCTCATGAAGAGTAAACAAAACACTTACAGCATGCTTTTAGAATTTTGCCTAATCCCGTTTAAATATGAGATATGCATATGCGGTTTACAAAACCGCCGATAGCAGTACGACATTACAAATGTCGAACAGAGTAATCGTGGAACATCCCGAACAGAATGGAGATATGCATATGCGGTTTACAAAACCGCCGATAGCAGTACGACATTACAAATGTCGAACAGAGTAATCGTGGAACATCCCGAACAGAATGGTTCTAAATTAATCATTTTTCTCCATGTATTTTACCATTCTGTCCCCGCAAGCTCTCCGTTTCGGGATGCAACGCATTTGATGCCAATTGTCTGAACCATGATTTACAGGATTTAAGGATTGGCATGATTTCTATTCTATGATTACTTTTTCACCTGACCCTCTACCCGAAGATAATACATGCCTTTAGCAAGATGTTTTACATCAACGACATCTTCATTTGTTGAAAAAGTAACTCACCCTGCACATTATACAACTCCTTCTTTTGCCTTGTTTATTTTGGATGATGAAAACGGTGCTACTCGGATTCGGATATACTACCCACTCCGCACTCCGCACTTCGCTCTCACTCTGGCTTAAGGGCCAGCAGTTCCCACTCGCTGCACCCAGGTTAAAATCCGGGAGGCCGGGTGGGAACCAAATGCAAATAGAGTGGTATCATCTAACCGGAAACATTTGCGACAAAATCCTGCCCCTGCAC
Organism: Bacteroidota bacterium; assembly: GCA_013414745.1. GTDB lineage: Bacteria > Bacteroidota > Bacteroidia > Chitinophagales > Chitinophagaceae > OLB11. The sequence continues at coordinate 1,463,943 of CP058707.1, forward strand.
CCTTGGTGTCGGATGATCCCGATGACGCTCATTTGTTTATACCCGCCACCACGATTGCCAATATAGATTCGTCCATCCGGGCCGTTGTGCAGAGAATTATAGTACTGAAATTTCAAATACGATGTATCCGGACCCTGCTTAACCCGGTACCAGGCCAAACTACTGTCAGGTTCATTCCATTCGTATTGGTAAATATTATACCACTTGGAAACATAGACAAATTGATTATTCGGAGAAAACATACACCTCCAACTACACTATCAATGATTTGTTGTGGACCCGGATTGGGAATCGTAGTGCTATCATAGGGAATATTAACAATTTTGGGATTGCTTAATTCACCTGTACAACGATCAAAATCAGCGATAAACAGGTCCGCTTGGGTAGAATGCACTATGGCGAGTCTATTACCATCCGAACTAAATGCCATCTGACCAAACAAATCATCGACTGAATACGCCGGACTTGGAAAAGTCTGGACAAAGAGCCCAGTATGGTATCAGGCCTCACCAAAAAACATTTCATTGGTACCATAGCGCCCTTGCGAGTAACCACCAATCTCGCCCATTGTGGTGCCTGCAAGCCTGCATACCAATTTTTGTAATTCTACATTTTGAAGCAACAGCTTATTCTTCTCAACCACCTTACCCAAACCTCCATTAGCGTTCATATCTACGATATCGTATAGGAGTAAATCGTGTGAGAACGCCCATCACCTAAAGGATTGGTATTCCAATAGTTATACTTTGCATCAGTTATTGTACAAATAAATACATAAAACTCTCCATTGCTCCCTTTGGGTAAAATTAATGAACTCTGAGTGTATAAAGCAGTCGGAAAAACAGTGTGATTATAGGCGTTTGGGGGCACTAAACTATCTCCATTATCCATGATAAACCGTTGCTATCATACAATATCATGCCATTACATGAAAATAGTAAACGTCCGGTCGCACTATCGCAAATATTGCTGTGGCCTTGCCAAAAGTAATTCGGAGGATTGGGATATTCTATTTGTATGAAAGGTCTTGAGGTGTCCGTAAATACAGCTTCCAGACCTCTGCCTAAACCAAATAACCACGAGTGGCCACTCCTATTTTGTGCATTGCCAGTTATATTCGAAAGAATAATAAATAGAAAAAAGAACTTTATTTGTTTCATTGTTTGGTCAATTTACCGCTTTCACTATCACCATCTGAATACGTTAATCGGTAATGGTAGATTCCCGGAACGAGTTGATCGAGTGATATGGTAGTCAATTTCAATTGTAATTTTCTTGTAAAACTAGATCGCCTAATGAATTGAACATTGTTAATTCAGCAGGTCCATTTCTACCCAATTCAATATTTACAATAGTGTTTGTTGGATTGGGATATAGTCAGTATGTTCCTTAAAATTTATGCTAGCCTTATGAGCAACTTTTGTATTTGAAGGAATTAAAATCTTATTTTTGCTGTCCCTATTTGTTGGTTATAGTACTCATCAATATCTTCAATTTCACCTTCTCCATTTTTATTTTCTGTTTGTAGACAAAGCACACGATCGTCGAAGAGGGCATTGGGTTGCCAAAAACTCCAGATGCGGCGGGCTTTATAAACGGCCTGTCCGGCAGCAAAGGGGCAGGAATGGGCCAGAGTGGCAATATCGTCTTTCAGGCTTTGTTCCAAACTATCTAAGGGTGTGGTCGAACTATAAATGAGAGCCTCATTCATACGTTTTTCATTCAATTCCCATTCTTCTCCACTGTTAATTTGGTTATTGGCTGCGAGGTGGGCTAATTGTCTGAACCACAGATTTAACAGATTATATGATTTCACAGATGCCGGCATTATTCTATTACTACTTTCTTTGTTTGTCCTGCACATCAAATAATATACGCCCTTGTGTAAACCACTCACATCGATCTCATTTTCTTTGGTACTCAACATCAATTGCCCTAAACTATTGTACAAGAACTTGATAGCATCTTTATACCTTTTACTTTCTACTTTTATCATGTAATCACTCGGATTCGGGTATACCACCCACTCCGCACTCCGCACTTCGCTCTCACTCTGGCTCAAGGGCCAGCACACTGCCCACTCGCACCCAAGTTAAAATCGGGCATATCGGGTGGCGCTCCAAAACCCATATAGGTAGTATCATCTAGCCTAAAACATTTTCGACAAAACTGACAACCTATACCTTTGATATCGGGCTTGTCGATAACGCTCATTTGTTTATGTTGAGCGCCCCAATTACCTATATAGATTCTACCATCAATACCTCTATGTAATGAACTATAATATTGAAACTTTTGATAAGTGGTATCCGGCCCTTGTATGATATGGTACCAGGCTAAGCTACTATCCGGCTCATTATGCTCGTATTGGTATATATTCCATCGCTTGGAGATATACACAAACTGTCCATTGGGCGAAAAACACATCCGTTTCCACTACTATCGTATTTATATTTTGGATCCGGACTCGGGGTAGTATCTATGGGTATATTAATGAGTTTACTATTGTATAATTCTCCCGTACAGCGGTCAAAATCAGCCAAATACAGTTGACTATACAATTTTACGTATGCAAATTTTCTTCCATCAGGGCTGAATGCATATTGTCCATCCAAGTCCCAAACGTTCTTGTACGCAATAGGGTCCCACATGGTTACATTTTGTATCAAGGACCTGCGATACTATCCGGAGTAACTAAAAAACGAATTACCTGATTGGTATCGTACTGCCCTTGCTTGAGCAACCACCAGTCGCGACCATTGGCATGCCTACAAGCCATCATGCCTATTTTGTGCATCTCTTTTCCACTCAACAACACATTGTTTTCGAAATGACCTTACCCAACCCATTGTTGGCGGTTATGTCTACGATATGATACATCAATAAGTTAAATGCAGCCCTTTCACCTAGTTGTGTCGCCCAAACTGCGTCATATAAAGAATCTGTTAATGAAGCAACAAAAACATAATACAAACCACTGTTTCCCTTGGGTAAAATAAGTGAATTTTGAGTAAGCATACCATTGGGAAAGGGATTGTGCGTATAGGCTCGATTTGGCACCAAACTATCCCCATTCTCCATCATCACACAATTGCTATCGTAGAGTATCATCCCATTGCAACTAAACAATAATTTACCGGTGGCGCTATCGCTTATCGTGCTATGGCCATGTATGTAGTAAGTATATGGATTCGCATATTTACCTATCATGGCTGGACGAGACGTATCTACAAAAACTGCTTTTGTAGCAAAGGGGCCACCAAACACCCAATTATTACCGCTTTTGTTTTGAGCTACGGCATTTGTGGATAGTATTAGCAAGTATATGATTAGTACTCTCATTATTTTACAATTGATAATTTCCCGATAGCTTTTTCATAGATGCAAACTCTACTTCATAATGATATAGTCCATTGGCTAAATTCAGCAGCGGTATTTGAGTTTTGGTATTCTCCATCGAAAGTTCAGTTTTTAACACTATTTCTCCCAATGAATTATACAAAGTAAATACGCCATTATTTTTAGTTTGATAACTTACAACAATATAGCTATTCGCAGGGTTAGGGTATACACTATGTTTTGAACCTTATCAGATAGTGAAATTTGATTTGCATTATTATGGTTTGTTTGAAAATTAGTCTGCCCACTTTGCATGTTGTTCTCTTTGATGATTACAGTGTACACACTATCAATGTCTATATCGTTATGATCTTGATTTTTATTTTGCCCCGGCATACACAATACTCTGTCGTCCCAGAGCGCATTGGGCCGCCAATGCATCCATAAGTTGCGGGCTTTGAGTACACCATTACCACCTACATAGGGGCATAAGTGGGCTATCGTGCCTATATCGTCTTTTACGTTTTGTGGCAGGCTATCGGCAGGTATAATGCTGAGGAGGATGAGTGCATGGTTGATGGCTTTTTCGTTCATCTCCCAGTCCTCACCACTGAGCATACTTTCGTTGGCAAGTAGTGCGGCATTGTATCTGTCGGTCAGGTTACTTGCATTGGTAGTAATGTCGTACAAGAGATTGATGGCACGTTCTGCTTCGCGCAGTTTACCTATATTCTGCATGGCATGGAGATTGTAAAAGCTCTCCAATGCCACATCACTGCTCGAAGCAGGCTATCTATATCGAGTTGCCGATATACCTTATACCTGTCCATCCAACTCGCTACCTCATCATAATTGATATAGGCTATGCTGTCATCTACTACATCTTGCATATACGCTTCGTATGTACCATCATCATCCCCATTGCTTGGATTGCCAATATTAAAATTTGTACAAGGATTTGAATATTGATTACTATTATTGATAGCCCCATACTCCACCAGCTCCTAAGGCACCGCTTTCAAAATCCCATAAAAACGAATTATTGGTGGCGATTATGTGGCCCAAATTAGGAATCATACTATTTCGATATACTTTGTACAAATTCGGTTAAATTTAGATTCCCAATACCGGCAACATTGAAGTATTCATTGGCAGGTTCTAGGCCTCCTGCGTTGGGGTCGCCTATAGTACCAAAGGTACCGGCTTGTGCGGCGGCACCGTCTAAGAAATACCAGGGAAACTCGTTGAAATCCATTCGATTGTATGTTACTTTTTCCTTTTTGGTTTCATTATTGCCCCATACATAAAATCCGTAGCGTATATAATCGGCTTTGTTGCAACTCCATCGGCACCAGGGGCTATTGTCCATATACATACCATAGCTGTTGCGGGCATCGTAGAGTGTAGGGTTGTTAAAGCCGTGGGTATTGTTGTCGTCAAAGTCGGATTCAATGCATTTATCGGCCCACACGCCTATGAGTGTTCGTAGTTTATGCCCCTGAGAACTTGCTATAGAGTTTGAGCTAAAGGAAATGGTATTGCCTTTGGTTTGATTTTGTACATCGCCAAGGCTATTGAGGATTCCTACGCCTGTGATTGTTTTAATGTTTATCGTATTATTATTGATTCCATATTTAATGAGTGGTTGTGCAATATACAATCCTCTCCAGTGCTTTACACCCACTGGTGGCGTAATGCTTACCGGCCCCACTTGAGATAGCACCTGGGTACTCAATGAAATGTCATTATTATTTACAATACTAAAGTCATGGTTGCCAAATAACTCAATTCCCATGTGAGCATTTTCAATTTTATTTTTTGTAGGTAATATTTGCGTTTGAAGGGGCTATGGCACATAATACCCAATAGACAATTGTCCAACTTTTGATTGGTAATTTGCGTGTTTGAGCCAATCGTCACAATACCGCGATCGCATTGTACCATGTTCTGAGAGGGTGTACCCAAATGATCTACAAACAAATTGTTGGTTTGTAACATCGCATTTTGTGTCATATTAAAATTCGCAAAAATGGCCGTACCCTGATCTTCCAGATACGTATGGTTGACAATTTCCTGCTCCTGGGTGGAAAGGTTGGTTTGATAAAGCGGCGCATGAATGTTTTCAAATGTATTATCGTACAAAACAATTGTACTGTTAATTGGAGCCGCGTTATTGATAGAGATTCCACAACGTACTCCATCGAAATGATTTCCGGCATTGGTATTGCCTAGATTCAGATGAACCGCATCCCGAATTAAAATGCCATGCTGGGTGGTTATACTATTGGGTTGAAGTCCGGTAGAGTTGAACTGACAATTTTTAACATAACCGGTATAGCTGGTTGTATTCATAGTGGCAAAAATGATACCGGCCTGACCAATTTCATTCCAAGTGGTTCCATCTAGTTCTACTATAGCATCCTGAGAAGCATGGATACCAACTATGGCCCGATTAATACTACCTCCTGTTGAGCTAACTTTATTTTGAGCTTGTTGCACTTCGATACCTACCCACCAGTCGCAGGAAGCTGAAAGATTCGTATTGTTTAGGGTTAAGGTATTACCACCCTGTACAATAATTTGTGAGAATGGAGTAAACCAAATATCGCAGGCATCCAGCGTTAAATCCGCATCAATCGTAAGTATACCATCGATATAAAATTTCTTGCCTTGAATGACTCCACCACTGCCATAGTTGCTCAATAGGTTGGCGGCGGTGAGGCTGCTGACCTGTGTATTAGGGAGCAGAATTATATTTGACTGAGAGGCAATATTGGAACCTGCATTGGGGTTAGAAGTTGTGAAACAGCAATGGTTGGCATTGGGTTGGTATAAGGTAACAGAGGTAGATACAGAACACCCGTTGGCATCGGTAGCGGTGATAGGGTATGTACCTGCATTGAGTCCAGTCAGCACCGAGGGGTAAAGCTTACTTGTCCGGTACCGCCCGTGGTTAAAGGAATTATGATACCATTATTCCCCGGAGTACAAGATGGGTTGGTTGTTGTTATGCTGCTCCAATTCAAGGAAGGCGGGTCGGTTAAGGTAACAGAAGAGGTGAGGGTGCAACCATTGGCATCTGTGGCGGTAACAACATACGTTCCGGCAAATAGATTGGTAAATGATCCTGATGGAGAATTAATACTGTAATTGATCGTACCAGTTCCTCCACTAGCGCTAACGTTGATTGAACCTGTTTGGCTGTTGGTACACAAAGGGTTGGTGGCGGTTATATTTATCCCAGTCAAAGCAGGCGGGTCGGTTAAGGTAATTGAAGAGGTGAGGGTGCAACCATTGGCATCGGTAGCGGTAACAACATACGTTCCGGCAAGTAGATTTATAAATTGTCCTGATGGAGAATTAATACTGTAATTAATAGTACCAGTTCCTCCACTAGCGCTTACATTGATTGAACCTGTTTGGCTGTTGGTACACAAAGGGTTGGTGGCGGTTATATTTATCCCAGTCAAAGCAGGCGGGTCGGTTAAGGTAACAGAAGAGGTGAGGGTGCAACCATTGGCATCTGTGGCGGTAACAACATACGTTCCGGCAAATAGATTTGCAAATTGTCCTGATGGAGAATTAATGCTGTAATTGATCGTACCAGTTCCTCCACTAGCGCTTACATTGATTGAACCTGTTTGGCTGTTGGTACACAAAGGGTTTTGCCCAATTACATTAACCCAAGATAATGGTATCGGTCCAATAATATTAAACTGAAAGGTAAAGGAACATGTTGAATTGGAAACGACGAAGGTATGAATACCACTGTTGAGGTTCAAAGAGGTGACGGCCGTGTTAATTCCATTTCCATCTATTTTTATATCGCTAACATCCGCACCTTTAACCAAATATGTAAAAGTGCCTCCACAAGGGTTGTTTTGAATCTTATAATAAACAGTAAATTTCTCATCCCATTTAATTTGGTTGTAAGCGGTAGATGGGGGATTTGTACCTGGAAAGTTTAATTGTGCAGCACCTGATGGCGCATAATAACAATTCGATCCAGAGGCTGTAATATCATTGTTATTAGTTGTCCACCAAGTTGGCTTAACCACACCCGGATCGAAGTACGTGATATTTGTAGTATTAGGATTCTGAATGGAGAGATTATGAACCGCCACGTTTATATTGGGAGCAAGAATAAACTGACCTTCGTTTTTAATATCAGCGAAGGGCCGCCATTAGAATTAGGATTCGCATGGTGCGCCAAAAATTGTGTAGTACCCGTAGTGCCATACATTAAAAAGCGACTTTTTCACCAATATAAATTTCGGGTGGCGAAGTTGATAACACACTACCCGGGTTATAATAATTTTCATAAACACTGCTTCGGAAAGTTGAGCCATCCGGAATTTCAAAATTCGCGTAGGTTAAAGTTGGTATTGAGTTAATTGTGGTTGGTGGTCCAATATTAAATGGTTTATTCACTGATGCAGTGACACTTGAATTATTATAGTACGTATGTGAATTATTATAAGTAAAAATCATATTCTTGTCTAACTTAAACAAACTGGGAGTACATGGGTCTATGCTACCATTTAGTATAACACCCACAGCTTTAATATTTTTAACTTTAGACGTGTAATTATTAAAAGTTGTCTTGCCCTGAAATTTGCAGCCCACAAATACAATTCCATTAGTGTGCTATTGTAATTTTCATCATGATCGTTAAATAATTAAACGTACAATCTTTAAAAAGGGCGTATTTGGAGGTATCCACACTGGCCGCATCTCGGGTAAAAAGATATATTGGCGATTTAGCATGATTGACCGTAAATGTGCATTCATCAAAAACATTTGCTGACAATGGTTGTGGGAATAAAATAATTTATTGTAATTCTGGTACTGATGATTGCCATTGATTAAAAGTGGTCCCGAACCATCATCTTCAAGAAAAGTAACTTTGCTAAATTTGGGTTGGTCCAAGGCGCCATTCGGATAACACCCTCCAAAATGAGCCTACTATTGTGCCACCCTCAAAGGTTACATTCATGCCATTGGATTCAACCGTGGCTCGTGTGTTAAGACCGGTACTTGGGGTATTAAAAGTGCATTATCGTCGTAATCAGCATAGTCCGATTTTTTGACGTAATATATTGAGAAACAAAATCAACCTTTGTTGGATGGGTGAATTTATTTGATAAGATGGTCAACGCATGAGCATAGGAATATTTCACCTGGCATTCCTCAATTACAATCTGGCTGCACCCATCCAGTGGAGCATTTGCGGCAAATACCGTTTGGCTCTATATCGATGCCAGTTGCCGGTGCATTGGCCAAGGGTTTTGGTGTAGCACTGGCATCAGTTCCTGGCCGGTATTATAGATGTCGCACTTCAATAGTTTGATATATTTTCCGGCACTAATTGATATCCCACAACGAGAATTGTTATTGCAGTCAATATTCTGGAACAGATTGTAATCTAGGTTCTGGTCTTTTGTCAGAAAATTAGAGTTTATGGCTCCAGTAATTGGGTCGGCTGTAACACCCCATTAATCGTTATTCCATCCAAACAGAAATTATTGAAATTGCAATCAGTAACCGTAAAGTTCTTATTGTATCCGTCTATCCTTAGTCCGGTAGCCGCGACCTGAATATCATTGATGTCCACCGCACTTCCTGAAATTGGGAAATTCTTAGCAGCTGAAACACTACCTCCAAAAACATATTGCCATTATTACCATCACCTTCAATATTGGAAAGTACAATATTCTCACATTTGTAAAATTGAACAAAGTACCCGGGTTGGCGGTATACGTTGACAAACTACAAACAATAGGATTCGGATTGGGATTCTGATTCGGATTCGCATCAAAACAACCGTACCTTTGGCCGTCTGCAAATTTGAAAATTGAAGCGGGTGAGCCACCAGAACCGGTTGCGCCGGTAATGGTTAAATTGGTACATTCTATAAAGTCAAATAATATGCGATTCGCTGGAAAGTTGATATTGGGATCCTGGATATTGATTAAGTAGGTTCCTGATGGAATATTTAAATTGACAGCCCCTCTTCGGTCATTGATAAATGATGACGCATTATTGCAGCTTAAAGCATCATTCGCTGTGCCATTACCTACGGCGCAAAAATCGGTTTTTAAATCCAAGTTTAGTATAGTATTGCCATTGTTATTGTCACTGCTATTCTGTTTATCAAAATAGTCTGAGTATGGTAAATAGGTTAGAATAGAAAATGTAGAGGTAGTAGGTTGACTTTGAACAGAAGTAGTTGAAATGCTAATGGTATAGCTACCTGCAGACAGGCCGGTAAAAGTTGCCCATTTTCCAGAATTAATATTGCCATCTAGGTTTCCTGAAGTTGTTGGAATGATCTGGTAGAGGGTTATCGAGTACGAGTAGTTATTACCTGTTACAGTAATGGTGCAATCTTCGGCTTGTGTTGAAGTGTTATTCAATAAAAAACTTGCACCTTTAGTTCACCTTGTGTGGAGGAACAAGCCGCCTTAGTTTGATAGGCATCGAATAGAATGCTGGTGCTTCCAAATGTCTGGTTGGTAAACAAAAAAAGGAATAATACGGGGAAGAGGTAACGAAATGTCACGTTACAATGAAGCGTTGTTTTCATAATAAATTTGTTTTGTGAAAACTAAGTTAATGAAAATCAGGAGAACTGTCAAAATAAATTTTACCCTTCTTTGAGAATCGGTTAGACATCTGAATTATTCGCGGAACCGGATATAGACAATTCTTCATGGCGATCATGTACTTTTGAAGGACGAAGTATCGTTTCAATTAAATCTAACTTGAACCATGCGCCATCTGATTGTTTCGTTGTATGTATTGGCCTCCGGGTTTAGCCCTTGTTTCGCTCAAAAACCCTCTTGAGTGAAGCGGTCGATTTTAATATTCGACGCGATGATTTTTACATTCTCGGAAACTGGAACGGTCAAACTGCAGTGTATGTCCGCAACAATGATGTGTTCAATATTGTGTGTTACGGTGCAGAAGGGCAGGTTCTGAAAACATGGCCCCTCACGGCGATACAGAGCCCTTGTGATCAGGTTAGGCTCACGATTTGCTCAAACACGATTGTGATCACTTGGGAGAAAATAGAAAACAAGAAAAAATGGGTGTACGGTTCGCAGCTTCGTTCNAGATGGTAGTATGAGTCCGGTCAAGGAACTTTTTCGGTGGCTCATACATCCTTTCGTAAAACGGAATTGATGTATGCCGTGAGTCCCGATAAACGCCATCAGGTTGTGTTTCATGCCAATCGCGAAGATGGAATCACTGAAATTCAAGCCCATGTCTGGGACGAAAATTTGCAAGTCAGCCGACGCATCAACCAAAAAATAGCTCTGGAAGATTTTGAGTTGACAGATGTCCTGCATATCAGCAACCTTGGCAACCTGTATTTACTGGCATCGGAGACTCCCAATAGCCGGGGCAATCTGGAAGGTGTGCGCTTATTAACCAATACCACCCGCGATGTGGAGTTTAAGTCGTTCGAAGTACCCTTGAACAAACACAGTATCGTACAACCCGGAATTTATGAGGATGCGGTGAATACCAACATATACATCTGCGGATACTATGGTGACGGGAAGTTTACCTCACCCAAAGGTTTGTTTTTNACGGTATTTGATGAAGAACAACAGGCCCCTACGGCCAGTCATTTTACCCCAATTGCCATGCAGGTGACAGGCTATAAGGCGGATCTCCGGGACATGAAAATTAAAGACGTGGTGATTAAAAAGGATGGCGGCCCTGAACTCATTACCGAACGTACGTATCAAAATATTCGAACACTTGTTAGTAACAATCCTGCTTTATCCACTTCATACATGCCTCTGCCCGAAACCACCCGCACGGTGAATGAATTTTACTATGATGAACTAGCTATTTTTAATCTGAAAGCCGATGGAACCCTCGTGTGGAATCAGGTGATCTTAAAAGAACAAATGACCACCGAAGATTCCGGCATCTACTCATCGTACGGACTTTTAAACTACCCCAAAGGGCATGTTTTTCTTTTTAACGATTTTGGCTCAAAACGTTCTCGCTTAATGGCAGCCTATTTATCGTCGAAAGGTGAGCATCAAATCAAAGAGGTTCAAACCCGTGAAGCGATTGATGATTGGGATCTTTTACCCCGTTCAGCCGTACAAACTGCTAAGTCTGAAATCTGGATTCCGGCCTTGCGCAAGGGGGCCTTGTGTTTTTTAGGATGCAGTTTTAGCGTGGCTACCATAAGCTGGCGGTTTATACCAATTTCAATAAAAACAGGTGAATAACTAGTTGATACCGTTCCATATCCGCAGTAGGCCTTATGACTCCACACTGAATCGGGATTACGTAAATGAAACCGGTATTCGTTGAATGAGTCAGAGCCGAAAATGAACTATATCCAATGTCTAATCCGTAATCGCAGAAGTCTTTGATTTTATTATTCCGTTTTGCCCTTGGCTGTGTCCAACGGTAAAATTTGGTGTAAGGAGTTCACACTGGGTATTTGTTACATTTTTGTTTTCAATACTCGGTTGAATGTGTACTTTCGCCCGACGGAATCCAAGTGCAATTTTCAGTGCATCGACGTTTAATCTTTTCCTTCTGTTGAACCAGGATTGTTTTAAGCGTCTTAAAAATGCCTCTGTTTTTCAACCTGATTTTTGCGTAAAGGTCCCGGTATTTCATACCCGTGCTTTCAACGTTAAAACGATCGATGCTTCTTCATACTTGCTGCTTCTGCTGCTGGTTGCGGCATTCAAACTACATCTGTTCATACATCCTCCCGTTGGACGGTACTCGAAGGCATGCAGGAGGCCACACTATTTAACTGGAATTGGATGTCTCGGTTTTATCAGCATGCACCCCGCAGTTGGCTGCTGATTTCAACCCTCATTCAACTCGTTTTTGCCTGGTATGTGAACCTTACACTGGTTAAGCATAAATTATTCCAGCAAAAGTCCTTATTGCCGGTTTTAATTCTGGTGGGGTATAGTGCTATGATTCCATCCACCAATGTGCTCACGATGCCATTTTTATCGGGCATTTTTGGATTTATTGCCTTTTCCAAATCAATGGATTTATACCACGTTCAGGACACAAGAGGGACGGTGTACACCGTAGGTTGGCTGGCATCACTGGCTGCTATTTTTTATTTTCCGGCCATCGTTTTTTTGTACTATTTCTGATAATCATTCTGATTCTGCGATCGCCAATTTGAGAGATCTGGTTACATTTATTTTAGGGTATCTTACTCCGGTATATTTCGCCTGGGGGATTACTTATCTGGTAAGCAATCAAACGAGTCGGCAGGTCTGGAATATTCAACTTGCCCTCCCGGTTCAGGTATCTGATTTTCTTTATTTCGGAACCATTAGCTTCTTGTCGTTAATGTATTTTGTTTATGCACTCTACCTCAATAGCAACGCCGGCTATCGCATCCCGATCGGTGTGAAAAAATGGAATACCGTTTTCTGGTATTTCAGTATAGCCGCACTTTCAGGAGTCTGGGCACACGTTTTCCCTCCTTTACCTGGGTTATTGCGGTGATTCCATTTAGCATAATATTATGCCAATGCTTCCTGAACAATCAGGAGAAATACAATACTTTGCCTTCTATCTTTTTTTACTGGCTGTGTTTGGAATTCAATGGTTTCTGATTCAGTAGCCATCCGGACTCCGTCAAATTACCCGCTTCCTTCTGGAAGTTCTTGAAATAAAAATATGAAATTCGGAATCGTTGTTTTCCCGGGATCGAACTGCGACAGAGACATGGAACATGCCTTGCGTGAAGATTTGGGTCAGGAAGTTGTTATGCTTTGGCATAAAGACCACCAACTCGAAGGTTTTTCAAAAGAGGATTGTATTGTGCTTCCAGGCGGATTCTCCTATGGTGATTACCTGCGTTGTGGTGCGCTGGCCCGTTTTAGCCCCATGATGGAACAAGTCGTTAATCATGCCCAACAAGGTGGAAAAGTACTGGGCGTATGCAACGGCTTTCAGATTCTGTGTGAAGCCGGCTTGCTTCCTGGTGCACTGCTGTTGAACGACCATCAGAAATTTAATTGCAAGAACGTTTTTATCAAAAGCGAAAACACGCAGGCTGCCATCAGCAAAGACGTCGTGAATCAACCATTGTCAATTCCGGTAGCGCATGGCGAAGGACGATTTTATGCCGATGCTACTACGCTGGATAACCTGGANAAAAATGATCGNATTATTTTCCGCTATTGTGATGCCCATGGCAATACCCAAACCGCTAACCCGAATGGTACCCTCCTCAATATAGCCGGCATTTGTAACGAACACCGGAATGTGTTTGGTATGATGCCCCACCCCGAACGGGCTTGTTCACCGGTTTTGGGAAATACCGACGGATTAAAAATATTTAAAAGCCTTATTGCAAATTAAAAAATAGCCGGATGCGTAACTTATTCTTTGTTTTTGCCGGGCTGCTCACCTTGCTGCTTCCGAACCTGAGCGTATCGGCACAGCCCGCTGAACGACCCATAACCTGGAAATTCAGTATTGAAGCCGGAAAAGAAGCCGGAACCTACCTCATACATGCGAAAGCCGTGATTGGAAAAGGTTGGCATGTATTTGCTCCGGACCCAGGAGGTGATGGACTGCTGATTCCAACCGCCATTGTGCCGGCATCCGGACAAAAGTATACGGTGAAGGGGCCCTTGAAGGCAGAAGGTAAAAAATAGACCACGAAATGGATGGCATGGGCATAGTGCATTACTACGAAAATGAGGTAGACTTAATCCTCCCTGTGGGGAATGTGAAACCGGGTGAACTTAAAGGCATCCTGACCTACCAACTTTGCAATGACATCATGTGCCTGCCTCCCGAAGACCTGCCTTTTACCGTGTCCCTGAATTGATTTTTGATTTGAAAAATTACCGATGCGTTCATTTAAACTTCTTGCTTTACTGGTACTATTTACCAGCCGCCTCAGTGCGCAAATCATTGCCGATCCAACCACCTGGAAATTCCAGGCTAAAAAGTTAAAAGGNGATGAATATGAAGTGCAAATCAATTGTAAAATNAAAGAAGGATGGCATTTGTGGAGCATCGATCCGGGAGGCGATGGCTTACTGGTACCACCATCCTTTACGTTCGATAANAACCCGGACGTTAAAGTCGTCGGTAAAATACAGGAGAAAGGCAACCGCATCGATAAGGAATTTCCCGGCACCGATGGCATCACCCATTATTATGAACATGAGGTGTCCTATGTGCAAAAGCTGAAAATTGCNAAAAATACCAGCATCAAAGGCAAGGTCAGATACCAAACCTGCGACCATTCACAATGTCTGGCACCGGTTGATAAAGCCTTTAAGGTTGAAATCACCGATATCGCATCGGCATCAGACAGTATCTCCCAAACTAATTTGGCTCAGGCGAATACCGATACCACAGTTGGTACACCTGCTGCTGCCCCCACGCAGGTAGCGGCTACCAACACAGCAACGAAAATCGCGACTCCCACTAATTCTTCCGCTGAAGTGGTCAAGAGTCAGGACCAACGCAGTAATATCATGCTGTTGTTAGAAGGCATGGGAGGCGGACTGCTCGCCATCATCACACCTTGTGTATTTGCCATGTTACCCATGACGGTTAGCTTCTTTATCAAACGCACCAAAGATCGTGCAAGTGGAATTAAGGTAGCCTTGCAATACAGCCTCAGTATCGTGATTATTTTTGCCTTACTCGGACTTCTGCTCACCTTTGTCAACAATAAGAATATCCTTTACGAGATTTCCTCACACTGGGTCACTAACGTATTTTTCTTTGTCATCTTCATCATATTTGGTATCGCGTTTTTAGGAGCCTTCGAAATTACCTTGCCAGCCAAGTGGTCTACCTTCACCGATAGTAAAGCCAACATGAACAGCATCAGTGGAATTTTCTTTATGGCATTAACGCTGGCTATCGTATCATTTTCATGTACAGCTCCGTTTATTGGTGGTCTGATTGCAGAAATTTCCAAAGGCCAGAAAATCGGCCCCTTATTCGGTTTCACCGGCTTTGGGTTAGGTCTTGCTCTGCCGTTTACTCTATTCGCCATTTTCCCTCAACTGCTTACGGCACTCACCAAACAAGGCGGTTGGCTGAATGCCGTTAAGGTGACTTTNGGGTTTATTGAACTGGCTCTTGCATTTAAGTTTCTTAGCAATGCCGATTTGCAGAAAGGATGGCGTTTGCTGGACCGTGAAATCTTTATAGGCATCTGGATCGTTATTGCCATTGCCCTGGCGCTCTACCTCTTCGGCATGATACGGTTTAGTCATGATACCGAACTTCCGAANAACGATTGGGAACTGCCTTACCTCAGTGTTCCTCGTCTTTTATTTGCCATGACCGCCCTCGTATTTGCGTTTTATATGTTACCCGGAATGTGGGGCGCTCCTCTGAACGGATTGGGCGCCTTTGTGCCNCCCATGGGAACCCAGGATTTTGTGTTAACCGGTGGAAGCTCCGGCGGTGGAGGTGGCCACTCCGGAGAAGCCCATGCCAATACCAATCGCTATGCCCACGACTTTGCCATCTACGAACCGGAAGTTGTGAAAAAGAATGGCATGAATACCTATTTCGATTACCACGATGCCCTGAAAGCAGCTAAAGAACAACACAAACCAATCATGTTAGATTTTACCGGCATCACTTGTGTGAATTGCCGTAAAATGGAAACCGAGGTTTGGAGCGATCCGGAAGTATTTCAACGCATGAAAGAAAAATTCATCGTCGTTTCCTTATTCTGCGATGCTACCAATATCCCAATACCAGTTCAGGAACAATATGAATCNAGCTTTTTAGGTAGCCGGGTGGAAAGTCTCGGACANAAAAATGCCGACATCCAGGCTACGAAATACAATTCCAATACCCAGCCCTATTATTTCTTTATCGATGAGAATGAAAAACTGCTGGCTGAAGGAGGCTATGGCTACGACCCCAGTGTATCTAAGTTTATACAGCACCTCGATCAGGTGTTGGCCAAACATGCGGCGAAGTAGTCTGGTTGCAAAGGGCGATTGTAGCGGCTGAAGTATTAAAGGGCATAAGGCAACAAGGCATCGGCCAAATTGCGTTCATTGCTTAGTCGGGGTACTTTGTTCTGCCCACCTAATTTGCCCACCGATTTCATGTATTGGATAAAAGCATCTTTTGCCAGTGGTATCAATTGTAAGCGACTTAATATATTCCCTTTGCGCAAATCTTCGTAATAGATATTTTNTTCCCGAAGGCGTAAATCCAGATACTCAGCCACTTCATCCAGGTTTTGAGGAAGCGATTCAAAACTCACCAACCACTGGTGGCAGCTTGGTTTTCCATCCTGATTTTGAATGTAAGGAGCAACTGTAAATTCAAGGGTTTGTATGCCAAAATGTGCACAGGTTTTCTGCATGGCATATTCCACTTCTTCACCGATCACATGCTCGCCAAACGCTGAAATAAAATGTTTGATGCGTCCGCTTACGATCAGGCGATACGGATTCAAGGAAACAAATTTTACCGTATCGCCAATATTGTAGGCCCATAAACCGGCATTGCTGCTGATTAGCAAGGCATAGTTAACACCGGTTTCCACCTCACCCAAACTCAGTCGGCGGGGCGATGGCGAAANAATTTCTTCGGCCGGAACAAATTCAANAAACATTCCGGCATTGGTATTCAATAAAAGACCTTCTTCGTGGCGACTATCCTGAAACGCAAAAAATCCTTCACTCGCCGGAAAGGTTTCAATGGTATCTACCTTACGACCAATCGAATCAAACAGTTTTGCTTTATAGGGTTCTACATTCACCCCTCCATGAACCAGCAGCGATAAATTCGGAAACAACGCACCAACTTNTTNTCCGCTCCGTTCCTGAAGACGGTCAAAATACATCTGCATCCAGGGAGGGATGCCGCTTATCAAGGTCATATTCCGGTTCATGGTTTCATCCACAATACGATCCAGTTTGGTCTCCCAATCTTCAATACAATTGGTTGGGTAACTCGGTAACTGATTCTTACGCAGGTAGGCCGGTACATGATGATTCACAATACCACTCAATCGGCCACTCAAAATACCATGGTGTTCCTCCAACTCGGGTGATCCGGATAAAANAATCATTTGTCCATCAACAAAATTGGCTTGGCCACTCTCAGCTATATAACACAAAAGAGCATTCCGCGCTGCCACAATATGTGCCGGCATACTGGCCCGGCTAATGGGGATGTATTTCGCTCCGCTGGTGGTTCCGCTGGTTTNTGCAAAATAAAGTGGAAGTCCGGGCCATAGTACATCCGGCGTACCGGCAATGACCCGATCAATATATGGGCGCAATTCTTCATAATCCCGAATGGGAACGGCTTCCTTAAAGTCGGTGTAGGATGCAATCGATGAAAACCGATGATCGCGTCCAAACTGGGTATGAGCGGCTTGCTCAACTAAACGACTTCGAATGGCTTCCTGATGTTTGACGGCCTGCTCACTTTCAGCCCGCAGTTGGCGAACTACCCACTTCGCAAAGGGTTTGGCCAGGATCGATTTTACACCCATCCCACAAAGATGCAAATTTCCACGCAGAGTGCATGGCCTCATGGCAAAGTCGTATTCAATTTTGCTGTCTTTACGTTATACATGATCCCGGGGGCGTGTCCCTCCTGCGCGCTTCCCGTGAATATTCAGCGGTCTGTTGATGGTTTACGCGCCTTCGGGTCGGGCTATCCCTTGCAAGTTCTCCGCCCCTTTGCCCCTTAGCACTTATCCTTTACCCCGTGTCCGGGCGGAGAAGCTTTCCAGTCCTATCCCTCACGCAAACAGCCCAAAGAATAAATTGTAACCTGAAAATGTTGCCTATCATCAGGTTCAGTTTTTGTTTAAAGCTGGTGCTGTACCGAATCAGGTGTAAAAATAGACCTGGGAAATAGACTTCAAACATTCTTACCTTCGCGGGACCATTGCGGCGACTTGTATCATACATGATGTTTTATTAACATGTGTGAATGATTTGGTGGAAAAGAATAATTGACTATCTTTGCACTCCCAAAAAATAAATCCAGAGTTATGTTCGCGATAGTAGATATAGCAGGTCAGCAGTTCCGGGTCAAACAAGATGACAGTTTATTTGTTCATCGTTTGCAAGGCAATCCCGGCGACAAAATTCAACCGAGCGTGTTGATGACTTCTAACAACGGTTCACTCGCCATGAGCGGATCTGTGACAGCCGAAATCCTTGAACACCTTCAAGGTGACAAGGTGATTACCTTTCACAAGAAACGTCGTAAAGGNGTATACCAAAAAATTGGTCATCGTGAAGCCCTGACTAAAATTAAAATTACTTCACTGGCTTAATTCAATTTTCAATTTAAAAAACAACAATCATGGCACATAAGAAAGGAGAAGGTAGTGTTAAAAACGGTCGCGATTCACGCAGCAAACGTTTAGGTGTGAAACTCTTTGGAGGTCAGGCTGCAGTCGCCGGTAACATTATTATTCGTCAGCGCGGAAATGTGTATCATCCTGGTGCTGGCGTCGGNTCAGGAAAAGACTTTACCTTGTTTGCACTAAACGATGGTACGGTAACCTTCCGTAAGACCAAAGAAAAACTGTTGTATCCGTTTTGTAATTACAAATATTTATATATATATTTGTATTCATAAAATTCTTTTTATTTACTAACCCAAAAATTCAAAGACATGGCAACAGTTAAAAAAACCGCCACCAAGAAAGCCGCTGCTCCTAAAAGCTGCTGCAAAAAGCTGCTCCTAAAAGGCTGCTGCTCCTAAAAGCCGCTGCAAAAAAAGCTGCTGCTCCTAAAAAAGCTGCAACTAAAAGCTGCTGCTCCTAAAAAAGCTGCAACTAAAAAGCTGCTGCTCCTAAAAAGGCTGCAACTAAAAAGCTGCTGCTCCTAAGAAGGCTGCAACTAAAAAGCTGCTGCTCCTAAGAAGAAATAAGGACAACCTCATTAACGTAGTAAATACGTCAGAAAATCCCGCTTCGGCGGGATTTTTTGTTGCTTAATAAATTCTTTATAAACTCATTGAATCTCTGAATTTCACTGCCTGCCGACGGGATATTTCAATTTCTTCACCGCCTTGTAAAGTCACTTTAAGTCCGCCATTGTATTGCGTATCAATCTTTGTGATCATCTGTAAATTGATGATATGTTTTCGATTGGCCCGGAAAAATAATTTAGGATCCAGACGCTCTTCCAGGGCATTGAGTGATTTTAAAATGAGGGGCTTGTTGGNTTNCCAAAAAACTTTGGCATAGTTGCCTGCACTTTCAAATAAACGTACCTCGCCCAGTTTTACAAACCAGCATCGCTCACCATCTTTCACAAAAACCTGATCACCACTACCCAATACATTCCGTGCAATCTGGGCATCTTGTTCCAGTTGTTTTTNCACCTTATGAATCGCTTCAGCCAGTCGCTTGGTTTCGATGGGTTTTAATAAGTAGTCCAGGGCATTAAAATCAAAGGCTTTCAGGGCATATTCATCGTACGCCGTTGTAAAAACGACTTTCGGCAGATACTCAAGGACTTCCAGTAAATCAAATCCTGTTTTATTACCAGGCATCTGAATATCTANAAAGATTAACTGAGGCCTAAGCTCTTCAATTTNTTCGATCGCATCCTGAACATTTACGGCTTCGTCAATGATTTCGATTTCCGGAAAATCGGCCAGGATTTTTCGAAGTTCATTGCGGGCAAGCCGTTCGTCGTCCACCAAAATTGTACGTATCATATCGATTGTAGTTTTAAAGGTAATTGAATTTCTGCACAGACCTCTCCGTTCATGGCACGAATCACACAGGAGGCCTTTTCTCCGTAGATATGCTGCAGCCGGCGTTCCGTGGCTTGCAACCCAAAGCCCAGACTATCCGGATGTTTGGTGTCTCTGGCCAATTCTCCGGTATTAAACACCTGAAGTCGCAGGTTGTTTTGGTAAGGTTCCGCTTCGATACGGATGATGCCGCCACGTTCCAGTTTAGAGATGCCATGTTTAATCGCATTTTCAACCAAAGTTTGCAACATCATGGTAGGAATCTGAACCGACAAGGTGTTGGGGTCAATGCGTTTTTCAAATTGCAGGCGCTCCTCGAAACGAATTTNTTCAAGAGCCAGGTAATCATCGGTCAATAGCAATTCATTTTCCAGCGTGTCCGTCAGTTGTTGTTTGCTGATTGAATTCCGCAGAATATTTGAGATACGGGTCACAGCCTCCCTGGCCAATGCGGGATCTTCATCAATGAGGGCCCGAATACTGTTCAGGGCATTGAAGATAAAATGGGGTTGCAGGTTGGCCCGCAATGTGCGAATCTCCATGTCCTTGAGCTCTGATTCCATCTTGAGTTTCTCAATCAGATTGCGTCGACTGTTCTCAATATAGGACCACATAAAATAAAACGTGTTCCACAAAACGAAGAGGATGAAAATCGACACACAGGAAGCCAATACTTTGTTTAAGGTGAGTTCAGCAGCCAGTTCTCCATACAGCATGAATAAAAGAACATAGTACCAGACCACAAAAATCAGGGTGAGGATTAGGATGGCTAGTACAACCCGCCCCAATAAATTTTCCAGGGCTTTTTGTTGCCAGGCATAACGAAGAATATGGGTTCGATACAAATGGGTGATTCCGATGCCAAATANAGCGATCCCGCTATTCATCAACACCAGACGTAAATTGAATTCATCCACCAGCAGGGCGATATACGTGCTGAATAAAAANNACAGCAACCACCCGAGAATTTGAAAAATCCAATATTTGCTCATCGAAGGCACCAAACAAAAGTAAGGCAGCCCACTCAGCCATTCAGGCATTTGTGATGAATGGCCGGGTATTTACTTTAACGCTTTGTTATAAGCACGAACGTCTATCTTTGCCCGCATCGGTATGAAGAAAAAATATTTTTAAGCTTGCTGGGAATATGGATGTTTTCACAGGCCATAGCGCAAAGTTCTTCCAATAAAAGGACNGGTTTTTCGATGCCTTCCCGTGATTATGTGATGTTACAAATAGGGTACGATACCTGGAATTCTGCTCCGGATAGTATTGCCATTACAGGAATTGGTCGGACTTTTAATGCCTATCTCTGTTATGATTTTCCGATCCAGAAGTCTAATTTCAGTTTCGCAGCAGGCCTGGGCATCGGTACCAGCAACATCTACCTGAAGAATCAACAAATTCTGCTTACAGATACCAGCTCGTATATTCAGTTTATTCCGGAAAATATTGATTACAANAAATATAAACTCACCACAGCCTACGTAGAGGCCCCCTTTGAATTGCGCTATTTTTCGAATAAAGAAAACCGCAACGTCGGATTTAAAGCGGCCTTAGGGATGCGCGTGGGTGCTTTGGTTGGAGCCCATACCAAAGGCAAACGTACCCTGAATAACAAACCCATTGTTGAAAAGGTAAATACAAAACGCTACCTGGACACCTGGCGCTATGCACTGACCCTGCGCCTGGGGTATGGCAATTTCTCAGTATACGGCGCCTATCAGCTCAATAGTCTGTTTCGGGCAGGAAGCGGACCTGAGAGTATTCGCCCAATTCAAATCGGACTCTGCCTGAGTGGGTTATAATTGAACGGTTTGCTTTCCTCTACATTTTTAATATCCCATCCCGGAACTTTTTGGCCTGTCGCAAAGGCTAAGACGGCCTCATTCAACCATTTACTGGCATTCGTGATGAACTCTCAACAGGTGGTCAGGCATTCCTGGGCATATTTTACCAAATTATTAGGTTGAATCTGTATAAAAACAAAAAACCTGTTGAGTAGATTTGCCCTTCTTAAAAGCCCATCCCGGACATGAAGAAAAAGTAGCCCTTGTGGCAGGAGGTTATACCGGAGAATATGCCATCTCGATTCAAACCGCCATCACCATCGAAAATAATATCGACCCGGAGGTCTACGAAGTTTACAAAATTATTATCGACCAACAGGGCTGGACCTACACCGATCAGGCTGGTGTGCAAACAGAAGTGGATCGCCGTGACTTTTCCCTCACCTTGAATGGGCAGAAAATTACTTTCGATACCGTATTCATCGCTGTGCACGGCACTCCCGGAGAAGATGGTAAGTTTCAAGGCTATCTGGAAATGCTGGGTATTCCATTCACTTCCTGCAACGCCATTGTATCCGGACTCACATTCAATAAAATATATTGTAATCGCGTGATTGCCCAAAGCGGACTGGTACATGTGGCCAATTCTTTGCATGTGATTCAGGGAAGNAGGCTGGACTCCGAGAAAATTCTAAATAAAGTTACCTTACCCGTATTTGTGAAACCCGCCGAAGGTGGATCCAGTCTGGCCACCACCAAAGTAAAAGAAGCCGCACAATTACAAGCCGCGCTGGATGCCGTTTATGCCTTTGAACCCCAGGCCATGGTTGAAGAATTTGTTCAAGGACGAGAATTTTCAATCGGTGTGTATCGGGTGGGTGGACAATTGCATGTTCTGCCGGTTACCGAAATCATCTCTTCCAAGGAGTTCTTCGATTATGAAGCCAAATATACCCCTGGAGTTTCCGAAGAAGTTACACCCGCCCGGCTCGATACCGCCACGGCTGAAAAAATTGCGGATACCGCAGCAAAAATCTATGATTTGCTGAATTGCAAAGGAATCTGCCGCGTCGATTTTATTCTGGAGAATGAAACAAATCAGTTGTACATGCTGGAAATCAATACCATTCCCGGGCAAAGCGAAAATAGCCTTGTACCTCAGCAGGTGCGTGCCAGGGGTATGACCCTTAAAGCATTTTACGCCGCTCTCCTCGAAGAATCTATGAACCCGCAATGATTCCCGGAATTGAAGGATTAAACCGCAAAACCTGTATTTTTACCACTTTAAGAATCGAATCCTGTGCTGAAACGCTCCTTTATTGCTAACCTCCTCCTGGTGATTGTCATCATCGCGGCGTTGCTGTACGCATTTTTTAGTTCATTGAATTTTATCACCAACCATGGAAAAGAAACCAAGGTGCCACGCCTGGTCGGAAAAAACATGAAAGAGGCCATACGGGTTCTGGAAAAGCAAGGATTTAAAATTNNTCTAGATTCAACATATCAATCCTACGAAGATCCTCTGGAAGTCCTTTTTCAGGAGCCCTCCGAAGGCGCTACAGTGAAAGTAGGACGTACCATTTTCCTCACCGTAAATCGCCGCTCCATTCCTAAAATCACCATGCCGAACCTGGTCAATCTGTCGTTTCGTAATGCCCTGCTAACGATGCAAAGTTATCGCCTGGTGATGGGTGATACCACCTACCGGCCAGATGTGGCTGGATCAGTACTGGAACAATGGATGAATGGAAAAAAACTGGCTCCGGGAACCATGATTCCCTATGGCAGTAAAATTGATCTGGTCGTGGGCGATGTGCTGTCTGAAGANAAAGAAGTTCCTAATTTAATCGGGTATACCTGGAAGGATGCCTCAGCGGTGATTACCTCCCTCGGATTAACCGCCAACCCGATCTGGGAAGGAACCATTACGGATACGGCAAACGCCATCGTTTTTCAGCAAACCCCGGAAGCAATCAATGAACTGGATTTTAAAAATACCATATTGGTTGGNCGTCTCATGGACTTGCGTTTGATGCAGAATCCATCCAAAGAACTTCTGGATAAGAATCAACCCGGATCGCGTAAACTGATTGGCGATGAAGATAGTTTGGAAGCCGAAACTCCGGTGCCCCCAGCCAAACCTGTTCGCGACAGCAGCAAAAAACGTCCGTTCCTGGTGTAAATGCTCCTTCATCTGCAAAAATGCACAAAATTCACAACAGAAAGATATTAAAAACGCCCTCACACCCGTTAAGGATAAACCCATCGGGAGTGTGCCGAAAAAACCACCCCTGTGTTAGGCCCCGACGGTAAACCGAAACCGGCTGCCCCCAAAAAGCCTGCCACAGGTCCGGTGAATAAGTCAGAAGACACCTATAAAAACGAATACGAATAATCAAAAGACATGGTTTATAAAAGGGCGCTGGGATTTTTGTATTGCTTTGGAACCTGGGAAGTTTGATGGCACAGGAATTGGTACTTCCATTAGCTTATCGTCCGACTGTAAAACCGGAATCAAATTCCGCATCCAANAAAAGAGCCGGCCTGCCTTTCTTCGACGACTTCTCCTATCCCGGTCCGCATCCCGATGCCAATTTATGGGTCGATCAACAGGTGTATATCAACAATACATTTTGTAGTCAACAACCGAGCTGGGGAGTAGCCACCCTCGATGGTTTAAATGAAGAAGGTCGCCCTTACGTCAATAGTCAGTTCGCTATAAAATATGCGGATAGTCTCACCTCCCAACCCCTGAATCTCAGCGGCTACAATACCCAAAGTAAAATTTACCTCAGTTTTTCGTACCAGCCACAGGGCCTTGGATTCGCGCCGGAAACACAGGATAGTTTATTACTCTTCTGCAAAAATATGAACGGACAATGGGTGAAGATCGGNGATCGGCGGGGCACTCCGGTAAGCGCCATGAAATCGGTGATACTGCCCATCAACGATACCCAGTATTTGCACAATGCCTTTCAATTTCGGTTTGTCAATATTGCCTCTCCCAATGTCAACGACGATGTCTGGATTCTGGATTATGTACGTTTAGATGCCGGACGCAATGGAAGCGATACCCTGTACAACGATTTGGTTTTTACCAAAGACCCCGGATCTATTTTAGCCCCTTATACCTCTCTTCCGTATCGGCATTTTGCTGCCAATCCCGCTGCAGAACTTTCTACCGGTCAGGATATTGAAGTCAGGAACCATTATTACACCGCACAAAATTTAGCCTTAAATCATCAGGCCGTCGAATTAAATTCGTCTACACTCATCAGCAGTTCTACCTTAACGGCATCAACCATTACCCCGCAAACTACACTGGGATTAACTTTTCCATCGTATGCGATTGCTTTTACACCGCCGGGTATGTATGATGAAGTCCGGATCCGCAATACCTATTTCTTCACTTCCATCGGAGGTAGCGACTTCCGGCGCAACGATACCATCACCCGCGATGCTGTTTTCGATAACTACTTTGCGTATGATGATGGCAGTGCTGAGAAATCGTATTTTCTGTATCCGGCACTGAATGCAGCCGCCAAAACAGCCCTCGAGTTCCACCTGAATGTAGCAGACACCCTGCGCGGACTCGCCGTTTATTTCGGGGCACAGGTTCCACCGGCTACCAACAAATATTTTTCCATCGTGGTTTACAAACACCTGGGGATGCCAGCAGCAGTGATACCATACTGGCACAACAGGATTTGTTTCAGGTGAAGTATGAACCCGGCATCAACCAATTCACGACATACGCCCTTAATCAACCCCTGCCGCTCGCTCCGGGCAGCTATTATATTGGCATCACACAACCGGCCAACTTCGGGAGTGATAGTATTTATTATGGGTTAGATGTAAACACCAGTGCCAATTTGCAACATCTGTATTACAATGTGGATGGTTCCTGGTATGGATCGTCCATTAGCGGCTCACTCATGATGCGACCTATTGTGGGCTTGCCTTTTTCACCAACACTCAGCCCCGATGTGCATCCCATACCCATCGTAATCCGGGCCTATCCGAATCCGGTCACCAATCAATTGTATATTCAGCAACCCGATCAGATTCGGCAATTTATGCTCACTGATTTACAGGGCAAACGACTGCTTCAGGGAGATGCCTTTCCTGTAACCGGATTAAACCTGTCGCAGTACAGCCCGGGTTTATATTTTTAAGTTTCCGGGATCAGCAGGGACACACACAAACGCAACACATTATTAAACACTAATACCCATTCCCAGACTATGCAAATCATTACCGCCGAAGAACTCAAACAACGCCAGACCCAAGGAGAATCGTTAAACATCCTCGATGTTCGTGAACCCGGTGAATACCAGGAAATCAACATGGGCGCAAAGTTGATTCCTCTGGGGCAAATTCTGGCCGGACAAATTGATGATATTGAAGCATGGCGCGATCAGGAACTTATCGTGCATTGCCGTAGTGGCATGCGTTCCATGCAGGCTTGTATGATGCTGGATAGTTTAGGCTTCAGCAATACNAAAAATCTGGCTGGCGGCATCCTGGCCTGGCAAGCTCTATCCTGATTCGTTGAAACGCCATACCCCGCAGCCGGAAGCGTTTCATCCATTAACGCAAAGGTCATGTAAAACATCCACACTTTTCAGCGTACCCAAGTGCGGGATGTGCAGGCGTAAATACAACAAAACAGAATGCAAGGCCTGTTGCCGTAAACCAGGCGCAGCTTCTGTTCCCGTCACCACTGGCATCGGATAGATTTCCGATACGTAGCGGGCTTCATCCCCTTCAATAAAGTGACTACTCTCCAGTTCGGCATGGGTACAAAATCGTCCGTTTTGTAAATCCAGACTGCTATCCGTTGCCGAAAACGTATTCTGAAAACCGAATCCCATGTGGCGAGCCCACTGCAAACAAAACCACACAGCCATATTGTGTAGTGACCCGGCATCAGCCACATCAACTTGTCGAAAAGCAGCATCTAAAANATCGAACCATTCATCATTGGGTTCCGGTTCCTGAATACAACGGTACAGCACTTNCACAAAAAAGAGTACCAACCCGGTACGAAGTATATCGCCCGGAATATGCTGATAATAGTAAGCCACATGGGCCTCCCGAATGCGTTGCAGATTTTTATTTGGGGTATGATACACTTCAGCCTGCAACAGCATGCCCGGCTGATACATACCGGCACCTTCCTGTTTGCGTGAACTACGAATGCCTTGCAGTAAATACGACTGTAAGCCGTAGCGTCGGGTATACAGGGTACTGATTAATCCGCTATCGCCGTATTTAATGGTTCGCAATACCAGGGCCGATGTTGAAGCTAACATGGGGCAAATGTCCACACAAAGCGTGAACCAAATACAATTCGTTTATATTTTTAGGGCGTGCCCCGTGGTTCAGGTTTCAAGGTCCACCCCAACTTGCAACTCCACGGGGTCGGGTTTTCGCTGCAAGTTGCGGGGCCAGGTCAAATCAATGCTTTACCCACTGCATGAGGCCCCGCAAGCTTTCCGCTACAACCCCTCACGCGGGGAATGACAAACTATATTAAGCCTATGCGGATTAAAAATCCCCGGATATCAATGCCAGAACAGAAGGTTGAATACTATGAATAAAATGATTAACTTGGAACTTGGTACTAGCATCAGTGCCGATCTTAAAATCTTCGTCATCCATGATTAACACAATACCCACTAGCCCTATGCCAATATCGCAGAGTCCTCGAGGCGAGAGACACTGCGAGGACAAAAGGCAATCAACAATCAGGTAAATTGCTTATTGAGTAAATCCAATCAACATGAAAAATACCTTGATATTATTTTGGCTTATAGTGTTAAACCCTATTCTATGGGGGCAGGAAGGTAAAAGAAATAATGTTTGGGCCATTGGTTACATGCCAGTAATTACTATGGATTTTAATTTAGGGCTAGTTGTGGATACAGTTAAAAACGCCACACCAGCAACGGCTCCATTTTGTATTCTGGAATCTATGCCAATATCTGTGATACAAATGGGGCCTTACGATTTTTTACAGGCGGATATATCATTTACGATAAGGAGGGGTTTGCCATGGAGAATGGAATTTTAGTCAATTGCCCTTACGGAACCGCACTAGCGAATCATTTAGGTGGAGGAGGTTCATTTCCTCAAACATCCATTATCCTCCCTAAATCAGGCAATCAATATTATGTGTTTAATGTTGGTATGAGTGATAGTGTAGCGAATAACTATATCAATTATATTTTTACTGAATTTGATGTATTGAGTTATTGTGTGGTAGATATGGATAGTAACCANGGGAAAGGAAAAGTGATACAGAAAGACAAAGTTTTATCGGATAAACAACATTATTACAATACGGCCATGACTGCTGTGAAACATGCGAATGGCAAAGATTGGTGGTTGGTAAAGGCAGACTGTTTTAGTCACCGTTTGCAGGAGTTTTTGGTACGTGAAGACAGCATCCTGGGGCCTTTCTATCAGAATATCACTGATACGGGTGATTTTGTACCTTTTGGGNNGACCATCCGATTTAATAATTCCGGTACCCAGCTTGCAAGTGGCATTTATGGCAAAACCGTTAACGGATTGTATGTACGCAATCGGGTAGACTTGTACGACTTTGACCGCTGTGATGGAAGTATAAATTATAAGCAGTATTACATGACTCCTATGGACACTGCCTCGTATTGGAATTGGGATAAGAAGGCAGATATTTGTTTTTCGCCCAATGATTCCTTGTTGTATATGAGTAATTTCTACACAGTTTATCAGATTGACATTTATGATACTGCCATTTACAATGGGTTATTTATTCATGGGCCGGATACTTTATTGGATTATTTT
Source organism: Bacteroidota bacterium (assembly GCA_013414745.1). Classification (GTDB taxonomy): domain Bacteria; phylum Bacteroidota; class Bacteroidia; order Chitinophagales; family Chitinophagaceae; genus OLB11. The sequence goes on from CP058707.1 coordinate 1,492,655, forward strand.
CCCGAATACGACTTAATGGGCCTGGCACCGGATGGTAAAATTTATATTGGTAATTGGCATGGTATACGAGGTAATATGAGTTATATAAACCAACCGAATATTAAAGGTTTGGGTTGTGATTTTAAACCCCAGGGATTTACACAAACTTACAACCACAACCTAAAAGCACCACCCAATATGGCGAATTATGGTTTGGGCAAGGATACCACTAAAACCTGCTGGCCCTTAAGCCAGAGTGAGAGCGAGGTGCAGAGCGCGGAGTGGGTGGTATACCCAAATCCGAGTAGTACCGTTTTTATCGTTCAAAATAANACACGGCAAAAGAAAGACTTGTATAATGTGCAGGGTGAATTATTATTTTCAACGAATGAAGATGTCATCGATGTAAAACATTTTGCCAGGGGCATGTATTATCTTCGGGTTGAGGGTCAGGTGAAAAAGGTGGTGGTGGAGTAAGGAAGTCTGAACCACAGAAAGCACAGAATTCACAGATGGCGCTGATTTAGGTAAATCAATAATCTATGTCCATGGCAGAAAATTGGTATTTGCCCTGGCCAACAGTTAGTTTAAAAAAAAGACCCATGACCGATGTACAGCATATTCAGAACGACCAACACTGGCATACTTCGTTTTCATCAAATGCACCAAACCATTCTGTGCACGCTGAGCCTTCTGTGTATTCAGCGGTTCAGACATTGGGCACGAACATGATTCCAAATGCCGGAAAACGTAAATTTCGGTTCACTCCCATTTGGCATCTCACAACGCCCCACCTTACTTCGTCCTAAAGAATGCATCCTGTGGAGTTGGATCTTATCTGAGAAATTACAGCACCATTCTAATTCAATTTATTCATAATGCGACTGCTCATACTGTTTAGTTTATTGACGCTGGGTTTTGCCGGCTGTACCAAAAACTCAATGGCCGGGTTTCTTATGCCGGACTGATTCGGGATGCCTACAATAATCAACCCTTGTCGGGCATTCGGATTGGTTTAGGTGAATACCATGCACATGCCATGGGGCGGTTTTATCGAATAAAAGAAACCGTAGTAACTGGACCCGATGGACGGTATTATTTGCAGGATACGCTCAGTGATAGAACGGCCGTCTTCGTGGCTATTCTGGATTCTTCACCCTACTTTGAAAATTCCCCCTTGTATCTGAAGTACGATATACAGCGTATCAATCAGGATCAACGTGAACAATACTATATTTTCAGGAAGTCTTTGCCAAAGGAAATCAACAAGACATTGATTTTACACTGAAGCGTAGTCCGCGCATCCAATATACCCTTAAAAATCCCAATGTATCGGTAGATACTATTAACATCATCGGTTACCAGTACGTGCAGGTTGTGGTGACAAAAGATACCCTTGTTTATCAGCGACTCAATCCGGGAGCCAAGAATCAAATCGAACTTCGTCATCGAGACTATCCGTTTTATAAAGAAAGTATACAAACTACCCTAGCAGGCGATACGATATATCGCACCATCCAATTGTAATTCAATTCCTACTCATTAAATACAAATTTACCGGTTTTGGTTTCTGTACCATCTGCATTGGTTACAAACACATAATAAACNNCCGGTGCGTGGTTTTGACCCGTATAATTTCGACCATTCCAAACGGCTTGTCCACCTTGTGCTTTTGTGCGAAATACCAGTTGTCCGGATACATCGGTGATACGTACATCGGCATTTTCAACCAAGCCTGAAATCGCAATGGTTCCGGTAAAATCGGCAGGAACCGGATTTGGAAAAACCAGCAGATTGTCGTTGTTCGCAGCACCTTCAGTAGCATCACCCCGCCAGGAAACTAAACCTAGCGTAGTGGCAATAAAAACTTCGCCGGTTTGTGGATGCACTTTAATGCGGCGAATTTCATTGGTAGGTAAAGGACTATTGTCTTTGGTAAAACGTTGCAATATTTNTTCAGCATCATCACTAATCAACCAAACACCGTTGTTGGTACCTATCCATTTATTATTGGCCCCATCCACCGCAATGGTTTTCACAAGTTCACGCTGAAACAACAAGCCGGCATTCAGATCGTATTTGACAATCTTTAGTTCGGCATCGCAACCGGTCGACGAGAACATGGATTCAGCACAATTGTAAATAGCAATGCCATCATTGGTGCCCACCCAAATTTTTCCGTCCTGATCTTTCTCCATGCAATACANCTCATTGCTGGGTAAATTACCATACCCTGCACCCTTTTGTAATTTGCGTATCTGGTCATCATCCGGGTTGTCGATGCTTCCATTATCATCCAGTACGTAAATGCCAATTCCACGAGGTGCCAACAACCATTTATGATTGGCATTGTCAATTAAAACCTGACTGGCCGATCGTTCCGAAACATTGTAGGGAAAGGAAAATTTTTGCCAGCTGCCATCTTTCTTTTNTACCACCAACTGATCCGGTGCCGAATAGTTCGACATCCATAAATTATTTTNTGCATCCAACGCCAGGCCGGCAATCAGGTAAGCACCAGGGTTTCCGATCGNGCTTTGTATCCAGGGTGTATTTCTATAAATAACATGACTACCATCCGGGTGGTATTCATACAAGCCGCCTCCGAAACTTGCCGCATAAAGATACCCGTTCGAAGGGTCTACGGCGATATCCACAATGTCGAGAATCGAATCCAGGCCGCTGGTTCCTACACTGCGGTTATAAGTGGTCCATTCTCCTTGGGCATATTTAANAAATCCGGCACTGTTGTAGGCAATTTGCCAACCATTTTCAGCACCTCCACTCACATAGAGCGCGTTCTTACCGATGCTGAGGTTGTAGGTGGTATTATCATAAATTTCATTGGTACGAACCAGTTCCTTATTTTTCAATTGCGAAATCCGGGTAAGTCCTTNCCAATGATCAGCAGAGTATAAAAGCCCCTGGGCAATTTCTACCACATCTCTCGGATTGATGTTTGAATTCATGGAATCCACTTTTATTCCATCGTTGGTGTAATAGCCGATTTCCCGAATGTTATTATCCGATTCACAGAGGTAAAAGCCAGCGTTGCCTTCCCGCACACGAAGTATCGGACTTTCCGCATGGTATAAAAGGCAGATATNTCCGTTTTGGAGTGAAAACATGCTATCCGAGTCAGTGATGTAGATTAATTGATTGGTTCCGTTCAGAATAAACTTCGAGGCCCGGTTCTCGATGCGGGTCCAATTGGCGAAATTCTGTAGGGCCGGATCATTGATAGATGCCGAATAAATACCTTGTGAGGTGGCTGCATAAAACTTCGAACCGGAAACGCACAGATCGCGGATGGCCAGCACCTTGGCATCCTGTTGCAGCGCATAGGTTTCTTTAATTTCACGTCGAAGGGGATTCAAAACCACAATGCCAAAATCGGTAGAGAGATACATCAACTGATTAAAAAAGTATACCGAATTAATGGATTTGCTTCCGGTGATAGAATAATTTTTCAGGTCCGGAATGTTGTAGAGAANCACCTTCGTACAAAGATCAATATTGCTGTTCAGGTAGGCAATCAGGGTATATCCGCTATTCACATCGTGCCGGATATGTTGCACGTTCACATCACTCAGGCCATTCACCTTACTCAAACCGGAAAACTCCTGGTTCTCGGCATCATAAATGCGAATGGCCAGACCGCCCAGATAAATTTTGTTGCCGATGCGTTCAACGGTAGTGGCTCCTGTGCTGGAAAAATGCGTAGACCAATAACCAATCGGAGTGGTTTGACCGTACTGATCGAACGCATGCATCAGGAGGATAAAAGTGAATACAAAGAATCGCCACATGTTTCAAAATTACAGGTTTAGAAACGATAAAATCGAAAGATTATTATGAACGATAAACCTATAGACGGGCATTTCCTGTATCTTTGCCCGCTCTATGTGGACTGCCCTTGCCCATTTCATTCTTCGCTATCGTATTCCTGTTTTACTGGTCTTAGCGCTCTCAACCGGATTTATGGCTTACCATGCCTCCAAAGTTCAGATGAGTTATGAATTTACCAATGCCATACCTACCAACAATGCCAAATATCAGGAGTATCAGGCCTTTCGAAAAATGTTTGGCGAAGATGGGACTATGCTGGCGATTGGGTTTCAACATCCTGAATTATGGTCGCCCAAGGTCATAGGTCAACTCATGCAATTGGATGAGGACATTCGGAAAGTACCCGGTGTAGAACAAACCTTGAGTATCCCTTCGGCGATCACCATTCGGAAAGAAGACAACGATTCCAGCGCAAAATTGGTCACCGANAAAATTTTTACGGCCGGTATGTCCGACTCTGCCTGGAACCATGCCTTGGAGACCTTTTTTAATTTACCNTTTTACCGCAATCTCCTGTACAATTCCGAAACCGGGGCCTGTCTCACCGCAGTATACATTAATAAGGATATACTTAAATCACCAGCCCGCGTAAAAGTCATACGTGAAATTACTGCCTTAGGGGATGCCTTTGCCTCTGCGAATAAAATTAAAATCCACTATTCGGGGCTACCGTTTATCCGTACTGAATTTGCTGANAGTGTGAAGTATGAAATGAACCTGATTTTGTTAAGTTCATTGTTGCTGACAGCCGTGATTCTTTTTCTGTTNTTTCGATCCTTCAGTGCGGTGCTNTTTTCACTGGTAGTTGTTTTTGCCGGCGCGATCTGGGCCCTGGGTATTTTACACCTTTGCGATTATCGTATCACCTTATTATCGGCCCTGATTGCTCCGCTGATTGTTGTCATCGGAATTCCGAATTGCATTTACTTTTTAAATAAATACCATACCCAATTTGCTATACACGATGAAAAGCAAAAGGCGCTGTTCAGTATGGTAGAACGCATGGGTGTAGTGACTTTGTTCACCAATCTGACCGCTGCCATTGGTTTCGGGGTGTTTTATTTTACCAAAAGTCAGATATTAAAAGAATTTGGGTTGGTATCCGGTATTAGTATTCTGGTTATCTTTTTNATTTCCTTGTTCGCCATACCTGCCATTTTTAGTTTCCTGAAAGCGCCAAATGCCAAACATACCCGCTACCTTGAAAATAAAGCACTTGCCGCTATTCTTGTTAAACTGGATTATTGGGTAATCCACCACCGAAAGAGTATTTATTTATTCTGGGGGATTCTTCTTGCGCTATCTAGNGCGGGTATGCTACGNCTTAAAAGTGTAGGGCATATTGTGGATGATTTGCCTAAACAGAACCGGATATATCAGGANTCGAAATATTTTGAAACACATTTTAAAGGGGTGATGCCACTCGAAATTGTGATAGATACCCGTAAAAAGCAGGGTGCGGTGAGTATGCAAACCATGAAGCGCATCGATGAAATGCTGGGTGTTTTGGGGGAATATCCTGAAATGTCGAAACCATTATCGATCGTAGAAGCCATTAAGTTTGCGCGCCAGGCCTATTATGATGGAGACAGTTCTTCGTATGGCATTCCCAATAGTTTCGACATTGCTTTTCTGTTACCCTATCTGAAAATGAAGTCGGATACCGGTAAAAGTCAAATGAGCCGGTTAATCGCATCCTTCACCGACAGCACCCGACGTTATGCACGCATCAGTGTGAGTATGCAGGATGTGGGTTCAAAACGACTACCAAAAATTCTTGAAGAAGTGAATCAGAAGGCCGTGGAAATTTTTGATACCTCCCGGTATTCAATCAGTTATACAGGTACCAGTGTGGTGTTCCTGGAGGGGAGTAAATTTATTATTTCCAGCCTCACTGAAAGCCTCATTCTGGCCTTGATCATGATTGTTTTTTGTATGGCCTTGTTGTTTCGATCCTGGCGCATTGTACTCATCTCCATCGTTACCAATATCATTCCCCTGGCCATTACTGCGGGTGTGATGGGGTGGTTTAATATCCCGCTAAAACCTTCTATAGTATTGGTATTTAGCATTGCTCTGGGGATTGCCATTGATGTGACCATTCGTTTTCTGGTGAATTATAAACAGGATCTTCCGATGTATCAGTATGATATTCAACAAACGATCAAAGCGACCATACAGGAAACCGGAATCAGTATTATCTACACCTCTCTTATTCTGGCGGCCGGATTTGTGGTGTTTCTTGTTTCTCAGTTCGATGGTACCAAAGCCTTGGGGTATCTAACCGCCTTAACGCTTTTATTAGCGATGGTCACCAATTTAACCATTCTGCCGGCTCTTCTGGTGTGGTTCGACCGACAAAAGAGAAAATTCGGTCAAATAATTCGTTTATTTTAGGAATCTCGGTACTTTTAATGCCGGATTCGTATCGGTTTGATGCGAACTTTCTATTGATTTCTTAATTTGAAGCACATGAAAAAATCTATTCTCTTCTCGTTTTGGTGATGTCAGGACTAGTTGCTCTTGCGCAATCACCACAGTATTTTACGGCTACTTTGGTGAATGGTGCGCCCACATTTCAACGTCCGAACATTGGTACTCCACCATCAGGTCTTTCCATTTACTCGCCGGTATACCATGTATTTTCGTTTACAGCGCCAGTGAGTGGATTATACACGTTTGAGGCGAACAGTCCATCCATCGATAATTTTGGGATTCTTTACCAAAATTCGTTCAACCCGTTGTCACCTCTAAGCAATGCCTTGCGTTCCGATGATGGTTCTTCGGGAAATCCGGGTGATAATTATTACATCGCTCGCAACCTGACCGCCGGGACAACCTATGTGCTGGTATCTACATCGTTTTATACCGGAGAATATGGTTCGTATCAGGTTAAAATCGAAGGGCCTTTCACCACGCCATTGCCCGTTGAAATGGCATCCTTTCAGGCAAATCTGAATGAACAAGCACAAGTTGATTTACATTGGACAACACAAACTGAAAAGAATTGTTCATATTATATGATTCAACGTAGCTTGGATGGTAAGAATTTTACAGACCTCGCTCGTTTGAATACAAAAGCGGTAAATGGAAATAGCGATCAGCCTCTGGAATATGTCTTTACGATCAACAACCCGAAGCGGTTAACCTCTACCGCGTTTTACAATTTGACATTGACGGACATAGTTCATCCAGCGCTGTTTTACGCATAGAAAATGAAACTGCATTTGGTCAGGTTAACGTATTTCCAAATCCGGTGCAGGATAATCTGAATGTTCAGTTCTATCAATCGAAATCCAATCGCACAGAATGCTATGTACGCGACTTCAGCGGACGTATTGTTTGGTCTGAAACAGGAACAAGCAAAGTGGGGATGAATCAGTTTTCTGTTCCCATGAGTTCTTTACAAACCGGCCTATATGTGGTTGAGTTCCGCAGTAATGGCACAGCGTTGTATCAAGGAATTATCAATAAACAATAAATCCTTTTTTCTGATAAGAAGCCGTCCTTAGCGACGGCTTTTTGTTTTGTCCGGTCTGCTATGGCTAGCTCAGGTACTTTGCAACTATAGGTACCCGCCGTCCGACACCAAAGGCCTTGGGCGAAACGCGAATAATGGGACAAAATTGATTCCTTTTGTATTCATTGGTATTCACCAATTTCAGGGCCCGTTCTACAATGGCCTGTTCATACCCCATTGCAACAATTTCAGATGGCCCTTTGCGTTGTTCAATATACTGATACAAAATAGCATCCAGAACCGGATAGTCAGGTAATGAATCACTATCCTTCTGGTTGGGCCGGAGTTCGGCACTGGGTGCTTTCTGTATAATATTTGTTGGTATAATTTCAGACTCCCGGTTTATATAATGCGCTAAAGCATACACCTGCATTTTATACACATCACCAAGTACGGCTATTCCGCCGGCCATATCACCGTACAAGGTTCCATACCCTGTGGCACATTCGCTTTTGTTGGTTGTATTAAGCAGAATTTGTCCGAATTTATTGGCTACTGCCATCAGGAGATTTCCACGGGAACGTGCCTGAATGTTCTCTTCGGCTACATTAAAAGGCAGGTCGCCATACAAAGGCTCTAACTACAGCATAAACGCATCAAAAATGGGTTTAATGGGAATGATGGAGTACGGATTTCCCAATCGCTCCGACAAGGCAACGGCATCTTCNNTAGAATGACCAGTTGAAAATTGAGAAGGCATCAGTAAGGTTGTCACGTTTTCGGGACCCAGCGCTTCGCAGGCCAGGGCCAAAGTAACTGCTGAATCAATGCCGCCACTCGAACCCAGAATGGCTTTCCGGAATCCCATCTTCCTGAAGTAATCCCGAATTCCAAGTATCAACGCATCGTAAATCCGATCAATATGTAATTCCGCTGAATACCGTGGCGGATTTAATTCTTGATCAGGTATTGATTCATGTGTTCTTTCAATGGCATCCGAAAAACTACCATCACCATTCCAGGTTACCACCACCAATTCTTCCTCAANAAATCGCCCTTGTTTGATCAGGTTTGTATCAGAATCCATAATAATAGACCCTCCATCAAATACTATTTCGGTTTGTGAACCAACCGTATTGCAATACAGCATGGGAAGTTTGTATTTCAGCACATTGGCCTTTACAATGGCCAAGCGATCTTCGGCATGGGTATAGTCGAATGGGGACGCACTCAGGTCGATCATCGNATCAGGTTTCTGTTGAATCAATTCATCCATCGGACAAATCCGGTACAAGGGGTTATCCCCCAGATTCCAGATATCCTCACACACCGTAACGGCTAACTTCTTTCCCTTGAAATGGAGTACATTCCATTGATGCGCTGGTTCAAAATAACGATATTCATCAAAGACATCATAGGTAGGTAATAGGGTCTTGTGTGCCACGCCCTGGATCTCACCCTGATACAACAGATAGGCCGAATTGTAGAGGTCTTTGCCTTCGGGATGCGGGTTTCGCGTTGGGCATCCTACCAAAATTCCAATTTCCTGGCTTTGGCCTGCGATGCGTTGGAGCCCTTCATGACAACGCCGAATAAAATCATCAAATTCTAAAAAGTCGCNGGGAGGATACCCACAAATACACAGTTCGCTAAATACAATGAGCTCCGCACCGGCATTCGTTGCTTCTGCTATGGCATCCAGGATACGTTGTACATTCTGTTCAAAATTTCCGATATGATAATTCTGTTGGGCAAGTGCAATTTTCATGGCTGGTCAAAGGTACGATTCCTGATTAACCCATGATGATGCTGAATTAGTCCTTTCTCGGATAGGAAGTTTAGCTTTTTAGTAGTACCGATGTGATAATTGTTTATAAAAGGCATTCTTTAATGGGATAAAAAAGGCTACCCGTTGAGGCAGCCTTCTTGAAAGAGAAAAATCTTCCTATTGTTTCTGGAAAATCCGCAACGTTCTATTGGATGTCATATTAGAAACAATCTTATACCCATAGCTAGTATCTCCAGGTAACTGTGTGAGGAAAACATCACTAACGGAAAGGAATCCGGCATTGGTTTCCTGATCCGGAATAACGATGGTACTATCGTCGATTTGTGCAAAATACGCGTATGTTTCAGCCGTAGTACCTGCTCCGAACAGGTTATCGGTTTCATATAATCCATTCGCCAGTTTATTGACCATGAGTGAAACACCGGTCGCCGTGCGCACATACTCGCCAGACAAATTTGCTGAAGTATCGATATCTGTCACAGCGATTAAAACGCTCTTAGAACTGATATACCCATTTTTGTTTTTGGCCTTTACCGGAACGATATACAATCCTGGGGTTGAATTATCCAATCCAGAGGCATCCAGTTCGGTCGAATAACTCTCTTTCAATAAAGAATCATAAGCCGTTGCTGAAACAGTTGGAAGAGTGCCTCCAACAGGAATACTATAATACTGGCTACCGGTTAAGGTAATAGTCGGCCAGGAAGCTTCAACCACAGAGGAAACTTCATTTTTCTTTCTGGTACAGGACATGGCGAAAAGCACCAATGCAACCAAACCAATTATTTTTACTTTTTTCATTGCAAACATTTTAATGTGATTAATTCTTATCCCACCATACTTTCTGGTCAACAGTTTTTAACCCTGGGAAATTGGCATTTCTGCTAATTTCGTCGGTTGGGTACAGAAAACGTTGCGGGAAGTTATTACCAATCAAAGAATTCAAGGATACACTGAAGAAATCAGGATAACCGGTTCTTCTCCATTCGGTCCAGGCTTCAAACCCTTGGGTTCCACACATGGCCACCCATTTTTGTGTAGCGATGGCTTTAATTTGGTCTTGTAATGTTCCTGCCGTTGGATATGCCACATCAGGATGCGTTAATAAGGTATCGACCCATTCTGATAAGGACGAATATGTGTTTGAAGACATCGTCATGGTTAAATCAATATGCGCCTCATGTTTGAGAATTCCTCCGCTGATTGCGCTGTTGTATGTAGCACCGGCATCGCCAGTCATCCAGCCACGTGCCATGGCTTCTGCCTGCAAAAACATCGACTCCTCCATGGAAAAGAATATCACAGGTGCCACTTTTGAAATTTCATCATATTNCCTCAAAACCGCAGCACCTACATACATACTGGCTATTGCCTTTCCGGTGGCCGTAACGGAATTATTGTAATCCCCTTGTGTAACGCCTACAATTAAGGCTGCCGGGTTACCCGTTGCGGCGATATAAAAATAACTCAGACGAGGGTCATCAATATTGGTCAAATAATCAACGGAGGTCGCGCTTGCGTAAATATTTTTGGTACGATTCAAACCGACCATCTCAGAGAACAGTGGGTTCTCATTTCCACCGGTCTGACTGAATTTTACACCAGCATCCCCAGAAACATCATCCAAAAATGTAGCAGTCGCTTCCTCCAAACTTTGAATGCCAGCAGCAGCCGAAGTTGGATCAATTTCAGATAAACGCAAGTAGGCTTTTAATTTCAGGGTATTGGCGAATTTTATCCAGCTATCCATATCGCCATGGAATACCAAATCATCGGATCCCGGCAGGGTTGGATCATGCGAATCCATAATCGCCAGGGCTTCATCCGCCATTTTCTGGATACCGGCATAAATATCCTTTTGTGCATCATATTTCGGGCTAATAATTGCGCCATCATCATACGATCCCATCAGGGCCTCGCTATATGGTACATCGCCCCAGGCATCCGCGATCACCTGAAAGGTATACGCCATCATAATTTTGGCAATGGCCGCATATTGACGTTTGTTTTCAGCGACGGATTTGTCGTACACATATTTAAAATTTCGGAGCGCCTCAGCATATAAAATCGACCAGGGGCGATCATAGTTGTCCGTTGAAGGCTGGTATCGATCCAGGTATTTGTATTGGCTGGATAACGGAGACTGTGTCCAGTATTGCGACCAGAATCCACCATTAATCTGCAGGTTGTTTCCCATCGCATGGGCCAGAGCGACTTGTGCTGAAGGCAAAACCACCTCCACACTGGCATTCTGTGTAATATTCGGGTTATTGTTCACATCCAGGAATTNTTTACAACCTCCTAAAAAGGTCATTCCTGTTACTGCAGTGAGAACAAGTATTTTATTCAGTTTCATATTTTATTTCGACTGTTTTTTTGTTAGAATTAAAAAGTGATACTCAGACGAACGCCATAGTTACGTAATGAAGGACGTGCAGAGAAATCAAAACCTTGTTCGTTAGATGCACCTCCTGAATTCACTTCAGGATCTACAAAGGTATTGTTCTTGTGGGTCCAGATAAACAGGTTGTTACCGAACAAACCGACGCTGGCACCACCCAATTTTGTTTTCGATAACAATTTACTTGGGAAGGTATAACTGAGGCTGAGTTCGCGCAATTTAACATAGCTGGCATCCACTAAATCCTGTGATGCTGGTTTTACATTGGCAGCCGTGTAATACGTATACACATCAGTTTTTACGCTGGTATTGGGAACATAATTTCCTGCATAATCCTGATACACCGAATTTTCCCAAACAAATGGATCCCGGTTACCGTTACGAACTGTTGTGCTGGAGGTTCCAACAAATTCAGTAACATCCTTGGTGCGTGAATAGAACATTCCTCCTTGTTTTGTATCAAACAAAATATTGAATGCAAAACCTTTAAAGGACAATGAAGTTCCCCATGAAGCGATATAACGAGGTTGGAAAGATCCCAAATACGTTGGTTTCGTTGTAGACAATGGGTTACCCGTAGTAGAATCAATGACAACACGCCCTTGTGAATCGCGCATCAGATCCGTTGAATAGAAGGTTCCAAAAGGTTTGCCAACAGCCGCCACAATATTCATCCCTGAATAACCACCAATGACCAGATATTCCAGTCCTTCTGATAAAGATTCAACCACATTGGTATTTTTGGTGAAGGTACCGTACACATCCCAACGGAAACCATTGCGTAATTTAACCGGAGTCGCACGCAAGCCAACTTCAACCCCTTTATTGACGATAACACCGGCATTCACCGTGCGCGATGTAAATCCACTGGAAGGAGAAACTAATTGACCGATGATTTGATTTTTCGTTGAGTTCTTATAAACAGTAAAATCTACATTCAACCGATTATTAAAGAAGCTCAGGTCAGTTCCAATTTCAGCTGTTCTTGAGCGTTCAGGCAACAAGAAAGGATCCCNCAAAGAGTTCTGCAAATTAAACCCGGCTACACCGTTAAATGGAAACAAGGTATTCCCAAATCCACCATCAATATTGGTTTTAGTAAATCCGGCACCATTGTTTACGTAGGCCGTTGCATCATTCCCCACTTCGGCATAGTTGGCACGCAGCTTACCGAAACTGAATGTTTTGTACACTTTCAGTAANNAGAGGCGAGAAAATACCCATGAAGCCGAGATTCCCGGATAAAAATACGAGTTATTGCCCGTGCGGAGAGTAGAACTCANGTCATTGCGTCCGGTCAATTCCAGGAAAAAGATTTGATCATAATCGAAATTGAACGTTCCATACAAACCAACCTTGCGGTTTTTGGCCTGATTGTTTGACACAGAAATAGGGCTTTTCGCATTGTCAAAACTATACCAGTCTTCAATCACTAACCCATTGGTAACATCGTCAATATCACTTTCCAAAGTACGGCTTAAACGTTGCTGCACGTTGTGGCCCACCAAGGCGTTGATTCCTATTTTATCAAAACGATGATTGTAAGTCAACATCAGGTCATTATAATAGGCTGTATAATTTAACAAACCTTCATAATAGCCTCCATTAAATACTTTGATTGACCTTCCACAAATCCCCTGAACCGCCTTCCATAGGATTGGTGGTTGGTAATTTAGGTTTTTAATATAAGTACGATCTGAAAGCACTTCACCACCAAAACGGTTCATCAGGTCGAAATCAGCATTAAAGCGATAACCCACGCTGGCTTGACCAAAAATTCTATCGTATTTGTTGCGGTTATCATAATACTTGGCGACCCAATACGGGTTTTCGGTATACGCTCCGTAATACCCATAATAGCGGTTACCGAAGGTATCACGCAGATAATAGTTATTAAATGGATCATCCAAATCCTTTAATTCGGTAATAGGAATGTCGCGAGGTTGTTGTAATACGTTATTCCAAACAGATCCTCCACCTTGTCCTGATTGATCAATGCGAGCTGAAGAGGTGATATAATTTACGTTCAACGTGGTGTAAAACTTATTGGTGAAGTTATGCGTACCATTAAAACGGAAACTATAGCGATCCAGACTGGTATTGTCTATCACTCCCTTATTATTCAACGTGTTGAGTGATAAAAAGTAAGTTGTGCTTTCAGATCCTCCTCCCAAAGAGAGGTTGTTTTCCCAGGTTTTACCTGTATTGAAGAAATTTTTCACATTGTCATCCAAAGCTACATAAGGCTTGACCTTCTGATTTCCATTTACAATTTGACCCCAGGGACGCAATTCGCCGTTGAAGCGGGCACCCCAACTGAAGTTTTCACGACGGTCATCGTAAATACCGTTTAAGTCACCTTGTCCGAATTCATTTTGAAATTCTGGATAACGCAACACATTCGACCAGGTATGGGCGGTACTGAAGGTAATTTCAGTGCGACCTGTTCCTTNTTTCTTGCCTTTACCAGATTTTGTCGCGATCATAATGGCGCCATTAGCACCATCAGAACCATATAAAGCCGTTGCTGCAGCACCTTTTAACACGTTGATGCTTTCAATGTCATCCGGGTTAATATCATTTCNCCGGTTACCAAAATCGATTTGTTGAAGACTATTGGCACGTGTTCTGTTTCCATTGTTAACAGGAACCCCGTCAATAACAATCAGTGCATTGTTGTTACCCCNCAGTGATTTCTCACCACGAATCACCACGCGGGTCGATCCACCTGGTCCTCCGGTTGAACTGGTCACATTTACCCCGGAAGCTTTCCCAGTCAGGGCGCTCAGGGCGCTCACATTGTTTCNCTGATTAATTTCTTCCGACTTCAGGGTGGTGGTGGCGTAACCGAGTGATGCCTTTTCCCGTTTAATGGCCTGGGCCGTCACGACTGTTTCGCCCAAACTTCGGGTATCGGCGGCCATTTTAACATTCATGCCATCTTCGGCGGGCTTTTCAGTGACCTTCATGCCAATGGCAGAAATCACCAAAATGTCGCCTTCAACGGCATTGACCCGGAAATTTCCGTTCGGGTCCGTCACAGTACCTTTGCTGGTACCTTTAACTCGGATGGTGGCACCTGCTATCGGTTCTCCTTTGTCATCCAAAACTTTACCGCNGATCATACCAGCCTGGGCTAGCATAACCTGCATACTGACCACCAACAGGGCCAGCATCATCAATAGTCTTTTCTTCATGCTTTTTGTTATTTAATGAAATAATGATGAAAACTGAGGTAAATCTAGAGACTACAATTATCATATGCAAGATTTTCTTAACATTTTTTTCTACTTTCCTTAACAAATCGCCTGAAAGCCAGCAAAAGGCCGGTTTGCGGTTCTTTTAGACTACGGACTGAATCGTGTAACCAGTAGTTGATTGAATTTATTCGCCAATTACGGGCCGAATCAAGCCACAGATTAGCATTTTGAGCAATCCCCGAGCTGTTCGATATTGGACCTCCAGCTTCTAACCCATGGCGTTGCCCAGAACATCCAATTCAGGTTTTCATGTTCTGCGATAACTCTTTAGTACCTTCAGGCCGAACCCAACGGAAATTCTTCTGCCCATCATGCTAAATGGCTGCTTACTCTTTCTGGATGCACCGAAGCGAAGACTTGTTCATATGCTTTTTAACCATGGAATTTTGGCCTACTTTGGACTGTATACCGGTGTATTTTATATTAGAAAATATTTTATGTATCATTTTTTATATTGATTATCAATGTATTAATGAATTGTTTTAAAAATATCCTCCAAATTTCTTGGACTGATACGCCCCCGAACTACCTTTGCGCTCCTTAAAAGTAAACCGTACGATAAATCATGAGACATTTAAGCTACAAAACCAGGTTCGTGAACAAACAGACACACCAACCTGAATGGTACGTGGTAGATGCCAGCAATCAGACTGTTGGACGCCTGAGTACCCGTATTGCCTCCGTTTTGCGTGGCAAACACAAACCTACGTATACGCCCCATGCCGATGGTGGTGACTATGTAATTATTATTAATGCCGAAAAGATTCAATTCACCGGAAATAAACTGAGTGAAAAGATTTATATCAACTTCAGTGGTTATCCGGGTGGTAAAAAGGAAGAATTCGCTAAGGATTTATTGAACCGTCGTCCGGAAATGATCATTGAGCGCGCAGTTAAAGGGATGCTTCCTAAAAATCGTTTAGGACGTGCCATGTTCCGCAAACTTTTTGTTTATGCCGGGGATGCCCATCCACACGGTGCGCAAAACCAAAAGCCCTTTCATTTTAATTCACAACTAAATCCAGTTTAATTCTATAATATGGAAAAACAAAAAAGCAATTGGCCGTCGGAAGGAAGCCGTTGCCCGTGTTTACCTGACAAAAGGTAGCGGAAAGATCACCGTTAACGATCGTGACTATAAAGTTTATTTTCCTTTGATGTATTTGCAGAATCAGGTTGAGTTACCCCTGAAAACCATCAATGGCCTGGATAAGTTTGATGCGCTGATTACCGTAAGTGGTGGTGGTCAGAAAGGTCAGGCGGAGGCCATCAAATTAGGTTTATCACGCGCGCTTTGCAATCTGGATGTTGAAAACCGGGTATCCCTGAAACCAGCCGGATTATTGACTCGNCCTCGCTCCGTGGAACGCAAGAAATTTGGTCACAAGAAAGCCCGCAGAAGCTACCAGTTCTCGAAACGTTAGTTTTCAGATTGCTTACCTATTCTATTTATTAACAAATACAAGATATTATTATCATGTCAGAAAATACTTCATTACATCAACAATTACTCGATGCGGGTGTACACTTTGGCCACCTTCGTAANAAATGGAATCCAAAGATGTTACCCTACATCTTTGCTGAAAAGAAGGGCATCCATATCATCGATTTAAATAAAACTATCGACGGTTTAAACGAAGCGGCCTCAGCCCTGAAACAAATCGCCAAGAGTGGTAANAAAATACTTTTTGTTGCCACAAAAAAACAAGCCAAAGAAATTGTGACCGAATGTGCACAGCGTGTCAATATGCCTTATGTGACAGATCGTTGGCTGGGTGGAATGCTTACTAACTTCGGAACAATCCGTAAGAGTGTTAAGAAAATGCAGAGTATTGAAAAAATGCTTGAAGACAGCAGCATTAGCATCAACAAAAAAGAACGTCTGACGCTGAAACGCGATAAGGATAAAATGGAGAAGGTATTAGGTGGTATCACTTCAATGAGTCGCACTCCGGCCGCCTTGTTCATCGTGGATATTTCGCACGAACATATTGCATTAGCTGAGGCGAAGCGCCTGGGAATTACCACCTTTGGTATGGTGGACACCAATAGCGATCCGAACAAAGTTGATTTCCCGGTACCCGCCAATGACGATGCCACTAAATCAATTGCCATCATTACCAACTATATTACTGCGGCCATTATTGAAGGTTTACAGGAACGTGAAGCTGANAAAGACAAGATGGAAGATGAAGATCAGTCGGATGATGCTACACCGGAAATAGCCGCTGAAGGTGGTGAAGAAGAAGGTGACGGGAAAGGTGGAGTTCGTAAACGTGCTACCGGAACGCGCCGCGCCCCAGCCGCTAAAAATAATTTGCTCGTTTTGAGTTGTTGGGATGCCTCCGGCGATCCCAACAACTCAAAACAATCTAACTTTTAATTATTCACTTTTTAATTCAAAAGACAATGAGTGTAACAATCACTGCGTCGGATGTCAATAAATTACGCCAAATGACTGGCGCCGGAATGATGGACTGTCGCGCTGCCCTGCAGGAAACAGGAGGCGATTTTGATGCTGCCATCGATTATTTACGTAAAAAAGGTCAAAAGGTTGCGGATAAACGCAGCGACCGCGATGCCAAAGAAGGTGTGGTTATTGCCGGAACTTCGGCTGATCATAGCTATGGTATCGTCATCAACCTGACTTCTGAAACTGACTTCGTTGCCAAAAACGAAGACTTTATCAACTTAGCATTACGCTTCTCCGAAACTGCCATCAGCAACAACTGCCAATCCTTGGAAGAATTGAAGGCCGCTCAAATGGATGGCATCAGTGTTTCCGATAAGTTGCTGGAAACAGTTGCCAAAATTGGTGAAAAGATCGATATCACCCGCATGGAGCGCATCGAGGCCTCCAGCGTAGTTGCTTATAACCATGCCGGATACCGTGTAGCCGTTTTAGTCGGATTAAATCAGGCGCACAACGAAAATCTGGAAGCTTGTGGTAAAGATGTAGCCATGCAAATCGCTGCCATGAATCCGGTAGCCGTTAACCCAGAATCTGTTCCAGCTGAAACCGTTACCCGTGAACGCGATATCATTATGGAACAAATGAAAGCGGATCCTAAGATGGCTGGTAAACCCGATGAGATGCTGAGTAAGATTGCTGAAGGAAAAATCAATGCCTTCTTCAAAGAAAATACCTTGTTGGCTCAACCTTTCGTTAAAGACGGCTCCAAGAGTGTGGCTGAATACCTGAAAAGTATTCAGGCTGAACTTACCGTGACGGCATTTAAACGCCTCAATATTGGTTAATCTGAAACTACAATTATTACGAAGGCTGTCACAACCGACAGCCTTTTTTTATTGAATCCGTTCAACGTGAGTATATACTGTGAACTTGTCATCTCGGCAAAATGCCATCAATGTAATTCCCAGGCTTTCACAATATTCGATAGCCAGACTGGACGGAGCCGATACTGCCGCTAAAAACGGAATGCCTGCCCGATAACATTTACTGACTATTTCATACGAAATGCGGCCACTGACCAATAAAATTATCGCTTCAGACCGTTGGTCGGTCATTAACAGACTCCCGATCACTTTATCTACCGCATTATGGCGACCAATATCTTCTTTGCATGCCAATAACTGCCCTCGCCTATCGAATGCAGCGCTGGCATGGGTACCACCGGCCGCATCAAACAAGGGTTGGTTCATTCGCATCGTCTTAAATAATGCCGGAATAAACTGCTGGTTCAACTTTATATCGGTAGTCAACGGGTCGCCTTGCAATTCTAAATCTACATCATATTTTCCGCACATGCCGCAACTACTCACCGACATAAGATTGCGTTGATTGGCTATACCTGGTCCAAGGGCCTCATCCGGAATCCATACCTGTACCACTCTGGATCTTGAATTTAAATCCATTTCGCCAACCGCTATACGAATCGTCTTCATACCTGTATACACATCTTCACTATGTAAGATGCCTCGCGTTAGTGATTCTTCGTCACCCGGTGTACACATCGTTAGGGTATAAGGCTGTCCATTAATTACGATCTGCATCATCCGTTCTTCCGCAACGTCTTCTTGCCGTTGTAGCAATTCACCGGAACGAAATTGATAACTAGTTCGCTTTGCCATAGTACTGATTGGATGCGAAAATAGAATTCGATATGGATATTCGGGCACAATTCCCGACATACTCCTATACCACCTTGTTGTTCATAACGCATCCAATTTCCTGGTTTGGCTTTAATCCGGTTGAATACGGATAGCAGAAACGGTGGCTGTTGAATTTATTCGGATTCGAAACTACTCTTCATTTTGCCGTTCCGTGCAAAACAAACCCCTAAACCCGCGATAGCTTGTAATGAAATATTGTTGACAACGGCATAACCATCTACGATCGGAGCATTGGCGCGGGCGAATGTTGCCTTTAATTCGGTATTTAAAAACATCCTTTTTCGGAAAAAGTAAAACTGATGCGAAACCGCCGTATTAAATACCAAACCTCTTAGTCGGTAGCCCTTTATATCAAATCCCGGACCTTCGGGATAGACTTTATTTCGAATGGTACTTTCAGGGTGCATCAAAACACTTCCTATGCCGTTACGAANACAAAAATACCTGAATTTTCTTCCATAGTTTAGTGTAAGAATATTGAATCCGTGCGAAATGCCAAAGCGTTGAATATCCGGATGTTTATTGGCTAAATACAATTTATGATGTATCGCTTCAAATTCGATGCTATGTTTATCGATGTGTTTACAGAATCTCCAGTCCCAATAGTAGGGTGAAATGAAGGGCTCACTATAATAACGGGCTCTGGGAATATAAATATCCGGATACCCCTTTTGTTTGATGCGTAAAGGAAGCGCCATATTCCCGGCCCAGCCCCCATGCAATTCGAAGGTCCAAAAGCGCTGAGCCAAAGCGCTGTGAGACATTAAAACAACCAGCAGTACCCATAGGTTGCCCCGAATCATTTTTAACATACCGCAAATAAACTGCATAGAAATCGGGGATGACTATCAATTTTTCTAATATGCATTTAAATTCCATGGGCACTCCTATATTGGTATACTTTATGAAAATATTCGTTTACCATCGTTTTAAAATTCTAACTTTAGCTTTTAAACATTCACTATGAATAAATATGGTTGGATTGGGTTAATTGCTCTAGGAATCGTTATCTCCGCCTGGATTCTTGGTGGTGCCTATACCTATAAATTTCGTCAGACAGAAACCATTTCAGTCACGGGAGCTGCCGACACCAATTTTGTCAGCGATCTGATTGTTTGGTCCGGGAGTTTTTCGAAAAGCAGTTTTGACATGAAGCAGGCCTTCGATGCGCTTAAAAATGATGAGGCCATTGTAAAAGGATATTTACAACAACAGGGTCTGCAGGCATCTGAAATCAGTATCTCTTCAATCAATACAGAAAAATTATTTAACTACCGGTATGATGAAAATGGCCGTCAAATAGGAAGTGATTTTAATGGCTACAAATTGAGTGAATCTATAAGTATAGAATCCAACAACCTCGCCAAGGTTGATAAAATTTCNAGAGAGATTACCGAGTTAATTCAACAAGGCGTCGAACTCAGTTCCTCATCGCCGCAATATTATTTTACCCGATTAGGCGACCTGAAGGTGAATTTGTTGGCGAAGGCTAGTGAAGATGGACGTAAACGTGCGCAAACCATTGCCAAAAATGCAGGCAGTAGTTTGGGCGAGTTACAAAAAGCCACCATGGGCGTTTTCCAGATTACCGGTCAGAATGAGAACGAAGAGTATAGTTACGGCGGGGCCTTTAATACCTCAAGTCTGAACAAAACCGCCACAATTACCATTAAGATGGAATTTGCAGCCGACTAAGGTGATGGAATATCAACAATCCGCCCTTAACCTTTAATACGTTTACTTTCGTTCTCTGAACCTTTGCTACGTTCACGTTGCTTTTCAACACTGGACTTTCCAAAACGATAACTCAGATTTACCCGGAATTGCCGGCTTTCATAATTTCCATTTGCACGTACACGAAGCCCTGAGAAGTTGCTGTTAGCATACCAGGCCTGGGTTTTAAACAGGTCACTTAAACTCAGCTTCAAACTTAATTNTTTCTGCATGAGTTGTTTTTGAATTCCGACATCTAAACTGCCCATTGGTTTCATCAGAAAAGTACCGCCCCAATAATTGGGTCCGGTATACCAACCTGTGATATTCAAACTATACTCCTTGGGTAAGGTAATCGTATTGTCGGCATAAATGGTATACGTCCAATATGCGTTACGTAAGGTTCTTCCTTCAAAATTGGCTTGCAACAAATTATATCCAGCATTCACATTCGCAAAAATCATCCACCACTTTTGTACAGGAACCGGAAAGGAAATATTCAGACTCATCATTTCCATGCTGGCAAAATTTTTCTGCATCACATAGGTCCGTGAAAATTCGGTAGTATCCGTAGTCTGTTGAAACATATCCTGAATACGGGTATAATTCAACGTACTGGTGACGGCTTGCATAAAAGTATGTGTCGNATCGAGTGAAGTGGAATACTGCGGACGTANAAAGGCATTTCCTTNTTCATAGGTCAGTTCATCCAATTTGTTTTCAANAGGATTCAGATCCTGATAATTCGGACGATCAATTCGCCGGCTATAGGTTATTCCCAAAGCGTGTTTATCGTTCACCTGATAGGTAATTCCACCGCTCGGAAAAAATTCAANATACTGACGTCGAACGGTATCATCATTTTGTGGCGTAGCACTGCTTAATGCTCCGGTTGAATTTGTTTGTTCCGCGCGCAATCCCAACTGGAAGGACCATTTTTTAATTGCTCCGGAATAATTTAAATACGCTGCATTCACCCATTCAGTATAAATAAAATGATTACTGCGTTGAAGATTGAGCGTATCCAATCCACTCAATACATCATAAAATCGAAAGTCGTTATCTGTTTTAACCAGTGCCGATTTAATTCCTACTCCGAGTTTCCCTTTCAGCAAATTTTGTTCATAATCGATTTTCCCGGAATAAATGTGAATTTGTGTGGGTGTATTGTTCCGGAAAATATTCTGACTCAATACCTGTGTTTCATCAACATCCCAATACGTATTGGGTTGATATGACTTTGCCGTACTGTTAAAAATCCCATAGTCTAAATCTACATTCAGACTTCTTCCGGAAGTATCTTCATATTTGTAATTGGCATTCCAGTTGGCATTGATGCGTTGCCCTAAAATATTGTTTGCGGCTGTGAGTGCCTTGGTGTATTCACCCGCTTCAGGCCCCAGATAGGTTCTGCTTCTGCTCACAAATTCACCAGTGGTATACATCACATTAGCCATCACACCAAAAACACTGCGTTGATTGGCGTAATAATCGGCACCCACTTTAATCGCATTGGTGAAGTCCTGATTGTAATTATCTGAACTCATCGTATAACGATTCGCATTTTGTATCCGGTCAAGATTCTGGTAATTGTAGTTCTTCCCATTATTCAGGCTATAGTTACCAAAAAGATTCCACTTCTTGTTTCTGTTATTCAGAGAAATTCCGGCTGTTTGTTTAAAATACTTACCCTGTGCGATCCCCAAATTGACACTCCCATTGGTACCGAATTTTTGTTTTTTCAACTTGATATTTATGATGCCGGCATTGCCCTCAGCATCATATTTAGCAGAGGGGTTACTAATCAATTCAATGGACTCGATGTCGGTTGATTGCATATTCCGAAGCATATTCGCTAAGTCTTTGTTATCCAGATACGAAGGTTTTCCATCAATGTAAATCATGACATTGTTCTTGCCACGCATTTCAATATTTTCATCCTTATCAACACGTACCCNCGGACTTTTACGCAACAGGTCCAGGGCATTTGTTCCGGCTGCGTTAATGCTTTGCTCTACATTAANAACCGTTTTATCCGCTTTTACTTCTATCATGGGCTTTTNTCCTAATACCCTGATTTCCCGAATCGATTTATTTTGCTCNNCTAGTTGAATATTTTTTTCGAGGGATTCCTCATTCGCAGACAGGGTAAATACACCGGAATAATATTTCTCGTATCCTACCCCACTCGCATGCAATATATACTGCCCTGCAGGAACATTTTCGAAACGAAATATTCCTTGCTTATCGCTGATGTCTCCTTTAAACAAGGTGGAATCTTTTGCCAACAATAAACTCAGGGTGATGCTTTGTAAGGTCTTTCCCTGAGCATCTTTCACGGTTCCCTATAGCGTAGCAGCTTTTAGATTGAATGACCACAGCATCAGGCAACACATGGCAGCAAGTATCACCCTAAATTTTAATCGCATAAACCAGTATTAGAATTCAAAGGTGAATGACTTTTGAATTTTATACGATGTTTTGTGAGGAGCGGTTGATTGGGATGACACAAGGAGCAGATAACCTTTTGGATACCCCAACCTTTTACTGTTTCGTAAATTGTATCGGCTTCAAAGAATGTGCTTCTGAGCAAACGTAGAGTAAATATGACCCCGGATTCAGCGTGCGTGAGATCTAACCGAAACGCTTCGCTCGTTTTTTGATGCGGATATTGGATCTCCCGGATCAAGCGACCACTAAGATCATAAATTCGGAGGCATTCAAATTGCATGTACTTTTCCGGAACCAGAACGACCAATTCATCGCTCGACGGGTTGGGGTAAATACGTATGTCTTCTTCCTGAGTAGTAGAACTTTTTCCGGCTTCAGGCTGGTAGTCATCGATCCGCCGGAATACTCCAGGAACTGGTTGAGTAAGGCGAGGGTAAACATACCGCTCTCACCTGCCAATCGTATGACGTAGAGGATTGCAAACCCGAAATGACTTTTGAATTGGTATTTGAAGTACCATTTGTCCATGAGCCTCCTCCCTGAACACGATATCTTGTTTGATAATACAATACATTGCTTTGAGCTGTCCAGTTAAGTTGTGCTGATGTGCTTGTTACATTTGAACTGATCAAATTTTGCGGAGAGGTGCAGGAATTGTCTGTAGAGAAAATGTAGGTCGTACTCCATGGGCCCGGATATCCACTCGAACAAAATCCACGGACCTCAATTTCATAGTCGCTGGCGTTTGTTAAGCCCACAATGTTTTTTGTGGTTGTTGAGCAGCCTGCGTGCCACCACCAGTCCAGGTGGAAGACCCGACCACACGATATCGAATTTCATACCATTGAAGTCCGGGAATTGTATTCCAATTCACTGTTGCTGTGTTCGCCCCAATATTATTCACGAAAATACCCGTAACCGGTAAGGCATTTTGCATGGTGATGCTGGCCGGCGAGGAAGTTGCTGTGCATCCATTGCCATCCGTATAAGTATAAGTAAAGTTGGTTGACGGACCAGTATAAGGATTGGCTACACTAAAGACGCCTCCTGAAGGAGTTGCAGTTAATGTAACTGAACTTCCGGTGCATGCCGAAACATTGAAGGCAGTAACTACTGGTAAACCATGGATAGTTAAATTTAAAAGGTATTGGTTACATCCAACATCGTACGTGTAGGTTCCACTTTGTGTATAGGTTTGTCCATTCACAGACCAGTAGTAACTCTGACAATCCGATGCGGTTGTCGTAAGCGTTTGATTCACGGCCATGGTTAATATTAGAATTTCCGTATGACATCCTACTGTATTTGTATAGGTGCCGCTTTGCGTATACGTCTGGTTATTCACCGACCACGTATAGGATGCACAAGCCGATGCTGTTATCGTATTGCTCGTGTTTGGTGTGATGCTCAGATTCAGCACTTCCGTATGGCATCCTACCGTGTTTGTATAGGTGCCGCTTTGCGTATAGGTCTGGTTATTCACAGACCAGGTATAGGATGCACAAGCCGAGGCTAAGGTCGTATTGCTCGTGTTCGGTGTGATGCTCAAATTCAGCACTTCCGTATGGCATCCTACCGTGTTTGTATAGGTGCCGCTTTGCGTATAGGTCTGGTTATTCACCGACCAGGTATAGGATGCACAGGCTGATGCGACCGTTGTATTGCTGGTGTTCGGTGTGATGCTCAGATTCAGTATTTCCGTATGACATCCCACTGTGTTTGTATAAGTTCCACTTTGGGTATAGGCCTGATTATTCACCGACCACGTGTATGAGCCACATGCCGATGCAGTTGTCGTATTGCTCGTGTTCGGTGCGATCGTCAAATTTAAAATTTCCGTATGGCATCCTACCGTGTTTGTATAAGTTCCGCTTTGTGTATACGTTTGATTATTCACCGACCACGTATACGAGCCACATGCTGATGCGGCCGTCGTATTGCTGGTATTTGGTATGATGCTCAGATTCAGCACTTCCGTATGGCATCCTACCGTGTTTGTATAAGTTCCGCTTTGTGTATACGTTTGATTATTCACCGACCACGTATAGGATGCACAAGCCGATGCAGTTGTCGTATTGCTGGTATTTGGTGTGATGCTCAGATTCAGTATTTCCGTATGGCATCCCACCGTGTTTGTATAAGTTCCGCTTTGTGTATATGTTTGATTATTCACAGACCACGTATACGAGCCACAAGCCGAGGCTATGGTCGTATTGCTGGTGTTTGGTGTGATGCTCAGATTCAGTATTTCCGTATGGCATCCTACCGTGTTTGTATAAGTTCCGCTTTGGGTATAGGCCTGATTATTCACCAACCACGTGTACGAGCCACATGCCGATGCAGTTGTCGTATTGCTCGTGTTTGGTGTGATGCTCAGATTCAGTATTTCCGTATGGCATCCTACCGTGTTTGTATAAGTTCCGCTTTGTGTATACGTTTGATTATTCACCGACCACGTATACGAGCCACATGCTGATGCGACCGTCGTATTGCTGGTGTGCGGTGTGATTTGAATCAGGTTATTTTGCGTATTTGTGTTAGATCCAATAAAATTATTCGCAGTTAGCGTGACAGAATAATTTCCTCCGATAGTATAGGTTACCGTAGGATTTGCAAGTGTTGAACTGGAAGGTGTACCTCCCGGAAAAGACCAGCTATACGAGGTAGCATTGCCGGTAGTAGAATTCGTAAAACTAACCACCGTTCCTGCACACCCCGAAGTAGGACTTGCTGTGAAGGAAGCTGTAGGAGCACTTTGCACATTCACATTATCCAGATAAAGTTTATTGCCATACCCATTAATGTTTTGAAATTTAATCAGAATCTGTTGTCCTGCATAGGCGTTTAAAGAAACCGTATCTGTACGCCATTGCGCTGCCGNTGGAACAAAATTATNTCCACCGGATCCGGCAGTGCTAAGTACACTTCCGCCCTTCTGGTAAACTTTGGTAAAGGTTGTGCCGCAGTCGGTGCTGATAAAAACAGCCAGTGAATCAGAATACCCTGAAAAACCTGNATAGGCCACGTCAAAATATAATTTAGCTGCACTAATTCCGGACAGNNGCGATCTTTTTGAAATGAGTTCATCCTTTTCTCCCGGATAATTCCATGAATAATTATCAAACATCATAGAACTCGCCGAATTGCCATAGCCGCCGGCATTGGAAGATTCAGCCCAGGCGATACCCCCGGTTCCGAGATCAATATTTTGCCATCCTANGGGAGGAGTTTCCACACCTTCAAAGCCTTCACTAAAGGGCAAACCTGCACCAAAGGTTGTGATATAATTTGACTGGGTCACACTGGAGTTGCTGCTTCCGGTTGATACAGTTAAAGAAACAGAATATGTACCCGGGGAATTATAGGTAACAACAGGATTTTGTGCCGTAGAACTGGAGGGTGTTCCGCCGGNGAACGACCAGTTCCAACTTGTAACTGCTCCGAGGGAATTATCATAAAACTGAACAGCATTGCCGACACAGGGTGTTTGCGAAGATGCTGCAAATGCTGCATTCAATTGTCGTAAATTGCTGATGGGGGTCTCCCACATACCCCGGCCATATGTTGCCATACGTAGGACTGTATTTGCGGTACTGTCATTATAAATTGACAAATCAATACCCTCAGGGCGGGTCGGCAAATTCTGGTTATACAACGTCCAGGTTGTTGCATTTTGTGTTTTAAAATACACCGCGCTGCCTGTGGCCAAAAGAACCACTTCGTTCAGCGGGAAAAATTCATCAGCAATAATTTTAATGTGATTGAAGGAAGGAAGATTGTAGGTGATATTACTCCAACTGGCACCAAAATTTGTCGAGCGGTATACCTTGGTATTGCAGGTGACATACACTGTTCCGGGAGCATTTTTTATCGTTGTAATGGAAGCCTGATTATTGGTTGAATTCGGTAAGGCATACGATGTAAAAGTTGGAGCAGCACTTAACGCATTGGCGGAAACATGAATCTGACCGTCATTGGTGATGATATACAATCGATTGGGATCGGAGTAAGCCACATGCATCGCCTTAATAATTTTACCCAAAGCGGCGATTTGCGTCCAGGCCGGTGTGGTGTTTAAGAGGTTGGTGGTACGGTAAATGAAGCTATCTGCAACAAAGGCAAGATTCGTATTGCTGCGATGAAATGCTATTTCGTCCAAATCGGCTACCCTGGCCGGTAAGCCATAGGTCACATCGCCACCCGTTACTGAACGCCTTTGATTGTTTCCATAATAATAAACCACATTGCTGTTGGGCCGGTAATCAAAGGCACATTGAGATCCCCAATCACCTCCACGATTGGTAAACCATCCGGTGATAGTGGAATACAGTTCACCATTATCCTGTGTACCAATGCCGATCATGTCGCGGCGTGTAGGACTGCAGTTACCATGATAAATTTCGTATCCATACATGCCATCACTTTTAGGCGTCCAGTTATTCCCTCCATCGGTGCTCACGAATACACCTCCATCATTCATATTATACAGTTCATTGTTATTATAGGGTGATGTTTCAATTTGATGCATATCGGTATGGCATTTTTCCCACCAGTTGGTAAGTTGCGTCCAGGTTGTACCTCCGTTAGTTGACTTCCAGTTATTGTGTGCAACCATGTACACAATATTTGCATTGAGGCGGTCTGCACCAATTGCAAAATTATAATCTCCCTGGCCGGATGACGCTGAGCTGTTGGAATAGTAGGTCAGGTAAGGAGATGTTGTAGTTTTCATCGCGGAAANACTAGTTCCTCCATTCGTAGATTTATACAACATTCCCCCATTGGCAACCATTGCAAAGTATACTACATTGGTATCCGCCGGACTCACAGCAATACGACAACCATCCCCATTGGTAATCCGGAAGGCATCACGATACCCGTTGTAATTTGCGTCCAGGTTTCACCAAAATCCGCCGACCTAAAAATGCCGAGTCTGCTGTTGCTGCATACAATGTTCTGGAACCAGTTGCTTTTTGCAGGATTTGTTTAAACGGACGCGATGCCGATTCAGACTCCAGGAAGTACCTGCATTGTTGGTTTTATAAATTCCGGTTTGCGTAATGGCAACAATTTTCTGATTGTCTANAGGATCCATCAACATATCCACTACCAATTTATTTGTCAACCCTGTTTGCGAAAACGTAACGCCCCCATTGGTCGATTTCCAAACACCTAGTCCGTTATAGTAATAATCATTGTCTCCTGTTCCCAAATAAATAATCTGATCATTGGTATGATCAATACAAACGGATGCAAAACGGGCATAGGGCATAAAATCGCATCCAGGTGCCAGTGTCCAGTTATTGCCGGAATTGGTTGTGATAAATAATCCTCCACGCGCGCTAACCGCATATCGTTTTTGGGAGTTGGATGGGTGAAATTTCATTTGACTCACCCGGCTGATGCCATGAATTTGTCCGCTGACATTGGTTGGAAATTGATTGGGTAATACGGCAGACCAGTTAGCGGTTTGGGCATCGAGGCGCAATAAGTATAAAAACCCGATCAGTGTTAAGATTCCTTTTTCATTGTTTATACCGGGGTTTTATTTTTGTAATTGACCTTGTTGTTGCGTTTCCCAGATTTTCAATCGTTCTTCGTACGAAAGAATTCTGCCATCTTCCTGCACGTAAGGCATCACGGATCGTCGCCATTGCTTGAAACGTTTCACCTGGTACTTCAGCCGATCAAATTCCTGGCGTTGTGCAGGCGTCATGGCAGCCAACTCACGTTTTAAAACTTCATATTGTTCTTTTTCCTTTTCATTCATTTCCTGAAATAGTTCTTCTTCTTCATCCAACGGTTTAATTCTGTTTTGCCAGTGATCGTATAGGCTTTCAGGGCTTCATAATAATTGGTTTCAGGTCGATCGATCATGGCAATCCAATAAGGATAATTGGCATAATCTTTTTCTTGTGCCTTTAAATAAATGGATGAAAACGCCAATAGGGCGACGATAAAAATTCGTTTCATGGTAACCACAGTATTAATTGAAGTAAGTCAGTCCCCCCGGCATTGAAATACCTTGTAATGATACAAAACAAGCGGCAGGATTTATATACCAATAGAAAGAATGGGGCGATTGGATGCAAAACAGCGATGATCTGAATTTTCAGATTTAATCCTTTCATCAGTTGCTAGTTTTGACAAAATTCCTTCACAGGAATACCCACAGATAAAAAAGGGACCTCAATATTGAAGTCCCTGAGTCTTACTTTCCACGAAGTCACTTATTTTTCTTCCACAATCTCGGCATCCTGTACTTCATCGCTTCCTGCTGCCGAGGCTTGAGCATCCTGACCGGGTGCACCTCCCTGGGCTTGCCGATCATTCATCGCCTTGTACAATTCTTCACTAGCAGCCTGCCAGGCTTGATTAAGGGCTTCTAATCCGGCATCAATACCGGCCAGGTCACGGGCCCCGTGTGCGGTTTTGAGATTTGCAAGCGCTTCTTCTATCACGGTTTNTTTCTCCACCGGAATCTTGTCACCATAATCTTTTAATTGCTTTTCGCTGTTGAAGATCTGGCTATCTGCCATATTCACCTTTTCAATTTCTTCGCGCAATTTCTTATCGGCATCTTCATTCATCCGGGCGTCATTCTTCATCTTTTCTATTTCTTCTTTGCTTAATCCTGAACCTGCTTCAATCCGGATATTTTGTTTTTTACCGGTTCCTTTATCCAGCGCGCTAACTTGTAAAATACCGTTGGCATCAATATCAAACGTGACTTCAATTTGGGGTACACCGCGTGGAGCCGGAGGAATTCCATCCAGAATAAAGCGGCCCAGTGTTTTATTGTCTTTTGCCATCGGACGCTCGCCTTGAAGCACATTGATTTCGACACTCGGCTGATTTTCGGCAGCGGTTGAGAATACCTCTGATTNTTTGGTTGGAATGGTCGTATTGCTTTCAATCAGTTTGGTGAAAACGCCACCCAGGGTTTCGATACCCAGCGACAAAGGTGTTACGTCCAGCAAGAGTACATCTTTCACTTNCCCGGTAAGAACGCCTCCCTGAATAGAAGCTCCAATGGCGACTACTTCATCCGGATTCACACNTCTGTTCGGTTTTTNTCCAAAGAATTTTTCCACGACTTCCTGAATTTTCGGAATCCGTGTACTTCCACCTACCAGAATCACTTCATCTAAATCGCCGGCAGAGATTCCGGCATCCTTCAAGGCTTTTCGACAAGGTTCAAGAGTACGTTCTACCAAAGAATCAACCAGTTGTTCAAATTTAGCGCGGGTTAATTTCTTCACCAGGTGTTTCGGAACATTATCAATCGCTGTGATATAGGGCAAATTGATTTCCGTTTCAGTGGATGAAGACAACTCAATTTTTGCCTTTTCAGCAGCCTCTTTCAAACGCTGCCAACTCATCGGGTCTTTGCGTAAATCCACATTTTCTTCTGCCTTG
The DNA here is from genome assembly GCA_013414745.1 of Bacteroidota bacterium. Classification (GTDB taxonomy): domain Bacteria; phylum Bacteroidota; class Bacteroidia; order Chitinophagales; family Chitinophagaceae; genus OLB11. The sequence continues at coordinate 1,523,110 of CP058707.1, forward strand.
AATTCGTCAGCTAACCAATCCATAACGGCTTTATCGAAATCGTCACCTCCTAAGTGCGTATCTCCATTGGTTGATTTTACTTCAAAAACACCGTCTCCAAGTTCCAGCACAGAAACATCGAAGGTTCCGCCTCCGAGGTCAAAAACCACAATCTTTGAATCATTATTCTNTTTATCCAAACCATACGCCAATGCAGCGGCAGTAGGCTCGTTGATGATGCGTTTTACGGTCAGACCGGCAATTTCTCCGGCTTCTTTGGTAGCCTGACGTTGGGCATCATTAAAATAAGCCGGAACAGTAATGACGGCTTCGGATACTTCCTGGCCCAGAAAGTCTTCGGCTGTTTTCTTCATTTTCTGAAGAATCATCGCTGATATTTCCTGCGGTGTGTACAGGCGACCGTCGATGTCGACACGGGNGGTGTTGTTGTCTCCTTTAACCACTTTATAAGAGCTTTGCTGAATTTCTTCGGCCACCTCATCAAAGCGGCGTCCCATGAAGCGTTTGATACTCATGATGGTATTCACCGGGTTGGCGATCGCCTGACGTTTTGCAGGATCGCCAATTTTACGTTCTCCATTTTTCAAGAAGCCCACTACCGNAGNGGTGGTGCGTTTACCTTCATCATTGGCAATCACCACAGGCTCATTTCNCTCCATTACGCTGACACACGAGTTAGTTGTGCCCAGGTCAATTCCTATTATTTTTCCCATTTTAGCTAGTTTTTACGAAGTTGATGTTGTTCTTGGCCTTCAAGTTTCATGCCACCCGGATTTTCACGAAACTTGTCACTTTTCTACCTGAAATGGCACAATTTACCTGACGGAATCGTCAAAATCGTGGGATTCTTTTTGTTTTGACTTGGAAAAACCCCATTCTGCTTTGTACTTTCGCCGGGTCAGAATTTCACCAATTTATGAAACGAGCCATTGTATTTCCCGGTCAGGGTTCCCANAGCTCGGGCATGGGGCAGTCGCTGTACAATTCCTTGAGCCAGGCCAAAGAATTATTTGAACAAGCGAACGCCATTTTAGGTTTTCGGATTTCCGAAATTATGTTTGAGGGCAGTGCTGACGATTTGAAACAAACCCGTGTTACCCAGCCCGCTGTATTTCTGCATTCAGCCATTGCATTTTTATGCACNTCTGATTTAAAACCCGACATGGTAGCCGGTCACTCCTTGGGTGAGTTTTCGGCCCTAGTGGCCAATGGCGCTTTAACCTTTGAAGATGCCTTGCGTTTAGTATCCCTTCGGGCCAATGCCATGCAGCGGGCCTGTGAAATAAATCCATCAACCATGGCGGCCGTTTTAAATCTGGATGACGCCCGGGTGGAGGAAATTTGTGCGGGTATTGACAGTGAGGTTGTTGTAGCGGCTAATTACAATTGTCCCGGACAACTCGTGATTTCCGGTAGCCTGAAAGGAATTGAAATAGCCTGTGAACGCATGAAGGAAGCAGGCGCCAAACGGGCATTGGTACTTCCGGTTGGCGGAGCGTTTCATTCCCCATTGATGGAACCTGCCAAAGCCGAATTACAGGAAGCCATCCTGCATACGACCTTTTACCCACCAAGCTGCCCGGTTTATCAGAATGTTCATGCCCAGCCTGTTGCTGATGCCGATGCCATTCGGAACAATTTAATTCAGCAACTAACTTCTCCAGTTCGCTGGACCCAAAGTGTATTGAATATGGTGGCTGATGGCGCTACCCATTTCACCGAAATTGGTCCAGGTAGTGTATTGCAAGGGCTAATTAANAAAATACATAAGGAAGCCCACACCGAAGGAATTTCTTAGTAGCTTCGTTGCCGAACTAATTACAGTCATTATGAAAACTCTCCTGAGGGAGTATCTGGCTATGGGCCCTGCACAACGTGGCGCTACCTGGATACTTTTGAGTGCCTTTTTATTCGGCACAGGTATCAATTATCTGATGCCGTACGGCATCAAAAATAAAAACCTGTTTACTGCCAGCAACCGGGCCCAATTGTTGGCGGAGTTGAAGGCTGAATCCGGCCCCGAACGGCTTGTAGACGCCACTTCGGAACTTAAGCCTTTACCTTTGACCCGAATAGCATAGATTCTCCTGCATTGATCCGTATGGGTTGGAGGCCCGGATTGATCAGAACCCTCATGAATTACCGGCGCAAAGGAGGCCGATTTTACAACACGGAGAAATTTGCCGGTTTATATGGGTTACAGCCTGAAGAATGGAAAATCCTGAAGCCTTTGTTCGCATCGAAAAAGCATCTACTCAGGAGAGCAAACGTTTTCCCGTTCTGGACCTAAACCGGGCCGATACCGGCGATTTGGTACAATTACCCATGATAGGTAGTCGAACGGCACAACAAATTGTTGAATACAGAGATCAGTTGGGAGGTTATGTACGGATCAACCAGGTTATGGAATTATATGGTATGGAACGTTCACGCTGGGATCGATTTAGTCCGTATTTAAGTATTCGTAAAACCTCCATTCGAACCCTGAATCTGAATACGGCCACCTTTTCAGAACTGAATGCACACCCCTATCTGAAAGGCCCTTTGGCTCAGGCCATTTGCGATTTACGAAAGCAGAAAAATTATCATTTTAATTCCGTGGAAGAACTCCGTGAAATACCCTTGATGAATGCCGAATTATTTCGTAAAATTGCACCTTACATTACCGTAAACTAATACACCGGACTATGAATTTTAGCCCTACCGAGCACCAGCAGCATATTGCAGAAATGATTCGTGATTTCGCCGAAAAAAACATCCGCCCCAAAATGATGGAGTGGGATGAAAGCCAGGAATTTCCGGTAGACGTGTTTCGCAAATTAGGCGAACTGGGCCTGATGGGTGTATTAATACCCACCGAATTGGGTGGATCCGGAATGGATTATTTTGATTATGTGACCGTAGTGAGCGAGATTGCCAAAGTATGCGGATCGATCGGTTTGTCGGTGGCCGCCCACAACTCACTTTGCACCAACCATATTTACAAATTTGGCAGTGATGCCATTAANAAGAAATACATCCCGAAACTGGCGAGTGGAGAATGGATCGGTGCGTGGGGACTGACTGAAGCGAATACCGGATCNGATGCCGGCAATATGCGTTGCGTGGCTGTGCGGGATGGTAATGATTGGGTGATTAATGGCACTAAGAACTGGATCACCCACGGGAAAAGTGGAAATGTGGCTGTGGTTTTATGCCGCACAGGCGAACCTCGAGCNAAAAATAATGTGACGGCTTTTGCGGTTGAAATGGGTACTCCCGGATTCACAGCCGGCAAGAAAGAAAACAAATTGGGTATGCGCGCCTCAGAAACCTGCGAACTGGTTTTCGATAATTGCCGCATCTCCGATGAACAGCGTTTGGGCGAGGTAGGCGAAGGCTTCAAACAGGCCATGAAGATTTTAGACGGAGGACGTATTTCAATTGCCGCTCTGGCTTTAGGTATTGCAAAAGGTGCCTATGAAGCCTCGGTGAAGTATGCCAAAGAGCGTCAGCANATTGATCAACCTATTGCCAACTTTCAAGCCATCCAATGGAAACTGGCTGATATGGCCACTCAGATTCAGGCCGCAGAATTACTCATTTTGCAGGCAGCTGATTTAATTATCCGCGGTGAAAAAGTGACTCGTCAGAGTGCCATTGCCAAATACTATGCTTCCGAAGTTTCGGTGCGTGTGGCTATAGATGCCGTTCAGATTTTTGGTGGTTATGGATATACGAAAGATTTCCCGGTTGAGAAATACTATCGTGATTCCAAGCTTTGCACCATCGGAGAAGGTACGAGTGAAATTCAGAAACTGGTTATTGCTAGGGATATTTTGAGTTAAGAATAACAACAATTCGAGTCTGAGAGGATTTCCTGCATGGTGAAATGCCTCTTCGACACATCCAATGGTTGGAACCTTGTTATTCTGCGATTACAAATTAGCTTTCAACATCAAATTCTTCCATTTCGGCGTGCAGATTGGTATTTTACTCTCAAATTAATATAAAGTAATCCTTCATTGCATTACCTTGTAGGTAGAACTAGAACTCTATGAAACGACTTTTTCTAATTCCTACCCTCACCTTTATTATTGGCTTTACATTATATTTAAGTACAGCATCTAACAGTACCGGCATAACTGGAGTATCAAGTACGGGTTGTACGTGTCATGGAAACCAGAATTTTCAAACCACGATAGCCTTATCTGGCTTGCCTTCAACTGGTCCGATAGCCGGGACAACTTATTCCCTTAAATTGAAAGTCACCAACGCCGTTAAAATTCAGGCCGGATTTAATTTATCCGTGAACCAGGAAATATTTCAAACAACAGTGCGGGAACTCAAATCTCAAACGGAGGATCAGAACTCAATCATACGATAGCCCAATCACTTCAAGGTGATACGACAGTTTGGGAGTTTGATTGACTGCCCCTGTTAGTGGACCAAATCCACTATTTAAAATTTCAGCCAACGCCACAGACAGTAACGGACTTGTCTCAAATGATGCATGGAGTTCAATCATCATCACCTATCCCTTGGTTTTACCTCCTAGTCTTGTGAATACAGGTATTACCGGAATCACTGCTTCAACGGCTACTCTTCAAGCAAGTGGTATTGCGAATGGCGGCTCTACGGCTATTTCATTTGAATATGGATATACGTCGGCATATGGATTTCAGCAGATGACAAATCCTATGAACATCAGTGGCAGCTCCGCAACGAATATAAGCACAACCCTGAATAATTTGTGGCCAAACACCACATACCATTACAGGTTTCGGGCTCAAAGTGCGGCAGGAACCGTTTATACTCAGGATTCTACGTTTACTACCTTACCTGCATCAACATCAATTCCTACGTTAAGCATGAATTCAATTACGAATGTAACAACGAATTCAGCGTCATTCGGAGGATTGGCTTCAGCAAATAATTTCGGTACTGCAACCGCATTGAGTACGGCTTGAGTTCGGCTTATGGCTCAGTGATGCCAGTTACACCTGCCATGGTAGTCCAAAACAATGTTAGCATCGCTGGATCATTAAATAATTTGACACCTAATACATTGTATCACGTACGATTCAGAGGATACAATTCAAATGGATTTGGCTATAGCCCGGACACTACCTTTACTACCTTGCCATTTGCCCCGGTCATTAATTTATTACCCGTCAGTATAGTGACCGAATTGAGTGCCATCGTACATGCTGACATTCTTGCTCAAGGTAGTTCGACTGTATTGCAAATTGAATATGGTACAACAAGCGCATATGGATCAACTTTAATTCCGTCGCCAAATGCGTTATCCTCTGGTTCCTTTGAGCCTGTAACAGGTATTTTGCTCGGATTGCAATCAAATACCACTTACCATTATCGGTTCAAGGCGGTTAACTTAGGTGGAACAACCTATTCGGCAGATGCTACATTCACAACGAAACCAACTTTTATTGATGAATTTGCACAAGCGGGGTTCTCCTTATTTCCAAATCCCTGCTCTGGAATCATAAACCTAACCGGATTGCAACCAAATACAGATTTTGTTCTATCTGTGTATACAATTTCAGGATTCACACTCTTCGAAGAGAAATAACCCGGGCCGCAGAAAGGGTGGTTTTAGATTTCAAATCGCTTGGCGCCGGAACGTATATTCTGGCTCTTGAAACTCAAGATAAAACCTACTGTACCTTATTCACGAAACGATAAATTAGATTCAGATGTTGAAGGTTGATGATTGTACTTTGAAGATTTAGGAATCGAATTGGGGTCATTTGGTTCCGGCTTTTGTTTTTCAAATGCCGATATCCTTTCCTGCGCCGGGCATGCGGCCCTGTCTGCAACGATACCTTGTACAAGCGTAAGGCAGGACTTGCGCCGGGTGGAGAACCTCAGATGCGCCGCCCCGAAAAATAACATAGGTAAAATTGTTAAGATGCCTTGCGAATCGCTGTTGTTTGACGTCTTGGTTTTATTTTAGTGTTTAAACAAGTATCGCATGCGTCGAAATCTATTATCATCTGCTTTTTTAGCCCTTGTGTTGGGTATCCTGTATTTAACAACCAGTTCGAATAGTGGAGGAATTACCGGTGTGTCTACGGTAGGCTGTACCTGTCATGGGTCATCTTCGAACCAAACTACTATGACGCTGACCGGAATTCCAAGCACAGGCTGGGTAGCGGTACCACCTACTCCATGACCCTGACCGTGACGAATTCAGGAAAATCGGAAGCTGGTTTTGATCGACGGCGACACAAGGAACTATTACCAATGGCAGTGCGGGTACCACCATTTCAGGGTCGGGCAATGAATTGTATCATAATACCCCGCAAGTACTGAGTAGCGGCACAGCCACCTGGACATTTAGCTGGACGGCTCCAAGCAGCGGCTCCTCAACCCTGGTTATTTTTCATGTATCGGGCAATGCGGTTGATGGCAATAACTTTCAATCGAACGATCGGTGGAAATACCTGAACTTTCCGTTTATACAAGCTACCAGTACCGCTACAGCACCAAGTATTAGTTTAACAACGATTACCGGAATCAGCAGTACAGGAGCAACTATCAACGGCAGTGGAAATGCCAATGGAGCCAATGCCGGTATATCAGTGGAATATGGATTGACCACCTCGTACGGATCTACGCAGACGGCCACCCCGGCCATTATCACCGGAACAACGTCTACCGGGGTAAGTGCCACATTGAGTGGATTGAGTCCTTCGACAACTTACCATGTTCGTTATAAAGCCAGCAATAGTGCGGGCACCACCTATACCTCGGACACGACATTTACCACCTTAGGACCTGCTGTGAGTTTACCGACCCTGAGTATTACATCCATTGGTGCGATTAGTTCATCCGGAGCCAATATAAATGGAAGTGCCAATGCGAACAATGGAAGTACCACATTAAGTTTAGAATATGGCCTGACAACCTCCTATGGTTCATCGGCCAGCGTAACCCCTTCACCGGTGAGCGGCAACTCGGCCACTGCGGTGAGCGGAACCCTGAGCGGATTAACCCCGAATACCCTGTACCACGTTCGCCTGAAAGGAGTGAATAGCGCAGGTACGGCATACAGTGCAGATTCTACCTTTACTACCGCTGCGCTGGCTCCTGTCATCACCTTACTTCCTGTCAGCAACCTTACCGTGAATTCGGCAACAACCAATGCCGAAGTAACTGCTCAGGGCGTGGCCACTGCCGTGAGTGTAGAATATGGCTTGACAACGAGTTATGGAAGCACCCTGAATGCGACACCTCCAACCGTTTTTGGCAATACCCCTATTTCGGTATTTGCCGTGTTAAGTGGTCTGAGTGCAAATACCACCTATCATTATCGTTACAAGGCCGTGAACACCGGCGGAACAACGTATTCGCCGGATGCCACCTTTACCACAAAACCCAGTTCGTGCAGGATTTTGAAAAGCCGGGTTGCGCCTGTATCCGAATCCTGCATTAAATCAATTTCGTATTGCAGGTATCCCCGAAGGTTCTGCGTATAGTCTTCAGGTTTATTCACTGCACGGATTACCAGTGGGCCTGACACAACAAAGTATTGCTGGTGCAAACATTGTGGTGGATTGTTCTGCATTGGCTGCAGGTTATTACTGTATCGTTTTAAAAACAGACCAGGCGACTTATCAAAGCGTGTTTCAAAAATAATATCGCATGAACTGTTCACACGGTATTGTTCTTGCTTCCTAATTCGTGCTGCATGAAGCCCTTATAGGGTATTGAAATTTTTGCATCTTTTTACAATTTGATGCCGTTTCAGGATACTACTTTTACAAAAGCACATCCTATGCGTACACTTCTTGTTTTGCTCAGTTTAGGTTTTTGGGCCCAGGTAACTTTGGCCTCCCCGGATTGCTGCCGGCGAAAAAGAAGAAAAGTGGCATCGATAAAAGTAGAATCTTAATTGGGCCCGGAATAGGTATCGGCGCTGGAAACCGGAGTTTCTCGATTAATCTCTCTCCATCCGTGGCCTATTGTTTCAGCCCGAATTTTCATGCCGGCACCACGTTGGGATTCAGTTACTTTCAGGCCGCCGAAGATTACCGAAATTTATTGACCGGCCAACCCGAAACCTTCAAATACAAGTTTCCGAGTTATTCCTGGAGCGTCTTCGGACGGTACATTTTAGCAAATATGTTTATTCTGAACGTGGAGCCGGAAATCAACAATACCAAATTTGTGAAAGACTATAGTTTTAGTCCGGTAACCGGTAAAATCATAGAAAGTTCTCAACGCATATTTGTACCCTCCTTATTATTGGGAGCCGGATACTGTCAACGCATCGGCGATTACGGCTATACGGCTATATTGGCGGGTTATGACGTGATTCAAAATCCGAATGCCCGCTATTATCAAACCCTGGATGTAAAATTTGCCATCATGCTGGACTTATTTGGGCGTTAGGGTGATTATCGGCTGAAATGATGCCGACTTGCAGCCACTTCAACTGGCGATTGACCGGAAGCAAGATGAACCCGGGTGAATGACTTTGGAATCCATCAAAACCACCAGAAAAAACAAAACAGATTTCGCTCACAAATCTGAAACAATGGCTCATGTTCTGTTTGGGTTTACTGGCATTATAGTACCTTTAGCCCGCTGAATTCCTTTCGGATTCATTACAACGAGGACGCTGGAGACAGCATCCCGGAAAGGATTCCACACAATCGTTTTAGGGTGGTTTCGTAGATGGAGGAAAGAAAAATCGGATTAATCACCATGCTGCAAAAACGCTGGACAATAAAACAATCGGATCCTCAGTTGGTAGAGGAATTGCAGGAGGCTTTGCGTATCCATCCTGTATTTTGTGCGCTTTTGGTGCGACGAGGTATCCATAGTTTTGAACAGGCTCGTAANTTTTTCAGAGCAGACCGTTCGCAATGGCATGATCCATTTTTAATGAAGGGGATGCAGGAGGCGGTTCGATTGATCAGACAGGTGATCGAGCAACAAGAACGTATTCTGATTTATGGCGATTATGATGTAGACGGAACAACAGCGGTTGCAGTAGTGTATAGCTATTTCCGGCATTTTTATCCGCACATTGAATTTTATATTCCGCATCGGTTTAATGAAGGCTATGGAATTTCAGAAAAGGGAATCAACTATGCCATTGAACAAGGCATCTCGCTCATCATTACATTGGACTGCGGTATTAAGTCTGTTGAATTGGTAGAAAAGGCCCGGCAGCATGACATTGATGTGATTATTTGCGATCATCATATGCCGGATGAACATTTACCACGGGCCAATGCCATTCTAAATCCCAAACAAGCAGATTGTCCGTATCCTTATAAAGAACTATGCGGTTGCGGAGTCGGATTTAAGTTAATTAGTGCGTTTGATTTAGTATANCCCCAGGAGGCCGAATTGGTAAACCGGCATCTTGATTTAGTCGCCACGGCCATTGCGGCAGACATCGTTCCGATTACCGGAGAAAATCGTACGCTTTGTGTGTTAGGTTTGGAGAAAGCCAATCGGGATCCTTCGATGGCTCTGCTTGCCCTGAGGAATATTAGTCAGCTCGAACGCCCTTTCACCATCAGCGATCTGGTTTTTATTATTGCACCGCGCGTGAACGCCGCCGGCAGAATGGATGATGCCCGAAAAGCCGTTGAATTATTTACGGCTGATAATCTGGCACTGGCAGAAACTATTGCCAGAGGATTGCATGAAGACAATAATGATAGAAGGGATATTGATAAACAGACTATAGAAGAAGCCCTTTTACTCATTTCAGAAGATGAGCAGCATGCCGGTCAACTATCTACCGTGGTGTATCAACCGCATTGGCACAAAGGCGTGATTGGTATTGTTGCCAGCCGACTGATAGATCATCATTACCGGCCGACCATTGTTTTAACGCATTCCAATGGGCGGGTGACAAGTTCGGCCCGTTCCATTAAAGGATTTAATTTATTTGAAGGACTTAGTCATTGCGCTGAATATCTGGAAACCTTTGGCGGCCATTATTTTGCGGCCGGTTTAACCTTACAGGAAAAAAAGTTAAACGACTTCAGAAAACGATTCGATGAAGTGGTGAAAGAAATATTACCGGAGGATAAATACGAACCCGAAATTGAAATTGATGCAGAACTTTCCTTCCAGGATATTCATGAAAAATTTTTAGGTATCTTGATTCAATTTGCGCCGCATGGNGCTGAAAACATGCGCCCTGTNTTTTTAAGCCGGGGAGTGCGTAATTACCAGAATCAATCCGTGATCGCCAAAGAAAAACATATCCGTTTTCAGGTGCAGCAGGCCGGTAGTCAACCATTCTCTGGAATAGGCTTTAACCTGGCCGATAAATTTCATTTGCTTCAGGAAGATGCCCTGATTGATTTAATTTATCATATCGAGGTGAATGAATGGCAAGGCCGGAATACGATACAACTGAAAGTGTTGGACATTCGGGCTGCTGAGTAAACGCAAGCATCAGAATTCATTTCGTACATTCACCCTACATTTATGAATGGCTTTAAAACATGGCTGCTAATTCATATACCGTTTTACCCTGGAAGAAGAAGAAATACAATTTCTGGAACGTGGTATTGCCCGTGAAGTGAAGGAATACATGGCCGGGATGCGCATCATGCTGATAGTTTGTGTGGTCTTGCCAGTATTAGCTGCCTTTTTAAGTTTGTTTAATGATGCGCTTTTCATCCCAATCTGGCAGGTGTATTTATATGGCCAACTCGTTACCGGGATTGTTTTTNNAATTGCCATGGTGGGCAACTACTGGCGGGGTTTGTATCCCTTGCGCAGAGATTTACAAGCCGGTGTAAAATGGGCGATGACCGTACAGATTTTGAGCAAACGCTATGTAGCTGAAAATCATTCCCGGCATTTTTATATCACCGGTGGAATTAAAGTGAGCATTCAGGTAAATGAGGCTGACTATGACCTGTACCAAATCGGTGATGAAATTACCGTAGAGTGTACTCCTTATAGCCGGGTGTATTTGGGTTATTACTGAGGCATTATATTTTAAGCATTCCAGATCAGATAGAATTCGGGCACTGCATCTCATCGAAATGAACTAGTTTTGAGTATGCCTATAAAATTTAAAGCCGGGGAGACGCCCGATTACCCCTTTCAACATGCGATTAANAAACCGATACCGGTACGTTGCATTCAAATTATGGAAGCCTTTAGCGTTGAAACCATAGAGGGTGTGATGCAAGGCAAGGCGGGTGATTGGTTGATGCTGGGGAATGACGAGGATATGTGGGTGATTGATGATGCCATCTTCCGGAAAACCTATGATATCGTAGTATAAATGCAGTTCCATTCAGGCTCGTTTAAAACCAATGACCTGACTGGAATTGTTCATGACCCATCGCATTTCAACAACCACAGTTTGCGTATTACGGCAGTATTAATTTATTGTGAAATGACGTTGCTACAGTGGGTTTTATGACTGTAATAAATTGTTAAGGCCGAACCCAGTCATTCGTTCTGCTGAACGTTGAACATCATTTCGTAACAATAAAATAATATCAGGTGGCTAAAAAGCCAATATGAAGCCTTTTGGTAACATTGGCGTAATACTAAGGCAACAGAGCCTTAATCTGAGTTCAGGAAAGACCCGTATATCCGATTTCAACTTTGTACCCTGAAGACTTACACTTCAAGAATGCATCTGAAAATGCCTGAATATAAGCTTCTGAAACAATAAACAATTCCATAGAATATGAAATCGATTGCAATTAATTTGATGATCCTCTTCTTCGGTTTACATGCCTTTGCGGGTACAGGCATCATACAAGGTAAGGTTACTGATGAGCGAGGCGATGCCTTAATTGGAGCCACGGTGATGATAGAAGGGACTAGTCTGGGTGCCAAAACCGATTTGGATGGGAAATTCGTGATCCGCAATGTGGATGATGGGACCTATAGTTTGGTTTTCACCTATGTATCTTACGAAAAAAAGACCTTGAGTGAAGTTGTCGTGAAGAACGGAAGTTCNAGATCGATCGCGGTGGTTTTACTGCGAACTGGAAAAGGTTTGAAAGAGGTGGTTGTAAAAACCCAGGTTAAAAAGGAAAGTATCAACGCCTTACAATTGCAGCAAAAAAATCTGGCGACCATTTCTGATGGTATATCCGCCGAACTCATTAANAAAACGCCGGATCGGAATACCGGTGATGTTTTGAAACGTGTGAGCGGCGTGAGTATTGCAGAAAACAAATTCGCCGTAATACGTGGATTGGCTGATCGTTACAATCTGGCCATGTTGAATGGTGATATTTTACCTAGTTCTGAAGCGGACCGTAAAGCATTTTCATTTGATATATTTCCGGCGAATTTGCTGGACAATATCATTATTGTGAAGGCTGCCACACCGGATCGTCCGGCTGAATTCGCCGGTGGCATCATAGACCTGAGTACCAAGGATATTCCAACCGAGAANTTTTTAACCTTGCAGTTGGGTACCGGGATGAACACGATTTCAACATTTAAACCTTATTACGATAGTAAAAACAGTTCCACCGACTTNTTAGGCATCGACAAATCAATGCGTGTGATTCCGGAAGGCTTTCCGAGCAAGGAGACTTTGAATCAATCCTTATCACAGTATACTTTAGACCAACGCGTTGAAGCATCTAAAAAATTTGAAAACACCTGGGGAACGAANAAATATGCCTCGCAAACCCCGTTCAGAAATTTACAATTGAGTGGAGGTTACGTGAAACGATTTGGGAAAAACAATACTCTGGGTATCGTTGGTGCCATTTCGTACAGCAGAAATTTACGGACTTATTATACCGATGCAATNGAAGTAAACGGAAATACCGAAGCCTATCGGTTTATCGATACGGTGAGTCGTGACAATGTATTGGTTGGAAGTATTTTGAACCTGGGTGTAAAGCTTGGCGCGAAACATAAAATCAATTTAAAAAATTCATACACCATCAATTCTGAAGACCAGACTGTACGCAGAAGCGGAGATTTTATGGATAATGAATACTACATCAAGGGAAGTGCCCTTTGGTTTACCTCCAATCGTTTGCTGAGTAATCAATTGAGCAGTGAACACAGTATCGGCAAGCGAAATATGAAATTGCAATTAGGAGTGGGTCGTAACCAGATTGCCCGATCAATTCCGGATTTACGTCGTTCATACTANTACCAAAACTACGATGCCGTACAGGATGTTTATACTGCCAACGTAACCACCTTTCCGAATCCTTTCTTCATGGGCCGTTTCTTTGCNCAGCACAAAGAAGAAATTTATAATGCCAATGCCGATTTAAGCATTCCTTATCAGTTGTTCCAGAAGAGTCAGTCCTTAAAACCGGCGTATACNTATCAGAGCAAACAACGCAATTACGAAGCACGTGTATTGGCCTATGTGAAAGCAAAAACAGCCGGATTTGATCAGACCTTGTTAACTCAGGATGAAAGTACCATGTTTGATCAACAGAATATCCGCAGCAATGGTTTTATTTTAAGTGATGCCACACAACCACAAGACCGCTATGAAGCGAATTCGGCCTTAGCAGCAGGGTATATCATGAGCGATAATCAAATGGGGAAATTCAGGGCAGTTTGGGGAGCCCGGATTGAATCATTCCAGCAAACCCTGACCACCGGTGTTCTAAAACCCGGCGATTTGGAAATCAAAAGAGAATACNNCAATGTATTGCCTTCTGTGAACCTGACCTATTTGATGAATNNAAAAACCAATATTCGTTTATGCGCATCGCAAACCTTATCGCGACCTGAGTTCCGTGAATTATCTCCTTCATCGTTTTACGATTACAACTTATCCGCAACCTATACCGGGAATCCTGATTTAAAACAAACCAGCATTCAGAATGTAGACCTGCGTTATGAGTATTTTATGGGAAAAGGTGAAATGGTTTCGGCATCCGTTTTCTACAAACACTTTACCAATCCGATTGAAACTACGNNGTACCTTCGGATTAACCACAACCCAAAAGTATTTAGCTATGTGAATGTTCCCCAGGCCATGAGTTACGGCGCTGAAATTGAATTCAGAAAATCACTGGGATTCTTAACCGACAAGAAGAAATCCTTCCTGCACAATATTGTCCTGTTTGGAAATCTGGCTTATATCCGTTCGGAGGTAGAGGTCACCACTAAAACATCCGGTGGCGAAGACATAAAATATTTACGTCCGATGCAGGGACAATCGCCTTACATCATCAATGGTGGAATGGCGGTACAGGACCCCGGTACAAATTTGGGAGCAACGTTGGTATTCAACCGGATTGGTCAGCGCATTTTTGCGGTAGGCAATGGTGAGATTCCAGAACTGTATGAGGCTCCGCGGAATGTTTTAGATTTCAGTGTCAGTAAGAAATTATTCAAGAAGTGGGAAGTAAAACTTACTGTATCGGACATTTTAAGCAATCGTCAGATTTTCTATTATAATTTGGATGACAAATTAAAAATTGAACAGGATAATCCGGGATATCAGAAAAAATCAGATTATACGGTGATTCGCACCCGGGTTGGNACCAATATTGGCTTGTCGGTGAGCTACCAGTTTTAAATCAGGGAGGCCGTTTGAGGTCAATACTCCGGCGTGTCATTTGGTATGAAGTCTATACATATAGATTTGCTTATTGGGCAGTGGGAATTCCTTTACAATTTCGCAGGACACCGGAACTACAAAGGCAATCGAATGCGGTACAACCTGGCCTGGCAGTTGCTTTGACATCCCGATGAAACGTTGATCGTCGTCGAATCATCTTGAACTAAACCTCTATTTTTACGGCAACATACCATAAAATTTTTGGCTACTGTTTATTTGGTTTTGGTCCTATTTCAAATAATGAGTTAAATTCATGGTATCATTCGCTGATGGTACTTTCTGAAGACAACGGTGCATAAAAATAAATAATTCAAGTATGAGCTACACAATTGGCACCAAAGAAAAACCNCTGGTATTAAAAACGCCTCCATTATCCAGTGAGTATACGATGCATGTTGAGGCCAGGGATGGCATCGATGTTTTAGTATGTACGGTGGGTAAAACAATTTTGTTTTACAATATTGATTGTTTGAAGGATTTACACCAGATGTTGAAAGCGCATGGNGGGTGGATGGAATTAGGTAGCGCCGACGAACAGAAGCCCGCCAAGGAGGGCACAGTAGAAGCCTGGGGCCGTTCAGAAAACAATCCGGTTGGCGGATGGTATGGGCTGAAAAAAGGTCTACGGGGCCGGTTTGGCATGTATATACCTCCCTTGATGGAAGCTCTCGGTTTGGCAGAATTGACGCATGAGGCCAGAGGGAATAAAATGAGAGCCAAATAAGTCTCTCCAATTCAGATAGTTTTTCCAAGAATATTCAAACCAACTTCTTCATAAAGAAAAAGGGATCGGCCTCCGGCCATTCCCTTTCTAAAATATGCAGTCGAGATTATTTACTGATCGTGAATTTCTCAACTTTACGTTCTTCCCCTTCAATCAATTCCATCATATACATTCCGGAAGAAAGTGAATTCAAATCAAATCCAACCACATTTTCACCTTGCTGTGTGAGAACTTGTTGTGATTGAACACGCTGTCCCATGGCATTGTAAATTGAAACGACCACTTCCTGATTGCCTTCTGCAAAGAATTGCATCGACACTTTTTCAGTAGCCGGATTCGGATAAATGTTCAGGGTAGCCTTTTGTGTCTCTTCAGACGAACCATCCAAACGGAAATTGGTTGCACTGGTATTGGCACGCAAGGTATAACATTGTGAAGCACTGAACGCGCCATTGTACCCATACACATACAGATAATAGGTAGCTCCTGCTGTTGGTGTGTTGTATGTAATGGTTTCTGAAGTTGTACTTCCATTCTGGGAAATAGCCAACTGGCTTCCATTCGAATTCAAGAGACGAAGGTCATAGTCGAAGGGTAAATTCGTGAGCGTGATTTTCAACTTAGGTGCTGCACTTGTTGTGGTGATTTTGTAATAATCCTTGTCGGTACTGGTTCCGATCGTCGAAATAATATCTGTATTTGTCGCCACGGTAGCTGCAGTTGTCCGGGTATTATTGGCTTCGTAACTGTTGGTACAGGTTCCACCTCCTGTGCTTGTCGTTGTAAAAGTAATGGGTGAACTATAGTTACTGCTTCCACCGGTACATACCGCCTGAACCTGTACGTTATAGGCTGTTCCGGCTGTGAGTCCAGTCAGCGCTTTAGAGGTCGTGCTTGAAGTGGTGGTTGTCCAGGTAGTCGCTGCACTTGTTTTGTACTGAACATTATAACTGCTCGCACCGGCAACAGCAGACCATGAAATAGTTGCACCTGTGGTTGTAATGGAAGCAGCGGCCACTCCGGAAGGTGTTCCGCAGGAAGTTCCAGTGGAAGGTTGGCAACCTATAGATGTAGTGAGTGAAAAACGGGCACCACCTGAAGCCAATACGGCGCTCATGCGTGTTTNTTGTCCTGCTGTAAACATAAACATACAGGCATCATCGGTATAATCCATGTAGTTCATGAACATATCTCCATTCGGACCGTTGCTACAAGATACCTGTGGGAAAGCAGGACAACCATAGTTTTCATCACCCTGATTTGGGGTATCTCCTACCTGGTCAGATCCTGTACATCCGGTTCCATCATCTCCCCAGATGTGATACAGATTCAACCAGTGACCTACTTCATGAGTAGCGGTACGTCCTTTATTAANAGGTGCGGCTGCAGTTCCTGTTGTACCAAAGGCCGTGTAGTTACAAACCACACCATCGGTTGCGGCAGCTCCACCAGGAAACTGCGCGTATCCCAATAAACCGCCTCCCAGCGGGCAAACCCATAAATTGAGGTAACGATTCCGATCCCAGGCATCACTTCCGCCCTGAGCACTAAATTTTACAGCATCGTTTGTTGAGAATGAAGTTACCGTAGTACTTTNTCTTACAATTCCGGTTGTTGCGTTCCCATTTGGATCTTGTTGCGCCAAACAGAAATTGATTTCACAATCCGCCACTAAACTTTGGAATACAGAAGGTGTGCTGGTCCAATCGGCATTTAATTTACGGAAATCATTATTCAGAACCGTCATTTGCGACTGAATTTGCGCATCGGTGATATTCTGTGTTGCGGTATTATAAACCACATGAACAACCACAGGAATGGTTACCACTGCACGTTTTTGATTCGGATTCTTGGCAAATTGCTCCGTATGCTGCTCAATGAGCACGCGGTTTTTGACGTACTCGGCATCAGTATTCATTTGATGCTGATGATACTCATTGGAACCACAATTGCGCTGGGCCTGCACGGAGGCAGACCAAAGCAAGGTTCCGGCCAGTAGGCTTAAGGTAATTTTCTTCATACTCTTTAAATTTTAAGATGTCTAAGTTAATGATAAAGAGATGTTAATACAAATTTCGTACCAAGAGAAGTCGACGAAATCAGAAGTAAAAATGACAAAACCCCGGATTGGGGGTTTTGAAGAAAAGAAGGTATTTAAATTATCGAATCGTAAAATGGGAATTGATCCACAACCAAANACTTCCGTCCCACAAAAAGGCTAAGATAAACCAGATGAAAAGGGTTAATGGGATCAGAATCGTGAGAATCATATTTTTAAGTTCATCGCCCAGGTGCATAAATACTTTCACGATATAGGCGGCCTTGAACATGGTAAGTACGATGAAAAATGTATTAATCAGCACTTTCGGCATGCCCATATTGTGTCCATACAGCCCAAGTACAATCTCAACGATAGTGATGACGGTTAAAATTCCGGTCACCTTCCATATCTTGGAAACTTTAGCCTTGCTTTCCTGTGAATTTTTATCTTCATGATGATGCAGATTATAGAGTCTGGACTGATCGCNTTCGTAATCATTAAAATGTGACATAGCGTTTTATTCAGTTTTAATCGTGAAGTTTAGAGGAGATAAAAACAAGTAAATACAAATACCCAAACCAGGTCTACAAAGTGCCAGTACAAACCAACCTTTTCAACCATTTCATAATGCCCCCGTTNTTCGTAGGTGCCATTTATAGTGTTCAGCAAAATAATTACATTCAAAACCACTCCTGAGGCCACATGAGCCCCATGGAAACCGGTAATACTAAAAAAGAAATTAAAGAATTTATGCGCTGCTTCCGAACCTTCGGCCTGAACCAATGCCGGGGCAACTTCATGCCCGAAGAAATGCTTTAAGTTCTCGGCATGTGGAATAACACCATTTGCATCCGGGCGGAAGGAGCCCCACCAGGCGCCATGGTGATTCAGATGCCACCATTCCCAAGCCTGACATGATAAGAAGGCTAAGCCACCGATAATCGTCCACACCATCCACTTGATGACTCCGCNTTTATCACGGCAATGACCTGCATGTACGGCTAAAACCATAGTCACCGAGCTAATAATCAGAATGAAAGTCATTAAACTAACAAAGGCCATCGGTGCACCACCATTTGGCGCAAACAAAGGGAAGGAAGCAAACAGCTCATTTGGATTTGGCCAGATATTACTGAAAAAACGGGTTGTTCCGTATGAAATCAAAAATGCCCCGAACGTAAAGGCATCACTCATCAGGAAATACCACATCATTACCTTCCCGTAACTCAGGTTGAACGGACTCTGACCGCCTCCCCATACTTNTTTCTTGTCGATGGCTACTGAACTCATGCTAGCTTGCAATTATTTTTGATTGATGAAAAAGAATAAGAATAAATAGACCCACAAAATATCAACAAAATGCCAATATGTGGCAAGAATTTCTAAACCTGTGCTACTATACAGCTTNNTGGTATTGCGGCGGAAATTGGCAACTAAAAATANGACCAATAGTGCAATAACGCCACCTAGCATATGCATCAAGTGTACTCCTGAAATCACGTAAATGAAACTTCCTGATACCCCTTCAGCCACACTGGGCAGGGTAATTCCCACGCGATGCATTTCGTAGAATCCGGCAAATTGCAATACCATAAAAAGCACTCCGAGTACAGCTGTGAGTGTAATCAACTGGCGGTAGCGGGTCATTTGCCTCTCTTTGAAACTTCGCACAGACCAATGCATCGTTAAACTACTCANAAGCACCACGCCCGTTGAAATCCAGAAGGATATGGGCATGGTAAAAATCAACCAATTGCCCTGGGCCTTGCGGACCATAAAAGCACTGGTCCAGCCAGCAAACATCATACAAATACTGGCAATGGCAATATACATCAGCATTTTATGAGGATGTATTCTCTGGCGTTGCGTACTCAGTGTAGACATATGTATCATGCCGGGAATTTCCGGATTGCCGCAAATTTAAGGCGAGAAACAATAGTTTCATAGAAAAAAACGGGGTTTCCTGCCAGTATTTTTAACCCTCCGAGGAGTCCTAACGAAGGATTTGATCGCAAAAACCATCCGGCAAAGTCTTCCCAGGTGGTAATTTGACGCCTTAAGGTAATTTTCGAGAATTACCGATTCTTTATAGGCCTTATTGAGGGCTTTGATGAACTGATTCCAGCGTGGAAATTCATCAGATTTCATGATCGAATCGGAAANATCGCTATAGATGTTTTGTTTACAAATGAGGTTGTTGCCCTCCCGGACATAATCAAAGTTGAATCCAAAATGTCCTTCTTTGAATGAAGCGTTCTCGGGCACATAGGAAATTTTATAACCTGCCGGAATCTCCAGTTTGATTTGCGTTTTAGACAAGAGGTTAAACTTGAAGCCATAAGGTACCTTACGGTCATCTTCTTTAATAGCATCATTCAAGAACATTTTATCCAAAAAAAGATTGATGTATTNTTCATTGCCGACTTCGCGCAGGTAGGATGGAATCTGGTAACTGAGTTTAAATTCGGCTTCCTTGGCGCGTGTCATATCCGGGATATGCCAATCTTTCAACACAGCATTGTTACTGACCCGTTTCGCCACGCCTTTGGCATAGTCTTCCTTTTCTTTTCCGTNCATATAATGCAAGGTATTGGCAAGATTTCCGGCAATCAGGCCTCCATAGGTGGATGTGGTGGCCACCTGTATATCGTTCCCTTCGATGCGAATCACGGAACGCTCATCTAAAANATTATCTTTAGCCTGAATAACCGGCACCATGGCCAATTCAAATTCAGTGGGGCTTATGCCAATCAGTGCTTGTTTACCCTGAATATGATCGGCCGGCAATCCGAAGGTACAATTGGGATNCGTAGCATCTAAAAAAATCCAGTCTTTACCATTTCGCATTGCTGCAATCATATGGTTGTCGGTATTTTTAAGAGGCACTTCAGCGTAGGTATACGGGATGCGCCGGGTTCCGATCCAGGTATGATAGGCTTCTACTCCGGCTGCCTTGAGCAAACTGTACTGGAGATTGCTCATATCCTTACAATCGCCGTATCGTTTCGTACAAACGGCTTCCGCATCTCNGGGAACCAAGCCTTCCATCCCGGCTTCGAAAGCCACATAACGGATATTGGCCTGAACCCATTGATAGATTCGTTTTGCTTTCTCCAGATGATCTTTGGCTCCGTTGCAGATTGAGTCGGATAATTGACGGATGCGTTCACCGGGTTGCAAATTCACCCCACGCATATTTCCGGCATACCACCGGTAGAGATCAGTGGTTGATTCAGAAATTTTTCGCTCAATGCCCTTACGGGAGTAGGCATCCACTTTATAAATGATGTGGGGTGTGTAAAACAAACGGCCGGGTGAACTATCGTACGATTTTTCTTCCTCCACCTTTTCGGCAGTCCAGGAATATACGGTTTCATTCTTCTTTTCTTCTTTGTTGAATTTAGCCAAAGAGAGCGGATTATTTTTTCTAAANNAACTCACTTTAATATTCTCGGGCACGGTGAGTTCGTAATACACCTTTTCTACCGGAAGATGAAACCGAAAGGTAAATGGGTCGGTAAAATGCGATTCCTGCGTAGTCACTGAATACGTGATATGCGCTTCAGAACCAACGGTTAACCCTANAAAGTCAATCGAATATTCCTGCATATCATCATAGAACACACTTTCACTCTTCGCATTGTTGGCTTTAAAATCCTTTTGTTTAATGGTCTTTATTTTTCCATCCGGTTGTGGATTTTTAGTTACCACTTCCAGATCTTCCAGTTTTTCAAAATAGGATAAATAAATACTATAGTCGTGATGCAGGGTAACGGCCTTCTCATCATTAAACTTAAAGATGATTTCATAGGTCGTTCGCGTAAAGGGCAAAGTATCCTTTACAGATAATTCTGTTTTTGGGCGTAGTAAACAATGTAGGCACTATTGGTACTGTATGCAGCTGCCTGCGCCCAAAAAGCCATGCCTAGCAAACAGGCGGTGATGATCCAACTTTTCATGGAGTATTCATTCAATTTCAATTCAAATTTCAGCGAAAACCTAATCCACTGCGATTTCTTCTCCCCAATAATTTGTTATCGTGTACTGGAGTTTGCCGCTGTTATCATAGTATTTCGACTTACCGTGCTCGAACCCTTCTACATAATTTTCTTCCAGCAGCAATTGACCGGCTTCGTTATACTTTTTGTATGCTCCATGCAGATTGTCACGTTTGTAATACTTTTCGTAGTTCACTTTACCATTCGGATAAAACTCTTTCTCTTCCCCATCGCTCAGGCCGTCAGTATAGTTGGCTGTAAATTGTACTTTCCCGTCCGGATACCAAACGGTGCGCTTCCCATTAAAGTCACCATTCTGATAGGTAAACTCTGAAGATTGTTTTCCGTTTTTATAATAGGTTTTAATCACCACGGCTTTATCGCTATTCTCTACAAGGAATTTCTTTTATCAGCGTTCCGTCTGCCTGTTCGTACGTATAACCAATCAGGAATCCATGGCGATAATGGTATTTATACATCAACTCTCCGCCCGGAGCATATTTACAAAACCAGCCGTGGCGATCGTCGGAACGATATGGGGCAATTATCTCGATGGCACCGTTTTCATAATAAACAGTGTCTGTACCATGGCTATCATCGTTCAGGTAATAATTAACAGAAGTAATTTTTCCATCGGGTGTAAAGTAGGTCCAGCGACCTTGGCGGCTCCCTTGCACATAATGGCCCTGAGCCCGTATTTGCCCATTCGGATAATACCCGGTATACACACTATCCAGTCCGCCATTGATGTAACGCATAGCGGTCATCACCTTTCCATTGGGTAAAAGACAATCTTTTCACCCTGCATATAATTTCTGTCAAAATGATAAGTCATACTTTTCTTACCTAATGCACTTACTTCGGTAATCGCATTTTCTGCACCGGGTTTCATGCGATAATCCAGTATTTGTTTTCCGGCGGTATCAAACTTCTGGATGCGCGTTTCGATTCCTTTGTCGAAGGTGATGATCTTATTGATTTTACCATTCGCATAATAATATTTTGCGGGCCGTGGTATTCGCCCTCAAGAAAATATTCTTTTTCGTCAATATTTCCCAGAATATTCCATGATGTCCAATAGCCTACTTTTTTACCCTCGTGATACTGACCTTCACTGGAGAGTTTCCCATTGTCGTAATAGTATTTATACGGCCCATGTAATTCATCATCTTTATTGTTATATTCGGCTTTCAGTTGACCATTTTTATAAAACGACTGCCCCTTACCTTGTTCCTTTCCTTTTTCATACTGGCTGACAACCGAAGGTTTCCGTTCACGTATAAACGTTTGTATTCGCCGTTGTAATACCCATCGCGGTCGGCAATCACTTCCATAGTTACATTTCCGATTACATTACAAAGTCGGAGTAAATTTTTTGTTTATCATCCACAATGCTTTGATTGGCAACTGCACCGGTAAGTACATTGTAGTACGTAATTTTTTTGATATGGCCTTTGCGGTATTCTGTAATCGATTCAATCCGGCCTTCTTCATCCATTTCTTTGCTGATACCTTCCTGATCGCCACCATTATACTCTGAAATTAACCGTTCCTTTCCATTGGGATGGTAATAGATGGCCTGTCCATCCAACTTTCCGCTCCGGTAATTGAGTTTACTGGCTAATTTCCCGTCAATATCGTAGGTTTCAAACTGTCCAACCCGCTCTCCATTCAACATCTTGCCTTTGGTTTCCAATTGTCCATTGTACCAATAACTCAGGTATTCACCATCTGATTTCCCCGGCGAAACTGATACACGTTTAACAATCTTCCGCTGCGATAATATTCTTTGAGGGTTCCTTCAATTTCGTTGTTGGCATAGTTTCCATCATATTGTATACCTCCCGATTCGTAGTAGGTTTTAACCGGACCATCCTTAACTCCATTGCGATAGGTTTCTTCGGAGGCTTTGGAACCATTCCGGAAGTACTCGGTTTGCAAGCCATTCTTCTTTCCATTCACAAATTGAGCTTCCATTTTCAGGTTACCGTTTTCGTAATATTCCTTCATGGGCCCATTGAGTTGTTCATTTTGAATCACCAGATCCTCTTTGGGTTTGCCGGTATAATAAAAGGTTTTGTATGCGCCGGATACTTTGCCGTTTTTAAATTCTGTCTGCCGGCTAACATTACCCAGGGTGTTGTAAAATTCCCAAAGGCCTTGCAGATTTTTACCCTTTGAATCAGTGGCCATCCCTTTACCGGCCGGCTCGTTGTCTTCAAAGTAATAACCTGGTTGCTGGCGATCGGTTTTTCCGGTCGATCGCGTTGGTATCCAATATTATCCAGGTAGTCGGAAACAAAGCGCCCCATTTTTCAATATCTCCTTTCGAAGATTTGACAAGCTTTTGTGCTTCCGTTGAGTTTACTCCTTCAATCATTCGAATCGTGAGACCTTCAAACATGCCCTTCTTATAAATATCCTGATACAAGCGGCCGTAAACGGCTCCCCAAAATTCTTCCGGATTCGAAGAAGGCTGGGCTTTATCGAATATCAGGTTAAGTTGCCGAAATAAGGTTTCATCGAGTTTAGTTTCAATTTTATATTTTTTCTCCAGCGCAATTTTTGATTTGAAATACGTTTCCAGTTCAGCATAGTTCTCTTTCAGAAACGATTCTTCTTTCCGGTCATTCATGGCGGTGGTCATTTCATCGGAAATATTTGAGATGGTATATAACTTGTTGAGGCTATTGGAGGAGCGGCTTCCATCCGGTGAAAGAATCAGCGACATGGTAAAACTCATCATGGCCTGAATAGGATATCCTTTATCCAGGGCCAGCATCCCTAAAAGTAGTGTGGGCCTACCGCATATGGGTTCATTAAAAGGCCTTCTTAAAATAGTGAAAAGCCGAATCTCCTTTTTCTGGAGGTAATAGTTGATGCCTATGGCATTCACCGCCCGAAAGGAATTCGGATAGAGTTCATGCGCCTGACGAAAGACCAGTAATGCCGAATCATGTTTCTTTTCATCGTCGTAAATACTTCCGAGCATTTGCCACGCATCATGGTCGTAAGCAGTAGGTCCTAATTCAATGGCCTGACGGGTCACCTTTTGGCCAGTGCATATTGACTATCGGCCCGTGCGGAGAGTCCTAATTCATAGAGCGCAAGTACATAATTCGTATCATTTTCCGGAACGCGCTGATATTGCTTTATTGCCTCTTTGTAATTGTCTTCATCATGGGCTTTAATTCCGGCGGTAATAATTTCTCCTGAATTAAAATCAGGATCGGATTGTGCCAGTAAACAGGTAAAGGAAAATACGAACCCAAGGGTTAATTGAATCTTCATAATAAAATGGGGTTTAACGAATAACTCATTCTTAGAACGCTAAATTTACGCGGTTTTTCTTTATTCGAGACCGTTGCAAAAGTCATTTGGCAAAAAGTTCAAGGCTTTTTGAATTTTTAAGTATTGAGTTATCTTTTTGATGATGATTTAAGTAAAAATTCAAAGTAACGTAGAAATTTGAAGCCAAATGACTTAGTCAATTAATTTCGATCGTTTCCAACGGTCTCTGTTCAGAAATTTGCTATGTATTATTTCATTTTCGTACCGCTCTACCTGGTTTCTCTATTGCCCCTGCGCATTCTTTATGTGTTGGCCGACTTCATNTTTTTTCTGCTGTACCGCGTCGCAAAATACAGGGTACATGTGGTTCTCTCGAATTTAGAGCATTCGTTTCCGGAAAAATCGGCGGCAGAACGACAAACCATTTGTGAAGAATATTTTCGAAATTTAAGTGATAGCATTGTTGAAACGATCAAATTACTCTCGATTTCGAANAACGAATTAAATCGCAGAATGACGTGCAATTGGGAGGTTTTTGAGGCCATGACCACCCAAAACCGAAACGGACAGGGATATATGTCGCATCAGTTTAACTGGGAATGGGGAACTGTCATCTGTAACTGGAATTCACCGCGTCGTTTTCATGGGCTGTATTTACCGCTCCGTAACAAGGCCATNGATCGTTTATTTTATACCATGCGGAGCCGCAGCGGAACAGGGCTAACAAAGTTAGACGATATGCAGCGGGACATGCAAGCCATACAAAGCCGTGAAACCTTGTGGGGATTTATTGCTGACCAAAATCCGGCTGTTCCACGAAGAGCGAGCTGGCATGATTTTATGCATCGCAAAACTGCCTTCTTCAAAGCTCCGGAAACCTTAGCACGACGGTATAACAATCTCGTTTATTTTGGANNGATCATAAAAGTTCGTCGGGGCTATTATCATATCAATTTAAAACTGGCGTTTGAAAATCCCCGGGAGACGAGCGACGGTGAGATTACCGAGGCTTATGTACGTCATCTGGAAGAAAGTATCAAACGCCAGCCTGCAAATTGGGTTTGGTCACATCGAAGGTGGAAACACGTTTATCCGGAACAACGGCCTGAATAGGTTTTTCATTTTCCCGGATGGCTAACGGAAATAAATTTCATTCATTTCCAGCTTCGCGGACCAAATAAGGTTAAACTGTTGATTTATACCATACCCAAAGATTGATAGAATTCTTTAGTCTGTCAAGTAGAATTTTGTTAAACAGTACCCTGAAAGGAATCTTTAACATTTCGACCTTAAGTTGTCTTGAACCGGGGAGCCAGGCATCCGGCTGCTAATCGAACTGACGGGCAAAGGAAGAATCAGTGTAATACCCTTGCTGCGTTTCATCGCCATCAACCAGTTCTTTGACTCCGCCCTTTTTTTCTTTTCNTTCTTTATAAAATATTTCTTCGTAATCCTTCACATACAAAGCATCCGGCACCACGTGCACATCAAAATGCAGGGTATGCATTGAAGGCTCGGTATTGGCGACAACCGTAGTAAAAATCTCAGTAAATCCTAAATTTTTATCGCTGTTGTATTCAATGACAATGGTTCCTTCACCCTCGGGCTGAATCAATCGATCAGAGTATTCAGCGAGGGCACACCCACAGGAAGTTTGCACATCAATAATGGCCAGTGGTTTTTGTCCGGTGTTAAAAACCGATANCGTAGCGGTGAGTTTTTTACCCTGTGGAATTGGAAAATAATGGCGGGTTGAATCATCAAAACGAATGCTTGTTTTGGCTAATTTCGATTTATCGACATTCCAGTTACAACCCGCTGCGAAAATCAGCATCAGGAAGAGGAAAGCAATCTGATATGTTTTCGTTAATTCAAACATAGTTCATCACAAGCGATAGACGATTTCGAGAGCAATTCTCCATCGGCATCCAATCGACGCCGAACAAGCCGGATTTGAATTGTCCCTTTCACGACAGGTGGTAAATGTAAAACAAAATCATGCTTCGTAACTTCATCTTCCCAGATTCCGGGAATCCGAAGTTGAACACCTTCTGTTTGTCCGACAACACTAACCTGAATCGACTCCGGAAAAAGAATTCCATGGCGAGCATCATTCAGCAAGGATACATGCAAATTCGGATTGGATAATCCCTCAGGATCTTCATTTCCAATACCNNGATCTTCGGTAGATTGCAGTAACCAATGCATGGTATACTCTTCAAAACCCAGGGCCCCATCGGTCAACATCACCGGAGCACGTTTTACGAAGTCTTCATCACTGACAGACAGAATCTTAACCGGTTTCGAAAACCACAGATTATTGTAAGGATAACTCACGATATACTCTTTCCAGTTTCGCAGATAATTATTCAAATCCATACCCTNCTCCTGGAAGACGGATAAGGTACTGGCCGACAACATGGCTGTAAATTCATCCAGGATGGGTTGCACTGAAGGATGAAGCACCCAAGTGCCGTTTTGCTGAACGGCCGCATAGCCTGACTCAGAGATGCCCGACCATCGTATGTATTCCAACTTGTCGAAATACAATGCGGTTTGCAGTCGGGACAGGCGCGCCTTCAATGTAGCTTTTGCTGACTTTAGCTGCTCACCAATATCGTACAGAAATAAATCCAGTTTTTGTGTGTTCATGTAAGATGCGGAGGCGTGTGCAATATTCCCATAGATATCCAGGGGCTTCGCGGATTCATACGCCACCTTTTCCGCGAGGGCATAATATTCATTCACAGCCTCAAAATTGTCCGGATACGTATTTTCCAAAACAGCATAACGCAATGAATCCAGATTCTGATTCGGATTCCAAAGCAAGGCAGAAATCACAAAACTTTTCACTTCATCGAATATGGAATACTTTTCTTCTGAACCATGGGCAAAAACACCGGTTACCCCAGTGTNTTGATACCATTTGAGATCTTCCTGAAATGATTTTAGCACCGGAAACAAATCAAAATAGTTACTGTATTGCACCACATAATCCCAAATAAACACGTGATTGGTTTTCTGCTTCCAGCTCGAAATCAAGGTTCGGAATTGTTCAGCCTGTGTACTTTNTTGAAGCGGGATGCCTTTCGGGTAATCGATGGTGCTCACAATCACCCCCGAATTCGTTGGCATCTTTTGTTTGGGTGCGGAGCGTGTGCATCCGTATGAAGACATCATAAAAACCAGATCCGGAAATCGGGTAGCCAGTTTAGTAATCAAGTTAGCCAGGGCAGGTGCAGCATCTTTAGAAGTATTTCCGGCAGCCCGGCAAGACTCACAGGAACAAACGACCAAATTATCATTAGGCAGAATGGCAAAATACCGGGCATCCGGAAGTTGAGTCATTTTATGTTGGATGCCTTTCACCAATAACTGATACAGTTCCGGGCTGCTAAAGCAATACTGATCCGGATTCCGTTGACCATTGTGCAGGGCATAACAAGAAGAAGGACCCGTAGCTGAACCTGATGCATCCTTAATCAAACGATGCAAATTATGTCCCCAGCATCCCCAAAATTCCTCCAATTTGTGCGTACGATTCCACAAACAATAATCATAGTCGACGGATTGCCGAAAGTAGGCTTCGCGGTAAACGAATGCTGGTTTTTCGATTTGTTGATGGGCTGACGGTACAAGGATCTGTTTTCGGTTTGGCGTAATCAATTCCGCAGAATCAGCATACATACAAGCGGCATATTTCGTGAAAAACCAGTNTACCGCGTATAATAGCCCCACATCAGCACTACCGTAAATACAGGTCACATTTTTGAATTACTGATTCCGAAAGATTCCGAGGTTTGATGGGTTGCAAACCTGCTTTTCGAAACAACAGGGTATTTCCCAAACNNTGATGATATGCGGATACGGCTGTTCGGCCTGAGTTTCAGGGATAACCAGTATCGACTCGCCGGTTACTTTCTTATACACCTCCTGAAACAGATCGGATGCCTTGGTTTCGATTTTAGTAGGTTTTGCGGGCAAGAGCAAAACGGGCTTTGTAGACTGTCGATCAAAGACTATGGCTTCGGCGGATTTTCCTCCGCAAGCAGGTGTCATCAAAATGATGAAACCGACCCAGAGAAAAAGGTTGAAAAATTTCATAGTATCAGAATAAAGTGAGGAGGGTAACAAACAGGTTGTACTGATTCATGTTATAGTTCTCTTTAATCCGGAAATTGAACCAATTGCCTTGTATTCCTAAGGTTGTACGGTGGCGTATCTTGTGCTGATATCCTGCTCCCACCATACGGGTTACATAGGTCAGGAACGTATTAATCTGAAAATCCAGCGTTTTATCTTCCGGAGGTGTTCCGATTGAGCCAATGACCATGAAGTAATCGTTGCGGTAGTTCAAATAATATCTCGACTGTAAAGTCAGTGCCTGATAAAATTTGGCAAAATCGGTCATCACAAACAAACGGGCATTTACCCAAACATCATTCCACTCCCTGGCAATGCCACCGATACCCGATAATAAACTCTTGTTATTTTGTTGCAGATTATAGCGCAGCCCTCCTTCTACTTCTGTATTGGGGCGTATCGTTCGAAAGAGAGACCCGCTGAGTCTGAATTTTGGAAATGCGATGGCATTACCTATCGCTATATTAGCCTGGGTATAGGTTTTGGCATCCAGTTTATGAAACCATTCTAATTCATTTTGAATACCGGTTCCTGTGGGGCGTGCGGCATAGTAAAAACGGGTTGTCCAGGTATTGCGTTTTTCGAACCGGGTATATTCCAGAGCAGCGATGGCTGATTTTAATTGCGTAGAATCAAAAAAGGCCCGGGTAAATTGTATTCCGATCTGGTNTTTGAATCGTTTAGAATACAGGTAATCCAGGTAGTTATCATAGGTACGATTGCCTCCATAGGTTGGTTCAGCCAGTTTAATATAATAATAGGCCGAATCATAATTCTGAAGTAATTCATTAAGAACTCCTTTNNTATACAACAAGGGTTGATTTTCCGGGTATTGTGCCAATCCTTTTTCGAGATAATATTTTGCGATTTCATACGCCTTGCTATCCATTTCAATGTTCACAATGCGGTAAAGCGCGAAGGTATCTTTGGGGTCATTCTCTAACGACTTTACGTAATGATCAAATGCTGAATCGGGCTGGTTCCGTTTCTCCAAAACCTTACCGTGCAAGAAATAGGATTCGGCTAGTGAACCTTNTATTTTTTCGTTGTATGGATATCTGGATTTTAAAATCTCCAGTTCCCGAATGGCATTCACATGTTCTTTTTTGTCTGAATAAAGTCCGGCCTTTTTAATGGACAATTCTTTGTTTTCAGGAAAGGCCATTAATCCTTTTTCACAATAATCCAATGCCAGATTGAGGTCTCCTTTGGCGCTGCTGGCTGAGATTCCATATTGATAGGCTTGTAGCGACTGCGNATCTTGCAGTATCACGGCATCGACAACATTTAACGCCGTATCATATTTTTCATTTTCAAGGAGCTGTTTAATAAAAGGTATGGATTGGCCGACGTAGATATTTTTATACCGTGAATTTCCGGGATTGCGTTGACTTAGGCTATTGGATATTTCCATGGCCTCATCATAACGTCCCATCTCTTCCAGAATGGCTGATTNTTTAACAATATACTCCTCGTTACGGGGTGAACGGGCAATCATACTGTCGATCTGACTTAAGGCTTGCGGGTAGTTTTTTTGTGCGGCATAAATACCGAACAAATAATCATTGGCCAGTTCACCGTATCCGGGCGTCCGGGCCAGTTTCTGAAAAACCGGTTCAGCTTGTGCATACAATTGATCCTGATAGAAGTCCTTACCTTGTTGCAATAAAATGGTGGCATACTTTTCCCGGATATCAGCATCGCCCGGAAACTTCGTAGCTAGTTTTTCAAGAATATTATTGGCTTCGCGTGTTTTATNTAATTTTTCATAGAGTCCCATTTGTTTCAACAGCAGATCTTTACTTCCGGNGTTGCGTTTGAGTGCTGAGGTGAGTAGTTCCTGGGCATCATCGTAATACCCTTTCGACAAAGAATTATTGAGTAAAAAAGTAAAAGCTTCCTCATNTTCCGGATTGGCTGCATACACTTTTGNATACAACACGTNAGGATCCGTATTGTTATAGTAGCGGGCCGATTCAAGTTTTAATTCGCTGAGNNTGCTGCGCAAGGTGGCGCTTGGATACTTTTTAAGGAGGCCTTCAATGTACAGGATAGCCTCCGGGAACAAACGTAATTCTTGCAGTAAACTGATTTTTTCATNCACCAGAATCGATCNGTACGGATAATTTGAGAGTCCGATTTCGGCCAACTCCAGGGCGTTGTTTCGTTTTCCGGCTTTAATTTCCAGATTCACCTNGTTTTTGAATGGTGGCCGATCCGTTGGAGCCACACTAAGCACTTTATCGTACATTTCCTTCGTGGTGCGGTAATCACCTGATTTGGCGTATTTATCCGCCTCTTCACTAATCATGTCGCGGTAGTAACGTTTTACCATGGAATCCTCCGGAAAGATGCTATACAAGCGGGTCAAGGCGCGCTTCGACTCAACTTTGTTTCCCATTTCGTTGTAAATCGCAATTTTTTTCAACCAAAGGCCTTTCCAGTATGGCGTAACTTCCAACAACTCATTGATGTAACAAATGGCACTGGAATAGCGACCAGTTTCATATTCCACATTCACCAGGTATTGTCTGGCAGCCACATTCCGTGGAAATTTATCCACTACTTNTTTAAGTACGTAGCGGGCGCTATCATACATCTTTAAATTGAGATAACATTTTCCCAGGTAAGCCCGCAAATCCATATCACCTTGTTCAAGCGCTAATCCTTTCAGACACAGTTGGGCGGCTTTCTGGTAATTCTTATTTTNTTCACCTTCTACCTTTGCCAGTTTATAGTAGTCTCCTGAGTCAAAATCCTTGTCTTGCGCGCACAGACAGGCTACTCATGAAGAGGAGAAGGATGACTGTTTTAAGAATAGGANTGATTCATGAAGAAAGAAAGGTTTAAGTTTTTGGTGCTTCAGTCGCCTTGGGCTGGTCAAATCCTTGCCGGGTCATCGATCCCCACTCAAATTCTTTTGAAGTGAGGTAATCATAATATCCGCGAATTGCGAAGAACATGATGAGGGGATGGTAAATAAAGGATTCTAAAAATACCATCAGGACGAGCGACAATACTTCCCGGAAGGTTTTGTAATATTTAAACGTAATTGNATCCCACAGGATTACCATGGTAGAAATCATCACCGAGAAGGTATAGGAATAAAGGAGGATGATAAAGGCGTTATACCAGTTTACCTGATTGGTGAGAATCAGATAAATGAAAAATAGCCAACCGACAGCTTCGATCACCGGTGCCATTAGCTCATACAGAAAGGCAAAGGGGTATACCACCAAGCCCATGTTCTTATATTTCCTATTGAAGAGAATTTTCCGGTGTTCGTAAAACAACTGAATTAGTCCACGGCCCCATCGGGTGCGCTGGCGGTTCAGGATACGAATATTGGGAGGCCCTTCNNTTGTCCAGCAACAAGAAAGTGGAATATATTCAATCCGATAACTTTGGTTATTGTTGATTTGATACGACACCATGCGGGTAACTAAGTCCATGTCCTCGGCATGTGACAAAGGATCATATCCACCGGCGCGAACGGCCACTTCCTTATCAANAAGACCTAAACCACCGGAAACATTCGGGACACAATTCACCAGCGACCAGCCCATTTTACTCAAGAGGTAAGCCCGGATATATTCCATTTCCTGGAATCGGGGAATGATACCTTTGGGAGGGCGAACACGGGTAATAATCCCTTCATCAATATCGCAGCTATTTGACATCCGTAAAACGGCTCCGACGGCAATTACGTTTTTCCGGCTATTGAGGATGGGTTTAATCATTTTAAGTAGAGTATTCCTATCCAGAATACAATCTACATCGGTACATAAATAATAAGGAAAACTGGATGCATCGATCCCTGCATTAGATGCATCAGCCTTGGTTCCCCCATTCACTTTATCCACCACCGTCAGAATCGCATAAGCAGGATTTCGGGATTNTAAAATCCTTTTAACCGGCTTGGTTTTGATTTTATCTACATAGGCATATGGGGTTTCTTCCAATTCAAACTCTTCAATTAGTTTTTCGAGGGTATCATCTTTACTCCCATCATTGATGATAATCACTTCAAACAAGGGGTAATTGAGGGTGAGCAGTGAGCGCACGTTGGTGATGATGGTCAAGCCTTCATTGAACGCCGGGGCCACCACCGAGATACCGGGTGTTAAGGGAGAGGACATTAAGGTGTTGTCGTCCAGTTGAGAAGAATATCCTTTGTAACGGGCAATGGCAATGTAAGATAGAACGGCCAATATCAGATAACTGATAAACAGCGAGGTTGCGTAGAAGAATATAAAATACTCGTATATCGTTCTGATTT
This sequence comes from Bacteroidota bacterium, assembly GCA_013414745.1. Taxonomy (GTDB): domain Bacteria; phylum Bacteroidota; class Bacteroidia; order Chitinophagales; family Chitinophagaceae; genus OLB11. Next base: position 1,556,143 of record CP058707.1, read on the forward strand.
GCTCTATCACCTCACTTAAATTTAATTAACGGGTTTGCAATATGTTTTAAGATAAGTAAAGGAAAGCCCGACTCTGTTTCCAGCAATTTATCAAATAGTTTTCTTCCTTCCGCACCATAGTTATAGATGGCCTCCGCAATTACTTTTTGGGTATCCGTCTGGATACTGTCTTTAAAAGTCATTTGAAGGAAGGGCAGTGATTTTCCGGATTGGAATTTACCGATAGCCCGGATAATTTCGCGTTGGCAATTATCCGGCTGGTTGGTATACATTTCGCGCAATTCATCTTCATAATCACTGGCCAGAAGTTCACCCAGGGCTTTAATAGCCTCCGCACGCAAGCTATGATTATCATTTTTTAGAAATTCAAACAGGGTCGGGATACTCTCCTTCTGTTTAAAATAGGCGCACATGCGAATTGAGAAGGATACAATGGATTCATTTTTGGAATAGGCCACCCATTTACTGAAATTGGGAATGATGGTATTTTCAATACTCAGTANGTGTTTTAGTAAGTTAATCTGGTCCCAATCATTCAGCGACTCAGTAGCTTCATCAAAAAATTTAAACGGGTCATTTTTACTTAAACGCAAATAGGAAGAACGGGCCTCTTTCCTAACCTGACTGTTTCCACTATAGGTAAATGGGAAAATTTTTGATTCAGAGGCTGTAATGGAGAGTGCGGACAACTCCTGAATGCCTTTCATTTTATCGTATGAGCTGGAGAAGTCAAACTTCTTTTCGATATAAGCTTCAATTCCAAGGGCACGAATCAAGCGGTTGTATGGTTCGTTCACCCGAAAGTTAAAATTGATTTTACTGATGATCAACCGATCGGTGATTAATCGGAGATTCGTTTTATTGAGTTTACCCACTTGTCGGTTAAAATCTTCATAGATATCCCGTTCTTCATAGAGGTTGTCATCATCAAACAAGTACTTAATCAACAATTCATCAATCACCGGAACGAGCCGTTCTTCGCGCTGGGTTTGGCGAACATAAACATAACGAATCCAGGACATAACAGCTAAAAAGCCGGATACAAGCAGGATACACCCTAAAATAAAGACAATACATACCTGTATTATGACCGGGAAGGAAGTCAAACGGGCATAAAACGAGAAAATATAATCAACAAGACTTAGTAGTGCCAAACTCGCGGGTGTAAAATTCCCGCCAAATTACTTCAAAATAGCCGAATAAGGTATTACTTTATTATTGATTGATGGTTCGGGAAACAGGTACTTTGAGCGGTCGGTTCAGCTGCAAATTAGAAATTGTAGTTAGTAAGTCTTGAAGATCAACCGGTTTATGGAAAATCGCATCCGGTTCAAGGTCGATATACGCGGCATTCATATCCGCATTATTTGTGGGTGTAATCAGAATAAAAGGAATATTCTTTTCCGCAGTTTTCACTTTCAGCCAGGCGGCCGATCCAAGCCACTACGATGAGCCAATTGGGTTGAGCTCACCACAAAATCAAACTCTTCATTATTCAGAAGGTTCTTTGCTGTATTCCCATCTGAGCAAATAACGGATTCGATATTTTTACGTTCAAAGAACATCTGGAGCGTTTTTGTGAAATACAAATCACTGTCCAGAATTAAGGCTTTATTCATGTCAAGTAGTAGATTAACAGGGTAAATTTCAGGCACTTTAGGCGTCTGGCAAAATAATAAATCCGGATTTCCGCTTTATTATGGCATATTTGGCATCCAAATACATATATTATTCATTAAGAACTATTTACATTACTTTTTATTTTCATATAATTTTTATTAATATATTATAGTTTGTTTGTTTTCTGGGTTTTACATCCCGAATCCTGATTTCTGGCGATTTTATCAGAAGGGCATCTGAGAAACAAATTGGCTAATTTTTTTGGTTTTTTATTTCAAACACAAGAAGTAAATTTCAGTCTGATGAACCGGCCATGAAAAAATTTTTACACCCCTTCTATTTTTTTGCGTACTTCTTCATGCATACTCAACGCTGAACGCTCAGATATATTATATGGATTTTTCCATTCAGAATCTGCAACAGACACAAAATAATCAATTTGAATTTGAAGTGTGGTTGAAGAATATGAATCCGAATGATACGGTCAAATTAAGTTTTCTTCAATTCGGCCTAGACCTTCCCGCACAATTGGGCAATGGTGGTACGATGAGTATTACACGAACCGCATGGGATCCGGCATTTAATGGAACACCCTGGGGCGTTGCCGGTTTACCCCAAATTCAGGGACAACCTAATGCACCTACCATTCGGGTGCCCTCTATCACCGGCAACGCCTCCTGGCCATAGAAATACCCGTCACAGGAAATGGAATTCTGTATGGGAAGTATCAGGTTACGAATACAATTCCTTTTGCTTCGAACACTTTGTACAGCCGATTATTGTAAAAGATGTGATTCCGGGAAAACCCGCACGATTGTTGCCGGCTATGTAAATGGCGCTATTTCAGGCAATGCCTATACCTATTACCTGAGTACCCCGGTAGCAGATACCAATTTTCGCCTCGACAATCCACCGGTGCCTTCAGTCGTTTTAAACCCGACTCCCTTGGTTTGCCCGACCACCGCATCGGTATCCGTTACCAATCCTTCCTGTTATGGACTCACTGGGAATGCCTCTCTTCAACTTCTTCCTGCTCCGGGCATGACATCAGGTACCTATATACTAAACGGTGGTGCTGCTGTAAACTATAGCAGTAACCCATTCAGCATAAGTGGACTAGCACAAGGTATCCATACGGTCACCATACAGAATGATACGGCTTGTCCGCCCTTTGACGTATTTGTAAACATTGGCGGACCACCGGGTCCTTTGGCAACCTCTAGCTTGGTGGTAGTGCCTCCAACGTGTTCACCAGGTTGTGATGGTCATAATATATTGGTCACCAACAACGGCTCGAGCCCATATACCTATACGGTTACGGGCCCTGTGACGCAAACTTCGAATGCGCAACTTGATAATTTATGTGTAGGTAGTATATATACCGTACAAACAGTGGATGCTGTGGGATGTTCGAATACGCAAACATTCACGGTGGCTCCCGGACCCACTTTTTCAGTGCCAATCAGAGTGCCTGCAACAGTTATACCTGGCCTATTAACGGACAAACCTATACCCAAAGCGGCACCTATACTTCTCCGTATCTGAATCCACAAACAAATTGTACTGAAACACGTGAGTTGATTCTGACCATTCATTCAGGAAGCAGTTCTTCTTCTATAGTATTTGCAACCAGTTCCTACTTCTGGCCATGTAACAATCAAAATTATACCCAAAGTGGTACCTATACCTGTTACACCATAAACAGCGTAGGATGCCCAGATACACAAACCTTGATTCTTACACTCTGTAATTTGAATGTGACGACCAGCAATGTGACCACCTGCGAAAATGTTCCGGTCACCTTAACCGGTTCGCCGGCAGGAGGTACTTTTAATATACCCAATCCTTATAGCGGACCACAAACGAATTTCACCTATGTTTATACCGATCCGAATACCGGTTGTAGCGATTCGGCTTATGGCGTAGTCAACATCATCGGCCCGTCACTGGTAAGTGGCGTTTTGTGAATGCGATTTCAGCAACTACCGCCAATGCGATCTGGTCAGCCAGCTCTACAACCAGTATGTACGAGATACAATATGCTGTAACTGGTTCAGGCAACTGGATCAATGCAGGCCTGGTTGCTGCTCCTCAAACAACCTACCTCATCAATGGTCTGCAACCGAATACCTCCTACCAGGTTCGCGTGAGGGGTTGTGTGACTTAAATTCGCCACATCCCTGGAGCAATCCGTATCAGTTTATGACCTTTGCCACCGGTATCCATGACTTAAATGAAACCAATTCGCTGACTATTTACCCTATACCCGCTCAACAAGAAATTGTTGTGCGTGTAGCTCCTTTAACTAGTCAAGCTGAATTACAGATAGTAGATATCAGTGGGCGAATCCTTTGGACTGAACATATTTTTACTGAAGAGCATACCGTTCAAATTGGCGCATTAGCCAACGGTGCCTACTTCGCTCATCCGATTTTCAAACGGAGAAAAACGCATCGCCCGTTTTATTAAAAGGAATAAAATCGATTTAAATCATGCCTTATGAAAACAATTCGTTCTCTTGTATTTCTTTGCATTTTAAGTGTAGCTGCTTTCGGAACCTCCTCGGCGCAGATATACTACATGGAGTTATCTATCCAGAACTTACAACAATTAACTCCGAATTCATTTGAATTTGAAATTTGGGTGAAGAACCTGAATCCGAATGATACCGTAAGACTTTCCTTTGTTCAGTTTGGGTTTGATATACCAAATTATATCGCCAATGGCGGTATTATGACCATTACCAAAACGGCCTGGGATCCTCAATTTAATGGCACCACATTGGGCAGTACAGGTAATCCCCAGATCATTGGTCAACCTGCAAACCCTCATATTGCAGTACCCAGCATTACCACCACTTTTAACCAAACCATTGTACTGCCCACAACTGGCAATGGCATCATGTATGGCCGCTATGTAGTTCAGAATACAGCCCCTTTTTTAACGAATGGCTATCTTTATTTTGTCATCAACAAAAATTCAGTCATTCCTAAAGCCCGAACTGTAACGAGCGGATACTTAAAGGATACCAACGGTACTTACCTCCCATATGGGTACTTCTATCCCAATAGCACACCGATTCTGGATACCATTCATTTCCTGGATTCACCGCCAACTCCAACGTTGATTCTAAACCCCGGTACAACCATTTGTCCAACCTATGCCCAAACAGTTATCACGTCTCCTACCTGTTATGGAGGAAGTGGTAGTGTTGCCATCGACCTTTAGCGCCTCCTACAACAGCCAGTGGAACATACCAGATTAACGGTGTTCCGAGTGGTACGTATACCGGAAATGCTTTCAATATCAGCGGACTTGCCACAGGGACCCAAACCATTACTGTATTAAATGATCCGTTGTCCCGCACTCACTATTCCTGTTACAATTGCAAGTCCTCCCGCCTTAGTACCTGCCTGGAATAACCTGAATTTACCATCTTGTTTACCCGGTTGTGATGGAACGGCAACCCTTTATACTGTTGGCGCTCAGCCCCCTCTGGTGTATTCATTAAGCGGCCCGGCAACACTCACGAATAATACCAACCTGAATACTCTTTGTTCTGGATCAACCTTTACTGTTCAGGTAGTCGATGCCATTGGGTGTACGGGCACACAATCATTTACGGTTCCATCTCCAGCGCTGAATTTCAGTAACAACGTGAGTAGTTGCAATTCATACTATTGGCCAATGAATGGACAAACTTATACGCAGAGTGGTACGTATTCCACCACAAGCACCAACCCATTAAACAATTGTGTGGAGAACCATAGTATTCAGTTAACTATCCAAAACGGCAGCAATTCAACAATCAATATCAGCAGCCCTCCTCCGTATTTCTGGAATTGCACCAATACAACATATAGTCAAAGTGGCATCTATCCTTGTTATTCAATCAATGCCTTCGGATGCCCGGATACCCAGATGTTACACCTGACCATCTGTACCCTCGCAGTAAATGCGCCGAATGTTACAACCTGCGAAAATGTTCCGGTCACTTTAGCGGGTTCTCCTTCAGGCGGAAGTTATTCTGTTTCCAATCCGTATACAGGGCCTTCTATAGCCTATACCTATGTGTATACCGATGCGGCTACCGGATGTACCGATTCGGCCGTGGGGTATATTGATGTACTCCTGCCTGTTTCAGTAACTGCAGTGTATGCAAATAGTATTCATGCACAATACGCCAATATTATTTGGCAGGCCGCTCAGGGCGCAATCGGTTATGAAATTCAATATCGATCAGTGGAAGCGGCAACTGGATTACTGCGGGAACAGTTAATGCGCCGACTTTAAGTTTTACCTTAACCGGTTTAAATCCTATGACTACCTATGATGTGCGCGTTCGTGGATATTGCGACCTCAGTGTACCTTTCCCCTGGAGTAATGTCTATACTTTTACCACCGCCCCGGCAGGAATGGAATCACCACGTGAAACATACGGACTGCATCTTTTCCAAACCCCACAAAACATGCTGTGACCATTGAAAGTAGTGGTGGTGGTATGATTCAAGAAGTTCAAATTTTAGATATCAGCGGACGAATCTGTATACAAAGCCATCCATTGTCAACATCCTCAGTCATCCCAATTACCTCACTTTCGGAAGGTATATATGAAGCTCGAGTTTTGATGGATAATCAACGTTGGTATAGTATGCGTTTAATGGTGCATCCATAACCCACCTGGAGTATCGGTCAGTGAAAATTAGGGAAGGCTACTCCCGATAAACAGATTGTTGTTCGGTTCCCAAAAGAGAAAATCCAGGCCATCAACAATGCCATCGCCATTCAGGTCGGATGCCAGATACCCGGTAGCAAATTGGTTATTGTCTTGTTCCCATTCGTTATAGTCTAATCCGTCTACCACCGCATCCTGATTCAGATCGCCCGTATGGAATGCATAAAATCCTGAACCGGTATTGGCTTGATTGCTGCCGTAAGCCTTGACAGCCGATGTGGTAAAATTGTACGCATGAACCGGTAGTACAACTTGTGGTTGTGCCGACCAGGTTTCAATATGATTCCTGTGTTTGATACCTATATATGCCGATTTTGCAATGGTTGAATCCGGAAACAATACCAAAGACGTGCCGTCGGTCTTAAGGATTGATTTTGAACGCCCCAATAAGGCGTACGGCGGGTTGGAACGATACAGACTAACTTCTATCGTGTCGGTATAGGGAAGGGACGTAGTATTTACGATTCCCTGTTGATAGAGCACCGGATACATACTATTTCCACCGTTCAGATAAGATTGTAACAGGCAACTTAAATTCATACGTTGTTGGCAGTTGCCGTACATCAGATAATGACTTTTAGCCGGAATATGCGTGAGCAAACCAAAATTGGCATGATACAAAAGTGAAGTACCATAGGCGGTTAGGGCATTGAACTGACCGTTAGTGGACATACACCGTTGCGGGCACACATCGTTATTCCAGCTCCAGGCATACCAGCCTACTTTTTCTGNTTGACAGATATTCAGCAGAGCCTGGTAATTTAAATTATATTGGCAGTTGGTCGTATTGTCTTGCTGGTTGGCAATTTCGCCTAACACAAATGGTATATTCTTACTCAACGCATAATTGATTTTGTTGAGCATCTGGGTAGAATCGTTGGAAGCATACGAATACCAATACGCATGGGCGCTAAAAATCAAATTATGTTCCGNATCATTATTCAATAATGTGGATGCTGCATCCGCCAGAAAATCAAGATGTTGTCCGCAATCCGGAGCATCTATCATCAGCGGCACGGTAATATTCTGAGTCCGCAAATTATTGACAATCGTTGTATAGGTGTTGATAAACGTGTTCTTAGCGGCCTGCGTATTCCCTAACCACATCACATACAATGCCTCATTGGCTAAATTTAAAATGAGACTGTGTTTATACTTATTGATCAGCGCCAAAACTGCTGGTTGTGTAAACCAATTGGCCAACGTAATGAGGGCCGTTGGATTATTTGCGCAAGTCTGATCATGTAAATCAATTACCGGAATCAGTTTATTCTGGATACACTTCGAAAGGGCACTATCCAGCAAGGTCAGGTTGGCGTAAGTAGTTGCCGGGGTTCCAGTGGCTCCCGTTTTATACCACACCAAACGCACCGTATTAGAACCCGACAACGCAATCTGTGAAATCAACAACTCAGTGGGCGACCAGCCCCAATTGTAGGGGGCGTAATTCACTCNGCGCAACAGCAACGTATCGTTGCAAGGGCCCAAAATGGCTGAGCCACTCACATGTATCCTATTTTGGGTTTGTGCCTGCGCTAAAATAGCGTTCAAAAAAGAATTAGAAATACAAGCCGTTTCATAGATACCTGGTTGGTTTAAGTGGCCAGTATGGTTTGGGATACTTAGTAGCCAACAAACCAGGTAGCCGGAAGCCATGGAGAAAAACGGATGTCTAAAGCGCGCGATAACAAAGGTTCATGATGCGATGAACTAATCATGCAGCAATTCCGATAAACGTTGTTCCAGCATAGGACCTCGTAAATCCGTATCAATAATCATGCCTTGTGCATCAATCAGCAAAGTTTTAGGAATACTGGNGGTATGATAAAGATCCATGGTAGAACCTTTTTGACCACGAATGTCCAGAACATGAATCCAGGGCATTTGAAACTGACGCAGAGCCTGACGCCAGGCATCTTCTTTGGCATCAATTGAAACGCTTAAAATCTCAAATCCCTTGCTGTGGTATTTTGCATACGCCTGTTTCATGTGTGGAATTTCACCTTTACACGGCCCACACCAACTCGCCCAGAAATCGATGAGAATATATTTACTTTTCAGTTTCGACAAGGTATAGGCTTTACCGCTTGAATCCTTCAGGGTAAAATCAGGGGCTTTATATCCTTTCGTGACGGCCTTTTGTTTACTCAATAATTTTATACATTCCTGCCCATAATAACAGGTTTTTGCCTTTCCCTGCAACGTATTAATCAATGAATCGGCAAACCCGATATTCAGATTCCGGTCGTTGGCCATGGAACTGTATACCAGAAATGCCATGGCTTCCAGATNCGCATGGTCGGCCAAATGTTTACGGAAGGTACGTTTTAATTCTACATTGATTAATTGAATCAATTGGTTTAAACTATCCATGTTTGCTCCCGGTTGTTGCATTTTCTGCTGAATGTCGCGGGCAGCCAGATGATAGGGTTCCTGAGCCACATTTAACTGCGTCATGATATCGTTGGAAGCCGATCCACTTACCCGGGTTAAATTCATCGATGCCAACGTGAGATCGAGTTCCATGGTGCTACCCGGATCGACAAAAANAATCTTGTATTGGCGTTGCTCATCGGAAATAACCATAGGTCCGGCCTCATCAATTTTACGGCTAAAAACACATTGATGATTTCGGAATTTTAACGTGTCGTATTTATTATCCGATAAGGTTCCAAGTATTAATCGACCTGAATCTGCATCCGCCACGTTGATTTTGATCTGAAGATTCTTTTTCTGTGCAAGGGTTGATGTCGAAAAACCAAGCAGTAAAAAAGACTTAAAAGAAGAACATATTTCATGGTCATGGTTTTATTTAAATACCTCGCTTAAGGTTTGCTCCAGGGCCTCACCCCGCAAGTCTTNTGCGATAATTTTCCCATCACGGTCTAAGAGAAAATTCGCCGGAATACTCTGAACACCATATAAGGCTGCCACCGGTGAATTCCAACCTTGCAAATCACTTACATGATTCCAGGTTAAACCATCTTTCTCAACAGCCGACATCCATTTATCCTTTTGATCGTCCAGAGAGACTCCTAATATCTCAAGGCCTTTCGGATGATATTNTTTATATGCCGCTACCACATTGGGGTTTTCACCACGACATGGGCCGCACCAACTGGCCCAGAAATCCACCAAAACAACTTTACCCTTCATAGAAGACAATGCTAAGGCCCGGCCATTGGCATCATTCAATGTAAAGTCCGGAGCAGGTTGACCTATAGAAGTCCCTTTTAATTGTTTAATCAGGGCTTCGATTCGTTTTCCATAAAAGGTTTGTTTGGCCCGGGCATCCAGCATCGAATAAATCTGTTCCGCGTCATTCACCGTTTTATCCATTTTCTCGTTCAGATAATTAACGGCAACAAAGGTACCTGCCACACTGTTGTTGTTTTTCCTGATAAAGTTGAGTTGTTTCTCCTTGATGATGGCATCCAACCGAAAGAACTCCTTTTGCAGTTCCTGAAGCACAGCCACATTCTCTTCATTCACAACAGCCAATTGGCCTAAAGAATCCATACTTGCAAATACCGGTTTACAATCTGAAATAAATCCGTTGTATAATTTTTGTTCAGTGCCCCCTTCGACATGTATTGAATTCAGCGAATCCAGGGTATAGGTAATCTGCGTTGGCCCATTTTCAATAATCACAAATGCCGGTTGTTGATTCGGACCAAAATTGATCATGTNAANACTAGGTTCTTTAGCCTCAAGAACTAACTTAAACTGCCCGTCTTTTACTTTCACAGTATCAATATGTTGTTCATCACTTGATCGGATAAAATAAATCTCGCCCTCTTTCATGTTGGTAACTTTACCCTGAACGGTGGCTTGATTTGTTTGCGTTTGACAAGCAGAAAACCCAAGAAGGGACAGTAAGAGGTAGTAGGAGAATTTCATATGTGTTTTCAGGTAGGAGTTTAATCACCACTTACGCAGCGAAAATAATGCTCACAAATGTAAGTGAAACCTTTGTAGAAAGTAAACAGTGCTGTTAATATTACTCTAAGCCGGATTTAAACCTTACGGAATAATCCTGAATGTTTTGGCGAATAATGGCATGGGCATCCTTTTTTCCATCCATTCGTCAACAACTACTTCGGTGTGTTCTAACTNTTTATACTGTTCAAAAAAGTGTTTTATTTCCTGTAAAAGATGCGAAGGCAGTTCTTCAAGACTCTGGATATGATTCACGGCCACATCATTTAAACAAACTGAAATTATCTTATCGTCGGTCCCCTTATCGTGCATCCGCAATACACCAATCGGACGACATTCTACCAAACTGAGCGGTTCAAAGTCTATTTGCGACAATACCAGAATATCCAGAGGGTCCCCATCACCGGCATAGGTTTGCGGAATAAACCCGTAGTTGATGGGATAGTAAAACGCCGAATGGAGCACACGGTCTAATTTCAGCAGACCTGAGGCTTTGTCCACTTCATATTTTGCTTTACTTCCGCGACTGATTTCGATAATTGCATGCACTACTTCCGGTGCATTTTCTCCAGAGGGAATATCATGCCAGGGGTGGGATCCGATTCGATGTTTCATGCATCAAAAATACGATTCTATACCGTGGTGAATGGAAATTGAAATCAGTATACCCAACTAGCTTTTACCTGAACCAAGCGCACCATTCCGCCTCAACGGTTTTTAGGAAAGTAAGCGGTATATCCAAATTCCGGACACAAGTGCCAAAATTCCCATCAACAAGGAAGTGATCATATAGGTTATTGCCATAGCCCCTTGTTGGTGCTGGTATAAAATCCAGGCCTCCCTGCTAAAGGTTGAAAAGGTGGTAAAGCCACCACAGAACCCTATAGCCAGCAAAGCATACAACTCGGATGAGCGTTGCGTTTGCACCAGCCAGGTACTGAACAAACCAATGAGCAGACAACCTATTGCGTTGGCGATAAAAGTCGCCCAGGGCCATTGCCCGTCAGCCATTGGTAACACTGCACCTAAAGCATAACGGCAAACCGATCCCAGGCCCTCCCAGAAACACGAGTAGTAAAGTTTTCACGGAGCAAAGTTAGTTTTTCGCTGTATGGCGAACATAATTCTGACATCAGGCTGTTGGCAAAGGCTGAATTTCGTTACATGGTGGGTGTGCGCATGGCAACAATGATCCAACACCGAATTCGAATTCATCCTAAGATCGGGTTGATGGGAAGAGCATACCGAAGCAGGTACGGCACAACATCAAAGGACAAACCCCTCCCTCATTCTCTGCACCCGGGATTCATTACCTTTGCGAGCATGTTAACTGCCGACCAGCTGCTGGATGCAGCAAGAACCTACGGAACTCCTCTGTATGTGTATGATGAAAAACAAATTGTCGGACAGTATCAGCGGCTNGAAAACAGCTTTCCCGGCCTCCGGAACACGTTNTTTTACGCGTGCAAAGCCCTGTCCAATATTAATATCCTACGCCTGCTTCAGCAACAAGGTGCCGGCTTAGATACCGTATCCCTGAATGAGGTTCGCTTGGGTATTCTGGCCGGATTTGACCCCGGTTCTATTTTGTACACACCGAACAATGTGGCCTTTTCTGAGCTTGAAGCAGCGGTTCAACATGGTGTACATATCACCATTGACAATATCTCGATTCTGGAACAATTTGGTAACCGGTTTGGAGCCGACTATCCGATTTTAGTACGCCTCAATCCACACATTATGGCCGGAGGGAATTTAAAAATTTCAACTGGTCATATCGACAGCAAATTTGGCATTTCTATTCATCAGCTACGCCATGTGTTACGCATCGTAAAAACAACAGGCCTGCGTGTGGAAGGCTTGCATATGCACACAGGTTCTGAAATTAAAGATATCGAAGTCTTTATTGAAGCGCTTGAGGTTTTATTAGACTGTGCGCATCATTTCCCACACTTAAAGTATCTGGATCTGGGCAGTGGATTCAAGGTACCCTATGCGATAGATGAAAAGGCTATAGACTTGCATCAATTGGCAAAACGCCTGCAGGAAACCATGGCATCCTTCCANAAAGAAACCAACCTGAACCCCGAAATCTGGTTTGAACCCGGAAAATTTATTGTCAGCCAAAGTGGTTATTTCGTCACCAAAGTGAATGTTGTAAAACAAACACCGGCAACAGTTTTTGCAGGTATTGACACAGGTTTTAATCACCTGATCCGGCCGATGTTTTACGATGCTTACCACCGCATCGAAAATCTTTCGAACCCTGCAGGCACCGAACGAATTTATACGGTGGTCGGCAATTTGTGTGAAACCGATACGTTTTGTTGGGANCGAGTTCTTCCTGAAATCCGTGAGGGCGATTATCTTGTTTTTCACAATGCGGGAGCTTATGGATTTGAAATGGCCTCCAGCTTTAATTCCAGATGCCGTCCTGCAGAAATCCTGATGCGTGATAACCAGGCCTACATGATACGACGACGAGAAACACTGGACGATCTACTGGCCTTACAAATCGATTTATCCCTTCCTTCCCATTCCGTTCTTTAAGCTACCTTTACTTACGGTGCCCGTGAACCTGTTATCCAATATACCATCCTTTTCTGCGGCTGTTGTTATCTGGTTGCTGATGCTGCTTATTTTCGGTGCTGCTTCATGGTATCTGCACCGTTTTAAACGCCACCTGAATGGCAGATTAATGCATGCCCGCCATGTGACCGAACGGTATCGATTATATTTTCTCACGCTTGCCGTATATCTGCCAGTATCTGAATTCGTTTTTGAGCTCTTTAAAATTCGTCCGGAAAGCGAATTAGAGTCGAACGTGCTTGCCGGCATGTTAAGTTTAATTTTGTTTTTAGGCAGCAAGCAAGAAGGCCTGTTACGAAAAAATATTTACCCTCTTTTTGTTAGCACATTCACGCTTTGTATCGGCTGGACGTTTTACAGGCTGTTAGAATTTCATGATAGCATCGTGTATGTTTCAGAATTTACCCTGCAACTGATGTTTGCTTATTATGCCTTTATTCGGGTTAGAGACTATCTGTTAACTGCCGCGGCAATATCCTTTGGTGGTATTGCTTCTTACAGGCCTTAATTACTTTGATGTAAGCACCTTTGTGGTGTTACAGGTCATTATTGTTATCACTGCGGGATTAAATTTTCGAGACACTGATCGACTCCAATACCCGTGAAAAAATGTTGATGGCTTTCTCCGCCACTGAAGCGGGTTCTTTGTTTATGATTGGTGTAGATGCCGATGGTCAGATTCAGTACATGAGTGAAAATTGTTCGGATCTTTTTCAGGTATCGACGATGTTCAGTTTAAGCCACTGGCCGATTACTTGCGTATTTCTCCGGAAAATGCCCGTCGACTTATTGAACCGAAAGGCTATAGTCAGATGAGCACTCTGAGCGACCGATTGGGTAAAGACGTTATGTGCTCTGGCAGCGTGGGCCCGAAAGTCATTCCGTGGTCTTGCTGACGGATCTGAAATCACAGACAGTGTGCATTTGCGTCATGAACTATAGCGCACGAATCAGCGACTCGAAAAATTATTACAGCATAGCGGTGATGTAGTAATCGTTTTAGATCGTTCGTATCGCATCACTGAATTTTTGATCTGAAGAAAGATTTTTTACGGGCAAATCCTCTGAAATCATTCACCGCGGGCTGGAAGAACTTGAATTGGATGCTGAAAATACCAAACTCCTCATCAATGCGCTGGATTCAGCCTGCCTGTCTAAAAGAATCTTACAAATTCAACTAGCGAAACAAAGCCATGCAACACTATTTTGGTATGACGTGAAAATTGCCGCCCTGGAAGATGAAAATGGCTATTTATCGGAAATAGTTTGTACCCTTCGTGACATTACAGAATTTAAAGAGAAAGAAAGGATTAAAGAACAACGGGCTAAACGTATTGAAATTTATAACAGGATTCTGGTAGAACTTTCTTCTTCCCGTTACGAATCTTTCGGCACCTATGACGAAGCCTGCACCCGGATTTGCAAAATTGCTGCCCAAAGTATCGGGGCCACCAGAGTCAGTTTGTGGGAATATAAAAATCAAGTCCTTACCCTAACCCATTCATCTCGTGCTGATTCATTGGCTGTACAGGAAGCACAGCAACTACTTGAAAAGATTATCCGGTTTATTTTGATGCCATTCGGCAGGGCATGTCAATTGTGGCCAGTGATGCCCGACAACACCCACATACCGCCGAATTTAATGCATCGTATTTTCAGAAATTGGATATCCGGTCTACTCTGGATATTCCGATTCGAAGCGATGGAATGCTGCGTAGTATCATCTGTTGTGAAATGGCAGGGCAGCAAAAATATGGAGCCAGGAAGATGAATCATTTGTTCGGATGCTGGGCGATCTGCTGGCAATTTTGCATGAGCAGCACCGTCAGAAAAAGAACAGGAACTTTGGACCCAAACGCAGACTGAGCAAAACCGAATGCGACAGTTACTTGATTTTGGCATGTGGACCCTGGATCTTAAAAACCAGTCGGTAGTTTGGAATGATACCCTATACGATGTATTGGCCTGGCCACACGACCAGGAAGTGCAGCCGGATAGCCTATTGAGTTTAATTGAATCTCCTGCCGAACGCATACAACTCCAACAGGCCCTCGAAGACCTGACAGCCTATGGACGTCCGATTGAAACACCCATCACGCTTAAAACGGGTTCCGGACATACCAAACCATTCCTGTTGCTATGCCAGGCTGAGTTCGATAACGGCGTGTGTATCCGGCAACGCGGTTCCTTGCAAAATATCGAGTCTATTACCCACTATATTAAATTGAAGTCCGGTGATGCCTCGTTCGAAATTTTAAATAACACGTTGCATGACGTATTGTGGGTCTATGATTATACTGCCGAACGGTATCAGTTTTATAGTCGTGGAAGCCATCAATTGCTTGGACTAACACCAGATGAACTACTTAAGAATCCGGATACGTTCAAAAACTGATTCACCCCCATGATGTGGATCTTGTAGAAAAAGCCATACTCAAAAGCCGTACGGCACCTCAACAGGAGCTCAGGTACAGGCTCATTGTTCAGGAAAGGAGTTTGAAGTTCTTGAAAAACGGTATACCCTTTTTAATGAGACGGGTGAAGCTTTGCACTGTTGCGGTATGATACAAACGATTCCTTCGCCACTGAATCATTCCACCCTATCAGAAAGTCAACATAATGATGCCAAATCATTCCATGCAGACTTCATGAACAAACTCATCGTTGAAATTCAACAACCACTTTATGGTACGCTGGGGTTAACTGAAATGATCTCATCGCTTGATCTGAATGAAGATCAGAAACAGTATATCGAAAATTTAAAAGCCTCTTCGAACCAATCGCTGCTGTTGATGAACAATGTTGAAGACCTGTTTCAACTCAATAACCACAGCATTGAAATTACTCCTGTTCCTACACACCTGCACCGTCTGGTTGATGAAATGCAGGTTGTGATGCGTTTTGCCATGGAGAGTCATCAAATTGAATTTACCTGTGCGCTGGACGATAGTATGTCTAAACGACCCGTGTTGTTGGATGCGGCGCGGATTCGGCAAATTCTGTTGAGCATTCTGCATCATGCCGTTCGAAATTTGTATCAGGCCCGCTTACATCTTCTGGTAAGTCCGGAAAACCCACAAAGCCGGACGCCGGCATTCGTTTTGAATTACTGGAGTATCGAAACAGTTTTACAAGTGAAGATATGAGTCGTTTACAGGTAGCCTTACCCGATGAGTATTCCGTGAACGATAAAAAGTGCGGGACACCGGATTAGGTTTGCATGTCAGTCATCGCCTTCTTAACATGATGCATTCCGGCTTATTCATAGAAGGCATCCCGAATCAGGGTTTTCGGTATTCCTTTGTCCTACATCCCGAACAGGGTACTCCGGGCGCCTCAGAGCAGGATACGGCTGCAGATGCCAGTCAGCAGGAACCTGATCAAATCATTATTCTTGCCGAAAGCAATCCGGTGAATTTGTTTTTGCCAAATCCATTTTAAACCGATTGCGTCCTGAATACACCGTACTGGAATCGCGCAATCTGGATGAACTAAAAACACAGATGCAAAAGAGCCGGCCTAAATTGCTGATTCTTGATGTATCTCTGCTGAACGGGCAAATTACCCACATGCGTCAGATTCGCGAATGGGAAAAACACCGAATTCATTATGTTCCTGTTATTGCCACGACTTCCTTATCACCTGATGAGGCGGCGCGTTATTGCCGCGAATCGGGCATGGACGATTTTATTTCAAAACCGGTGAAAGCCGCTACCCTGGAAAACATTCTGGATACCTGGATACCTGTTCATACCAAAACACAAGAAACAGCAAGGAGCGCCAACCAGGAACCTTCGAGGATTTTGAACGCATGGAGGAGCAGATGCAATCGCAAAAAAACTATCCCAACTTTTTATGCCCTTCATCCGCGAAGCCTTGCAAGATTATCTGAAGGAGCTCTATACCCATTTTGTGAATCACGATATGCCGCGTTTACACGGTGTGGCAAAAATTGCAGGGCATGGCCCAACTCGGTTGTTTTTCACGGCTTGAAGAACTCACCCGCAAACTCATTGCTATGCAAGATTATCAGGAGGAAGAAGGTAGTCAGATTTTGTCGCAACTAGACAATGAAATTGAACGCATCCTATCGCATTTGTAATACCAATGTGAATTGGTAGATAGACCAATTCAAACAATGGTTTATGCCTGCCAGTACCGACCAACTCTTTGTTTGCGAGGAACGAGAATTACAAAGAGTACATCGGTAATAGGATAGTTGTTTAGACCAAAATTATTGGTCTAACCTGTACCGGTGATGTGGATGTACCTGAGGAACGAAGGTTACAACCACACAATCGGTATTACAAATATCACAACGGTATAATTTCAGATTCAGGGACAAGCTACATTCAGGCCGACTAAGAAGGTTCGGTCCAGGCACCATGTTCTTTGAGCAATTGGATCAATTCATCGACTGCTACCTCTGCATTAATATTTCGTTTTACGATCTCCTTATTTTTATACAAGGTAATTTTTCCGACACCACTGCCGACATAGCCAAAATCAGCATCTGCCATTTCACCCGGCCCATTCACGATACATCCCATAATAGCAATTTTAACGCCTTTTAAATGATGCGTCACTGCCCGAATTTTAGCGGTGGTTTCCTGCAAATCAAACAAGGTGCGACCACAACTCGG
The DNA here is from genome assembly GCA_013414745.1 of Bacteroidota bacterium. Classification (GTDB taxonomy): domain Bacteria; phylum Bacteroidota; class Bacteroidia; order Chitinophagales; family Chitinophagaceae; genus OLB11. The sequence continues at coordinate 1,573,669 of CP058707.1, forward strand.
GCAGGAGATATATTCGGTTTTAGAAATCCTGCGACGCGAGGCCTGCAGGATACCGAAAGCCATAGAATTTAGCTGACGTATTTCACGAAGCGTTTCATTCCGGTCGGTTGGTTGAATGCCGAATTGGTAGCCCAGACAAATTCCCTGCAGATAAGCATCTAAAAACAAGGCTCCTGCTTCGGTGGCATAATGTATCAAGGCCTGATCTATGCCTGCTTCCTGATGATCGGTGATGATGATCGCTGGTTGTTGACAGCCAGACTGTTCCAACAAAANTAAACACTGGCGAATATCCTGAAGCGCCTGCTTACGGGTACTACTCACACAAATCACCACCGTTTTATCCCGTTGCAGCGTTCGGTTAATTTCCGTCCATACGGCTTCGGTATATGACCCTGGCCGCGCATCCAGCATCACAAAATTCAGTCGCTCATGTTTCAGATAGGCTCCTTGTAAATATTGCAGCATATCAAACAAGGGGTAGCAATGCGGGTTCGCTGAATAAGGTAACCATTGGTCGTAATACGTGAGTACCCCAAGCGTTCCGGGTAGCGCCATCCGGGGCACTTCATTGCAGAAAATATAATCTGCAGCCCGATCCTGAATATGCCATTTATCTTCAGCTTCGTGATACTGATATCCCACGGCCTCTAAATCGGCAGCTTCAAGCTGTTCAAGTTTCGAGAGGTCGGCAATCACCACCGGTACCTTGTCGGTTCCGATGCGATCTATGCTAACCCGCCCAGTTAGCGGTTTCGATTGAAATACTTTATAATCGGCCGCGGCGATCGGTTGGTGTTGGGCATACTGCTTCACCAGATCGCGGCATACAGGCAGTTCCAGTTCGGNGTCTTCGGTTAAGGACACGCGAATCGTATCACCCAATCCTTCTGCTAACAGTGTTCCTATGCCCATTGCACTTTTGATACGCCCGTCTTCGCCATCGCCGGCTTCGGTAACGCCCAGATGCAAGGGGTAACATTCGCCAAATTCTAATTGCATTTGCTGCACCAACAAACGATAGGCTTCCGTCATCACCTGCGGGTTACTGCTTTTCATGCTGAGAATAATCTGATGGTAATCTTCATCGCGGGCAATCCGCAAAAATTCCATAGCACTTTCAACCATGCCCAAGGCCGTATCCCCATACCGGCTCATAATACGATCAAGCANAGATCCATGATTGGTTCCGATGCGCATGGCGGTTCCATGTTCCTTACAAATGCGTACCAGCGGAGTAAACCGATCCCGGATGCGATCAATTTCAGCCTGGTATGCCGCATCATCATACTCAATTTGTTCAAACTTCTNTTTGTCGGCATAGTTCCCGGGGTTCACCCGTACTTNTTCAACGATGCGGGCGGCAATTTCGGCGGCATTGGGTGTAANGTGTATGTCGGCTACAAGGGGCGTATCATAACCCAGTGCCAATAAGCGCTTGCGGATTTCGGCCAGATTTTCAGCTTCCTNTTTGCTGGGTGCTGTGATGCGTACCAGTTCCGCTCCGGCTTCAATACATCGTATCGTTTGCGCCACCGTAGCCTCGGTATCCAGGGTGTCTGTTGTAGTCATGGTTTGTATACGAACCGGATGCTGTCCACCCAGAATCAGTTTTCCAACCCGCACTTCTCTTGTTAGTAATCGATGCATCCTGCAAAAGTATATTTCTGAATTGAACTCCTACCCGATTTTGAGATCAACGTTATCCGATTGAATTCCCGGACACTGACTACCGAAGAATGGAACATGGATTCAATCTGATTCGAACAAAACCGACAAAAACAGGCATTACAAAATCACAAAAATTTGAATTCGTATTTGTCACGTTTTACGATGATGGTGGTTTCTTTGCCTTTATCGGTCTTGGTGAGTGCTTCGATATAGTCGTTCATATCCACAATAACAAACTCGCCGATTCTTGAAATCACATCCCCACTCAGGATACCGGCTTTTTCGGCAATTTTATTCGGCAAGCAGGCCCCAACTTTAANTCCATTTTGTTCAAATGAATTATCCGGAATGATGCCTAAACTCGATTTTAATGCTTCAATTTTCGGAATGTAATCCATTGTTTTTGTGAAACCGGGTTTGCTTGAAACGTCCAGATCGGCTATCAGGCTGTTGATATATTGAACGAGTTGCCAGGTACCGGTATAATNTAATTTTTGGGGTACATCGGTATTTTTCATGAAGTCGGCATGATAGCCGGAACTGATGCGGAGGGCTGGAATATTTTTTTCATAAAAGACTGAAAAGTCCGAATAACCACAACCTGAGCTATCGATTTGCAACACAAACCCTTTGTTCAGTTTTTGCAATGCCGGAATCCAGTAGGGTGAAGTAGCTGCTCCCTGTACCAGAATATTTTTGGTAGCGGTATTGTATCGACCCAGCATATCCAAATCGAGCATACAGGAGTAGGCAGTAAGCATATGTTCATTTTGCTTCAGAAATGCTTTAGCGCCGGCATGATCCTGTTCGCCCCCGGCAAAGGCGGCAAATANAAAGTTGACATGCGACAGACGGCTAGTCCGCACAAATTCGGCTGCGGCCAACAAGGCTGCAACACCACTGGCATTGTTATCTGCCCCGGTATACCCTTCTCCCAAATGATCATATTGTGCGCCAATCACCACAGTAAGCGCCGCTTTATTATCGATATAGGCCAGTACATTGCTTCCGATGGTATTGGCATTTTCGTAGCCGAGCTTGGCATCAATTTCAATCCAGTCTTNTTTCAGGTTGCTTTTCAAGTGCGTTTGATACGCCTTATAATTCATGATGGCCACTGGCTTGCCCAGGGTTTCATACTGATTCAGATTCAGCGGCGAAAAATCGTATTGCGAACCGATATCATTGTAAAANNCCACGGCTGCCGCATGCCGTGAGATGCAATTCTGAGAATAATCGTACAGGCGTTTTTGAAAATCGTTGGTCTCCATCACGCGGGCTTCCGACATGGGTACTAACCATACCTGGTCATCTTCGTACACCTTGGGGTAAATGGAACCAAATATGACATTGCCGCCACTGTAAGGCATGAATATTAAATCGCTGTTGAGATTTAAACGGGTATTAAAAATGGAGAAGTAGGCGTTGCTTCCAACCCGGGNTCCTACATGGGCTGTAAAATCCCATTGGTATTTACNTTTATACGGAAGAATACCGATGTTCCGAAAACGGCCTTCGATATAATCCGCTGCCTTTCGGGCACCTTNCGATCCGGTGAACCGGCCATTCATTTCCGGGGCACATAAGGCTTCAATATCCTGACGAATTTTATTCTGTGCCAATATCATATCCTTCTCAGTTCCGGGGCGGGCATGAACCACACACATACTCCACATAGCCAGCAAGGCCAACAAGGACTTCTTCAAAATCATTCGCGGGAAGAAAAAATTTGCAGCAAATATACAGGATGACCTTGTATTGATTTTTGGAAAAGTGGGTTTACACTCATTTTCGTCTATTTTTGCGAAAATTTTAAGACACATGAAAAATACTCCGTTTACCGCGATACATCACAATCTTGGTGCCAAAATGGCTGAGTTCGCAGGTTATAATATGCCGATCTCTTACAGTGGTATCAATGATGAACATGCCTGTGTGCGGAATGCTGTGGGTGTTTTTGATGTGAGCCATATGGGTGAATTTATCCTGAAAGGTGAGGGCGCTCTGGATCTGATTCAGCGCACCACCAGCAATGATGCTTCTAAACTTACGGATGGAAAAGCCCAGTATTCCTGTTTTCCGAATCTTGAAGGTGGTATCGTTGACGACTTGCTGGTGTATTGTATCGAAGCCAATAAAACCTATATGCTGGTTGTGAATGCCTCCAATATGGAAAAAGACTGGAATTGGCTGCAACAACACAATACGGACCAGGTTGAAATGCACAATATCTCGGATAAAACCGGTTTGTTAGCCGTTCAGGGTCCATTGGCGGTTAAGGCCATGNNCAAGCTGACCGAAATGGATCTCATCAACTTAAAGTATTACACCTTTGTGAAAGGCACTTTTGCCGGAATCGACAATGTTTTGGTAAGTGCTACCGGATATACTGGTGCAGGCGGCGTTGAAATTTATTACGAAGAAAAGGAAGGCGAAGGAGCAAAACTGTGGGCGGCGATTATGGAAGCAGGCGCTGAATTTGGCATCAAACCTTGTGGCCTCGGATGCCGTGATACCCTGCGACTAGAAATGGGTTTTTGCCTGTACGGTAACGACATTGATGATACCACCAGTCCGATAGAAGCCGGCTTAGGATGGATTACGAAATTCACCAAAGATTTCACCAATCGGGCTGCCCTGGAGCAACAAAAGAACGAAGGTGTGCAACGCAAATTGGTAGGGTTTGAAATGATTGATAAAGGGATTCCCCGTCATCATTATCCGATTAAAAATGCCGATGGAACACCACTCGGATTTGTAACCAGCGGAACGCAAAGTCCTAGTTTAGGAAAGGCTATTGGCATGGGCTATGTTCAAACTGCTCAGGCTGCCATCGGTTCGGAAATTTACATTGAAGTGCGCGATAAATTACTCAAAGCTGTGGTAGTGAAATTGCCATTTTATCAAAGCTAAGTGCTGCTTTCAGGATCACCACGATGTACTTGTTATTCTGTGAGTTGATCGGCAAGGTTTAGTTTATGCCGGTTGCTCAACGAAGTAGGCTTTTCGATGCGGCATACTTTCACGGAATAGTGTTTATACCATTCCGACCGTCCACGTTCTTGCGCCAGTAAATGTTGCGTTTGTTGTTTCCAGTGTTGAATAGCCTCCAGACTTTCCCAATAGGAAATAGAAATTCCAATGTCAGAGCGGGCGCTTTCAAAACCTAAAAAACCGGGTTGCTGTTTTGCGAGCGACAACATCTCTTCTGCCATCGCATGATAATCCTGTATTTCATGGTTTAATTCAGACGTAAAGATGACGGCATAGCTCCCAACTTCCATGTGCTTTAGTTTTTGTATCAGACGGTTCGCTACCAGTTTGTTCCCAACATCCACCACGCGAATCACATAATATCCGGGTTGAAGGGTGGACATATCCCAGGTCAGGTTTTGTTGTCCGCTGTTAAAAACTTCTTGTTGGTATACCTGACGTCCATGCAGGTCGCGGCATTCAATGAACCAATGTTTGGGTGCATTTTGTTTCCAACGCATGCTCAGCTGGTCTTGTACCGGTACCGGGTAAATTCTACGTTGTAGGTGGGTGTTAAATCCTTTAAACCAACCACCATACTCTGGTAATAATAAAAATCGCGACTTAATGGGTTGTATGTCGAACCTGCATACGATTCGGTGAAACGATAAATCAGTGAATCCTGCGCATTGTATTGCAGCGTGATGCGGCCGTTTTGGGTCCAGGTACTTCCGTTCCCGGTATAGGTAAGTTGTTCCGTGGGTAAGTTCCCGCTTAAGGTATAGGTATTGCGTTGATCGTTGTTCCAGGATCCTGAAAAAGTTTCCGTATAGTCTTCAATCAGCACATCATTGGCATTGTAGAGATGCTTTTTTCGTTTTGATCCAGCCAGGCCGAACCCAACCAGATTTGTTCTTTGATGAGATCGAATCTCTGTGCGGTGGTGTAGGTGTACTCCTTGCGGGACTCCTGTATCCAGACAAATTGGTGGTATCCCATTTTTGATACAAGTCTTCCGATTTCAGCATGGGTGAACCACTATACGTATAGAGCACGCGGTTGGTACTGGTCCAAACATCCTGCCAGTTGGGTTTTGAAGTAGATACCGATGCCACGGAATCCTGGTTATAGGTATAAAAATTACGGGTCAGCTTTTTCCAGACCTGATTGATGGCATCCCACACATATTGATCGAACTTTGCACTTTGCCTGCTGTGATATTGCGTTCCTCCTTCGATTGAAAGGCCCAGGTACTACCGTCCCATCCATACAAAATTTTAGTGAGATACAACGGACCAACATATCCGGAATAGCTCACTTTTCCGGTTGGTGACCAGGCTGATCCGTTCCATACATCATACAAAATCTGGGTGGTATTCCCGGTGAGGTCGTAAACATACTGATACCGGGTATTGTTGACCCAAGCTCCGGACACCCAATTTTCACGCACTTGTTCTGTAATTTGTCCGTAAGCATTCAGCGTCCAGGAATACCGATAAAACGGATCCCAGGAGGTATTATTTCCTTAAGTTGCCGACGACCGGTTAATTGTGCCTGTGCGTTATAGGTAAATTCGGCAGAGTCTTTGCCTTGCCAATTGCCATTCACATAATCATCATGCCGTAAAGCGGACATACGGTATACCGTACTTTGCGCATGAACCGATGCCGGAAGTAACATCAGGCACAATACCAAACCAGACAGTATTTTACCCATATAATTCATAATGTACTTGAGATTTATCATAACCCAGATTTTGCAAATGGCCGCGGGCTTCATCAATCATCATACGCCATCCGCACAACATAAAATGCGCATCCGGTTTATTGGCGCACAGTTCGCGGTATACAGCATGCACATAGCCGGTTCTTCCATCCCATTGTTCGCGCGATAAAACCGGAATAAAATGAAAAGAAGGCATCTCCTCTTCCAGTTGTTTTAACTCGTGGTAATACAATAAATCAGCTTGTGTGCGTGTACCAAAAATGAGCCAGAGATCTTTGGTCTGCAGTTGACGATGGTAAATATCTTTCACCATACTCCGGAATGGGGCGATGCCGGTTCCGGTACAGATCATAAAATAGTCATNGCGCAGTAGGATCGGCAGGGTAAAAACACCTAAGGGCCCGCGATAGGTTAGTACATCGCCAACCTGAACGTCCCGAAACAGGTGATTGGTACCAAGACCATCTTCAACCAAGACCACAATCAACTCGAAATGATTGGTGCCATCGGGTGCAGAAGCGATGGAATAGCTTCGCCAGCGTTTATTTTNTTTCTCGTGAATGGGAAGGTCGAGGGTGACGAATTGGCCGGGTTTAAAGACCAGCGGATNCCGGGAAGGGGTTTCAATAAAAAAGCGCCGGGTATTGTGTGTTTCATCCACAATGCCGACCACTTTGCCTTCATGCCATTGTTGTTCCATGCGATAAAATAAAGGTAATTGAAAATCAGGATTCATGCAGTGTGAAATTTGATGAACCCAAATTTTGTTGTTGGCCAAAACCACCAGCAAAAACGAATTAGAAAATGCTATCGCTATACACTCAAAATCGAATAGCTGATTTCAATGGATCCCTGAGCCGACTCATGTTGAATTCGTTTCGAAATTTTACTATTGGCGGTTACAGTATAAATGAACTGAGGCTGTTGCAAAACGATCGAATAATTGGCTAAGTCATTGGGCTTCAAATTTCTGCGTAACGTTGAATTTTTTTGCCGGTGACTTTGCAACGGTCTAGAACTTAATGAACGAACTCCATCGATAATAAAACGAATAACGATTTTGTAAAAATTTGTACTCAGGGTTCTTTAAAAATAGCTGGTCAAAAGAACATAACAACCTGGTTCAGCTTGATGTTGGATAGTACAAATTGAAGCGGTTGTCAGTATACCCATTTTACCTTTTACTTGCCGCACAGTTTTAAAGTTTTTATTGTATCACGCTCATAAACAATTTCCGATTCATTTAACGTTGGGTTGATGGATACAAATCCAACTTTAATCACCATGAAGAGCGAGCAGGGTGTGCCGAACGGATATGGATTCATACAAAGTCATCGAACCTAATATTCGGAATAGATAACCGTTCCCTGACATTCTATTTTCGAAACATGTCGGGTTGAACTGGTTGGATCCAGGAGCGTCCAGTATTCAGGATACTTCAATACGACCTCTTTATGCAGAAGTCTTGTTTTGAGTGTTTCAATTTTGAGTCCGCTTTCAATGCCCCTGTTGATATAGAAGCATTTGTCTATTCCCCGCAATCGTATCACCATATCCCCAGTGGCATTTTCACTGATTTTGGTCACCAATCCACGTATTACAAGGCTTTCGACCTCGCTGGTTTTGGGTATGGGTCTGAAAGACAGGCTTGTTATAAAAGTGACGAGTATCCCTAAAACTGATAAGATAACTTTCGTTCTGGTCATGTTGTACGGATTGTTTCGTGTAAAATAGCTAGTTTATTTCTACATTTAAAACCACCCCGCATCAAAATATTGGCGTACAGTAGCCGGTTTAGGCCACTAAATGTTCCATGATACCTGTTAACCTGGTTGTTTAGCATGCAACCTGGTGAAATGGTCCAAACAGCAAGTATAACGATATTACATTTGTATTATTTTACAGCGCATGATATTTAAAATTGCCTGGCGTTACCTGCGGGGGAAAAAGTCTACGCAAGCCATACAAATCATCTCCTGGGTGAGTATGGTTGCCATGGCAGTGGGTACGGCAGCACTGATTATCGTGCTTTCGGTATTTAACGGTTTTGAATCATTTATTCAGGATTTGTATACCGACTTTTATCCGGACATTCGAATGACGGCGCGGCAAGGAAAGTACCTGAAGCAAGATGAGGCGTTTGAAGATAAATTATTGCAGCTTCCCGGAATCACGGCCATCTCGCACACTCTGGATGAAAAGGTTTTACTCAGCTTTGATGCCAATCAGGTGATTGCTACTGTAAAAGGTATTGATCGGGCTTACGACCTGACGACACATTTTAGTCAGAAAATCCGGTATGGCAGTTTGCCTCCTTATGATTCGGTGCATTACCCTCCGATGGTACTGGGACTGGGAATTTCAAACAAACTGGGTGCCAATGAAGAAAGTGGATTACCTATACGCTGTTATGCCTTTCGAAAAGAGGCCATACAAACCCAAACGGATGTAAGTTCAGTATACAATTCTTTGTCGTTTATGGTGAGTGGAATTTACATGTTGCAGGAAGAAATTGATCAGCAATATGCTTTTACCCACCTGGCAACCTTGCAGGAACTTTGTGATGAACAGGGGATGGTTAGTTCATTAGAACTTAAACTGGATCCNGAGGCAGATGCCGATGCCATTAAACAACAAATTGGTGCAATTGCTGAGGCTTCGGGCTATACCATTGAAACACGCTATGAACAAAACCGTACCCTGTACTTTATCATGAAGAGTGAGCGATGGGCCGTATTTGCCATTCTGACCCTGATGCTATTTATAGCTTCGTTTAATATCGTGGGCTCGCTGTCGATGCTGGTGATTGANAAAAGTAAAGACATTGCCATCTTTCAGGCCATGGGGATGCCTATCCGGCAGGTGCGGCGCATTTTTATAACAAGCGGAATTTTAATGGCTGTGATAGGTGCCGGATTGGGCAGTATTTTAGCCCTATTGATTCTATTGGGGCAACAGCATTTTGGTTGGATACGACTCGGGCAACAAGGCTCNTTTTTACTGGATGCTTACCCGGTTGAGATTCGCTGGACCGATTTTATTCTCATATACAGCACCGTTATTTTATTGGCTGTACTGGCCGCCTGGATGCCTGCTTCGCGGGTGAGCAGGCTGGGTAAACAATTAAAGACATTCTGATCCGGTATATGCTGGTCCTCTTCAAAAACCCGAGGCTTGATTAATCTGAATCCGCTGATGAGGACTCGGTTTTTTATCATAAAGCTCCTTTTTGGGCACAACCTGAACCTTGTCGTTTGCTTTCAGGGTGCGGGCAATGGCACTAAATGGTGCAATAATGACCTCTTCACCCAACTTCAGTCCACTGAGAATTTCGATATAGGTATTATCCTGTGAGCCGGTTTTTACCTCAACCAGAGCAGCTTTTTGGTTGCGCACCACAAATACATATTCGCGAATTTCATCTTTCTTTACAGTAGAATCCACATCCTCACGGGTAGTAACGGCATTAATCGGAATTCCCATCACCTGCATATTGTATTTGGTGCGGATTTCAACCGTGGCCGACATACCCGGTCGGAACGGGAAATGCCGTTTATCCTGTTGCAGCAAATCGCTATANNAGCTTTCGGGCAAAATTTCGATACTTACTGTATAGTTAGTGACCTGATCGGTGAGGGAGGATAAACTTTGATTCATACCGGTGGCCGTACTGGATTGCGAAATTTGTACCACCAGGCCTTTAAATTTTCGATTGGGATAAGCCTCTACTTCAATAGTTGAGGTATCGCCGTACTTTACTTTTTGAATATCGTTTTCACCAACTTCCACATCCACTTTCATCTTACTCATATCGGCCACCCGCATAATTTCGGTGCCGGCCATTTGCATCGTTCCCACCACGCGTTCTCCTTNTTTAATAAACAGTTTTGATACGATGCCGGACATGGGCGCGTAGATCGTTGTTTTGCGAAGATTTTGCATGGCCTCTGAAACATTCGCCTGTGCACTGGCCACCCCATATTGATTGCCCCGGATGTTTTCCATGGCAGATTTGTACGAAGCCTGAGCTGATTTATACGCTGCGAGCGCCCCTTCAAATTCAGCAGCACTGATCACCTGTTCATCGAATAGTTGTTTGTTGCGCTGATAGGTCGCGGTAGCCTGATCTAATTGTGCTTTGGCTTGTTGGGTTTGGGCATTGGCCGTGCTCACTCCCGAGCGGGTTTGATTGAGCTGAGCGGTGGCCCGGTTCACCATACTTTTGTAAGTAGTTGAATTGATGGTGGCTAAGATTTGTCCACGGCGGACGCTATCTCCTTCTTCCACGAACAAATCGGTGATTTCGCCTGAAACATCCGGGCTAATTTTCACTTCTGAGACCGGGTAAATTTTCCCGCTGGCGGTAACCGTTTCAATAATATCGTGCAGGGCTGCTTTTTCAACGGCCACCTNTAGTTTGTTTCCCTGGCCCAGTTTTCCGGATTTCATCAGGGCAAACAATATGAGGCTGATCGGGGCGATAGCCAGAACTGTCCAGAGAATAATTTTTTCATGCGATTCTTGATCAGTGTTTTATCAAAGCCGGATAGGATTTCCCATATAATAATCCAACACCTTCAATTTAAAAATCAAATCATATTTGGCCGAAAGAACAGAGGTGCTGGCTTTGTATAGTGCAGCCTGAGTGGCAGTATATTCATAGGTATTAATCATACCTACTTCGTATCGTTTCACCGCAAAATTCAGGGCGCGACGGGCGGCATCTTCTGAACGACGGGCGGCGGCAAATTTCTGACTGGCCGCACGCGCTTCTTCGTAGGCTTTGATGATATCCTGCCGCAGCTTTTGTTTATCATTGTCGGTGGCTATTTGCTGACTCACCAACCCGATTTTTGCCTTCTGAATGGAAGTTTTTGCAGCATAGGCATTAAAAATCGGAATAGAAACCGAAAGGCCGGCATTGGCCCGGATATTATCACCATATTGGGTCAACCAGGGGCGGGTGCGGGTTTCATAGGAATACTCGGGCCGTGAAATAGGATAGCTCGTTCCCGCCACATTGATACTCCCCAGAGGTACTTCACCCAAATAAGTTTGACCTGTAATATCTTTCACATTTGATGAGTAGTTTGTTCCGAGGTTGGCAAACAAGGAAACCTGCAGGTACTGTTGAGCTTTTGCAATATCGAGGGTCTTTTTAGCGGACAATAATTTGAGTTGATTGTATTTGGTACGATTCTGCTGATTCAGGGCGATAGCATATATATCATCGGGAGTTCCCAGCATTTCGGTGCCTGTAATCTGAGCCATATTAACATCCGGTGTGATAATATCAAATTCCTGTGAAAAATCCAGATTCATGAGGGCTTTGAGTTGAAGCAGGGCAATACGTTCATCAGTGACTGAACTGAGTAGAGTAGCGCTATCGCCGGAAAGTTGTGCCATCATTTGGGCAGCATTTAATTCCGGTAATTTGCCATTTTGTACAAACTGTTGGGTTTGCCGATACTGTTCCTGATCCTGATTCAATTGCGCTTCATTGATGCGCACCTGCTCCCGGGCCAATAGGACGCGTAAGAATCCGGTTGCCACGTTAAGGGCAATATCTTCTTTGAGTTGTTTAAACGCATATTCTGCGGCATAAACATCCAATTGACTTTGCTGGGTCATGTATTTTTTCTGAAACCAACCGAATAATAAAACTTGCGACGAGAGGCCTGTCGTATTGTAAAGGAATCCTTTGGTCACAAATTGGTTTGAGGTAGGATCGATGGATCGACCATAACTTTCGCCGAGGGTGAAGTCGGCATTCAGATTAGGTAGACGGCCTGCTTTGGTTTGTTCAAGGACCAATTGTGCCAGACGCTCATTGAGGGCATTTTCGGCCACACTTAAGTTATTCTCTTTGGCGTAAAGAACACAGTCTTCTAATGTCCAGCGTGTGCGAAGCGGTTTTTCGGGCGGCTTCCCGGGCCATGTCTTCGGCCTGTTGTTGTTTACGGGCTTGTTCCTCCATTCGGCGACGATCTTCTTCTTTGATTTTTCTTATCAGATTCTGCCGGTTTCGAAGATGTTTTCGTTTTTACACCCTCATTTTTTTTAAGTACTGCCTCTTCTTCAGCGCGAATTTGTTCAGCCAGACGTTTCGCTTCTTCCATGCGCTTGTTTTCAAGCATAGCCAGAGAATCCTTGATGCGGGCCAGTGAATCGGCGCGTTGTCTGGCTTTGGGGTTTCCATAAACTTGTTGCGGAACAACCTTTTCACCGAATCCGCTTTAGTAGGGATATACCGACCGCGTTGTTGGGCTTGCAGTGTTCCCACACAGCACAGCATCAGGAAAAGCGAATACGAAAAGAATTTCATCATACGTAGAACTTATTTGCAGTGATCGTATTTTCTGGTTGCCGGTTCTTTTTATGCATCTTGCCAAAACCCGGCCATGCTTCCGGCCACTTACCGCATTCAGCAATGAACTTTATCCGGCATCTTATTTTGTTTCGCAAAAATTAGTATCACAGCGTGTCGCAAATATAAGTCAAAGAACACGGTTCATTGGAATGATTCCATAGGGTGTTGATTCAACTGATGGCCGGTAGTTTGTCGGTGAGTATCTTTGAATAAAATTAGTGTACAATGCAGACGGATGTTTTGGTCATTGGGTCGGGTGTAGCCGGTTTAACTTTTGCAGTAAAAACCGCCTTGGCCAGGCCCGACCTGGAGGTGATGGTACTTACAAAAACCAATGAGGATGAAACCAATACCAAGTATGCCCAAGGTGGAATTGCAGCGGTGCTGGATTCGGGTAAGGATAGTTTTGANAAACACATTCAGGATACCCTGATCGCCGGAGATGGATTGTGCAATCCGGAAGTAGTTGAATTCGTAGTACGAGAAGGTGCAGACCGCCTGAGAGAGATTATTGATTGGGGGACTGACTTTGACAAATCTGCCGATGGCTCATTTAAGTTAGGCAAAGAAGGCGGACATTCTGAGTTCAGGATCCTGCATCATAAAGATGTAACCGGAAAAGAAATGGAACGGGCCTTGCTCGCTAAGGCACATAGTGTNAAAAACATCCGCATCGTAGACCATTGTTTTGTGGTCGACATCATTACACAGCATCACAAAGGCGCCTTAATCACCAAGTCGACACCCAGCATCTGTTGTTACGGAGTATACGTGTTGAATCTGGCCACGCATCAAACCGANAAAATTCTGGCCCGGGTAACGATGGTGGCAAGTGGTGGTTGCGGACAGGTATACCGAACCACTACCAATCCGCGTATTGCAACAGGCGACGGCATAGCGATGGTATATCGGGCAAAAGGGCGGATTGAGAATATGGAATTTATTCAGTTTCATCCGACCGCTTTGTTTGAGCCTGGTAAACGATTCGGGCAGGCCTTTCTGATTACAGAGGCCGTGCGCGGAGATGGTGGAATATTGCGGAACAGTAAGGGAGAGGATTTTATGATACGTTATGATGCCCGGGGCTCGCTGGCACCGCGTGATATCGTAGCCCGNGCCATCGACAATGAAATGAAGGTATTGGGTGACGAACATGTGTATCTGGATTGCCGTCATATGCCGGAAGANAAATTTCAAAACCACTTTCCGAATATTTACGAAAAATGCCTCAGCCTGGGAATTGATATCCGTGTGCACATGATTCCTGTAGCTCCGGCGGCACATTATAGTTGTGGTGGCATCAAGTGTGATACCGCGGGGCGTTCATCTATTCAGCGGCTGTACACGTGTGGCGAAGCAGCCAGTACCGGATTGCATGGTGCCAATCGCCTGGCCAGCAACAGCTTATTAGAAGCGTTGGTATTCGGGCATCGTGCAGCGAATGATTGTTTGCAAACCATTGATCAATACGCCATAGAAACGGCCATCCCAGACTGGAATGCGGAAGGCACTATAGAACCCAAAGAAATGATTTTAATTACTCAGAGTATCAAAGAAGTGCAGATGATGATGAGTGATTACGTNGGAATTGTACGTAGTGATGTTCGTTTACAACGCGCGATGCGCAGGCTGGATCTTCTGCATGAAGAAACGGAACAACTTTACAAAACAACTGTTTTGTCGCCCCAGTTGTGTGAATTACGTAACCTGATTACCATCGCTTACCTGGTAGTTAAAAGTGCCCAATTCAGAAAAGAGAGCCGGGGCTTACATTACACCGTAGACCATCTGAATAAATCAGATTTGGTACAAAACATCGTGTTGTAGACAATTTCCGCGTACAACAGAATTGATTAGCAGTCACGTATTGAATTCGTTGAAAGACGCCATCTTGTGAGACCCTTGGGAGGGGCCTTATCTGCGTACGAAACGGTTTAAAAATAAACAACCTTTTTGTTTGTATTTACAAAGCCTTCTTCTTATCTTGGAGAATATTCGGTGTAGAAAGTGAAGTCATTTTCTATCCGACTACGGAACCAAATTTTTTAACAAAACTAAACAACCATGAAACTAAGAAAACTCTTTAGTTTGATGCTGGCATGTAGTCTGTTTGCACATGCCGGCTGGTCGCAGGCCCCTTACAAATTTAACTACCAGGGAATTGCCCGCGATGCCAAAGGAAATCCATTCAGTAAAAAAACGATGACCATCCGAATTCAGGTACTTCCTGCTCAGGATGCTAGCGTAGCTGAATACGAGGAAACGCAAACAATTACCACCAATGAATTTGGATTGTACACCCTTCAAATCGGTGCCGGAACAACCTTAAGCGGTAGCCTGCAGGACGTGAAATGGGAAACTGGGAACAAATACATTCAGGTGGCCATAGACCCAGCCGGAGGGCAAGCATTTACTTCTGCCGGTACTACTCAACTATTAAGTGTCCCGTATGCGTTATATGCTGACAAAGCCGGTATGGCTAAAACCTCAGGCGGAACTCGTGCCGGAAACCAACATTACTTGTCGAAATTTGATGCCAGTGGAAGTAGTAGTTCCGAAATTAACAGTCAGCTGTTTGACAATGGCAGCAATATAGGTATTGGAACTACCTCACCAGTCGCCAGATTACATATCAGCTTAAATTCTGCTATAGTTGCTGAACATGTGCGGATGCAAAATCTGAGCACAACTGGAGCGGGACGATTTACACTCTATTCTGACGGAGCCAACAACTATTCAACCTTTACAAAATACGGAAGTGCCTTTGCCGGAGGTTATGCCGGAATTACTACTTTGTATCCATATGCCAATTTATTGGCTTTTGGAAACAACGGCCTGGCTGCAGGAGATGGTTTAGGTCGTTTCCTGATCGTACCGCGGGTAATGCGGGGATCACCTTTTAAAAGTGGTACCAGTAAATTAAAATTTCACGCCGATTTCACTACTGAGAATGTGGGAATTGGAGGAAATTCAGCACCGGTCACCCGTGTTCACCTGAACAATACGGATGGCGCCACAATGGATCTTCGTTTAACCAACAACACCACCGGACATACCGCCGCAGATGGGTTGGAAATTCGCAACATTGGAAATGCAGCTGGTATCATTAATAAAGAAAATGCCGATTTAAATCTTGGAACCAATAATATCACGCGAGTAAAAATTCAGTCTGACGGTAGTGTTGGGATCAATTCGAATAGTGTTCCTGCCAGTGCGTTGCTGGAAGTTAAATCCACTACACAAGGCTTCCTCCCTCCGGTGATGACTGATGCGCAAATGAATGCTATTGCATCTCCTGCCACAGGTCTGACGGTCTATAATTCTACAAATGAATGTTTATTTGTTTACAACGGCACCTATTGGAAATCCATGTGTTTTCTCCCATACGATTCCACTTTCTTTAGCTATACCGGAGCTCTTCAAACTGTTACCGTACCCGTGGGCTACACAAAAATGGAAATACACTGTTATGGTGCACAAGGTGGTACCGGAGGCGGTGCATCTGGTGGTATTGGAGGACTGGGAGGTTATGCCGGCGGTGAAATGACGGTAGTACCAGGTGCGCAATATGCTATCCTCGTGGGCCAAAGTCCTAGACCATACAGGCGGTTATGGTGGTGGTGCCAATGGTGGTGCCCCAGGTGCCAATGGCCGCGGTGGCGGCGGTGGTGGTGCCTCGTATGTTGCTGATATGTCTGCAAATATTCTCGCCATTGCCGGTGGTGGTGGTGGTGGTGGTGGTGTTGGCTGTGAAGCCTCAACCATCGCTGGAGGTACAGGAGGTTTTGGCGGAGGTGGTAATGGTGCTGATGGACAGGATGCTGCTACATCTGGCGGATTTGCCGGTGGCGGTGATGGCGCCATTGGTTCAACCGGTGGTGGCCAGGGATTCGGTTGTGCCGGATTTTAGGCCAGGCTGGAACAAATGGTATTTCCATGACTGGCGGTACGGGTGGTAATGGACAAACCTGTTGTTGTTTCGGCACACACAGTGATCCTTCCGGTGGCGGTGGCGGCGGTGGCCTCATCGGCGGTGGCGGCGGTGGCGGTGGTTCAGCAGGAACAACCGGTTGTAGTGGGAATGATAAAGGTGCAGGTGGTGGTGGTGCCGGTGGCACCTCCAGTGCAGGTACTTTGCTGAATCCTGTTGTCACCAATGGCGTCCAAGCAGGTAACGGCTATGTGCTGATTGTTTTCAAATAAGTAAGCATAAAAAGGGATCGGGTCGGCTTCGCCGACCAATCCCTTTTATGCTTGACTGCTTTGGTAGTCGATGCATTTCGCTCCCAAATTTTGCAATGGGCCATCGTCATCGGCAAAAACGAATCATACCGGCGTGATATCCGTCATCCGTATCATTCAGGGTTGCCGGGTACGGGTAGCCGCTTCGTGCCTTGCTACGGCAACTACTCGAATAACTAGTTGCCCGGGTTTCAGGCGATGAAACCTTGTTCTTTCTTATAATATCCTGATGATTTGCAGTAGGCCATTAACGCATCAACGTCACATTGCCCTGAAATTTTTTATGCATCCCGTTCCGGAATGTTACGTCAATTACATATACAAAAACACCCACTGGTTGTGGCACCCCATCGTATTTACCATCCCAGCCCCGTCCATCCAAGGCTTGCGTAGTAAATACCAGTTCCCNCCAACGGTTGAAAATATTCATGCGGAAAGTGGTTAACCCACTGCTCAACAAATCGCGGGGAATAAAGTAATCATTCAGCCCATCTCCATTGGGCGAAAAACTATTTGGAATATTGATGTAACAATCTCTCCAGACATGGATGCTGTCCGATACCCGGCATCCTGCTACATTGTATTTTTCAACCCAATAATAACCCGGTTGTGTAACCAGTAAATTGGATGCAGAACTACCATCGTTCCAGAGATAGGCATCTCCACTACCGGCAAATTCGTCGCGGATATCAATCGCCCCGGTAAGTCCTGGACAAATTGAAGTATCAGCCCCCAATTGCACCAGCGGATAGCTGTAAATCTGAACGGGAAGCGAGGTGGTAAATGGCGGACATTTCGGGCTGCTTACCTGTAGCGTAATGTTGTACTGGCCTGGTTGAAAATAAATATGCATCGGGTCGTGTACATTCAATAAGGAATTTCCATCTCCAAAATCCCAACTGAAAGTCAGAGAGGCATCAATCGAATCCTGAATCAGTAACGGTTCACCCATACAAAGCGTATCATCCAGAATCCGGAAGTTCGCGGTGGTGTTCGGGAAGATGTAAACCTGTCGCGACATAGAATCCTGACATCCGATTGTATCGGTTACAACCATGGTCACCGTATAACTACCCGCTGTAGAATACGTGTGTGATTGAGGTATAGCAGTGGTGAAGGCATTGGATTGACCATCGCCCCAGTTCACTACATAATTCACCGGTGAAAATGTACTGGCCACAATGGGTGTCAGTACAGTGAAATCACCGGCACATAATGAATCCGGCGTAATGCCGAAACCAGCAATTAATGGATGTTGTATGGTAATTACCTGCGTGATGGAATCTTTACATGGTGGATTTATAGCAATCAGTTTTACAGTATAAATTCCCTGATTGGCGTATACATGTAAGGGGANAGCCTGGGTGCTGTTGGTTCCATCTCCGAAATCCCAGAAGTACTGCGTGGCATTGAGGGAGGTATTCACAAAGTATACGGAATCTTCTTCGCAACCCAGATCCAGGATGGGTTGAAACCCGGCTTGCAGGGAGGTATCCATGGCGATCGGTAACGTATCGCTGGCGATGCAGTTTCCGTTGCTGACTTGTACCCAATAACTACCCGGAGCGTTGAAGGTTCTGATCGGATTGTTACTCCCATCATCCCACAAATAGGTCCACCCTGCTGTACCATTAAAAGCATTTTTGTNGATGGATGTTCCCGGGCATAATGAGGTATCATTTCCTAAAGAAACAGTAGGTACCGGTGCCACGGTAATCGTCACATAATCGGTATCAATACAATTCAAATTAGGCACCGTTGCGATCATGGTGTAGGTGGTGGTGCTTAGGGGCGAAGCCTTGGGGTTTGGGCAGTTGGTGCATGAAAGTCCGATGGCCGGTGACCATTGATAAATAGTTCCTCCGCTACCCTGAAGTTGCACCGAATCTAACAAACATAGGGTAGTATCCGGTCCGGCATTGGCCGGCGAACAACCTCCTCCATTAGCAAAAATGATGGCCCAAATTACGTTGTCCGTCATGGCAGACTGATGCACAAAATCTACGGTAGCTGTAGTTGAACCGTTTACAACCAGCCCTGAAATATCGGCCAGGGCGTCGGCATCCAATATGGCCTGGTTGGCAAAATCATCGCTGAGGCCGGTTAACACCCCATTCTGATAATCAAAACTACCGACAGGCCCGCCACAGGCTCCGGAATTAATATCATTTCCGCCATAAATTCCGATGCCCGTTCCGTTCACCGCTACCGATTCTGCATCGCCCCCATTGTTACAGGCATAACCGGTAAACAAAGACATGGCAACCGGGTTGGTGGTATTCATGGCATAGGGCATGGTCATATTCCAGGATTACTGCTGGCCAAATCCTGTGTACTCACCATAATCCAGGTATTGGTAAAAGCCAATGCCGGATTGTCGTAGGCGATATACAGGTAAAAATCGTTGAATCGATTCGCTGGTCCGAATTGGTTGGGAACATTGAGGGTATAGTTGGTTACAGCTGCACTAACCTGGGCTGTAATATCAACGGCATGCACGCCGGAATTGCCACCGTATTGCAGAATTAAAGGTGGGTGAGATCTGATTCGTGGCATCGAAAGTGACAGCGATTGCATTAAGGTTTACCGTGATTGGCGCGGCATTGCCATGTCTTCCGGCGAGTAGATACGCTTTATGAATAGTGCTTCCGGCAGGAATCACCACATTCAAAGTGCCCACCCCACCTGTATTATAATCCGGCGAGTAGCCTGCGGCAGTAACCCCTCCGATGAAGGCATCCGAATAAAATAATTGTTGTGCCTGCGAAGAAATCACGCCGAACACGAATAGGGTGATGCAGAGTGAGAAGAGATACAGTTTACAGGTAAACATTCGTTTCATAGGCATTGGCATTCATAATTAAAGGTAAGGTATCTTTTGTACCAAATATACCTTTACCGAATTCGCGCATTGAAGCGATGATGATCAGGCCAATGTCAAAACATTCGTTTTCTTGTCGACGGCATAACGCGNATCATCCAGATAGGGTACTTTTTCCATCCAGTGTACTTCCAGCATCAGCGCACCAAAATCATCCTTAACGGTACCCTCCAGAATATAGATGCCTTTTCCGCGAAACGGAAACTGCCTGGCAACCGGGGGAANATGCACGGTATCCAGCCAATGGCCCTTGCGATCTACAAAAGTTCCAAATTGCATATACTCACCCTTTTGCGTGCGGGTATTTTTAATGGTCACCAGATAGGCTGCAATTCGGAATTTTTGGTTCACATGTTGACTTAATTGGGCAACAACAGTGTGCGGACAGGGAGGATGCGGCTTAACCAGTGTAAAGGGATCGCAGAGCGGAAAGCCAAATAATTCCATATCATCAAAGGCCTGTTCCAGAACATCGATCGGGAGTTGAGGCAATTCGAAAGCAGGAGTTTGCGTTCAAACAAACGAAATTGANNTGCGGATCGGGTTTTCGTGGCGGCAGGCAAACAAGGCTTCCCACAAGAGGTGGCGTTTATCTTTTCCGGTAAACGAAAAAGCCCCTGCGCGTATCAGCAATTGGAGCTGTTCGGGCCCGATTTCCGGAAGACGGTTGATAAAATCATGCAGGGATTCAAAGGGTCCGTATTCTGAACGTTCGCGCATCAACAGGTCCATATTACCCGCTTCAATATTCAGAATATGCTGAAACCCGAGGCGTATGGTTTTGCCTCGTATGGTGGTTTGCCAGGCACCGGTATTCACACAAGGCCCTGTAATTTCAGCACCCCACATGCGGGCTTCATGCACGTATAACTCGGTATTGTAATAGCCTCCTCCGTTGTTGATGACGGCTACCATAAACTCGCAGGGGAAATACGTTTTAAGGTAGAGGGTCTGATAACTTTCAACAGCATAGGATGCCGAATGCCCTTTGGCGAAGGCATAGCCGGCAAAACTTTCTATTTGTTTCCATACCTCAAGGGTGACACTATCCGGATAACCTTTTTGGCAGTTGTTCATAAACGTTTCCTGCACTTTTTGAAATTCTTCGCGCGAGCGAAACTTTCCGCTCATGCCCCGGCGCAATACATCGGCCTCGCCCAGTGATAAGCCGGCAAAATGATGGGCCACTTTAATCACATCTTCCTGATACACCATCACCCCATAGGTTTCGGGCATCGNATCCATCATCACCGGATGCGCTGTTTTTCGCCGTTCGGGATCCTTGTGCCGCAAAATATATTCGCGCATCATCCCACTCTGTGCTACCCCGGNGCGAATAATGGAGCTGGCGGCTACCAGGGCCAGGTAATTATCCACTTCCAATTTTTTAATCAGAGTGCGCATGGCGGGCGATTCAACATAAAAACAGCCAATGCACTGCGACGAACGAATCATGGCATTTACCCNGGGATCCTTCATCAGCGGACGGGTGTTATGTATATCAATGGGAGGATGCTCAGGATAATTTTCCTGAATGATGCGCAGGGTATCTTTAATTTTTCCCAGTCCGCGCTGACCCAGAATATCAAATTTATGCAAGCCCACATCTTCGGCGGTATACATATCGAAATGCGCCGTCGGGAAACCTTTGGNGGGCAGGTCGGTGGCGGTATACGCATGCATCGGTTGGTGGGCAATCACAATACCGGCCGAATGCACTGTGAGGTAATTGGGCCGGTCGGTAAACAGGCGGGCATACCGCAAAACCAGGGTGGCCATCTGATCGAGTTTGCCGGCATCATACCGCCCGTCGCTCAGTTGATCAATTTCATGTTTGGGCAGTCCGAATACTTTACCCAATTCACGAACGGCGGCACTGTATTGAAATGTACTNNAGGCCCCCAATAAAGCAACCTGTCCTTGCGCCCCAAAACGTTCAAAAATGTAGCGGGTCATATCGGGTCGGTCGCGGGTTGAAANATCAATATCAAAATCGGGCGGGCTAACACGATACAGATTCATAAACCGTTCAAAATAAAGATCCAGTTCAATGGGGTCTACATCCGTAATACCGAGTAAGTATGCCACGATGCTATTGGCGCCACTACCCCGGCCCACATGGTAATAACCCTGGCTGCCGGCGTACTGTACAATATCCCAGTTCACCAGAAAAANAGAAACAAAGCGCATGGTATCAATCATGTCGAGTTCCTTNNTTAATCGTTGCTGCACTTCCGGGGTCAGCTGCGGATAACGGCGTGGCAGGGCTTGGCGGCATAGTTGATGCAACAGTTCGCGATCCTGCATCGCATCGCCTGAATAGGTTCTGATATTTTGGGAAGGCCTGTTGGGTGAAAAATCAAACGCAATGCTACAGGATTCCAACAGATGTTGGGTACGCTGTAAAATACCGGGTAAGTCGGCATACACGCGTTGTATTGTTTCTGCATCCACAAACCACTCCGATGCGGGAGCCTGTTCGGAGAGGGGTAGTTTGCTCAGCAACATATTGTTGTCGATGGCCCGCAACAGGCGATGCACATTGTGTTCTTGTTTATTGGCAAAACTAACCGGAAGCAAAGCCACACAGCGGGACTGATGGTTTTTGTAGGCGCTAAACCGAAAACGCAGGAGATCAGACGGAAGTAAGCCGATCCGTTCATCTTCTCTCCAAACCAATTTTTGCTGATCCTGCAACACAGAAAATGGATAGANTAAAAAAGTGTGGGGCAATTCAGGAGCCTGTTCGGGGAACGGCAGATTCCGGTGCCGATGAAACGACAAGAAGGTATTGAGTTCGTGGTAGCCCTGGTTATTACGGGCCAACCCGATATAACAGGATTTTGCGCCATTTCGAAAATCGATGCCAGCCACGGGGCGTATTCCATATTTGGGAGCCTGGCGAATAAAACTCAGCATGGCGGAGGTACTATTGATATCTGTGAGTGCCAGGCATGAAATTCCCCGTTCTGCGGCGGCGGCCAACAACGCTTCTTCCGACAAGGTGCCGTAGCGGTAGCTATAGGTTGTATGGCAATTCAGATACATCGTTTACTGGTTGCGATGTGCCGGTATATAATTGGGTTGTCCGTCAAAAGGATTATGACCGGTGGTGATGCCCCGGATATTTTTCATGGTTCCTGCACTGCTAAGTTTCAGGGCACCAAAGCGATCACGTACTGCATCCATGGCCTGATAGAGTCCGACGGTTTTATCCCAGTCGTCAAACAAACTAATCTGGTAATTGCCTTCTGTGAGTTCGCTATACCGTACACCAATCAGGCGAACCAGAAGACGGCGGTTATAGAGCTTATCGAAGAGGGCTGTTACCAGCGGGATAAGCACATGGTCGGCGGCCGTGTACGGAATTTTCACCTGTTTGCTCAGGGTGCTAAAATCGGCATAACGAATCTTCACCGTTACACAGGAAGTGAGTTTATCTCCTTTACGCAACTGATAGGCGAGGTTTTCGGCCATGGCTTTGAGGAGGCCTTTCATTTTATCAACATCAATCGTATCCTGTCCAAACGTACGTTCATTCGAAATCGATTTACGATCATGAAAAGGTTGTACGGCGCGGGTATCAATTCCGTTGGCCTTTTCCCACATCATGATGCCGTTTTTACCAAAGGCGGCTTCGAGCATCTCCACCGGCATATCCTGCAGGGTTTTAATTTTTTTGATGCCCATATTGCTGAGCATCCGAAACATTTTATCGCCCACCATCGGAATTTNTTTAACTGAAAGGGNGGCCAGAAATTCTTTTTCGTGGCCAAAATCAATTTTCAGTTGATTGTTGGGTTTGGCCTCATTGGTGGCTACTTTAGAAACTGTTTTATTCACCGACAAGCCAAATGAAATCGGGAGGCCGGTTTCACGGATAACGGTCTGACGCAATTCACCGGCATACTTATAGCATCCGAAAAAACGATCCATGCCACTCAGGTCGGCATAAAATTCGTCGATGCTGGCCTTTTCCAGAACCGGTACCCGATCGCGAATGATATCGGTTACCACATCCGAGTAGCGGGCATAGGTTCCTCCATCTCCTTTGATGACAATGGCCTCAGGGCAAAGCTGCCGGGCCATGCGCATCGACATTCCACTGTGGGCGCCAAAATAACGAGCCTCATAACTGGTTGCAGATACCACCCNCCGGTCGCCGGTACCCCCTACCAGAATGGGTTTATTGTTGAGCCGGCTGTCGAGCAGACGCTCCACCGAAACAANAAATGTATCCAGATCCATGTGCAGAATTGTGCGTTGCATTGCATTGTATTTTACGTTATGTGAGTATTGCGCATCGCCGTTCCTGCTTCCTGCTACGCGAACAAAAAGACAAGCCTTTTTACCGAACCTGCGACAGGAAAGCCTCTACCACAAAATTCAAACCGTGGTATGTAACCAGTGTACGCAGCGAATGATTACCCAGGTAACCCATGTTCACACCATCCCTCTACACACAGGACTCCTGCAAACCACGAACTTTTGGGTGGCCTATTCCAGACACACAAACAATTCATCGGTACGCATCTTGCCGGAACTGTTCCGACCAAACATTAGATCACATCGGTAGAATAGAATATAAAAGGCCTGCTGAAACAGGCTATGCTTACTAAACCCAACGGGAAAGTACAACACGGCTGAAAGGCATCGAAGGCATTAACGAAATTTGGGGATAAAATGCCGGGGCGGCCCATCGGGGATTTCATGCCAGGTTATTTTAACCCATTTCTAAGCGGGGTTCATCCCGAATTCTGAAAAAGCCTGCCAGATGCTTTACTTTTGAGGAAACTCCGGGGGAGATACAGGGTTGACTGAAGAAAAGATTTGAGAGAACATCAAACGAAGCACTTCGTTTGCTCTGGCTGTTTCCGGAAAAAACAACAAGCATGAAAAATTCCTACTCAGCCTGATGCTGCTCGGGTCTGCAATGTATTCGACCGCGCAAACCAATATCAGTACACGCACCGAAGTAATTCCCTGCAGCGACTTTCACATCACCAGACCCTTGCGCGAATTATTTGCCAACAACCCGGTGGAAGAAGAAGTACCGCGCAAACCGGAAGAATCAGCTGATAAAAAGTATCGTAAAAGCCACGATTTCAAATTCAGTGTGGCCGACGGTCCTCAATATGGCAATGATCCAGAAATTATACAGCGGAAGGAGGCAGTGGACCCACCAAAGCCCCGCTCACAAACTGGATCGGGCAAAACGCGACCGGATTCAGACCCTACGATCCGAGCGGAGCCGCGGGTCCGAATCATTATGTACAGATGATTAACAGCACCACGTTCAAGGTGTATAATAAAACAACCGGCACGGTGACCTTAACCGGCACATTGGGGAATTTATGGAGTCCGGCTACGGGCAATGCCGGGGACCCCATAGTACTATACGATAAGCCTGCCAGATCGTTGGTTGCTGGCGCAATTTGGTACCTCAGCCGATAAAAAATTTATATCGCCATTTCAACCAGCGGCGACCCGACAGGTTCATATTATACCTATACGTATGTATCCCCTGCCTTTCCGGACTATTTAAAATTTTCGGTTTGGCACGATGGATATTATATGACCTCCAACCAGGCGCAGAAAGTATTTGCCTTTGAACGCAGCCAGATGTTAGTGGGCAATCCGGCCAGCCGCAGTATATATGTTTCTTATTCACCCCCTCAGGGCGGAGGATTCTTTTGTCCGCTGGCGGGAGATGCATCCGATGGTGCCTTGCCACCAGCCGGAACACCCTGCCCGATTTTTTCATATTCCGACAATGCCTGGAATGCCGCTTATACGGATGCTGTTCAAATTTATAATATGAGTGTTGATTGGACACCCACCACGCCAACAGGGAGTATTACACTGGCTGCCGCGGTGAATACTTCAAGTTTTGATGCCTCCTACAACGCCAGTTGGAATGATTGTCCGCAACCCGGCACCACCCAAATGCTGGATGGCATTGGTGGCACACTGATGTACCGGGCCCAATGGAAACCCTGGTCGGGGCACAATAGTGTGGTATTGAACTGGGGCGTAAAACTATCAGCTACCCAACGAAGCATTATGTGGTGTGAACTCAGGCAAAACCAAAGTACCGGTACATGGTCGATTTACCAGCAAGGCATTTATGCGCCAGATACCAATACCCGCTGGATGGGTAGTATTGCCATGGATAACAATGGATGTATTGGACTAGCCTATTTAAAATCGAATTCCAGTTCTATTTTTCCTAGTCTTTGTTATACCGGACGCAGAGAATGCGATCCTTTGGGAACATTGCCCATCGCAGAGTATGTAGCCGCACCGGGTACGGGGTATCAGACCGGAACCAATCGAATTGGCGATTATGCCCAAACATCGCTGGACCCGGATGGAATTACGTTTTGGCATACCGGTGAATTTTTAGGTGGCCCATCCGGGAGTACCGCAGCCCGTACCCAAATCTTCTCGTGGCAAATAGCTCCTTGTGGTAACAACGCCTATGTGAATATTACCCAAACCGGAGGAAATAGTCCGGCTTGTGTAGGCGAAACCCTCACATTTACCGCATCGCCTACCAATGGAGGCACTACCCCATCGTATCAATGGAAAGTGAACGGGGTGAATGTGGGTACGAACAGTGCTACCTATACCACGAGTAGTTTAACCAACGGGCAGGTGGTTACCTGTGTGATGACCTCCAACCTGGCCGGTGTAGGGAATAATCCGGCAACTTCAAATGCGATCACCGTTGTGGTGAATAATCCTACCCTACCAACCATTAGTATCAATGCTTCGCAAACTACATTTTGCGCCGGTACACAGGTTGTGTTCACCGCCACCACGACCAATGCCGGAGCTTCCCCGTGTACCAATGGAAAATTAATGGGGTGAATACCGGAACCAACAGCGCGACGTTTACCACCAATGCACTCACGAACGGACAGACGGTAACCTGTGTACTGACATCCAGTGCCAATTGTTTGTCGAATAACACGGCCACTTCAAATGGTATTACCGTGAATGTAAGTGCAGCCCAGACTCCTACGCTCAGCATCAGTGCCAGCGCCACCACAATTTGTTCAGCTACCAGTGTCACCTTTACAGCTACGGCCACGAATCCGGGTATCAACCCATCGTACCAATGGAAGGTAAACGGATCCAATGTAGGCACCAATAGTTCCACCTATACCAGCAGTGCCATCAACAATGGCGATGTCGTAACCTGTCAGTTAACTTCCTATTCTACTTGTCCGCTAACTGTTACCTTAGGCACAGGTACCGGAACCAATACAACGACCAGTGGAGCAGGAGCTGCGTATCCGACCTATTATGGCAATGGCCGACAACAGTACATCATACGGGCAACTGAATTAACTGCTTTGGGGTTAAGTACATCCGGACTTCTACAAAGTGTAGGATTTAATGTTGCCACCACCAATGTCGGAAGCCCGGCTACTTTAAATGGGTATACTATCAAACTGGCCAATGTAAGCAACACGGTTTCAACTACATCCTTCCTGAATCCAACCTTCACAACTGTTTTAGGCCCTTTGAATTACACACCGGTGACCGCCTCTTTGAACACTCATACTTTTACGACACCTTTTGTTTGGGATGGAAGCAGCAATGTATTGGTAGACATTTGTTTTTCGAATCAGGTAGTCGGCACATCGGCTTACCAGACCGCGCAAACCAATCCGGGTTTTGTGACCTCGGTCTATTATCAAGCCGATGGTACTGCCGGGGCCGCAGCATGCACCCAGGCAACAGGTACCACCACTTGTCCGGCCTAATATGGTTCTGAAGCATGCAGGTGCTTACAATACCGTTTCAAATAGTATCACAATGACTAGGTTCTTCGAGTGCGCCTTCGGTAACGATTTCCACTTCTGCTACAACAATTTGTGCAGGGGCTACAGCAACATATACAGCCACAGCTTTGAATGCAGGAAGTTCACCGTCGTACCAATGGAAAGTGGATGGCAGCAATGTGGGTAGCAACAGTGCAACCTTTAGCACCAATAGCCTGAGTAATGGACAAACCGTTACTTGTGTAGTGACTTCCAACAATCCTTGTTCTAGTACCTACCGCCACTTCCAATGCGCTGGTGATGACGATTTCATCAGCCATTACACCATCGGTCAGCATCGTGTCCAGTGCTACGGCAATTTGTGCAGGCGCTTCGGTTACCTTCACGGCAACACCGGTGAATGGCGGCACGCCAACTTATCAGTGGAAAGTGAATGGTGTTAATTCTGGATCAAATAGTCCTTTATTCACAACAACTACGTTAAACAACAATGATGTAGTTACCTGCGATATGACCAGCACGCTGAGTTGTTTAGCCGTGAATCCGGTCACATCGAATCCCATCACCCTGCAAGTGGGCAATGTACTGCCTGGAATAAATATTTCAACTCCGAGTTCAACATTATGTACAGGACAAAGTGCATCATTTACGGCCACGGTAAGCAATGCAGGAGCCAACCCGGTTTACCAATGGAAACTGAACGGCGCCAACGTAGGTACAAACAATGCCTCCTATAGCGGTTCAAGCTTCAACAATGGCGACCAAATTAATTGTAATTATAGTTCGGATGCCTTGTGTGCCAGTACCTATACCTTAGGAACAGGAACAACAACCACTTCGGCCACCGGTAATACCAACAGCGTAGCAGGTTCGGTGTATCCGACCTCCTTTGGGAACGCCCGTATCCAGTATTTATTTACGGCTTCGGAATTAACGACACTAGGTATGAGTGCCGGAAAAATTGGTTCAGTTACTTTCTCACTGATGAATGCCGCGGGCAACCCTACGACCCTGAACAACTATACCTTACGAATGGCACCTACCACAGCGACGGTGTTGACGACAAGCTTTCAAAATCCGGTGTTCACCACCGTATACGGCCCTCAAAATTATACCCCGGTGAACAATGCGCTGAACACCATGAATTTCTCAACTCCATTTGAATGGGATGGTGTTTCGAATATTCTGTTGGAGATATGTTTCAATAACAATAGCACGGGTGTTTCGGCGTATCGAAATTATTATACCAGCACCTCCTTTAATTCGTGTGCCTTTTACCGGGTGCAGGGTGCAGCAACTCCTTGTACACAGTCCACCGCATCGGGATTCAGTACCCGCCGACCTAATGTACAGTTTAACCTGTTACCCCGGCCAACAGTTCAATCAAACACCATTACGCTCAATGTAAATCCATGTAAGTGCATTGAATCTGACATTGTTCACCGAGGGCTATTTTGATCAATCCAATACCTCGAAACAGGTGTTGTTTAACCAGGGCATCGACCCGAATCCTGGTTCAACGCTGGTTGATACGTTTGAGGTTCGTTGGCATAACAGTACTGCACCGTATGCTAGTTCACACCGAGAAAGGGTTATTGCAAACCAATGGCCTATTGGCGGTTAGTTTTCCTTCCAGCTTAAATGGAACAAGTTATTACCTGAGCTTGCACCACCGAAATACCCTGGAAACCTGGAGTGCCTCTCCACTGAATATGGCATCGGTAGTTAACTATGATTTTAGCAATGCGGCCTCACAGGCCTATGGTTCAAACCAGACTGCCGTTGGGAGCGGTTCTGTATTTGCCTTATTTACCGGTGACATCAATCAGGATGGTGTTGTTGATGGTCTGGACTTTGTAGAATGGGAAACCGATAATTTAAATTTTCTGCAGGTTATTTTGGTACCGATTTTAATGGGGATGGTGTAGTTGATGGGTTGGATTTTATTGTATGGAAACCAACAATTTACTTTTGTGGGGATGATAACTCCCTAATACATGACAAAGAGGGATTGGCGCGGATCCCCTTCTTTGTGGTCATCGGCCAATTATCGGGATTGACCCAATCGCATCAATAAAGGAAATTGAATCGTTCTCGTTTGATTCCTGCCCCATACAGCCCTTAATTTCTCATAAATCAAATCGAGGGGATCCTGCTGCTTCTCGCGCATATAATTGGTACGAGCAGACCAGGTACTTAAGTAACCTAACAAGTCATCCACACTCCAGGCTGCTTCATATGTTACCATAGGTGTTGGCCATTCTTCCAAAGGAAAAGGAATGGTTTGATACCCTTCATCTACATAGCGACGTTCCGGAAACCAATAGGGATCCAGAATATCACGGTACAGATAGTCAATCACAGCATCGGCTTCCGGAAAGGTTTTTATTTGGGCATAGCCGCATACAAAAAATAAGCCTCCGGGCGAAGNAACACGGTTGAGCTCAGTATAAAAAGCATCAAAATCAAACCAATGAATGGCCTGGGCCACGCTTACAAAATCAAAATACTGATCAGGGTAATTGGTTGCTTCGGCGCGTTGCAAACTATATTGTATTTGTTCAGGATTTATGGCATGCTGAAGTTGATTTCCGCTCAAATCGCTGGCATAAACCTCCGAAANAACCGAAGTGAGTCCTGATGCAAATTGGCCATTGCCCGTGGCGCAGTCCCANNAACTCTTTTTGGCACAGGGCAATTCCTGAATCCATTTAAAAACAGATGGCGGGTAAGTAGGTCGATAGCGGGCGTAGTCGGCGGATCGTTCTGAGAAATAGTCTTTCATCGCATTCAAAGATAACTCCATTCTAAGGTGTCACACTGCCAATAAAACTATTGTTGTTTGTTTCCCACAACAAGAAGTCCAAACCATCCACAATTCCATCACCGTTTAAATCGGTGGCGAGATAGCCCGAACCAAAACTATTATTATCTACTTCCCAGTCGTTGTAATCGAGGCCATCGATGACGCCGTCCTGATTGATGTCGCCACTATACAACCCAAAAACACCGGGTTCCAACTGGGGCATATTCTGACCGTAAGCCTGAACGATCCTGAATGAAAAGCATAGTTTGTAATAGGTGCTTGTACCTGTACTGGCGCAGCACTCCAGGTTTCAATCGCATTGCGGTGCTTCACCACAAGGTAATAAAACCCGTTCAACTGAGGCATCCGGCATGGAATTGACCCATCGGTATACATCAAACAGCTGGAGGAATAAACAGTGGTAAAATTAATCGGATCGCGCAATTGCACTTCGATGGAATCACTAATATCCGGACAGGTTTGTATGCCCTGATTTAATAAAGTAGTTGTTTGCGTTTCGTTGCCGGTATAATACCCTTCCACAAAGCTTTCAGGTTTAATTGCATAAATGACGTGCCAACACCCTCGCCTTGTACGGTATAGTTAAACTCATATTCATCACAATCATTGTTGAAGATAGTGACGACGGCCTGTTTGACCCTATCCCTGAAGGCGTAAAATGCAGATCAAAAGATGCCGAAGAGTTGGGTGCGATACTGAGAGGCAGGGTCAGGCCCGACCAACTAAAGTCTGTGGCATCTGCGCCGGAAATTGAAATCGCATTCACAATTAGCGGCATAAAGTCGAGGTTTTTTATCGTCATCTGATTCGTGCGTGTCTCCATGACTGTGCCTGCAAAAAGTTCGTTCCGTTATGACCTGTCGGGCTGGGCACTAACGAATTATCTGTGATCGGATTGCATTTTGATTCCAATGCAATTTCAGAAGGGGTATCGTCAAAATTGCCATTGCAGTTTTCGTCGGTGCCGTTACAAGGAATTTCTGGCTTGCCCGGATGTATGGTTGAATCGGCATCATTGCAATCTCCCGCCTGAGTGACGTATCCGGGTGGCGGGTAACAGGTATGTACACTCCAGTAAACGTACCATATCCATCCTGATCGGCATCCGGATAATAGTAGTTGGCAAACAAACTGGTCGTCACATTTACGGGATACAATTGGGCCTGGCAACTTGTATTTAATTGATCTCGTACTTTCACCGAATGAAATCCTGAATTCACGCCATTAAACACCGGACTGCTCTGATAGGCCCCGTTGTCCAGGGCATATTGTAAACTACCTGTGCAATAATAACAGGTTGCGTGCACAGTCAAACCCGCATCCGGCGTACTACTGCAACTGGATGGGGTGATTTGAATCGAATCAATCGTCACCAGGCAATTGGGTTCGTACAAACACAAGGTAAAATCCTCCCCATCGGGTACTCCATAATCCCATACCCTGAGGTAAATCAGTTGACCTGCCAGGGCGACGTTATTGAGAATATATCCCGATTGAAATTGAGAACAGTTGAGCTGAGTAAAACTTCCGCAGCTACCGGAATACAAGGCAAACTGAGGTTGCATCAACCCGATATTCTGTACACCGATACCCAGTAGTCCAGACATTGGCATAGTGCATTTAAACCAAACGTCTGCACCGGTAAAGCCTCCACAAGTAGGATTGGCAGCCGTCGACAAGGGATCGCGGGTGGCCCCTTGCGTAGTAAAGGTGTCGTAGTTGCACAACACAGGCACATTTAGCAATTGGGCGTTTGAGCAGGAATCATTCGACGGCGTATTCGGTTCCCAGGCACAGATACTATAGTTGATGGCTTCAGATGAAGAACCGTAGGTATAAATTCGTAAATACAAGGTTTGATTCGCTAAATTCTGATTGTTGATATTAATGAAATTAAGCGTTAGAGAAGCACAGGCCAATTCGGTCATAGCGCCACAGGTACCACTATATAAAGTCATCCCGGAATAATAAGAAGATTGTCGTTCGAGGCGCAAATGTCCTGATGCCGGCATTTGTAATGTATACCACTGATCGGTACCCTGGTAAGCCCCACAACTCGGATTGGGTGAGATACTGGTAGGTTCTGGGGTACATCCTTCGTTGTTTGAATTAATCATTGTGCACGTGGTACCCACCGGAATTGGAATGGCATTCGCACAAAAATCATTGGCGGGCGTATTGGGCTCCCAGGCACACAAGGTAAACCGACCCGTTGCCGGAGAGCCACCGTAACTATACACACGGACATAAATCCACTGGCCTGCCAATGCCGGATTGTGAATATTGTACGCATCTTCGTTTAAGGTGATACATTTTAGTTTGGTGAAGGACCCGCAGGAACCTGTTAAAAATTCGAGGCTATTGATAAATCCATTCAGCCCCACCGATTCAAATCGCAATTTTCCGGAAGCCGGCACTTGTGCTTTAAACCAGATATCGTACCCTGCATAAGCCCCGCAGGTGGGGTTACTGGCTTCCGCCGGATTGGAAGTGCACCCGTAATTGGCAAATGTATCTACGTTGCAAGAACTCCCTACACTCAGCGTCTGTGCCTGGATACATGAATCGTTGCTTGGGGTAGCGGGCTCCCAGGCACAGATATTAAAATTACCCGTTTGGAAATTCAGGGCCCGAAATACACGAATGTAAAAACTTGTCCGGCTGTGAGTGAATTGTTGAGTGTAAATGAACCATCTCCGGTGCGGCAATACACCGAATTTAGACTACCGCATGTGCCACTGTACACCTGCCAACCAGGTTGAACGCTGTTTCAAAATCAATTTCCAGTTTCCCGGAGGAAGGTACTGTTGTCTTTAACCAGACATCCTCCGGTGTACGAACCACAGGTAGGATTAGGCACACCCGTGCTGTTGGTTGCTCCGATGTGGGTATAATTGACCATGGAACATTGGGTTCCCGGAGTTAACACGGTGGCCGTTGAACAATCATCGCCGGCTAAAATGGGTTGAGCAAACAGGACCTGATGGCCCGTAAGCATGAAAGAAAGAAATAAAATAAAAGAGCGCATGGTTGGTTGGTTTGATGCCGAGTACCTATTCAACTTAAACCTGACCGGAAGCGCCCCAAGCTTTCATTTGAAATTTAACTTCTTCGTTAACCAGTATAGGTCGTGATGGTACCCGCTGAACGAATATACTGAACTCTGCTCCAAAATAAAACCCTATCCATAAAAACCGGATGAATTCCATTTCGAAATTCATCCGGTAAGCTGCTTTCAGTCAATCCGTTTACGGCGTCACCAAACCAATAAATGCATTATTGTTTGTTTCCTACAACAAGAAATCTAAACCATCCACTATACCATCTCCACTTAAATCTGTGGAGAGGTAACCGTTCGCAAAGTTGTTGTTGTCAGTTTCCCAATCATTATAATCTAAGCCATCCACAACACCATCCTGATTAATATCACCGGTATAGAAGGCAAAAGACCCGTTACTGAGGGAAGCCTGGTTATCGCCAAAGGCTTTGTTCGCTTGTACAGTAAAATTGTAATTCAATGGTGATGCATCCAGAATCTGCGGATAGGCCGACCAGGTTTCAACATGGTTGCGATGCCGATCACCACATAGGCCGTATCCACAAACGGAGGCCATACACATTGCACACTTCCATCACGCTGCAACAAATGGGTTGAACTTTGAATGAGGGCATACGGCGGTAAGGGCTCACGCAATTCTACTACGATGGTATCCGTTAATTGGTTGGAGGTATCAACGCCCTGATTCAGCAATACCGGTTGCATTTGTCCGTTATAGTAATACCTTGTAACAGACAGGTCAGATTCAGAATGGTATTACAAACATGTTCATTCACCTGAAAACTTCCGGTATGCGCGCATCCTGCCATATTCACCATATTCAGGGTATAAACACCTTGCGCCACATTCACCGTTGGGGCCGTACTGATAACTCCCGATGATGAACTCCAGCTAAACGAAGTTCCGGGTACTGTTGATAAGGTGGTTTGACTGCCCGTGCAGATGAGGGTATCACCCTGAATGAGGGCGGCATCATTGTTATACGCCTGTGCCACCGGTTGAACCGTACATCCATTGGCATCCGTAACGATCACAGAATAATTTCCGGTGGCCAGATTTGAAATCGTTTGCGATGTTTGTCCATTGCTCCACAAATACATATACGGAGGTACCCCACCTGAGGCATTTACCGTAACTGTTGCAGCCGGCACGGTATTGATGCTATCACAGGAACTGATATAATTAGTGGTAGTAGCCGTGAGCGTGGGTGGTGAAAGTATAATAGCCGTTGCTGTATCGATGCAACCATGGCTATCCGTCAACGTAACACTATAAGTACCTAAAGGCTGATTGTTCTGGAAGGATGCCGTTGACCCATTGCTCCACAGTTGAGTATACGGAGGCGTACCCCTGTACCCGTCACCGACAACAATCCGATTTGTGTTCCGCATCCAATAAATGTACCGAAAGCGTAGGCTTGTACTGGTGTTGGTTCAATCACATCGCAGGAGGTTACCTGGGTACAACCGCGGGCATCCGTCACCGTTACGATATAGTTGCCTGCCGGTAAATTATTCTGGCTGGCCTGCATTCCGTATCCTGCCCACTGGTATTGAAATGGAGGATACATGCCTGAAGCATTCACGCTGATGTTGCCATCTGAATTACCATAACATAATAAGGTATCCCCTGTGGTGACCAGTGTCATGGTATCAGGCTGAGTAAGAACTATCGTATCCAGCACCGTGCAACCCAAGGTATCCGTGATGGTAGCAAAATAGTTTCCGGCAGGCAAGTTGTTTCGCACAAACTGATTATTGGTATCTGCCCAACTAATCTGATACGGCATGGTACCACCTGTACTATTCAATGAAATACTTCCATCGGATTCACCATAACAGGATACCCCATAACCGGTATAATCAGAAACCGTTGGTATCGACAACAACGGAGCCGGCTCGGTAAGTGTTGTGGATGCTGTGGTGATGCATCCTACCGAATCGGTGATTTGTACACTGTAAACTCCGGCCAATAAATTGACCGCTGTGGCAGTGGTTTGTCCATTCGACCAAAGGAAACTCATGGTAGCCGTACCTCCAGTAATCAGGCAGGAAATTTGACCATCATTTTCACCATAACATGAAATATGATTTCCACCATAACGAACATACGGTTGTAAGGTAACGCTTAATGGGTCGGGTTGGGTTAGGGTAACTGTTGTTGTAGCCGGCGCACACGTATTGGCATCCCATACGGTAACAGTATAGGTACCGGCACTCAAATTATTGATGCTGGCTGTGGTAGCCCCTGTACTCCATAAATACGTGTAAGGTGCTGTTCCTCCAGAAGGATATACGGTGGCGCTTCCATCCGAATACCCATAACAGGAAATTTGATATCCCCGTGTATTGGTCGGACTGACAGCGGATGCACTCACCAAAGCCGGTTGTTGTATGGTGTAGGCGGTATCTTGCTGGCAGGTATTCGCATCCGTTACTGAGAGTACATAGGTTCCTGCACCCAGGTTTATATTGTTCGGACCTGAAACTGAATTACTCCAACTATACGAATACGGAGCCACTGTTCCACTTGCCGTCCCCAGTAAAGAGGCTGTTTGATTTCCGTAACAGGCGATTCCTGCCGTTTGGGAAATCACCGGTACAGGAAGTGGATGGATCGTTGCCGATAAAACATTGGTCATGGTTGAACATCCTGTGAGTGTATCGATGACCTCAGCGGAATAGTTTCCTGAGGCCGTTGCAGCAAAAGAATATGCGTAATGATACGATGGTACATAGCATCCACAAGAAATGCTATAGCCCCAATAGGTAATCGGACTCCCATTGTAATACCATTTGTAAATAGCATTCGCAACAGGTTGGGTTGATAAGTTCACAGCATCTCCCAAACAGGCCGATGCCGGTCCGTTATAGGCAATACTTCCGGATGGTAATGGGTTTACGGTGATAGTAACGGGCACTGCCTGAGTTACACATCCGTTTACATCGGTCACCGTTAAACTATACGTTCCGGATGTAGTGATATTCGGAATAGAGGACGCTGTGCTATTGGGACTCCAAACATACGTACCCGCCGGGGATGCATTTAAAGTGACTGCATTTCCGGCACAGAACGTGGTGGGTCCGCTTGGGACAATTACAGCTTGCTGATAAAAAGTGACCGGTGTTGGATTGGACGTGTTGGTACAACCAAAATTATCCGTCACCATAACGGTGTATGTTCCTTGGGTTGATGCAACAATACTCTGTGTGGTATCACCGGTACTCCACAAGTAAGACGATGCCGGAGTGGATGTCAAGATGGTATTTGCTCCAATACAAAGTGTTGTGCCACCGTTGGCGGTAATAACGGGTTGTGCCGGTTGAATAACGGTCACCGCGATGGGATTGGTAAAACTGAAACATCCCGTTAAGGTATCCAGTATCTTGGCCGTATACGTTCCCTGTGCACCGGCAGGATAGGAATACCCACTCACATGAATGCTGATATAACAACTATAGCCCGACGAATACGATGAATAAGTGATCGGACTTCCATCCCGATACCAGAAATACACGCAATTGGGCGAACCTGCCGCTTGCAGGCTGAGTGTAGTGCCCGAACAAATGGTGGTTGAACCAGATGCCGTGATGGTGCCAACAGGAAGTGGATGCACCGTAACAGGCATATAGGCGGTATCCTTACAACCCGGACCTGGCTCGGTGACAATAACAGAAATACTCTGACTATTATTGACCGTAATTGAAGATGAAGTAGCCCCGGTAGACCACAAGTAGTTTACGCCACTGGCTGGGCTTGCTGTTAGGGTAACCTGATCACCGGCGCAGAACGTGGTTGGCCCACTGGCTGCAATGCTAGCAACCGGATGCACATCCACATTTACCGGAGCAGACCAGGATTTGCATCCGAAGGCATTCACAACGGTATCCACTAAACTAATACTTTGATACAGCGTTTGAGAGGCGGTCGTTGCTCCATTGCTCCACATATTGTTTGTGGCCGCACTGGAGGTTAAAGTAACTGAAGATCCGTTGCAGAAATTTAATGGGCCACTCGCCGAGATGACCGGCACCGGCGGATTGGGATTTACGGTGACAAGTACTGAAGCCTGCAGCGAACATCCGTTGGTATCCACTAAGGCGACACTATATGTACCGCTGCTGGAAACGGTAATGAATGAATTGGAAGAACCTGTAGACCAGCTGTACGAATTGGCCGCCGATGCATTAAGCGTCACGCTGCCTCCAGCACAAAATGTGGTGGGTCCGGATGGGGTGATCCCTGCAACGCCTGATCCGAATTTTGTAGTGATGACGGGATTCGAAGTATTCTTACATCCATTGGCCCCTGTTACGGTGACCGTGTAATACCCTGAACTATCCGTGGTAATCGATGGTGTGGTGGGTCCTACATTCCAGGCAATATTTGTGGTGATGCTGGACGTAAGCGTCACATTCTGGCCCGGACAAAAACTCAGGGGGCCACTGGCTGAAATAACCGGCTTCACAGGCTGTGGTAACATGCTCACCGTTTTGGTAGCCGTCATACTATAGCCCTGATTATCGGTGACTGTTACCGTATACGTTCCCGGACCAGTAATGGATTGTTTGAAGGTTGTAGAGCCTCCGGACCAGACATATTGCGCATATCCGGTGGGCACCATTAAACTATCGGTAGTTCCCTGACACATGACGGAATTACCTGCAATGGTTATCTGTGGACCGGCATTCACAAGCACCGGCATCGATGCTCCCGGACAGTTCGTATTGTCTGTAACGATTACCACATAAGATCCGCTCAGAGTGGCTGTGTATGACTGCGCGTTGCCTACGATGGTATTGTCGCGCATCCAGGTATAGCTGGTATAACCGGCCGGTGCATTTAATGTAATCTGACCTCCAGCACAAAAGTTTAATGAACCCGAATAGGTGATATTGGGCATTGGAGTGGATGCACAAGAAGTGATTAAAATGGCCGATGTAAAATAGGGCCCCCAGTTATTATCCTGGCCTTTGATGCGCACTTTTAATTTATGTAAACCGGTCGGGATGCCAGAGCTTAGTAAAGTAGCCTGGGCAGATTCAAACACCGCACTAAAATTTCCGTTCAATGCAATCACCATAAAGGAGGTATCACTGATTTGAATTTCACCTTGGGTCAGTTGCAGATGCCTTGCACTCAAACTATCCTCAAACGAAATGGGGATACGAAACGGTGCAGACCAATTGTTGGCAACCTCTTTAAAACGAACACAAAGGGTATGTACGCCCGATGCAAAAGGTGGAGTGCTGCTTTGCAAGGCTGATTCAACGGCATCGGAATAGGAACCATCAAAGGCCAGTAAGGATTGCGGATACAACAAGGTATCATTATCCCAATACAATTGCCCCTGGGCCAGATTAATATTGCGGTAGGAAAGCGGACCTTCGACAGTGAATGCGGTAGAAAAACAGGTCCCCATTGCGATGGAAGAGAATCACGAAATTGTACATTGAGTTTATGTACACCGATCCCCGGTGCCGGCAAACTGTGCAACGCCGATTCAACCGACTGATTAAAATTACCATCCAGTGCCAGCATATTCGGAGCCGGAGGTGTGTTATTATCGAACCAGACCCGGGCTGCATCTACCCGAATACTCCGTTCAAGGTTGAGTGCCTGATCTATTTTCAGCGTAGTCGTAAACACCGGACTGGTATTGCCATTGCCGTTGGGGTCCAGCAAACGAACATGTAAGGTATGTAAGCCGGCAGTTGAAAACGTATTGATGGCACTGGTTGTGGCAAACTCGTTGATGGCTTGCGAAGCATTTCCATTCACAATAATCAACCCTGTACTTTGAGCGGGTGTATTATCCCAATACGCTTCGGCTAATGCGGCTGAAATGAGCCGATTGACGCCTAAAGAAGCATCATATTTAACTACCGTGCTGAATTCAGGACTATATTGTCCGTCAACACCCAGCACCTGAACACTGAGTTTGTGTAAACCCGGTGAGGAAAAGGAAGAAAGCGAAGTACTTTCAATAAAGGAATTGAGCGCCTGTGCAGCATTGCCGTTCAGGATAATGAGATTGACTGCTGTGCCCAGATTGCCATTCCAATACGCTCTACCTAATACCGCACCGATATTACGTGCACCCAGGGCCTGATCAACCTGTAAAACCGACTTAAACGGAGTGCCCCAATTTCCGATGGAATCCTGGTAGCGGACATGCAACACATGGGTTCCGGCTGGTAAGGACAAACTAACGGTTTGCAGCGCAGTTCGGAATGCATCATTGGCATTTCCCTGCAAGGAAAAAGCAGTTCCATTGCCGTTACCCGGATCTGTATCAAAATAATTCCGCCGCAACGAGTTTCCCTCGTCCGCTTTGGGCTTGTACCTGCATCATGCCTCCAAACAGAAGCAGCAACAGCAGGTGAATAAATAAACCTTTCATGGAAATGATTTTTAACATGTTACCAAATCAATTGTGTACACTGCCTTCGGATTACTTATCGTAACCGATGGCTTTCACATTGATGGTACCATTTACCATAACCCGACGGGGTGCTGTGACCAAAATCACACGGGCCCAATCATTTCCTGTAATCGGAAAGAAATTATCTTGTGTATAGGAACCTCCGTAACATCCGGCATCATTCCGGGTGAGGTTAATGTCGGAATAGGCTGAATCCGGCGTACCTCCGTTAATGGTGTTGGAGAGTGCATTGGTGATTAAGCCATTGGCAGTATTAATTGTTGTATTTGTAGGGGCCACATTGGTGCCATCGTTGGTAAATCCACCAAAACTCGCATTCGATACATAGTTATAATGGATGTCATAATTCCCGGTACTGGTAATTAATCCGCCACCATAGAAAGATGCTACGATCAGATTATTCATGATTTCTGTTACAGAAGACGCTCCGGTATTAATGGTGATGCCGTAGTAAATGGAATAGGTTTGTTTAATAATCGTATTGTTATTAATGACATTGGTTCCCGCCGCAGAATTCCGGCCATTCTGAACATAGATGCCAAAATTTGTTGCATTGCCGGGATAGTCTAAACGAATAAAATTATTCTGGATACTGAAATGTTGATTGGTATTGTTCCAGTTCACGCCCCCATTGTTCCCCGCAGTATAATAATATACTCTGTTTCCGATAATCATGGTGGTATCCCTAAATTATTGGTTGATGCATCGTTGTTGCAGGTGATGGAGGATGTGATGTGGTTTCCGATCACCTTTCCATATTTAAATACAACACCGGAAGAGATAAAGTTCGCAGCGGCGGTGACATTATAATTATCGTGGTTAAAATTCAAGGAACCACTCATGATAGAATCGTTCAGAATATTAATAGAACTTCGGGCTCCCGCCGGCGCATTCCCGGAAGTGGCAATACCCCGACAGCAATTTCATTCCAATAATTGTGATGCTGGATGCGGCTGTTGTTGGGGCAATCGTGATGCTTGGTGCATCAATGGTATAAAAGCCCCTTCATTGGCCGATAAAATCTGTAAACTCTTCGTAATGGTAATGGCAGTTTCGCTGTACGATGCTCCATTGGCCTGTGGATACACGATGATACGATCACCCGCACTGGCTGCTGCAATAGCTGTATTTAAACTGGCATAGGTTCCGCCGGTACCACCAGGCGCCACAACAAGATCAGCTGCCTTTACTTGAATTGAAACGAACAAGGCAACGACAACAGATGCGATACCGAAAAGATTGAGATTTTCATGGCTTGAAGATTTTTAAGTTTTCCTGATGCAAAATTAACTACCAGCCTACCGGGGGTCAATACCCAGAGCAGGGTATTTCTGTCTGTAGCGAAACGCTTTAAAATCAATGAATATTCTTCCAATCCCTCAGGTTTCGAAAGGGAGTCCGAATTAAACCACCTTACTGGAAATCAGCGCCAAAAAAAGCGGCGATTCCTTACGAAATAGCCGCTGCGCAATCAATGGTCAGGGTTCTGGATTTCAGTCATGTTCTAATCCGGGGGATTTTTAATGAAACAGAATACCGAATCCTTAGTTAGTTCAAAAGTAGTTCTCTATCCGAGTTTGTGGTCCCGCAAGTCGGCCAAGGAATAAAACAAGTCTACGGACCAGGTGTTTTGGTCGGTGTAGTTATAGGGTATCGCGATTATTTGACAAATACTGGTATACGAATATTCGTTGTTGCAACTTACTTTTGGCCCATGCCCCAAATCAGGTATTTATTGGCAGATGACGATGCGTTGTGCCGGGAACTGGTAGTTCAGTATTTGCAGGATTATCCGAAAACAGTATGTGTGAAGATTTGCGAGGATGCCCGTGAAGCCATGGATTATTTGCAGGATCACGAAGTAGACCTGTTAATTCTGGATGTGGAAATGCCAGGTTTAAGTGGGGTGCAATTGGTNAAAAGTTTGCGCAAACTGCCTTATATCCTGCTCATCAGTTCGCATTCGAGTTACGCTTTGGACGCGTTTGATATTGATGCAGTCGACTTTATANNAAAACCAGTTACGCCGGAACGCTTGTACCGGGGTATTGAAAACCCGGGAGCTGATGCGAACCCGATCACTGCTTGAAGGTATAGAGGCGGTTAAGATTCAGGATAGTGATCATTTTTTATTCGTGAAGACAATGCCTTTGTGCGGATCCGGTTTGAGGAAGTTCTTTATTTTGAGTCGTTGGCCGATTTCGTTAAAATTCACCTGAGCAATGGGAAAGAGAAACTCGCCTTGGTGAACTTAAAAAATCTGGAACAACAAATTCCTTCGCAACATTTTGTGCGCATATCCCGATCCCATATGGTAAACATTCATTATGTAGATAGTTTGAATGTGAATCATTTAATACTTGGGAAAATT
Source organism: Bacteroidota bacterium (assembly GCA_013414745.1). Classification (GTDB taxonomy): domain Bacteria; phylum Bacteroidota; class Bacteroidia; order Chitinophagales; family Chitinophagaceae; genus OLB11. Next base: position 1,616,025 of record CP058707.1, read on the forward strand.
CAACTCAGTATCGGGGCACAATATGCTGAACAGGTTACCCAGGCCATCGTTGGTAACAATGCATTAAAACGCAGGGTATGAAAAAGCTGCTCGTTGTTCTGGTTTTAATCAGCTGTTCCACTCTGTCTTCGCACAGCGGCCTCAAAGTTTAGATAGTTTGTTCCAGCTTCTGGACGAGGGAAAACTTGACACCCAGCAGATGCATATTCATCGAAGGATTGCCCGTTTATATCGTGAGTATAACACCAGCAAGGCATTGGAATATTACCAGAAAGCCTTGCAACTGGCCCGAAGTTTGAATCGTCCAAAAGAAGTAGCGGATAACTATTCCAGTCTGGGCTATTGTTATGAGTTAGCCGGCAAACTTGATCGATCGTTAGAAAATTACCTCAACGCCATCCGCACCTATGAGGAAATCGGCGAATATACCAACCGGCTCTCCACCTATCTCTCCATCATTAGTTTATATGCTGGAATGAATCAGTTTGAGAAATCCCATGAATATGTCCGGCTCTCNCGAAAAATGCTACAAGGCAGTGCAGACAGTGCCTTATGGAGTTCATGGTATTCGCAATGCGGTAGTTTGTACTCGCAGGAGGGTAAACAAGACAGTGCCCTGTATTTTACCCGACGTGAATTGGAACTGGTCAGCCGACTGAAAGATACGGCAGCGATGGTTGTGTGTTTGAGCAATATGGGCCTGATTTTTAAAAAAGTNGGCGATCTTCAGCAGGCCGAATCACGCATCCGGCAAGCCCTGACGATCGTGGAACAAGGTAGTCGGGACGAATACAGTTTGTCAGGACTTTACAACAATCTGGGTTCCATTTTGNNATGGCAAAAAGACTTTAAACAAGCGGAAATTAACTTTCTAAAAAGTCTGGACTATGCAAACCAGGGCGAATTGCGCCAAATTGTTTTAGAGAATTTCAGGAATCTGGCCGATTTGTATCTCGCGCAATCCAACTTCAGTAAATACATTGTATATCATCAAAAATATGATGCATTAAGAGATAGCATATTCACCAATGAAACCAGCAACCGGATTGAACAGTTGGAAACGGATTATTTGCTGGACAANAAGAATATTGATCTNGGTAAAAAAGATGCTCAATTACAGCAACAGCGCAACCAACGCAATATATTATTGTTGGTTGTTTTATCGATGGTTTTAGGCTTAGTGAGTACGCTCATCTTCATCCGTAAAATNCAATCAGAAAAAAATGAAGTAGAACAGCAAAATCAATTAATCAGTTCACAAAAGGAAGAATTAAGTACATTAAATCAGATTAAAGATCGTTTGTTCAGTATCATTTCCCATGATTTGCGGCATCCTTTAAATACCCTGCAGAGTTTCCTTTTATTAAGCAATACCAAAAATTTACCAGAAGAGAAGAAACAAAAATTCGAACAACAAACTTCTGATGCGCTTGCACAAACCAGTCATTTGCTAGAGGATTTATTAAGTTGGGCCCGATTGCAGATGCAGCGNAAGCCAGCCCCCTTGCTTCAATACGCTGTGCAGGATATAGGTACAGATGTGGTAGCATTAATTGTATTACAGGCCCAGCAAAAACATCCAAATTATTTCATCNNGTTTCAAGAAGCTTTTGTGCTTTGTGATTTAGATATTCTTTCGTTAGCCTTACGAAACATACTCACCAATGCCATTAAGTACAGTCAACCTGGCGGGAAGATTCAACTATCCGGTATATCATCGAATGGAAAGTACAGAATCCGAATCATCGATGAAGGTATCGGCATGGATGAAGCTCAACGTCAGGCCATATTAAATTCTGGTACTTCCGGATCCCGGCAAGGCACCGAGGGTGAAAAGGGCCATGCCCTGGGTTTATTTCTGGTGATGCAATTGCTGCCTCAGATTCATGCGCAAATGGACATTGAAAGCACGCCGGGTCAGGGTTCGGAGTTTACGCTTTGGCTTGAATTGTATGAGGGGATACACTGAATACCCGGCGAATAACTACATAGTTCAAGTTACCATCTTCTTAAAATAATTTCCCGTTTGCTCACATTCCGGCTAACAACTTCGTATTTCCTATATAGCTTTCTTGTTAATAAATAACATCATTATGAGAATCATCCTCCTGTTATTTACTTTTGTGCATCGTATCCGATCCATTAATTGCCCAGGATTTTCGATGCCACGGTAACCATCTTATCCCTGAACAATCCGAAACCGTTGTTCCTACTTCGAACCAAACCCAGGTGCAAAAACCGTTAACCGCAATTACTTATATTCCGATTGTGATTCATGTGCTTTATAATACCGCGGCCCAAAATATTCCGGATGCACAAATTTATGCTCAGGTGGATGCCCTGAATAAAGATTTTGCCAGACTGAACGCTGACACCATCAACACACCCCTGAGTTTCAGGCTGTGGCAGGTGCGGTACCTATACAGTTCTGTTTAGTGCAACAAGATAGCTTAGGCAATCCTACCACAGGAATCACAAGACATTATACCGATACCGTGATGTTCATGGATTCATTTCTTGGGAATAGCCAGTATTTTCAAACCAGCACGGGTGGACAGGAGCCTTGGGATCCTTATCATTACCTGAATATTTATGTCATCAACCGAAGCTATTTTGCAGGTACAGCTTCCAGTCCGTCAAGTCATGGTGCTGCATGGGATGGAATGGCCATACAGTATACCGAGTTCCACCAAAACAGTCATGTGCTGACCCATGAAGTAGGTCACTATTTCGGGCTGTTTCACATCTTTGGCGGCACCTCAGGTCAGGGTTCCTGTGGAGATGATATGGTGGCTGACACGCCGCCCCAAGCCTATAATTTAAGTTGTAATTATCCGGTAAAATCTTGTGGTAATACAGTTTCAAACGACATGGTGATGAATTATATGGATTACACACCGAGCTCTTGTAAAAATATGTTCACGCATGGCCAGGCCGATCGAATGGTTTCTAAACTTTATTCCGACCGAATCTCGTTGGTCAACACACCCAATTGCGGAAGTGTAGGGATAAACACTTCAAGTTTAAATAGTGTTCCGATAAAATTGTATCCAAATCCGTCTTCATCCTCAGCGACTCTTTACATGGCGCAAAATTTATCAGGCTGCATACTTTCCCTGTATTCCTCGCTTTCCAAGGAAGTCTTTCGCACAACTTGTCAGGATCAACAAATTACGATACCCCGGAATGGTTTGCCTTCTGGTCTTTATTATATCAGATTGATGCAAAACGATCAGGTGTTGTATACCTCCAAACTAATTTTTGAGTGATGTAGACTTCAACCGAATACCCGGTCTATACGCTCGATCTTCTTAACGTTTTAAATTGAAATGACCGTGTCATGCTGTCTGCTGCATTGAATTTAAACAGTATGCCCTGTTGACTACTTGCTAGCCCGGTGCGCGGCAACTTGAGCAAAAACCCACCAGAGTTCCTGCGCAATTTGCAAACTACGTTCCGTATATGCCGCTGATTGTTGCTCGGTTCCATCATACCGCTTCGGATCTTCATACAATACCGAAAACCGTTTGCTGGCTCCCGAAACCATCGGGCAGGCCTCATTAGCTGAGTCACAGGTCATAATTGCTATAAAATCAGCTTCCGGGTTAAACCGATGCGAGAACTTNNTTGAGAACAGGATGAGCGGGCGATCAAGTGCATGGCATTTTAAACTATACACCGGATTTGACGCACCGGAAAGTTGAAAGATTTCAAATCCCTGTTTGCTCAATGTGTCAATCACTAGAGGATATACCGCTGTTCCTTCAGTCCCCCNCGAATATGAATCGATAAAATCTAAATCGTAATAATTACTCCACGTATGCGCCCAGACCTGAGCCAGATGACTTCTTCTGGAATTGTGTGTGCAAATAAAATTCAAACGAACTCTTCCGGTTACATCCATGAGATGATCGGTCAAGGACTGAAGGCTTTTTCTTCGTTCAACAGGGATCTGCTCTTCGCTGAATGTACTGATGAGTTGATCGATTTTAGGGTATAACCTCATGACTCCTGGGATTTGAAATAGATGGATTTAAGATAATTGCTGGCCCGCACCAAAAGTATTAAAGCTGGCACCTCTACCAATGGGCCAATAACTCCGGCAAAGGCCTGACCACTATTCACCCCAAATACGCCTATCGCGACGGCAATGGCCAATTCAAAATTATTTCCACTGGCTGTAAACGACAAGGCCACGGTATCGCGGTAAGACGCACCAATTTTTTTACTCACAANAAACATAGTGAAAAACATTATGCCAAAAAAGATGACCAGAGGCCATGCGATGCGCAACACATCACCGGGTAATTCAACAATCTTGTTTCCTTTCAGGCTAAACATCAGCACAATCGTAAAAAGCAAGGCGACTAAAGTAATCGNGGAAACTGCGGGTATAAACCTGGTATTGAACCAATCTACTCCTTTCGCGCGAATAAGTATGACGCGACTCATCATTGCCAACACGAAAGGAACGCCCAGATAAAGCAATACGGTTTGTAGAATTTGCATAAACTGAATGTCGGCCTGAAAGGCGAATAGCCCAAACCAGGGTAACATAAATTGCAAATAGAAGTATGCATACGAGCTAAAAAATAAAACCTGTAACAGGCTATTGATGCCGACCAGGCCCGCGGTTAACTCACGGTTTCCGCCCGCCAGTTCATTCCAAACAATCACCATAGCGATACATGGAGCGAGGCCAATCAGAATAAGTCCACTCATGTATTCCGGATACCCGTTGAGGAAGAGAATAGCTAGTATGAACATCAGGAACGGCCCAACAAGCCAGGTAATGGCCAAAGAAACCCACAATAGTTTGGGTTGCTTAACCATGTGTGGAACTTNTTTAAAATCTACTTTAGCGANGGGCGGATACATCATAAGAATCAAACCAATAGCTAGTGGAATATTGGTAGTTCCCTGATTGAATGAATTTAATACCTCGGGAGCCTCAGGAATAAAATAACCGATGGCCACCCNCAGGGCCATGGCCAGAAAAATCAAAAGTGTGAGGTAGCGATCGAGAAATTTAAGTTTCGTTTTCATGCACTCATTACTGATTTTATGAACAACAATCCGGTCCACAACAGGCCGATGGTTTTTCACCATATACGGTGATACTGAAAATTATATTCCTGTTTGACTTGTAATGAAGAATCTCCTCTTCGTTCAGGTAATTGGACAGAATATCATCCGGAATGATAATAGCCTTTTCTTNTTGTAAGTTAACATTTTTGAACCCGGCTTCAGCAATGATGCGGAGGTAATCTTCTTNTTGTATAGCACTGGCTACGCAACCTGCATACATTTCGGCAGCATTGCGGATACGCTCGGGCGNATCGCCGGTCAGCACAATATCAGAAATACTGAAATGACCACCGGGTTTCAGGATGCGAAAGACCTCAGAGAAGGCCTTCACTTTGTCGGGGACCAGGTTCATGACACAATTACTCACCACCACATCGGCTACGTTGGAGGTAATCGGTATTTNTTCGATATCCCCGAATCGGAACTCAACATTATGGAAGCCAAGTTTTTCAGCATTCATCCGGGCCTTATTTATCATTGCTTCAGTAAAATCAATGCCGATTACTTTACCCGATGCTCCGGTTTCATGACGTGCCACAAAACAATCGTTGCCTGCTCCACTACCCAAATCCACCACCACATCGCCTGGTTTAATTTGCGCGAATTGCGTGGGGAGTCCACAGCCTAATTTTAAATCGGCCTCGGGTTGATAGCCATCTACATCATCATACGCATCGGTCATAATATTGTAAACTTCCGTACTACATCCGCCGCTTCCACAGCAGGAACTGGCATTTGTGGCATTATCCTGCAAGGCAATTTCGTTGTATTTACGGCGTACGATTTCTTTAATTTCTTCGTGTGTTTGCATGGTATTTTTTAAGTTAACAACAATTTTTTTGTTTTTGCGGGTGGTCAGTAATCCATCCAGAAAGGTTCGGAAGGATTTAAGGATTTTCGGATCAATGCAATAACAGATAGCGGTTCCTTCAATACTGCCCTGAATAATACCCGCATTCTTCAGTTCCTTGAGATGTTGTGATACGGTAGGCTGCGCTAACGGCAATTCATCTACAATGTCGCCACAAATGCAGGTATCCACCTGACTCAAGTATTCAAGAATCGCGATACGTGCCGGATGCCCCAGTGCTTTGGCCATTGCCGCCACCGTATTTTGTTCTCTACTGAAATGATCTGTTTTGGAGGCTCCCATAAATATTTATATATTGCAATATTACGATATTAAGAAAGAGACTTCCAAATTAATTTTTAGATTGTTGTCTGAGTCCCGTGAGTGCCCCCGTTTTGCCTGAATTCCAATCCCTCTCCTGGCATCTACTATCACACGAACACACATTATTGCATTTGTATTTTGCAAATTTTTGTACGTCGAAGATTTGGCCTATTTCTTCATCGGCCTGATAGCCGGGATAAAATTTAAATTGACTTAAAGAGGCAATCGGAATTCAATACAGGTTCCTTTGCCGGGTTGGCTGTTCAAGGCTGCATATCCACCCTTCTTNNTGGCACGTTGCTTTATATTGTGGATTCCACCAATGCGATCCAGTTTATCCTGTTCGAAACCAATACCATCATCTGAAATCCTGCCATGCAAGGTCTGATTCCCTTCTATGGATATTTCGATGCGCGCGTTGTTGCATCGGGAATATTTAACCAGATTATTGACGGCTTCTTTTGTAATTAATACAAGGGCATGTTTTACAATAAAATCAACCTTACGAATTCCGGAAACCATCGGAAAATCAATGATGTACTCTATCCCCTTAGCATCCATAACCTCAGAAGCATAACTCCGGATATGATTTAAAATATCTTCCAGTTGATCATGTTCAGGATGAATATTCCAGATGATATCTTTCATTGATATTAATAGCCGGGTGGTCCGTTCATGGATCTTTCGAAGGACCTCCTTGTAGTCCGNATTCAGCTTTATGTTTTGTTTACTTAAAATATTAATACTACTTAATGTACTTCCCAAATCATCGTGCAAGTCGCGGCTCAATTGATTTCTGANTTGTGAGAATTTTTTATACTGACTCATTCTAAATTGATACAGGGCCAGTAAGAGTACAAACGGTAGTATGACCAACATGGCTATAAACCACCACGTAGCATACCAGGGAGCCATGATCTGAAAATGAAGTGTGGCGGTATTTTGGCTTGATTGCCCGGTTTTATCCTGACTGCGCAGTTCAATAAAATACTTTCCGGACGACAAGTTATTGAATGAGAATTCTTCACCCGGATGCATCAACCAGTCAGAGGTATCGCCATCTTCGGAAATGCGGTACATAAATTTGCGAGGCGCACCGGAATAAAAATCCACCGCTTTGGCCCGAAAGGAAATCGTATTCTCTTCAGGTTTCAAAACGAGTTTTTCCTGGCCTCTATCCAACAACTGGTTTTCAATCCTGACTTGTTCGATATACACCAGAGGTTGAGGCACTGATTGTTTCAACACGGACATATCCAGTTTATACACACAGGCATTTCCTCCGAGATACAAGAGGTTTGCTTTTCTATTATATAAATTTGCCCATGTCGTAATATTCTGCTGGATTCCGTCGAGGCTGTTTAATACAAATCCTGCATTCGACGTCGTATTTAAAAAATAACATCCATTGGAGGTAGTTGCTATTAAGAAGGGATGAATATAACGCAGTGCAAATATTTCCCGGGTTGGGAAGCCATCCAGCATCTGGTATCGTTGCAATTTTTTCGTGCTCAGGTTAAATGAGCCAAGTCCGTTCACATCTGCCAAATAGATCATATTGTTCGGTGCACAAACCAGTTGACTGATATATGAGAAGGAGGCTTCCGGCATGGCAACTCTTGTTATTAAGTCGCCAGTGTGGTCATAGCAATACAAATCAGCCCGTAAGCGGTTTGCAAACCAAACTTTGCCTTGTTCATCTTCATCTANTGCAATCAACATGGGCCCAATCAAAAAGCTCCGTGTTTTTAAAAGTGTATCGCTGGAAGAATTCCTGTTAAAACGCAGCATTCCGGAATCCGTACCCACCCACACATTCATTTTTGTATCCTGAAAAACGCAATGACTGGATTGTTGCAGCAATAATTTTTCATAGCGGGTGCGTGGAGAAAATGATTCAAAGAATTCCTTATGATTTAAGACCCAATCTTCATTGCCACGAAGGAGAATTCGGCCTGCCCGCATAGGAATAAGCTGTTTGATTGAATAAGGATTTGAGGAGTGTTTCGGCTTGCCGGATTTATCTTTAAGTTGAACAATTTTATTTTTAGAACGGATGTAAAGGAACAAGCCGGCATGATTCGCCGCGATGAGCATACTATCCGGTGCTATAGCGTACAAATCATATACCCAATGCGCTTCATCCTCACTTAAATCCACTAAAGGCAAGTCGATACGCTCAATCATTTTATAATTTGCCTGAACCAGTTCCAAACCATTTCGATGCGCGATCCATGTATTCCGGCTCTTGTCCGTAAAGAGGGAATNAATTGTATGCCGAAATATCCGTGTTGGATTTACATACACCGGCATTCCGGGATTCTCCAGCATTTCGGCATAGGGCAGTTCATAGAGGTAGGCCTTCCCGTTATATTCATATTGCCACATCATCTTATCGTGTTGCGGTAAAGAAATTTGTCCATACCATTGAACCGCATTCAAGGGTTTGGGTAAATAATACGCCATTACCCTTCCGTGAGGTGGCAAACAAAATAAAGTATCAATACCTCCGCAATGAAACCATAAATTCTGCAGGCTATCCATGCACATGGCATCAAACCACTTGTAATGTGTTAATTGACCATAAGGATGATTTGAATAGTTTGCGAGCTTTTGCATTTTCCGTTTCTCGTAGTCCACCAGGTATAAATCGTCGCTGTAATTGGTAGTGGTAAGTATATTTCCGGAGGAGTCCATAAGCCCTGGATCATTGGTAAACCGCATTTCCTGACTGAGGTCATTACTTGGATATGGGAATCGTATCGTAATCGGATTCGTCAGGTTGTAGTCGTAATAAATCCAGGAAGTCTCACTCCGCACTGCAATTTTTTTAAGTGAGGAACCAGTTTACAGTTCTTAGTAATATTTTCCAGTATAGTCCATTCCCGGAGTTGNCGATGGGATGCGGATTCGTTGTCCGCGAAACGTTACCGGATCAAACACATACAAACCTTGCGTGGTTGTAGCCAGCATTCGATTATCCGGTAATCGAATTAAATCGGTTATATAATCACAGGGTGGTGAAGTACTATCATTAGCCTGATGCAACAATCGATCAATAGTAAACCCATCAAAGCGGCAAAGCCCTCCGGCGGTGAGCATCCAGATGAATCCACGATAATCTTGTTGCACGGCGCCCACCCGCTGACCCGGCAGGCCGTTCTCAACCCTATACGAAGTATGATTCCAGGATGCGATTTGAGCCTCAGCGTTACTGCAACTGCTCAAAAGGATGCTGAAAAGGATACGCCTATTCAGGATGTTAAAAGTTTGTTCATATTTACTTTATGACGCAAATACGCGATCAGGGCTCTTCCAGTTTGAAGAAATGATTCTGATTTTGCTGAAAATGCCTGTGCAAGTTTTGGAAATTGAACATGATACTATGCTATACCATATTCATTACAAAAGGTTAATTGACGTTGCAAAGACCTAAGACTGATTAAGGTTTTTAGCAAGGCCTTGGCAACAGCTTCACTTTTGGAATGGACTTGTAATTTACTATAAATGTTCTTAATGTGAAATCGTATTGTTTCCATTCCCAGGTTCAGCTCTGTGGCTATCATTTTATAGCTGAATCCGCGAACAAGCAATGATAACACCACTTGCTCACGATGGGTAAGATTTTCCTGTTCCTGCATTTGCTGATAGGGCCCTGCAAACAAACGAAGTACTTGTCGGGCGATGGAAGGTGTCATGGGAGCTCCTCCATTTTTGCATCCAGGATCCCCTAGAANTTGAATCGGGAGAAGCCGTTTTAACAGATAGCCGGAAGCCCCGCGGCAGATTGCCTGGAACACGCGTTCGTTATCATCAAATACTGTTAACATGATGACCTGAATATTTAGCGATGCTTCGCGTAATTTAAGAAGCCNCTCTAAGCCATTGCATACCGGCATATCAATATCCATAATAATAATATCCGGTTCATACTGCTGAACCAATCGAACCACCTGGGCGGCATTTCGGGCATGATGCAACAAACGAATTTGATCCGACCCGGAAAGAAATCGATNCAAACTTTCGGCAAATTCCTGGTGATCTTCAAAAGTAAAATTCCTATCATGGAGCGAGTGGTAGACCGGTCCGTCTGCTTATTCAAAAGTAACGTGCATTCTTTAAATGCTTCTGCCCGGAATTCAAAATCCTGTTTCGCATAGTGATCGTTGGTGGGGTAGTATAAAGTATTTCTGCCCTATTTAAGGTACAATCGCCCCAACAAAACTATTATTATTCACTTCCCAGTAGAAAGTCTAAACCATCTACAATGCCGTCACCGTTTAAGTCTGTCGCCAGATATCCGGCTCCGAAATTGTTGTTATCTATTTCCCAGTCGTTGTAATCAAGTCCATCTACAACACCATCCTGGTTGATGTCACTACAAAGAGTGCCCAGTTCCCCTGTTCCACCTCAATTTGATTTGCAGCAAATGCCTGGTTAGAGTTTACAGAAAAATCATAGGTTGTTATGGCAGTAAGCAAAACAGGATTCGCGCTCCAGGTTTCAATGTGATTCCGATGTTTAAGTACGAAATAATAAGACTGTCCGATTTGTCCGATGCCCTTCAATGCAATTGAACCATCTTGTTTCAAAATGGCACGTCGTTGAAAAAGCATAGCATAAGGTGGATTGGCGGCATGTAGTTCCACATCCACACTATCGGCATCCAACGAAGCATTGGCATATACTGCCTGATTAAAAGGACATCAGCCATTAGACCACCTCCCAGATAATAGCCTTGCAGGTATGCTTTTACATGGAGCAGGTTAATTTCATGAGGTTGTTGAAAACCCTGTGTGAGTATGTTGTTGACAGAGCTCAAAGTGGGTGTATTTGTTTCACCAATGGTAAAGGATAGGGAGCCGGCCCCATTGGATTGATAGCCACCGGACGTAGCGATAACCTGGGGCCTGAGAGTTTGGGCCAATACCTTCTTTGTGTTTGAGAGTAAGAAGGAGGCAATTAAAAAAGAAGTTCTTCATGGAGTGTATTTTATGGTAATTACCAAGTATCACAGGATCCAAAAGCATTTGAAATAATAATATTCACGCTTCCCTGTAAGTCACAACCCGGCTCCAAATTGACCTGGTATTTAGCTTCTAAGGTAACGTTGGCGCTTGTGGAGGTAGTGTAATTTCCATACGGACTAAAGTTATTCACACTATAACCCGCCTGTATAATAGGATATTTATAGTACTGGGTAGTTGTGTTGGTCAAATTCTGAAGATACATGGATAGCGACATCTTAACCGCTGCCTCTGCATCTATCAATCCATACCCTGTTTCGTTATTCCAGGTACCATCGGGGCCATTCACACTATACAAATATCCAAAAATTTTACGAGCACTTCGATTGATAACCTGACTCACCTGAGCGGACGTTAAACATGGATTTACAGAAAGAATCAAGGCAGCTAAACCGGCTACGTGCGGACAAGCAGCGGAGGTTCCGTTAAAGTCATCGGTGTAATTACCACTCAAATTGGCATTGGCATTATATCCCATACTGCCTTGCTGGTCGGAGGTAGCAATCGTAGTTCCTGGTGCCATTACATCGAGCCCGGAGCCGTAATTACTGCTAAAATTCCGATACCCATCAGACCTTAAATTACCCACTGCCATAATTCCGGGCAAAGCATTGGCGGGATAGGCGATACCGGATAAGGAATCGTTGCCGGTTGCAAAAACTATCACACAGCCTTTGCCGTTTCGACCGTTGGTTAAGGCTGTAAATAAGGCCGTGGTAATAACAGCACTGCTAGCGGTGCTCCAAGAATTGCTAATGACATCTGCTCCCTGATTCATCGGCCACAATATGGCATCACCCCATTGTGCACTGGTCGTGTTACCCTGAATGCCGGCTGAATTGGAGAATAATACGGATACTGAGCTGAGTTGTGCATTGGGTGCCACACCGGCAGTGCCAATAGTATTATTGCTTCTCGCTGCGGCAATACCCGCACATGCGGTTCCGTGAGGACCGTAAACTGCTGTCGGAGAGCTTCCAACAATAGCGTTGTAACCAGTGTTAATTACATTGGNGGATAAATCAGGATGGTTGTTTTCAAACCCTTCATCCAAAATAGCAATATTTATACCGCTACCTGTTGAAAGTCCCCAGGCACTGCAAGCCCTGATGCCATTATTGGTATTGGCCAAGGCCCATTGTGATGTAAATAGGGAATCATTCACGCAGGTGGAAATGGCAGCGTGATACATGTCGGGTTCGGCACACACAANAAGGTTGCTTTCTACCAGTTGCTGACTAGCTTTAAACGGATGAAGGGCTAGATTTGATTTAGCTTCTAACATAAACCATTCCGGCATAAATGGATGCTGTCCAAGAATATCATAATGAATTCGTTCGGCTTCTTGTTGTAATAAGGTTCGTTGCGAAGAATCTTTTAGTTGCACCCAAAGTTTATCGTGTACGCTAAATCTTGGTTGTGAGGCATGGGAATAGTAAAACGCAACACTTTTATTTTTGATTTCCTTTCAGTTGAAGCATAAATCGCTGTAAATCCTCCTTGCTTTTATAGCATCGCCTAATTTAATTTCAGCAAAGTAAGCCATGGTGGTATTGTTCATCGAATCAGTATGGCGATAGGTTGTATTCAATCGTTGAGGATAGCTGTCTAGTTGAAAGGAAGTTACCGTTGCAGATGAAGATAGGATAGTCTGTAATTCTTCTTTGCTGGATGCATTTGTTAGAACAGAAATATAGTTCATGTTGACATCCANAAACAACTTTTCATGCTGATAATAGTAAAATTCTTGTGCCCGGAGTGAGACGGTTAGACAGCAGCAGCTAAGGATTAAGCAAAGAAATCGTATCATTGTTTTTGTTTTTGGGTAAAGAATTTCTCGTTGGATGTTCTTTTAATTCTTCAATTTCTTTCTTCATTTCAATCAGATATAAGGNTAGCTCTTCTATCTTCTCCATAAGCTTTGCATTCACAATAGCGATATCCAATCCTGTTTCTGCCAATTCCTCGGCACTTGGCACATTGGGCAGATGCCCGTTTGCCTTAATGAAACGTTCAACTTNGAGAGACAATAATTTATAGTCGTCTTTAAACACATAATCTGCCCAACTACCAGAACCATTAATAGCTACCTTCAGTCGTTCTGTTAAAATTCNCTCCTGAACAAATAATTTATAGCCTCTGGCGTGGATGCAACNACTACCAATGCTCACTTTACCATCGCCACCTATTCGCATGAGTTCATTCGATGTAAAACTTGATGTACCGGCATAGAAGATATGCGAAGCCCCGGTATGTGCCACTTGATACCGAAGCGCTGAGTATCCTATTCCAAAGCCATAGAATTGATTTTCATTGTTTGCATCCATCCNACAAAGCAATTTTTTATTTATAGCGGTATTCGGGAAATGCAAAGGTGCCTCTATTCGTATACTCGGTCCCTCATCAATTAAATTACTCGTAGTACTTAGAGCATTATTATTCCATTTCGGGAAGTATCCATCGGAACCGATCGGATTGTTACCAAACGTAATCGACCAATTATTCAATGTTCCGCTGACCGGCCAATTATCATTTTCTACTTTTANACTGCCAGATGCCGTTTGGATTGATGTTACCTCCGCCAATATCTGCAAATTTGGTAACCGTTCCTGCAACACAACTTCCCCAAGCACTCCCGATGGTCGATAGCTTCCTGAAAATGGAGCAATGCCGGTAGATATATTGACCCCTGAATTATCGGTGATGATGGTATTGGTAAAATTCTGGCCAAATGCCGTATTAGGGCTTACTAAACGCAATACATTTCCATTCGGTGCTATTAAATAGACTCGCAAGGTACTCGTACTGGCTATAGTAACATTGAATTTAACCGAGATGCCGGCAGTAGAGATATTACCCGGTAAGCCGGACACCACAATAGAACTGGTTGCCATTCCGCAAGATGTATTCGCGGGAATTGATTGTGCTGTACTATTGCTTACCGTACCTATTTCGTTATACACCGTAAGTTTTCCATTGCCATCGGCCATTACCGGACGAATTCCAATTCCCATCAAAGACTCATGACGAACCGTACCGGCTGTATGCAATTGCTCTAAAGGATTGTTAACACCAATACCAACATTACCGCTAAAATCGGCATTGCCTAGCACGGAGAGTTTGTTGCCAGGAAGGCATAACCAATGCCTACATTTCCATTAAAGAACGAATTGCCCAATACGGATAGCTTATGTTGAGCCTGCGGATTATTTAACCCAATCCCAAGTGATCCGTCAATATCGGCATTGCCCGTCACCGAAAGTTTATTGGTAGGAGACGAATTACCAATTCCTACATTACCGTTATTGCTATTGTACAACTGATTATTGAAAATCGTCCAGGCTCCATCCGAAACTGAATTGGTATTCCCTATACTTGCTGTGGTGTATGCATTGCCTACAACATTATTGTCCATATATTCCCACACATCCGTTAGTGTCATCAACGAAAAGAGTCCGGTTGAAATATACCCTTTGTTTCCTATGGCAAACCCAACGGCATTTTGACGCGATGTGCCAGAAAAAGGGCTTTGGTTGTCCAGGTATCCGTAGAGGTATTGTATTCCCAGAAATCAGTCATAGCATTGGTTCCATTGTATCCAGTTCCGATATATCCGAGTTGATTCATTGTAAAACATGCCATAGAATGAAAACCACTGCCCGGAAAATTATTTTTGCTAACCAAGTATTCGTTCCGGGGTTAAACTCCCACATCCCCATAGTAGTTTCCATTGGCATCTGTTCCCAATCCGATATATCCCTTTCCTTGTACACTTAGGCCCATCGTATAACGGCGGCCACTTCCAGGATAGTTTGCTTTGGCCGACCAGGCATCCGTTTGTGGGTCGTATTCCCAGAAATCGTTCAAATCTGTGCTTCCATCCGTACCTAATCCCAAATAACCCTTTGAACCAATGGCGAAGCCCTGGGCCTTAGTTCGAGCACTACCCGGACAATTGCTGCGTGCTGTCCAGGTATCTGTCTGAGGATCGTACTCCCACATATCGTAGTTCACATAGGATCCGCTATTGCCACTGCATACATACCCCTTCGTACCAATACTGAATGCCACCGCTTCAGAACGAGGCCCTCCGGGAAAATTTGCTTTCTGAGTCCAGCTATTGTTTTCAGAATTGTATTCCCAGAAATCTGATAAGAGTCCACTCATCGAATTGCCGGTTCCTACATACGCTTTCGTACCAATAGTGAACGCAAAGGCATGCGATCGGCCTCCTGATGTATTTAAAAATGCCTTTTGTACCCAGGTATTTGCAGCAGGATGCTGTGCATCGGTAACTACACCGCTCATCTTCATTCCGCAAGACTTAATCCAGTTCGAACCATCATAAATATCTATGCAATAATCATCTAAATTAAAATCTGTAAACCAAGAGCAGGAGATGGTATCGCATCCCGTTGTATCGTCGTCATACGCGGCATTAAAAACCCTTTGGTTGTACCCCGATTTCCAGAGCAGCTGATGGGTCTGGCGTGGTTGTTCCAATACCAATTTCGCTGCCATTGTTATAAAGGGTGCTGCTATTCACCACCCAGGCACTTCNCGTTCCAATAGGTAGTATTCCCTGAGCTGATGCCATTGGCAATACCACCCCTCCGGCATTGGCTGATTGATTGGCATACATGGCATAAGGCACACTCAGTAATTGAGTAGTTCCCATGATGGAATAATTGGTGCCTCCGGCGGGNNAATCTAACTCAATTTGAATATACTTGGAATCAACACCCCAATTGATGGATGAAAAGATCCGGACAGTACNGCTACCCTGACCAATATTCAAATCGATAAGCCCTAGTGCATTGCTGGTAGGTGTATGCCGTTCCTGATAAACAACAGGGCCGGAATTGCTTGTGTTCAATATACTGATGCGCAGGGCCACTAGCTGGTTAGCAAGTATGTCGCCGGAATTGTTGCGTACAACCGCCTGATAGGTAAATGCCTGTGGAGCCTGTGAAAAAGCGGACGGAAAGAGATAACATGTCAGCAGAATNNACAGAGTAAAAAGATTTTTCATAGGTTGGTTCATTTGCCAGGTAAAATTATTCTCCAACTTGTCCCTCACTGCCCCCATAAAAGGGGTAAAATCATCTTATTTCTCCTGAAATTCTTTTTGTAATTACGACTCCAAGAATCAGTATCGCCCTCTCAGGAGACCGTTGAATACTCCTAGGACAGATCCTGGGTATGACCAAATCCATGCTCGTCTTCAGAATGCCAGGCGAGCTCCTTGTTTGCAAGGAACGAGCATTACAAAGTGTAAATCGGTAATAGGATAATTGTCTTCGGATTAAGAGATCGAGAATCACTTTGGTATAATCCTCTGATCAGAAAACCATCATCCCTTACATCAAAAACCCCGAGTTTTCCATCGGGGGCCTTTCGCGGATTGGTTAGGACTTAGGGTTTACTTTCCCCAATAAAAGCGTTGTTATTTTGTTCCCAGAATTGATAATCCAGCCCGTCAACAATTCCATCGCCATTCAAATCGGCCGTTCGATATCCGTTTGCAAAATTGTTATTGTCTGTTTCCCAGAATTGAAAGTCCATCCCATCAACAATACCATCGGCATTTAAATCTCCACTGAATGAAGCATACTTTCCGGGGGCTATCATTACCTGATTATTGCCATACGCCTGATTCGCTGCCGTACTGAAATTGTAAGTTAAATTGCTTGCAAAACTCTGTGGAGAAGCGCTCCACAAGGGTATACTATTTCGTCCCTTTACCACGATAAGGCATTTCCATTGTAATAATCAAATTTTACTGTACAAGTGCCGGATGTAGTCAGCACAGCCTTTTTCGATTGCAGTAAAGCTTTCGTTAGAGGTTCCCGCAATTCGATTGTAACGGTATCTGTCAGCGCCGAGTTAGCCCCGGCGACACCGGAATTCGACAACACCGCTTGCATCAAACCGGATGGTAAGGTATATCCCTGAATGAGACAAGTTAGTTGAAGTTGAGAATAACACAGATTAATATTCTGGGTACTGGAAATGGTAATGGTGTAATCTTCTGTTTCACCAAAGGTCTGCATGCCACAAGGCGTCATGGCTACACCTCCTCCTGCCGGTAAAAATATTCCACGAACGCGCATCCTGTGAGGCCCGGCAGGAACCCAACAAGGAATCACAACAGATATATACCCAATACCGCCACCCTGAATCTGCGCTGTATATCCCAGTCGCTCATTCACCTGGTCAAACAAACCATCATCATTGTAGTCCATCCATACTGCAAAAGTCAACCCATAAACTGGATTCGGATGCAATTCCATGGTATACGCTTGTCCACGTTGGAGACTGGTTGTGAACACCGGATTCGTGGTGAGGTCTTCATAACCCGTGGCCCCACTTCCACACGATGCATTATTGGTGGAAAGCGTATTCAGGATTACTTTTTGAATATAATCACCTGCACTACAACCATATTGCGACATAGGAATACAATAACAGGTAGCCGGGGCATTTAAGGTGAGTGTATGATTCTGCGAAAATACCTGTGGGCCTCCGGCACAGGAAAGTGCACAGGAATACGTATCCGGCCCGGTCACGGTGGTAAACAAAAATGGTTCTGTTGCACCGGGCAGACTGTTTCCGTTTTTATACCATTGATACGCCATTTGACTTCCCTGATAAAACGGATCCAGGTACAACATGATATCCTGTCCCGGACAACTGCCACCCGATGTATTTTCATAATGGTTGGAGATACCGGACTTCCATTGCAAACCACAGGTGCATCAATATGTAAAAAATAATCTACGCTTTCGCCGGAAGGTAAATTAAAACAAGCCATTGTTCCGTTCAAGGCACCATCTCCGTAACTTGATCGCGTATCCGCATTTTGTAAGGCCCGTTTGAGCAGTGATTGGTACATTCACATTTAACACGATGGTTGTATCTGAATTTGAAAAGGCAGGGTTGAATCCGATCTGTTGAAATTCACTATTCTCAAACTGACCATTTTGATTCCAATCGAACCAGGCCGATAAATAACTATACGTGCCGGTAGAAACCTTTAAGGCGTATGTAGATCCTTCACCAAATGGGCAGACTTCCCCAGGTATCTGAAACAAGGGTATGATAAGGTGAATTTAATGCCGATACCCGAACTTCATACAAATCATAAAAATCAACTTTTCTAATTCGACCATACCCCGGACCATTGTTGGTAGATGGTGTACAATAACAGAATGTTGGCGGCAATGTTCCCACCAATACTGCTGTGGAATAGGTTGATTGCGCCGTGGTCGGACAAGTCACTAAACAATAAAATGAATCTGCTGAATTCACGGTAGGAGCAAACGACGCATTCACGGCTCCGCTAATTGATCCATTTTGTTATACCACTGGTACGTTAATGTACCCGGCGTACCCGGATTCTGTAACGATAAATTCACTATAGACCCGGAACAAACGGCAGTTGCATTGGCCAGCGTATTCCCGGGACTTGGTTGGGCATTGCAGGGTGTGGGAGGTGCAAAGGCTAATCCTGTTTTTAATATAGATGCCGCAGCTGTTCCTGTACTGCCGGTATTTAATCCCCAGATGCGTTGACGAACCGTTCCATTCACCACGTTAATGACGCTGTTTCCAAAACCGCCTGTATTGGATAGTTCCAGAACCAATGACTGTGTTGGATCGTAATTAAACCCGGATTGCAAAGTAATTGGATACCAGGTTTCAGCCTGTATGCCGGTCAGAGAAAAGGTAGATGCATAAAAACAAGTAGTCAGGCCCGAGAAGAAGGGATAATTCGTTTGCGCTGCACCCGAACCGAAGTCAGCCTGGGTTCCTGCTACCTGACCTAGTTTGATGGTAAAATCAGAATAAACCGCACCAGGATTAATATTTAATCCAACCTTGATATAAATGGTGGTGATTAGTCCCGAAGGTGCCTGGGTTCCCAGCCCTGTACCCAATGAGGAAAAGCTATTGGGGGCATACAGGTATTGTACTTTGCGATAAGCGTTTGACGGTGGCGGGTTCATGGGTGTATTAAAATAAGCAGATGTTCCGTCGGTATTAAAGTACGGCGGGGTCTGAGCTGCTGTGCGTTTGTGGCAAACAGCAGCAGCAGCAAACAAACACTATGGAAGGAGTAAAAGCGTGGCATGGCATTAATTTTAACGCAAACCTATACGCTGGAAACAGCTGGCTGAGCGGCATTTAGCAGATGGGGTATCTCTTATGGTAACTGGTTCCTTTCAATTGATAAATGGCCGAATAGTGTCCCATTTGTTAGTTAGGGAATGATTTGACCACTTGTTGTATGATGCCTGCCATTTATCAAATCATTCATTCCTCTTATCAGTCGGTTTCAGAATACCTTATTTCAGCAACTACATTTGAACAGTAACGTTATTCTATGTCACCCCATCATTTTTGGATCCTGATGCGTAAAGTAAAGTCCCTGTTGTTTGGACCGGAAACCAGTTTTTATTTTCTATTGGCCCTGATACTTTTGTATTACTCAGTTTATCTTTCTTGTTTTGACTCTCTGTAAGATGTTGTATTTTTCGGCCGTATGCGTTTTATCCTGTTCCTTTGCTAATACCGGTTTGTTTTCAAGCCTATTCAACGGGTTATGTGATGCGCAGTTTTACATCAAACAACGGACTCATCTCCTCTTCAAACAATACAATTCTGCAGGATTCCAGCGGATATATCTGGATTTGCAGTTACGGAGGATTAGTACGGTTTGATGGCCGCCTCTTTCGCGTATTCGACAACAGTAAAGGATTTCGGCATTACCAGGTTTCGGATATGCTGGAAGATCGGAAAAACAATTTCCTGATGTAATGAAAAAATCTCTTTCGGTTTAACGGTCAAAAACTTCGGCAGGTTCATACCAACCTTCCTGAAAATTGTGTTTTGGAACGGTTCGTGCGTACACCTGGCAACGACCTCTATTTGCAAACTGATCGTGGACTTTTTCAGCATAAATCGGATAGCCAGTATGTGTCGATTCGATTCGATACATTAAAAAGCACTGATATTCGCGCGCTGTGTGCCATAAACCAGAATACCCTGCTGGCCTTTTCACACAAACACCATGCTCTTTTTGTGATACAATCCGGACATCTTGTTCAACGATTCGCCATAGAGCCTGATAATTTTTCTACGAGTTTTATCCGGTGGATGACGCGCTGTATTTAAGTTTTAGTAAGGGTATGAAAAATACCAGAATAATACCTTGAACAACTACATGCCGCCAGGATTTACTAACGGGGATTTATTACTTCCTTGTTTTGTGATCGACATGGTGAACTCTGGTTTACGGATGATTCATTTCGTTTGTGGAAACAAACACAAAATAAGTATGTCGACCTAAGTGTAAAATACCACGCGCCCAAAGCCATTCTGCCTCACTTTTAGAAGATGCAGAAGGCAATTTATTTATCCAATTTATGAACGGCTTGTGTGTATTTCGGGAAAGTCCGTTTCAGGAAGTTCCAATTCCTTCCATGACTTCCTACAATACCTTCTTTATGAATTCCTTTTACGGACAGGATACATTTTGTTATGGAATTGCCCGCAACCGATTGCAGCTATTCGATGGTCGAAACTGTTTACCCTGACCATTCGTACCGATCCGTTTCTGCGCTTTGATGAATGGCGAAATTGTCAGATTTTTCCAACCCGATTTCCAGGGGTTCGATTTGTATTTATTCGTCGGCAAGGATTGTATCTGCTTCGTAACAATTCGCTGGAACTATTCAATACCAGGGAACCCAGGTTAGATCGATTAGTATTAACCTCGAAATACGATGTTGAACGAAATCAGTTCTATACCTCACACGGAGACACCTTTCTGTGCATCCGACCGGATACCGTGCTGCGTTTTCCCTGGAAAATAAAAATCCGGATATCCGGTTTCATAGTTTTGAATACAACCAACAAGGAACATCTTTTTTGTGGGTACCCATCGGTATCTTCTGGCCTGGCATCAAAACAAATTACATGACCTTACGCAACAACTTGATCGAAGGGGCATGAATTTTCAATCTTTCTGCACAAGGAACACCTTTGGATTCTGGTACACGGAATTGCCTTAAAAGAATATCAGATAGATGGATTGCATTTGCATTTGCTTCGCACCATTGATAAAGAAAATGGTTTACTGGACCCCAATGCCAACCACATTGAATTTGACGATGAAGACAATATCTGGATGAATGCATTCACCGGATTGTATTGGTTACAATGTGGAACCAAAAGTAAAGGCCCCGTTTACTATTCACGTCGTATTCCATTGCATTTGGCAGGAATGGATGCACCGATGATTGACCGGATCGATTACCACAATGGTAAGTTATACACTATGGGCGTTGGTGGTATGCTGGTTATTCATACTTCCAGCAAAGCCCTCAACCATCATCCTATTGCAACCTACCTGGTTTCAGGCACTGCGAATGGCCGCACGTTTGAAAGTTTGTTAGATGCTGGCATCGCGCATCAACACCATGCCATCCTTTCCTTGCCCAGTGCTTACCGGCAACTAAGCTTTGAAATGGGAACAGTGTATTATGGATTTGATGATGCCATACGGTATTCGTATCGCTTGTTAGGGCAGGATGCTGAATGGAAAACGCTCCTGCAAGGCAATAGCATCAACTATAGCAACCTGAGCAGTGGCACCTATACACTCGAATGCCGAAGCATGAATTTATCCGATGCCGAGTCCAATACCTCGTGTCAGTATGTATTCCGTATTGAGCCGGCATTTTACGAAACCTGGTGGTTCCGTTTGGGATTGGGACTATTCGGATTTGCACTGATTGTTTTCCTGATTCGACAACGTGATAAACGCAAACAAAACGAAAATCGAATTGCCATGCAACTCAGCGAATTAAAGCTGGAAGCCCTGCAAAGCCAGATGAATCCACATTTCATTTTTAATGCCCTCAATTCAATCCAGAACTACATTTTACAACACGATGAATTAGAGGCTGCCCGATACTTATCGAAGTTCTCCAAACTGATGCGCAAAACCCTGGATCATTCGCACCATCAGCTAATTGCCATTACTGACATCGTACAGAGTCTGCAAATGTATCTGGAACTGGAAGCATTCCGTTTCAACCATGAGTTTACTTACCACTTGAGTATTGATGAAGAGGATGACCGAATTCACACTCTTGAATTACCTCCCATGCTGCTACAACCTTTTGTTGAAAATGCCATTATTCACGGATTGATGCCTAAACAAGGTGATAAAAAACTTGAGATTCACTTGTTCTTAAAACAGAATTGCTTTTATTGTGTGATTGAAGACAATGGGGTCGGACGGCAACATGGTAAGGCACGGGAAGGCCATATCTCACGCGGACAAAAATTAACCGAAGGGATGATTGAATCCTCCGGCAACTCCGGCAAATTGAACCGGAAATACAAATTATTGATGTGAAGGGTGACCATGGAAACGCAGCCGGCACCCGTGTAGAAATTAAAATACCCCTCGAAAAATAATCCTATGAAAACCTGATTATTGATGACGAAGCCAATAGCAGAAATACCTTACGTCAGTTGCTACAACGACTTTGCCCGGATGTTGAAGTTCTGGCTGAAGCTACCCAGGCCGAAGAAGGCCTCACCCTGATACGCGCATTGAATCCGGATTTGATATTTCTCGATATTGAGATGCCCGGAAAAAACGGATTCGATTTAATCAGTGCTTTGCAACCACAAACGGTACATGTTATTTTTACAACAGCCTTTCATCAATATGCCGTGAAGGCATTTCGATTTAGTGCAATAGACTTCTTGTTAAAACCCATCGACCCGGATGAACTAGTGAGTGCTGTTACCAAATTCAGAGAACGCCAGCAGAAAGGAAGTCATCCAGATCAATTAAATCTACTCACGCAACTCTGGAAGCAGCTGAACGAGAAGGCCAACCCGACGCATACGCCCGATCAACAAATTGCCTTATCGAATCAGGAAGGCATCCACATTGTGCAAATCGCCGATATCGTATGGTGTGAAGCCCTGGGAGTTATACCCGCATCCATTTCAAAAACAAAACCAATATGGTGGTTTCGCGCATCATTAAAGAATTTGAAGAAATGCTCAGCGAATACAATTTTTACGGGTACACAATACCTATCTCGTAAATGCGCAGTGTATTGTGCGCTATATCAAAGGCGATGGGGGCAACTCATTTTGAGCGATGGCCACGAAGTAGAAGTAAGCCGCCGAAAAAAGAGGAGGTCTTGCAAGTGATACAAGGGCTGATGCGTTAAGGAATCATAGGACAATACAGGAGGGTCTTTCAATTAAACTTTTTGTTTCTTCATCCTGAATTTGCAAAACACATTGGCCCCTTGATACGCTAACTTCCATACCATTTGTGGCAAATTCTGCCAAACATATAGGATATGATCATTCCAACCTATGTCCAATGGTAATCCTTCTCAATCATTTCTTTCATGTGGGTTACGAACCGAAAAGTGGCAGGGCAATAATCAATATTCTGTTCATGGATATGATTGAAGTCTGCGAAAGGTTTGCGTTTAAAATGAGGAAACGCAGCGCAATCGAAAGGCCGAACCTCATAAATGGAACATTTGTTTGATTTGAGATCAAGAAATTGACAAGGTTGTGTTTTATTCACGAGATCGTTGTTATCTGACGACTTCATTAACCATTTCTCCTTGAAGGATTCCGGAGACATTTTCAAGTGAGTTGAAATTCTGAGAATATCCTGTTTGGTAAAGGTTGGCGTCATTACTTTGCAACAATTGGCGCACGCGAGGCAATCTGTTTCTTCCCAGGTTTTGTCGCTGGCAATGTTGACATATCTACTTACCTTGGGAATGTAATGTTTGTCGAAGCGTTTCAGAAATAGTTTGAAGGCGGCGCGTTTCTTTTAAGGAACGTTTAAAAGAGGGAAGAATGGAAGTCACGGATAAAATGAGTTTATTTGATACACAATAATTAATTGGATTAGGTCATTTTTGGGCAAAGGTAAATTCGGCAAAACCTAATAGATCCCAAAATAAATTACNCTCTAATTTTCGTCCCTGCAAAAGAGCGAGTAAGATTCTGAATGGAGTAGCGAGAATATAAAAATAATTTCTTCTCGTACCGGCTTCTAATAGCTTAAAATGGTTTGATTCAANAAGTGGTATAATTTCTTGTAATGAGTAAATCCTAACGTGAGTTGGGTCATCATAAAAGTTCAAAGTGCCATACATCGAAGGTAATTTGGTACTTCTTGGGCCGGGATATTCCAAATAGAAATAACCATTGGGTTTAAGTTNTTTAAATAACTCAGGTAGAACCAAGTCGCCATTATGAAGGTGTTCAATAACATGAGCCATATTGATATAATCAAAAACTGATCGGGAATCAAATCTAATTTCAGTGTAGTGGTCTAACTCGTAAAATTCTTCCATGACTTCAAAATCCAGGGAGGAGTAATTTGTGTTCCGATCCGCATCTAATCCGTAATACCTNNAGTTAGGAAAAATTTCTTTCGTTTTGGAGGCGGAGTGATTACCCGCTCCTACATCCAGTAGTGTAAAGGGATTATCACCGAAGGTTTTTCGATAATGACTAAACTTTACATTGACTAATTTGCTAATTCCAATTCGTAATGACATATCTGGTATAAAGTTAGCGTATAAGAATCAAGTGGACAGGACAGTTGCTGTATTTTGGAGTTGACTGGTTTTAAACGATTTGGCGGACAATGTTTTTCCAGCAGTAGTGTGAGTAATATTGACAATGCCCTTTATTGCCGGAAGTATTAATAAAACGTTCAATTTCCAAATATAGCGACATTACATCCCCATCCGGAACTACCACTAATTGGCCGCCGCATAGCGCTGGATCAACGCCAAAAGCTCCAGATCTGTAACTAACCACATTGTTTCCATATCCCAGGGCTTCAACAAGTTTTGTTTTGATTCCGCCACCATCTTCCACCGGATTTAAAANAATATCTGTCGCCAAAAAATAAGGCTCTATTGATTCAACAAAACCGGCATAATGTACATGCTGCGATTCATACTCCTTCAGCGCGTTCATTTCATCCGGCAAATTTTTTCCACAAATTATGATGTTGTAGTTTAAACCACTCTCCAACAAGCGTGGGTTTAATTCATCTAATATAACCTGAAGAGCCTTTAAATTCGGTGGGTAATTCAAAGTTCCATTAAAAAATAAGATCTTTGTTTCAGGAGTGCAACCATAAAGTTTACAAAGTTCAAGTTTGGCTCGTGTACGTTTTGATATGTCTGGTGGGGCTTCCTGTTCGGTTCCATAAGGGACCACCTGCGTCCTTTCATGATCGACGGAAAAGTGTTGGAAAGCATAGTGTTGATCTTCTTTGTTTTAAANCCACACTTTATCTGCCGTTTGGTAAGCCCAGCGTTCATAATACCACAAAATTTTCCACCACCATTTGCCGGTACTTCGGAATCGTTCACTCTCAATATTGTGAGAATGAACCACCAAAGTATATTTTGTAAACCATTTGAATAATTGCAACAACCAGGCAAAATAGGGGTGTTCAAAAACAAGTATATCGGGGTTAAAACGCCTGGCGATACGAAGAATTTNTAAAAACTGAAGTGGATTGATATAACGGAATCCGGTATGACCCATAATAGAATGTACAGGGTATTTTTCCTGAGATTGATTCGTGTTCACACCCATTGCTTCAAGCGTCACGATATCTGATAAATATTTATAAAACAAGGCTATACCTTTTTGTCCGCCCATGTTGGCTGGAAAGACCTTATACGGAATTAAGGTTAGAACTTTAAGATGTGGGCTCGACATTGGATGCGCGAAGTTACTTCCAACCACATAAAATAAAAACTACTAAGGATTTGCTTTTTCATCCTGATGCGGGAGTAAGCCCGGAATATGACTGATATCATTTAGTAACGGAAATTGAAACACCGTTTGCGTTCCGGTAATATTACCTTTATAATCCGTCAGATTTTTGAAATCCAGCGGAATTTTAGTTTTCAGAACCTTTTCAACAATATTCAATTTATCATAGATAAGTTTGAGTCCTTTGGAACCCGCCTTGGCCATTCCTAACTCAGAATCAAATCCGATTCCATTATCTCTGATTTCCGCAACCATAAATTCGCCCTTGATATAAAATTCAATTCGAATTTTACCTCTTTTACGTGGTTTTAGTCCGTGCTTCAGTGCATTTTCCAAAATAGGTTGAATAACCATGGATGGAANTAAAAAATCTCTGACGGATGTATTGTCGATTACAATTTCAAAATTCAGATTGCCGTTTCTTTTTGCTTTTTCAAATTCCAGGTAGTTCGTCAGATAATTCTCTTCTTCTTCAATGGTCACCATAATCTTCCCGCTCTGGTCGATGGTTTTTCGTAGCATTTTCGAAAACTCAAAAATGTATTGATTCGCTGAATCAAAATTGCTATTCTGCAAAAGGCCTAACATGGTATTCATGGCATTAAACAGAAAATGGGGATGCACCGTTGAACGCCAGGCCGTTAATTCCAATACGTGCATTTTATTGGCCGTTTCATGTTTAGATTTTGATCGTTTTCTAGCCAGATACAACAAGACAAAGTATGTTGTACCCAACAATCCAATACCCAACAGAACCATAAGGATTTTAAACCAGATGGTTTGATAAAAGTAGGGGTCAACAAAAACGGTTAAGGTGACAAACTCACTTTTTGAAGATCNCCCATTCAACGCATAGGCTTCAAAGGTGTGGTAGCCAGGCTTGTCAAATCGTAGTTCCAGGTTTTGTTCTCTGGTTTCCCGGTAGGAGGTATCTTGCTCATGGATACGATAAAANNACCGCACCGGTATTTTTGAAGTAAATGACAGTCCGTTTAAGGTAGCAAAAATAACCTGGTCTGTACGAGTCTGAATGGTATCGGGAGTATCCCACAGCGTGTCCGTTGCCGTATAAATGGGTTGTAAAAAACAGGGGAAAGGTTTTCGTGGAGTTAAAACACTCAGCGGAATGACCGATAAGCCGTTTTCGGTGGCAGCATATAAAGTATCAGCGTCAATGGCCAGGTCGCTCACATTGTTTGAGGCCAATCCATCTGATTCGAAAAAGTAGGATAAGGAATCTTTGGCGATGTCGTAAATATGAATGCCATGGTTGGTTGCTGTGTACAAAATGTTCTTATAGACTACTGTGTTATTGCATGTATTGGTCACCATACCATTGTCTGCATTAAGATTTTTAAGCACCGTATGGTCCTTAATTATAAATATGCCCTTCTCGGCTGTGGTGGCAATGAGCAGGGAATCGTGGACGTCTAAATCCATGGCCCNGATAGTCGAAGGGAATATTGAGGGGTAGGGTTTCAACTCCTTATCCCAATAATAAAGAGAATCCTGGCTACCGACTATATCCTTTTTTTGGTACTTTACGAATGAATAAAATCTTTTAAATGGCAGAACCGAATCAGTTCTAATTAGTGAAGATGTGTCATATCTTCTAATACCATCATTATCAAGAATTAGGAATTCACCATTGTCTATTTCACAATCCTTAATAGCAGAGTGATGAACCAAGATTTTAGAAAACTTCTTGCTCCCAAAATTCCAAAGAAATATGCCCACATCGGTAACAACCAAGAATTTATTTTGAAATCGTAAAATTTTAAATATTCGATAAGCTGAATTCGNATTCGTGTCCAATTTTAGAAAATTAGGATTCTTACCACCTGATTTAGAAACAATATTTATTTCGCCTACTGAATTACCTAAAATAAGTAAGTCCTTTTGGATAAATATCGAAGTAAATGAGTGATTACCATTTTGAATCCCTCGAAAACATTTTATCTTTTTATTGTTGATTAAATATAGTCCATCATTGTTAGTTCCAAGTAGTATATGATTAGTAACTGACTGATGAATACAGTTTACACCAATTCCTGGTAAAAATATTTTGGGCTTCTNTTCCGCAACAATTGGCAATTCCTTAATTCCGTCAGAACTGCTCAACCACCAAGAGGAATCAATTAACGGTAGTTTCCAATTTAACGACCTGCTAAGTAGATTCCCCTCCGTAATTAGACTAGTATTGGCAGAATATACCTTCCCTTGAAGCCATAGTAATATAGTTTTTTCCATTAATATATATACTCCAAGCTAGAACACTCCTTTTGGGATAGATTACCGAAACCGAATNNCTGTTTTGGAATCATAGACAATCGTTGACAACTCTTTTGTTAGATACAATTTTTCGTTGAGAATAGTCAAATTCCCTCCATTGGAATTGAAAAAGTTCTTATTAATCTTCGTAATTGTATCATTTTTAATTTTATACAGAGAAACCGGACTGGTAACAATCCAAGTATTCTGGTTACTATCTTCGACAAATCTTGGAAGTCCATATTCAAATTTTGAAATGTTATTTCCATGTGAGGAAATGATAGNATACACTTTGTCGTTCAGAATGTAAACCATTTCTTTCTTAAAAGATGTTAGCCAAAGTCTGTTTTTGGAATCATTATAAATTTCAAATATGTCATTTGAAGGAAGTCCTTTGAAGTATTCCATATTTTTCGAACNTTGACCATCGAACTTAACTAACCCCGCATCTGTTCCAATCCATATTATTCCATGCTTGTCCGAAGTTATACTGTATATTGTGTTACTCGGTAGACCATCCTCTTTTCCTATGTAAGTATACTTGTAATCCCATATTTGTCCAACACTCAACAATGGAATTTGAAGAATCACCATACACAAAAAAACTAAAACCCTTAGGCATCAGTGTACTTAATAGATTAGCGTTATATCACCAAATTGTTTCGTTTGACCACAGGGTGTACTAAATTCTAACATATAAAAGTAAGTTCCCAAATCAACTTTATAATTGTTGAATTCTCCATTCCAGCAAGACTGCGAATCATTTGTCTCATAAATCCTTTGTCCCCAACGATCATAAATGGCCAAATAGAATTTCAGGATTTCCCCATGGTAAATAATTCTGAAACAATCATTCAGTCCATCTCCATTTGGGGTAAAGGCATTGGGGATTCGAAGTGCCGACTCCACAGTTGGGTTATAGAAAACCCAAATGGAATCAATCCCGGTACATCCATCCATTGACCCCGTAACTGTGAATAGTGTATTATGAGGCACATTGTATTCCACAGAATTATTGACTCCGTTATTGAGACTATTTTCTGGTTGCCATTGATAAGTTTGAGCTCCTTCAACCTGAAGTTCCACCATTCGATCGGTACAATTGGCATCCCGATTTTTCGTGATTTGTATATCAATCGGTGGTTTCACCTGAATCTGCGCCTGAATGGTAGCACTGCATCCCATTGCATCAGTTCCTGTTACGAGATAGTTCGTAGTGATTGGGGGAAAGGCCGAGACACTATTGTAGGAGATTTGAAACAAATCTGAGTTTGGATTCCAGGTATACGTGGAGGCCCCTGNGGTTGTTATTGAAACCGAATCTCCAAAACAAATTATCGTATCGGTTGGAGAAATGCTTAATTGAGGAATCGGCAATACAGAAACAGTGATGCTATCCGAATTCTGACATCCATTCGCATCGGTTCCAATAACTGTGTAGGTTGCGGTGGACGAAGGAGTAAAGGGAATATTGTTCTGAACGGAACCTGACCAGGTGTATTGGTTAGNCCCTGATCCTGTCAAAGTTAATGGACTTCCCAGGCAAACCGGATTAGGATTTGCCAATGCCTGTACGGTTGGCAACGGATTGACTATAACAATTACAGAAGATGTGTTTGAACACCCGTTGGCATCTGTTCCGGTTACAATATAGTTTGAAGTTGTTGTAGGATAAAACAATTGTCCATTGATAACTCCTCCAGACCAGAAATAACTATTTGCACCGGAACCAGTTAACGTCACCCCTGTTCCTACACATATCGCGGTTGGACTGGTATTGGCGGTCACAGAAGGCAATGGCAATACCGTAACAAGTACGCTCGATGTACTGGAACAGCCATTGATATCAGTTCCAGTAACAGTATATGTTGAAGTTGCTGATGGTACAAATGAATTCCCATTCGTCANCTCCGCCAGTCCATGTATAGGACCCCCTGTAGCAGTTAAGGTAGTCGCTCCTCCCAGGCAAACTGTATTAGGTAAAGCAATCGTCGAAATTTGAGGTGAGGTATTTAAGTATACTGTAACATTTGAATTAGGCACGCTAAATGTGTTTCCACAGCCTGAAATTGAAGTAAATGTAATATTTTGAAAATAATAAGTAGTAGTTGACCCTGGTATCAGTGGTAATAAAAATGGTATACCGCTGGTAACTCCCGATGAAGTATAAATATTAGCACCATCCGAAAAAGTAACATCAAATTGTCCAGTAAAACTCGAAGGCAATACAACGGTTATGTAAGCTAATTCTCCGGTACAAATCGTGTCACCAATCAATGTTGGATTTATTGTATTTGAGGTTGAAGTAATGGAGTATTTAGCAAGAAATCCATCAGAAACACCTACACTAGTCAAAATTAAGGAATTAGTATTGGGGTCAAAATCTATAGCATNTTGAAAACTTCCACAGGAAAAGAAAGTATCAGTAGTAAACTTTTCCATTGAAAAATNCCTATCTTCAGAAATTCCTCCGATGGAACTTGCGCATAAAAATTTCCCATCAANATCAAATTGCGCAAAATAGGCATCAGACATTCCATTTGAAGATAAATTATAAACTGCTGGTGATGGGTCAAAGTCGACAGTTTGAGTAAACTCTCCGCTTGAAAGTAAGATATTACCTAATATGTCAATTGTCCAATTAAAGTCATTTCCTGAGCCGCCAATATTTTTTGCCCAGATGTAATTTCCCAATACATCATATTTGGCGATGTATCCATCGGTACCCCCATTTGAAGTTAAATTACTTGAAATGACTCCCGGATTGAAATCAACATTGCTACCGGAAAATGAACCTGAAACATATATGTTATTAAAACTATCCAATCTTAATTCCATACCTAAATCTTGTGAGCTACCCCCAACTCCAATCGCCCATATAAATTTTCCGTTTATCGAATACCTGCCACAAAACATATCAGTATTTCCATTGCTATTCATAGGATAAACACCTGGACCTGGATCAAAGTCAGCATTGGTACTAATATGGTGCCCACTAATGACAAAAGTAGTGTCACCAGGAATCATTCTAATTCTTTTTACAGAACTGTTCTGGCCGAAAGTTCCCAGTTGAAATGCCCAAATAAAATTTGAACTCGTGGAATACTTTGCAACAAAGGCATGACCTTTTCCAGCACCTGCCAAATTATAAACTCCAATTCCAGGGTCGGCATCCGCAACTGTTGTGCTTGTTGCATTAATCGCACCAGTTAAGTATATATTATCTANGGAGTCTACATCAATTGACTCACCCGCATCGCTATTATAACTACCTGAAATAACAAAGGCCCAAATGAACTGTCCACCATTAGAATACTTTGCCAAAANAATATCGCCACTATGCCCTGGGTCTGTCCCTCCAAGCCCTGGGGCATTCACTAAAAAGCTACCAGGGCCTGGATCAAAGTCTATATTATTTTGTCTAACAAACCCTGTTACTAAAACCTCACCGCTATTGTTTATTTTTACCTTCATGGCGCCATCACGGTCATATTGACCTATTCGAAAGGCCCAAACTAGTTGACCACTATGGTTGTATTTTGCAACAAATACATCTGTAATGCCAGCAGATGTTAGGTTATATACCCCTACTCCAGGATCAAAATCTGCCGTCCCACTAAACCAGCCTGCTAAATATACATTACCTGAATCATCATAGTCAATTGAATATGAATCATCATTGTCTGAGCTACCAATTCCATTAGTCCACATCGGGACTTGTGCATGTGAAGTATAGTAAAATGAAAGTAATAAAAGGATAATTAGTGTTTTCATAATTCAAATTTATGGCTTAATCGTCAATTATTACTCTCCGATATTGCCTGTTAAATGTTATTTTTCCGAATCTATTCATTGCATACATATATGCACTATGTGATGTCTTCTTAAGAAATTCCCTTTGTCTTATAATATTTACCAACCGATCAACTACTTCAGTTGCCATTTTATCCTCTTGTAGGGTTTCTAAAATTAAAANACCATTTTCTCCATTAATTATATGTTCTGGTATCGCATCTATTCGACTAACCAATGGGATTGCTCCAAAGGCCATTGCTTCCATAATCACTAGAGGGAATCCCTCCCAAGCTGATGTCATCAGTAAAATATCATTCGCTTTATGGAAATCATACATTTCCTGCCCACCCTGCAATTCACCCACATAAGTGCCGTCCTTGATTAAATCTTCAGGAAGTTCTTCCTTGATAGGGCCGGCGAGTTTGAAACATAGTGGAAGATTTAATGCCCTGCATTGCTTAATAATGTCCACAATAATCCAGACACGTTTTTGAGGTCCTCCTCTTCCGGCATAATAAACTTTTAATGGTAGTTCAAAACTTCGGGTGTGCCATTTTTCCGGAAGATATTCGAGGCAATAAAAAATAATTTTTAATCGGTCAAGATATTTATCAGGAATCCCTGCTTCACGATAACAAGCGGCAAATTTCTTTTTAAATATTTCACCCACAATTATCCGGGTATCAATAAATTGTACAAAAGGCGCCCAGACCCAAGTAAACTTGGGATCATACATATGAATCAATTCTTGAATTTTAATTTCTCTTCGGATATGTGGTGTTAGTTTGTAAGCGAAATTGCATTGACCAATAAATACAGTGGTTTTTCGTTTCTGCCGGTTAATATAGGTACTGCAAATGCCCCTATACACCAAATTTCCCCAATAAATCCATTTATTATCCGTCCAAAAGTTAATTTCACGAAGCGTAACATGCGGCAATTCAAAAATNNGCCGCATCCCGTTGTTCGGAGAATTTTTGTAAAAAATGATGACCTTCTTGTCGGAAACCGCATTGATAATTTCAGCGTTGACTCGTTCAGCCCCTCCTATCGAAAAACCTGGAAAGAAAANAAATACATCGTATTCTTCCGAGAGTGGGTATAATAAGGCTAGTACTTTCCCAAGTAAGACAAATGGAAACATTATAGTCTGTTCAAAGTATCTTTTAATGGTATAAATTTTATACATCTTTATGCTATAAATTTGACGCACATGAATCACAACACTCCATCCTCTCCAATAACAAAAGGAGCAGTAAAGCTACTATACACAATTCAAACTAATGAACTATTAAGAAATTATCTGAAAGAATCATCAATTGATATTTCGTACATTCTCAAAGATGTTGATAAAATCGGTCTCTATGAATGTCTTGATACAAGCTATCGTTTCTTTTTCCCTTTTAATATTGCCGGAGATGGTCCTTTCTACGAAAAATTAGAAATGATTCCGTGGTACTATGCTGATTGGAAATGGGACTATGACATTGCCAATAACTTTATTACTCACAATTCGAGTGTTTTGGATATCGGTTGCGGAGAAGGCAAGTTTATTAATCACTTAAAATTGGAAAAGAATGCAATTGTTTTNGGTTTGGAATTGAACGAAAAGGCCAGCGAAATTGCAAAAGCAAACGGACTTCAAGTTTTAAACCAGACCATTCAAGAATTTGCACTTTACAACAAAGAAAAATTTGACTGCGTTACTTTTTTTCAGGTCCTTGAACATATATCTGATGTTGATAGNTTTTTAAGATCNGCGATTGATGTTGTTAAGCGTGAGGGTAAAATCATATTAGCCGTTCCGAATAACGATCCATATTATTTGACTTATGATAAAGATCATTATTTGAATCTGCCGCCACATCATATGGGATGGTGGAATAAAAAGTCCCTTCTTTCATTGTGTAATTTTTATAATCTTAAACTTGAAACTGTTGTAATTCAACCTCTTGAACATTATTCATCCTATGCAAATAATTTACTCTCAATCAAAATGAAATTACCAGAACCGTTGGTCTTACTATTGCGACCTTTAGTTAAAGTTCTTGTTTATTTGATGAGAAAGAAAATTAATGGCGCTTCGATACTTGCCGTTTACAGAAAACTTTAGTTTAAATTTTAACTGCAATACGAGCACTATAATCGACGTAATTTAAAAATTGAGGTTGCTCCGAACTATTTTGAAGATTCGTTAAGTGCTTTTTCGAACCAAGCCAATGGCCATAATCATCTATAATAAAGATACCCCNTTTAACTAACATTGGAAACAAAAATTCTAATTCATGTTTGGTCGAAGAATACCAATCAGTATCTTATCTTAACAGCGCAATATTTAAATCAGGTTGATAAATAGGTATCGTAACTTCGACCATACCTTCCATTAGATTAATCTTTTCCATGGGATATTCNNTTGTAGATTGCATGTTCAATTGAACCTCATGAAGTGAAGAAACGCACCACCCAGATTTTTCTTGAACTTAGGCTTTCTTACTTTTCCAAATTCCAAAGGCCAAATTACCTTNTACATCCATATCCTCCTTCCCGGGTTCACTCATACCCTCAAAGGTATCGTACATCCAAATCATACGATCAGATACCCCAAATTTTTGAAGGGTCATGGCTATTAGCATTGAACTTCCACCTTTCCATACTCCGCATTCTACAAAATCGCCAGGAATATTATTCTTGACCACATACTCCACACCCTTGTATAAAGCAAACATTCTTTCAACCGATGTCATGGTGTATGGTTTGCAAAATGTATAGATATCCATAAACTCAGCATACCTCTCCTTGAAATCATCTTTCATGATTTTATAGCCAAACGGGCCGATCACTTTATTCAGTACATTTATTAACATGGGAATTCTTAGTTTTGAACCTCGATGTCGGACAAATCTAATTCTTTTCTCCAACGCCATTTCGGGAATTTTCTTTAATCCGTATTTCCTGATACGCCANAAACTCTATCAGGCCATTGCCGATATAGCTCCCATGTTGAACGGTATGGTAGTTGATTTGGGCTGTGGCACCAAACCATACAGGCATTTATTTACTTCTTGTAGTAACTATCTCGGACTAGATATTGAAGTGAGCGGAAACACAGATTCAAAAGCTGAGGTAGATATTTATTATGATGGTAAAACCTTTCCCATGGAGTCCGATTCTGTTGACCATGTTTTCTCGTCAGAAACTTTTGAACATATTTTTAATCTGGAAGAAATTCTTCAGGAAATTCACCGCGTTCTAAAACCNCGAGGACTATTATTAGCTACCTGTCCATTCTTCTGGCCGGAACATGAAAAGCCCTACGACTTCGCCAGGTATTCATCGTTTGGTTTGATGCATCTTTGAAAAAACGGATTTGAAATCGTTCAATACCGTAAAACTGGAACTTATGTCAGCTCTATGATACAGATGCAGGCTTTGTACCTCTACTTNTTCGTTCATAAAATCCCTTTGGTTTCTTATCTGTTTTTCTGGTTATTGATTACACCACTTTTTTTGGTGGCGTTGTTTCTGGAGACCGTTTTGCCACAGCGCATCCTCCGAAACGACCTTTACCTCAACAATATTATCTTAGCAAAAAAATCTAANGTGGGGATTATCAAACGGCAGGGTCTAAAATCCAGCCTCGTTAACTACATCGGTGTACTCCTCGGAGTGATTTTTTTCAATTTTATTTTCCCCCATCTGATCAGTAAGGAACATCTCGGTCTTATCGGCCTGATGCAATATCTTATGTACGTTCTGGCTATGTTCCCGGCCCTGGGCCTCGGACATACCCTGTTGCGCTACTATACTATTTGGCAGGATACCGAGATTCTGCCTCGTTTTAATGGCCTGGCCCTGCGACTCTTCTTGGCCGGGATGCTGGTATTTACACTGGGTTATGTGATTTTTAAAACGCCCATTTCATCCTTCTATCAGAGTCAAAGTGCTCTTTTCATTCCCTACTATTATCTCATCATTCCCCTGGTTTTCTTTTACCTGCTGACACAGTATTTTGAATATTACAGCATGCTCCGTTTACGGGTCACAGTGCCCACTTTCCTTCGTGAAATCGTGGTCCGGGTTTTGCTCATTCTGCTGGTTTATCTCTTTTATGCCCAATTTCTCAGCGAAAAACAATTTGTCTGGGGCTTCGTTCTGATCTATGGCATCACNCTTTTAGCGCTGTACTTCTATGTGAACAGGATTCTGCATTTTCAAACAAAATCGCCCTTTCCCTGGCCTACTCATCTGGCCTCGCTGCGCACACCCATGTTGTATTCTGCTGAAATGCTACTGCTTACCCTGTGTACAAATCTTCATAATTTTATTGATGGACTCATTCTACCCGCCTATCTTGGTTTAGGCGCTTTGGCTATTTACCGCATCCCATTGGTTTTAGGACAAACGATCCAAGTGCCATACCGGGCTATTTCGCTCATTTCAATTCCAATTCTTAGGAAGCCCTCGCCCAAAACGACCTTAAAAGGTAGCGATCTCAACCGCAGCCTGGCGCTGAATCTTTTTCTGATCGGTACGTTTTTATTTACCCTGCTTCTGATTAATGTAGACCCCATGTTTCGTTTGTTGCCTCCCGAATATGCCGCCGGGAAATGGGTGCTGTATATCATCGCCACCGGACGATTGCTGGATATGTCGTTTGGGCTCAATTCTGAAATTATTATGAATTCAAACCACTATCGCTTTCTAACGTATTTCACCGTGGCCATGATGTTGCTTACCGTTGGGCTCAATATTTTCCTGATACCTTACTACGGAATGAACGGTGCGGCTTTGTCGGTCAGCATTTCTCTCGTAGTGTTTAATCTGATGAAAACCTGGTTTATTCGTCAGCGCTACAAAATGTGGTGCTTTTCAGGTAAATATCTTTCTTTGATAGGCATTACCGGATTCATTTTAGTGTTGTTTCATTGGTTCCCCTACCTCACCCTCATCAATCACCACATGTTCATGAATGCACTCGCCAATATCGCCCTGCGCGGATTGCTCGGAAGTATGCTGTTTGTGATTCCCCTGTATTTCATGAAGGTGTCTCCGGACTTTAATAGNTTTTTGCAATTGGTACTCAGTGGCAAAATTTTAAAAGGTGGACATAAAATGAATGAATTATAAAACAGTATCCTTCTACATTTAAGCCGATTTAATAATCTGGTTTGGTATAACTTTACCAGTCATGAATCTGACTAATTTTCAGTATATCCAGAATTTTATCGGAGGTGAATTTAAAGAACCCCGGTCTAAACAATACTTCGACAATATCAACCCCGCTACCGGCGAAAAATATGGCCAAATTCCACAAAGTAATGAAGCCGATGTACAGGATGCTGTAGACGCCGCACGGGCCGCATTCCCCCAGTGGAGTGTCACCAAGGCCGAAGAACGGTTTAAAGTGCTGAACCGGATAGCTGATTTGATTGATGCCAATCTGGATGCCCTGGCACTGGCCGAAACCACCGATAACGGGAAACCATTGTGGTTAAGTAAACGGGTGGATATCCCGCGGGCTTCTTCAAATTTCCGGTTNTTTGCCACCGGCATCCTACACTTTTCTACCGAGAGTCATGTGATGGAAGATAAAGCTATTAATTATACGATGCGGCAACCAGTGGGCATTGTAGGATGCATCTCACCCTGGAACTTACCCTTGTATCTGTTTACCTGGAAAATAGCTCCCGCCCTGGCAGCAGGCAATTGTGTGATTGCGAAACCCAGCGAAGTGACTCCGCTCACAGCTTTTCTTTTATCAAAAATCTGTAAAGAAGCCGGACTNCCTGCAGGTGTGCTGAATATCGTTCATGGCGATGGGCCTGGTTGTGGTGCCTCCATAGTTGCGCATCCTGAAATAAAAGCGATATCCTTTACCGGAAGCACCCGTGCCGGTCAACAAATTGCTTCAGTGGCCGCACCGATGTTTAAAAAGCTTTCTCTGGAGCTTGGCGGTAAAAACCCAAATGTCATNTTTGCGGATTGTGATTGGGATAAAATGATGAGAACCACCATACAAAGTTCCTTCTCGAACCAGGGACAAATTTGTTTGTGTGGAAGCCGCATTCTCGTTGAACGCAGTATCTACGATAAATTTAAAACTGAATTTGTTGAAAGAGCCCGTCAACTTAAAGTGGGCGATCCCTTGGATGAATCCAGCAAACAAGGAGCCGTCGTTAGCAACCTACACTATGAAAAAATTAAAAACTGTATTCGATTAGCGGAAGAAGAAGGCGGAACCATTCTTACTGGTGGCCAGGCCATACATCCCGAAGGACGCTGTGCCAATGGATTNTTTGTTCAGCCTATAGTAATTGAAGGTCTGGGGCCTCAATGTCGTACCAATAAAGAAGAAATTTTCGGACCTGTTGTCACCTTGCAGGCCTTTGACACAGAGGCGGAAGCCATTCAACTCGCAAATGCCACGGAGTATGGATTGGCAGCTACCGTGTGGACGCAGAATGTTAGCCGAGCCAATCGCCTGGCAATAAGTTTACAGGCCGGCATCGTATGGGTCAATTGCTGGTTACTTCGGGATTTACGCACACCATTCGGTGGGGTAAAAAACAGTGGTGTCGGACGTGAAGGGGGCTGGGATGCCTTACGCTTTTTTACGGAACCTAAAAATGTTTGCCTCGAAATTTGAGTTTCCTGAATCCTCCCGGCCACAGAGCCAGAATAACCTGGATCGGTCTGCAAACAATGGTTATCCTATTGTTTGCAGCACTCTTCGATCGGGTACCAAGGAATTTGGCCTGTATCGCACTCCGGTATTCCTCTTGATGCTGGGCCTCTTCGCTTTTTAATTCCGGCATTCGGGCTAAAGCCAGTGCCGCTAAAACTTTTATCCTAAACCGGGATAGATGGTGGTTAATGGCCGTCACTGCCTTAGCCTTGTTCGGTGCATGGGAGGAGTTGCGAAAAATTTGGGTGGCTTATCCTCTACCTACTCCAAATTCAGATGTGATACAACAACTCGAATACCAATGCAGTCGTTTTGCACACCATCAACAACCTTACCACCCGTATCCTGATCTTTCCTGGCATCCCTTTCCGGTATATATGCCCTTGCACTGGATGCCTTTGGGGTTAGGGCAGTTGTTCAATTTTGATGTCCGCTGGTCCGCCTATTTGGTTTTTGTGTTTTGTACCCTGATTTATGCATATCAGGTGAGTGGAATAAATCGCTCTTTCGTCACACGGATCGTAGTGGCCTTACTTCCGGTTGCAGTCTTATGGTATCACATTCTTTTTTACCGGATGATTTAGGGTAAGTCCTGAAATGCTGATTGGTGGATACTATTTACTGGTGGCCGGCGCCCTACTCGTGCGCAATCACTGGTTGCTTTCGGTAGGCATTGCGTGTTGCCTGCTATCCCGCTTCACGATATTTTTGGTTGCCTCTTCTGGCGGTAGTGTACTGGAAGGAGTACGGATTTAAAAAATTGATGCTGATTGCAACGATACCCACAATGGCCTTGCTGGGATTGTATGTATTTCCTTTTTTACTGAAGGATCCGGAAATTTTTATGCGAGGGATTGCTTATCACAACGGTTGCGCCATAAACGACTTTACCCCAGTGAGTGCGGAAATTCCGGCCGGATGGAATGCTACCTATGGTATTAGCGGTCTCATTTATTTTAATGCCTGGTTTCCGGAAGGCGGACTCGACGCAGTTAGTCAAACACGGGCCTTGCAAGGCGGGGTCATGTTGTTTTTGAATCTACTTGGAATGGTGTTAGCCTGGAGATGGAAAAAGCCTCAGCGGAAGATATTCTTTTGCTTTTTCTTTTCTGATTGTGTTTTGCTTTTTCTGGTTTAGCCCGATGACTTTTCGCTATTATTATTTCACAGTGTTTATTCTGATGGCTGTGTTGTTGGCCAGGCAGTTGGCTGGAGTTCGACTGTCAAAAACCGGGTAGTTGCAAACTTGTTTGAAGTATTTAATTTCAACGAGTCTACAATTTAATTAAAGAAATTATTTTCTTGTTTATTGGGCGCGGGGGCTCAGACGTTGGGCTAACTCAACTGCTTAAGATACAAAAGCGCGAGCGAGGATATGCTTGTTCGGTTTATAAAACTGCCGATAGCAGTACAACATTACAAATGTCGAACAGATGAGAAATCATAGCTTGGCGAGAAAGTGGTGACATTTTAATTTGTTTCAAACCCAATTGGATCTTTGGGAAATGTTGGCTTCTACTGCTTTTCAATTAACTCCTTGAGTACAATAAAAATATTTTCTATGTCTTTACTATTTGATTTAACTTCTTTTTCTAGCCTCGATAACTATAAGTATTTCTTTGTGCCTTAAAGCGTATTCTGGTAACATGGTAAAGGCCCGTATTATTTTACTTTTTACATCATTTGCAGTTTATCAACTATTTTCACATTAAACAGCAACCTCTATTAAGCCCTATCCCTACTTTTAAAATGAAGACGCCTGCGCCTATTTTTTGAGTCATCCGAAATTAATACCAATGTGATATCTATAATCCTGATAAATTGGTAAACATTATCTTATCCTTATCCGCCAGTAGCACTAACGTAAACCATGTAATACAGAACCGTCAACACATAGCACTTTAGTTTTTTATAAACTTTGTACGGTATTTTTATCACCGTTTGCTACTTCTATAAAATAAATACCACTGGCTAAGCTTGAAACATCTATACGAGAAGTAGTACCTAATTTGTAATGTACTTCTTTTATCACCACGCCAGTAGCCGTAGTTATAGAAAGGCGAGTGCGACCTAAATCAACAGATGATTGCAGATTCAATATATCAAATGCAGGATTAGGAAAACAGCTAATGGTAATAACATCTTTAACATCCGTAATTCCAACTCCATTTACAGTAGCGCAAGCGGAGGTATCAAAACAGCCACCATTTGAAGTAATACAGGCATATTGCCCATTGGCATCTGGGGTAAATGAAGGGGCCGTAGCACCTGTTATAGGTGAATATGAAGGACAACTTACCCATTGATAGCTAACACCAGGGTTACACAAGTGAGTACAATCCCGCTTTGGCTCACAGTACTTGAAATAGGAATGATATTGAGGTGCAAGGTCATTAGGCTATCGCAGCCTGAAGTGTTAGATATAGTATCATAGTACGTACCAGAAGTAGTAAGTAATTGACCATTAAAATTATATTGTGCGCAAGCATTTACTGTTAAGCTAGAAGAAGATGCTTTACACTGACTTAACTTACAAAAAAATCACGCTGACCACCCAAATTGGTTGGGTTAAGATTGGTAACCATAGCCGTATCAAAATCAACATCGAATATGCCAAAATAATATCCGTTTGTATAAATATTTTGATAATCATCAACCGACAAACCTTTGGGGAGCAGGTATTACTACCCGTATTTTTGACCCACACAAAATTTCCATTGTCATCTAACTTGGTTAGGTAGATGGACCTGGCAAATGAGTTTGTTAAAGGGTAAGCAATGGCATTGTCAGGGTTGAAATCTACCGTACCAAGAAAGGTGCCTGTGGTGTACACATTGTTGAATTGATGCATATCCATGGCAAAGGCCTCATTGAAATTTCCTGTATTGCCACCGTTATTGATACAATCAAACGCTTTCGCCCACATCAATTGCCCCGTTACGCTAAGTTTGCAAACAAAGGATGAGGTGTTTATAGAGTATAGGAAATGGGTTTGGGTACTATCAGGGTCAAAGTCAGTTTGAATGCTAAACTCACCACTTACTACTACATTTCCGTTTGTGTCGCAAGCCAAACCTCCTACATTTTCATAGCTAGGGCCTTTTATCATTTTTGCCCAAACAAAATTGCCATTGCTATCCAGTTTGGCTACATACACATCTTCGTACACAATAGTTGGGGTTAAAATATACTGATTCGGACCCGGGTCGAAATCAAATGGGGTCTCAAAAATACCAGCCGTTACTACATTATTCCATTTATCTACTCGAACTGGGTTAATAGTATTCAAGGCCATACCCATATTTGAACCCTGAAACACTTTTGGCCCAAACCAAATTGCCACTTGAATTATATTTAGCTAAAAAGTGGCTGTCAGACCCTGATAATGTATCTACGCCAGTTCCTGGGTCAAAATCTACCGTTTGCGTGACTTTACCACTTACAATTAGATTATTGCTTCCATCAATGGTAATATCCTTCACTTCGGCACCAGCGTTTGATGCATTACCGCCTACCCTTTTGGCCCAAATAAAATTGCCAGTACTACCATCATACTTAGCTATAAACATATCAGAACCACCAGTGCTTGAGAGTTGGGCCGTAGATGCGCTTGGGTCAAAATCTGAGAT
This sequence comes from Bacteroidota bacterium, assembly GCA_013414745.1. Taxonomy (GTDB): domain Bacteria; phylum Bacteroidota; class Bacteroidia; order Chitinophagales; family Chitinophagaceae; genus OLB11. The sequence continues at coordinate 1,658,559 of CP058707.1, forward strand.
GCCATTAAAGTTGCCACAAATGATGAGGTTGTTTTGTTTGTCCACTGTGCAGGCTCTAATGCCAATCGTAGATGCAAAACTGGTTTGCTTAATCCATATTAAATTCGAATTTTTATCGTACTTCGCAAAGTATAGTTTACCATTGGCAGGAGAAAGGTTGTTAGTGCCTGAACCAAAATCAAAATCATTCGTACTACCTATCCCACCTACTATAAATACATTTTCTGAATGATGCGGAAACACATCAGCCATAGTTGCGTTTAGAAATGTTCCTGCCCATTCAAATTGTTGAGCATGAATTTGCAATAATGCAATTAGTAATATAAAGAGCGTAAATAGTTTTTCATGGAAGTAAATAATTTATTGTTTAGCAACTTTGGTTCTGAATACAGTGCCACCGGCTTCAAGTTCGAGGTTGTATACACCTGGTGGTAAGTGCTCAATATGGATAATAGAATTTTTGTACCGCCTATAACCTCGTCCATCACAGATTGACCCATTAAATTGAATAATCGAATAGATGCGATGGGTGTACCTGATTCAATATGCAGTACATTATAAGAAGGATTAGGAAAACCTTTATGTAGTTTTCAGTGAGCGATTCGCCGAAGCCAACACCTGTTACCGTAAAGCACGTCGATGTGTCCTGACAAAAGTTTTTATTTATGATAACAGCATAGCTTCCATTGGCATCAGGTATAAAAGTTTGGGCTATAGCTAAAGGAATGGCTGTATAGTTAGGACATGATACCCATTGATAAGAAGCCGCCGTTTCAACCGCAGTTAGGTTGGTGCCACTTTGGGTTACATTCGTATTTAGGTTATTAATAGTAAGCTGAAGGGTAATAATACTATCACACCCTTGCGCATTTACAAGTGTATCGAAATAATTACCCGAAGCAGTTATATTTTGATTATTAAAAGTATACGACTTACATGCTGAAGTGGTGAACGTACTTTGTGACGCCTGGTTTATCGTAAGACTTAAATAAACCAAACTATCACAACCGTTCCCATTTTGTAAGGTATCTGCATACAAGCCACTATTATAGATCGTATTACCATTAAATAGATAGCTAGTACATGCATTAACTGAAGTATAATTCACACTATTACACTGGCTGAGTTTGAGTAGATATAAAGACGATTTGGTGGTATTGACATAATGAACTGCATTTACATCTGGATTAAAATCAACACTATTCAAGAATGAACCGACTTGATATACATTTTTAGCATTGTCAACGGCAATCTGGAAGCCTATGTTATCCTGGAGGCCACCGATATTATGTCCCCACACGAAATTTCCATTAGAGTCTAATTTAAGATTGTAGCAATCTTCCAATCCATGCGATATTGCATATTCATACACTATAGGGTCAGGATTCAAATCTATACTATCTTCAAATACACCTGTGATATACATATTGTTATCAGCGTCTAAATCCATTCCATACAGTATGAATCTTGATTTCCATAATAACTTTTACCCCAAATAAAATTACCATTCATGTCTAGTTTTTCTACAAACGTTCCTTTGCTATAATTGTTGGTGTTAATAAGTTGAGAGCCAATGCCTGGGTCAATATCTAGACTAGTTGAGAAGTAGTTAGCACTTAAATATATGTCGTTGTTCGCGCCTGCTTTCACTTGCGTTGGGGATTCAGTACCATTGTTACCTATTTTAAATGCCCACATAAAATTTCCATTCGAATCTAATTTTTGAGTATACAAATCACTATTGCCTCCAGAGGCAACTAGCAGGTTGCATTTGATCGGATCGAAATCGCAGGTGTCAGTAAAAACACCCACACTTATTAGGTTTGAATGTGCATCTAAGCAAATATCAATACAATTATTATTACCCTTACCCAGAGTCGTATTAGCCCAAACAAAATTGCCCATAGCATCTAACTTGAGATAAAAATATCTGGATGATACAATACAGAAGGAACATTTATAGAAGAAAGATAATAGGTGCCGGCACCAGGGTCAAAATCAAAAGTGTCCCTAATGATGCCGCCTAAGTATATAGCCCCAGTATTGCTAATCTCAATTTGACTGGCTTCTATAGATGTCACCAATCCACTGGTAGTATGTTTCTGTATAGTTTTGTGCCATTGAAAATTTCCTTGTGGGTCTAATTTGAGTATGAAGGCACTTTCAGCACTAGGTGAATTAAAATTATTTACCACATTAGGGTCTGGATCAAAATCTACGATACCTCTGTATTCACCACAAATAAATATATTACCGTAATTGTCAGTAGTCATATTACGAAGGTTTATATCATGCCCAAAGTTGGTCCTCCAATTTGTTTTGCCCACAACAAATTTCCACTACCATTGTATTTGGCTATATAGCATCAGCAGGGCTGTTAATACTATTATACAATTTGCTACTGCCAACACTAAAATCAAAATCAATAGAATCGGCTAATACACCGCAAACAATTACATCATTGTTTGGGTCAATGGCTACTTTCTGCATAGTACTGCTTATCAGGCCCGCACCCTGTGCATAGAAATAGCCTACCCATTCATAAGCGGGGTTCTGTGTAAATCCTTGTAAGCAAGTAATAAGAAAGAGAACGATGAAATAAATTTTTTTCATAGCGCGATAAATAAAAATCGAATATAGGTATAATAGAGTTTAAAGGGAGGCAAAACCAAATGCTTTCTGTCCTCGCATGGTCTTCGCTTCGGGACTTTACGATATATTATATTTATCATTTCTGTTCAGTTATACTCTTAAGTTACTAAACGCCCCGCAGAATCCGACTTTGGCTTTTGACTATTTATTGAGCCATTGACAGGTCAAGACTATGCAAAGACGTAACTCCGAAGTTTATTAACTTCGGAGAGCGCATACTAAGAATAGCAGAGGATATGCATATGCGGTTTACAAAACCGCCGATAGCAGTACCACATTACAAATGTCGAACAGAGTTTTTGTGGAACATCCCGAACAGATGGTGGGGAATATCCCGAACAGATGAACATTCCGAGCAGATGGGTGTTCTTCACCAACAACACACCTTCGTTGACGTCCAATTTTTAACATTTGTACATCCTTTGTCATGTTCCAAAAAATTGAATTTACTATTTCCCATTTTATAAAACGATGCACTAGAAAATANATAGTCTTCAGCTAATAAACAAAGTTTTGCTCTCACAGGATTTTGATGAATATACAATAGCTTTTGTATAAAAACATCTTCATTGAAAATTTGAATGCTAAGTGAATTCCTTTCCCAAATTTGATATTTTCTATCCTTCGCACCAACATAAAATTCTTGCAATAAAAACGCATTTGTATTTCTCAACTCCTTTAACATTTGCTGACCTGTAAATCGCAAAANATCTCTTTGTACCTCTTCTCTTAAATGACCATCTTGAATGCGCCATAATAAATGTATATGGTTGCTCATAAACACAAATCCAAACACCCGAGCTCGTTTGTTGGATACAAGAAATTNTAAACTGTCAACAATGATTTGTTTATATTTTTCTTCTAATAGTAAATGCTTCCACTCTAATGTTGTTGCAGTGAAAAATGAATAGGATAGGAATCCATAATATGAATATAAAAATTACTAAGCCTAAGCTAGATGGTTGTTGGTGAAGAACACTAACAACGGCGGGTCGAATCCTTGTCTGAATTATTTAATTTCAAGAACATACATCCAATTCATTTTACCCCTGTCCCCAGTTCTCCCGATCTAAACTCCGGTATTGAATGGCCTCAGCAAGATGTTCATTCCGAATTTCATCAGAGGCCTCCAAATCCGCAATCGTGCGCGCTACTTTTAAGATCCGGTCGTACGCCCGCGCCGAGAGTTTTAGTTTTTCCATCGCTGTTTTAAGTAATTGCGTTCCCGCTGTCGATAGCTGACACCATTCCGACAAGGCCCNGGTGCTGATCTGGGCATTAGCATATATCCCCTCTAAGGCAGTATATCGTCGCATTTGTAGTTCTCGTGCCGCAATAACGCGGTGGCGAATCTCTTTGCTACGCTCACCACTTCGACCACCTTGTGCCAACTCATTAAAATGAACAGGTGTTACTTCTACATGCAAATCAATGCGATCGAGTAAAGGACCCGAAATTTTGTTGAGGTATTTCTGAACCACGCCCGGAGCACATAAACATTCTTTTTCGGGGTGGTTAANAAATCCGCAGGGGCAGGGATTCATCGAAGCCACCAACATAAAACTGGCCGGATAATCAATACTCATACGTGCCCGTGAAATAGTAACTCGTCGCTCCTCCATCGGTTGACGCATCACCTCCAGAACGGTTCGCTTAAATTCGGGCAACTCATCTAAAAATAACACCCCGTGATGCGCCAGCGATATTTCGCCAGGCTGCGGGTGACCTCCGCCTCCTACCAGCGCCACATCACTCACCGTATGATGGGGAGATCGAAACGGACGGCGCGAAACCAGGGTGGCATGCTCCGGTAGTTTACCGGCTACNNAAGAATGAATCTTGGTTGTTTCTAATGCTTCGGTCAAACTTAAAGGCGGAAGTATGGTTGGTAGGCGTTTGGCCAACATGGTTTTACCCGCACCAGGTGGACCAATCAAAATCACATTGTGCCCCCCGGCTGCAACAATCTCCAGTGCCCGTTTAATATTCTCCTGACCTTTTACATCTGAAAAATCGACAACATCATCGTCCTGTTGTTGCAAAAATAGTTCAGCGGCATTCACGACCACCGGCTCCAAGACATNGGATGCCATCAGATGATCCACGATCTCCTTCAAATGGGTAATTCCATATACGGAGATCCCTTCAACCATAGCGGCTTCAGAGGCATTTTGGTGTGGAACAAATATCGCTTCAAAGCCTTCTGCACGGGCCTGTATGGCGATAGGTAAAGCTCCCTTAATTGGCAGTATGGCACCATCTAAAGCCAACTCACCCATAATGAGGCTTTTCTCCAGTTTGTCGGTTCTCACCTGACCCGTGGCCGCCAGTATCCCAATGGCAATTGGCAAATCAAACGCCGAGCCACTTTTACGAATATCCGCCGGCGATAAGTTGACCACCACTTTGATGCGAGGAAAATACAAACCATTGTTTTTAATAGCACTTTCTACCCGATGCTGACTTTCTTTCACAGCATTATCCGGTAGCCCCACCACAANAAACTTTAAGCCTTCCAGTACATCCACTTCGGTCGTAATGGTGATGGCATTCACTCCATAAACTGCACTGGCAAATAATCGAACCATCATAAGGGAAGCGGACGCAAATTAGGTTGTAAGCCAAGGGATGCAAGCAGGCATTGCGCTGGATGGTTTTATTCTGATGCAAAGGCTGATTTGCTGAGCCTGCTATTCCATCTCCAATCAATTTGCTCACGGAATCCGGTTTTCGGAGTTGAAGGTTTTGACCTATTTTTATGGCCTTATCGTTTTTCCATGAATAAACCCATCGTTCAGCACTTGCTGGCCCTCGGCATTTTTATCGTTCTTGCATTTGGTTTCAGTTATCCGGCTTCACAAGGCCAACACCTCCGCGCCGGCGATACCGTGCATTGGATGGGGATGAGTGAAGAGGCCCGTGCCTGGTACGAGAAAACCGGCGAAAACCCTATGTGGAGCAACTCCATGTTTGGCGGTATGCCCACAGTAACCCATTACATGCGGGGTAAAACCAATCTGATTTATCCCATTCAGGAATTTCTCACCGATCATTTGCCCCTGCCGATTCCCTTCTTCCTCATTGCCATGATTTGNTTTTACCTGCTCATGCAAAGCTGGAACATCCGAAACTGGCTGGCCATTGCCGGTGCCGTAGCCTATGCCTTTGCGGCGTATAACGTTCAAATCATTGCAGCCGGTCACAATACCAAAATGTTCAGCATCGGATATATGCCTCTTGTACTCGCCGGAATGCATTGGGTGTATCAGCAAAAATACCTCATTGGCGCAGGTGCCGCCTTGCTAAGCTTATCCCTGATGATATCGAATGCCATGTACCAAATCGATTATTATATGTTGATCATTCTGGGATTACTGGCTATTGGATATCTGTTGCAGGCTTTAAAAGACAACGGACTCAAACCTTTCCTGATTGGTTCGGGCATCATGCTCGCGGTGGGTTTGGTATCGGTAGGGCCCAGCCTCGATCAGTTGATGCTCACGCAGGAATATACCAAACAAACGATGCGGGGCGGACAAAGTGAAGTCACCATCGGGAAGGATAAAAATAAAACCAATGGCGGACTGGATAAAGACTATGCCTTTCAATGGAGTCAGAGCATTGGCGAGACATTTACTCTACTGGTACCCAATCTGTATGGTGGCGCCAATCAAACCGATGTAGGTACTTCTTCAAAAACCTACGAAGCGGTGAGTAGTTTGGCCGGTGAACAAACCGCCGAAAATTTTTCCCGCAATGCCTCTACGTATTGGGGCCCACAGCCTTTCCTTTCTGGGCCGGTTTACTTCGGGGCCATCNNATTATTTTTAATGGTCCTGGGTCTGTTTGTAATCGATCGCCGCATCAAATGGTTCTTGTTTGGCATCGGCGTTTTGGGTATCATGCTCTCCTGGGGAAGGCATTTCAGTGCCCTGAATTATTTCCTTTTCGATCGCCTGCCCATGTATAATAAGTTCCGGACNCCCAGCATGGCCATGGTAATTCCCGGACTAACCTTTTGTTTGCTGGCTATCTGGGGACTCAAAGAATACTTAAGTGGTAAACTGGAAGACGCCAAACTGTTTAATGGACTGAAAAATTCATTTATCATCACTGCTGGTCTTTGTTTGTTGTTCGGACTCGGCTCTCGTTTCTTCCTCAGTTTTAAAGGNGAGAACGATGATAAACTGAAAGCACAAATTGTTCAGATGACCGGCAATGAGCAAGCCGGAAGCACCATCTTTAACGCCATTGTTGAAGATCGCCCCGGTCTGGCCATGAAAGATGGCATCCGGTCCTTTGTTCTCATCGGATTCGCTGCCGGTTTACTCTTGATGTTCCGGCGTAAACAAGTGAATGCACAAATTGCCGGAATTGGTATCCTACTGCTCATCAGTTTCGATGTACTGCAAATCGGAACCCGCTACCTCAACGAAGAAAATTACTCCAGTGAAGAAGAGTTTCAGGCGCAGTTTAATCCCCGCCCTGTTGATCGACAAATTAAACAAGATACCGACCCGTATTACCGGGTACTCGATCTCACTACCGATCCCTACAACGATGCTATGGGGGCCTATCACCATAAACTGGTGGGCGGTTATCATCCGGCGAAAATGGAAATTTATCAGGACCTTATTTCTACCCACCTCATAGGAGGTAAACTGAATGCCGAGGTGCTCAATATGCTCAATACCAAATACCTCATTTTTAACGCCGGGAAAGATCCTGCTGCGCAACGCAATCAACAAGCCTGCGGGAATGCCTGGTTTGTTCCCGCTATAAAAACAGTGAAAGATGCTAATGAAGCCATCACTGCACTGACAGCTGAAAACCTGGGCGATACAGTGAAAGTTTCTAACCCTTTCCGCCCTAAAGAAGTGGCTATTGTAAAACAAGCGGACTGGAAACAAAATACTACGCAGTATGTGGTAGATAGTACCGCCCGTATCAGCCTCACTTATTATGGGCTCAATAATCTCACCTTCAAATCATTCAATACCAACGCGGGTTTCGCGGTATTTTCAGATATTTATTATCCCCTGGGTTGGAAGGCTTTTGTAGATGGTAAAGAAACACCGATTGTACAAACCAATTATGTTCTGCGTGGTTTACCCATCCCGGCAGGTCAGCATACCATCGAATTCAAATTCCATCCGGACACCTATTTCAAATGGAATGCCGCAAGTATGATCGGCAGCATCTTGATCTTATTAATTTTAGCNGGAGGCATCGGACTGGGTATACGGGAAGAAATTAAAAAACAAACTGCCTGATGTCCTTTCACATCCGGGAGGTAACACCCGAAGATTGTCCGCTTTTAGTGCAGCTGATTCGCGAACTGGCCGATTACGAAAGGTTAGCAGATGCCATGCAGGCCACGCCAGATGATTTACACCGCAGCTTATTTATTGAGCGTGCGGCCAATGCTGTACTCGCGTATGAGGCCAATCAACCCATTGGATTCGCATTATACTTTTTTAATTACTCCACCTTCGTCGGGCGCAAAGGCCTTTACCTTGAAGACCTCTATGTACGTCCTGAATTCAGGGGCAAAGGATATGGCAAAGCCCTCCTCCTGCATTTGGTAGAGGTGGCACAAAAAGAACAATGTGGACGCATGGAATGGAGTGTGCTGAATTGGAATACGCCGGCCATTGATTTTTATAACAGTCTGGGCGCACAAGCCATGAACGAATGGACAGTTTATCGCCTCAATCCAGGTCAATTCAAACAATAAAAAAGTAATCGGTAGCTATAAAGTTTTGCAACGGTGGCATGCTGATGATGAGCGCATCGGTATCGCAGGCCTCCTCTGAATTCCCGCTTTACGGCGCTACACGGTAGCTTGCCTGCAATCGGGGCTAGTTGGCATCATAGGGAACTATAATCATCAATTACTCTTCCTGTTTCCAGTTCGAATCCAGCAAAAAACATAAACCTCTTTGGGCCCATGTACCCCAACCACCAGGGTTTTTTCAATATCGGCAGTGCGACTGGGCCCTGTGGTTAAACTCAACATGGAAGGGAGTCCTGACGGATATTNTTCCTGCATCAGACGAATACTATCTTCTACATCCCAAACAACCTGATTCATGAATGCTATGGTGATATGTATAGGGGCATACACCGGCAATGCCCNGCCATATTCACCGGATGAACTTAACAATACACTCCCGGTACGGGCAACCAGGCATTCACAAAGCGACATACCCACTTCAATATCCTGCATGTCCTGTCCCGGACGAATAAAATCTAAATCATGGGCAGCAAATAACTGCAACAGAAACTGATCTTTCACGTGGATATGAGGCCAATTCATCGTATCCTGCAAGGCCTGCAGTTGTTGAATCAATTCCTTTTCCGAACCACAATAAATAAATTTACCTCCCAGCTTTGAAAATTCGGCGGCAAATTTTTCTTCCGCGCCAATGGCTTCGCGCACATAAAAGCCTTCTTTTTNTTCTACCTCCGGAAAAGGCATGGGAGCAGGATTATCGCGCAATGCCTTGCGAATATTTCCTAAAACAATTTCTCGGGACGGAGTAGCCATAAAATAAATGATTAGGCTGGTTGATCAGTAGTTGGTATTTCCTGTACGGGTGCCGGAGGGCATCTTGCAAAGGCTCATGCAGGGCTGGTTCATCAAATGGACGCTTACCTATCAGTTTTTCTAAATCATCTTTATACAATACCTCTTTCTCGAGCAAGGCTTCAGCAATCACTTTTACCGCACTCATTTTGTCGGTGAGCAGTTTTTTAACACGGTTGTAAGCATTCTCTGATAATTTTCGCACTTCATCATCAATCATTTTACCGGTTTCTTCTGAATACGGTTTGGTAAAGCCGCCTTCATTCTGCGGATCATAAAAAGAGATATTTCCGATTTTATCGTTCATGCCATAAATACTCACCATGGAGTAGGCCATCCGGGTCACCTGCTGCAAATCAGATAAAGCCCCCGTGCTAATACGTCCGAAAACGAGTTCTTCTACCGCACGACCACCCAAAGCCATAGCCATCCGGTCTTCCAATTCTTCACGCAGGGTAAGGTATTTTTCTTNTGGTAAATATTGGGCATATCCTAAAGCGGCTTCACCACGAGGCACGATAGTCACTTTTACCAGCGGATAAGCATGTTCCAGGAACCATCCGGAAACGGCATGACCGGCTTCGTGGTACGCAATTACCTTCTTTTCATCTGGCGAAATGATCTTGTTCTNTTNTTCAAGTCCGCCAATAATACGATCGATTGCATCATTAAAATCATCCAGATTCACTTCTTCTTTTCCTTTGCGGGCAGCAATCAGCGCAGCTTCATTACATACATTAGCAATATCGGCACCGGCAAATCCCGGTGTTTGTAATGCCAACTGATGAATATTTAAATNCGGCAGCTTTTTTAAGCCTTTCAGATGCACCTTGAAAATGGCTTCACGTCCCGCCAAATCCGGAATATCAATTGAAATCTGACGATCGAAACGACCCGGGCGCAGCAGGGCAGAATCTAACACATCCGGGCGGTTAGTGGCAGCCAATACAATTATTCCGCTGTCACCACTAAACCCATCCATTTCAACCAGCATCTGATTCAGGGTGTTTTCGCGCTCGTCGTTGGTCATCATCTGATTTTTACNCCGGGCGCGGCCGATGGCATCAATTTCATCAATAAAGATGATACAGGGTGATTNTTCTCGGGCTTGTTTAAACAGATCCCGTACACGACTGGCTCCAACACCTACAAACATTTCAACAAAGTCAGAACCACTCATGCTGAAGAAAGGAACCTGAGCCTCCCCGGCCATGGCTTTGGCCAACAGGGTTTTACCGGTTCCCGGAGGGCCAACCAATAAACATCCTTTGGGGATTTTACCCCNCAGGGCGGTATATTNTTTCGGGTTTTTCAGGAAATCAACAATTTCCATGACTTCTACCTTGGCTTCATCTAATCCGGCTACATCATTAAATGTGATATTTACTTTGGTGCCTTTATCAAACAATTGGGCCTTTGATTTTCCAATATTAAAAATACCACCCGGACCACCGCCGGCATTGCCTCCGCCCATTTTTCGCATCAGCAATACCCACAAGCCTATCATGATGGCAATAGGTAAAATAAATTGAAGAATAAAGCTGAGCACCCCACTGCGGGTATCTTCTTCATATGAAATTTTTACCTTTTGATCAGCGTNAAAATCCTTTTCGGCTGCATCCATATCCCGTTGAAACTGTTCAATATTACCAATAGTGAAGATGAAATGCGGCCCCTTCACTTTTGTTTCAATTCGTCGTAAAGCGGTGCAAAACGAGGAGAAGTCAGGAGTCTTTTTCAGATATACTTCAACGGTTTTACCAACCACCACCATGCTATCTACAATTTTTTGGCTGATAAAACGGCGGTTGATCGTTTGAAATGACTCCTGCTTCACACCACCCCTGAAATTCGGTCCCCAAAACTGGACAGTGATGAGCGCAATGGCAAACAAACCATAAATCCAGTATAAATTGAACTTTGGTCCTTTTTTAGGATTTTGATTTGAAGGCCCGGAACCGGGTGTCGGTATGTTTTGTTCTTCCATGTGTTCGATATAGCGTATCGCAAAAATTAGTTTTCCTGATATTCTTTCCGGGGCGCATCCTGCCACAGTTCTTCCAGATTGTAGAATCCGCGCACATCCGGCATCATACAATGCACCACCACATTCACATAATCAATAATGATCATTTTTCTCCTTGTTTACCCTCCAGATGATAGGGCCATTCTTCACAATCTTCCTTCACTTTTCTCTACATGATGCGCAATGGCTTTCAATAAGGTCGGGTTACTGGCTTCACAGATAATAAAAAATCAGCGATCGACTCAGGAATATTTTTCATATTCAAACTGATCGCTTCTTCGCCTTTTTATCCTGTATGGCTGCAACAATTGTTTTAATGATTTTGCTGTTGGTAGTAAGCCGGGGTATCAGCGGCTTAGGGGCTTCAGACGTGGATTTCAAGAATAATTTTTTGTGATATACCGTTAATAAAATAATTTACAAATCTATATAAAAAAAGGTGTGAATGCGGAAATCTTCACGTTTGGGTGATTACATCATTGAGTTAAGTGAAATAGACAGTACCAATAACTATGCCATCAAGCTGTTGGGTGAAGGAATGGCAGAACACGGTCTTTGCATTCGGGCTGATTGGCAGTCGCAGGGTAAAGGGCAGTTGGGAAACACCTGGATTTCAGAAGAAAGTAAAAACGTACTCATGTCGGTAGTTATTGATACGGCTCGTTTTCCGATCGAATTACAGTACCACATGAACGCCATGACCTGCCTGGCCCTCACCGAATTTCTGATGGCCGATTTGCAGGTGAGACATCAGTATTAAATGGCCAAATGACATTTATTCAGGTGCCAGAAATTGTCTGGGGTGTTGATTGAAAATATCATTCAGGGGCAGTCAGTGGTCACACGCCATACTGGGAATCGGTCTCAATCTGAATCAAACCCGTTTTCCGGACCTGAACCGGGCTACGTCGGTGCGCAACGAAACCGGAAAAAGCCTGAAAGTTAACCAGGCTTGTCGTCAGATTCTGAAACAACTGAACAAATTTTACGAACTGTTTTGTGCCAGTCCACAGACAATTTTTGAAGAGTACAACCGAAACCTGTACCGGATTCATCAAACGATTACACTGAAAAGAACAATGAACTTTTTCAGGCCACCATGCAGGGAGTTTCCTCACAGGGCGAACTGGAAGTTGAACAGGAAGGTAAAATTCGGCGTTATCGCCATAAAGAGATTGAAATTGTGATGTCCTGATACGTGCAATTTTTTTGTTGAAAATCAATCTTGTATTCTTTCTGATCGCTACACAGTTAAGTGCATATCCCTATCTTAGCAAAAAACTGCAAATGCTTTCGATGACAAGAACCCAGGTTCAAAACCTGATGACCTCGCGAGGGTTGATACCACATGAAATATATCAGATTACCGATGCCCTTGCTGGTCAGGGTTTGGTGCGCATCATGGCTACCTCTAACAATACCTTTGCGCCTCGTCCTGTTATTCCGACCATACAAGGCGCCTCCTATGATCTGGAGGGTATGCCATTCAAACGGATAAGTTGATGGCAATTGATTCCATCAGTTGTGTGGTACGCTGTGTGGGAGGCGTCTGGAATTTTATTCAGGATGCCGGCCATGAACCCAGGCGGGTGAGTAACGTGGTTACAGAAGGAAACAATATTGTGGTGAACTATGCTAAAACCTATACAAAAGTTCTGGGGAGTCAGGTTACCGTCGATGAAACCTAGTGCGAGTGCCTTAGAATCACCTGTGGTGCCAGCGTCGGGTTGAACCGCTCAATTATTCAATTGCATCGTACCGTTTTGCAAGCGAATGGTTTGAGTAAGGTACCATTAACTCCGGCTCAGGCCTCTATACCCGGCTCCAATATCTGGTTCAGCGCCAATTGCATGAAAATATTCGGTTAAGGTTTAACGTTGTTGGCTGGTATCTGCCGGCCTTGTTTGCTATAGGGTATCCGCAAGTTGATCAAGCTATTCTCCAGATCCTGAATTGCACTACTGTCTTCAAGTTTCTTAGCCAACCGTTCGGCATCCTTTTCAAGGCCTTCGATACGAATATCTTTACTAACTTGTTCTATCACCTCAACGTGCTGCTCAATCAACGTGATCGTCGTATTTAATATGGCAGACAATGAACTCCAATCGGTTTTCTCTACCGTTTTTGCCATTTCGTTTAAAGACTTTTTCACTGTGCGCTCAACACGTTCCGGTTTGGTCTGTCCGGATGATTTGTTTTGTGCTTCACAAGAGAGGCAGGTGATACACAAAATAAAATGAAAACGATTTGACGTAGCATTGGGTTTTTATTTTTTCGTTTATAATCACCTCGCTTCCAGGCATTAANAAATTCGATCCAGGCCAGCGGATTAAAAATATTCATCGGTGGCTGCTGTCCGGCCCAATAGTTGCGTTGCGCCTGTACGGATTGTACGTAATGCTGACTTTCACGACCATCTTTAGGCATATTGGCCGCTAATAAACGCATGGTTTGTAACTCTGTATTTTTGCGGGCAATCTCGAACCGATCGTCCGGAATATGCCAGGACTTAAACGCCCGATCAAATTCTTCCGGACTCAATTGTGGGCGAATGATCGTTATGGGTAAATAGAACGTATCCTGAACCATCAGTTGAATGACAGAATACCGATTTGAACTCAACTGCTTGGGGATGATGTATCGTTTTCGATAGCCAACAGCTGAAAACTCTAAAGTATCCCCCAGGCGGGCAATAATTGTAAAAACACCCCGCTCTGAACCGGTAANCCCTTCACCACGAGATGGAACGCTCACACTCACAANAGGCAGGTACCGCAAACTGTCTGCACTCATTACAACACCAGTCAGTTCAACCATATTGTCGAAACCATATTGTGCTTTTCCAAGCATGGTCGAAAAGCAACAGGCCAGGAGCAGAACAATTTTTCACCGGACAAAGATAGCCCTCTTGTGGCGCAATGCGATTTGCAATGTACCTTTGGCCTCCCGATTTAACATTCATTTAGATGCCCGGGTAACTTGACAAATTCGACCCACTATGATTGATATAGAAAAAGTGCAGAACGCCCTTTCACAGGTTCAGGAGCCCGATTTAGGCAAAGACCTGATGACCCTGAACATGGTAAAGGACATTGTGATAGATGGAAAAAATGTTTCCTTCACTGTCGTACTCACCACGCCAGCCTGTCCGTTAAAAGATATGATTCGATCGGCCTGCGAAAATGCGATTAAAATTCTGGTGGACAAGGAGGCTGTGGTAACAGTAAATTTTACAGCCAATGTCAACAGCAATCGTAAAGACAACAAAATGTTGTTACCTCAGGTTAAAAATATCATTGCCGTAGGANNTGGAAAAGGTGGAGTGGGTAAATCTACCGTCTCAGTCAACCTGGCCCTGGCCCTGGCAAGGNNGGGCGCCAAAGTAGGTTTAATGGATGCCGACATCTATGGTCCTTCCATCCCAATTATGCTCGGAATTAAGGGCGAGCGTCCATTGATGCGGGATGTTGAAGGAAAAGGAATGATAGTTCCTATCGACGTGCTTGGCATCAAAGCCATGAGCATAGGCTTACTGATTGATGATCGTCAGGCTGTTGTGTGGCGGGGGCCCATGGCCAGTAGTGCGCTTAAACAATTTGTAACCGATGTGTTGTGGGAAGAATTAGACTATCTGATCGTCGATCTGCCACCGGGTACAGGAGATATTCACCTTACCATGGTACAAACCATTCCGGTTACCGGCGCGGTTGTGACCACACCGCAGGAAGTGGCTTTGGCCGATGCNAAAAAAGCTATCATGATGTTTGATGGTCCGCAAATTAAAGTGCCTGTATTAGGNGTAATAGAAAATATGTCGTATTTCACACCGCCGGAACTTCCTGAAAAGAAATACCATTTGTTTGGGGAAGGCGGCGGAAAACGCATGGCAGATTTGTTTGAAATTCCTTTTCTGGGTCAGCTACCCATCAATATCAGTATCCGTGAAGGTGGTGATTTAGGAAGACCCGCTCTGTTGCATGGCGATGAAATGTCGATACGCGCTTTAGACGAATTAGCCCGTCAGGTGGCTCGCCAGGTATCTATCCGTAACGCCAACCTCGATCCGACCAAGGTGGTAGAAATAATGGCCTAAACAAGTTACGACTTACCTTATTGAATCCAATTTCTGTGAACAGACAAGAACTCATACAGCATATCCGGGATAANAAATCGTATCTGTGCCTAGGCCTGGACTCAGATATTCAAAAACTACCCCCTCATATCATGCAGGAAGAAGATCCTGTTTTTGCATTTAACCGAGCCATCATTGATGCTACACAGGATTATTGCGTGGCGTATAAAATAAATACAGCATTTTATGAAGCCAACGGTTTGGCCGGCTGGCAGTCGATGCANAAAACGCTCGAGTATATTCCGAAAACGCATTTTACCATTGCAGATGCCAAACGCGGTGATATTGGAAATACCTCTTCACAATATGCCAAAGCNTTNTTTGAAGCAATGAATTTCGACAACATCACCGTGGCGCCTTATATGGGCCGGGATAGTGTTAAACCATTTTTAGACTTCGAAGGGAAATGGACCATCGTATTAGGACTCACTTCGAATGAAGGGGCTTTTGATTTTCAATTTCTCAAGAATGAAAAAGATGGCCATGAATTGTATAAACAAGTTCTGACCACAGTGAGTAGTTGGGGTAGTCCGGATAACTTAATGTTTGTGGTGGGAGCCACTAAAACAGAACAACTGGCCGAAGTGCGTGCCATGTTGCCCGATCGCTTCTTCCTGGTTCCGGGTGTTGGGGCGCAGGGTGGGAGTATCGAGGAGGTTAGTCAACAAGCCATGAATCAGGATATTGGTTTACTGATTAATGCATCCAGACAAATATTGTTTGCCAGTTCAGGCCCCGATTTTGCCGAAGCCGCTGCCACGCAAGCCAGGACGATGCAGGATGCTATGAAATTGTTTCTTTAAGCGCGAATACGCAGAAGCAAGGCAGGGAGTAAATGATGGCCCTTGGCTGATCCAACAGCAAAATTTGGTCATAAAAAATGCAGCTGCTTAAAAGGCAACTGCATGATGACCGATGAGCGTTAAGTGTTTTCTGACCAGACTAATTCTTTTCGTGATGATCTATTTGCTTACAGGAATTAGCATGATGTCGCAGGTAATGGGGTTTGCCAATACTGAAGGCCAGTGCACCCATGGTGAAGAGCATACTCAGTGTAAATGCGATAAAATTTAACTTTCGTTTCATTTGAATTTTGTTTGAATCATTAGTAATGGCATCCTGAATAACGTTGTTGCATTTTTTCACGGTACTGTTGATACGCTTCGTCACTCATCGTGCGAATACGATCAGCCATCGCAAACGACATGCCGCGGCTGCCCCGGTAGGCCATAGCACGGCCCATACCAAACGGGGTGAAGATGAATTTGAGCAAAAGGACAATAAAAATAAATGGTCCGGCAAAAACAGCACTGTGCCTACCAACATGCCACCCAGGATGGCTTTTAAAAGATGTTTGTTCATTGTATTTGTTTCTTTATACCCTGTAAGACGATGCAACTGTTTTTTTACTTTAAGCGGATTCGAAATTTTTCGCATCTGGCGGAAAAGTGTATTATACGCAGGAGCCACGGCGTTTCCACTCTGCACGAAAAGTTGCTTTTTCTTCCTCACTCAGTTGCATCCAGCCCTCGGGTGGCCTCTTTTTTCCAAAAGGTTTCCCTTGTCGTCCGCGGAACCCGAAATTTCCGAAAAGCAATCGGCCTAAAATAAACAAGCCGGCAGCTTGCCAGTAGGTGATGGTTTTGAGAGAAAACAAGACCGGCATCAGGTGGTTCCATAAGGTCATGATGAGCCAGGGCAAACCAATCAAAANGGTCAAAGGAATTAAAAAAAGAAATAACGGTACTTCATCGTTCGTTTATTTTTCACTCAATTCCCGGTACAAGGGAAGGAGTCTGTTTCGCAAATGTTTTACAGCGTAGCCTTTGCGGCTGATGATAGTTTTTAAATTTTCGCCACTTTCTTTCGCAATCAGATTCAGTGTTTTGTCATTCAATTCATTGTCCACAAAAACCTGGCGTTGATTTTCCGGTAACTCATTGAGTGCTTGTTGAAATACTTTCCAAANAAGATCTTTGAACAGCTTTAATTCCGGATTGTTTCTGTCATCTAACAACAATAGTTCTTTTATCTCGGTTATTCCTTCTTCGTCGGTGTAACTGTAATCTTCCAGATGTTCATTTTNTTTCTTTCGGTAGAGGTCAGTGATTTTATTTCTCGACACAGCATACAGCCAGGCACTCACATTTTCGAGTTCATCCAGATTGGTGAGGCGGCTTAGCTGATACCAGACTTCCTGTAAAATATCTTCGGCATCTTCCAGCGATTTGGTTTTACTTTTTATAAATCCAAATAACTGCCGGCCATAAGTTCGTATCGTTTGTCCAAGTGATGTTTCGGAGTCGGAATGCATGGGCTGAACCAGGTACATAAAAGAAAAGACGAATGACGGGACGTTTTACTTTAAAATTAAAAGGGTGTTGCAAAGGTTGTGTATGCCGGGCCTCAGACCTGTTCTTTTTATATCATGGGAGACCAAATGGGATAAGCGGAAATGATTCAGGAAGAATTTCGATTAGATTTGAATCGAAATCAGCTTTTATGGAAGTTAAGGAGATTCTGGATGAGCTCAAAAGCCTGGAGAATACAGCCAATCAGGCCGGAATGCAACGGTTTGCCATCGGAAAGGGGAATACCTTGGGCATCAAATTACCCGTATTGCGTGACATGGCCAGNAGCGTTAAAAAGGAAACAAATCGACATGCTCTGGCAACGGGCCTTTGGGCCAGTGAAATCCATGAAGCCATGTTATTGGCCTCCATGATCGAAGACCCCAAACAAGTAACAGAGGATCGGATGGATCGATGGACGGAGCAATTTTATTCCTGGGATCTCTGCGATCGGGTTTGCAGTAACCTGTATCGTAAACTTCCGAACTATCTGAGTAAAGCGTTGGAATACTCTNNTACCGATCGAGAGGAGTTTGTAAAACGATGCGGGTTTGCACTGATGGTTCAATATGTAGTGCATGCTAAAAAAGTCCGGACCAGATTTGTNCTGAAATTTCTGGAACGAATTGAAGAAGAGGCTCACGATGAACGCAATTTCGTTCGCAAAGCGGTGAATTGGGCGCTCCGCCAGATCGGCAAACGGAATAAATATTTACATCCTTTGGCCATCGCCAGCGCCGAACGAATTTTGAAACAAAATACCCCATCGGCGCGCTGGATCGCCAGGAACGCACTCAGCGAATTGCACGATGAGAAAATAATTGCCCGCCTTCGCTAAGTTGTGGAACATCTAAGCCTCCTTGTCACCGAACTGATGCATCTTGCCTTGAAGTGAGGTTCTGATGCGGGAGGAATTATTTCAATTTATCTGGCAATACAGGTTGTATGCAACCACCGGTGATTTATTTACCTAGACNGGACAATTCATTCAGATTGTCCATCCTGGATACCCGAATAAAAATGCCGGGCCCGANTTTTTGGAAGCCCGCATCCGAATTGGCCCAACACTCTGGGCGGGGCATGTGGAATTGCATTTAAAGAGCAGCGATTGGAAACGCCACCATCATGAAGAGGATCCGTTGTATAATAAACTGATTCTGCATGTGGTTTTTCAACACGATGAATCAATTGAAACCGCAGACGGCTCAGTATTTCCTACCTTGGAATTAGGTCCCTACCTGAATCAGGAATTGATGACTCGGTATGAGCATCTGCTCAATCAAACCCGGTTCGTTCCCTGTGCTGCGCATCTGAATGAGATCGCTGATTTGCAATGGGCCAACCTGAAAAGCCGTATGCTCAGCGAGCGACTCGAACAAAAAATACAAGAGGTCCGGATGACGCGCTATCGGGTTAAAGGGAACTGGCAGGAACTCTTTTATCTGGAACTGGCTTCGGGTTTTGGATTGCATGTGAACAAAGACATTTTCCGCCAATTAGCGGCCTCCATTCCTTTAAGCCTCCTCAGCCGATGTAAACAAAGTTTGTTTCGCATCGAAGCCTTGTTGTTTGGTCAAGCCGGCATGCTTGAAAACGAATTCGAAGAACAATATCCGCGTTTGCTTCAACAGGAGTATGCTTTTTTACGAATCAAATACAATTTAAAACCACTTCAACAGGAACACTGGAAATTTTTACGCATGCGACCAGCTAATTTCCCCACCGTACGTATCGCTCAATTTGCTGCGCTCATTCATCAGTCATCGCAACTTGCTGGTAAAATTTTAGAGGCGGAATCTTTGCATCAACTGGAAAGCCTGTTTCACGCCGAGTTGTCGCCCTATTGGCTGACCCATTATACCTTTCAAGAGGCCTCAGCCGAAAAGAGCAAAGCTCCGGGTCAGGCATTTATTCGTTCGCTGATTTTAAATGTGCTGATTCCGTACGTATTTGTTTATGGNAAAAGACAATGCGCGGGAGCCTATTGCACCAAAGCGATGCACTGGTTAAATCAATTGCCTGCCGAATCAAATAACATACTGAATGAGTGGAAGAAACTTGGGGCTCCGATTGAACATGCCGGCGATTCACAAGCCTTATTGCATTTAAAAACAACGTATTGCAATCCCAAAGCCTGCCTGAGATGTAGTATAGGGTATCAGATCATGAAAGGAAACCCATCTGGCAAACATGCCTCTGAACAGCAATCAGGTTTTACCAGTTAAATTCCACGGTCTTTTTCACATCCGGATGTAAACTCAGGAAGACCGGGCAAGTCATGGCAGCGCGCTCCAGAATCACTTTTTCTTTATCGGAATATTGATCGCCGTTTTCAAAATGCAGAAATACTTTTATTTCAGCAATACGCCGCATCGGATCGGCAATCATAATTTTCTCTATATCGGCGGTAATTCCACTTAGCTGGATACTATGGGTGCGGGCCGCGATACCCATGATGCTTACCATGCAGGNCCCTAACGCAGTTGCTACCAAATCGGTTGGACTAAACCGTTCGCCTTTTCCCTGATTATCTTTCGGGGCATCTGTTTCAATTTGTGTGCCACTTTGCAGGTGTTCACAACGGGTTCGTAAGTCACCCTGATAGACTATTTTCGCCGTCATATACGCAATTTTGGTAAATTTACGTTAGATTTGATATTCCCTTGAAGAGTAAAAGTTTCATACTGTGGATGGCCCTGGTTGGCTTAAGCCTGACTTCGCTGGCACAAACAAAAATACCGACTCGATGCGGGTGGCGAACAGAGCCGGGTAGATTCGATGCGGGTGGCGAATGAGCAAAAACGCGATTCAGTAACCGCCGCCCGGGAACAAGCCAATGAAGCAAAGCGTCTGGCCAGAGAAGAAAAACTCCTGCAACAAAAGACCGGACGCAAAAGAAACTCATGCCGCTAACCCAGGAAATGAGTGCCGGTTACCGCCTGGCATCCGATGGATGGTCGGTTTTTGTCAATCGAGGATTTATTAAAACGGAAGATGTTGACCAACCACACACCAATTTTCTTTGGATTGAATTGGGTGAAAAACATCCCAAAGAAACTAAAACGCTGAACGAGAATTTTTCGGTGATTTATCCCAACGAATTGAAACCGATTGCCTACAAGTACGGCAAGATTAACAATTTTTACCAGCTGCGAATCGGATATGGTAACATCAAACCGATCGCAGGAAAAATAGACCGNAAAAATGTACAGATCAATTGGGTATACGGCGCCGGCCTTTCGCTGGGATTTTTAAAACCGTATTACCTCGATTTGTTTTTACCCGAGGGTAGCGGTTATGTGCGCACCTTTGATAAATACTCCGANAAAAATAAAGAGTATTTTCTGGATCTGAACAATCAGGGCACTATTATCGGGGGCTCCTATTTTTACCGGGGTATTGCCGAAGTAAGCCTGCAACCCGGTCTGGCTGTTCGCTCTGGATTTAATTTCGACTACACCCCAAACCGAAAAACATTTTTAGGTGTTGAAATTGGTGCATCAGCCGAAATCTATACTAAAAAAATTCCTATCATGGCTACCGCACCCAATAGTGCTTATTTCGTAAATATTTATGCGGATATTCGGTATGGTAAACGATGGGAGTAAGTCAATAGCCGGAATAAGATTTGAATTTTATCACATCCCGTGAATTTTTTCAAAGCGTATTTTACTGCCTTGCCGCTGCCATTCTTGTTCTGGCCGCTTGCCAACAGCCACAACCCGGCTACAAAACTGCTGTGCAATGGTATTACTGGAAAACAGTTTTTAAACTGAGTGCTCCGGAACGGGCTTATCTGAGACAATGCCATACACAACAACTCTATATCCGATTGTTTGATGTTGATACGGTGCATCGTGGAGCCGAGGTAGAGCTTAAACCGGTTTCCATCCTCAACTGGGCCGATAGCCTTCCGCAAAAAACCGAATTGATTCCGGTTATTTATTTCACCCGCCAGGCTATTTTACATCAACAGGACGAAGATTCCCTGGCGCANAAAATTCATCGCCTGTGCTATAGCTTGCTGGGCACCCGAATGCAGGAGGTACGTCAAATTCAATGGGATCGTGATTGGACACCCCGCACACGAGACAAATGGTTTGCCTTGCTCGAAGCACTTAAAAACAACCTGCTTTTCAGTCAAAGTGTTNNTTCGGCCACGCTTCGTTTGCATCAACTGAAACACCGGCAAAGTGCTGGTATACCGCCGGTGGATCGGGTGATGCTGATGTGTTACAATATGGGGAATCTGAATGCCTATGAAACACAAAACTCAATTCTGGATCTGGACGTTCTGCAGGACTATATTTCCTTCTTATCTACTTATCCCCTAACCACCGATATCGGACTGCCTGTTTTTCGTTGGGGGCTCTTGTTTCGTGATCGACAATTTATAGGCATCTTACATGAAACGAATACGGATACATTAGCGCTTCGTTCGGAGTTTAAACGGATAAGCCCAAATTGGTTTACAGTGCAATCTACCACTCAACTCCATGGAATTTCCTTGCAACCCGGCGATGAAATTCGTATTGAAGATATTCCGCTTCCGGTTTTAAAACAAGCCATCACAACAATAAAAAAGTACCTGCCACANCAAAAATTGTCAATGGATTTTTTTGATTTGCAACCCCATATACCTACTCAATTTCCAGCCCATGAATTACAAAATCTGGTATTTACGCCTTAGTCTTACCTTACTCCTTTCAGCAGCGCTTTACATCGCTTTCAGTTGCGGTTGGAGCGAAGACCCCTGCGATTCTTATGTTTCATTTACCCCGGCAGAATTACAAAAACAACAAAAAGCCAGGCCTTTTCTGTTCACGGCTTACAGCTTGTTGTATGAATGTTTACCGGACAGCAGTGTCAGTAACGGCGAGCGACTTCAGGACATGAATATTCAGGAATGGAAACAATATTGTAAAAAGGAGGCCGATGAATCAGCTATCTATGCAGTGGTTTATCAATGGTCCCTGGATACCCTTAAGTTGTTGTATGCCGAATCAGAATCCAAACGAAAAGGAAGACTGAGTTCGCTGTTCGAAACAAACTCTATGGCCCGATACCTTAAGGAGAACAAAGACCTTGAAGCTTTAGGCTATCTTATTCACGCCCGACGAGGTGAAAATTGTCTGCATCTGCCGATGAATGGTCTGCTCAAACCCCGGATACTATTTTGGGAGATCGATTGATTAAAGATGCCGGACAATTATACAAGGCGGCCAAAAACCATTTATCAAGCAACGGTACGGGATGCAAGCCATGCGACATGCGTTTTATAGTCGACGGTTTAATGAAGTACTTCGTTTATATGCCCAACAAGTCCAAACGGTTCCGTTTAAAGGGGGCTCTGTTGTATTACGTGCCATGGATTATTACGCCGGAGCATTGTATAAACTGGGCCGAAAAGCAGAGAGTGCGTATTGGTTTGCCCGCATGTTTGATGAAAGTAATGACCCTCAAATGGCCTATTCGCACAGCCTGGGTTTTGTGTGGTCGTACACAGCCGATCAGTTACCTCAAATACTTTCCTTTGCCCGTAACCCCATGAACGGGCCACCATCTGGGCCATGGCAGCCATGCGGAATAGCAATACCTATTCCTGGAACGAACTGAAACAAGTTTACCAACAGGAACCGGCACATCCGCTGTTAAGCACGATTTTGCTTCGGGAAGTGCATAAAATTGAATCCGAGTACCTTGACTACCGGACACAAATTGATCGGGGTTATGCAATTTATGACGGATTTAATGGTAATCCCGATTATCAGAACGGCAGCTACCAATGGGAGGAATGGAAGACACGAAAATCAAACGCCGATCAGCACCTGAAAAAATGGCCGATGAAATTGCGCAAATCGCCAAAATAGGTAACACCCAAAACCCGGCACTCTTGCATGTATTGAGTGCCTATTTGTTTTGGATGCAGGACGATGATGCTTTCAGTCACTTACATCTTGAGGCTGCTAAAACTTTTCCGCAGGATGCACAAACACGCGCACAGGCCCGGGTGGTGGAATTGTTAGTTTGGCTTCGGGAAAGCGCGCCCTGGGATGCATCGATCTGAATCATCTGGCCAAAGAAATGAACTGGATGGATACACCGGAAATACAGCAGGCCGGTTATGCTAAAATTCAACAGAATCTTTTGCGTACGCTGTTACCCCAGCAATTCCTGAAACAACAAGATACCTTGCGTATGTTATTATGTTATCACCTCTATGAAAATAAAAAATCCAGTTACTACGGATATACAGAGCAACCTGATTCGGTCACTTTCACGCATTACATAGGAACGAACAGTGCGTATTGGCTCGATCGCTATTGCAGTATTTCTCAATTAGACACCTTACGCCGAATCCTGTTAAAACCCGGCACAACACTGGATGCCTGGCTTGCCGGAAATACGCAGTATACCCAGGCTCATTTGCGCGAGTTGCAGGCTGTGAAACGTTTTCGTGAATTTGATTTTGAAGGCGCCCTCACCCACATTCAGTCGCAAGATCAAATGCCGGTGGTGCCTGATGTATTTGTGGCCCATATCCGCGATTATCAGGATGGATACCCTGAAGACGATGCCCATAGCTATTCTTTATTTAACCTGTTGGATACATTAAGCCAGTTGAAAAAATTTCCGTCGTGGATATCCGGGCTTGTTTTAATTATGCCTGTGCCTTGTATTCACTCAGTTATCATGGCCGTTCGTATGCCGCCTGGAACTATTACCGGGCTTCCAGTGCCATCGATCCATATTATTATGATGCCTTTCGCAACTATACCCGGTATGAACGCCAGTTTTATTTCACCGAAGAAGCCGCCCGTTTGTTTGAACGTGTGGTGCGGGAATCCGATAACCCAAACCTAGTGCAAGAATCCAGGTGGATGCTCGCCAAATGCGGACAAAAAAATGTGGACTGGTTAAGCCGGAATACCTGGGTTGGATGGATGAAAAGAGTAAGGACTATGTGAACTGGAATGTAAATAAGAATACGGCCTTGCATGACTTTTTCAGTATTGCCAAGGCACCCCTTATTACGAACAGGTGTATCAGGAATGCAGTTATCTCCGAATGTATGCGGCTGGCAAGTAGTAATGTCTTGCGATGATTGAGTAAGATAGAGGGTATATGAATCAGAGACCAAAAACCCACTCTTTTTTATGAATCCCATTTTGCAGTTGGATACAGTCGTCAGTAAAACGAGCAAATGCTTAACTATGTGCCCTGCTACTGAAAATACCCCTGTAATAATTGGCCTGTCTATTAATTCAGATTGGTATCAGGGCATCAAACCTGCAACTTACTTCCAAATGACGATCTCCGGCATCTCCCAACCCGGGAACGATATACCCCTTAGCAGTGAGTTCATCATCGATATCGGCAGCCCAAATGGTAAAGTCAGGATACTTTTGTTTGAGGCGCTCAATTCCTTCTGTACAGGCAATGGCCACCACCACGTGCACTGCAGTTGGTTGGCCATATTCAAATAATTCATCTAAAGCCATAATGAGAGATGCTCCAGTGGCTAACATCGGATCGGCAATAATCAGGGTTCTCCCATTTAAATCAGGACAGGTTACGTATTCCTGATTAATATTAAAACTACCATCTTTATTATGCTTGCGATATGCTGCGATAAAGGCACAGTCGGCCTGATCAAAATAGTTTAACATGCCCTGAAACAAGGGAAAGCCGGCTCGGAAAATAGTAGCAATCACGGGTTGGTGTTCAAAAGAACGTCCTTTATAGATGCCGAGCGGTGTTTGAATTTCTTTTTNCACAAAAGGCATGGTCCGGCTTATCTCAAGAGCGGCCACTTCACCGATGCGCTCCATGTTGCGGCGAAATCGCATGCGGAGCTGTTGTACCTCAACATTTCGCAATTCGTTGACCCATTCATTAACGAGGGAGTTCTTTTTAGCCAAGTGATGTACCATGGGCTAAAATTAGTTCAGTGCGGGCATAGAAAAAGCCTCACCACAAATTCGTCCGGGTTAATCTAAAGGCAATAGAATGGTGTAGCTTCTGCCCTTACTATTGTTGAATGTTTTATCGCGCAACCAGGNGTTCAGCATTTTCAAGGTTTTATAATTGGTCCCTTTACTTTTCGCATAGGCAACCAAATTACCCAGTCCACCATAAATGGTTTCGCGACGCACTTTATGCGGGGCATACACATCATCAGGTCCCAGATTAAATCCAAATTTCTGTGGTTTATCCAGAATATATTTGAGGGCCGCAATGCGGAAGATATAACGCATAGTTTCTTCTGGCAACAAGAGGTTGTAAAAACTGCTTTCGCCCTGCGAGGTCATGGCAGAATTTAAACCTCCCATTCCGCAGTTATACGATGCCGCAGCAGCCGTCCAGTTGCCAAATTTTTCATAGGCCTGTTTCAGATACCGGCATGCGGCATCCGTGGACTTTTCGGCATTATATCGTTCATCTACCTCTCCATCAATCAACAATCCGAAGGTCGGCGCCGTACCCGGCATAAATTGCCAAAATCCGACGGCACCTGCCCGGGAGGTTTGATTTTGTAAGGCGCTTTCGGCGATGCAGAGGTATTTAAAATCGTCGGGGACCTGATTCGCCCGAAGTCGTTCTTCGATCATTGGCAGCCAACGCCCCATTTGTTTAATGATATACGAAGTGCTTCCCTGCATATAAGTATTCACTAACAACTCCCGATCAAATCGTTCGCGAACATCCCAAATATCCAATGGCATTTNTTCTCCAAACAAGGTGAAGGTGGCAGGCACATCCGGAGACTGAACCGGCAAGGGAACAAAACTCCCTGGAGATCGTACTATGGTTACCGGCTCGGTTTTAATGGGTTCTTCGCTTTCCTTTTCACCAATATAGCGTGGATTATAACGTTGTGCTTCAACAGCAGTGGCGGTAAGAACAAGACATAGTGAAATGCCTGCAAGTAATTTTTTATGTATCATAATCTGGCAGCAACTTGTGTTCGCTGAATTTCAGGAGACGACAGGATTATTTTTTTGTTTATAAATGGGTACGGTACTGCATGGCTCTCCATACATCAAACTTCGAACAACTGGTCTTAATTTGGCGGTCACAGCTACATAGGCCGCATCCGGAATCGCTATTTCACCGCAGCCCTTAATAACAACCCGCTGGTTTGCATACGTAGTGGTATCCATTTCCTGTATGGCGAGTAAAGTCCATTGTGTGCGGGCCTGTTCGACATCTCCCAAATGGATGCGTTCAGCTATAGGCTGTAAATAATTCGTCACCAGCATGTAAGCCCATACCGGAATAATGGCATCCACCGAACAAAATACAGCCACTGATTTGTTGTGGTATGGATTCCAATCATGTGCTAATAATGCCGCCCTAAACTCCTTCTCCTTCAGGATAAGTTCCATGAATAAAAAAGGTTTCAAATCGAAGGATACCACATTGGCGGGAATAAATTGTTCCAGATTCAGGGTAAGGATGCCGCTTTCAGCCACTTTATTGACAATGCTGTCCATACAGACAAAGGTAAGAGGCTGTGTTGTTAAAAAATCCGAAAGCAAATTAACAAAGGGGCATAAAGGCCAAAAGCAAACCTACCCCTTTTATAAAAATCCGATTTGATTATATTTGGGGATTGCAGAATGTTCTGTTTAAAAACGAATCCTATATGTTTCCATCTGATTTAGAGATTGCACAAAATGCTCCCATTGAACACATTAAAGTGATTGCCGGCAAGATAGGTATTGGTGAAGATGATTTACAGTATTACGGTAAACACAAATCCAAACTTCCATTGCATCTGATTGATGAAGAGAAAATCAACAAGGCGAAACTGATTTTAGTATCCGCCATAAACCCTACTCCGGCTGGTGAAGGGAAAACCACAGTCTCTATTGGCTTAAACGAAGGACTCAACAAGATCGGCAAAAAAGCCGTAGTAGTATTACGCGAACCTTCGTTAGGCCCTGTATTTGGCATTAAGGGCGGTGCTGCTGGCGGTGGCTACTCGCAGGTGATTCCTATGGAAGATATCAACCTGCATTTTACGGGCGACTTTGCGGCCATCGAAAAGGCGAATAATTTATTGGCGGCCCCGATCGATAATAATTTACAGAACAAACTAAATAATCTCAACATCGATCCGCGCACAATTACCTGGAAGCGGGTGATGGATATGAATGACCGTGCGTTGCGCCATATCGTGATCGGAATCGGAGGCACGGCGAATGGCATCCCTCGTGAAGACGGCTTCAATATTACCCCGGCGTCTGAAGTGATGGCGATTTTATGTATGAGCCGCGATATTGAAGATTTGAAGAACCGGCTGGGTAATATTTTTATCGGATTCACTTTTGATAANAAACCGGTTTTTGCCCGCGACCTGAAAGCTGAAGGTGCCATGGCCTTGCTGTTGAAAGATGCCATTAAACCGAATCTGGTTCAAACTCTGGAAGGGAATCCTGCTATTCTGCATGGAGGACCTTTTGCAAATATTGCCCAGGGCACCAATACCATTCTGGCCACCAAAATGGGACTCTCATTGGGAGATTATGTCGTTACTGAAGCCGGCTTTGGTGCCGACCTGGGTGCTGAAAAGTTCATGAATATTAAATGTGGTTATGGTGGGCTTGCACCTGATGCCATTGTATTGGTAGCTACCATTCGGGCCTTGCGGCATCATGGTGGGGCTAANAAAGATGAATACAATACAGCCAATCTGGATCGGGTACGGAACGGATTTCAGAATCTGGCCAAACACATCGAAAANTTGTAAAAATTTGGCATCACTCCGGTAGTGGCCTTGAATCATTTTCCGACAGACTCTGTTGAGGAAATTGAATTTGTGCAGCAGGCCTGCGCAGCATTGGGCGTTAAGGCTATTGTTTCATACGGTTTTGCACAAGGTGGAGAAGGCACCCGCGAATTAGCTCAAACGGTAGTTGATGTGATTGAAAGTGGAAGTAACCAATTTAAACCCTTGTATGATTGGTCTTTACCGGTTGAAGANAAAATTGCAACCATAGCCCGTGAAATATATGGAGCCGATGGGGTTGAATATTCCAGCAGGGCCAGAACGCAATTAAAAATGATCAAAGAACTTGGTTATGATACGTTACCGGTATGTATGGCCAAAACCCAAAAGTCATTGTCTGATAAAGAGAGTGCAGTCGGTCGACCGCAGGGATTTATTATCAATGTTCGTGAGTTTGAATTTGCTGCCGGAGCCGGATTTGTGATCCCGATTTTAGGGGATATGATGCGCATGCCGGGATTACCTGCCGTACCTGCCTCTGAACATATGGATATTGATGCCAATGGGAGAATCAGTGGGTTGAGTTAGTTTCGGACAATACATTTTCACACAATCCGATGGATGCTTCCCGGCATTGAAAGTGCTGCTACTGAAGAGGGAAAATCGCTGAACAGAATCGTCAATTGACTTTTACAACGCGCTTATATTAAATAAAACCCCGCAACCTGGATTGGTGCGGGGTTCTAAATTTAAAATATGTGCGATTTTACTTGAACATATCCTCACTTACATTGGTATTGATTTCAACACTTTGGAATTTCAACTCCATCATTTGTGGTCCCATGTTTTGTTTAATCAGATTCGGATACATTAAATTTCCTGCACCGGGTTTGTAATCCAGATAGTAAGTGGTTTGAGTCCCTTCTTCATCTACTTGTTCTGATTTTACTTTTAAGCCCGATTTCACCTGATAGTACTCGTTCACCTTGCCACCTGATGGACGGGTGACTTCAATCATATAAGCATCTTCGTTGTCAACCTTTTCAATCCCCTTTAATTCAATTTTATAACCGGCACTCAGGTAGTCTAACTCTTCGGTCATGCGAGCCTGTTCGGCGTATTCTTTGGCTTCTTCAGGTGTAAAGTCTTTCTTCTGACCTTGTGCACTCATATACCCTGTAGTTCCATTAAACACAATTTTCTGGAACGACTGACCCATAGCCGTTACATCCAGCATCATTTTATTCGGTGCTTTTTAACCGTTTTTATGGTTAAGGTCATGCCCTGCATATCCGTGGTGTATGAAGAGGTCATATCGTTCACTGCCTTCCAGGCTTTTTCCCCTCCGGTAGCTTGTATGTGTTTTTGAATAATTTGAGTGGCCGTCATGTTGGCTGGTATGGCCACCGGCTTATCGTCAATTTTATTCCCATACAGATCATACACGGTAACCGGACCAAATTTTTCAGTTTTTCAACCACTTGTTTTTTATCCCCGCAACGGTAATATGTGCAACCCCGGGAGTGATGTATTTTTAGCANGCATTCATCACATCCTGTGCTGTTACTGCTTCTNNACATTTTCAGGTAGTTTTTATAGTAATCTTTCGGCATGTTGTATTTGCGTTCATTGATCGCATATCGGGCCAATGTTTTCGNATCTTCCAGGCCTAAAGCGAAGGTTCCGGCCATGTAGTTTTTATATCCATTCAATTCTTCGGCGCTCACCAGTTCGGTACGCAAACGATTCATTTCTTTCAGGATTTCGGCTACGGAACTATCACTGGCGTTCGTGGTACTATTGGCAGTGGCAGAGAAACGTCCGGCATTCGGAAGTCGATCCGGGCGATATGATGAATAGGAACCATAGGTCCAGGCATGGGTTTCACGCAGGTTTTGGAATAAACGGCCTGTGCTTCCTCCTCCGAGAATTCCGTTGGCAACTTTCAGTTTAATTTCATCCGGATCACCTGGTTTGATGTTAATCGGATAGGTCACATCCACCACGCTTTGCACAGCACCGGTTTTATTTACCACCGCCACGCTGGCACCTTTACTTGTAACCGGGGTAGGATATTTCGCCACCGGAACATCTTTCTTCTGCCATTTTGCAAAATGTTTTTCTACCTGCATTTTCGCTTCAGCCAGTGTGATATCGCCTACAATCGCCATATAGGCCACATTTGGACGGAAATAGGTTTCAAAGAATTNTTTGCAACGATCCAATGAGATATTTTCTACCGATTTTTCTGTGGCCACTTCTCCGTACGGATGATTTTTTCCGTAGTTCAGAATCGAGGTGATATTGGCACTCATGGCCTCCGGATCATCCTGATTTTGCGCCAGCGAAGATTTCATTTGCTTTTTTAATTTGTCTAACTCAGCTTGCGAAANATTAGGTTGGGTTAATACCTCGCCCAGCAAGGTCAGTAACTTATCGCTGTTCTTTTTCAAACTTTGAGCAAAGATGCCATCACTACCGATGGACAAATTCGCCCCCATCTGATCGAGCTCTTCATTGAACTGATCTTTGGTTTTTGATTTGGTACCTGCGGTTAAGAGTTCACCGATCATATCCTGAAATCCAACCATATCACCTTGTAATTCGGGTTTGATGTCGAAATCGATGCTATAGGTGACAACAGGAAGTTTATGATTCTCAACTACAAAAACTTTAATGCCGTTTGAAGACACAAAAGATTGTGCACTGCCCATTTGCACAGTTGGGGCCGGACCGGCTTTAGGACGAATGCTTCTATCCAATGGCTGAGCCAGGACCTGTGCGCTGAAGAAGCTGAAAGCACATATTGATAAAATGAATTGTTTCATGATCTTTCGAATTAGAATGTTTAGTGAATGCAAATTAATTTTTGAGCTGTCAGGTAAATAATACAATACCAGGCGGTTATTCTTGACCAGGTATTNTTTAGCCACATTCATTAAATCGGTGGTAGTCACTTTCATATAGCGATCCAGTTCGGTATTAATCAGATTGGCATCTCCAAAATAAACATGGTAATTGGCTAGATTCTCAACAATGCCTAATACCCGCTGATTTTGTGAAATAAATTCATTCTCGATTTGATTTTTACACTNTTGCAATTCTTCGGCGCTGATTCCCTGTGAGAGGATTTTATTGACCTCAGCATCCATAGAAGCTTCTAACTCTTCAGGTTTCACACCCATATTGGCAATACCAAACATCATGGCCAATCCCGGATCTTCGGTAGGTAAATTAAACGCTCCGGCCGCTACCGCCTTTTGTTGTTGGTCAACGATTTGTTTCTGTAAGCGTGAACTTTTTCCTTGTGATAAAATTTTTGCCACCATTTCCAGGGCATAGGCATCTGCTGTTCCCTGGGCCGGAGCATGATATGCAAATACTACTGCCGGCAACTGCACCTTATCATAGAAGGTCACACGCTTTTCTTCGGTTTGTTGAGGCTCTACAACCTTGGGGCGAGGAATTTCGCGGGTGCCTTTCGGAATACCTCCAAAATACTTTTCAATCCAGGCTTTGGTTTGCGCGATATTTATATCGCCACCCACACTCAGGGTGGCATTATTCGGCACATAAAAAATTTTGTAAAATTCCATGAATTCCGAAAGGGCCGCCTGATCGATGTACTGTGCCTCGCCAATCGGAGTCCACTGGTACGGGTGGGTGGTATAGGCATTTTTGAATATCTGCTCTAACAAACGACCATACGGAGTATTCTCATAGCGTTGCTTTTNTTCTTCCTTCACTACTTTACGCTGAGTTTCCAACCCAATATCATCAATTTTAGCATGCAGCATACGCTCCGCTTCCATCCAAAGTCCTTGCTCAAGCTTGTTTGAAGGCAGGGTTTCAAAATAAAAGGTGCGATCAAAGGAAGTATTGGCATTAATGACTCCTCCATTATTTTGAATCAACTTCATGTATTCCCCTCGGCCGATATTTTCTGAACCTTCAAATAAGAGGTGTTCAANAAAGTGGGCGAAACCGGTTCTGTTGGCATCTTCATTTTTTGAGCCGACATGATAAAGGACCGAAATGGCCACGGTAGGGATGGTGTGATCTTCATGAAGAATCACATGCAGGCCATTGGGCAAGTCATATTCGGTAAATTTAATGTTTACCGATTGCGCCCGGGCAGCACCAAATGTGGTGATGGCCAACAAAGAATAGAGCAATTTGTACATGATGGTTTTAAAATTTGGGCCAAAATTAAGGTTCAGCCTTCAAATCCACAGGATATATATATAAATGGCAATTTTAGACCACAGATGGAATCCAGGCCAATATAGGTCGTTCATGTTTGGCCTGGTTTTTGCACATAAGGGAATTGAAAATCAATGTTTTCGCTTCATACAGGAACATCGTTTGTTCCATTGCAGATCGTTTGCCGCATCGGATTTTTGTTTTGTGCCTTTTCAGTCCTTTTCTGGCCCCCGCACAAATGTTTTGGGGCTCTGGCGACTCTATTCCCGAAAAACAAGGCCCACGGATTTTAGAACTCAATGTTTCCGGATTACCCGAATCTCAACTGACCACGAATTATGGACTCAAAGCCGTCCATCTCCAGATTAAACACAATTACCTTGAAAACCTCAAAGCCTGGCTGATGTCGCCACAAGGTACCGTTGTTCGTTTGTTCACAAATGCCGGCGGGAATGGTAAAAATATGCTGCAAACCGTGTTGTGCGACACCGCGGGCCACTCCTTCAATTAGAGAAACTCGCCCCATATACCGGGTGTTTTCAGGCCCAGGATCGATTGGGTAATTTCAATCGATATCAACAAGCCGAGGGTATCTGGCGATTATTTATTGAAGATGAGGCCGCTTTCGACCAGGGCGAACTGGAATACTGGGGACTTGAATTTGGCGCCAATGTAACAGGTCCTGAAAATATTAGCAGCAGCTTGCCAATTGTAGAAATTTTCACTCTGAATCAAACAATTTATAATGATTTCCCCATTACGTGTCTACTTCAAGTGAACGACCGTGACCAAGGTGGGTACTTCCGAAATAATGACCCGATTCCCGGATTTCGGGGCTATGCTGACATTAAAATTCGCGGGATGCACTCGGCTTTTTCCCCAGCCTCCTTACAAAATCAAGTTATTGGGCGAAACAAAAGCCGATACCGCCGTTTCGCTGATGGGAATGCCTGAAGAAAACGACTGGATTCTGATGTCTACATACAACGACAAATCCTTCGTCCGAAATCCGATTATGCACGATTTGTTCAGCAAAATGGGCCATTATTCGCCCCGTAATCGTTTTTGTGAATTGTATATCAATGATGTTTACCAAGGTATTTATTCGTTTTACGAACAAATCCGACGCACAAAAAATCGTTTAAATATTTCAAAACTGAAGGCGTCCGATACCAGTGGGTTTGACCTGACCGGTGGATACATCTTCCGACATGATTATGACAATGGTGAAGGATGGCTTTCTTCAGTGGCTCCTTCAGATTGCCCTGAGAATTTCGCCCACTGGGAATACGAGTATCCGGATTTTGAAGACATTCAGGCAGCTCAACGAAAGTATCTCCAAAGTGTTGTAGCCGATATAGAAAAAAGACTATTTAGTCCGGAATTTAAAGATTCTCTGAAAGGATATCGTTCTCGACTGCATATCCCATCCTTCATTGATTATTTTATTGCGAATGAACTGGCCTGGAATGGCGATGGATTTGCCAAGAGCATGTATTTCTGGAAAGATAGGGACGATAAAGACTCCCTGCTCCATGCCGGTCCTATCTGGGATTTCGATTGGAGTTTAAAACGCATGCCCTGGGTGCCCACAGATCTGGGTTTCTGGAATCACAATACCTATCCCTGCAATAACAAACAAAGTACCTTGCCCTGGCATGCGATTCTGGTCACGGATAGTTTCTTCACCCATCAGTTAAGATGCCGCTGGGAATCACTGCGGGAATCTATCTTACGAGAAGATATTCTTTTAAAGCCATCGATTCGATTGGCCATCAAACCCTGGAAGCACAAAGCCGGCATTATACCAAATGGCCAACATGGGGAATTAATGTGGGCACTCCGGAGTTACCCCCATTCCCAAGTTCCTATCAGGAAGAGATGGATAGTCTGAAAGCCACTATTCATCGTCGTTTAGACTGGCTGGATCATTCTATTCCAGGAATTTGTAAAGCCCCGGTAGATACCAATTCTCCTCCTGTTCCGGTGGATTCTTCATCGCAACCCCTGTGGTATACCCTAATCCGGCGTGGGAGGAACTACACATCAAAGCCGGCACGGAATTGCTGGTATCTGTTTCAATTTGTGATTATGCCGGACGATTGCTGTCAGAAATCCGGTCGGAGGAGGCCCGGCCCACCATGCAACTTAAATTGCCCGCCTCATTCAAAGGGGTTTGTTTTGTGCGTATCCAGTGCGAGTCCTCGGTGTACCGCATCCCGGTTTTAGTGCAGCCCAATACCCCCTGATACCTTATTCATTTAAGTGATCCTCCTAAAAGTTTAAAAATCTTACCTTTGTCTCCTAATCTGAATTATGGATACTATAGTTGAAAATGGCATTTATATTTCCGACAAGGCCAAAGCCAAAGTGGAAGAATTGATGCGAGAAGCCGATCTGGATGCGTCCCANTTTTTACGGGTGAGTGTAGTAGGTGGAGGATGCAGTGGCCTGAGTTACAAATTAGACTTCGACAATGAAGTCAAACCCATGGATCAGTGTTTCGAAGACAAAGGCATTCGCATTGTCACCGACCTGAAGAGTTTTTTATACCTGGTGAATACGGAATTGGATTTCTCCGATGGTTTAAATGGTAAGGGATTCAATTTTGTCAACCCCAATGCCAGCCGGAGTTGTGGGTGCGGCGAAAGTTTTGCGGTCTGATCCTTATCTCAACGCTCATCCCTTAGTCTTTTTGTAGACACTCAAATTCACCTTTTCTTTTGTGCCACTTGCTGTGGTGATAAGCAAGGTATAGCGCCCCGGTTGCAACACCAGTGGTTTATTGGTTGGCGCGGTTGTGGTAGTGCCTGGTGCATCCCAAACGGTATGCAGAAAATACTGATTAAACCCTTGCCTGGCCTGCAGGTTGAAATTCCTGAACACAACATTTTTTGCATTGAGTAGCTGTACGTTTACGTTTCCGGCATCTTTCACATAATAACGCATTAACACGCTGTCGGTAGTCATCTCGTGCAACGCATTGTCCTGTAGCCCCCACTTTGAATTGTATCGAATGGAATCCATTGTAAAAGATACGATCCTTTGCCGTATACCGGGATAGGCACGTATCTCATCCAGTTGACAACGATATAGCGAGCGGCCATGCGTGCCCAAAATAATTTCAGACTCCCGTTCCTGAATGTTCAGGTCATGAATCGCCACCGNGGGCANGGATCCCCGCCAGGGTATGAATTCCATTCCGCCATCAAAACTCACATACAACCCATTATCCGNTCCTACGTACAGAATTTNTTCGTTGGCGGGGTCTTCACGCAGCACATTCACAGGTTCCAGTGGCAACCCCTTGGTGATTCGTTGCCAATTTCTGCCATAGTCGTCACTCACAAATACATAGGGATTAAAATCATCTTGCCGGTATCCGTTCAAGGTGGCAANAACTCTGGAAACCTTATGCTGACTGGCCACCAGCCGACTCACCCATAAGCCCTGTGGAAGTTGATTCGAAATCCGGGTCCAGGTCATGCCCAAATCTTTGCTCAAATGAATCAGGCCATTATNCGATCCTGCATACAATAGTCCAATTTGTTTCGGACTTTCAGCAATGGAAGTGAGTGTTCCATAAGGCACATTTCCCTTAAGCGGAGTAGGTGCCAGTTCGGGCTGCTGTGTTTGTGGATGGTTCCCTTGCTCCAACGAGCGATGAAAGTAATTCGACCCCAGATAAANAATATCCTGCTGATGCCGGCTTAAATGGATCGGTGTTTGCCAGTTAAAGCNGATAGGCTTTTGCCCGATATCATGAATGGGTTTCACGGGTTCTGCCATTCCGGTGGTTTTATCGGCCCGGAAATAATTTCCAAACTGATACCCAAAATACACGGTATTGTTGTTTCTTCGGTCTACTTCTACCTGCATTCCATCACCACCTCCCAGTTCTTTGTAGGGATAGGCTCCGCTTTGATGCCAGCCACTGTTTTCTTCGTGGGTGGAAGGGCCGGTCCAGGTACCATTATCCTGCAAACCACCATACACATTATACGGTTTGGCATCATCGGTCTGAATCGCATAAAATTGCCCCACGGCCGGGTTATTGGCTTTATACCAATGCTTACCTGCATCATAGGTGATATTCACGCCCCCATCGTTTCCGACAATGAGGTAGTTGGCATCGTTCGGATGTATCCAGATGCGATGATAATCGGGGTGGCAATTGTCCCCGTCCATAAGCTGAAATTGTTTGCCCCCATCCGTACTGTGCGCCAAAGGATACCCCGCAATCCAAACTTCTTCCGGATTTTNTGGCGAAACAGCAACAGTTCCGAAATAATACCCATACGTGAAATACATACCATCCATGGGTTTATCATGGGTTTTCANCCAGGTTTTTCCGGCATCCTTACTCCGGTAAAGTTCTGCACCAAATACCGGGGTATCAAACAAGCTGGCATCTGCATCCGATAAATACCAATCGGCCACTGCCGCTACGGTATATTCATTATTTCGGACAGCTTGTTTCACTCCGGAAGCGGTATACTTTTCAGGGTAATCATTTTGGCGCAGGAAACGATCCAGTTTTTTTTCATCCAGTTTCAGGAACTCGTCAGGGCTCATTTTTTNTAATTCACGGGCATCTAAATCCTTGTTTGCATTTATTTCTTTCGGGCGATGATTATTATTATCCAACAGGGCGTATAGCACCTGAGGATCCTTCTGGCAAATTGCCAACCCAATCCTGCCGATCCCTTCGTTTTGCGGAAACCCGCTATCAGCCCCACTCAGTTGGATCCAATGTTCACCTCCATCCTGACTTTTGTAGATCGCACTCCCTGAACCACACCCATTAAAATTCCAGGCTTTCCGGGTGCGCGTCCAACTGGAGGCATATAGAATTTCAGGGTGCATCGGATCCAAAATCAAATCAACACATCCTGTGGTATCATTTATAANAAGAGTTTGATTCCAGTGTTGTCCACCATCCGTGGTTTTATAAAGCCCGCGTTCCGGATTCGCAGTATACAGATGCCCCAAAACCGCAACCCAGGCTATATTCGGATTGGAAGGATGCAGCACAATTCGACCGATATGGTGACTTTCTTCCAGGCCCATGTGTAACCATGTTCTACCCCGATCTGTGCTTTTGTACACCCCTGTTCCGGCATAGGATGAACGCGAAGAATTCACCTCGCCGGTACCCACCCACAGAACGCCGCGTTTCCAGTCTACAGCAACATCACCAATCGTCAGTGCCGCTTCCGNATCAAAGACCGGTTGCAGCGTCAATCCATTGGTATTGGTATACCATAATCCACCACTCGCATACGCCACATAAAATTCATGGGNGTTCTCCGGATTCACGTCGAGGTCCGTTACCCGTCCACTCATGACNNTAGGGCCTATGTTGCGGAACTGGATGCCATCTAAGGGCGATGGTTGTTTTAAAATTTTTCAATGCTCTGTATGCGCTCCGTAGCCGGCGTTTGTGCCTGGCACCACTGGAAACAATAGGTAAGACCAAACAAGATGAACAAACGATTCATGAATTAATTTTTCACAACGAAAGTACATCATAGTCTGTAAGGACCTGACAAGATTTGAATACCGCGTATCGGGCGGGTTAACTGATGGAAGGGATTCCTTTATCGCTCCGGATTCAGGTTCTTTACAATTTCATCCACCACATCTTCGGGGCTCAGGTGTTCCATATCATAAGACATAAAAAGAAGGTCATCATCTAGCTCAATATCGATCTTCCTGGCAGCCAGTTGCCGTAAAACTTCGTCTTTCCATTGTTCAAACGTGTTTGCCATATTCCAGCGTTTGCATCAAAGTTAGCGGGCAATCTGATTCTTCAACACAGATTCGGCCCTATATTTACGTTTATTTAAAATGGTTTTCCGGAATTTTATTGTTGTTTGCCTTTGCATACTGCCCTCACCTTGCCGGCGCAGAAGAAAAGTTTCCCCTCCGCCTGCTCCGGAAATTGTGCGTATTGTTTCTTATGAATTATTAGAAAACGGCGATACCATTAATCGCACGGATAGTAAAAATCAGCGACAAGGCCTCTGGTCGATCACAACCGAAGCGCGGTACGGCGAAGACGGGTTTCATGAGTACGGGAGCTTTGTGAACAATGTGCGACAGGGAAAATGGGGGAAATACGATTTACGTGGACATGTACTAGCCGAAGAAAATTTCACCGACGGAAAGCGCGACGGGGAGGCCCGGTATTATGAAAATGGTTATTTATTTTGTGTCGGGAATTATCTGGCTTTAAAGGCAAAATATGCGTATGACACGCTGCTGGTGGAGGATGTTGTAGATGAACGTATGAAAACGGTTATTTTGAAAGCTGATCTGGGTAGCGTGCGCCATGGTTTCTGGACCTACTACAAAGCACCCTCTATGAAAGTGGTTCGTGTAGAAGAATATCAGGCCGATGAATTAATTTACCAGAAAGAGTATCCGGAAGCCAAAGACAGTGTGCGCATCGAAGCCCGAATGAAAAGCTGGCCGCATGTGACCAACAAACCTATGCCTCAGGTTTGGAGCTTAGACAAAAACAAGCGGCCCGTGCGGTATACTGACTTTCCGGAAAATACACAATATGTGACCCCGAATGTGCGCAAAAACATCCGGGAACTAAACGGCCTTATTGCTTTTCAAGTACCAACACAATTTTATTAAAATCTGCGGCGGCATTAATCACCTTGACATATTCCGGGTAGGCTGCCATCGGTGTGTAATTTTCATGATACACCTCAAAACAATTTACTTTCAGGATATTCCCTTCAAGACTAGGCTNTGAAACAAATTTACAAGACTCCTTCCCATTGTTCATGGCTATGAAACTCATGTTCAATTTATCGAGGTTACTCACTTTATACCCTGCCGGAATTTCTACCTGAATGGTTCTTGTATACTGATGCGGATTGGGGATTTCAAGATCGAACTTGCGCGGTTTCTCCTGATACATTTCAGCCTGCCGCCCAATCAATTCGCCAATTTTGAATAAATACTTGTTTCCGGCTTTTTCGATATTGTTGGTCGTATGCATCACCGAACTGATCTTGAGCGGTTTTTGTTGCTGCATACTGCGGTAGTCGTTGTTTTCATATTGCAGGTTTTCAATTTTTTCATCCTTTTCACTGATACGAATAATTTCCTTCACTGCATCTTCCCGCTTTTCATTTTCCAGAAATACCAGAATAGGCATGATTTCTGCGGCATTATGCCCTGCAAAATGATCGATCATGACAATGTGCGCTGTATCCATATCCGGGTTAAACTTCACGGATACATCATGGTTGTGGTAACTTTTNNTCTGGTGCTGAAATAGGTAACTTTCTTTTTCTGCGGATGCAGTCACCAGATCACCCAATTTCAGGGTTTTTACTACCATACTGTGATTCCTTCNCCACACAGCAGGAAACAAGGGCATCCGGTATAAGGTTTGATTCACTGCGAGGTAAGACTTCAGTTCCGGAAAGTATAAAAACATTCCTTNTAAATTCTCAACGTTAACCAGGCTGTAATCGAACGGTTTTTCAAAGCGGCTGGTCGTATAGCCCACTTCAAAAGCAATTTCTTCAGCTTTAAATAGTAGTCCGTACAAACGTTGGATGCCGAACTCCTCGGTGATTTTATTTTTCAGAATAAATTCGATGGTATTCGAATTATCATCGTTTACATATTCTTGCTGAATAAAACTTGTTTTTACAAAATGTTCAATCCATTCCACGCGTTCCTGCAGGGTTTTACATTTCTTGTATTCGGCATTGTCCAGTAATTTTTTACCAGCTTTCAGTTCTTTCTCGGTGAACGAGGTAAAATTGTTATTGACGTTTTTTGCTAAATCGTCCCAGGAATAAACCCNGGATTCCTTTTCCTTATTGTTCAGGTTATATTGTAACACATATTCTACCCGGGCAAAATGAGGGTAATAGGATGCATATTTTTCTTCTTCAAGACCTTCCAGGTTGGAAGCCGTCGCCAGAAAACAATTTTTTCCATTCAGTAGGGTATCCTTGGCAATCTGGACGCCATTGTATCCCTTCATTTCAAAGATGAGTGCTTCAGGAGCTACCAACTCGAAACGATTTAATACGGTAGGAATGGCATCTTGCAGCGTGATGGTTCCGTAATCGCGGTAGCGCTGGTTCACCTGAAAATNGTACTCAATTTCGGCTCCTTTTTCAACGCCTTCCAGCGCGAAAATTTTTTCCATGCCCCCTTCTTCATCCTTCATGTCTTTAAACGCATCGGGTTTCAACTCGATCACCTTACCCTGGGGTGTGATGGTTCTTGCCTTCACCATGAGGATGGGTGAATTGGGGCTATACCCGATCTTCACTTTGTTGTACATCTCAATTCCTTTCTCATCATTCACACGAACTATTTTATGCACCCTGCGATTCATGGTGACTTCCTTCTGACCAATCGTAACCTCCATCTGAATATCTTCCAGAATCAACACGGCACTCTCCTTCAGAAATTTTTCATTTTCAATTTTATGTAATTTGGGTTCAGACTCCCAATCAAAATTCAGGAGTTGGGCTTGTGCAGGAAACGCATAAAAAATGTCAGAAGCAACAATAGTTTTCGCATGTTTAATGTTTTAGTTAGTTATCAATGTTCTATTTGCATCGGGCCACAGAAAATAAAATCTTAGGCCGTGGGTCAAAAGTAAGATGAAAATCGTCTGAATTGATGTTAAAGGTGTTCGCATATTTTTAATGGTGTCACTCCCAATGTTCGGTTGAATACCTGTGTGAATTGGTCCATCCGCCAATCCACACAGGTATCTTCTTATTCATTATTTATACCACTCAATACGCCGTGAAAAGTACATGATGCAGGCCAGTATCAGGAATAAGCCAATACTGCCGGCCAGTAGGGCACCGTCCTGCAATTGAATCAGAATGAAAATAAAGAGATAGAGGAGACTCTGAAAACTTCCGAAAACGAATGCTGTTTTTCGGCTGGCAAAAACACTACCGGTATAGATGCCAATCAAGAGGATGGTTGCCAAAGCGGAAATGCCATAAGCCATCGAAAACGATGTGTATTCTGAAATGGAAAGCAGTAAGGTATAAANAATACACAGGGCAAATCCGATTAAAACATATTGCACGGCGTGAACCCTTTTCTNTTGCAATACTTCAATGAAGAAGTACACAACAAACGTGAGCATAATGACCAGAATGGCATATTTAATGGTGCGATCAGTTCGCGCATAGTTGTCTAACGGTTGTATTAAATTCACTCCAAAACTGCTTTCACTAAAATTGAGTTCTTCGCCTCCCCGCCATTGTTGTGGAANAGAACGATTTAAATCCAGGGCTTTCCATTGAGCTGTAAATCCTGAATCACTGATTTTTTTAGTGGGCAGCGTTTTGCCCTGAAAGTCAGGATGTGGCCAGGCCGATTCAACCTGTACAGCAGTTGTTTTTCCGAGTGGACAAAACCCAATTTGTTCTGACCNCCTTAAATCAAGTTGCATGGTAAACTGATGCGTTTGCCCCAGCTGTTCGCGTTTCATAGGAAGTAAGGCAAACAATCCTTTATCGGCATAGCTGGCTGAGTTAGTACCGGCACTAAATTCCAGGGTTTGTCGATCCCAGCGCATTTTTATCTGGTCCTGGATACCGGTATAATCACTTAAACTAAATAAAAGAAAGGCCTCCTCAGGAAGCATGTTTTCGGGCAGTAAGTTTAATTTCGAAAGTGCCGGCGCATTGAAGCTTCCCTGAATTTCGATATGTGCCGTGTACACAATTAATTTAAAAATGCTGCTTCGTGCCCTGAAATCGCGATCTAGTTTGGCTTTCAGATTCAATTGCTCCGGAAGAAAATAAGCCTGTCGTCGGGTGGTGAGCAGTTTACCATCTGTTGTACGTTCCGAGGCGAGATAAGGAATCACCAATAAAGGTCCGGCCAATTCCTGTTTCCNCGACCATTGGGAGGCGATTTCGCGTTTCACTTCCTCATTGCGCGAACGCCGTTCCCGGATGAGTTGCCCAATAAAAAAGTNTGGAATCAGAAGCATAAGAATCAGAAAGCCGATCAGGATGCCTTTAATCAGGTTTCGATGGCGATCAAAAAGCCCGGTGGAGGGAGGTTCGGGCGAGCGGAAGGGTTGTTCCGAAAGAGTTGTGTTTTCCATTGATTTTGTATTTTATAAAGTACTTTGAAATACAAAGTTATTAGAACGCATCAATCTACCAGAATAAATTTGTTAAAAAAGCAGGATTAAAAGGAGTCCGGCGCTTCCACATCCGGTTTATCACCACGCAACAAACGAAACCGCTTACGGGCTTCATTCACAAAGGAACTTCCCGGATATTTCACTAACAGTTCCTGGTAGAGGCGTTTAGCTTCATCCTTATTCGTAAATTCTTCTTCGTTGATACAGGCCAACTGAAAGAGGGCATCATCGGCCAGTACATCTTCAGGAAATTGCACAGTAATTTTTTGTAATTGCAGGGCAGCTTCTGCATAATCTTTTTGTTGCATGGCCATGCGCGCCTTTTGCATCAATATATCATCCAGGAGCGGATGTTGGGGAAATTCAGTAACAATACTATCTAACACGTCCATCGCTTCCGTATGTTTGTTTTGGTAGGCCAGCAAATCGGCACGTGCAAACATC
Organism: Bacteroidota bacterium; assembly: GCA_013414745.1. Taxonomy (GTDB): domain Bacteria; phylum Bacteroidota; class Bacteroidia; order Chitinophagales; family Chitinophagaceae; genus OLB11. The sequence goes on from CP058707.1 coordinate 1,701,859, forward strand.
AGCAACGGCGTAGTATTACTATCTGCCGGCGGGTTGTTTTCGGTAATCAGCACAGATAAGTTCAACGCATCATTGGCAATTAATTCAGAAGTGGATGCTTTTAATACATCCAATTGCCCCTGAGCCCACGCAAAATCACCGGTGTAATACGATAAGCGGGCATTGCGATAGCGGGCCTCTTCGCCCAACATGTCGTTTTTAAAATCTTTGTCTACCTGTGAATACAAAAGCGTACTCTCCCAGATATCATTTCGTAACAGCTCGTAATCGCCCATTTCAAGTTTGCATCGACCTTTAAATATCCGGTCTGCATGGTTGGCCTGCACAATGTGTTTTAATAATTGAATGGCCGAATCAACCCGATGGGCATAGCGCGCTTCAATTTCGGCGTATTCGCGTTGAGTTTCTTTAATTTTATATTCCGGATGCGTTTCCAGAAAAGTATGATAAGCCGTGCATACTGTATCAACATCTTTAGACGTAAACCGCGGACTTTGTTGCAGGCGTTTTTTTAGGGTGGTTAAGCGCTCACTACTTGCTTNTGCATAGAAGGGCCCTTCCTGACCACGTTGAATCACTTCATTGTAAGCCATCAAGGCGGTAGGATATTGCTTCTCGCGCAAGGCAACCCGGGCAAAACCCAAAATTCGGCGCCCTTGTTCGTTGAGATTGTCATCCATGCCCCGAATGATTTTAAAGGCTGAAGGGTAATCATTTTGTTGCACATAAATCCAGGCCATCAGGTCAGGATAAACAAACATTTTTTCATTTTGCTGAATCCGTTTTTCAAGGCGTTTTTTAAATCCGGATANGCGGCCTTCTTCCCGACACAGGCGCATCAATGTCGACTTAATTTCCTCTGACTTTTCAGGACGAGCTGCATACAAATCCAATAGGCTCTCCATGGCTTTGTCTTTATCGCCTTTTCGATCATAAATCAAAGCCAGCTCTTCGGCATACAAATAAGGCAATTCAGGCTGAGCCTTCCTTCCTTTTTCATACAGTAAAATTGCCTCATTCAGAAATCCTTCCCGGGTAAAGCGATCAGCAACATCAGGTAGTTTGTCGGATTGCTCTGTAGCATCTTTCATCAATGCCTCCAGGGCTTTATTCATTTTTTTGTTTTCGCCCAAAGACCGATATACTTTGGCCAGTTCCAATTGTAAGGTGAGTGGAGCTTGTTTAGATTTCAGGCGTTGCTTCAGTACTTTTTCGGTTGTAGCATAATCTTTCAGGCCTTGTAAACTTTCAATATACGATTGAAAGATGGCGTTATCTTCCGGATTATACTCCACCAATTGTTTATACGTTGATGCCGCCTTTTCATAATCCTTACTGCTGAGGTATTGTTTGGCAAGATTCAGAAGTTGTTCCTGAGCCCCGGCATCCCACGTCCATAGCATCAGGAAAACAGGACGGATGCCCGCTTCAAACTTAAAGTTGCCTTTTTCCGAGTATTGGAAATTTCTTATAAAATTCCATGTGCATTCAAATATCCAACTAATTCTTGATTTCACGGAAGTCAGCATGGATATTGCAGAACCACGGTCTGATTTTAACGATTTATTAGATTCGGCATGCCTTTGAGTCTCTACATTCGTACGTATCCGGTAAATTTTTACCGTGTGAGTTGCAAAAAGGATTTTCCTGTATTAAATTAGTGAGCCATCCGGAAATGGATGCTGTTGATTACCGGGGGATAAAAAGAACTTGATTTATGGCGAAAGCGAAGAAGGCAGGCAAACCTGACCTGTTAAAAGAACTANNAAAACATTTCGGTTTCTCTCAGTTTAAAGGAGAACAAGAAGAAATTATTCAAAGTGTATTAGATGGTAAAGACACCTTTGTGATTATGCCAACCGGCGGTGGCAAATCACTTTGTTACCAATTACCAGCCTTGTTGAGTGAAGGAATTGCCATTGTGGTTTCGCCTTTAATTGCGCTGATGAANAACCAGGTTGACTTGTTACGGAGCTATAGCGACATTGACAACGTGGCCCACTTTTTAAATTCCTCCCTCAACAAAGGACAAATNAAAAAAGTGCGGGAAGATTTAACCGGAGGCAAAACCAAGATGTTGTATGTGGCTCCGGAAACCCTAACGAAAGAAGAAAATGTTGATTTTCTGAAAGAACTCAATATTTCCTTCGTGGCGGTAGACGAAGCCCACTGTATTTCGGAATGGGGGCATGATTTTCGTCCGGAGTATCGTAAAATTCGTGATATCATCGACAATATCAATCCCAAACTAAATATTGTTGCGCTCACCGCAACAGCCACACCCAAAGTACAGGACGATATTAAAAAATCTGGGGTTGAAAAACCCAATGTCTTTGTTTCCTCGTTCAACCGTAGCAACCTGTTCTACGAGATCGTACCAAAAGGNAANAAAGATCAGACGGTGAAACACATCGTGAAATTCATTCAACAGAATCGTGGCAAGAGCGGAATTATTTATACCCTGAATCGAAAAACAACCGAAGATCTGGCTGAAGTGCTTAAAGCAAATGGCATCAGTGCTGTGGCCTACCATGCCGGCCTGGATGCCAAAACGAGGGCNGATCGGCATGATCAGTTTTTAATGGAAGAAGTAGATGTGATTGTAGCCACGATTGCCTTTGGGATGGGCATCGATAAGCCCGATATCCGTTTTGTGATTCATTACAATATTCCAAAATCTATTGAAAATTATTATCAGGAAACAGGGCGTGCAGGTCGTGATGGGCTGGAAGGCAAGTGCTTATTGTATTTCTCGTACAAAGACGTACAGAAGTTGGAACATTTGATGCGCGACAAACCATTAACCGAGCGTGAAATGGGTGCGCAACTGATAGGCGAAACAGTCGCTTACGCCGAAAGTTCAATTTGCCGTCGAAAAGTACTCCTGCATTATTTTGGCGAAGAATATAATGCGGATTCCTGCCATGATATGTGCGACAATTGCCGGCATCCAAAAGANAAAATTGAAGTAAAAGATACCGTTTTCACCGTGTTGGAAACCATCCGTCTGTTAAAGGAGATGTTTGGGATCGATTATGTGATAAACGTGGTATTGGGTCGGGCAAATACACAAATACAAGCCTACAAACACGATCGTTTAAAATGTTTCTCCATGGGAGCACACTTCCAGATGGACGATCATTTCTGGTATTCATTAGTCCGCCAGATGATGGTGGAAGGTTTGATACGAAAAGACATTGAAGAATACGGCTTACTCAAATTAACCGATAAGGGAAAAGCCTTCCTGAANAAACCCTATTCGCTGAAACTATCGCTCAATCATAAATTTGAAGATGCGGATGGTGATGACGAAGACCATAGTTCAGCGCAAGGNGGTGGAAGTTCGGCCCTGGATCCTGTATTGCTGGAGATGTTGAAAGAACTGCGCAAACAAGTGGCTCAACAACATAAGGTACCGCCCTTTGTGGTCTTCCTTGAAAATTCACTGGAAGATATGGCCACAAATTACCCGACCACCATGGCCGAAATGGAAAAGATTGCCGGGGTGAGTAAGGGGAAGGCCTTGAAATACGGGAAAAAATTCATTGAACTGATTGCCAAATACGTTGAGGAGCATGATATTGAAAAGATGAATGAATTTGTGATGCGCAGTGTGGTGAACAAGAGTGGCTTGAAGGTGTTTATTATTCAGAATATTGATAAAAAATACCCCTGGAGACCATAGCCCGCAACAAAGAAATTAATATGCAAGACCTGTTGCAGGAGATGGAAACCATTGTATCGAGCGGAACCAAACTCAATCTGGATTATTGCATCAACGATTATGTAGATGAATATGACCAGGACGACATGTATGATTTCTTTCAATCGAGCGAAAGTGGAAACATTGAAGAGGCCACGGAAATTTTAAAAGAGAACAATATTACCCAGGACCATCCTGTTTGATGCGATCAAGTTTATGAGTGAATTCGCGAACTAAACCCCGGTGGGCATCTGTTCAGGCTCAAACAAGGCCGTAGCTTACGTATAAAACCTAAAAAACTTGATGGTTTGCGCTGAATACTTATTTTTGCATCCCTTACAACGGTAGATACCTTATTGTAAGAATTTGGTGCGGTAGCTCAGTTGGTAGAGCAAAGGACTGAAAATCCTTGTGTCGGGGGTTCAATTCCCTCCCACACCACATAACAGAAAGAGAAAGAGAAAGAGAAAGAGAAACACAAACAGAAAGAACGGTAAACCCATTCTCTTCCGTTTTTGTTTCTCTTTCTTATTTTAACAGAAGTTAGAACTCTCCGCCGTTGTTGGTGTTCTTCACCAACATCACACATTCTTTTACGTCCAATATTTAACACTTGTTCATCCTTTGTAATGTTCCAGAAAATCAAAATTATTATTTCCTATTTTATAAAACGATGCACTAGAATGATAATAGGCTTCCGCTGATAAACATCATTTCGCTCACAGGATTTTGATGAATATATAATAGCTTTTATAAAAACATCTTCATTGAAAATTTGAATGCTTAGTGAATTCCCTGCAAGCTCTAGTCTTAAATAAACTCAATGGCTGGCGTCCCGATGAATCAGGATGCCTTCATTTTTTCAACATCATTCAGTACTAAATTCAATTTCAGAACCTCCACAATTTTTATAAGGATAACGATCTTTTGTCAGATTGGGCACGGGTTGCAAAACCACTCCAGCAGAACTGCTTAAGATAAACTCGGACTAGCGGGGCCATGCTTGAACAAATCTGCGGCTTCTGTGCAAAAGAAAAACCGCAGACTAGACAGAATGCGGTTCGTTAGGATAATGAAAAACACTACTATTTTTCATAAAGACCGAACCGCGTCATAATTTTCATAGGTTAATTGATCAGGGACGTGGTCGATCGATTTTGGTAACCCAAAGGTAACCGACCAGGCATCCCCGGCGGGTAAATGAGTAACTGGCGGATTTCACTTAGAATTCGGTCAATTATGTGTTGTAACATGTTTATTTCTGCCAGTCCCATGTTGTACTTTTATGCCCTCCTCATACTATGAACACCACTCGTGAACTGCTCAATTATACCCGGGCCGCAGAAAGTGCCTCCCGGAAGCTAATGAATTCCTGCCTTCCCAGTGGGGAGCCTGCATCGAATCATTGCATCAACAACCGCACGATTTAGCCGATTTTGATATTATTCTGCTTGGCTGTGGAGAACGGCGCGGACAAAACCCTCTACTCCCATTTAGTTCGGGCCCCGACCTCGTTCGCCATGAGTTATTTAAACTGTATAACTGGCANCCGCGGTATCCGATCGCCGACCTTGGTAATTTGATACCCGGAGCCACCATTCAGGATACACGCGCGGCTTTAAAAACAATTCTGGTTGAAATNAAAAAAGCGGGTGCCCGGGCTCTGATTCTGGGAGGTTCACACGATTTAACCTTGCAGCAGTATGATGTGTATCGCCAGGAAGGAGAAATCACCGATCTCAGTATCATCGACATGATAGCCGATATAGACGATAGCTCAGAACACCGGTACGATAATTACCTGATGGAAACGCTCACAAAATCGCCCAATTTTATTCGTCATTTTAATCTGATCGGTTTTCAAAGCTATTTTGTGAATCCTCAGTTGATTGAAACCTTCGATAAACTACGCTTTGATTGTATTCGTGTCGGAAAGGCCCGTGAAAATATTGAAGCACTTGAACCCGCCTTACGTGATTCCGGCATGGTAAGTATGGATATGAATGCGGTTCGTTTTTCGGATGCACCCGCCAACCGGCTTGCTTCACCCAATGGGTTTTATGGCGATGAAATGTGTAAACTGACCCGGTTTAGCGGAATGAGCACAAAATTGGCTTCNCTCGGAATTTATGGCTACCAACCCGAACATGACCTGGAAGGCATCACCGCAAAACTAATGGCACAAATGGTTTGGTATTTTATTGATGGAGTTTTTGTAGCCAAAGGCGAAGCGCCTCTTTCTGATCGCAATCAATTTCTGGAATTCCACTTACGTTTTACGGATATGGATTCGTGCTTTCTGAAAAGTAAACACAGCAATCGCTGGTGGATGCAATTGCCCGACGGACAGTTTATGCCTTGTTCGCATCAGGATTATATCACCGCATGTAACAATGAAATCCCGGATCGCTGGTTACGCGCCGCTGAACGTTTGGTTTAAACCCAGATTATGCATTTGCTTTCAACAAACCGCTTAAACGATTATGCATATCATGCCTTACAGGTTTCACTTCGTTACAACTTCAAGGTGATTTTCTAAATCCCCGAACAACGGGACAGGCGGGATAACACCAGGTGATGCAACAAGTTCTCTCCTTCCAGATACTTCTATTGCATAACTTGGAATAAAAAACACCGTAACGTTCCACAAAAGTTTCCTGCTACGGTGCTGCGCCAAATTCGTACAATTTACCCCCAAACTGTGCCCTTTTTGGCTTATAAATACTTGACTTTTCCAATTCAAAGATAATCATGTTGTAACAATATACCTAAGTTCGTCAGCCGTTTCATCCGGCCTTTGGGTGTTTCATCCAACTTTATAAGTTCAGTCTCTCCAACCCAGCACTGAAAATAGGGTTGCCAATAATCCATCTTCGTACCGATCATCCACCAATTGCCAAAACATCATTCCCCCAAGTTTTCGATTCCGCACATAGCGGGCTTTTAAACGAACCGATTTCCGGTTATCAAACGTTGCCATAATCGGGCGGGTTTGATGAAGGGCATATGGTGCCTGAGCCTCGGCATCCCAATATTGAATATATCCATTCTCTGCCGACAAACTATCGGCTATATGTTTCCATGAAAAGGAATGCCAGAAACGTGAAGCCTGATACAGGGATGCTTTAGTAGCCGTATCCGCTATAAAATAACGTCCGTAAAACGCTGCGCCAATAATCAGCTTATGGGCCGGCATGCCAAGTGCCAGTAAACGATTGACTGTATGATCGGTAGATTCCAATTGTTCTGAAGTACTGTACAACGGTGTATGGTGTCCGCTGCGGGTACTATTCCCATGCACCAGGTCGTAACTCATGATATTAATAAAATCAATATCCGGTTCAACCGCCTTCCAGTCGATGGCAGAATCAATATACGCACTAAAACCACCTGCTGCAAAACTGATTTCAAACCCCGGCCCGCATTCCTGACGCAGCGCACGTAACAGGGCAGTAAAATTGGGTTTGTCTTCGGAGTGGTAACGATGCCCCGGATACCCTGCAATCACCGGGTATTCCCAATCCGCATCTATTCCATCCGTTTTAAAATAGCTGGAAATTTCACGCACCGAGCGGGCAAAGGTTGTTCGCCCTTCTTCGGTTGAAAAGGTTTCTGAACAGGGACCGCAACCTCCCCATCCTCCTAACGACAGCATAATTTTTAAATCAGGGTACTGCTTTTTATAACCCACCATTTTATGAATCGTCACGGTATCCTCGGCGCGCCACAGGTGAAATTTTGATGCTTTGATGCCGCCAAAACAATAGATGAGATGGGTGAGTTTACCCACATCAAAACTGTTCATCCTGTCCGAGGGTCCGGCATAATACCCGATGATACGATAGTCTTTTGCGAGCGTTTTGGTAAAGACTCCGACACCCAGCATGAAGACCAAAATAAAACGTAAACCTGCTTTCATGAGGGTTTGAAGATACTCCGTTTTCTTTCAACCGAGAATTTGCCATTGCAAGGCGAGAAGCTCAGGTAAATTCTCAGTCCAATAGGCTACTTTGGAATGAAAAGGCATCAGGCCACAAAAAATGGCCGAAAGTATGAGAGGATTTGTACGCCAGAATCCCAATTTTGGAGCAAAATAATAAAATCATGAAGAAAATTATTCTCACGTACGGACTTATTTCCGGTGTTATTGTTGCTGGTATCATGTTGCTTTCCATGAACTATTTCAGTCATTGCGAAGGCAGTATGGATTATACGACCAGCATGTTGGTAGGTTATGCCTCGATGTTGCTGGCCTTCTCGTTGGTGTTTGTAGGGGTAAAACAATATCGGGATAAATACCATGCCGGCCAGATCAGTTTCGGGAAGGCGTTTCGCATTGGATTTTTTATTGTACTGATTGCATCCACGATGTATGTGGTGGCCTGGCTCTTCAATTACTATTTGTTGATGCCGGANTTTTTAGANAAATACTCAGCACACATGCTGGAAGAAATGAAGGCCCAAGGTGCCAGTGCGGCGAAGATTCAGAAGGAGACAGCGGAAATGGCTTCCTTTGCCAAAATGTATCAGAATCCGATGTTTAATGCGTTGATGACCTATCTGGAAATACTACCGATGGGCCTGTTGGTGACCCTAATATGCGCCTTCATGCTGAAGCGTAAGTCACAGGAAACGGGTAAGTAGGGTATCCTGAATAACACCACGTATCCTTTTATTACAAGACTTTACGACCCGATATGCTCATTTTAAATGCAAGGTTGTAAAACGTATTTGTTGAAGTTGAAACCGAAAACCTTTCAAAGAACTGTCTACTCAGCTGCACTACAACTTCTTCGTCAAAGCCAAAGTCATGGACACCAGGCCTATGCCTTCGACTTTTCCTTGAATTTGCAGCACATCTGAGTTATTCAGGAAACCCTAAGTAGGGCTTGCTGATTAACGTGAAAATAGTTGATTTCATTACATGAAGGAGTATATATCGTTCATTTAAATGCACAACAAAATTTCATATCTCTTCAATCTGCTTGCAGATCATTTCTTGTTTCTCACTTCTCACCGGCATCTTCAACTACTTCGTCATCCTTTAGTCCCGATACGAGTGTCGGGAAGAAAAGGTCTGTACCAAAGTACTATCCCTCGTGCGCTTCCTTGTATTTGAAGCGCCTGCGAGATAATCAACAAGCCCTAAGTAGTTCTACCAATTAAGGGATGCTGTTTAACGTGAAAGTAGTTATACTTCATGCATTCCGGGATGAATCGGCTTGTTTAGATGCTCAGAAATTTGCCATTTCTCTGCTCGTTATTTTCTGTCGGTGATACGCATCTGAAAGGGGATTGAACATTAGTCGACCCGACAATCTTCTTTGCAATGAAGGAGGAATTCCCAGGCACCTACTAAACAGGCTCGTGGTTTTAGCAAACATGGAATGAGATGAACAAAATCGATCGGTATGGGCTATCTTTTTGCCATTATCTTCGTCACTTTTAAAGGTGAAATGAATGAAGATACTCATCGTTGAAGATGAATTGTCGATCGCTGAAATGTTGAAGGAAATGCTGCAGGATATGGGTTATTCCATAGCCGGTATTGCCAAAAACTATGCACAGGCAACTATCCTGCTTCAATCTCATTCGGATATTGATTTGTGTTTTCTGGATATTAATCTGCAAGCTGAACAATCCGGATTTGATGTGGCNCGGTTTTATCAACGAAAAATACACATTCCTTTTGTGTTTCTCACTTCCNNTAGCGATCGGAAGACGATTGCAGAAGCCGCCCATTTTAAACCACAATCTTATCTATTAAAGCCTTTTACCGAAACCGATTTGTTTGCCACCCTCGAAATCATCAAAGCCCGTAAATCTGGTCAGGGAGCCAGCCAGTCGGTCACTATAAAGACGGAACANTCCACCGTGAAAATTCAGCTTCACGAAATCAAATATCTCAAGTCTGAAAATATTTATGTGGAAGTGAAAACAAATGCCAAAACTTATCTGGTTCGGAACAGCCTCAGTCGTTTTTTGGAGGAACTCTCTNNTGATGCCCTGGTTCGTGTGCATCGCACCTATGCCGTCAATATGTATCATGTGAAGGCCATTTCCGGCGATAGTTTACTGGTTGGAGATGANAAAATTCCGTTGTCCCGAATGCATCGTGATGTGCTGATACAAAATTTCATGCTTAATGGTTTCTTTAATCATGAATCATTCAGGTACTCCAAATCTTCAAGGGTAAAATTTGATTTCAATGGTTTTTCATTTTACAATTCGCAGATCGATCTGTATTGCATTCGTATAATTGCAGCGTCGTTTATGGAATGACAAATCGCTGAATCACCAGCACAGTCAAACAAGTACAGTTTTTGGCCATTCACAACAAAATGACTCGATTCCTGAAAAACATCATTTCATTTGTATTTTGAATGAACCCATCTCAGCCAAGAATGATGCATAACCTGCTCCTGCACGCCCGGTGTCATGGGTTCAAAGTTTTGTGTTGGTTTGGCTTGTTCAGTATCGGATGCTGTTTGATATTCCTGCGTGCAACAGGTGCACCTTATGGGCCCTCACTCAACGAATGGCGCACGCAGTTGCAATCAGCAACCGCAGATAGCAGCCGCGCTCGTATCAAAGCCGCATTGGCCTGGGAATTGCGTCATATTGATTCTCGGGAGTCATTACAATTCGCGGAGGAGGTTATTGATTACGGCTATAAACACAACGATGCACTTCGTTTAACAGAGGCATTTCAGGCAAGGGCCACTTGTTTGGTTGCACAAAAAAATTACTGCCGGCCCTTCAAAGTTATGATTCCTGTATGAAGTACGCCCGGGTGGCAAAGAGNCGCTTTTACCAGGCATCGTGTTATAGTTTAATGGCCGGTATGTATGGCGATTTGGGCGATTATAATCAGGCCATTGAATATTATACCCTAGGCCTTGAACAAGCGAAAAAGGCTAATAACAACTACATACTTTCGGTACTCAGCAATAACCTTGCTGATGCGTATCAATACACCAACCGCAATACCCAACTGGTTCAGGAAAATTTGCGTTTGGCCATTCGCAGTGCGTTAGCCGATGATGATTTTTGGGGTGCAGCCATGAGTGCTTCGAATCTGGCTCGCGAATTTGTGAATAATCGCCAATACGATTCCATGCAGAAATACATGGATCAGGCCGCTATCATNTTTTCAAAACCCGACATAAAACCTTACCACAGAGGCTCTGTGTATGCAGAATTCGCTGCGATTTATCTGATCCTCAAAAACCCGCAGAAGCAATTCCTTTTGCGCAAAATGCAATCGTTGTTGGATAGTCTGAACCGTGTCGATAATGTACTGCCGCCCATGGCACATTTAATGAAAGCCCATTATGCGCTCGATCATTTTGAAGAGGCAGAAAGCGCCGCCCGCGATTTGCTGGGTTTGTCACAAAAGCAAAAGGCTAAATTGTATATCCGGGATGCATATAAGACTTTATCTGATATTGCCCGCCGAAAGAATGATTTCGCCTTAGCCTTAGAATTTTATGAAGCATATAAAGCCTGGAATGACAGTATCTTTTCGGTGGCGAAGGAACAAAGTATTGCCAATAATGAACTTAAACTGGCACTTTCTCAAAAGAGTTTGAAGCCCGTTATGCTNGCCCGGCAAAAGGCCGCAGAAAATAAATTACTCATTCAGGAAAATAACGCACTCAGTCTGAAAATATGGCTGGCCCTGATTTTTGGATTGGTTTTGATGGCCTTTAGTTTGCTTTTATTTCAAGCTTATCGGAAAAAGAAAAAATCAATCAANCAATTGCGGCTTGAAAAAACCAGGGTGGAACAACAAGCCCGTGANAAAATGTTACTCATCGGTGAGTTGCACCATCGGGTAAAGAACAACCTGACCATGCTGAAAAGTTTATTGTTTCTGCAGGCCCGAACTTCAACCAACGAAGATACAAAACGAATTCTTGAAGAGTCACAAGCCCGCATCAACAGTATGGCTTTGGTGCATAAAAATTTGTATGATGATAATGAGAACGGGCAATTAAATTTCCCCATTTTTCTTGAAAGCCTGTTGTCCGAATTAGCTTCTTCCTATATCGATTCTTCTCATGAGCTGGAATTGTTGGTGGAAGGACATTGTGAGGATTTAAACATCGAATTGGCGATTCCTCTGGCGCTCATGATGAATGAATTGGCAACCAATTCCTTTAAATATGCCTTTCAAAATACAGGCCAGCATTTGATTCGGATTAAAATTCAACAAGAGGGCCGTCACTTAAAAATCTGGTATGCCGATAATGGTCCGGGTATCGAAGGGAACTTTGATTTAACGAAGGGCGGTTTTGGTTTTCGGGTATTATCGATTTTATCTCAACAAATCAATGCCCTTGTTTCGTATCATAAAAGCTCAGACGAATCAGTCTTTCTCATTGAATTAACGCTTACTCCAACTAGCCATTTCGGAAGTTAGCGTGGACTTAAAACACGGAACCCTTATTCGTTTTTGCCTTTGGGTGTGTCCAACTACAAAATTTGGGTTTATTCATCCCTTGCATTCATCCGAGTCAAACGCATACATTTTTGTTACTCACAACATTCAAATTTTACAGAGTCTAATCTGTTCTATGTTCGCACAACAAACAAAAATATGCGACACATTTTTAGCCTGCTGTTCTTAATCATTTTTTCCGGATTTCAATCTTCTGCTCAGGTATTGACGGAAAATTTTGATGGAGGAGTTTTTCCGCCAGCCGGATGGTTTACTTACCATACCCTCAACAACGTTTCTTCGGCACCTTTATGGACCACAAGTACCTCGGCCTATTCGGGCACCCATTCAGCATTTTTGTCGTGGCAACCTACGCCAAGCGGTTTAAAACGCGATTATTCGATCAGCCCACTCATTACACCCACGCTTACCAACCATATCATTTCGTTTTGGCATACTACCGGTTTCCCAGGCAATGATGGAACCGAACTCAGAGTCGGGGTTTCAACTGCATCTTCACAACTTAATGCGGTTTCCTCAACCACCAATCTCCTAGTGTTTTTGATTATGAAATGCCCTATCTCAGTCAAGGCTTCATTAATAAAACACTTAACCTGACGGCCTATATTGGACAGTCTGTTTATTTGGTTTTTGAAGTCAATCAGTTTAATAATGGCGATAACTGGTATATCGATCATATTACCACCCAGACCAGTACAACTTGTACCTTAAATACGAACCTGAACCAAACCATTTGTCAGGGTAGTAGCTTCCTTTTAATGGTCAAAATTTAACCACTGCAGGTACCTATTACGATACCCTAACGAGTGTTGTTGGTTGCGACAGTATCATTACCCTGAATCTGAGTGTTAACCAAATCTTCAGCAATATCAGCCAAACCATTTGTCAGGGCGGTAGTTTATTATTTAATGGTCAAAATCTCAGCACCGCAGGTATCTACTATGACACACTTAGTACAGCAGCCGGATGCGATAGTTTGATCGTCTTGAATTTAAGTGTTAATCAGCTTCGTGGAAATATCAATCACAGTTTGTGTGAGGGAGAAAGTGTGGTATTTAATGGACAAACTATTTACACAGCCGGTATATATGTGGATACTTTTGTGAATGCACAAGGTTGTGATAGTATCGTTACCCTTTATGTTTCTCAAAAGCCATCCGTGTCGGTAACCACCCCTACCTCTGTAACAAATGCATGTCAGGGCAGTTCTGTATACCTCAATGCCAATGTAGCCACAACCACTAATTTCTCCTATTATTTTAACGGAACGAATAATCTGATCAATGCCGGATATATCAATGAATTTAGTGGTGCCAGCCGGTTTACACTCGAAGCCATGGTGCGCTCAGACAATAGTATTTTGTATAAAACCATTTTAGCAAAACGATCCGGCTGGGATGGATTTTCCTTGCAGTTCGATCAAACCGTTGTAAACAATGGACTGCTTTTCTTTTTAGGAACCGGCAGCGGATATTGTATGGCCCATACTGCCGCCAATTCGTTTACGTCGAATGTATGGAATCATGTGGCCGTTGTATTTGATGGCACACAAGCAACTAATGCAGACAGAATTAAAATTTATATCAATGGCGTACAACAGGCATTAACCTTTATTTACGGAGGCGGTGTTACTGCGGTACCTGCAACGAGTTCTCTCACACCAACATTACCATTTATCATAGGTTGCGCAGATGCCAATCCTGCTTCAAATATTTGTTTTAGCGGATATCTCGATGATGTCAGACTTTGGGATGTTGCCCGAACAGCTTCACAATTGGCAAGCAGTAACAACAGTTGTTTAAATTATCAGGACAATGTGGGTTTGGTTGCAGAATACAATATGAACGAAGGAGGGAATCCGACAACCATTTCGAATAATGCACGACCTATGTATACGGCAACGCTCTTGAATGCGTATTATAATTTTAGTCTAAATACAAATGGTTGCAGTTTGGCCATTCCGGCAAATACCCTCACATTCACCGGGGGGTGCCCAATGGTACTTATGTTTATCCAACGGATACCACATTGTATGTAGCCTCATTAAGCTCTGCCAATGGGTGTGTTGATACCGCTTCCATTCTTGCGAATGTATTGCGCTCACCATTGGATAGTGTTTCAGTGAGCGCTAACTATGCTTGTTCCGGCAGTGGCTTCCGTTTGGTGGCGTATACGACCGGACTTTATAATTATTTGTTCTGGAGCGATCCTTCAGGGAATACTATTGCATATAATTCACCCTTGGATATCACACCGGCTGTTCCCGGATGGTATTCTGCAACTAGTGGTGGCGTAAATGGTTGTAGTTCCATCGATTCCGTTTTAGTCTTACCAGATAATGGCAATCAATCAGCGGTATCTGTTTTGGGTCAATCCGATGCCACTTTAATTCAAGCAGATGGTACAACTATTCGTTATACCGACGAAAATTGTAATTCCATTGCGACTATTCAGGATGCACCGGGTGGTAATAGTCTCGGTGAGGTAACTGCTACTGTAAATAATTTGCCATCCGCGGGAACATATAACGGAGAAGCCTATGTGCGTAAAATTTATACTATCACACCAACGAATCAAGGTCCGGCCAATGTGATTCTGTATTTTTCACAAGCAGATTTTGACAATTACAATGCCAACAATGGAGCCGCACCTGATTTGCCAACTGGTCCCGGTGATGCAGCAGGGATTGCCAATGTTCGTGTAACCAAAGTAAGTGGTGGCGCATTAGGCATTGGCACTTCCAGTCTGATTGTACCAAGCAGTGTCATCTGGAATCCAACGCATAGTACCTGGGCGGTGGCTTTTACGGTAAGTAGTTTTAGTGAATTTTATTTGCACAGCCCCAATCCAAGCAATGGTGCATTACCGGTGGAACCGATCAGCTTTACTGGTAAAATAACGGGACACACTAATCACATTGAATGGATGACTGGCAGTGAAATCAACAATGCCGGCTTTGAACTCTATCGTAGTAACGATGGAAAGGCATTTGCTCAACTAGCCAAACTTGCAACGAAAGCGTTGAACGGACAATCTGCCTTGCCATTGCAATACGAATGGGTAGATGCACAACCTAAAACCGGACATAATTATTACAAGTTGAAACAAATGGATATCGATGGCCGTGTGAGCGAAAGCGAGGTAATTGATGTGTACCGATCTGGCGATGAAAGTATTGTGCGCGTTTATCCGAATCCGACAAGTGCTCAAATTTATGTGGAGTGGGATAGCCCGAAAGAGGAAAATTTTGAAATTCAATTGCTGGATATGAGCGGGCGTATTGTACAGCAAATTATTGTGAAGGCTCAGGAAGGAATGAACACGCAGGTATTGCAGGTAGAGTCACTTAGTCCAGGTTTTTATACCCTTCAACGAATTCAAGATAAACAGGTGATATCCGTACACAAAGTGAAAAAGCAGTAATACATCCAATCAAAAACTGGTATACCGCTATCGTATAGATTAAATTCTGTGCACTGTCGGTATAACCCCTGACCAAGAGGAGGGCCGCTGTATCAGGCGGCTCTTTTTTACAAATGACTTTTGCAACGGGCTCAATTTGCTGTGGTCTCCAACCAGGACCACTTAGGGCTTCCTGAATAACGACTCGTCTCTTTGTTTACAGGTATTTAAGATCGTAAAAGCGCATTTGAAGTGCAAGGGTTTAAAACATAATTGTTGTATTTGCGACCGAAAAACCTTGCAGAAAACTGTCTACTCAGCTGCACTACTTACCTGAAAAACGAACAACCAGGATCAGCGTCAATCCAATTTGACCATAAAACGGCTGTGTGAATGATTTCAACACAGCCGTTTGACTTAATTTAATTCTGAAACTATAAAGCCATTGCTGCCTCATAACGACGACCAACTTCTGCCCAATTCACAACACTCCAGAATGCATTGAGATAATCGGCCCGGCGATTTTGATAGTGCAAATAGTAGGCATGTTCCCAAACGTCTGCACCTAAAATTGGTGTACCCGGACAATCGGCAATATCCATCATCGGGTTGTCTTGATTTGGAGTTGAACAAACGCACAAGGTTTTGTCTGCTTTCACACAAAGCCAAGCCCATCCCGATCCAAAACGGGTCATACCGGCATTGTTGAAATCGGTTTTAAATTTCTCCATACCCCNCAATTGCGTATTAATTGCATCGGCCAAAGCGCCTTCAGGAGCGCCACCTCCGTTCGGAGATAGAATTTGCCAAAACAAACTATGGTTGTAATGCCCGCCACCATTGTTGCGTACCGCAGGTGGTAATTTAGAGATCATGGCCATCAATTCTTCCAGCGATTTGCCCGCATGTTCGGTGCCATCCAGGGCCTTATTCAAATTGTCCACATAAGCCTGATGGTGTTTTCCATGGTGGATTTGCATGGTCAGGGTATCGAAATGTGGTTCTAAAGCTTCATGCGCATAAGGCAGCGCAGGTAATGTAAATGACATATTGAATGATTTTAAAATTGATGCGCAAAGATACGTGCAAATTGAACAGATGCACTGTATCCATCACAACCAGTTGCTATGGTCTATATACTTTATACGATCTTCGCACCAATGCAGGCTTCGCGTTCAGATAGCACCAAATTAATTGTTCCGGTTGTGGCATGGACCCTACTGGCTGCCTGTTTCGTATTCGCAGAAAACCCGATCTGGCAGAAGCACCAAGCCTCCCGAACGTATTTTGCCAGAGCATGTTCTGATCCAACCGAATATCACCAAAAGTTTCATTTCCACAGCATAGTCTGGAGAATGCCAATCGAATCACATCCATCTATTCTTTTCCTTCCGAAATCAAAACTATGGAAGATCTCCGGCATCTGGAAATGTCCTTGTTTCAATTATTGCATCAAACCCAAAGCAGACTGAATTGGTGCCATGCCGAAGATTCCAGCAGTGAGTGGCTCGATTTTCAAAAGCATTTAATGGCGAACAGAAAGCGGATTGTGGGCATTATGGAAAGTCGTTGTCTTTGTTCGGAACCTGCTTGAAAGCCAGAACACGGGTTATTGGAATGCACGAGATACAGGATACGGCTATCGGGCAACATACGTTTACAGAGTTCTGGATTCCAACAGAGAAGAAATACGTTTATACAGATATGACCCTGAATTTATTAGGTGTGCGCCAGAATCAACACTTCCTGAGTACCTGGGAACTGTATCAACTGGCTATAGCGCGAGATACATCAACTGTAGAATACGTGTTTATTGATTCAATTCGTACTCCGAATTCCAGAAAGGATAAACAATTCCTGCACGATATATATGCTTGTTTTCATCCCGACACCCGTCTGGTTTACTACCAATACAACCATTTTAATGATAATGATAATACGGCAACAAAAAACGGAGTCAACGGTACTTGTTCAGCGAACCGTTCCGCTATGTCTGGAATAAACCTATGCCCTGGAGCTGGTATTTGATTCGGGTTGGTTTTTATGTTGGCTTGTTCTGCGGACTGATTGCCTTATTCTCCTTGGTGAAAGGACTTCAAAGGGCAATAAAAAAGATAAACTCCTAGTTGTATTCCTTCCGCAATTCGGCCATATCGTCAATCAGTTTTTTAACTTCCGCTTCATTGGTTCCGTCGTAAATGCCGCGAATATGTTTTTCTTTATCGACCAACACAAATTTTTCGGAGTGAATAAAATCCGGAAGCACCTCCTTTTNGGTCGTGTCTTCTACAACGGTCACGAGGTAAGAGTTGATGGCCATTTCATAGAGTTTACTTTNTTCACCGGTTAGAAAATGCCACTGATTCGCATCAGCCTCAAAGCGCAACGAGTACGATTTTAATTGTTCAACGGTATCGGTTTCCGGGTCTATAGTATGCGACAAGATGGCGATATCGGGTTGTCCGCGATACGTTTTATAAACGGTGGTCATGTTTTCATTCATTTTAGGGCAGATGCCTTCGCAGGTGCTAANAAAGTATTCGACCACATAAATTTTTCCATCCACATCTTTTTCTGTGATCGTTTTTCCATCCTGATTGGTGAATGAAAAGGGCAATACATGATGCCCCGGATTGCCATAAGTAGGGAGCCTACGGGGAGCTTGTTTGTATGCGTAATAATAATAGGCCAGAAATGCGATACCCAGCAACATAAAAAACTGGTGAGTATAATGGCTTTTTGATTTTTCATGGCGCAAAGGTAGCGCAAACAAGTATGCGGCCTTACCCGCAATTTATACTATATCTTCCGTCAACAACTAATACCGATGACACATTCATAATAGTCCAATTTCGTCTTTGACTCATTGTGCTAAATCATGACGTATCCCCGTTTGTATGGCTGTAAGTCTTCGTACTTCAATAACACTTACATCCGGGGGCCTTACCACTTCACAACTCAAATAGTCCTAAGACTATTCATGGTTGGAATACATCTAACTTGCCAGAAAAGGTCGTAAATCAATAGATCTTGTAATACTTCTTGTTAGTTGTTTTTATCTCTCAAAAACTAAAATCAGACTGTGTTTTCGTGCGTCGGACATTGGGGTTATTCCTTTTTCCCACCTTTTGTCTTGAAACAAAAGGTGGAGCCAAAATTCAAGGCTGTTGCTCTTTAGGCTAAAAATTCTCATTAAGCGGCCTGCTTCCGAAACTTGCCTTCGCTTTGGCTTCGGCTTCGAACAGCCGGAAGCAGGCTACGCCCAATTTCAAATTTTTCTTCACGCCCAAAGAGCAAAGGCCGAAAACGCCCATTCTATGATATTACTTTTGTGGCATTGTATAAAAGATAGTGTTTTCTTGAGTTGCTTCACAGAGTGGAATTAGTTTAAGAAGGGGGAACAACAGGAAAAACTAATTTTCTTCGAGGCGGGCCTGGCAGCCGTAATCGCTGAGCAGCACATTGTCGTAAAAATCGGCCTTCTTAAACAAGGCACTGAACATTTGTTCACCAGCCTCTAAACTCATGTCCATATCATAGGTGAGTGAACTCAGAATAATGTCCTGTTGGTTGACACTGAACAACATGCTTTTCATGTGGGTATTTTCGCGCAGCAGGTATTCATACACCTTGCCGATATTTTGTTGCGGCAGTTGGCACAAATAGGCATCACCCACCACAAAATAATTATCGGGGTTGTAACTGATGCGGATGGTGGCACTCCCTTCTTTCACTTCCCAGTTATTGGTGGAAACCCGGGCCAGTTCTTTGTCTTTACCCAGTTTTTGTAAAATATCTTCGATCGTCCGGGCAATACCCGTCACCTCAACTTTGGTTTCTTNTTTAGGGATGAGTTCAATCTTTGCGCCACAATTCGGGCAATATTCTCCATCGATGGTCGATTCACTCACCATGGTTGAACAGGCCTGGCAGCGTACCACGAGTTGCCNCCGCATCGGCGTATAGGCTTCCAGGGCTAACTGCAACTGTTCAGAAGGCACCGCAAAACCCAGGTTATCTCCTCCGCGAATAATGAAGGTATTTACACCAATCACTTCGCCCTGTTGATTCACCAGAGGGCCACCGCTGTTCCCCGGATTAATGGCTGCATCAATCTGAATATATTTTAAACCATTTTGCACACGGTCTACCCGGCTAATCACCCCTTGGGTAGAAGTATAATTGAGTCCGTAGGGATGCCCCATGGCGAGTACTTCATCGCCATCACGCAGCACATGGTAATCGCCCAGTTGAATGGCTGGAAATTGTACTCCCGGAGGCGGCGACAAAAAGGCCAGGTCATATTTTGAATCGGTGAACAAGACCTGACTAAATTGTTTCTCGAAATTTTNTCCTTTGATGGTGACTTCACCGTTATCTTTCACCACATGGTGGTTGGTGACAATGAGGTCGAAGCGGGGCAGATAAAACCCGGTTCCGGTGGCTTGTTGGGTAGCGANTCGAATGACCGCCCNCTTGTAGGTATCTATAATTTCGTTGAGGGTCATGATGGATGAACAGGCGGTGTTTCAAAATTGAGGGTTTCTATTTCACTCAGAAAGGAAAAATNAAATTCGATGCGATTGCTGTAATTGAGTTTGGCGGTATCCAGCTGCAGTTTGGGATATTTGTCGCGCACCGGATTCAGAATGGCATTTATTTGAGTTACGATGCGGTCGGCATCGGGGCGAACGAATTTTAAACAAGAAGTATCCAGCCCCAGGGCGTCATAAAACTCAGGATGCAATATCCGCATCATTACATCGTACAGGTCGGTGAGGGTTTTGGGCAGGCTGTAAGAGTATTGCGCAAAAGCTAATCCATATTCCATGACAGCCAGCGCAATATCGGGGTAATTATTATCGCGGTACCAGAACATATTTTCATTGGCGGCATGGATGCTCTCGGCTATGGCACTATGGGGTTTGGGCAAGGTAACCGCAAACGAGGCCTTCGCCCGGTAAAAGTATTTAACCACTTCATCGCGGGGCCAGTTCAGTAATTTTTGAAAGGCTTCTTTCATCATCTGGTTCCGTTCAACCGCTGTTTNTTCTTCCTTGCCTGTCCAGTATAAGTTATGGATGCGTTCAATTTCGTTCAGTAGTTTGCCTTCGGGAGTAATGAGGTAATCGATGCGATAAATCAGAGACAGTAACAAATACGCAATGCCTCCGGAAAAACTATCCTGATTCAGTTCATCGATGCGTTTGAGGGTGCCTTGTATCCATTGTACAAAGTAGTTGTACTTAATGTCCTTTTCCTTTTCCGGAAAGGGTTGTACATGCGAATCGTCGATAGGTTGAAGCGATGAAAAATCAGTTACCAGCAAATCATCCTGTTTGTCGGCCTTGGTGGCAATTTCTTTTAAACCATAGTACAATTTATTGGGACTGCCGGTATCCCGAGTGCTGTCGAATAACATACACAGGGTATTGTCGCGCAGGGCATAGCGGGTATAATACAAACTGAAATTATGTTCCAGCAAGCGGCGCATCACGGGCACAGAGGGAGTATCCATTCGGGCCAGGGAAACGGTGGCGGTAATTTCGCGGTCATCAATCAGCCCTTTTACAATTTTAGTGCCCTGGTAAATTTCAAAACTATACTGGTTTCCTTCGCAGTGCAGTCGCACATTGTCTTCGGTATCATCACGCAGGTAATCAAAAAAAGCTTCGATGGATTCGGTATATCGCTTGGCTTTAAAATGTTCTTCGGCATCGTACCAGCGCTTTGTTTTAGCAATGGTTTTATTGTTATCTGAATAGCGGCCAAACCGAATGGGAGTTGCTTTTGGGGCCTCCTGTTCCTCTTCTTTACGCCCGAAAAATTTATCGAATAAGCCCATAGGCTTGCTAAGGTAAAAAATCCGGCTTATGGATAAAGTCCGTAAAAATTCAACCGATGCTTTGGGCAAGCAGGAGTGATTCACAGCCGATGCGAAGGGGGAACGATGCACTTCAGCCCCGATTGCAGGCAGTCTACCGCGTAGCGCCGTAAAGCGGGAATTGGCCGGGACGAGAGGATGGGGATGCGCTGCAGCCTGAATACCATGTGCTGGGTGAGGCGATGATTTTGGAATGCTCCGGAGTGTGAACGGCGTGGGTATACTACGTTGAAAACAGGAGGTAGGCGGCTTCTGAAAATCAGGGAGAAGCGACTATATTTGTGGCCTTAATATAGAGTTCATGCGTTTTATAGTTTCATCGGGTACCTTGTTGAAGAATTTGCAGAGCATTGGGGGTATCATTAGTACCAATAATGTGTTGCCGATTCTGGAATCGTTTTTATTTCAGTTGCAGAATAATGTGCTGACGGTCATCAGTACCGACCTGGAAACCACCATGAAGGTGAAGATACCGATTCAATCGAACGATGCCGGTGAACTGTGCATTCAGGCCAAGGTTTTGCTGGAGTATCTGAAGAACCTGCCCGAGCAGCCCATTACGTTTGATATTAATACCACCGATTTTGGCATTGACATTACCAGTGAGCAGGGTAAATATAAAATTGTGGGTGAAGGGGCTAANAACTTCCCCTCTGAACCATCAGCCGACGGAACGACCAGTTTTACGATGCCGGCCAGCGAATTAAGTGATGGGATTGCCAAAGCGATTATCGCTGTAAACCACGATGATATGCGTCCGGCGATGAATGGGGTGTTNTTTGAATTGAGNCAAAACAATATGACCCTGGTGGCCACCGATGCGCATCGTTTGGTGCGTTGCGTAAAATCGGATGTGAATTGCCCCAAATCGGATTCCTTTATTGTACCGAAGAAAGCGCTGAATCAGTTAAAAAATAATTTGAATCATTCTACCGAAATCCAGGTAGCCTACAACAAAAATCATCTGTTTGTCAGTAGCGAGAATCTGGAATTAAGCTGTCGGTTAATTGATGCTAAATTCCCGGATTACAAAATCGTTATTCCGGCCGACAATCCGTATCGTTTGCGTTTGGATAAGATGGAATTTTTAGGGGCTTTGCGCCGGGTGAGTGTATTCTCGAATAAGCTCACGAATCAGGTGGTGATGGACATAGAAGGCAATAGTTTGCATTTATATGCCCAGGATGTAGANTTTTCGTTTGAGGGTAATGAGCGGATGCAGTGTCAGTACGAAGGCGAGAATATGAAGATTGCCTTTAATGCCCGTTTGTTGATTGAATTGATCAACGTGATGGAGAGCGACGAAATTGAATTTGAATTGAGTACACCAACGCGGGCCGGTATTATTCGTCCGGTTGAAAAACAAGATCACGAAGATTTGCTGATGCCGATCATGCCGCTGATGATAGGTGTGTAATGCTGAGCTGTATGTTAAACAACGCTGTTATTTGATTTACGAAAACCCACTTATACCATGGCATTACCCAATATATTTACTCCTGAAGTCAGCGAGGCTGTAATTGCCCGCATCGAGAAACTACATGCAGACGGTAAACCCGAATGGGGAAGCATGGATGCCGCCAAGATGCTGGCCCACTGCAATGTGACTTATGAAATGGCGTATGAAAATACCCACCCGAAACCAGGCGCCTTTGTGCGTTGGATGCTGAAAATGTTTGTGAAGAATACGGTAGTGAATGAAACACCGTATAAACAGAATAGCCGCACTGCGCCTCAGTTTTTAATAAAAAGCGATAAAAATTTTGAGGTGGAGAAAAAGCGCCTGATCGATTATATCCGCCATACCACCCAATTGGGAGCAGCCCATTTTGATGGCCGTGAGTCCCATTCTTTCGGCAATTTAAGTAGTAGTGAATGGAACAATATGTTCTACAAACACCTGGATCATCATTTAAGGCAGTTTGGGGTGTAGATGTCAATAGTGTCTCATTCCTGTGGCCAGTGACTGGTAACTCCTCATCGCATTAAAAATACTCTGAGCATAGTACAACAAAATCAAGGTATTGATTTCGGCAATATTTACGCCTCTACTTTAATCTGATGCACCGCATCGGCCATCTCACGAATCAGGCCCGGATTTTTTTCGATGGCATTGCCTACCACCACTACATCGGCACCGGCAGCACAGGCCAGATACGCTTTTTCCGGATCGGTGATACCACCGCCTACGATCAGTGGAATTTCGGTATGTTGACTCAGTTTACGGATCATGGATTCGGATACCGGAATGCGGGCACCACTACCGGCATCCATATACAATACATGTTNTCNCTGCATTTCGCCGGCCATACCGGTGCACAGGGCAATATCATCTTTATCGCGTGGAATGGGCGCACTGCCGCTCATGTACGAAACAGTAGTGGGCGCTCCGCCGTCAATGACCAGATAGCCGGTTGAGATGACTTCCAGTCCACTGGCCTTGACCATGGGCGCCGAAACCACGTGGGCCCCGATCAGCAATTCCGGATTGCGCCCTGAAAGCAGGGATANATAAAACAGCGCATCCGCGTACGAACTCACCTGGGCCGGTGACCCAGGAAACAAAACCACGGGAATATCGCTGTTGGATTTAAACTCCTGAATGCAGGCATCCAAATGCTGGCTTAACATGAGGCTACCCCNCATAAACGCAAAATCAACACCGGCCTGATTACACAACTCAGCCAGGGTAGTGATTTGTGACACATTCACTTTGTCCGGATCAATCAATACGGCAAAGCTTTNGCGCTTTTCGCGCCGCAATGTTTGCAGTTGAGAAAGTACAGGACCTAGTTTCATGAACCGGACAAAGATAGGGGAATTATTGAAAATAGAGATAGGCAATCGGGGTACTGAATCGGGGATGCGGTGCGTAGAAAGGCGCATAAACACTACATTTACATCATGTTTCGGAGTGCTGTTTTATGGAGTTTGCTCATGGGTTGTTTATTGGTATCCTTCTTCTGTTCCGGCATCGGAAAATCGTTTCAGCGGGCCTGGTTTAAACCGATACAGTGGATGGGTTATCAGGCAGATGCTGTTCCCGGTGAGGGTTTCCTGATGTATAGCAACCGAGTAATTCGTTTTGAACCCCGGATACAGGATTTCATGCGCAGCGATACGTCGCAGGGGCGTTATCTGTATATTGAAGCTGCTGATTCGGCGTGGCGTATTTACCCGGTTTATAGTTTGCAGGAAGGAGTCAGGCTTTGTCCGCGCCGCGATTGGGTGATTTATACCGAAGGCATGGGAAAAACCTTTCAGGGCAATATTGAACGGGCAGCCGCCATGCAACAAACCTATCAGGTGAATGTGCTTTTGTTCGATTATGCCAGCATTGCATCGGATCTGGGCATGTTTAAAAATTTTCGCTTAGCCATGCAGAATGCGGCCTCCTCGCACCGGCAATTCGATCGCCTGTTGGATAGTGTCCGCCAATTGCGCATGGCATCGATGTGGGCCGATCAGAACATCACCTTATTTTTCATAGTATGGGAAATTTGGTTTTACAACATCTGCTTCAGGACCCCGCCCGGCTCACGCAAAACAGCAAACCTTTTATTCAGCAGGTTATTCTGAATGCCGCCTGTGTGAATCGCCAAGGGCATCATCGCTGGCTAAGGAACCTGAATTTTGCCGAACACATTGTGATTCATTACAACCGGGCCGATTACAAACTGAATGGGGCTTCATTTTTATCGGGCAATCGCAAATTAGGGAGTAAGCCCCGTTACCCCTACCACCACGGTGTAAGGTATGTAGACTTCCATGCGGCTACCGGAAAAACCCATAATTATTTTCTGGATATTCCTGACCGGAGCTTCCGGCGTGGTGCATTTATTCATGCGTATTATCTGGCCTTGTTGCACGGTCAGCAACCAGATTGGCGGCAGATGCCGCGAAGTCCCTGGGTGGGTTATCAGATTCCACCCACACCTTAAGAGTGCATTTGTATTTGGCTGAACGTCAAAATCAATTTAGTATTACAGCATGAATGTGGGCTTATATTTTGGAAGTTTTAATCCCATCCATATCGGGCATCTGATTATTGCTAACCATGTGCTGCATCACGCAAACCTCGATCGANNGGTTTGGTTTGTGGTATCACCACACAATCCGCTCAAAGAAAGTGCCAGTTTGTTGCGTGACCAGGACCGCTTGCATCTGGTTCAATTAGCTATAGAATGTGAGCCGCGTTTCAGGGCCAGCTCGGTAGAATTTGCTTTACCGCGTCCTTCATACACCATTGATACCATGACGCATCTGAGCGAAAAATATCCGCAACATCAGTTCAGGATAATACTGGGAGGAGATAGTTATCAGAATATCCGTAAATGGAAGAACTATGAACGTTTGCTGCAAGATTATTCCTTGCTGGTTTACCGCCGTCCGGGTTTTGATATCGATACCGGTTGGGGTGTTCACGTTGAAGCCTTGGATGCGCCCCTTCTGGATATTTCTTCCACGTTCATTCGCGGATTAATACGGGCTAAAAAATCAATTCGNTTTTTGGTGCCCGATGTAGTGCGCGAAGAAATTGAACGCCAACGATACTACCTCTGATGCCTTTCGTTGCAAATTTGATCGGCTGCCCTTTTTATTTTTTACTCTCCTTATACCAAAGCCATAATTTTATCTGCTTCCCGAAGACCGCTAAGGTAAGCGCCATGTACCGTAGAGAAGTAATCGGCTTCGGTATGTTCGCCGGCAANAAATAGTTTGTCGTTGAGTTCTTCAGCCAAATCGTCAAAATGTCTCATCCGTGTTTCTACCGCTGTATAGGAATAGGCTCCATACGAATAGGGATTGTTTTGCCACCTGGTGCGAACCATAGAAACCGGATCCGGAATACCCGGTCCGTAAATATCTCTCAGATGCGTCATGATTTCCTGCACCACCTGGCTATCCGGCATGCTTTCGGTTAGACGGGCTGCTTCGGCATACGCAAAGGTCATCAAGGTATGGCTGCCTGCCTGCATTTTATTGCCGTTCACAAAATAATTAAACTTGTCGCGCACATTGGGTGTGTAGGAAATATATTGTGCATCATCCCAAAACGTATTGTTCCAGCGCAACAGAAATTTGTTGACACAGTTCATACCCACCTTTTGAATGGCTTCGGTTTTGTTGGCCGGTAAAGACGGAATAAACTGTATACTTCCCGCTTTAAGAACTCCTAAAGGCACCGTAACTAAAACAAAATCGGCTTCTGAAATACCGCTACTATGGGTCACCTGCACCTTGTCTGCATTGTAGTTGATTTGACTCACCACCTGATTAAACTGAATTGAAATGCCGGCGGCCAGATAATTCGCCAAGGTATCATAACCATTGGTCGCGATGGTTTCGATGCCTTCAAATTCTTCTCCTTCATTGTACAACAAAGAGGACAACCGATCCAGATCGCCGGTATCAAACGTAACATAAACCGACAATAAAAATTTCCAAAGTCTGTCGTTCAATTTGGCCGGATGCAAGGCATTAAACACCGTTTCAAAACTTTGTGCGGNGGCGCCTTGTTGCATCATCGTTTCCAGGATGCCATACAATTCTGTTTCGGCCTGGATGTAATCGGTTTCATTTCGTGCGATGCCTCCCAGGTCGTAATTGATAAAATCGGCATCGTCGGTATGCACGGTAGTCATACCTGCCTGCTGGGCCAGCGGGGTGATCGGATTCCCTTGTATGCCGTGAATCCAACTGGCGCCTTCATCAAATGCAAAGCCCACACTGCGATTGGTTTTTAATCGTCCGCCGGCCTTGTCTTGTGCCTCCAGAATATTGACCTGAAACCCGGCCTCTTTCAGTTTGCGGGCGGCGGCCAATCCGGAAATTCCTGCACCAATAATTAACACGCGATAGTCAGCGGCAGCGCGTTTAGTTTTGTTACAGGCGGTTTGCACAAAGGGCAGACTGCCGACCGCCAGGGAGCCAGGTAGCCAGCAGGTGTTGCAGGAAGGTTCTTCGTTTCATCAATGGCTTATTCCGGCGTCTGCAATCAGGAATCTTCTTGTTTTTCTTTTTATCCATGTCCATCATCTCCATCAATTTGAGTCCGAGCAATCCATTGATTCCGCCTTCAGTACCTTGTCCGCCACCTATCAAGATATCCGGAATCACTTTGATATTTCCTTTGGCAATTTCTTCGGTCACTTTAAGCCGGGCAAAATTATCACCTCCCATGGCTTTCACCTGCAGTTCATAGGCTTCAGCGGTGCTTTTACCAATGGCCATAATTTTCTCTGCTTCGGCCAAGCCGGTTTTAGAAATTTTTCGGCATCGGCAACAGCGTTTAGTTTGGTCGCTTCAGCCTGTGCACCAGCCCGTAATTTGGTAGCCTCTGCTTCGGCATTGGCTCTCAACTTAGTGGCTTCTGCTTCGGCATTTACATTCAGTTTTAAACTGGTGGCATCCCCTTCGGCTTTTTACGGTAGCATCTGCAGTGCGCTGGGCAATTTCTACACTTTGCTGGGCCTTTACAATTTCTTTCTGCATGTCGGCGATGGCCGTTTCTTTTTCCATGCCTTGTCGTTTCTCCTGAGCCATTCGTTGCGTTTCGTAGGTCTTTTCTTCTTCCTGGGCAATCTTACGATCGGTAAGGGTTTTCATCAATGCTTCCGGTGGAACAATATCACCAATCAGGGTATCAACAGCATTTACGTTGTATTCATCCAACACTTCACGGATATGATTCTTGGCAGCTTCCTGACGCTCCTTACGGGTGCTAAGGAAGGAAATCACATCGCTGTCTTGCGCTGAGTTTCGGAAATAGTTCCCGATGGTGGGTTCCAGCACCTGCGAAACGAGGTTGTTCATACTACCGAATCGGGCAATCACTTTGGGAGCTTCCATGGCAGGCACATGAATGATTTGTGCTACATCCAGATTAAAGGGAANACCATCTTTACTGCGCACGGTAATAGTGCTTAAATTTTTGTCGAGCGCATGGGCTTCACTGCGGGCATTGGCCCAGTTCAAAACCAGATTGGTGGTAGGTACCAATTCTACCTTCATGGTATAGCGGTTGATGGGATATTTACCCGGACTGAGCGCTTCAATCCAAACACCTTTAAATCCTTTACGTACAATGTTTCCGTGTTTAAAGGTATCTCCGGTTACATCCTGACCTTCTTCACCAATATAACTGATTACTACGCCAACATTACCGATGGGTACGTCGGTCATAAAGGTTTCTTCAACTTGTACTGCCCATGGATTGATATAGTAACTACCTGCTAAAATGGGTTGCGGTTGTAAGCCTCTGTTACCACCATGTTGCAGGAAGAAGTCAATATCCTGAAAATTATTGTGCCCTTCCACATGTTTACCGGCGATGCTGTTGGTTGGTAATGGCTCACCGTCTAATGTGGTTACAATGCCCACCATGTTTTCTTTAATGATGAGTTGATCGACAATCGTAATTTCAAACAAGAAGAGATTAATACGGTAACTACCGGCTGTCATGTATGCGGTTTGTCGTCCACGCTGACCACCACCTTCCAGGAATTTTTNGGCATCCTGAAAATTATCACTTTCAACAAAACGCGCCAGAATATGTCCGGTAGGTATTTCACGTCCATCTTTTGCCAGTATCAATCCGATTTNTCCTTCCGGGATAATCGTGAAGGGCGTCATGGTGACACTGTATTGCCAGGGCCACATCCACCAATAAAGACCAGGGGCTAGGGTTTTAGCCTGAAAGCCGGCCTCTCCCTGAGTGGCTACGATACGGCCATCCGGTAGTTCGCGATTGGAGCCAAACAACACAAACTTTTTTGTCACGAGGCCGATGCGATCTTCCGGTACGATGACCATTCCGAAAANAACGCGCAAAACAAATTTGTAAANAATTAAACAGAGGATCACGAGAAGGACCCACCAGTACTGCATGAACATTTCCATAATAAATAAACGTTTTAATTACCAGATAAAGATAACGGGAAGTGCAGGTTTCACAAAAAATCCCGACATGAACAAAATAGTTCGGGATGCTAAAAGGCTATGTATTTTATGCCTGAATTTTACCGATTCAGGATTCGCTGTAAGGTATTTTCAAGGGTATTAAACTGAAAGCCCGGGAGGGCACCCAACAACCTGGAGTGGTCGTAAGCCTGCTGGCGATGCGCACTTGCAGCGGTTTCACGGGTTATGGTTGCCTGTCCGCCAACTAATAGACATTTCACATAATACAGTCTCCAGACTAAGGCAGTAAGCAGCGGGCCGGCGTAGCGATGTGGTGGTTTTACCTGCATGTGATTGGCCATTTGCGTAAATACTTCCCGAAAGGATGCGTTTTGTCCGACACAGATATAACGTTGATTCCAGGCTTGTGGTTGATGCAAAAAGCGCCAAACAATTTCGCAGAGATCAGCCACATCTACCCAACCGGTGCTTCCGGATGTATAATAAGNGAATTCGTTGCGCACGATATGAAACAAATTACTACTACTTCGCTCTTCATCGCCTTCCCCTAAAATGATTCCGGGGTTCAGCACCAAAACTTCAAGCCCTTCTGCCATTCCCCGCCATACTTCCAGTTCAGCCAAATGTTTACTTTTTCCGTAGTAGGTCGTTTGCTCCTTCTCTTCATACGGTGTTTCCTCGCGCGTAAGTTCGGCGGGAGCCGGCTGACCGAGTGCAGCTATAGAGGAAAAATGAATGAGGCGTGGAATTTGTCGATCCAACATGGCATTCACCAGATTTTCGGTGCCGATGACGTTCACTTCCAGCATGGCATCGCGTTCACGCGGGTCATACGATACTTTGGCGGCGGTATGTATCACCAGATCAATCCCACTAAGCACATCGGGTAGCTGGGTAAAGTCTTGAATATCGGCAACCACCCATTCTACGCGTTNTTGTATCCCAGGAAGTAAATTTTTTTGTGGTTCACCGTGTAACGAAAGGGCCCGGATACGATACCCCTCCGCACTAAGCTTGCAAAGGAGGTGCTGCCCGACTAAACCGGAGGCTCCGGTGAGCAAGATATTCATGGTGTATCAGAGTCCCTTGAACTGTGTAAGAAAGCGGGTATCATTTTCCGAAAGTACCCGAATATCCCGAATACCATATTGCATCATGGTAGTACGCTCAACGCCCATGCCCCAGGCAAAACCGGAATACTTGCCGGAATCGATGCCACAATTTTCCAGAACTTTGGGATGCACCATACCACATCCCAGAATCTCCACCCAGCCGGTATGTTTACACACATTGCAACCCTGACTACCACAAATGAAACAACTCACATCCATTTCGGCACTCGGCTCAGTGAAAGGGAAATACGAGGGTCTGAAGCGAACCTTTACTTCGGGGCCGAACATTTCTTTTACAAAATAATACAGGGTTTGTTTCAGATNCGCGAAGGATACATTTTCATCAATATAAAGTCCTTCCACCTGATGAAAAAAACAATGTGCCCGGGCCGAAATAGTTTCATTGCGATACACCCTTCCCGGAAATATTTGTCGAATGGGGAGTTTGCCTTCTTTCATTACACGCACCTGCACACTACTGGTATGGGTACGCAACAACCAATCCGGATTTTNTGAGATATAAAAGGTATCCTGCATATCCCTGGCCGGATGGTTTTCGGGCAAGTTCAGGGCGGTGAAATTATGCCAGTCGTCTTCTATTTCCGGGCCCTCTGCCACGGTAAATCCAATCTTTTCAAAAATGGCAATCATGCGTTCCATGGTGAGTGAAACCGGATGGCGTGATCCGGTTTCCGATGGAAGTGCAGGTAAGGAATAGTCTTTAGCGGGTACCTGGTTTTGTACCTGATCGAAGCCGTTTGNATTTTTATATGCTTCATACCGGGCTTCGGCAAATTGTTTGAATTCATTGAGGCGGGCACCAAAATCTTTGCGCAGATCCGACGAAACATTTTTTAATTCCCCCATCAGTTGTTTCACCAAACCCTTGGAGCCTAAAANACGAATTCGATAGTTTTCGGTTTCATCGGCCGAGCTGGGTTTTAATTCTTCAATTTCCTGACGCAATTCCGACAGTTTATCCAATAATTCCTGCATGGGGCAAAAGTACACTTTCGTGGGAAAGCTGTATCAAGTCAGCGTGTGTTGGGGGTCACCTTGCCGAAAAGCCAACCGCAAGGATGACAGATGGGCCCAAAGCACTACCGGCACAATAAAGGCGGGTAACAAGGCGTACGGAAAATGCAAGAGGGCCACATTGGGTTGGTCAAACGCCAATTGCTGTATAGGTGATGGCGCCGATAATAAACCATGAACCACAATATTCAACAATAAAACAAGGCCGATGACATTCCAACCAATCAGCAGCATACGATTCAGGCGGCGGGTTCGCAACAACCCAAACATCAGCAGGGCGCTGAGACCAGCCAGAATATCAAAATTCCGTCCCTCAAATGTCATTAGTTGCGGTACCAGTTGATGCCGGTATAGCAGATACAATCCGAATTCTACCGGGATGCGTACCGTATGAATTAGTACGAGTGTATCCTGCGATAAACTATTTTGAAATCGCCGACCGGACGGACTTAACATCAGAACAAGAATCACCAGCACACAGGGAAAAACTGCAAAAAGTAACAGATACGGCGGCATCGCCTGCGGATAATTGGAATATATTCCGTTCCAACTTAACAAGCCTTGCAGGAGTATCCAGTCGAAGAGAACAAAGGCTGTGAGGATGCGGGTCCGGCGATGGAGTCCGGCAGACAACAGGACGCGCAACAGCAAGGCATAGGTGTAAAACACACAAGCCAGAAACAAAATTTGCGAAGAAAGAGTATCTGTCAAAAGCATGGAACAAAGGTAGATGACCCAGTCTTAGCCTTCAACTTTCATGGTTGGATTGCGGATGCCAAATTCCGGGAGAGTAAGCTCGATTGGCTTTGGCGCATTCGATACTATTTAATCAGTTTATAGCTCTTGCTCAGCCCTGAGGTACTATGCAAGGTAAGCGTATAAAGTCCTGACGNAAGAAAACTCATATCCAGTTGATTCCGGGTGGCGGACACATCAAATTTTTNGGATGCGCTTCCTTGGTGGTCATACACTACGGCCCACTCCATATTTCCGGTATGATGCACAAACACGCGGTCTTCAACCTGGGTTGGGTAAACCTCAACTGCGGCAAAGGTCCCATTTATATCATGGATGGATGTAGAGGTTCCAGGAGGGGTCCATTTAANAACCTGACCATTGGCTGGCAAACCCACAAAAGCAAAGGTAGAAGGTGGGTTGTCTAAATCAATCGTTGTGGTTGAATTCACCGCAGCGGCTGTGGTGGTATTGCCGCTCACATAAGTGCAAGAGTCTACCGTCAACTTAAAATTCACTAAATCCAGCGAGGATTTGTACGCAAGATTAATCCAGGGGCCCGCTTGACCCAGGAAACTGGTTGCAATATCAGCCACCGATTGCGGACCGTATCGGAACTCAATTTCATTACTTGTTTCATACAACCAAACCTGGAAGTTAACGGCATCATTCCCGGAGTTATCTTCATAGAAACCGGCATTTTTGAATTCAATCTTGCAGATGCGATTACCCGGTGTTCCAGTTGTTTGATAAGAAACGGGTGAAACAGGTGTTGTGCCTCCCGTATTTGTAGAACGATCGCACAGATCAGTCTGATAAGGCATCATGATACGATTTCCAAATTCAGCGTTGGGGTCAAAATCTTCTATAGCATATAAAATTCCATAGGTATCAATCATGATGGAATCAATCGTGCGGTTGGCCAAAGCCCATTTGAAATTAAAACCCAGAGGAATGGCCATAATGGTATCATCCCAAACGTTTCCCGCAGTTGGGTTGGTGGCTCCTACCAAATCGGCATAGGTTGCGGTTGTTTTAGAAAATGTATAAGGGTACATCACCTGAGACCTGGATACCTGAAAGGCCAAGCTAAAAACGAGCAGTGCTATTAGTTTTTTCATAATCGTTTTATTTTGACGCGAAATTAGATTAACCTTATATTTTTGACAAAACCGGTCTGGCAATACCCTATAATTTAGAATGAACTAAAAGGCCGTTGACTCTCCTGAATCAACCTGTTGAATGCGGCGTTGAACGTCTCAGTGTGCGACGCAACATGGATGCAGATAGCACCTGCGATGACATCATTCACAAGTGGCTTAGTGCAGTGTTCACAATGGTGTTGATTCGATCTGTTTTTCAGGAAGCGCATGTGAAAGGAAGCATTGAATCGAATAATATCCAGTCCGAGACTCCATCAGGAGTCTAGTGTGCAAAGCGGCCCGTATTTTTGTATCCTCTATGGAGTATAAAAAGAAAAGCATGCCGGAGCTGGACCGATTAAGTCGTTCAGCCTTTCAGGAGAGTCAGAAACATCCTGTGGTGCTTGTGCTGGATCAGGTGCGCAGTATGAACAATGTAGGCTCTATATTTCGCACGGCAGATGCCTTTCGGATAGAATCGATTTGTTTGTGTGGTTATACCCCGCGTCCTCCTCATCGTGACATACANAAAACAGCCTTAGGCGCTATAGAAACCGTACATTGGCAGGGCTTTGAAACCACCCTGGAGGCCATTCAGGCATACCGGAATAAAGGGTATCGTATTCTGGGGATTGAGCAAACCCACCAAAGCATTCTGCTCGACGAAATTCGCTGGACACCGGCCGAACCCCTGCTATTGATNTTTGGAAACGAAGTACAAGGTATTGAGGATGCCGTATTGGCGCAATGTGATGCCGTGATTGAAATTCCGCAAGCTGGCAGTAAACACTCGCTGAATGTGACCATCAGTGCCGGTATTCTTTTATGGGATATATTTCGGGCTTATGGCCGGCCCGGGCATTAACGCAAATTTTCATGCGTAAATTACAGGTGCTCAGTATATTTGAAACCAGATGAAGAGTTACCGGCGAGCACGTTTGAGTGGAATAATATTCATTGGCTTTCTGGTGTTGGGCCTTCATGCTGTGGATGCTCAACAACGACAGTCCGACAGTATGCGCCTGAAACAATATTTACGCAATAAACAAATTGCCGATAGTATTGAACAAGCCCGGGCAGACAAATTTAAAGCCTACAAAAGCCCAACCCGAATGTGGTGACCTATGATAGTAAGGGTAATAAAGTTGAGCGCACCGTAGATAAAAGCGGCCAGAAAGTTACCACCACCACCATACGAATTCCCCGGTACTGAATCGTCCGTTCAGCGCAGATACCATCGACAAGAATGCTATCGAGCTGAAGGTGTATAAATCAAAATACCGTTTGCAGGTATTTCATAAAGGGAAACTACTTACTGCGTATAAATGCGTGTTTGGCCCGAACTGTACCTTGCAAAAACAACAGGAAGGTGACCGTCGAACACCGGAAGGGACGTTTACCATACTGAATGTGAAAGATCACGACAAATGGGAAAAGTTTATGTTACTCGATTATCCGAACGAAGAATCCCGCCGCATTTTTGAAGAAGCCAAAGCCAATAAACTCATCCCGGCCAATGCCCGCATCGGTGGAGATATCGGCATTCATGGCATCTGGCTGAATGGCGATAATGTGATTGATATGAAACACAACTGGACCGACGGTTGTGTGGCCCTGAAGAATAAAGATGTAGCAGAACTGGCTACGATTATACAACCAGGGATCACCCGGATTACGATTTACCGCTAAGGAGGGGTAATACAGCCGAAATGCCCCGACAATTTTCGCATACCTGAGGCCTACCAGTCTTTTTCGAGCCTAACCGGTTGCCCTTTTCCTTTTTCTTTTTCTCTTTCAACTTTTCTCTTCCTGATTCAGGGCATTCAGAATCTGATCGGCTTGTTCTTTACTGAGTTTGCTGGGTCGGGGTTGTGGTCTCTCTTTCGGGCCGTCTTCCGGTTCTTTTGGTTTGTTCGGATCCTGATTTTGATCGTTTTTATCCTGTTTATTTTTATCTTCTTTGTTCTGATCTTGCTTTTGTTGATCTTTATCGTCCTTGTTCTGCTGGTCTTTATTCTGATCCTTGTTCTGATCTTGCTTTTGTTGATTTTTATTGTCCTTGTTCTGCTGATCTTTATTGTCCTTATTTTGATTCTGCTGGTCCTGCTTTTTCTTCATCGCCATCGCATAAGCCAGGTTGTAGCGGCTGTTCTGGGCCTTGGGGTTCAGGCGAAGTGCTTCTTTATAATACCGGATGGCTTCATCCCAGTTTTTTTGTTCTAAAAACGTGTTGCCGATATTATGAAGACCGGCTGCTTTTTTGCGGATCGGTTGTCAGCCGGTTACTTTCAACAAATTGTTGTGCTGCCTTTTCGTATTGTTTTTGCTGATACAAACTACTCCCCAGATTATACAGGGCATCACTGCTCTTTTTCTTTTGGCAGCTTGTTCATATGCTGCTGCCGCTTCCTGATATTTTCCTTTTTTATAGAGTTGGTTTCCCTGATAGATCAAGGATCCCGGTTTTGTGCATAAACGGTTAGGGTGTTCAACAGAACGAGCACCAAAACAAAATAAAGTGCAGTTGAAAATGTTGGACGATTCCGCAGTTGAAAACGGTATAAAACGATGCGCACCAGATAGTTGAATACCTTACTCATTTTCGTTCCGGGATAAAGGGTTCAATGAATACCAACAGAAATGCCAGAGCTATAAAATACTGGAAGTATGATTCATAGTCGGCAAACAAGGTATCGCCAAAATTTTTTTGTTCTGTTTCACTGATGCGCCGGCTAATGGCTGCAGAGACCTGTTCGGCATTTTGTAATCGAAGATAAATGCCTTGTGCTGCTGAAGCCACATCCTGCAAAATGGTTTCATTGAGTTTTGAAATCACTTCCCGGCCTTCCGCATCGGTTTTATTGGCCTTCGTGTCTTCATCGTAAATAGGACTTCCTTCCGGTGATCCGATACCGACAGTATGAATCATGATGCCTTCTTCAACAGCCTCTTTCACGGCGGCTTCGAGCTGGTCGTCATGGTCTTCACCGTCGCTGATTAATACAATGCTTTTGAACTTGGTTTCTTTGGCATTAAAGCAGGATCNGGCCATTTGAATGGCTTCTCCGAGCACGGTGCCCTGTGAGGGAAGCAGATCCGGACTGGCCGTAGCCAAGTTCATTTTTAATGCCGAAAAGTCTACCGTCAGCGGAACCGACACATAGGCCCGACCTGCAAAGAGAACTAAACCGACGCGATCATTTCCGAGTTTTTCTAATAAGCGATAAATCAGTAAACGGGCTTTTTCAAGTCGATTAGGTGCAATATCCCGGGCCAACATACTCTTACTCACATCCAAAGCGATCATCACATCAATGCCTTTACGACTGATTTNTTCGGTTCGACGACCAGCTTGCAAATTGGCCAATCCGATGATGAGGGCCACCACACCCAGTAAAAATAAAGCAAACCGCATCCCTCTCCGTTTCATGCTAAATCCGGGCATGAGGGATTCTACCAAATGGGCATCTCCGAGGCGATTCATCCGATGCCGCCTGTTGCGAACATACCACAGAAACAACAACACGAGTAGTGCAGGTAGCAGCAGAAACCAGAAATACTCCATGTGTTGAAAGCGCATCATCGGTCGCAAATTTAGTTTCCTCCGGCGGTGCTTATCCTCCTTTAGATACTTTTAACAGCCGGTTTATAGCGTATCTGTCTGCTGGCCATACCATGATCTTGTTGGATGCCGTGAGTAAGAAACGCCCTGTGAGCGGTGCCCAAAATAAAAACATCCTCTTGGTTTATTTGCCCACGTCAAACCCTGTTTCAAACATAAACCTCTTACTTTTGCCATAGATAAAATTGATACTTTTTATTTCGGGTATTGATGCCACTTTCCAAAATGCCTTTACTTTTGTAAAGAATATAAAACGAACCCTTATGGCTTACTCAGAAAAAGTATTGGAACATTACAGCAATCCTAAAAATGTAGGCACTCTCGATAAAGGNAAAAATAATGTAGGTACCGGATTAGTAGGTGCTCCGGAATGTGGCGACGTGATGCGACTTCAAATTGAGGTAGACGAAACCACAGGCATCATTCGGGATGCCAAGTTTAAAACCTTTGGATGTGGTTCTGCCATTGCCTCAAGCAGCGTGGCCACCGAGTGGCTGAAGGGAAAATCAATTGATGATGCGGTACAGATCGATAATATGGACATCGTAGAAGAATTGAATCTTCCTCCGGTGAAAATACACTGTTCGGTGTTAGCTGAGGATGCCATTAAAGCAGCCATCAACGATTATCGTAANAAGAATGGCCTTCCGGAATTGGAACTGGAAGAAAAAATTGTACACTAAATTTTCGGGTCTTTACTCTGCTCAGCTTAAAACATCGGGTGCTTTAAGAAAGGATCCGGGTGTTTTAATAATCGATCACTTGTTCTTCAATCTGTTCAGGTAAGTCACGGAATTGATATTCCTGGTTACGGAGTTGAGGTTGAAAACCAGCTTCACGTATGGCATCCTGAATGCTTCGGAAGGTAAATCGATGCGGAGCTCCGGCAGCACTCACCACATTTTCTTCCAGCATAATACTTCCAAAATCATTTGCGCCTGCATAAAGGCAAGTTTGAGCGACTTGTTTACCAACAGTGAGCCAGGAAGCCTGAATATTGATGATGTTAGGCAACATGATGCGGCTTAGCGCCAACATACGGATATACTCTTCGGAACTTGTTTGGTTTTGGGTTCCACGAATGCGACGCAGTAAGGTACCATGATCGAANNACGTCCAGGGTATAAAGGCAAGAAAACCCTTGGCGCCTTCGGGTTTTTCAGATTGCACCTGACGTAAATCAATTAAATGCTGAAAACGTTCTTGTACCGTTTCCACATGACCGAACATCATGGTGGCCGAGGTTGTGATGCCTAACCGATGCGCGGCCCGCATAATATCGAGCCATTCACGAGCTCCACATTTGCCTTTCGAAATTAAACGCCGCACTCTGTCGTTGAGTATTTCTGCACCTGCACCCGGCAAACTATCCATACCGGCATCCCGCAAGGCTGAAAGGACTTCGCGATGCGTACTCTTTTCTAATTTGGTAATATGGGCAATTTCGGGCGGACCTAAGGCATGCAGTCGGATGTCAGGAAATTCTGATTTCAACTGCCGAAATAAGTCCACGTAAAACTGAAGACCGAGTTCAGGATGATGTCCGCCTTGTAACAACAACTGGTCGCCACCCCACCGAATGGTTTCAGCAATTTTGCGTCGGTAAGTCTNCAGGTCGGTGATATAGGCTTCAGCATGGCCGGGAATACGGTAGAAATTACAGAATTTACAATTGGCGATACATACATTGGTGGTATTTACGTTCCGGTCGATTTGCCAGGTGACTACCTGACCCGGAACCTGCTCCTGGCGTAGGGTGTGGGCTATTTGCATCAGATCGACCAGAGGGGCCTGATCGAAAAGAAATACCCCTTCTTCAACCGACAGAAATTCACGTTGTAGAGCCCGAGCGTAAAGGTTCTGTAAATTCATAAGCTCCAAAGGTAATCTGTCTGCCGGATACCCTCGCGTTTCATCGCGCAATGGCTGTGGTAATTTCTTCACTCAGGGGATCTGTGCCAGGTGCAAATACGGCGACAAGTTTTCCGTTTTCATCCAGCAGGTATTTCTGAAAATTCCATTTTACCGAGTTGTCACTAAAGCCATTGTATTTTTTTGCGTGAGCCATACATACAGGGGATGCATTTGTTTTCCTTTCACCGAAATCTTGGCTGCCATCGGAAACGTAACTCCATAATTTTTCTGACAAAATTGCGGATTTCGCTGTTATCACCCGGCTCCTGAAACATAAAATTATTGGCAGGAAAACCCACAATGACCAGTTTTCCCTGATACCGCTCATACAACTTTTGCAAAGCCTCATACTGCGGCGTGTATCCACATTTAGAGGCCGTGTTCACAATGAGAATTTTTTTCCCTTGTATTTCGAAAAATCAATCTGGCCCCCATCAAGAGCCTCCACTTTAAAGTCATAGATCGATTTCAATTGGGCATCGAGTGCTTTGGGGGCAAATAGAAATGAAAACATAAGTAGTGAGACGAAGTTTTTCATAGTGCTACAATGAATAACAAAAGTAGTTCTTGCGCAGGATACTCTTTATAAGGCTTACGGATAGGCCATTGATAATACAGAAGGCGGGTGTCAGGTGTCGCCTTTTGGATTCGGCATGTGGTTTGGTTTAACAGCATGTCAGAATGAATTCAAAGCAAATTCAGGTCTTGCTGATTAACGTGAAAATAGTTGATATCGGCGACTGGGAGATCGTCTGCAAGCCGTAGTGAATGGGTGAATAAGTTGGGGCCTGACATAATTCGCATCGGTGTTACCTTCGCCTACCATGTCGAAAAGTACGTCGGAAACCCCTTGATGCAACAGCACAATGCCATCAAGAGTAAATACCCGGATGCCGTTTTATTGTTCCGGGTGGGTGATTTTTATGAAACCTTCGGACAGGATGCCATAATTGCTTCCTCCGTGTTGGGCATTACCCTCACCAAACGAAATAACGGAGCAGCGGCATCTTCAGAATTGGCCGGATTTCCGCACCATGCCCTGGAAACGTATTTACACAAACTGGTGAAAGCCGGTTATCGGGTAGCCGTATGTGATCGACTGGAAGANTCGAAACAAGCGAAAGGCATTGTGAAACGTGGCGTGACTGAATTGGTCACACCTGGCACGGCTACCAACGATAAACTATTAGATAATACCTCCAATAATTTTCTGGCTGCCATTTACCTGCAGGATGAAACCCATGGCATCGCATTTTTAGATATTTCAACCGGCGAATTTTTAT
Organism: Bacteroidota bacterium; assembly: GCA_013414745.1. GTDB lineage: Bacteria > Bacteroidota > Bacteroidia > Chitinophagales > Chitinophagaceae > OLB11. The sequence continues at coordinate 1,742,078 of CP058707.1, forward strand.
GTACGGAAGGCAATACCGAGTACATCGATAAACTGTTACAAAGTTTTCGTCCGTCTGAAGTCATTTTTCAAAAACACAAACAAGCTTTTTTTCAGGAAAATTTTGGCACCCGTTTTTATACCTATCGGCTCGATGAATGGATATTTAGTGAAAACTACGCCACTGAAACCCTGCAGGATCGTTTTCAAACCGTTTCCCTGAAAGGATTTGGCATCAGTGATATTCCCAATGCCATCGTGGCTGCCGGAGCGGTGATTCATTATTTGCGGGATACTGAACATCAGCAACTTGGGCATATCGCATCGTTACAACGCATAACCCGGGGTGANTTTTTATGGATGGATCGATTTACGATTCAGAACCTCGAATTACTGGATAGCAATCGTGAACACGCGCATTCTCTGCTCAAAGTGATGGACCGAACCGTTTCGCCCATGGGAGCCCGAATGCTGAAACGTTGGTTGTTATTTCCGTTGCAGGACATTCATCAAATCAACGAGCGACTGGATGCGACTGAATTTCTCATTCGTACCCAGGAACTGATGGCCTTTCTGATTCAGCAAATTCGTGGTACCGGTGATATTGAGCGCATCGTGGCCCGCATCCCCATGAAGAAAGTAAGTCCGCGCGAAGTACTGCAACTCGCTAAGGCCCTGCATTGCATCGCCGAAGTGAAATCGCGTTTAACAGGTTGTGAAGATGCCTGGTTGAACCGATGTGCTGAACAACTGAGCCCTTGTGCCGCTATTCGTTCAAAAATTGAATCGACAGCTGTTGAGAACCCTCCGGCCCTTAGCAACAAAGGAAACTTAATTGCCTCGGGTGTGGATGCCGAACTAGACGAATACCGTGCATTGGCCGCCAATGGCAAAGACTATCTTTTACAAATTCAACAACGCGAAATTGAACAAACCGGCATCCCTTCCTTAAAAATTGCCTTTAATAATGTATTCGGCTATTATCTGGAGGTGACCAATACACATAAAAATAAGGTTCCGGATACCTGGATTCGTAAACAAACGCTGGCCAATGCCGAGCGTTATGTAACNCCTGAGTTGAAAGAATATGAACAAAAAATTCTGGGTGCCGAAGAAAAAATTCTGGCGCTGGAAAGCAGTATCTATGATCATTTGCTGGTAGAGTTAGCTGAATATGTTCAGGCCATTCAATTAAATGCGGTACTGATTGCCCGCCTGGATTGTATTGGTTGTTACGCCAGCCTGGCCATGAAGTATCAGTATCGGCGACCAGAGGTTCACGATGGATATGAATTACACATTGAAGAAGGCCGGCATCCGGTGATTGAATCGCATTTGCCGGTGGGTGAATCCTATGTTGCCAACGATGTGCGCCTCGATAAAGAGCAACAACAAATCATCATCATTACAGGGCCCAACATGAGTGGTAANAGCGCCTTGCTGCGGCAAACGGTACTGATCGCCCTGATGGCGCATGCCGGTTGTTTTGTTCCGGCNCAAAAAGCGTTCATTCCCTTAACGGATAAAATATTTACCCGGGTAGGGGCTTCCGACAACCTGAGCGGGGGCGAAAGCACCTTCATGGTAGAGATGAATGAAACGGCTAGTATAATGAATAATATTAGTCCGCGCAGTTTGATTGTGCTCGATGAAATTGGCCGTGGAACTTCAACGTTCGACGGCATCAGCATTGCCTGGAGCATTGCGGAATTCCTGCATGAACATGGGCATCAACCACTCACTTTGTTTGCTACCCACTACCATGAATTGAATGAGCTGGAAAACAAATTTGCCCGTATCCGGAACTACCATGTCACACACAAGGAAGTAGGTAATAAAATTNNGTTTTTGCGAAAACTGGCTGCAGGCGGAAGTACCCACAGTTTTGGGGTGCATGTGGCTCGAATGGCCGGCATGCCTCCGGGCTTAGTGGATCGGGCCAATGAAATTTTAGCCCAGTTGGAAGAAAAAAACCTTAGTGAACGGGTGAGCCAGCANGTTAAAAAGATTCCTACACAAAATTTTCAGTTGAATATTTTTGATGGATTGGCTGACGATTTAAAGCAGATAAAAGAAATTCTGGAAGGGGTGGAAATAAATACCCTGACGCCGGTTGAGGCCCTGATGAAACTGAATGAATTGCAACGAATCGTGAAGCGATGAAGAAAGAATTTACCTGAGGGTGGCCGAAAGGAGAGGCCTGAGCGCAGCCGAAGGAAGGTGACTGAGCGTGGCGGCATTACGGTGCCTTCGGCTTCGCTCAGGCACCGGGCTGTGGCGCAAAATTTCTGCGTTACTTTGAATTTTTTACCAAATGACTTTGCAATGGTCTCATGTTGATGCACCGGTCTGCTGAGTTCAGCGGTGAACCCCGACGTGTGCGACGCAACACCGCATCATGCCAGCACCTGCGCTGACCCCCAAAAAAATCCCGCTCCAAGGAACGGGATTCTAGCGTATCATTTCATATTTATTTTGAGAACTGAGGAATCAATCCTTGCGCCAGACTCACCATTTTATTGAGTCCGTCTTCAGGCAGGTTTCCTTNTTTGAATTCTGCCAGTAAATNCGGCCATTTATTTTCCATTTCCAGCATAAAGGTTTCTTCAAAGGCCTTCATGTTTTNTACCGGAACATCGTTCAGCAAACCATTGGTACCGAGGTAAATAATGGCCACTTGTTNTTCAACCGAATAAGGTTGAAACTGTCCCTGCTTCAGGATTTCCACGTTGCGGGCTCCTTTGTCAAGGATTGCCTTGGTAGCCGCATCCAGATCGCNCCCGAATTTCGAAAAGGCTTCCATTTCGCGGTAGAGGGCCTGATCGAGTTTCAGGGTACCAGCCACCTNTTTCATAGATTTAATTTGGGCACTACCTCCTACACGGCTTACCGAGATCCCCACGTTAATGGCGGGGCGAATACCGGCGTTGAAGAGATTCGATTCCAGGAAGATTTGTCCGTCGGTAATGGNAATCGCATTGGTAGGGATATAGGCTGAAACGTCACCCGCCTGAGTTTCGATGATGGGCAAGGCCGTAAGTGAGCCACNCCCTTNTACTTTCCCTTTCAGGCTTTCTGGCAGGTCGTTCATTTTAGCAGCGATATCATCTTTACCGATCACTTTCGCCGCGCGCTCCAGCAAACGGCTATGTAAGTAGAACACATCACCCGGATAGGCTTCACGTCCCGGAGGGCGACGTAACAACAGAGACACCTCACGATATGCCACGGCTTGTTTACTCAAATCATCGTATACGATCGGTGCCGGGCGACCCGTATCGCGGAAAAACTCACCGATGGCGGCTCCTGCGAATGGCGCATAGAACTGCAATGGCGCCGGATCGGCTGCGGATGCTGCGACGATGATGGTATAATCCATGGCTCCATTATCCTGCAAGGGTTTCATCACCTGAGCGATCGTTGAAGCTTTTTGTCCGATAGCGACATAGATACAATACACCGGTTTTCCGGCTTTGTAGAATTCTTTTTGATTGATGATGGTATCAATACAAATTGCGGATTTACCGGTCTGACGGTCACCGATCGCCAGCTCACGTTGTCCGCGACCAATTGGAATCATGGCATCAATGGCTTTGATACCTGTTTGCAGCGGTTCTTTTACCGGTTCGCGGAAGATAACCCCGGGTGCTTTCCGTTCGANGGGCATTTCATACAATTCACCTTGCAGAGCGCCTTTGCCGTCGATTGGTTCACCGAGTGTATTAATCACGCGTCCAACCATACCTTCACCCACTTTAATGGATGCGATACGACCGGTACGACGTACTTTATTTCCTTCTTTGATTCCTTTGCCTTCACCCATCAACACCACACCCACATTATCTTCTTCGAGGTTAAGGGCGATGGCCTGTACCCCATTTTCAAACTCAACGAGTTCACCGGAACGAACACCGTTCAGGCCGTAAATACGGGCGATACCATCTCCCACCTGGAGTACGGTACCCACCTCTTCGAGTTCAGCAGATGAATTAANGTTCCNCAGCTGCTGCCGGAGTATGGCCGAAATTTCATCAGGTTTTATACTTACCATAGTATTGAATTTATATTGTGAATATTATAGTTTAACGGATTTCCGGAACGTATTCGTTTTCAGGAATTGTTTTTAATGTCGTTTAAGTCTCTTAAAATGCTGGCATCAAAAAGGTTGTTGTTTGCCTCTACAATAAAGCCGCCGATCGGTTCGGGGTTTACCTGGGTGCTCAGGTCAATTTTCATGCCCTGAAACTGCTTTTCAATATTGCTTTTCAGGTTACTTAAGGTTGCCTCATCGAGGGTTTCGGCTGTGGTAAGAACCACCTCGTTAATTTTATTGTGGCGCTTGTATTGGGCAATAAAAGAATCAATGATTTCGGGAAGGAAAAACTCACGGCCTTTGCGAATAATCAACTCCACAAAAGCTTCGGTTACCGGGTTAACCTTTCCTGAAAACAGCGCCTTTACTACATTTAGTTTCACATCGGCTTTTACAACCGGACTGCGCATGAGGAGTACAAAATCATGGCTACTGCGGCACACATCCTGTAATCCCAGCATATCGGTATACATGGCATCCAGACTGCTTTGTTCGATGGCAATATCCATCAGGGATTTGGCATATCGGGCGGCGAGACGAGGATTCTGCATTTGAGTTTGTATTTGACATGGAGGTGGACTCCGATTAATTCAATTTGATTTCAGATGCCAGTTGATTGATATACGCATTGGCTTCATTTTTATTGGCCAGTTCTTTGCGTAAAACCTTTTCAGACANCTCAATGACCAATGCACCAATTTGGTNTTTCACTTCAATAATGGCCGNCATTTNTTGGTTATCAATCTGCTGACGGGCTTCCATCATGATTTTATTGGCTTCTTCTTTGGCTTGTTCTTTGGCCTCGTTAATGATACGATCTTTCGTTTCTTTCGCCTCTTTTAGCAGATTGGTGCGTTCTTCGCGGGCTTCATTCAGCAGCACTTCGTGTTCACTTTTCATGGATGCCATTTCTGCTTTCACCCGCTCAGCAGCTGCGATGCTGTCGGCAATGCTGCTTTCGCGTTCGTGCAGGGCATTTAAAATGGGTTTCCATGCAAATTTCTTTAGCAGAAACAGAACGATGAGAAACGCGAGCATCGTCCAGAAAAAGAGTCGAAACTGGGGTTAAATAAATCCATGGTGTTCTTACTTTTTTACTGATGGTGAGTCGGACCGCTTGGGTATTGTTACGGCAAAATGCCTGATTTTTAAATAAACTACACGCTAGGCCCTTTGCGTCGCGTGTAGTTCAAAGCGTTGGGTGGTTTCACCGCGATGCCTGTCATCTTTCTGCCTGTTAACCGAAGAAAAGGTGCCACATCAAACATTTAGTTGGCATCCGTTCTTGGCTCAGGGAGTTAGATTACATTACGATCGCGAGGATACCGGCGATAACTCCGAACAGGGCCACACCTTCAACGAGGGCGGCGGCCAGGATCATATTGGAGCGGATTTCACCGGCTACTTCAGGCTGGCGGGCAATGGATTCCAGAGCACTTTTACCGANTCGGCCAACACCGATACCGGCACCGACTACGGCAATCCCTGCACCTACTGCACCTCCTGCTGAGGCAACACCTTCTAATAAGACTGTTAATACTGACATATATATTGGTTTTTAAAAACAGGATTAATGGTGGTCGTGCTCATCATGGTGGTGTTCCTCGATGGCCTGACCGATAAATACGGCGGTTAGGTTAGTAAAAATAAAAGCCTGAATGGCTGCTACCAGCAATTCAAGGAAAAACATAAAAATGGTAAAAGCGATAGATACCGGCACAAACACTACGCCGGCCACTTTACTGATTGAAGCAAAAATGAAAATCAGCAAAATGATGCTCAGAATGATGGTATGTCCCGCAAAAATATTCGCGAACAAACGAATGGCGAGGGCCGCCGGCTTAATCAGCAGGTTACTGAGAATTTCAATGGGTACTAAAATAAATTTCACGCCCAAAGGAACTCCGGGCGGATTAATGATATGTCCCCAGAAGGCTTTGTTCGCGTTAAACAGCATCACCACAAAAAACACCAGGGCGAGTAACAAAGTAACTGCAATATTGCCGGTGAGGTTGAATCCGAAGGGCAATAAACCCAGCAAATTATTAATCCAGATAANGAAGAACATGGTTAATAACAGCGGCATGAACCGGAGATACTTTTTACCCAGATTCGGTTTGGCCACATTATCCTGAATAAATCCAATAACAGGCTCCAACGCATTCTGAAATCCGGTGGGGGCTTTGTGGATACCGTTTTGTTTGTATTTTTNGGCGACACCGGTCATCAATACCAGCAGAATAATCACAGAAAGCAACAAACAAACCACATTTTTAGTGATACTGATGTCGAAGGCCGGACGAGCGTTGGTGATTTGACCCTTTTCGTCGTATTGTAAAGATCGCTGGCATCGCTCAGGTAGATCTTGTTTTTCTCCATTNNTAAAAAACTCCCCGTTCGATTCAACCACCTCATGCCCATGATGAAATTTTGAAGACAAGAAGACATGTAATCCGTTTTGGTAAAGGATAACGGGCAGGGNAACTGAAACATGGGTCGCTTCATGACCTTCTCCCAGCGAGAACAGGTGCCAGTCGTATGAATCACCGATATGGCCAAAAATTTCACTTTTAATATCCAACTTACCCTCATGCTCCGGATTTTCAGCTCCGTGGGCCGTTTCGGGTTATTCGCCAGGCTGGTGAGGGAAATGCTCAATACGCCTAAAACGGCCAAAAGCATTGATTTCACTGCTATTTTGAAGCTTAAACGCATCCTTTTTGAAATTCGGTCGCAAAGGTAGGGCGTAAAAGTGGTAGAAAAAAGCCTGCAAAGGATATATTTGCAAATAGCGGGAAATATCTTATCCGGTTTCTTGGCCACACGGACCACTCCGGATAAATAATGGCAGATGTTGTTGTGACACACAGTGAAAAACTGGGATTAAGAAAATCGGGCCTTAACTTTACCGCCCGTTCATGAAAAAATTATCTCCATTGTCGGGGCAAGACCGCAGTTCATTAAACACGCCCCGGTTCAAATTCAACTACTANNGAAACATTTTCATGCCCTCACGATACATACTGGCCAGCATTATGATGCCAATATGAGTGCAGTATTNTTTAATGAGTTAGGGATTCCCAAACCAGATTTCCTGTTTGAAGCGGGAGGAGGAAAACCCCATGGCGAACAAACCGGTATCATGATGACCGAGATTGAAAAGGTCTGTTTTTCAGAAAAGCCAGATGGGTTATTGGTTTATGGCGACACCAATTCTACCCTGGCTGGCGCTCTGGTAGCTGCCAAACTTCAGTTGCCCCTGGTTCATATAGAAGCCGGACTCCGCAGTTATAACCGGAGTATGCCCGAAGAAATTAACCGGATTGTTGCCGATGAATTTGCCCACTTANNCTTTTGCCCCACTCCACAAGCCGTTGCCAACCTGAGAAAGGAAGGGATTGACCATTCCGGCATCTTTCTGTGTGGTGATGTGATGTGCGATATGATTCATTTAATGTCGCCCCGTGTGAAGCCGTTGTTAGAAGGTTCGTATTACTTTGTAACGATACACCGGCCTTATAATACCGATGATATGGACCGTATGGTTCGGATACTGACCATTCTGAATAGCTTAAAACATCCGGTTATATTTTCAATACATCCCAGAACCTCAAACCGCCTGGAAACATTTGGAGTAAATCTGAACAATTACCGGAACATTCGTTTTATAGCGCCCTTAAGCTATTCGGACAACGTGGCCTATCAGAAGTACGCATCTTGTATAATTACCGACAGTGGTGGCGTACAGAAAGAAGCCTATATCCTTCAAAAGCAGTGCATCACCTTACGCAGTGAAACAGAGTGGTCTGAAACTTTGGAGCATGGNCTGAATACATTGGTATTTGAAGACCTTGAACAAATTCAGGTAATTCTGGAAACGCAGCCCGGTTTCTACAACCCGACGCTTTACGGCGAAGGGCATGCCGCTGAAGAAATCACCGCATTGATCGGACAGCATCTCTAAAACCCGATGATATCCTCCCAGAATCTGTACATTTGCCGGATAAATTCGTTCAAGGTCGATGTGTGGCATATCGGGTATTCTATCAAAACATCCAGGAGGTAACNNTACCACCCGTCTTAAACAAATGACGGATGTGATTGCACATCGGGGTCCTGACGGAGAAGGACACTGGGTGAGTGCATCGGGGCATGTAGGACTGGCCCATCGCCGCCTGTCTATTATTGACCTGAGCCATGAAGCCGATCAGCCGATGCATTATCTGGATCGTTATTCGATCGTATTTAACGGTGAAATTTACAATTATGTTGAACTCCGGGAGGACCTGATTAAGAAAGGGTACCAGTTTACCACCTCGTCGGACACAGAAGTCCTGCTGGCGTTGTATCATCAGTATGGCGAAAATTGTTTGCAATTTCTGGACGGCATGTTTGCATTTGTTTTGTACGATGACAAGGAACGGATTGCATTTTGTGCCCGTGACCGTTTTGGCGAAAAGCCATTTTTCTATCATTACGTAGCAGGAAATCATTTCTATTTTGGAAGTGAAATGAAATGTTTATGGGCCGCAGGAGTTCCAAAACAAATCGACCATTCCATGTTATTCAACTATCTGGCGTACGGTGCGCTGGATAATGCCTCCGATCAGGGTCAGACNTTTTTCAGGAANTGCGTTCGTTTACCACATGGTCATTTTATTAAAATTAAAGTTGATGAACTAACCTTAGATATCCAACCTTACTACAACATACCTCTGGAGGCCGTTGAGCGTGGCATCAGTATTCAAGAAGCATCCGAACGGTTTTCGGAATTGATGTACACCTCCATTCGCCGAAGATTACGCAGCGATGTGGCGGTTGGTAGCAGTTTAAGCGGNGGGTTGGATAGCAGTTTGATTGTTTGCGCGATTGATCAAATCAGAACCGGTTCGGCTCAGAAACAGAAAACATTCAGCGCCGTGTTTCCGGGTTTCAAAAAGGACGAACGTCGGTATATTGATTATGTCATTGCCCAAACACAGGTGGAACCCCATTTTGTGACACCCACTGACGATGGTCTGATCCGGGATTTGGACCGCTTGGCCTGGCATCAGGAAGAGCCATTTACAAGTGCCAGTATCTATGTGCAATACTGTGTGATGAAACTGGCACAGGAACAAAATGTGACTGTTTTGCTGGATGGACAAGGTGCAGATGAAATTCTTGCGGGGTACCATGGATATTTTGTTCATCATTTCGCAGACCTTAAAATTTCCGACCCCCGGCGGTATAAAACTGAATTTGACGCCTACCAGAATGTCATGGCCGGCAATTCAATCAATGCGAATCCTCACAAAGGAATNCCGAATCGAATTAAACACCTGGCAACCCGCCACGTTCCGGATATTCGTGTTCATTATGAGCACCTGAAACAATTGACCAATCCATTCTTCACTGAGGATTTTTATAAAGAATTCAGTAAACAATCGCGACCGACAGAATATCGCTTTGAGAATTTGCAACAAGCCCTGTATTTTTCAACCTACCGGAAAGGGCTGCAGGAATTATTGCGGTATGCGGACCGAAACAGTATGGCCCATAGCCGGGAGGTTCGCCTTCCGTTTTTGTCGCATGAGGTAGTTAATTTTTTATTTTCATTGCCAGCTGAGTTGAAAATTCATCAAGGCTGGACAAAATGGATTATGCGCCATACGTTCGGAACTCTTCTTCCGAAAGAAATTGCCTGGCGGAAAGANAAAATTGGCTTTGAACCACCACAACGCACCTGGATGGAAAACCAAACCGTGCGAGATCGTATTGTTGACGCACGGGAAAAACTGGTGAAAGCAGGCATCTGCTCAAACAAAGTGCTACAACGAAAAATCGAATCCGAAGAAAGTAATATNTTCACGGGAAATTCATGGCGAACCCTGATGAGCGGATATCTACTGAAGGATTAACCTACGGATATGACAGATAAGAAAAAGTTTCTGCTTTATTTTCCATTAGACCTTCATGACAGCAAATCTGGACTGGCCACAAAATGCCGGGGCATTGCACAGGCGTTTGCTGTAAAATATCAGGTGGATATTATCAGCGCCTCGGATGAAGGAATCTGGTGGAATGATGTAGTTGTTTTGATCCTAAACAAAACTGGCTGAGAAAACCTGGTATTTTTGTTAGACCGAACACTGGATATTACCGTCCTTTGCATAAAATAATTGAAAGGAATCCCTATGATGCCCTCTATTTCAGGTTTCACTATTTTATCACGCCGGGAATGATTCTATTTCTGAAATTACTGNNAAAAGAAAAATCCATCTCTTCAGGTTTTATGGAAATTCCTACCTATCCGTATGAAACCGAATTGTATAACCTGAGCGCCCGGATTCGATTTTATTTAGGTAAATTTCTGTTACCTTCATTGCGTCGGCTAGTAACCCGAATAATAACAGTATCTGAACACGACGCTATNTTTGGTATTAAAACGCTTCGCATTGAAAACGGATACTTTTCTGAGCTCAGTACCTTACCTTCTCTTCTGAGTNNCCAATCAGCCTCCTGGGTTTCATATCGGCATGATAGCGAATTTTAATCCTGGCATGGCCCGGATATTCTGGTAAATAGTTCGATCCGGTATTATCAGGATACCCGGGAAGCATATCCTTCGGGAGTCCATCTGCATATGATTGGTACTGGTGAGGAACTGGAAGGCGCAAAACACCTCGTTCAGGAATCCGGAATGAGTGATTTTATTACATTCTATGGNTTCAAAACCCGAAATGAAATTCTTGAGATTAGTGCTAAAGTGCATGTCATGGTTGGTACTATGGGGCATTTTCGGAAAGGAATTAGCCTCAGTTCATCGCTGAAATCGCGGGAATTTCTGGGGAAACCCTTGATTTTAAAAACACGGGATAACGATTTTCCGGCATCTTTNGTTTTTGTAAAATATTTTCCGGATGATGAAAGCCTGTTGGATATCCCTGAAATCATACGCTTTTATCAGGATATGAAGACCCTTCATCCCGATTACCGCAATGAAATCCGTCAATATGCTTTGGATCATTTGGGATGGAATAGTAAGTTAAAGGACGTGATGCATCTGGTAGATCAAATCAACCACAGTTAGAAGTTGCATTGGCATAATAAACCTGGCGGCATTCGAATTTTATACCGATTTAGTTGCAATCAGAATATTGACAAGAAGCGGGAGTCCGAAGCACCACCTCAAAATGTTTGGGTAGCGCTTCGCTTTCAAACCGCAGTCTGGTGCATGGCAATGCACACGATGATGTATCTTCGTCGCGCTGAAAACCTTTCTTCTCTCATTCGCTGAAGACATGGCCACTTTATGCAAGAATATTTTCCTACCGTAAGCATTCAGATTCCGTGTTACAACCAGGCTGCCTTCATACTTCGGGCTGTGAAGAGTGCATTGGCGCAAGATTATCCGCATTTGGAAGTAGTTGTTTGTGATGATAAAAGTCCGGATGAAACGTACACCCTTGTTTCTTCTATTCAGCATCCAAAATTGAAATGCCATCAAAATGAAAAGAACCTTGGTCGTGTTGGCAATTACCGGCATCTGCTTTACGATGCGGTACAAGGTGAATGGGTTGTGAATTTGGATGGTGATGATTGGTTTACCGATTCCGGATTTATTTCACGGGCCGTGCATCAAATCAAACAATATCAAGATGTTGTATTCTACCATGCCAATCAATCAAGACTCGGTTTAATTAAAAACTCNATTCCGTATCAACAGCTTGATGCGCATAGTTTGTTGCTAAACGGAATAGATTATCTGCGGCATCATCATCAGGTAAAAATGTTTCACCATTTAAGTACAGTATACAACCGTGATCGGCGTTGCAGTGCGGANTTCTATCAATCTGACTCATTGAATGCTGATTTTGTATCTGTGATGAAACTTTGTCCTTTNGGGAAAATCATACAAGCCGATTACAGAATCGGAGAATGGAATTTAAACGATGCCAGTGCCTCGATGAAATATACCCGGGCCAATGAACAGCAAAAAAATCAGCGGGCACTTCAAACGCTTTGTGACCACTTGAAATCAAACGGTGCGAAGGACGCAGAATCGATCACAATAAACTCGTGCAGCTTCAAAATTATTATGTATTTCAGGCCGAAGTACTCTTTTCTTCGTTTAAGGATGCAATTCGCATTCTGGTTAAAAATGCGTCCTTTTCTCCTGACTTTTACGTATTTTAATTCACTTTCTTATCAAGCGAATTCTCCGGTATCGTTGAATTTCCGGCCATGCGTTGAAATTGGTACTGATGAATAATGATAGCAAAAAGAAACCAAAACCAGGGGTTCCAGTATTCATTGGTGAAAATACCATGTAGCCCTGAACTGATAAATGCCAGAAGAAGATAATTTCTTAGCGGACCTTTCATACGTAGCATCAGGAGGAACAAAATCANATAAGTAGATGAAAAAAAGAAAAGTCCAATAACCCCTGTTTCCAGCATATACGTGGCATAAATAGAGATTACGGCGTCCTTTAATCCAACGATACGAAAACCTGAAGGACCATAACCGATGAGTTTATGTAACAAATCCGCATTCGTAAACGCCCTCCAGAAAGCCTCTAGTTTTTCTTGTCGATCAACCAGTGAATACGACTGATTAAATTTACCAACAATGGAAAGGTAAATATCCAATCCTATACTGACTTTCTTCTCAATCCAATAAATCAGAACAACCACTATGGGCGTCATGATATAGGTTCTTAATCTGAAAATATTTGAACGCAGCGTTTTAAGAATCGGAAACACATTCAGGANTAAAAGAAAAGCCAGCGCGATGCCAACATCTAAAAACGCCGCGGTACTAACTGTCATAATCAAACTAACAATAATCAGGGCAAGTATGANGATGTTTGACTATTCTGTTTCCGGAATCTTTTTAACAACATATAAATAATATGCCGTGATCGGCCCCAACGCTTCCAGCATAAAGGCGTNGTACCCCGATTCTCCGGCAAATCCCCGAATCCTGAAAATTTTATCCAGCGCACTGGCGGCAAAATACTGAATGCTGGGGCGGTAAATGAATTGGCCGATATCGATATGCAGAAAATTAATATCTGCGAATTCAACAATAGAAAAAGGCATGAAAACACCGTGATGTTTTTAACAGCACGAAGTACTGAAATGAATCCCTCCTCATCGCTGAAATACCGGAATAGTACCATGAGCGTTGTAAAAAAGAACAAAATAATTACAGANCGAATACGCTATAGTATGGTTGAGGGCCTCAGGAACACCCAGCCCTGAAAAAAATAGCTTATATACGCTACGAATAAAAAAAGGATTAAAAAGACAAAGAAAATAAAACGCGGTTTGGGCTTTGAAGTATTATTCGAAGAAAACAGCAAGGAGAAAACATACATCAGAAGCATGAGTATTCCTAANAATCAAACTCATGGTAATGGTACCCGTCAATGCAAACGCATTTACAAAGGGCAGGGAGTACACATAGAGTATAAATAATTTTTTCAACCTTTTGACTTTATTGACCTTTTAAATTCTGCTCCATCCGTTGGTGCCATTTGCTCTTTGCGCGGGATATTTCGCCGACATAGTTGTACACCCAGAGGTATGCACTCCGAAATAAAAGACTTCTGAAGAGGTACAGCAGAGTGCCCACTTTTAAGGGAATTGATAATCGTTCAGACAAAATAATTCGCTTGGCTTCGTCAAAAGTAACAACATGAAAGAAGTATGCAGCTAAACAAATTACGAATAGTTTGATTCTGTTTTGATACAAAAAAAGAAGGTCCATTGCTCAGAAACCGGGCTACATACTCCAATCTATTTAAGGATTGATTGAAGTTTTTGTATGTAGTTCTCCGGCCAATTGTAAATAGAAAATGATTTGTTGATGCCAAAACACTGGTTTACCGCAAAGTAGATAAAATTATCTGATATAATTAAATTTTCATCTTTCCGAGATGCACAGGAAGTATTTTAGCAGTACTTCAAATGAGCGAAACCGGAATCAACGCATCGTGCCAAAGCCTGAAACACCATGTAAAACGTTCGGGCATGCGCTTATTCGATTTGTTTCCGGTCTGCGATATTTCCCGACTTGGAATGGTTTTAATACCCCGTGAAAGAATTGAAATATTCTCTTGGCATCCATTTTCCGGGTAGGCTTAAATCGGAATGGTATCTCAACGGCAAGGGCAAAATGCCTTAATTCCTCTGGAAGTAAGTATATCCTGCTAATTTGGGTTCATTCAGGTTTAATCCCATGGATGCATTGAAAACAACTTCAAGTTGAAATGAAACCCATGAGCTAACATATTAGCAGCATCCCCAAATTCGCACGATGCTCCGGAGTACAATTTTCACGATCCTTTTTGGCTTACGGTGCTTCCCGTACTGGCCCAACCTACATCAAAGCGGAACGAAGCACTTGCCAGATTTCGTCAGGAAGCCGCCCGAACGGCTAACAGAAAGCCAGTCCGGAAATCTATCCGCGATTTCGGGGCTTTGGAAACGGAATGCAAGACGACAGCTGGGCCTTTATGCGCGCTAGTCGCTACATCGCATCCCTGCAATCAACAAATACCCCATTTGAATTATTCATTCCCAAAGGCATTTATCTGGTCGGGCTGCAAAGTCGGAGAGGGAAGTGTTGAAAAATGGTGAGCTGCGTGTTCAGGCGCCCAGTTATGAAGCTTATTATGCACCCATCCTGCTCGATCTTACCGGGGTTTCAAATGTGAAAATTTATGGAGAGCCCGGCACGGTAATTAAATACAGAGATGGGATCAGTATGGTGCGTTTGATGCTGCAACCGAACAAAAATATCAACCAGACAAGATGCCATTTACCAATAGTTACTATGCAGCAGCTGGGGGCGTTTTTTTACTGATACATCATTCCCGCAATGTGGAAATTTCAAATCTGGAACTCGATGGTAATTTGCCCGGACTCAACATTGGAGGAAATTTTGGAGATCTTGGCATTCAACTCGGGCATATTGGCGTTTATCTGAGCAGCCAATCGGAGAATATTTTATTGTCTAAAATTCATGCCCATCATTTTGGGTTGGATGGCTTTCATGTACGTGACAAGGACACTCTAGACAACTCGCTAAAAATAATGGATTACTGCCGGGCTGAGTTTAACGGTAGGCAAGGATGTTCATGGACCGGAGGCAATAATTTGTATTGTTTTAATTCCGTATTTGCCAATACCGGACAAAGTCGGGTGAGCTCAGCTCCTGGTGCCGGTCTGGATATCGAACCTGAATCCGGCGGCTCATCCTGCACCAATGGTTATTTTGAACAATGTGCATTTTACAACAACAAACAATATGCTCTCTTAGCAACATCTACAGCAAAGACCGGATATCGCGAGGACATCAATTTGTAAAATGTGCTTTTATCGGCAACCAATCTCCAGCCCTTAAATCGCCGGGTTCGCCTGCCAGATTTATCTCCTGTCACTTTATTGGTGCCCTGGTTTCACCAAGCGGAAGCCTTACGGAGCCCTTAGAATTTGTGGCATGTAACTTCACAGATCAGTCAGATCGACTACCACAAACCTATTCGAAGCTGGCCATTCCCTGGAAAAGACCCACACTTGCATTAACACCTCCTTACTGCCTCATTGACTTAAGTTGGGGCAAAGGATCCACCTTGTTTCAAGATTGTGAATTTTATTTTCCCAGTCGGTAGCACTCATGCTGGACGGGGGTAATTCGTGCATTCTTAAAAACTCGATATTGCATTTTAACTACCTTAAAAAATTTCTGGATGAACGATCGAACATCGCATTTATTCATGATTGTAAACTAGAATCCAATGTCTGGATCAACCAAAGTACAGGTCCTGTTAAAATCAATAGTAACGGTAGAACTCAAAGTGATGGCCGAAATACGCTGAAGGGGAATTCTGCTGACCTGTTATGGAATGGGAATAAAGTAAAACTTAATTTTTAGTTCACATCGTTTATTTTTGGGTCACTTTGTCTTCAGAATATTCTACAAATCAACCGGGTAATGTGGCCATAATCATTAACTCGATGGGCTATGGCGGCGCCGAAAAGAATATAGAAACTTTACTCAAACACTTTGCTTCAGATTCGAAATTATTTCTGGTCCTACTTGAACCTGTAATACAGTACGATATTCCTTCCCATGTTCAGGTTATTCCATTGCACAATACAATCACCCGCAGGAATCTGATAGGGTTTGTTTTGTTTCTTCCGTTTCTGGTGTATCGCTACCTCAAATTTTGTCGTCAGAATCAGATTCGTACTTCCTACTCTTTATTAAATAAGGCCAATCTGCTCAATGCGGTTGCCTATCGTTGGAACAACTCAATCCGGTTTATTGTTTCCGAACACTGTCCTTATACAGATTTATTTTCTCAGTTGCCTCCTATCACCCGGTGGTTAAAAGAGCGCATTCTACGATTTATCAACTCCAATGCACATTGTACACAAGTTGTTTCAAATGGCATTGCGCATGAATTGCGGGAGGTATACCATTGTAAAAACCCGATGGAACTTATCTATAACCCAATTGACGAACACCGAATCCGGCAACAAGCCGGCATGGAGGAAAATTTTTTATTTGATTCCTCGCTGAGGTATTGGATTCATGTTGGAAATTTTCATCCCTACAAAAATCATAGGCTGTTGGTGGATGCCTTTGCGCGTATGAAAGAAGAACAGGACAGACTACTACCGATCGGATCCGGGAGCATGCTGGAGGACATCAAAAAACGTGTGAATGAGTTAGGGCTGAATCAACAGGTTCTTTTCNNTGGGTCAACAAAAAATCCCTATTATTATATCGCTCGTTCATTTTGTTTAGTGCTTACCTCTGAATTAGAAGGCCTATCGAATGTGATTCTCGAGGCTCTTTGTTTGGGCAAACCAGTACTATCTACCGATTGTCCGTATGGCCCGCGTGAAATTATGCTTCCTTGATGCGCTCCTGAAACAAGCGAGAATATAATACAGACACCCGTTGGTTTTCTGGTGCCAAACAAAAACCCTTCTAAACTAAGTGATGCGATGATACAAATGGCGAAATGGAGTGAAATAAGCACCTTTCAAAAGAATGCGCTGCTGCGGGCCGAAGATTTTATGGTTTCAAAAATCGCNAGGAAGTACCAATCGTTATTTTCCAATTCAAACCCTTAAATCATGTGTGGTATCCTTGGATATGTCAGTTTTTCAAAATCGTTGTGTTCCACCGAGACCTTTCGCCTTGGCCTGGATCAGCTTGCCAAACGGGGGCCTGATGCCGAAGGTATTTATCAGGATACTCAGGTACTATTTAGCCACAGGCGCTTATCCATTATTGACACCTCGGAGGGGGCCAATCAACCTTTCCTGGATAATGAACAGAACTATGTATTGATTTTTAATGGAGAAATTTTTAACTACCGGGAACTCATCTCCAACAAACTGAGCACCAAAATATCAGATTCNCGAACCCATTCCGACAGTGAAGTACTGTTGCACCTATTAATTCATTACGGAACCTCCTGCCTGAACTGGCTATCNGGGTTTTTTGCGTTTGCCTTTTACGACATTCAGGCGAATAAAGTGATTTTGGGCCGGGACCGCTTTGGTAAAAAACCGCTCGTTCTTTTTGAGGATGGGGANGAATTTTCTTTCGCCTCCGAATTAAAAGCACTGCTTCCTTTAACATCAAACCGGGCCTTGAATACACAGGCTGTATTCCAGTATTTCAGGTTTAATTATCTTCCTCCCCAACAATCTATTCTCAAGGGCTTTCGGAAACTTCCTCCGGGATGCTTTCTTGAATTATCTCCCGGCCAACAAAACGAGCATCGTTATTATACAACAGTTCTGGAAACTGAATCCTACGCCACCCTTTCCTATACCGAAGCCCAGGCCCATTTGATGCAACTCATGGAACAATCCGTTCGCGACCGCATGATTAGTGATGTTCCGGTAGGTGCNTTNTTAAGCGGAGGTATTGATAGTTCGGTTGTTGTGGCGATCGCCGCCGGATTAAGCAATAAATTAAAAACATTTTCGATCGGCTACAAGGACAANCCCCTGTTTGACGAATCAAAATATGCCCAACTGGTTGCAGACAGATACCAGACCGATCATGANGTGTTTTACCTTTCTGAATCCGATTACAAGGCGGAGTTGATGGATATTCTGGAGTATTTAGATGAACCCTTCGCCGACAGCAGTTGCATCCCTCAGTATATTTTATGTAAGAAGACNAAAAACAAAGTTACCGTGGCTCTAAGTGGCGATGGAGGCGATGAAGTGTTTGCCGGATATACGAAACACCAGGCTGAATGGATGGTTAGAAATAAACCCTTACTGGCAGCGGTGGCCAGGTATGGCAAAGCACTCTGGACCCAATTGCCGCAAAACAAAAATACCCGTTTAGGAAACATCACTCGTAAAATTGCCAAGTTGGCGGAAGGCGCAGCGATGTCGCCGCCAGACCGCTATATCCGGTGGTGTAGTATTTTAAATTTGAACCAGACAACTTCCCTGTTTACGACCGANTTTTCTGCAGGGATCGATCGGGCAGAACTGAAGGCACAAACAGATGCTTTGTCGCGAGGTATTCGAAGTAAGGACTTTAATGAAGTGCTGCTGGCGGATGCGCAATTTGTTTTACCGGGTGATATGTTGCATAAAGTGGATATGATGAGTATGGCAAACAGTTTGGAGGTACGTAGTCCGTTTCTGGATTATCGGGTCGTTGATTTCGCTTTTCGGTTGCCTGCGTCTTACAAGATTGACGGACGAATGAAGAAAAAAATTGTTCAGGATAGTTTTCGCCCCATGCTACCCGAAGCGTTATACAATCGCCCCAAACAAGGTTTTGAAATTCCTCTTTTACAGTGGTTCCGAAAGGATTTGAACGGATTTATTTTTGACGAGCTTCTGAACCCTGAATTTCTTCGTCAGCAAGGGATATTCAATCCCGATCGTATTGCAGAAATGCGCCGGATACTGGATTCATCCAATCCCGGAAATATCCAGGCCAGTATTTGGGCTCTGGTGGTTTTTCAATCCTGGTACAAGCGTTCCGGGTTAGCTTGATTCCGGTTTTCATTTCAGGTTCTGTGACTTAAACCGTTTGAATCTATGCGGAATGGTTTAATTTTGCCGCTTTCCGCTGAAAATGGCTTGTTTTCAGGTGAAAAAACTTAACAATAGAATGAAGCCAAGAATCCTTCGTATCATGCACCGTCTTAGCATCAGCGGACCAACACACCAAGCTGCTTGTTTGACCCATGCACTGAAGGATGAATTTGATACGATGCTGGCATCCGGCATTATCACTGATGGGGAAGCCGATGGGGTCAGCATCCTTGATCAATACCAAGTGACTCCGGTTTATATACATAGTCTGAAACGCTCCATTAACCCTTTTCAAGATGTGATGGCCTTGTATGAAATCTATAAACTAATTAAAAAATATAAACCGGATATTGTGCATACGCATGCGGCAAAGTCTGGAACCCTGGGCCGTATCGCCGCCAAATTAGCCGGAGTACCAATTGTTCTGCACACCTTTCACGGGCATGTTTTTCACTCATACTTTAGCCCACTGGTTTCTAAAATTTTTATTTTGGTTGAACGATTTCTGGCCAAATTGTCTACTCGCATCATCGCAATCAGTGACAAACAAAAGCACGATCTGGTTGATCGTTTCAAAATTTGCAGTGCNAAAAAAATCAGTGTAATTCCACTTGGATTTGATTTGGATCCGTTTACATCCATTACGCAACAAGATCGTGAATCCTTTCGGAATCAATGGTCGATACCAGATGACACCATAGCAATAGGAATCGTAGGACGCTTAACCAAAATTAAAAACCATGACTTGTTTCTTCGGTCCTTTGCTAAATTGAAGAAACAAACCGGGAAGAAACTACTTGCAGTAATTATTGGCGACGGAGAATTGCGGGCAGAATTAGAACAACTTTGCACCGATTTACAGCTGCAAACCAATAAAACCCAGGCTCAGAATGTTGATGTGGTATTCACCTCATGGCAAACACAAATGCACCTCGTTTTATCCGGACTAGATATTGTGGCCTTAACCTCGTTAAATGAAGGAACTCCGGTTAGCCTGATCGAAGCCCTGGCAGCGAAAAAGTATGTGGTGTCTTCCGACGTGGGTGGGGTTAGCGATGTTTTNAAAACCGGACAAAACGGATTATTATTCGATTCAGGCGATATGTTGGGGTGTACAGCTCAGCTACTTCGGATTATTGAAGGTAAGATGCAGCTAAATTTAGATTTAATTCAAGAGGATATTCTGAACCGATTCGCCTCCAAACGCCTGGTAAAGGATATCAGAACACTGTACAACCAACTTTTAAAGGAAGCGTAGCGCGTTTAAGAAAAGAATGAAATAGAATACAAGATGGTAAAATCAATTCACTTATTCGGGGCAGCGGATTTATTGGCTCCAACACCATCCGGGAATTACAAACCGACTATCAAATTCAAAATATCGATAANAAAAATTCTCCATTATGCGCAACAAGCATATTGGATATTTGTGAATCGCAAAAATTTCAGGAAATTCCCGTCACCGCTTCCGGTTGGGTTATTCATCTGGCCGCAGAGCATGCAGATAATGTATCGCCGATTTCATTATACTATGATGTAAATGTTCAGGGTACAGGACATATTTTAAAATGGATGCGGGAAAACAACATCAATAAAATTCTTTTTACCAGTACGGTAGCCGTATATGGATTAAACAAAGAGAACCCCGATGAAAACTTTCCGACCGATCCGTTCAATCATTATGGAAAGAGCAAACTTCAGGCTGAAGATTTATTGCGCGCCTGGTATCAGGAAGATCCGGAAAACCGAACCTTGGTGATATTAAGACCCACTGTGGTGTTTGGCCCTAAAAACCGGGGCAATGTTTACAACTTATTGCAACAAGTTTTATCCGGAAGGTTTATGATGATTGGCTCTGGAAACAATAAAAAGTCGATGGCTTATGTAGGCAACGTAGTTTCTTTCATCCGATATATCCTTCAGCAAGCAAACGATCCGGGTTATCATGTATTCAACTATGCCGATAAACCCGACTTGACAACCTCTCAACTTCTGGAAATAATTTCAACTTCCTGTAATAANAAAGCTTCCTCGTTTAAAATACCATACGCTGTCGGGTTCCTTGCCGGAAAAGCGTTTGATGTACTTTCAGCCATTACAGGNAAAAAATTCAGCATTAGTTCGATCCANATTAAAAAATTCTGTTCTACCACGCAGTTTTCCAGTGAGCGGGTACAATCAACCGATTTTAAACCACCATATACCCTGCAAGAAGGTCTTAAAACAACCATTGAATCCTTGCTTTAGGACGGTAATTTGTGTTGCGACGGTCTTCAGAATATCCCGTTTTTTTAACCGGCATTCTTTTTAAACCGAACAAACTTATTCCGGTTATTCCCGTTGTTGTTATTGTTGTTATTATTTCTGAAATTTCCGTTGTTCCGGTTATTCCCGTTGTTGTTATTGTTGTTATTCCGGTAGTTATTATTCCGGTTATTCTGAAAATACCGTTTAAATTGTTTCTGGCTGGCCTGAATGGTAGCACCGTCTCCAACATCCACAAATTCAGTAAAACGGGTTCCGGGTTCATACACCAATTGCCCTTTGCTGATATTCAACAACTCTTCCTTAATCATGTCATCATGCACATTCTCCTTGTGCCAGTTGTTATACGCTACCTTCATGAATAAGGCCAGCACCTGAATATACCCCTGTTTCTTCTCCTCGTCCGTTTCCTGAATCGCTTTATCATACAACTTTTCGAAGGTTTTACCGAAGTGGTTCCAGCGTATTTNTTGTTTTGGATATGGCAGCGGTTCGGGTTNTTGTTGTTTGATTTCGCGGGTGGGAATCGGATACGGACTGCTCACATCCAAATCATAATCGGCAATCAGGAACAGATGATCCCATAACTTATGCCGGTAATCTTCGATGGCTTTTTGTTGCGGACTCAATATGGCCATTACTTCAATAATGGCTTCGGCGTTGCGCTGCCGGGTTTCAGGGTCCTGAATCGTTTTCAGATGACGCACCATATCATGAACACTGCGGCCATATTCTTTGATCGACATCCGATCACGGGTCGTATTATATTGCATAAACTGTTTTGAGAAAAACGGGCATCCTATGTTGTCCATCGCCCGAAATGAACCGATCTTCCTGAACGGCACAACACAAATGTACATCATCGGGCCGAAAAAAGGCGATTCAGCCTTTTTTAGACTTAGGGTTGCATCGGCAGGTCCATGAGTAAAATGCGTGTATGGCTTAAAACCTGAAACCGGGCCTCAGCTTCATCCTGAATTCCTATGGCATCGCGATAACCCAATTGCTCTGTCTGATATTGCAGTTGTCCATCCACCACCATAATGAACTGGCCATACCCGGGGCCCCGGCTTTCAAGCAGAATTTCGGTGCCGGCATCAAAACTTCCGATTTTCATCCATACATCCTGATGAATCCAACTACCCTGCCCGGCCGCTTTCGGTGCTACGAGGGTAGTCCACTGATTGGNGGATTCTTTCTCAGAATAATTCCACTGGTCATAACGAGGTTCCACGTTTTNTGCATCCGGAAAAATCCAGATNNGCTGAAACAAAGTCAGATCTTCTTCTTTGCTGGCATTGATCTCACTGTGGGTGATTCCGGAACCGGCACTCATTACCTGAATTTCACCGGGACGTATTGTGCCCTCGTTTCCCATACTGTCGCGGTGATGCACGCCACCCGTTAGAGGAATGGTAACAATTTCCATATTATCGTGCGGATGCATCCCAAAACCCATACCCGGGGCCACACGGTCATCATTTAAAACGCGCAAGGCCCCGAAATGAATTTNTTGCGGGTCGTACCAGGAGGCGAAACTGAACGTATGCCGGGCGTGTAGCCAACCATGGCCAGCACGCCCGCGTTGTGATTCGGGATAAAGTATGTATGCCATGCGGTAAAGGTAAATTTTATTCAATGTTTAAAACAATTCGCTAATCGAATGGCCTATTTCGTTTTCCTGTTGGTGGTGACTTGTAAATGATATTGACTTTTCTTCTTTCTTCAAAGTAAACTAACCGGCAAACGATGATAAGAATTTGTCGAAAGCTTTTCTCCTGATTAGATTTATCCATTTAAATTTCCTGTCAACCATTCCTCGCCTCTGTTGGAGGACTGATACTTGTGAAATGCATTCCGTTTTATACTCTAAAAACATGCATCTAGTCATTCCAAACGATGAAAGGACCTGCTTTCTGGCGACGCTGAATTCAACTACCTTCGCGGCATGAACCCTACCGCCGATATTCAGAAAATTAAGCGCCACTATATTCCGGAAAACTTTACTCTTGAAAACTGGTCCGGCCTGGAACCNTTTTTTACCGAACTAAAAAACCGCCCCATCCAATCTAAACAGGAATTGGAACACTGGCTCCGCGATGTGAGTGAAATTCAGGCTGTGATTAGTGAAGATGCCTGCTGGCGACAAATCCGCATGACCTGCGATACCGAAAATACAGCGCTGGAAGAGGCCTTCACCTACTTCTGCCTCGAAATTGAACCCCATATCAAGCCCTATGCCGATGCCCTGAATCGAAAATTAATGGACAGTCCGTTTGTGCAGGAACTAGATGCCTCAACCTACCATACCTATCTGCGTAGTGTNAAAAAAGATATTGCCCTGTACCGTGAAGAAAATGTCAACTTACTGGCCGAACTCAACGTGCTGGCTCAACAGTATGGAACGATCGCNGGTAAAATGACGGTCACTGTGCAGGGAAAGGAATACACCTTGCAACAAGCAGCTCGTTTTCTAATGCAAAGTGATCGTTCCCTGCGCGAAGAAGTCTATCATCTGGTGAATCAACGCAGGCAACAGGATGCCGAAGCCCTGGATACTTTATTCGATGAACTGTTGCAAAAACGGCATCAGGTTGCAGTGCAGGCCGGCTTTGCCAATTACCGCGATTATAAGTTTCAGGAATTGGGCCGTTTTGATTATTCGGTGGCCGATTGTGAATCGTTTCATGAGGCGATTCGTTCTAAAATTCGTCCCTTGGTTGACCGGCTATATGGACATAAAAACNNACTGGGCCTGGATGCATTAAAACCGTATGATATTGATGCTGAACCGGCTGGGCAGCAACCCCTGGCTCCTTTTCAGCATGGTGAAGAGTTGCTGGAAAAATCCATCGAAGTCTTTAGCCAACTCAGGCCCTATTTTGGCGATTGTTTACGCACCATGAAACGCAAAGGCCACTTTGATTTGGAAAGCCGCAANGGAAAAGCNCCCGGTGGGTATAATTGNCCCCTGGCCGAAACAGGCGCACCATTTATTTTTATGAATGCCGCCGGCACTGCCGATGATGTGGTCACTATGATGCATGAAGGCGGACATGCCCTGCATTCGTTTTTAAGTCATGANTCGGAGTTGGCTGCATTTAAAGANTATCCTATGGAAATGGCTGAGCTGGCCAGTATGAGCATGGAGTTGTTTACGATGCCGCTTTGGACCAACTTTTACCCCAACCCAAATGATCGTCGGCGGGCGCAATTAGAAGAACTGGAACGGGCACTCTCTATCTTCCCCTGGATTGCCACCATTGATGCCTTTCAACATTGGTTGTATACCCACCCCGGGCATTCCGTACCGAGCGAGCCCAAGCCTGGACAAATACATACCCGCTTTGCACCTGCATCGGTGTCCTGGCAAGGGCTCGAAGATTATCGCTCTATTTTGTGGCAAAAACAATTGCATCTTTTTGAAGTCCCGTTTTATTATATCGAATACGGCATCGCTCAACTGGGCGCTCTGGCTATGTGGAAACAATTTCATGTACATCCTGAGGCTACTTTGGATAACTACATGCGAGCCTTGTCGTTGGGTGGACTTAAACCCTTACCGGAATTGTATAAAATCGCTGGCATAGAATTTAATTTTTCACCGCAGCGGGTTGAAGAATTGTGCGATTTTGTGCAAGCTCAAATTGAGGGTCTTCTGAAGGATGCCCTTGGTTAGAAATTCCTTGTCCAAGACAGATAAGCACCAGAAATGCCACTTTTGTGTACTTTTGCGGCTACTAAAGCGTACAGTACATCATGGATTATCAAAACATCTCAGGAGAGATTTGGAAACCTTTGTCTTTCGACTTTGAATACAGCAACGATTTGCATCTGGAGATTTCTAACTTTGGACGCCTCCGAAGTAAAACCTCAAAAACTGAATGGAATATTCTGAAAGGCACTCTGATTAACGGTTATCGCATTGTTCGCATAAAGTTTTTACTCAGCGGGATGCGGTTGCACAAACCAGGCTGGATGCCATGAAAGAACAAATCATGCTATTGATTCGTGAGATTGGTAAGATGCGCACACGCAACAAAGCGAAACGGATTCAGGACGCATCCTACTTTGAAGTAGAACAAAAAATTAAGGAGCAAACAGAATTGTTGAATGGACTCAAAGTGATTTATCAAAGAGAGTTGCGTTCCAGTAATTTAAAACGCACCATTAATCGGGGTGAATTAATTCATCGTTTGGTAGCCACGTATTTCTTAGAAAAACCATCGCCGGGACATACCCTGGTAGCTCACCGCGATCGCAACAAATTAAATAACCGGGTTGAGAATCTTTGCTGGATGACACAGGAAGAAAACACGGCCCATCAGCGCACCAGCCCGCATGTAAAAGCAGCGTTGGCAAAACGAAAAGAACAACGACCCACTGAAAAAGGCAAAACCTACAAACTCACGTCTACTAAAGTGTTGTTGATTAAAAAACGGATCCAGGAAGGTGTTGCGCTTCGAACCTTGGCCAAGAATTTTAAAGTGACGGAAACCCAGCTACTGCGCATCAAACGGGGCGAAAATTGGGCCCATGTTAAATTGCAGTCCTGACGAGATTGTTGGGATTGGCGATTGCAAAGGCTGACTGTTTCACATGGGACACCCTGAAAAGGGGTTATCTTTGTATCCATCACATGAAGCAAGCCATACAATGTCAGGTACAGGGCATGACCTGTGGGAATTGTGCTCTCAGCATTCAAAAATACCTCGAATCGAAAGGTGCCTCCGATGTGGTGGCGAATGCTTCAACCGGTCAGGTTTCCTTTGTAACGGACCGGGATGCCGATGAACTATACCGGGGAATTGATCGNGTGGGCTTTCAGGTGGTACGCGATTCCGGTGTGGCAGGCACAACGCCCGTTTCCCGCATCAAACCTCTATTAATGATCGACCTGGTATTTTGGCTGCCGCTGATTGCCCACATGTTCATTTCCTGGAGCTGGTTACATCGTCCGCTCATCCAGTTTTTATTGGCCACACCCGTCATGGCCATCGGTTGGTATCATTTTGGATTAAGCGCATTTCGATCGCTGAAAAACGGAATACCCAACATGGATGTACTGGTGATTATTGGCGCCAGTGCAGCTTACGTTTACAGTTTAGCGGGCTGGTATCTTCATGGACCTGCGGCACATCAGTACTTATTNTTTGAAACCACAGCCTCCATCATTACACTGGTTTTAGTCGGAAATTATCTGGAAGAATATACCATACGTTCAACCACGTCTGCCTTGGGAGAGTTGATGAAATTTCGTAAAACCATGGCCCGCATAGTCTGGACGGATAGTTTGGGCAAAGAAACCATTCAACTTGTTGAGAATGATGCGCTGCGAGTGCACGATGTGGTTCAGATTAACACCGGCGACCAGGTTCCAGCCGATGGCATTGTGCTTAACGGACAAGCTACGGTAGATGAACGTATGCTAACTGGTGAAAGTATCCCGGTAGAGAAAGAAGTTGGAAATCAGTTAACAGGAGGCACCACCTTGCAGCAAGGACAAGTGCGCATGCGTGTCACTGCCATCGGGTCGGGTACCACCTTATCGCAGATTATTGAGTTGGTGAACCGTGCTCAGGCCGCCAAACCTCCCTTGCAAAAACTAGCCGATCGTATTTCAGCTATTTTTGTGCCTATAGTTATTGCACTGGCTTTGATAGCGTTTGGCATCAATACCTTGGGCTTGAACAATTCGTGGCAAGAAAGTTTGATGCGCAGTATTGCCATGTTGGTCGTGGCCTGTCCTTGCGCCATGGGCCTGGCTACTCCGGCAGCCATCATGGTGGGTATAGGACGTGCTGCCCGAAGGGGCATTCTGGTGAAAGGCGCCGATACCTTAGAAAAACTGGTTCGTATCCGGCAGGCTGTCTTTGATAAAACCGGAACCCTCACCACCGGACAACTTGAAGTGGAATATTGGGAAAGCTCGCTGCCTGAACAAGAATTTAAAACGTTGGTATATAGTTTAGAACAGTACTCATCGCATCCAATCGCCCAGGCCCTTTGTAAAGCCTGGAAAACCGAAACAACCCGGCAATGGACCGATGTACAGGAAGTTCCGGGTGTGGGTCTTCAGGGTGTGGATGCTACTGGCCAGCGCTGGCACATCGGATCCTACCTTTTGTTCACCGATCGCCCGGCGCCGGANGGTTTTGATATTTATATACTCCGTCAGGATGAAGTGATTGGTAAAATTCGTTTGCAAGATCGGGTTCGTCCCGAAGCGCAGCAAACCATACGTCAATTGCAGTTATTAGGGATTGAGTGTATTCTGTTAAGCGGAGACCGAAAAGAAAAATGCGAACACATCGCCGCTCAACTTGGTATCCAGCAAGTATATAGTAATTGTTTACCCCAGGATAAATTACAGCATTTGGATGCGCTACAACAACAAGCGCCCACCCTGATGGTGGGTGACGGTATAAATGATGCACCGGCACTGGCGAAAGCTTATGTGGGTGTTTCACTGAGTGATGCCTCACAGGTCGCTATGCAAAGTGCGGGTATGATTCTTTTACAAAGTCGGTTGTCTTTATTACCTGAAGGGATGCAACTGGGTCGTTTAACCTATCGCACCATTCAAGAGAATTTATTTTGGGCATTCGCTTACAATGTAGTGGCGATTCCCGTGGCGGCAATGGGCCTGCTGACACCAACCTGGGGAGCAGCAATCATGGGCCTGAGCGATGTTGTTTTGGTATTGAATTCGCTGAAGTTGCGTTTTCTACGCATCCGATAACCAGAGTGCCAGCATAACGATTTATAGTTTATCCGAGAATTTGGCACGAAGCTACTGTATACAAAACCTGTAAAAGATTTGCTCAGTAACACCGAATTATCTCTCTTAACCCGAAGTGATATCAGTAATACCGATCGTTTGACTGTAACCTTCGCTCCCAGGAACATCCACATCATTGGTAAGGACCGATATACTCTTTGTCATGCTCCCTCCTTTCAAACAAAGAGTTGATCGGTACCGGATGGCATCCTGAAGAGGAAATAGAACGTGGTAATACAGGGAAGGATGCCATAACTGAAATATTAATTTTTAAGGAGTTGGCTTAAAGAAATTCGTTAACGGCTTGAGAAGTGAAAATCATGAAATAATCTGCATACCTACTGATGAGATACGTAAAATTATCCTGCGTCCAAATAGGCGCAATTCACTCCTGGCCGTATTGCGATCAAACAGCTTCATGTAAACAGCAGTCTCAACATAGGTTTTAAGATACCATGTTCAGGGTATTGTCGGGGCTTTTGTGTGGAGTAGGTTTGTTTGACAAAATCNAATCCTATGCGCATCTTATTCACCTCGCTCCTGTGCGGCACCTTTTTATTGGTTCACGCGCAAAATAAACCGGCAACTGCACCACAAGGTAAAACCCTGAAGGTGATGACGACCTTACAAATGCCTGGTGAAACAGGAACAAACGGCACCCGGGGAGCATCTGTTGCCTGGAATCCGATTACCCGGAAATACTACGCTTCCATGGCGGGCAATAGTTCCTATCCCATGGCGGTGTTCGACCCCAATGGAAAACGGCTGTCGGATGCGGAGTTGAGTACTGATTTTGATACACGGGGACTATGGTTTGATGCCGGTACAAAACGCATCTGTGCCAATGGATACGATGATAATGGCTGGATAGCCTATGTGTTAGATACCCAAGGCATCCCCCTCGAAACGAAACGCGTTATATCCGGAAAAACCCAACCGGATGAAAATGCCGTTGGAGCGGGTGATGGTAAAAGTCTGTTTTTTATGCATCCAACCTTCGATGACTACCGTTTCGTGATTTCGGAATACAGTTTGCAGGGCAGCTTTGTAAAACATCATTATCTACTGCTTCCACAGTTGATGGAGTATGATGAAAGTAGCTTTAACATGAATTGTATTTTGTTTACCGGAATTCCGGGTAAAGAATTTGGCATCATTCATCCGGAAGATAATCAGGTTCATTTGTTTAGTAAGCTGAGTGGAAAATGGATTCAAACGCTGAACGTACCTCTGGAAGTGGAATTAAGTGAGAATTTTAATTCAGCCTACGCCAATGGATACTATTGGTTTTATAACGAGAAGAACCGAACCTGGTACGGTATGAAGTAAGGCATGCTATTTGCCAGCAGCCCGCATCCGGGTATATACGATATAGTCGGTCGCTGGGAGTTCGCTCAGCCCCAACTGCCGCAGCATATGCACAATTTGGCCCCGGTGAAAGGTACTGTGCAGTAGAACATGACTGAGTATTTCATGCAGAAAATTTTGATTCTCTGTACCATTCAAACTTTGATATTTCACCATACCGCTTAACTCCTGCTCCGGCATTTTTTCCACCGTTTGTAAAGGGCGGCACTTCCATGAAGCCAACGTTCAATTAAAAGTGATGGTAATTCATTGGGATCCGGTTGTGGCATACTTTGTGGTGTTTGACCCGTGATGCGAAGCAACCAGATTTTTCAGCCGCCGCCATATGATGCAAACAATGGCGCAAACCGGGAAAACTACCTCTCAGATTTTGATCAAATGCGGCAGCCGGTAATGGAGCCAATACCAGGGCTAATTGTTCATGCGCCCATAGCAGGTGTTTAAAGGAATCAAGCAGCATGTGTTGCAGGGAGGTGTTTTTAGTCATCATACCCGAAAGTACTACCTTTAACCCATGAAAAATCGCACTTCGAAAGGGTTTGCATCAACCTGTATTCATGGGAATCTGCATCCGGATTTAAACCAAAGTCATCTAACTCCTATTTACGCCTCAAGCACGTATACATTTAGCGATTCAGCACAAGCCGTGGAGCGCTTTACCAACGAGCAGCCCGGATATATTTACGGACGCTTCGGGCATCCTACAGGCACTGAGGTTGAAGANAAAATTGCAGCCATGGAAGCCTATGGTTTGCTGGATGATCGCCAGGAAAGTTTGAAACTGAAGGCGATATTACACGGAAGCGGAATGGGTGCGGTATCTACTTTGTTTTTAGCCAACCTGAAGCAAGGCGAAAAACTACTCACCCACTTATCGTTGTACGGAGGTACGCAGGAATTTATCGATAAGGTGTTGCCTTCCTGTGGCATAGAAACCATACTCATGGATTTTTCAGATCCGCAAGCCATTGCCCATACCCTGCAGTCGGATTCCGGCATCCGCATGGTATATCTCGAAACGCCGGCCAATCCTACACTGNNGTGTGTAGACATCGAACGCATCACAACACTTGCGCATCAATATGGTTGTTTGGTTGCCGTTGATAATACCTTTGCCACACCATATCTGCAACAACCCTTTCGTTGGGGTGTAGATTTTGTATTGCATTCAACCACCAAATTTCTGAATGGTCATGGAACGGCTATCGGAGGCATATTGCTGGGCCGTAATATCGAATGGATGCAAACCAAAGCCACCAAACATTTTCGATTGTTAGGCGCTGCGGTGAGTGCGTTTGATGCNTTNTTGTTGAACAACGGATTAAAAACCTTACCGCTTCGGATGCAGCAGCACGGCCGAAATGCCGAACAAGTGGCCGGTTTTCTGGAGGCGCATCCCGCAGTTGAACGGGTGAACTACCTCGGATTAAAATCACATCCACATTTTGCGTTAGCCCAAAAACAAATGAAACATCCGGGTGCCTTGCTCAGTTTTGAAATTAAAGGTGGCATGCAGGCGGCTATGTACTGTATGGATGCGCTTCAACTTTGCACACGAGCAGTTTCACTCGGCACGGTAGATACGCTCGTTTCGCATCCTGCCACAACCACGCATGTNGGGGTAGACCCGATTCTGCGCCGCCAATCCGGCATCACCGACGGACTGATTCGGATGAGTGTGGGCATTGAGGATATAGAAGATATTTTAAATGATTTGCAGTTTGCCCTGGAAGCTTCTCAACGAATGCGCTAATGCAATACCTGAATCAGGTCACTTTGCATGCGGGGATAATGTTTCAGCGTTTTACGATGCGTTGGTGGTAACAGGGTATCTAAAAAAGGTTCGTAATTTCCATACATCAGCAGATAGTCAGCTTCCTGAAAAAATGCGTATCCTGCGGTTGGACGCTTTCGTATCCGGAACGATCGTAAACAAATAATTTTTCCGGAACCTGATCAGGATACAGATAACGATAATAGTTTTCATAGCACCCATAATGATCGATACTCATCACTAAACGCCGGTGATACACTTGTTTTTTCGATGTGGTAGAGGTCGCGAAAGCACGCCGACAAACCTTGTTGTTTACTCCATTCCAGACTGGTATCCACATGTCGGTAAAGCATAAAACAAGTGCACTGAAAAAGAATCATCAGCCCGGTGAGCACCTGAAGCCATGTCCTCGGAGCGCGCTGAAGCAAGGCTGTGATCGCGTAACAACATAACAGCATCAAAGGCACCACGAAAAAGAAACTGGTTCTTCCAAAGGGAAAAGGAATGTGTAAAACGTAAAAATTAAAATGAATCAGTCCGATGACCATTCCGCAGAGTTCAAATAAAATGCGCCATCCCCTCTCCAGATGGCGGCGATGAAGGAGGTAAAACAAGAGCAATAAAAGAATCCAGATGAGTGAAAGATACCAAACCATAGAATGATTCAGAAACGGATAACTCCGCTCGATAAATACGCCCAGGGTATCCGCGAGGAAACCATTTTTCTGACCCTCCTCCAGATCGCCGGTGACATACTTGATATAGAGAATGACCGGTAAGCTCCAGGAGAGCACCAAATACATGGGCCAACGTTCGTTCCATCCGGTTTTCGAAAACCATAATTTCAACTTTCTTTGACGAAGAAGATCAGCGAAATCCCAAAGCGACCAGGCAAGTAAAAAATAAATACTGGTAAAATTGGCCAGAACGGAAACGGATAGAAAGGCATATACCGGAAAACGGGATTGTCCGCCAGAACGAATCAGATAATAGAACGCTGCACAAAGCAAAGGCAGCGCCAGGGCATACCCCGGGCTAAGGAATAAAAATCTACCAGGTAGTTGTTGAGTAAGATGCAACTGGCAGCAAAGAGCCACAGCGATCCGGGTGCGATGGTTTTAAAATTAAACGAAGTACCCAGGCCATGCCCATACCGGCTAATACCACATGCCATCGAAGAATCCAAACAGTATGTCCGAACAAACCATTCAATAGGGCCAATAAAAAGGAGTTTAACCAATGGGTGTTGGCCGTTGTCGGGAGCATATGCACTGCGGGCTTATCGACCAACATAAAACTATACGCCTCATCGTTGGTGATATCCATAACGAATGCCCGGTAAAGAAGGAAAGCTCCCAAACCATGCAAGCGATAAAATCCGGGATACGTATGTTTTTGATTTCATTCAAAAAAGAATCTTTCAAATCTACAGCAAAGAGCCTTCCAAAGTGAAAGGGCACCCGATGCGATGCGTTATGCGGGCGGTTTTGTCGGCCCGAAAAGCGGTTTGGCCTGCTTTTGTTGCAGGATGCTCAGTACGGTCTGTATATTTATAACGTGAAACACTACCATCTTCAAGTTCTGTTAGGTCTATTATGGCTTTTTCCTGTGCAGGTGATGAAAGCTCAGGAGGAATCTTTGAATCGTTTATGCAAACCAAACGTGAGGAGTTTGTGTTGACCGAGGATATGAAGGCCGCCGAGAAATCGTACAACGAAAAATTCTCGAACGGATGAAAATTCACCTGAAAATGGTTTTGGTATTTATCAGGAAGACCGTGTAACCTTAATTGCCGGGAAAGACCGCAGCGTATATATTCCCTTGGTAAAGGACAATGGTATCATTTTGTGTATGTGGGCGATCCGCATGCCGAAAAATTTCTGTGAATTTATTTTTGGATGGGCTGGGTTATGTCGTGAATGACCGACTAAAACCTCAGCAAACCGGCGAATACTGGAGTGAATTTTCTTTTATTTGTCCGCAATCCGGGATGTATGAACTCATGCTGTTTCAGCGCTGTGGGATTAGCAGACCCTTGTCGTATCTGACAGTATTTCAAAAATCGCTAGAGGACGAGACCTTGAATTAACCGGGTTCGCTATTTGCGATCTACCGGGAAAAAGGGATCTATTCATTTGAATTGTTGTTATAACAACGTATCTTCGTACCACTTCGTTTCATCGTGTAATACGTAGCTGAATATCTGATCACGAAACGAACAGTTTGCCAACAGGTCATGCGAATAACCTACTTCATTTGCATTTTTCTGATTTTTATTGTTTTTCCATTTCTTTCCCGGTCACAAGGTCTGTATGGTCGGTGGCGTTGTATTCAACATACCATTCACTCTACGGGCAAAGCAGACCGAAACATATTGGATGAATTGTACCAGGTAAAACCTTGTGCCCGAAATACCATTTATGAATTCCGAACAAATGGACAAGCGTTCATGTATATCAGAGATTGTGATATTTCGTATACGCGAATGCAACTTAAAATATGGCGAAAGGCCCGGTTTGAAGTAAAAGACGATCGATTTATTCTTTATCTGAACAACTTTTCAAAACCTGTTGAGTACGTTATCAAATTCGAATCCCGTATCATCGTACTCACCAATAGCGAAGAAACTATTGTATACGAACGGGCTTGATTCCGTAAGTTTCTGCCCTGGCTTTCCTTCTTTTGAATGAACAACCAGTTGATTTAATGTCTTACGGGATGTCTTCCGGTTTTATCCGGACTATAATTGTTAAAACATCTATTTTGTTTCTTCATCTGGGTTTTACCCATTACTTTCCATGAACAATTCACGCTCTGGAACGCTTATTTCCGGATAAAGGAGTTTAAAACCAACATGCTATGAATAAAAACTACTCATCATCGGGATGCCCGCTTTGCTCACTTTGCTCTATTGTATTCTCAGTAGCAGCAGTGGAGGAATTACCGGTCAAAGTCAGGCCGGCTGTACATGTCACGGAGCAGCATCTTCCAACACCCTTGTTACCATCAGTGGACTTCCGGCGGGGGCTATACCAATGGTACGGTGTATCCTATCACAGTTTCTGTAACCAATACGGTGATCACCTCGGGAGGATCATTCGGCTTACGCGATGGCTTTAATATGACAGCCACCTCCGGCACCTTTACTGCCATTGCGGGCACTGCAGTTACTGGTGGTACTGAAATCAGGCATACCACACCAAAAGCACCTGTCAGCGGAACGGCAACATGGACCTTCAAC
Organism: Bacteroidota bacterium; assembly: GCA_013414745.1. Taxonomy (GTDB): domain Bacteria; phylum Bacteroidota; class Bacteroidia; order Chitinophagales; family Chitinophagaceae; genus OLB11. The sequence goes on from CP058707.1 coordinate 1,776,658, forward strand.
TGGACGGCCCCGGCTAGCGGCAATGCCAATGTGAGCTTCTTTGTTTCCGGGAATGCCACCAATGGCAATGGTAGTTCAGCCGGTGATATGTGGAATCAAACCAATGCCACCATTATTAAAAACGGTACACCCTTAACCGCAAGTGCAACCAATACTGCGATTACCTGTAATGGGAGCACTTCAACTATAACTGCATCCGGAACCGGTGGTACGCCCGGTTATCAATATCGGCTCAATGCCGGTGCATTTCAGGCCTCGACCAGTTTTGCAGGAAATGCGGCAGGAACGTACACCATTACAGTACGCGATGTAACCCTGGCAACTGCAAGTACGGTTCTCACCATTAGTCAACCTTCTGCCATTACAGTGTCGGCAACGTCCGGAACAATCCCCTGCAATCTGGGTACGACCAGCATTACGGCTTCGGCTTCCGGAGGCACGGGTACGTTAAATTACCGACTGAATTCAGGAACCTATCAGACGTCCGGAACGTTTAATGCGGTGGCCGCCGGAACCTATACCATTACTGCCCGGGACGCCAACTTGTGTACTAAAACAACCACCGTGGTGATTACGCAACCAGCTGCCTTGAGTTTCACAGCACCGGTACTAACTCCACCATCATGTAACGGAGGTACAGGTAACGCGCAACTGAATGCCTTGGGAGGAACAGGCACTAAAACCTATACCATCAATCCTCTGGGGCCGCAAAGTACCACTACCGGCCTGTTTACCGGACTAACCGCTCAGGTTTATACCGTAACGGTAACAGATGGAAACAACTGCACCAAAACCATTTCGTTCACGATGACCCAACCTGCCGGAATGAACTGGAATGCGCCGACCCTGGTGGATGCAGATTGCGGCAGTAACAATGGATCAATCACAGTGAGTGCTACCGGAGGCAGCGGTTCAAAATTTATAGCATAGACCCGCTCGGTACGCAAAGTAATTCAACAGGTAATTTTACCGGGCTCTCCGGGCAAGTATACACGATTACGGCTACCGATGCCAATTCCTGCACTAAAACAACTACGGTAACTATAGGATGCCTGCCGGTTTTGGAAGTTAAACTCTTTTCACAAGGTTTTTACCTGGGCGCTTCACAAATGGCACCGGTGTTAAACAATCAGGGTTTCCCGAATCCTACCACCGAATCGGATTCTGAAACGCTGGAATTGCATCAAACAACGCCACCCTATGCATTGGCTTTCAGTGTAAACAAGATATGGCAAACCAACGGAACCATCCTTTGGAAATTGCCGCCTGCTTCATACAACTCTGGTTATTATCTGGTGGTGAGACACCGCAATATGCTGGAAACCTGGAGCCAGAATCCCATTACCTTAACCGGATTTATTCAATACAATTTCAGCAATGCCGCTAGCAATGCGTTTGGTTCAAACCAACTGGAAATGGAACCAGGTATTTATGCGTTGTATTCGGGGGATGTGAATCAGGATGGTGTAGTAGACGGCCTTGATTTCAATGATTGGGAAACGGACAATAATAATTTTGCTGCCGGATTCTTTTCTTCTGATTTTAATGGAGACGGCATTGTAGATGGTCTGGACTTTTTAATCTGGGAACCAAATAATAACAATTTCATCGGTACGGTAACACCCTGATAGAACGGGAACGTCATAGTCTGTCTATTCTTCAGGCAAAATTTTCATTTTGGATGCGGATGCCGACGCAGCCAGGACTTAATGAGGTTGTCGGCATCCGGATAGTACACCGCAGAGTGCAGGGATGATTCAATGTCTTCGATGCACTGAAACGATAAACTTAAATCAGCATATCCGAACCNCCGGTAACGCCCGGACCGGATATACACAAAAGACCATTCTTCGGGATGTCTGCCACGATCGAAAAGTAAAAAATGGGCATAGGGGTATGCGTTTTGCAAGCGGATTTGTTGGGCTCTTTGGTTGTAATCGGTTTTAGATTCTTCACCCTGACAAATACCCCGGCATTTTTTTATCTGATGTTGGAAACAAACGGAACCCTTCTCAGTTAAGCCACAAAACTGCAAACACAATTCGTACCGATCAATCCATTGTTCCAATCGCTCGCGGGCGGCGGCATACGATGTAAAACTTCCTACACTGTGTTGCGATGCTTCATAAGGAACGATCTCATATGAATGAACACCATCTTCCTGAAAGGAATCAATAGAATGTGTGAAGGTATCTTTNNTACGGGCTGCGTTAAATGGTGGTTTGTGTTNTTTAATTTCTTCTGATTCCAGCAATAATGAAAGTAGTTCACTGCCTGTTTCCACATAATCAACATCATACAAATGCCCCAACAGTTCTTTGGTTTTTTTAANATCCGTGTTGAAGTGACTAATCGCCCGGGAGTATATATTCACACTTTTCCCGATATAGAGTATTTGTTTTTCTTTTCCTANAANATAATACACCCCACAGGTGTCAGGCAGTTTATCTAAAATGTAGCGCTTGATATTATCTATGCGCGAACTCATGATGTGTTCAACTTTGGTGCTCCGGTACTGCTTGTTTTGTACCTTTAGTTGTAGCAAAAGATCCAGTAGTTTGGCCGTCGCAACAGCATCTCCCTCAGCCCGATGCCGGTCATGGATTACAATGCCCAGTGATTCGCATAAATTGCCCAAACTATAGGAACGTTTGCCCGGCATCAACTTCCGACTTAGTTTCGTGCATAAGGTATCCCGTTTAAATTTATATCCCAGCGATGCAAATTCATCTTTGATAAAATGATAATCGAAGGCTGCGTTGTGTGCAACAAAAATTTTACCCTCGGTATACTGCAAAATCTCTTTGGCTACTTCATGAAACCGCGGCGCATCTTTCACCATTTCATTGGTAATTCCGGAGAGTTTAGTATAAAAACTCCCGATATGGCACTCCGGGTTAATTAGGGTAGAGAACTTGTCAACAACCTGTAAGCCATCGTGTACCAAAATGCAGATATCAATGATGCGCCCCCGTTGAAAATCGAAGCGGGCTCCGCAGGTTTCAATATCAACTATGGCAAACACAGCTTGTTTGAATTAGAGCCCTTAAGCAGCCCCTTTGCAGGTAGTGAACAGTAAATAGGTTCAACTGCCTGATATAACCCTATTTGAGATCGCCTTTTAATTCTTTTCCGAAATGTTTACCCGCTGCGGCATAAGCTTCTTCAATCCGTTGACCGGTATCATAATCGTTGCCGCCAAATGTTCGCCCGGGAGCACTTTNGATCGAGTATTTACACACTACTTTTTNGGTAGCCGTTTCAATGATGGTGATCTCCAGATCAATTTCAGCATTTCTACGTTGAATATAAATATTAAAACCAGGCTCAGTACGACTGGTATTAATGATCATGGTGTATTTAGCGGTGGGATAATTGCCCAGCGCAAAAGGTGAGTGTTTCTCAAAGAGTTCAATGAATTGGGGTTCGTAGCGGGCTGTTCGGTCTCCCTTCCAATNTGATTCCCATTTTTCGCCCCGGCCTTCTTCCTNTTTGTTGTAATCGGCTTTCTTGTCTTCAACATATTCTGCCTCCGATTTGTACTTGCCCACCTGCATATTTTCATAGGTAAACTGCACATTGAGTTGTGTTTCTCCGGACAGAGCTTTCGGATCGCCTTCAATTTTTTTAATTCGTTGTGCCTATGTCGCATTGGTGAAAAAAAGTCCAAGTACGAGGGTTAAGAGGATGTAACGCATAGCTTATTTTTTTACAAATGTAGTGCCGATAACAACGGCGCGATTGATTTTTAATTTTCCTTATCAGGGAATCCAGAGGGCACCGCCTATACTGTCGCGGGAAGCTCCGGTTACACTGGCCAATACATTGTTTTCTTCGCGCCAGCGTAATACGCCAATCAAAGCCATAGCCAGCGCTTCCTTGTAGTGAATCAACTCCGGTGATGCGCATTCCACGATTATTCCAAGTGGAGCCAGATGCACTTGAATCCGTTCCATCAGGTAAGTATTGCAGGCACCTCCTCCGGTTGCCAGAAGACGGGCCTCGTTTGGCAGTGGGTTCGCCGTTTGGCGTAAAGATTCGGCAATCTGATGCGCAATGTGTTCGCAATAGGTATGCAACAAATCCTCGGTGGATCCCTTGGATTGTGTTATGACTCCCAGCACTGTTTCCGTGCCAAACGAGTTGTTCAATGATTTAGGTGCCTTAATCTGATAGTAGGCCAGTGTATTTAATGCTTCAAATAATTCCGGAAGCAACCGGCCCTGTTGCGCGTGCCGGCCTCCTTCATCATAAGGATGACCAAGCCGGGATGCCAAGGTATTTAAAACCCGGTTGGCAGCACAAACATCAAAGGCCAATGGATGCTCGGGTAGGTTGATACTGATATTGCAAATGCCTCCAAGGTTAAGTAGTAAAGGATACGATGGCCATAAATATTTTTCAGCAATTGGAACGATGGGCGCTCCTTGTCCACCGAGGGCCACATCCATATTGCGCAAATCACTCACCACAGGAATCTGACAAGTGGCTGCGATAGCGGCACCATCACCTATTTGAAAACTGAGTCCGCGTTGTGGTTCATGAAATACGGTGTGTCCGTGGGATGCGATAAGATGCACCTTGTGTTGAAATTGGTGTTGTTCAATAAAGGACGCTATTTGTTGGCCACACCATTTTCCGAAGGCGGTATGTGCCAGCATCAAATCGAGTGCAGGCAGTTGATGCAATCGCGGAAGTAATTCCTCCCAATAGCTGTTAAACGGAATGCAGTTTCCCTGGTTGATCTNGGCGGTCCATTGTCCGGCCACCTCTTCCAGGGTGCAGTGCACCAGATCCAGTCCATCCATTGAACTTCCGCTCATCGTACCAATCACATGATAAATCATGGCGCAAAGGTAAACTCAAATTTTTGTCCCAATTTGGAGGACAACGCGCGATACAAATTGGGGTAGGGAGCTTATGCAAGAGACCGAACCCGTAAAATTCGGATCCGGGTACCTGTGAACGACAAATTCCGTTTAATCATCCGCGGTATCGAAACCGAAGGCAGCCCCTGAAATTCCGATGCGAATACCATACACCGGGTTTTTAAAATTGCTATACCCGGCTACACCGTCCACCCTGAAAATGCGCAATAATTTGTACCCGATATTTTCGAGGCCCACACTCAGCTCCATATAGTTGTTGTTCTGATTCACATAATACATATTGGTACCGGCTACGAGGTAATATTTCAGGCGACGGAATAACGGAATCTTATTGGTCAGCAAGCCTTGAAAGTGATGTTCTGCGTGCAATAAGCCAAATACTTCTTCCGTATTGCTGTTCAGGTAGTATGGAGATACCTGAAAACTATTCAGATACGGAGAGGCCAGCATCATTTGGTTTCCATTAAAGTGATTGTAGTCGGCCAGATAACTGGCGTTGTTCCATAAAAATCCACCGGCTCCGATGCGGTACATAAAGGTGCCCCATAAATTCAGGCGCATATCATCTTCAAGCTGAATACGCCATTTTCCATAATCTACATCACTAAAGGCCAGTGGTAATCCGGCGAAAGATGCCGTAAATGTGGGCCATTCGGATGGTGTGGCTACAATGCGATCCGGATATTTGATATACTTTCTTCCGGGCTGATATTGTAACTGCATGCGGTAAATAAGGGCTTGATGCCGGGCTTCATAAGCGCTGATGCGTTCGGTGGGATAATTTTCAGTAAACCGAACATCATTTTTACGAAATGAAAACAGGTTGCTATTTCTTAAACTACTGCGGTCCTGAACCTGAATGGCTTGTTGCAGGTTGAAGCCACTCACATGTTGATACACATGGGTTAACTGGGCAAACCAGGCCTGATAAAATTTCATATAATTCCGTCCGTAAAACAACGTATAGGCCGAGTTCAATAAAGGATTTACAGGTCCTACATTGTTGTGCTGAAAAATGTATCGGCCCAATCCCAACTGAATCAAACTCCGGTTGGTTTTGCCAAAAGTATAGCGGGTGTTAAGCCGTGCATTGAATTGTTGATTACTGACTCCGTAGCGCATCCGTAAGTTAGATGACCAGCTATGGTATTTATCGATTCGTTTACGCAATGCTATGGAATAGGTGTAATTGAATCCTTCTACCGTATTCCAGTTGAAATTATTTAGGCCAATGAAAGGTGATGTTGACAAACTCACTTTTTTATTGAACCGATAGCCGATGCCACTCATGACCACACTGCGAAACGTATTTTTGATTGGCGTGATGCTATCCTTTTTGCTTCTTCGGCCTTTTCAATCGAATCTTTTTACATAATCTACCGACTCTTCCTTGCTCAAAGGTACCGGGCGTAAGGTATCCCAATAACCCACACTGCGTTTGAGCGCATTGGTATCGTATTCTTTCACAAATTTGTTGAAGGTGTTTTTCGTGTCATAGTCGAATACATAATCGGAGAAAACATTCACATAATTCCCTATTACGCCGAAACCAAAAATTTGCAGTTTGATATAGAAACTCTGGTCTTTCACCATATAGGTATTGTTCACCGGAACAAATACCTGGCGTATCCGCAAACTATCCAGCATGTCCAGTTGATGATCTTTATCGGCGGTCGNATCGGCGCTATGAATACACCATTCATTTTCTACAATATCGATGATACCCGAAAACAAGGGTTCAAATTTTCGACGTGGAATCACCCGGATGCGGTTTATCAGTTTGCCATCTTCGAGATAGGCACTCAGCAATTCGTATTTATAGCTCAGTAAGGCCGCGTCGGCAATAGGTGAAACGAATCCCCTTGGACTCAGTTGATCGCTGATACGCACATTGTTTTCATAGAAATNTANATATGGAGCATCACTGAAGCCATACGAATTTTTATTGCCGGACACTCTGGAACTTAAAACGTTCACCTTCATTTTATCAGGGCGTTTGTAGGCAATTTCACTGTACGTTTCAGACAAAGAAATAATTCCTTTTGATTCCTCCATTTCCTTTTTGGTTTCGGCGGTATTGCCTCCCATTAAAGAATAGATCATCCCTCCATCCGGAATGGTTTCCAGCTTAAAGGTTCCTTTAATGTATGCATTGGCTTTGTAGGCATCAATTTGTTTGTTGAAGAATGAACGTTTTTTAATAGCCTTTTTAATAATCGCTATGGCCGGATTTTCACCACTCTTGACTTTAATTTCATTTAAAACCTTTTCGTTCGGTTTCAGGGTAATATTTTTTGATTTATTCCTTCCTGNCAGGTTCATGGACCATTCCTGTTTCTGATACCCCACATACTGGCAAACCAACTGAACAGAACCCACAGGTATTCNCAGCATATAGTAGCCGTCTACATTACTAGTGGTTCCCTTGGTGGTACCTTTCAGGTAAATAGAGGCGAAGGGTAATCCTTCTCCTTTTTCATCGGCGATCCGGCCTTTTAAGGTAGCGGCATTCAGGATGGCGGGAAATAGTATAAAGAAAAGTACAGACAGGAGTTGAGTTGTTTTCATGGATGCTAACTTTTATTCTTTGATGTAAATAATTTTCTGCCCCGATTTATTAAATACAGGGAGCGAATAAGCCCTTCTTCGTGTGGGAATTCGATGCGGGTATCTTCGGCATCGTAACGATAAACAAATTCTTTTAAAGGTTGTAAAGGATACATGGCTTCTCCTTCGGGTTGCGCAAACAGTTGAGACCCCTCCTTTTTAATCTGTAATTTTTTATTTCGCAGGGTATCGCGGTATAACCCATGCGGATGCCGAAGGTAAATCGGACTAATTTGGGCCGGAGTAAACTGGGGTTGGGTAAAAGCCTTCCCGTAATATAATTTTAATAAATTCAGGGCTGCGGTATTGGGTTTTTCGTTTGCCGCATTGCTGATAAGGCAGAAGGCGGTACTATCATCCGGAAAATAGGCAAACACCGACCGAAAGCCATCTATGCTGCCGTTGTGCCCCCAGGCATTGCGTTCACCAACGGGCAATTGAAAAATACCACAACCATATCCATCCTGAAGCCGGGTCATGGTATCGAGCCAGGATGCATTGAGTAGTCGGCCTTGAAAAAGGGCTTCGGCAAAACGGCAAACATCGTAAGGAGTACTTTGAATGGCACCGGCTCCTCGTGGCAAACTGGGATGGGTTTCAGGGGCCAGTTGCCAATGGTCGCCTACAAAGTTATAACTCAGGGCCTGGTTGTAGGTAGTATTGATGGTGGTGGCCAGGCGGGTATCGGCCAATCCGGCGCGGGAACAAATGCGTTTAATGAGTTCTTTTTCGTAACTATTCTTTGTCACCTTTTCCAGAATCAGGGAAAGCAGCACATAATTGGTATTGGAATATTGCATGCGGAGTCCGGGTTCAAAATCAGAGAACTGTCCGGTAAAGTAGCGAATGAGTTCGGTGTCTGTAACGGGTCGGAACTGCATACTTCGAACCGCTGTATCAAGGGTAAAATTGTGTAAGCCACTGCGATGACGAAGCAGGTGCATCATGGTAATCTGACGGCTGTTTGGTAGCTCCGGATAAAATTCGGCCAGGCGGGTGTCGGGCTTCAGTTTTCCTTCTTGCATCAATTGCAATATCATGACAGCGGTAAACGTTTTGGTGATACTACCAATACGAAGTTGTGTAAACACATTCAGGGCTTGTTCATTATTGACATCGGCAAAACNCGCCCACCTGTTGAAATTGGATCGACCTCCTTTTGTAAAACAGGTACTGAGCATCATTTGGTTGTATCGGTCCAAACGATACAAATACTCCTGCATGCCTGAACTATTGGGTTGGGACCGGCTGAATAATGTAGCAGCCAGAAGAACCAATACCAGTAAGATAGTGACCCGTGTTGAACGGCGTGTGAAGATGCCCGGCATATCGTTTGAATGGAACAGCATGTCGTTTGATGAGTGTAAAAATAGGCGCTCACTTTTTTAACTAACTGCGAGATGGAAGAAAGGTAATGGTAAATTATGAATGGTTTGGACAAATGCCGGGTCTTTAGCATTTTTGAATTTGAAAAACAGAACATGAATGGACTGCGTGAGGGACCCTGGCGAAAAGCGTTTGCTGTGTCAGAAAAACGTGTACCGGCCTTTGAAGTACCCTGCACAGCAAACCTTGCAGCAAAGGGCCCGACCCGCGAACGGACCGCAGTATAAACGCCCAAAACAATGGGGGCAGGAAGGGACGAAGCGGGGCACGCCCAAAGAGAATTATGTTGGAAAAATTTTATCATCCCGAGCATTTGGTGCCAGAACAACTGGATCATTTACTGGAACACGGTTGGTTTCGGATGGGGCAAAGTGTGTTTACCACCGACTATGTGTTGTTTGATGCCCGCTTGTATCCGGCGTTGTGGTTGCGCCATGATTTGGAACGCTACCGCGAAGGCAAAACCTTAACGAAATTGCGCAAGCGTAACCGAAATTTCAGAGCTACTTTACACAAGGCCCGTATTACCGAAGAACATGAAGGTTTGTACCGCCTGTATCGCAATGCTGTGCCCTTTGATGTATCCTCATCGTTGATGCAATTGTTGTATGGATACGGGCTGGGTAGCGGCGATGTATTTAATACCTACCAGATTGATTTGCGGGATGGCGACGAGTTAATTGCCAGTTCGTATTTTGATATTGGGCGCCAAAGTGCAGAGGGCATATCATCGTTTTATCATCCGGAATACCGTGAACAAAGTTTAGGTAAATACTTAATTTATTTACAGATACAGGTTTGTCAGGGCAATGGAATAAAATGGTATTACCCCGGTTATTTTGTGCCGGGGTATGCGCACCTCGACTATAAATTGGGCATAGGTCCGGAATGTTTAAGTTATTTTGAACGAAAAGATGCGAAGTGGTTGCCAATAGCAGCCTATGCGGGTGTGGGAGTTGAGTTGACCATGAAAGAAGTGTTGGAAAAATACTCAGGTTACAGGAGTAAACACGTTGAAAATTTCGATGGGAGGTCTCTGGCAAATGGGATTATTCTTTGATGCGAATAAGCCGATGCCCGCTGCCATATAAGTTTTCGATGCCCAGTCTGGAAGAATGTGCCAGAAGTTTTCGCAAACGCACGATGTATACATCCATACTTCGGGCGGTGTATTGGTCGTCGCGCCCCCAGAATGAAATTAAAATTTCATTGCGCGTGACAAAGTCGCCATAGCGTTGCATAAAAATTTGAAGCAGATCGGATTCGCGTTGTGTTAGTTTAAATGTATGTTCTCCGATGCGAAGTTTGCGGCTGCGGGTATTCAGGGCCATATCTTCTACTTCAAGCCATGCTTCGGTAAGTGGGATGGCGTTGCTGGTTCTTCGAAGTATCACCTGCAACTTGTAGTCCAGTTCCCGGTAACTGAACGGTTTGGTGATATAATCATCGGCTCCGGTTTCATACCCTTGGTAGCGCTCCGCATCTTGTCGCACGGCTGTAAGAAATACAAACGGGCACTGGGGTTGCAGTTGTTTGAGTTTGCGTGCCACTTCGAATCCATTTTGGTCGGGCAGCATCGATCAATGAGGGCCACCTGATAATTTTGCTGGGACATACTTTTTATGGCTTCACCGGCCAATTGAAACGCATGAACCCGGTAATGACTTCGTTGCAGATTTTCGCGGAGTAACCAGGAGAGGTTTTCGTCATCTTCAACCAGCAGAATATCAACGGGAATCGTCATTTTAAAGGGTCGTTTAAGAAATGAATATGAAATTCTGATCCCTGTGCCCAGGTGCTCTCTACTTCGATCCAGGCTCCGTGTAATTCCAATATGGCACGAACATAGCTGAGTCCTAAACCGAAGCCCCGGGTTTNTTGAATTAAACCGGTTTCGGCCCGAANAAATTTATCAAAAATATGCCGGCGGGTTTCGGGTTTCATACCCATGCCGTTATCGCGGATACTGATGACCGGAAACCCCTTTAATTGATGCAAACGAATTCGAATTTGTAAGGCCCGGTCAGCGCTCTTGTATTTGATGGCATTGTCCAGTAAATTGGTGAAGACCTGCTCAAGATGGAATACATCAGCCTGAATGGAAGNGGCGGATTTCATCGAGGATAGTACATTGGCAGGCTTCTTTTCCGAAGCTGACCCGATAGCGTTCAACAACAGAAAAATCAAGGGATACAAATCGCAGGAACTTTTTGCAGGGTNCCATTCACCATGTTCAAGACGGGCCATTTGAAGCGAACGTTCAATATGCTGTTGTAAACGGGTTGATTCACTGGCAATAATCTGGTGTAATTTATTCAGCTCGCCGGGCGGGTCGTTTTCAGGAAGTGATTCAAGAGCCAGTTGAATATTAGTTAGTGGGGTATTCATTTCATGGTGTAACGTGTTCATAAAATCGGTTTTCATGGCTGAAAGTTCTTCCTGCTTTTTATGGTNAGCGCTGCATTTGCCGATCATGAGGAGGAGGAAAATTAACAGGGCCGTTGAAAGCAGTGCCGGTGTGAATGAAAGAAAAGGGAAGGCGGTTTCCTGAAACACCAATCCCAGTAACATGGGGCTCAGAAAAGGGTCGTAACGAANAACATCAATTTTATAGTGACTTTGTATCAGTTTCAGACTGTCTTTTGTTTGGTGGATACTTAAAATTTCTTTGCTCTTCAGATCCTGAAAACCAAATCCAAAGGGTGTACGAATATCTTCTTCAACCAGCGCATTCGAAATTTCTTTCCGGACAAGTGCTGTATCTAGAGAAGCTCTTGCCGGAACATTCCACAATGGATGCATAGCTTGTGAAGCCGGCTCACCATCATACCGAATTTGCAGCGTGATTTCTGCAAACGTGGGTAGTGAGGATTTGTACGCATTAAAACCCTGTGCAAGTTCGGATGGATGTGCTCGTCCGCTGGTATCTAAAAAGTGNNTCAGGGTATCTACCGGGCCGTAGAACCCAGAGGCATTCCAGGATTGCCGCAGCAGATAAAGCCCTTGTCCGGAGTCTACGCGGGGTTTGTTCATGAGCGTCACACATGCATTTTCATCTCGCAGTTTATTGCGTACTTTATTGAGTGCATATAAAACACGAATATGAAAATCACGTTGTTCTTTTTCGCGGATTTGTAATTGCCAGAATACCTGCATCCCAATCAGAACAAACAGGACAATCGGTAAAACCCAATAAATGATGCGTAACTTCATGGGTAGGGTAAAAATACAGGCTCTTGTATTGTTAAAGAGGGATTCAGGATGAATTAGGTTTGATTTAGGTATTGACCGCAAACCACGCCATCCTATAGAAGGGTCTTGTGCATGTAAAATAATGAACAATGAAAAAGTATTACCTGATAGTAGGGATGAGTGTATTATTGATGTCGAAAAGTAGTTCGGCACAATGGATTAAGAAGGCAGACATGAACCAAACGGCATCCGGCAGAGGTGCTGCCCAATCGTTTGCGTTAAACAATGCCGTGTATGTGCAGGGTGGGTATGTTGGTTTTACCGCAGGCTATACCGCCGATATGTTGATGTACGATCCGGTCGCAAATAGCTGGACCTCCAAGGCTTCACCAACAGAAGCGAACCGTTCGGCGGGAGTGGGGTTTTCCATCGGTGCCAAAGGTTATGTGGGTTTGGGTGCCAAAACTACCTCAGCTTTTCGCCGGCTCCCACCCTTTTAACAGATATGAATGAATATGATGCCAGTACAAACACCTGGACTTTAAAGGCTGCTTTACCTGATTCGGGCCGTACCGGAAGTGCCTGCTTTGTGGTCAATAATAAGGCCTATGTAGTGGGTGGTAAAAGGGGTATAGTGGAACCACCACGCGCGATGTTTGGGAATTTAACCCAGCAACGAATAGCTGGGCCAAGAAGGGCGACTTGCCGGTGGGTTTGCATCATGCCATGGGTTTTGCATCGCCAACACACGGCTATATTGTGGGTGGAATTAATGAAAACAATGTAGTCACCAGTACTACCTACGAGTACAATCCATCTTCGGATACCTGGACACAAAAAGGAAATTTTGTGTCCCCACTTGTTCAAGGTGGTATTGCCTTACATGCAGGAGCTTATGCCCTATGTGGTCTAGGAAGCGATAAGGATCTGGGAGGCTCGGGCGCTTTGTTTAATACCGGATTTTCAAAGTATGATTATGCCAATGGCATTTGGTCACCAACCACGTATAATTATACCGGAGGCGGGCGACTCTGGCCAGTAGGCGCATTACTCGGCAATAAATTATATGTAGGTGGTGGGTATAAATTTCAGTCTGGTGAATTTGCGTATAAAGACTGGTACGAATTATCCCCGGCGACATTCACCGCCCTGAACGATATGCCCTTGGAGCAAGATCAGGTATGGCCGAATCCGGCGAGCCAGGAATTATTTCTGGATGCCACCAGGCCCTGGAATAAGTTATGCCTTTATGATATCGCTGGCCGGGTGGTATTGCAGCAAGGGGCTGAGCAAGGCAACAAATTGTGCATCGGGCATCTGCCGGCGGGTATGTATATTTTGGAAATTCAAGGTTCGCAAGGAAATTCAAAACGACGGGTAGAGATTCAATCAAAATAGTGGGTTTACAGGTACATGTCCATGAAAGTGAACGATGATCCATCATGCATGTACACCATCACGACCGGGGATTACAGTGCATCAGGCTGTAATTTCCCGGTTCTTTCCTATTGCTGCAATCACTGAACCATTTGTGATGCGTTGGGAAGGTTTGCTCCGTTTGTGTTCCCAGGCGAAGCTTGTCACCAGCTTATTTGAGTTGAACAGACTTTTTCCGGATAGGAAGAACCTTCGGTATTGCAACGCGCACCACGGAATTCCACTAATTTTACCGCATGAAGAAAAATTGGATCTATTTGATTCTATTGATCGTGGTGGCGGCTGTGGCCTATTTTGTGGTGTTTCGTGAAGAGGATTCCTTGTTTGGTGGTGAAGAATCGCATTTCACTGTGGCAGACAGCAGCGCCGTAACAACCTTGTTTCTGGCATCTAAAAATGATGAGCAAGTCACGTTACGCCGGCAGCCCGAGGGATGGACCGTGAATGATAGTTTTCCGGCCCGGCAAGATGCCATTGCGTTTTTATTGGATGCCCTCATTCATCAGAAAGGAGAGCAGCCGGTACCGGTGAGTTACCACGACTATGCCATTCGAAAACTGAGTACCAACAGCACAAAGATTGAAGTCTATGCAGGTTCNAAAAAGACCCATTCNTTTTTTGTGGCCCGAGAACCTGGTGAAGGAAATGTGACCTATATGTTGGAAGAAGGTGCTAAACGCCCCTGGATCGTAAAATTGCCATTACAAAATGCCTTTTTNGGGGTTCGATATTTTACTGCCCTGAGTGACTGGCGCGACCGCCGCATTTTATTCCGAGATGCGCCTATTGAGAAGGTAGAGGTCATGTATAAAGATTCAATGCAATATTCTTTTGTGTTGGATGCGGTGAAGAAAACAGTAAGCGGTACACCGGTCTTTCAGGCACCGCTGAATCAACAACGCCTGGCCGCATATTTGCGTTTGCTGGATGGTATTTATTGTACAGGATTTGAAGATCATTCCATTCGCAAGGATTCCATTTTGAAGTATGGCCGGCAAATGGCTACGATTAAAATTCAGCGTAAAGGCTGTACCCCCGATCAACTGACGATATATTTTCGACCNCCGGATAAAGGAACAAAAGCCGCGCTGCGCATTGGTAACGAAGAATATGATTTTGATTCGTTTTTTGGATTTGTGAATCAGCGCGATTTTGTGTTGTTGAGCCGGCCAAATGCAGAGAAAATGTTACGTTCCTATCCGGAGTTTTTTCAAAGCGACGCGAAACCCTGATGGCCGGCAACCACGTCATTAAATCTAAATTTTGCTGTTAGACAAAATCGAGGGCAAAAACGAAAGGTAAATGCTTAACAGGATTTGTTTCCGGTAGCTTTGTGCGAAATTCTGTGTTTATAAACTTTAGGCCTCCCAAAACTACCTGTTGAACTGCGTTCGGAACACAAGGTATTACACATTCTACTCGTCCTAAGCCGGTATAATTCCCAGGCTCCTGGCTTTTTCAATAGCTTGCATTCTTCGTTTCACATCTAGTTTTTCAAACAAACTTTGATTGTGCGATTTAACCGTGCTTAGTGAAATGAACAAGGTATTGGCAATTTCCTGGTTACTGCACCCTTGCGCCATGTGTTGCAAGATGTCTAATTCGCGTTGACTCAATGCCAACAATTCTATCTGCGTGCGATTCGGTACAAAGTTTTCGGTAGATCGCAAGTAGATTTCTTTTTCAACAATCACTTTTTCAACTTTCGGTCTGGCGAGCTTGAGGGCCAGCCAACTACCTAGTAAGGTGAATAATAAAGCTACAAAACCGATATACAATTCATAGGCATGGTTGAAGANTAAAAACCGAATCTCAAACCAACGCAAAAGAAACATTAAAGCAGCCAAACTTGTTCCATAGAGGAAAATGGTCTGATTTCTTCGAAAAAATGAAAGCAGGGTATTCATTCAAGTATTACTCCGGTTGTAACCAAACCACCCGGACTTNTTTATCGCGCCCATCTACTTCCAAACGCAGGGTCACATACACATTTGTAGTTGGATCGTAGTCTGATACTGAAAATACCGCCATGGTATGCTCTTTATCTTTGGGGGCACCAAACACATAATTCCGGGCCGGTAATACCTCTTTGCCATTGGTCACAAAACTGAATCCATCACAAGCACTCACGCCCATAATAGTTTTCAATTTTCCCTTTCGAATCAGCTCCTCATTTTCATCCACATCATCGATCAATACATAATCGTTGGTAGGTCCACTGAGGTAGGCAAAAGATTTATATTGATTTCCTCCTCCCAGCATGCTCCCCATCCAGTCGCGGTCGCGGTGATACAACATGGTGATGGTTTTCTTAAATTGGTTCGGGCAGCAGAAGCACTCCAGCCAAAGCTGAATCCACCTCCGCCACTAAGAACATTATTGTTGTANCTCCTGACTTTTGGGAATCAGGGCACTGGATTTTAGCGAACCGTTCATGCCGTAATTCAGTACTGCCAGACTACCATAGTATTGATTCAACGTTTTTGTGGTGCGGACTGTTGTCAATCCTTCCAGAACCACGGTATAGCCCCCATCATCATGAATATAGAGATTTTGTAAGATGCCTGAATAACCATCCTTTGAACCAAACAGTTCCCGGTGTTTAGTGTCCACCTCATTAAAAGACAATCCGGCATGTGTTTGTATATTTTTACTGGTGGGATCAATAAAATACATCGGGAAACTGTAATACGTGGCGATTCCATCTCCTTTGCGTTTAGTCTTCTCTTTCACACAGGTCATGGCAATTAATTTTTTCATGCCCGGGTTATATTTCATGACACCGTCTGTCACCGNCATCTTTTCATCCAGGTTCATATTGGTATAAGCCACTTCCTGATCACCGGGTTTAAATGCAGCCAGTAATAAATCATTCTCCTTCCCTCCTTTGGATTCTGTATTATACACATAAATTAAGGCGAATACTTGTTGATTAGGCAGAATGGCCAGATCGAGCAGGCTGACATACTTAAATTTGTTTTCCGGCGAGCTCATGTAGGAGCGTGAAATTTCTTTATGGGTGCCATCGTAGGTAATAAACTCCAGGCGTTTGTCAGATTCAGACGTGCCGGTATTAAACACCGCAACCACATAATGATCAGATGAAGGATCTTTACGAACAATAAAATCAGCCACCGGTACACCAAACGCATTAGCAAAAACAGAACCCATCGATTCTTTCTGCATCTGCGCAATTTTATCTTCGCTGATTTTGCGACCGGTATTTCCACCAATCACAAATCGATACAAGATGGGAATGTTTTNTTCGTATTCACTCACGAGGGCCACAATATTTCCTCCCGACTCAAAGATGCCCTCTACACTCAACTCACTCAGTTTTCCCTGGGTGCTATTGATTAGCCCAATGCCGGCCTGCTTGTAATCGGATCCGAAAATCTTTACGCGTAGTCCACTGGATTCAGCATGGACATAGGCGGTCTTGCCATTCTTTAGCAATAACAATTTATCATAGCCTTTTTCGGGTTCTTCAAAGGCGGGTCCTTTTCCAATCAGTTTAAATTGGGCCGTGACGGAAAGGCTCATCACCAGTAGGAGTAGCCCTAAAGTTGTCATGCGTTGTTTCATACTTTTATTTTAATTCATTATATGAAACAAGGGCAGATACGTTCCGCCCTTGTTTTTAAGTTTAGTTGACTCAAATATTGTTGAATTCAACACAAGAAGTCTTTGAATTAGTTCTTGCGTACTTTGCTTACACTAATCAGTTCATCATTGGCATATACCTGAACCGCGTAAATTCCCTCGGCCAGTTCTGCCAGTTCTACTTGCATTTTATTCATGCCGGCTTCGCTTTGAACCTGAATTTGTTTTACAAGGCGACCGCTCATGTCCAGAATTTTCACAAGGGTGTATTGTGCTTTCACAGCAAACAAATCAATATTCAATACGTGTTGAACCGGATTCGGATAAATGGTCACCACATCGCCATGTTGACCCCAGATGATATCCACCACTTTATGATGCACACTGGTTTTACCAGATCCTTTTGAATCAAACGGTAATAGTTGTGACCGGATTGAGGTTGATTATTTACTGCTTTATAATCGATCGGTAAGGAACTCATTCCGTTGAGGGCTTTGCTGCTCACGGTAGCAATGGTAGAATAATCGGTGCCATTCACACTGTGTTGGAGTTCAAATTCTTTATTGTTCAATTCAGACGCTGTGGTCCAGCTCAACTCATCGGCACTTTCCAACTTACGACCTGTAAAGGACGTAATTTGAACCGGAAGCGCAGCATTACCAGGATTGGCTGAATGGAAACGGAATTCACTAAAGTTTGCAATACTCAAGGTAGCTTCCCAAACCGTACCATTCCAGAACATGGCTGGGGTATAAACCACCGTTCCGTTCGCGTCGGTTTTTGTCACCCGTATATTCGGAACATTCGGATCAGCATTGTTGCCTGATGTTGGCAGCAATGGCCATCCGTTAGCACCGGCATACACATTATAACTGTCGAAATCACTTTGTAATATATACAATTTCACGAGCGCTGATGCACCGGTATTTGTTGGAGTTATGCTATACCAACGTTGAACATAAGGTTGTCCGTTCACGGTTTGTACCGTTGGGTCCACTGTTACGGTGGCACTGGTATTTCCGAGGATACTACCTCCAAATCCGTCAGTAACCACAGCAATCAGGTTACATTGGGCATCGGTATAATTTAAACTTGTTCCATCTGGTTGTACCTGAGCAGATGAGGTGGTTCCCACTACCGAAGTATTTACACTGGTTAAGGCCAGCGTTCCGGATAAGGCACTCACTGTCACACTCACTGAGGATGTATTTGAACATCCCAGCGCATCGCTTCCGGTAATCGTATAAGTACCTCCCACAAAGGTCACAAAGGTGGTATCGCTACCCGACATTGGAGTTCCGTTAAACCAATAATTGGTTGCCCCTCCGCCCGAAATCGTTACAGAGTTCTGGAAACAGCGACTGCTATTCGGACTAGCCGTTGCAGTCACATTCAGAGCATTGCTAACTATCAGTTCAGACGTAGCAGTATTAGAACAACTGTTGGCATCAGTACCGGTGATCATATAAATACCGGCGTGTCCGAACGTTGTTGTAAAAGGAGTTCCTAAGGTGATGCTCTGAGGCCCGCTCACGCTATAGGTTCCGTTCACACCAGCGCCGGTGGCATCAATTGTTGCCGATAAAGTATTACAAACCGTTTGGGTTGGTGGCAAGGCCTGAATAACAGGTAATTGATTCACATTTAAAGCCACACTGGAAGATGCCGTACAACTATTGGCATCAGTACCAACCACAGTATACACGGCAGTATTTGATGCAGTTATCGTTGTATCAGATGTAGTGGTCGGAATACCATCCCAGGTATAGGTTTGTGCACCGCCGCCGAGTAGGGTAACCAATGTTCCGGCACAAACGGTACTGTTGGTACTGAGATTTGCAGTTACATTCGGTACAGGATGCAGACCAACATTTATGGTCGCTTCAGCTGAACAGCTATTTGCATCGGTAGCAACTACTGTATAAACTCCTGCCACTGCCGGTACTAACGTAGTGTCTGAACCACTGGTCGCATTACCATTCCAGGTATATGAAGTACCTCCGCTGGCTGTTAAAGTAACCGGGCTTCCGGTACAAACTGTTGTTGAGGGGTTAGCCCCTACAATCAGATTCGGTAGTGGGTTAATATTTACTTGAACTGTTGATGTATTACTACAGCCATTGGCATCTACGCCTACTATAGTGTAAGTGCCTGCAACTGCTGGAGTTAATGTCGTATCTGAACCTACCGTAGCATTTCCATTCCACTGGTAATTGATACCACCACTACCTTGTAAAGTAATCGGATTTCCCTGACACACTGTATTGGAAGGACTGGCACTGGCATTAATTGTTGGTAATGGATTGATGCTAACAGTTACGCTTGAAGTTGCCGAACAACCATTGGCATCCACACCCTGCACAGTGTAGGTACCCGCAACAGCCGGAGTTATTGTTGTATCGGACGTTGTGGTTGGATTTCCATTCCAGGTATAGGTACTGGCTCCACCACCTTGTAGTGTTACCGGACTTCCACTACAAATTGCCGCTCCCGGAAGTGCAGTCGCTGTAACAGTTGGTGTTGCAAATACTGTTAATGGTACCTGTACGCGAATCGGATTCACACAACCGGTAATATTCTGGGTGTATTGCGCATAATACGTAGATGTTGCCGTTGGATTCACAGTGATTGGTGGTACCCTAAATTGGTGCCTCCTGTTGGGGCATCCCAAATGCTAATTGTACCTGTTAAGGCTGCAGCCGGTGCCACCCAGTTGGTTAAGGTTAAGGTTGCCGGATACGTTAAATCCGTCAAATAACTCCACAANCTGAATCGTGAGCACATCGCCCTGGTTCACCGTAATCGTTTGGGTTCCGCTTTGTGGTGCAGAACCAAAAATATTAAAGCCATTAAAGATAACTGCTGGTCCGCCGTTGATGCTGTAACGTGGGCGAATCGTCCAAGGAATCGCACTGTTATTTAAAGCATAACTCCAGTTGAACGATACAGTACCACCGCATCCGATAGGCACAGTATAATTCAGGGTTCCGGAATCAGCATCATTTAACCCCGAAACCAGGCTGATACTAGCCGGCATCGTGTTGGTATTGACCGATCCATTAACCACCAGATTCGTGTTCGTGGTAGTCCAGAATGAAGATGTATACGGACTAATGAAATTGTTGACCGTTCCAAAACATGTGTAGGAAACTGTTGAGGTAATGCTCGTGGTGCTTGTTCCTTCACAGAAATTATTCGGACTGGCAGCAGGAGATCCGCTAACCAAAGGATGCACCGAAAGTGTTGTGGTTGAGGTTCGTGTACAACCATGCGATTCTGTCGCCGTAACGGTAAACGTTTGTGTCACCAAAGAATTAACTTTCGGATTGGCGATATTCGGATTAGAGAATCCACCCGGAGTCCATGTATAGGTGCTGGGTACAAATCCGCTCGGTGTAACCGCTACGTTCAGGTTGGCCGAATCCGCCGGACAAACCAGGGTTGGAGACACCGAAGCCGTAANTATTAAACTGAGGGTAGACACCAATGGTTTTGTTAAGATGCTGGCACATCCGCTTCCTGCATCTGATGCCACAACGGTATATGTTACCGCACTGGCTGGGTTTGAAATAACTGTGGCACCGGTTGTTGTATTCAGGCCTGTGGCTGGTGTCCAGGTGTACGTGTAATTCGGATTTGACGATGTAAGATTGATGGTGGATGAGGTGGTTTGCAAGAAACACACGCTATCACTGCTGGCGGTAAGTGTTACTGCCGGAGGCTGGTATAGTTCACTTGCACNCGGAACACGAACCCCTTCACAGATGCGTCCGATCACTAATTTGTAGAAATTATAATATGCCGTTGTTGTTGCGGTTCCGGTTAAACTGGCGATAGAACCTGTAATACTAATCAGTCCGCTACTCACGCTATAAGGATATCCGCTAACACCGGAAGATTCACTATACAAGGCCAGAGCCGAAGGATTCAAGGCAGATACCACCATTCGGTAGGTTCCGGCAGCCGGAATATTGATGAGGGTTGGAATAGTGACCAGTACAGGAACCGTTGTGGTTCCGGAGTTCGCCGGAATATTNNCACTGTAAGTTTGATCCGATTTNNGTGTGGTTCCGGCTGCATTCCATAATTGAACGGTTAATGCGGTAGCAGGACCAGAACATTGAAATCCGAGACTATCAATTGTTGTTGCGGCAGTAGCATTAAATACGATACCGCGGTTCACAGCACCGGNATGCGATCCTGTTGCAGTAGCATTGATACGACCACCAAAGGCAGAGGTCCCGGCAGCAGGTGCAGCATAATACGTGGTTGCAGCAAATAACAATGGTGTGTTGTAAGTGTTGTTGGTGGATAACAAAGAACCTCCTACAACCGCATTGTACCAACGCACGTAATAGCCAGGATCAGCTGTTGCAGTCACCGATGAGGTATTTGGTCCACAAATGGTATTTCCTGTCGTTGATGCCATCGTTGGCGTGTTCACAATTACCGTAACGTTGGCAGAAGTGTCAAATGGACTACCCAAACAAGAAACTACTAAACGGTAATCCGTTGTGACCGAGATAGATGGGGCAGAGAATGGTAATGTAGTTCCACCTGGAACAGCCGACCAGGTATTCTGACCCGTCGGACTGCTTTGCCATTGGTATTCCAACCCACTAATTGCGGTGTTATCCGTGGTGGATAAAACCGGGCTTCCTCCTAAACAGAAGTCGCCCGGAGTGGCTATAGCAGTTATTGTTGCCGGTGGAATATTGATGGTAAACTGATTCGGTGCGGTTACCGGGAATGCTGCTGCCGAAAGTGCCACCGATGCAGGGCAAAAGCCCGCAGCAAAGTTGGCGTTGGCCTTTCCGACATTATTGCTCACCGATAAATCCTGAGCAACTACAAAGTATTGAATGATATCGCCTGCAACTACTGCTGAATTCAATAAACTGTAATCCAGCGTAAACAGATACGGTGAACTGCTGCTGCTTGTTTCAACAAATTTCCAACCATTGTCGGCTGAGGTGTTAGTTGCTGCCAGTACATTGTTTTCAGTGGATTNTTTAAACCACACCCGCGGATTGGTTCCGGAAGTTGTATTCANCCCGGAGTTATCCGTAATCACGGAAGAAATAGAAGGATTGGTTAAACACAGTGTATTTGGCAACAACGTGTAGGTGATGCTTGGCGCCGTGGCATCTACAACGAATCCTGCAAATTCAAGGGCCCCCATATCGTAAGAAGTCCCACGTGAAACACCATCATAGTCGGTTGTAACTGCAGCCAGGGTTTGTCCTCCGGATTCCGCAAAGGAAGCTCCTGCAAGGGCAAAGGTGTTGGCGGATACCGACGCCAGATTATTTTCAGTAAAGGTTCCAAATTCACGAGGTGCAGCAAATGTTTTAAACAGACCACACGATGTATTGAAGCTGGCATCATTGGTCAGGCTATACGCATTGGAAACCGTACCAGTTCCCACCGCAGATTCTGCATACAAATGGGTTTTGGTAATGTTTGGGGTATAATAAATATTGTTGTTGGAAGTTGACAAATAGGTCACCGGACAGGTACCTACAACCCCGGCATTGGTGTTACGTAGTGCTGCTGAAATCGCATTCCCGGTGGTGGTCACATTCACATGAATGATATTGTTTCTGAGATCGACACTGGTGGTTGTGTTCACATTGGTACCATTCCAGGTAANCCCTGAGGCTCCAAAGTTGGCTCCGGTAGATGTTAACGGACTGCCACCTCCCAAATAAATGGTATTGTTATAGATTTTGTTGTTCACCCCGGCAGTGGCATTAATTCCCCGGATGGCATTGTCCAGCGAAATAGCCGGAGCACTCAAGCCCGAAATGANAGTTATTGCTAACAGTGCGGTCGTTAGATGCACCGGTAAGATTGATCCCTTCTACACCAGAGGCGGTCGCAAC
Source organism: Bacteroidota bacterium (assembly GCA_013414745.1). GTDB lineage: Bacteria > Bacteroidota > Bacteroidia > Chitinophagales > Chitinophagaceae > OLB11. The sequence continues at coordinate 1,799,657 of CP058707.1, forward strand.
GGTTCCGGCAATGGTTAACCCACTGATATTGTTACGGCTCAGGGTGACAATACCGGAGGCATTGGTACTGAAGATACCGTATACCAGGCTACCACTGGTTGGGTTATGGTTGATGGCCAGTCCGCTAATTCGGTTACTATCCAGTACATGTGNNTATTGGTGGCCACATTGGTATATAAACCATAAATCACAACAGCTCCGGTACCCGTACCCCCTACACTCAGGTTACTGATCACATTACCGGTGGATACAGATGCCTGGGTATTGGCAACATAAATACCATAAATATTGGTGGCTCCTGTTGCACTGGTGGTATTGGTAAAATTTGAAACTATGTTGTTTTTAATCTCACGTCCCGGCGTGTTAGAGAGGGTAGACACGAACATTCCGTAGGTGTTCCCATTGGCTCCTGTCCGGGTAATATTCGTGATGGTATTTCCATTGGTCGTACCACTTCCAGTCGCATTGGCCGTACCGTTATTGTAAACCCCATAAAACTGACCCGTTCCTGCCAGGGTGATATTTTGAACGGTATTACTATCTACGCTTACATTTTGTGGCGCACTGGTATTAAAGATGGCATAAAATAATTGGGCAGTGGTAGCAATCGAGTTTCCGCTCACCACATTATGTCTGATTACGCGATTTCCTGCTTCGGCTGCGGACTGAATACCATAAGTAGCATTAAATACCGAGCTTGCTGTAATTGTATTGCGGAGTATTTGGGTTCCATTCACATTCGCAATAAAAATCCCGTTCCCGGCAGCTACTACCGTGTTATTCGATTCAGGAGCTTTTGCGCCGAAGTTGGTGATCGTATTTCCATCGGCAGGAGTATTCCCCCGATAACGNNATATTGCCGATATAGTNNTGGCAGCTGTGGAGTGGCCGATTACGGCAATACCACTATAACAATTGGTAATTGTATTTCCGCTGATTGTAATATTTATCGGGATACCCGGCGCACTGGTTGGTGCTGTTGCTGTTGTTGAAATTGGGCTGATTGCTGTGGTATAAGGCACATTCTGAACAGAAATACCACACTCCACGATACCGGCAGTGCTTGATAGGGCTCCGGTACCATTCAAATTGATGCTACATCCGGTGATACTTAAGTTTTGAGGCGCATCGTCGGTAGTAAGATTACGTACCAGAATACCACACTCCATTTGCGTTGTAATCGTGGTATTGGCTGCATTCTCAGCAATATTCAGTTGATTTAAGGTTAAATAATCGGTTCCGGCAATAATCAACACCGCATCCGGTAATACAGTAGCTGTTCCGGCACCTGTACCCGTTTGTGCCGTGATCACCTGATTGCNCCCATTGATCACCAAAGGGTTTGCGGCACTGGTACTGGCATTTAACGTGGCACTCCCCAATAAATAGCCGCCTGCCGGAGCTGATTGCGGTGCAGTAATTGTAATGGTTGCACCTCCGGCTCCTACACCGGTTGTATTCAACGCGGTAATAGCATCTGCCAGCGTCGCATAATCTCCCGGCACCGTTTTTACTCCGGTAACTTGTGCATGAGCGCCAAAGTAACCAAGGGTTCCAAAATTGTAGAAAACAAAAACGCAGATAGTTTGTTGAATTTTTTCATACCATGTGTTTTAATTGTACCTGCACTACACACAGAATCCTCCGGGCATAGCTCAGGCTATATTGGTCGGTAAAGTTAATGGTTAAATTAGTGAATTAATAATTTTTTATGGCTGGCACACCGCATTTTAATGGCTGACTAAGGTACCTGGCAACTGCCATTTATCAGATTGTTTCTACACAGTATCGAACAAGGGTCGCAATCCATTGATTCTCTTTAATCTATGATTTCTCCCGATCTAGTTTTACTCCGGAATCTAAAGAATAACCGTCATGAAACGCCAAACTTTTCTTTTTCTGCTCGTTCTTGGGTCAAATACGCTGTTTGCGCAATATACAGGTGCCCATAACGACGGTTATGGTACGTCACTGAGTTCGGGCATCAACACAACCTTTATAGGTTCCCTGGCCATTTTAAAGGCGGGAATCAGGATGGCTATGGAACAGCCGCCAGTTCGCCGGTCAATCCGGATCCTATCAGCAACCTGAGTATTTTTAAGGGAGGAAACAATGACGGGTATGCCATGGTATTATTTAATCCATCCTTGGTGCTCCATACCGCCCTGTTACGTTTCGAAGGTGTTTGGAAGAATCAGGATGCTCTGTTGTATTGGGAACTGGAGTCGTCGGAAAGGCCCGAAAATATAGAATTACAACGCAGCACGAATGCAACATAGGGGTTTCATACCCTGGCTACCTGGAACCTTAATTATGATACGCATCAACGCCAGTATCAGTTTTTAGATAAGACCTTAACCCGTGAAAATGCCGAAACATTTTATTACCGCCTTCAGCTGCGCGATCGGGACCAACGGGTCACCTACAACGAAGTAGTGGTTTTAAAGCGGAATCAAGGAGCATATCAAATCAAAATCTTTCCCAATCCAACCCGGGGTGACCTGCAGTTTTTAATCGGTCCGGATCGGCCGGATGCCAGCACCTTGGAGGTACAAATCAGAACTATGCAGGGCAGCCTCCTGAAAAACAGCCACTCGATGCGAAAAACAATCGCTTGTCGCTCGAATCCTTCGCGGACGGCCTCTATCTGGTACTAGTGTATCGACAAGATGTCCTGCTGGAAAGTTTTCAAATCATTCTTAAAAAATAACCCCTCCTTAAACCTTCTGTCGTATGAAAAATCTTCTGTTTTTTCTGCTCTTCTGCTGCTTAATATGCCGCTATGGGCCAACAATGTTCAAATTTCGAATGTCACTTATGTGGCCGGAACCAGCCCAAATACCAGTTATATTCAATTTGATTTAAGCTGGGAGAATAGCTGGCGCCTGAATACCCCTCCGTCCAATTACGACGGTGTGTACGTATTTTTAAGGTACGTAATGCGAACACGGGTTGGATGCCCGTCGTTTTCAGGAACGCCGGAAACACCATTGCATCCGGATTCAGCATCACCCAATTTAGTGCCCAGCATGTCGGAGCGTTGATTCATCGGGATGCCGCAAATACAGGTACCGGCAATTGTACGCTCACCGGTATTCAGTTGGGTGTAGAGGACCTGCCCGTTTTTAATGCCGAAATGAAAGCCTTTGCCCTTGAAATGGTGAATGTGCCGGCATTGGGTGCAGCTTCTTTTGTGTGGGCGACAGTGTTGGAAGCCAGGGTAGCGATTATACCTTGTTTTCTACAACTCCGACCCCGGGCATCTATTATGCCAATATTAATCCCAGCAATTGGTCACTCATCCGCACGCTTCCGAATAGCCCCATCGATGGATATAGCTTTAAACTGGATGGCGTTTATATTAAAGGGATGATTCCTTAGGCTATTGGACGACGTATTCATTTCCACCCTTTCAGCAGTATATAGCGTACAATAAATACCCCACGGGAGGTGAAATGTGGTGTATGAAATATGAAATTACCCAAGGTGCCTACCGCGATTTTTTAAATATGTTAGCTTATAATCAACAACAGCTACATACCACAAACGACCCCGCTTCGGCTAGCGGAACCCTGGCACTGGTACCCAGTGGTAGTGCGTATCGCAATGGTATTATGATTCATACTCCTTCGGTGAATGGCCTCCTGCCGTTTATGGCTGTGATTTAAACGGGAATGGGATACCGGATGAAGCCAACGATGGTGAATTTGTGGCCTGTGGCTGGTTAAACCGCGATGATATCAATGCCTGGCTGTGGTGGGCCGGGTTAAGTCCGATGACTGAAATTCAATATGAACGCATCGCCCGGGGACATATTGGCACAACGCCCATTTTATCGGCCTACAATGATTATGCATGGGGTGATACGAATTTTGCCACCACGCCATATACTTTGCTCAATGCTGGTGCGGCCAATGAAAGCATCAGTACCCTGAATACGACCTCTGCAAATGCTCTGGTAGGATACAACGGACTGTCTTTTGACGGACCCGTTCGCAACGGAATTTTTGCTACCCCAAGCAGTAATCGTCAAACCAGCGGTTCTTCGTTGTTCGGTATCATGGATCTCACCGGCAACCTGACCGAAGCCTGCGTTCAATTGGGCGACGCGTCGAACAGTGATTATTATGATGCCCGGAACTTTGGAGCACAAAACCTTTATTTTGTGCCTAGGTATCCTGAATATGAATGGAAAATCGCCGATTAATGTGGAGCTGATTCAACGTGGCGGTGCTTTTTCAAGCCCATCCAGCCGTTGCAGCATTTCAACCCGGGGCGACGGACCGTATACCGTGATCCGTACCCCTAGGCGGGGGCCGTGGCGTGATTAATCCTTACTTGTTTAATCAGTAGTGAGTTCAACAAAACTCCTGCGGAGGTACTTCCCTGAGTACATTCAGCATGACTGCCTTGAACCCAAATTTTATAATTGGACACAGCCAACGGAAAAACGAATACGAATCCTTTACTTCGAGCCCGGTTACAGCAAATTTCCGTTTGATTTAAATCGGCTGCCTGAACTTTAGTTTGATTGAGCGCGTTTTTGTAAATCCAGTTTTTAGGCGTTTTGCCCTTGTATCAGACGCATCAGATCGGGTTTACTGACTACTCCACTTCGCCGCCATACCAGTTCACCTTTTTTAAATAGCATCAAAGTGGGTACGCTTTGTACCTGTAATTCACCGGCCAGGGCCTGATTCTTATCGACGTCAATTTTAACGATTTGAATCCCGGCACCCAGCGNATTTTTCGTTTCCTGTAAAATCGGGGCCATCATTTTACAAGGGCCGCACCATTCGGCGTGAAAGTCGATCAGTGTTGGGGTATCGGATTGAATAATTTCATCAAAGGTCATAGGATATGTGATTATTTTTTATGATACGAAACATCAATTCGGTGCCGGCTCGCGGTGCAACAGAGCACATACAAGGCGCCCAGATGTCGGTTAAAAACAAGGGGTTAAACAGTTCGGCATATTCTGAGGCCCTTCCGCCAAAAGGTGGGCCGCCTTCAAATTCCCGATCAAATAGCACACCGGTGAGAACTCNCCGGGGGCCAATAATTCTGCCATTTTTAGCATAGGCCGAACGTAAAGAAGGATCCAGTGCGCAAANAAAGGTTTGTTCAAGGATGAGATCGANATGCCGGCTGTAACTGAAAAAATCAATGCACTCGATGTGCACCTCCGGTTGATGGGCATACTTTTCATTTAATTGTCCGCAAACCCGTTCAGACCAGTCTGCTATGGTGATATTCTGATACCCAAGTTCCAGTAAATAGTCGGCTTCATACGCATTGCCGGCACCAGGAATCAGCACCCTGATGTTCCGTCGGGGTTCATGCTGGAGCAGTTCCTTAAACACCGGACTAACAGTACCCAAATCCCAACCGGTGATCTTCTTNNCATACCGTTGATTCCAAAAAGCAGCATCCAGATTCATTAAACGCATTCAGATAGCAAAGGTTCGAAATTTTGACCAATGAAAATGTAATATTTGATACGTTGAACTACGAACACCTGACAAACTGTATTTCTCAATCGAGGGTCACATCTCAAACTACCGGAGTAGAACTTTGGACGTCACATGATGGCCATCACTACATGTTGCCCGACACAGGTATACACCAAGGGGTAACGCATGAACCGGATAGACATTTAATTTGTTCTGTTCAAATGTCAGGCATCTTTTTCCTGTGATGTCAAACACCTGAACCTGTTGGATGGTTTTGGTTGATTGGATAATCAGGTTTCCTCCCTGACAGAAAATGCTCGTTCCGCCTTCCTGATATTCGCTATGGATACTGGCTGGGTTTACAGATGGTAACTGAAATAATGTATCCACCTCCTGTTGGGTCAGTCGTCGGTTGTATATACGGATATCGTCAAGTCGCCCATTCAGATACGCATCCTTTGAGGGTACCGAGGTTTTACCTAAAATCACATCACCACCATCGTATGTTGTTACAAAACCCTTGGCCAAGCCACAAATACGCGAATTATTCAGATAGGTTACCATACTGTCATTGTCAAACGAAAAACNCATGTGATACCATTGGCCTGTAACAATCGTAGGATTGCTGAAACAAGCACTTCCACCGCTACTACCTCCCTGATAGGCAATGGTCAGCATTTGAGGTTGCGGTAACCAGTATCCCAGACCGTATGCCTCATAATAGGCAGCAGGTGCGTTTGAATTTGTGGTCACGATAAACGGTTGGTAATTCAGGTTGTTTTGATAACAGGCGCTATTTTCGATATAGGCCCAAAGAGAAATAGAACAAGCTGTTGGTTTTAATGTGGAACTATTCCCGAGCTGAATTGAATGCCCCGAAGTGCCGTCAAACTGATAGGCCCGGTTCGGGATTCCAAAGCGATCTGTGGTTAACGTAGCGCCATTAACCGTTCCGTGGTTATTACCAATTTCGTCGTTGGCGTTTCCAANAAAGGAATACTTTGCTACCAAACCGTTCGTAACCTGTGCCTGAACCGATGTAAAATGGAATGAACAAAAAACAAATAATAACAAATGAATTAAACTTCTGGTCATTGTTCAAAAATAGTAAAAAGAGACCGTTGCATAACGATCAAAATAATTGACTAAGTCATTTGGCTTCAAATTTCTTCGTTACGTTGCGTTTTTAATACCCATGTTGGTTTATACCGAAAGGATAGTTGTTTACACCAAATTTATTGGTCTAAACTGTATGGTAAACAGTTAAAGCCGACGCTCGAGTAAGTGCAATACGGTATCCTTTTNTCGTTGCGAAAGGGGAATCTGATGTCCTCCATCCAGAATCAGAGTTCCACCATCCTGACGGTCAAAAACCTGAATCTTATCTGGATTTACGAGATATGAATGATGCGTTCGGATAAACCCCAACGGTTCCAGTATCGATTCATATTCTTTCAGATTACGGGAAACCAGAATAGGTTCATGATTTTCGAGATAAAACCGGGTATACGTTCGTTCGGCTTCGCAAANAAGTATTTCCCGCACCCGAANCAAAAAGACGTTATGAATATCCTTCAGGACGATACGTTTTTCCGGATCGGGTTTGCCCTGCACCTGCTGCAATAAAAATCAATCTGGGCTTTCAGGTTGGCTTCTTTCATACGGTGTGCNGGCCCGGTCGATGCTTTCTTTTAACTGCATCGGATCAATCGGTTTCAGCAGGAAGTCAATGGCACTGCAACGAAATGCTTCTACCGCATACCGATCATGTGCAGTTGCAAAAATCAGTTGAAAATCGGGTTCCGGAATCTGGCGAAGTAGGTCGAATCCGGTTCCATCATCCATTTCTACATCCAATATCACTACATCAGGCTGTAACTCCTGAATGGCTTTTAATCCACTATTAACGCCTTCACTTTCGGCGATGCGCTGTACTTGCGGACATAAGGCTTCCACCATATGGCGGATGCCTTCACGTAATATGGGTTCATTATCAATAATCAATAAATTCATGGTGTGCTCTGCGGATTTGAAGGTACAACTTCCTGAATATCCTGTTGTTGGATCGACGGTAAAACGATTTCAACCCGGGTTCCGCCACCTTCAGCATCGCTTAACTGAAAATGCGCTTCCTGCCGATGCCTTTGATTAAAAATAAATAACCGGTCCCGAATAATCTGAGTTGCCCGGGNAAATGTGCTGGCCGTTCCTTTTTTAGAGGTGACCTGAATACCCCGTCCGTTATCGCAAATTTCTACGTGTAATTCCTGATTCTTTTTNNCAAAACGTATATGGATTTGTCCTTCCTTGTTTAAGGCATCAAATCCATGTTCAAGACTGTTCTCAACAAACGGTTGCAGAATCATGGAAGGGATAACCCAACGCTCCGGATCTAAGGTTTCATCGCAGGTTACGGAATATGAAAAGGTGGCCGGAAAGCGCACGGATTGTAAACTCAGGTATTCTTCCAGAAACTCCATCTCTTCTTCCAGAGTAATATACTCTTTATAGGTACTTTNCAGGGTTTCTCGCATGATGTGGGCAAAACGCGACAAACTGGATGCCAGCACAAAGTGGTCTTGTTTCTGCAACGCCATCGTTTGCAGGGAAGCCAACGTATTAAANNAGAAGTGTGGATTCATACGCGCTCTGTTTAAACGTTGTTCCGCCTGAAAAATGCGGTGTTTACTTTTTAACGCAGACTGCCTCCAGTAAANAATTCCGGCGGTGATGCCCAGTAAACCGGCAATCAGCATCAGCAAATAGATGCGTTTTTCCTGTGCAAGTTCCCGTATGGCGTTTTCGTTCCGGGCCTTATTGTATTTTAATTCCAGATCGTTGATGGACTTACTGCGTTCGTTTTTACGCAAACTGTCCATAGCATCATGATAGCCTTCTAATGCGTTAAGGGCATCCTTGTAATTTTTAGTATTGGAATGAATCTGGTAAATTAGGGCATAGGCGTTCGCAATCTGTTCCGGGTTACCACCGCGCAGTTGAAATTGCAAAAAGGTATCTGCTTGTTTAAGCGCTTCCGGATACCTCTTCAGTTCCATTAAAATATCCGCCCGATCGCCATACCCTAAAGCAAGCANTTCTGTCGTCCGTTCGGGAATTCGAAACATCTGCGCACTGTCGATATATTTCAGGGCCTGAAGATACAGTCCGCGTTCATGTGAAATTCCGTTCATGCGGTTGTAGCCCCGGGTTAACAAAACTGAATCGTTAAGTGCTCTGCCAAACCCCAGTAATTGCTCTGTAAAGTAAGTCGTTGAATCAAGAAGAGTTTTAATTTTTGTATCCTGATAACGCCACAAATAGCGGGCCGCCAGTTGATGTATTAAGTACGCCCGATCAANGCTGTCGGTGAGCTGTTGAACAACAGGAAGTGCCTGACGGGCGTACTCAATTCCTTTATCACTTTGACCCATACGGTTAAAGCAACTGGAAATGGTAAGCAGAAAATGGGCCTGGTAATAGGCATTGTTTATGTTACGAACAACATCCAGTTGTTTGAAACAAATGGCCAGACAGGAATCATACATCCCGAGATGATGATGTATAAGCGCCTGATGTAAAAACAAATTGATTTTTTGATTCGGAGCCGCCTGGGCCTGAAGATATAAACTATCTGCCAGATGGGCCCATTTTTGCAGGGTATCCATCGTTGAAGGAAGGTTCAAATCGAGGGTTCGCTCAATATGCCATTCATAAATCCGGGCCCGGCAAAACGCATCGGAATATTGATGTAAAAGCTTTTCAAAATTGGGCTCCTGTCGGATGTGTTTCCAGTTATCCCGTTCCAATTCAGGGCAAGGTGTTGCCATTCCTGAAACTGAAATGGTCAGCATCCAAATACACCATATTACCCCAAATCGCCAAAAGGTCATTGGGCTAAAGTAATACGCAGTCCCTTAGAAATCAGCATTTTATCGGTGTTTTTGCCGATAAGATTTTAAGCAGGAATCGTTTGTTTGTGTATTGGCTTCACTTGTTTATCCAATTCCTACGCCGGTTGTTTCGATGTGAAAAACAATCTTACGTTTGCATCCCTGTAATAAAAACACTGCAACAAAAAAGGCTGCCCTGTAACAGACAGCCCGGAACCAAACAAACAACCAGTTGATTTGGTGTTGTGTATTATTCTTGCTTAAGTAACTTGTACACTTGTAGAGGCAAACTCCCATCATGCACTTCCAGAAAATAAATGCCGGGACGATGGTTAGAGAGATTCAATTCCCAGTGGGTAGTTTGATTCAGAAGGCCTTGTTGTATGACGCTGCCCTGAATGTTTCTGACAAGATACTTACCGGATATAATTTCAGATGAAGTACTGACCTGAAACAGTCCTGAAGAAGGATTGGGTGCGACGAACAACTTCTTCTGCCCGGCATCTTGTGCATTGAGTTCAGCGGGTCGATTTGAATTGGCCACCACTTCAACCTGATAATCTTCCGTTTCTCCTAAAAGTTCTCCAGGCAGCCCTGAATTGAGGGGCCTCCGTTTCTGCGCATGATAACCCGCATGGCATGAACACCCAGTGCAGCATTTACGGGAATTGTTGCATTAAAATTAAAGTTGTTGCCGTTCGAAATCAACCCTGATCCGAAGATGCGTTCTCCGGCATCATTAAAATTGCCATTGTCGTTAAAATCAACGTATACCGCATAGTTTTGTTTACGGGTTGTTCCCGAAAACCCGGCACTGATTTGTCCCTGATGATTGGTACCTCTTACCAATGTGGTTTGAATACCTGTTTGCAAGTAGCCCCCGGTTCTGCTCCGGAATTGCGTTGAATACTTCCTAATACAAACCGATCAATCCACTCATTGGTATTGTTACCGGCTGAAACACACAAGGTTGTAGATGCATTTAAACTGGCTGTATAGGAAGAATAGCCAGATGTACAAACACTCGAAGTTGCGTTTCATAAGTGGCTCCTATGTTCAGGTTATTTATCGCATAACTTGTTCCTGCAATTCCGGAAACAAAATTCCAACCGCTGCTGCCCAACAAACGATAGCGCAATTGATAAGAGGTAGCGCCTTGCACCGGGGTCCAACCCAGTGTGAGACTCGTATTGCTGGTTGAAACGACCTGGAGTCCTTGTGGAATTCCGCAACTTGTAGGGTTTGTAGTTGTAAAATTTGAAACAACAGAGGTATTGGTTCCACTTGGACAAACCGAAATCACTCTCCAGGTATACGTAGTGCCGGGTGTCAGGTTATTGAGTGTGGTTGAATTGGATGCCGCATTTACCGGCGAAGACCATGTTGTGGCAGTAGATGGTTTATATTCTACCTGATATGAAATGGCATTGGGTGAAACGTTCCAACTTATGCTGGCCTGTGTGGCATTTACAGAGTTTGTCGTCAAACCTGTTACTGCAGCACAGGCAGGCCCCGATGTAGTAAAACTAGCGTAAGCATAACTACTGTTGAAATAGGCACAGGTTTGCATCACTCTCCACTCGTAGGAAGTTCCACTTTGAAGATTACTCACATTGATTGTGGTGGCAAACGTATTTCCCAAGTCGATCCAGGTACTGTTTCCTATGGCACGATATGCCACCAGGAAATCCGACACCATGGTATTGTAACCAGGATCGTGTGCCCAATTCAGGGTTGCACTATGGTTACCCAAATTGGTGACTTGTAACGAATGAGGTACCGGACAAGGAATACTCATTGAGGATTGTGCAAAACTGCTGCTCCCTGAAGAACAAACAGCCTGCACCCGCCAATCAAGAGCGATACTTTGCATCACACCAGTTAAGGAGAGGCTATTGCTGTTCACGACAGTGGCATATTCCAGATTGCTCCAGGAGTATGATGGATACTTCAGTTCGAGATAATACGAAGTAGCTCCGGGAACGGCATCCCAGGAAAACGTAGAAACATTGTTAGCATACACGAATTGTAAATTGGATGGCGTGCCGCATTGGGCATGGCTGCTCTGGATCTGAAAACTGCCAATCAGCAGAACAAGAACAAAAATGGATTTAAGCATAGGATAAGGTTTTAAGGTCAGATGAATTTCTGATGTAAAACTCCGGATTTCGTAAAAACGAATTGAGCACCAATAAACGGTTGACAGAAACAATAGACCAGCGATGAAGCTGAAGGAATAAATGGTCAAGAGGATAATAGGCACAGCATCTGTTGGCAAGGAATCAGGCAACACGTCTTTTAGCGAACGCTGAATCCTTTCCTACGAAGGGCCTTCTAACTACGAATGGGCGCTGTGTTGAAAATCAGTTCGGGTATATAATATAACATTTCGGGGTTTGCTTTTGACCACTCATTGTAAAATAATTGATAGGCCTTGTTCGGCATTTCATCTTTGAGGCATCAATCAAACAATTAAACAAAACTATATGAACAAAGTAAAATTCTTCTTCGTTTGCGTGGTGGCCTTCATGTTGATCGGGGCCTCAGTATTCGCTCAAGTGCCCAACCTGTTAAACTATCAGGGGGTGGCTTTAAATTCAAATGGACAACCTATTGCCAATTCCAGCATCCACATTCGTGTTGGAGTTGCGCAGCTGAATGGTGCCTTTCAATATCGTGAACAACGGTTGGTAACTACGGATGCGATGGGCCATTTTGCCTTTCAAATTGGCAGTGCAGGAGCTACCAATGTTCTTGGTTCGGTGAACTCAATTCCCTGGAATTTACCCGGTCAAATGCTTCATGTTTATATGGATGCATCGGGTGGAACTAATTTTACTCTTCTGGGCAGCGACACCTTAACAAGTGTTCCTTATAGTTTTATGGCTAAAAATGCGCTTACGGCAAACAATGCCACAACAGCAAACAATGCCACAACGGCCACTTACTCCGACACCTTGCTTCTTCCGTATCAACGCGACGACAATAGTGTGAATTCCTTTGTGGTTAATAACGAAAACACATCAACACTATCGAACGCCATTGTTGGACGTACATTTGGCGGCAACACCAATAATGTAGGTGTATTGGGTGAGGTAGGGTTAACCGCTTTAAATGGAACCGGCGTTCGAGGTCGTTCCTATACCAGCGGAAGTATAGCGGTAGAAGGAATTAGTACCAGCGGTACTGCAGTAAGAGCAAAATCGGGAAGTACAGGAACGGCTTTGGTTGCAGAAAATACAAATACTACCGGCAAGGCTTTGGATGTAAACGGAAATTTAAAAATAGCAGGTGGTAATACCAGTCCTGGTGCAGGTAAAATTTTAACCAGTGATGCCAGCGGAAATGCAAGCTGGCAGGCTCCGCATAAAATTGCCTACAAAGCAGCTTCTAGCGGTCCGCAAACTATTTCACACAACGCATGGGTTACACCATCAACGAACGAAGTATTTGATGTGAGTGGAAATTACAACCCGAATTCTGCTGCTACGGATGCAAACACATTCATAGTTCCGGTATCAGGTTATTACCAACTCTATGCGTATGCCTATATTTTTACAGTTCAAATGTCAATNAATATAACCGTGCTTCAATTCCGATATACCGTTAATGGCATTCCAACTTCTCCCCGAACCATGGGGGCCTCGGATAATTCACAAACTACTAGTTCAAACAGCGGAAATTATACCGAACTCATTCATCTGAATGCCGGTGATAAAGTGAAATTACAACTGTACCAAACGAACGACGGCAATGATCCGGTTGATTTATCCTTTTTCGATTATTGGGGCACACTTCAATTGGCCGACTAAATCAAACCTTAAAATACATAGCAGCATGAAATACACAATTATAATTAGCCTGTTACTGCTTGGAGTAACAGCCACGTCACAAGCACAAAGCATCCAAAAACAAATATTGAGCACTGGAGGAAGAAAAATAAGCGCCGGAGGTGTCACTCTCAATTACACCCTGGGCGAGATGGCTGTTGCTAAACACAGCAATGCGGGGAAGCATAGCACAAGGCTTTCAACCCTATTATTTAAGCATCAACACCCCTTTACCGGTTTCCTGGAAAAGTTTTGATGCCCGTAGAATCAATGAACAACAAGCTGATTTACTTTGGGTTCTTTCTTCTGAAAAGAACTGCAAAGGGTTTCATATTGAAAAGATGGCAGAGGGAGAAAAGGAATTTAAAACGATTGCCTTCATCAGCACCATTGCTGAAAATGGTATGAGCGATGTGGAAACACAATATACATACAAAGATACTCGTTTCAACAACACCAGAACCTTGTATCGCATCAGACAGGAAGATATCGATGGCAAAATCAATTACAGCGAAACCCGAATGGTGTTGGGCTCAGGGAGTACAGATGTAAAAATGGAAGTGTGGCCTATACCGGCTCATACGACCTTAAATATTATGCTGAATGGTTTAGGCAAAAATTCGAATGTTCTCATACTCGACATGAGCGGGAAGTTAATTAAGAAACTGCCTGTACAAAACCAAGATAAAGTTGAGGTAAGTGGTTTAGCTAGTGGTATGTATGTGGTCCAACTAGAGGATAACAAGTCCATTTCGCAAAAAATAATTGTTCAATAAACCCAATGCCAATTAGAAAAGCTATTTGAGTTTAGGTAGCCATTTTGTTACAGGAAACCATTGAGCTAATGCCATGTTCGAAATCGCAGTGGGCTATACTGAAACCTTCTTTAAACAGTGCCCTTTGGAAATGCCCGTTTTGTGAAAAAGGATATACTCGAAAAGTAAACCAGTTTCACACGCAGAAATACACTTCAACAAACACCTTATGCATTTTGTTTAACAACACAGCCGGGTATTACAGAGAATTCGTTTAGCATAAGATTGATAATTCATCACAAAAAATAAAAATGTATAACTTAAAATTAATCCTCGTCCTCATCATGTTCCACATGTTGTCTGGAACATCAGTCTTCGCGCAAATACCCAATCTGATAAATTACCAGGAGTTGCTCTGAATACAGGAGGCAGCCCCATCACTAATACGAATATTAGTGTTCGGATACAATTCCATGATGGAGGTTCACTTTTTTACGGAAGACCGACTTGTTCCTACGGATAACTATGGACATTTTGCCTTTCAAATAGGCAGCCCTGGGGCCTTTAATATATTGGGAACGGTTGAGAACTTAAGTATTGACTTCTTAGGCGAAAAACCATGAGCGTATACCTGGACCCCAACGGAGGCAGCAATTTCACGCTCATGGGAACCGATACACTGGCAACGGTACCACATAGTTATTTGGCTAAATCGGCTATTTATGCCGATACCCTGAATCTTCCTTATCAACGAGATAATTTCAGTACGAATTCTTTTGCGATCAACAACAACAATACTGCTGCCACTTCCAATGCCATTATTGGTAGAACGTTTGGCGGAAATACAAATAACGTAGGCGTATTGGGTGAGGTAGGTTTAATCGCTCCAATGGAACGGGGGTACGTGGCGATCCTACACGAGTGGTAGCATAGCTGTTGAAGGTATTAGCAATAGCGGTACCGCAGTAAGGGCAAAATCATCTAGTACAGGCACTGCACTCATTGCCGAGAATACGAGTGTCACCGGTAAAGCACTGGATGTAAACGGAAATGTAAAAATTGCTGGAGGGAATACCAATCCAAGTAATGGCGCTGTGCTTACCAGTGATGCTAGTGGCAACGCAACATGGAAAGCCCCGCTTAGAGTTGCCTTTGAAGCCAGAACCACTTCCTGGACCAACTATATTGTACCAGAAGCAACGTGGTATGATTTGCAACTCGATTATGAAGTATTTGATGATGGCAATGTTTTTAATCCTTCCGGTGCAGCAACGGACCCTGCAACGTTTACAGCACCCGCAGATGGAGTCTATAGTATTTCTGCATACACAGAAATTTCTATTTCTTCTACAGTCAATAATTTGGAAGATTTTGAAATGGCATTATATAAAAATGGTTCACTGTACATCAAGTATACATGCAATGCTTTTAAAACAGAGGCCTTTAGGAGCAATGGTACAATTTCATTCGTGAATACACTTAAACTAAATGCAGGGGATAAATTGAAAGTGAAACTCTGGCAAACAAATACAGGGTCACTATTAGGTCAGCTACAAAACACCTATTTTACAGGTCATTTAGTCTATGCGTATTAAACCGCATGAATAAGGAATTGTAGGACGAATCCATATTCATTTACCCCTCCTATTAAGACATCAATTAATGTGTATCGCCTCAAGAAAAGATATCGACGATAAAATCAGTTACAACGAAACCCGATTGGTATTGGCCTTGCGGAGTAACGATGTAAAAATGGAAGTATGACCCATACCGGAAAACACCACCATTCACATCATGCTACATGGATTGAGTAAAATTCTACCATACACATTCTGGATAGGAATGGAAAAGCGGTTCGCAGCATGCCCGTACAAAATCAGGATAAGGTTGAAGTGAATGGGTTAACAACGGGTAGGTATCTGGTTCAACCCGCCAAAGACAAAAGCATCATGCAAAAATTATCATTCAGTAATCTAAGCATACTTTGTTCAACCTTCGCGTTGATTTACAAAAGCCATCCGTAAAAGGGTGGCTTTTTCACGCTCTATACCTTACCTATGCGCTTCATTTTAATTTTACCACACTTCATGAGATTTTTCACCCGTTCGCCGAAAGTATAGTTTATCACGCCAGGCTTCCCAGGCAGTTTTACACCATAAAACGAAAAATCATGAACAAAGTAAAATTACTTATCCTCGCCATGCTGGCTCATTTTAGCGTCTGGGCCCAGGCTCCGAATCAATTTAATTATCAGGGTGTTGCTTTAACAGGCAGTAACCAACCTTGAGTAATTCCACAATCAATTTACGGTTTAGAATCTTTCAAGGGGCTTCCAATGTGTACAAGGAAGAGCGATTGGTGGCGACCGATAACCAAGGGCATTTTGCATGTGTTATTGGCAGCGCGGGAGCTGTAAATATTACCGGTAGTTTAAGTACAATAGACTGGAGTTTAGGCAATCATCAGCTACAAATAAGTATGGACGCCTCGGGTGGAAGCAGTTTTACGATTTTAGGTAACGATACACTTCAAAGCGTTCCTTATGCTCAGTATGCGAATGCCTCAACGAAATCAAACATGACCGATTCACTCATTCTTCCGTTTGAAGAAACCGATAACAATACCACATCGTTTAAAATAACCAATACAGTCAGTTCAGGCACGGCCATACATGGCAAGGCGACCAGTACAAATCCAAATTCTGCCGGTATATTAGGTGAAGGTACGGGGGAGTTCCGCTGGGGTTAGAGCGATTAACACCACAGGATTTGCCCTATATGCTACGGGCACGCCCACAGGGACTAATCCGGTCATTTATGGGGTGAGCAATTCGTCCGGAGGGTCTGGGGTTAGGGGTAAATCAGATGGAGCGACAGGTTATGGCGTATATGGTGAATCAGTAGCTGGCAAAGGGGTAGTAGGTTATGGAAATAACATGGGTAGTGTAGGTGTTGACGGGAGTTCTCTGGTGGGAATCGGGGTAAAAGCCAGCAGTTTTGGTGGTACGGCTTTGGAAGTAGATGGGAATCTTAAAATTAGTGGCGGAAACACGAACCCCAGTGCCGGAGCCGTATTAACCAGCGATGCCAGTGGGAATGCAGTATGGCAAAAGCCTATCTTATTTAAAGGAACGTATTATTCAGGTACGGGATACAACCTTCCGCACAATACCTGGGTTACTGCTACGCTGAACCAGACATTCGATCTTGGCGGGAATAATTTTTTCCCAACAGGGTCCGCAACAAATCCAAATTCTTTTGTTGTGCCGGTTTCAGGGTATTACGATTTTAGTGGTTATGTGCGATTAGCGCTGTATTCATCCGTTTACAATATTGAACGTGTGGAGTACTATCTTTCCATCAATAATTCAACCACCACGTTTGGCACTGAATCAAATGCCATCAATAGCGATGCAAATTCTTCGGCAGCCAATATCGTGTTCAATGAAATAATTCATTTAAATGCCGGAGATGTTGTTAAACTCCAAGTACAACAAATCAGTGGAAATAGTTTAACCGCAAAATGTATGAGACAATTTTCACTGGAAAATTATTGTATAAAGATTAAATGAACAGACATGAATAAATACATCTTATTAATCGGGTTAATTGCAGGAAACGTTCATTTGATAAAGGCACAAAGTATTCAGAAAGAGGTTGTCGCCACATCTGGCAAAACGCTCAGCGCCGCAGGATACCGGTTGAATTATACCTTCGGAGAGATGGCCGTACAAAAACGAACGACGGCATCTGGTGGAATCGCACAGGGCTTTCAACCTTATTATTTACTCATCAACTCCCCGCTCCCCGTCTCCTGGAAAAGTTTTAATGCCTATCGAAAAACAGAACATGAAGCAGAACTGATCTGGGTGCTTGCCGCTGAANNAAATTGTAAGGGGTTTTATATTGAAAAGTTGCAGGAAGGCGAACAACAATATACCAGCATCGCATTTGTCAGCTCAAAAGCTACTGATGGAAATAGTGCGCTGGAAACCAATTACACGTTCAATGATACCCGCTTCAACAATCGCAAAACATTGTATCGCATCCGGCAGGAAGATATCGATGGCAAAATCACTTACAGCGAAACCCGAATGGTNTTTGGGAACAGGAGTACCGACATAAAAATGGAAGTATGGCCCATTCCGGCAAACACTACCATTCACATCATGCTCAATGGCCTGGGTAANAATTCAACTGTACTCATTCTGGATATGAATGGAAAAGTGGTTCGCACCCTGCCCGTACAAAATCAGGATGCCGTTGAAGTGAGTGGCTTAGCACCGGGCATGTATCTGGTTCAACTCGCCGACAATAAAAGCATCACTCAAAAATTATCATCCAATAAGTATTGATTATCGTTTGGTGATACGGGTTGTTTCGGGGCGTGTTTTCGGTTCTATGCTTTAGTATTCAAAGAACCCCGTACGCATTCCTTGTTCGCACCACATCGTTTCAAGCAACAATCAATCACTTCAATCTGCCTTTCATACGCTTCGCAGAACTAAAGTATTTTAACCAAACCCATTCTTTCAATTTTACCTACTTATTAAAAAACAATGAACAACAGCACTCAGAAATCCCGGAAATTTTTCATTGACGAAAAACCAGCTACTCCATCCAGACATCATTTGATGACTAAACTATGGAAAAAACTCATCTTGCTTTTTCCTGGCTTGTTTCTGGTTTTTGTTATTCAAGCACAACCGCTCAAAACGTTTGAGGTTAAAATGAACATCGAGGCCATTTCCTATCTGAGCATCGAGGCAAAAAGAGTGTACAATACATCTGAAGCCATTGCCAATACACAATTGCTGGATTTTGTTTTGCTGAACAGCAAGGGGTTATTGCGTGGTATAACTTAAGTGGTAAGGATGAAAAAACACCCCGATCGGTGCAGGGGAATGCTACCAAAATTGCCGCAATTTCTTTGACAGAGAACAGTTTGACCATTGCAGAACAGTAGAAGATTTAAAACGTATGACCGGTTATAAAACATCTTCTTCCTTTTCGCATTTCGCTGTCTTGAAAAACTCCGATAAATACATTCAGCAGTGTTTTATCTATGAAAGGGAAGATGGGAAACGAGGCTTGGTCTTTGTTACCGTTATAGATGGAAGTAGTTTTAAGATTGAAGTCAAAGGCGAATAGGAAAACCATACTTCATGACAATATGAGGCGAAACAGATTGATTATCACTGTCTTGTTGTACCTTTAAGCCCCGTGCAACAACTGTCGCTTTTCGATCAGATTAAAATTCTTCAGGAAGAAAATAAGGCCGAAGAAGTGAATATCAACGACCTTAAAAAGTATATTATACGATCACTGAAGTAGCTGCCATGTTTCAGGTGAATGCCTCACTTTTACGCTTTTGGGAGAAAGAGTTTCCAACCCAGTTAGGAGGGGTGAANAAAAAAAAAGGAGACCGTTACTACAACAAACAGGATCTCGAAAANCTCAAACTCATTTTTCATGTAGTTCGGGATAAAAAAATGACCCTGGAAGGCGCCCGCGAATACCTGAAAAACAACAAGAAAAAGGCCCGCGATGATAAAAGTCTGATTGAAAATCTTACTAAGGTGCGTTCCTTCCTGATAGAAATTAAGAAAAATCTGGCGTCAGGCGAATAGTTCCTGAATATGAATTCCAGACATCCTCTACTAGGTTACTTTATTTTTCTGGCCCTATTGTTCAAACCACTTTTTAAACCCTGGTGCTTTTTCCCGGCTAATGTCTTGTTCCATAGTCAGCGNGCTTTTTAAGGTAAGTGTAATTTTCTGATTGGCATGCAATTTCATCGTTTGAATCGCTCCGATGTTCACGATGCATTGACGGTTCGCTCTGTAAAACTGTTTCGGGTTCAGAATATCTTCTAATTCATCCAATGAGGTGAAGTCTGCCATATACCGATCTCCTGAAAACGTATAGATATAATTCAGGTTGTCGCGAACAAAACAGGCGATATCATTTGTCTGTACAGGAATCCAGGTGTTCCGGATGCTGACAATAAATTNTTCTTTGTATACCTTACGGGATTCCGGTTGCTGAAAAGCTTCCAGTAATTCGTGCAAGTTAGTTGGTAGCTTTACCGTCTGCTTCAGTTGTTTTACCTTCTCAATCGCACGTTTTAAATCGTCGGTATCAATTGGTTTAAGCAAATAATCTACCCCATTCGCCTTAAAGGCTTGTAAGGCATATTCATCATACGCCGTAGTGAAAATAATGGGACAACTGAGCGTAAATCGTTCAAAAATTTCAAAACTTACGCCATCACTTAATTGAATATCGGCAAATATGATGTCGGGTTCCGGGTTTTGCATAAACCACCGGGTAGCCGTTTTTACGCTACTGAGTAGTTCTGTGATGTANNTCGTGGCATCTACCTGCCTGATTTTGTTTTCAAGCTCACGGGCTATTANGTTTTCATCTTCTATAATTATTGCTTTCATTGGTTGCGATTTTGAATTATTGAATAAGCGGTAGTTTAACCACAAAACGTTCCGCCGTCTCCTGAATCAGAACGGGTTTGGAGCTGAGGTACTCATACAAGGATTGTAAACTGGCGAGACCCTGTTTGTTGCTGGTTTCAACGATTTTCTTTTTTTGAATGTTATTTTCAACCACCAGATAATCCTGCTCCACATAGAGCTGAATCCGCAAAGGACTCTCTTCATCAATAATGTTATGCTTGATGGCATTTTCCAATAAATTCTGCANGGTCACCGGTACGATTCGAAGCATCANATACTGCTCATCAACCCGTATATCCACTTCCAGACCTTCTTCGAAACGGGTCTTNNCTAGCATAACAAAGTTTTTGGTAAACTCCAGTTCACTGCCCAATTGTACCAATTCATGGTCGCGGCTTTTTAAAATGTAACGATACGTTTTGCTCAAGCTGTCTAAAAACTTCGCAGCCACCGAGGCATCTGAATGAATCAGGCTACTGAGGGAGGTGAGTGAATTAAATAAAANATGTGGGTTTAGTTGTTGCTTGAGATTCTCATAAGTGATCGTGGCCTTTTCTTTCTCGAGAGCATCCGCTTTACTTTGTAGTTCGTGCAACAACAACTGCCTTTGCATCCGATGCCTGTAAAGCAGGTAGAAGCCCAGGGCCACCATCAAAAATAGGCCCAATAAAAACCAGTACCGTTTATAGAATGGGGTTTGTATTGTAAATGAGTAACATGCCTCTTCTGAAACCCAGGTATTGTTTTCCCTNNTCACCCGAACACAAAATGTATATTCTCCAGACCGCAAGTTGTTATACAGAGCGTCTCGTCGGGCACCTGCATTTGTCCAGGTGGATTCGGCACCTATCAATTTATATTCTATATCGTATGGAAATACTTCCTCAAGAAGCGTGGATCCAAAAAATTGCAGGGTGTTTTCCTGTGGGGCCAGGCTTATGGTTGTTGTATTAAAAGATTNTATTTCCCGCCCCGAACACAATACCTGACTGATGACTGGTTTGGGGGCATGGGGTTGTTGCAGAATGCGCTCTGGAAAAAACTCAAATAAATCGTTGTTGATGGTACCCAGCACATGACCGTTTTTCCGGGTACTCAGGTGGTTCACATACAAGTAGATGTTTTCACTATAGGGGATTTTGAAATTGAAGAATTGATCGGAGGCCGGCATATACACCGATATTTTATTATACACCATCGCCCAGATACGACCCAGTGCATCAATCGCAATTTTATATACCCGACTGCCGGGTAGTCCGTCCGTTTCATTCCACATTCTAAGCGCACCTGTGGTTGGGTGGTATCTATAGATTCCGATTCCTTTGGCATTGATCCAAATCTGCCCCTTGGCATCAAACTNCAAAGAATTAATCGCACCGGCGCCATCACGCAGTAAGGTATCAATTTTTATCCGTTCAAACTCCAATTGTGCACTCAGGCGAACCAGGTGATTGGTGTATGAAATGGCCCACCATGTCCCATCCGGTGCAATTTTCGATTCACCCAAAATCGATCCCTTTTGGGGTATCGTGGTATCCGGGCGATATTGAATCAGTTTGGTGATATTCTTTTGCCGATTCCAATACAACAGTTCACGGCTGTTATTAAAATAAACAACAGAATCTCCTTTAAAATTTATGACACAGGTGGCAAAATTTTCATACCCCTTAGGTAAGTCGCGGTATGGTAATAAGCGGCCACTGGTTGAATCATATATCCAGGAACCAGTAAAAGTGGAAAGGATCGTCGTTTTTCCCCGGCGTTGTATCGTATTCACCGTGCCAGGTAATTGGCCTTGGTTGTTGCGTTGTGCCTTTGTTCGATCGATTGGTTTGCAAGCCCTCGTTTCCGGATTAAAATGATACAGATTCCCCTTGGACGTCTGAATCCATATACTTTGGTCTACCTGATCTTCGAATGTTTTATAAATACTCGATGTGCTCAAGTCCGAAATCAACGTATCCAATCGATACTGGGTATATACGTGTTTTAAAGGATTGGTGCGTGAAATACCCGCAATTGTTCCAAACCACAAGGTACCATCCTTATCCTGAAAGGCATCCCAAAAAANAGTACTCGCAATAGATCGCCGGTCTTGTGCCTGATGCCGGATGCGGATCACCTCATTTTGTTTCCGGGTATGGATACAGAGCATATCATACTTCCAGGTACATAACCAGAGGTTTTGATTTTTATCTTCCAGCATGGTACACACAAAGGAGGCGGGTAGGTGATCTCAAATCGATCGCCTGCACCTNNGTTTTTGGGTAACCGGATTAAATCGTATCGCCTGCAATAGGGTATTGTCGAAATACCAGATNNTGTCTGATCCATGTGAACGCGTAAGTGCACTCACACTGTGCGGTGCAAATAGCGGATGCCCTGGCGCTGTTTCACTACTCGTTACACGATGGCGCTGCTTATCGTAGTACACCAATCCGCTGCTGGTAGCCAGCCAAAACCCTTTCCCCGCAGCATCTTCCAGAAACCCGTTTTTGGCAATGCGGAATTTATGGGCTGAATCCGTATTGTTCATCAACTGAACACACTCTTCAAATTTATCACGCTGCCGATTGTATTTAAACAAAGACCAGATGCCGGCAGCCCAGATGTCACCTTGTTGATCGGTGCAAATTTCATACATATTGCCATACCGGTTCAGGCTTTTTATTTCATACGTCGTAAACGAATCCAACCGCGGGTTATATCGGAATACGCCAATATCCTGTCCTCCCCAAATATTCCCATCCCTATCTTCACAGAGTGCATGAACAACTTCATTCCGGAGTGAATTGGTCCCTTTTCGTATTTTATACCGATAGAAATTGGACCCATCAAAACGATTAAATCCATTGTAGGTCGCTATCCATAAACGCCCCTTCGTATNCCGTAAAANACTGTTGACTGTATTATTACTCAGCCCCTCATTTTCATTCAGGTTGTTGAAATACAAGATGCTGTTTTGGGCAGATACCCTTACGGTACTCAGTAAAAAAAACAATGCCAGCCATCGTATCAACATACCGTAAAATAAACCTGGTATACCCACTTTGGCCAATTCATTCTTTTAAAGCGGGTATTTTTTACCGTGAAGCGTGTATTTTTAAATGAACCGTTTCAAGGTACTAAAGAATTTGAACGACGCCATATTCTCCGGGATGATATTTGATACGAAGCACATCACCAGTCATCGGAATTTGGGCGGATGCAATAAACGACTGACAACTGATAAACTGTATGTTCTGTTCGTGGTGCTCAATTTTCAGTTGTAAATGAACTAATACCAGTTGCCCGGCATCTTGCCCCACATAGCGCACACCCATTACGGCAGCTTTTGTTTCGATGCCTCGCTTCAATGCCTGTCGCTGTTTTTCTAATATCGTCCGGGAAGATACCCGCTTGATGGGTACGATGCGCAGAAGGATTTGTCGGAGTTTGTGATAAAGAGGCATGGGTCCAAAATTCTTCTTTCAGGTTGTTCTACTAAAATCTTTACATACCATGTGCTGTATTTTTTATGAACGAGGGTTTTTTCAGCTTGAAGCGTTTATAAAGCTGTCGGCACAACCATCCTATCGAGAACAGCTGTGAAGCAGGCCTTTATTGGCGAGAATACATAGTTGTGTATAGAATACAACCTGTCACATAGTTCATACCGCGGTTTCATACGCTTCAAGATTGTTTTCCTACACTTCGCACGAATAAACTAGTTGAGGGGAATGAGCCCAAATAGTTTTGACTAAAAATTTAAAAATCATGCAAACGAAATCTTTTCTTTCTCTGTGGATACTGATGCTTTGTAGTATACTGGTTGAAGCACAACAAGGACTTAACGCCACCAGTCATAGTGTACAAATCAATGGGATGACATTTGATTATTCAATTGGTGAAATGGTTCTGGTTAATACGGAATCAACCAGTCAGTTTATCATTACACAAGGTTTGCTTCAACCGCATTCCTTGTCATCAGCCGCACCAAACGGGCATCCCACCGTATACAATCCCCTTAGTGATGCTATACGGGTCTATCCCAACCCGAGTGATAATCGGGTATTTGTCGATTGGACCGCATCCCAAACCAGTCGGGTCACTTATCGCTTGTATGATGCTACCGGCAAGGTGTTGCTCACTCAGGCATTCGATCGACATTTAGGAAGCAACCAAATCAATCTGGAAATACAAGCCTTTGCGGCAGGCACCTATTATTTAATGCTGGAAGGGTTGAGTCCGGACGGTCAGCAACAATCCTTTAAAATTCAAAAAATAAAATAATCACACCATTCTTAAATTATTAAACACGAATTCATCATGACAAAAACCATTAAACTTTTACTCACCGGACTGATTTTAGCCGGTAGCCCGGCCCTGATCGATGCACAGGTTCCGCAAAAATTTAATTACCAGGGTGGCCCGCGACACCAAAGGCAATCCGTTGGGAAAACAAACCCTGGGCGTCAAGCTGAGTGTATTACCTACCGCAGATGCCACGATGCCTGAATACGAAGAAGTACAAACCATTACCACGAATGAGTTTGGATTGTACACATTGCAAATAGGAAACGGGCAGGCTGTTACCGGCACCATGTCGGAAGTAAAATGGGAAAGCGGAAACAAATACATTCGCGTGAGCATCGATCCCAGGGGCGGCACAAATTATATTGATGCAGGAACCACACAACTGCTTAGTGTACCGTATGCCATCTATGCCGACCGCGCCGGAATGGCGAAAGAAACAGCAGGTGGTACACGGGCTGGTACTGTATCCACATCTGCCGCAGGAACAGGAACGGTGAACTACCTGACCAAATTCACGGCCGCGAATACAATCTATAACAGTCAGGTATTCGACAATGGTACCAATGTGGGTATCGGTACAGCCAGCCCTTCGGCCAAATTACATATCAGCCAAAACAATGCCAGCGTATTAGAAAATATTCGCATGCAGAACTTAAGTGCAACCGGCGCCGGGCGTTTTACCTTATACAGTGATGGTGCGAACAACTACTCAACTTTTACCAAATACGGCAGTGCGTATGCCGGAGGTTATGCAGGCATTTCTACCTTATATCCCTATGGCAACTTATTGGCCTTTGGGAACAATGGCGTTGCCGCTGGTGATGGTCTTGGTCGCTTCTTAATCAGCTCCGGAGGTAACGTAGGTATCAGTTTGTTCAAATCAGGAACCAGTAAATTAAAATTTCATGCAGACTTTGCAACAGAAAATGTAGGTATCGGGGAAATTCAGCCCCTGTTAGCCGGGTACATTTAAACAATACCGATGGCACCAGTATGGATGTTCGGATTACAAACAACACCTCGGGCCATACAGCATCCGATGGATTGCTCTTCAAAGAAACCGGTAATGCAGCCAGTATTCTTAACCAGGAAGCTGCTGAACTCACTCTGGGAACCAATAACGCCGAATTGATGCGCCTGTCGGCAGATGGTAAGGTTGGAATAGGAACCACAAGCCCCATCGCCAAATTGCATGTAGCCTCTCCAACAAGTGATACCGGTTTATATGTGCGTACCGGCTCCAACGCTGTTAACCAAATAGGGATACTGGGAACCTATAATTCAACCGTCGGTTATGGAACCTCCATAGTCGGTAAAGCGTACAACGGAACCAATCCTCCTGCCAGCCGGGATATCGGGGTATATGGTTCCAGCTCGGATATTGGCGTATGGAGTCAGGGTGCTCTTAAAGTGGTAGATGGATACCAGGGACTGAATAAAGTATTAGTATCTATTGATTCCTTCGGCACGGCCAGATGGGAACATCGTACTGTTGCTTCAGACTGGGCGTATAACAATGGAACTGCTGTGGCAGATACCACGATTGATGGTACGGCGTATAAACGGTTGATTTATGATGCTCGGATATTACAGCCGACGATTTAAATTCTTCGTCCATTGATGTTTATCTATCCTGGGGATCGGATCCATTCCCTTCCCTATACTTCTGGTGCCGGTGGTGGTGCCAATACAATGAATGTTTTTGGCTCCCGGAAAAATTATTCTGGCCCGTTTCACACATGCAACACCGGCAACTCCCACAATTGGAATTTCCAGTAGTTTACAAATTCGTTATGTTATTACCCGCCATTAATCGTATCCACATGAAAAGATCGTTCTTTGTTTTTGCCTGACCGCCGGATATGTGGTTTCCGGCCGGGCGCAGTCCAGTGTTCCATCGCAAAACGAATGCAACACATCCCGGATTCAAAATCTGGTTACACCATGCATCGACCCCACAGCAACAACAGTGCCTGCGTTCAACGAAACAGTAGTCCGCAGTCCTTTGAATTTACCGCTTAACCACCAACAAGGCTCCAGTTCTGTTTTTGATCGCGAACCCACACCAAGGCAAGCAAAACAATCAACAACATCCGCTAAATCGGTACCAACCGAAACCGGATATCGTAAATCTGAACAACCTGCTCCGCCCTTACCGAACGAAAACTATGTTCGTGATAAACAAGCCACAAGTATCGCTCTTCCTGTTGAGACTTACCAAAAACAAAACATGGAGTAACGCAACCCCTCCCGTCAACCAAAGAAAGGTCACCTTGTGTGGCCTTTCCTGATTTTATAATTGATCCGTTCCTATTTCCCTGGCTTCAAATATTTTTCTAAAAACTGATGTTGCTCCCACAGTAAATGAAGGATGTTTTCTTTGGCGGCATAACCATGACTTTCCTTGGGTAGTATGAGCATCCGCGCCGGAGCACCTAAGCCTTTTAATGCCTGAAAATACCGTTCTGTTTGTAAGGTAAATGTACCGGGGTTGTTATCGGCTTCACCATGAACCAGTAACATGGGCGTTTTCATTTTATCGGCCTGCATAAACGGCGACATCCCGTTATACACCGCCGGCACATCCCAGTAATTTCGTTGCTCGCTCTGAAAACCAAAAGGAGTCAGGGTTCTGTTGTAGGCTCCACTTCGTGCAATTCCGCAAGCAAATAATTTACTGTGGGTGAGCAAATTGGCCGTCATAAACGCACCGTATGAGTGTCCGCCCACCGCTACCCGGGCACGGTCAATATACCCCAACTGNNATACGGCATCAATAGCCGCCTCTGCATTGGCCACTAATTGCGGAATAAAGGTATCGTTGGGTTCCTGCTTGCCTTCACCTACAATCGGAAAAGAGGCATCATCCAAAACAGCATAACCCATGGTCACCCACAAAATAAACGATGCATACGATGGGTAAGTAAATTCATTCGGATTGTTCTTTACCTGCCCGGCACTGCTTTTATCTTTAAACTCTTCCGGGTAAGCCCAAATCAGCAAAGGCAGTTTTTCTTTTTTAGTTCGGTCGTAGCCTGCCGGTAAGTATAATGTTCCAGATAGTTCTACCCCGTCGTTGCGTTTATAGCGTATCACTTCCTTATACACATTCTTCATGGCTTCAAACGGGTTTTCAAAACGAGTAACGGGTTTAAGGGCTTCTTTTTTCCAAGAGTNTCGGAAATAATAATTCGGAAATTCTGTGGGCGATTCTATCATCACTAAGGCTATCCCCTNTTTGAAATCTTCGATGGATAAGATGCTTTCCTNTTTGTTGGTATAGGATGATTGATACAAGCGCTTCGACTTTCCGGTATTAAAATCAAACTGATCAATAAAAGGAAATTGTCCTTCTTTGGTAAAACCATCACCAATCAACCAGGCCTTTCCGTTTTCTTCTGCCACCACATAACGGCCATAGTCATTTTTNNTCATTTCAAAGTTTCCCGGGTCGGTATAAATATCCTG
The DNA here is from genome assembly GCA_013414745.1 of Bacteroidota bacterium. GTDB lineage: Bacteria > Bacteroidota > Bacteroidia > Chitinophagales > Chitinophagaceae > OLB11. The sequence continues at coordinate 1,827,818 of CP058707.1, forward strand.
TTCATTGCGATCAAACAAAATCCGAAGTTCAGAGGTCGGATCAGAAGGGTTTATCAGATACGTTTTTGTGTTGCGGGTATCATACCAGTAATCCGACACTAAGGCCTTGGTTCCATTACACCATTGGATGCCCGAAANACGTTGTTTTGTTTTAAAGATCGATAGCGGCATCTGGTCAAACGGTGCTTTCCAAATAAATACTTCATCCCGATACGGCACTTGTTTTTCCGGATTGCCTTCATCCAGCGCCTCTACATAACACCAGGTAGCGGGTTCATCGCTGCGCCACCCCATACTGCGCTTTCCTTTTCGTACCGCCGAAAATCCTTTGGGCATCACCTCGGTTAATGGAACTTCATTCACTGTACGTATTTCACGGCCCCCAATATCAAAAACGGTGGTCACTTGCGGAAAGCGGCTGAGAGGTACAATATACGAATACGGTTTTTGAATGGTTGTGAGCATCACATAGTTTCCATCAGGTGATACCGATTCAGAAGCATAAATAGCAGCGGGTTTGAAAAGCTTTTGCGTGCCATTTAAATTTAACAGATGCAATTCGGAGGTAGTTAAGCGATCAAAGTTTTCTTCATCCATCGGGTTCTTTAATAAATCGGTATAGGTTCTGTTTTGCGATTTACTGCCTTCGCTGTTCGAAACAATGGGCCCGGTAGGCAGATTCTTTTTAGGATNCAGCAGGGCTTGTTTGTTTTTAGGATGAATTTTTATCAGTAGATGCTGATTGTCGGGCAACCAGGTATAGGGTTGTCCCATCGTGGCATTTAAAAGTCTTTNGCTCAAGCGGGTGGCTACCGCAGTGGCGATATCCAGCACCCAAAGTTCAACGCCTTCAGAAGCCGTATGGGTAAAGGCCACTTTTTNTTCATCCCGACTCCAGCTTAAATAAGCGATCCGCGGATTAGATGGCAGTCCGCTCACTGGTCGTTCTTCTCCGGTTTTAATATTCACCACTTTCAAGTTGGTGGTATAAGTGATGGTACTTGAAATACTCAACAGGGNGTTGATGCGTAGTCCGCCCAATCGCATTTCTTCCTGATTTAAATCGTCCAGTGTTTTATACTTCGACCGGTAACGCAATACCATAAAATCTTNTTTGGTATCCATCATCACCGACGGAGCGGTTTCGGCCAGGGCCAGGTCCAACATGGGTTGGGGTGGTTGTTGATAGCTCCGGTTTTCCTGAGCCTGAGTGTTCCTGAAAAATAAAAAGATTAGAATCAGGAGGCGGGTGCGTGGCGTAACTTGTTGCATACCCGCTAAGATAAGCTGTTTTGCGGGTGACTATACACAATCCAGGCTGTATCCGCATCGGGATGCAACGCATTTGGCGCCCAATGTCTGAACCATGATTTACAGGATTTAAGGATTAGCATGATTTCTATTCTATGATTACTTTTTTCACCTGACCCTCAACCTGAAGATAATACATACCCCTGGCCAAAGGTTTTACATCAATGACATCTTCATTTGTTGTAAAAAGCAATTCACCCTGCACATTATACAAGTCTTTCTTTTTGCCTTGTTTATTTTGAACGATAAAAACGGTACTACTCGGATTTGGGTATACCACCCACTCCACACTCCGCACTTCGCTCTCACTCTGGCTTAAGGGCCAGCAGGTTTTGGCGCCTAATCCATAATCCGGCATGCAGGGCGGGTGCCAACCGATACAATATTCGCTACTGTATCCATACGCAAACACCGTGGACAAAAATTACAACCGATGCCTTTTACATCCGGGTTATCAATGCGGCTCATTTGTTTACTGGTTCCACCAAAATTTCCAATGTAAATCTTATCATCCGGAGCTAAATATGCATTCGTGTATAGTTGAAAATAAAGATAGGTTGTATCCAATCCATGGATATGCCTTAAACTATCCTCTAACAAATCATATTGATAGATGTTTGCAGCACTAGTGATGTATAAAAATCGTCCGTTGGGTGAAAAGCACAATCCCATACTTAACCGCTCTTTCATGGAGGTATCATTTGGATTATGTTCTGAATTCAAGGGTATTTGTATCACGTTGGGGTTACTTAATATTCCATGACATCGGTCAAATTCCGAAATAAAAATCAATCCAGTACTGTTGCCATGGCTGGTTGTTGCAAACATACTTCCATCGCTATTGAATGCACTCTGACCTTGTATATCCCAATTGCCCCATACCGGTTCACTAAACACCTGCACGCCCTTATCATACACACTATCCTGGGTAAATAAAAATACATGCACATTGGCACTATCCCCTTCGTTTTTTAATAACCACCAATCCTTGCCATTGCCATGCCGGCAGGCCTGCATCTGGGTTTTTCGGAGTCTGGCATTTTGCATCAACGGAACCATACGCTTGACTACTTGACCCGCCCCCATTGGCATTCATGTCAATGATATTGTATAGCAACAAATCGAAATAACAACTTCCGACCTGTCTGACAATTATTCAACTGATTGTCAGATAAAGCGGGCGTCACAAAATAAAATATTTACTATCAATTGGTAAAAAATACTACTTTGAAAGTGAACTCCATCCATTTCTGAGCATAGTGATATGGCGGAACTATCGTATCGCCAAACAATAAGTAATTGCCATTCGCATCATAAATATTCATGCCGTCGCTGGCAAGTATAAGATCCCATTCGTGTCCGCTATGCAAGAATTACCACCAGTAAAATAACTCCAGGTTGGCGGAGTACCGGAGGTTGATACATTACCATTCGCAAATTTAACACGGCCTCCACCACCACCAGTTATCCATTCATTACCTCGCTTACTTTGAGCATCTGCCATTCCGCAGTGGGCGACTGTAACAAACAATAACGTCATGAATACAATGATTTTCATATCCTATTCTTTAATGTCCTCGCAGTGTCTCTCGCCTCGAGGACACTGCGATATTGGCATTGGGCTTGTGGGTATTGTCTGAATCACGGATGATGAAGATTTAAAGATCGTCACTGATGCTAGTACCAAGTTCTAAATTAATCATTTTTATCCATGTATTCACCGCAACCTCGCCACACCGGGATGCATCGCATTTGGCGCCCAATGTCTGAACCGCTGAATACACAGAAGGCTCAGCGTGCACAGAAGGGTTTTGTGCATTGGATGAAAACGAGGTATGCCAGTGTTGGTCGTTATGAATATGCTGTACTTCGGTCATGGGTCTCGTTTGATTTTTGATACGACCTGTTAGCAAACTGTATTGCCCCATTGCCGACATGCTTCTATTTTTGTTTTAAGTTAAGGTACCTACATCAGTGCCTTCTGTGAACTCAGTGTTTTCTGTGGTCACTCCACCACTACTTTTTTCACCTGATCCTCAACCCGAAGAAAATACATACCCTGGCCAAACCACTTACATCAACGACATCTTCTTTGGTAGAAAAATCAATTCACCCTGCACATTATACAACTCCTTCTTTTTGCCTTGTTTATTTTGGATGATAAAAACGTACTACTCGGATTCGGATATACCACCCACTCCGCACTCTGCACTTCGCTCACTCTGGCTTAAGGGCCAGCAGGTTTTGGCGCCTAATCCATAATCCGGCATGCAGGGCGGAGTAAACACATAGCCATATAAACCTAATGTATCTAAGCGTAAACACCGTGGGCAAAAATTACAACCGATACCTTTTACATCCGGGTTATCAATGCGACTCATTTGTTTACTGGTACCATGATAATTACCAATGTAAATCTTTTGATCCGGAGCTAAATAAGCATTTGTGTATCGTAAACGGAAGATAGGTTGTATCCAATCCATGGATATACCTTAAACTATCCTCTAACAAATCATATTGATAGATGTTTGCAGCACTGGTGATATATATAAATCGTCCGTTGGGTGAAAAGCACAATCCCATACTTAACCGTTCTTTCATGGAGGTATCATTTGGATTATGTTCTGAATTCAAGGTATTTGTATCACGTTGGGGTTGCTTAATATTCCATGACATCGGTCAAATTCTGAAATAAAAATCAACCAGTACTGTTGCCATGGCTGGTTGTTGCAAACATACTGCCATCGCTATTGAATGCACTCTGACCTTGTATATCCCAATTGCCCCATACCGGTTCACTAAACACCTGCACGCCCTTATCATACACACTATCCTGGGTAAATAAAAATACATGCACATTGGCACTATCCCCTTCGTTTTTAATAACCACCAATCCTTGCCATTACCATGCCGGCAGGCCTGCATCTGGGTTTTGCGGAGTCTGGCATTTTGCATCAATGGAACCATACGCTTGACTACTTGCCCCGAACCCCATTGGCATTCATGTCTACCAAATTGTAAAGTAACAAATCGAAATAACAACTTCCGACCGTCTGACAATCCTGATACTTCGCATCAGAAAAAGCGGGTGTCACAAAATAAAATCTATTACTATCTAATGGTAAAAAATACTGCTTTGAGAGTAAATGCTAAAACCATTTTTCTGAGCATAGTGATAAGGGGGTACAATCGAATCGCCATCTTGAATATAGTTTCCATTAAAATCATAAATATTCATACCATCACTTGCTAGTAGAAGATTCCCATTGGTATCACAAATATTACTACATCCTGAGGCAAAGTACTTGAAAGGGAAATACACGCCGGTTTGAGTAATAATACCTGAACCATTAAAATTGATGGTATTTCCACTTGTGCCAGTTACCCATACATTGCCACGTTTGCTTTGAGCATTCACGTTCACACTAAGTAAAAGTGTCAGGAATAATGAAATGATTATCTTCATTCTTTTATGATTTTACCGGTATAAACCTTTTGTCCTTGCTTCGTAATACTATAATTATAAACCCCATTTGATAATTGTGAAATATCGATGGTGCTCAGTGGCGATCTTAAATCCTGCTCCAAGACTAATCTTCCTATCATGTCGTACAATTGAATTTTACCAGAGAAGGTCATACCTTTATAGTAACAATATCCGTACCCGGATTCGGATAAATAGATATGTCATCGTTGTTTGTATCTATTGTTGACTGAAATTGATTCGGCATTAATTTTCTAAGATATTCGTTTTCCAAAGTCAGATTAGTGGTGGTATTCGAGCTAGTATTGGTTTTATATACCCCACATTATTGCAACTCTTTAAATCATCATAGTACAGCCCGGGTGTATAATACGCGTGGAGTGCCCGGGCCTTAAACACGGCACTACCTCTACATAGGGGCATTGCGGGGCTAAATAGGTAACAAAATCTTTGTCTTCAGGGCTTAATGAATCGATGCCATGCCGTATCACTTTTAAATAAATGCGGTTTATTTCCGTTCATTGTAATCTTGTTGTTCAGATGCATCTATGTTTTCGTTTTCCTGTTCCGCAGCTTGCAGACTTAGTTCCCGAATTGTCGGATTATTTTGTACAAAATTATCGATCGATCTCTAAGTTTTTGCTCGGCGGCATGCTCTTGGGCAATCGCCGTGCTTTGCATGGTATTATAAAATAGTATGAGTGTATTATGACTATTTTTAAAACTCGGATTTCGATCTAAATAGGTATACAAGCGTTTACTATCATACCAATGCATCATTTCCGGAAACTCAGGATATGCCTTGGTATCAGTGGCAATAGCCAAGGCCTCGTCCAAGGAAAAATCCAAATCAGTTTCATCGACAAAATTAACACAATTGCTATTCGTGTACAATTGTGCATTGGGATTGGGTAAAATACTATACCAGCAACTATTCTGCACCCGTATTAATATTATAGCTCTTTGACTCATTGCCTTGAATGGCGTTGGTAAAAATCACCTTACCATCCGATTGCTCACAAAACTTAAACACTTTAGCTGCTGGGGTAACGCCTGTAAATTGGTTATTATTATCATTGGCATTGTCGCCCACATCGCCCAATGTTCCTTCATCGCCCAAATGCCGCATCAACCATCCTAATACACTGTTGTAAACAATATTGCCCTGTATCGCCAGCGGGTTAGTACCGCAATTGTTTATTGCAACCAGCCCAAACCGGGAACCGCTGACCATATTACATTTTAAATAATTGTTCTGGCTTTTGTGCAGGAGGATACCGGAAATATCATCACGTATTTCGGGGGCTGTTTGTGAATAGGTATTGGCATTGATGCTATTATCATTGATGCCGGTATTGTTGCTATTCACGGTGCCGATACCGATTAACTGCGTGCTACCGGCACATACAATCGGTGTTACATTGGTATTGCTGAGTTGTATGACATTGGTTTGTGCACTTGTTCGATCGCCGGTATTCGCGAGGCTAATTCCAACCCCGGCGTAATGAGGTATATTTATTGTATTTAAATTAACCTGCATACCGTCGTCTGCGATACTATTAAAATTCCAAATTTCAATTCCTTTAGGCCAAAATAAAGGCGTTCCCATACCGCTGGCAGTGACAATTCCGTTAGGATGTAAATTACAGTTGATGGTATTATATTTTATTGTACTATTCAGGTTTTGACCATATAACTGTACGCCAATAAATACATTGTCCAGTTGGTTATTTTGAATTGTATAACTTCTGTTATCGGTAAACCCACACATGATACCCATGAGCACATTGTTCATTCCTAAATGTTTCGCGGTTAGCGAAGTTTGGTTACTCACAATCCCCTTATCGCAGTTGGTGAAGGTTGTGGTTGTGTTTGCCGAAATCGTATTTTGCACTTTCAGGCTAATTCCGCCATTACTCAAGGGGCTTCCTCCAAAATGACTGAAAATAGCTGCTCCCATTGGGCTTTGGTAACAGTTATTTATTTTATCGGCTTCCGGAAATAAACTGCTAAGGGTATTGTCTTCTATGTTACTAAAACTATTATTGTACAGTTCTATTGTAGATGAAAGGGTGGTGTTTGTATTGGTTATATAAATGCCATTGTTTAGATTATTGAAGGTATTTCCGGGTGAGGAATTGTTCGGAACACCAATCTGAAGTTGTTTCACATCATGTAGTTCAATTCCGTGGAAGGTTTTACTCAGATCGTACTTGGCAGATTATTTTGGCTGCTTATGGTAGTGTTGAGTATAAATCCGGGATAGGGGTTGAGGTTCATTTGACTCATGTAAATGGCATGTTGACCACAATCGGCAAAAGTGCTACCGTTAATTTCAATGAGAGCATCGTTTAAGACATGTAAACCGAATTTGGCATTTTTTAATGTGCTGTTTGTCATAGTAATTTTATTGGCGCTATTACTTGCCGTAATGCCTCCCCACCAATCACAACTGGCTTGCAAAATGGTATTGTTTATCATGTTCAAATCGTGGGTTGCATCCAACGCAATACTACTTGTTGAAGTGAACCATAATTCACAGGCATCCAGGGTTATATCTGCATCAATAGTAAGTATGCCATCGATATAAAATTTCTTGCCCTGAATTACGCCATTACTGCCATAGTTGCTCAATAGGTTGGCGGAAGTCAGGTTGGCGACTTGTGTGTTTGGAAGCAGAATGATATAAGGCATACTGGCAATATTGGAACCTGCATTGGGGTTAGAGGTTGTGGTACAGCAATGATTGGCATTGGGTTGGTATAATGTGATAGTTGTTGTTATGGAACAGCCTGAACCGGAAGCGGTGATGATATATGTTCCTGCCGGGAGATTTGAAAAGGTTCCTGCTGGGTTTTGTGTTCCTATGTTTGGTGAAATAGAATATGTTAGATTTGGAACACCGCCCTTGTTTGCAAAAATGTATCCATTACTATTCACACAATTGGGGTTTAATCCAATTCCATCAAATTTTAAATCAAATCCAAAGGTAAATACGCATGTTGGGTTATTCACATCTTGTACGCTAAATGTATGGGCTCCAAAGGATAAATTTTGTGTATTATTCTGACCATCAATTAAGACCGTGTAATTGCCTGAACCTCCACGAATTGAATAGTTTATTGACCCCAGGCAATTGTTTCCAAAGGTAAGTTTATAATAAACCGTAAATTTCTCATCCCATTTAACTTGATCGAAAGCGGTAGATGGGGGATTTGTACTTGGAAAGTTTAATTGCGAGGTGATGAGGGTGTATAATAACAAGTCGATGCAGAAGAATAATCAATGTAGTTAGGATTATTAATTGTCCACCAAGTTGGCTTAACCACACCCGGATCGAAGTACGTGATATTTGTAGTATTAGGATTCTGAATGAAGAGTTTATAAACCGCCACGTTTACATTGGGAGCAAGAATAAACTGACCTTCGTTTTTAATATCAGCGAAGGGCCTTGTTGGTTGTTCGGATCCGAATGCTGGGCCAAAATTGGGTGGTACTCGTAGTGCCATACATTAAAAAGCGGCTTTTTCACCAATATATATTTCAGGTGGCGAAGTTGATAACACACCACCCGGGTTATAATAATTTTCATGAACACTGCTTCGGAAAGTTGAGCCATCCGGGATTTCAAAATTCGCATAGGTTAAAGTTGGTATTGAGTTAATTGTGGTTGGTGGTCCAATATTAAATGGTTTATTCACTGATGCAGTGACCAGTATTGTCTGGCCCGTTCCTGCATTGTAGTCAAAGTAAGAATGTGAATTATTGTAAGTAAATATCATATTCTTGTCTAACTTAAACAAACTGGGAGTGCATGGCTCTATACTACCATTTAATATAACACCCGCAGCTTTAATATTTTTAACTTCAGACGTGTTATTATTAAAAGTTGTCTTGCCCTGAAATTTGCAGCCTACAAATACAATTCCATTAAGTGTGTTATTGTAATCTTCAACATGATTGTTTTCATAATTAAACGTACAATCTTTAAAAAGGGCGTATTTGGAGGTATCCACATTGGCCGCATCTCGGGTAAAAAGATATATTGGTGATTTAGCATGATTAACCGTAAATGTGCATTCATCAAAAACATTTGCTGACAATGGTTGTGGGAATAAAATAGTTTATTATAATTCTGGTACTGGGTGCCATTTGGTCCTGAAAAATCGTCTTCGAGAAAAGTAACTTTAATAAATTTGGGTTGGTCCAAGGCGCCATTCGGATAACACCCTCCAAAATGAGCCTACTATTGTGCCACCCTCAAAGGTTACATTCAATCCATTGGATTCAACCGTGGCTTGTGTTTGAAGATCGCCTTCTATGAGCAGGGCATTATCGTCGTAATCAGCATAATAGGACTCTTTTGATGTAATCCATTGAGAAACAAAATCTGCGTTTGGGTTTGATGGATGAATTTTTGACAGGATGGTCAAAGCATGGGCATAGGAATATTTCACACTACATTTTTCAATTACAATCTGGCTGCAACCATCGAGTGGAGCGTTTGTTGGCACATAATCGTTTGGCTCAATATCGATGCCCGTTGCCGGTGCATTGGCCAGGGGGTTATTACTGACACCAACTCCTGGCCGGTATTATAGATGTCGCACTCCAACAATTTGATATATTTTCCGGCACTGATTGAAATCCCAATACGGGAATTGTTATTGCAGTCAATATTCTGGAACAGATTGTAATCTAGGCCTCCATTCGGGTTCTGGTCTTTTGTCAGAAAATTAGAGTATATGGCTCCAGTAATTGGGTGTGTAAGCCCTCCATTAATCGTTATTCCATCCAAACAGAAATTATTGAAATTGCAATCAGTAACAGTAAAGTTCTTATTGTATCCGTCTATCCTTAGTCCGGTAGCCGCGACCTGAATATCATTAGCTGTACCCCCTAAAACATTTGGAGCACCATTATTATTGCTCCCACCAAATATCATCTTGCTATTATTTCCATCACCTTCAATATGGGAAAGTACAATATTCTTACATTCGTAAAAATTGAACAAAGTACCCGGGTTGGCGGTATACGTTGACAAACTACAAACAATAGGATTCGGATTGGGATTCTGATTCGGATTCGCATCAAAACAACCGTACCTTTGGCCGTCTGCAAATTTGAAAATTGAAGCGGGTGAGCCACCAGTACCGGTTGCGCCGGTAATGGTTAAATCGGTACATTCTATAAAGTCAAATAATATGCGATTCGCTGGAAAGTTGATATTGGGATCCTGGATATTGATTAAGTAGGTTCCTGATGGAATATTTAAATTGACAGCCCCTTTTCGGTCGTTGATAAATGATGACGCATTATTGCAGCTTAAAGCATCATTCGCTGTGCCATTACCTACGGCGCAAAAATCGGTTTTTAAATCCAAGTTTAGTATAGTATTGCCATTGTTATTGTCACTGCTATTCTGTTTATCAAAATAGTCTGAGTATGGTAAATAGGTTAGAATAGAAAATGTAGAGGTGGTAGGTTGACCTTGAACGGAAGTAGTTGAAATGCTAATGGTATAGCTACCTGCAGACAGGCCAGTAAAAGTTGCCCATTTTCCAGAATTAATATTGCCATCTAGGTTTCCTGAAGTTGTTGGAATGATCTGGTAGAGGGTTATCGAGTACGAGTAGTTATTACCTGTTACAGTAATGGTGCAATTTTCGGCTAGTGTTGAGTGTTATTCAATAAAAAACTTGCACCTTTAGTTCACCTTGTGTGGAGGAACAAGCCGCCTTAGTTTGATAGGCATCGAATAGAATGCTGGTGCTTCCAAATGTCTGGTTGGTAAACAAAAAAGGAATAATACGGGGAAGAGGTAACGAAATGGCACGTTACAATGAAGCGTTGTTTTCATAATAAATTTGTTTTGTGAAAACTAAGTTAATGAGAATTAGGAGAACTGTCAAAATAAATTGTACCCTTCTTTGAGAATCGGTTACTCATGCAACAAGTTTTGGTTTATACAATACATATCCATTGAGGTGCATCGTTAACGGTAAACCTCATGTCATTGAGACCCACAGTTCGGAATTTGCAATTCCCAACCAATCTCCGGGGATTTTTAATCCGCTTAGATTCTCCGTTTCGGATGCAACGCATTTGGAATCCTGTTTGCGCCCAATCGTCTGAACCTTGATTTCTAATCTATGTTCACTTTTTCTCCGCATACTCCACCCGAAGAACATACATGCTCTTGGTAAGCACTTTTACATCGATGACCTCTTCATGAATTGAAAAAAATCATGCCCGCCCTCGTGTATCCTTATAACTGGTCAAATGTGTTTCCTTGGTTCAGGTCGCCGGTTTTGAATCCTTTCATAAACCAAAACATACGTTGCTCGCTGCTTCCATGGGTAAAGGCATCGGGCACCACATAACCTTGCGNCTCTTTTTGCAGTCGATCATCCCCCACAGCATTGGCCGCACTCAGGGCCTCTTCAACATCACCTTCTTCAAGCGCATTATTCCACTTGGCATTGTAATGGGCCCATACGCCGGCATAAAAATCGGCCTGTAATTCCATGGCCACCGAATACTTGTTTGCCGTCACTTCATCTACCTGCGATTGGGCCTGCCTCACTTTATTAGAAGTCCCTAATAAATTCTGTACATGATGGCCGACTTCATGCGCTATCACATAGGCAAATGCAAAATCGCCATGCGCACCCAACTTTTGAGTAAGTTCATTAAAAANACTCAGCGACAGATAAACCTTCTGATCGGCAGGACAGTAAAACGGACCCATGCGGGCATCACCCATACCACAGCCGGTTTCGGTGTTTTCGCTAAACACCACCATGGTTGGTTTTTGATATTGCATCCCATTTTGCTGAAACAAATTGGTCCAGATTTTTTCATTGTCGGCCAGCGTCACCTTAGCAAAGGCCATTAAATTTTNTTCTTCTTCACTTTCCTGATAGTTGGCCGAATTCGTATTACCCGATTGGCCGCCTGAACCCAAATCACGTAACAGTTGTTGTGGGTCGCCGCCCATGAGTAAACCAATCAATATGGCAATGATCGATAAGATTCCACCACCCATCACCACCTGCCGACCCCGACTACCCCGTCGATCTTCAACATGCTCGCTTTGTTCGCGTCCTTCCCATTTCATAATTCTGTTTTTTTGTGGCCGGTTTGTTTCTGCTAAAGAGGCTGGCCAATCTGCAGACAAAGTAAATTAAATTCGGCGTATTATAAATGCTTCGCTGGTTTTCATATTAAATTTTTACAGACCTTAGCGCTGTGCCATCATATAGAATACTTGCTTTTTGCACCTTGCTCCTGATCGCCTGCGGACGTGACCCCTCTTTAGAATCGGATCGGACCTTGTATTCTGGTCGGTTTGAGGCCTCCTGGTCGGGGTTAACGGTAGATTCTATTGGCGGACAACACAGTGTTCGTTGGGATAGTACCTGGAGCGGGTCTTTTGAAATGATTCAAGAAGATGCTTCCTATGTTCGGTTTACCTATATGGTTCCTGCGCTTCCTTTTCAACCGAAACTTTCAACGCTCCGTTCAATAAACTCCGGAAATACGTATAGAATCAACTTTCCTTCCGGTTTCTGGGAAATTCGCTTAACAGCGGATTCTTTGTATAGTTTGTACGAATACCGGGATAGCTTACACCAGGCTCCGGAATACCATCTGGAACACCTTGCCTTTTCGGGTTTGATACAAAATTGATACCGGGCAACGAATGGAGTTCTACTTCTTCAAATGAACTTCTTCGGCATGCACCACCTCTTTTGAAGAACCTGTTTTGTGTACCGCAGCAATCACCACACAACTGTCCGGATTCCAGCCGTTGATGCCACTGGTATGCATATCAAACAAAATGGTTCGTTCCAACACGCGGCCCTTTGTTTTGGTGGTTAAACTATCCAATATCAAATCGCCACCAACGGGTGTAATGAGTTTGCGTAAAATATGATCAAACTTGTAATCGGGTATTTCTCCAACATCTTTATCTTCCTGTTTATCGATGCGGCCATTTTCAAGCAGATAGAGTGTGAGCGCTAATTTTTCACTCACATCGGCTGTGAAAGCGATTTTTACCTTCACCTCGCCTTTGTTACTGGCGGGCAGATAATCGGATTCGAGATGAATATTGAGCGGGGTGGTTTTGGCAAGGCGGGTGGGCAATAAAGACAACCAATCCGACCCGGTTTGTCCGCGTAACACAAAATACTTTCCCGCGCTATTGCCACTCGTTGGAGGAACGCGGTCAAAACTGGCGCTCGGCTTTCCGGGATCCCCTTCATTAAAAAATAATTTTAAGGCATCCGCATCGGTGTTTCTGAAATCATATAACGCGCCATTGGGTGGTTCCGTTAAAAATCCCGAATGGATGGCGGTAACCAGTACACGACCTGGATTCTGAGTAACAAAATCTTTGAGCTGCTTGGTTCCGTTCGGACAATTGGTGCAAGATGCTCCTGTTAGTTCTTCAATTAAAACCACTTTGTCTTGTGGGGTTTCTACGGCAGCCATATACGTGGTATCTGCCGAGGCGGTTGTATTTAAAACCAGACCCGATGGAATTTGTTCTTCGCAGGATACCCAAAACAGGCTTACAAAACCAGTCAGTAAAACGAATTGTTTCTTCAGCATATACTTCATACTCAAATTTACAGATTAAAATGTTGTCAGCACACCAATTCTGAATCCGCTAAAGGCCGGTTCGTAGCGGCATACCCCTCCGGTACAATTGATTCCCTCCACTTGTTTGGTATACTGTGCCGTGAATCGATGGGCTCNCCGGGTGTGGGCAATAAACACGTTGGGATAGTGGTGGGCTTTATTCACGTGTTTGTAATTGGGAGCCGAATTGTACATATCCGAAACGGCAAAACTCCATCGCGGTGCTATATTGTATTCCAGTAAGGCGAATACCCAGGATCCAAAATCCTGTTTGGTATCCATATATTGTAGTTCTGCACGCAAGGATCGTTTTTCATTAAATTTATACACCAACTCCACAAAGGGCGTTAAGGCAATGATGTTCGGATAATTCTCTTTTACTTTTTGTTGATACAGCGCCTGATTATATATCAGGAATTGGGCACCTGCATGAATAATCAGATTTTTTATGTTTCGTATTTCAGCATCTACATAGGCCTCACGATAGAGGGTATCACCACTCAGGGTATTGATATGGGTATAACTGGCATTAAACGTCAGGTTATCGTTAGGGGTATAGAAGGCATTAATGGATCCTCCGATTTCAGATAAATCCTGTGATGGCGGGGTATACCGGGCAATCAAACGCTGCGGGCGAATTTGTGCAATAATGGGTTGCCAATTGTATAACCCACGTATCAAAACCTCATTGGGTGAGGTCCGCATCATAAAGTTTTCAGTCCGCTTAAAACTGGCATTGATGCCAAATTTATTCATTGCAAAACCCAGGGTAGAATACACCACATTACCGCTTAGTTTTTGTAATCCGAAATCTGTGGCAACGGCTTCTTCTGTTTTATACGCACCTTCAATATACCAGGTAAATGCGCCAAGGTTCAGGGTATTGTACAGGCTGGCAGCATAGGAATTGTACGTTGGCACAAATCGTTTATTTTCGGGATACGAGTTAATGGTTGATACCACTCTGTCCATACTTTCCTGATCCAGCGTCCGGTTGATTAAACCAATACCGGNGGTCAGGTGCGCCTTGCCGATTCCGAAATCCCCCTCGGCATTAAACCCTTTTAAGATTGGTTTGTAACGTTCGAAGAGGTTTTTTACCTGCCCGGTAAAACCTTTCAGGGTCAAATGGTCACTAAGTCGGTACTTCAGATGCAGACCAAATAAGGCATTATCAATTAATAAACCCCGGTCTTCATAGGCCCTGAAAATGATGCCGCTCCCGANTCGATCGTAAACATGGCCGGCTGTTATGGTCAAATTTTGAAACTCTTTGCTCAGGCTAAACATGCCCAAACCTGCCGCACTGAGGGCTGAGGTCGGGTTCTGTAAATTGGAGTTATGAAATCCATCAAAACGAACTGTTCCCGTGAATCCTTTGGCTGAATACCGTAAGCCCAGCCAGCCTTCTCCTCCACTCAGGTAGTTGTCGTATAATTGGTTTCCTGATGCTTTTATATTGGTATCCCGTTGAANAAAGTTGACCGTCATCATGAGGTCACCCGACAGATTACCTTGCTGAGCCTGACTCCCCAAGGGTATGAAGAGTGCTATCAATAACTTTTTAGCATGAACTATATTGTATAAAAACAAATATAATACCTCACGGCGGTAGTATTTAGTTTGTTTAAGACAGACTGGCTTCTTCCTGAGATAAAACCTGTGGTCGACTGAATTAATCCGGGCTTATGTTTTACTGTATTCCTAACTGCGCACTTAGTTCAA
Organism: Bacteroidota bacterium; assembly: GCA_013414745.1. Classification (GTDB taxonomy): domain Bacteria; phylum Bacteroidota; class Bacteroidia; order Chitinophagales; family Chitinophagaceae; genus OLB11. The sequence goes on from CP058707.1 coordinate 1,842,987, forward strand.
GCATCCTGTCGATGGGTTNTTNTGCGGCCACACGCAATTCTTCCTCCATGGTGAGCTCCGGTAATTCATATTTCATGCACAGATACAACTTTTCAAGGGTATTCAGTTTCATATGTGGACAATCGTTGCAGGCACAATTATTTTCTGGCGGGGCGGGAATAAAGGTTTNTTCAGGCGCATTTTTTTGCATCTGATGCAATATTCCCGTTTCTGTACCAACAATAAATGCTTCGGCCGGGCTTTCTTTGGTATACTTCAGGAGTTGTGTGGTACTCCCAATATAACTGGCTAATTCGAGGATTTGTTCTTCACATTCCGGATGGGCAATAAATTCGGCTTTAGGATGCCTTTCTTTTAAACGAATAATCTTTTCCCGGCTAAATATTTCATGCACCATACAGGCCCCATTCCATAACAACATGTTTCGGCCGGTCTGTTTATTAATAAATGCACCCAGATTTTTATCCGGAGCAAATAGTATTTTCTGATCCTGAGGTAAACTTTCAACTATCTTCTGGGCATTACTTGAGGTACAAATAATATCGCTTAGGGCTTTGATGCCGGCACTACAATTAATATAGGAAATGACCAGATGATCGGGATGCTTTTCCCTGAATTGCTTAAACAGCGCGGGTGGACAACTATCACTCAGTGAACAACCGGCCTTTAGATCAGGTAAAACAACTTTTTTTCCTGGATTCAGAATTTTTGCTGTTTCGGCCATAAAATGAACACCCGCAAATACGATCATATCGGCCTGGGTCTCTTGGGCTTTTCGTGCTAAACCTAAGCTATCCCCAATATAGTCTGCAACATCCTGAATATCAGGCTCTTGATAATAATGCGCGAGAATTATGGCATTCTTTTCTTTTTTTAGCAGTTCAATTTCATGAAATAAGTCTAGTGTAGGATCTAGGTCAATGGCATAAAAACCTTTTGCGCAACGTCAGCTTCAATTTCCCGGTGCATAATAATGGTATTAAATTTTTATTTAAAAAAATAGAAAAGGTTGTTCTTATTAGGCGTGTGAATAGGTGTAAAAATCTGTTTGTCCTACTTGCAAAGTTGCGCTTTTCATTTTGTTCAGTAAAAATTAAGATGAGTTGAGTAGTTTATCCACAGCATAGAATAAGGTTTAAACGCTATATTGGCTTAACAAAGACCCAAAACAGATAGACTACGCAGTAGAATGGTGGAAAAACAGCGATGGGATAAAAAGTTTCGTTGTGGATTGTGATTTGTCATGGTATAAGCTGTTATGCAGCATCCCGATATCCACAAAAAAGATAGAAAGAAGGGTATATGAGGAAAAGCCAATCATTTTACAGAACAATTCACAAAGCTGGTGAATAACCTGATAACCAAAAATGGGGATTCTAAAGGAAAAAGAGCTTGTAAAAACTTGTTTAAAACCCATTTATTCTGCTATTTTTGCCTTCCTTTAAAAAATGTGAATAATATGTCGGTAATTCAAACCATTCGTGATAAGTATATTGGATTAGTTGTTGGAGCCATTATTGTCGCCCTGATCGGATTCCTTGTGATGGACGCCATGCAAAGCAATGTGCGCAGTATTTTTAGTGGCGATCAAACGCTGTTGGCCGAAATTAATGGTCAACGGATTGATTATAANAAGTTTGAAGCCCTGCGGGCACGTTATGAAGAAAACATGAAATCGCGCTCCAAAGACGGAAATCTGAGTGATATGGAACGTTCTCAAATCAATGAACAGGTTTGGAATGATCTGGTCAATGAAACGGTCATGAATAGTGAAATAGAAAAGTTAGGGATCGACCTCACCGATAAAGAATTACAGGACATGGAAACCGGTCAGTACCCAGACCCTATGATACGTCAGAGTTTCACGGATCCTAACACCGGTATGTTCGATGCTTCACGGGTTAGTCAGTATATCAGTTCGCTCGCACAAGATCAAACCGGTGAGTCGCGTAAACAATGGAGAGAATTTGAAGAAGGCATGATTAAAAGCCGTAAACAAACTAAATACACAGAATTAATTTCTAAAGGCATCTATTTTCCTAAATTCTTGATTGAGGAAATGGTGAAACAAAATCTTCANGTGGCTTCCGTTAATTATGTACAATTACCGTATACCCTCGTTAGTGATAGTAGCATAAAAATTTCTGATGACGACATTAAACAATACATGCAAAAACATGAAAGAATGTTTAAGTCGCAGGAAGATAACGCAAAACTCGAGTACGTTGCATTTGATATCGTACCTTCTAAAGACGATACAGCCGCGAGCCTTGGGGTGTTAAATACGTTGAAAGCAGAATTTGATTCCACCAAAGATGCTGCAGATTTTGTAGCACGCAATTCAGAAGAAAATCTGCGTGATTACTACTTTACCGAAGCAAACCTGGAGGCACCGATGCCCGCTGAAGTAATTAACAGTGCGGTAGGTTCCGTAACCGGACCGTTTTTCTTTAATGGTGCGTATAAAATGATTAAGGTTCTGGATAAGCGTTCAATGCCAGATAGTGTAAAAGCTTCTCATATTTTGGTGGCGATTACTAAAGATCGCGATGAAAAACAAGCCGAATTAATCGCAGATAGTTTAATGCTGCAAATTCAAGGAGGTGCTGATTTGGCTATGTTGGCGTCAACCCGCTCTGATGATCAGGGTTCGGCNGAAAAGGGAGGAGACCTGGGGTACTTCCCACAAGGTGCTATGGTAGCGGAATTTAATGAAGCCTGTTTTAATGGAAAAACNGGGCGTCTGAAAAAGGTAAAAACACAATTTGGTTTCCACATCATTCGTGTTACCGATCAGAAAGACTTTAAACCAGCCGTTAAAATTGCTGCGGTTACCAAAGCCTTGGTGGCCGGTAATGTGACCATTCAGGGTGCCTTTGCAAAAGCCAATGAATTTGCGGGGTCTGCCAAAGATGCAAAGAGCTTTGCTGATGCGGTGAAAAAGTTCAATAAGGACAAACGTGTAGTTCCGAATGTTACAAAAAATATGTCCGTAGTGCCTGGTTTGGGTTCGGCAAGAGACGTTGCACGTTGGGCTTTTGAAGGAAAGTTGGGAGGCGTTTCTCCGGTGTTTAACCTAGACGATAAGTGCATAGTTGCTATTTTGGTCGATCGTCAGGAAAAGGGAAGTATTCCGACAGTGGAAAGTATACGCCCGCAAATCGAACAAATGCTCCGCAATGAGAAAAAGGTNCAAATGCTCGCAAAACAATATGATGGAAAAGCAAGTCTGGAAGAAATTGCCGCAGCGTCCGCACAACAAGTTAAAAGCGCAGATACGGTAATTTTAGCCGGAGGAGGTAGTTCAGAAATTGCCTATGAAGCGAAAGTATTAGGCGCTGCATTTAATAAAGCAAACCTGAATAAAATGTCAAAAGGTATTGCTGCGGATCAAGGGGTGTATTACATTTTTGTAAAAGCTCAAACCCCAGGAACAGCCAATCCAAATGATCCGTCGTATGCGATGGAACGCAGCCAAATGGAAGGCGGTATGCGCAGCATGGCTCAAAACATGTTGAGCTATGTGTTGAAAAAGCAGTGATCGAAGACAATCGTTTCAACTTTTATTAATTTCAAATAGTATAATGACTCCAAGAACTGCCTGATACAGGCAGTTTTTTTGCGGTTGGTTATGTTGGGCGAAGTTTTCAGTGCGTTGTTTTGTCTGGGGCGCCATGCACAAGCAATAGAAATTAGAAATGGTTTGAGTCAGAACCTGTACATTTGTCCACCAAAAAATTTTCATGCAATACAGAGAATTAGTAGCAATTTCGGGTATGGGTGGACTGTTTCAATTGTTATCCACCAAGAGCGATGGAGCCATCGTGCGAAATCTGGATGATAATACCACAAAGTTTGTCGCAGCACGTTCACACCACGTAACTCCACTAGACAGTATTGAGTGTATACCACTACCGAGAATGTACGGTTATGGGAGGTGTTTCAGGCCATGAAATCGAATGAGGAGAAGGCAGAGAATATGGATGTACGTACCATGGATAATAAGTTGATCAAGTCAACGTTTGCCGTATTGTTTCCGGACCATGATGCAGACAGGGTATATGTTTCGGATATGAAGAAGATGATACGTTGGTATGGTATTCTGAAGCGTTTGGATTTACTGAATGAAGTGGAATCTGAAGAAAATCAGGAAGCAGAGCCTTCAAAATAGTTTGGATTTAAAACAGGGATTTATACCTTTGACAAAATTGTACGGCATCATGAACATTCCAGCAGAATTAAAATACACATCCGATCACGAATGGATTCGGATTGAAGGTAATCAGGCAACTATTGGTATCACAGACTTTGCGCAGAGTGAATTAGGTGATATCGTTTTTGTAGATATTTCAACGCAGGGCAAAAGTTTGAAGGCAGGAGATATTTTTGGAACGGTTGAGGCCGTGAAAACAGTATCGGATTTGTTTTTACCTGTTGATGGAACGATTGATGAAGTAAATCCGGGACTGGAAGCTGCGCCCGAATCTGTCAACAAAGACCCGTATGGAGCAGGTTGGATGGTTAAGATTACCCTGAGTGGAGATGCGGCCGGTGATTTGATGGATGCCGAACAATACAAGGCACTCATTGGAGCCTAACTCAAAATATGTGTTTAGTAAGATCCATGTCTGAGGACATGGATTTTTTTGCAGTATGACTAGATTTCGGAATTGGATATTAATGAATAGGTGGTTTAGCGGATCCTTAGCGGTGGCATGGACCGTATTAATATTTGTTGGGTGCACACTTCCCGGGAAAGACTTGCCGTCGGTTCATTTATTTGATCACGTGGATAAGGTGGTACACTTTACCTTCTTTTGTGTTTCAGTGTTTATGGACTGCTTTTTTCCGCACTCGAGGAATCGGGTTGATTCTGATTTTGGCGATTGCTTACGGTTTTTTTCTGGAATATTATCAGTCACATTTTGTGAAGGGTCGTAGTTTTGATGTTTGGGACGGAGTTGCGGACACACTTGGTGCATTTTGTTGTGTCCTGTGGACCAAACACCCCAAATGTAAACAAAATGTTAATCACTAAGAATTCCCTAAGCGACTATGTTTCCAGAATATGACGTCATTGTAGTTGGTGCCGGCCATGCTGGTTCAGAGGCTGCTGCTGCTGCTGCGAATTTAGGCAGCAAAACCTTACTCATAACCATGAATATGCAAACGATAGCTCAAATGAGTTGTAATCCGGCTATGGGAGGTATTGCCAAGGGACAAATTGTTCGTGAAATAGATGCTTTNGGGGGTTATTCAGGAATTGTATCGGATAAGTCCACGATCCAGTTCCGAATGTTGAATAAGTCAAAGGGTCCGGCTATGTGGAGCCCGCGGACGCANAACGATCGTCATCTCTTTGCATGGACCTGGCGCGAGATGTTAGAAAGAACACCTGGCCTGGATATTTGGCAAGATTCTGTAAAAGGACTGATTGTTTCACGTGGAACAGTGGTGGGTGTAGAGACTCAGTTGGGTATGGAAATCAGGGGTAAGTCTGTGGTTCTGACGAATGGAACATTTTTAAATGGTATGATTCATATTGGAGAGAAGAATTTTGGAGGTGGACGCATNGGGGAAAGTAAGGCCAGCGGGATTACCGAGCAATTAATCGCATTTGGTTTTGAGAGTGATCGTTTAAAAACAGGTACTCCTCCTCGTTTGGATGGAAGAAGTCTTGATTATTCAAAAATGGAGGTACAAGAGGGAGATGAGGAAATCGTAGGTTTTTCTTTTAAGCAGATTGAAAAGCCGGCAGAACAGCGCTGTTGTTGGGTGACTTATACCAGTACAGACGTTCATGATATCCTTAAAACTGGTTTTGATAAGTCGCCAATGTTTCAGGGGCGCATTGAAGGTACCGGACCAAGATATTGTCCGAGTATTGAAGATAAAATTAATCGCTTTGCAGAAAGAGATCGGCACCAGTTGTTTGTAGAGCCTGAAGGTTGGAATACGGTGGAAATTTATTTAAATGGATTCTCAACAAGTTTACCTGAAGATGTTCAATACAGGGCTTTGACCAAAATTCCCGGACTGGAACATGTTAAGATGTTTAGACCAGGGTATGCGATTGAATATGATTATTTTCCTCCGACACAATTAACATATACCTTGGAAACCAAACTCATCAAAAACCTCTTNTTTGCGGGGCAAATAAATGGAACAACGGGGTATGAAGAGGCGGCATGTCAGGGATTAATGGCAGGAATCAATGCCCATCAGAATGTCCATCAAAAGGAACCATTTACTTTGGCCAGAAATGAAGCATATATTGGTGTTTTGATTGATGATTTAATCAACAAAGGAACAGATGAACCCTACCGAATGTTTACCTCTCGTGCTGAGTATCGTACCTTATTACGCCAGGATAATGCAGATTTGAGGTTAACAGAACGAAGTTTTCAACTTGGTTTAGCGGATGAGGAAAGAATGTTCCACGTGAAACAAAAGAGGGATGATACGCATCAACTTATTGCAAATCTTCAAAAGACCGCTTTGCTACCCGAGCAAACCAAGGATTATTTCGAAAGAATTGGCTCCTCGATTCAAATTGAAAAAACCCCTGCTTCAAAGTTACTTTTAAGACCGAATGTGGAAATTGAAAAATTGATTGAATGTAGCGAAGATCTTCGGCGGATTTTTGAACATGTTCCACGTGAAACAAAACAACAGGTAGAGATTCAATTGAAATATGAATCCTATATTGAAAAAGAAAAGGAGTTGGCGCAAAAGGCACTTTCATTAGACGAGTTGGTGATTCCAAGTGATTTTGACTATTCCAAAATTACCTCATTATCTACCGAAGGACGTCANAAGTTTATCAAAATTCGTCCGCGAACCCTTGGTCAAGCCGGTAGAATCAGTGGAGTGAATCCAACGGACATTCAAATCCTGATGGTTTATATGGGGCGTTAGGTGGAGGCGAGAGGGACCTAAGCGCAATAGATTGATGTATTTCCTCGAATATTAAGGATCTAAAACAGATCTTCCGGTTGATACCCCTTTATGGAACTTCTACTTCTGAGGTAATGGATCAATAACCCCATACCCCATACCACAAACTGAACCAATAACCCAAGCCATACTTTCGCGATAACCGGATTTTGAATCACAAGCATTTCTGCAAATGCCACATGAACACATACAAAAGCGATCAAATGATAACGGAAGCCAATATCAATACGAAGTAAACGAATGGAATCAAAGTAACCACAAATAAGCCCGCTAACAAACATCAAGATGGCATACAGGGAGGATATCATCGGAACAGACCTATAATCACTATTCTCTAAGTATAAAAATAGCCGGTTAAAAAATAAAGTACTCCAAATCAAAGTCAGGCAAATAAAAAAAGCCTGAGGTTTAAAAATGTCTTCATGATAATACACTATTGGGTTAAAGTTTTAAGATGTTTTTGAAAATCTGCATCCAACAGGAATTGAAAATTGCGGTGTAGAAATAACTTCAATAATTCCAGTCCAATTCCGGTTAACATATATTCTTTACGCTGAGGTCCCTTTTGTCCGTCAATCAAAACAAAGTCGACCAATTCCGTTTCGTAGAATCTTCTTAAACTCCGATATAAACTCTGTTCGTCGAACTGAATTTGTTCATTCGACTGTACTTTTATCTTTTGCTGAAGATTCTGTACATCAGATGCACCTTGGGATAGGGNTAAAAGTATCCAAAAACTCATTTGACCCTTCTTATAAGTCAATTCCCAGGCATCCAAAAGTTTTCGTAAATATTCTGCTTGAAGATGGAGTTCCATATATCAAAGGTATTATACAACTGATATAGAACAAAATAAATTTTATTATTCCAAACAACACCCCGGCTGTAAAAAGCCTGGCGAACAAATTCCAAAGTCCATAGCAGCGGCAAACCGTATAATTGATTGAAAACGAAAGGTTACGCTATATATAAAAGTTCAATGTAAATTCACGGCGCAGATGTATCGTGCCAAATCAAAATATCTTCTGCTTATCGTACTAATCACGATAGCAACCCGTTGTGTGATAGCCCAAAGTAACTTGTATTATAAGTCCTGGGCGGATTTCCGATTGGGGAAGGGGAGCCTGTTGTTGGATTCCATTATCCTGAAAAAGCGCACCGTAGGTGAAATTATGGCTTACCGCGGAAATGATTACGAGTTTTTTAACATCACCAATAAGGTGAATCTCAGTGAATGTTTTGCCCTGAGTTATCAGGGGGCAGAATACATTCAGGGGAATGCACTAAACACCGGAAAGGAATTTACAAAGTCGCCTTTCACGGAAAAAGATATCTTGTCGTTCTCGCTGCCATCACAGAAAAAAGAGAGATGATTATGAAGAGCTAGACCTATTATACCAAATATCGATCGATTTTCGCGGGAACTGGAAGCCGAAATAAACAAAAATCGTTACTTGTATCTCATTCCACTCTCAAAAAGAAAACCAAAATGCTCGAGCTCAATCCGGTGAATATGGATAAGCTCATGAAAACTACGCGGATTTGTATAAAGTGTATCGCAAAGATGCCAATCGCTATGAATCTGATCGATTCTTTATTACATCTCACTCATCGACCTCGAATCCGATCCGATTTCTAAAATCCTTTATATTTGGCGTATACATTCCAAAGACTAAACGAGGTAATAACAACTCGTTGATAAACATTTCAATACCTAATCTAGTCTGAGGCGAACAAAAAATAAAAATGAAAAAATACTCATCCTTAGCGCCGTTGTTTTTACCGCACTCATCGCTTTTGCACAATACGCCAACACCAAAATGGAAGTAGGCCAAAAAGCACCTGAGTTAGCCTTTGAAAATCCACAAGGACAAGTCATCAAACTTTCTGAAATCAATAANAAACGTGTCGTGCTTTTAGACTTCTGGGCCAGTTGGTGCGGACCCTGTCGTATGGCGAATCCGGCATTGGTTCAATTCTATAATTCCNNTAGTAAGAAAAAATATAAAAATGCCAANAACGGATTTACCATCGTAAGCGTCTCTTTGGATCGGGCTAAAGAACCTTGGCTAGCTGCCATCGANAAAGACAAATTAATCTGGCCCTATCACATGAGTGATTTAGGAGGCTGGCAAAGTAAAGCCGTTGCAGAATACGGGGTACAATATATCCCTCAGGCCTTTCTGATCGACGGAAATGGTGTAATCATCGGCAAATACAATCGCGCTGAAGAATGCGTGAAAGATCTGGATAAACTGGTTCAAAATTAATGCAACCTGCCTCCGGAAAGGAACGAATCGTCATTCTCACAGCGCCATCCGGCTCCGGAAAATCGACTATCGTTCACTACCTGCTTAAAACCCTTCCTGAATTAAAATTCAGTGTGAGTGCCTGTACCCGATCACCCCGACCCGGAGAGATACACGGACAGTCGTACTATTTTATTTCCGTAGCCGAATTTGAACAAAAAATTAGGAAAATGCANTTTGCCGAATATGAAATGGTTTATACCGGCAAATACTACGGAACCCTCAAATCAGAATTGGAAGCAACCTGGAACCAAGGGCGCTATCCGCTGGCCGATATTGATGTTCAAGGGGCGATGCGACTNAANAAGTATTTTGGTGCCCACGCATTAAGCATTTTTATACAAGCACCCTCTCTGCAAATTCTTGAACAGCGACTCCGAAACAGAGGCACTGAAACCGAAGCCTCGTTGCAGGAACGGCTCGAAAAAGCAGAACATGAACTTGGTTTTGCCGATCAATTCGACCATCGGGTTATCAATGACCAATTGGAAACAGCCTGTACAGAAACCCGACAATTCATACAAGACTTTCTCGGACTGCCCGAGAAACCCTAATTTTGTAAGCCATGAGTCTATTTCTTGGGGTACTGGTTTGCCTGATTTTTATTGGATTCTTCTCCGGTGTTGAAATTGCTTTCGTATCGAGCAATAAACTCAATATTGAATTGAAACGCAAACAAGGCACCTATTCCGGAAAAGTACTTTCACGCTTTATGGAGAACCCGGCAACCTTTATCGGTACCAGCCTGGTTGGCGTGAATATTGGCCTGGTCGTATATGGTTTCCTTATGACTCAGGTCACCGATCACCTTTTTGATTGGATCGGTTTACACAATGAATATGCCCGCCTGTTGTTGGACACCCTGATTGCAACAATTATCGTTCTAATACTCGGCGAGTTTATTCCGAAAGCCTTGTTCTCCAATAAACCGGANAGCCTCCTGTCCTTCTTCACCCTGCCCATCCAGTTNTTTCTTTATTTACTGTATCCTGTAGCTCAACTTTTTGTGCGCATATCGGAGTTTATTCTAAAATACCTCTTTAATGTGCGCATCAATGAAGANAAAACGATNCATAGCCGCATCGATCTGGAACATTTTATTAAACAGATGCGAACCGGCCAGGATGAATCTGAACAGGATGTCAACACAGAACTTTTCGAAAATGCCCTATCCTTGTCCCGGGTTCGGATTCGCGAATGCCTGATTCCAAGAAATGAAGTGGAAGCAGTAAGTGTAAATACACCAGTTAACGAAGTTCGTCAATTGCATATTGATACCAAGTTGTCTAAAATTCTGGTATACGACGGAAGCATCGATCGCATCATAGGCTATACGCATCATTTAGACTTCCTGAAAGATCCGCAAAGTATTCGGGAAATGATGCACCGTATTCCGGCGGTTCCCGAAACCATGCACGCGGTAGACTTACTCAATCAGTTTACGCGCGAACGGAAAAGCATCGCCTGGGTAATTGATGAATTTGGCGGAACAGCAGGCATCGTCACCATGGAAGATATTCTGGAAGAAATTTTCGGAGATATTCAGGATGAGTACGACGAAGATGAATATGTTGATAAACAACTTTCTGCCACAGAATACATTTTTGCCGGACGACTGGAAGTGGAGCATATCAATGAAAAATACAATTTGCAGATTCCGGTAGATGATGCCGAAACCTTATCCGGATATATCATCGAAAATCATGAATCCATACCCGTAGCCGGAGAACGAATTATAATCGCCGATTATGAATTCAGTATCCTGAGTGTTAGCGATACCCGAATTGAAACCGTTAAGTTGAAAAAATTACACGGAAGTAAAAAAGGACCTCTCATGACAGGCATGTTGCTGGCCGCAGGTTTAGGAACCCGGCTCAAGCCCTTTACCGATCATCACCCGAAAGCATTGGCCACTGTAAACGGTAAGACCTTGCTGGCCCGGAATATAGCCTATCTTAAACGTTTTGGTATAAATAAATTGGTGATTAATGTGCACCATTTTGCCGACCAAATTGAACACGTTATCCAGCAAAATAGCTGGAACGGACTTGAAATTTTCGTATCCGACGAACGAAATGAAGTGTTGGAAACAGGAGGGGGTTTACTGAAAGCCAGACCATTTCTGGAAGGAGACCAACCCTTTGTTTTGATGAATGTGGATATACTTACCGATCTGAATTTGCAGGCCATGCTGCAGGTACATCAACAAAACAAACCCCTCGCAACCCTGGCAGTCACAACCCGGAAGAGCAGCCGCCAGTTTTTATTCAATGCTGATGAGTTGTTGTGTGGCTGGCGAAATGANAAAACCGGTGAAGAAATACGTTGTCGAAATGATGCGCCTCTCGTGGCCAAAGCCTTTAGCGGAATTCATATCATAGAGCCTTCCATTTTCGGACTCATACGCCAAACCGGAAAATTCTCCATCGTTGACACCTACCTTCAACTGGCCGCGTCACAGAATATTCGTTGTTTCGATCATACCGGCGATCTTCTATTTGATACCGGTACAGCCGANAAAATTCAGGAGGCCGAACGCTTTTTCCCGGCCTGATGGATGAAGCTATAAATCGAACTCCATTCCTAAGCCATCTTTTAGCCGACGAAGAGCCGGATTTTTTCGGCCATCTTTTCAAATATTTCCCGTGTACTCAACACCCGCTCCGAAGCATCTGTTTCTTTCAACTGTTGCTCTTCAAATAAAATATTCACCTCCGATCCTGATAGAATTTTTTAAAGAAGTCTAGTAAGTCTAAACGGTGTTCGCGTAAAAATCAACCACCATCGGATCGGCCGCCAAACGAATCACTTGTTTTTCAAATGAAAGCTGTGTTTTCAGGATGGCATTCCGAAAAATCATTTTTTGCGCCGTAAGATCCATGGCTACTTTTCCCAGCCGGTTTTAAGATTCTCCTCAGTGATTACGATGCGCTCTAACTTTTGCGTATTCAATACCTTTTCGCGCATTTGGTCCTTGAGCCCTTTAATTTTGCCCAATGAAATGCCATAGCCCTTTTCGGATACTTGTCTTTGCGGTATTGTTTCCTGAATCGTTTTTGAAGAATGGGGCGAGCGTACTGTAGAAGTAGCAGGAGTTGGAACCGTAACAGGCGGGCTCTTTGTTAAAGGCTCAGCGTGTGGCAAAGCCCGATACATCGGTGCTTTCAGTGCGAAGACTTCCCGACTCAGAATTTTTTTTTACTGCGCCTTGTCGATCATCGCTTAAAATCTGAATCGCATTTTGCAGATAGGTTAGTTTAACCAAAGCCAGTTCAACATGCAGTCGTTTGTTGCGGGCCTGTTTAAAACTTTGTTCAGCCTGACTCAGCACCGACAACGCATCGATCACATACGCCGGACTGATTTGTTGGGCCTGACTATGGTATCGGGCCTTAACGGCATCCGGAATATCCAGCAGGTGAACCACCCGCGCATCACGACTCATCATCAGATTCCGAAAATGTTCTGTGAATCCGTTCAGAAACAGATCTCCTTCAAAACCTTTGCGGTTAATTTCATCGTATAACAACATCACCCCACTCAGATCCTGCAACATCAGCGTTTCCAGAATACGGAAGTAGTAATCATAATCTAAAATATTCAGATGCTCAACGGTATTGGAATAGGTCACCGCATCATTGCTGAAACTGGCAATCTTATCCATGATCGATAAGGCATCCCGCATACAACCTTCACTTTTCTGTGCAATCAGATGCAGGGCCTCCTTTTCATAAGTGATTGATTCTTTTTCACAAATTTCGGCCAGATGTTGAATCGTATCCGCAGAAGTGATCCGGTTAAAATCAAAAATCTGACACCGTGATAAAATGGTTGGGAGTATTTTATGCTTTTCGGTGGTTGCCAGAATAAATATGGCATAGGATGGAGGTTCTTCCAACGTTTTCAGAAAGGCATTAAAGGCCTGCGACGACAACATGTGCACCTCATCAATAATATACACCTTGTATCTGGCACCACCCTGAGGGGCAAACCGCACCTGTTCAATTAACTCCCGGATATCATCAACCGAATTATTGGAAGCCGCATCCAGTTCATGAATATTAAACGAGGTACTCTCGCGAAAGGAAACGCAGGAAGGACATCGATCACAAGCTTCGGCTTCCGGGGTTTGGTTGGTACAATTAATTGTTTTTGCCAATATCCGCGCACAGGTCGTTTTACCCACACCACGCGGACCGCAAAACAGAAAGGAATGGGCCAGTTGATTATTCAGAATGGCATTGCGTAAGGTCGTTGTAATATGCGCTTGCCCCACCACCGTATTAAAATGCTGGGGTCGATATTTGAGGGCGCTTACAATATATTGCTCTGCCATTTTCGGTCACTTCACTGAGGTGCCAAAGATACGCAGACCGCCGACTAAAAACCGGATCGAAAAAATAATCTCAACCCTATTCATCGTTCGGGAAAATATAGGGCGGCAGACACGCTTTTCGTTTCAAGTCCTCACCCGCTACCGCGGGTTCCGGGCTTTCCACTACAATCGTTGCCGCAATACAGGTCATTATCAAAGTCCTATTCCAATTAACAGAATGCCTCAAAACGAAAAATACCCGATCAAGGAATTCTTCAGCACGAATCCGAAACAATCAAAACTCCAACCTATTTTTGTATTTCAGGTGCTCATCCTGAATTCAGAATCTTAAATACAATACGCATGAACAAAAATGAATGGCCTTTATGGGAAATTTTTGTACGCAGTAAAGCCGGCCTCGATCATAAACATGTAGGAAGTCTGCACGCCGCGGATGCCCAAATGGCGATTGAGATGGCCAGAGATGTTTATACGCGCCGCCAGGAAGGCATTAGCATTTGGGCTGTTGAAAGCATAAATATTCATGCGTCCAACCCATCGGATGCCGAAAGTTTTTACGATCCAATGAATGATAAAGTGTATCGTCACCCGACATTTTATGATTTGCCTGATGAGTTAACCCATATGTAAGCCCATGAATCCGATTTTTTTAGATTACCTGATGCATTTGGCAGACAATGGTCTGATTTACGGGCATCGTTTGAGTGAGTGGTGTGGCCATGGTCCCATTCTGGAAGTGGATATGGCCCTGAGTAATATTGCCCTTGATTCAATAGGTGCCGCCCGGAGTATTTACCAGTATGCCGCCCACCTCGAAGACAATAACAACACCGAAGATACGTATCCGTATTTCCGGGATGTACGTGGTTTTCGCAATGTCTTGTTGGTTGAATTGCCCAACGGTGATTTTGCCGATACCATAGCCCGTAGTTTGTGTTTTGATACCTATCAATATTATTTCTACACGGCTTTGCAACAATCTGAAGACAAACACCTGGCGGCCATAGCCGAAAAATCCTTGAAAGAAGTAACGTATCATCGTCGCTTTAGTTCCGAGTGGACGGTGCGTTTAGGAGATGGTACCGACGAAAGCCACCAACGGATGCAACGTGCAATTCAGGAGGTGTGGGCCTACACGGGTGAGTTGTTCGATTTGAGTGCCACAGAATCGACTATGCTGCAGGAAGGGATAGGGGTAGCATTACCTGATTTACGCCCACAGTGGGAAGAAGCCATGGCCACAACCTTGCAGGAGGCCACCCTGAGTTATCCGATGAGCGTTCAGGGGGCTGGTTTCAGAAAGGCNGGTAAGACAGGCATTCATACGGAACATTTTGGGTTTTTGCTGGCAGAAATGCAATACCTGCAAAAATCNGTATCCCGGTAGTGCGTGGTAACACAAGAACAAATATGGCAGTGGCTTGAATCCGTAAGTGATCCGGAAGTGCCGGTATTAAGCATACTGGATTTGGGCATCGTGCGTGATGTTCTGGTATCAGAAGCCCGCCGCGCCGAAATAAAAATAACTCCAACGTATAGTGGATGCCCTGCCATGGGCGCAATTAGTTTAGCGATAAAAATGGAACTCCTTTCAAGGGGCCTTGAGGAAGTGGTGGTGACGGAGGTTTTATCGCCGGCCTGGACAACGGATTGGATGACTGAGACCGGCAAACAAAAACTGCGGGAGTATGGGATTACNCCGCCACAGTATCGGAGTGATGCACAACCTATGGAACATGTGGTTCCCTGTCCGATATGCCAATCGACCGACACCCGCCTGATCAGTCAGTTTGGGTCTACCTCTTGCAAAGCCTTATATCAATGCAGAGAATGCCTGGAACCCTTCGATTATTTTAAATGTCATTGAGTACGAACAACGGCATCTGTATCTCCGTTTTTTGCCACACGCAGACAGCGTTCACTCAAGAATAACAGCGTTTACTAACAAGTTGGTCTGCTGACTCAATATCGCTTGCAGGTCGTATAGAGTGCGCTTAGGTTTGTATTGCTTTTAACGTTGCGCAGCGGAGTGCCGAGGAAGAGGATGGAAAACAAAAGCAAAACCCAGAATCTACCGGGCCGTGGTAAAGCAGAGCAGGGACCCGAAAAGGCGGAGATAGAGTAGGGATTATGAAAACAAAAGGTAAGGCTTACCTACTTAAGCCAGGTGTGATTATGAAAAAGTGGATTTTAATGCTGTTTGTGATGGTGGGAATGGTTAGTGAGATGATGGCGGGAATAAAATTAGGAGGGGTTGAAGTTACAATTCAACGCGGGCGAAAAGAATGGAATGCCGATCGAACAGAAACATTTTGTGTAGGGAAGGGTCTGTGTGTCATTGTGATTAAAGCCAACGTAGACATAGGTATGGCAAAATCAGACTATCAACCGGGGACGGGTCTGTTGAGTTACGATAACAACCAATTGTCATTAGTGATTTCCCAAAAGCTGTTTAAGTGATTCTTATTGGTCTGATTTATTTATTGGAGGTAAACTTCATGTTGGTTCAACCATTGAATTAGATCCTAAACTAAGGGAAATTTTCGGGTCTAGCTGCCCACGACAAATTAAAGCTGGAGATTACTCTATTCAAAGAGTTGATGACCTCATTATTATCAATTTTCAATAATCAAATGGGGCGAGAAATCGCCCCTATTTAATCATTTCTATGCATAAACTACTTAACATCATCATTTTCAAATTATTTTTTGGATTTGCTATTTCCATGAGTGCCCAGACATCCTTACCACGTATCGACAAAGAGAAACTCAAAACGATTTTGGATACTTCCAAAGCTCGATTAAATATTCTAACAATCTTTACGAATGAATGTGGAGGTACCAGATGGATGTTTCAAAATATGAAAGAATTAAAGGCCAAATACCCCGGCCAGATATTATTCATCCCATGCAGTTCAGAGCGAAACGTACAAGAGCAGGGTGTCATAGAAATTTTAAAGAAATATGGCTACACTGACGTTTGTTATTTGATAGATGGCGACAAATACCCTGAGAAAAACTGGACAGCCGATATAAAGGGTACAAGTTTCGGAATGATGTATGTAAAGATTGCGTCATGATCAGATTGGTGTTCCTTACTACATGTTGATAGAACCGGGCCGACATATTCTGTATGCCGGATATACAGCTCCGGGTGATTTTGATCGATTATTGAGTATATCATGCAAGCAAAACTTCCAGATAAGAGAGAATAATGATGGATTCATTACAAACTTTATAAATTTTGGATGATCAACATTTCTTGTTAGCCGGAGTGATTTAATAAACAGGGTAGTTACATCATCAATTTGACGAATGAAGTCTCAGTATTCAAAATCTACGCAGTGATTATATATGGAACGAATAGCACAGCTAGCCATCGTAATAAGCACAGTTCTATCTTCGTGTCATACATTGAAGGAAAATACTTGAGAAGAAAATACGAAATCGAAAACCCAAAAATTGAAACATCAATCAGTTTGAATCAATTTTTATTTGAGACAATTAAAGATACCAGTAATTGTTATTGTTTATCCGACACGGTTTTCATTCAACATACAAAGGAACTTTATAAGCAACATTTAAAGGACAACGATACCCTCAAATACGGTGTTTTGACAATCAGGGAAAAATACTGATGCAATGGGCCACCTGTGAAGGGTATTTGAAGAATTAGAATTGTTCAAAAGTTACCCACCAACAAACCCGAACAACTTAGATACAATGGTTACATTGAATTTAACTCTCAATGAGTTCAGAACCTTTCAAGGTAAAAGTTAGAATCAATAAACACGAAATGGAACAATTATGACATGATGTTCGTGGTTTATTATGTGAAGTATTTCAAAGGTATGAGTCAGGATGCCTTAAGGCGAGTCCAAAATACATATCGGCCCATTCAGATAAAAAAATTGTATTCGTCAAAGTTAGCTGCGATGTAATGGATTTTTGGAAAACGGAAGTTGAGATGAATGTTTCAGTTGATTAGAGAAGTTAATATGTAGAGTATCTAAAAATAGTAAAGCGAACTCAACCCTTCAGAAGAACTTGAATTATTTCATCCAAACAAACGATCAGATTTAGAACTCATATGAACAGTAATAGCAACTCTACTATGAAAAGGATCATTTTATCGCTGCTAGCTATCTTCCCTCTTTGTTGTTATTCTCAACAATACAAGACTGTGAAGATCGTTACAGGCTCAAGTCTAAGTTCAAGTAATGATACCCTTTGTTCACTTGCTGACCCCGGATGGGCTGGATAGTCTTATAAAGAATCAACAGGAACTACTCACATACTTCTACAAGCCCTATTGCAAAGGTCTGACAGAAGAAAATACAATGGACTGTCACCAATGGACACGGTTATGCGTTACTGCTTACGATCTAATATACCCTTTGCTTTCATTTCTGTCGACAATCAGGGCATTGAACAAATTCACGAGAATTTTATGAATAAGTACCAACTCAAAGGCGTATCCTGTTATTTGATGATCGTTCATTTGAGACCAAACGTTTTGATCGTGTTATCATGCGTTCGGCGAAAAAAATAAAAGAACCTGTCACTATTATCGAAAGGGGAATTGCTCAAATCATCGTATTCGTACAATTTCGATTTGACCAATTTTATTGAATTCCGTAACAACCTCAAGCACTGATGGAACTCAACCAATGATGAATGATTTATGCCACAAAAGACAAACCTATTATTAATTCTGATTCTTGGGAATTTCATAGGTTGTAAAATGCAATACAAAAAACCAAACCATCACGATCAAAGAAAATCAAGAAGTTGTTGCATTTGCGGAAAATCAAAACTATCAGTTTGATATGATTTGGCGAGTGAAGGATTATCATTATTTCGAAAACCTGAAAACACAGGGCATACCAAGTTTTCTTTTGTCAATGTATATGATATGTCTGGTGAGCTATTAAAAGTAGAACATGGTAGTCGCTGTGAATTAAATACCATGGAATTCTTC
The DNA here is from genome assembly GCA_013414745.1 of Bacteroidota bacterium. Classification (GTDB taxonomy): domain Bacteria; phylum Bacteroidota; class Bacteroidia; order Chitinophagales; family Chitinophagaceae; genus OLB11. Next base: position 1,861,569 of record CP058707.1, read on the forward strand.
ACGGATTCAATTCAGTACTTACCGCTTCTAAAAACCAGTTGTAAATCATGCCATTTGGATACCGTTAAACAATGGACAGAAACAATTTTTACCAGTCAGACCTTACCAAGGAATCCAACACACATTCTATTGATTGGCTGGGCCAGTTATTACAAAAACCAAAAATTTATTCAGCAACGAACCGAACAGATCAATGCGATGTTGAAACTGTGTAAGTTGAAAAACCCAAATATTCTCATTGTGGGATTAAGCATGATCCTCAAATTAAAGAAGGGAATGAGTAAATATAACATGAAACTTTTTTATACCTCTTTCTGTCTCAAGTCCTGCTAATAGGGTCTTTACACAATACCTACGCCCAAAAACGTAAACCCAAACCTGTAAAAATTGTTGCCGCTAACGAATTTTCTCGAGATTCCTCTTTTTACACGATAGAACGCATACAGCTAAAAGAGTTTCGTAACATTCTTGAAAAGAATCCTACACTGGTCATTCAATTTTTTCAGCCCTGGTGTGGAGGTGCAAAATATTGGATAAACGATGTAGTTCCATTTTATTCCTACTGGTCGGCACAACATGTCCCCTTCTTTTTCATTTCGGATAATATCACGGAAGAAGATGATTTTTTATTTCTGACACCCTGGTTGGCCGTATGGTATACTATTTCAACAAGTATCAGATACCCTTTAAAACCTATATCATTTCAACAGGTGAAAGTCTGGAAGACTATCAAAACCTGATGGCAAAATACTTCAACAACCAACGATTGAAAAAACACTTTGCCTACCTATTTCAAAATGGCAAACGGGTTTACTCAGGCTTCACGGTAAGATTCTTTAAAAAGGCCATTAAAAATGGAAAAGACAAATCAAATAAATAAGAACAAACTAAACATCATTTTCCATACTCGTCTCTGGAGCCGCCAGTTGTGGTCAAAGATGTAAGCCCAAATAGGACTGCCACGTATCGACAAAGAGAAACTTGAAACAACCATAAATAATTCAAAGCACGCCTAATTATTCTAACTTTTTTCAAGAATGATTGCGGAGGCACCAGATGGATGTTTCAGAATATCAAAGAGATACAATTCAAATACCCGGGTTAAATTGTCTGATCAGGAGATACAAATTGCTTTTCGCATTCGTCTTCTTGTAAACATGTTTATGCGCACCTTGTTGATGTGTTTACTTTTTTTATGCCCGATTTGTTGTTGTCTCAAGTAACCAATCAAACGGCTTTTATTGAAGTCGGCGGACATGGACTGGGACTAACCATCCAATGCGAACGATTATTTTTCAACCGGCATCTGGCACTTCGTGGTGGGGTTGGTATTTACAGTTTGATGCAACTAAAATCAAGCATCCCCTTGTCGGCTTCTTTACTCATTCATCTTGGACAGAAAATATGCTGGAGATTTCTTCCGGTTTCACTTACACCCGGGCGATCCACGTTTATATGTTCAAGTGATCGCAAGAATCCGGCAAAGGTCAAATCCGCATTTTGGGTTCCCGTCTTTTCTTTAAATCAGCGCTGGATGTCAGGCTCGCATCTGACATTTCGATGGGGCCTTTCCGCTGTTGTGACACCGTATGCTCTCGTTCCATTACCGGCTTTGTCAGTAGGTTTTCGATTTTGAAAAATTCCTGCAATCGTCAGCACCGTTCGGTCCACGGCAATCAATGGCGTGTGTTCTGTGAAAATGCCAGGTTGTGTGCAGGAATTCCAACCTCTATTGTCATAATTTCGTCATAAAACACGTAAACCCCAAAACGATATGCATAAAATTATTACGCTCTTTCTTTGTCTTGCTTTGTTTCAGTCTGTCAGAGCCTCTCATGAAGCAGCCGGACAAATTTCTGTCAAACAACTTAACACGACTCAGTTTCAGGTTAAAGCGATCCTCTGGGTCGATTCATTGGGTCTTCCGGCCCCCAATCTGTATTACAAAATTCAAGGGCCCTCCGGTTTAGTCAACGATACGGCTAATCAGGTCTCGGACGTTTCGGTCGGCGACCAAATCCAACAAAGAACCTATCTGGACACCATCACGTTGTCCGCGCCAGGGGCCTACAAACTGATACATTCCAACTGTTGTCGTAACCCAGCCATCGTTAATCTGAGCAATCCGGCCATGGACTTCTTTTACCTCTATTGCGATTTTAACTATGCCACGGCAGTCACCAACTCCACGCCTGAGTTTATTAATCCACCCCTGTTTTTTGTGGGCGTGAATGATACCATGATTCATCAACCGCTGGCCGTGCATCCCGACGGCGACTCCCTTGCTTTTACCTGGGCTAATCCACTCACTAACAACGGGAACGCTGCCATGATGACGATGAATCCTTATCCGGCTCTGGTCGGTTGGCCATTTACCATAGACCCTAATTGGGGAGAAATTACCTGGCTGCCGAATGTCACCGGACGTTTTGCATATGATATTAAAGTGCAGGAATTTCGGAATGGAATCCTCCTGTCTACCTCGCATCGAACGGCGTTTGTCAATACCTGTGCTGCTTGCAAAGTTGCCATGACCTCTGAATTTCAATACAATAATGTCAATACCTGGCCCCAACCCATCAATCATTTCGAGTTTGTAGCTTATGCCAATCAGCCATTTAGTTGGACCTACTCCGGGGCTGTACCAAGTATCAATGCAAATGCTCTGGACCTGAAATTAATTGGAGACCAGACGTTTTTCAATAACCCACCAACCTTCAGCCCTGTTCAGTCCGGATCATCCATTGGAGGAACATATACCTGGACGCCAACGACAGCACAAATCAGAAACCGCCAATACCTCAATGCCATCATCGGCAAAGAAACCAACGCCATCAACCAAGTGCGAAGAAAAGAACATACGATGCTTTTTCGGGTGAGTGGAGGAACAGCAGTGGACGATGAAATGAAAATGTTGTTTTAGATGTTTATCCGAATCCTGCCAACGGAAACCTGTTTTTGCAATGCCGGAATACAGACGGAGATTTTAACAATGTTCAGATTTTAAATGCCATAGGCCAACGTGTTTTTGAAACTCAACTTAATACGGGCGTGCATGTGGTGTCTTTGGATGTGACGACATGGCCAGTCGGCAACTACATCGTGAAGTTAACCGGGAATAAGTCTTATACAACCAGAATTCTGGTTCAACACTAACACGTTTTAATCCTTTCAGTGGCGGTCCTGGTGGCCGCCTTTTTATACTCAAAAGCCAGCATAGTTCTTCCAATCACGTCCTCTGAAGGGCAATTATACCGTCTATTACAATTCCCTTAACAGCATCTTCCTGTACATTTGAATAAACCCCGGAAATATGGATGGATTAATTACCATCATTGTTCTCTTGTTGTTGGCCCTCTTGATTGTTCCTGTTTTTATAGCCGCGTCCACCAGTTCTAAAGTGAGCGCGCTGAGTCGGCGATCAACGTCTTGCAACAACAACTAAATGAAGTCCTCAAAAAATCGTCAAATGGAGGAGCCAACGAAATAGCGCAGGAAGCATCTACTCGAAGGCACCGGAAATACTTCCCGCACCCGATACAGAGAAGAAGGAAGTTCTACCGGAAACAAAACCGGTAGTTGAAAACCCGAGATAACCCCTCTGCCAGCTTTCACCCCGAAAGCTGATGCCAATGCGCAATGGGATAATTGGCCTCAGAATTTAAAGTCGGACGAACCGGTGTTGACGATTGATATGAGCCCACCCCTCCGCAGGAATCCATCCCCCTGTCAAAAGAAAATCAAACCTGNGAACAGTTTATTGGCGAAAAGCTAATGAGCCTGATTGGAATAGGAATTTTAGTACTTGGAATCTTTTTCTGNGTGCGCTGGGCGGTCAGTAAAAATTTGATTACGGATGCCGGCAAAATTCTCATCGGAATTGGTTCGGGAACCCTGCTCCTGGGAGTGGCTCATCGTTTGCACCGCAACTACCGGGCATTCAGTTCCATTTTAGCCGGAGGTGGCGTAGCCGTTTTATATTTTTCGGTGTATCAGGCTTACCAAAGTTATCATCTGCTCCCTCAAGCTTTTGCCTTCACCTTAATGATACTCATCACAGGATTAGCAGTACTCCTGTCCGTATTTTACGATAAACAGGAGCTGGCCTACATAGCCCTGCTGGGAGGTTTTGCCAGCCCCTTCATGGTGAGTGATGGTTCGGGGAATTTCAAAATTCTTTTCACTTACCTGCTCATTCTCAATGTAGGCATGTTTGTGTTGTCTGTTTTTAAGAAGTGGCCGTTTTTATATATTGTCAGCTATGTGCTTACCATTCTTGTTTTTGGTGCCTGGGCCTACGATGATTTACGCTTAAATCCACCACATGCCTGGTCGGGATTCCTTTTTGCATCCTTGTTTTTCTTANNCTTTTTCGGCACGCAAATCGTTCACAATATCCGAACACAACAACGATTCCGTGCGCTGGATTTTGGCATCTTGCTCAGTAATTCCGGACTCTACTTTGGGGTGGGTTTATTGTTCCTTCAGCACATCGATCATGGTGCATTTAAGGGCTACTTTACTCTGGCGCTGGCCCTATTTCATTTCTTGTTTGCGTTTTGGTTTTATAAAACAAAACAAATTGATTCGAATCTTGTTTACCTGCTGATTGGCCTGGTATTGACCTTTATCAGCCTCGTGGCCCCCATTCAGCTTGACGGCAATTCGATTACGCTCTTCTGGGCTTGTGAAATGGTTCTGCTGTTTTGGCTCGCCTCCCGATCCGGAATCAGCCTCATCCGACACACCTCAGTCATTATTTTATTTGCCGGATTAATCAGTTTGGTGATGGATTGGAATAAAGCCTATTATCAGGTTGCTGTGAATCCCTTACCCATGGTGTTTAACAAGGCCTTCATCACGACACTGGTCATGGGTGTTGCCCTGTTTCTGAAAGATCGAATCTACAAACAAGATGGTCGACCTGCCTTACTTGGTGGGTATTTACCATCCCATGTATATACGTTTGTTTTGCAATGCCTGATTGTCTTTGTCTTGTTCACGGGTGGATGGATTGAGTTGCGGTATCAGGTGTTTCAGTCCACAAGGGTTTATCACTTCATCAATCTGTGTTCAGGAATATATCTCTTACTCTGGACCTTAGGTTTTGTGATTTATGCGTTAGCACGCCCAGGTAAAATACGCAGTATCTTTTTTGCCTGGATGGCCCTGTTTGTCTTATTGGGCTATCTGTATCTCAATATATCTATTTCAAAAGTGAGAGATTTAGCCTTGAGTAACGTTGCAGAAGATTATTTTCAATGGCATTATCTGGCTTTCTTGCTGGCAATAGTGAATGTGGCTGGCCTTATAGGAATACTTCAAAAAATGAGGGAGTCCTTTAAATCTACGTATCGCTATTTCACCGGATTGTTATTGGTTGCCATTGTATCCATCGTGAGTCTAGAGAGCACTCAAGTTTGGGTATATTACGGATATGAACCCGGATTTTCAACGTATTCGTATCTCGAAAAGGCGATTAAAATTGCATGGCCCATTTTGTGGAGTCTAATTTCACTGGTGTATATGCTAAGTGGTATGTGGACCAAACGATCCTGGTTGCGCATCATGTCATTGGCCCTTTTTGTNATCACGATTCTGAAACTGTTTATTCATGATATCAGTAATGTGAGTCAGGGCGGAAAAATTGCAGCTTTCATCATTCTTGGGTTGATTCTACTGGTGGTTTCCTTCATGTATCAAAAAATAAAAGGTCTTTTTAAAGATGTTCAATAAAGCTATTGTATTACTCCTGTTACTCAGCACAGGACGTGGTGCTACATCATTCATGTATGCACAGAATTTTACATACAAATGTCCGGTGCCCAAAGCATCAAAAAACGGATTCTATGAAATTCTGTTACCCACCGAATTAGGGGCCCGTTGTCAGACCAACTATCAGGATTTGCGTTTGTTTGATTCACAGGGCAAGGAGATTCCTTATCTGCTAAGGCGCGATCAGGCCCAAACGGTCACGGAGGTATTTCAGCCACTTACCATCCGCAAAACAGGTCAGGAAAACGGCGTCCAATTTTTGGAAATTGAAAATCCAACAAAAACAAAACTGAATCAATTGTTGGTTCAAGTGGCTAATGCTGATGCAGAACGATTGTTACGAATCTCCGGTTCACAAGATGGAAAAAACTGGTTTGTCGTGCGGGATGGATTTTATTTTTCTGCCCTGGATCTTTCGGCAGAGGATGTCATTTTTAAAGCCATCGATTTTCCGCCCAGTAGCTATGCGTTTTTTAAAATTGAAATCAAATTAGGAAACAGTAAACAAGCACTGAATATCGTATCGGTTGGGCAACGCAATCAGCAGTCGCACTATTACGCCCCAAAAACAATTTCCGGAGTAACATTTTCACGCAAGGATAGCGCAAAACATACCCGAATCGAAATCCGGTTAAACCCGGCGAACCAAATCGATCGTTTACGTTGGGTGATTTCTTCACCGGCAATGTATCAACGCAAGGCAAGCATTTTATGGAATGAAGAAATAAAGACTCCTTATGAAACGATGCCGTCGCAATCCATGAAGATCAAACGCGGTCCTCTGCAATCAAACCACGATATGTTGTTTACGATGCATTCCGAACAACCGGCCATATTGAATCTGAATCCTGAATTTTTAAGAAAGAAAATAAATACGCTGATTATCGATATCGACAACCAGGACAATGAAGTGCTTCGCATGGACAGTGTCTTCGCTGAACAATTCAGTACCCGCATCGTGGCGCAATTGCAAGCCAACAAACAATATGTGGTGTATTGCGGAGATAGTTTGTTACCAGCGCCTTCATACGACCTGGTCTACTTTCAAAATAAAATACCCGCTTCCCTGAGTGCCTTGGTGGCCGGGCCCGTGATGACCAAAACAGCCAATCTTCCCGGAGAATATTCTAAAGCCTCAGACCGTAAACTGGTTTGGATTGCCAGTGGAATACTTTGTTTGATTTTATTGGCTCTCAGCGCGCAGATGTTACGTTCGATGCGGAAGGTAGTTCCTAAAAACGAATCAGAAGAAATAAAACAGCAGGCGGATTAAAAACAAATTGCGTGAGATCTTTATTGGAACTGCTTACCTGCTGGTCAAAAATCTGACCCTGAAATTCTGTCTCACTGGAAAGATCCGTTTTTGNTTTACCCAATCTAAAATAATACGAGGCTTCTGTGCCGATCCATATTCTCGGACTCACCCTGTACCGTAATCCCAAGGCAGGTCCTGCACCATAACGCAGCGTTGAAGTTTTTGTTTTGATGCGTGCAATTTGACCACTAAAACTCGATTCTGTTTTTGTATCACTGTACAACATTTCATACAACACATGCAAGCTGATTTGCGTTACAAAACGTTTGTTTAACGGAATAGATCGTTGTGGCCCGATGCGGAAATACAAATCGTTGATGAAATTGTCCTNTTTGGTATTTCCGTCTGTTTCAAAATNTTTATTGTAAGTATATCCCAATCCAACATCTAATCCCCNATCGCTTTTTCCGCTGGTCAGGGTATATGTCAGTAAATAAGGGTTATTGGTAGGTAGATTACTGCCACCTAAATTAAAGAGTTGACGGAATAGGGCATTGGCTTGTAAGCCCACCAAATGGCGTACACCAGTTTCTGACGTGGAATCTTTTGTTTGAGCATTCAACTGCCAGCCACACCCTAGCAGGCCCAGGCAAAGCAAAACGAGTTTTTCAAGTCTAGCGCAGTTTAAACGGATTAGCAAATTGTGGATTGGTGATCATCGTGTAGTCGGTCATGGATTCCAGAAAGGCGATTAAAGCCTTCCGGTCTTGTTCCGGGATATTCATACGGAGCACTGAACCATCATCCTTCCTGAGTACAGGGGATAAATTTTATTTTCCTGAATACCATGGCTGTAATGATCCAACACTTCATTCAGGGTATTAAAACGACCATCGTGCATATAAGGTGCCGTTAGTGCCACGTTGTGTAAATCAGGCGCTTTGAATTTTCCTTCGTCTGATGAACTAGAGGTTACGTTCATACGTCCTTTATCCTGATTGTTGGTTTCGAGTCCGATATTATGGAACCCGGATGAGATATAAAACCGGTACCCGGATTGTGGCAACTTGAGCATTGGTAGGTGGTGTTAAACAGAATTTCACCTTGAGCCTCCAAGGCATTCAGGTGCGATACACCAAATTTAGATTGGTCAAATTTTGAATTGGACGCCCGAATATTGGTAAGAAACATGGCCATCGACTGGCTTAATAAAGACATATTCAATTTTTCGCCAACACCAGCGGCTTTATCCAGTATCGGTCGATAATAATCTAAACGATTTAATTTTTCAATCAGTCGATTTGGATCATCCATGCCCATTTCGATATGGTTTGCTATTGGCTTGGATACCAGCGAAATCAAATCCGTTTCCCGACCATCCCAGAATAGTGGAGAACTCTCCATGCATCCCATTGGCGGAGCAATATTCTGAATAGCCATGGAGTTTCGTCCGGTCAGTCGATTCTCGAACCCGATACTCTGTGCTTTATTATCAGCAAAAGCCAATTCTTGTTTGTGACAGGAGGCACAGGAAATCGAGTTATTGGCAGATAGATTTTGTCGTAAAACAAAACCCTCCCAAGATGGATCTGCGCATTAAAAGCTTCACCACCGCCGGCTACATATTCCGGGATACCATCTTCCAGATAGGCATCTTGTATGGGCGTGGATTGAAATTTATTGCAGGCAAAAATAAACAGTATACCGGTCAATAAAACCCCGGCCGGAAAGTATGTGAGGAACCTACGTTTCATGAGAACTTATTTATTGATGATTAAAGTTAATTCTTTTGTTGGATAGACGTGTTAATTGCGGAGTTTGTTAAGGGCTTCCCCTGAATTATGGGCATGCCCCTTTTTGTATCTTGTAATTCCATGGCATTCTGCCTCACACGCATTGCCGTAAGTTTTTCCATTGCATCCACAAACCGGATTATATTCTTCGGTGCAGATACAATTCGAATTATTTTTTCCAGACAAGGGTGTTTCGAACAGTTCGAAAACTGATGCTCAACAAGATCAGCGCAAACAAGGGGAGTCTATTTTTCATAACAAGAAGTAGTGAACTGGCCACTGGCCAACAACCATAAAACGAAGCAAGCCCAATAAAGTTACAAAGCACCTGAGTCAGTATCCGGACGCTCCATACACAGTTCTACTAAAACACCCTGAGTACTTTTCGGATGAAGAAAACAAATGAGCTTATTATCCGCCCCGGCTTTCGGTTCCTCATGCAAAAATTCTAAACCGGCTGATTTCAGTCGTTTAATTTCAGCATAAATGTCGTCCACCGCCAGGGCAATATGGTGGATGCCCTCCCCGCGCTTGTCAATAAAACGGGCAATGACCCCTTCGGCATCCTGCGACTGCAGGAGTTCTATTTTAGTGTCTCCCGTCGGAAAAATGCGGTATCGACCTGTTCACGCGTTACGGTTTCCCGTTTGTAACAGGGGGTATTTAACAACAATTCGTAAAGGGAATTGATTTTTCGAGGGAGCGCACGGCAATACCGATATGTTCAACAGGTAACATACCCGCAAAACTAAGCCTTATAGGGATTTTTATATAGCCATTCTATTACCTTGCATCAAGCACGGAGGCTTTCCAATATATTTGCAGCCTGGACACCCTTGCGGTTCCATCATGAATCTATTACTACTATGTTGAATTTCCCGATTTACCTCGACAACAATGCCACCACCCCTATGGATCCCAGGGTGCTGGAAACCATGATACCTTATTTCACGCAGAAATTCGGAAATGCCGCTAGCCGCAACCACTCTTTTGGTTGGATAGCCGAAGAAGCCGTTGATTATGCCCGTGAACAAGTAGCCAAACTAATTGGTGCGCATCCGAAAGAAATTATTTTCACCTCAGGAGCTACCGAAGCCGATAACCTGGCCATAAAAGGGGTGTTTGAAATGTATGCCTCCAAAGGGAATCATATCATCACCACCACGATCGAACACAAGGCTGTTTTAGATACCTGTAAACACCTTGAAAAACAAGGTGCTGAAATCACTTACCTGCCCGTAAATGCCGAAGGGATGATTGATTTGGCCGAACTTGAAAAGGCCATCACGCCTAAAACCATCCTCCTGGCGATTATGTATGCCAACAATGAAATTGGTACCGTGAACCCGATGGCTGAAATTTCAGCGATTGCCCGCAAACACGGGGTTTTGGTCATGAGTGATGCCACCCAGGCCGTGGGCAAAATTCCGGTGGATGTGAATAAGGACGGTATCGACCTGATGGCCTTTACCGGACATAAAATGTATGGACCAAAGGGAATTGGCGCCCTCTATGTACGTCGGAAGAACCCAAGGGTAAAGGTTACAGCCCAGATGGATGGCGGTGGTCACGAACGCGGGATGCGCAGTGGAACACTCAACGTACCGGGTATTGTTGGATTCGGAAAGGCTTGTGAATTGTGTATGCAGGACATGTCAGCGGATACCGAACACATTGTTAAACTCCGGAACCGACTAGAAGAAGGTTTACTTAAACTGGAAGAAAGCTATCTGAACGGGCACAAAACAAACCGTCTCCCTCATGTGTGTAATATTTCATTTAAACATGTTGAAGGTGAAGGCCTCTTAATGGGCATCAATAAAAATATTGCCCTCAGTAGCGGTAGTGCCTGTACCTCTGCGTCACTCGAACCTTCGTATGTACTCAAAGCCCTCGGTTTAGGCGATGATTTGGCCCATAGTTCCCTTCGTTTTGGCCTCAGCCGCTTCAGCACCGAAGAAGAAGTGGATTATACCATACAAGCGGTGTCGGACACTGTGAACAAATTGCGTGAAATGAGTCCGCTGTGGGAAATGTATAAAGAAGGGATCGATCTGAATACGATTGAGTGGGCACACCACTAAGCCCCTCATAGTAAATATAGCCGTGCTATCCGTGGAAATACCCTGAATCGGGTATATTTTGCCTTTTCAAGCTGAATTACTTTTGCTGAAAATGCATGGTATGTTTCGGATTTTATTTCTGTTTTTAGTAGCTCCTTTGGCGCTGCAAGCCCAATTACCCGGCAATTCGTTGCGACTGAAAGCCAATGGCAATTTTGTGACTGTGGCCGATGCCTCCAGCGTTAGTCTGAATGATACGATGAGTATGGAAATGTGGCTCTATTTCCGTTGCGACAATGGCCAAAGTACCCACCTCATGACCAAGGGCTGGTGTGGCAATGGTGATTGGAGTTATTACTGGAATATTTACGACAATAAACTGCGGTTTGCACGTTGGCACCAGACCTTTACGGGTGGATGCAACGGCAATCATGCCCTGTTTGAAACTGCCGATAGCATCCCTTACAATACCTGGACCCATGTAGCGGTTACCATTCGCGATCAGGATGTAAAAATGTATATCAATGGCATTGATGCCGGAACCACNCTCATTTCCGGCCAAAACGGCGATGGCTTTAACCCTTGTTCGCAACCTATCCGCATCGGAAATTATCTGAATGCTTCCAGCCAGAATGTAGGCACCCCGCGCTGTAATATGGATGAGATTCGAATCTGGCATAAAGAACTCACAGCCTCCGAAATACTCAGCAATATGAATCAGGAGTTGGCGGGCAATGAGGCCGGTCTGGTGGCCTATTATAAATTAAATGAATCAGGGAGTGGTGCGGGTATACCGGTTCTGAATAGTGCNTCAGGAAGTGCATTACCCAATGGAACCACCACCGGAAATGCAACAAATATTTATTTTGAAGCAAGCACAGGTATTATTGATGATTTGCCAACCTGCGACCCCGTGGTTTGGCTTCGCGCCGATACCGGAGTAAGCAAAACCCTAACGAATTCTGTCACACAATGGAATGATTTAAGTGGATTTAATCACCATGTCACCCAAAACAATTCTATTTATCAACCCCGCTATGATACCAATGTCATCAATCGTAAACCGGCTATTTATTTTGACGGCGTCGGGGGCAAATCATTTTTAAACAATACCACGGCCAATCCGTACTTAGTGGTTCGGCACGCACAGTGTTCGTAGCCGCCCGCCGCGATTGTAAAACCCACGCCNAGCGGATTAATTGGTGGAACCCTGTTTACCTTCCGACGCAGTGGACTGATACATACTTTGTCGTATGGAGCTAATTCAGCAGGTACCCCTGTTTACATTTACTCCGATAACAATGGAATTGGCAATAACAACGCCTCCATTAATGCCGCCAACCTGGACACGTCATTACGGAATACCCTGCTCACCTATCGGGCACCTGCGGCGGGTGGACAGATGCAATTCAAGTTAAATCAGGTCACGGAAAGCGTCAATCAGGGTACCGGAAGCATCACTGCGGAAACTGGTGCCGATGGCTTCACGGTAGGAGATCGTGAAGATCAGCCCGATTTAGATTGGAATGGTTGGATTTATGAAATTATTGTTTTTAACCGTAGCCTGAGCAATCGGGAAGTGACACAGGTAGAAAAATACCTCGCCCAAAAGTATCCGAAGACACCCACTGTATTTAATGCCGTATACACCAATCTACAAAATTATAGCACCCACGGTATGGATGATGGAACTTGGATCCACAGTTACAACAGCAACGACCTCACAAAAGTGATCGCCTCCGTGAAATCAGCATGCTTTGATTTAGGAATACGAAGCGATACGGTTTATGTGGAACCCACTGCCATAAATATTGGCTCAACGTTTGCTATGCGCAGGCACTTCACCATCCAAACCAGTCTGCAACCCGTCGGCACAAAACGCGTTCGGCTGTATTATACCCAGGCCGATTTTGCTGATTTGCAAAGTCATGTACCCGGTTTAACCGCCCACAGTCAGTTGTGTGTTACCAAGTACGATGGCTCCGGCGAAGATGGTTATTTTGATGCATCAGGTGGCAGCTTAACGTTCATTCCCGCCTCTTCAATCACTACCGGNACGGCTTTTGGCCAACCTTTCCTCGAATTTGATGTGAACGACTTTAGTGAATTCTGGATTCATGCCCTCAGTAATTCGCCCCTGCCCCTGACCGATATTCAACTTCAGGTGTCAGCCTGTGGTGAGGCCGCTTGTTTAAGCTGGAAAACCGCAATGAACAAAACATTTTGGCCCATTACCCTGAACGTAGTCAGGATGGTAAACAATTTAATACCCTGCAAACCCTGAACGCGCTGAATGGAGAAGAACAAATGTATCAGTATACAGATGCATCGCCCCGGGCCAACAATTATTACCGGATACGCAGCGAAGATCAAGACGGACACATCCGGTATAGTGCCGTGCAACGTTTGCAATTTGCCACCAAAAATTCGGCGAATATTTACCCCAACCCATCCTATGGAACTTGCACCCTGAGCGGTTTACAGAACTACAACACCCTTATGGTATATGACCTTTCCGGACGCCTCGTTTACACGCATCCAATCGCTCAAGATCACCTGGAACTGAATACTTCAGCATGGACCAGAGGCTCCTACTTTATAAAACTGGTGGGCGAACAGGAACCACAGAGCCTGCGTTTGGAAGTGGAATAGTCTATGTTTTTTTGATGCCCCCGTTGAGCAGCCCTGCTACCCCATGTGCCGGGCCGGGGACCCTGAGTTTATGGATACGAACTCCGAATTTCAACCGGCGTGTTGTATATTCAACCCAAATAGTATGGGATGAACACACCAAGCGAGGGAAACAAGATTAATTTATTTGATAGCACCATGTTGGTGGCCGGTTCCATGATAGGCAGCGGAATNTTTATTGTGAGCGCCGATATGGTGCGTCAGGTGGGTAGCAGTGGATGGTTGTTGTTTGCCTGGGCACTCACCGCGTTGCTCACTTTGCTTTGCGCCATCAGTTATGGCGAGTTGAGTGCTTTGTTTCCAAATGCGGGCGGACAATATGTTTACCTCCGGGAGGCCTTTGGCAAATTGGCGGGCTGGTTATACGGTTGGGGCTTGTTTAGTGTGATTCAAACCGGCACCATTGCGGCGGTGGCAGTCGCCTTTACCAAGTTCGCAGCCTANTTTTTTCCTTTGCTCAACCTGCAGGATGAACACATCATACTTTCTCTGGGTGTTGTAAAATTCAGTGGNGCCCACCTGATGGGGATTTTGCTGATTGTTCTTATTACCTGGATCNNGAATTCACGGGGCGTGCGAAACGGCGCTCTGATACAACGCCTGTTTACCGTGACTAAAATATCCGCCCTGCTCATTATCATTCTTCTTGGCTTTGCACTCGGCAGCCAACCAGAAATCTGGCAGATGAATTGGCAAAATGCCTGGACCCTCAGGCCGCTGGGATCAACNGGCTACTATCCCTGGACTCAACAAGCGGGTTTACTTTCGGCTGCGTTGGTAGGCAGTTTATTTAGTTCAGATGCCTGGAACAATATCACCTTTATTGCCGGTGAAGTAAAGAATCCCAAACGCAATGTAGGACTCAGTTTGCTGATCGGTACAGGTACCGTATTGGTGCTATATTTTTTAATGAATGTGATGTATTTACAGGTACTTACCCTGCCCGAAATTGCTTCTGCGCCCAATGATCGGGTAGCCGTGGCTGTTTCAGAAAAATTATTGGGTGCCAACGGAACCCGCTTCTTAGCTGCCCTGATTATGGTGAGCACATTTGGTTGTTTGAATGGTATGATACTTGCAGGGGCCCGGGTGTATCAAACGATGGCGAAAGATGCCATGTTNTTTAAACAGGCTGTTGCACTAAATCGTTTTGAAGTTCCGGGTAATGCACTCTGGATACAGGCTATCTGGGCCTCGTTGTTGTGTTTAAGTGGCAAGTACGGTGACCTACTCGATTATATCGTATTTGCGGTGTTGTTATTTTATATTTTAACCTTGCTCGCCCTCATCAAATTACGAATACAAAAACCGTTTTTAGTACGACCCTACCAAGTATGGGCTTATCCTGCCACACCGATACTGTATATTGTTTTGGCCAGCCTGATTAGTATTTTGCTGCTGATTTATAAGCCCATGTATACCTGGCCCGGACTCATCATCATCAGCCTGGGAATACCCGTTTACTATTTGGTCATTCGCAGGCGGGGCAACAGGTTTAGATGAGCTTGACAAATACCAAATTTTTCTTAAATAGGTCTAAATACAGGAAGGCAGTTAGTATCTTAGTTCAAATTTAATTCTTATGAACCATAGATTTCTGTTGTTGGCAACCTTTCTTTTACTGTTGAAAAGGGATCTTTCTGCACAGTATTACCTGAAAACCAGTTTCGGAGTCAATGCATCCCAACAATACCTGCATATAGGAAATAAAAGTTATGACGTAAACGGTATACAGTACCAAACGCACTTCGAAAACGACCTGATGTATGGTTTTTCTGTGGGCAGACAATTTAAAAATTATCTGGCACTTGAATTAAAATTGAATTACATAAAAGGGGGCTTACTACTTTTCAGGTTCAAGGCCAGGATGGAAATTCAAAAGTCTCACAATCTGCAAATAGCTTGCAGTCCTTTCTAAATGTTGTATACTTTCCTTTAGGGACAAAAAGAATCATATCACCATATGTTAGTGTTGGGATGGGATTCACGCTATTTTCCAATATGCTTCGAGAGGAAGAAATTAATTACACAAATGGTGCTAATAAGTCGGTAGAGCGAATAACACTCTTTAAAGTTAAGCCAGCATTCAGAGATTATTCTGCTCTAGGCGTAAACTTTCGCCTTCACAAAAGATTCACTGTCTTTACCGAGGTAACGGCACAGTTTATAAATCGTCGGAATATGCAGAATGGAAAAATTACTAGTTACACAGAAAATGGAGAGCCAGCAGAACCATTGTTTATTGAATGTACGGCCTGTGATTTTCGAAGTATTAATTTTGAAAAAGAAGTTAATACGAAGTTGAGAAGATATGCCCCCGATGCAGGAGTTGGTGTTATAATGGGGGTTCGGTTTTCTTTCTGAACCCGAAGTGCGTGTAAGGCGTATCTGAAACCAGGCAGATAGTTTGGGTTTAAGGAAAAAACCAAAAGATACTTCAACGAGTATTGCAATTGAATTTTAAAATCCGGATACCTGACGCTGGGATTCCAACTCCTGTTGCAAACGGGTAATAATTTGGGACATGGTTTTATACACATTTTGGTAGCTGTGTGGCCCGCAGCNCACATAAATCAGCATCAGTTGAAGTTGGCTGTTCTGAGTTTTGCAGGCGGCCAGTAAGCCAGGCTTTTGTATACGATAGGCTTCGCGGGCAATCCGTTTCAGGTAGTTCCGTTCAACAGCCTTTCGGAACAGTTNTTTAGGGGCGCTGATGCCCATTTTAAGTGCTACTGAAGATTCCGAAGCAGGCTGAATCGTATAACAAACCTTGAGAGGATAAATGAAAAACGCCTTTCCGGACCGGAAAAGCGCATCAATTTCTTNTTTACTTTTTAACCGTTCAGCAGCAGACAAGGTATGTGGTCCGATGCTCATCAGGTTAATTTTATTTCAAACGACTCTCGTCGGAAACAGTCAGTTTTTTGCGGCCTTNTTTACGACGGGCAGCCAATACTTTACGGCCATTAGCTGTTTGCATGCGCTGACGGAAACCGTGTACTGATTTTCTTCTGCGGCGGTGAGGTTGGAACGTACGTTTCATTGCTTACTATTTTTTTACTTGGTCTTTGAAGGGAGGCGGAAGGCCTTAAAAGTTACCGCTTAGTACGATCGCTTTTTTCAAAGGACTGCAAAAGTAACGGCCCGCCCCGAAATTACCAAATTATCCACACTAAAAAAGCCAGGGAAAATGCGATTCCTGATTCAGCAAGGCTAAAATGTTCAGATTGCCTGCCTACAGCGGGTTGTATTTATATCCGACATAAGTTGTTTTAGCGGAATNATCCCGGAGGGTGCTGCTATAAATGGTCAGGGTAAGAATGCCATTGTTTAAGCTACCACTACCGTTATAGGTGCGGGAATAGCCAATAAAGTCGATGGTTTGCTCCGGAACGGTGATATAATTTCCGTTTACGGTTCCTTTTAAACGCTCAAAAATGGTATCCCGAGTAGAATAAAACTCAATGCCGAATTTGTTTTTGGTATCTAAATTTATTTTCAGGGTATCATCGTTGTTGTTCAATTGGGACCCATTAATAAGCATGGTTTTAATACAGGCGTAGTACGAATCAAATTTCTTGTTCACTGTAAACTGGCAGCTATCGCCTTCGTAACCAGAAGCGCAGATGCAGTCCCCATCCTTGCAGGTTCCGCCATTTTTACATTCCACAGCACGTGTGATGCAGGGGTTCGGTTTACAGGAATTCATCCATAGGCTGATGCTAAAAACCTANNACACCACGAGGGTCGTATATACGATACTATATTTCTTCATGCCTGAAAGCTGCTTAAGGATTCACGAATTTTGTTCCATTGTATACACAGGAAAGCATATTCCCGTTTGAATTGTTTTTTTCTTCAACGTAAAGGGTCATGTATTTTCCATCAATATAACCATGACCGCGGTAGGTGATATTGTCGATAGTTTGTGCTTCAATTTCAACTTTGTCTACGTCTACTGTTGCATAAATGGCCTTGTTTTGGGCGAAGAGGTTATAGATGCTAATCCGGTTGGCCTGGGCTTCGGGAGCAATAATGAGGGTAACTACTTCGGGGAGTAGCCCATCACAGCGATAGGTTCCATCCCAGGTGCCGATAAATTTTTCGTACATCTTGGTTTCACAGTACGGGCCTTCGAAACCGAGGGCACAA
Source organism: Bacteroidota bacterium (assembly GCA_013414745.1). Taxonomy (GTDB): domain Bacteria; phylum Bacteroidota; class Bacteroidia; order Chitinophagales; family Chitinophagaceae; genus OLB11. Next base: position 1,879,298 of record CP058707.1, read on the forward strand.
CGGCAGCGGCCGTCACGACAAATTCCACTGTTCTTACAAATCAGGTCTTTGCAGGGATCTTTGGTACAGGCATTGAACACCAGGGTAGCGGCCAATANTAAAAAGGCAAGCGAGGTGCTCAGAATGATAGAAAATCGTCTCATAGCATGGAACTGGGTAACAAACTTAATAAAATTAGATGGGAATACGCAAAAATTGCTCAGTTTCTGTGCAGGGAGGCCTTAAAGTTTAGTCTTGGAGCACCTTAAAACCTGCTCCTTGCTTTCAGGATGTAGGTGCTGAGCCGCCCTTTTGCCGCGATTAGAAACGTTGGGTTTACATGGGGACTAAAAGGGGCTTGCAGCTTAACTCACAGGCGCTTCAAATTTAAGGAAACGTTCAAGGGATAGTACTATCGTACAACCCTTCTCTTCCCGACACTGCGTATCGGGACTAGAGCATGACGCAGAAGTTGAAGATGCCTGTGAGACCCTGTTCATGAGAAAAAGTCAAAACTTTTCTCATGAACAGGTTTCTTTTTCATCAGAGGGCTGTTGAAAGTCACCGTCCAATTTATCGATCCGTTTTTTAACTGACACTTCCCTTGACAACAGGAATTTACTTCATTTCTCTTTTCACATAAATTTTTGGCGATATAGGCTTGATTCATTTGCCAGTCAATCAGGACAATCAAGCGCAGTCCCAAAGAAAAACAAAGCATGCCCATTAAACAAATCGCACTAAAAATTCGCACAAATCAAAGATAAGTAGAGATCATCATTCAATGCACTGATCATCAACTGGCAATTTCAAATTTTACTTTCTTGTTTTTAATCCGCCTATCCTGAATAGCCGAGAGTAATAATGAAGCTCTGTTTCGGCGAACTGATACCAACGAATAGCGATCCTTTTGTTCAATCAATCCAATATCTTCTTTTTTCATTTGGCCAATCTGAATCATAAAACCGAGAATATCTGTTTTGCCGATCTTNNTCTTTTTACCCGCATGAATAAAAATAGTTACCCATTCTGTTTNTTCGGGCAATTCGAAATCTTCAGGAAGATNCAAAGGTGAAGGTTCCGGCTGAATGTATGGAGGTATATACTCCTCCGGCCCCATCACCAGAAAGGCTCTCCCGCTTGCATCCATGCGTGCACTACGCCCATTGCGGTGCGTGTAAGATTCTTCATTCACCGGTAAATGAACGTGAATAATATTCCGGACATTCAGAATATCCAGTCCCCTTGAAGCCAGATCCGTACATAACAGGATGTTCTGACTTCCATTTCTGAATTTGGCCAATGCAATATCACGCTCTTGCTGCATCAAAGCCCCGTGATAAAATACATTCGCCAAACCACGGTCTTTAAGGTAGTCGCTGCATTTCTTCACATGTTCACGATGGTNTAAAAAAACGATACTGGATTTGCCATTTAATGCACACAACAAATGAAACAGGGTTTGATGTTTATCCGGATCGGGACTGTCTACCCTAAATAGTTCCAATTGATTTTCAGTTCGCTGATTTTCGGAGAAATCAATTTCAATGGAACTTTCAGATGATGCCAAAAACCCAGGAATGGAATCTGCTTTTGTAGCTGAACTCATCACTTTACGGATGGGATGCGGTAAGGAGTCAACAATAAACTTAAGTTCAGTTTCAAAACCTAATTCAAACATTTTATCAAATTCATCCAATACCAGGAGTTGTATGCGGCTGCAATCAAAATTTTTCCGTCGGATATGATCCCNCAGGCGGCCGGTGGTTCCAATAATAATTTGTGGTGTTACCTTCAGGTTGTTTTCTTCAATTTCTCNTTTATGTCCGCCGTAACAGGCTGTCATACGAATGCCGGTTTGTAGTTTACGAAAAACATCTTCAATCTGCTGCACCAGTTCGCGGGTAGGCGCAACAAGCATAACCTGGGTTTCCTGCAAATCCGGTTGAACCTGTTGCCATACTATAGATAAAAATGCCAGGGTCTTTCCACTTCCTGTGCGTGAATATATCCGAAGGTCATTGTTGCTACCGGCGTGGGCGAAACAAGCTTCCTGGAGCGGATTCAAGGTGTCAATATTCAGATTGTTCACATGCTGAATCCACTTTTCTTTACCAATCATCCTGCGAAGTTAGTCCCCCTGTCATTAAAAGCATCCTCTTTGCCACAGTTGAATTGTTGTACGCCAAACTTAGGATTTGTAATCCTCCGCCCTTTTAGGTTTTTATACCTCATTCCATACTATATCTGCTGTGTAACCGTTGAAATAAAAGAAAACCCCACCATGCCGGTAGGGTTCTCAAGAAACTATCAATGAAAAAGAATTAGTGCATCACGCTCAGTTTCTGTGTGCTCATCCAATCCTTGCCCTGAACACGAATCATATACAAACCATCTTGAAATTGAGCCGTTGAAATACCTACTTGCTGATATCCTGCAACCGCTTTAAGTTCCTGACGGGCCACAACACGACCATTGATATCACTCACTTCAGTGTCACATCACCTACACCCGGTGCAGTAAAGCTAACACGGCATTGTTCAGTAGATGGGTTCGGGTACACGTGGATACGAACCGTTTTGTTCACATCGCGAACACTTACCGGCATATACCCCATGGTGTAGCTGGCGGTATCTGGTTGGAAATTAGTCCATCCGGTGGTCCAGTCATCCGCACCAAATGCACCCCGATAATTTACACTGGTAAATCCACTCGTTAAAAAGGCATCTGCAAACGATGCACCGCTTAACAAAGGAGAACCCGCAGCCGGACGAAAATCAGGTGCATTATAATTAAACGGACTACTCAGCATCACATCAGTATTATTGGCATATACCATGTTATCCCAACCGGCAGTATTGTACCAGGGAGTAATTCCCCAGGTCGTTGTGGTGGCGGCTGAATCTAAATTCATCGGACAACCAGCCACCACGGTATTCTTTACTTTCAATAAATTATTGTTGGCATTGTTCTGACAACTGTCTCCATCAATTTTAATTCCAACAGGCCATCCCATCACCACCGAATTAAACAAACTCATTTCGCTGTTCCGGCGAATATGTGCCCCACGACGAAAGTTCGGATCAAAAGAGGTCGTTGCCGTAAACCTTGGACCTACCAAAGTCATATTGCTGAATACTGGTTTAGTTTTCGGATTGTTGGCCGATCCGCCACCATCATTGTCGCTTTCAAAAGCATTGGCGCCGGAAACGGCATCCGCTACCAGAGTATCCCGCAAACAAACCCCGAATTGTACCTTCCCACTAAATCCAAAATCGGTATCAAAATCATCATCGTTTCCACGGAAGGCAATCAGGCGATCGGCATTTACCGTACNCCCAAACCATTCAAACGCATCATCTAAACCATAACTACATTGTACGTATGATATTTTGGTTCCGCTTCCTACGGCACCCATCGTTAAACTATTCAACTCATTGTTGGGCGCATAGGCAAAACCGGCATACTCAATACGCACATATTTTAATTCACCGCTGTTATCTAAATCATTTAAACCACCATACTGTCCATCACTGGCGGTTCCATCCGGATTCGCCAGATTTCCTCCTTCAAACGTACCAATTCCGCCCACCACGTTGGTTTTGGCATTCCCGGCAATAACTACACCACCCCAATCACCCATAGCTTTATTGCCCGGAGTTTCGCTCGAGGTAAAAACAATGGGTTGCGAAGCAGTACCCACCGCATAAATCTGAGCGCCTCGTGTAACGATCAAGGCCGATCCCGGCGTACTCTTATCGCCTTTCACAATCGTTCCTTCCTGAATATTCAGCGTTGCACCGGCTTTCACATACACCTNTCCTTGCAACAGGTAAATGGTATCATTACTCCAGTTCACTGTTCCCGTCAGGTTGCCACTAATGTTCTTTACAGGTGCCTGAGCCCACATACTTCCGCAAGTAACGAGCATCATGGCCAAAGCAGTCAAAATTCTTTTCATATTTTATGTTATTTGCGGCCAAATGTATCCGTGCAGTATTACGGTACTGTTAAATGTGCATTACGCCATTGTTACCAATACACTGGCAGGATAGTTGTGAGGGCGCCTTGTCCGGCTATCCGCTCATAGTCCTTTTGTCTCGTCTCGTCATCCATGACGAGACGAGACAAAGAGCTATCCGCTACTATCCGGGGCGCAAGCAACCGAAGTTGTCCGTTTTCCCAAAGAAATAATACGCCACCTGGCATAACATTCCTACTGAATAAGATTGGCCAGAGTATTTCGGAGCTTTTGTAAACCGTACTAAATCATTAGGATACCGTTGCAAAGTGAATTGGCAAAAAGTTCAAAGCTTTTGAATTTTTAAGTTTGGAGTTATCTTTTTAATCATGATCTCATTAAACATTCAAAGTCACGCAGAAAGTTGAAGCCAAATGACTTAGTCAATTATTGTTGATCGATTTGCAACGGGCTCATGCTCTCTGTTCGTTTTGGTTCTTTCGAACACGGATCGCCGGTTTGGTTTACCAATGGCCTCCAAGCATACCCTGTTTTTTTCTCCATTTAGCCGATGTCGGATTCAGTCGCAATTTTGGCTCTTTAATTCAAACCAGGTTGGTTTATTTTTACAGCAAGCACTTTCATGATGAATAAATATCTCCTGCTCCTGCTCTTTCTGTGGGCATCCTGTCAAACAGCACCGCAAACTTCAGAACCTGTCCACCAGGAAGATGAAAACGAAAAACTCATTCGTCAGTTGTATACCCATTTCAATCGGCATGAATGGCAACAAATGGCCAGTCTGTATGCTGAGCCGGCCCGTATGAAGGACCCCGCATTCGGAACGCAACCCCTACCGATGACCCGGGCTGAGATTGTGCAGAAATATACCGAACTACAACAAAGCATTCCGGATATTCACGACAGCCTGCTGCAACTTTATCATGCCGGCAACCATGTGATTGTAGAATTTATTTCGCGAGGAACGGCTCCGGATAAAACAGCCTTCCTCTTACCTATCTGCACCATCTTCGAAATCAAACAAGGTAAAATTGTATCAGATTATACTTACTACGATAATTTTTAGAGTGCAACTAAATACTATTCTGATTTAATAAGTATTACGAACCCATAAAGGCATAACGAATGAGGTTGGCACCCATCCGTAAAGCCTCCAGCCGCTTTTCTTCGGAATCTTTGTGCACTTCCGGATCTTCCCATCCATCGTTTAAATCGGTTTCCACCGAATAAAAACAAACCACACGGCCCTGATAAATTAAGCCATAACCCTTCGGTGCTTTNNTATCATGCTCATGAATCTTAGGCAGACCATTCGCAAACTTAAATTTCTGATGATACACCGGATGTGAAAACGGAAGTTCTACCAACTCCATCCGGAAATACTTTTTCAAGGCCGGTCTCACATAAGGATCNNATCCATAGTTATCATCAATATGTAAAAAGCCTCCTGCGATTAGATAGGTTCTCAAATTTTGTGCTTCAGCATCTGTAAACGTGATGCGTCCATGTCCGGTGGCAAATAGAATCGGATAATTAAAAATTTCGCGACTCCCGGCTTCTACCTGAGCTTCCTGTACATCAAATTGAGTACCCANTTGCTGATTGGCAAATTTTGCCAGATTCTTTAAGGCCGTTGGGTTGGCGTACCAATCACCACCTCCCCCATATACCAATAAACCCAGTTTCATTTTCTGAGCTTGTGTTGTTATGTTACTGAAAAACAGGCACACAAGAAACAACAGAAGTACGTTGAAATTAAGGTGTTGTTTTGTTTTCAACCTTGCTGACATCATGCTTCAAATTTACGGCAAGCCCGCCGACACAGATGTTATACAAATAAAAAATTTACCCCATGAGTACCTGATGCCATTGCACCACCGCTACCAGAGCTGCTGTTTCCGTGCGTAGTCGCTGATNTCCTAACGTTAAGGCTTGAAAACCTGCTGCGCGGGATGCTTCAATTTCTTCCAGACTAAAATCTCCTTCCGGACCAATCAGGACGAGTTGATGTCGATCGGGTTGCGCAAACTGCCGCATCGAACATTTTTCCGTATCCGGTATACAATGGGCGATAGCACCTGGTATGTTGTTCCGTTGTAATACCTCACTCAGGGCCGTTGGTTCATGCAATAGTGGCAGGTAAGTCTGCCGGCTTTGTAGCATCGCCGAGATCAATATTTTTTCAAAGCGTTCCCGTTTAAAATGTTGTCGTTCGGTACGTTGGGTCATTAAGGGAATAATTTCATGAATGCCCACTTCCGTTGCCTTTTCCAGAAACCACTCCATACGGGCCGGGTTCTTCGTGAATGAAACGCCTATCGATAGTCTTTGTTTCGAAGCCGTTTCCATTTNTTCCTCCAATACTTCAATGCGGGTTTGTTTTTTATCTGCATCGGCAATTCGTACCAATAAACGTAAGCCCTGTCCGTTCACAACATAGCAGGTATCCCCCACTTGTAAACGCAGTACATTTCGGGCATGGTGATGACTTTCCTCAGACAAATACTGAGACGTCACTTTTTCATAAAAGCTAGGCAAATCCTGCATGCAACGAAGATACAACGCAGCAGGTACTTCCGGTAGGGTGTATTCATCAGGGCAGGACATTCGTTACCACACCTGTCGGGCCAGGGATGGCAGCAGGCTACCCCCGCGCGACGAAGGAGCGCGGTGTAGCGCGTACAGCCCGGTGCCGCCTTCCCGGCAGTATAACCAAACCTCTCGTATATTCAAGGCGGCAGGCCCCTGAAAAAATTTATCGTTTCAAGGTAGCCACTCAGCCCACTTCGTTTCCCCTTCTTCCATACTACCTTTGCAGCCATGAATCTTCGTTCGCTNTTTTTGCAACATGTGGCTCAAACTTCTGAATCGCCTCTGGGTTTTGAAATAAGTCGTGCTGANGGGTGTTATTTGTATGATGCGCAGAATCATCCCTATCTTGACCTGATTGGTGGAATTAGTGTATGCCATATCGGGCATGGGCATCCGAGGGTGAAGGAAGCGATTCATGCGCAAACCGATCGTTACCTGCATGTGATGGTATATGGTGAGGTGATTCAAAGTCCGCAGGTTGAATATGCCACCACCCTGGCTGCTCATTTGCCCGAGGCTTTACAGTCTGTGTATTTTACCAACAGCGGTAGTGAGGCCACTGAAGGCGCTATGAAGCTGGCCAAACGTTATACCGGTCGTGCGAATATGATTTCATTTCGCAACTCCTACCACGGTAGTACACAAGGTGCCCTGAGTGTGATGGGTTCAACATACTGGCAACAAGCTTTCCGCCCTTTATTACCCGGCATTCAGCAGTTTGAATATGGTAGTGAGGACGCCCTCGCCGCCATTGATGCATCTACCGCCTGTGTGATTGTAGAACCGGTACAAAGTGAAGCCGGTGTGCGTATTCCGTCGGCGGATTGGTTGCTGGCGCTGCGGAAACGTTGCACCGAAACAGGAACGCTGCTCATTCTGGATGAAATACAAACTGCCTTCGGACGCACAGGCACCTTATTTCGGTTTGAAGCATTGGGCATCGTTCCGGATATTTTGTTATTGGGGAAAGCCCTCGGTGGTGGTTTACCCCTGGGTGCNTTTATCAGTTCAGCCCGCATCATGCAAAGTTTGAGTCATGATCCGGTACTGGGCCATATCACTACATTTGGCGGGCATCCCTTATGTTGTGCTGCCGGCCTGGCTGCCTTCCGNGTGTTGCTCGATGAACAACTCACGCATTTTGTCGGCGAAAAGGAAGCCATCTTTCACGATGAATTGCATGAACTGGGTTTAACGTTGAACTCTTGTGGTTTATTAATGGCGCTGCATTTCGACAGTTTCGAAACGAATAANAANGTGATTGATGCCTGCCTGGCCGTAACGGAGGATGCACCGGGGCTGTTCACCGATTGGTTNTTATTTGCCCCACAGGCCTTGCGACTGGCNCCTCCATTGAACATTTCAGAAGCTGAAATCAGACAGGCTTGTGCCATTCTGCGGCAGCGGGTTCAACAGGTGTTACGGGCCTGATGGGTTGCCGCGCCTCAACGTCGTACAATTGTGGCCAGACTTAAAAACGCCTCCACCTTATCGGGGCTAATAGNAATTTCAGTATTGGGTTTAAGAATCAAATATCNCCCATCACTTTTTACATAGTCAAGTAAATAATCCTGGTTCACAATATAGGATTTATGGCATCTGAAAAATTGTTTGTGATCCAGGGTTTCTTCAAAGTTTTNTAAACTGCGACTCACCACCAATTTAGAATGATCGGATAAATGGATTTCAGTATAGGTATTTTCGGCTTTGAGATATACAATTTGTTCGGTATCTAAAAACTTGATGCTTTGACCCACCGGAATAGCGATACGATTCGGTGCCTTCTCTTCGCTACTGACAGAGAGGGTAGCTCCGGAATGAAATCGTTNTTCAAAACGTTCAATCGCTTGTTCAAGATCTTCGGTGGCAATGGGTTTTAATAAATAATCTACCGCCGACAACTTAAACGCTTTTACGGCATATTCGTTATAGGCCGTAGTAANAATGATGCCAAAATCAATTTTTTTCATCAAAAAATCCAGAAGTTCCAGGCCGCTATGCCCGGGCATTTCAACATCCAGAAAAATAAANNGATCGGGTTTTAATTTACGAATCGCCTTTACACCGTTGGGCAAATCGCTGCACAATTCCAGTACCTGAACCTGGGGNNTGTTTTCGCGCACGAGGGTATCGAGTAATTTTCGGGCCTGTGCTTCATCGTCTATAATGATTGCTTTAATCATAACGTAAAATTTAAGGAATATGAATCGTCACCAGCGTTCCTTGCGGGTTTCCGGCGCTATCGGTTTTATCGGTGTAATTCACCGCAATATGGTTTTTCGTNNAATTCAATAATTCGATGCGTTTGAGATTGGCATCGGTGGAAAATGATTGATGATTTTGTTTCCGGATGGCATTGAGTTCGCTGCTGCGTTTACGTCCAACGCCATTGTCTTCGATCTGAATCCGTAATTGATTCTCATACACGTCAAAACGCAGGTAAAGGTGTCTGGAACCGTGTCGATGCATGAGTCCGTGTTTAATCGCATTTTCAACGTAGGGCTGAATAATCATGGAAGGGATGCGAATCGCTGAAGCCTGAACATTTGGTGCAATTTCAATAAAATAGTGTAACTCGTCAAACCNGCATTTTTCCAATTCGATGTAAAGCAATAAAGCATCTAATTCTTCCTGCAACAGGATGCTTTCTTNTTCACTCATTTCCAGGATGCGTCGGGTAAGTTTTGAAAACTTAGAGAGGTAGGCGGAGGCATTTTTATCTTCCGAAATGATATAGGACTGTATGGTATTGAGGGCATTAAATAAGAAGTGCGGATTCATTTGCGATTTAATACTACTGAGCATCGACTGGCGTAAATCTTTCTCCAGATTCGCTTTTTCCAGAATCAGGGCATNTTTCTTTTGTTGTCGTTGCAGGCGGTAACGATACCAAAGGTAGATCAGTCGGACGCGNNGCACAGACCACAAAACCCAAAACCAGAACTGTTGATAGAATGGTTTACGAACACTGAATTGCAGTGTTTCGGGCCTGATTTGACCATTGAGCCGAAAACGGATGCGGTAGGAACCTGGAGCCAGTGACGCGAAGCTGATTTCGCGGGTTTGAGGAGTGAGCAATTTCCAGGGTTCTTCATTCATCTGATAGGCCAGATCATTTAATTCGTACAAATAATCCGGTATGGCAAAACTCACCTGAATATCCTGAGGATTGGATTCAAAAACAGGTTCTTGTCCTGCCTGAAATGTTTTATTCTGGTTTCGCAATCCGAGCAGATAAAAGGCAACTTGTTGGCATTTTGCAAACCCATNGTTATTAAGCCCTGCGATTAATAATTTGTAGGGTGTGCTAATAAACAGCTGATCCTTGACATATGCCACGTCTACGATTTCGGAAAACTCGTAGGGAATAGAAATGGATTTGAATTGATTGGATGCTGTACTGGAATCGATGTCGGAAACCTCTTTCCAATAAATGGTACGACCTGTCCACCAGAATAAGGTAGTCCCAATAATCTTAAAGTCATCTGCACGAATGGTTTCGGAAAGAGCCACCATGCGCCCATCCTGCCATCGCATTAAAAGTTGTCCGCTATGCAGCAGTATAAACAATTTACTCTTGAAGATAAATAAACCGGAGGCCATCACAGGCTGACCTTGCCAAAGAATCGTGTCAAATCCATGGGGGTAAAATGCCATAAGCCGGCGCCTGAGGCCGAAAAAATTCCTGTTGCAGGGNNTATCTACGGCCAGTGCGCGGTTTCTTCCTGTCGGAAAACTGGAGGTATAAGGAAAAACCCGCTGTTCTACCCTGGTTTGATACACTTTACACAGTGAGTCCCAGACATCCGGAGGATGGGTTGTTGAATAGTCGATCATTTCGACATTCGTACTGGTCACNNTCACCAGATATTTTTTGTTTAGGATCGCCGTATTTTTTACTCCCGAATTCATAATCAGATATTCACGACCCTGGTGCGCAAAATACTCACCCACCTGAGGTCTTCTTGATTGCACCTGTTGATAGGTACCTGGTGAATTGGCGTAGAGAAATGTATAAATACTGGCATGTTTTGAAGACTGCCAAATTGTATTCAGTCTTGATGTAGTGGTATCCAGAGTAGTGANTTCGTCCTTCATTGTCGTACAAATACAATTGCTGCTGAATGGAACGTAAGCGGGTAATTGGGAGGGTAAGGGATGATGCTGAAACTGCCTGCGAGCCGGGAAAAGATAAATTCCATTGAGGGTTGAAACCCACAAATTTTGTTGCCGGTCCTGAATGAGGTAGGTGCAAACTTCATTCTCCATCAAGCTGTAGGTTTTTGTTTTTAGATCGAGCAAACGCAATCCCTTCTTGGTGCATATCCATAGGGTATCTCCTATCAACCCGGCGCCGGTATACTGTCCGTTATCGGCAAACCGAAAGGAGGCTTTCATTTCATCATTTATTTTCCATTCTACTTCAATACCATCTTGTTTATTTTTCAGGAAGAGGTTGGCATCCTGGTATTCTAAAATTTTATAAATCTCCCAATNTTGGATCATCCAGGATTTCACGATCTCTCCCTGTCGGTTGTACACGTTATATGTTGTTTGTTTTTTATACCGGAAATCGTGAAATGATCTCCCTGTTGATAAATCGTAAAAGATTCCTGAATTGGTTTTGAAATCAATTTTTTGAGTCCCGATCTGGTAGGCATTCAGGTTGTCACTCACCACCCACAGCGTGTCTCCAATTAATGCAAAATCCAAGACCTGAGAGGCTTTATTATTTAAGGGATGCATCTCCTCCTGGTGAACGGAAAACAAATAGCCATCAAAATTCGAATACCAGATTGTGCCATGCTGGTCCTCTTTGATATAGGATCCGTNTTTGTGCTCATGGAATTACACTGAAAACTGGTAAAACGAACNTCCATCAAAACGACAAAGGCCCTTTTCGGTGGCAATCCAGATAAAGCCTCTTTGATCCTGATGCAGATTATACACCGTGTTTGAAGGCAGACCCATTCCGGAATGGATGTGAATGGCATACTTCTCCTGGGCCTGTGTGAGAGAGGCAGTAAAATGATGATCGCAAGTTGAATCCATCGCAGGCACATAGTACTTCGCTGCAAAGATGCATGCATGCCTGTGTTTCTGCTCCGCCGGATTGTGTATCCCATGTTTGAGTTTGTAAAAGAAGACACCGGATACGAGCGAACCCTGGATTTGTTTTTTGCAAACCGAATCAGGCTGTTCGCAAACTGGGTTCAGCGGTCGGTGAACGCCTCTTCTACTTTGATGCGAAATAACAAAGTATGACAAAAAGAAACAAATTATGAAGAAACTATTTTTAAGCATGTTTCTGCTTCTCGCCCTGTTGCCAGGAGGGCAGGCGCAAAACCGGTTTTATGGTTTTAGCGGAAACGTAAACAACAACCTGGGAACAGGGAATAATGGCACCCCTTCGAGTGTCAGTTACATCCCCGACCGCTTTGGTGTGCCCAATGCCGCTCTTAGTTTGAGTGGTGCCGGAAGTAACGTTAATTTGGGCCAACAAGCCGCCATTAACGGACAAACGAATTTTACCATTGCCGGATGGTTTCAAAACCCAACGTCATTACCGACCGTATTTTATTTGGAATCGGGCCCAATATTGTTTGCAAGACCAACTTCAGCGGCCATTTGCGTTTATTGGGTTACAATGGTTGCAATATCCCGCTAAACAATTCCGTGACCACGTATCTGCCCAATCAAACCCGTTTCACCAGCATCCCGAATGATGCCTGGTTTCATCTGGCTTATGTTAGTCAGAATGGAATCATTAAAACCTATATCAACGGTTTACCGTATGGTGAAAGTACACAACTGACGGGTGCCGCTTGTAGTGGCGTTGACTTTCTGTTGGGAGAGCATAGCGGAACAGCAACTAGTTCAAACTGGACAGGGGGCATCGATGACCTTTACATTCTGGATGTGGCCATGGGTGCCTCACAAATTGATAGTCTGAAAAATCTTCCGAATGCCTGTAATTCAGCCATTACAATTACACAACAACCCACGATCTGGATCTGACTGCTGCCGGTCCTCAATTACTGGGTGTTACAGCGGTACAGCGGGTGTATCTTACCAATGGCAAATTAGCCGTGATGGAGGCAATACCTATCTCGACCTGCAAAACAATGCCATCTATCAGGATGTTCAAACTCCATCGCTGATTGTAGATGCTGCGGATAGTTTAAATGCGTTTTTATTCCGGATGAAATTGAGCGCTTCAGGTTGTGTTCGTTATAGCAACGTGGCACGCATCACCTTTAAAAATCACTCTTCTGGGGATTGGATGGCTCCTTACAAAGCGCATCCAATACCAATAACTTTGTTTTTAGCGGGGTGGAAATCCTTTGACGTATGCGAACGATCGTTTTGGAAATCCTAACCGGGCCCTTCGTATCACGTCCACCATCAACACTCTGGCCTCCGTAACCACCTCGGCATACCATTTATTGCCAGTACCCCTGAATTCACCTATGGCTGGTTTACGGCAACCAATAACGACAACTATTTTACCGGCCTCAGTGCGAATGCCACTTTAAACACGATTAACACGGTACTTGCTCCCGTTGCAAATATGGGCGGTACCACTACGAATACCCTGATTCAGAATCCGAACTTCAATCCGCAGGTATGGCATCATTTTGCCCTGGTGTATCAGGGGGCTGAGTAAATGTATATCAACGGAGTCTTGGTGAGTGAAAGCCGATCCACTACGTTCACCACTCCGGCTAACTTCAACTCGTTCTGGTTGGCGAATAAATACTTGTATGGAACCACCTACTCGACCCAACAAGCAGATGATATTCTTCTGACAAATTATGCTATGTCGCCTAACCAGATTGATAGTTTGTATCAACTACCGAATCCATGCAGTGCGCCCATTCCGATTACGTTGCAACCCCAACGTGTATTGTTGAATGCACCTGGAACCACACAGTTTTCGTGCAACTCATCGGCGGCTGTTTCGTACCAATGGCAGGTCAGTACCAATTTTGGTCAATCGTTTACCAATATTGTCAACAATGCCACGTATAGCAATGCCACCACCAATACCTTAACCGTTGCTGCCGACCTGAGTATGCAAGGTTATAAATACCGTTGTGTACTGAGTAATGCGGGGGCTTGTACTGGTCGTAGCACCGATACGGTTGCCCTGAATATTTTACCAGCTGCTGAATCCGTCTATTATTCTTTCGACAATGGTACGGCTGTAAATGATTTGGGTACCGGTTACAATGGAACCCTGGTTGGTGGTGTGTCCTTAATGGCAGACCGTCATGGTAACCCGAACCGCGCCTACAAAATTAATGCCAATGGGGCTAAAATTAATTGCGGCAATATCGCCTTTATGAATGGTACACCCCAGCTAACCATTACGGGTTGGTTTCAAAAACAAAATAATGTTCAAAAATACCTCTTCTCAAAAAATGGCGCCGCCCTGTTTGCGCAAGGCAGTCTGGGATCTTCACTGAACAATTCGTTTCAACCTGCTTTAACGCCTGCCGGACAAACCTTATTTAATTCCATCAGTGAAGGAGCCTGGATGATGTTTGCCGGTGTATTTGACCGTGGTGTGTATCGTATTTATGTGAACGGAGTTGAAGTAGCGAATAGCATTTCTCCGGTTGTAACGACCTCCAGTTCAACAAATGGTTTTTTATCGGCGGCCACGAAACCATCATCGCTCCGGATCCTTCACTCACCAATGGTGTTGATGATATTTTTGTGATTAACCGTGCACTGACTCCGCAACAAATCGACAGTATATATCAGGCCAATGCCTGCGGTGTTGCTGTTGTGATGCATCCTGAAAATAAAGTGTTGCAGGCAGATTATGCGGTTGTTTATCAGGCGCAGCTGAATCAATCCGTCTCTACACTGAATTGGCAGGTGAGCACCGATGGAGGCCTCACATTTACGAACCTGAGCAACAATGCCACATACAGCGGGGTGAACTCAAACGCTCTTACCGTAAACGCTACTAACGCCTTGGATGGATACAAATATCGATTGGTAGCAGGTACAGGAAGTTGTTTGGTTGCTACGCGTGATGCTATTTTAACCTATGCGAAAGCGGTGGCCTATAGTTTTAACAGTACAACTACCCAGAATGATCTTGGAGCAAACAATCCAGGAGTTGTTACCGGTACTTCATTTGTGGCAGACCGATTTGGAAACCCGAACAAAGCCCTCTTTATTGGTGGTAACCTGAATCGGATGGAAATTGGTAATCTTCCGTTTTTAGGAGGTGCCAATACGTTTACATACTCAGCGTGGTATCAGAAAACCACATCGTATAGCACAGGCGGTGAACAAATGTTTACAGCTACGGCTGTGAATGGCTCGGGTACGAACATGTGGTCAGAATTCCTTCGCTCCTTTGCGTATTACGATGGTACTCCTGGTACGTATGCTTTAGTGCACGGTTCTGTTCAGAATGGTACGGCCACACTGCTTGGTAGCAATGATGCGTATTCATCGGTGGCTAAAAATGATTGGTTTCACTTTGTATACGTCTGGAATAAACCAACCCTGAGTATTTACGTAAATGGGCAGTTATATGCCTCCGTAACACCCACAGTAACACCCAGTGGATTCTCTGCAAATCTGGCCAATGGTATTTTTATGATAGGTGGTTATCCTTCAACGCCCCAGGGTTGGCAGCAAGGTGTTGATGATATTTACATCACCAACAAAGCACTTACGCCCGACCAGATCGATAGTTTGTATCAGGCTCCGAACCCATGCGCTCCGGTTGCTGTAAACATTACTCCTGCTGAATTCGATACCATCTGTCATGGTAGTACAGTAAAATTAACCGTATTGAACGAAGGCGCTACGTATACCTGGTTCGATCAGGCCAGCAATGGTAACAATTTGGGTACAGGGAACACCTTTACAACACCCAATCTGACTACCGCTACAACGTATTATGTAGAGGCCAGTAGTCCGACCTGTTCATCTATAGCTCCACGTATCGCAATAACGACCCAGGTGAAAGCACCGATTGCCTCTCCCTTAGATGCAACACCGGCACAAAATAAAACGACCTGTCCGGGTGGATATGCTACTTTACAGGCAACAGCCGGAGCCGGACAAATCATCCGCTGGTATGATGCTGCTACCGGTGGGAATCTATTAGGAACAGGTTCATCCTTTACTACACCTATTTTAAATGCCAATACAAGTTTCTTTGCTTCAGCAGTAGATGGGTTATGTGAAAGTGCCAATCGTACGCAGATTGATGTCATCGTAAATGCATCCTATGGTCCGCAAGTGACGGTATTGCCTTACAGTTGTCCTACCAATATCCTGGGTTCTACCTATCGCTTTCCGGTTAAAGTAGTCAGTGATGGAAACGTTAGTATCGGAGCCTTCACTAAAGAAGCACAGTATGGCGATACCGCAAGTTTTCTGTTAGCGCCTAATCAGGCATTCACGGTTAGCTCAGATTTAAACGGTTGTATCAGTACGCAGAATATAAATACCCCGGCCTTTACACCAAACGGTGCTGCCGTTGCCAACAGTGCTTGTCAGAGTTGTGCTATCCGCGACAATAAAAACTATACCATGTATGATATGGCGAGTAGTCAGAAACTGGTGGGCATTTTGGATGCGAATAACAATCAGGCCCTCGGACATATTGATGTGTGTGTGAATGTAGGTGCTGCATTTACGTTGAATGGAACGCATTATCTCGGACGCAATTTCCACATGACACCGGATACCTCTTCCAATGCTACCCTGCGTTTGTTCTTTACTCCGGCTGAACTTACCGCTTTGCAGGCACTGGATGCCGGAGCAAATTTAGGAGCGTTGTATGTGGTGGCCTTTGATGGTTTGAATGAAACGCCACAGTCTTTCAGTTCCTTTACCACCTACGGACCGTTTACCGGAACCAGCGATGTTTCTGGCAATCTTTATGTGGATGTACCTGTGAATGGATTCAG
This sequence comes from Bacteroidota bacterium, assembly GCA_013414745.1. Taxonomy (GTDB): domain Bacteria; phylum Bacteroidota; class Bacteroidia; order Chitinophagales; family Chitinophagaceae; genus OLB11. The sequence continues at coordinate 1,895,798 of CP058707.1, forward strand.
TGGTTTTTATATCACCTCAGCACTGGCTACACCATTACCATTAAACAACTTGGTTTTTACAGCGGATCGTCAGGGAGGTTCAGCCCATATTGAATGGAATGGTATGACGCCAGAAGAAGTGGCCGTGTACACATTGGCACGAAGCACAAATGGCACGCGATTTGAAACCATATATACCATAGCCTCTGATTCAAGAGAAAACTATTCGTACATCGATATGACTCCGGCATCTGGTAAAAATTATTACCGCCTTATGATGACAGATCGCGAAGGTCGTCAGGTATACTCACCAGTTGTTCGTGTTCAGTTTGATGCCGATGCCGAATTAGTGAAGGTGATGCCAAATCCGGCCAGCCACCAGATCCATATCGTCAGTTCGAACTTTGAATCCTGTGAAATTGTAGATATGCGCGGGGTATGTGTGATGCGTTCAGTATCGGCTGACGTTAACATTGCTTCCCTGCCAACCGGAATGTATACGGTTCGAATTCTGGCCAATGGTGAATATCATATTGTAAAATTTGTGAAACAATAAAACCAACCTTTAAAGAGAGCCGCTCCAGATTGGGAGTGGCTCTTTTCATTTCATTGCTTTGCCATTGCTGGAGACAGGTATAAAAATCCGTTGACAAAAATGATAAACGGTAGCCAAGGTCCATTTTAATGCGAATCAAGCAGTTCAATTTCAAAAAATAATACCACCTCAACTGAATTATAAATTAATGTGTTACAGAGTTAGTTGCCGTTTTTAAACCTTCTCTCCGGTGGCCGGAAGCACATCATTTAAATTCTGGCAAGATTTTTGACTACCAAAGACTTGCTGGCAAATTGAAACCAAAAACAAATCCAACATGAAGATCGGTTTGCATACCATTCATGAAATGGCCTTTATTGAAATACTCAACTACGAAGGTAAAACCCTGTTTGCTTCATACTTGAACAATCCCGGTTCACTGCAAATTCCGATCCGTGAAAAGGGAAATATAAACTACGCATTCGTCAAAAGAATAGCCTGACGATGTCGAATATTATTGTTCGCTAAATGGGGCCTGCTGTTTAACGCTCTGTATGCTGTAAATAAAACGTTTCATGGTAATTTTGGCAAATATAAATGCAAGGGAAACCACGTAAGCATCCAAATAGCTATATACCTCATGAGCAATTATTCGCTTCTCGTATGCATCTCCAACTTCTGCGTCAACGACAAAATGGCTGTACCGAAGTACTATCCATTTGCCGTTTCCTTGAATTTGGAGCGCCAACGAGATAACCAGCAGGCCATAAGTGGTTGATACGCTTTAAACTTTCTCTTGAAGAATGAAAGAATTTGAACCTGGATTCTGTGGATTCAAATTTGTTATCACGCCTCATTTTTCATACTGGCATCCAAATCAGGTTCATGCAATTCAACTGGTTTGGCTGAGCGCTTTCTAAGCTGCATATTCAATAATTCTACAGCAAACGAAAACGCCATCGCGAAATACACATAATTTTTAAGATGCAGATCGTGTGCCCGTTCAGCATCCCAGCCTTCAATGAGCAGCACAACGCCAATCATCACCAAAAACGATAAAGCCAACATTTTTACGGTAGGATGTTTCTCAATAAATGCAGCAATTCTTCCCGAGAATAAAAACATCACAATCATCGCAATAATAACGGCAATAATCATAATCTCAACATGCTGGGCCATACCTACGGCGGTAATAATACTATCAAATGAAAAAACCATATCCACCAACATCATTTGTATAACTACCTGACCCAGTGAACTGATGGCTTTTTGATTTGTTCCTGTACCATGTTCAGCACCTTCCAGTTTTTGATGAATCTCGCTGACCGTTTTAATCAGTAAGAACAAACCTCCGCCTAACATGATTAAGCTGCGCAGATTAAATGACTTACCCCAGATAGAAAAAAGTTCAGCGCTGCCGTTTTTCACCAACCAGGTTAAACTGAGTANAAGAATAACACGCACCGCAATACCGGTTAACATCCAGATTCTGCGGGCGGTGGCCTGTTTGGCTTTATCAAGCCGTCCCATAATAATGGAGACAAAAATCACATTGTCTACACCCAATACAATCTCAAGAATTGCAAGGGTTAAAAGGCTGATGAGGGCATCGGCATTCAGCAGGTGTTCCATGTACTGTTATTTATTTAAAATGGCTTTACAAATAGTTTTAGCGATGCCGGGCCCCTGATAAATGAATCCGGTATACACTTGTACCAGACTGGCCCCGGCTTNCAATTTTTCCAGGGCATCAGCACCCGTAAAAATTCCGCCTACCGCAATGAGTGGAATTTGTCCTCCCGTTTTTTCATGGATATACCGGATGATTTCGGTACTGCGTTGTTTAAGCGGTTTACCACTCACGCCCCCGGCGCCGGTATCTTCAATCACTTNTTTATCGGCACTGAGGCCATCGCGGTCTATCGTCGTATTGGTTGCCACCAATCCACTCAATCGAACAGCTTGTACTATATCTATCACATCATCTAGCTGTGAATTACTGAGGTCTGGAGCAATTTTTAGCAAAAGGGGTTTGGGATGCGGATAACTCAGATTCAGATTTTGAAGATGCATCAACAATTGTTTCAAGGGCTCTTTCTCTTGCAATTCGCGCAAATTGGGGGTATTCGGACTACTCACATTCACGACAAAATAATCGACATAATCAAATAACTTTTTAAAACAATAGGCATAATCTTCCGCAGCTTTATCGTTAGGCGTTGTTTTATTTTTTCCAATATTCCCACCAATGATTAAATCCGTTTTTCGGTTTTTTAATCGTTCTACGGCGGCATCCACCCNCTGATTATTAAATCCCATGCGGTTTATAATTGCAGCATCTTCCGGGAAGCGGAACAGGCGGGGTTTTTCATTCCCATCCTGAGGTTTGGNGGTAAGGGTACCAATTTCAATGAATCCGAATCCCAAACAAGCGAGTTCATCAATAAAGAGCGCATCTTTATCAAATCCAGCAGCAAGTCCGACGGGATTTTTAAATTTTAATCCAAATACCTCTCGTTCCAGGCCGGGATGTTTCAGGCAGTAATTACTTTCCAGGTATTTCTTACCGATTCCTGTATTGTACGTCTTCGCCAACCACTTCATCACTTTGTAGTGCGCCTGTTCAGGATCGTACCGGAACAATATTTNTTTAACCAGATTGTACATGCCAGATTATTTGATAAGCTCAGCAAGTTTAGTGAGCAACGCCTCTCCCCGTAAATCACGCGCAATGATGTTTCCGTTCGGATCAATCAGAAAATTTTGTGGAATGCTGTTTACACCATAATTGCGCGCAATGGCCGAACCCCATCCTTTTAATTCACTCACGTGATTCCAATTCAACTGATCACTGGCAATAGCTTCAGTCCATTTATCACGTCGTGTATCCAGAGAGACGCCGAGGATGGTAAAATTTTTATCCTTGAATTGTTCCCAGGCTTTCACCACATTGGGGTTTTCTTCCCGACAGGGCGCGCACCAGGAAGCCCAAAAATCGACCAAAACATACTTGCCCTTAAAGGAACCCAACGACAAGGTTTGTCCTTCGGNGGTTTCGGCACTAAAATCAGGAGCAGGTTGTCCGCTTTTCGCTTCGGGAGCCTTTTCTTCTCCACCCGATTTATTTAAAANACGTTGAGCGAAGGCTTTGGCGCTACTTGAAGCCGGAAACCGTTTGACGACGTTTTCATAGAAATTGCGGACATAAGGGCCTTCAANAGCCGGATTTATCATGTTCACCGCAAACAAAGCACTAGCCACACTATGTGTTGTGTCTGCAAATTGTTTCACGTATTGCATGAAGCGGGAATTTATCACGCGTAAATCTTCTTCGGCAGCTTTGCGCAGCGAATCATCCGCCGGACGCGTGCGCACCGAATCCATGATCAACTCCATCGTTCGGATATCCTTGATATTTTCACGCAGGTTCACTAAAANACTTTTCAGGGCTATACTGCNCACTGATCCGCTTACCTGGTAATCTTCCAACTGCTTCCAGCTTCCACGAACAACGGCCCGATCTCCGTTCTTCAGCGCCAGGAGAATGTATTTATCCTGCTCAAACCGAATGCGGTAGAGCGCCTNCTCTTCATTTCGGGCTTGCACCGAAAACTGCCCGTTCTTGTCAACCCGGCCACTGTCTACCAATTTATTTTCATCAACGCCCAATTCCTCCAGCCGAAAGTTTTGTTCCGGACAGTTTTCAAGTTGACCTTCTACCGCAAAGCCGTTCTGGCATGAAGTCAGGCCCATCAAGACCCATAAGGAACCTATTGCCAGAAACAGGGAAAGATGCAATCGTTTTTCATCGGGGCAAAAATACAGGGAATGCGAATACAATACCTCGATTTCCGGTCAACTCTGCAATTCCGCCGTTCCTTTGATAATCCGTGGCATCAAACGGTTGATAAGCCGCGACAAAGAAATCAAACAATCACATGTACTTAAGGAACCGGCATCCTATAAATACTATCTATACTATGACATAAATCATATAGATATTTAAAGAAAAAAATTTTACTTTTGCCATTCACAAAATAAAAAAATCATGGCAGTATTAGTAGGTAAACAAGCTCCGTCTTTCAGTGCTAAGGCGGTTGTTAACGGAAACGAAATTGTAGATAATTTCTCTCTGGATCAGTTCAAAGGCAAGTACGTGATTCTCTTCTTTTATCCGAAGGATTTTACCTTCGTTTGTCCGACAGAACTTCACGCTTTTCAGGAAAAATTACAGGAATTTAAAGACCGGAATTGTGAAGTGGTTGCGGTTTCTACCGATACCGAACAATCACACTGGGGATGGTTGCAAATGCCTAAAGATCGCGGAGGCATCCAAGGGGTGACTTATCCGATTGTAGCAGACACCAATAAAACGATTTCCTTTAATTACGATGTATTGGTTGGCGACTGGGGTTATGATGATAACGGACAAATGCAGGCGGAAGGTGAATTGATTGCTTATCGTGCCCTCTTCCTGATTGACCGCGATGGCAAAGTTCGTCATGAACTGGTGAATGACTTACCTCTGGGCCGCAATGTGGATGAAGCAATTCGTGTATTGGATGCCTTACAATTCAATGAAGAAAACGGCGAAGTTTGTCCGGCCAACTGGAATAAAGGAAAGAGTGGCATGAAGGCNGATCACGATGGTGTGGCTGCATACCTGAGTCAGCATTAATGACAGAAAACAACATTGTCTGCAAAAAACAAAGCAGAGAAGGGTCCGCGAAGCCGGACCCTTTTGGTGTTAACCGAATACTTCGAATAAGCTTATGGCATCATCTCAACTTCAATCTTACACAACATCAGCTTATTCATCGCATCAAAGCATCCAAGATCGAATGAACCCCGATTTTACCATGGCGTTGCAAACACCCTTGGCAATTTGCCTGGATTGTTTCAACCACAAAACAAAATCTCAGTTTAATCCGACGCTTTCAGGAATTTCGAATACCGGATTTGTCCGTTGTTCTCCACCACGAGTACGTACATCCCCGAACGCAACCCATCCAGGGCCACTTCCCATTCAACCACTCCCGACGGCTGCTCCTTCCAGACCCGATCAAACACCCCTCTTCCCTCAATAGTCATTATTTGAATTCTGCAATCTCCACCTTGCTCCAGCCAACCTCGCACCCGAATAAGGTTCCTGGCCGGATTCGGATAGATGTTTAACGTTTCGCTTTCCTCTTGCGCCAGACTTTGTTCTTCCTCAGGCCTCGCCATGGGTGACCCACAATAGTAATTCTGATTCACCGTAATGTCGGCACTAAAATGAAGCAGACTTTGCGCAAGTATGCTGAGTGTATCATGTTGCCGGTTGTCTAAGAACATGGAGTCGCTTAAAAAATTAAAGTTCATCGAATCGCTCTTACATCCATTCTGCGTATTATTTACCATTTCGAAAACAGAATACCGGTTGCCAAATAAACTGCTTAGTCCGATGACCCGGTTTTGTGAATTCCATGCTATGGTGCGCCCATCTGCATTCGGTGATCCCTGATGATTGTTTGTTAATCGCGGTAGCATCAGGTGCTGACCTGTGGGCATTTGCATGCGCAAGAGATAACCCAAATTGGCATTATATTGCCCATATACCCGAAGCACAGGGTTAGCGCCGGAGGCTGTTTCATACAACAAATCACGAGGTTGATCTCTGAAACCAAATCCAGGTAACACATTGTACCTCCAGGTTTTACTACTCACCCAGGTAGCCGGATTCATGGGGGTTGTAATATTAATTCGTGCGAGACTTCCCAGTGATCAGGCTGGGTACTGCACGAAAGACCATTGGCATTATTATAATTTGCGAGTAACACCAAACCCGAATTCACTTTTACCAATGAAACGCCTTCATCATTCAGTTTATTAAATAACCCAAAACCATTCAGCCCGGCACGCCGATGTACCAGCGTTTGCGTGGCAGCTTGGTACATACTGAGCACCATATCGGATTGATAAAATTTACCGCAGTTATCTGCGATCTGCCCACAACTCCCCAATACCGCAAAATGTTGGTTGTCGTAAGCGATGATGCGTCGGTACGCACTGTGTGGTTGAAAACCCGCTACCAAAGGTTCCAAAAGTTGTTTGCCAATTCCTTTCACATTCCCGATACTATCGAGTTCTACCAAAATGGCGCGCCGTATGCCTTGGGGATCGGCCCGAAAACCCACCGCTACATAACTCATGGCTACATTATTACTTATCACAGCCTCTACACTTGAAAACTCAACAATTGTTGCGTAGGTGCCCGGTAGCGCATAAACCATTGCATCGCCCTGGGAATCGACTTTCATCAAGAAGGCATCATTAAACGTATTTCCGGGATTACTGCAACTTACGATCCGCAAATGAGGTAATAATTCGCCAGAAATTTAACTTCATGTACCTGATACCGATACGCCGCTTGAATTTGATAGGCATCCAGGGCATTCAGTAAATAGGCTTTATGGAACAGAGACCCTCCTGTGATTAATCCACTCAGAAAATACGTTGGGCATTGGAGGGATTCAGGATGGCCGGAATATCATTACTCATCGGACTGTATACGCCGGCCACGGTAATTACGGCATTGTGTGTCACCAAATCTGCTGGAATTGCTGCAGTTCCGGGTGCACAGGCCGGTTGAACAATGTCATTCCGGTAATCGCTTTGCGCATCGATCGTTGTCATCAGAAAAAGTAAGCTGACAACCAGGTATATCGTTTTCATCATCGTGTAAGAAGGTGATTTTTGAACTCCCTTCACGATCAAAACTAACATGGGCCTCTTCAGTTGAGATTTGCTTTTGCGCCATCCATTCATTCATTGAGGGAATGCGCTTTGGTTGAGCGAATTCCTTCAAAAACTATTTTGTATGGCCACTTCAGGGCTATAGGTAATCCTAAAAGGGAATGAATACATCTTGTTTGCGATTAAACAAGATTTCTCTTTTATCGGAAAAATTGAGCAATAGATTTTTGTGGAACATGCGTCAGACAAACCTAGCTATTCAACCCTTACCCAAGTGATATTTGTAATACTGATTGTGTGGTTGTAATACCGATTATGCTTTCAATATAGTCCAATCTTCGATGCACTCACCTAGACTATTTTCAAGCTATACCGGCATTTACCACGCTAAACTTATTAAATAGGTTGGACTATTTTATAAGTAAGATTGGTATAACCTTCGTTCCTCGGGAGCATCCATATCATCAGTACAGGTTAGACCCATGTTATTGTTCTAATCAGCTATCCTAATTACCCATATATTCTTTGTAATGCTCGTACCTCGCAAACAATGAATGCATCGGTACAGGTCGGTCTCGTCAGAGCTGAAGAGATGGTCAATCTACCAATTCACATTGGTATTACAGCAAATGAAAGCATCATCAAATTTTGGAAGCTTGATTTGTATTGAAGATAAGTTTTGAACTAGTTAAAATCAGTTTCCATTCAATTTGTGGCAAGGTATCATTCATTACGTGCTTTACCCTAATCCGGTTCATAATCTGTTAAAAATACAAAAGTATTTGCAGCATGAAGAAATCGTCCAGGTTCAGATTGTGGATATGCAGGGACAAAGCGTTCAGAAGAACATCCGTAATATGCCGGCCGGAATTTTCCTTCAGGCGTTGAGTTTGCAATCCAATGCTGAAAGAATATATCAAATAAGAAGCATCCGATCCGGCGAAACGAATACAGCCAGGTTTATCTTTCGTAGGTAAATAAAGTAGAAGATGACGAGGTGATGACAAGGCGTGAATTGAATCCGCCTGATTAGGCTTTTAAATTAAGCCGCATCATTCTCTGAAAATCGTAACACCAGATACCAGTCTTTGTCAAGAGGCAGGTAGCCATACTCGAAGCAGAAAAAACAGGTTTGACCTTGACGGTTTCGTTGGGTGTGTGTTAGAAATTGGAATCGAAAGCCAGACGATTCCAGTTGGCTTTTACTGGTTTTAATAAGCTCTTCATTCTGGAGCAAACGGGCCAGGATGCGCCGATTACGTCGGAGCATCAGTAAAACGCGGCGCATGTAATTATTACTGGTAGAGTACGCCTGGTTGTTGAATTGATTCCGGCATTGGTAATCACAAAATTNTTTATCCTCCCGGCCACGTAGTTCACGGCCACAACACAAACAGGTTTTCATTTTGGATTAATATTGAATTCAACATGAAAGTAATGCGCTTAAACTACATGTATCGCTGGCACAATTTTAATTTAGCGAAACGAGAATTTGCTGATTCAAGGCCCCGAAATCCGAGTTTCTGAAATAGGTATAATGAGGAGCTTTCTCAAATGACCCATGGATTTTCTACATTCGGCTTGTACTTAAAGGCGTATCAGAATTTCCTGAGTCAACGAAACTTTGCATCTATTCAAAAAGAGAGGCATCCAATTTAGTCTTGTTTACTGAATCGTGCGCGATGTTGCAACAGGCCCTTGTTCCAAACCTGCAGGGTGTACATACCGGCAGATAATGATCTGGTATCCACCTCCAGTTTATTTGCACCACTCCGGAGTTCGGTATGTACTTCTTTGACAAGTCGACCGCTCAAATCAAAAATATCCAACCGCAGGCTTTGATTTTCCGGGCTATTTATTTCAACGATCAAACTGGATTGGCAGGGATTCGGATACCATTGAATGCCTGTACGCATTGTCTGGCTTATATCCGCATCCGACGGCTTATTCGACAAGGTTGTAAAATACCCTATCGCGCTCCAGGGCCGGTTGAAAAGGGCGATGGATTGCAAATTGCACGAAGCTGCCACTGTAATCCGTATTCATGGTAAGTCCACTCAACAACTTACTGCTTCCGCTACCTAGTGCTGTTCCGGCGCTCATCCAAGCACCGGATCCACCCGCCAATCGATACCGCAATTGATAATAATTTGTTCCAGAAACAGTCACCCAATTCAAGGTAGTTGCGAATGGGGAAGTATTGGTTGTTGGTAAGATGCCCGGAGCGATGCAATTGGCGGTGGTACTGAAGTTAATCGCATTGCACCAGGGGCCGGGTAAGGTGGGTGTACAAAATGCGCGTACCTCTAATTCATAGTTACTACCACCCTGTAAACCGGTGATTGTTTTGGAGATGCTGTTTCCACTCATAGTACCTCCGTTGGTCCAGAATGCTGAACCCACAGTGCGATAACGGACCTGAAACATATTGGCACCCGGCAAGGCATTCCAATGCACCTCCGCGGTATTGTCGCCGATTCGATCAACAAAAACATTCTGAAGGACAGGTGCATTGCCAATGCTGAGGTTTAGTGCAATGAGGCTATCGCAACCGTTGGATGCTGCACCGGGCAGAACGTAAGTCGCTGAGTTGTTACTGCTGGTATACGTAGTTCCATTTATCCAGGTATACGCCACACAGGAACTAATTGTTTGGGTCTGGATACCGGGTTGGCACAATTCAAATACTCTGACCTGACCGGATAGATAGGCGTTTCCACTATTTTGGGATGCGCCACTGGCCACCGTGAAGGCATCCGGCATCGCAACGCCCGCACCGGAATTATCTCCGGAAAATTCTCCATTGATGTNCGATCCAATCTGAATCCAGGCCGATCCTTGNNTCCAACGATACACCCGTACATGACCGGCATCCATTCCCTGACCATCATTGTACAAAGCACCTATTGCAATGAGGTTTGCATCCGGCATGCTCATTGCGCATCCACTTTGATCGCCGGCGGATTCACCATCAATATCAACACCTTTCTGAATCCAGGAACTTCCATTCCAGGTATAAATACGCACATGACCGGCATTGGCTCCATTTCCCTGATTAAACGGGGCACCTATAGCAACTGTATTGGCATCCGGCATTTCAACATAGCTTCCAAATCGATCGCCGGCGCCCTCGCCCCATAAAGTCTGGCCTTNTTGAATCCAGCTCAAACCATCCCAGGTATAGATGATGCATCCTCCGAATCCATTCATACCGGGTGCTCCTACAGCCAGGGTATTGGCATCCGGCATACTGACAGAATAACCCGACAAATCAAAAATGAACTNTCCATCTACATCACTTCCTTNTTGTACCCAAGCCGATCCGTTCCAACTATACACCCGAACCTGTCCGGAAAACTGCGCATTTTGTGAATTAAAGAATGCGCCAATGGCCACGGTATTCGCATCGGGCATTGAAACCGACCAACCGGATTNGTCGTTGGCCGCTTCACCATCAAGATCACTTCCTTNTTGAACCCAGGCATTGCCATCCCAACTAAAAATACGGGTGTGACCGGCAAAAACGCCATTGCCCGAATTCATAGGAGCACCTACCGCTAGAGTATTATCGTCGGGCATACTCACGGAAAAGCCGGCGATGTCTCCTGGCGCTTCGCCGTCAAGATCATTTCCTTNTTGAATCCATGCAGCGCCATTCCAGGTAAAAACGCGGGCATGACCTGCATTGGCCGAGTTGCCCTGAGCGCCGATAGCGATTGTTTGGGCATTGGGCATGCTGATTGAATAACCGGCATAGTCTGTGGTGGCTTCACCATAAATAGTGGCACCTTNTTGAACTTGTGCCTGTGCCAATAAGGAACCCAGAATGAGTGCCATGAAAAGCGGGAAGGATGACAATTTTTTCATTATTCGTGTTTTTAAATAGTAGTTCTGTGATTCAAATTCACCGAAGGCCGGGTGGGAATTTTAAGCAGTGACTTTTTATAAATGCCCGGAAGCAAAAATTTTACATCAAAACTAACATGCTGCAGAAGCTGTCATCAACAAATGAATAAGTGCGGGCAGGAAATGAATAAGTGATGGAAAGAATCCGGGTCATTGAATGTGGGTATAGGTAACAGGACCGGAACGGTATGATCATTATCTGATCGGGATGGGGCATAGCTATTCGGTTTACTAGACCGGTGATAGCACTACGACATTACAAATGTTGAACAAAGCTATGGTGGAATATTTCGTTTAGTTGGGTTTGTAATTTATTTATCCTCTGGGTTTGGGATGGAGTGAAAATAGTAAGGTTCCAGTGTGAAAATCTCGTTGATATATGGATCTGCTCTCTCCATTTGATATTTCTGTATATTCTTCTGAGAAACGAAGTCGATTATCAGGTAATATTTCGTATAAAATTCTACTTTTTCAGTGAACCGAATGTATGCTGTCTTCTTATTTTCAATTTTAAATGAGTCTATGTATAGAGAATAATATTCATCCGACCCATCTTGAGATAAGTGTCTTCTCAAGTTTTCTGCTTCGTTGGCCTTTGATGTATCAAAATAATAAGGGTCACGGGGAATATAGAGCTTATTCCCTTTAGAGTATACAAATACCATGTGAAAAGCCTTGCTTATGATTGGTAAATAACCACCTGATACGTTAGTCATTTCACCGCCCCAAGCTCCAATAAATGTGCTATCTTCAGTCAATACAAAATTGCGTTCTATTTTTTTGTGATTTTCACATCCGTAGTTAAAAAAAGCGATTAAAACAACGATCGCACTTAATTGAATTAACTTTTCTGATTTCATATTCCTAAATTTAGTTACAGAAATAATGAACTAAGATATTAATGGATGTTGTTTTGCTCATCAACGAATGAATCATCGAATCCACAGTTAGGAATTTCAAATTCCAAACATTAGGCACGGAGTGCGTAGGCTATTATTTTATTCAATAGTTATGGGTTGACTGAATTTTCCGCACAACAGTACATACATTCCTTCAGGAACATTGTGTATATCCATCGTTGAATCCACTGTTCGGAATTTGCAATTCCGAACCAATATCTGAGGATTTTTAATCTTCAAATGCATTTTTCTACGTCAAGCATTCATAAAACTTAATTTAAAAATACCCTCTCTCGCTTTCTTGAGTTTGTAACTCAAGAGTTATTTCTCTTCTTACCACTAAAATAAGAATTTTGTTTCTGACAAACCCTTTCCATTCGTCAGATAACCTTTGGCACTGCGCTATAAACAGTACTCAGCCATTTCTACTATTCCATCTTCTACCGGATGATTATGTATAGAGTCGAGATTTTTGCTTTGTAAAATTTTAAGTGATCAATTCCTGTAGTTGCTTATCCTGACACCAACACAGTATTCACCAGTGTAAAAAGTTGGTGTGGATGCAGCGATTCGCTTACAAGCGTTTACAAGTACTTACAGTCGACAATAAGCGATTAATGTTCGTTTTGGCGCTACATCAACCAGCATATTTGCATCGATGAATTCAAGACGTCTGAAATCAGAACAACTAAAACAAAATAATATGAATGCGTTAAGAAACAAAGTTCAGTTGATTGGCCATCTCGGTGGGAATCCTGAAAGCAAAACATTTGACAATGGCAAGAAGGTCGTTCGGTTTAATCTGGCTACCAACGAATCGTACAAAAACTCCAAGGGTGAACTGGTGAAAGAGACACAGTGGCATCAAGTGGTTGCCTGGGAGAAATTGGCCGATGTGATGGAACAATACCTGAGTAAGGGTTCGGAAGTGGCTTTGGAAGGAAAAATCGTGTATCGGGAATATACTGATTCATCCGGGGCGAAGCGATACATTACCGAGATTGTTGCCAGTGAAATGCTGATGTTGGATAAGAAGGCGAATTAAATTCCGGCCTATGGAAGTTGCACCGGATTCACTCGGGTTGCCGGCTGGAAAGTGGATCGGTTGAGTTGGAAAGAAATTTGTAGTAAAGGGGTTATCCGATCTTTGTGCAGAAGAATATGGTGTGAAAGGCCTCCATCCGACCTATGAATCACGGGCAGCTTCCATTTTGATTTTACGCTTGACACGTTAAAAGAAGGAATACAGACAAGATGTTTTTTCTTATCCAACAGTAGGCCCTGGTAATAACAGCAATTTTGTCGAGAAACAATCTTTCAAGGCAAGGCGGGATATAGGGCACTTTGTTTTGCATGATGGAACTATTTCAAGTTCGAATACCAAAACAAATTAGAAAGGAGTCCTCTTGTTTTTAAACGCGATGCGGTGTAATGCCTTAGCAAAAACGTTTCCCAAATCATCTGGAATACGGATAAGAAAAAGGCTTCGATGATTCATGCGCAAAAGACTCGAATGAACCCGGAATGGAGAAACCAACAAACAGGTAGGGGAATGACCAAAGTAGCTCCAAAGTCATTTGGCAGAATCTTCAACCGATATCGTATCGTGATGTATTACATTTGTCCTCCCAGCGCTTAACGTGTTTATTCCTAGTCTGCTTTCCCAAATTGTATGTCTTTGGATTTTGATCAACAAAATATCACCTTTCGCCTCGCGTACGAGTATATCAATGAGAGTGGTTGTCATATCTACCTGACCGGAAAAGCAGGTACCGGNAAAACCACACTCTTGAAATATGTACGCAGCCATTCCGGCAAACGTTTAGCCGTTGTTGCCCCAACAGGTGTAGCCGCCATCAATGCCGGAGGTGTTACCATTCATTCTTTTTTTGGGATGNNCCCTGGGCCTTTTTTACCTGAAAAGTTTGCCGGCTCTTTTGGGCAGGGAATCGACCAACAGACCTTAATTTCAAAGACCCGATTAAGCACNGGAAAAAGAAAGATCATCGAACAACTGGAATTGTTGATTATCGATGAGGTGAGTATGGTGCGATGCGATTTACTGGATGCCATCGACGTGTTGCTGCGGTACTTCAGAAAAAGACCGGAACCTTTTGGCGGCGTGCAAATTCTGATGATAGGAGACCTGTATCAATTGCCTCCTGTTGTTCGTGATGAAGAAGAGCGGGTATTGGCGAGGTATTATAACAGTCCCTTCTTNTTTGATGCCCTGGTGATGCGTGAAGCCGGCGTTCTGACCATAGAACTAAAAACCATTTACCGGCAAAGCGAAGAACGATTCATCGATCTGCTCAATAAAATCCGCCACAACGCCTTATCTGAAGCCGACTATGCCTATTTGCAATCGAGGTATCAATTCAATCAGGATCATACTTCAGATCGAATTATTCTCACCACCCATAATTACCGGGCTGATGCCATCAATGAATCCGAATTGATGCGATTNGGGGGTGAATTGGTGCAATTCGAAGCAGAAATTATTGGTGACTTTAATGATAAACAAACGCCTGTTGAAACAAATCTCCGTTTGAAAAAGGGCGCGCAGGTCATGTTTCTTCGCAATGATATGAACGGACGGTATTACAACGGCAAGTTGGGCATCATTGAAAGTCTGAATGCCACANNCATCACCGTGAGAGACCCTCAGAGTGGCGGGTTGTTGGATCTGGAGCGAGAAACCTGGAAACAAATTCAATACATTTTTAACCGTGAAACCGGACGGATTGAGGAAAAGGTTGTCGGTCAGTTTATACAGTANCCCCTGCGCCTGGCTTGGGCAATTACTATCCATAAAAGCCAGGGACTAACCTTTGAAAAAGTGATTATTGATGCCGGTTCTTCCTTTGCACCGGGGCAAGTATACGTGGCGTTGAGCCGTTGTACTTCACTGGAAGGTATCATTTTAAAATCGCCGATNTACCCCGCAGCCATACAAACGGATCACAGACTGGAACATTCCGGATTAAAAATGTTGCCGGAATATATATTGATGGACCGGCTAATGGCGGAACGAAACGCCTATCAGGCCGAGCGACTTAAACGATTATTGGATTGGAGACCGGTTTATGAAGAAACCTTGGAATTAGAACGGATGGTGCGCATGGCTAAAACGCTTCCGAATCATATGGAGGCGCAACAGGTAGTGGAATCAATTTTTCAGCATGCCAGACAGCAAATGAATACCATGGAGAAATTTCAACGCGAATTGGATCTCCTGTTTCATCGCGTGGAAGGAGGTGAAGATAAAGCCTGGTTTTATGAACGTACCGGAAAAGCGCTTCATTATTTTAGTACCCAACTCTACCAGGGTCTCATGCTGCCTTTGCGCGAATTGATTCAAAACCTGACCGGAGTGAGTCGGGTAAAAAAATACATCAAAGAACTTCAGCAAACCGAAGCGGATTGGTCTGCACGGCTAAGGATGTTACAAGAGGCTACCTATTTGGGCCGTCGTATNTTTGGATCCTCTTTAATGATTCAAACGCAACCCATGCCGCCAATTGCGAAAGAGAAGAAGGTCGTGAAGAAAGGCGAGAGTGCCAGATTCAGTAAAGCCTTGTTTGATGAAGGNAAAAGTATCGCCGAAATTGCCGTTATGCGGAATCTTGCCATCGGAACCATCGAGTCGCATTTATCGGATTTTGTCCTTCAGGGAGAGCTACCCATCGAAAAATTAATGGAGAATGATGCCGTGCTTGAAATTAAAGAAGCCTACCTAAAAGCAGAAAAATACTCCACCACCGAAATACGTTCCATCCTGAATGATAAATATTCACATGGTGAAATACGCTGGGCGGTCAATCATTTGTTGTTTATTAAAGAAGTGGAGTTGAAATAATCAACAGACCCCTGACCGTTTGATTTTACCATACGATTCGTTGGAAATTGATGTGCAATCAAATCCTTTTGGAAGGGGCCTTGACCTCTAATCAAATCCAGGTTGTATTCAAACTGCCCATTGTATCTTTGAGGCATTCCATGTTGAGAGCCCGAGTTTATAAATCTACCGGAAGCTGGTATCTTGTGCGTAGCGAGGATCACCGTTTATGGAAATGCCGGATCCGTGGCAAATTGAAAATAGATAAAAGTATCACTTCCACCAATCCCATCGCTGTTGGAGACTGGGTACACCTGGAACCCGAATCGGAATCAGCATCAGAAGCGCAGGCCATGATTACCTTGGTAGAAGACCGGCAAAACTACCTTGTACGTCAGTCGCCCCATGGCCGCCATCAAAAACATATTGTGGCATCGAATCTGGACCAAAGTGTGGTAATCGCCACCTTGCGTGAACCACGAACTTCCACCGGTTTTCTGGATCGGTTTTTGGTGACCTGTGAAGCATATCATATTCCGGCTATTCTCGTTTTTAATAAAGCGGATATTTTAGATGAAGAGGATAGGCATTACTTCGATTTTCTGCGGAACCTCTACGCTGAAATCGGATACCCCGTTCTGCTTATATCGGCAGAAACACAACAAGGCCTCGCAGAATTTCGGAACCTGTTACAAGATAAAGTGACCTTGTTAACCGGACATAGTGGGGTNGGGAAATCAACCCTAATCAATCGTTTACTGCCGGGTCATGAACTGGCCACCCAGGAAGTTTCAGACTGGAGTGGTAAGGGCATGCATACAACTACCTTCGCAGAAATGTATGATTTACCGGAGGGCGGGCATTTAATCGATACACCCGGGATACGGGAATTGGGAGTGATAGACATTTTGCATGAAGAGCTGAGCGGATATTTTCCCGAAATGAAAAAGTTTCTTACGGCGTGTAAATACAACAACTGTTTGCATCTGAATGAACCTGGATGCCGGGTGAAGTTGGTTGTAGAAGAAGGATTAGTATCAGAGATGCGCTATGAAAATTACTTACGCATCATGGAAACTATTGAAGAAAGAAAATACTAAACCCGGGTTCAATGCTATATACCATTCGCGGTTTACTCAAAGAGACTTTCCAAATTGAAGAAATTATTTTGAACCGTCCTTGTTATAAACAGCAGCTTTTACTTAAACCATGAACTATACATGACATAATTGTTCGCGATGCGATCAATTTCGTTGTGGATTAACTCTTGCGAAATGTCTTTCACTTTTTNTGCAGGCACCCCGGCATAAATGCTTCCGCTTTCACAGCGCATATTTTCAAGCACAACGGCACCAGCGGCAATGATGGTATTGGAACCGATATAGGCATTGTCCATAACGATGGCTCCCATTCCGATTAAAACATTGTCTTCAATGGTACATCCGTGCACCAGGGCATTGTGTCCAATGGAAACATGGTTGCCGACAGTGGTTTTAGTTTTTTCGTAGGTACAATGAATGCACGCACCATCCTGAACATTCACCTTATTGCCCAAACGAATACTATTCACATCACCACGAACAACGGCATTAAACCAGATACTACATTCTTCGCCCAGTACCACATCCCCCACCACCGTGGCATTGGGGGCTAAAAAACAGGAGGCGGGAATTTGTGGCAGAACACCTTTTACAGGCAGAATGAGCGCTTGTTGCATGCTGCGAATTTAATCTATTTCAGTCAGCGTCATTTGGAGGAGGGCAACTACTTTTCTTCAAAACCCGTTACCGTCAAATCATCGATGCGAACAGGAATCAGGCTTCCGGCATTCCAAANACTAATCCGTAGTTCGTCCCATTGTTCCGGACATTTAGCATCCATAAAAATGAATTTTTCGTCGCCCGGATTCAGAAAACGATGTACACGAAGAATTTGACTAACTTGCTCCTGCCTGCGAAAATAAAATTTCAGGATGAACTGGGTTTGTTTCCACAAATCCCATTCTTNTTCCTGTATAGCAAATCGGGCCTGCACACGCACCCGACTTCGTTTCTTGCCCGGGGCAGGTATCCGGTATTCAGCACTATGGGGATGACTGGCATCTAATTCGATCCAGGTGGCACCTTCGGCATGATGCACGATTTCGCTGCTATCTTTCTCGAAATTATTTCTATACCATTCAACTGAATCCCGCAGCTCGCCGGTATACACATAATTATTTTCAATCCATTTTTCAGCATACTCCGGAACCGACCACCGGCCCAAGGTTCTGACATAATACTCATAGGATACTTCGGATACCTTTACCGGACCAAAATGCGCCTGCCAGGTCCACCAAANATTGAAATAGATAAACAACGCAGTGAACAGGCTGAGAATAGTTTTGGAAATAGGATGCCTGAGGCCACATTCTACCAACCAACACAATGGGAATGCCAACAGGGTATAATACTGCACCATAGCCCGCCCTGCTGTTCCTCCATAATCCCAAACATCCCAGGCGGTTACCAGGTAAAACGCCAGTACGGTAAGCAACGTAACCGGAATTCGCTGCGGTCCTTTAAATGCATAAACCCAAATCAGGAAAAATGGAATTCCCATTAATGGGGCATACAATAACCACCCGCAGCGAAAACTAAACAGGTATTCTGTGATATGAGGACGTAACCAATAAAATCCTTGTTCACCATAACTATAAACTACCCATTCTCCGCTCACCCATTTCCAATACAGAATCTGTATGCTAACCATGATCACAAATGCCAACGCAAAAACAAAAATCATGCGCCAGGAACTGATGAACAAGCGAACGCGTTCTTTAACCTGTTTGATGGAATCAATTCNCCATAGCAAAGGAATTAATACGGCAATAATTTCGGTGGGACGAATTAGTGTTAGTAGTCCACACAGAAAACCAAGTAAAANGGCTGTTCTCCAATGTTGTTTTTGATAAAATCGGATGCTGGCCCAAATGACCAGAGTGTACAGGGTAAACAAGGCATTGTGGGTCATGGCCTGATCAACCGTAGTATAGTTGAGGTAATTTGTACCAAGAACAACAAGAANGAGTGTCCATGCGACGGAGGAATCATTGAAATAATTCAAAAGAATCTTTCGTAGAAAAAACAAACCACAACAGGCGAATAACAACATGCCCCATCCGATGCAGAGCTGATAGGGAAATGAAAATCCATCAGCCGGATACGCATCAGAGAGGAGTGCCCAGGTATGCCCGGTGAAAAACATGGGAAGCATGACCAGAGCCTGTCCACAAGAATACTTCATCACGAAGTGCCCACTGCCCTCATGACGAACGGCTTGTTGGAAATCCGGTGTAGGTTGATACCGATGCAGTATCGAATCACGAAATGAACAGGTCTTTAAATCATGATAAATAAATGCCGCCGGGAGATACATATAATAGCCCGAAACATCCCATGATAAAGTAGCTTCTGTGCCTGAATTTTTCCAACGAGGATAAAAAATAANAGCTGTTGTAAGCATCATCAGCCAACAAAACCAAAGGGCATAACGGGAATAAATGTGAGGCTTCATGCTATCTCAAAAATACATCCTGAAACCGGAAAAGCATCCGGATTAGAAATCAGCATCAGTAATCTGATAAGTACAGGTTTTTAAAAGGTTGTCTTCAGTGTTATAGGACGAACTGCTCCACAATTGATTGGCTATTACGCGCGTTTTTAAGGTATCCGGAGAATTTACTTTGTAGATCAGCAATTCTTCGGCATAATCACCACACACAAACTGCGACAAATATTCAGTGGCGTACACCTCCGAAAATTGTGCACAGATTCCTGTTTTCCCGGTATCCACAACAAGGGTGTTTTCCTTATACTTTTCCGGTGGAAAGCGATGCCGAAAATAGACCCATACTTTATCGGTACTCCGATTCACTATCAGATATTGTACTATAGTCTTGATGCGCTCAGTCTTAGATTGACAGGAGGCAAACAGAACACTGCTGATGCATATAAAAATCAATAATCGACTCATGGCTCTTTAAAAATACAAAATTTAAACGATTTAACCACTGGGGGCAGGCGCGACCATTTCAATGGTATTCATTTAGGTTGCGGAGAATGAGTTATTATTTCCTGGGACGAAAAACAAGAACTCTATTTCATTCGATACGCAACACTATATCCCGATGTACATTTGACCCCAAAATATACCCCGTGCCATACGAATCGATTTCTGTGTTTGATATTTTTAAAATTGGAGTGGGCCCCAGCAGTTCCCATACCCTGGGACCGTGGAAGGCCGCNCTTACTTTTTCTGAAAAATCAAAAGAGAAAGAGTTATTACAGCATATCAGCCGTGTGCGCGTTTTATTGTATGGTTCGTTGGCTAAAACCGGTGTAGGCCATGGTACCGATGTGGCAGTGATGCTGGGTTTATGTGGTGAAGATNNGGAAACCTTTGATGTGAATAGCATTGATGAAACAGTAAATAATTTGCGTGTTACGATGCGGTTGTGGCTGGATCACCAAGTTGAAATAGAATTTGACCCCGGAACTGATATTGAATTCCTGATGGATGAGAGTTTGCCCTTTCACCCCAATGCCATGACATTCTTAATCACTTATGATGACGGGGAATCGCAGGCAGATACCTATTACTCCATAGGAGGTGGTTTTGTTGTGAAAGAAGANGAAAACGACCTTAATCTATCTGCTGTGCAATTACCTTTCCCCATCGATAAATCGTCGGATATTCTGCATTGGTGTATGAAGACCGGATTTAGTATTGCAGAAGTTGTTTTAGAGAATGAGCATGCCTGGCGAAGTGAAGAAGAAACCCGATCCGGGGTGTTGCGCATTTGGGAGGTGATGAAAGATTGTATTTATCGGGGATGCCACCGCGACGGGATCTTACCTGGAGGCTTACAAGTGACCCGCCGCGCTGCTCAATTAAATAANAAACTGATAGGTTCGAAAACCTATTCGCAATTTGACGAATGGGTGCGTGCCATCCGCGAAGGGGGCAGNCATTTTCAGTACACCCTCGACTGGGTCTCGTGTTTTGCCCTTGCTGTGAACGAAGAAAATGCCTCGTTCAGCCGTGTGGTAACAGCCCCAACCAATGGAGCAGCCGGTGTTATTCCGGCCGTATTGATGTATTATATCACATTTTGTGATGCCTATGAACCGGAAAAAATTATCCGCTTNTTGTTATGCGCCTCCGAAATCGGATGCATATTTAANAAAGGGGCTACCATATCCGCAGCTATGGGTGGATGCCAGGCCGAAATTGGTGTGAGCAGCGCGATGGCCGCCGGAGCACTTTGCGAAAGTTTAGGTGGCACACCTAATCAGGCCCTGCAAGCCGCCGAAATCGCAATGGAACATCACCTCGGTTTAACCTGCGACCCGGTNGGGGGATTGGTACAAATTCCTTGTATTGAACGCAATACCATGGGGGCCATCAAGGCCATTACCGCGGCTCAACTGGCCTTGCAAAGTAATCCCTATGATGCTAAAGTGAGTTTAGACAAAGTAGTGAACACCATGTTGGAAACGGCCCTGGATATGAATCACAAATACAAAGAAACCAGCGATGGCGGTTTGGCCGTACAGATTGCCTTGAGTTTACCGGAGTGCTGATGTACAGGATACACTAAGGCAAAGGACTTCTGAGTTCCCCAACACGAAATGCGGCCTGATAAAAATTATTGACACCGGCCACAGGAATCAACTCCGTATAATAGGTTTCGCTGAATTCAAGAAACGCTTTGTATTCATGCAAGGGCACATTAAATTCATCAAAAAGAATAAGATCGTCGGTGCGCAAGTAAGGATACAATTGGGCAAGGGTAAAAATAGTGGCAGAATATAAATCGGCATCCAAATGAATCACCTTGCGTATGGGTTGTTCCAGTTGATGCCGGTATTCACGAATAAAAGGGACCAAAGTGTCCTGAAAAAGCCCTTNTACAAAACGGCCCCGGCCATCCGGGATGCTTGGTGCATCTGAACGCATGGCACCTTTGTCGTAGATGCCTCCCCAGTCTTCGGGTAAACCTTCAAATGTATCGAACCCGATAAACGTTGAGGAGGGATGCTGATTGTTGTGCATCCACCAACGAAACGATATCCCCGAGGCGACCCCAAATTCTAAATAAAGTATTTCGGAAGTAGCCAGGTTAAAACGATCCGAGATGAATCGATACAGTTGTTCGCGTTTGCTGTAATCGCGTCGCATACTGAAAAAATCGTGGTGCTCAAAACGGCTTTTGTTTTNCCGGATCCAATTCAAAAGATGGTTGAAATAATAGATAAACCGAAAAANACGGGCGAATGGCTGCAAGAGTAAAGTAGCCGGAANTAGCAAAAAAAGGTTCTTGGCAAATTTTACGAGTCGTAGCATGGAGGGGATAAATATACTCTATCCCTCCGCCCGAAGAAATCAAATCACAAAACTTTTTGCCTGACAACTTTTCAGAAATCAGACTTTTCCTTGGCGTTGTATCTTCACGCTGAAATTTTAACAATGAAACAAGTTCTACTGATCGTTTGCTGTTGTATTGGTTTTTTATCGGCACTGGCTCAACCCGCTAACAAACCACGACGCATGCCCGGAACCGAAGGCAAAGACCCGCATCCGGAAGCAAAGCCCAATTCCGCACTCCCGGTTTTTAATTTGGTGGATGCAAATCGTAAAACCTGGACGAACAAAAATATTCCGGCGCAACATAAAGTCATATTTGCCATGTTTAATCCGGGATGCAGTCATTGCGATGATTTTGGTGCGCTCATTCACCGCCTGAAAGATTCTTTAAGCAATACAACGGTGATCATGATGACCTTTGAAGAAAATTTTAAAGAGCTCAAAAACTTCCTACAAAAAGTGGACTGGATCAACAAAAAATGTGCATGTTGGAATTTGCAGCAATGGTTTTATCCTGGGTCACTTTATGCCCAACTATGCCATTCCACAGGTGATGATTTATTCGAAACAGAAAAACTGAAACAGGTTTTGTATGAATCAATAACCAGCCAGGACCTGATGCGCTATCTCGGGAATTGATTGAAGTGCAGACGACTGATTTGGAAATGTGCATCGTGCCGCCATTAAAATAATGCTTGCATCCAGGCCGTGGTTTTTTCAGAAATTCAGGNATGCAAAGCTCCGGTAAGATACTCTTTCTTGTTAAACCGTTGCACCGCTTCGTCAAAATTCCGGCTCTGTAATAACAAATGATCCATATCCGGAAATACACATAGTTCAGCCTTTGCGGCATGCCCCCGGTTTACGGCTTCCCGGATCAGGTAAGGTTCTAGCGCCGAACATTGAATATAATCGGCACCTCCATGCATCACCAGAACTTTCGCCGTTGTTTGTTGCCAGGCCTGTGCCAGATTCACCGAATCCAGTTGTTGCCAAAATCGCCAATGCCGTCCCCACATACTTTCTTTTCCATCTTCATATTCTAACTCACTGCGCACTAACTTGTGATATTCGTTCACCCGATCTAATTCGGCTGGCGTTTTTCGCACAAANNAATCAAAGTAAATCGCTTGTATACTTCGCATAAATTCTTCAGTTTGAATGGCATCCAGTTTTTCTAAGAGTGGTTTTTGAACCCGGTGCATCTCCANTAAAAATTCCGACCAGGGCCTGTACACTGTTCCATATACAAGAATTCCGGTGGGTTCGTAAACCCCATGTATCAGAGGAGCCAGGATGCCCCNCATCGAATGACCCCAGATGAACAAGGCATCAGAGCGAATATCATTGCGCCGGCATAAGGTATTCCAGGCCGAAGTATAAAAGGATATATCAGTCCCCAAATCAACCGACTGGCAGGGTAAACAATGGGCATTGTCGCCTATGCCCGATTTTTCAACGGTATATACCANAAAGCCTTGTTCTACCCAATGCCGGATTAGACGCCCGTTGTAATTGTCTGGAAATGATTCGATGGAGCTACAGGTATAACCTGGCAAAAAAANTATGGCGGGCAAAGGGTTTGAGGAATTGACAGGCTTGTAAACCATACTGCGCAACCAGGCGTTTTCGTGCTGTACCCAGGCATACTCCAGTTGGCACCATGCTAATTTGCGTACCGGACGTGCCGGAGCTTGTANTACATTTTTCTTTCGCTGATTCTGATGCATCCATTCCACACACAACGTGTCACCTGCACGCAAAGGCTGGCAAATTCGTTGTACATCGTCGGATGTAGATACATCTTGTGTATTGATGCGGAGCAACTGATCGCCCGGTTGGAGTCNCGCAGCGCTGAAAAGCACCGCCCTCAAAACGGAATCAACCTTCAGATTATTCTTCGCGGAATGACAAATAACTCCCGGCCATATTTTGCGCAAGGGTTCCTGTGCGGAGGAAGGAATGGAAACCAGCAGGAGCAAGATGAACTTAAACGTTCTTACCTGCCCGTTGTTTTTCATCTTCTGCACCGGATGCCCGTTTTTTGCTCCCGGNTACGGTTGATTTTCCGTAACGGTGTGTGATGGCCAGCACCAGGGTCCGCGAATCGCGTTGTACATAAAATTGTTCATAGTAATTGGTATAGCGTGAACTACCCCGGAATCGGGAACTGTAAAATACATCATTGGCACTTAGCCGGAGTGAGGTACGTTTATTTTTAAAGGTTTTCTGCAAGGAAAGATTGAGTGCGCCAAAAGGCTCGATACTGGAAAAACTATATCGCTCCCGGTACTGAAAAANAGCATCAGCCTGTAAGGTGAAGGCTCGGGGCAATTGAATCATGTGCATCGATTTGGCATTAAACGACCACATGCCTGAACGGATGGGCATATTGGCCAGAATGCCGGAATAAAACGAATAATACGGATTCACTTCAAACTGCATTGTCCACCAGCGCAAGGGTTTTACGTTGGCTGATTCAGAAATGGCGAGGATGAATTGCCGATTGAGGTTTTTGTTGGTTTGAATCGTGATATTGGTTTGTGTTTCATCCGGAATTAAAACTTCGGTAATACTCTGGTTAATCCAGGTGGCTGATACGGATGTTAACCAGGTTTGTTTCCAGGTATGATTCAATTCGGCGATATACGAGTTTTGCGGAATCAGGTAAGGGTTACCCGTTTTATAGGTGGTGGCATCAATAAACAAACGAACCGGATTCATTAAATCATATCCGGGGCGTTGTATACGCCGACTAAAACTAAGACCCACCTGGTGCGAAGCATTGATGGTACGACTCAAAAACAAGGTAGGAAATAGTTGCCAGTAGTTGCGCTGGAAGGATTGTCCATTTAAAAGTTGTTTTCCTTTTGCCACCGTTTGTTCGGCACGCCATCCCCATTGCACACCAAGTTTTCGAATATCGAATGAATGACTCAGGTAAAGCGCGTTGATGTTCTCGCTATACACGAAATGATTGCTCTGCGATGAATCAAAATGCACTACGCCATTGGCATGATCGTAATACGCAATATCCTGATCACTCTTCACATAACTACTTTTGATTCCTGCCTCCAGTTTGCCCCAGTCTTTGCTTAAGGTCTTCGTAAGGTCTGCCTTTCCTGAAAAAATATACAGTCGGCCATCTGTTTCAGCGTGCAATAACTGCAAGGGTCGGTACTCAATATCCTGCATCGTAAAATACCGGGTAGTAAAATGTTGCAAGGCCGTATTGCCATAGTTGGCATAATCCCAATCGGTACTGATTTCGGAGCCTGAACTATCCAGAACATGTTTACTGTACAAATTCACACTCAGGTTAGAATAGCGTTCGCGGCTGCGACTGGTTGATGTATAGTAGGAAGTATCCAGACCGAAGGGATTTTCAACGTAAGCGATATTATCTGCCTTCGGATTAAACCGGGTTGTGCTGCCCTGCGCCGACCATCCTAAGGTATGGCGGGAGTTGGGATAATAATCTAATCCTATTTTGGCAATCCCACTGCGCGAGGGAAACAGCAGGTAATTGTATTGGCGATAGGCACCCTGATAGTTTCCGGCGGTATAAAATTGCCGATATAATTGCAGGTCGTTGAACCCCACATTGTCTGAAACATTTAAACTACTGAACAGGTTTAATTTTTTTCCGCGCAAATTAAAATTGATGCCATTGGCAGATTTATGGTACTTGCCATGCCCGTAACTCAAAACCAGCATGCCGTTGCTTCCCCGTTTCTGATCTTNTTNTAAAATGATATTGATGATACCTGCGTTGCCTTCAGCATCGTATTTGGATGAAGGATTCGAAATCACTTCTATCCGCGCAATTTGAGCAGCCTGAGTGGTGCGCAAAAGATTGGCTAATTGCGCGCCGCTCAGGTAAGTCGGTTTACCATTAATCATTACCTGCACCCCGCGTTTACCCCGCATCGATATTGTTCCATTCTGATCTACTGTGATTCCCGGTGCTTTTTGCATCACCTGCAAGGCATCGTTTGAAGGCGCTTCAAGCGTATGCTCAACATGATAAATGAGTTTATCGGCTTTTTGTTCGAGAATCGCTTTTGTTGAACNGACTTTAATTTCACGCAATCCATGTTGCGGTGTATTCAGCGAAATGGGAGATAAAACAAGTTGTGGTTGTTGTAAACGAAAGCTATCGCTCCGATACAAGACTTGTTCCAGTTGACGAACTTCAAGAAAGTACAGATCCTGCGGAATAAATTCGAATACGAATTTCAAATCCGGATTACTCAACTCGGCTTTCACAAGCATCGAATCCTGGACTCGTTTTAATAACAACGAATATGTTCCGTTTTTTTCGGCCAGCAGCTCACCGCTGATTTGACCGCTTGGCTGACCATGTGCCAGGACAATACCAAGAACGAAAAGAAGACACAGAAGATACTGTTTCATGCGATGGAAGAATTGTTCGCATCAAAACTATCTGCAACACCTGTTAAATGACTTGTCATTTTCTGCTGAACCCCGGTCGGTATCATAGTGTATCCCAAAACCAATTGTAAGGGGTCGGCGTCAGTTGCCGCTTGTGGATGGCATCAACCATAGGTCAAATACAAGGAGCTGCTTCAGCAGGTAGTACCTATCTTTCCGTTGTGAATGCCGATCGATTCCCGGAACCTTATTGCATGAAGGTAATTGGAGTCAGATTACCTCAAATCTGAAGGCCTACCCTTTTCGTATTTCAGAAATCCGGAATATCGAGAAAGAAATTCCACTCGCCCGTGTTTCCTTTAAATACAATTTACAGGGTGCTGAAACGTATTTCAACGGACAGGAGGAAGTTTCAATTCGTGCGGGTGAATACCTGCTGGCCACTAATCTGAGACACTG
Source organism: Bacteroidota bacterium (assembly GCA_013414745.1). GTDB lineage: Bacteria > Bacteroidota > Bacteroidia > Chitinophagales > Chitinophagaceae > OLB11. The sequence goes on from CP058707.1 coordinate 1,922,952, forward strand.
TGAAGTGTTTATCGATCAGAAGGAAGAGGATGATCTCGGACTCTGTGTCGATCTGGATCTTTTCATTTAAGCGAGGGTTNNTGCAAACCATGTATCAGGGTAATGAGTTACAACCCTCAGCCAGGAGTTCCGTTCGTTTTTATTAGAAGAACAATTTTTGAACGATTCCGAAGCAACCCGGTTTTCGATCAGTGGATCCGTTATGTATTTACCGCATTAAAGTCTGGACAGAATTTATCGACCGAGGTGTTACAATTTGAATTCATCCGTCAGTTTTTATTTCACCATNTCCGAATACCTGAGTTGTTATGCCCGCTTGCCGGTATTGCGAAGCAGTTCAAAGAAGGCCTTGTATGCCCGCATGCTCACAGCGCGCGATGTATTGCACGATCATGTGCGTTCCGATTTAAGTATGCAGGAACTGGCCCGGCAGGTGCATCTTTCGGAATATCGCTTATATCACGTATTTAAAGATACGTTTGGTGTGAGTCCGCACCGGTATTTATTGCAATTAAAACTCAATGAAGCATTGGTACTTCATGGCAGTGGAAACTACAACTGGACAGAGATTGCCGAGCAACTACATTTTGCTGATGTTCAAAGTTTTTCCAAGCTATTTCGGAAACATTTTCGCATGAGTCCATCACGGTACACGGCTTTAGCGGGCAAACAAGAGGACAAATTATAGCCTATTGTTTTTTTGATTTTTTGAATGTACCGAGAGTTAATTTTAAAAAAATTTTACTTATGCGATATTATCTACTTCTTTTGGCATGCTGATGTGTGCAAGCTCGTTTGGGCAAACAACGGGTAGTTTTGACACCACCCTCAATTTTATGGCGGCCAATCGTACGCTGAGTATTCACGTCCCTACGAACTACTCTTCAGCAACACCGGCAAAACTGATGATTTGTTTACATGGGTTGGGTGATAACAGCACCAATTACCGCAATGCCCTCATTAATTCGCTGGGGTGGAACACGCATTTCCCGAATACCATTTTTGTTTGTCCGGCTGCGTCTACGCCGAATAGTGATTTTTATTTACCTGCGGGCTACGAAGATATTGTGGATGCTTCGGTACAAATGATAAAACAGGTGTATACGATCGATACAACCGAAATCATTTTACAGGGCTTTTCCTTAGGCGGTCGGGCGGCTTTAAAATATGGACTCGACCATCCCAGCGACTTCAAAGGATTGCTGTTAAATACTCCTGCGGTGCAAGGCGTTAAAAATGCCCTGAACGGAATTGCGGGCTTCACATTTAACTACGCCAACGCATCACAAATACCTATTTATATCACCCATGGTGAAACAGATTATTTGTACACCGCAGCGATCGATTCTACCATGGAAAAACTGATATTGAATAATGCCCCGGCACGTTTTATACGGGTAAACGGACTCGGACACGGTATTCCGGCATTCACACAAATGCCCGGACTTACCAGCTTNTTTTCTACGCCCGAGTCTGCCGGACCTGATGCTGAATTATTTCGTTTACAAGTGCCGGGCCAAAGTTGCCAACCCAGTGCACAAACAAAGGCCCTGTTGCGAAACACCGGAAACACGGCATTAAACGCCGCCCAATTTCAAGTGAACTACAATGGCAATCCACAAACGTATTCCTGGTCCGGAAATCTTCAACCCTTTGAACATACCTGGATCAATTTACCGATGCTTACGTTGAGTGCCGGCAAAAAAATGTTGGATGTGAGTATTCAAACTGTGAATGGAGTCAACGACACGTTTCCGATGAACAATCAACGTATAGATTCGATCACGGCATTCACCGGAGGGCTGCCATTGCCTCAGAGCGAAGGGTTTGAATCGGGCACATTTCCTCCGGCGGGCTGGATTGTAGAACGCTACAATGACGATTGGACCTATTTCGATTTGGATGATCAGGTAAAAAAATCAGGGAACTATTCGACCTATGCCTTCAACTCTATTTTTATTTTTGATAATCAGGGTCGCAAAGCCGAAATGGTGACTCCTCCCATTCAACTGAATTTATCTGCCACACCCAGCGTAAGTTTTGATTATGCCTTTAATTATGTTCGTTACACGCCTCCGTATTTTACGGCACAAACCGACTTTACCGATACCCTCGAAATACTCGTTTCAACCAATTGCGGACAAAGTTTTCAGTCGATCTTCAAAAAGTGGGGACCCCAATTAGCCACGTTTGCCAATCCAACACTGAATCCACTGGATATTCCTTCGGTGTTTATAAACCCGAAAGACAGTAACTGGAAACGTATCGAATTGGATTTAGCACCCTATGCCTCGGCCACGGAAGCCATGATTAAATTCAGTTACATTTCTGGTTTGGGAGGAAACATCAACATCGACAATATTCTATTCAACAATATTCCTTTAAGTACTTCATCACAGGAATTAGATGCAAGTTTACAGGTGTATCCAAACCCAGCGCATCGCCAGTTAACCATAAGTCACATTCCGAATGATTTGCAGAATCGTCAAATCAGTCTGCATGAGGTGAGTGGTAANAGCATCCTGCAAAAAAATATACCCGATGCACAGGAGCTATATTTTCTTGAATTGCCTGAATTAACTCCAGGTATGTATGTGTTGCGGATTGGTCAGTCGGTGAAACAGATCATCATCGAATAACCACCGTATATCCCGAAAACCTGGTGACAGACGACAAGGAAATGATACCTTTACGGATAAATTCTTGAACCATGGTTTTCATATTTTTAGGTCTTCTCATCTTCTTTCTGGCGCCCCGAATCATTCAAAATATTCCGCGCCTGCAAAATCCATCTAAACTCAATACCGGTCTTCGATCTCTGGGTTTATTGCTGGTAGCTGTCGGATTTATGAATGCCTGCGTTAAACAAATTGATGCCGGGTATATTGGTGTTCAGTCTTTATTTGGGAATATTCAAAAGCGTGTTTTGCAAAGTGGACTCAATGTAGTGAATCCTTTTGTTCAGGTCAGGCATCTGGATATCCGCACTCAAAATTATACCATGAGTGGGATACATGATGAAGGCGATAAAAGTGGTGATGATGCAATACGCGTATTGACACGTGACGGTCTTGAAGTGAGTATCGACTTATCGGTATTGTATCGGCTCAATGCCGAACGCGGACCGGAATTGATTCGTAAAATCGGCATCGATTACAAGGATAAAATTATTCGCCCCATCACCCGCACCAAAATAAGAGATAATGCGGTGTATTATGATGCGGTTGAGTTATATTCTACCAAGCGGGATGAATTTCAGCAAAAGATATTCCAAAGTATTGAACGGGAGTTTCAGGGCCGGGGCCTGATTCTTGAAAATTTACTGGTGCGGAATATTACGCTGCCCCAAACGGTGAAGTTGACGATCGAAAGTAAAATTAATGCCGAACAAGAGGCGCANAAAATGCAATTCGTTTTACAGAAAGAAAAACAAGAAGCCGAACGTAAACGCGTGGAGGCGCAGGGAATTGCCGATTACCAGCGCATCATAAGTGAGGGCCTCAGTGATAAACAATTGCGCTACGAACAAATTAAAGCGTACAAAGAACTGGCATCGTCTGAGAACAGTAAAATCATTGTGATGCCCAGTAGCGGACAACTCATATTGGATGGAAAATAAAGTCGGCGGCGAACACGCTGTCTACTTACAGCTCAAAAAGGCTACTTGTAAAACAACATCCGATAATCTGTTTTCACCTTGCCTTTGGTGATATCATCCAACTTCGATTTGATGAGGCGTCGTTTAAATGGGGTGATATGATCGATGAACAATTTGCCTTCAATATGATCGTATTCATGCAGGATGACGCGGGCTGTTATGCCATCGAATGTAGCCACATGTTCCTGAAACTGTTCATCCTGGTAACGCAAGGTAACCCGGGCCTCACGCAGCACATCTTCACGCACCCGCGGAATGCTTAAACAACCTTCATTGTACTTCCAGGGTTCCCCATCCAGTGCTTCGATTTGTGCGTTTATAAAGACCTGTTTAATCGGCTTTTCATCTTTATAATCGTCTTTGTCCTCTTCATCGGCATGCTCAACGATCTGAACGGTATCTACCAAAAACAAACGAATTGTATGGTTAATTTGAGGTGCTGCCAAACCAACCCCATTGCTATTGTACATGGTTTCCCACATATTGCTGATGAGGTTGTTTAACTCTGGATAATCGGCAGTTATGGGAACACATACTTTGCGCAAATTCGGATGCCCATAGGCCACAACAGGTAAAATCATGGTGCAAAAGTAGATGAAATTTATGAAGCTCCCGCGCTGTCATCAGGTCCTGGAGATGTCGGGCATACTCATATAACTCTGTAACAAAATCGTGGCACTGATTTCGTCAACCAGCGCTTTATTTTGACGATCTTTTTTCAGTCCACTGTCGATCATCGTTTGAAAAGCCATTTTAGAGGTAAAGCGTTCATCGAGGGTTTGAACGGGCATGGATGGAAAAAGTTCTTTAAACCGGATGAGAAACTGCTCCACCAATTGGGTGGCATGGGTATCTTCATTGCGCAAACTCTTGGGCATCCCGATTAAAACCTTTTCGACGGTTTCGGTAGCAAAATATGTTTTCAGGAAAGGAATCAAGGTCTCGGTGGCCACGGTGGTCAGTCCATTGGCAATGAGTTGCAGTGGATCACTCACAGCGATACCACACCTTTNTTNTCCATAATCGATGGCTAATAATCGTCCCATAATTTTAGTACCGCAATGCCAGTAATACAAAAACGGCATACACCACACTGGCTATTCCATTGGTGGTGGCAAAGGCCATATTCACCCGGCTGATATCATGTGGTTTCACGAGGGTATGCTGATACACCAGGAGGACAATAAAAAGTGAGGCTCCTGTCCAATACATCCATCCAAAACTACCCGTTACTCCTATGGCAAGGATCAACAGGGCCGTTAGCGCATGCAGGAATATTGAAGTCCACAAAGCCCCTTTTCGGCCCAGCAAAACCGGAATAGATTTCAGGCCTTGCGCACGGTCGAATTCCTCATCCTGCAGGGCATATAAAATGTCGAAACCACTGACCCAGGTAATCACTACTCCTGAAANAAGCAATGGCAGCCAACTAAAATATCCTGTAACGGCCAGATAGGCACCAATCGGGGCCAATGCCAGTCCAACACCTAATACCAAGTGACAAAGTGGAGTGAAGCGTTTGGTATAACTGTAAAATAAAATAATGAACAAGGCCAGTGGAGACAGGTAAAAACAAAGTCGGTTAATAAACCAGGTGGTGAGAATGAAAANAATACAGTTCAGGGCGACAAATACAGCCGCCTGTGATTTTTGTATGATGCCTGCTGGGATTTCGCGCACTGCGGTTCGGGGATTCAGTTTATCATACCGGGCATCAATATACCGGTTAAATGCCATGGCGGCACTGCGCGCAAATACCATACATAGTACCACTGCCACAAAGATGCGCCACTCAAATGGACGACCTTCGTACCATACGCCCAGAAACAAACCAATGAGTGCAAAAGGGAGTGCGAATATGGTATGACTGAATTTAACGAGGGATAAATAATTTCGGACAGTTTGCAGCGACAAGCAGTAAAGTTTTGTCAAAGATAGGGCGTCCCGGTGAAGGCAACACGACTTCTATACCCTATCCGACTTATTTCATGCAGTAGCCCACCTCTGAATCTGATCGCAGATAAACTGTATATCCTCTTCGCGTAGTTCATAATACATCGGTAAACGCAACAGACAATCAGTAAACCGATCAGCATGGGGTAATTCCGGTCCGGCATAATGCGCTGCGTAATATGGGCTTTTATGCAGCGATAAGTAGTGGAATACGGCATACACACCGGCGGCTTTCAGATGGGCAATCAGTGCGCTGCGTTCACGTAAACTTCGGCACACGATATACATCATGTGGGCATTGTTGCTGGCATAGGGCGGAATGTAGGGCAGGATGATGCGTCCTGTTTGCGCTACAGGTTGAAGGAATTGATAATACAGATTCCACAATTGAATACGCCGTGACTGGATGGCATCGAGACGTTCACACTGCGCATATAAAANAGCGGCGATCGNATCACTGGGTAAAAACGAAGAGCCGATATCTACCCATCCATATTTATCCACTTCACCCCGAANAAACTGACTGCGATTGGTTCCTTTTTCGCGAATAATTTCGGCACGGCCAATATAGCCGGGGTCATTAATCACCAACATACCTCCTTCACCACTGATAATATTTTTTGTTTCATGAAAACTGAAGGCAGCCAGATGCCCGATACTTCCCAAGGGCCTCCCCTGATACCTGCTATCAATGGCCTGAGCGGCATCTTCAATCACTATCAACTGATGCTTTGAAGCCAGGTGCATAACAGCATCCATGTCGCAGGCCATGCCGGCATAATGTACTACCACGATGGCCTTGGTTCGGGGAGATATCAGGGCTTCCAGTTGAGCCGCATTCAGATTGGGATGATCGGCCTGGCTATCACAAANAATAATTTTAGCGCCCCGCAGCACAAAGGCATTGGCGGTGGATACAAACGTATAGGAAGGAACAATCACCTCATCGCCGGCCTGAATATCCATTAGGAGTGCAGCCATTTCGAGGGCATCTGTACAACTGGTGGTGAGCAGGCATTTAGTAAAGCCATAACGTTGTTCAAAAAACTGATGACAGAGGGCGGTGTATTTACCATCTCCGCTGATTTTGCCACTTTGCACGGCATCGGTCATAAACTCCGTTTCACGACCGGAGAGGTAAGGCTTATTGAAGGGGATTCGCATGGGGCTTTTGTAAAGGTTTTATTTTGGCGGGCACACCATACACCAGGCTATCGGAAGGAACAATTGTATCTTCTAAAACCACAGCACCGGCAGCTACTACCGAACGATCTCCGATGTGGCAACCCTTCAGAATAACAGCATTGGTTCCGATAAACACATGATCTCCTATCGTGGTGGGTTTATGATCGATGTGGGCATACTCTCGTCCGGTAATACAACGCTTTACCGTATCGTGGGTTAAGATTTGGGCACCACTGCTCACATTCACTCCACGGCCCAAGGTAATATGATCATACTCACCATCGATCACTGTAAAGGGTCCAATCCAGGTATCTTCTCCAATATGCACATGGCCCTTGTCGGTACCGCGTATCCATGAGAGGGTTGTGATTATTTTCGTACATGCCTCAATTTACAATTTGGTCAATAATATAAATAGGCCGGGCTTTTACCGATTCAAAAACTTTACCCAGGTACAGACCCAAAACCCNCAGGGTAAACATCATGAGTCCGGATAAAAACCAAATAGAAATGATCAGACTGGTATAACCCGGTTCAGTAATGATGCCTTGCCAGTAAGCGATCAGAATATAAATTGCATATACGGCTGAGCCCAATGAAATCAGCATCCCGGTTTTAACCGTGAGTCGTAACGGTTTATCGGAATACGCCAGGGTAAAATCCAGCGCCAGGTTGAAGAGTCGACGCCAGTTGTACGAAGATATGCCTTCGTAGCGGGCCTGATGCTTCACCTCAAGGGAAGTGCGTTTAAATCCGACCCAATTGATCATTGCCGGAAAAGCCCGCATCGGTTCACGCATCTGTTTTAAAATGGCAATAGCTTTGCAGTGGTAAATACCATAATTCGCGATGCTACCGTCTTGTTTGACACCGGTGAGATAGGAGANAGAAAAATAAAAAACCGACGACAATGTCTTTTNTATCCAGGAATCTTGTCGATGTAATCGTCGGGCCTGAACAATATCCCATCCTTCTTGTATGGCTTTCGAATACAAGTGAGGAATCTCGGCAGGGTTATCTTGCAGGTCACAATCCATAACTACTACCCATTCACCACGGGCCAGATCCAGTCCGGCGGTAATGGCATGATGCTGGCCGAAATTCCGACTCAGTTTCACAGCTTTCAGGCGAGGTTCATTGCGGGCGAGGGCCTCCATTTTCGACCAGCTTGCATCCGGGCTTCCGTCTTCCACAAGAATGATTTCATAATCTGGCGTAAGAGGTTCAAGTGCTTGCTGAATTTCCTGTACCAGTTGCACTACAATCCGTTCGGCTTTATAAACGGGCGAAACAATTGATAACAGGGGTTGTTGATCAGGCATGGGATTTCCGGTTTTTCATCGAAACAAAAACGAGGGCTCCAAAGAAGTACACCGGCTAAACTCCACCATTTTCCTTTGCGGGCACTCAATTGTTCAAAACAAAATTCGATGCGATGATTGCCGGCAGTAAGTTTCAATCCGGTCATGCCATGGCTCAGCATCAGGGTTTCCGTTTCCCGACCATCGACGGTTACTTTCCAACCTTTGTCGTACGGAACGGAAAAATAAGCGATGCCTTCCGACTTCAAATTCATTGACCCTTTGAAATGGGTTTGGTGAAATGATTCGATGGTAAATGGTTCTGCTTTTAATATAGCTGTCCAGGCTGTAATGGTATCCAGGGTAAATGCAGTGGGGTTCAGGGTATCCGATAACTTACGCTGCGGGATGCCTTGCATCAATTTTTCATTTTCCTCTTCAATCACAGCCGCTTTCAAACTCATAAAATCGCGTTGTACCGGCGAGCAGGTTGTAAAGTCACGGCGAGGCATCCACTCATGCAATGCATACCCCAAGGGCAGGGCGTGTTTATGGCGAAGTAAGGTCACCTCTCCAAAGCGGGCCAGCGAATCACAAAGCAAACCCGTCATCGGATGCACAGGCGTTTTAATTAAAATGTATTTAACGGCGTTGGCAATTTCCAGGATGCCCCGTGAAGCCAGGCCCGGTGCCCAGCGGGTTTCCACTTCCAGCGTATCGGAAATCACTTTTAGTGTTTTTAAATACTGAATATAGCCTTTCTGATTGAATGAATGGTAGGAACTGCTTCCAAAGAAACCCTGCACCATGGCATCATTGATACTGGCATGCATGGCCGGTGAACTGCCAAAACGTTTATCGATGCGAAAAANATCTTTATGATTGACTAAACCGGCATCATTTTTCCGAATCCAGTCCAACGCCTCACGGGAGTAATCATTATACCCTTTTTTTTCCTTGCTTTCACTCACACTAAAAATGTCGCGTTCATTGTGCAGACTGTAATAAGAGAAATACGTCAGCTCGAAGGCCATGATACAAAGAAGAGCGACTAAACTATACGATTTGCCTTTGCCTGACAGAAACAACAAGGCCGCATATACCAGCAACAAGAGCATCACCAGGCTTTGCAACGAAGCGACTTTAATATCATCCTCAAACCAGGGATAAAATAAAAACATCAGCAATAGCAGAAAACCGATCCCTAAAGCCGGCAGATGAATTTTTAGATTGAAGAATCTGTTGTGCACCCCACACCCCAGGAGGATTAAAACGGTACTTACATAAAATGAAAAACTGCGGTAATAATCGCCTGTGAAGAAAGAGAAGGCATAGCGGAAATACGGAAAAANGACGGGTATAAACCATAGGAGCAAAAAGGTGGCATACACCCATTTCAANNCCTTTTTAGTTTGAGCGAACAACTGCGGAATAAACAAGAGCATGGGTAAACCACAATAAAAAGCAGGGGCCTCTAATAGGTTCATCCACCCTTTGAATTGGTTGCCGCTACCCAAAATGTCTGAGGCAAAACTGCGGCAAANGGCTGTGCCGAGTTGTAATTTATCGGCCAGAGCGAAAACAGGTTTACTCCTGAGTTGATCGGAGAGGGCATTGGCTCCTGAGCCCCGCGGACTTTCCAGCATGATTTGCAGATGCTCTAACAGAAAGGGCATCGCCANACAGCACCCGCAAATGCCCGCCAAAACCATTTTGCCGCTGAGTGTAAAATATTTTTGGGCTGNAAAGGATCCTTGTTGAAGATGCCGCAAGGTCATGTACAACAGCATAAAAATGGCGAGTAGCCANNGCACAAAGGGGCGTGATAAAATGATATAGGCAATCGGGATTGGAAATAACCAGAAACTGTTNNTTTGAAACAGGCGCTCAAAGGCCAGTAGTAAAGTCGCCAGGGTTAATACTTCTACGGAGAAGATAAACCAGGACGAACTCACGATCATAAATCCGCTAAAGGCATATGCCAGTGCGCCCAACACCGCTGCAAAATAGCGCATGCCCAGGGTGCGTAAATAGTGGTAAAAAATAAATCCTGAGGCCACCAGTTCAAGATAGACTTTCCAACCCATGAGCCGTTCAGCCTTTTCCATACCCAAGGGATAAATCAGGTAATCGAGCGGATCATACAACGCAAAACTGAAGGCATTCTGACCCATTCCCATTTCAAAGGTCCATGAAGGAAAACCATATTCTGCCGTATAGCGTACATTGTGTGATAAGATGCCATAAGACAAATTCAGCGAATCACTGGCAATATCTTTATAGAAAAATAAATTTTCGAATAGCAGAAAATCATGAAATACGACAAAGCCCATTCCAAGGAGCAAGGCCAGTACGATCCATTGGGTGTTTTTACCAAAGCGGTCAAAGGGGTCTTTAAGAAACTGACCGGAATCGGCTGGTTTCGCTTCTTTTGTTGTGGATGCACTCTTGGCCATACGATGAGAATGAAACTGTTTAGACAAACATACTTCATTTGCTTCTTTTCTCACAGCCAGAGTGTGCATTCAGCGTAAATCGAGTTCATGCGGGATCCCGGGCAATGGATGCATGAAATACCGTATAACTTAGAACGGCATGGTGTATCTTCAACAAAAATATACATCATGTCACTTGGAGCCTTTTCCATTAGCCTGAGCGTGAAAGACCTTAAAGCGTCTAAAGCATTTTATGAAAAACTTGGTTTCACCGATCTCGGAGGAGTTCCCGAACAGAACTGGGTCATATTAAAAAACGGAGATGCGGTGATCGGCTTATTTCAGGGAATGTTTCCGAACAATATACTCACTTTTAATCCGGGATGGGACCAGAACGCGCAGGAAGTGAACCCGTTCCGGGATGTGCGTTCCATTCAGGAACATTTGAAAGAGCAAGGCATTTCGTTACTCAGCGAAACCGACCCGGAAACAACAGGCCTCGGGCATATCATGCTCATGGATCCTGATGGAAACCAGATCCTGATTGATCAGCATCGTTAAGGAGGTTAATACAGGATAAGAAATTGGCTGAAACTAAAAGAGACAAGATTTTCATTCTTATAAGATGGTCCTGTTACATAGTCTTTTAAGCATCAAACAGCAGGATTGCAGGAAACTGAGAATCTGAGAGAATCCGGTTAACTTTGCATTTCAAAGTTACACACTACGATNNCCCGCAATCTCCGAATGATGCCTTATCTCAATTGCAGGAGATCCGGCGTATGATGAGTTCCAGCAGCCGCTTTATCAGCCTCAGCGGTTGGAGTGGTATTTTTGCCGGTGTTTCGGCATTAGTTGGAGCCTGGCTGGCACACCGCCGAATTGAAACATATTATCGATCNGAATATGCCCGGGGTACTGCAATACCAGGTAAATTGTATCAGGAATTACTTTGGATTGCCATCCTTGTCTTTCTCTGTGCACTGGCCGGTGCCATTGCGTTTACATTTCTTAAAAGCCGGAAGGATCAGCTCCCGTTCTGGAGTCCCGTAGCCCGCCGGTTAATCTGGAATACNTTTTTACCCATTGGCGTTGGCGCCTTGCTGGTGTTGCGTTTAGATCAGGCTCGTCTGTATGAATTTGTAACCCCGGCCTGTTTGTTGTTTTATGGGCTTGGACTGGTGAATGGTAGTAAATATACTCTGGGCGAAATTCGATACCTTGGGTATGCGCAATTGATACTTGGCATCATCAACCTCTATGCCGTGCGTCAGGGTTTGTTATGGTGGGCTCTGGGCTTCGGGGTTTGTCATATTTTATATGGCGCTCTGATGTGGTGGAACCATGAACGTACTCAGAACGAAAATTTGGCATGAACCCGATAGCGAAACTCAACAAGGTTTTTGATCACCGCATTCGCCTCGGCATCATGAGTGCCTTACTTGTGAATGAGGACGTGAATTTTAANTTTTTAAAAGTGTTGCTTGATGTGACTGATGGCAACCTGGCCAGCCACATGAAATCGCTGGAAGAGGCCAAATACATCCGGGTTAAAAAAGGNTTTATCGGCCGTAANACCAATACAACTTACCATATTACCAGTTCAGGAGAAAAGGCTTTTGCAGAGCATCTTGCAGCCCTGGAGGCAATGATACAATCCACCCGGACATAATACGTCTTTTCGCCGGAAAAATCTACTTGTTTTGTTACTTTTGACCTAACTATACTTTTAATTTAAAATAAGCTTTGGGGCTGAAAGGACCCCTTCTAAGGATTTAAACTATAGCTATTTTATTTACATGGTTACTACTTAATGCCTTGCTTCGGCAAATTATACCGATGTGCTATATGTACTACCGACGATATTGCTGTAACCTTCGTTCCTCAGGAACATCCACATCTTCGGTACAGGATAAACCAATATATCTGATCTAAACAACCATCCTATTACCGATTTATTCTTTGTCATGCTCCTTCCACGCAAACTATGAATGCATCGGTACAAGTCGGTCTCGTCAGAGTTGACGAGACGAGATGTGAATTCGCAGACAGACCAATTCTCATTGATATTATCAGTTCAACAGTTTTTACCGGATAGATGCAACAAAAAACCGAAAGACCCTTCATCTTCGGGTCTTTCGGTTGCAATATACTGTGTGGTTTTAACGACTTAGAGCACCAGTTGCACTTCGTGCAGGAGATGCCACAGGTTGTTCTGAACGGTTTGTGGTTTTCTGAGCTTCCTGGAGTTCTTTTTACGGCGTTCAAACTCTGCACGCTCTGCCTGACTCTTTTCCAGTAAACGTTGTGTATCGGCCCGGTAGTCTATAGGTGCTTCATTGGTAGTTTCTTNTTGAACGCGCTCCGGATTCACAGCCCGAAGGTTCGCTGATTGTCCAAACGCTTCGGGTTCCAGATAATATCCCTTTTGACCATCTGGTTTCATTTCTTCCACAACAACAGGGTATTNTTTAGCAACTGCATCATGACGAACTCCACTCACTTGCCAACTTACTTTTACATTCGGGTGACTTGTGCGTATTTCAAACTGATTGTTATTTATTTCTTTAGTCACTTTTGCCAAAACAAAATCGTTGCTATTATCAATGACCGTCAATTGGTATTTAAAATTTTCGTTGAGTGCTTCAAAATAATCCGGTAGTTGAATCGTGGCATACCCGTTTGCATCAGTAGTAATATTACCGTTGTACAAATTCATCATATCATTGCTCTCTATGGAACTGTGGCGAAGGAATTTATTTTCAGGATCGAGCGGACGATCAATCATAAATGGTTTTGTACCAAACGTTCCTGTGGTTGCATACAAGGTTCCGTCAAAATAACCGGCATAATTGGTTGTAGCCCCGCCCGCACTGCCATAAATGCCCACACGGGTACNTTGTACCGCCCAAAGTTCGGATCCAATAACAGCATAATTTCCAATTCCGTTTAAGCCAANTTCCGAAAGGATCGGTTGAACGGCCTTCTACTCCCGGTAATTTCCTTNCCCTTTTACGCCAATGCCAAAATTTGAAGCAGGGGTAGATTTTCCGTAAACTCCTACTGCATCCATGGCGACAGATCCTGTGTACTCGCCACGTAAAATGCCATTTTGAAGGGCTGTTGAGAATATCGACGATGAAGAAGTAAATAATCCGGCATGGTTACTATCGGAGATTGCCCGTAAAGCGGCACCTTTACCAAAGGCCGCATTGGCATACACCCCAAAAGCTGATGGCGTTGAGGCATACGTAGTTCCTTGTACGGATGCTCCTTGCTCTGAATAACCATCTACTCCGACGGCAGCATTATAGCCATATCCACGAACCCCTGCATATCCTCCTGAATTGGTGACCCCTAACACTCCCATCCAGTTGCCTTNCCCACGCATGCCAAATCCATAAGCAGTACCAGGTGTTGACTGGCCGGATATGGCCACGCGATCATTTATTGNCGATCCGGTATATTCTGCACGCAATATTCCACTACCTAAATAGTTTGCACTGGAGGACGTAANATGTCCTGCGGTATCATACACGGTATTGATATTAAAATGAGCATTTCCAATGCCAGCCGGTGTTGATAGCCATCCGCCATTACCCATTTTACCGGTGGCGTTACTGATAGCCATCCCTTTGCCGGAGCTGTTTGTAGAGATCGAGCTCACATGCGAACCAGNGGAGTAAACCAGAGCAATCGCGCTGTCAGTCGCGAAATAAAGACCATTGGTTTGACCCGCTAGAAACCCTTTATTATAGGCTCCGCTATCTGTGACATTCACAAAAGTGAAAGAACCAACTGATGTGCCTTCTATAGTCATCCAGTTTCCACTGCTATTGTTCTTCGTTTTTAAATAAATCACATTACTGANTACTAGGATTGAGGTAGAATTGTATCGTAAATCGTTCGTACCATCAATAAATGAACTATTCCCGAGGGTGGTTCCATTGGGGGTGAATTTAGGAATATAATTTAATGTACCACTACCGCCTACTCCAGCTCCTGAAGATGGCGTTTGCCAACTGGCTAAACCGGTTGCATCCGATGTCAATACTTTACCGGCTCCCGGTGCGCCTCCTGCTATTTTAAGTTGATTCGCAACTTCTACGTTTCCTGCTGCGGTTACCGTCATGCGAGTCGTATTGTTTGTTCCCAAAGTCAAATCACCATTCTCTAGATTATTGATGGATGCTGTAGTTCCGTTTTCCGTGATTGTTAACCCATCATTGGCCGTATGACCTGAGGTATTATTTGTTAAGCGAACATCCATACTGGTTCCATCGGTATTGTTCAGGTGTACCCTGCTTACCGGAGCACTATTGCCTCCGATACCCACATTCTCCGTAGTGAAGTCCGCATGGAATTTTAACTTGCTTGTACCGCCTTTAAACAAACTGATCCCCGCATTACCTGCCGTACTGATCAGGAAACGACCCAGTCCGTCATTCGCAGCTACACCATTGTTTCCAAACGCCAGTAAGTTGGCAAATGGATACAAGGTAGGCAGACCTGCATACGATCCGGCATACGTGCTGCCGTATTTCGTAAACGTTGCGTAGTTGACTGCACCATCACTGTACATCGTAAAACGACCGGCTCCCGTTGCACTCTGATTCTGCATGCGAAGATGTTCTAATACCGAAGCATTGTTCTGGTTGATATGTAACTTGGCAAACGGACTCGTGGTACCTATTCCCACATTACTTCCATTATCAAATACCTGACTATTGTAAATGGTATTTGCAGCAGTAAACTTCGTCAGGTAGTTCACCGTTCCAGTACCGGCTGCTGAGGTAGATACTGTTCCTGCACGTGTGCCACCAGCTGTTTCTTTGGCCATTCCGGCTTTGTCTGCATAAATCGCATAGGGTACACTCAATAATTGTGTGGTGCCGGCATCTACATAATTGCTTCCGCCTTTGGGATCGATGCTCACCCGAATGTATTTGTTTCCGGTTTCCCATTTTACTTCTGCCATCGTACCTGTAACCGCCTGGCCATTGCCGATTTGCAGTGTATACAATCCAAACTCATTGGTCGTGATGGTTTGTACTTCTTCATATTCAGGGGTTGTGGCATCTGAGGTAGGCAATACACTCAGTTTGATGCCCAGGGTTTGTTTGCCCATGGGATTGCCTTTGTTGTCGCGGGCTATTCCCTGGTAATTAAATTTTTGAGGAACCTGGGCTTTGATCAGCGTAGGGGTTCCGGCTAGAATCAGTCCGGTTAAGAGGAGTTTAAGAGTGTGTTTCATAAAAGGATTCTTTGTATAAAAGTAATCAACTTATAGTTCAAATCACTTAAATGAGTAGTTGGTCGGTTTCAAAATGTATTTGGTACATCTCGGACTGAATTTGTTTGGCATCCATCGAAGCAGATTGACTACTCCATCAAAAAACCGGATTTCACAACATGGTGCGAAATCCGGTTTCAGCCAAACGAATTATTTTATGCTGATGCTCCTGCGCTTATCGTCCAAAATCAACTTCTTTTATCCTCTGAACCACGTCTATGGTTGCCGGCCATTTTTATTATTTTCCGGTTTGCACTAATTTTTCAGTTCTTCAAACTGGGCTTTTAGTGCGGCGTTCTCTTGGCGTAATGCATCAATTTGTTCTTGTTGTTCCTGAACGGCTTTCATGGTGGCCACGCCCAGATACTGGTAGTTCACCGAATATTGGGTTTCACCTTCTTTATTTTCAGAGCTGACAACAGCATCCGGATAAATATTCAGAACGTCCTGAGCCATCACACCAATACTGTACGGAGCGGAAGATTCATTGTCTAAATAATGGAACTGATACAGTGGAATACGGCGTACCTTATCCAATTGTGAATTCAAGACCGAAATATCCTTTTTCAGTCGTCGATCGCTGGTAGCAGTATATGCTCCGGTTGTATTATCGAAAGTGCCTTTTCCTACTGTATTGTAATATAAGGTGAGAACGCCGGAACTGTTTACATAAAAATCCCAGTGATTGCTATTGGCTGAATGCTCCATCGTTAGTGAATTTTCGCTGCCACTTTGTTTAATCTGCAACTTCCCGTAATTGATCCGATATTTGGAATTTTATTGAGTCCCCATTGTCCGGTACCGATCAGGGTGTTGAGGTTGGATGCCGTAGTTGTATTCACCAGGGCAAACAGGTTATTGTTGCTTAACCCCATTTGAATTTTAGTGCTGCTTCCGGCACTATCTGTAAACACCAGACCGTTCATGGTGGCATCTTTGGCTCGGAATTTCAACCGGCCGGTACCAATGGTCAATTTCTCATCCGGGTTGGTCACTCCAATGCCCACCTTAGAATCTGTATTGGCTCCATTTACACCATTGATGCTACCTAATACCATACAATTGCTGGCACTTACAAAGGCGTCGCTTCCAATGGCAGCAGCGTTGTTTATGTTATTTGCGGCGTTGGCATCACTCCCTATCAACGTAAGTTGACCTCCGGCAGTTATATTATTCCACTTTGATACCCGATGGCTGTATTTCCACCCATTGCACTATTGATGGAATCAAGGGACCGGTATCCGATACTCACATTGGCATTGGAGGTAGTATTTGAAGCCAGCGCCAAATTACCTATCCCCACATTTAAGGAACCTGATGTATTGCTACGCATTGCTCTCTCCCCCAGTGCGGTATTACTGGATGCCGTATTCGCCGCAAGTGCCTCGTTGCCTATTGCGACGTTCAAATTCCCTGAGTTATTTTGCCGTAACGCCTCATTCCCGATTGCCAGGTTGGCATATCCGGTGGTGTTCATGAGAGCAGCGCTTTGCCCCATGGCGATATTTTCCGTTCCCAAAGAGAATTTCCGCCCAGCCCGTTATTATACAAAGCACTATCACCAATGGCGATAATTCCTGAGATGAACGTATTTTTAAAAGCGGCTCTTGTTCCGAGAGAAATGTTGCTATTTCCAGAGATATTATCGTATCCGGCATAACTACCCAGTGAAATGTTATTCTTTCCGTTCCGGTTCTGATTTGCAGACCAGTAACCCACAGCTACATTATCTGCCCCTGAAGTATCCTTCATTAATGCTCCAGCACCTATTGCCACATTACCATCTTCAACCCGATGTGCATTTAAGGCGTAACAACCCAATGCTACATTGCGTACACCTGTCAGGTTATTGGCCAGGGCATCAGCTCCAACAGCAGCATTTTGTTCTCCATTGGTATTTGCCCCCATGGCATTGTATCCCACGGCCGTATTCATTTGGCCCTCGTTATTTTGCATTACGCCCGTTCCAATTCCGGTATTGTATGATCCATCATTTGAATGCATGACATTGTATCCTATTCCACATTCCCAGAACCAAAAGATGATCCTGCATCGCACGAAATCCTATCGCCACATTGTTATCCGATATTGATTTCGCATGGCACTATCTCCAATGGCCACATTTCCAGATGCTCCACCATAATTAGCCAATGCTTCGTTTCCAATGGCGGTATTGTGATTCCCTGAGGCATGACGCATGGCGTTTCGACCCAAGGCGATATTGAAACTGCCATCCGTGTTTTCTAACAACGCAGCATGTCCGAGACCCATATTGTATTGCCCGGTGGTATTGCTAAATTGCGCACTATCACCAATCGCCATTAACTCATAACCATATTGTACACTGTTCAACGCTTTATGACCAATAGCGACATTCAGGTTCCCATCGGTTAATTTTTCCATGGACTGTTTTCCTATGGCAATGTTTCCACCCCGTATACATTGTTTAACAAGGCACTATCTCCAACGGCTACATTGTAATTGCCTGAGTAATTGTATCGCATCGCCATATTTCCGATAGCCGTATTTGAATTTCCCGTATAGTTAAAGGCCAGGTTATATGCCCCCAATGCAGTATTCGAATTTCCGAGGTATTGGTCACCAAAGAGTTGGCACCTACTGCTGTATTTTGTAGACCACTTGTATTCGATCGCATGCTGGATGTACCAATACCTGTGTTGAAATTGGCTTTGTTGTTTTGTAAGGTCCTGTGCCCGACACCGGTGTTTGAATATCCGGTATCATTGGCATATTGCGACATAAATCCTATCGCTACATTGCCTGATACAAAAGTGGCAGCCGAATTAAATTTATTGAGTGCACTATCGCCAATGGCAATCAAACGATGCCCCACCGTGTTATTCAGTAAGGCTTTGTTTCCGATCGCAATAATATTGTTCGTTGTAGTGGCTTTTTGAGCGGCACTATCGCCCAATGCGACCCGCTGCATAAATGGATCCAGGTTTCCTAGGTGAATTGTTTACCCTCAACCTTAACGGAACCGTATCTGTAGTTCCTATAAAATGAATTCCACTATTTAAACCGGCATTGCCTGTGGTATTCCACGCAGTAGAAGAACCAGGCGTTTGCCAACTTGCTAAACCGGTTGCATCCGATGTCAATACTTTACCGGCTCCCGGTGCACCTCCTGCTATTTTAAGTTGATTCGCAACTTCTACGTTTCCTGCTGCGGTTACCGTCATACGAGTCGTATTGTTTGTTCCCAAAGTCAAATCACCATTCTCTAGATTATTGATGGATGCTGTGGTTCCGTTTTCGGTGATTGTTAACCCATCATTGGCCGTATGACCTGAGGTATTATTTGTTAAGCGAACATCCATACTGGTTCCATCGGTATTGTTCAGGTGTACCCGACTTACCGGAGCACTATTGCCTCCGATACCCACATTCTCCGTCGTAAAGTCCGCATGGAATTTTAATTTGCTCGTACCGCCTTTAAACAGACTGATTCCCGCATTACCCGCCGTACTGATCAGGAAACGACCCAGTCCGTCATTCGCAGCTACACCATTGTTTCCAAACGCCAGTAAGTTGGCAAATGGATACAAGGTAGGCAGACCCGCATACGATCCGGCATACGTGCTGCCGTATTTCGTAAACGTCGCGTAATTCACTGCACCATCACTGTACATCGTAAAACGACCGGCTCCTGTGGCACTCTGATTCTGCATCCGGATATGTTCCTGTACAGCGGCTACATTTTGATTCACATGTACTTTGGCTGAGGGCGTTGTTGTGCCGATACCAATATTGGTTCCATTGTCAAATACCTGACTATTGTAAATCGTATTTGCAGCAGTAAACTTCGTCAGGTAGTTCACCGTTCCTGTACCGGCTGCTGAGGTAGATACTGTTCCTGCACGTGTGCCGCCAGCAGTTTCTTTGGCCATTCCGGCTTTGTCTGCATAAATCGCATAGGGTACACTCAGCAATTGCGTGGTGCCGGCATCTACATAATTGCTTCCGCCTTTGGGATCGATGCTCACCCGAATGTATTTGTTACCGGTTTCCCATTTTACTTCTGCCATCGTACCTGTAACCGCCTGGCCATTGCCGATTTGCAGCGTATACAAACCAAACTCATTGGTGGTGATGGTTTGTACTTCTTCATATTCAGGGGTTGTGGCATCTGAGGTAGGCAATACGCTCAGTTTGATGCCCAGGGTTTGTTTACCCATGGGATTGCCTTTGCTATCGCGGGCGATACCCTGATAGTTAAATTTTTGAGGAACCTGGGCGTTCAGCGTAAAGCCGCCTAAGCAGAAAAAAAGGCCCATCAGGAGAAAGAAATATTGAGTTCGCATACTGGTGTTTTTAATTGTCAGGTATTTTCTGCCAGGGTATTCCTGACAGTTATCCTGCAATGGATAACGCAAAACTATCCCGAAGGAACTCAGCGTGTTGGACGATTGAGTGGTTGGTTGAATCGATTGAGTGAGCGGTATAACTAAAAGCAGTGGTGATTCCAATTCGGTAATCACCACTGCTTCTATATGAGGCCAACTGTTTGTAATACCTTAAGTTCCTGCCAGTGAAATTTGCACTAAGCCAAAATCAATTGCTGAACAGGAATTATTTAACCTTCTGGATTTTAAAGGAATATTTCTGAAGTTGGTTTTCTTGACCCGGACTAGTCAGCACCAGATAATAGGTGCCCGCAGCTAAAGCATTCAACTCCAATTGAAATTTATTGATGCCCTCTTGTTGTGTTTCTTTCCGACTCAACACTACTTTTCCGGTAGCATCAAACAACTCGTAATTGCATTCGCCGCTAACAAGGGCCTGCAATTCAACAAATAACAGGTTATCGGTTGGATTCGGATACAAACGCACCCGGTCACTGAGGTCGTTCAGGATATTATTGCCATCCGCATCCGGTGCTTGACTTCCCGTATTTCCCGGTTGCAACAAACCCTGGGTGATGATAAAGTTGCTGGTTCGCTCGGTGCTCACCAGAGTCATCTCGCCAATGGAATAGTCGAAGGTCATTCCATTAATTTTGGCAGAATTTCCGGTTACATTGAGCGAACTCTGTGCATGCATGGATGCGGCACCGAACAGAAGGGCCGCGGAAAGAGCTAAAGTAAGTTTCAATTTTTTCATGGTGTTTGGTTTGAATTTTTAAATACAGAACCTTCCTCCTTAGGGGTCGTTCTGCTCTTGCTCCTTCAAAAATAATTTAATTTTCCACAAATGCAAAGCTTGAAGCACCGAATCATTCTTCTTCGAAATAAGCAATGATATGCTGTTTGAGAAGCTTTTCCCGATCAGCCAGACTTCCAGCAGGTGGTGTTTCAACCAATTTATAGTGGGGCCAACCATCGGCATCATGGCCATCATAGGCATAATAACCACTTTGGGCCAGCAATGCGCAGGTGGCGATATGCATCAAATCTTGTTTCTGTTCTTTGGTAAACGGGGTATCGGGTACCCGGCCTAATTCGTTCATACCGATCAGGTATAGCATGGCTTGCAAATCGGGTAATTTGCCAAACCGCAACAGCATTTNTTCTTCCACCGCCTGCCAACGGGTTTTAAATTCAAGCTCCTCCAGTAAATTCATTGTGCAAACATAGTGGCATCCTCTTATTTCGGGTCATTGAACCCGGTTAAAATTACCCGCAAGGTAGTTTGCTCGCCACCTGCACCCACTAAGTCGATGAACGGAAGATGTGGCACCTTATGGAGTTCATCCTAAGCTCCTCTTGTTCAGCACGCCTTGGTAACGTATCTTTCAGGTTCAATGACACGTTACTTTTTACTGATTTTATGTGGGATGCTGTTCTCGGGCCGGGCTATGTGCCAGTATGCTTTTGAACTGAAGGTGACCTATGCTACCCGTATCCAGAATTCTGATCAATATTCAATCAGTGGTACTTTGCTGAGCGGACGCATCGAAAGCGGGAAAACTTATTACCTCGAAAACGGATCAAAAATTGAAGTCAAAAATCTGATGTCGGCCAAAACAGCCACATCCGTTCCGGTAGCTGCGGCCCCTGAAGGTGTTTCAGTGGGTTTAATCAGCAAAGATTACGAACCCGAATCGCGCATGATTTTACGGGGCAATGCCACCCGANNTCCGTATTAAGTGATCGCCGTGAGCACCCACCTCGATAAAATTCCGGAGGGCGTTTTGCGCTGTAAGTTGAACGGACGTTTGTATGANGGCAGTGCGATCAGTAAACCGGTGTACATCAAACAATCCAATGTACTGGATCTGTTTTTTCAGGCCGAAGATCAATCTGTTATCTGGCTTCAGATTAATGGGTTTTCGGATATCCGGGATACGCCCCATAAAACAAGTTCTGACACATCGCAGAAAGACTATAGCCTGATGTGCAAGGTGGCCTTNTTACCGAAAGGATACCGCCCTACCGATATGCCGCTGAATTATCTGGCGTACGAAGATGTGAAAGGAAATTCAGGAATCACGATTCGCACCCTCGATCGTTACCGGAAAAAATTNGCCTTGGAATTTTCGGGCATCTTGCGGCCCAATGCCCGTATGCTAGATGATAAACCCGGTGCCGGTTTATTTTATATTACCGACGGGCGGGTCGATCATGTGGGTTGGGATGAATTTTGATCGTTGCTGATTTGGCGTTTACGATCTGTCTTTTCGCCTCTTCATCATCCCCATAACCCGCTATACTGCCACTTACAGCCATCTTCATGGCATCGGCAGGGTTCATGTCCAGTGGTTTTACCCGATCGGCATCTACAATATATACAAAACCACTCACGGCATAAGAATGGGGCATGTACACGGCAATCTTATTTTCAAGGCCCATGCGGGTCAAATCTTNTTGAGTGATAAACCCGATCTGCATCACTTCGGGGTCTTTTCGAACTCGCACCAGAACGGGCTTATTGAATTTTCGTTTGTCGCCCATAAAACTCTCCACTACTTCCTTCACTGAAGTATAGATGAATTTTAAAAATGGTGTACGCTCCAGAATACCGTCGAAAANACCAATCAGAAATTTCCAGGCGAAAAAGGTTGAAGCCATCCAGCCCAATACGATGAGCGAGGCAATCACCAGCAGGAAACCCAAACCCCGCGGTAAGTTGGGGATTTTACTATCGACAAAATCAAAAATCGAATAGGCGGCATATGCAGTAACGGCAATGGGTGAAATGATGATAATTCCCTGAANAAAGTACCGCACCAACAAAGCAACCAGTTTCCGCATGGCGCAAAGATAGGTTGTAATACCGATGTGCCATTTGCAATACCTGTTGTTTGGAGGTAACCTTTGTTTCTCAGGAACATCTACAACAGTGGGATACGGATACACCGTGCTCACTGACCGTTCATGGAAAAAATAGTGACACGATGTAACATTCCGTTTCTTTGTTTCGTCAAAGACACGCATGAAGCATTTTCCTTTTTTTCTGGTTTGTTTTCTGGCATCCTGTACTTGCCGGAATGTATATTGTATCCGTAGTAAAAATCTCTTTTTCGATTTTAAAGACTACTCCCTTTCCGAAATTCAGACGGCAAAAATTTATCAGTCGCAAAAAGGAAGTAGCTTTTCAACAGTCAATGATAGCCTCAATATGGCATCTGATGCTGAACGATAGCCAGGCCGTGCTTAACGCAGGACCCTTTGATTACCGCATTGTGATTGAATCCAGCACCATTTTACTCTCCGACCTGAACTTCAGGGATGATTATACCAGGGTATGTGGATGGGGTCAGAAAATTGAGATGGTGAACTGCGATCTCAATTCAGATTTTACCGTAAATGCGCCGAACTATAGCCGAAATGGAGACACGATCCGCATCATTAAATAATTGAATTTCTCAACAATAAGAAACCGAATCCGGCGTTTCATCCCTGTTTTATGCAAAAATCTCTTTTTCTCTTCCTCTGCCTTTTCGCGACGTTAAATAGTCTGGCACAAAAAGTGACCCTAAGTGGATATGTGAGCGATGCCAAAACCGGTGAACGTCTGATTGCCGCCACGGTATACCTGCCCGCCCTGCAAATCGGAACCCGCACCAATAACTATGGCTTTTTTTCCATCACATTAGACAAACAATCGGAGCCCCGCGAACTGGTGGTTTCCTATCTGGGGTACAGCAATTCAAAAGATACACTGATGCTGGATCAGTCGATGAGCCGGGATATTCGTTTAAAGTCTACCAAAGAGTTGAAAGAGGTGGTTGTAAAGTCATCCCGCACCGAAAAGATTCACGAGAGCACCCAAATGAGTGCCATGTCCATTCCGATTGAAACCATTAAAAANTTACCTGCCTTTATGGGAGAGGTGGATATTTTAAAATCGCTGCAACTGCTACCTGGAATACAAGCGGGCGGCGAAGGACAAAATGGTTTGTATGTGCGCGGAGGTGGGCCCGACCAAAATTTAATTTTACTGGATGGTGTTCCGGTATACAATGCCAGTCACCTCTTTGGATTNTTTAGCGTGTTTAATGCGGATGCGGTGAGTAGTGTGGAAGTATATAAAGGAGGTTTCCCGGCTCGTTATGGTGGGCGATTAAGCTCGGTGATTGATATCCGTATGAAGGAAGGTACCAAATCAGGCGGCATCCATGGCAATGTGGGCATTGGTTTAATTTCAAGCCGTTTGATGCTGGAAGGCCCTTTTGGCAAAAAAATAAAAGGAAGTTGGATGATCAGCGGGCGCCGCACCTATATCGACCTTATTACCACCCCCATTATTAAGGCTGCTTCAGANCGGACAGGGAACGGGGGCTATTATTTCTGGGATGTGAATGCGAAAGCCAATTATAAATTGGGCCCACGCGATCATATCTATCTTTCGGCCTATACCGGCAAAGACAAATTTTACGCGAAGGGATTTGAAAATAAAAAAGAAACCTTCCGGGCCGATATCAACTGG
This sequence comes from Bacteroidota bacterium, assembly GCA_013414745.1. Taxonomy (GTDB): domain Bacteria; phylum Bacteroidota; class Bacteroidia; order Chitinophagales; family Chitinophagaceae; genus OLB11. The sequence continues at coordinate 1,947,669 of CP058707.1, forward strand.
GGAAATTTAACGGCGCTGTTGCGTTGGAATCACGAATTTAACAATAAACTTTTCGGCAATCTGAGTGCCACCTATACCCGCTATCAGTTTGAAGTATTCAGTAAATTAAGTTCCAATTTCGGAGGTACTACATCGAGTTTCTCGGCCCTGTATAAATCAGGAATTTATGATGTCGCCCTGAAGTATGATTTAGATTTTATTCCATCACCCCGCCACTATATTAAAGCCGGCATTAGCGGTACCTACCATCAGTTTAAGCCCGGCGCCGTTACCCTGAANAATTCCGATTTGCCTGAAGCCAATATCGACACCGCGTTTAATGTCAGTAAGGTTCCTGAGTTTGATATTTATGTGGAAGATGATATTGAACTGAGTAANAAACTCAAAGCCAATATCGGGGTGCATGCCTCTGCTTTTGTTACTGCGTCGCAATTTTATCCCTCCATTCAACCCCGTGTTTCAGCCCGCTATCTGCTGCATCCCGAATGGAGCATCAAGGCCAGTTTTAGTACCATGGCACAGTTCATTCATTTATTAACCAACAATGGCATCGGCTTACCTACCGACCTGTGGGTTCCGGTAACCGATAAAATAAAGCCCATGCAATCGTTGCAGGGAGCCGTTGGAATTGCCCACACCTGGCGCGATCAGTATGAATTCAGTTTGGAGGGATACTACAAACAAATGAAAAACATTATCGAGTACAAGGATGGTTCCAGNTTTTTAAATACCAATCAAAGTTGGGAAGACAAAGTGGAGATNGGGAAAGGATGGAGTTATGGGGCCGAAGCCTTTATTCAGAANAAGACGGGTCGACTTACCGGGCTCATGGGATATACCCTGAGTTGGACCAACCGGCAATTTCCGACTATCAATTTCGGGAAAACTTTTCCGTATAAATACGACCGCCGGCACGACTTTAAAATTGCTGCCGTTTATAAACTCAGTAAGCGGGTAGAAGTTTCGGGCGACTGGGTGTATGGAACAGGCAATGCGATTTCGATGCCCTTGTATAAATACCCGGCAGCGCCCATTAATGCTATGTACCAGGGGTTTTGGGGTGGCAATACCATTTACCACTATGGAGAACGAAACAATTTTCGCATGAATGCCTACCATCGTTTAGACCTGGGGCTGAACTTTGTNAAAACCACCAAACGCGGATACGAACGCACCTGGAATATCAGCGTGTATAATGCCTATAGCAGAAAGAACCCGTATTTTATTTATCCAACCACCGATGACCAGGGCAATGATATTTTTAAACAGGTATCCTTGTTTCCTGTACTTCCTTCATTTTCATACAACCTTAAATTTTAATGCATGAAACAACTCCTTCTTCTGTCGGGATGCTTTCTGGGTATGCTGTTTTTCAGCGCTTGTGAACAAACGTTTAATACGGTATTGAATGTGGATGTAGAGCACACACCCATGATTGCATTAAATATCGCCAATCGGGGCGGGTTTGGAGAATTTGTCGGAACGGTAGCTGGTACAAGGCCGATTACCGGTCCGGCTCAAAGCAATACGAATTTGCCCGATGCCCGCATTCTCGTTTATGAAAACGGAATTCTTAAAGACAGTCTGTTGTATCAGAGNTCTGATCAAATTTATTCTTCCACGCAATTTAACTGGCTCAATGGGGCCACCTACCAATTGGTGGCATCCGCACCTGGTAAAAAAACGGTGGACGCTATAGATGTGATGCCTTTGCGGATTGAGCCGGAGAATATTGTTCGTATTCACAACGCCAAGTCATTTACCATTCCTGAAATGGACAATGCCACGGTGCTTTGCGATGAAGTTTCGTTTACGTTTAAAGATCCTGGTGCTGCNAAAAATTATTACAGTTTTGATTTTTTAATTGGAGGCGGAGGTGGTTTTGGTCATGTAGGTGTTATTTGTAATGATGCCGATGTGCAGAATGAGGTCAACGACAATGACCCCTCCAGTACCAATGCTTTGCGGTATGGAACGCTGTATCTGGATGATTTGAATTTTAATGGCCAGACCAAAAATAACTTTGTATGTGCCATCAAATCCTGGNNTGGAATTGATCCGTACAATTTGATATTTACGCATTTATCCGAAAGCAGTTATAAATATTCCCGCACCTTTTCGTTGTATCAGGATACCCAGGGCAATCCATTTAGCGAACCCGTACAAGTATACAGTAATGTGAAGAATGGTGCTGGTATTTTTGGTCTCAAACAATCTAGAGAAGCAGTTGTAAGTGGTATGGCGATCTGAGTTACTCATGTAAAACTCCAACTCCTCCATACGGCCTTTGACATGTTTGGATTCGTTGCAGCAAGGATTGTAACAAAAGCCTCTTCGCAGAACTGACGACCTGCAGCAGAAAACTTGCGTCACCCGAATAACATTTTAGTATGTTTTAGGTTTTTGTTCCGAATGCTTGGTTTTACCTTCATGCTTCAAAACAAAAACCCCACATTGATATGAACCATGCCATAAGTTGGTTTGAGATACCAACACAAGACATTGAGCGGGCAGCTCGTTTTTATGAAACCATTTTTCAGATTCAATTATTCCCGATGGATATGCCGAATTTGCCAATGCGTGTATTTCCTGTTGAGGATATGCAAAACGAGGTATCCGGGGCTTTGGTACAGAGTGCAGATTTTCATTTCCCATCTAATTCCCAAGGCGTGCTGATTTACCTGAATGCAAACGGGAAATTGGATGCGATTCTGAACCGCATTGCTGAAGCAGGTGGTGAGGTAATTGTACCACGAACCGAAATTAGTCCGGAACACGGCTATATGGCAGTGTTTATTGATTCGGAAGGTAACCGGATTGGTCTGCACTCGGTTTAAGCAAACCAGAAATACCGACTCAATTGAAAGAGAGCAGTAGCTGCAACCACCAGCAATACGATGGTGCGAAAGGCCTTTTCAGAAGTCTGTTTGAGGATAAGCTGCCCGAGGCGACTTCCCAGAAGGCTTACTAAGGCCAGAAATGGTAAAAGATNCAGATGCTGCTGCTGGAAGTATTGATGGTAAACATACACAACAGCCCGGCTACTATCAACAAACAAATCGATGAAAGCCGATGTGGCAATGAAGCTGTTTTTTTCTAGCTGAAAGGCAGCCAGTGTGAGTCCGCGAATGGCTCCGCCTGTTCCGACCAGTCCGGCGAGAAACCNCGATAACAAGCCTCCTCCGATTAGGTTTTGAAGGGAAGGCAGGAGAGTTTTATTATGACGAATAAAGAGAATGACCGCCAGAATCAGTAACAGCATATTCATAAGTACTTCGCTCTCCTTTTGAGGAATGTATCGGGTGAGCAGGGCACCAGCCACAACGGCTGCAACCGCGGGGAGTCCAAGTTTCCAAACGATGTCACGCCGGATACCTTCACGAAACAAGTATAACTTAGAGAGGTTACTGAACACATGAAAGAGGGCTGTGATGCCTAGCACCAATTTAAAATCGANAAAGAGAGAGGCAATGGGTACAAAAAGGATAGAAGAGCCAAACCCTGATACCGTACCAACAATTTCGGCAAGCAAGGCGAGTAGAAGGAAGAGGCTATATTTTTCGGGCAAGGTGTTTAATTAAAAGCGGGCAGCCCGTTTGGCTTCTATTTTTCGCGCATCAGGTTCCATAATTTCAAGGAGAGCTTCTTCGATGCTGGAAGGCACTGATTCAACAATACGACCCACTTCGCGGTATTGATGCATGACGATAATAGTAGGAACCCGATTGATGCTGTATAATTTGTGTTCGATATTGAGGGCTTCCTTGTTGCGATTCACACCATACATTTCAATGGCATTCATATCAAATCCAATATCTTTTAATACACGATATAATTTAGGCAGGAGATCGTGGGTATCGCCGCACCAGGTTCCCATAAAAATTACCAGACGATAATGAGAATGTACCTCTTAAGGGCGTTGGTTACCACTTCGTTGGCCTGGTATGATTCAGCTCCTTCGATCAGCCATTTGTTGACTGTTTCTTCCATCACATCTTGAAAGGTGACACGGCCCCGCAATAAAACTTTGCCGGTTTTTTTATCTTCTTCCCGAACAAAATCCCAGTGCATAACTCATCGTTGTCATCATTAGAAAGGCGAAACAAAAAATCCACTTTTTCATTCAGCTAAGTTAAGGCATGTTGCAGAAAGCTAACCGGATTGAGCAAAAACTTAAAGTCATACCTGGGCCAAAAAATCGGCCCTAACCAGGGTCTGCTGGTTATCTCACTGGCGCTTCCAATTCAAGGAAGCGTCCATAGGATAGTACTGGGGTACAGTTTTTCTTCCCGACACTGCGTATCGGGACTAAAGGATGACGAAGAATTTGAAGATGTCAGTGAGAAGTGAAAATCAGGAAATCAACTGCATGCTTATCAATGAGAACTGAAACATTACCGTGCAGCTAAACAAGCTAATACCACACCAGAATCCAATGATAGCAACTACTTTCACGTTAAACAGCAGCCCTATACACTAGGATTGACCATCCGTTAAGACCCGGCCTTTCTTTTTCCACGCTGGTTTGTCGTGACCGGCCATCCGAACAATTTTGGGCGTAAAGGAACCCAGTGTGCTCACCAGATTCTGTTGCGATTTCATAACGAGGTCAATATCCTTATTGGCAAAAGGTGCTTCATCAAGGCCTCCGCNCAAAAGGGTGACGCCATGTTTTGCCAATTCTTCATTCATCGCATGCCTGGTGATGCTGCTCTCGGCTTTCGACCGGCTCATTTTCCGGCCAGCACCATGCGAAGCCGATTGTATGGATGCTGCTTCTCCCAGGCCTTTTACAATATACCCATTCGCCGTCATCGAGCCTGGAATAATCCCAAGTACATCCTTTCCAGCCGGGGTAGCGCCTTTCCGGTGAACAATCACTTCTTCGCCATTATATAGTTCCTTCCACGCAAAATTGTGGTGGTTCTCCACCCGCTTTACCGGAGTTCTTCCGAGTTGTTTTGCTATCTGGTCGTGAATCACATGATGACAGGCCGAGGCATATTCCCCGGCGAGGTTCATGGCCAGCCAATATCTTATTCCAGCTTCTTCGTCTAAGGTCAGCCAGGCCAGGTTTGCCGCTTCAGCAGGTAATTTCCGCTTTTCCTTGGCCAACTTTGTATAATGATTGGCAATATTTGCGCCCAAAGCCCTGGACCCGGAGGNTGATAATAACCCCACGTAGTCACCAGGCTCCACACTCAATACTTCATCTTTAGCCGGAATGCTGACGATACCAAACTCTACAAAATGATTTCCGCTTCCGCTGGACCCCAATTGTTTCCATGCTTTCCCGTGCAGAGGCTTCGCAATCGCCAATTCGTGAAACAATGGACGATCCATAATGTCATGCGCATGGGGTGTTGTGAATTGAGCACCTGACCCGAAGANTGTATTCGCTTGTAATTCCCGTTCAAAGAATGCCGATTTATTTTGGAGTTCCCCAACGGGAAGATCAAAAATGCTTAAACACATCCGGCATCCGATATCCACACCAACACCATATGGAATGATGGCATTTTNTGTGGCCAATACCCCACCGATGGGCAACCCGTATCCATGATGGGCATCGGGCATCAATGCACCGGCTACACTAATAGGCAACTTGGCCGCCTGATGCATTTGGTGCAAGGCTCCAGGTTCAATATGCTCGGCCCCGAACGTATTGAATCCAATGCCTTCTGTTCTCAGTTCGAGGTNGTTTAACTTTTTAGCAGGTTGGGGCATCAGCCTGGAGGCTAGTTTACCGAGTTTTTCATCTTCCAGAAAATCGTGCGGATTGGCCAGCANCATTTTTAATATCACCAAGACCTCATCCAATGCGCTGTGTTTGAATTCCCGGTGTATGATTTCCATGGCAATAGGAATAACAGGTGACTCAGGGTAACCGATCGACCGTAATTCTTTGCCGGATATTTTTAGTTTCATTGTGTTTGTTTTTTATGTGTTCAAATAATAAGGTATCAAGCTACATGGATACCATCAAACTGTTTTGAAGAGTGATGCCTCAGGAGAAAGAAACTCCTTCCTTTATATAGGAAAGAGTTTCCGGGATGAGTAGCGAAACCAAAACAGCATCCTCCAAGAAGGCCGACTCAAAATTATCTGTACGAATTATGCATCGCACAGCGATTACTTGGTCACCAGCAGTGTACTCAACTGATCCAGGATGGCCGTGTTGCCATCGATCTGAATACTTTTGATGTTTTCAGCCACCTTNNCTACAAATTCCATTTCTTTTAGTTTGTAGAGCATAGGATTGTCTTCCAAAAGACGTGCTGTATTCAGCAAACTTCTGGTAGATGCAGTTTCCTCGCGCCGCATGATGGAGTTGGCCAGTGCTTTCTTTTCAGCCAGCAATACGGCATTCAGAATATCTCTTACATCTCCTGGCAAAATGAGATCACGAATACCAAATCCGTAAACCTCAACGCCCAGAGAGGCCGCCTTATCAGCCATCCATTGAAGCACGGTATTTTCGAGTGACTCTTTACGTACCATCAGTTCATCCAAAGTTTGTGAACCCACCAGTGCACGGAGTACCAGCTGAAAATTAACATACAGTTGTTTCTCAAAGTCTTTGTTTTCTACCAAGGCTTTCATCACATCCACTGTTCGGTAAGTGGCAAACGCATTCATACGAACAGATGCTTTATCCTTCGTTAGCATTTCNNCTTGTCCAGACATTTCAAGTTGTTGCATACGACTATCCGTTTTATACACCACTACCGGAATATTGTTTCTCCAGAAATAATGTACTCCACTTTCCAGGCGACTTTGAAAGACCCCGTTCACGAAAAGTACGGCCTGCTCAAAAGTATCTACTTCAAAACTTTTTACATAGGGCACCATTAATTTATGCGTGAGTATGTTTTTATCGATACCAGCATCCATCATCGGTTCATTCAGATTCACTCGAATGAATTCACGGTGAAGCGGAGATTTCCAGAACAGATGACGACCAGTATTCAGTACTTTGGTCAGTACGCCATTCACATACATGAGCACAATTTCATTGTCCTTGATTTCAACAAGATCCATGGCAACCAGGATGTCAGAATGTTCAAGCAGTACACCCGGATCGATGGGTGAAGTAAAGTCCTGAAAAACATCATACACGAAGGGCGTATCAGACAGCTTGAGCCAATATTGTCCTTCTGAGAGCAGATGAATCAGTTCATCTTTCTTGTTAAATACCAGCGCTTTTTGGTATTTGTTGATCGTAAGTCTTTTAAACATATTCGTTTGTTTTAAAGGTTAAGAATAAAACCGAACTGAAAAATGATTCAATGCGGACGGAATCCGAAGGGAGGATAGCAACAGGCTTTGAATCCCGCTGAGCATTCAGGCATCATGATGCCACAGCAGCGTATCAAAACGAAATCCTATCCGGGATTCGGATTGCGGGTACTCATTAAATTGTCAGAAGGAAGTACACTCCTGACCCATTTTTTGAGTTCGGTTTGTTGGTGCTGTTATAGGTTAACAGCGGACCGGTTTGCAGCATTAAAAGTGCTGTGTCGTACCAATTGACTATTTGTAAATTTTGAGTTTACAAAGCAGGAATCGAACCTACATAACAGGAGCTCTATCACTCTATCCGTTGAGTTACCGTGTGCATAACACGAATGGGAATCGAACCCATAACCAATAGAAATGGTGGGCAAATCAGAACGGGAGAAAAGCATACAGAGAGCAACTGCTTCTGCACTACCGTGCGACGTCATACACTGGTTGTAATTTGTTACCGTTACTGAGTTTGTCCATGTTTCTGATGAACAGAGCAGGCAAACCAACAATGAAGGATGGGTTTAGAATTACCAACCACATTCATTGTTTAAAAAGAACTATAGGGTAGAGACGACAGGTTACGATCCTGTTCCTCTGGTTTTTCAGACCAGTGCTTCTACCAAGTTAGCTTCATCTCCATGGGGTTTATACCGGTATCGAACCGATTTCTCATGACCCACAATCATGCACATCACCAAAATGCTTATAAACCCATTTTAGCTTACCTGAACAGCCATTGATTCAGGACCATTGCTCATTCATTTTTATCGCTCAGCGTATTAACTGAAGCCCGATCATTGCATCAACCGGTTTTAAACGATGCACAAAAAAGTCCGGATAAACACCGGACCTTAATCGTATCAGCCAACAAAGGGGCTAATAACTATCCGGATGAATTGTTTTCCTGATGCAATAAAAATGACTTATCGATAAAACTTGCGGTTCCCTGAAATAATTTGCTCGTTTCATGTTATCTGGTTTATGGCAAAAAAAACCCTGATTACTCAGGGCTGTTAAAAGGTCATCATGAAGAGATTAACTTTTTCAGCCCTTGTACAAAAATCAAACAAACGAACGCAAACGCTGACACCGCATGCTATTCCCGAGTTTGTTGTATGTGTAATACTTAGTTTCATTTTACGGGTGCGAATGTGAGCATTATTTTTTAAACGGCAAAATATTTTTAAGGAAATTCAATTATTTCCGAATCGGAATCCGTTCATTTCACTTAATAAAAGATGTTTGGGTCTTTATTTATACCCCGTTTTGTATACGGTTCAAGGAGGAAATTACAAACCTAAGCGGATGACGAAAACAGCCTCTTTACATCCAGTCGATTTTTATTTCCGTGCCGGTTGACCTTAAGGCATGTACACCTTGGTGTATATATTTTAACACGAAAGATGCGGAGACCTGCTGTCGGAAAATCACATTTGTACCATGAAAGGACCATGGCTTTTATTCATCAAAGGGTCTGTTCGATGGCTGGGAATCGTATGGGTACTTGCTGCTTGTAACAACAAACCTACCCTGGAAACCCGCAAGGAGATCGATCTCAGAACGAGGGTTCTGACACAAGCTTCACAGCCTGATTTTTATCGTCGCTTGTCCGAAGCCGCCATTCAATTGACAAAAAACCGGGTGAGTTATGATCCGACCTATTTTACCATAAACTACCCCAATGGAGATGTACCCGCCAACAAAGGGGTTTGTACCGATGTGGTGATACGGGCCTATCGAAAAGTTGGCATCGANTCGCAAAAGGAAGTTCATGAAGACATGNNAAAAAATTTTGCAGCCTATCCGAAACTATGGGGTCTGCGTAGCNNTTTCGATAAAAACATTGATCACAGAAGAGTACCTAACCTCATGAGGTTCTTTGAACGCAAACACGCCAGCCGACCNATTACACATCAGGCAGATGATTACCTGCCCGGAGACGTCGTGTGTTGGGAGTTGGCAGGAGGCCTCACCCATATCGGACTGTTGGTTCATTTAAAATCTTCGGATCAGGAAAGAAACCTGATTGTTCATAATATAGGCGCCGGACAGGTGGTGGAAGATTATTTATTTAACGATTCAATCATCGGGCACTATCGCTATGGCAGCCCCTGAATAGCCGTTGATATCACCCGCGATGAGACAGCTGTAAGAACCGTTTACCGGGGTCACTGGATGCTCAGCCAGGTGATTACACCACAGGCCTTAAAACCCCTACCGATCCATCCATTTTCTGAATTCAGCACTCTTTAGCCGACTAATATCAATTTCGAGTTTATGATTAGGTTCCTTGAGGCGAACCAGGAGTTTAGAGCCCTCGATCGATTTAACACCGGAAATGGCCTCGATGTTTATAATGCATTGACGATTGGCGCGGTAAAACTGACGAGGATNCAGGAGTTCTTCAATTTCATCCAACGCATTGTAATCTAATATGTAGCGATCCCCATTCAGATGATACAAGTAATTGAGTGATTCTTTCATAAAACAGGCTATTTCAGAAACACTGATCGGGACCCATTGATTTCGGATACTGGCCACAAATTTTTCTTTGTACCTGTTGGTTTGTCCTTGTTGCATATAGGCCTGCAACAAGGCATTCAGTTCCTGCGGGGCCGCATGCGCCTGTTTTGAATCAGAGCCTTACTTTTTTTGAATGGCTTGTTGTAACTCCCCTTCATGGATAGGCTTGAGCAGGTAGTCGACCCCATTATTCTTAAACGCCTGAATAGCGTATTCATCGTAAGCCGTTGTAAAAATTACCGGACAAGATAATTGCACATGTTGAAATAATTCAAAGCTGACGCCATCACTAAGCTGCACATCCATAAATAGCAGATCCGGTTCGGCATGTTCGGCGAACCAGCGTCGGGAAGTTTTCAGGCTGGGTAGAATTTGTACGATGTCAATTTCCGGAGCTACGTGTTGAATTTNTTGCTGAAGCACACGAGCGATGATTTCTTCATCTTCAATAATCACAGCTTTCATGGTATACTTGGTTTATTAAATGAGCGGAATTTTAATACAGAAATAGTTCAGGCTTTCTTCGATCAGTACGGGTTGTTCAGATAAAAACTGATACAAGGATTTAAGTTGATTCAGTCCTTNTTTATTGGAGGTTTCTACTTTGCTTTTTCTTTGCAGGTTGTTTCGGACTACGATATACCCGCCCTCTGTAAAAATGTCAATACGTAATGGCGATTCGGGGTCTATGATATTGTGTTTGATCGCATTTTCAATCAGATTTTGAATGGTCACAGGCGCAATATATCGTTGGTGGAATTCAGCAGGAACCTGCATCGATACTTCAAGTCCTTTCGGAAAACGGGTTTGTTGAAGTTCAATATACAAACGGGCAAATTCTAATTCTTTTTCAAGGGGCACTGATTCCTGTTCGGCATTTTTTAAAATATAGCGGTAGATGCCACTCATCTGTTCAAGAAAAACGCCGGCTTGTTGCGCATTTAATTGAATCAATCCTGAAAGTGAGGTGAGTGAATTAAATAAAAAATGAGGATTCAGTTGTTGTTTTAAACTATCATACATCACCTGAGNCTTTTTCTTTTTCAAGTTGCTCGGCCTTGGTTTCAAGCGATAGCATTTTTTCTCGTTCACGCATCCTGTAACGGTAAAACAAAAATANNAGAACGTGGTGAACAGTAACAAGACCAGTCCGATAAACCAAGGTCGTTTAACAAGAGGGCTCTCGATGGTAAAATGAAAGACCCGTTCTTCAGATCGCCATTGNNACTGTTTTTTCACGGCCCGCAATCGAAACGTGTAATCGCCGGGAGCCAGGTTGTTGTAAATGATCTCATTGGCATACTCTACGGCGGTCCAGGTTTNTTCGCTGCCTTCCAACATGTATTCAAAGGNTGTGCGGAAAGGCTTTCGGGTCAACCAACAATCCATACTGAATGCGAANNGCGTATTTTCTTTATGGGTTAAAATCAATTTAGAATTTTCTACATCGAAAAGTTTTTTCCGGAAAAGGAAATCACACTAAAGAGGGTTTGCTAAATTCCGGAATACGGTTCAGGTTTTGCATCTTCACTTCAAATATTTCGTTGCCCACCCCAGCCATCATCACACCATCCTTTCGTAAACACAAAAATTTAAGTAATTAAAATTCGCGGCACCGTATGGCAAACGAATATTTACGAAACTATTTTCGTTCGGATTAAACATAAACAACTTATTCCAGTACAAACCCCAAACCTGGCCCTGCTGATCGATGCGTAGTACATGTATATCTTTTTCGGCCAATCCATCCAATTCTGTCCAATAACGGACCTTCCTGAGTTCCGNATCGTAGCGGTATAAACCGACGCCTTTATTTGCCACCCAGATATGGCCGAGGGCATCCATTTCAGCATCAGCCAGATAGGCTCCTGTTTCAGAGGCTTCATCATTCAATAAATTAATCGTTCGGGTTTGTCCCCTGGCATCCAGCGTGCCGAGGAATTTGATATTGTTCATCCAGTACAGTGGGTGACCCGGTTTCCAAAGTAATTTCCGAAAGGCATAGGTGTTTTGCTGATCACTTGAGTCTTTGATGCGATCGATCCATTGCATCTGCGCATTTCGTTTGTTCCAAAGCAACAGTTTTTGTCCATTAGTAAAATAGTCCAGACTATCCCCGAACACAGCTTGTTGAATTCGGAAGTCCGGCACTTGGTTGGCAGGGTGCTTGCAAGGTTTAATGGGCCCTCCGTTATGGCTCTGTTCCCACATACCCTGGTTGGTGATAAAATAGGTTTTCAGTGAATCAAACAGAATCTGGTTGAGCCGACCGGGCCTGAACGTTCCTGCATCCGATTGAAAGGAGCTGAAGGCCACAAATTGCGCTGACTTATTTTGTGGCCGGTAAAGATAAAAACCATTGGACTCAACCATCAGATACCAGAACCCATTGAAAGGGTTTTCTACTACACCACTCATCGTAAGGGTATCGAGTGCTGGAATGATAGTCCGGATATGTTGTGGTTGATATACGGGCGCAAGGGTATTGCAAACGCTTATTCCATTCAGTGTGCCAAACCAGATACTTCCATAGCGATCTTCAAACGCCGACCAAAAATAATCGGAACTCATGGTTGAACTATTGCCTTCCACACTCTTCAACTTTGTTACTTTCAGCGAAGGCTCCTGCTCAATCACAAAATTCTGGTACGAAGAACAACTCATCCACATGCGCTCCTGTTTATCAATCAGCAGGGTCGCAATGGACCCGTGCTGTCCAATAACATCCAAACTGATCATTTTAAGGCGGGTTTGGTGTCCGGGATGAAAGGCAATCAGGCGATGGTGTGTATAGTCACTAAACCAGATGGCTCCCGAGGCCGATTTGGCCAGAGTGCTCACCTGACAAGGTTGATAGAGACTATCTGAGCCGGCATTGCGATGATCACGAAGTTGATGCGTTTTCAGATCATAGCGGCCCAGCCCCTTTTTAATCCAATCCATAGACAATGATTCCCNTTCATCTAAAAGAAAATTATTCCTCATCACGCTATAGGGCATAATTTCTGATTGGTTTTCAGTTAATCGGGTGAGAATTTCAAATTGTTTTCCGGGAACCAAGGTTAAAATGCAATGATTTTGAGTAGCATATACCTNGACCTTTTTGTCGCATTGAATATTGTAAATCAACGAACGATAGGTTCCTGATGGGGTCTGATAATTTGTAAAAAGATTCCTGGCCGGATCAAAGTGAAATATTCCATTTCCGGTGCCTCCCCAAATACCCCCTTTCATCAAGACACAATGCATATACCGTGTTGTTCATCAATGAATTCTCTGATCGGGTTCTGCGAAAATTGTAAAGTGTTTTCCATCAAACCGGGAAAGGCCAGACTGAGTTCCTACCCAAACGATGCCTTTGGGATCCTGACAAATACTATAGATGATATTGTCGCCTAAACCATCCTTATCATTGAATTGGGTATACGTAAATAAATTCGTCTGACCCTGGGCCAGATTTACGTAAGATATCAAAACAAGCAATCGAATAAGCAGGCGTAACATAGGACGAAGAACAAGGTAAAACAGGTCGCCGGGGTTTAAAAATAATTCAGCCTGAAATGTTCACTACAGCCCTTGAACTGTTATTAATGGAAGCTGAAATGCACAAATCGCATCTCCAGTGTCGGTAGTCAGGGTTTGAGTTAAACGTGAAAACGATTTTTGTTATCCCATTTCAAAGAGAGATAGACCGCTTTGAATGCAGGAATCATTTCAATTGCTGATCAATAATTTTGAATGAATGATTTGATTTTCCGCCTCCCACACCGGTATAAACACTGCTGAAACATCTTGTGATGCATTTCAAAGTAGAAATTACGCGGTTCGGCAAAGAATAGTTTAAGAATAAACCGGTAGGTATCACTTTTGTTAGCGATACCACCCATTCAGGAAGTGGGTGTAATGAATCAAACAAGCCAATTATTTAATACAACCCAAACTGCACGTGTATGAAATTACCTAAACGACAAGATATTATGGATGGAATTTTTACCTGATTCTGTTTTTGCCTTGTTGTCGGTGGTGGTCCTGATGCAAGTAGATTGATTACGATTTTATCATGCCCTGCTTTGAAGCATAAAATCAACCACCCCTCTAATCTGGCGTGCAATATCTGTGAAGGCCACATCGGGGTCTTCAAAGGTACTCACGGGTTGGGCCCCACTGGGTAAGGCCTGAAGTTTTGCATAGGGCATTTCGCTCCATTCACAGGGCCTTAAAATAATGGGTATGATGCGAGCCGATCCTTCCTCATGCCGCTGCATCGCCAGGCTGAGTTCTTTCTCCCAGATATACTGACTGGCATTAAAATCAACACTAACGAGCAATAAAATGATATCAGCTGTTTGTAATTCGTTCAGGATGGCCTGGTCCCATTCCTGGCCGGCGACGATTTGCCGATCTTGCCACACCTTCAGTTTACCACTGCGCTTCAGCATCACAAGGTGTTTGTCCAATTCATTTTTCATGGACTCATCTTCATGGGCATAGGATAGAAAAACCGAAATTTGAGGCATAGGTGATAATTTTCTTATTGTCCGATCCAGATTTCAATCAGCCTTGGACGTACGCCGCTCAGACTGACAAAACGAACAGGAAGTTGAGGGCCCGACTCGGCAATCACTTTAGCGACCCATTCGGCTTGCGCGCGGTCGGATTCAGAAAAATAACGGATCTCAGTAGCGAAACTAAACTCCATCTTTTCAGCGGGAGGGACCTTGCCAATTCGTGTGGCACTTAATTTTTCCCGAATCTGCCCTGCCAGTTTTTGTTGTTCTGGCATGTATTGAATAAAATACGATAAGGCTTTTCTGTTTCCGGAGGCGGAGAAGCCGCCGAACCAGCTCCGGTCGGGTAATCAGGAGCTTCTACAAGGGGAGCGGGTGCGGGTGCCGGGGCGATGCTCGTATTTTTACTCTCTGCTACATCCATCGGGAGTCTTTTCAGCGCTTTCAGTTTCCGGCACGAGCGCAGCAGGTAATTGACCACTTACCCGTGGATTGTTTTTCATCCATTCAGCGAGGGTAGAATCCTTCTCCCGATAAAGTTGTATTTCGCGTTCCCGGGTGCTGTTGACTTGCTTCAGCAAATTGGCCTGTTTTTCAATTTCGTTTTGATACCCTTCCTTTTCCTGATTCCACAACCAGGCAAAGAGAATAAATCCACAAGCCATCAGGATAAATAGCATGGTTGCCAAAATGGCCCAACGTTTATTTTTTGTTCGTTGGCCATCAATTGGTCGATGAGGTTGATATTTTGATGCACATCCATAGTATCAGGCAATTTTAAGTTGAGCCGGAAAAATACGTTCCGAAGAGTGAACAAGGCAATACAAGCAAACATCAGAAAGGCGAACAAGGCAGCACCTAAACCCATGTTTAATTTTACATAAACAAATCCTCCCGCCAGGATGCCCATCAGGAGTAATAGGGCAGCGATCAGATAAAAAAATGGTTTATTAACTCCGAGCGCACTTCCACCGTCTCGAGTTCAGGAAATATGGCTTTTAACCTGAACGGCTATTTGGGTGAATAATTTTTCTTTTTCACCGGCATCGTCCGCCGCTTCCAAAACCGACACGCCACCCCGTGGAAAAACCTGAGTGAGGTAGGGTTTAAATACATCTTCTGCTGTCCAGTCGCAGGGCCGCCACAATACTGGAAATATCGGTCTGCGCAGTCCAACGGCTTGCTGAAACCAGGCCATACACTCTTCACTGTTAATCGATCCACACTAATTAGCGGAATGGTCATCTGCAGAAGTTACATATTGTCCTAAAAACTGCATGTCGGCATGTCGTTGAAAAACCGCCTCACGATCGATTAATTGTAAGAGGCCTTTTTCTGATAGCGTATAAAAAAGGGTGCCGATCTTTATAAAGATTCATATCATCGGATCACCGGAATATAAAAAGCAGATTGTTTTAACGTTTCCAGGCATAGGATATTCAGGATGAGAGGCGTTTGAATTTCAGGTAGGCCGTCTGAAGTTTGGTATCATACCGGTTACTTTTATAAGAGGCCCCGTTGTACTTGCGTGCAAAATCGGCCCAGCGGGATGCCCGGAGCGCGTCCAGTATTTTATTCTTTTGTAAAAATCGGCCAAAAATTTCCAGATGAGCTGCTTCGCCTTGTTCGAGATAAGAAATCATTTCGGAAGCACGGGCAAATCCCATGTCGGCATAATGATAACCCATAATTTGAAACAGCCCCCATGATGTTGCACAAAGCGCGGCTTCTTCATGGATGGTTTTGGCTTTATTTAAACGATCGTATTGATTTTGGCGGTAGTACGGATTGGGCGAAAAATAAGCGGGGTAGAGGATATTTTCGTTCCCGGTACGAAGAGATGCCGGATTGAGGCCGCGTTTTCGTAACTCTTTCCAAAACACATGCCCTTCGAATAAAATTTTCAATCGCCCGTTGGAGAAGCCTCGCCCGTTGGATTCCACTTCATGAACAGCCTTAATCTGTGCACTTTCCAGAGTATATTTTTCGGCAAAAGCTTTAAAGTCTGATTCACGGAGCGTTAAGCTCACAGGAAGCGGAAGGGGCTGGCTGGAGTTTGGTTGATGCGAACGTGCCGCCAATACAGACCAGGTAATGGGCCCGGCCACACCATCTACTTTTAAATCGTTTTGTAGTTGAAAAGCACTAACGGCTGCTTCGGTCAGCGGTCCAAATTGCCCATCCACTTCCAGCGCAAATCCGGTTTGAACTAGCATTTCCTGTAAGAGAGTTACAAACTCACCCCGACTTCCACGCCGAAGTAACCTTTCCATAGTGTTGATTGAAACCTAATAATACAACATATTTGAGACTGTTGCAAATCCCTGAGGCATTCTTTCAAAGGGTTTTGCATGAGTCTAAGTAGTACCTATACAAATTAAAAAGCTAGTTTAAATTTCCAGAAGGGGTCTTTTCAGCCCCAAAAGTATTTCCATGCTATAGCTAGGTCAAAATAATAAACAACTGGATTTTTACGGCGAAAAGATTTTCATTGGAATTGATGTTCATTTTAAACGCTGGCAGGTTTCAATTTTTGCTCAGAAGTTGCAGGCTATCTGGTCGGCGCTTCAAATTCAAGCAAGCGTCCAAGGGATGGTACAGTTCTTTTCTTCCCGACACTTCGTATCGGGACTAAAGGATGACTCGGAAGTTGAAGATGCCGAAGAGAACCCTGTTTATGAAAATTGGCGTAAGACGATTACGAATGTTTCGGGGACCTTGCTGTAACTGAAATTCTGAGGCTTAAGCCTAAAGAATTTTGTGATCGTTAGGAGAATTGAAAATTAAGAATTGAATTGCAAACTTATCGTAGAGATATGAAAAGTACTGTGCATCAAATCAAACCAATTTTACACCAGATAGCAATGATAGCAACTACTTTCACGTTAAACAGTAGCCTCTAAAGATTTGATTTGCTCAGTGACCCAAATTAGAAAATCATACCGCGCCCAACTATACCCATTCCAACGATAAATAGTCTAAAGACTAGCTGAGTTGTGAAGTGGTCATACTACGATGAATTTGGTTGATAGACCAATTCCTATCCCGTCTCCTCAACTCGGAAGAGCCCAGCCGGTAAAGAATTTTTCGAGGAACGACCATTACAAAGCATACATCGGTATTCGTTGTATGATCATTTGCTGTGCCCAACTGCAAACTTTGGGCTGAAACCGACCAACTGCTCATTTAAGCGATTTGAACTATAGGATTGATTACTTTTATACAAAGAATCCATTTATGAAACAAACACTTAAACTCCTTCACCGGACTGATTTTAGCCGGAACCCCTGCGCTGATCAAAGCCCAGGTTCCTCAAAATTTAACTACCAGGGTATTGCCCGCGACAGCAAAGGCAACCCCATGGGCCAACAAACCCTGGGCATCAAACTGAGCGTATTGCCTACCTCAGATGCCACAACCCCTGAATATGAAGAAGTACAAACCATCACCACCAATGAGTTTGGATTGTATACGCTGCAAATCGGCAACGGCCAGGCGGTTACAGGTACGATGGCAGAAGTAAAATGGGAAACCGGAAACAAATACATTCGGGTGAGCATCGATCCCCAGGGCGGCACAAATTATGTAGATGCCGGCACCACACAATTATTGAGTGTACCCTATGCGATTTATGCAGACAAAGCCGGAATGGCCAAAGAAACTGCTGGCGTCACACGTGCAGGAACAGTATCTACCTCAGCAGCCGGTACAGGAACGGTGAACTACCTGACGAAGTTTACTGCTGCAAATACCATTTACAATAGTCAGGTATTTGACAATGGAAGTAATGTGGGAATAGGTACCACGAGTCCGTTTGCCAAGTTACATATCAACCAGAACAATGCTTCGGTATTGGAACATCTTCGCATGCAGAATCAGAGTGCAGCCGGAGCCGGGCGTTTTACGATGTATAGTGATGGTGCAGTGAATTACGCGACGTTTACGAAATACGGCAGCACGTATGCCGGATCGTATGCGGGTCTGCCTACCTTGTATCCATTTGCCAACTTACTGGCGTTTGGAAACAATGGTGTAGCGGCGAATGACGGACTGGGTCGCTTCCTGATCAGTACGGCGGGTAATGCCGGTATCAGTATTTTCAAAGGCGGTACCAGTAAACTAAAATTCCACGCCGACTTCACGACCGAGAATGTGGGTATCGGAGGCAATAGTGCTCCGGTAAGCAGGGTGCACCTGAACAATACCGATGGAACCAGTATGGATGTTCGCTTAACAAATAATACCTCAGGTCATACGGCCAATGACGGGTTAACAATCACCGAAAACGGAACCACAGCATCCATCAATAATCTGGAGAATGGTGATTTAAATTTTGGAACAAACAATACGCCTCGCATGACGGTAACCGCAGCAGGAAACGTAGAAGTTGCGAATCAACTTAAAATAGCAGGAGGCGCACCGGGAGCCGGTAAAGTATTGACATCGGATGCAGCGGGTTTAGCAAGTTGGAATACACCCACTATCAGTAGTGCAGGGGGCACATTAAATTACATTCCGAAATACACACCGGATGGAAGTACTTTAGGGAACAGTAATTTACTTGATAATGGAACAGATTTACTTGAAAACAACTATCCCCAATACAAATGTAAATGGGGTTAGTTCCCAAACTGATTTCACGTTTCGAGGAGACAAATATGCCGTGGTCATTAACAAAAATAGTATTGGTGAAAATCAGGTCATTCTAACTAATCCCTTCCTAAACATCCTGTTGATGGGGATTCGACTAGAATGCAAACAGCACTTTATGATAGCACATCGGCCATTTGTGATTATTTATCAAATACGCATATTGGAACGGTTAATAATGGTTTGAATATACGATATGGTTCAGGCAAGATATTTAACGGAAGTATTAATCAAGGCCCTTCTCAAACGCACATTTTGCGATCAGTGCTAACCATGATACAACTGCACATTTTATTTCAACGAATTCTAACGGAACTTCCAATCTGGGTGTGTTAACTCAGGTCACTTCAGATTACTCTCCTATTGGGCATCAGATTAATACGACCCGGACAGGCACCGGAAACCCTTCGTTTAGCTATGGACAAACTATTAATGTAAATGGAAACGAACAAGACGCTTATGGCTCAAATATTTATGTGACGAACGCCAATTCGGCCGGTGGCTTTACAACTGGAGAGTTCATTCAATCAGTACAAAATGGGAATGCAAATAATTATGGTCAACAAATTGTCGCTTCAACGAATAGTGCTAGTTCTACCAATACAACAATAGGTTCATGGGTAAGTGCCAATGCCCCGAATTCCAATCAGGGAAGGGTAACTGCCATTATCGGCTCTGTTGGGGGTGATGTTCAGGTCATTGGAATTCAAGGGAACGCCACAGGTAAATGGGATGCAACGACTGGAACAACAGATGCCTTTGGTGTATTCGGTCAAGCCTTTGGAGGCTTTGGTAATGCGGATTATGCGTACAGTATATATGGTGCTTCAGCAACCGGAGCTTTAACGAACTATGCAGGCTATTTCAATGGAAATACCCATATCAACGGCACTTTGAGTAAATCATCCGGTACGTTTAAAATCGATCACCCGCAAGACCCAGAGAATAAATACTTAATACACAGCTTTGTTGAAAGCCCCGATATGATGAATGTGTATAATGGAAATATCATCACAGATAATGATGGAAATGCTACCATTGAACTTCCCGCTTATTTTGAAGCGGAAAACAAAGATTTCAAATATCAGTTAACCGTCATTGACAACAGTAACGATTTTGTAATGGCTAAAGTCACTGAAAAGGTTTTCAACAACACCTTTAAAATTAAAACTAGTAAACCGAATGTAGAAGTCAGCTGGCAGGTAACAGGAGTTCGTCAGGACGCCTGGGCTAATGCACATCGTGTGGTTCCGGAAGTGGAGAAAGGAGAACGCGAAAAAGGTAAGTACTTAAATCCGGAAGTGTTTGGTAAAGATGCCAGCTATGCCTTGAACCCTCAACCACAAGATGCAAAGGCCACAATGAGTGAAAAAGAAAAAAGCAGAAGAAGCCAGAAAAAGAAGTTGCGAGATGCCTGCTCATGCTCAGGAACTACTCGAAAAACAGAAACAGCAGGAGTTGGATAAAAAAATACGACAGGAAATCCGAATGGTTCGGTTTTAAGAAATTAGCGATGAATTGACCAAAGTGGAACTAATTTTATTGTCCTGCCTGTTCTATTGTTTTCGCATTTAAATAAAATATTCTATGAAACACAAACTTAAGCTTCTCTTAACCGGAATGATTTTAGCCGGTACCCCTGCGCTGATGAAAGCCCAGGTTCCTCAAAATTTAACTACCAGGGTATTGCCCGCGACAGCAAAGGCAATCCCATGGGCAAACAAACCCTGGGCATCAAACTGAGTGTATTGCCTACCTCAGATGCCACAACCCCTGAATATGAAGAAGTACAAACCATCACGACCAATGAGTTTGGTTTGTATACGCTGCAAATCGGCAATGGCCAGGCGGTTACAGGTACGATGGCAGAAGTAAAATGGGAAACCGGAAACAAATACATTCGGGTGAGCATCGATCCGAAGGGCGGAAGCAATTATGTAGATGCCGGCACCACGCAATTATTGAGTGTACCCTATGCGATTTATGCCGATAAAGCAGGTTTAGCCAAAGAAACTGCTGGTGGTACCCGTGCAGGAACAGTATCTACCTCAGCAGCCGGTACAGGAACGGTGAACTATCTGACGAAGTTTACTGCTGCAAATACCATTTACAATAGTCAGGTATTTGACAATGGAAGTAATGTGGAATAGGTACCACGAGTCCGTTTGCCAAGTTACATATCAACCAGAACAATGCTTCGGTATTAGAACATCTTCGCATGCAGAATCAGAGTGCAGCCGGAGCCGGACGTTTTACGATGTATAGTGATGGTGCAGTGAATTACGCGACGTTTACGAAATACGGCAGCACGTATGCCGGATCGTATGTGGTCTGCCTACCTTGTATCCATTTGCCAACTTACTGGCGTTTGGAAACAATGGTGTAGCGGCGAACGACGGATTGGGTCGCTTCCTGATCAGTACGGCAGGTAATGCGGGGATCAGTTTGTTTAAAGGCGGTACAAGCAAGTTAAAATTCCATGCGGACTTCACGACGGAGAATGTGGGCATCGGAGGGAATAGTGCTCCGGTAAGTCGGGTACACCTGAACAATACCGATGGAACCAGTATGGATGTTCGCTTAACAAATAATACCTCAGGTCATACGGCCAATGATGGGTTAACTATCACGGAAAACGGAACCATAGCATCCATCAATAATATGGAGAATGGTGATATCATTTTCGCGACCAACAATCAGGAGAAAATGAGACTATTGGCTAATGGTCAATTTCTGGAATTACCGGCCCTTGTTCAATAACTGGTATCGGGCAGCATTTCATCAACCGGATCCGGGTAGCGGATCCGCCATACAGTTATCTACAGCAGATGCCGGTATAGGTAGTTTTGATGGTATAGAAATATCTATGGGCAATGGCGGCGCTCCTCGTATGTATATCATTAATCGTGAATTGGGTGGAATCGGTTTATATAATGGCAACTCTCCGGCTTCCAGTATGTATATAAATTCAGACCATAAAGTTGGCATTGGTACAGAATCGCCTACTTCATTATTGCATGTAAACGGAACTATTACATCGGGTGACAATGCTACTACTCAAGGTACATTAACCATGTTGCCAAGTAATGGTGCGGCATTCTTTCATGTTAAAAATAACAATGACAATACCTTACGAATTTCGCATGGGCCGGTAGCTGGTTCAGATGATTTGATGACGATAAATAGTGCCGGGAATGTGGGCATTGGAACTACAACACCTTCATCTAAATTGGAGGTAAACGGCGATTTAAAAATTACCGATGGCACACAAGGCATTGGTAAAGTATTCACTTCAGACGCGAATGGTTTGGCCAGTTGGGTAACACCTGCATTAACCTCATCAAGCGGTACCCTGAATTATCTCCCAAATTTAATTCTGCGGGTACTACATTAATTAACTCGCAAATTCAGGACAATGGAACAAACCTCGGAATCAATACTACCCCGAGTGCATCCCACCGATTATTCGTTTATGATCAACAACAAACGTCCAACGGCGATGGACAACATGCCTTGTTTGTTTATCGTACGCGAAATAGTGCGAATGATGGAATCAGTTATGCCCAATTAGGTTCGAATACAGCCAGCGCAGGTTTAAATTATTGGGGTGATGTGTACACATTTGGCCTTGGAGGATGGAGCTACAACGACTATTCCCGTACAGGAGGCGTTTTAGGTGCTGATGTATCTGGTGCATATTGGGGCGCATTGGGCTATCGATCATCGGGAACGGTAAACTACGGCGTTTACGGATCTTCAGCCTATTTCTCAGGTGGTGGTTTCTTGCCTTCCAATGAGGTAGCCGGCATTGGTGGTGGTTTCTTTGGTTCCATGGT
Source organism: Bacteroidota bacterium (assembly GCA_013414745.1). Lineage (GTDB taxonomy): Bacteria > Bacteroidota > Bacteroidia > Chitinophagales > Chitinophagaceae > OLB11. Next base: position 1,970,476 of record CP058707.1, read on the forward strand.
CGGGTCGGTATCTAAAGGAAAAGTAATCGGACAAATGAACAGTGGTGAATTATTCGCATCGTATAATATAGGCGACGTATATATTTCCGGGAAGCAGGTAGAGATCGTACAATCGGGCGAACAACGGCTCCCGGCCTATTCAGTCACATCCACCGTATTGACTGTTTATAACAAAGGAAAAATCACATTGCAAAATGGGTCAGCGTACGTGGCGTTCGACAAGAATTACAGCAGTTTAATAGCAGATATCCCTGTGGTGACGGTAACAGCCATGGGCGCCTGCAATGGACTCTACATTGAAAGTATTGATAAGAATGGATTTACCATACGGGAATTAAACAATGGTACAAGCCATGTGACCGTTTCCTGGATAAGTGTAGCCGATCGGATCGATCAATCCACTGAAAATCAGGTTCCTGCTGAATTATTACAAGCCAATTTTGAGGAAAATCTTCAAAAATCCTTGCATGATGACAGCAATAAAGAACAAAACGGCCAAGGTATTTGGTGGGATGGAGCCACAAAACAAATTCGATTTGGCGTAACACCTGCTTCTACGTATCCAGCTCGGAAAACGGAAGGAACAGAGGAATAATAGTATATCCAACAGAAAAAATGCCGGTGTATTTTTGCACTGGCATTTTTTATGCGCCTTCACCTGATTTTTTTATTCCTATTCTGCACCATTGGGTGTGTAGCAGAAACGCCGGATTCCAGTCTGTTACGCCGCATTGCAAATACCCTTTGTTCTCCTGAGTTCCAGGGAAGACCTCCGGGAAGCATTTTTCAGGAGCAGGTACGTTCATTTTTACGAACAGAAATACGGTCATTGGGACTAAAACCGCATCAAGATTCCTTTTCATTTTTTGATTCGGATTCCAATCGTCGACTCGTAGGTAAAAACATTTTTGCATTCCTGAATCTTGGTCAGCGTGAAACAATTTTAATTGCAGCCCATTACGATCATTTGGGACTGGATTTTCGTAAATCAAAAGATATACGCCCCAAAGGATTTCATCCGGGGGCCAATGACAATGCCAGCGGTGTAGCGGTTGTTTTGTACTTGATGCAATTATTGAAACAGCATCCCTCGCCGAAATTCAATTACCTCTTTGTTCTGTTTGATGCCCACGAAATTGGCTTGTACGGATCNAGCGCATTTTGTTCCAAAACCTTAAAAACGAAAATAAAAGCGGTCATCAATTTAGACATGGTGGGTCGCTCATGGAATCAAACCTTCATGTGTTATTCTAACAGAACCCTGCAAACAGAAGCACCCTTTACGATACTATCAGGAGACAGTAGTCAGTTAGGGCAGCTCGATACCAGGTGGTTTTATGAACGGCGTATTCCCTGCTATTCGTTCTCTTCCGGACAATATGCAGATTATCATAGTACAAATGATACAGTCGACAAATTGAATTATTCCGGCATGTATCTGCTGGCCACATGGCTAAAAGATTTTCTTCAGTCTTTATAGCGCATTGCGTTTTAAATGGTTGTGCTACGGTCAATTGAGGCTGGAAAATGACTTGTTTCCTATTAAAAACTGCCAGAAACTAAATGTACGAACCTGAGGTAAGGTTTTCTGCTGAACTTTACAACAACCATTTACCGGTACTCAATTAAAATCCATTACCATGAAACAAATCGTCAAGCTCCTCTTAACCGGAATGATTCTAGCCGGTACACCTGCGCTGATCAAAGCCCAGGTTCCTCAAAATTTAACTACCAGGGTATTGCCCGCGACAACAAAGGCAATCCCATGGGCCAACAAACCCTGGGCATCAAACTGAGCGTATTGCCTACCTCAGATGCCACAACCCCTGAATATGAAGAAGTACAAACCATCACCACCAATGAGTTTGGATTGTATACACTGCAAATCGGCAACGGCCAGGCGGTTACAGGTACGATGGCAGAAGTAAAATGGGAAACCGGAAACAAATACATTCGGGTGAGCATCGATCCCAAGGGCGGAAGCAATTATGTAGATGCCGGCACCACACAATTATTGAGTGTACCCTATGCGATTTATGCGGATAAAGCAGGTTTAGCCAAGGAAACAGCTGGAGGTACCCGTGCAGGAACAGTATCTACCTCAGCAGCTGGTACAGGAACGGTGAACTATCTGACGAAGTTTACTGCTGCAAATACGATTTACAATAGTCAGGTATTTGATAATGGAAGTAATGTGGGAATAGGTACCACGAGTCCGTTTGCCAAGTTACATATCAACCAGAACAATGCTTCGGTATTAGAACATCTTCGCATGCAGAATCAGAGTGCAGCCGGAGCCGGACGTTTTACGATGTATAGTGATGGTGCAGTGAATTACGCGACGTTTACGAAATATGGTAGCACGTTTGCGGGCGGATATTCCGGCATCACCACCTTGTATCCATTTGCCAACTTACTGGCATTTGGAAACAATGGCGTCGCGGCCAACGACGGACTGGGTCGCTTTCTGATCGGTAGTGGAGGAAATATTGGAGTCAGTTTATTTAAGGGCGGCACGAGCAAGTTAAAATTCCATGCCGACTTCACGACGGAGAATGTGGGTATCGGAGGCAATAGTGCTCCGGTAAGTCGGGTACACCTGAACAATACCGATGGAACCAGTATGGATGTTCGCTTAACAAATAATACCACAGGACATACTGCTAATGATGGTCTGGTTCTCAGTCAATCTGGCGATACGGCAACTATCCTCAATAAAGAAGCAGGTTCTTTGAATTTAGGTACTAACAATGGGATTCATCTTACTATAGATACGCAAGGAAGGGTTGGATTGGGCACAACACCGTATTACAAATTACATGTTGTAAACCCATCAGGCGGCTATACCGGTTATTTTGAATCCGGAACAAACGACAACTTTGTTGGGTTTAGAAATGCATATGGGTATATCGGTTACATGGGAACATACAGCGCAGCCGCTAATTTAGATATTGGTACAAGTGGTGATGGCGAAGATGTTAGTATTGTCACCAATGCATCCCCAAAGGTGACCATAAAAAAATAGGGAATGTTGGAATAGGAACTACTAGCCCCGGCATGATGTTACAGGTCACGACCAATTCGGGGAAGGCTTTAATGCTCGATAACCCGAATACGTTGGGGCTGAATACGCTCAGTGGAGCATTCTTTAAACATGGTTCACACTTACAGGAGCTTTAAAAACCATAGGCACTTCAGCAAATCAGGCACGAATGGGTTTGTTTGTCGGTGCAAACACGGTTTCTGATGGTAACCTTGTTGAGCGTGTGACCATTTCCAACAACGGTTACGTTGGTATCGGTGATACTACTCCGGCTATATGTTGGATGTTAATGGAATGATACACGGATGCTTCTCTTTATTCGGATGCAGATATTTATAACACTAATCAGCAAAATTATGGAAACTCCTATGTAGATGGCTATTTTGATGTGGACGGCAATGTAGATTTTGCCTCAAATTTACATGTAGCCGGAAATACGACCAACGACGGAACCTTGGCGGTGGGTGGAGAAATGATAGTCAGTAGCGGCAATGGCATTGTAAAAAGTAACTCCGGCACACAGTTACGTATGGGATTTAGCAGCGGTAATGTGAGTGCAACAGTGGCATCTAATTCTTCCGTTTCTGCCACCTTTAATATCACACCGTTTGCCGGTACCAATTCCAATATTCGCGTTTCTATAGCACAGTTCCAACCAGCTTCGGGTTCGGGTACAGGTTTTACGCATTTTATCATTACTCCGCATGATGTGGATGACGCCAATAACCAGGTTGAAGTGACCTTTTTTAATGCGGGTAGTACATCGGCTTCCTTTAATGGTACCTTGTATCTACTGTGTGTGGCAACAGACTAATCTTTGATTGTTCGAATTAAAAGGAGCAGCGTGGAGTGCAGGTATTGGGAGTGCCACTTTTCCGGCAATAAGGGCAGATTTTCATATTGCAGTTACCCAATACGCCTTGGATATTTTCAGGTGCCGAAATCGAATTAACCGATTTTTGTCTCTTCTTTAAGGACCCTGATTTAGCAAGTGATTGCGATAAATGCTAAGCGTAATAATATGCTGGCTTAGTTGATTTGCAGCCTATCATTTTTAAAGACAAGATAAATCTTCGGCTTAATCTCCGGAATTATTCCGAAGTGCTATCTGTAATACCGAATGTGTGGTTGTAACCTTCGTTCCTCAGGAACATCCATCATCGGTACAGGTTAGACCCATGTTATTGTTCTAATCTGCTAGCCTATTACCCATTTATTCTTTGTAATGCCCGTTCCTCGCAAACAATGAATGCATCGGTACAGGTCGGTCCCGTCAGAGCTGACGAGATGGTTTATCTACCAATTCACATTGGAATTATATCTCACCAAATTCCTGTCAAATTCGACCAAATACTAGTTCAAACAGACCATCCACTCAATCTGCAGGGTTAATTAAGGACCCTGAACTACCTTGGAAGTCTAAATAAACGCAACACCATGAAAAAGTTATTCATTGTTTCAATATTCACCCTACTTGGGGCCAATCTATTCGCACAAGAGCGTCGTGAATCAACAAGCCAACGCGATGAAGCGACCGTAGTACAGCAACCCACGCAAAAGCGGACCAGGCCTGCTCAAACTGAAATGACGGAAGATGAAAAAAAAGGCTGCCGGCATCCAGAAAGAATCACCGGCAAATAAAGCAGAAGAAACTCCGCGTGCTTTACCAACGCAGAAAACCAGTGCGGTACAATATAGTGATAGAACTGGTAAACCCGTAATACCGAAGGAGGTTCCTAAAACGGAGCCTGCAAAACCTGCACCTCCCAGCCAGCCTGCTGCGCCCCAGCAACAGCGCGATGATCGTCGTTAATCATGCCATCACCCCGATCGGGTAGTTCTTTCGGAATTTAAATGAGGTGCGCTGAATTTGAATTTCATTCTACAAACGCAGAGTTTGAAACGCTGATACCAAATCTAATCGCAACTAGTTGAAAGGCAATTTGATTCCGGTAGGCTATCTGTAATCCCGTTCAGTAACGATGACCGATTTCTTCTTGATATTTTAAATCTAACGACAAATATTCAAGGTGGTCAACGTGAACGTATTTGACTTCATTACATTCTGGTGTGAAATTCGCTTATCTTGACACAAGGTTATTGTTCAAATCATTTCTTGATTTTTACTTCTCATACCGTTTCTTTATCTCGAAACAGGAAACCAATATTCAAACCACAAGTTACATTCAGCGCATCACAATCAATTGGAGGATAGAACTATTTCTTCAAGACATGCAATGTACTAATCGGAGGAATAGACAAATTTCACGCTGAAAAATGGACGAGTTGTAACTCATTCGCAATCAATGTATTAATTAGTTTTTGAAGATTTACTTTGATTTGTACGAGGTGAGCTGTATCTTGGATCTCCAAACCAAATCTAACCTTGCTGCTATTTTGCAATCAAAACTGTTTTAAACCTCGAATGTTCATCTTTCCTGAACAATCTTTTTGGCTTAAATCAACCTGTTTTTGCCGAGATATACCTACTTCACATCATTTGGACCTACTTGTTTTGCGCATCAATTCATTGATCGCTTCAAAATAGTTATCCCAAGAAGTAGACAAATAAATCACGATACAATCATAGCCTTTCCGTCCTAGGATTCCATAAGTGAACGAATGGAGTCTTTTCTGAACCATATTGAGTTCAGCAAGGGCTGTTTCTACAAAACATTTTATACCCCAACCCACGTCTATGAATCGTTCAGGATTATCACCACCGTAAATTTTACCGATAATACTTTATATAACGTCTACGAAGGTTTCGGGATGTTATTAACAAGTTCTATCGACGATTACCAGGCTAGCATGTTAAAATAGTTTGGAATTCATTCCGGATATGTCCGGAACAAGAAACAAGTTTGTTTCTTAAAAATACAACTGTTGAATGCAGCTTTTGTCAAGAGTCTTTACAACAGATGGTTCACCGCATGAGCAGATTCAGCATTCTTTTAAATTAAACTACAAAAAAATGAAACAATTAAAAATAGTACAAGTAGTTAGACTACTGGCAATTACAGGTATTTTATTCGGAATTTCAGGACGGGGCCTTGCACAAACCAACTATTGCGGCTCCAACACATTGTATTCGAATGGCAATTTTGAAGGATTCAGTGCCGGAGTCGGAGCAGGTGGTGCCGATGTGAGTGTGCTTGCCGGAGGTGGNAGGTACCTCGGTTTTGGTGCACAAGCCCTCCCCACAGATAACCGGGTTGCCGATGATTTTACTNNAATCTGAGCACCTGGACTAACCTCGTTAACGTTCTATTCGTATCAGACGGGTTCAACAACAACCTCAACGTTTACCGATATTCCTCGCATTGAATTATGGAACGCCCCGCCATCAACAGGTGGAAGCNNCGTTGTATGTATCCACAACCAATACGATTCTAACCAATAACTGGACAAGGTTTATCGAGTTACAAGTACAACGTTAACCAATACAACACGCCCAATCATGGGAATTCAGGTCGCCTGGCCATCCAACTTTCCAGCTACTCTGGCCCCTGGAACGTATTGGTTGGTTTGGCAATTTGCCGGAAGTCTGGCCTCCGGACCCTGGCAACCACCTACCAATGCCACTTCAGGGAACGCTATGCAGTATATTGGAAGTACAACTACATGGAGTGCGGTTGCAGATGGGACTTCCCTGCTACCCAGAGAATTCCCGTTCCAAATTTGTGGAACTGCTGCCATTGTTGCCCAACTGTAACGGCAGGAACACCAACGGACGCCCCCTGTTTCGGAAGTACAGGTTCAGTGCCTGTTAATTTATCACCTGCATCAGATGGTTCCTATACTGTAAATGGAGGTTCAGCAGTATCCTTTTCAAGCGGTACTACCTTTACGGTGTCCGGCCTGGCAGCAGGTACCTATACAATTGATGTTACACCTACTGGCTGTTCTGCTACGCAATTAGTAGTTACTGTGAATGAGCCAGCTCAACCACCCTGCCTTCATTAGCCTGTTACGAAACAGCCACCGGAATTCAACAACCTGTCAGTGGGATGTCACTGGATGCATGCCAGCGATGCCAACATTGGCTTGCTATGAAACGGCATCTTTTAATACAACAACCTGCGTTTGGGATGTGACGGGATGCATGCCAGCGATGCCAACATTAGCTTGTTATGAAACAGCATCTTTTAATACAACGACTTGTGCTTGGGATGTCACCGGATCGATGCCAGCCATGCCAACATTGGCTTGTTATGAAACAGCATCTTTTAATACAACAACATGCGCTTGGGATGTCACCGGATCATGCCTCCAGTTCCTGGTGCTTGTCCAAATGCTATTGGATTTACCGGCGCCTTTGATCCAACTAACTGGACATTAAGCAACACAAATGGCGGAAATGGTAGTGTTTCTTCCAATTCATCCACTGTACTCCTTACAGGAAGTAATGCAGGTTCTCTGAGTCCGACTTACACCTATTATACCGTAACAGTTCCTTGCGATGGTGTGATTAATTTCAATTGGGATTACAGTACTACGGACTGGGATCGACTTTATGATCCATTCGGATATTCCATTAATGGGGTTTTACGCAATTAACTTCTGGTAATGTAACTTCTCAGTCCGGAAATACCAGTGTGCCTGTATTGGCGGGTCAAACTTTGCTTTTACAATTTTCTCCTTAGATGACCAATTAGGTGCAGGAGTTACTTTGAATTCAAATTTCACGTTTACCAGCGCAGGATTGGCCTGTTATCAAACAGCTACTTTCAATAACACAACATGTCAGTGGGATGTAACAGGAACACAACCTGCCATGCCAACATTGGCTTGTTATGAAACAGCATCTTTCAATACAACGACTTGTGTGTGGGATGTTACCGGATCAATGCCAGCGATGCCAACATTGGCTTGCTATGAAACGGCATCTTTTAATACAACGACTTGTGCTTGGGATGTCACCGGATCGATGCCAGCGATGCCAACATTGGCTTGTTATGAAACAGCATCTTTTAATACCACAACCTGCGTTTGGGATGTGACGGGATCGATGCCAGCGATGCCAACATTAGCTTGCTATGAAACGGCATCTTTCAATACAACAACTTGTGTGTGGGATGTCACCGGATCGATGCCAGCGATGCCAACATTGGCTTGTTATGAAACAGCCTCATTTAACACCACAACTTGTATGTGGGATGTGACGGGTTCTCCAAATCCACCGATTGTGACAACCGCCTCTGGATGCGGTAATTACTTCTGGTCAGTGAATAACATGACCTATGCAAGTTCCGGTACCTATTCAGCGTCAATGGGCTGTCAGGATTATATCTTAAATTTGACGATCGATCCTTTGCCAACCGTTACTGCCAGCGACGTGAGCGCTTGTGCAGGTAATGCAGTAGCTCTGATTGGTAATCCAAGCGGTGGTTCATTCAGTGTAGCCAACCCGTATACAGGCCCAACAACTACCTATACTTATTCGTATACCGATGCGAATGGATGTACTAACACATCAGCTCCTGCAAATATCTTCGTAACAACAGCACCTCCGTAACCGGAATCAATATCAGTAACATAGGGGTAATTCTGCCACGGTAAACTGGAATAGTATCCCTGGCCTGGGATGGTACGAAGTTCGTTTCCGTGCCATTGGTGCTGGTAGCTGGACCGGTGGTGGTACACAAGCTGCTCCAACAACATTTAAAAATATTGTTGGTTTAACTTCTGGAACACAATACGAAGTGGAAGTACGCGGATTCTGTGGTTCGCCAAACTTCCCAGGTCCATGGAGTGCAACAACCATTTTTACTACCAGCAATTCTTGTGTGGCCCCAAGCAGTCTGAATGAAATCAATATAACCGGAACATCTGCTACAGTAACTTGGACAACCGTTCCTAATACGAACTACTATCAGATTCGTTACCGCACAGCTGCCGGACCTGGTGCGTGGCAAAATGGTACAGCTCCCGGAACTTCAACGAGTAAAAATTACACCGGATTGACAATAAATACAACTTACGAATGGCAAATTCGTGCTGTTTGTAATCCGGCACCGTATACTACGGGACCATGGAGTATGTTGGGCGATTTCACTACCCTGGCAAGCAAACCAGGCGATGTAACAGCAAACAACGAAACCTTGGATCATACCGTTGCCGTGTATCCGAATCCAACACGCGATATCCTGACAAGTAGACCTTGTTGCAGAAAGTACACAACTTACTGTTGTCAAGTTGTACGACATGAGTGGTCGTTTAGTAAAACAACTTCAATCTCAGCACGAAGCAGGGGCACAAAGTATGACCCTGAATTTGTCTGAATTGAGTGCAGGTTTGTATACCGTCCAGGTATTTACCAATGACCAGTTGGCACATACCAGCAAGGTCACAAAACAAGATTAATCAATCGCTCTCAGTACACAAAGGCCTCCGACTCTCGGAGGCTTTTTTGGCAAACAGTCGTGCTGAGACCGTTGCAAAGTCACCGGCAAAAGTTCAAGGCTTTTTGAATTTTTAAGTATTGAGTGATCTTGTTGATAATGACATAGTTAAAAATTCAAAGTAACGCAGAAATTTGAAGCCAAATGATTAAGCCAATTATTCTTGATCGTTTTGCAAGGGTCTCGTGCTGGGATTTAGTAGACTAATGTGGGTTTAAACATTCAAAAACCAATTATTGGCCATATTGTGCATTTTACTCATTAGAAGATACCAAATTCTAATTGAGGCACTATACCCTTGTCGATGCAGGTTAATTTTACCATAAATTATTCGCTATGATAAAACACGGTAAAATTGGCTATTAAGATGAACTTAGTTAATTTTACCATAAATTATTCGCTATGATAAAACAGATTCAAATTTTGGTTGTTACTCTGCTCTGTTGGAATACGTCAACGTATGCCCAACAAACGCTGAATGTAAGTGGCCACAGTGCCCGGATTAATGGGATGACCTTTGATTATTCGATCGGTGAAATGGTNTTGGTGAGTACGGAACGCAGTAGTCAATTCATCATTACCCAGGGTGTTCTTCAACCCACATCCACCAGTGCGACGGTTTCCGAAGAATCGGCAGATGGACTGGACCGTTTGACCGACGGTATCAAGATTTACCCGAATCCATCGGATAACCTTGTTTTCGTGGAATGGCAAAGTCTGCAAACCGGAAAACTAAGCTATCGCTTGTATGATGCCACCGGCAAAGTGGTATTGAGCCGGGAACTTGAGCAACAAATCGGAAGTAACAAAACCAGTCTGGAACTCGGCGCCCTGGCCGTAGGAACGTATTACCTGATGCTGGACGGGATCTCCGGATCGGCAGAACAACAATCATTTAAAATTCAAAGACCCGTTAATTAAACACCAATTACAAAATTAATTTTATGAAACAAACACTAAACTCCTCTTAACCGGACTGATTCTAGCCGGAACCCCTGCGCTGCTAAAGGCCCAGGTTCCTCAAAATTTAACTACCAGGGTATTGCCCGCGATAGCAAAGGCAATCCCATGGGCAAACAAACCCTGGGCATCAAACTGAGCGTATTGCCTACCTCAGATGCCACAACCCCTGAATATGAAGAAGTACAAACCATCACCACCAATGAGTTTGGATTGTATACGCTGCAAATCGGCAATGGCCAGGCGGTTACAGGTACGATGGCAGAAGTAAAATGGGAAACCGGTAACAAATACATTCGGGTGAGCATCGATCCCAAGGGCGGAAGCAATTATGTAGATGCCGGCACCACACAATTATTGAGTGTACCCTATGCGATTTATGCAGACAAAGCCGGAATGGCCAAAGAAACTGCTGGCGGCACACGTGCAGGAACAGTATCTACCTCAGCAGCCGGTACAGGAACGGTGAACTACCTGACGAAGTTTACTGCTGCAAATACGATTTACAATAGTCAGGTATTTGACAATGGAAGTAATGTGGAATAGGTACCACGAGTCCGTTTGCCAAGTTACATATCAACCAGAACAATGCTTCGGTATTAGAACATCTTCGCATGCAGAATCAGAGTGCAGCCGGAGCCGGACGTTTTACGATGTATAGTGATGGTGCAGTGAATTACGCGACGTTTACGAAATACGGCAGCACGTATGCCGGATCGTATGCGGGTCTGCCTACCTTGTATCCATTTGCCAACTTACTGGCGTTTGGAAACAATGGTGTAGCGGCGAATGACGGACTGGGTCGCTTCCTGATCGGTACGGCGGGTAATGCGGGAATCAGTCTGTTTAAAGGCGGTACAAGCAAGTTAAAATTCCATGCCGACTTCACGACGGAGAATGTGGGTATCGGAGGCAATAGTGCTCCGGTAAGCAGGGTACACCTGAACAATACCGATGGAACCAGTATGGATGTTCGCTTAACAAATAATACCTCAGGTCATACGGCCAATGATGGGTTAACAATCACGGAAAACGGAACCACAGCATCCATCAATAATCTAGAGAATGGTGATTTAAATTTTGGAACAAACAACACGCCTCGCATGACGGTAACCGCAGCTGGCGATGTAGGTGTAGGTGTTGCAGCACCTGGATCGAAAATTCCACGTAAACGGAACAATACTACCGGCGACAATGCAACGACTCAAGGTACTTTAACCATGTTGCCAAGTAATGGTGCGGCTTTCTTTCATGTTATGAATAACAATGATAATACCTTACGAATTTCGCATGGACCTACAGGTGCGTTTGATTTAGTCACTGTTCACACAAACGGAAATATGGGAATCGGAACAACTAGTCCGGTAGAAAAATTAGATGTTGTGGGTAAAACGATCATACGCGATACCTTGTTTGTTAATTCAGGCACACAAGTACACATATGCGAATACAAAGTGATGGAATCAGTTCAATTCAATTGAACCGAGGCTTTGGTAATTATGCTATGAATATTCGAACCGCATCATTGGGAACAACTGAGTTTTACACGCAATTTGATGGAGCAGGGCCTGAAAATAGCCGGTTTAAAGTCGGTGGAGATGGCGTGGACTACGTTATTCCCGGCACGGATAATACCATGTCATTGGGAACTTCTTCATACAGATGGGCTAATGTAGTTACGAATGGTTTAGCCATGACCAATGGGGCTAAGCTGGTTCAGTATTAACATCGGATGCTTTCGGTAATGGAAGTTGGACGGCACCTGCCTTGACCTCATCCTCCGGTACCTGAATTATGTACCCAAATTTAATTCTGCGGAACTACATTAATTAATTCTCAAATTCAGGATAATGGACAAGCCTTGGAATCAATATTGCGCCACTTACAGCGTATAAATTATACGTGTATAAACAACAACAGACTGCCGATGGGGATGGGCAACACACCTTATACGGTTACCGTACCGGAATTCCCAAAATGATGGAACCTCGTATGCACAATCATTTTGTAATTCCGCCACCGCAGGATTTAATTTTTGGGGAGATGTTTACACCTTTGGTATTGCAGGACACAGTTATAATGATTATACAAGAACTGGTGGTGTATTGGGTTCAGAAGTTTCAGGAACATATTGGGGTTCACTAGGTTATCGATCTTCCGCATCATTGAACTATGGTGTTTACGGATCTTCAGCCTATACGTCCGGTGGTGGATTCCTGCCCAGCAATGAAGTGGCCGGTATCGGTGGCGGATTTTGGCTCCATGGTAGGTTCTGTTTCAAAAGGTAAAGTCATTGGTCAAATGAACAGTGGCGAATTACTTGCATCGTATAATCTTGGGGATGAATATACTGCCGGTAAACAAATTGAATTAGTGAATACCGGAGAGCAACGTGTAGCGGCTTATTCTGTAACATCTACTGAATTGACTATCTACAAAAAAGGAAAAATCACGCTGCAAAATGGTACTGCGTATGTGGCCTTCGATAAAAACTACAGTAGTTTGATGGCAGACATTCCTGTTGTGACCGTTACTGCAATGGGCGCCTGCAATGGCCTTTATATTGAAAGCATTGATAAAAATGGGTTTACAGTTCGTGAATTAAACAATGGTTCAAGTAATGTGACTGTTTCCTGGATTAGTGTAGCTGATCGGATCGACCAGTCTGCCGAACATCAGGTTCCCGCAGAGATGCTGCAAACAAGTTTTGATGAGAATCTGCAAAAATCATTGCATGATGACAGTAACAAAGAACAAAATGGACAAGGTATGTGGTGGGATGGTGCCACAAAACAAATTCGTTTTGGTGTAACACCAGCTTCTACCTCTCCTGCTCCAAAAGCAGAAGGAACCCAGGAATAAAATAGTGTCCGATTTAAAAAAATGCCGGTGTTTTCATCGGCATTTTTTATGTCCCCATAGTCTGTTTGGTAAATGGAAATTTTATTTCGTCATTAAGGACTCCGATTTAGCAAGCATATGCGATGAATGCCTTGTATTGCAATATGCTTGCTTATGCGATTTGAAGCCTCTCGTCTTATTTGACGAGATAAAATTTGGGTTCAAGAACCACTTATTGGCCCCATTCTACCTTTTACTCAGTACTTGTCTCCGAATTCTAAATGAGGCAACATGCCATCAAAGCGGCCGCATAATTTTACCATCAAATTATTCGCTATGATAAAACAGATTCAAATTTTGGTTGTTACTCTGCTCTGTTGGAATACGTCAACGTATGCCCAACAAACGCTGAATGTAAGTGGCCACAGCGCCCGGATTAATGGGATGACCTTTGATTATTCGATCGGTGAAATGGTTTTGGTGAGTACGGAACGCAGTAGTCAATTCATCATTACCCAGGGTGTTCTTCAACCCACATCCACCAGTGCGACGGTTTCCGAAGAATCGGCAGGTGGACTGGACCGTTTGACCGACGGTATCAAGATTTACCCGAATCCATCGGATAACCTTGTTTTCGTGGAATGGCAAAGTCTGCAAACCGGAAAACTAAGCTATCGCTTGTATGATGCCACCGGTAAAGTAGTATTGAGCCGGGAACTTGAGCAACAAATCGGAAGTAACAAAACCAGTCTGGAACTCGGCGCCCTGGCCGTAGGAACGTATTACCTGATGCTGNNGACGGGATCCGGATCGGCAGAACAACAATCATTTAAAATTCAAAAGACCCGTTAATTAAACTCCAATTACAAAATTAATTTTATGAAACAAACACTTAAACTCCTCTTAACCGGACTGATTTTAGCCGGTACACCTGCGCTGATCGAAAGCCCAGGTTCCTCAAAATTTAACTACCAGGGTATTGCCCGCGATAGCAAAGGCAATCCCATGGGCAAACAAACCCTGGGCATCAAACTGAGTGTATTGCCTACCTCAGATGCCACAACCCCTGAATATGAAGAAGTACAAACCATTACCACCAATGAGTTTGGATTGTATACACTGCAAATCGGCAACGGCCAGGCTGTTACAGGTACGATGGCAGAAGTAAAATGGGAAACCGGAAACAAATACATTCGTGTGAGCATCGATCAAAAGGCGGAAGCAATTATGTAGATGCCGGCACCACACAATTATTGAGTGTACCCTATGCGATTTATGCAGACAAAGCCGGAATGGCCAAAGAAACTGCTGGTGGCACACGTGCAGGAACAGTATCTACCTCAGCAGCCGGTACAGGAACGGTGAACTACCTGACGAAGTTTACTGCTGCAAATACGATTTACAATAGTCAGGTATTTGACAATGGAAGTAATGTGGGAATAGGTACCACGAGTCCGTTTGCCAAGTTACATATCAACCAGAACAATGCTTCGGTATTAGAACATCTTCGCATGCAGAATCAGAGTGCAGCCGGAGCCGGACGTTTTACGATGTATAGTGATGGTGCAGTGAATTACGCGACGTTTACGAAATACGGCAGCACGTATGCCGGATCGTATGCAGGTCTGCCTACCTTGTATCCATTTGCCAACTTACTGGCGTTTGGAAACAATGGTGTAGCGGCGAACGACGGATTGGGTCGCTTCCTGATCAGTACGGCAGGTAATGCGGGGATCAGTTTGTTTAAAGGCGGTACAAGCAAGTTAAAATTCCATGCCGACTTCACGACGGAGAATGTGGGTATCGGAGGCAATAGTGCACCGGTAAGCAGGGTACACCTGAACAATACGGATGGTTCCAATATGGATTTGCGTTTAACCAACACAGCAAGCGGACATACAGCTACGGATGGTTTTGTAATTTCTCAAATTGGAAATGTATCTACCGTCATCAACCGCGAAAATGATCGACTCTTATTAGGTGCCAATTCTTTACCCAAGGTGTATATTAACCCGAGTGTGAATGCTCAAGTGGGTATCGGCGGAAGCCCGTCGAATAATTTGTCGTTGATGTCATCAACAGATACTGTGGGCATATCATTCGAAAACTACTCAGGGAGTTATTTTAACGTGTCGGAAAATGTGGATGGACAATTGATGCTTTGATCCAAATAATCTGGCTCTGACAACAGGTTCTCAACCTGCCATGGCGATTGATGATGATACCCGGTATGTGGGTCTGAATACCACAACCCCAGCCGCTCCTTTGGATGTGAATGGGTTAAATTATTCCGGTTCCAGTACAGACGGTAATGCGAATTTTGGTTCTTCCGCAGGTTACCATTTGACCGTAGACGATAATGAAGTTCAAAGTAAGGTTGGCGTGAACGGATTTGGTCCACTCTTTCTTAACTATTGGGAGGGGATACTTATCTTGGATATTATGGAACCTCCAATTTTGCCCAAAATGGAGATGTCAATATCTCCAACTATGCCGTGACGGTGGATAGTTCAACCCGTTCTATAGGAATTAATACATCTGTTCCGAATTCTTTCTATGCACTTACTATAGGGGCCAATGGCTCAAAGAGTGGTATTTCTATCGAAGACCCTGTTGATAATTATGCCTTATTTTCGAATAAGTCTGGAATCTGGGAGTCGGTATATCTGTCTAAATCAAATCCATTAACCAACATACCTAGTTTATATTACAGCGGCTTCTCCAAATAACAATGCCATTGAAATTGTGAATGAAGGTACTGGTGTGAATGCCTATTCTAATAAGGGTTATGGAATTCGTGCAATAACGGATTCTAATCAGGCCGGTTATTTTTACAATTCCCGTAGTACGGCAAATCCTGCCATATTGAACGGCGTATTGCGTGGTGAGTACAACGGAACCATGGTGGCTGATTATGTGGGTGTGTACGGTAAAGTAACAACCGGATCTAATGTATATGGTATTGGAGTTCGTGGAGATGCCGCCTGGTATGGTGTGCTGGGGAATGGAACCATGGGGGTTCGTGGAGAAGGGAATTCAGGAGCTACAGGAACCCGTTACGGTGTTTACGGAACAGCATCCGGAGCACTAACCAATTGGGCGGGTTACTTCTCTGGGAACCACTTTATTTCCGGTACAAAGAACTCCGCTTTCATTAATCAACAAGGTAAGGCCGTGTTGGTGAACTGTGTGGAAACACCGGGTGTTTGGTTCGAAGATATGGCTTCAGGAAGCATCCAAAATGGGGTGGCTGAAATTGAATTCCCGCAAGATTTATTAAATGGTGTAGTGATTGATGCCGCGCATCCTTTTATCGTGAGTATCACACCAACCGGTGATATGGGTAATTTCTGGGTTGAAAAATCTTTGACCGGATTTAAAGTGCATGCCACCGGAGCCGCGAATGGAACAACCTTTGATTATCGTGTGAGCGCAAAACGGAAAGGATACGAAGATTATCGCCTGGAATATGCCGGCGCAGCTGTCGCAGAAGATCCTTACATCAAAAATCCTTACATGAATGTTCCGAACAAAGGCGAAAACTTCCAGCAGGATTTGGAACAATATCGTGCAGAAATGAAAGGTCATCAGGATCAGGCTGAAGAAACAGCCCGCGTGAATCAATTAAAGGTGAAATTTTCACGCCGGATATGGAAGCTGCACGTCGCGAAAAAGAAGCCCAATTAGCCACTAAAAAACCGGCAACCCCACCATCGGCTTCTAAACCAGAAATTCATCCAAACCAAAAACCACGGGCAGTTAAAACAGCAGCACCTGTGACAAGCGATGAAGACAAAAGAAGGCGAATACCACCCGATAATTCAAGGTCGTTATTTCATAAAAAGGAGTCATGTTTTAAACATGGCTCTTTTTTATTCGGATGACTAACCAGTTTTCCGTTCAAAATGACCCAATACAGAATCAATGACTCAGGTAGTGGAGTATCCTCTGTATAGGATTTTATCATTTACCCTTCATTCTATGCGCCATGAAAAATCTATTCCTGATTTCGCTTTCCGCTGAGATACGCTTTGTTTTCAGAAACTATAAAAAGCTTCCAATATACCAGAACGGCCGGAACAAAATGAACGTGTGCGTCTGTCACCACAACAGGTAAAGCCAGTCTGAACCATAAAGCGTATGAGAAGGCATCAAGAGGTAACTGCAAGAAGCGGCAGAATGAAGAGCGCCCGATGTAAGCGATAAATAAACGGCAACCCGCAGAGAGAGGCCGTTGCAAAGTCAAGTGGCAAAAAAATCTAAGTAACGCAGAAATTTGAAGCCAAATGACTTAGTTAATTATTTTTGATTGTTTTGCATTGGTCTCAGAGAATGATATGCCACGCGATCATCAACCGGCATGCAACCAGCAGCGACCGCCCCCAAAGCATCAACCCCTAGGAACATCGCGATGATTACCGATAGTGTCTCTGGAGACGTCGCAAAAAAATTGCATCAGGCGCTGCCAAAAGGGCCAGATTTTTTAATCACTTATGTCGTGAAGGAAGAAGAAGTCTAATACATGAAGAATCTGATATTTTATAATACACTATGAAAATCCATTTTTAGATTTTACTTTCGCAGTACAAACCATATCAAACCTTGATCAAATCCTTTTTGACAACAAGTATTTTTGCTCCGGACTAACCACTCGGGAACCAGGATTCGTTGAGAATCAACTTGTTGACTGTTATTCAGTTGAAATTATTTTACCTACTTCTGTTCAATGTTTGGACCTACTGATTGGGCATTCCAGCGCCTATTTATTTTCTAAACATAAAACCAGTTAAAACCGAAACAGAAGTAAAGCTTTCCCTTTAAATAAGACGCTATCATCGTATCATAGCCAGCGCTGTGTGCACTTGTGTTGATCACACAGTGGTAGCTGGTGTCGTATTTCTGAATAAACAACGTATTTATTAACCAAACAAATAAAACATGAAACAGAAAATTCTAAACCGAACGCGAAGCTTCCCGCGAACATGGAAGCTACTCCTTCTGTTGTTTGTTGGATTTTGTGGGCTGGGATTCCAATCCAAAGCCTCCCATTTCCGTTACCACTCCGTTAGTTGGAGCATGGGAACAAACGACACTGTAATTTTTCAGGTAACCCAAAGTTGGCGATGGACGGCCTTTGGGACCCCGCCTTAAACTCGGTAACGCCCATTTCCTCCTTTACATTTGGAGATGGAACAGCTACTTCTTATTCGCTTCTAATTACTTCAATCAACCCCACCGAAGATTGGTTTACAGGGGTTACTACCATCAAACACAAGTATCCTGCCAATGGAACGTATATTTTTCAATATAGCGACTGTTGCCGCATCGGCGGACTCCTGGACGGGAATAGTGGATTGAGCCAACTCATGCAAACCAGTGTTACCGTTGGAGGAACTCCTCAAAATAACTCACCGGTAACCACGGTGCCGGCCATAGTTAATTTTCAGTTGAATACGCCAAATACATTTACCATTCCAGGTTATGATCCGATGGAGATGCTTTGACTTTCAGTATTACCCCTACTGCAAATAGTGGTTTAAATACTTCAACTCCTCCCGGTCTCACGCTATCTTCAGCCGGTGTCATTAACTGGACTCCAACTGTTGCAGGGCTATCGGCTTTCAGCGTGAAGATTACAGATAGCAAAGGAGACTATACAACTGTTGACTTTATTTTACGTTCAAGTACCTTTACGTCTAATCCACCAACCTTTGACTATGCTGTTACTCCAGTAAACAACTTTGTTTATTCAGTAAACCCGGGTACACCGATCGACTTCAACGTGAAAGCCGACGATGTGGATGCCGGGTCGCAAGTGGTATTGAGCGCATCAGGCGTTCCTTCCGGTGCAACGTTTACTCCGTCATTGCCAACTACTGCTGCCAATCCGGCTACAACAGCTTTTTCATGGACTCCAGGTATGGCTGATATTGGTTCGTACGTGATTGCCTTCACAGCCACCGATAATAATGGCCAACAAGCCATTACCAATGTGGTGATTAACGTGAATACGAATCCGGTATTTGATGTGCCACCTACTCCAATTGCTGGCTCCGGATTTTGCGTGGTGGTGGGTAATACCCTCAACCAAACCATTCAGGCCCAAAACCTGTTGAGTGGGGTGAATGTATCTATCGCCAGTGTGGCAGGTTTGCCGGCCGGCGCTGTGCATACCCCATCCTTACCAACTACGCCTGCGACCTATGCCGTTACCAATTTATCATGGGCTCCTACTTCTGCCGATTGGGGTACGCATACAGCCACCTATACGGCGTTGGATGCCAACAACAAAACGGCTACCCACTCGTTTAATGTCTTGGTGAACAGCTCCCCAAGTTTTACCAGTGCCATGCCTCCGGCTACAACAGTAGTGGGAGTACTTTATTCGCATACGTTCACAGGAACTGATCGGATATACCATTTGGTGATGTCTTATCGTATCATCAAACTGGCCTTCCTTCATGGTTAACTCTGACCGATAACGGAAACGGTACAGCTACATTGAGTGGAACACCTACACTCGCTGATGTTGGTACGCATAACTTTGATGTCATTCTCGAAGATATTCATCACCATTGTGGTCCGCATATCGAACAGAATATCACCATCAATGTTCAGAATTGTAATACCAGCAATACCACATCAATTACGGCCTGTGACAGTTACTTCTGGTCAGTAGATGGAAATACCTACACCCAAACAGGAACTTATTCCTTTGTCACCAATGTGGCAGGATGTATCCATACCGAAATTCTGGATCGACCATTACGCCATCTACTACCAACACAACTACCGTTTCAGCATGTGATAGCTATTCATGGTCTGTAAACGGAACTACCTATACCCAAAGCGGAACGTATAGTGTAGTGACTGGTTGCCATACAGAGCTCTTAGACCTGACGATTACAACGCTCTCTCTCAGTACGAGTTCTATAGACGTAACTTGTTTTGGAGCACAAAACGGAACAGGAACGGTGAGTTGGGAAACAGTGCAAACTCCTCATTTGGATTTGAAAATGGATTGACCGATTGGCAAACGATTGGATTCTCTGCTGTTGAATCCAATATCGGAGGTGTAGTTCCAACCCATGGTTCGAATATGGGGATCATTTCTACTCAAGGAGGTCAGAGTGATACCAATATTGAAACTTTCCTTGGTTTGACTTCAGGATCTATCAGTAGCATTGCCACAGACGTAGTGACTACAGGTTCGGCCTTTAAACGGAATATTACAGTTAGTGCCGGTCAAACCGTGACATTCAATTATAATTTCATGACTCAGGATTATTTACCGTTTAACGACTTAGCATTCCTGAGTATTACCGGCAACAGTATTCAATTACTGGCAGACGTTTCAACGGCTACAAACTTCAACAGCGTTGGACCAAACATTTATAGTGTAGTTCACCAAAAACTGGAGCAGTTACTCTTATACGTTTGCCAATGCCGGTACGTATAGCATAGGATTTGGTATTATGAATTTAATCGACAATGGTGTGCCTTCTCTGTTAGCGATCGATGGTGGAACTTCTGCGATGGTATCCTGGAGTACTTCTCCGGTTCAAACAACCAATACAGCAACCGGACTGGCTCCGGGAACCTATACGGTGACCGTAACAGATGGTCCTTGTACGTCAACTGCAACAGTAGTGATTAATGAACCTGCCGCAATTACAGGCAGCGAATCACAAACAGCTTGTGCAAGCTTTACCTGGCCAGCGAATGGAACTACATATTCCAACAGTGGTATCTATACGGCCGTTGTTCCTGCCGCGAACGGTTGTGATTCAACAGTAACGTTGAATTTAACTATCAATCCGGCCCCTATGGCCATGGCTTATGATGTGAGCGCTTGTGCTTCAGGTGCGGTAACCTTGTTGGGAACTCCGGCAGGTGGTACATTCAGTATTCCGAATCCATATACCGGCCCAACAACGGCGTACACCTATACCTATACTGATGCCAATGGATGTACTACCACCTCAGCACCGGCCATGGCCTTCCATTCGAATGCCGTGCCAATTACCGGAATTTCGTCCAGCAATATTGGTGCAAATACAGCTACCATTAACTGGAATGGAGTTCCCGGATTGTTGTGGTATGAAGTGCGTTATCGCTTATTGGGTTCAGCCAGCTGGACCGGTGGTGGTACACAAGCTGCTCCAACCACGTCAAAAACCATTACTGGTTTAGATGCTGCATCTATTTACGAAATTGAGGTACGTGGATTCTGCGTTCAGAACCAACCAGGTCCATGGAGTGCTACCCATGTGTTCCAAACCGGTCCTGCATGCCCTGCGCCTCAGAATTTATTTGAAACCAACGTAACTCAGAATGCCGCTAAATTGAATTGGTCTTCTGTACCAGGTGTGAATTACTATCAAATCCGGTATCGTACTTCAGCAGGACCTGGTGCCTGGGTGAATGGCGGTACAGCGCCTTCTTCTGCAACAAGCAAGGTAGTGACCGGTTTAGCTGCGAATACTGCGTATGATTGGCAAATTCGTGCGATTTGTAACCCGTCTCCGTTCTCCACAGGAACCTGGAGTGCACTGGGCGACTTCATGACGCTGGCCAGCAAACCAGGTGATGTAGAGGAAGCAGTAAGCACCTTGGATTACGCTGTTACGGTGTATCCGAATCCAACTCGTGAAAACCTGTCTATTGAACTTGCCGCGCAACAAACACAAGTCACCGTGGTGAAATTGTACGACCTGAGTGGCCGTTTGGTAAAACAAATGCAAACTCAGATCGAAGCAGGTATTCAGACGATCACCATGAATGTTTCAGAATTAAGTTCAGGTTTATATACAATTCAGGTGTATGCCAACGATCAGATGGTACATACCAGCAAGGTGAATAAACAAGACTAAACGCTGATTCCTTTCATAAAGGATAAAAACAAAAACGACCCCGGATTTCCGGGGTCGTTTTGTTTAGTGTTTATTCAATTCGACAACTATCCTGCATTACCCCTGCTCATCAGCACTCGGCCCATAAACACTGGGTAAAGCCACATCTAACAAACGCAAATACANCCCTAATTGCGCCCGATGATGAAATAAATGATTCATACACCAGGTGCGAACCACATCCCGCTTCGGTAAGGTAAAAAATACCATCTCACCTTGGCGCATCGTCCAGAGACGATCAAATTCAGATTCCTCAACTTCCATCAGAATTTNTTCAGCCTTCTGAACCAGATCATCAANAAGAGCGAGCAACTCTTCCGTGTTTTTAAGACNTTTCGGGGTGAAATCGCCCACGGCAAAATCGAGTTGATCGTTCACCAAACATTCTTTCCACCAACCATGTATTTCTGCTACATGGGTCGCCAACCTACCCAATGACATCGATTTTTCATGCGGTTTGTAGTCTTGCTTGTCCATCGGAACGCGTTCTAATAATCGACGTGTTGCGATACTTTCCTGTTTAAATTCTGCCAATAAACTTTCGCTGTGTTTCATGTTTTATCTTTTAATTGTTTAAGAATGATAATTTAAAAAAGGCTTCCGCGGTATAGTCTTTGCAGAAGCCTTCGATGTCAGGTGTTTGAGGCGTAATATGGGATGTTTAGTTCTTAACCGGCAGGAAAGCATATTTCTTTCCATACTCCATCATTTGGGCAANAANACTTTCTGGATATTCTATTTTAATATCCGTGATTTTATCTCCATCCATCACGGCAACCAGTTTAGGTTGTATAAACCCACGGTATGGTTTAATGCCGAGGGTATTGTAACGAGCTAAAATTTCTTTATGTAAGGCCTGGTCTACTTTCACTCCATAATTTTCAACGAGTGCTTGCCCGGCTTTAAAGTCTCCTTCACTTTTGATGCGTTGAATCTCACGCAACAACTGCCCAAACAAGGTGCGGAGTTTGTTGTAGTCGTTAATTTGTACATAGGTTTTTCCGTCGCGCTTCACAAACTGAATCACGCTGTCTTNTTTACCCATTTCATAAGCCCACATGGCATTTAATTGCCGGTTACGCATATGGGCTTCTTCAATATCATCGCCCAATTTGATGCGGGTCAGTTGAGTCATTAATCCGTTCATGATATAGCTGTCATATTCTGCCTTACCCACTTCTACGGATGGCATCACGCCAATGTCTACCAGTTTCTGATCCATGATGTAATACAAGGCAACCAGATCGGCACGCGCTTCTTCTAAACAACTGGCATAGTTTTTAANGGTCTTATCTGTGGTTTCTACACCTTCATTAATCTGACCGGAAGCATGGCCTATACATTCGTGCATATCTGTATGCAGATNCGATGCAAGATTGCCATGCTNTTTAATCCGCTGTTTCACTTCATCGTTCAATCCAAATTCATCCAGCGTTCCTTTTTGTGAGGAGGCCACATTGTAACTGTGAATGATATTACTCAATGATACCGATTTACTGCCTGAATCTTTCCGAATCCAGTCGGCATTGGGCAGGTTAATTCCAATGGNCATAGTGGGGGCCAGATCGCCACTTTCGCCAACCACATTAATCGCCTTGGCAATAATTCCCTTCACTTCTTNTTTCTTATGTTCGGGCATCAACGGGGAGTTATCTTCAAACCACTGGGCCTCTTTGGCGATGGCTGCAATACGTTTGGTGGCTTCTTCGTCCCGGATACTCACATAGGCCTCATAACTTCCTTTCTTACCAATGGCATCTAAATACACTTCAATAAAGCCGTTAATGCCATCAATCTTACTATCGGTGTCTTTCACCCAGGCAATGCTGTATTGGTCAAACGTTTTCAGGTCACCGGTTTGCAGGTAAGCAATCAACAAATCAATCGATCGTTTTTGTTTTTCATTTTCTGCAACACCACTGGCTTTCTGCAACCAATAAATTATTTTATCGATGGCTGCCCCGTACATGCCTCCGCTTTTCCAAACCTTCTCAACCAATACACCGTTTTCTTTCACCACTTTGCTGTTTAAGCCCCAGCTTGGAGCTTGCCCGGAGGTTGGCATCGTATTGTNAAAGGCTTCTACTTCAGCCTGACTCACACCTTCGTAAAAATTATTCGAGGATGCTTTGATATTGTCAATACCCGCCCGCAAATCAACACATTTCGGTTCTACCGATAAATCGTAGAACAAAGGTTGAACGCGTGCCCAAAACGTTTCCACTGTTTCGCCTTCAGCCAGGGGCAGTGTTTTAGGATCGCATGTGATTAGCAAGGACTTAAAATAATCGGCAGAACATTCCGGGATAAATTTTTCATTCCCGTAGTGATGATGGTTACCATTGCTAAACCAGAAACGCCCGCAATAGGCTTCGAATTTTTTCCAGTCATCTCCACTTCCACCCTTGGCATACATGGCTTCTAAGGTCTTGCGTAAGGTGAGTCCGTGTTTACTTTNTTGATCGTAAATAATGTCGCGGCCACTCATAGCGGCTTCATATAAATAATACACCAGTTCCTTTTCTTTTAAGGTTAATTGGTCAAACCCCGGTACTTCATAGCGTAGTACCTGAAGGTCAGCAAAGGATTCAGCAAAAACATTAAAGTCACCGGATTTTTGGTTATTCTGATGCGCATCAGGGGATCCGGTATTGTTACAAGCGGCAAACAAGGCCAGAGTGCAACCGGCAAGGAGGGTTTTAATTTTCATGGTAAACTATTTTATTTGGATGCCGGGAAATGTGCCGGGGCATCCGGGTGGGCCAAAGATAAACGAAATTCGAGGCACTCGGCTTGTCAGTATCTGCTCAATCCAAACAAATTGAGTGTAGGATATCACAACAAAAGCCATTAGGGAATACTAATTTCGCGCTTGTGACCAAAGAGGAATTTTCGGCCTACCTTTCTTCCTTACCCACGGCTCCGGGTATTTATCAGTACCTCGATGAGGAGGACCGGGTGATTTATGTGGGTAAAGCNAAAAACCTTCGTAAGCGGGTCAGTTCCTACTTCAATAAGGAACAGGATAATTTTAAAACACGGCGCCTGGTACAGGAAATCCGCGACCTGCGGTTCACCATCGTCGAATCAGAACAGGATGCGTTTTTGCTGGAGAACTCNCTCATCAAACAGTATCAGCCCCGCTACAATATGAACCTGAAGGATGATAAAACGTATCCTTATCTGGTGATNAAAAATGAACCCTTTCCACGCATCTTCTTCACCCGCCGCAAAGTCCGCGATGGGTCTGAATATCTCGGGCCATTTACCTCAGTTGAACAGGTAAGGGCTTTGCTGGAACTCATTAAACAAACCCTGCCCTTTCGTACCTATAGTTTGAATTTATCCGATCCGATGATTGCTAAAGGAAAATACAAACCCTGCCTCGAATTCCATATCGGTAATTGCAAAGCACCCTGTGCCGGATTCCAACCTAAAGCGGATTACGATTGGCAGGTACAACAGGTTCGGGAAGTGTTTAAAGGGAAATTGGGCGAAATTATTCGCTACTATAANAAGGAAATGGCCGCTTGTGCCGAACGCATGGAATTTGAACAAGCTGAACTCATTAANAAACGCCTCGAATACCTGAACAACTACCAGAGCCGATCCATTGTGGTGAGTACNCAAATTGGTTCGGTAGATGTTTGTTCGATGGAATCAGATGCCGACAAAGCCATAGTGAATTATATGGTGGTGGTGCAAGGAGCCATCATACATACACTAACCCGAACCATCGAAAAGAAATTGGAGGAATCTGATGAAGAAGTTTTGCGCTTCGCCATCGAACAGTTTCGTGAACAATTCCAAAGCAACTCCCGCGAAATTATTGTTCCCTTTTATTGCCCGGATTGGAANCCCATTCAATGCACCGTACCCAAAGGGGGCGATAANAAAAAGTTACTGGAATTGTCGCAGCAAAATGCCAACTGGGGCATGAAGGAACAAAAACGCCGGGCAGCCTTACACCTCCAGGAGCTGACTGAAAATGAACACCGCGAAATTTTACGCCAATTACAAACCGATCTGAAACTGAATCAGCTTCCGGTGCATATCGAGTGTTTTGATAATAGTAATTTTCAGGGCGCCTATCCCGTAGCGGCCATGGTATGTTTTCGCGATNNGGCGTTCCCGATAAAAAATTACCGGCATTTTCATATCAAAACCGTTCAGGGCATCAACGACTTTGCGAGCATGAAAGAAATTGTGTTGCGCCGCTATAAACGCCTGCTGGAGGAAGGTAGCAAATTGCCGCAACTGGTCATTATTGATGGCGGTAANGGGCAACTTAGTTCGGCCATGGAAAGTATCGCCGAATTAGGCCTGGAGGGTAAAATGACCCTGATTGGTTTAGCCAAGAATGTAGAAGAACTNTTTTACCCCGGAGATGCCGAATCCTTAAAATTACCCTTCGATAGTTCCAGTCTTTTACTCATTCGGCGCATCCGCGATGAAGTACACCGTTTTGGCATCACCTTTCATCGGGCTACCCGCAGCAAAGGCACCATTAAAAATGAATTGACCAGTATTCCGGGCATCGGCGAAGCAACAGCACTCCTGCTTTTGAAAAAATTTAAGTCAGTCAGAGGTGTAAAAGAAGCCGGCCTTGAAGAATTAGCAGAGGTGGTGGGGCAGAAAAGGGCTGAACAAATTAAGTCTGGCTTGAATCATGGCATATCCTAATCCATGCTAATCTGCCAACTTGAGAATCTTGTCTTGCAGGATGAGGACGTGATGATCGTGAACACGTATTTGATAAATACCGGCACCCAGGCCACTCAAAGAGATTTCCAGGGTATTTTCACCTTCAGCAAGATGTGTCTTTATAGTCTTTACCTTTCGCCCGCCCACATCAAATAAATCTACATCTATTTGACGAGTTGAAGGGTATAGGACTCCAGTACAAATTCATTATTTGTGATGTTCGGATAAATTTTAAAAGATTCTTCGCTGAGTGGATTTTCTCCGGAATTAGAACCACGCAAGGAAGCATAGGTATTGAACATGTTTAGTGAAGTCCAGGAACTGACATGGTTTGAACTACTATTACAAATCGCTCTCACCTGCCATTGATAAACTGAGGAAACGGACAAACCTGCCAGCAGTTTATACGATGTTTGGGTTGTTCCGTTAACCCAACTGCCAGTACCATTAGTAGTTGGATTGAAGTTTCTGTATCGGGTTTGATAATAAGCCGTGCCCGGAATGGAATCCCAACTTAATTTTAAAACATTATTTGCCAGCCAACCAAACAGCAGATTGTTTGGAGTTGGGCAGGACGCTGTGGTTGTGAAATTCATACTGCTGCTCCATGGCCCCGGACTATTTTGTGCACACCAACCACGCACTTCCATATCGTAAGCTGTACCCGGACTTAACCCTATCACAGTTTTTGAAGTGGCCGGTGCGGCCTGCGTACCACCATTGTTCCACACCGAAGAATTTGATTCTTTGTAGCGTACTTCATACCAACCAATACCCGATACTGCGGCCCAATTTAAGGTTGCCGATGAGCCGCTTAAATTGCTGATGCTGATGGGAGTCACCACCGGAGTATTTTGTACATAAATATTGGCTGTTACACTTTGTGTGCATCCGCTCACCGGGTCAGTATAGGTATAAGTGTACGGGGTAGATGGTCCGGTATACGGATTAGCAACGGAATAAGCCCCCCGGTGGACTCCCCGCGAGGCTAATGGCATTTCCGGGACAGGCATACACATTTGGGGCACTCACTTGCGTATTGCATGGCATAATGGTAAGCGTAAGATTCTGGGTATCCGGACAGCCCAGTGCATTGGTAGTCATACAAGTATATACACCACTTTGAGTATACGTATTTCCATTGCAGGGCCAGGTGTACGACTGAACCGAAGAAACAGAAGCATTGGAGGAACTACCTGAAAGGATGTTAAGATCTAGGGTATGAATTTCTGTACAACCACTACTATTGATGGTAGTATATTGAAATGAACCACTTTGTGTATAATGTACTTGTGAGACAGGCCAAAAATACGAATCGCAGGCAGCGATCGTTGAACTACTGGAGTTATTGGGTAAAATTGTCAGAACCAGTTCTTCATTAACCAAGCAACCATTGGTATCCACCGAAGTTCCGGTATAGGTCCCCGAGGAATAATAAACAGTATTGTTCACACTCCATACAAAGGAATCACAGGTGCTCACGGAACTGGAATGGTTCAATGCAGGATTTGCTACCACGGTGAATGTATTTACCACAGGGGCGCAGGCCGGTAAATTGGAGATGCTTACGGTGTATGACCTGCAGCCAATCCGTTAATCTGAAATGGATTGGTAAAGTAACTAAGGGCAGGTCCTCCATTGAGCGTATAAGTGCCTTGTAAAGGGTACGGTGTAGGTGTGAGGGTCACGATGGCTTGTCCGGCATTGACCAAACAAGATTGTGGGTTTACCTGTATGCTGCTCGCGGGCAGGTATTGACAGGTGGATTTAACGTTAGCGTGGGGTAAGGCTGAATCACCAACTCACGCAAAGGGCTTTGTGTGATGGTGCTCCCTAAAACCGAAAAGACAGTTCCAGCAGCGGCCGCACCATTCACATATGCAGAAACCGCCGTTCTGGTTTTGGTAGTAGGAGCTGAATTCACGATTGGAATAAATGAAACCACAGCATTGGGGGCAAAAGCAACCGTATTTTGCACCCGGTAAGTGGCATACCAAATGCCATTGCCGCTGCTTGGGATCTGTGTTGCCAGGCCGGAAGTATGCGGTTGTGCTGCTATTCTTATAGTAGGATTCAGGGGCTGACCATGAATAACCGGGGTTCCCGGTACTTGTTGTGATGCGGGAAGATTTGGATTAGCGGCAATTTTTGCAATACTCAAGGTGCCACCATTGCCAATATTTGCCGGTAAATCAGCCCCAAATTGAATAAATGAAAGCAGAGAAACCGAATCAGGGGTCAGGTTTTTAATCCATAATTCAAATTGAAATGCACTGTCGGACGTTTGCACCAGATTGAGCATGGAGAGCTGAATTTGGTGTACCTGTGCCAGAACAATTCCGCGAAACCCAAATACAAAGATGGCGAGTTTAAATATTGTTTTCATAATGAATATTTAAGAGAATTTACCGGCCTTCACCTGGCAGGCCTTCGCTAAGGTACAAAATTGTTGGCAACTTGTACCTCAAGCCTTATTATCACAGTACCATGCAAAGGCTAATTTTAATCCTTCTGCCACCGAAATACNGGGTTCATAACCTAACAGTAAACGGGCTTTATCAATATTTGCTAAACTGTGTGGTATGTCGCCCAAACGAAAGGGCCCAAATTGTGGCTGCAATTCCGAACCGGCAATAGTTCGTATCATTTCAAACAATTCCAGTAAGGTGGTACTGCTTCCAAAGGCAATATTAAACACCTGATTCACAGCTTCGGTGTTTGTACTAAATAAGGCCTTGATATTGGCATCTACCACATTGTCAACATAGGTAAAGTCCCGACTATAACTTCCGTCCCCATTAATCACAGGTGCTTCATGGCGTATCACCGCATCCATAAACAAAGGAATCACTGCGGCATAGGCCCCTTGCGGACTTTGATGCGGACCAAACACGTTAAAGTAACGGAGCCCGATAAACTCCATGCCATAGGTCTTGGCAAATACATCGGCATACAATTCCATCACATATTTGGTGACGGCATAAGGCGATAAAGGCCGTCCAATAATGTGTTCAACTTTAGGCAAGCTGGCACTATCTCCATAGGTTGATGAAGACGCAGCGTACACAATACGTTCCACACCGGCGTTTTTTGCTGCGGTAAAAATATTTAGCGAACCGGTAATATTGGTTAAGTTGGTTCGGATCGGGTCGGCAATACTTCGGGGTACAGAACCCAATGCGGCCTGATGCGATACCAGCTTGATTCCCTGCATGGCCCGTTCACAGGCGGCAAAATCGGTAATGTCGGCTTCCAACAATTCAAACCGCGGATGCGCTTNCCAATCCGCCAGATTTTGCCGGTATCCGGTACTAAAATTGTCCATGACCCGCACACGTTCAACCCGGGNGTCATTTAATAGTGCGCGCACCAAATTGGCACCAATAAAACCTGCTCCTCCGGTTAATAAGATACTCGACATGCGGTGCAAAAATAGTCGGCAGACTGTAAACTCTGCTAGTTTAATTCAAAATTTACCATGGCCCTATTCCGCGAAATAGCATCCACTTCTTCTGTGCGCAGGTGATACGGGCGGCGAACACGCTTTCGGCTGCAAGGATTGTCGCTACCAACCTCAGATATACGACACAGCGAGGAATAGCTTCAGTAGCAGGAGCATGAAAGCGGTCTGTATGCTATCCGGTGGAAAATAAATTCTGTGAAAACTGTACAATATTTCAAATGTCGTGCAGCGGAAGAAATAAAGGCGTTGGAGTTGCCAACTTAAACGAGCAGGCACAAAAGTAATTGCCATGGTTTGCATTCAACCACAATTTTACATCATCATTATTTTTTAAACGCTCAAACAATTTTCAAATGAACAAACTCCTACTAACTCTGGTTTTAATCGGGGGCATCCAAACCCTGCATGCCGCCATCTTACGCTGTAACAACAATCCGGCCGCAGCAGGACCCAATGTATTTGGTACGGCACAATCGGCCCATGATGCCGCCAATGGGNNTGACACGATCCATTTAGAGCCAACACAATTTGGCGATTATGGACAATTGGACATGACCAANAAACTGACCGTAATTAGTACCGGGTATTGGGTGAATGAAAACCCCGGTTCACAAGCAAGTGATCAACATGGATCATGCTCCATTATTTCGCTTTTGCCCGGCAGTGAATTTTCAACGATCAGTGCAGTGGCTACACACGCATTTATTTATACAAGCGATATTAGCCTTATTAGTACCTATCTGCATGGCGATTTGTACCTAAATCATTCTTCCCCGATATCCAATATATTAATTTCCAAATGTTATATTACGAATGCAATAGAAAATGCAAACGGACAAGCCATCAATAACCTGACCATCAAAAATAATATACTACGCAGGGCACAATTAGGGAGTAGTAATAGTTCGGTGGTAGTGATGTATAATACGTTTCAAAGTAATTGTTGTTATGGTAGTAACGATATTCAAAATGCCATCTTCTCAAAGAATATTATCCTATACTCTGGCTGGGGATTTGGCTTTCAGAATAGTATTGTATCAGATAATATCTGCGAAAATGCGATGTTACCTGCTGGCAATGGTAATCAAAATAATGTAGACATGAGTACGGTGTTTGCGACTTGGGGTCCTTATGCCGATTTATACCAACTAACTTCCAGCTATTCCAATCAAGACTTAGGNGCTTATGCCGGAGCCGATCCNTATCGCTCGGCGGTGCAACCTGCCATACCTGCCATTTACCAATTACAAAATAGTGGCTTAAACAACGGCAATAGTTTACAAATTCAAGTGAGTACGAAATCGAATAATTAAATGCAATGTCTGACCCCCGCATCAGGCGGGGCAGGCGCAGATGAAACAGATTAAAGGAATACGCAGATGAGATTCCGATTTCTATCCTGCTTTTAGCGTCTTCTGCTTCGGTTGCGCAATAATCAGAGAAAAAAATATTCATCATCAAAAAAATATTATGAAAAACTAGTCACCATCTTCATGCTATGCAGCTTTATTTCCCAAACACATGCTGCCATATTGCGATGCAGTAAATTTAATACCCCTGGTGTGTACAGCACGGTTCAAGCTGCCCACGATGCCGCTAGTGCCGGCGATACCATACACATAGAACCGAGTGGTAGTTATGGGAGTTTAAACATGACTAAGCAACTGGTGATTATTGGTACGGGGATTACATAACCCAAAACCCAGGCTATCAGCAATCGCCATTGGTGGGCTTTATTGATTATTTGTATTGCAATGCGGGTTCTGAAAACAGTGTTATTAGTTGTAAGATTTTTTCCCTGAACTTATTAGTTGATAATATTATTACGCAAAATTCATCCATCTCCAGAGTCTTAATTGGTAACACACCTTCGACAACAATATCCAATGCGGTTTTCAAGCGGTGCAGAATAACTGAATTTTATGGAGGTGGAGGATACTTTTGGTTTACCGGAAATACTTCACCTTGAACTCCCTCCTGCTATCGAATTGCTATATCGAATACCTGTATA
The DNA here is from genome assembly GCA_013414745.1 of Bacteroidota bacterium. GTDB lineage: Bacteria > Bacteroidota > Bacteroidia > Chitinophagales > Chitinophagaceae > OLB11. Next base: position 2,002,814 of record CP058707.1, read on the forward strand.
ATAGCAATCCTTCTGCGAATTCGGCTTTAATGAACAATTGTGTCTTTAATGGAGTAAATGATGCTATTGAAGGCTCTTTCGTTAATCGTTGCATTTTCATCAATGGAGTTTCTGCTACAAACTGCTTAGGTGACGAGAATATTTCGGCAGGCGGCTTTGGCAGTGGTATTGCGGATCTAATAATTTAACCTCAGTGGATATGAGCACCGTTTTCCAAAACTGGAATAATTTCAATGGCGATAACTACCAATTACTACCCTCCTACCCCAATCAGAACATAGGTATGTACGGCGGTACAAGTCCGTATAACCCGGCTTGTACCCCTGCCGTACCTTCTATTTATCAGTTAAGCATTCCGAATAATATTAGTGGTACCACCTTACCTATTACGGCGAGTACGAAATCGAACAATTAAGAAAATGGCTGAATTCCGATTGATTCACAGGTTCAGACAAATTAAAACTCAACAATACCAAAAATCATGTACAAAAAATCTTTTCTCCATTGCAATGCTATTCGTGGCTACACTAACAAAGGCCGCTATACTGCGTGTAAACAATAACCCCAATGTTACGGGTGCTAATATCTACTCCAACGCCCAAGCGGCCCATGATGCAGCAACAGCAGGTGATACGATACATTTAGAACCGGTTGCATTTGGCAACTACGGTGATTTGAACGTAAGTAAAAATAACCCTTATTAGCACCGGCGATTTTTTAGCACAGAACCCGAATGTACAAGCCAACAATAACGCTGGATATTGCGGTAATATAAATTTATATTCAGGTTCTGAAAATTCGGTGATTAGTGCAAAGGTAACAGGGTATATTGCTGTTTATGTTAGCAATATCATCGTTACGCATTCAAGTTGCAATGAAGTTTTTATTTACAACGGGTTTTATGGGCTAGCGTTGGCTAACATTATGGTTTCAAAATGTGTGATGAATAATTGTGGTATTCATGAATATTCTGGTGATATAAGTAAAGCAATCACGGATGTATTGATTACTAATAACATTATTAAAACCTATTTTTATATGATAAATCAAAGCTCAGCCACCATTTCGAACAATATAATTAGTACCAATGGATTAGGCAATTCTACATTTCGCAATTCTACACTAAGCAATAATATTTTATACTATGGAATTTATCCATTTCAGTTTGAAAATTGCACGGGTTCCAACAATATTGAAAATAATACCTTCATGGTAGGTGCTTTAGTGGCAGCAACAACATTTCTAATGTTGACTTTTCAACCGTCTTCCAAAATTGGGGTGCATTCAATGGAGATAATTATCAACTCAATCCTTCATATACAAACCAAACAGTGGGTCCGTATGCCGGGGCGGATCCTTATAAACCAGCTTGTCAGCCCGGAGTTCCGGCTATTTATCAGTTAGTGTACCCAGTACCAGTGGTAATAATTTGCCGATACAAGTGAGTACGAAAAGTAATTAAATACAATGTCTGAACCACAGATGAAGCAGATTAAAGGATGACACAGATAAACATCGGTAAAATCCGTTTCAATTTCTTAATCGGGGTTCAGACAATTAACAATATAAGCAAATCATGAAAAAATATATCCTCGCGTTGATTGTACTCGTACACAGTTACAGTCAAGCCCAAAACATAACCCAGCTGGAATATTTCTTTAATACCGACCCGGGTTTTGGCAACGCCACCCAAGCGAGTATTACACCGGCAGCAAATATTGCCAATATGAATATCAATGCCGATGTGACAGCTTTGCCTCAGGGTATCCATCAACTCTATATTCGCAGTAAAGATGCCAATGGCAACTGGAGTGTAACCAACCGAAGTTTCTTTTACAAAACAGGAAACACCACATCGATCTCTTCCGGATATCACCCAACTGGAATATTTCTTTAATGCCGATCCGGTTTTGGCAATGCAACGCAAGCTGGTCTCACCCCGGAACAAATATTGCTAATCTGAATATCAATGCCGATGTAAACGCTTTACCCCAGGGCATCCATCAACTCTATATTCGCAGTAAAGATGCCAATGGCAACTGGAGTGTAACCAACCGAAGTTTCTTTTACAAAACAGGAAACACCACATCGGATCACTTCCGGATATCACCCAACTGGAATATTTCTTTAATACGGATCCGGGTTTTGGCAATGCAACGCAAGCAAGTATTACACCCGGAACCAATATTGCTAACCTGAATATCAATGCCGATGTAAACGCTTTACCTCAGGGCATCCATCAACTCTATATTCGCAGTAAAGATGCGAATGGCAACTGGTAAACCAACCGCAGTTTCTTTTACAAAACAGGAAACACCACATCGATCACTTCCGGATATCACCCAACTGGAATATTTCTTTAATACGATCCGGGTTTTGGCAATGCCACCCAAGCTAGTCTCACCCCGGAACAAATATTGCCAACCTGAATATCAATGCCGATGTGACAGCTTTGCCCCAGGGTATCCATCAATTGTATATTCGCAGTAAAGATGCCAATGGCAACTGGAGTGTAACCAACCGCAGTTTCTTTTACAAAACAGGCAATTCAAATTCGGCATCGAATGCAAACATTGTCAAATTAGAGTACTTTTTCGATGCCGATCCGGGTTTCGGCAATGGCATTGATGTGCCAGTTACTCCAGGAAACAATATAGCCAATTTAAACATCGTACCCGATATTTCTGCGGTGGGTTTAGGTGCACATCTCCTATCTGTGCGCAGTAAAGATGAGAAAGGTTCATGGAGTATTACCAATTCTGTAGGCTTTTTGCGCGATAGTCTGAAAGTGTTCTTACAAGGCTTTTATACCGGTTCCGGTAACCTGACACCTGCCTTACTGAATCAAGGGGAAAGTATGGATGCAACGATTGTTGATAGCATTACCTTGCGTTTACATGCCCAATATTATCCTTATCCGGTTGTCATCACCACAAAGGCTATCCTGAATACCGATGGAACCCTCAGTGTATTTTTTACCGACATCGATCCTACCCAAAACTACTGGCTTTCCATTCAGCACAGGAATCATATAGAAACCTGGAGTTCAAGTCCAATTAATTTTAACAGTAACCCGAGTTACGACTTTACAAGCAGCGCTTCACAGGCCTATGGTAGCAATCAGGCCGAAGTTGAATCGGGAATATACGCACTATATGCCGGCGATATCAACCAGGATGGTGTTATTGATGGACTGGATTATAATAATTGGGAGACAGACAATAACAATTTTGGAGCGGGTTATCTGGCTACCGATTTAAATGGAGATGGCATTGTAGATGGGTTAGACTTTTGCTCTGGGAAACAAATAACAATGCTTTTATTGGAGCAATCATTCCGTAAACCATCGTAGTGAGTGATTCATCGAATAATTAAAAACAATTTAAAATTATACATTTTTCAATGAGCCTTGGTCCATGGCAAATTTCACATCGCCCTTACACAAAAGTGTAGTTTGCAGAATTGAATTGGAAGACTTACTTTGTGGTATGTTATGAAAGCACCGATCACCATATCTATTATTGAAGACGATCAGAAATTTGCCTTGCTATTGAAGAAGCTGATTGAACAGGAGGAAGACATGGCCTGTGTGGCTATTTACAACAACCTGAAAAGTTCGTTAAGCGATTTAGCACAGAATCCGCCTGATGTGGTTTTACTGGACATTCAGTTACCGGATGGTTTGGGATCAGACTATGTGGATGTGCTTAANAAAGTGAGTCCGGATTCGAGGTTTATCATGTGTACCAGTTTTGATGATGACACCTATATTTTTGATTCATTACGGCATGGGGCCATGGGGTATTTGGTAAAGTCTGGATCCNNGGCAGATAGTATCATAGCGTCTATCCGGGACGTGCTGCAGGGAGGAGCACCGATGAGTAGTGGCATAGCCCGAAAAGTGGTAGAACATTTCCGGCAGCAGACGCGCAGTTTAGAAGCTTTGACACCGAAAGAGAACACCTTGTTAGGGTTGTTGGCAGAGGGCCTGTTCTACAAAGAAATTGCAGCCAAACTTGATGTTACCATGGATACCGTNAANAAACATGCCAGTTCCATCTACCGCAAGTTGCAGGTGAGTAATAGAACAGAGGCGGTTAATAAATTTAAAGGGGGTAAAATAATGACCGCCTTTAGAAATTAAATTTAAGAGATATGAAAAACTTATTGAGATACTTTTTGTATAGTGTATTTATTATCATACCCAGAAATCATAATCGGGGCCCCTGAAATTGGTTCATTCTATAAGTTAAGAACATCCACGATGTTACAAGAGTGTAACATTGAAGGGAATAGTGAGGATTTATTANNAAAATCTATTCCTAGTCAATCAAAATTTACGATTATTGGTAAAGGTGCAAAAGGAATTGTCATAAGGTTTTGGTTTTGGGGTACGCCAGAAGACCGAAATGAAGTCCGCACTAATCGCACAACCTCTGCGAGTAAACAATCGTATACTTACAACGCAGCATTTCCATCAGCTGATGACAATATTAGAAAAATAGAATCATTCAATTTGATTTTTGACAATCAAAATTGGGATTTTCGTTATTTTCTTATAAGTGAATCGGATTTGGAGATGTATTCAGTTGCAGTAAAATCGCGTTACGGTCCATGTGCCGGTGTGGCCACTTTACCATTCAAATACCGTCCAACCAGCGGAGACTTTACGAAGGATATTACTTTAACGGGGCTAGGAGGATTTAAATATACTAACCGGGTTGGAGTTGACTTTAATACAATGCTTGGAATTGGAATATCATCAGTAACAATTGATAGTTCCAATACCAATGCCAAATACAAATCATCCGGTGAATTTTCTGCAATCACCTTATCATTTGGTGAAGTAATAGAATGGAAAAAATTGCAATTTGGAGTTTTTATTGGAATAGATATGGTAAGAAGAGCTGATGTTCATTCTTGGATTAATCAAGGAAAGCCCTGGTTAGGTTTTGGTATAGGATTCTCTGTTTTTCAGAATCATCCGTAGTTAATGAAAAACGAATAAATAAGAATCGGAATTCTTGATTCGCTAGTTAGGGCGCAAACATAATTAATCAATAAATGAGTAAAAAGAACAACTTTAATATCATCAACATTGCGGTTAATGTATTCAAACCAAAAGCCCTTTCGTTCAGGATTCTATGTATAATCCGTATTTGGGGGATATGATGGCTGTTGATAACTACATAAAGAGAATTAAGAACCATACGAATTATCAGAAAAATGATTACAACATTTGCAGTATTTATTTGACACATGTGGAGGACGGTGGAATTAATGCTTATTTTCGACATAACAAGGAGATTATCCAACAATTAATTGGGGCCCTCTCTGAAACTGAGACTGAGGCTACAAAGTATTTTGTCGTCTTTATTCATGCCCATGGATATCCTAATGACCCGAATAATGGATTTTCAATTCTTGTGGATGGGGGTGAGAATGGCAAATTAGAGCAGAAGGAACTCTTTAATTGGTTAGCGCCACTTATTAAAAATGGGCCTACCTTTTTAATTTTAAATTCATGTTTTGCGGCGGAAGAAAATGAACCGAATACAAAAGCGGACAGGGAAATCTGTACATTTGAAAACTTTGATGAAGACGAAACTTTTAAGGAGTTCTATAATGAAGGATATCCAGAGAATAACTTTTACTTTCTTGGAATGTCCAGCGCTCTGGTTCAATCAAATCTGTTCAACGACGGCACCTACGGATTAAAATCTTAAAAGGATTATTTGAGATGGGGTTAATCACAAATCTTAACGATATTATCAGAATCTTCAAAACATTATTGGATTCACTTAATGCCAATTCTAAGTTTACAATGTATCATCCCTTTTTAAGAATTTATTCCAAAAAAGCAGACCAAACGGACCTTTTAAAGCTCTTCAATTGGAAAGTATTAAGAATTTTATAAATCAATTTCAACTCTTCAATAAAGAGGATCTGAAAGATTTATTAAATCAATAGAAATTAGATTACCCCTTCGTAACAACTCGATACCAATTAGTACCATCAGTGCAATTATGTATTTCGTAACCATCTGGTAAGCCATCTATCCAACCATCAGCAGGATTCATTCTCATTATGACGGGGGTAAATAATACTTTATTGCCCGTAATTCGATTGGTTCGATACCAGGATTCTCCCACACCGCCGGAACCTGGAGCTTTGATGGCAATTTCTAAACGGCGAGGATCCGTATCGGTTGTTGGATCAGGCGTTGTACGAAGATGGTTATCCACAACGAATACTATATTTTCTTTTACATAAGGTTTATCGCAATTCATGATTGATGTATTTTACACAAAATATCCAATTACTGATACGGTCAATAATCCATACCCTCTTTTTCTATTCCCTTTTGTGTAATGGCACAAACCGAGTTTCGTGTTATGCCCAACATGGTGTATTGCACTTTACGCGATTCCCGGGGCCTCATTTGGCTAGGTACCCAAAATGGGCTGGCACTGTATCAGGGCGATCACCTGATTTCATACCCTGTTGGACAAGATAGCCTGCATCGCATGGTAAAAGGAACTATATACGCTTTGCAGGAAGATTCAGAAGGTCGGATCTGGGTGGCCAGTTACACCACCGGTATTACCGTATTCCATCCGATAAAAATACCTACCAAAACATTGCACCAAGCGGTCATCTTGCCAACTGCTCGATCAATACCCTGCAACGCAAAGCTGGGGCGATGCAAATCAATACGAGCCATGGTCCTCTGCTTTGTGATTTGAAAACCCTGCGTTTACGGAACAGGCCTCAACCGTTTACACAACCTAAAACCTTGTTCAGTAAACGGTTTCAGGGTGTTGATTATCTGCTCATGGACAGTGTAGGTGTTTGGGTTGATTCGGGTCGGTATCCCGGACATGTACTCAGCTTGCCTCGCGAACAAAGTGTGTTTATGGGCCTCAATCAAATTGGTGCTCAATTGTATGTGAGTGGTTACCGTGGTATCCATGTGCTGGAAGATGGGCAACTTAAACCATTGCGCGTCCTTTTTAATGGTGAGGATATTTCCGTTCACGGGATCAACGAGTGTTTGAAACAGATGATGGCGATTGTTACCTGGTCAGTTTGAAGTACGGACTACTGCATTTTGTTCGTCAGGAGAATATCTTGAATTGTCAATCGGATGCCAACAACACCTGGTTTAAAACAGGAAATTCAATTTACTCCAGTTATTATGATGCGCAGGGAAGGTGTTTTTTATAGGCACCCAACAAGGTTTTTTATTATTCCACGACCTGATCCTCGATCCGCAGCCTGCCCAATGGCCAATCGCTGGGAACGGTGCGGGCTTTGTTTCATAACGGCAAAGGTTTATATATTGGAACAGAGGAAGGAGCCTTCTATCTGGATCAGCACCTTCGCCGGTTAAAACAAAGTGCCGACATGGCCAGGCCTTCTGTGATGAAAATTCATGCCTTGGGTGATGAGCTGATTGGCAGCGGACGAAATTTGTATCAATTGAATCCCCAACGTATTGCCTATGCGGATGCCCGTATGGCGCAACGATTGCAGGGTGAACCGCTTTGTGTATCTACATGCGTTCAGGATAGTTTGTTATGTGTGTACTCGCGCAGTTATGATGACATTTACTTTCTGCATGGCAAAACAAAAAATTACTCGACAGTTTTCACTTTCGGGTTGATGATGTATCGCATCTCGAAGCCCTCGATCATAACATTTGGTTGTCTTCATTCACGAGTTTGTATCGGCTCAATATCCGTACCCGAAAATGGGATACCATGAAAAATGGGGGCCTCTCTGAAATAAACCAGATTATACCCAAACCGAACTACCTCTGGTTGGCCTCTGAAGGGCAGGGCGCCATTCGCTATACTGAACAGGGGCAGCCTGGCACCTTTAATTTTTCTAAACTGACCGGATTAAACGGGGTATTGGCTTTGTATGAACACGGATCTTTTCTATGGTTTGTTACCGCTGAGGGTCTGGGGTATTACCACTTGCAAAAACATGGTAAGGTATTTCCGATCTGGCGACTTATTCCCGAGAACCACTTTTATGCAAGATGCTATTTGTGTTCGGGCGGATACCCTGTATGTCGGGGGCATTCATTCACTGGTTGCTGTCGCCATGTCGCCATTGGAAAACTCGGATGGATCGATACTTGTTATTTAATGAATTTTACGTTGTTACGAAACGGACAACGACGTATTCTGGACGCGACTGCTCCGGAACTTTCTCATGATGAAAACAATCTGGAATGTCATCTTGTGCAGGTCGATCTTGCCAATCAACATGGCTATCGTTATGCGTATCGCTTAAATGCAGGAGAAGAGTTACAGGTCGAGTCAGATGGTCTGATCCGTTTGTATAATTTGCAGCCTGGTGAATATACGCTGGATATCATCCGGCTCAACGATCATCAGCAAATTCTGCAAAAACTTTTTCCATATTACCCCCTGGTACCAGCGCACCTGGTTCCGGATCGCCCTGTTGCTGCTTATTGCGGCCAATGCCACTTGGATCACCCGCTTATATTTCCGGCGTCAGTTAGTGACGAAACAAAAGGAACTTGAAAAGCAACAGGCCTTGCAAAGTCAACGCGACCGCATCAGTATGGATATGCATGATGACATGGGAAGCGGACTTAGTTCCATTAAAATGATCAGTGAATTGCTGAAACGGAAACACAGCGATGCCCAGACCCGCGATGAACTCAATCAGATTGTGGTGGAAGCCACCGACCTCACTGCTACGATGCGCGATCTTGTTTGGAGCCTCAATCCACGCAATGATACGATTCAGGGATTTATTGACCACTGCCGCCGGTTTGTTAAGCAATATTTTGAACAGGCTCAAATACCTCTCGACTTTCAAGCCGACTGCAATCAGCCTTCCCGGGAAATGCATGGACTCGCACGCCGAAATTTATTAATGATTCTCAAAGAGACTTGTACCAATATTTACAAATATGCCAAGAGTAAGGGGGTGGATATTCAAATTCAATGTTCCGATACGACCCTGAATATCAGTATCTGTGATCGCGGTATCGGACTCCCTGAAAATGTACGCGAAAACAACGGGTTTTATACTATGCGAAAACGGATGCAGGAAATTGGAGGTCAGATACAGTGGCATTCAGACAAGCAGGGATTGCATACGAATATCGAGTGGCCTTTAACACTGAATTGATATCAAGCTCTTTATAGACAACACCTTGCACGCAGGATGCTATTGCAACGACAGTTGTTTTTCTTTCTTCCACAAAAGTGCCATCCCATGATTCAGAACTGTGACTTATTTTTCCAATTCGATCAACCCATTTTATGCGAAAACAAATCAATCAGGAAGTACTTACTTCAACCGAAATGGAAATTCTTCAACAATTGTCTTTGGGCCTGATGTATAAAGAAATTGCAGACCTGCGCCAGGTTAAGCTCGACACTATAAAAACACGCCAGTAATGCGTATCGGAAATTGGGTGTTCGCAATAAAACCGAGGCCCTCAATGCCTTATTCCGGAATTAAACCGGAATTGGTTTAACAGAAGCTCAAATTCGTTGGCATGGGAATACCGTATACCTGTCTAAAAACGAGAGGCTATAGAATCGTTTTTGGGCGGAAGTTTTTTACGGGCTAAACGGAAAACTATCCTTTATGTAAATTTCAAATTCTGCTAATAAATCATTACTCACTTCAGTGTATGCTGGGTGTGCAGCAGCGAAATAACCGGCCGTTTGTACGACGAAATATAGCGTGGATTTATTATACTGAACTTGCGATTAGGGCGTAAGGTAAGGATACCTGCACGATTAAGAATACCTTCAATATCATCGAGTTTCATTCGGACAATCAGCGTTTNGTTTAGTTTTAAGAAAAGGCTTTTCGTACGCTTATCACTTTCAAAAACTGCGACATAAACAATATCATTTAGATCAACCCGAATTTGTTGTTTGTCCTCGGTCCGAAAAGTGTAAAATGGATTTGAATTGGCTTTTAGTGCTGCCTGATGAACAAAATCCTTAAGCTGACTGGAGAGTTGCGACCAAAATGGTTTGATGAGATACTTGTCGACACGATATGAATTATGAACTTCTAGGAATGGAGGGTTCATCAGCTTGAAAGGCAGTAAAAAAACGATATACGGTTGATAATCCGGTTGTTGTTGAATCCAATCCAGTAATTCGTAAGTACTACCACCCTGGATATCCCAATCCATAAAAATCAAATGAGGTCTATTGATTTCCAAAGACTNTCGCGCATGGGTAATAGCATGAGCAATGCCCAGGCAAGTCCAGTTTTCAAAAATGTTCATACGCTCTTTCAATCCATGGCAAACATCCATGGCATCTTCTACAATAACGTAAGTATAGGTACTTTTAAATATCATAACGATAATTGAAGGGTAGAGTAATTCGGACAACAGTTCCACGCGGTTTGAGATCCTCAATTTCGAAAAGAATTTTTTCTGTGTTAAAGGAATTATAGATGGTTAGAGCTTCTGATAAATTTCGTAACCCGGTTCCATTTTTACGCGCGTTGCTTTGATTGTTTGCTGCCTTGCGCCCAATTCCATTGTCTTCGATAAGAATAGTTAAGGAAGTTGGTGTTTTTAAACATGAAATGTGTANATACTTTTCAGGGAGTGTCGAATTTCGGAGCCCATGCAACAAAGCGTTTTCCAGGGGTATCTGTAAGAGATTGATAGGCACTTCAANGGAAACAAATTGCTCAGAGCTCAACTTTGCTTCGAAATTGAGGTCGGGTAAATACATGGTCCGATACATTTCCACCGTATTCAGGCAAAGCATCCACTCCGTTTCGAAGGAGTGGGTATTTTTATTTTGGATGCTCTGTTTAAATAAAGAGCGCATCGAGGTTGAAAGGTGATTGAGAAGAGCTTCAGCCTTGGATTTACCGGGTAAGGCTGCACCAATTACATTTAAGGCGTTTAAAATAAAATGCGGGCGTATTTGATTGGCGATATTTTGTAATCGTAATTGTGCCAGCGTTTTCTCCTTTGCATTTATCTCCTCTGCGAATCCTTTTCTGGCGAGTTCTGNTTTCCAGTTGAAGTTGAGTAATGGTTAAATTTTTTGATGGAATCTTCTTTGAAGTATAAAAATCANCAAAAAGATGCATGCAAGGAATGAACTCCAAAACCAACCGGTTTTATACCAGAAGGAGTTGATTTTTAATGGGTAAGAATAGTTTGATAAGGTACCATCCAGTTCCATCACCTGAACATGAAAGGTATATCTACCTGGTTTTAGGTTGCTGAAATTAAAATGGGTTTCAATGTCGGTTCTGCTCCAGTGCAGGGAATCTTCTTCAAATTGCAGGGCTGTTCTTAAATAGCNGGGAAGTAAATCGGCGGTATAATAGTCCAAATCAATGGAGAAACTATTTTGAGTGGGTGGGATGGATGATGAACTTGTGATCCTTAATGTATCCTGATATGCGAGGTGATGAAGGATGGTATTCAAATGGATTTTTCCTTNGGGCAAGTTAAACCAGGTGTCAAAATCCCATCGAAAAAGATTATCGTGGGTAGAAAACCAGATACCGCCATCACTGGCTGCCATCAGCGTGTTTTGTTCAGTAAATGAATTAAAATTGGTTTCCTGTTTTGTTAAGTACTTCAGATTTGTTTTCCCGGCATAAAAGGAATCAAGATTTAGAACCAGGATCTTGTCATAGGCAGAAATAAGAAGATGGTTTTTATACAAACAAAGTGCAGTTACCTCTTGTGAATTGTTGAATAAGGGATGTTCCATGCGGTGTAAATCACTGGCACGAATAGTAGAATTATACGCATTATACCACACCAAACCACCTGGTCGGGTGCCTAACCAAACCGTTCCATTGTGGTCCGTAACGCTGGCCATTGCACCATATGGGATATCATTTTTAGATTTCAGAAAATATTCTGTTTTATTGGACTCTGGAGAATAAATACCAATACCGTTTTGTGGATGGGCATACCAAAGTCGACCGAGGGTATCTTCTGTGATAGTTAGAATATTGGTAAGTCGATCATTTTGGTTGGAATCGATCTTTTGCCAAGCCGGCTTGTTTGCTAAAAAGCTGGTGGTATCCGTATACCAGAGTCCTTTTGNGGCACTTCCAAAGTACAGTCGTCCACTACGACTATAATACCCCATAAAAANAGATGTCAGAGGAGGATAATTGATATTGCGGATTTTACCTCCTGGTTCAAATAGGTTAAAATGAGTATGAGCCCCTCCTTCAGGCAACACAATGGCCCGGCCCGGCATTTTAAATGATCCATTGGTAATGCGCTGCTCAGGTAAATCAAATGAAACATAACCCGTATCACGAATGCCCATCAAGCCATCTTGAAAACTACCAGCCAAAATAATATGATCCGGGCTTTCAACTAAACTAAAAATTTTGCGACTGTTGTCTTTTTTGAACAGCTTCGGATATTGATGCAAATAGGTAAACGTTCTTACTATGGTCGATTGTCCGGAAAAAACAGGGCCCCCAATGTGGCTGCTTCAATGTAGGAGCCAGGTATTTTGATTTCAGATAGATTAATATTCCCAATTGGTGAACCATCAAACCGAAGCACCTGAGTAAGACCTTGGGGCAGTTTTGTGACAAATGAATGCATCGTTTGATTGGTCATATGACAAGCATTGATGCGCTTGATGAGAACGCTGTTTTTATACCAGCAAAATGTTGTCTGATTCCCGGGTTCGAAAGTACATAGGATATAAGTGTCCTGTTCTATAAAACCCACCAAAATGGATTGAGTGCTTGCTAACTTAATTTTTTTAAATGGTTGAAGGCCATCCGACTGCATCACATACATCTGACTGCTATCTATACCCGACACCTGAATGAGCAAACTATCGCGAAAGGAGTGGAATGCCAGAGGCTGAAATGATTGAAACAAGACGTTTATGGACAAGGGAAGAATCTAATAAACAAATTTCAGATTGTTGATTGTTCTTTACACGAATATAATAATAGTAAGCTCCGAGGCGCTTTAAACTATAGCTACCGGCACTATCCAGACAATGGAGCGAACCCTTTAAATCGGAGATCCACAGCCCGCTGTTTCCTGCCAGCAATAAACGGCTTTCCGTAAGGCCCTCTACCGATTGTATGGTACTTCGTGGAGGGGCTGGAACGCGACGCATCCCGGTATTGCTGATTTCAAAGAGGCCATTGTTGTATGGACTGGCGTAAATGCGGCCATTTCCACCATAGAACACATTGCAGTTCATATTATCCAATGCCTCATTTGTGGGGTATTGGTAGGATTGCATCACCGGAAATTGTGCCGATAATGGTTTCGCAAAAAACAAAATAAAAGGATCCAGTTGCCTTTCATCAAGTTCGAAAGTAATGGATGACTTTAGTTGGCGAAAGGATTTTTATACGGATGATGTAAAAAAATCAGGATGATGTCATCGACCTTGTATGAATGGAACGAGAATAACACCTTTGATAGGCAAACTATCACTCAGGAAGGGTTTGACAACTTTTAGATCAATACAATTACAATTAAAACACTTTCAAATGAAACAGCTTTTTACAATTTTGTTGTTCACATTACTCATCATCCGGGCAAATTCTCAGACCCCCATAATGGTTTGTAATGGAAATGGAACAATCTGTACGCCGTATTATTCTTTAAACGAAGCGATTCATGCTGCCAATGCAAATGATTTTATTTACCTGCCCGGTGGCACATTTCAGTTAGATTCCATGATAAATAAACCACTGAATATCATCGGTGCGGGTTGCAGGCCTGACAGCTCAGCGGCAACGGGAACTACCATAATTAATGGGAATTTGATTGTTACAAAAATGCGAGCGGCTCTTTGTTTGAAGGCTTTATTCACACAGGGAAATCAATACCCCGGATACGCTGCGAGATTGTCTTTTCGCCGAATCAATTCAGTAGGATTTGCCATCACAGGATATATTGAAGCATGTGTGATAGAGCATTGTATCTTAAAAAACGAGGGAATTACCATGAAAGGTAGCGGATGCTGGATTTCAAACAGTATTTTAACTGCTATTTATGACCTTAGAAATTCTATAATCGAGCATTGTATTTTTTATGGAAACAACAATATCGTAAGTTTTTCAAATTGTCACTATTCCAGTTTTTCGCACTGTATTTTTTAAAAAATTGGTTCTCCAAATGAAGTTAACATTGATATCTGTATGATGTACAATGTTTACCTCAATGGTGCCCATGGAGGGTCGACCTATGTGTGTGATTACGATAATACACCGGCCAACTCGGTGGCAGATGTTTTTCAGAACCCTGCTCAAATTACAGACATCCATTCCATTCAGGAATCGGCATTGCAGGTATTACCCTCACTAATCGGAAACAACACCGTACGCGGCCTGTATGGAGGTTCTACTCCCTGGAAACCCGGTATGGTGCCTGGTAACCCACATATCTATTTCAAACAAATCAGCAGTAATACCAATCAAAATGGCGAATTGCCCGTATTGATTAAAGTACGTACCGAAAACTAAGAGCCATGAGAAGAATATTACTGCTATACCTGATTTTTTCAGGAGGAATTTGCCTGGCGCAAACCCGTGAAGAACTCCAGAAAATACGCGAAAAGAGTCAACCCGAAGCTTTGGCCAAATATGCGGCGTATTTAAAGACCCACTATACGTATTTGCGCGAATATGGGTTAAAATTACTTCAGGAACGGGGCTTGCCGCTGACCCGTAAGGATTCCACAGGAAGAACTTCGGTGTATCATTATTACGACACAACTTACAATACGTTTATTTATGTAACCAACTCAAATGCCAATTCAGCAACCACTATTGGAGTACCTGCCTTACGCCAGAATGGGGGATTGGGCCTGAATTTACGGGGACAAGGCATGAAAATTGGGATTTGGGAGGCGGATACTGTAATGAACACACATCCGGAATTGTTGAATCGGGTTATGGTAAAAGACAATGCCTATTGGTCTTTATCAGCCTTCAATCTGAATCCTGAGCATGGAGAACATGCCACCCACGTTGCAGGTACTATTGCGGCCACTGGGTTAAATCCAAATGCGATGGGTATGGCACCAGAAGCCACTTTGTGGGCAAATGATTTTATTGATGATATTAATGAAATGGCCAATCAGTCCGTTGGTTCTGTGACCGGAGAAATTGGCATCTCAAATCATTCCTATGGGACTGATTTACTTATTTTAACTCCTCAAGACAGATACATTCGATGTGGAAAATATACTAATCAATCCAAAGCGATTGATTCAATTATAACATTGGCTCCCTATTATCTACCTGTTTTGGCAGCTGGAAACTACCGAAACGACAATATTTCTGTAAATGGATATGACCTTATAACGGATTTGCAGTGTTCAAAAATGGGTTGACTATTGGTGCAGTGCATTCCTTGAGTAATTATTCCGGAAATAGTTCTGTAATAATGTCAGATTTTTCAAATTGGGGCCCAACTGATGATGGGCGCATCAAACCAGATCTTTGTGCCAATGGTGTTGGTGTTTATTCGTCAAAACCTTTTGATGTTTTAAATCCACTGGGTTGCCCAATGTTAAATTGCCAATACCAGTTTTTAAACGGCACCTCCATGGCCAGTCCAGTGTTGCCGGTGGATTATTACTCTTACAACAGCATTATAAAACGAAACACTCCGGTACCTATATGCGTGCAGCAACCTTGAAAGGGTTGGCCATCCATACCGCCAAAGAAGCCGGCGATTTTGATGGTCCGGATTATAAATTTGGATGGGGGCTTTTGATGCTGAAGCAGCAGCAGTACTAATTAATCAGGAGTATCAACAATCCGAACTTCGCGAACGGGTTTTGCTTCAAAATATAGAAGATACCTTTACCGTTTATCGGGACGGAGCTAGCATCAACCAGCCGTTCAAAGCAACCATTTCCTGGACCGATGCCCCACCAGCTGTCATGCCTTCATTAAATATTGATGACCCGCTGCCAGTATTACTGAATGATCTGGATATGAGAATCTTTGATGCCAATTTCTCGTCATCATCGGAACAAAAACCCTGGCGACTTGGGGTCAATGCATTGAACGGCTCCATTGTGACGCAGGCCGATCGTGACGATAATGCCAGGGACAATGTTGAAAAAGTAGAGTCTTTACTTCAAACACCCGGAGTTTATAAAATCATCGTGCGGCATAAAGGCACATTGGCAGGAGGGCAGCAAAACTATTCCCTCATCATTTCAGGAGCGCATTTGATTCCCGATGTTTGTATCACACCCAGCGGACTCAGCCTGCTCAGCATTACCGGTACAACAGCCACGGTTCAATGGACACCTACGGTCAACACCACGGATTATGAACTTCGATATAAGGTGTTAGGTGGCCCCGGTTGGACTATCATCAATACGCCGAATAATTCGGTTACCCTAACCGCCTTACAAGCCAACAAAAACTATGTGGTTCAGGTAAGGGCAAATTGTTTATCAGGAGGCTATACATCGTATTCTCCTATGTTAGTCATCAATACCTTTCAAAATCAACCTCAATTTGATGTCCTGGAATATTGGTTTGATGATCAGTATCCTACCACAACAACTCTCACTGCCTCGGGAATTAATACAACAGCAGGGGCAGTACCGGCTTAACCATAAATGTAGCAACTTTAAATCCGGGCTTGCATCAAATCCATTTGCGTACCAAAGACAATGTAGGGCAATGGAGTTCAGTCATCTCAAGACCCTTCCTGAAAGGGAATGCCCTGGTCAATAAAGTCCGCTACTGGTTCGATCAGAATTATTCTGCACACCTCGAAACTGGATTAGGCAATTCTGTTGTTCCCGGACAAACTTTTTGGTTAGGTAGTCCCCTGACAAATACATTAAATCCTGGGATACATAAATTAAATTCAATGTTTCAAACCAGTGCCGGACTGTGGTCCTCACCGCGCAGCGATTTGTTTATCAAATTGCCTCCGGGTAATAATACCTTGGTTGCTTACCGGTATTGGTTTAACCAGAATTTTTGGCACATATTGACAGTGTAATAAATCCTGCACATCCCGTCATCGCATTAACTCCATCAAACCTGACCATCAATGCCTCTGGGGCAAGCAATAATGGTTCAGACACCTTTCACATTCAATTCCTGAACGACCGCGGTCAATGGAGTTCTGTGATGAGTCATGAATTTACAGATTATAATACCATTTATATTGATTTGAAAGCACTGATAGAAGGGTATTATTCGGCATCAACCAATGAAATGAATCCGGTACTATTTAATCAGGGAGAAAGATTGGCACTCACGAATGAAGCTGATTCGGTAGACGTGAAGTTATATGAAGCATCTTCACCGTACAATCTAAAATTCACGTTTAAGGGGTAGTGAATCAACAAGGTAATTTAACCTGCCACTTCCCCGGAGAGGCCCTGGGTAATTCCTACTATCTTTCCATTAAGGGACGCAACTCTATTGAAGTATGGACAAATCAACCCGAGTTGATTTCCTTAAACACCACCTACGATTTCACCACCTCTGCCACTCAAGTCTTCGGTGCCAATCAAGTGGAAGTAAGCCCGGGCATTTTTGCATTATACTCCGGCGATATCAACCAGGACGGCGTTGTGGATGGATTGGATTATAACGATTGGGAACTGGACAATAACAATTTTTCCGCCGGATACTTCAGTACCGATCTGAACGGCGATGGTATTGTGGATGGATTGGATTTTTACTCTGGGAAGTGAACAACAATAATTTCGTTGGACTGCTCACACCCTAAACCTGTCCGGACCGTTGCAAAAGTCATTTGGCAAAAAATTCTAGGCTTTCCGAATTTTTACGTATTGAGTTATCTTTTTAAAAATGATCTAGTTATAATTTAAGTAACGCAGAAATTTGAAGCCCAATGACTTAGTCAATTATTTTTAATCGTTCTGCAACGGTCTCACCCTATGAACGCTTTCTTGAATTTGAGGAGCCGGTGAGGCCATGATCGCACCTATAATATAGTGGTTAACCACTATATATTCCGCGTTCGCATCAAATTACTTTTGAGAAAAATGCGGATCCATGAAAAATTTTATTTCCTGTTTTTTCTCTTGTGTTTGATAAAAATGGTACAAGCACAACAAAATATTGGTATTGGAACTACTACACCAGATAGTAGTGCGCTGTTAGACATCAGCAGTACAAACAAGGGCGTTTTAATTCCGCGAATGACGTATGCACAACGGATAGCCATACCTCAGCCGGCAGAAGGACTATGTGTTTACCAGACGGATAGTATTTCGGGAATATACAATTATTTGGATGGAGCCTGGATGGTCGTGGTGTATCAAAAAACACCGGGTACCATGTTACAGCGCTTGGATTCGCTGGGGTATACCGGCAACAGCATGTTTTATCCTGTTACAAAATCTGGCATAAAGTTACGCCTGACCATGCAAGCTCCAGCGGGGGCTTGGGCGTCAATTATTACAACCTCAATAATAATTGCCAAAGCATATCAGGCTATGTTGCTCCCTATCAGTTAACATATCCGGCACAGGCTGGTGAAGGTTATCAGGGCATACTCGCCTTGCAACAACATGACACGCTTCGCATGGAAGTAGGCGAACAACCACAGACCAGCATAAATGGTGTACTGGCTGCATATCCGGATGGTACTCCGGGAAGCATCACCACCAACAATCAAACACTGACATACGTATGTGGTTCCGGTCCGTTAGGAGGATCAATTACATGTTCCTGTCCGTATTCCGATCAATTTATTGGCGGCAGTTCAGGGGCTCCACCCGTATTTTTCTTCGAAGAAACGGCACCGAAATTTTGGTAGCTTCAATACGGGGTGGCAACGGAGGCACCTTTTCGCAGTTATTTGCACCAGCGGGTCAAGGGGTATCAACTTTTTTGCGCCGGGTTATTTTTCAGGCATCACTCCACTACTATCTACGGGTTCAAATGCTTATATAGTGATGGAAGAATTTGTGTCAAATAATATTTTAAACAACAACATCAGCGCTTCAGGAGGTGGTTCAGCATCTAATTCAGGAAATGATAACCTCGGGAATCATATTGCCACACAAGATCTCATTCTGGACGGGTTTTCGATTCGGGCATCACCAACAGATTCCGGTATCCGAATACTTCCGTCTGGTGATGTGCAATTAGGTGGCGGATCACACATGGTTCGCGCTTAACGATTAATTCGGCCAATACCGGTGGTGGGAATTTAAATTGATTGCAACGGATGCCGGAGCGATGACCGGCGACCGTGTAGTATCTGGTTTGTTGCAAGGAAAAGCCACGCTTGGTGCTCATACCAATGCCTTGAATGCCTGGAGTACCTTGTATTTGAATCCGGGTGGGGATATTGTATTGCCAGCGCTTAGCGGAATAGGTTCGCGATATCTGACAGTGAATGATACAGGACGACTTGTTGCTACTATGCTACCTCAGGCAGGACCCAATTCGGAGGGTGTACTGAGTAGTGCTGATTGGAATAGCTTTGAAAACAAATTTAACTTACCCGTTTTAACTTCAGGAAGTGTTTTAATCAGTAACGGAAACTCTATTACCGAAAACAATGCCAATTTGTTTTGGAATACGTCAACGAACAGACTAGGCATCGGAACCAATGTACCGAATACACCCATTACGGTGAACAGCAGTAATTCGGGGTCAGGGTATACCGATTGGGTGGCGGAAACTTTGGCGCACAATCCGGAAACAGAGTGGTTCTCGGACTCCTTGATGGAAAAGCAACCATTGGTTCACACAACCACACACTCAATGCCTGGACCAATTTATACATTAATCCGGGAGGAGCAATTATTTTACCATCCATGGCAGGCATCGGCACCCGACTGTTGCAAGTAGATGATACCGGAAGGATTTCTACCACCCAGATTCAACTGGCGTCTGCTTTTGGCGATGGGTTGTTGAGCGCTACCGACTGGAATACCTTTCACAATAAATTCGATTTGCCTGCGCTCAATGCGGAAGTATTCTTTTAGCAATGGTTCCTCAATTTCGCAAAACAATGGCCAGTTATTTTGGAATGAAAGTTCGCAACGATTGGGAATAGGTACCAATAATCCCAATACCGTACTAACTGTAAATAGCACGAATCCCGGATCGGGAACCGCCGATTGGGTAGCAGGGAATTTCGGAGCCCAGGCCGGAGATCGCTTGGTTTTGGGGTTACTAAATGGTAAGGCCACCTTGGGTGCACATGGTAACGCTTTGGGTTCGTGGGCTGATTTATACCTCAATTCCGGAGGCAATATTTATACTCCAAGCCTGGCCGGAAACCAGTCCAGAATTTTACAGGTTAACAACAATGGTCAACTCGTTCCTTCTGCACTGTATACCAATTCCGCCGGCGACATTGGTTTAAATGGAATTCAAATAGCCGTTTAGATATTGGCGAGGGTGCAGTCTTGTTAGGAAGTGCAGTGAATAATAATTCACCCCGGCCCGGAGTAGGCAGTTCAAGGATTTCAGGGGAAATTGCCGCGTATGGCCTGTTAAATGGAACCGCATTAACGCCTGTTGCGGATGACGGATTATTGCGTTTATCCGCTGGAGGAGGCACCACGCCTGCTTCGAAGTCGTTTATTGATTTAACGGGTTTTAGTTATCAAACCGACATGGACCGCAACATCATACTTGGAACGTCAGGCACGGAAGCTATGCGAATTGATGCGGCGGGCAATATCGGAATCGGTACCAATCAACCCACCAATAAGTTAGAGGTGAACGGAAAAGCAAAACTGAACGAATTGCAGGTAACGGGTGGGAATCCACAAGCAGGCATGGTGTTAACGTCGGATATGTTTGGCAATGCAAGCTGGCAGTCTCCTGGTTCGGGCCCGGCAGGTCCGCAGGGACCCCAAGGCCCGGCAGGTCCACAAGGTCCTCAAGGGTTTGTTACATTGCCCTACTACAATTCTATAGCATTGAGTTTCTTTTCGGCGATGCATCTTTATGCCACCGGAATCGGAAGTATTGTCAGACTGCAAACGCCTGATGAAAATGTCACCCCCTTATATTGCGCAAATACGCATTCAAGTCCAACAAGAATTGCTGCCTATTTCGACGGAGGCGCTCAGGTCACCGGTAATTTATCGAAATCAGGCGGAACGTTTAAAATCGACCATCCTCAGGATCCTGCCAACAAATACTTATACCACAGTTTTGTAGAAAGTCCGGATATGCTCAATATCTACAATGGCAACATTACCACAGATGCGAACGGAGATGCGGTAGTGAATCTGCCCGAATATTTTGAAGCCTTAAATATAGAATTCCGGTATCAACTCACTGTGATTGGTACGTTTGCCCAGGCCATTATTCAATCTGAAATAAAAGACAATCAATTTACGATTAAAACAAGTCAACCGAATGTAAAGGTCAGTTGGCAGGTAACCGGTGTTCGAAACGATGCGTGGGCTCAAGCTAACCGAGTTGTTCCGGAGGTNGAAAAAGAGCCCGCTAACCAAGGACGTTATCTGCATCCGGAACTATTTGGACAATCCGCTGAACTTCGCATCTTGCCGCCAGGCGTATCGCAGAAAGACAAACGTTAATTTATTCTGGATGAAGATGCGAATAAAAAAATCAAGGAGGACGAATAGAATAACAAAATCAGTTCCAATGAAAAATTATCCACCCAAGCACATGGGCCCGAAACTTGTATTACTTGGTTTAATCGGGCACTTGCTTTGTATTTCTGCCCGTGCTCAACTTTATGTGAGTCCGAATGCGGTGTTGCATCTTCAGGATGCTTCGATCGTTGTACAGGAGGAGATATTGAACTACACGCGCCGGTGTCTGGAAGCGGACAAGGAAGCCTTATGTTGAACGGAGTTACACCACAACATATCAGATCGAATGGTCAGGGAATTTATGGTTTGGAAGTGAATCATTCCAGTCAGGTTAACTTAAACGATGATGCAACCATTCTTCATCAACTTACACTCACCCAAGGAAAAATAAAAACAGGGAATCAGGCTGTAAGCATACCTGCGGGCGCAACGGTGTATAGAACCTTAGGTTGGGTAGATGGCCGAATGCAAAAGCATGTCTCAGACGGAAGTCAGGTAACCCTTACGTTTGAAATCGGGGATTCTCTGTTCTACACGCCCGTGCAATTTACGTTTGACTCTGTGACAACCCCGGTGACGTGCGCCTTTCAACCGGAACTCCGGCATCTGCTGCACCAAATTATGCCACAAATCCGCTCAATACAAGTAACTACATTAACCGATACTGGGTCGCCGATACTGTGAATACCTTGGTTTTTACGAATGCCAACGCCACCTTAAATTATGTTCAAGCCGATGAAATAGGAAATCCGACAACCTGGATGTATGCGAAGTATGATACAACCTGGAATACCGGAACAACAACCGGTAACGGAACCCAAAGCAACCTAAGCGGGCTAAAAGTTTGGGAACGATACTTTTAGGGGTATCCAAAGCACTGGAAATAAATTGTTTTCTGCAAGGGTACTATTTGGGGAATCAATTACAAACCGCGGCACTGGCCAATCAGGGAGAAAGCAGCACACCAAACGGCAGCGATACATTAACGGTGAGTCTGCATGATGCCAATACCCTTAATTTGGTACACAGTTCAAGAATTATTTTAAACCAAAATGGAGTTTCCTTCTTCACACTACCCGCTACCATCAGTGGTCCGCATTATTTGCGAATCCAACATCGCAACCATATCGAAACCTGGAGTGCACAACCCATAAGCATCGGTAGTCTATCACATTACGGTTTTCAATCTTCCGCATCCCAGGCCTATGGCTCAAATCAGGTAGAAGTTGAACCCGGTGTATACGCCCTGTTCTCCGGCGATATCAACCAGGACGGCGTTGTGGATGGATTGGATTATAACGATTGGGAACTGGACAATAACAATTTTACCGCCGGATACTTCAGTACCGATCTGAATGGCGATGGTATTGTGGATGGATTGGATTTTTACTCTGGGAAGTGAACAACAATAATTTCGTTGGAGCGCTTACACCCTAAAACTTTCGTGAAAGCAGGAACTTACTTGATTCGTTTATTCACACGCATTCGAAACGCAAATTGCGTACTGTTTTACGATCTTGAATATCCATGGCATCCACCTTATTTTATTTGTACAACTCTGGTAATCGTCCACCCACTTTGTGCACGGAATCGCATCTGATACAAACCATGTGGTATGCCTTCTACGGATAAGCGCAAGGCCTCCTGTCCCGGACGATAATCAAACTGTCCCCGACGGAGTACCGCTCCTGCACACTGCACAAATCCCAATCCACCAAAGTGGCCTCTGGATGTTGAATGTTCACCAGGAGCTGATCATGTGCAGGATTCGGATAAATGTCCACCTGAGCTACGGAATAGTTGGAGTATGTGCTACCCAAGGGTACGTTCGGTACAAACAGGGTGTCCTCTAAAGAACCGTTCATGCCGCTATCAATATATACTACGGTTTGAAATCCACTGCCTGTTGCATAAAACGGATCGATGGTATGTTTGGTATTATTGCCTATTGAAATGCCACTGTGCATAAATTGTAATATGCTATCCCCATTGTCGCCATACACCCACAGGTTGTACGTGTCGCTACCCCTGAATTTTAGTGATCTCTACCGTATAATCTGAATTTGTTTTAACCAGCAGGGAATCGTTCGGGCCCACAGCTAATTTGTAAACGAGCACATTCATGGCTTTATCCAATCCATCATCATGCAGAATGGAATAACACGAAAGTGTTTTATTCACATTATCCGGGTTGCCATAACGCAACGTGTTCTTCTGAAAACTACCATGATCCTGTTCTCCGGGCAGCGTTGCACGGCTGATACCCATCAGGAGATGATTGGAGGAAAGCGTATAGTCCATGGCCGAATCCGGATAGTTGGATGTTTGAAAATGTAGCGTGGTGTTGGTATCCGTTTCCCAATAGCTGGGAACTGTGCGGGTAGAGTCCAACAAAATACGGGTCGCCAGTTGCTCACCGGGGTATAGGTACAAATACCATTCAGCACAGAACCCTGAGCACTTCCGTCCGTAATCAGGTAATCATTTATTCTGCCGGGAGTGATAGTGAATACGGTATCGGGTGTCTGACTGCGGGATTTTTTATTGGCAGTAATAATTTTTGTTTTCATCATACCCGGGTGCCGGACTCCGATATTATAAAAATAGGCATCGGGGTTACCTGAGTAGTTACCATGCCAATTGACCAGATCGTTGGATGAAGAAAAATAATTCACAAACCGATGTTTAAAGGTTGCTATGATATTCGGATTGGTGGGCTGACTATTTTCATACAGGTATAAGGTGTCATACTTTTGTGTAGGTGAATCAAATGGCCATTTTTGCGGTGATTTAATTTTATACGGAAGTACACTGTGTCCGGTACCTACATTCAGTCCCCGCGGATTGGCGAGGTTAAATGGAGCTGTGAAATGGTACTTCAGGTAATAAATTCCGCATTGGTAAGGATACAGGTCATTCCAATCCAGAAATCGTCGAATGTAATTGCCATGGGTAAAATCAAGTTGTTTAATGAACTCGGCCTGAATTGATTTGATGGCTTCATTCGAAGTATTTTGCAGGTCACTCAAATCCAGCGCCTGATTTAATCCATACACGCCGGAGAATACACTGTTATGATATTTTTGCGCAAGACGGCATTGGTGAATCCATAACACATGCCCGCCCATCCCCGCTCAAAACACTTTGATGATACTTATAAAAGTACTTGTATTTATAAATCGTTTTGTATTTATTCAGGTGGTATAAATTGGTACTCGTACCAAAATTGGCGGTATCTACTAATTCAGCAAACACCGACCATAACGGACTGGATTTTGGAGGCACCCCATTGGGGCCTTTGTATTTGCTGGACGAATTCACCAGAAAACTATCTACTAACGGAATTCCATTGTTCACATACGGATCCATGGTATAATAATCAATGCCGGCATAGACTGTGGACGGCCACATATTATCCGGCCCGCTGCCTGTGTTTCGTATCTGACTAAACACATCCTTCTGAAAATTCAAGTTGTGTAAGGCAAAGGAGTCAAGGGCTTGCGGAAAATACACAAACCCGGTATACTGCCCATTCACCGGATGCAGGTAACTCCCAACAATGGTTCCGTTCGAGTTAATGCCTTTCGCATAACTGGTGATGGTGTTACTTTCAAACAAGGCATCAAACGAATAAAAGCCCGATAACATACCTGTACTCACATCAAGGGTGGCTTTAAACGCCATCCAGATGCCATTGGTTTGTTTGTATTCACCGACTATGGTATTCGCATTATTGATATCATACACCTTCATATTTAAGGTGGTGTTGATTAAGGTAAACAGTCCGGAGGTGATATCATATACAAAGGGGATATTGCTCGTCCCATCAATGTAGTAACCCACCAATTGATAATTATCGTTCATTCCGCCGGCCATGGTATTGTAAAAAGTAGGACCTACTGAAAAACGATGCTTTCCACGCCGCACCGGATGGAGTAATACTATCATGCAATACATAAAACCACCTCGAACTTGTACCCTGGTACCAGCCGATAAAATCATTTTTATTGTTAATCTTCGTATTGCGGGCCAGGGTAGGCTGCCCGTTCCCCGAAATCGTTTGCAGCGTATAGTCTCCACTCCAGCTATCATAATACCCTTTCACCATTTCATACGTAGAGGTTCCGCTTTGTCCTTGCACGGCAATCACATCCTGATCGTTAATACCCACTACCCGGGTTTGTGTAATGCTCGTGCTAAGTGTAGAAGCATCTACCTCCATAAAGCGTCCATCTTTATTCAGTACAAAGCCTTTGTTTTGTGTGCCATTGTAGTACCCTACCACAATGCCATTGTCATTAATATCTTCAAGGTAAGTATCCGCCCCGGTGGTCGCATTCAACCCACATTTTATTTCATGCAGCCCCTGCGCGATTCCATAAAACGGCAGCGCGAACAAAAAAAGAATAGTGATCGATCGCATGGTTATTTTTTTACAAACTTATTGAGTACGATACAAAAATTGGATACTTAATATGTAGTATGTCTGAGTAATGCTCCAAACTCTCGCGCATCCCCAGTGGATATAAATTTTTATGGAGTCATCGCAGCCGCCCTGATTGGGCCACTGGGCGTTGGCACCATTCAAGGTGCGGAAACCGTGTAGCCAATAAAGGGGCCGCTGAGCCATTGAAGTGCAAGCCGCAATTAATGTGAAAGAGTCCGATCATGTTATAATTTTAATGCACGGAGTACTCATAAAAGCCCGAAAGCGGTTCATGAACGTATCGCGTTGATTGCATGGACCTGAAGGCAAGGCTGGTACGATGTATAACTCAAACCTATGACTGTGAACAAAGTTCTCCTGCTTTTGATTTGTATCACCTGCTGTACCATTACTAATTTTTTAGGCCAATCAAAAACCGACACTGTACAAGCCGAAAAATGGATACTAATCAGTGACCAATGGTGTGGCCGAAATCCGGACAGCGCCCTTTGGTATGCGAATCAGGCCCTAAAATTAAGTGGCACCCACGATTCCCGCACCTTACGAAGAGCGCTCTCGTTAAAGGGTTTAGTCCTGTCTGACCGCGGTGATTACCTGGGTGCGATTTTGTATTTTGATAGTTCAGCCAACATGGCCTGGCGACTGAAAGATACCTTTAAAGCCCTGGCCATGTTAGATAATGCAGGCATTCAATGGCAACAAGCCGGTCGAATTGCCGAGGCCGTTCGTACCCATTTACAAGCGTTAAAGTTGGCCGAAGGATATGCGGATAAGTCCATTCGCTCGGACATTCTGAATAATTTAGGCGTTGATTTTCAGCGTATACATGATGGCGAAAACAGTGTAAAATATCTGCGCCAATCGCTGACTATTGCAGAAGAATTACAGGATGCTGATCGCATTTTAAAAACAGAGTTAAATCTGGGTTCCGGATATGCGCAAATTCATCAGTTCAATGTAGCCAATCGGTATTTGTGGAAGGTAATACGGGCCTGCGAAAAATCAGGACAACCCCATACTACAAGCCACCCTATTGGATGCCTATCAGAATTTAGCGGCCAGTTATCTGGAGATGCATCAAGCCGATTCAGCCATCTTAACCGCCCGCCTGGCACTCACTTTACTGAACCCATCCATTGAGCCTGCCAGTAAATCAGGCATGTACCACGTTTTAGCTCCGGCATATATTATGAAAGGAGAGGCCGATGAAGCCCGTAAAATGATCGATACCATACAACGCATTCCTGGATGGAATCAAAGCCCGGATCGGCTGATTTCATACTATAACATTTTGTATGGATACCATCGTCTTCTGGGTCAACATGATCAAGCGTACGAAGCGATCGATAAGGCCAATTATTTGCGCGATTCAATGGTGCATCTGGCGGGCTCTTTAGGCAGTCAGAAAGAAGTGATCCGGTATGAAATCGGGCAAAAGGCCCTCGCAGATAGTTTGCGTTTAAGCAGCAGTTTGTTACAGGCCGAATTAAAAGCTAAAACCAATCAAACCTGGCTATTAATTGCTTAGGTGGTATCTTATTGGCATTAGCCGGAGGCACAATCTATTTTCAACGAAGTAAAAATCTGCAAAAGCAGAATCGCATCATAGCACAGGAAAAACAATTGGCCGAGTATAACCTGAGTGTTCAGCAGCTAAAAACACTGCAGGCTCAAATGAATCCCCATTTTATTTTTAATTGTTTTAATACCATCGACTCCTATATTCTGCAAAATAAAAAAATGGAGGCCACGCAGTTGGTGCATGCATTTTCAAAACTTACGCGCCGGGTTCTGGAACATACTGCCCGCAATGAAATATCGCTGGAGGAAGAAATGGAAACGCTGGAGGCTTATCTCACCACGGAGTTATTGCGGCATCCGGATACTTTCGGGTGGACCATTCAACTACCCCCTGAACTAAAAACTATCAACTCCCACCCCTACTCCTGCAACCTTTTGTTGAAAATGCAGTGATTCATGGGATACGTCCGCTCAAGGACCGCAAAGGACAAATTGATATTGAAGCGATTGCGGAAAAGAACCGGGTCATTCTTCGGGTGAAAGACAATGGAGTGGGACGGCCAAAGAAGGATAGTTTTCCTGAGCAAGGCAAACAATTTCATCAGTCCATGAGTATGCAAATCACCCGCGAGCGCATAGCCGCCATGTATGGTGAATTCAAGAGTCCCGACTTTATTCTGATTACAGATGGTTCCGCCCTGGAGCCGGGTACCTTGGTTGAAATTATAGTACCTTTATAGCGTGAATCCATTAAAGGCTCTCCTGCTCGATGATGAACAGGATAATAACGAGGCTTTGCGCATCAAACTTGAGATGGTGTGCCCGGAAGTTCAGGTGGTCGGAATGTTGCAGGATGCCATCACTTCCATTCCGCGGATACAGGAAGAAAAAGAAATTGATATCTTATTTCTGGATGTGGAGATGCCCGGCTTAAACGGATTTCAAATTCTGGATTTACTCCCATCCCGGTCATTTGAAGTGATTCTGGTAACCGCGTATGCCGATTACGCCATTCAGGCCTTTAAGGCAGAGGCTCTGGACTATTTGCTGAAGCCGGTAGGTTATGATGAATTGCGTAAGGCGGTCAACAAAGTTCATGCCCGAAAAGCCATTCTGGAAAAACTTCACTGGCATTCACCGGCCGCGGGTCACACCAATCAACGTTTGTTATTGCATAGTGCCAATGAGGCACATTATATTTCACCCGCCGAGATATTGTGTATCAAAGGAGAAAATAACTTCAGTGAATTTCATTTAACGGATAAACGAAAATTATTGATTTCAAAAACGCTAAAAGAATATGAAGAGCAACTGGCTACCCAGGGATTTTTCCGCATTCATAAATCCAGTTTGGTTAACCTGCAGCATGTTCGCCGGCTCCTGAAAGGTGATTCTTTATGCGTGGAATTAAGTAATGGAATCCGCCTGGATGTTTCAATGCGCCGTAANAATGCCCTGCTACAAATTTTAGATGAAGGCTGGGTTTCATGATTGCTATTTTTGGTAAACCCTTTTATGCCAGAGCTTCAGTCATACAGAAACACATTCTCTTTAAACCGGAACGTTCCCTCGGGCAGTACGGGCATTCTCTAAAACACAGCCAGGGTATTCTCCGGCCAAAACTAGTTTCGCGGTATAATGTGTTTACCATGAAAAAGAGTTTATTCCTTGGCATCTTTTATTAGCAGGAATCTTTTCCGTCAAGGCCCAGGTGGTGATTGCACCCCTCGGGAACAGCGCAACCCCGACCCCAGCGCCATTTTAGATTTGCAATGCAGCGATAAGGGGTTTTACTGCCCGCTTGAGTGCCTCCCAACGAGCAGGTATTGCCAGTCCCGCACAAGGTTTGCTGGTTTTTGATACCGATAGCAA
This sequence comes from Bacteroidota bacterium, assembly GCA_013414745.1. GTDB lineage: Bacteria > Bacteroidota > Bacteroidia > Chitinophagales > Chitinophagaceae > OLB11. Next base: position 2,032,244 of record CP058707.1, read on the forward strand.
TATGGTGATGCTTTTCAGTAACGGTAACTGGCAAGCAATATCTAAGGGGTCAACAGCCTATTTCGCTCAAAACGGTCCTCATGTGTATTTGCGCAACGATAGCACTGGAACTTTTTCGCTGGGAAGTGCATCCACCCTGCCAACAACCAAAATGACGATACTCGGAACACCCAGCGACCCCATTCCACTCTACCTTTCACCCGCATCAGGAGCAGCGCCTGCCTTAATTACCGGAGGCCGCATCGGAGCCAATACCTTATCTCCCGACCCCTCCGCAGCGCTCGATGTGAATGGCCTCCTTGTGGTAAGGGGTGGATCGCCCGGTGTCGGAAGGTTTTAACTTCTGATGCGAATGGAAAAGCCAGTTGGCAAAATCCAGCACCGAATAACTACACAGCGGGAACGGGCATTGACATCAGTGCCGGTGTGATCTCGACCAACCTACAGGCCGGCACAGGAATTTCAATAAGTGGTAACATCATTCAGGCATTGGGCAATGGCTGGACAAACCGGAGGCCATGTATTTCAAACCAATCCCTTCTCCAATGCTACGGTAACCTTGGGAACCGATGTAGCACCAACAGATGCCCGCATGAAAGTGGTTGGCAATACCAATCTTCCCATCGGTTTACGCCTCACCTCAGGAGCCGCCAATCCAGCCAATGGCATCGCTTTAGCCAGTGTGGGTCGTTTGCGCATCAATGCCAATAATGCGCGCGAAGATATTGAAACCGGAGGCGCAATAATTGTGGGTGGTGCGGCAGTAAGCACCACACCCGTTGAAGGAACTATTCAATATGCAGGAGTGATTTGCAAGGGTATGTGGGAGGCCAATGGAAAAGTTTAACGACAACAGGGAGCGGTGGCTCTTCGCCCTGGGCCCTGAACGGCAACGATATCAGCAATAGCAACACGGGCAAAGTATTGCTGGGCAGTGCCACAGGTTCTACCAACAGCAAAGTAGAAGTGGCAGACAATACCGGTTTTGCGAAAGTGATGAGCGTTTCAAACAACGGAGCAGCGTATATGACTGTACTGGATGTGAAAGAAACCAGCACCAGTGGAAGCCCGATGGGTTGCGACGTATGCAGCGGAACAGCAGCAATTAAATCAATTGCATCAAAAGGAGATGCGCTTTATGCCAGTTCGGGAACGCGCGGATGTATGTGAAAGGTGGCGATGCGTTTTACCCCGCCATCGTGGTTGAAAACAATACCAGCAGTACGGTATCCCTGGATATTGCCAAACAAATTCAGATTCGTGGCGGAAATCCCGGCGCAGGCAAAGTGCTCACTTCGGATGCGAACGGACTGGCCACTTGGCAAACACCCAGCGGCGGTAGTGGCGGAAGTGGATGGAATACAACAGGCAACAGCGGATTAAACAACACCAACTTTATTGGTAATACCGATGCCGTTGATTTGAATTTTAAAACCAACAATATCAGCGGACTGGTTTTAACTTCAGGAGGGGCTTTATTAGCAGCAGGAAGTACAGGCACCGGAACTACACCCACCTCCGGGGCTGGAACCCGAATGATGTGGATTCCGAATCGGGCTGCCTTTCGGGCCGGGAATGTGAGTGGAACCCATTGGAATGATAGTCAAATTGGCATTAACAGTGCAGCGTTCGGACAAAACACAATTGCATCGGGTAACGCTTCCTTTGCCATGGGCAGTGGTGCAAGTGCCTCCTCGTTGGCAAGTATGGCGTTGGGGACGAATGTGGTAGCCAGCGCTAATTATTCCGTGGCGATGGGAAAAGAGGTAAGCGCTGGTCATAATGGTTCATTTTGCCTGGGAGATGAGGAGTTCGGAAATACGCTCACTTCATCAACCACTAACCAAATGAATATGCGCTTTAAAAATGGTTATCGGCTGTTTACAAATTCAGGGTCTACCGTTGGTGTGCAGGTAGCCGCCGGAGGAAATAGCTGGGCAACCATTTCGGATCGTAGAAAGAAAGAAAATTTTCAAGGAGTAGATGGAGAATCCTTCCTGAAAAAATTGCCCAAATGCCCCTAAGCAGCTGGAATTACATCGGTCAGGATAAAAGTTTTCGTCACTATGGCCCGATGGCCCAGGACTTTTTGCTGCTTTCGGGCATGATGGGATAGGGACTATAGGCAACGATACCACCATTGCTTCCGCTGACATAGATGGCGTCAATCTGATTGCCATACAAGCCCTGGAAAACGAACCCGCGATGCGCAACAAGCCAATGATGCACTCGAATCTCAGAATCTCGAACTTCGTACTGCACTTGAAACGTTGAAATCCGGGTAGATGAAATGCAGGCCCTACTACTCCGTAAGATAGAAGATGGCACACCCGTGTTAGCCGAAAATCCTCTCACCAAACGATAAATACGTCTATGAAAAGGATTTTTACCCTGATTATCCTGCTGCTAACTTGTAAGGTCTACGCTCAGGTTCAAATGATTAGCACAGGAGATATTTCGATCTCTGGTTATACCGGGATCGGTATCAATGGAAACATTATTGATAGCGGTGGGCATATTAAAATAGCCCAATCCGGCCGGATTTGGGTCAATGGACAAGGAGTACTCATGGGCTTGCTTTCTATGCAGGACAGTGCGAACCTGATCGTGGATTCAGTTCATTTTTTGCCAACTTCTGAATTGGTACTGCATCATGAATCGAGCATCACTACAACAGGAAATTTATATGCAGCCGGGGCTACAGATCTTTTTGAAAATTCAGGTATTGAAACAGGCGGAGACTTGTTGATTAGTGAAAGCGACTGGAACCTGCATGATAGTTCATTGATTGAATCGGGTGAAAATATACTTTTGGAAGGTGGAACCTTTCACCCCATGATCATGCCGGAATCATCTCGCAACAGGGCTTAATTATTGCTATAAGTTTTTATAATGCTTCTTTCCTTCCGGCACAAATAGGATTTGTACGGATTAAACCAGGTGCGCATACTTATCTGGAAAGAGGGGCCTTGAAAACCTATACGGATCGATCAATCATTGAAGGTGAATTGACCATTTCGAACCTGGCTCAGTTTGTTAGTAATCCAGGACTACTCATCGATTCGGGGATTGTTTTGTTGGAAGATACTGCTAAGCTAATCGTATCGGATTCATTGGTTTTGACACAAGGAGAATCTTGCAGGATTCCAGTAAGGTTGATGCGCCAATAGGTTTTATGTAACAGGCGGCACGGTCAATTTACAGGATTCATCCATGCTGGATGTTCAGCGGATAGAGGTGAGTAATGGCGGTACCTTAGTCACAGCTGAACCGAGCCAAGTGGTGGCTCAGCAGGGTATATATAGCCTTCATGGTGGCGTGATCATATCAATGGCGATGCCATGGGCGATACGATGTGGGTAGATGCGCAGGGATATACTTATATTGGAACCCGGGCCCATTTACAGGCTGATCTTATGCAGAGTGCCGGGGAGGTCCATATGAGAAGTCAGGCATTTCAAACAAGCGCAATCCAAATTTCATCGGGTTCATTCTCCGTAGAGGATTCTGCGATCGTAAATGTTACAGGTCCATTTAATATGAACGGCGGTACCCTGAATATACTTTCTCCGGGAGGAGCAGTATCACCGCATCTGATTCTGAACAGTCAATTGATCATCGACAGCGGATCCGTCAATTTACAGGATTCATCTATGCTGGATGTTCAGCGGATAGAGGTTAGCCATGGCGGTACCTTCGTCACAGCTGAACCGAGCCAAGTGGTGGCTCAGCAGGGTATATATAGCCTACAAGGTGGCGTGATATATCAATGGCTATGCCATGGGTGATACGATGTGGGTGGATGCACAGGGATACACTTATATAGGAACCCGAGTCCGAAGCGATATTAATTTTTTCCAAAATAGTGGAATGGCTACCCTAAAATCTGATAGTTTACGTATTCATACGCTTATACAAAATGCGGGTACCTGATCTTCCAGGATACGGCGCATGCTTTTATCTCCGAACGATTCCAGATCGAAGGAGGGATGGTTCAGGCCACACAACAGTCCACAATACAATCACATGATGTGCTCCAAAATGCCGGCGTCGTATCTCTGACACAAAATGCAACCTTATACGCAGATTCTATTGTCTCAATCCAGGCAGGAATCTGGAATCAACAAGGGAATGCCGCTATGTTGACCCCCAAATTCTAAATTCGGGTACCATCAATACGACGGATAGTGTTGTGTTTATCGTACCTGAAATTATCAATGCCGGAGTGTTTAATACACAGGATCGTTTTATATCAATGGGAATGTTACCAATCTGAATCAATGTATCATTTACGGTCCATTTGCGCTAATCCAGGGTAGTTTGTATAATGCTCCTTCTGCAACCATGTTCTGGACCACAGGCAACGCGTCTTTGAATCCTTTATTGCAAGTTAGTGATACAGCCACCATCCAAGGTACTGTGCAGGTAACTTTTATCAATGGGTTCAATCCACAACCATCAGACAGTATCAGGCTCTTACAAGCAGGTATTTTACAGGCATTTGTAAATGACACCATTTACCCGAGTGGCTATTCCGGGTCATTAATTTATCAAAATGGCAGCCTGAATCTGACCAATATCAATCCCTTGCCTTGTGAATCGAATTCGGAAAACTGGTTGACCATTTGCGAAGACGAATTGCCTTTACCTGGAATGGTTTAATCTTTACCGAGGCAGGAACACAAACAGCCGTTTTAATCAATGCGGCCAATTGTGATAGTCTGGCTACTCTGCACCTTAGCACCCAAAACTGTGGAGGGTCTTTGCAACTGTTTTCTTATTTACAAGGATATTATTCAGGCGCATATACGATGCAACCCGTGCTGATGAATAGCGGGGTGTATAATTCCTACGCAGATTGCGATACCGTATGGGTTGAATGGCATGATACTCTGGCGCCTTATACGTTGTTGTATGCTTTACCTGCGACGTTACAAACCAATGGCAGCATCAGTGTTAACCTTCCTGTGGCCCTCTTGAATAATTGGTATTATTTGGCTTTGAGAAACAGGAATCATATACAAACCTGGAGTGCACAACCAATTCAGATGCAAGCACTAACAGCCTATGACTTCAGTACCGGTGCCGAAAAAGTTATGGTCTGAATGCCATCGAACTGAGTCCTGGTGTGTGGGGATTTTATTCCGGTGATATCAACCAGGATGGTGTGGTTGATGGACTTGATTACAATGCATGGGAAAATGACAATAACAATTTTGCCTCGGGATATTTTAGTACTGACCTGAATGGAGATGGCATTGTAGATGGCCTTGATTTTCTGTTGTGGGAAATCAACAATAATAATTTTGTGGGTGTATTAACGCCATAACTCTAGCCTTTGACGAGATCGGGCACCACGTCTTCAATCTATTTTCGTGATGATGAGTAGTTTCTCTATGTCAGGTCGTTATATTCTATTCAGTATCTAAGGCCGAAGCAGTTTTCTTCAGCAATCTGCCATCTTTATTGAGGAACCATCGTCATGCTTTAGCTTCTGACCGCTATCGTGTATCTTTATTCTTTCACAAAAGCAGGCACCCGATGAAAAAGTTCAAGCTGGTTTGTTTTTTAAGTATCATGCTTATGGCATTTTCGGCAGGGGCTCAAACCTGTCCGGAAATCATCGGTTATTATCCGAATTGGCAATGGTACGATCGTGGACAATTGGTGAAACCCAGCACCATCCAATACAGCAAGTACACCATTATCAACTATGCCTTNTTTAAACCGGAGAGTAACGGCAGTATTTCATCCACCGATGCCTGGGCCGATCAAAACTTGTTGTTGGGACAAATCAACTGGNNAGTACCAACCCAATCTCATACATCCCAAACNACGTCCATCATTGATTTAGCCCACAATGCCGGAGTTAAAGTTCTACCTTCTATTGGTGGTTGGACCTTATCGGATAATTTTCCGGGTATTGCCGCTTCCGGCACCAAACGGATAACCTTTGCACACCATTGCTGTGATTTGATACGCACCTATCAATTTGATGGCATTGATTTAGATTGGGAATATCCTGGATTTGCCACCCATGGCGGAACCCCGGCTGATAAACAAAACTTCACTACCTTACTACAATTGATNCGCGATTCATTGAATGTTTTAGGGGCTCAAACAAATAAAACTTACCTGCTTACATTTTGTGCCGGGGCCTCTCGCCAGAATATGTTAAATGTTGAATGGAACAATGTTCAAAATATTGCCGACATCATTAACCTGATGTCATATGANTTTTCNGGATCCTGGGATGCCACCAGCAATCATAATTCGCCCTTGCATCAGCCGGCACAAGGAGATGCTACTTATAATCTGGATAGCGCCGTGTCGTATCTGTTGTATCATTATCAAATTCCGCCGAATAAACTGGCAGCAGGTGTGGCCTTTTATGGGCGATCCGCAAAAACCAGCGGACCGCCAGCCTTATTTGCACCAATTACCGGAACAGACAATATCACTTTTTCAGATGATGATGGCACACCCTTGTATTATAATGTGTTGAAAAAATGAACCTCTTTTCCGCACAANTGGGACCCCATCGCACAAGTTCCTTATCTGATTGGCAATGGCAGTTTAAATACCTTTGTGTCGTACGACGACCCTCAGAGTATTGGATTAAAAGCGAATTACATCAAGAATAAAAATTTACGCGGGGCCATCATCTGGGAAATTACCGGCGATTATATTGAAACCGCTCCCGGTTCGGGAATCATTGCCGCTACTCCCTTGGTAGATACCCTGAAATCGGTATTTTGTAATGGGTTACCCACGCCCCTACTTGTAATAGTCCAACAAGTATTTCTGCAACTCCTGCTACAAATGCCCTCACACTCAACTGGAACAATACCTCGGCATCCAGCTACACGATTCAATTCAAAAAACAAAACGATCCCACCTGGGCAACCGTAACCAGTATCAGCAACAACATGGTGCTTTCTTCGCTTTGTGCAATACAGCCTACGACGTTCAGATTCAAGCGGTGTGCCCAAACTCCAGCAGCGCGTTCAGTCCGGTGCAAACGTTTACAACACAAACCTGTAATGCGGGTTGTGCCATACCTTCTTCAATGACGGCCATTTCGGGAACATCAACACTGGCGCTAAACTGGACCAATACCAATGCCAGTTCCTATTATATCCGATATAAAAACAGAATGAACCCAACTGGACGACAAGTTCATCAACAAGCAATACCTTGACTTTAAGCGCACTTCAAAACAATACCACCTATGCGGTAGAAGTTCAAGCGGTTTGTGGTTCAACGGTGAGCAATTACAGTAACACATTTATATTTTCAACCCTTGCCCCTGTGTCGGGAACCTGCAATTATGCTTCATGGAATTCATCGGCAATTTATCTGGCCAATGATACGGTGTCTTACAATGGGGTTATCTATCGGGCGAAATATTGGACGCAGAATGATCTACCTGCTCAGAACTATGGCAATTGTTGCGTGTGGGATTTAATAGCCCCTTGTGCCGGATTTGATATCACGACCTGTTTTAAACCCAGCTATGATCCATTGATAGCCTACACATCGGGCCAACAGGTTTATTTAAACGGATACATCTATCAGGCGCAATGGTGGACCCTGAATCAAAATCCAGGATTGAATAGCGGCCCGGGGAATGTCTGGCAATTGCTTTCCACCCAACCATGTCATGCTGTTGTTTCGATGCAAGTATGGTTAGAGGGGTATTACAATTCCGGAGCCATGAATCGTACGGATACAGTGAGCGTTCAACTTTACGAAAATGTAAATGGTATTCCTACTCACCTCGCAACGTATAAAAATCTGTTGAGTGCCAGTGATCTATCAACTGCTATTTCCACCGGTTGTTCTCGGCAAAACCTGTTACATGGTTGTTCGGCAACGCAACCATATTGAAACGTGGAGTGCCAATCCGGTGCCGGTCAGAATATGATGTACAATTTCAAACAACAAGCCAGTCAGGCTTTCGGTGCCAATCAGCGAGCCTTGGCTTCCGGTGAATGGGCCCTATTCTGCGGAGATATCAATCAGGATGGGGTTGTGGATGGGCTTGATTTCAACGACTGGGAATCTGATAATAATAATTTTTCAGCCGGGTATTTTAGTGCTGATTTAAATGGAGATGATATTGTGGATGGTCTGGATTTTTGTTGTGGGAGACGAATAGCAATGCTTTTGTGGGCTTGGTGGCGCCATAGAGGAGATGCTAATACCAATTCAACGCAAAATACATAGTCTGATTATAGTAATTACGAAATACAAGCGACCGAGAAATGCCCATCCAAGATCATTGATTTGCAACCAAGTCTGACAAGTTAGAGATGTGGTATTTGTCAATAATCCGGAACTTGTAAATCCATTTCAAGAAATAGCAGTATATTCATTTTGTGGACTACTCAAAATAACGGACTTATATTTTGATCTTTCGGATATTTCACCGTGTATGAAATTTTGANGTTTTTAGTTTCGTTCGGAGGAATTTCCAATTTCCAGGTTAGAATACCACTTTGTTCATCTCTGTTGGCACCAGAAATATCTTCAACTTCAATTTCAATATCTTTATCAGTGGAAAGAGGAATCTGATCTTCTACAATTAGTTGAACTTTTTCCTTGCGGGTATTCCTGATTCGAATCTCATAAGTAATGGTCTNGCGCTTTTTGTTGCCGACAACTTTGTGAGTTGAAAAGTCTTTCATTTNTTCCCTTTTAACGATGATGTGTTTATCTCTTCCGAGGCTTACATTCAACGTGTCTCGTGTGGAAGATGCATCAATGGCTGATTTGCCGGTAAAGTTCCCATTAAAAANAATATTGGCAGGCCCGGATATCAGGTTTAAACTTGCCCAATCCGTAATCTCAGCCAGAAAAAAGGCATCGGGATCTTNTTTGGGAATAGCATAATATTTATAGTTTGTTGAAAGTTCGTATTCTTTAATGGGAATACTGGAGTACCCAGAGGCATTTGAAAGAATGGTATAAGGTATATTGACTTCATATTGTGTATGAAAATCTGATTCCGATTCAGATCCACCGGAAATTAATTTGATCTGGGGTTTCTTATTCGCCGAAGAATTATTCTCTTCGAAGGAAGGGGTTTTTCTTTGATAAACACTATTTTGTAAGGCGGCAAAATCACCAGAAGAGAATTTGTAATTGTCTACTAATCCGTTATTCATTTGTTCCTTGCCCTGTGGGGTACTTTGGTGTTTTATAAACCAAGGCGACAATGTTGGCATTAATCCACTCACAGAAGGGTTGGACGTATTTAAAGCCATCGTAATATTTTTCCAATCCAGCCCGGAAAACTGAGTAACTTCTGCTTTTAATGCCAGGGTCAAAGATGATCCTGAACCTTCAGATTTTATATCATAATGTGGTTGCCACGAAGCAGATTCTGTGAAATAGCTAAATTCTAAAGAGGTTTGTATAGGCTTCGAACATTTTAACTGAACAACCAGACAGGAGACTTCTTTATAATCTTCTTGCATTTCCGAGAGTTCCGCCATTAATTGGTCTTTGCGCTGAGATAGTTCATTTAATTTCGTCTGAATTTCCATCGTTTTATTTTCGTAAAATGCGATCACTTTCGAAAGTTCTGTCACACTCAATTGGGTGCCTTTCCCGTTTACTTTTTNGTTTGCATCTAAAATACTTTGTGCTCCGGTTAAACTCTGAATCTGATGCTTAACATGTTGAAGTTCATTGAAGTTTTTCAAATAGAAACGATAATTTGAATCAACCTCTTTCTTGTTTACTTCATCGTTATCCATGAATACATTTAAAATGTCAAACTGCTTATTGGGTGAAAAGAGAATACTATTTTCAGCAATGTTTTTGCTGATTTGATAAATTCTGATTTCATGCATCCCGGCTTGCAACTGGATGTTTGCCTTGTGATGCAGTTCAGCACCTTTTCTGTAAACATTGACATGGGTTAATTCAGAAAATGCTGTGATACGGTGTTGAGAATAGGACCGTCCTGTAAATGTTCCAATACTGATGATGAATAATAGTAAATGTTTCATTTCAACGCTTTTGAACAGTAAATGTACTGGTAAATTGATCTTGCAATTAAAGATAGATCAAAAGAAAAGGGAATACAACAGGTATCACGACTGATACTAAGTTTAGTCTGTGAGCCTGAAAAAATATCGGTAGATGATGCACCGAAAAGACCTCGTGAAGAGTTTCCTCCAATCTGTTTACCTAAATCCAATGATTTTTATGCGCCAGGGTAATTACCTGCGCTTTTGAATTGACATGCAGTTTGCGGTAGATATTGGAAATATGTTTGCGCACCGTGAGTGTACTGATTTGTGTAAACTCGGCAATACGTTTGGCATCATATCCATTCACCATATGATGCAAAATTTCCTGTTCACGCTCCGACAATAAATGATCCAGTAAGGCTTCGTGTTGCGGGGCCTCCGGTTGTTTTTGTTGCTCCAGTAGTTTTAACGTTTTACGCGCTACCGCCGGACTCATGGGGGCGCCTCCAAATTCAAGCACTTCCACAATGGCGCGATGTAATGCCTGCTCCGATTCGTGCTTTAATAAATACCCGGATGCGCCCGCCTGTATGGCCTGAAAAATGGTATCATCATCTTCAAAAACAGTCAGTACGATAAAGTGCATCGACTCATGCAACGACTTCGCCAGACGAATCGTGTCAACGCCATTTAGAGCCGGCATTTCAATGTCCATAAATACCACCTGTGNGAAGCAGTTTGAGGGTGTGTTCTGAATGGCTTCTAAAANAGCATGCCCAGAATCAGCAATCAGACATAGGTGAATATCCGGATAGCGTTCAATTTTTTGTTTGAAACTATTGCGGTTCACCGGGTTGTCGTCTACCACGGCCACTCGAATGGGTGTACTGGCATCTTGCACTTCTCAAAAATACACTATAGCCTTTAGTGAGGACGTACTTAATTTGTAGTACGTTGCTGCAATACAACACGGGTTCCTGAGGGTTGCACGGTGTTCCAGGTGACTGAAAAATCACATTGTTGGGCACGAAATTCCATATTGCGCAAACCCAATCCCTCCCTGGAATCGGAAGTCTGTAACCCGATTCCATCATCTTCCAGTTCAATGTAAATACCTGTTTCACTATGTATGGCAATCCGGATGGCCTGACATTGACTGTGTTTAAGACTGTTTGTGAGCGACTCCTTCAGGATTAAAANAATATTTAAAGCTGTACCAGGAGTCAGGTTATAATCACTGGTTATTCGCTCGGTGTAGTGGTAGGAGATGCCCGGGTAGTTCTGCATCATTTNTTGGGCCCAGGCCTTAAACCGATCCGCTAGTTTGGTGAGCGGTAATTGTTCATTGCGTAAAATCCAAATGGTATCACTGAGTTGATTCACGATGCCTTGTGAGTTGGTTTCCAATTGGTTGATCACCGGATCCGACGTATCGGGATGCTCTTCTTTCAGATGCCGGATATTGGTAGAGATGGCAGCCGCATAGGCTCCCAGGTTATCATGTAAATCGGCGGCAATACGTTTGCGTTCTTTTTCTTCGGCTTCCTGAACTGCTTTTATTCCGGATAATTTTTCCTGCGCCAGTAACTGTTCCACTTTTCGTTTTTGTACATGCCTCAGGTTGCGGTAGGCCAACCACACAATGATGCTACCCAATAACATGGTAAGGATGGCACCAATTTTAAAGTATTGGTTCAAGCGCAAGGCATGCTCTTGTTGTAAAATGATATTTTCTTTTTTACCCAGTTCATATTTGTTCTTAATGTCTGAGATGGCTTCTACCGTATTTTNTTCGTAAAGAGAATCTTTCAGCCACAAGATATCCATCAGTACCCGGCTTTGTTCCTGATACATTCCGGCGGCCTGGTAATTTTGGGCCAGTCCTTTCTGAGCATAAATCAGTTTGTTGATATTATTTGAACGTTTGGCTAACTCAATGGCTTGTTTGGCAATTGGGATGCCTCGTGCAGGTTGTTTGATATAGGCCAGATAATGCGACAACAAGCACATATCGGAAATGATATAATAGAGGTCTCCGATTTTTTGACGAATCGATACGGCTTTTTCCAGGTCTGCTACGGCCAGGCCCTGATTGTTCAAATGCGAATAAATTCCGGCACGAATGTTCAATCCGTTGGCCTGCAAAGTCANGATTCTCACTTTTTCTGCTAATGCCAGTCCTTTATTCACGGCCAGCAAAGCGGTATCATCTTCACCACGTACTTTGTGGCAGGAGGCCAGATTGGTATACAAGGCAGCTACCTGACGTAGTGTAGATTCCTGTTGCGACATCCGCAGTCCTTTGTTCAGCCATCGCATCGCTTCCGCTTCGTTTTCCAGTTCCATGTTGGCCCACCCGATATTATTACAAGCCCGCATCATGTTCACCGTGTCCTTATTTTNTTCAGCCTCATTCAAATGTTTTAAGGCCCATTGAATGGCCTCTTTGTATTCACCGTTACGAATCAGGGCAATGGTTTTGTAATACGTGAATACCAATTGGACATGGGGTGCCTTGTTTGTGCTCTTCAATGGTTGATCGATGGAATCCAGATAGCGCAGTGCCTGATTGCTTTGATCCATCTTCATATAATACATGCTGCGATAGATGAGGCTTAACTGATAGATGCTATCCTTTTCGCTGGAAATTGTTTGAATGTTTTGGACATACTGATTCAAACTATCGGCAGGTAATGAATAATTTGCTTCACACAAGTGCAGGTATATAGAACGTTTTACCGCATTCTCGGAAAGCATCAAAGCCCTGCGCAAACTGTCCACATAGGTTGTTTGGGCCATTCCCTGAAATGCAAGGAACAGGAAGAAATAACTCCAGAGAAACCGGGATAGCATTTTCATGGCTGAGTACCGTTAACGATAAAGGTACATACTGAGACCGTTGCAAAAGTCACCGGCAAAAAGTTCAAGGCTTTTGAATTTTTACGTATTGGGTTATCTTGTTGGTAATGAAGTAGTAAACCATTTAATGTAACGCAGAAAATTGAAGCTAAATGACATAGCCAATCAGGGTTTCCTGAATAACTCAGATGTGCTGCAAATTCAAGGAAAAGTCGAAGGCATAGGCCTTGTGGCCATGGCTTTGGCTTTGACGAAGAAGTTGTGGTGCAGCTGAGTAGACAGTATTCTGCAAGGTTTTCGGTTGCAACTTCAACCCAATTTATGCATTAGAGAAGATAACCCTATGCATAACGATTAAGAAAATCAATCCCTTTGGATTTCGTAAACTACATCCAAACGGTGATTTTCTAAATCCCCGAACAACAGGACAGGCGGGTAACCTCAAGTAATGCAAATAGTTCTCTCCTTTCAGTCGCTTCTATTGCATAACTTGGGTTCTACATATACGTTTACAACCTTGCATTTAAAATGAGACTATCTGATTGTAAAGTCTTGTAAACAAAGGATACCTGGCGTTATTCAGGAGACCCCAATTATTCTTGAACGTTTTGCAATAGCCTCATACTACAAATTAAGTATTGATACCCTCTTCACAAGTTTTCACCTTTGATACGGAATTCGAAGTTGGGCAAGGTCTGGGATGAACCCGTGCCTGATACCTTGACCAGAAAGAAATACTGATTTCGATTCCGGATAAATGTTTAACACACTGTAGCTGCAATTACCCGGTAGCTGAATTGGTTAATCTATATAAAAAGACTGACCGATTTAGCTTTCTGGCTTAAACAGATCACGGATACGTCCAAAAAAACCAACGTTAATTATATGAAACAGAATCTACTAGCCCTAATTGCCCTCCTTCTTGTTGGCCACACCGCATTGGCACAAACCTGGAATGGAACAGTGAGTAATGTGTGGACCAATCCGCTGAACTGGACACCCAATGTGGTGCCCACATCCGCTTCCTATGTAGTTATTAACGCGGCTCCTAATTATCCGAAGTTAGCAGGTAATACCACATTAGCTGCTTTATCGACCAATGCCGGGGCCTCTCTGGATGTGAATGGATTTAGTTTGTCGATCGGGAATGCCGGAGCTTACAATAATTTAAGTGGAACCACTTTTCTGAACACGAATGGATCCACCGATATTGTGTTTAATATCACAACGCCAACCGGAGGGTATAATTTTCAAATCAATGGCTGTACCTTTTCAGATCATGTTACATTCAATATAAGCGGAGGATCCATTTTGGAAGCGCAATCCGGAGCGAATACCTATACTGGCCATGTGATTTATAATATCAATAGTGGCTTGACGACGAATTTTTCTGTGGCCGGAGCATCGCAATACAATGGAAACTTAAACGTGAACAGGACCGTTGCAGGTAGCACCAGCCTGTTTATTACCGGCGGACTAGTTACAGGTAATTTTAATTACCAGAATACGGTGGGAGGTAATACGGGGTTTGGTAATATGACGAATACAACCACTATGAATGGAACCTGCACCATCAACGCCAACTACCCAACGCCGGCAACTTTTGGTATGCAACGAATAAAAACCTCACATCGGGAGGTACGATCGATGTTCAGAATTGTGTGGCACCTACTATTCAGAATGACAGTATCAAGGCAACTTCATTCATAATTCAAGGATATGAGGGTAGTGCTTATGCAAATTTCTACAATAATAAAATAGAAGGAAATGTGACCTTGGAAGATGACATTGCTTATGGGGTGGGTATAACACAGAATTGCGCAATAACCAGTTTACCGGAACAACAACGTTTACCTTAAAAGGATCGAATCACGTGTATGAATCCAACAGTGCCAATTATGGATCGTGTATACCGGAAATACTGTATTTAATCTGGCTGGGCCAGGCAACCTGTATTTTTCGAATGGGGATACCTCTATATTCAATGGAAACCTGACAATCAACCGAACCGTTGCCGGATATGTGGCTGCTTTTGGATCCGGGGCGGTCATCAACGGAAATTTTATATACAACAATACCAGTTCAGGAGATAACGATTTGGGAATTTAAGTAAGCGGACATCCATCTCGGGAACGATTACGATGAACGTTAATCTCACTGCCGTCAATCGGTTGGTGATGCATCGCATCATTAATCAAACCAATGGGGGCAAAATAAACGTGTTTAATTCCAGAGGGTTTCATTTACAAAGTGATAGTTTAAAGGTTGATTCACTGAACATTATGTGGTACCGAGGCGGCGAATATGCCTATTTTTATGAGAATCAAATCCAAGGCCATGTGACCTTAGCCGATAGTACCAGTTATGGAGGTGGGTACAATTCCGTTATCAGGAATTCTACTATTACCGGGAATACGAATTTTAAAATTTATGGGTCGAATGCTTTTTTGAATCACATACCACAGCCAATACCTACAATGGAAACTTGTTGATTGAAATTTTCGGGTCTGCCCCTGTTTATACCAGTTATTCCGGCAAACCAACCATTACGGGCAATTATACGGTGAATAGAACCGGTGCGGGCGGTACAAGTTTGTTGGGGAATGCAGCGACTATTGGCGGAAATTTTTCCTGCACGAAGACGGCGAACGGAGGCATCGGAATTGGAACGCTCTCCAGTAAAACGACAGTCGGAGGAACTTTCAATATCAATATTACGCAGAGTTTAAGCGACGATTTCACACTTCATAGAGTTCAGAATTCTGTGAATGGCGGAAGTGTGATTGTAAATACCACCAAGGCACCGAGTATTCAACAAGATACCCTGTTGGTGAACAACTTCCAGGTGAACGGTTATGGCGGAGGAGAGTATTGTAGTTTTTCAACAATCAAATTACAGGAAACCTGACCTTGACCGATGTTGCTTCGTATTCAGGGGCTATGATTCAAGAATCAGAAATAGCACCATTACCGGAAATACCATTTTTAACTGCAATGGCACCAATCATTTTACGAAGCACATACCGCTGCGAATACCTTTAATGGAAATCTGACGATGAACGTTTCGGGAACAGGAAACGTACATACCAGTTATTCGGCAAAATCAACCATCAATGGCAACTTTAGTATGAACCGCACCGGCGCTGGATACACGGCATTGTGTAGTAATGCCGCTAGCATCTCCGGAAATTTCTCTTATACCAAAAATGTTGCGGGTTCTACCGATATCGGTACGCTATCAAGCAAAACCAGCATCGGAGGTACGATTACTTTAAATGTAACCCATGATTTAAATAGTACGTTCGTGCTTCATCGGGTACAGAATTTAACCAACGGAGGTAGTATCAGCATCAATTCGGTGAAAGGATTTAATCTTCAGCAGGATTCGCTGTTGGTGACCGCTTTGGGCATTACCAATTATGGAGGCGGTGAATATGCTTATTTGTACAACAATCAAATCACAGGAAATGTTAGCATCACCACCGATCCTTCCTATGGCGGTGGATATGCGACATATATCAGAAATAACACCGTGACAAGGAATACGGTGTTTAATGTCGATGGATCGAACAACTTTTTGAAGGCCATACTTTGGGCAATACCTACAATGGCAACTTAACCTTTAATGTGGCGGGCTCTGGAGGGCTGTATACCAGCTATAGCGTAAAATCAAACATCACGGGTAATTATACCGTAAACCGCACAGCAGCAGGTTTGCTCGATTTACTGGGCACCGGTGTTACCATCGGTGGTAATTTCTCCTGCACCAAAAATGTAGGTGGTGCTACCCTGATGGGTTTACTAACGCAACCAAGTACCATTGGGGGAAGTATAAATATCAACGTCACTCAGAATCCGGGAGATGCGTTTCGTATGTATCGTATTAAAAATTCCGGTGCGGGTGGAAGCATCACCGTAACGAACTGCCAGGCACCAAATATTCAGCAAGATAGTTTGGTCTTAAATTCATTCAGCATCAATAATTACCACAGCGGAGCGTTCGCGTATTTCTACGACAACAACATTCAGGAAATTTCAGTACCAATCCGGATCAAGCTTTCGGAGGTGGATATGCCAGTTATTTTAGAAGTAATACGATTACAGGTGATGCTAATATTACCAACCAAAGCGCTGGAGGAGGAATCTTTAATGATGCAGATGCAAGTGGCAGTGGCAATACATTCCTTGGCAATGTAACCTATTCCAGAACAGGAGGTTCCGCATTGAATGTAGGAACTGGTGATACCAATTTTTATGCAGGCAATGTGGTTTCAATAATTCTCCTTCACAGCCGGTCAACGCCGAAATGATGCGCTTTATCGGAAGTACAAACACCAATATCGATCGAATCGGAACAGGGGCTATTGTCATTCAGAAGCCGATTATCGCTAAAACTTCCGGCGCAAAAGTTACTTTGAATAAACCAGTAACTGCCAGCGTTTCATGCACCTTTGTTTCAGGATACCTAAGTTCAACGAGTGCCAACCCACTCATCTTCCCCGATAATATCAATCATTCCGGTGCTTCCGATATTAGCCATGTCATTGGCGCAGTTACCAAAGCAGGCAATGATATTTTCACTTTCCACTCGGTAATGGAATGGGGTATCATCCGATCGGAATGACAACTCCGGCGGTACAACAGATTCTTTCCAGGCGAATATCATTTTAAACCATCCGAGTGTTGATGGTTATGATGTCACCTTGAAAGATGCGGCCTTGTTACAAATTGCTCCATATCATTATTGGACCCTCAACCAAATCAGCGGCACAAATACAGAAGCGGTCTCCCTGGGATGGAGTATTCCTTGCGCCAACACGGTAATAACTAGTTTACCGGGTATGGCCGTTGCCCGATGGAATGGCACACAATGGAATAATTTAGGAAATAGTGCCACAAGTGGAACAACTGCTTTAGGTACCGTTACGCAAACCGGTACAACCGCAAATTATGGGGTATTTGCTTTGGCTACCACCAGTGCATCAAACTCATGGCAAATTACTACGGTGTCTGCATCTGCCAGTACCGTATGTGCCGGAACTTCTACCACCTTAACTGCAAGTGGGGCATCCACCTATAACTGGCAGCCGGGTAATTTGAGTGGATCCGTTCAGGTATTGACTCCATTGACCACAACAACGTATACCATTACGGGAACCAGTGCCACCGGTTGTATCACAACTGCAACTAGAACCATTACAGTGAATCCGGTTCCAACAGCCAATGCCGGAGCCGATAAAACAAACACGTGTACCATACCAACAAATACCATTGGAACGGCAGGTGTGGGAGGCGTTAGCTATGCCTGGCTTCCGGCAACCGGACTCAGTGCAGCCAATATTGCACAACCCACGGCCAATCCGGCATCCACCACAACCTATACAGTAACAGCAACGATTACTGCTACTGGTTGTACAGCCAGCGATGCGGTTATTGTCACCGTGAACAAAACGCCTCCTACCGCGAATGCCGGAGCAGATAAAACCAATACCTGCACCACACCAACCAATACCATTGGAACTGCGGCAGTGGGTGGTGTGACCTATGCCTGGTTACCGGCCACCGGATTAAGTGCAACCAATATTGCCCAACCCACCGCCAACCCGGCATCCACCACAACCTATACTGTAACAGCAACTAATACAAGCAATGGATGTACCGCAACAGATGCTGTGCTTGTTACCGTGAACAAGACGCCTCCTACTGCCAATGCGGGTGTTGACAAAACCAATACCTGTACTACACCCACCAATACCATAGGAACAGCCGCTATAGGTGGTGTCACCTATGCGTGGTTACCGGCCACCGGATTAAGTGCAACCAATATTGCCCAACCCACCGCGAACCCGGCATCTACCACAACTTATACAGTCACTGCGACCAATACCGCCAATGGGTGTACGGCCACTGATGCTGTGCTTGTTACCGTGAACAAACAGCCCCTACAACGAATGCCGGAGCAGATAAAACCAATACCTGTACAACACCAACCAATACCATCGGAACCGCAGCCGTAGGTGGTGTCAGCTATGCCTGGTTACCGGCCTCCGGATTGAGTGCGACCAATATAGCGCAGCCCGTTGCGAACCCTGCCGCTACAACAACGTATACCGTAACCGCTACCAATTCAACCAATGGATGTACGGCCACCGATGCGGTGATTGTGACCGTGAATAAAACAGCCCCTACCATTTCAACCTCTGCATCAGCCACCACTATTTGCAACGGGCAGTCTACCACGATCTGCGACAGGAGGTAGTACATATACCTGGCAACCAGGATCGTAACGGGAAGTAGTGTTACCGTATCCCCACCAGTACCACCACCTATACCGTAACCGGAACGAATGCGGTGAATGGTTGCACGGCCACCGCAACCCGAACCATCACGGTAAATAACTGCGCGACGGCCCTTACGGTGAAAGCCCTGCTGCAAGGGTATTACGACGCCGCGGGGCAGATGCGAGCCGTTATGACGAACCAGGGGTTACGCCATCGGTGCCGAACCAATGCGATAATGTGACGCTGGAACTTCACAATGCTACATCGCCTTATGCCCTGGCATCAACGGTGATTCGGCCAATATTAAAAGATGGTACCATCACTTCATCGTATTTTAATATCATCGGCCAGAGTTATTATATCGTCATCAAACACCGCAACGGCATTGAAACCTGGAGTGCGAATCCGGTGACCATGACCACCAACCTAACCTATGATTTCCGCAGTGCCGCTACACAGGCTTATGGTAGTAATCAGGTATTGGTTGATGCCCCTGGTATGCCTTTTACAATGGTGATATCAATCAGGATGGCGTTATTGACGGACTGGATTACAATGCCTGGGAAGTGGATAATAATACGTTTGCAAGCGGGTATCTGGCAACGGACATCAATGGCGATGGGATAGTGGATGGACTGGACTTTTTAGTGTGGGAAGTGAACAACAACAATTTTGTCGGCATGATTACTCCATAGATTAGCTGTGTTCAACGAGACGCCTGAAAAAGTGCGTACAAATTATCGGCACAATGGTTTCGACAGATGCTCTTGCTTTAAAAGCAGGGGCATTTGTTATTTTAAGGCATTCTAAATCAACTAAATACGAAGAAAAGGGCCTCCAAATAAGGAGATCGATGGAGCTGAATAGGCCGCCATACCCCATTTACCAAATTCTTCCTGAAACCGACCAGTTACTAAATGGGATACGCCAAATACTCAAACAATAGAAGCATCGGAATCCTGAAAATTACCTTTATGCTTCTAACAACCAGCTCTATGAAAAAGTTTTATTCCTTTTTATTTGGTCTAGTCTGTGTCAGTCTTCTGCTTCCTCTAGCGGCACAGGCACAACAAACAGACCGACAACCTACTCTTACCGATATTGCTCAGGAGGGCTTAAATCCGGACTTCTTTGTGATTAAACCAGAACTCAATCTGACCAAGGAAGAATTCATTAAAACCTATCTTTCAGTATTAAATCTGACGCCGGGTAGCACGATGGAGTTTGTGCGTGAAGAAACCGATGAGATTGGCATGACCCATTCACGGTATCAGCAATTTTGGAACGGACACCGTGTGAAAGGCGGCGAAATGGTGATTCACCAACAGAAAGGTCGCATCAAGTACATTAATGGGCGGTATATGACGGCGCTTCCACTGAATACGCAGGTGTTGATTTCGGAAGAAGCAGGATTACAAACGGCCTTGCAACAAATAAACTCGACCAAATACAATTGGCTGGATCCCGAAGCGGAAGCAAATTATAAGAAGGTGAAAAAAATCCCGAGGCTACTTTGTATCCGCATGGTGAACTGGTATTTATTCCGGAACGGGGTAACCAACGGTTTTAAATTTTATGCTCGCCTGGAAATATTCCGTGAACGTCACTCCGGCGACCGAATCGTATGAAGTTTATATTAACGCAACGACGGGGAGGTACTCAACAAAATTCCATTAACCTTATCGTGTTCGGGAGGTTCATCCACCACTATTTGGAATGGAGTTAGAACTATTTACACGCAACTGAATGCAGGAACCTATCGCACATTAGGCGATTGCAACTCGGCACAGGTTCATACCATGAATGGAAACGGAAACGACAATGGTGTAGGAGCTACTTATTATACCGATGCCGACAATTCCTGGCCTAACACAACGCTTGGTAATTACATCGCACAAACCCATTGGGGTGTTAAAGAAACCCGTGATTATTATGCGGTTGTTCATGGCCGCGAAGGGTATGATGATTTAGGACATGATTATACATCGTATATCAACCCTGGTTTTACCGGAAACGCCTATTGGACTTATGCCACTGAAGCGGCTTCGTTTGGAGGCAGTAGCACCGGAACCAGCCCGTATTGCAATATTGATGTTTGTGGCCATGAGCATACCCATGGGGTAGTACATTTTACGTCTGATTTGGTGTATCAGGATGAACCAGGAGCCTTGAATGAATCGTTCGCGGATTGTTTGGGGAAGCTGTTGAAGTAAGAACCTTGGGTACCACCAACTGGATTCATCGTTTTGAAATTAGTGGCGGTAACCGGAGTTTAATTAACCCGAACGCATTCAGCGATCCGGATACCTATCAGGGAACCTTCTGGTATACCGGCGCTGGTGATTTTGGTGGAGTACATACCAACAGTGGAGTACAAAACTACTGGTTCTACCTATTATCGGATGGAGGCAGTGGCACCAATGATAACGGCAATGCGTTTTCGGTAACCGGAATCGGCATCAACAAAGCCCGCTTGATTGCCTACCAAACCATGATTAGTTTAACAACAAACTCGCAGTATGCAGATGCCCGAGCCGTATCGATTCAGGCTGCCAAAGATTTATATGGCAACTATGGTGATGAGGCTGAAGCAACTACGCGGGCCTGGTACGCCGTGGGCGTAGGTGCCAATTGGGTAACACCTACACCCTTGAATATTACAGTGAGCACATCGGCTAATTATATTTGTCCGGGTAGTTCGGCAACTGTTACTGCTTTTGGAGCAAGTACCTACTCATGGTCTGGCGGAAATGGAACAGGAAATCCGAAAATATTATCACCAGTTTCAACCACAACCTATACAGTAACAGGCACGGATGCAGAAGCTTGTACTGGTACAAAGTCGTTCACGATAGAGATTACTCCAGCGCCAACGGTAACTCCAACAGCCGATGACGATGATATCTGTGAAGGAGCAAGTACCACAGTGCGTGCGAATACCAATGGTACTTTACAAAATTTAACCACTCCGATGTTAGGAGGAAATGGTTTTGCCGCCAACGTATTCGATATTCAGGCATACAATAGTATTACGATTACTGATTTTCAGATGAATATTAGCTCGGGTGATTCAGCGGTAGTGTATTATAAACCCGGAGGATATGGAAATGCCAATGTGACGGATTTAACTACCTGGTTTAAACTCGGACAAACTATAGCCATTACACCTGCCGGGGCCGGTAACCAAACGTTGATTCCAACCACGTCTAATTTAACCATTCCTGCCGGCCAAACTTATGGTATTATTGTTGCCTGTAATGGTTCGAATAACTATACCAATGGAACTTCAGTGGGTAGTACACTGGAAAGTAATGCCGACTTACGGATTACCCAGGGGCATGGCGGTTCGGTGTTTGGTTCAGTGAGTTTTCCCAACGCACCGCGCAACTTTAACGGGCAGGTCATTTACCGCACCAATTTTACAAGTTATTCCTGGTCACCATCCAGTACGCTATCCAGTGCAACTTCTTCGCTGCCCATAGCAACGCCAACAACTACCACTACCTATACCTTAACAGCAACGGATGGTAATGGTTGTACCGGAACAGGAACAGTAACGGTTTATGTGAATGAACTGCCAAGTATCACTTCTGTTTCAGCAACCCTGAATCAATTTGTCAGGGAGTTCTTCCAACCTGAGTGTTACAGCCAGCAGTACGGAGTCTGATAATTTAGTCACTGCTTTTAACTCAAACAATAACAATAGTGGAAATGCCTTTGATGTGACTGCGCTAAAGATCTTTCCATTTACGCTTTAACGATTAATGCCGGTACCGGAACACAAGCCGAAGTGTGGTATAAGCCAGGTGGATATGGCGGTGTGGATTTTTCTCGAATGCAGGTTGGACCAAAGTGGGAAATACAGTGAATATTACACCGGCCGGACAAGATCTTCCAACTTACGTTTATTTATCTTCACCTTTGGCCATTCCGGCCGGACAAACCTACGGTATCGTAGTGGTAACAAACGGTATTTTATATTATACCAATGGTACTAGTTGGTGCTGTTTTAGCCAGCAATCCTGATTTGAATATTTTTCAAGGCCATGGAGGTACCGGTTTTGGAGGCAGTTTCAATTTTGGAAATTCACCCCGAAATTTCAATGGACGAATTTATTATGATGTGGACCATAATATAACCAGTTATTCCTGGTCCCCTTCTATATACCTTACAGGAGCTAATACAGCAACACCTGTTGCCTCGCCAACAAGTTCTACAACGTATACGGTCACAGTAACGGACGGGAATGGTTGTACCAACTCAGAAATCCAACGGGTTTATGTGGGAGAACCTTTAGAGATTCAGGTGAACTCTGCTTCTACCTCGGTTTGCCCTGGGGCTTCACAAGCCATTTCAACGGCGAACATGAATGCGGCCCAAAATGATGAAATACTGACTCAACTGATTTCAAATAATGGCTACGGACCCAATGGGGGTGTGGTATTTGATGTGACCACAACCCGGGCGATTACCATCACCAGTGTAAAAATGAATGTAGATGATGGTGCTACACAGGCTGAGGTGTGGTATAAATCCGGAGGTTACGGGGTGCCAGCTTAACCTCAAATGTTGGCTGGACTAAATTAGGAGCCACCGTGGCTATCACTTCACAAGGCCAGGATAACTTTACTACCATTCCGATTACTGCGAGTTTAAACATACCGGCAAATACAACCTATGGACTGGCTATTGTTTGTGATGGCAATGTCAATTATATCAATGGAACATCTGTAGGAGCGGTTTATACGGCGCATCCCGGAATCAGTATTAAACAAGGACATGGTGGTGCCGGTTTTGGAGGAACCTTCAATTTCATTAATAGCCCACGCGTATTTAGTGGTGCGTTAGTGTATAATGAAACGGTTAACTTCAGTTCGTATGCCTGGACTCCGAATTCTACTATCAGCAATACCACCGTTTCAAATCCAACGGTTTCACCAACTACCAATACCAGTTACAGCGTTACTGTAACCGATGCAAATGGATGTACAGGCACTGCTTCGTTTGGTGTACAGGTCATGGATACACCTACGGGAACGGCCACAGCCTCGCCGAGTTCAGCATGTGTTGGTTCTGCGGTGAGTTTAAATTATTCTCCGTTGGCAGGTAGTCAGTGCAATGGTGTGGTGCAATCCGGATTTGCCGGAACCTATGCCCCTGCCACCTGGTCAACCATATTAACCAACTCCAATGGAACCGTTAATACCGCCGGAGCACCAGCTTCTATCGTAATGACCTCCAGCAATGGATTAACAGGTAGTGGTGTTACCGGGTATCAACACAGTATAACCTGTTCTGGTTACCTGAAATTTAATTGGAGCTATACCACCACCGATGGACCTCAGTATGATTATCCACGGTATACCTTGAACGGAGGTCCCGCACAAATATTCCCAGGGTATAAAAGTGCTTTTGGGAATGCCAATGATCAGGCCGGTACATTTAGTTTACCCGTAAATGCCGGCGATATTGTACAAATTCAAATGTACTCAACCGATAATGTTGGTGGTGCCGCCTCATTAACATTGTCAAGTTTCAAAGCACCTTACCAAACTGCAACCACCCAAACGGTAGCCTGGTATACCGTAGCTACCGGAGGGGCATCCTTAAGTGCAGCTAATCCATATTCGTATATACCAGCTGCGGGCAGTTATACTTACTATGCACAGGTTACCAATTCTACAACAGGATGTACCAATGCATCCCGGGTCGCTACCAATGCAGTCACCATCAATCCGCTGCCCTCTGTGAGCATATCACCAGCCTCCGCAGCTATTTGTAACGGAGGTTCAACCAACTTAACCGCCAGTGGAGCCTTATCGTATAGCTGGCAACCGGGTAGTTTAACTGGTTCCAGTGTGAACGTGGCCCCTACAACAACTACAACGTATACGGTTACCGGAACCTCAGCCGCAGGTTGTACAGCAACATCAACGGTGACTGTTACGGTGAATCCATTACCGGTCATTGCAGGATCTGCCAGTCCAAGCATTGTCTGTCCGGATCGCCGGTTACGTTAACGGGAACAACACCGGGTGTCACCTGGAACTGGCAACCCGGCAACCTGAGTGGTAGTCCGGTGGTAGTGAATCCTGTTGTTCAAACCACCTATACGGTAACCGCTACCAGCGCACAGGGATGCACGTCTGCACAAACTTTCGTCATTCTGATGCATCCGGTACCAACCGTCAATACAACAGTCAGCCCTTCAGCAACGATTTGTAATGGTCAAACAGCCACGATCACTGCAACTGGAGGATCAACGTATCTCTGGCAACCCGGAGGCACAACAGGAGCTACCCGCAACGTAACTACCAGTGGGACGTATACTGTTACTGCAACAAACGCCCAGGGATGCACGGCATCCACCACAAGAACAATTACAGTGAATCCACTTCCGGTTGTGACAGCCTCATCTACAGGCCTATCTATTTGCAACGGTTCTTCGACGACATTGAATGCATCAGGGCATCCACGTATACCTGGCAACCGGGTGGCTTAACGGGAAGCAGTGTAGTTGTATCACCAAGCGGAACAACAACTTATACCGTAACAGGAACATCGGCAGCAGGTTGTACGAGTGTATCAGATGTAACCATCGTGGTGCATCCTCTTCCGACTGCGAATGCCGGAGCTGATGGTACAACCACTTGTTCCACACCAACTATGGTGATTGGTACAGCCAGGTGATCGGGTTTACGTATTCATGGTCGCCGGCTACCGGATTGAGTTCAACCACAGCGGCGCAACCCACAGCTAACCCGGCATCCACTACAACATATACTTTAACGGTGACCTCTATAGCCACAGGATGTACTGCAACTGATCAAGTAGTTGTTACAGTAAATAAATCAGCACCTGTGGCCGATGCCGGATTGGACAAAACAAATACTTGTACCACACCAACCAATGCCATTGGAACAGCCGCTGTAGGAGGTGTTACCTATGCCTGGTTACCCGCTGCGGGGTTGAGTGCAACAAATGTGGCCCAGCCAACAGCAAATCCTGCATCAACAACCACTTATACTGTTACCGCTACCAATAGCGCCAATGGTTGTACAGCTACGGATGCTGTGCTTGTTACCGTAAATAAAACAGCACCAACAGCCAATGCCGGAGCCGATAAAACGAATACATGTAGTACACCAACAAATACAATTGGAACCGCTGCAGTAGGAGGTGTTACTTATGCCTGGTTGCCCGCTACGGGGTTGAGTGCAACGAATGTGGCTCAGCCAACTGCGAACCCTGCATCAACAACTACCTATACTGTTACAGCTACCAATAGCGCCAATGGTTGTACAGCTACGGATGCCGTGCTTGTTACCGTGAATAAAACAGCACCAACAGCCAATGCGGGTGCCGATAAAACAAATAATTGCACCACTCCAAGCAATACGATTGGAACCGCTGTAGGAGGTGTCACCTATGCCTGGTTGCCAGCCAGCGGATTGAGTTCAACCACGGCAGCTCAACCAACAGCTAACCCGATATCCACAACAACATATACCGTAACCGCTACCAATAGCGCCAATGGTTGTACAGCAACGGATGCAGTCATTGTTACCGTGGATAAAACGCCACCTAGTTTCAACGTCGGCAACAAGTACTACCATTTGTAGTGGGTCGTCAACTACTTTAAGTGCTACCGGGGCATCAACCTATACCTGGCAGCCAGGTGGATTAACCGGAAGCAGTGTGGTAGTATCCCCAACGTCAACCACCACCTATACCGTTACCGGAACCAATGCCGCAGGATGTACCAATACCGCCACGCGACTGATAACTGTGAATACTTGTGGAAACGGTGTACTCACCGTAAAAGCCTATAACCAGGGTTACTACATTGGTGGAGGTTCTATGGCGCCGGTATTAATGAATCAGGGTCAACCTGGAGGAGCCAGCGATTGTGATACGGTAGAGGTGCGTTTACACAATGCCACGGCCCCGTATGCCGCAGTTCAGTTGGTAAAAGGTGTGATGCCGGTGAATGGTTCAATGGTATGTACCTTCCCGCCTGCAGTTGTTGGGAATAGTTATTACATCAGCTTACGTCATCGCAATAGCATAGAAACCTGGAGTGCCAACCCTGTTACCATGTCTACCTCACTCACGTATGATTTCACCACAGCGGCCAGTCAGGCATATGGAAGTAATCAGATGCTGGTTGATGTGAACAAGTATGCAGTATACAACGGAGATGTAAATCAGGATGGAGTTGTTGATGGACTGGACTATAACGATTGGGAATTAGATAATAACAATTTTGCTGCCGGTTATTTCAGTACCGACTTTAACGGAGATGGTATTGTAGATGGATTAGACTTCCGATCTGGGAAGTGAACAACAACAATTTTGTAGGTATGATAACCCCGTAAAAACAAACCCCGAATTCCTATATAAAAAGCCCCGGTATTTTGCCGGGGTTTTTGTTTTTGGGGATAGATTCACTCTTTCAAGTTCAGCATAATACCGAAGTGATAGCTGCAATACCGATTGTGCTTTCAATATAGTCCAATCTTCGTTTCACTCGCCTTGACGAAGAAGTTGTAGTGCAGCGGAGTAGACAGTTTTCTGCAAGGTTTTTCGGTCGCAGATACAACAAATACGTTTTAAACCCTTGCACTTCAAATGCGCTTTTACGATCTTAAACACCTGTAAACAAAGAGACGAGTTGTTATTCAGGAAGCCCTATTTACCAATTCAAATTGATTTAATACCGATTATGCTTTCAATATAGTCCAATCTTCGTTTCACTCGCTGGACTATTTTCAAGCTATATCGGCATTTACCACGCTAAACTTATTAAATAGGTTGGACCATTTTATAAGTAAGTTTGGTATAAGAGCTATTTCAGTTATTTTAAAACACGCTACCCACCTGAATGATTCAGCATAAGTTCAAGCATCAAAATTGAATAATTTATTATGACAGACAGCCTGGGAGAATCCAGATTAGAAGGATAATTCTTCAACCCTATTCTTTTACAAACTGCCTGCTGGCCACCTCTCCGTTTTCCATTTCCATACGAAGAATATACACTCCGGTTTTCAGCGTAGCCACCGGTAAAATCCAGGCTGGCATCCGACAGGTTTGATGCATCAATAACCTGCCATTGAGGTCATACACTTTTACTTGCTGAATTTGTTCATTACATTGAATGTATAAATTGTCATGCGACGGATTCGGGTAAAGTGATACGTTTAAGTTCTGTTTAATTTCTTTCAGTTCCAGTGGCTGACCATTACAGGCATTCACCGCATACAGCGTGTCTTTGGTGATGAGATATTCTGTAACGATGGCTGGGGTAAAATTAGAACGGCTCACCGAACCCTGGGTCGTTAGGTTTAAGGTCTGAACCGTAAACTGTTGCGGATGAAGTTTACACGGCCCCATGGCCATACTATCTACCCGAACCATTTGATATTCGTAGCCACTGGCAATATTGGCCCATAAGGAACCCAATCCGAAGGAGTAGTAATCCTGATTGCGTTTTGGATATTATTGAAGTTGGCCCCATTCCCTGATGGGGTTCCGTAAACCCTGGTGAAGACTGTATCACCGGTCTGATCAAAACGGGTGTAAAATAAATTTCCTCCACAAACCTGTACCGGCTTACTCATCCCAATGGCCATCATATGTCCGTTGCCCATTAAACAAACATCGTAAAAGTAATCCCAGAAATTAAAGGCAATGGTTTTGTTGGTGATATGATTTCCGGCGGAATCCATTTTTAGCATGAAACCATCAAATGAATTCGCATCCATCATATTGCCGGTATACCCGATGGTTACCAATGATCCATCGATGTCCGACTCGGCCATGGCTACGGCGATAATGGACTTCCCGGACCTTTATGAATTTTCGACCAAATGAGCTGGCCTTGTTTGTTGATTTTGATCATCACGATATGGGCCCCGAATGAATTGCTCACGATGGATGCTGCACCGGCGATCACTAAATTACCATCCGATACTTCTTGTATGCTTCGGCCAAAATAATAGTTGGCGCCCTGATCGGAGATAAACTGATAGGACCAAACCACAGTTCCGGCTGCATTCATTTTTAGCACAATATTTTTTCAAGCATATTGCCGCACACGTATAAATCGTTGTTGCTGTCTTCATAAAAATCATCCCATTCGGCTACATTCGTAAACTGTTTGTACCACAGGATGGAGCCGTTCACGCTAAACTTAAAGATAATGGCCGACACCCCGGAACTGTATAGGGCCACGTAGTTTTTGTCTTTGGTTTGTTTAATCTTACTGGCAATATATCCGGTTTTATTCAGGTAATAACTCCATTGGGGCTGGTAATTGGCATTAAACATGGCCAGATGCACCCAATCGTTGGCGTTAAAATTTTTCTTCCCCCATCACGTAATTGCCCAGATCGTCGATACAACCTTTTCACCCAATAGGGTATAGGATGAATTACCAAAGTCCACCACGTTTAAGGGCTGGGCCTGCAGCATAGAGGTCGTTCCGATGAGTGCAATCATCAAAGCCAGTATATTTTTTTCATAGTGCGTTTATTTTTCTCAATCAATGCTTCCGGTGCCCTTACAATCAGGGACCCTTGTGAAGACTCCGAAATTAATTGATTGGTTAGGATTTTCTCAGCTTGTTTTTGAAAGACCTTGAGTTCCGGATGCTCAGTTTTGAACGATGTTTGAATTGTCGAAGCGTTGTCGGCGGTTATGTCCATCGCCTTAACCGAATATCGCCTCGTATGAAGGAGTACCCAAATTTGGGCATTAATATAGCCGTTTCCGATGTCCTGATTGGTTGGGAGAAACGGGTATGACAAAGAATGCATAAGTAATCGGATAGTTGTTTCCGGTCCGGAGATCAGGATTGAAAATCGCGCACCGGCAATTCCACATTTGCCTGGATAAATGCATGCCAACCAAATCGAAATTTATATATCATCAACACACAATGCTGATTGATCTAGTAAGTTCGATGCGCATTGTCAAGGAGCGATCTGCTATGTCTTCGGGTTTGTAAACAATCTGTGTTTGAAAACGGACTCTATTTGCTGATTACTACATGTGTTGTATAAATCCTGTTCTCAGTTTGTACTTTAATCATGCAGTGTTGAATTGCCTGACTGGTCAATAGATTTACCATGTAGAAAGGATGATTTTGTGTTATAGTAAATTGTAATTCCCGACCCCAACAATCGAATATGAAAAATTTATCTACTTTCTCTTTATTGAATAACTGTATAGTAAACTCACCACATGATGGGTTAGGGTATACAGCTATTTGATTGGAACTGCCGTATTCATATAAATTACCTGGCTGCTTCAAAACCTCGCAGGCTCCTATATCAATTCTATTATTTAATACTCTGGCATTTCCAAAATAGTCTTTTTCATTGTTATGTAAAATTGTCAGGCTATCTCCTTTATTGATACAAGGAGAAGTATTGGAAATCAAAGCATCAGGCGTATTGGTAAAAATCAGATTAGGGTCGGCGAAAATGGAACTACTGTCTTNTTGAGTATTTGATTTGTAAGTATTGTATGTCCAAATATTCCATTGATAATTCACTTTCGCTGAGGCCAGATTGCCGCTTGGAGTATAATAGTCATTGTAATTGCTTATGAAATTCTGTGGGTTTTGATTGTTTGTAAAGAAAAGCAAATCGGAATTGCTNNAGAAAACGTTATCGATCACTTTACAATTGTTTACCCTATTGATATATAACTCCCCATTGCCCAGTCCGGCCAAATCATTTTTATAAAACGTATTATTCCGGGTGATACTTTTATTTAAAACACTGGTAATAGCAGTGTCATTGCCTCNCAAAAAAACGCCCACCCACCCATGATTAAAAATAAAGTTATTACTCACCTCAATACTATCGGCGGTAGAATTTGGAACCTCGCAAGCTACTGAAATCCCTACCCAATTACTGTCTAAGGTATTTGCATCGATTAACGTATTCTGGCAACCATCACAATGAATACCATTGCCATGTTTAAAAGGAGTGGCCCAATAATTATGATGAATTTTATTCAGACTGACGATTCCATGACGAGCATGATTGAGTGTTGGATTGGAACTGACATAGGAATAATTTCCTGCTAGATTAATGCCCGTATTTGTATTATGATGAATGTGATTATTTGTTACCCGAAATGAATCAATGTTCCCGGTAAGGGTAACACATTCACTAAACCCAACAATATTATTATACACCCGACAACTATCAATTTCAATATTCATCATTCGATCACTCAAAGCAATGCCTCTGCCCACGCAATGAATGGGATGTGCATTATTGCTGTCATTAGGAATGATGGTGGTATCCGAGGTAAATCCAATATTCCGAACAGTTAAGTTTTTGAGTTTGATGTTTGAAACGATATTGCCTGGCGTGCAATTCACATAGATTCCGGTAGCACCAGCTGCATAAAGATTCTCAAAGATCAAACCATTGATTTCAATATTACTTTGGTCCTCAATTTTAAACAGGGCTGTATTTGCCGTGCTTATGCCGATGCCGGAAACTATCACAGTCGAACCCTGGTAGTTTTTAAAGCTTAAATTGCCTGTAGGAACATTGATGGTCTCATTGTATAGTCCACTATCAATATAAATGACAGAATTGGCAGGTGCATTATTCGCGGCAAATTGTATGCTCGGCCAGGCTTGACCAATGGATTGTCCATTATTGGCGGTAGACCCGCTGGTTAATGAAACATAGTAGGATGTCTGAGCTTTTGANNACATAAAAGGAAGCAACAAAAGTAGAATGAGTAGTAGGTTTTTCATGATTTTAATTATTTATGGTGATTTTTCTTGAGCGTGTTTGATCATTCTTGACAATTTTTAATGCCTTGTAGTCGATGCTGTGTTACGTAGGTTCGCAATCGGAGCAAATTGCAGTTATCCGTTTGTAAGAAACAAACCATAGTAGAAAGAAGTACATGGTTTTGCATCCTCTATAATTTTCTTACTTAAAGTTACACCATTAAAATGAGTAGCGTACCTGAAATTCCTTAGTTAATTTCAGGCGCTAACGCATGCACTATTCAACTTTCCGGGCTAATTGTTCAACGTAGCACCTGGTCAAATATGCCTAACACTTGAAAATCAATACCTTGGCTGTCTTCTTCGTTGATTACAATGTCCTGGTAGCTTGTATCGTAGGATTTGGGTTTGAGCACAATTTTTTCATGTTGCCAGCCTTCTTCATGCTCTATTTTTTCACTGTGGTATTCTTTAAACGTATAACATGAACCAAAATCAGGATCCTGTACATGGTACGATTCTACAATGACCAACAATCCATTTCTGCTGCCTCCGTTATACTTTTTAAACAAAGCGATTTCACCATCTTCAATGATCTTATTCATGGATTGGCCCATGATTCTGCAAGCAAAGTGGTCTTTGGTAATTTTGATATGCTCCGGCACCTGAATAAATTCCAGTGTAGGTTCTAACGCATTCTTGAAAAATTCACCGGCAGCTACTTTTAACGAATAAAGAGGAACCGCATTCACATAGGGTATTATTTCAACCTGATCAATTTCATGCTCCGTAGCGCTTGCCTTACCTTTTGTTGGCAATGCTCCAAAATCAACCTTAGGTAAACTGTTTACAATATCCACCGTTTGCACACTCACATTGATGATGCTCAACAACAAATCTAAAATGTACCTCGGATTGCCTACTTCTTTTGCCCAATCGTTGGGGTCGTTGGTGATGCCGCTTTCTTTGTGGGTGGTAACTTGGTAACGTTCCACGATCCATTCAATGGCCGATTTTCCATTGACTACATACTCATAAGCCTTTGCAGGTATATTGCCGACTGTTATTTTGCTATTATAAAGTATGGTTTCTTTTTGGTCTTTCTTTGGGAAACGCATTTNTTCTACCAAGTAATTATTGCCATCATCACCTGTTAATGTTGACTCAGGAGAAGGAGCAACGGTTTCATAATTCAAATGTAGTTCTGCTAATTGGCGGCCTGCTTTGCTGAATGCCCAAAAGTCTTNTACATTTTCTACCAATGGCAAACGTGGCAGCATTTTCTTTAAATCATTGGCAAAGGTTTCCCGGTATTCTTTGCTATGCAAAANGCCATACACATAGTAAAAAATATCTTCCTTGGTTACGGTTTTACCGTATTGCTTTCTGGCTCTTTCTAAAATGAAATCACTAATGGCATCTCTGCGAACATACTTTTGACTTTCATCGGAATCAAATAAACCTTTTGGGTGTCACTNCCTTTCTTCGTAATAATACAAAGGAAAACTCTGTAATTTTTCTAGTCCATCTAAATTCGGCATTACGTCCGATATTAAAGCAGTAAAGTTTTNTGACGCACCTACGCCAGTTGTACAGATTACGAGATTTGAGGTATGCTTATTTGGAAAATATTTTGGCTGCAAATATGGACTCCAAACAAAATTTCTTTGTTTATAAAGGTGTTGCTTGAAATATGGTCGGTAGAAGGAATCAAGTACTTCGTCTTCGTCCAATTTTAGTAACAGTCCATTTTGTGCATCTTTATATAAGTTCTGAACCCATTTTATCTTAGACTCATCTTTAGAAACAAATTCTTCGGCAATGAGTTTTGGATTTAACATTTTTGCTTGCTTAAATTTGGATACTTCTGAATTATAAAATTCAATCATTGATTTCATATTCTCAAGAAGCTTCGTTCGAGACGAATTGTAAACCCAAGCATCTCTATTAGTAACAATACCATTCGAGTTAACTACAANAAAGGATTGGGAAGCTAAATCAAACTTTTTATCAGGTTCTAATTTTAAATAGTTACTAAAATCATCGTTTCGCAAACTTATCCAATCACCATGTTCATTAGGTTGCAAGCTTTTAAATTTCAACTTTGGGTTATCAAATGTTTTAANACCACTTACGATTTTTAGTTTTTGTTCACGGTCTAAATAATCTCCTATGTCGTGATAATAGATAATAGCCTTCCCTTCGTCTCTGCTCAGGGCAAGTTCTGTTTTTACCTTCGGATTTTTCACCAACAAAGTAATTGATATAGGAGTACGACTTCCCTCCGAAAACGTTACCAGCTTCTTTTGTCTTAACTCACCACTCGATCTTGCATTTCCTCGTAAATTAAAAATATAGATGGATGAAAATTCTTTTTCGAGCGACTTGCGAAAACCTGCTGTTGTATTGCCATCTAGCCATGCTCCATCTGAAACAAAACAAATGATTCCACCTGTTTTGTCTAATCGGTCTGTGCTCCAACGAAATGCTTTAATATAAGCATCGTAATTGGCTTTATTCATTGACGTTATTGAATTCGCAACGTATGTTTCTGAAATTCTTTTATCCAACCTTGGGTACTCTTGATTTGCTGCATTATCATTGGCTGATTTCTGACCAACTGAGTATGGCGGATTGCCTATTATCACACGTAATGGTGCTTNTTGTTGGCGTTGCACCCTTGCGGAGTTTGCTGGGAACATTTCCGAAAANNAGAGTTTTTCTGCATCATCTGTTTCACCCAATTGAAAAGTATCGGTTAATACAATACCATCAAATGAAGTATAGTTTTCTTTTCCTACCCCATCATCTGGGTCGGGAGTAGCATCGTGGTAGGCATTTTCAATATTGATGGCTGCAATGTAATAAGCCAGCAACACAATTTCATTGGCGTGCAGTTCGTGTTTGTATTTGCGTTCCAAATCTTTTTCGTCAATCAAACCGCTTTGCAGCAAGCGCACTAAAANAGTTCCTGTTCCGGTAAAAGGATCAAGAATATGGATATTTTCATCAGAGATGGAACGGTCAAATTCCTTTTTAAGAATGTCGTTGACTGAATGAATGATAAAATCAACCACTTCTACAGGCGTATAAACAATACCCAGTTTCTCTACCATTTTCGGGAAAGCGGTTTTGANAAACTTGTCGTATAGTTCTATAATGATGCGTTGTTTTCCTTCGGCATTGTCGATTCCTTCGGCACGTGTTCGAACTGATTCGTAAAAGCGTTGCAGGGTTTCATCTTGTTCGGCAANGGTTGCTGCCTTTTCCAAAGCATCTATCATACTTTGCATGGCAACCGAAACGGCATTTGATTTTACAAAAGAATAGCCCTCAAATAAGGCATCGAATATGGGTTGCGTGATGATATGCTGTGCCAACATTTCAATGGCTTGTTCCTCGTTGATGCTTGGGTTAATGTTCTTTTGTAAACCGGATANAAATTTATCGAAGGCAGCACGCTGGTCTTTCTTTTCGTTAATCAGATAATTGATACGTTCAATCTGGCGTTCGGCAATGATGGCAATATCTTTGGCCCATTGTTCCCAATACCTGCGGTCGCCCACTTNTTGTACCATACGGGCGAATACCACATCTTGCAATTGCTCAAACTGAATCGCAATTTGTCGCCCTATTTCTTTGCTTGGGTCGTTGTTTTCTGAACCGTCACNGTTTTTGTCAATAGGATTTCCCTCTCCATCAAAACCAACTTCTGCACCACCTACAATAATTTGACCTGGCCGCTTTTTATTGAGTTCAATTTTGTTCACGGTTGCATTAAAGCGGTCATCATGGGCACGCAAAGCATTTAATACCGTCCAAACTACTTTATAGCGTTCGTTATCATCCANGGCATGTTCGGGTTCCACATCAACAGGCACAACTACAGGAATAATGATATAGCCGTAATTTTTACCTGGCGATTTTCGCATGACGCGGCCAACGGATTGCACCACATCAACCTGGGAGTNTTTGGCAGAAATAAACAATACTGCATCCAATGAAGGAACGTCCACACCTTCACTCAGTACCCGAACATTGGTAATAATGCGACATTCATTGTTGGNGGTTTCTTCTTTAAGCCAATTCAGCATTTGGTCACGTTGTGGAGCAGCCATGGTTCCGTCCATGTGTTGAGCCTGAACGGTAACCATTTTCTNTTTCTTGTCATCAGGCAATGATTCCAAATAATTTTCAGAAGCCAAATTGTAACTGGCTGCGATATTTGTTGAGTTGGCAATACTGCCACAAAATGCAACGGCACGTTTCATCGGGTTTTCATCGCCTTCCACTTTTATGGCTTCATTACCTAAAAATTGTTTCGATAAGGCATTCACTGTGCCAATGAGTTTAGTGAGGTCGTCGGTTTTTATTTCAGTTTCGCCATTACTAATCATTTTTTGTACTGCTGGCGGAACATCCTTATCATTCAGTGTTAAGATGATTACTTTATAATCGGTGAGCAAACCTTTACCCACGGCTTCGCCAAAACCGATTCGATGTATTTCTTTTCGAAATGCTGNTTCATCATCCATTGACCAGAGAGGAACATCTTGCTTTGCTGCTGCTGATTTGGCTTCCACATTATACAAACGTGGCGTGGCAGTCATATACAGCCGTTTCTTCGATTTTATAAAATCACCATCATGCACTTTCACAAAAGCCGAATCATCCATCCCTGCTTCTGTATAGCCAGTTGTGCGATGTGCTTCGTCACAAATTACAAGGTCAAATTCAGGAAAGCCGTTTTTCAGCAATACTTNTTGAGCTTTTGAAATTACCTCTATGGATTGATAAGTAGAAAAGACCACCGTCATACCCTGCTGATCGTTTTCGCGGAAATACTGAAACTGTTTGAGGATATAATTGGCATCGGTGGAGGCGGGCCAGGCCAGGTCTATGGTACTGGTGAGGTCCTGATCCCCTGCTTTTCTATTGCGGGTAATTTCAGGGTCGGAACAAATACAAATGGGGTTGATGGATACATCGGTCTGCGAAGTCCATTCGCGCAGGGTTTGTCCGATAAGGGCTATGGAAGGAACTAAAAACAAAACAATTCCTTTTCCTTCTGTGTATTTTTCTGCAATTTTGAGTGATGTCATGGTCTTGCCTGTTCCGCAAGCCATAATCAAACGACCTCTTTCATTTTCTTTGAAGTATTCGCAAACCTTATCCCGTACCTCTAAAACATGCGGATACANGTTTTTCTTTTCAATGCGTGCACTTTCACCGTGTATGCCTTGTTCCAATTTCTCCCAGTCAACACGGGCATCAACTAAGTCGTGAAGATTTATTCTGGTAACTGGCGGATTCTGATTTTNTATCGCTTCATAGGCATTTGGTCCCCATTTGTTGGTTGTAGAGATCCAAAGTCTTTGGGTAAACTTTGTGGTTTTCAGATCCTCCCCTTTAAATTCACGGCTTGAAGTAGCTAAAANACTATCCACGGCCGGTTTATCAATGGTGGAACTTTCCTGGTAGCATTTACATTGTATGGCCCAATATTCGTTGGAGTGCGTGATTGCAACCAAATCAATACCGGTATCATTACNCCCTAAATCCTTTTNTCCGGGAAACTCATTCCACAACCAGACTTNTTTGAATTGATGAGAATATTGAGGGTCTGTCTGCAAATACGCTTGCATTAATCGTTCAAAACGTTCTCCTTTGTCCTTCTCTGAAAAAGAAATATTGCGGTATTTATCCAGTATTTTCTTAAAAGCCATTCGTGGTGGGTATGAGTTTTCAAAGTTAAGGTTCAGACCAGAGCAACGGTAATAATTTCCGGCTTTCGTTCACCAAGAACCGAGTTTACATTTTAGCCCCTCGGGATTTTCATGCAGGCTGTTTATCGGAGGTGATTGTCAGATGGCATACCAAACGAAAAAGAGGTTAAAAATATCTTGCTTGCGTACCGCATTAAAAGTCGATTTTGGATTCTACGGTTTACGGGTGCACCAAGGGTATGGAAGATCGTTCAACTGCAAGAAAATTATGAAGACGATTTCTTCAGGGATTAGGATTTGTCTCGGAAGAAATTTCGTGTTTTAGAACGGCAAGAGGAGCCATGGATGCGCTGTCGGCGGTTATGTACATGGCCTCACCTGTTCGACATTTGAAATGTCGAACCATGATCGGCGGTTTTGTAAACCGCAATAACCAACCATTACCCTATCCAACACCTGGCACAAACCACTCAGCGATACCTTGCTGAAATCCATCAAACGAATGCGGTTTTCTCTGGCATCTATAGTATTTTGGCCCGTCTAAATTTCTTCATGCGCTCCATACTGCTTGTTGTATTTATTTTACTGTCCGTTTTTTCAGGAAGCGCACAATCTGCCGACGATTCACTTCGAATACAACCCTATGCCGGACGCATTCTGGCTTTGTATCGCTACTATTCAGCCAATCATAAAGTTGCCGATACCAACACACTGAATCAGCGCATTGCCCATGTGAGGACACTGGCATTAACCCACCACGATAAGGAATTGCAACTGGAAGCGGATTTTATGCAAGCCCTGGCCTGGAATTATGCCTTGTATCATCAGCCACAACAAGCAGTAGATGCGTTAAAAGCTCTGGCAGACAAGGCCAGGCAGGAAGAGGCTCCTATCTTATTGCCTAAAATTTACCGCCGCCTGGCCGAACTGTACTGGAACGANTCGCGCAACTATGAACTGGCCTATGAGGCGTTTAATCAGATGCTGGAAGCGCAACGCCATTTTAGCAATGCAGCCTGCCCGGATATTGGTCAGAATTTCGGTACCATCGGAGAATTTTATTTCTTCTTTAAAGATTATCGGCAATGCATCGCCTACATGGATTCCTGTTTGCAGTGTAGTCCGCATCCCTTTTCCGACAAATCAAAAAACAAAGCCCGCAATGCCATTGGGTTGAGTTATCAGGTTACGGGACAATTGGATTCTGCCGACCGGTATTTTCAGTTGATTCTGAATGCTCAGGAACCGTTCAAACTAGAAGAATGGAAAGGCATCGCTAAAGGAAATCTCGCAGGAAGTGCAATCCGGCGTGGCCAATATACTCAGGCCATTCCCTGGCTGTGGGAAAATGTGCAGGTATCGGTCCAGGCGAAGGATACGTCATTACTCGGACACTGTTATACCTCCCTGGCCCGCTGTTATGTTGAACTGAANTCAAAAAAGACCGCAGACTCCTGTTTAGAACGGGCCCGNCTTTTTACATCCTGCAACCGGCAACCCCATCGGCTGGCAGCTTTGTATGAAGTGATGACCCGCTATCACCTGGTTTACGGTTCAGCGCCCGAAGCCAGAAGGTGGTTTGATTCTACCCTGTTGCTGCGCGATCGGTTGGAAAAGACCTACAACACCACTCAGTTATTGCGGGTTAATCAAAAACTGGAACATGCCCGCCGGGTGAAACTGGAACATGAAAAAGCCGATAAAATCAAACAGCGTAANTTTCTCAGTGGTTCTGCTCCTGTTGGGTCTGTTTGTTGCCTTGTATGTTTACCTCAATCAGAAAAGAAGTTTCAGCAAAAACGCGAAATTGACAACCTGAAATTGAAACAGGTGAATCAGGAACTCGAAACCGCCAGCCGCCAATTGGANATTTTTACCCGCTCACTTTCTGAAAAATCGACCCTGGTGGAAGAACTTGAACAGAAACTGGGACATCAACTGAACGAGGAAGCTGTGACGCAATTGCAGCAGCATACAATACTTACCGATGCCGATTGGGACCACTTCCGGAATTTATTTAATCAGGTGCATAAAGGGTTTTTGGTGCGATTAAAAGAAAAGATGCCGGAACTTACCCCGGCTGAAATTCGTTTTATGACCCTGGCCAAACTCAACCTCAGTACCAAAGAAATGGCCGCTTCTTTAGGAGTCTCTGCCCAATCGGTCCGTGTAACCCGGCATCGTTTNACTAAAAAAATCAACCTGCCGGAAGAGGGTAGTTTAGCCGATCGGTGAATTCAATTTAAGAAGATTGCCCTGTTTACGCCTGTTTTCAATGGTGTAACGTATTTGTAACGCTTACTAGAAATGCTATTGTAAAGTCTGAAATTTGTTGAAAGCCTATAGCAGATAGTATGTTTGGATGGTACCGAATCCTGGCAACTTCTCAACCACGGCATGAAACAATTTATCAAAACCTATCCCGGAATGCTCATGATCTTTTTCAGTTTCCTCCTGGCACTGGCCCTGTTGTGGTGGTATTATGAAAAGGAGATCAATGCCCTAAACGAATCGCAGCCATACTGACCCCAGACCCAATCAAAGGAATCCCTAACCAAATCAATTTTTTCCTTTTAAAAACACCAGTTTATGAAAAAGCCTCTATTTTCTTTGATCGGCATCCTCTGCACGGTGGCCCAACTTTTGCTCAAACCGCAGACTATAGTTCTGTTTTCGGTAATTTTATGCAATTCACCAGCGCCAACGGAAATTATGTGAACTGCAGTAACCATGCTTCCATCCAATTAAACGGGTCGCTTAGCATTGAAGCCTGGATTAACCCGGCTACGGCTGCCGACATGTCTATCGTTGAAAAATACTCGGCGCCCTGTACCGGGGTATGCGTTGCGTATGAATCCATCCCGCAATATTGTGGTTTTTAGTTTGGGTGCATCCAATGTTTGTACACCGCTCATCTCCAGCGGCACTGTTCCACTCAATCAATGGAGCCATGTGGCACTTACCTTTACTGCCGGAACCCTTCGAGTGTATATTAATGGTGTTCTGAATGGCACATTAACCGGACAGGAGCGCCCAATTCCAGTCCCAATTTTTTAACCATTGGTCGAAGGGGTGATAATTCATCGGCACTTCATTTTAACGGTCTGATTGATGAAGTACGTATCTGGAATATTGCCCGAAGTGCCACCGATCTGGTGAATGCCATGAATGCCCCTCTGGCGGGTAATGAAGCAAACCTGGTAGCCTATTATAATTTTAATCAGAGTGGTCAGGGTACAGGGTTAAGTTTAACCAATTCAAGTACCTCACCGCAAAGTGGAGGCACAGCCGTTCAGGGAACAACACAGGGTAATGCCAGTACGCCGGCGTTTCGAACAACTGCTGCTGCGCTGGATTTTGATGGCATCAACGATTTTGTGCAGGTGAACCATAATGCCATGAGTACCTCTCCATTAAGTCTGGAAGCCTGGGTGAAACCGGCTTTGCGAACCGATGGTACGGCGTATACCAACTTTCCGAATAATGTGATCAGCAGCGATTTGCCCGGAGGGTACGGGCATGGTTTTGGGTAAACATCGTATCCGGCAGCAGTGGAATTTGCGTTGAGGCCAATGATGCCTTTCGGTATATAGCTACCCCTTAACAGCCAATACCTGGTATCATGTGGTTTGTGTGTATACTCCGGGAAATGTGAAGACCTACCTCAACGGCACACTGCTGGATGATTTTAGTTTTGCACAAGGCTATATCGATCCGAATAATTATTTCTATATCGGGATGCATAATTACGATGCAGGCTATGGCAGCCGACGATTTTTTAAAGGCCTGATTGATGAGGTACGTATCTGGAATAAAGCCCTGAGTGCTTCCGAAGTAGCAAATATGAATTTATGTACCCTACCGACTACGGCAGGAAATTTGGTGGCCAATTACCATTTTAATCAGGGTGCGGCATCAGGAAATAATAGTACAATCACCACGTTAACAGATGCCAGCGGTAGTAATTATTCCGGACCTTAAATGGATTCGACTTAAATGGTACCGTCTCCAATTGGGTGAGTGGCGGGGCCCCACTTAGCGGCAACTGTATACTCTGTACCCCAACTGCCGGTTCAAGCAGTGCATCCGCCTGTGGTTCGTTTAGTTGGAATAATACGACATACACAGCCAGTGGTAATTATTCGGCCCTATTTACCAATGCGGCAGGCTGCGATAGTACGCATACCTTACAACTAACGATTCACCCTCTACCCGCTGCGAGTTGCAACTGGGTTGTACAACAAGCACAACCAGGTAGTATTTGTTTGGGTGATTCAGCAATGATTCAGTCGTTTTGTGGATGCAACCAGAATTTCGGGTTTATTGGTGCGAATGCATACACGAATTGGACCTATTCGCCCTTGTACAATGCGACCAATTTTAACAACAACGGAGGCACTCAAATCCTTCTGACAACCGGAGGGTCGGATCCCTTCATCAGCATGAGCAAAACAATAACCTGTAGTGGCAATGTTGAATTTAATTGGTACTATTTTGTCAACAGTGGCATCATTCAGGCTTTTATTCTATCGCCGGCGGACCAGATATTCCATTTGATGCCGGTAATGCGCAGTCGGGTTATTTGGTGATTCCCATGCAGGCGGGACAAACCCTCAGCATCAAATTACAAA
This sequence comes from Bacteroidota bacterium, assembly GCA_013414745.1. Classification (GTDB taxonomy): domain Bacteria; phylum Bacteroidota; class Bacteroidia; order Chitinophagales; family Chitinophagaceae; genus OLB11. Next base: position 2,074,491 of record CP058707.1, read on the forward strand.
ATGCCGGGAGTGGATCGCTCATGATTTCCAACTACACGGATATTTATACACCGTATTTGATGGATTGGTATACGACCCCTACCGGAGGTAATCCGATTGGGACCGGAAATGCACTTTGGGTTACACCGCAAAATACGGGCAACTCTCAGTACTATTCTCAGTTACGGGACCCGCTCACCAATTGTATCAGCCCACAACGTACATCCCTATACAACCCACTCACCGTGCAACAGCTTCCAGTAGCAGCTGCCATAACGGTCTCTCCCGATACAATCTGTTTGGGTAGTTCAGCGAACCTGAACTACCAGGCATGCCAGACGAATTATGGTTTTTCCGGGTACTATGCTCGTGGTAACTGGACCTATAGTCCGGCGTATTCAAGCATCCATTTTGATTCCTTAGGATATTATGGCGCGGGTCCGGATCCGCTCATTAAATTACAAACCGTCAATGCCTCTATCTCCAGAGTGATACCATGTAGTGGTCAGGTTCAGTTGAAATGGGTATTTCCAGCCTTAGCGCATCCGCTGATTAATCAGTTTGCACCACAGGTGAAAATTGATGGCATCGTGTATGTACTTCCATCACTTACGTATACCCAGCAATTCGGAGGGGGTATATTTTACGTGAGCAATACCCTCACGATTCCGGTACAGGCGGGTCAACTCTTTGAGGTGCTTGCTGTTTACAATCCCGGTTATGCGGCGCCTTACCCCAACCCAAATTATTTAGGTGTTCATCTTTTGTATGCGCCTTTTGCATTAACGCATGGGATAAATTGGTATGATGCTGCAAGTGGAGGGAATTTATTGGGAAGCGGCCAAACCATTGCCGTGACTCCGGCAAGTTCAGGCAGTACCGTTTATTTTGCCGAGGCCATAGACCTGCAAACAGGTTGTGTAAGCAATACCCGATCGGCTTCCAACACCATATTGGTAAATACCTGTAACCTGCAATTAACCCTCAGCATGTTACTGCAGGGTTATTACAGCGGGATACATTTGATGGATCATGTACTCCTGAATCAGGGTGTGCCCGGAGCACTAACCGGGTTGGTAGATACCGTAAGCATTGAACTTCGTGCACCATACCCGCCTTATGCGGTGGTCGAAACCTATCAGGGGTTATCAATAGCACCGGACAAATGAATTGCCAGTTTTCCGGAAGTGTCATCGGACAATCGTATTACATTGTGGTCAGGCATCGGAATCACCTGGAAACCTGGAGCGATTCGGCAGTGCTTCTTTCGCAGAATTCAACCTATGATTTTTCAACTATGGCCGGAAAGGCATACGGCAACAATCAGGTTGAACTGGAGCCCAATATTTTTGCGTTCTATTGTGGCGATATCAATCAGGATGGCGTGATAGATGGCCTGGATTATAACGACTGGGAAACGGACAATAACAATTTTTCGGCAGGTTACCTGGCTACCGATCTAAACGGGGATGGTATTGCAGATGGCCTGGATTTTATTTATTGGGAGCAGAATAATAATGGCTTTGTGGGGTCATGATGCCGTAGTTTCTATCATTATATGAATACCGTGTTCCAAAGGGGAGCACATGGCACAAGAAGTATGGGAGGCCAATGGCTTGAAATTTTGTCATTAAAATCAATGCAAGGCACATACATTAGATTTTAAAACTCCGATGCGACGATTCGAGCTATCGAAAGGGGCCCCTGAGATTTCTTTTGGATCAAGCCAAAGAAAAGAAGGAACATAACCATGCAATATGAATTCATAGAATGGAATACCGTAAGGCAAATGGGCAAACCGATTTACAAAAAGAGCAAAACGGATTTTTTTGTTTATTTTTATAACCCGAACGAAAACGGGATGAAAACAAATCACCATTTATCCAGCCCCAGATCTTTTACGAACCCGGCAGTGTGGCAACAAAAACTAAATGCCGCTCAAACAAAAATCAAGCCATTGCCGGAGCCAATTTATTTGAGAGCAATGAAAAAGAACTGAATACCTATTACCTGAATTATTTACAAAACGGCATGGAAAGTTTAATGCCGGCAAATTTAGTTTGGATTGAAAGTTTAGCTCAAAAATGCCCTTATTTAGATGGGCAAGCTGTATTTAAAGCAAGAACTCTGTATGCCATGCTAACAGGGGCACGTTCTTATAATGATTTAGAAATTTGTAATAATCAAGGTGTTTATAAAGGAGGCCTAAATTGGTATGAATTTGAGAATGCCGGTCTTGGCAAAATACAAACAACCTCAATCCTGGATATACGTGTACATCCGAATCCGACAACGGGAAAAGTTTATTTTGAAACCGTGCAAGGTAATTTAGGTGATGCTGAGGTGCAATTTTTTGATATGTCTGGCAGAACGGTACTGGCGATAAAAAGCGCAACCAGCGCCAATCAGCTTAACTATGATTTGAATGATTTACCCTCCGGCTTGTATATCTATCAATTAAAATATTCAAACGGAGATATATATACAGGCAAAGTAATCAAGGAATGAGAATCGGAATAATTCTTCTATTTATTTTAAGTTTTTCCTTTGTTTGTAAAAGTCAGGAATGGAAGAGGGGTGCCAATTGGATACTAGGATATAGTCCGCCTTGTTTATTTAATTTTACAAAAAGTGAACTGGAAGTTGATACATTAACTAAAACTGGTCCCTCATTGACCAACGGAGCATCATGTGTTTCGGATTCTTCTGGTAATCTACAATTCTTCTGCAATGGTTTTCATGTTTACAACCATGAGGGTTGGCCTTTAAAATGGGACAATGGGACTACGGATACTCTGAATAATGCTTTAGGCAATAAACTTTATGACTATTACAACGGCGACGGCCTTTGGCATCAAATGAGCCTGATTCTACCTAAGAAAAACAATCAGTACTATGTATTTACTTGTGGTATGAGTGATGGGGCCTTTGATGATTGGAAAGTAACCCAAACAGACTTTCGTTTTGATGTACTCACTTACCATGTGGTAGATATGGATGCACAAGGCGGGCAGGGCGAAGTAGTTGCCAAAAACAAGATATTGATGCAAGATGCCTACCTCAGCCACAATCGTATGAGTGCAGTACGGCATGCCAATGGGCGAGACTGGTGGTTGGTAAAACCCCACCGCAATGAGCAAATCTTTTATTTGTTTTTGGTTCAGCCCGATGACATTTTGGGGCCATATACCCGGCAAGTGAATTTTAATATTGACAGTATTCCCATTCAATGGGGTTCCTATGGAATTCGTGGACAATTGAGTTTTAGTGCCAATGGAGAATGGATGGGAAGTACCGAGGCGGGATATGGCGGTGTTTTTGTTTATCGGTTTGATCGATGTAATGGAACCCTTACGCCCTATCATTTTTTTAAACAACCTTGGATGGATTCTACACTAGAAGATTTTTCTATAGCCCATTGTTTTTCGCCCAATAATCAATTACTCTATCTCATTAATGGGGCCAATATTTGGCAATACGATTTGGCAGATACAACGGCTAATAGTGCCATACATATTAGCGGCCCGGATACGGTATTGGGTTATTTTCCCATGTATAGTCTTTCTTACTTGGCGCCCAATGATAAAATATATATTGGAGCTTTCCATGGCATTCGAAAACCATGCCTTTTATAGAATTTCCGAATATCCGGGGCTTGGGCTGTGGTTTTAGAGGCAGAGGTAATGGTGCATTTANNGCCAACCATTTACTAACCTGAAAGTCCCCCCAATATGCCGCACTATACCTTGGGGGCAGCTATAGGGAGTGCCTGCGATACCATACGGCCTGCCATAGCCACGCTGCCGCAACTGAACACACTTGTACTACCCGATGCCATTACCGCTAATAGCGATGGCCGCAACGATAGCTGGCATATTTCAACCTATCGGCCCTGGAGCAAGCGGGCCTCGAAGTATCTGAAGTCATGGTATATAACCGTTGGGGACAAGCGGTATTTAAAAGCAAACAAAACAATTTTAACTGGCAGGCCAGCGGCTATGCATCAGATACTTACATGTACCTGATTCGTTACCGGCAAGCCAATGGGCAAACAGGTGTACAAAAAGGAACGGTAACGGTGTTGAGGTAAGGGGGTATTTAATAGACAAAAACGGTTTTTTTGTTTATTTTTATCCCAAGTTATGCAATAGAAGCGACTGAAAGGAGAGAACATGTTGCATTACTTGGGGTTACCCCGATTTAGAAAATCACCTTGAAGGTGTACTGAAAGGCTTGATATTCTTAATCCTTTATGCGATTTGCTGAAAGCAAATGCATAATCTGGGTTTATAACCCGAACGAAAACGGGATGAAAACAAATCACCATTTATCCATCCTAGGTCTCTTGAGTTTGCAACTCAAGAGATCTCTCTTACCTTCATCAAACAATATTTGTTTGAGTAATCAAGACCAATTCATATTGGAACTATTGTCTGAAGTCACAGACTTCGGAGAGCGGGGAGAGATTAAAGTGTTCAGGTATATCCAAATCCAACAAATGGTCAGTTCTATTTCAAAAGTGAGGAATTTGATTTTTCAAATTGCAATTTAAAGGTTTATGATTTATCCGGTAGATTGGTTTCCGTTAAGATAAAGAAACAAAATGAAAGAATGATGCAAGTTGAATTGAGCCAAATACCAATCGGTGTGTATATGTATAGATTGACTTTGGAAAACGGGATCATTATATGGGTCAAATAATCAAAGAATAGTGAAGCCCATTTTCTTTATTTTTATCTTCTGTATTATGCGCATTTTTTGTTATGCGCAAGAGATCAATCGTGGACTAAATTGGACAATGGGATATGTTCCAGCAGTAAATCTCAAGTTCGAAAATTTAAATGATGTGGAATGTACTGACTTTCCTAACATGACAGGTTTGTCATACGGAAATTCTTGTATTTCTGATGCTGCGGGTAACCTTCAATTTTTCTGCAATGGCTTCTACATTTATAACAAAGAAGGGGCTCTTTTAATAAATGCTGANAAAATAAACACTCCTTTAGGAACTAAGTTGCATGATTATTATGGTGGGGATGGTTTTTTTAACCAAATGAGTCTTATCCTTCCTAAAAAANNCAATCAATATTATGTCTTTACAACTGGTATGAGTGATGGGGCTTATGATGACTGGAAGGTGACCCAAACTGAGTTTCGTTTTGATGTTCTTACTTACCATGTGGTAGATATGGATGCCAATAATGGGCAGGGCGAAGTGGTGGAGAAAAATAAAATTTTGATGCAAGATGCCTACCTCAGCCATAACCGTATGAGTGCAGTTCGGCATGCCAATGGTCGTGATTGGTGGTTGGTAAAACCCCACCGCAATGAGCAAAAATTTTATTTGTTTTTGGTGCAGCCAGATACCATACAAGGTCCTTTTGAACAAGTTGTCAATTTTAATATGGATAGTATCCAGATTCAATTTGAGACTTATGGAGTACAAGGCCAATTGAGTTTTAGCCCAAATGGGGAATGGATGGCAAGCACAGAAGCCGCTTATCAAGGGGCCTTTGTTTATCAATTTGATCGTTGTAATGGAAAACTTCTTCCGTATCACTTTTATTCAACTCCACATGATACTTGCTACCCAAGTATTTGTGACTTTTCTAGTGGAATTGCATTTTCGCCAAATAGCCAATTTTTGTATAGTATCAAAACTTTAAACATCTGGCAGGTAGATATAAATGATACCTTTAACTACCCCATTCATATATCTCATATTGATACTTTATTGTCTAATTTTCCTTGGTATTGTATGAGTTATTTAGCCCCCAATGGGAATATCTATATTGGCAATACATCAGGTGGTAGAAGTATGTGTTTTATTGATAGCCCTGACAATAAAGGATTTGCTTGTCATTTAAGAAGCAGAGGTAAGGGTGCTTTTAACCAGCCNATACACATACCTCATGGTACCCCCAATATGCCGCACTATACCTTGGGTGCAGCTAAGGGCAGTGCGTGCGATACCATACGGCCTTCCATAGCCGCGGTGCCGCAACTTAACCCACTTGTACTACCCGATGCCATTACGGCCAATAACGATGGGCGCAACGATAGCTGGCATATTCTCAACCTATCGGCTTTAGAGCAAGCGGGCCTTGAAGTATCTGAAGTAATTGTATATAACCGTTGGGGACAAGCGGTATTTAAAAGCAAACAAAACAATTTTAACTGGCAGGCCAGCGGCTATGCATCAGATACTTACATGTACCTGATTCGTTACCGGCAAGCCAATGGGCAAACAGGTGTACAAAAAGGAACGGTAATGGTGTTGAGGTAAGGGGTATTTAATAGTGAAATTCAAAAAGAACTCACCCTTATTGGGTTCTTCCTCCAACAAGTTGTTTTCGGTAAAAGTTCAATTCTGCAACACAAAACCAATATCCTGATACCTATGCGATCTGCAAGTTGCACCAACTCATTTAATGATTCCGGATACCAGGCACTACCGAATCTCAATCTCTTTTCGCCCCGTATTTCCATACACAAAAGGATAGTACATCAATGAAATTTTAGCCGGAGCAACCACATAGCGTCCGGCAAAACCGGTGTTAAGGATATATCGAGTTGATGGGTTCCCATAGACAGGTTTTCGAAATAGTAAACCACTTTGTGTTTGAAGTATTGTATATAATAGCCCTTGCTATAATGAGTCTCCTTGTTTTTAATCTTCATGCCCGAGGGTATCGGAATTTCTATCATCACGTGTTCCGCTTTTTATAGGCTTGCAGATCTATCTTGAATGCACAAGCCTCACCCATTTTTAATGCATCTTTTCCACTCGTGTTGTTGTTCGTGCCTTGCAGAAAATAGGTGCGAATAGAAAACACAGAATCTGAAATGTCCGGTGTTTCACTGCGCTGTTCTTCGGATGTATTCACAAACACATCTCCTCCCTGATGTTTTATTTTATATCGGCTGCCACTGATTGGAATCCTTGTCGGATATTGTTGAATTACCAGGGTGTCATTAATCGTCAGGGACGAGGGTATCGGTTTGGAGCCATCACTTAAAGCAGCCATGGTTAAGGCTTCAATCATGGCCACTTTAGCATACGTGTTCATGTTTTTTTCTAACTGACCATTCATCAATTTGGCTTTAAACAATTTTATAAATGATGACTCATAAGCAGAGCCCTTAAATAAACGATAGGCTTTGTAAACATCAGCCCGACGATCATAAAAGAAGTTGTCGGTATAGGGTTGCGACAGATTTTTATTGAGTTCCAGAAAAACGGCATATACATCTGATTCCACCACCGACTGCCCCAGGATACGTTTGTTTTGATACAAATAAATTTTATCGGTCCCGCTTAACCGATCAACTGGAATATTTGCGTAAAGTCGATCTGTTTCCTGTGAGTTTGTTTTTGCATTTAAAAGCACATGGTAGGCATAAATTTTGTCGGAGATGGACATGTTTTTAAAGTGGGTAAGTACATAGGTATTGGCTGAATTAAAAATAGAATTCATGTAACCTGCCTGCAACGCTTTGTGAGCAACTTCCATCGCATAAATGGTCATCCGGTCGTTGTTGCCATTGCGTTTCCACCATCCAAAACTCCCATCCGTATTTTGCATATCGGCCAATTGTCCTAACAAGGCATTGATTCTTTTGTTCGGTAAAGCCGTCTGCTTCATAGCGATCAGAATATAGTTTTTCGACAACATGGCGTTTAATTTGGAAGCAGTTTGTTCAACACAACCGTATTCATAATCATTCAACTCATCTACCCCAGCTATGATTTTTTCCATCAGGTTATTATTAAAGACGATCTCACCTTTGTATTCGGTTTGATTAGCAATCTTTCACTTACTGTAAATACGGCCTCATTTTGTGGTGATGGTTTTCATCGTTTATATATACGCACAAAGGATGCGTCGGGCAAATGGAGCATGACCAATACCGAATCTTTTGAAATTGTGTCGACCGGAAACATCACTGCCTACCAATATTTTTCGATCGATCCGGGAACTCAGGTTTCAGGAAATGGCGCTCTTGTACAGATTACTTCGCCTGATACGATCCTTTCGCTCAATACAACAATTCAAATACCCTCAGGTCTATCGCCCGGATTCCACACTTTATTTACCCGAACTAAAAATGACGATTGTATTTGGAGCATCACCGAACGACAATCTTTTATCTCCTGCCTGTACCGCTTGGGTTAAACATCGATCAGTATCAATATTTTTATGATGATGCATCCAGGTTTCGGCATTGCGGGGAACGGGGTTGTCGTGGCTGTAAATCCTGATAGCATTTATTTAAATACCCTTAGCATCAATTTACCCAATACCCTCAGTGACGGATTCCATCAGTTGTTTGTCAGAACAAGAAGCAGCGACGGGGTTTGGAGTATAGCTGAACGTCAATCGTTTTATCAGTTAGCTCCACAACAGGCCATGAACATCAATGCGTATCAATATTTTTTTGATGTGCATCCGGGATTCGGAATTGCTGGAAATGGAGGGGTCGTTGGAGTGAATCCGGATAGTTTATTCAGTAACAATTTGAACCTCAATATTCCTACTTCGCTCACAGAGGGATTTCATTCATTATTTGTAAGAACCCGAAGTCAACAGAACACTTGGAGTATCGCAAAGCGGAGCGTTTTTTATGTTCATGCGAATCAATCTTCTCAGGTCATCACTGCACTGGAATATTATTTCGATCAGGACCCCGGTATCGGAAATGGCATTCCGTATTCCATCACCCAGAATGATACCATCGATATCCTAGCACAAATTTCAACAACGGGTTTACTAGATGGCATGCATTTATTGTTTGTCAGGGCAAAAGACAATCAAGGTCGATGGAGTATTGTGGAACGGGATACATTTATGTTATTCAATGGCGTGCTCGCCGATCATTTAAATTTTGATGGCAATAATGACTACGTTGCTCTACCTAACGGAGGCGGAATAAATGATCAACAACAGGCACCATAGAAATGTGGGTGAAATGGAATGGCAACAATCAACCCAATGGATTTCAGTCATATGGTGCGATAATGGCCGACAAGAAAATGGTGTTTTTTCAAATTACCTTAGCATTGGATGGCCCCGATCCTAATACAGCAAAAATTTTCTGGAGACCTTATTATGCCATGAGCAATGCTTTTGTGAGCAATATTTCACCAGGCAATGGCTGGAACCATATAGCCATCGTGTTTGATGGTGCGATCACGCCTTGTATATCAATGGTCAACTGTTCTGCGTCCATAAATACAATCGGAACATTTAGCAATTCAACCATACCCTTAACAATAGGTGCTTGGACTGGCGACGGAATTGCTATGCGCAGTGCGATATTGACGAATTGAGAATCTGGAATACTGCCCGTTCTCAGAGCGATATTCAAAGTTCCATGAATTGTGAACTGCTTACATCCCAAAATGGTTTGGTTGGCAATTATCATTTTAACCAGGGATTTGTCAATGCGAATAATTCAGGCATCAGTACCTTGGTCAATGCTATAAATGGCGATGGTAACCTGATGAATTTTACATTATCCGGAGCCTCTTCAAACTGGGTAGGAAATTCACCTATCATTACCGGTGTTTCTTGCCTCTCCAATGATACCTTATTGTAAAAATCATGCTGGAAGGATATTATAGCGGTGCGGGTATGATGAATCCCGTACTGATGAATCAAGGGATAAGCATGAATTTTAATGTTTGCGATTCCATAGAAGTGGAATTGCATGATCCGAATAATTTTAATCTGGTCAGCTCAGTTACAACATTGATGCAAACAGATGGAACCGCAACTTGTTTATTTCCATCCATGAATAATACATACTATGTGGCGATCAAACACCGAAATAGTATTGAAACCTGAGTTCAAATCCGGTCATGATATCCGGAAACAGCAATTATTATTCTACTATGCCCTTTCACAGGCATATGGTTCGAATCAGGTGCAGGTAGAAAATGGTATATGGGCTTTATACTCCGGCGACATCAACCAGGATGGCGTAGTAGACGGTCTCGATTACAACGATTGGGAATCCGATAACAACAACTTTGGTGCTGGTTATCTGGCTATAGACTTAAACGGTGATGGCATCGTGGATGGTTTAGACTTCTTGTTGTGGAAGTGAATAACAATGGATTTGTGGGGCGGTAGTGCCTTAAAATGAATTATTCAGCCAGTTCCAGTCCCAAGCAGGCCTTAACACGTTGGCCTGGTTTAAATTGGCATGATGCCGATCAAAGCCATAGATGATTATCCATGGCTTTGGTTGTTGCTAAAGAATATGAATCAACAAACTATCATCGCGAACCGAAGTGTAAAAGTAGTCTGACCGGTTCAATACAATTTTCAGAATTATTCAGGAGGGTCTAATTAAGTCGAAAACTCGCACTAAATATAAATATTCTGGGTGCTCTGTTTCTGGTAAAAACTTTGTCTTTTCGGTGTAGGTTCTGCTTTATCAAAATCGAGATAGGTAAATATGTCTTGAGCTAATAGGTCTCTGGCATTAAATTTTAATTCCAGTTTATTATTCAAGAAGGTTTTAGCAATTTGAAAATCAATGACGGTTCTTTCTTTATCATAATATTCAGGCAGTACATTACTACCGGCAATAGCAAGTCTTTGTCCGATTCTATTTAAAGAAAGCGTCGACGATATTCCTGAGCTATCGTCTACAAAACTCATGGCAACGTTTACAATATAAGGCGATTGGCCTTGTAATGGACGGGTACTTATTGAATCAGCTGTATTGCCAATTGTTACCTGCGATCTGGTAATCGTTCCATTACCGGATAATGTGAACTTATTCAGCCATGATTTTTCATTTTNTCTATTAAAAATTGTAGACANAAGCACTCTAAATTCCAGTTCAGCTCCGGTAATGGTAGCGGACTTACTTTGAACGTATTGTGCCTCACTAGGATAGAACGATGAGGTTGAAAACTCAATGGGATTTTGAATTTTTTGAAAGGCAGATACAGAAAGTAACTGCGCCCGACCCGGAANAATTTCATACCGAAGGTCAAAATTATTTAAGCTAGCCTTNNTTAAACTGGAATCACCGGAAACAAAGAAGCCGGATAAATAATCGGGGAATCCAAAATTGGCTAATTCGCGGTATTCTGGTCTGTTTAAGGTTTTGCTGTATGAAAAGCGAATATTTGTCTTTTCAGTTAATGAATACACCAGATTAGCGGATGGGCAAAATCAACCTTGGTNGTAATTAATATTTATTGCACCAAGGCCACGTTGGGCAGCAACCAATTTTTGCGTAAAGCTTTCCATTCTCACACCGTAAATAAATCTGAAATTTTTGTAACGTCGATCATTCATCAAATAAGCATGCATAACTGATGAAGACGCATCATATGCCGAATTGGGAACAGTGGCATCATTCACCAAGATAGTTGTTTTACCATTCGAGAGCAAACCTAAGTTTTGGGTNNTAAAAAGCTGGTCGTTGGGTAAGTTCAGTATGGAGTAATCTATTTCATACGGATTACCTGTAATGGCCTGCGCAAAACCTAACACACGATTGGTATAATTTCTTTCCCNTGCCAAGGTATCCAACCCCAACTTAAGAATATTTTGGACGCCTTTAAAAAGCTCAAAGGGTTGTGAAATATCCAGTTTTACACTTTTCAGGTTTTCTTCAGAATTCGCAGATATCATGGTCCCATTTCTACCCTGAGTGGCAACATCTGAAACAATCTGGTTATTATTCGAAATGGCCTGAAAAGGTGTTTTTCGATCTACTTTACTGTAAGCAATCAACCAGTTTACTTTGGTTTTGTGCTNGCCGATCTGATGTTCACCAANAAGTTGGCTATTAAAAATTTTATCGGAAACAAAATTTCGGAATANGTTCTTTAAAACAATCGTTGAGTCAAATGTGTAATCCGAATATCCTCCTCGTTTCACTAACGTATTATCGGTATTAATACTCAGGTTATTTTTCCAGCTTACATTATTTCTATTGTTGATTTTAATACTAACGTTGCCTAAAGCCGAGCAAATCACCTCTTCGTTATATACTGAATCAATATATTTTTGTCATGTATAGGAACATANATTTGGGTCGTTAATATTACCAGAACCATTAAAGCCATTGCGCTCTCCGGTTAAGAATGAATTGCTCCTATTGTAGTTCACTGCAAATAGCGAAGAAATGAATTGCTTTTCTTTTCTTTTGATGTTGAAGCTTTTCACGAATTGCAAACTCACATTGGGTTTGGCAACCTCTTCTTTGACTCNCCATTTGTACTTCCCGAATAATTTCGCATATTGAAGTTTCTCGGTGGTAGAAGAATTGATAAAACCTTGTTTGTCTGCCGGTATTCCACTTGGTAAGGCTCGTGTGCCGTCATCCAGGCCTATCCAATCTGTACTGCCTTTCAATTCAGAAACATAGCGCTTTTTACCGGTAATCATCGAGTTGTAACCCTGACTAAAACCAATAATTGTGATTGGTTGGGTAGATGTAGATTTTGTGGTTATTTCTATAATTCCTCCACCAAATTCTGCTGTTTTATCCGGAGTAGCGGNTTTATAAATAATTAAATTATCGATGATGCCTGATGGAAAAATATCATAAGCAAACGCTTTCCTGTCACTTTCCGTACTGGGCANGGGAGCACCGTTAATAAATGATGCATTGTATCGGTCATTTAATCCGCGGATGATAGCAAACTTATCATTTTGGATACTGGCTCCGGTAACACGTTTGATGACATCACCACTGCTTTTATCGGGAGTTCGTTTTATCGTTTCTGCTGAAACCCCATCGCTAACACTCGCACTGTTTTNTTGAGCCACCAACAAAGTGCTTATCGTCTCCGGCTCCTTTCACCCTTTGAGCGCCGATCACGGCACCTTAAGCTCCTTCGAGGCTTTGCTTAATGAAATACTGATTTCTTTGTTTTCATTTTCTTTGACATAAATATCTGTAACAATTTNTTCTACGTATCCTACATGGCTACATTTTAAGCTGTAATTTCCTGCTGGCAGTTTGTCGATTATGAAAACGCCATTTTGGTCTGCAACGGCTGTAACAGATTTTTCAACTAATATTACTGAACCTCCTAAAGATTGACCTGTCTTATCATCGATCATTTTTCCTGTAATGATTCCCTTGGGAATGCTGTACCTCCTATAAACAGGAGCATACAAAGTATATATTTTGAACGCATCATAAAAATGCTGCAATATTAGTCTTACTCAGTAGTGAATGAAATACATCCGGCATTACGCAAATGTTATCTTTAGTGTATTTCTGTTCTTGCCCCGATGAATATAATTTTCACCCGGAATATTTTCATCTCATAATAAGGAGGCATAGGTAATCTGTTAGCTACTATACCATGCAACAACTATTATATAGCCGGATAGAATAAGTGGTTCTGCGCATGTATTGCAAACACGCAGTGGTATGCTAATTCGGCGAGGGAACGATTAATTAATGATTTCATAATGCCTGTAAATAGTTTGACTTTTTAATAGTTCTACTTTCGCATGCAATTAAGTATTGCTTTAATTAGATGCAGAAATTGTACATCATTTCATTTCTTTTTTACCTTGTCTGCCGTATTGTTAACTCGGTTAAATGCAAACAGAGTAAGTATTCGGCATATACAGGAAATGACTTTTAGTACGAAACTACTTGTCACGTCTTCCTTCAACTTTTTGGTCAACGGATAGCGGTCAACAAGGTATTATCAACTTTTGATAAAGTATTGAATGAGCGATAAACTATAATTTATACTTCAATGAGAATTTTAAAACAGTTACTTCTAGCTTTTCTATTATCTGTTTTACAGATTTTTATTCATTGGGTCAGGCGAATCCTTTTATCAATGTTTTGCCATCGAATTCAGGAGTCGTACCAACGGGTGGGATTATAGATATAATAGTAACCATTGGTAATACCGGACCCGTTTCAACGGTACCACAGGCTAAACTAAGGCCAATTATTCAGGTTCCTCCTTCGGTAACATTTTTGCCGAATGCGCAACAAACCGGCTTGCCCGTTGGATGGACCATCTTATCAAATACCGGATCGCAATTACGAGTATGTAATTCAACAGATCCAATTCCGGTGAATACAAGTCGCACGATTACATTAAAAGTGCAAGGCGTGACTGTTACAGGACCACAAACATTTTCAGGTAATATTAATTTTGGGAATGGTACTACTTGTGCAGCCGGACCTATAGTTAGGCGGAGACCTGATCACAGATAATTCCGCAACATCCACCATCGAGGTGGTACCCGGATGTAATTTAGGTATTTCAGCTACTGCTGGAACGAGGTTTGCCACGGGGACTCTACAACAATCACTTGCGCTGTGACTAACCCAACCGGAGCAGTGGAGTATACCATTTCAGGAAGTACGAATTATCAATCCAGTAATCTTTTTGTTGCTCCGGCCGGTACGTATACCTTAACCGCCCGAGAGGTGAGTAATCCTTTAGGGTGCATTGTGAATACAACGATTGTGATTACAGAACCTGATTCGATACCAACTACGGTTGTCAGTATTATTGAACCAACCTGTACAAATTCCTTAGCCACTGTTACTGTTACTTCCGATACCCTCGGTTTGACCATAGCATTGATGGAGGTGCATTTGCCAGCTATCCGCCAACAGGATACGTATTGGGTTCAGGAGCACATACTATTTATCAAGGAATGCCAGTAATTGCAGTCCGGCTATTACCAACTTTACGATTAGTGCCCAACCACCCACACCGGCGCCACCAATTATAGATACAGTCATTCAACCTACTTGTTCTGTATCAACAGGTTCTATACAACTCTCTAATTTGCCACCTGGACAATGGACCCTCAATCCCGGCAATATAAGTGGTAATACAACGACTACTATAATTAATACGCTACCTGCCGGCAATTATTTATACAACGTAACTAACTCCTTTGGTTGTACATCATCCAATGCGGTACCAGTAACAATCAATACAGTATTAGGAGCCCCACTCGCTCCTGTGGTTACAGTTACACAGCCTACTTGTGCAGTTTCAACCGGTAGTGTTACGATTACGAACCCGGATCCTAATTTAACCGAGTCTCGATGGGGGCATTCACGGCCTATCCCGCTGGAGGTTATTTGGGCGTTTCTCCCATCGCATGCATTGATTGCGCAAGCCATAGGTGGTTGTCTTTCTCCATTCACTTATGTGATCATGTATCCACAACCTGTTTCTCCGTCTATGCCTGTTGTAACGATTACCCAACCGAATTGTACCGTATCCAATGGAGTCATTGTTGTGGTGAGTGATACAACCGGACTAACATTCAGTCTGGATGGTGCAACCTAGGCAGCTATCCTGCGAATGGCTATATTGCCAGTTCGGTTCACATACTTTGAAGTTCAAAATTCAAGTGGATGTGCGCCAACCGTACTGAACAATATTGTCGTTAATCCTCAGCCTCAAACCCCGGTAATTACTGCATCATCAACTCCAATAACGTGTTTGGGGATTATAGCACCATTACGCTTACAGCAACTGGTGGCGTTTTGCCCATGAGTTTAGTATCAATGACACCATATTTCAACCATCAAATGTTTTTGTAGTACAAGCGGGTTCCTACAATTTTATAGTTAAAGATTTAATGGATGTTCCAAAAAACGGATACCATTTTTTTGACACAACCCTTCCAATTACCGGAACTGTTACTGCAACTCCGATTAATTGTCATGGCGATAGTAGTATGCTTACAATAACAGCAAGTGGTGGTTTAGGTGCTCTTGAATATAGTTTAAATAACGGTCTTTATCAACCATCAAATAGTTTTTTGGTTCCGGCCGGTGATTACAAAATAGACATTCGTTTGATTGCTAATCCTGCTTGTTATGCAGCAGTTAGTCCACAAATTACAATTACCCAGCCTGAAAAACTAAAGTTAGTAGCGTCGTATGAGGCTATTAAATACTGTGGGATAGTACCCTGATAAAAATTTCTGCAAATGGTGGAATACCACCATACACAGGGTTAGGAGATTTTGTAAAAGGACCCGGTGTATGGACATTCACGGTGGTTGATAATAATGGCTGTTCTACCACTTCGAATATAACACTTTGCCTCCGGGTTGTGTTGAGTTGAACCTATACCCGAATCCTGCATCGAATAGTATCAGCATCAATCACTCTGTAGCGGGTGCATCCGGAGCCTTTTTTCAAATAGTATCGGATATAGGTTCCAAACTCTTATCATTTAAGGTGCCGGAAAATAGTTTTAATACAACGATTGATATTAGTGCACTTTCAAGAGGGTTTATTTCCTCGTTTATGTCAATGGTGAAGAAAGAAAAGTAGCAAAATTTACTAAAGTAGGTAAGTAGCAAAGTCATTTTACTTTCCATAAAGTATACAAATTACAATGAGGTTTTATAAACTGGAAAATACATACAAAACGTAATTAAACAACAACTATAAAAGAATCCAAAATGAAAATTTTTACGCAAGTAATCTTAACTCTGGCAACAACATGCATTACATTAAATGTTTTGGACAAGCAAATCCGTTTATCAACGTATTACCTGCAAACTCAGGTGTCGTATCGGTGGGTGGTACCATCGATATTTATGTCACCATCGGTAACACCGGACCCGTTTCAACGATTCCACAAGCTAAATTAAGACCTATCATTCAAGTGCCACCTTCCGTCACATTTTTGCCAACGGCACAACAAACCGGCTTACCGGCAGGATGGACGATCTTATCAAACAATGGATCGCAATTGAGGGTTTGTAATTCTACCGACCCTATTCCGGTAAGTACCAGTCGTGTAATCACTCTAAAGGTTCAAGGGTCACTATTANNCGCCTCCTCAAACTTTTCAGGTAATATTAATTTTGGGAACGGTACAACGTGTGCTGCGGGTACTTCTGTGGCGGGCGACCTGACTACCGACAATTCTGCCACTTCCACGATAGAAGTAATCGCAGGTTTTCCACTNTCTATCTTTCTCAATGACTTTTCTGTAAAGGCCGATCATTGTATTGCGCAATTGAATTGGAGCACCTCTTCAGAAACCAATAGTGATAAATTTGAAATCGAAAAATCTGAAACCAATAGTGACGCCTGGAAAACAATAGGAAGCGTCAAAGCGCAAGGAAACACATCGTCGAATACAACCTATTATTTTAGAGACGAAACTTCGATAAGCAATACGTTCGTTCTCTACCGGATAAAAATGGTGGATATAGACGGCTCATTTTCNTATTCACCGGTATTAAATGCACAATTAAAATGTGATGACCAAAGTCTATCTGTATTTCCCAATCCTGTAATCAATGGAAAACTAAATGTAAGTTTATCGAGTGGTAAAGCTGTAGAAGCAAATCTTAGCTCGATGACAGGTCAATCGATCAGGAAGATCATTTTAGAAGATGGAGTCAATACAATTGATGTGTCTGAATTGAGCAGTGGAGTGTATTTCTTAAATGTAAAACTTGCAGGTGGTATCACCCGGAACGTAAAAATAGATGTTCAGAAATAAGACCATCCATCAGGGTAGGGAATTGCCCTGGATACATGGTTGATACAAATACTGATTACTCAAGGCCTGCCGATTATAGGGGCAGGCCTTTAAATTTAGAGATACTATTCAGAGGTTATAATTTCAACTTAGATTTTGTCGCGGCTTGGGGCTAGAATTCACCGATATAGTTGCAGTTTCTTCCAGGTGCCATCAGTGCAGTTGTACTGTGATCGTTGCAATACTATCTGAAGTAATAGGCTAATTCATTGGGCTTCAGATTTTTCGTAGGGTTTCTGAATAAATCAGATGTCCTGCAAATTCAACCCAAATTTTGTCTCGTCAAATAAGACGAGAAGCTTCAAATCGATTAAGCAAGCATAATGCTCCAAGGAACATCTTTCGCAAATGCTTGCTAATCCCGAACAACGGGACAGGCGGGGTTACGAGATGCCACACACAAAGCAAACGCACTTTACAGCAGCCTTTTGGGGTCTCGTCCTCAAAAACGAGATAAAATCTCGGTTCAAGGAAAAGTCGAAGGCATAGGCCTGGTAGCTTTGACGAAAAAATTGTAGTGCAGCTGAGTAGATAATTTTCTGCAAAGTTTTCGGTTGCAACTGCAACAATTACGTTTACAACCTTGCATTTAAAATGAGCATAATTGATCGTAAAGTCTTGTAAAAAAATATACATCGCGTTATTCAGGAGACCCTATGTCATATCGGAGTAAATATAGTTGTATGTCTTCGTGCCTCATTAATACTTCCAACCACGTATCGGCCAGGCATTTACCAGCTCATAACTCAAATATTTTTGGACTATATGTTGTTGGAATTGGTTATAAAAAAATCAATGGCGACACATAATCATACTTTGTTGATTGATCGCACGATGATTAAAATAATTCGGATGTATGTATACGCCCGTTACTATAAAGTAATATTAAACATACAATTTCATAATGAGATTTTAGCAAGTAGCACGGTGTATTCAAATAGCTTTGTACTCGTTATTAATTGCATTGATTCAATCATGAAAAACGTACAATGAAAAATGCACTTGATTCCAAAAGTTTTCCAAGTCTTAAATCATTATAGGAAATGGCGTCGAATGCCATTGAAATAGATTCGTAAATCAACTATCAATGAGTTGGCGGAAAATGGTATTTGTAAAAAAATATTTCACCATAAACAATAACAAAAAACCAAAAAACAATGACAACGAAAAATTAACGCTAACGTTTTTATTGGCTATTACAAGTATGCTAGCTATGGCACAAGTAGTACCGACTACCTACCGTGGAGCCTTTGCACCTGCTCCGGAACCAATGTGGACAGACAACTGGACAAACTGGGATCCACAGAATGCNCTTTACGGNAGCACCTAAGTGACAGTAACAGGCGTAATTACCTCAAACACGACCTGGACNAAAAACAATGTTTATTTACTTCANGGAACTGTGTTTGTAGATAGTTTAGTAACCCTGACCATCGAAGCCGGAACAGTAGTTCGTGGAGATGCGAATACAGTGATTAGTGCTTTAGTAATACAGCGAGGAGCGAAAATTATTGCGAATGGGACCCCTTGTAATCCGATTGTATTTACCTCCAGCAAGGCATCAGGTTCCCGCGTAAAAGGGGATTGGGGTGGTTTGATCATTGAGGGTAGAGCCTTGAATAATTTAGGCACAGACGTTCCGATAGAAGGCATCGGAGCTACAAATCCTCGGGGTCGTCATGGCGGGAACATTCCAAATGATAATTCAGGTTCATTAACGTATGCACGTATTGAGTATGCGGGATTTGCGATTGCAGCAAACAATGAAATGAACAGTTTAACGATGGGTTCAGTAGGTAGCGGAACAACGATCCACCACGTACAAACCTCNTTTGGATTAGATGATGCCTTTGAATGGTTTGGCGGTTCAGTAAATTGTACTCATTTAGTAGCATATAGAAATCTTGATGATGATTTTGATACAGACAATGGATATAGCGGAACAGTACAATTTGCATTAGGTGTTAAAGATCCTNNTGCAGTTGCGGATGATGCGGTATCAACTTCAGAAGGCTTTGAGTCTGATAATAACGGTACAGCTCCCTTTACACTGACTCCAAAAACATCAGCAAGTTTTTACAATGTAACCCAGATAGGTGCATTCCGCTGTGCTAGTAATTCGGGCGGTATTACGCAACCAACGGCGAATGGATTTAGAAGNGGCTCTCGTCAAAGAAGAAATACAGAATTGAAAATATTCAATAGTATTTTAATGAACAACTGGAGAGGTTTAATTATGGATGCGGATGTGATTGCGAATGGCCAGGCTGCTTTTAAGAACAACGTCATCGCGATGGATTATACCACGGTATGGAGTGCGCCATACACCGGAGCAGCAGTTGCAGCAGAGAATAGTGCCACAAATACCTATTTAACGAATCCAGCCAACGGAAATACGATTATCAGCACACCATGTGATGTATTAGTCAATGCGTGGAATTTCTTAAATCCGGATTACCGTCCGAATGGAACTGGTTCAGGCGCAGCATTAGCAGGAGCGGATTTAACACCGGGTATTCAAATCGAAACAGCGTTGTTTAATGCAAATCAAACGGCTGAATTATTGGTAGATGTGTTCGAGAATGCAGTAGGTAATTCAAACGGTACAATTACTGTTACGATTCCGGTACCCGCAGGATTTACATTGGCTGTGCCATCGATAGCCACACTGACGAGCACGCCGACCTCTGGTACAAATGGTACATCGGCCTTTTTGCAACTCCATACAATAACGGAGATTGGAATTTTAGTTTGTCCGGAGGCTTTTTAACCGCAACATCTAAAGCCGGAGTTACGATACCACAATCGGGAGTATCTACCTTAGGATTTACGATTAAAAGAAACAATGGCACACCAGCAGGAACAAACTCAAACTTAGTGATTACCGTTTCTGGTGGTTCTGATAGTACACCTGCCAACAACAGCGCAAACAACAGCTTAAGTACTCTGTAAATTATCAATAATGAAACATTTAAAATTAGCCATGCTAATTGGCATTGGAACGTTGTTGATAGCTGGTAAGAGTTTTGGGCAAGCGAATCCTTTCATCAATGTTTTGCCGTCTAATTCAGGAGTCGTTCCTGTGGGGACCCTGGATATTGAAGTAACGATTGGGAATACCGGACCGGCTTCAACGATTCCACAGGCCAAACTACGGCCTATTATTCAGGTGCCACCTTCTGTCACGTTTTTGCCGAATGCACAACAAACAGGCTTACCGGCAGGATGGACCATCTTATCAAATACTGGTTCGCAATTACGGGTATGTAATTCTACCGACCCAATTCCGGTGAGCACCAGTCGCACAATTATATTAAAAGTACAAGGAGTAACAGTAACGGGTCCACAAACATTTTCAGGAAATATCAATTTCGGAAATGGAACTACATGCGGTGCGGGAACTTCGGTAGCCGGTGATTTAACCACGGATAACTCTGCCACCTCTACATTACAGGTCATTGCGCCGATTTCAGTCACTGTAAATCTAAAAGCATTTATTGAAGGATACTGGGCGGGTACTAATGCGATGAATCCGGTACTCTCAAATCAAGGCTTACCGAACCCAACTTCAGACTGTGATAGTGTCACTATCGAGTTGCACAACCCAACTGCACCGTTTGCATTAGTCAATAGCACGGTAGCCGTACTTCATACCGATGGTTCAGTATCCGGTGTATTTTCATCGAGTGTTCCGGCTGGCAGTTATTATTATGTTGTCAAACATAGAAATTCCATCGAGACCTGGACTGCCAACCCTGTTTTATTAAGTACTACTGTTTACGACTTTACCAGCGCTCAAAACAAAGCTTATGGAAATAATCAAAGCGAAGTAGAACCAGGAAAATTTGCATTTTCTCGGGTGATATCAATCAGGATGCTGTTGTTGATGGTTTGGATTACAACGACTGGGAGTTAGACAACAATAATTTCGCGAGCGGATATCTTGCCACTGACATCAACGGTGATGGCATCGTAGATGGTTTAGACTTTTATTATGGGAGGTGAATAACAACGCTTTGTGGGATCCTGCAACCCTAGCGTTATTCAATGCTGCTTTCTAACCTATTTCAATCAAAACTGCCTGACTTGTTCAGGCATTTTTTTATGCCTATTGCGCTGGTCAGAATAATGTCGGAAGCTACACGAGTATGATATGATTAAATCATATTGTTTTTAAGTGCTTTGGATACGGCTTCAGTAGCCGAGTGGACCTGTAACTTCTTATAGATTCGTTTAATGTACATATTCACAGCGGAGTAGTTGATTCCCAGCGCATCAGCTATCATTTTATAACTTAATCCGTTAACCAGGTGTGCAAGTATACTTCGTTCTTGCTCGTTTAAATGAAAATCATCATGGCTTGATACCTGACGCCCTTCTTTGAATTTGGTTAAAACGATTCGGGCAACACTGGCCGTCATCGNGGCACCACCTTGCATCACTTCATGAATGCCTTCGATGAGTTTAGATGCAGAAGTGGATTTTAAAANATAACCATCCGCACCGGCTTCAATAGCCGCAAATATTTTNNCAGGGTCATCAAATACGGTTTGCATGATAATTTTTATTTCTGAAAAGTGATGGCGGATTTTNNTCACGGCTTCAATGCCACTCATCTCGGGCATATTAATATCCATTAATATCACGTCCGGTTTCGTTTCGGCAATGTCCTGAATGGCATGCGTACACACTTTAAAAATACCTGTACAGGCCATGTCCTGTTGCATATTGACCAATACCTTCAGGCTTTCCCGGCGTTCTTTATTATCATCGTATATGATTATTTTAATACTCACAATTCAAAATTACTTTTTGCGTCTGAAAATGCCGGAACTAATCTTAGGACCTGTTTTTTACTTGAAACGATAAGCGAATGCGCGTGCCATATTTCGGTTTCGATTCTATTTCCAAATGGCCCCCTAACTCACGGCTTCGTTGTTGCATATTATCAATGCCATTGCCTTTTTGGTAATCCGAGGTATCAAAACCAACACCATTATCTTGTAGAGTGAATAGTAAATTGGATTGATGCCATCGCAAACTAATTCGAACTTCTGTGGCATGGGCATATTTTACCGCATTGTTGAGGGCTTCTTTAAAGATGAGATAGAAATTCTTTCGCTGATTCATCGGCAGATTCAAACCTAATGTTGATTCTTCCACATCAAATACAACTTGAATTTGCTGCGATTCAAGAACTTCAAGAGCAAAGGATTTCATGCGTAGTACCACATGATCAAACCGGTCATTTTTCGGATTAATGCTCCACACGATATCGGACATGGCTGTCAGAATTTCGCGCGAACTACTCCCAATGCGCTGAGCCAGACCTTTCATTTCTTCCTCTCTTAATTTGTCCTGAAGAATATCACTATAGAGCGAAATGCCACTAATCGTAGAACCAATTTCATCATGCAGGTCACTAGCAATAGCATTGCGCATCATAACCATTTTAAGTGATTGGTTTAAACGGTATCGATAAAATAAATATATCAGAAATAATATGCCTGCAATCACAAAGGCTATGAACCACGATCGTTTATACCAGGGTGCCAATACAATGATTTGCAATTTTGCGAAATGTGGCGACCAAATACCATTTGCCGAACAGCCTTGCACCTCTAATTCATAGTTTCCTGCCGGTAGGTTACTAAAAACAAGTTGATTGTTGGAGCCGTTGTCAATCCAACCGCTGGTAACGCCTTTTAGGTTGTATCGATACTTTTGTTTTGTCGGGTTGTGATAATCCAACAAGGCAAATTCGATGCGCAGAAAGTTTTTATTAAAGGGAACGATGAGTTTGTCCGTTGACTCCAGGGGGCGTTTCAGGATATCCGAATCTCCGGGGAATTCTATATTCTGATTACCGAGATACAATGCCGTAAACAAGACTCTGGCAGAAGGAGGTAAATTGAATAGTACGCTATCCGGGTGAAAGAGCGTTATACCATCAACTCCACCAAATATCAACTGGCCATCCGATAAACGCAAAAATTGCCCGGTGTTGAATTCATTTCCGGATAAGCCATCTTCTGCCGTGAAGTGAATCCAGTTATTCGTTTGTGGTTCTAAACAACTCAATCCGATATTGGTACTAACCCATAAACGATGGGATGCATCCTGGACTATCGCGTTAATCACCTGATTGGGTAAGGAGTTCGTGACATCAAATGGTTGGCATTGTAAGGTGCGCCTGTTGAACTTGCTGATCCCTGNTCCACTCGTGCCAACCCAAAGTATTTCGCGCTGATGGGTATCCGGCCACAAGGATGTGATTTCATTTCCACGCAGACTGTTGGGTTGACTGTTAAGATGTTCGAAGAAGGCTCCGGTTTTTTCTTTATNGTCTAATTTAAACAGTCCGGCATTGGTACCAAACCACATGCTGTTCGAATCAGTTTCTGCATGACATGTGATGCGATAAATTCCTTTTTCAAGCCTCAATTTATCCGGAACTTGAAAACGCTGCTCCTGATGTTCCGAATCTAGAGAACGAACACTGAAGTAGATACGTCCATCGCTCTGTGCAATCTGCCAGCATCTTCCGGAACTATCAANAAAGATGGATGGGTAACCACTGGGATTAAAGTAGGTGTCGTGTCGGAATAAACGATTATATAAACGAGCCTGATTTAATTTGGCAGAGTAACACACCAACAAGACGCGTGCAGTATTCGTACCCGGAAATATTCATTTGCCGAATAACCACCATACCATAGAAGTCCCTTTTTATCGCTGCACCATAGCCTGGGTTCCTGGATACCTGTTCGCAATACGGCATCGGGTATCGCTGGTTGTTTACGATTTTCTTGCCCATAGAAGATGGCCGTTCCGGATCTGAATTTTACATGCAGTTGATGNCCGGTCATCTTCAAGAAATCCAAAACAGTCGGTTGTATCTATCGTAAAATGGCGGGCATTTAAATTCAGTTGGTAGACGCCCAATCCACCTGATCCGACCCACAAAATACCATCCCGGCTCAGATATCTCGATTTGCCGGAAAAATCGCCAGAAGGAGCCGTCACAAGAATTTGTCGCCTTGTGGAGGTGTTTAGCAGAATCCACCCACGGTTGGTAGGATAAAGAATATGTTGCTGGTCGATTTGGGCAGGGTAGTTGTAGTAAAAAGATTCTTTAGGGATGGCCTGAGATGAGAAGTCATATTCAGCTAACAAACGATTCGTTTTGTGATGATACCATGTCACCCGTGAAGTACCTACAAAAACAACGGTATCACCACGACCTATTGGAAAAAATGGTAGATTGATTGATCGGTCATACCAAACTGCTTTGGCTCCAACTGAAATGTTTTTCTATAGCCAGTCCCNCGCATCTGTTAAACAATAAACACCTTCCGGCCCTCCCAGCCAAATGCTTTTATCTGGTAAGAATCGGATACAAAACAAATTTTCCATGTTATCAGACCCACTCTCTGAATTCACCTTTTGTGCACTACTATATGCAACGATGTTGACGGAATCGGCCTGTGTTTGAAGCTGTGACCACACCGTACGAATATCATACAGTGACCAACCTGCACTACCTACTATAAATAAATAGGGATACCGCAATGCTAAAAGGCNAATGCCACGGTTGTTTTNTAAACCCTTCACCGGATAGAATCTGGCTTTTTCGGNGTTCCAGATAAATAGCCCTCTCTGAACACTGGATACCCAGAGCAATCCTGTTGAATCGCACGAAATATAAGAGATATCATTGTCCGGATTATTTCCATTGGCCTCATGATTTAGTGTATTCTCCGGGTACAGCTTCATGCTGCGTCCATCAAACCGATGTAAGCCATCTTTGGTCGCAAACCACATAAACCCATCTGCATCCTGCATGATTGAAGGAATGTAGCCTTGCCTGAGCCCTTCTTCCTGCCGTATGGATCGGGCTGGAATCCGATGCCATGGCAAAGGTGTCTGAGCACAAAGTGGTGTTAGGTATTCCGATAGAAAGAATACGAGAAGAGTAACAAAGCTGAGTTTAGCAAACATATTCCGGTTACATCTGCAAGGTACTAAGGATCGACTTGTCCGTTTCTTTTTCGATTTGTTTAATTGGTTGAAGTACTAGAATTAGGACTGCCAAGTACTAAGATTAGGACTTGATACAATGCCAGAGCACGAGGACCTTTGTACCAGCAAACAACCATTGAATTACCTCCATGAAAAGTCATCCACTTCTGAACATTGATAGTTTAAAAAGTAATTATCAGCATCGTATAAAAACCATTTGTTTTTCTCGTATTCTTTTTCCTGCTCTGGTATGGTCGCAAGCACCACCCGCCATTCCCTATCAGGCAATCGCACGTCAGGCCAATGGCGATATAATAGCCAACCAGTCTTTGACAATCCGTTTCACTGTTCATGATAGCAGCGTATTCGGACCTGTCATTTTCAGGAAACGCATCAAACAGCAACCAATGTTTGGGGTTTATTTACATGTTCTATAGGACAAGGGCTGCCCATACAAGGTGCTTTAAATACAATCAATTGGGGGCATGGTGCAAAGTTTTTACAGGTAGAGTTTGATGCAGGGAGGCTCCAATTTTATGGATATGGGAACCACACAACTCATGAGCGTACCCTATGCACTATTTGCTGAACAAAGCAATGGATGGTCGTTAAATGGCAACGCCGGCACCGATCCGTTGGTGAATAGTTTAGGTACTATGGATAGCACAGATTTAATGATTAAAACAGCCAATTATGAGGCGATGCGGGTCTTTAGCAATCCCACAACCGGCGGAGGAATCAATGCACCCACAAATCATCTGCGCTTGATGCGTTCGGGACTGGTCAATCAAAAATGGCCTATGGTGGCCAGCTTTCAATTAGGAAGTTATGAATCGAATATCGAAGGACGCACACAATTGGATATTGCCTTATTATATGGATCGGGTGTGAATCCGGATAATAAAGTCATGTCCTTACTGGCGAATGGAAATGTTGGCATCGGCAATACTGCTCCTACCGAAAAATTGGATGTGAATGGCATTGGTAAATTCGGAACGCATCTTAAAATAGGTACGAATGTATCAGAAGGTTATTTTCAAAATGCACAGGATGGAGCGTATCGGGCTTTGCAAACAGGAGGCGATCGGGGCTATTGGTTTCAGGATTACAATGGAGTGAATACAACCCTGTATATTGGCTTGAATGGTACGTATCAACGTCATGTTGGCATCGGCAATACAACACCCCAACACCTGTTGAGTGTGGGTGAGGCAAGCAGCGATCGACAAGGAGTCATGGTCAGGGGATTTAGTAATGAGGGGACCTGGAAAGGCGGCGCAGCTTTTGGGTATAATCAGGGATCTGTGCTATTGGGTGAATTAGCCGGTGTGCCAACGATTGGTGGACACAATGGGAATCTCTCTGCCTGGAATCATTTAGCTATTAATCCGTCTGGAGGTAATGTTGGAATTGGGACGTTCAATCCGACGGCCAAATTAGATGTAGCCGGTAATCTTCAGAATTGCGGATGGCACACAGGGTGCAGGAAAATTATTAAAATCGGATGCCAATGGTGTCGCTGCATGGAGTCAGGTAACCTTACCGGATTTAATTAATTTACCAGCGACGAAAGATATTTCCTGTTTGGCGCAAGTAGGCGCTATAGGAACGGGAAGCGGCCCGACCTCCATTCAAATATCAGGCAATTATGCGTTTGCGGCGAATCCTGCAAATAATATGATTCAAGCAATTAATATAAGCAATCCATCAGCACCGGGCATCGTCAGTTTGGTATCAACCGATAACTACCCGCTAGCTATGTCTGTGTCTGGTGATTTTGCGTATGTGGTCAACTTTAGCGGCAATACGATGCAGGTCATTAACATTAGTAATCCGGCATCTATGACTGTTGTTGGTTCTGTTGCAACAGATCGAATCCTGTTTCAATTTCGGTACAAGGTCCTTATGCGTATGTGGCCAATAGAAATGGAAATAGTTTGCAGGTGTTTGATATCTCGAATCCAACACTCCCATCTTTGGTATCAACCTTAACACTCCCAATCAACCTCAGTTTGTTCGGGTGTCGGGGAATTATGCCTGTTTGACCTATCTGAATTCAAATGTTTTCAAGTCATTGATATAAATAACCCTGCGGCGCCCGTTATTGTTGGAACCACCACCAGTGGAAACTGGTTAACGAGTATGACGATTTCCGGCAATTACGCCTATGTTCTGAATTTCAACGGTACCATGGAGGTGATTGATATAAGTAATCCTCTTGCACCGAATAATGCAGCCAGCGTGGCAACAGGCAGTAACCCCTATACCATTTATATTTCAGGCATCTATGCTTGCGTTGTTTGTGCCGGAAGTAACACGATGCAAGTATTTAATATCAGTAATCCACTTGCTCCCACTTTGATGAGCACTCTGACGGATGGGTTAAGTTTCCCTCAGTCTGTAATCGTCTCAGGAAATTTTGCCTATATCTGCAACGATAATAATTCACTGACCGTTGCTCAGCTGTTTTGCAACAATGAGGTGAGTGTGGATGTACCAATCAGGTAATGACAAATTCAGTATTGCCTGAAAATTGGAGTAGAAACGGAAATAACATCACGAATACCAACACGGGAAATGTGGGCATTGGAACAACCTCTCCGGCAGCCAAATTGGATGTTGCCGGAAACGTTAAGATCGCAGATGGAACCCAAGGCGAAGGAAAAGTGCTTACCTCAGATGCAAACGGAAATGCAAGCTGGAAAAAAATCAAACTGCAAGTACCGCTACAGGCTATGGGCCAGCGATTTCAAACATGACCGATTTTATAGGCCCAAAGGTCACAGTCACAATTACTTCCTCTACACAAACTGTTTTTATCACTGCATCTAAGGCGCTCGGTTCAGGGCCCACAGGTGCCGGTCAACTGAATATCTGGCCGGTGTGCAAGATGATCGGAGATCCTATTTTCAATACAGTGGGGAGGAATATTTGGATTATCCTGCGCTCCCAATACGCGGCAGACTTACTCTATTAATGGCGTGTTTTCAAATCTACCCCCGGAATTTATGAATTCGGTATGGGAGGGTATAGCTCTAATGCCGCCAACTGGAATAGTAACGAATGGGGCTATGTGAGTTATATTTTAATGGACTGATTAAAAATATAGCTTGATATAAAATACGATACTAACTATCTAATTGATTTATACGATGACTCAACAACGAACAACTGGCAACTTTTGCAGGTATTGGTGCTTGGCCTGCTAACACCTGCATTCCTTTACGCCCAGGCACCGCTAGCCATACCCTATCAGGCCATTGCGCGTGATGCGAACGGGAGCCCCTTACCAAATCAACCTATTTCGCTTCGCATCACGCTAATTGATTCCAATGTCAATTCAGTGGATTATCAGGAAACGCATTCGGTGACCACCAATGGCCTCGGTTTGTTTACATTGAATATTGGTCAGGGAACACCCTTGCTGGGAAACTTCTCGGCCATTCTCTGGCCTATTTCCGGGAACGAACATGTGCAGGTAGAAATGGATGCCACAGGCGGTACAAACTATATACTGATGGGTATTTCAAAATTGAACTCAGTACCCTTTGCCTTGCATGCGAACAGCTCCGGAGATAATAAATGGACGAACAACGGAGGTGATATTTACAACAATAATTCAGGAAATGTGGGTATCGGAACAATTTCACCCGGAGCCAGGCTCGATGTGAACGGTATGGCTTTTTCAGAAACAATGCCGGCGGATTCGTTGCCGGAGGANGGTACCGGGGTAAAAATTTCCACCGAAAATAATAAGGGAAACATTTTTGGGTTCGACTATACCAATTTCACTCCAATTGATTTGACGATTCAGGGAGAAGGTGGCAACGTGGGGATAGGAAATCACTTTCCGGAATCAACCTTACACATTACCAAACCCAATGATGCGACCACCTTAACGATAGGAGGGAATAGTCAGTCCGGACAATTTACCGCGCTCCGATTACAAACTTCAGCTAACCAGGGAGGATATTCAGCTATTCAATCCATTAAATATTCAGGATTTGATTTTGGTGATTTAATTCTAAACAAGGATGGAGGTAATGTTGGAATTGGCACCGCTTCACCTACTTCGAAATTAGAGGTAGCAGGTGCCATTAAAATTGCAGACGGGTCACAAGGGATGGGTAAAGTTCTGACGAGTGATACAAATGGTGTAGCATCATGGCAAATGCCGGCAGCGATGGTGGAAACAGACCCCAAGATAGGTTTGCTTTCAAACTATAAGATTCCACGATGGAATGGAGCATCGTTAATGGATGGTTCTATTACAGATGCCGGCAATATTGGAATCAATACCAATACACCACAACGGACCCTGGATGTGTATGGGGATATTGCACAAGGAATGTGGTTAGATAATCTTCCTTCGCGTCGCATCGGAGTGATGGATGCTGCCACGCATGTTGCAGGTATGGAAATAGAAAACACCTCATTAAACGGATTATATTCACAAAAATTCATTTTCTTTCGCATCATTATGCCAATAGTTACGGTCGTCGTGTAACCATTGATGAGGATGGAAGAGTAGGAATTGGTACAGAGACCCCCAAACCAAACTGGATATAGCCGGAAATATTAAAATTGCCGATGGAACACAATACAATGGCGCTGTACTCACCTCGGATGCGGCTGGTGTTGCTACCTGGACGAAGTCTATAGGCTGTGTTATTCGCGGAGAAATGTGGACATCACCTGCCAGTGGTACAGGGTATACGGTTGGTGGGGCCTTCTCACCGACATTTATGTATTCGAGTGGAATCTATGGCGATACCCGTTTAACGAATACCGATGGAGCCATGTTTGCTACGGCTACGTTCCCAACTAGTTCAGGTGTATTTACAGCACCTACCGAAGGCTATTACCAACTAAGTATAAAAGTAATCAGTGTGGCAAGCAATGCACGTTTACTTCTTCTCGCCTCTTTGAATGGTGCAACGCCTGTCGAAATTTTCGATATTATTACCAGCAACCATTGTGCAAATTGTTCCGATGTGAGTCATACACAAATCATCTATCTGCTGGCCGGAGATAAACATCGTGTACTTCGATCCATAAATAGTACGGCGATTAATAATATGATCATCAGTTACAAAAACTATAACTATACTATCCGCATCATAGCGCACGCCAGAATTCATCCCATTAAACATGCAATCTCAAACATACCCAAATAAGCACCTATCCATTGGAGTGATTGAATCGCTGCCTGATAGCCTCAATCTTCTTTGTCGGGTATCTCCAAAACATCCATTGAATCCATGAAACGAACATTCTATTTTTTAGTCATTTTGATTCAAAATTTGGGACTCCAATGCAGTACATTAACTGCCCAGAGTCTGACACCACAGGTCATCGCTACAGGTGGGGGCTATCAATCCAATTCCATCGGTTCTCTTTCATTCACGATTGGCGAAACCAATATCCATACCTTGAATTCGGCAACCCATATTCTCACGCAAGGCTTTCAGCAACCACTTGAAATTACGCTGCTTCATGTAAAGGCTTATTTGCAAGGATTCTATTTGGGCAGTGGGCAAATGGCCGATGTACTCTATAATCAAGGGGTCTATACCAATGCTTCGCTGGATGCGGATAGTGTGGATGTGGAACTGCACGATGCGAATTCACCGTATAGTATGCTTTTTCAGCAACGCGCCACGCTGAAACAGGATGGTTCGCTTTCAGTGCGGGGCTTGGGCCAGATCGGACAAGCGTATTATTTCGTGCTCAAACATCGGAATCATATTGAAACCTGGAGTGCCAATCCTGTTGTATTAAACGCGACTACAACCTATGATTTTCAGCAGTCCCCACACAGGCTTTCGGGGCCAATCAAGTAGAAGTAGAAATTGGAAGCTGGGCCTTGTTTTGCAGTGATATCAATCAAGATGGTGTAGTGGATGGTCTTGATTACAACGACTGGGAAGCAGACAACAATAATTTCGGAAGCGGATACCTTTCCACTGATTTAAACGGCGATGGCATTGTAGATGGTTTGGACTTCTTGTTGTGGAAACCAACAATAACGCGTTTGTGGGTATGGTACAACCTTAACCGCATTTTGAATTTTGGCCGGCACTTCCCGCTATCCGCTATAGTCCTGTTTCGTCTCGTCATCAATGACGAGACGAAACAGAAACCGCTGCTGCAATCGGGGCCGGAAAGCATCCTTGTATCGTGTGAAAGTATCGGGGTGAACCCACATGTCCCAACCCCTCAACGTTAAAAAGCGTGACAAAATGTTGTTTAGTGAAATCGTGTTGAATCGGTATTACAAAGCGTTATCCGTACTGGGGTAGTTATTTCAAGATTCGGAATTGCGGCGATTACTTCCGAATAAAATATCAAACCAATAGTTCTTCTATTTTTCTTGATATCACCGAAGCATGCGTTACCACCATAAAATGTGAACCTCCTGAAATAATAATATCTGGTTGGCAGTATTGCACCGGAAATAATTTGTCCCTGCTGCCATGGATATGAATCAACCCTTCCGGTTTCTTGTTTTGATTCCAATGAATAATCTGATGTAAGGACCATTTCAGGTAATTCACACTGGTGGCTTGAATACGTTCTTTTAAATAGGCCTGTAATTTTGACGATCGGGTTCCGAAAAACCAAAATAACAACCTGTCAGATTTCTTGATATATTGAATCAGCGCACTTTTATGCAGTCCGAGCTGACCGACTTGCCGGAAATACCAGGGTAGTTCCCGACGTTGACTGATGCTGGAAATGATGATTAATTTTTCGGGTTTCAGAAACTTTGNAATCTCAATCGCCACAATACCTCCAAATGAAAGTCCGATTAATACAAATTTCTGTCTGCTATCTATTCCCTCCGCCATACGATGTGCATACTCAGCCAACGATTCATTCGGCTCAGGTTCTAACCAGGTTAAATGATGACGAATGTAGTTCTCGGGAAATACTAACCGGTCAAAGGCGTGTTCATCCGCACCCAATCCACTAATCAGGTAAATATTCATCGTTGTCAAAAACAATAGGTTCTACCAGGATATGTTCGGCCTCTTCTTTCCGTAAACTGAGTTGATAGCCTGCCACCTGAATCGCAATAGGGTCTCCCAGTGGTGCGGTTAATTCAACTGAAATCTCTTCATTCGGGATACAGCCCATTTCCAATAATTTGACGTACAACTCTGTTTCACCGAAACTATGAATACGCGCTTTCTGTCGAAATGGAAGTTCCGTTAACTTAATCGTTTTCATGCAGGCAAAGTATAGGTGTTCAGAAAGGTAATCGTATGCTGCATATCGTTATGCAGAATACGATCCGTTGAAAGAAAGGGAACCAACGTACGATAGGCTTCGTGTAAGGCACGAAGTTGTGGCGAGGNTTTAGAAACATCCCGAAAATCCAAAGCCTGGGCGGCATTCATCAATTCAATCGCCAGAATTTTCTCGGTATTCTGAACGATGCGATACAACTTTGTGGCTGCATTGGCTCCCATACTCACATGGTCTTCTTGTCCGTTACTACTTACTATACTATCCACACTGGCAGGAGTACACAGTTGTTTGTTCTGACTCACGATGGAAGCTGCGGTGTATTGGGCAATCATAAACCCACTGTCCAGTCCGGCACTTTTAACCAAAAAAGGAGGCAGGCCGCGTTGTCCGCTTATCAGCAAATAAGTTCTGCGCTCTGAGATATGACCAATTTCCGAAATTGCAATGCCCAGTAAATCCAGCGTAATGGCCAGGGGTTGACCATGAAAATTCCCGCCACTTAAAATCTGATTTTCTTCAGGAAACACCAATGGATTGTCGGTAACGGCATTTATTTCTCTTTCAACTACCTGAGAGGCATATGCAATGGCATCCCGACTGGCTCCATGAACCTGCGGAATACAGCGAAAGCTATATGGGTCTTGTACCTGACTTTTAGGTGAACGCGCCAACTCACTTCCTTCGAGTATTTTTCGCATATTGGCAGCCGTCTCCATCTGTCCCTCTTGCTTTCGGATCGCATGAATACCTGATGTAAAAGGTTCGGGCGTTGCATCAAATCCTTCAAACGACATGGCAGCGATTAAATCAGCCCATCGAAGGAGTTTCTTTATTTTTAATAAACACCACACCGCATAACTACTCATAAACTGCGTCCCGTTTAAAAGTGCTAATCCCTCCTTGCTGCGTAAACGTAAAGGTGAATAACTCAATTCACTGCCGTGGTGACGCACACCATCTATCCATACTTCTCCCCGATTCAGCAAGGGCAAACTTAAATGAGCCAAAGGAGCCAAGTCGCCACTAGCCCCTAAAGAACCTTGCTCATAGACAACCGGGATAATTTGTTTGTTATGAAATTCCAGAAGCCTTTCTGTAAGTTCCCGACTCACCCCGCTATGTCCGTAAACAAAATTTTTAATTTTGAGTAAGAGCATAATCTTAACAATCTCCAGCGGTACTTCTTNCCCTAATCCACAGGCATGACTCAAAACAAGATTCTCCTGCAATTGTTCAATGTCTGATTCTGAGATCTTGACATTACACAAGGCACCAAATCCCGTATTGATTCCATAATAGGTGTTATCTTTTTCCTGCATTTTACGATCCAGGTAGTCTCTGCAACGCTGAATGTTCTCTTTGGCTTCTTCAGATAATTCCAACGAAGCATTCAAAATTCCGGGAATCTCATCCAGTGTCCAGTGCGCTGTTCCTATTTGATAAACCGACATTCAATTTTTTTGCAAATGTAAGGCCTTAGCGCATTGGCAGTGTAGCTGAAATTTCGCAGGGCAGAATATGCACATAACGGATACGAGTGCCAAAAATAGTATTTTAGCATCGTATGAACAGTTTTGAAATTTATGGTGGCAATCCGCTTTCCGGAGAGGTTCAACCTCAGGGTGCGAAGAATGAAGCATTGCAAGTGATCGCCGCCACCTTATTGACCCCGCATAAAATCAGAATTAAAAATATTCCGGATATTGTGGATGTCAGAATGCTCATTGAGCTCCTTCAGGATCTGGGTGTAGAGGTGGANAAACACAACCCGAATGAATATAGTTTTCAGGCCAGAGAAATTGACCTGGAATATCTGATCAGCCCCGAATACAAAAAGAAATCCGGAAAATTGCGCGGTGCCGTGATGCTGGCCGGTCCTTTATTGGCACGGTTTAAGAAAGCCTATATCCCCCAACCCGGAGGTGATAAAATCGGACGACGTCGACTGGATACCCATATCTTAGGATTTGAGAAATTGGGGGCCTCTTACCACTATAACGATGAAGAACATTTTTTTACNCTGCAGGCCAATGAACTTCAGGGAACGTATATGTTGCTGGACGAACCTTCGGTAACCGGTACCGCCAATATCCTGATGGCAGCTATTGTGGCAAAAGGGAAAACTCGCATCTACAATGCCGCCTGTGAACCGTATTTACAACAACTCTGTCGCTTATTAAACCGAATGGGTGCGCATATTACCGGTATCGGTTCTAACCTGCTTACCGTGTATGGTAAGGATGTGGATAGTTTTATCGGTTGTGATCATACCATTCTGGCAGACATGATTGAAGTNGGATCATTTATCGGCTTAGCTGCCATGACGGGAGGTGCCATCACCATCCGCAATTGCAATATCAAATACCTGGGTTGTATCCCCGATACCTTTCAACGTCTGGGTATCGACATGGAATTTAAAAAGGATGATATTTTTATTCCGGCACAGGAACACTACCGAATTAAACGATTTATTGGCGGCGATATTTTAACCATTTATGATCATCCCTGGCCCGGTTTCAC
Source organism: Bacteroidota bacterium (assembly GCA_013414745.1). Taxonomy (GTDB): domain Bacteria; phylum Bacteroidota; class Bacteroidia; order Chitinophagales; family Chitinophagaceae; genus OLB11. The sequence continues at coordinate 2,109,808 of CP058707.1, forward strand.
TCAGCATCTACTGAGTATTGCCTTGGTGGTGGCCACCCAGGCCAAAGGCACCGTGCTGTTTCATCAGAAAATGTTCGAAAGTCGCTTGTTCTTTACCGACAAACTGATTGATATGGGTGCGCAAATTGTTTTGTGTGATCCGCATCGTGCCGTTGTGGTGGGGCTGGATAAAACCTCTCCACTGCGAGGCAATGTGATGAGCTCACCCGACATTCGCGCCGGATTGGCCCTGCTCATCGCGGCTTTATCGGCACAAGGAAAAAGCATCATACAAAATATAGAACAAATAGACAGAGGATACCAGAATATTGACCAGCGTCTTACCGCACTGGGTGCCCGCATACGTCGAATCGATTAATCTCTTTACTGTGCACGACATAGAACCGTATTATAACTGGAGACATCAATACACTGCCGAAGAAGATGAATTATCTCCCTTCTTTGGCAGAGAGTATAGTGAATTTGAATTTTCAAATACGGTCTATAATTACTATATCCANCCCCAATGGGACGAATTTGGATCCAGAACATTATACCTGAAAATTCTGTTTGCCGACTACGATGAGAATTATGCCATCATCGAACTCCTGGGCGAATGGAATGATGCCATTGAAAATGATATTCAAACCTTAAAGCGCAATATTGTCGATCTACTGATTGCGCATCGCATCTATAAATTCATTTTGATCGGCGAAAACGTAATGACTTTTCACAGCGATACAGACGACTATTATGAGGAATGGCATCAGGATATCATGGATGCAGGTGGTTGGATCGCAACCTTGAATTTTAGTCCGCAGGTAACGCATGATTTTAAAAAAGCCAGAATCCATCATTATTTTCATATGTTAGAAGATGATGCCTGGCGAACCTTAAAACCGGAATTCCTTTTTCAGAAAATTGACAATGAAGTCATGAAATTGTTATAAACCATTGATTCGGTTCCGGAATCTCAAAAAGCTAATTAATATCATGGAATCCCACATTGTTTTATGATTGAAATCATAAACTTTAGCGGATAGCTGTTTGACCTTTGTTTCATAAAAATTAGTGCTATGAAACGTATTTCATTTTTTTGTTTTTGGGCGTTGGTTGTGTTGATTTCTGCATGCGGAGGCTCTAAAAACACATCCGGTGAAAATGCCGGAAATGCCTCTGGAGAAGAGCCCAAGAGTATGTTAAACACCTCGGATCCTGGAAGCTACGACCCGAAGCGCGGAGAAGGTAAATGGACAACCGAGAATGTAAAACTAGGGGCTCAGGTGGATGAAATATTGGCACAGAAAGGACAAGAAATTCAAAATGTAAAGTGTGCATCCTGTCATAAATTGACAGATGAAAAGTTGGTGGGTCCAGGATGGAAAGGGGTCACNCAAAAACGGAGCCCCGAATGGATTATGAATTTTATTTCTAANCCTGATCCCATGATAGAAAAGGATCCTGAAGTTCAGGCACAACTGGAGATTTGTTTGGTGCGAATGCCTAATCAGGGTTTAAGTGATGAGGACGCCAGAAACATTCTTGAATTCATGCGCAAAAACGATCAATAACTAACTCGCTAAAGTATTACCAATGAAACGATTCTTTGTTATTCCCCTATTCTCCCTGCTCGTTGCAGGCTCTGTATTTTTCTGGGTGCAAACCAAATAATGCCGCCACCGCCACGCAAGGAGATGCCTCGAAGGCCTATGTTGCGCCGGGTAAATATGATGAATTCTATAATTTTGTTAGCGGCGGATTTAGCGGCCAAATGAGTGTTTACGGACTCCCCAGCGGACGCCTCTTTCGGGTGGTTCCGGTGTTTTCAGTNGATCCTGAAAAAGGGTATGGCTATAGCGAAGAAACTAAACCAATGTTGATGACTTCGCATGGATTCGTGCCTTGGGATGATTTACATCACACCGAATTATCACAGACCAATGGTGAAATTAATGGTAAATGGGTTTTTGCCAATGCCAATAATACTCCTCGACTGGCCAGAATTGATTTAAAAACATTCCGTACGGCAGAAATCATTGAATTGCCAAACAGTGCCGGAAACCATAGTTCACCATTTGGTACCGAAAATTCAGAATACATTGTAGCAGGTACACGCTTTAGTGTTCCGGCTGATCATGTGAATGGAGATATCCCAATCAATACCTACAAACAAAATTTTAAAGGCCATATCAGTTTTGTTTCCGTAAATCCTGAATCTGGCAATATGGACATCGCTTTTCAGATTCGTACGCCCGGTGTGAATTTTGACCTGGCCCGCTGCGGAAGAGCAAAATCGCATGGTTGGTTCTTTTTCTCCTGTTATAATACAGAACAAGCAAATACCTTACTCGAAGTGAATGCCTCTCAAAGGGATAAAGATTTTATTATGGCTGTGAACTGGAAGAAAGCTGAAGAGTATCTTAAAGCCGGACAGGGTGAAAAAGTCGGTGTTCGGTATGCCCATAACAAATGGAGCGATGAAACACATTCGGCCTCTTCTGAAATTAAAACAGAGGTCATTGTGCTGGATGCCAGTAAACTGAAAGATATCTGCTACTTTATCCCTTGTCCCAAATCTCCGCACGGTTGTGATGTTGATCCAACAGGTGAGTATATCGTTGGAAGTGGAAAGCTTGCTGCGCTGATTCCAGTATTCAGTTTTGATAAATTACAACAAGCCATTTCAGCGAAGTCATTCGATGGAGATTATGAAGGCATCCCGGTGATAAAATATGAAGCTGCTTTATATGGTGAAGTGAAAAAACCCGGGTTAGGGCCTTTGCATACCGAATTTGACGGAAACGGAAATGCCTATACTTCATTCTTTGTTAGTTCGGAAGTCGTTAAATGGAATATCAAGGAATTGAAAGTTGTTGACCGGGCGCCAACATATTACTCGGTAGGTCATCTGTGTATTCCGGGAGGCAACACACGTAAACCCTATCCTAAATATCTGATTGCGTACAATAAAATTACCAAGGACCGTTATTTGCCAACCGGACCTGAGCTCACGCAAAGTGCGCAGATATATGATATCAGCGGAGAGAAAATGAAAATGATTCTGGATTTTCCAACCATCGGTGAGCCACACTATGCCCAGGCGGCACCCGCAGATATTATCCGCAACAATGGTCAGTTAAAGATCTTTAAAATAGGNGAAAACAAACATGCCTATTTTACCAATGGTGAAGCGGAATCAAAAGTAGTTCGTCAAGGCAATCAGGTACATGTATATATGACTTCAATTCGTTCGCATTTCGGACCTGACAATATTGAAGGAATCCGAATGGGCGATGAAGTTTACTTTCATGTCACGAATCTTGAACAGGATTGGGATGTACCTCATGGCTTTGCGGTTAAAGGGGCTTCCAATGCCGAATTACTTATTATGCCGGGTGAAACCCAAACCTTAAAGTGGATTCCGGACCGGGTTGGAATTTATCCGATGTATTGCACCGATTTCTGTAGTGCCCTTCATCAGGAAATGCAAGGATATCTCCGCGTTTCACCGGCAGGATCTTCCGTTCCTCTCACCTATTCGGTAGGAAAAAATACGCCGGCTCCGGCCACTCAATCCGGCGATACCACAACAGCCAACTAATTCAATCATCCAGGGGCTATGATATCGCATCATAGCCCTTTAATTTTCAGTCATGAAAAGAAATTCTCTTTCCGGCTTGTCACGAGCTCTGTTGTTTCTTTGCGGTGGACTTTTAGTGACCTCGATTTTTGTCCCGATGTGGGCAATCTACCTGGAAGCACCCCAATATCCAGAGGGTTTAGCTATGACCATTCATGCCACCGGTGTAAAAGGGGATGTAGAAATTATTAATGGGCTGAATCATTATATCGGAATGAAGACGATTCATAATGAAGATTTTATTGAGTTTAAAATTCTTCCTTATCTGATCGGTTTTTTTGCGTTGTTTGCATGGGTAGTCGCCCTAACCCGAAACAAAATGTTATTAAACGGATTACTCATTCTGTTTATCGCTTTTGGTTGCCTCGCTATGTATGATTTTTGGAAATGGGAATACGATTACGGCCATAACCTCGATCCGAATGCCGCTATAATTGTTCCCGGAATGGCGTACCAACCNCCTCTGATTGGATTCAAACAACTCCTTAATTTCGGAGCGTATTCCTATCCTGCTGCTGGTGGATGGCTCTTTATCGCATGTGGAGCTATTCTGTTATTTGCTGTTGTTTGGGAGTATCGTTCAAAAAATAGTGTTGCCACAGGGATGCACTTCATCCTGTTGCTCATCGGATTAAATTTTTCAGCCTGCATCAACATGGAACCGGAGACCATTAAATTGAACAAGGACCATTGCGAGTTTTGTAAAATGAGGATCAGTAACCCTCATTTTGGAGCTGAACTAAAAACACGGAAAGGCAGAGCCTATAAATTCGATGATATCACCTGCATGTTTGGCTATTTGGATGAAAATGCAGAAATTCAGTCGAGTGCTTTTTTTGTACACGACTATTTAGGTAAAAATGAACTAATAGCTGCGGATCGGGCCTATTATCTCAAAGGAGGTAATTTGACCAGCCCCATNGGGGGTAATATTGCTGCCTTTCGAAGTAAAGAAGAAGCATTGTCAGTGAAAGATCGAATGTTGGCAAATGAAATGACATGGGAAGAACTAAAACCATAGTCTGTGGCCTTCTGGCTTATCTCCTGAATGTAGGTTCATTAGGCGCTGCTACCCTGGAAGTCGGCAAAGGCCATACGTTTATAAGAATCAAATCGGCCTTATTGGCTGCAAACACTGGAGATACAGTTTTGGTGCACTCGGGTTTCTACCGCGAAGGAACTCTGGTTGTTGATAAACCACTTTCGCTCATAGGCATTGATAAGCCAGTTGTGGATGGAGAAAAAAAGTGNGAATGTCTTACCATCCGGTCTGATAGTGTACTGGTAAAGGGATTTAAAGTGACACGTTCAGGCTATGCTTCCTTAGATGATCATGCAGGAATCAAACTATTAAACAGTCAGGGATGCGTGATACGTGACAACGAGTTGGAAGATAANTTTTTTGGCATTTATTTGTCCCATTGCCGCAATTGCAGAATCGAAAACAACATTCTTCGTGCCTATGGCATAGAGGAGCAACAAATTGGAAACGGCATCCACTGCTGGAAAAGCGACTCTCTGCAAATTATAGCCAATCGCGTAAACGGTCATCGTGATGGGATCTATTTTGAGTTCGTGACCCAATCATTAATCTGGAGAAATACGTCGTTTCAGAATATCCGCTATGGTTTGCATTTTATGTTTTCGAACAATGACACGTATATCACAAATATTTTCCGGAAAAATGGCGCCGGTGTTGCAGTGATGTATAGCCACCACGTTAGCATGTTAAATAACTATTTCGCTGAAAACTGGGGCGATGCCGCTTTTGGTATTCTGCTCAAGGAAATTGCAGATAGCGAAATTAGGGGCAATCGTTTTGTCAATAATACCGCTGCTTTGTACCTTGAAGGGGCCAGCCGGATGCGAATNCGTAAAAACACATTTCGTACCAATGGCTGGGCATTAAAAATTCAGGCTAGTTGTATGGATAATGAAGTAGTTCAAAATAANTTTTTTTCGAATACGTTTGATTGCAGCACCAACGGCGACCTCGTTCTGAATTCATTTCAACAGAATTATTGGGATCGCTATGAAGGCTACGACCTGAATCGGGATGGTATCGGTGACATCCCTTTCCACCCACTCAGTTTGTTTAATGTAATCGTTGANAAAAACCCACCGGTGATGCTCCTCTTCCGGAGTTTTATGGTTAACCTTCTGGATCGATCAGAACGTGTATTGCCCAGTCTGACTCCTGAAAATTTTAAAGATGAACAACCTGCCATGAAACCACTGGCCCTATGATAGAATTTATAAACATTCAAAAGTCTTTTGGTAAATTTCAGGTGTTGAAAGGGATCGACCTGCACTTAAGTCAGCAGGAGTGTATCGCATTAATAGGCCCGAATGGATGCGGAAAAACTACTCTCATTAAATCGCTCTTAGGGATGGTACTCCCGGATTCAGGGCAAATTGTATTTCAAGGAAAATCCATTCGTGGAGAATACGATTACCGCCATGCCATCGGGTATATGCCACAAATCGGACGATATCCTGATAACATGACCATTGCCCAGGTGATTGATATGATACAGGATATTCGAGGTGGAACAGAGCGACCGGATTATACCCTGTATGATCAATTTGGGTTACAAAATCTGGCTACTAAAAGATGCATACCTTGTCAGGAGGAACTACCCAAAAGGTAAGCGCAGTGCTGGCCTTCTTGTTTAATCCAAAAGTGTTGGTGCTGGATGAACCGACTGCCGGGCTGGATCCATTAGCATCCAACTTACTAAAAGAAAAATTCGTTCAGAAAAAGATCGGGGGTAAACTAATACTTATTACGTCGCATTTGCTGAGCGAACTGGATGATTTAGTGACCCGAATTATTTTTATGCAGGATGGTTGTATTCAATTTAATAAACCTGTCGAAGAACTGTTACAGGAAACCCGGGAAAAAGGATTAGTCAGGCCATCGCTAAAATCTTAAAATCATCTGCCCATGCGTAAATTAATCCGCATCATCGTACTGGATGTTTTAAGAAGCCGGTTCGTTTTGCTTTATGCCTTGTTGCTGAGCGGAATGGCCTGGAGCGTTTTCAGTCTTGAAAACAGCACGCAAAAAGCATTACTCTCCTTATTGAATTTGGTTCTACTAACCATCCCGCTTATTTCAGTCATGTATGCTGGTAGTTATATTTATAATCGATCNGAATTCATAGAACTATTATTGGGGCAGCCCATTCAGAGAGGACGTATCTGGCGCTGTCTATTTGCTGGAATTAGTCTGGCACTATTAACCGCCGTTTTAATTGGATTAGGAATTCCTGTCCTGTTGTACAGTTTTAATAATCTGGGTTTTATGATGATCGGGGTATCCGGACTTATGACCATCATTTTTATTTCACTGGCCATGTGGGTCACGCTTCTTTCGCGCGATAAAGCCCGGGGCATGGGCCTGAATATTCTTATGTGGTTATTTTTTGCCTTGCTTTTCGATGGCCTGATGCTGTTTCTGCTCTTTCAGCTAGCTGATTATCCCATCGANAAAATGATGATGGCATTCACATTCCTGAATCCCATCGGCTTGGCACGCATCTATATTCTCCTGCAACTTGAAGTCTCCGCTTTATTAGGGTATACCGGTGCCATATTTAAAGANTTTTTCGGAACGATCTCCGGAAGCCTGATATCNTTGACAGTGATGGGTCTTTGGGCGGTGATTCCATTCATTTTTTCCTTACACCGCTTTAAACGAATTGATTTATGAATCGTATCAACGAATTAAAAGCCGAAAGCTCGCAAGCCTTGCACCCGTTGGCAAAGGCGATTTATCAGCATCAGCATGCCAAAGTTCTTTGCCTGACATTTCAAAAGGGATGGAATTAAAAGACCATAAAACACCTTATGCCAGCTTTTTATTGGTGATTGAAGGAAAAATTGAATACCTGCAAGATGGACAAACCAAGGTGCTGTACACATACGATCGACATACCATTGAACCGCATGTTGTACACAAAGTAATCGCCCTGGAAGATAGTGTTTGTTTATTGATACAAATCTGACATGAAAAGAGACCTCTTAACTCGTGAGGATATCCAATTGTTGGTGGATTCCTTTTATGAACAAGTTCGTTTGGATGACCGCATTGCTCANTTTTTTTCGACTATAGTTACCGTGAACTGGGCGACACATTTGCCTAAAATGTATTCTTTTTGGGAACAAATTATTTTTCATCGTGGTGTCTATAAAGGAAATCCTATGGCGGTACATCATCAGGTACATACCCAGTATCCTATGACCACCGAAGACTTTGAACGATGGTTGGCATTGTTTAAAGGCAATGCAGATGCCTTATTTGAAGGCCCAAATACGGAACTGGCCAAGCAACGTGCCGAAAGTATTGCACTTTCGCTAAAATTGAAACTGGTATACGGCATGGGCGAATTACAACCTGGTGCACAACAGAAGCCTCCCCGAGGGAGACTCCTGAAACTACAAACAGATAAAAGGAAATGAATTAAACAACAAACTTTTTAACCCCATACGAAGAGAGATGGAAGGATTCAATAAACAGGAGGCTAGTAGGGTTCCGAAGCATCAAGCCTGAAGGACCATTGCCAAACACTCCATCAGAATCTTCAGGAAGTTTATACTTCTTATAGAAATCACTTCGGCAACAGCACAGCGTTCACCACGTGCACTATGCCATTTGAAGCGGGAACCGAGCCTACAATTTCAGAATTCCCATTCAGAAATGTTTTCCCATCCTTCTTGGAAATTACAACATTGCCTCCATCTACCATACCCAGGGTTTGACCGTCCTGAAGCGATTCAACATCAANGGAACCAACATACACATGGTACTGAAGAATGGTTGCTAACTTCTCTTTATTTTCTGGTTTTAATAAATCATCAACCGTGCCGGCAGGTAAGGCGTCAAAAGCAGCATTGGTAGGTGCAAACACGGTAAAAGGCCCGGCGTTGCTCAAGGCATCCACCAGTTCCGCTGCTTTTACTGCAGTTACGANGGTGCTATGGTCTTTACTTCCTATAGCAATTTGAACAACNNATTTTTGGGATACATCGTCCTGCACACCAGACTGACCCACAGCATCTACACGTTCTTCTGGTGCGGTAGTTGATTCGGTACTTTGATGGGTATTGCATCCAGATACGGTGAGCGATCCAACGAGTAAGACAAAAAATAAACGTTTCATAGTATAAATTTTACTCAAATTTATTCGAAGGAGCTACCCACAATTTATGCGCCAGATCGTAAATGATAAAAGTCATTTACTCGCTAACCGAAAGATTCCTGCTAACAAAAGGAGAATGCCTGCGAGCATAAAAATCGCGAGCGCAANAAGTGTTTCATTCACCAGAGGTATGGCAAAGTAGGCGAAGGATGCGATCCNCTGGATCGCCAAAACGATCTCCGTCAGATAAATGCCCAAAACAAAAGTACCCAGCCCGTATTTTGAAATTTTGTTTAACAGGTCTGGTTGCAGTTTGCCTGTAAAGAGATAAGTCAGCAGAAAGACCGAAATCACACCCAATAAAACAAGATGCAGATAAGCAATAATAATGGGACGGAATCCAAAGGCGAGTTTGGAAACTGCTGGTATGACAGAGCCTAACTGAAGCATGAATTTAACGCTCAGTGCCATGGCCAGTATACCTAAAAGACCTTTAGCCCATACCCCAATTTGTGAACCCAATGTGCGAATAACCTTCCGGAACTGATAGACAATCAACCACCAGGCCAACAATTGTACGACCGAAGCCACCACCACCACCGGGTATACCCAGGACGGAACCTTTAACCACAAGGCCGAAAGTAAATATGCCGGAATGGCACTACAGGCAAACATCCAGAATACGGGGAGCGATGTTTTAAATTCAGGATTAAATTGTCGTAAATACAGAATAGCCAGTCCCATACAGGCAAAAAANNAGAACCAGCCATTATACATAAAGTGAAGATAAAAATATACGGAAGCCAAATAGGCCTCTTGTGAAATATGACGGGAAATCATCATCCAGGCGAGATAAAAAGTACCCAGTGATGCCAATGCATTAAAAACCAATGCAGCCCGGAACCACAACGAAACTCCGCTTCGAATCTGAACATGCCGAAAATCCCTGAGAAATGAGTATGTAAAAAAATAGGAGATGAGTATGGCCAGGGTGGAGAAGGCAATGGAAACCGGGTGATACCCCATTGCGGTGAAGGCTATCAGCATGCCATACGAACACAACAAATTCAGAATGGCAAACCAGTGATATTTTTTAATCGGATGCCTTGTTGCNNAGTTGATCATATACATCACCATCCAGCCCATTAAACTATGGGTAACCCATCCGTAGAAGGCGAAATGAGAATGTGCATGTTGTAAATTTTTCTGATCAAAATAAGGAAAGCTAAAGCCTATCTTATAACGCATCACAACGCCAAGGAGCGCAACTATCAAGAGGTTGATCGGACTGANTTTGATCCAGATATTCTTTCTGAACATCAATAAAATAATTTTCTTTCGCGGATTTCAACCAGACCCAAATCACACATACTACGTAAGGTCCGAATCACAGTTTCCACTCGAAGCCCCGTAAAATCGGCAATTTCCTGTCTGGTAAAAGGAATTAATATTCGCACCGAAGGATTTCCTCTTTTGCGTTTAAACTCCTTTAAAANAGATAAAATACGATGGTCTGTTTNTTGATTCATGAGATCGCGGCTGGTAATGGATTTATTGTAACATCGCGCCGCCATCAACAACAGAAGATTGTGCTTCAGGTCAGGATGATCGTCCAGTANATTGAAAAACGATGAAGATGCCATTTTGTAAATCGTAGACCGATTAATGGCCTGAGCCGAAGCCGGATAACGTTCCTGAATAAGCAGGGGCGGTTCTCCAAAACTCTCACCATCTACAAAAACCCNCTGTGTAAACAACTTGCCATCGTCGTTCGTGGTAAACATTTTAACTTTCCCGTGATGGATTTGATAATAATATTTTGCCGAATCGCCTTCATGGAAAATGAATTCGCCCGGTTCGAATGTTTTCTGCAAAGCGCCGTATTTGAACAAAATTTCAGAATTCAGAAGCATCATATCATTCTTCTGCTACAAAAGTAAGTGCAGGCCGAAGGGATAAAATATGATATGAATCATAGAATTCTGTGAATGGTAACAAATCTGTTTCCAAAAGTATCTTTGAAAAAAGAGCTATGCTTTCAATCTGGGAACGGAATTCACTGATTCAATATGATCATATCGTTTTGGGCAGCGGTATTGTTGGGTTAAGTACCGCTTATTATTTACGCGAACGTTTTCCAAAACATCGCATCCTGATTCTGGAGCGGGGCTTATTGCCCTCCGGAGCAAGCACAAAAAATGCGGGTTTTGCCTGTATGGGATCGTTGAGTGAACTGCTGGATGATAGAAACCGGAATTCAGTAGATGAAATCTGTGAATTATTTGCTCTGCGTCGGAACGGATTGCAGCGTTTGCAATCTATTTTAGGACCTGCCGCGATGGGATACCAGGCTAACGGAAGTTATGAATTATTAAACACCCTTGACCTGCATGTTTTAGATCAGATGGANTTTTGGAACCAGCAACTGCGCTCGATAACGGGTACAGAAGTTTTTAAAAATGTTTCCCATCGTATTTCTGAATTTGGATTCAAACAGGTAGATGCTCTGATTGAAAATTGTTGCGAAGGCAGTATTGATACCGGGCGCATGATGCACCATTTTATTCAATTGTTGGGGCAACAAGGTGTTGAATTTAAAACCGGATGTGAAGTGCTGGGTTTAGAAGAAGCAGGGAATCAAATAGCGGTTAGTTGCCGCAATCCCTTACCCGGAAGCAATCTGGAGCTATATGCAGCTCACGTTTATATCTGCACGAATGCCTTTGCTGCTTCATGGCTCGATGATGAAATCATACAACCGGGTCGCGGGCAGGTACTCATCACACATCCCATCCCGCAATTGAAATGGAAAGGTATATTTCACCTCGATAAGGGTTACTATTATTTCCGCGAATATCAGGGGCGTATCCTCCTTGGAGGTGGGCGAAACAAAGATATGCTTACTGAAACCACTACGGAATTGGCTTTAAATGAACTGTTGCAGGAAGGGCTTGANTCGGTGTTGCAAACCTGCATCCTGCCTGATATTCCCTATACCGTAGATCTGCGCTGGTCGGGAATCATGGCTTTTGGTCCGGATAAACGCCCCATTGTAAAATCAATCAGCCCCCGAATGCACGCCGGTGTTCGGATGGGTGGCATGGGCGTTGCCATAGGTAGCGAAATAGGATTTCAACTGGCACAATGCAGCCAATAATTGGTCACTCATCTGGTGGTCTTTAATCCCATCTATAGCCCTAGCTGTTCGTAGGCGATGTCGTTCGGTTCCCACAGTTCTACTTTATTTCCTTCAGGATCCAGAATATATACAAACTTGCCATAATCGTACGTTGCAATGGTATCCAGTATAGTGACTCCGTTCCCTTTGAGTTCCTTTACAAGAGCGCTTACATTTTTCACCCGGTAGTTAATCATAAAATCTTTCTGAGAAGGGGCAAAATACGTAGTGTTCTCTTTAAACAGGCTCCATTGGGTGTATCCCTNTTTGTTCGAATCTGCTCCTTGTCTCCATTCAANAACCGCACCATAGGCATTGACTTGTATGCCCAGATGTTTCTGGTACCAGATTTTTAATGCTGCCGGATCTTTGCTTTTAANAAATATTCCGCCGANTCCGGAAGCGCCGTTGGTATTCGCTGCAGAAGGAACACTTTCCTGAAAACTTTTGTAGGCATATCCTGAAACAAAGGCAATCAGCAAACCAAAAAATAGGAATAGAATGCGCTTCATGGTTTCGTATGGTTTTTCATCATCTTGAGGAGGACATTGTTACCTAAAAATTATATCCAATATTGATTCCTAACAAACGCACCCCAAGTCCGGTACGCGAAATGGTGGTATTGATGCCGCTGTTATCCCATTTCAAGGCTTCATCCTGAATGAGCGGTTCGATGTTTGATGCCAAAACAGCCTTCTCAAATTCATTGATATTTCCCACATTTAAACCAGACTTTAAAGTGGCTTGATTAAAACCTAACCAAGGCCCCAGAAACCAAAAATCGACGGCCAGTTTTTCTTAGATAAAATTTGTAATCCGAAAAGGATACCCCCGCCGTACATATTCTCTGTTAAGCGGGCCTGACCTGTTTTCCGAACCGTTGAATTGTTTTCGGAGTATTTAAAGTCAAACCGTGTCTGATCACGATTATAGCGGAAAAAGGAGCCAGGTATAAACCCTTGGGCGCTTTTTCTTAAAGTAGTAACGGAGCTCCGGAGTAATGCTCAATCTGCTGAATCGCGCACTTTCGTACATGGCAGCGGTTTCCGGGCTGATGCCACTATTGCCGGCATTGTCAGAAGCCAATTTAAATAAAAGAGTGAAGAGGACGGACGATAAATGCCCCCAAGGCAAACGAAAAACGGGATGCAAGTTTTCGTTCGTACTGAACACCAAGTGTTTTAAAAACTGCACTACTCAGATTCAGCTTTATGACATTGGACGGATAAACATATTCCTTCTTCTTTTTTTATCCTGACCCACCCGATAACGTTGTGCCTGGGCTGAAGAAAATAATAGAACAGTCATAACGAGTAAAACGATGCGCATGCTAGTGATTTTTAACGAAGATACGATTCCGGAGGTGAACTCACTGACAAGCTATACCTTCCGGCAACTTTTTACCGGGTTTTATTTGTCCTAACTATTCCTACGCCAGGGGTACCTGAATCAGGAGACCCGAAATAGGGTTCGTGGGCGTCAATAATCGCCTTATGAAAATTCCCGGATTAATCAGAATTGAATTTTCTAGCCAACTATAAAATATGATTATAATCATTATATGGCTAATTACCCGTAAGTAACTTTGTATCCTAAATCTTTCATCATGGAAATTTTAAAGGAGAAAAAGGTTGCAGAACTTGTAGCCGAAAATATCAATTCAGCACATGTGTTTAATAAATACGGGATTGACTTTTGTTGTGGAGGCGGTATTAGTTTAGAACGGGCTTCTGAAAAATATGGAGTGCCCCTTAATCAGCTTTGTCAGGATATTCTGGAGAACCAGCAGGACAGGCAAGGGCAGCCGGCCTATAACCGTTGGTCCTTGTCTTTTCTGGCAGATTATATTGAAATGAATCATCATGCCTATGTCCAAGAGGCTATCACTTTACTCGATGAATACACAGCCAAGGTTTTACGTGTACATGGCGAAAATTTTCCTGTTTTGCAGGAAATCAGTGANGTGTATCAATCCTTGAGAAACGAACTAGTACAGCATATGATGAAGGAGGAAAGAATACTGTTTCCCTATATCCGAAGTCTTGAAGTTGCAGGTTTACACCACCAAAACGTACCTCCTTCACCATTTGGGACCATACAAAATCCGATTAATATGATGGAATCCGAACATGAATTGGCCGGCGAACTTACAGCGCGTATCCGTGAATTGACGATGGGTTATTGTGCGCCGGATTGGGCCTGCAATACCTTTAAGGCCATGTATCATAAACTGAAAGAATTCGAAAATGATTTGCACATTCATATCCATTTAGAGAATAATATTCTTTTTCCTAAAGCTTTAGAATTAGAATCCAAACCTGCATAGAATTCCAGCGTTATGCTTTTTGCCTTACTTATTTTGCGCTCTTTGGGGCGCATTTTTTGTGAGCGATTCGGGTTTTACTCCGTGAGAAGTCCAAAGTCTCTTCTCTTAAAAATATGATGGTAATCATTTTATTGGTCGGAGGGTAAAAATACTTTTACATCCGACTTTAACACTGATTTTATGTCAAACTTTAAAACATTTCTTAAATCAGGTCACGCGCCGACCTTGTTGGCATCCTTTCTTTACTTTGATTTCTGTTTTGCAATTTGGGTACTGAATGGAGCCATGGCACCGTTTATTAGTGAAGAATTTAATTTGTCTCCGGCACAAAAAGGATTCATGATTTCAGTTCCAATTCTGGCCGGAGCCATCATGCGTTTCCCGCTGGGAGTTTTGGCTCAATATATAGGCCGGAANAATGCCGCTTTGGTAGAAATGGGATTGATTACTCTTGCAATGTTGTTTGGATACTACTTTGTGAAAGACTATAGTGATGTTTTAAAGATGGGTGTGTTATTGGGAATTGCCGGAGCCAGTTTTGGAGTCGCATTGTCTTTGGGATCGGGATGGTTTCCGCCAAAATACAAAGGACTAGCCATGGGAATAGCAGGGGCCGGTAATAGCGGAACCGTATTGGCCATGTTGTTTGCCCCTCCGCTGGCGGTTAAATACGGCTGGCAAACGGTGTATGGTTTTGGAGCCCTNCTTATGATAGTGCCCATTGTTGTGATGATTTTATTAGCGAAGGAACCNCCAGATCGTGAAAAACAGTCTTTGAAAGAACATTTGAGTTGTTTGTTTGAGAAAGACGGATGGTCATTTAATTTGATTTACATCATCACCTTTGGAGGCTTTATTGGGTTGTCTAATTTCCTGCCAACTTATTTTAACGATCAATTTGGAGTCACTAAGGTTCAGGCCGGACAATTAACTATGTTGGCGGCTCTGATGGGAAGTGCTATCCGTGTTGTTGGAGGATGGATATCTGACCGTGTGGGTGGTATTAATACGCTGACAGGAGTTTTCGGGTTTGTCATTCTTCTGATGATAGCCGGTAGTTTTCAGTTGAATTTGCTGACGACGACAATCATGTTTATGTTATGTTTTGCAGCTCTGGGAGCAGGAAATGGAGCCTTATTCCAATTGGTTCCACTTCGTTGGCCATTAACTACAGTTGCAGGAAGCATGATCGGTGAAATCGGCGCTTTAGGAGGAAGTTTTATTCCAAATGCCATGGGGCTTTCAAAACAATACACCGGCACATTCGCGTATGGTTTTCTTTCATTTGCGATTCTGGCTGCTGTCGCCTTTATGGTGTTAAGGATAGCACAGCGGAAATGGACTAAATCCTGGGTAGCAAAAGGAGGAAAAGCCATCACCAAAACTCAGGAAATTGAATTTGAAATTACTGAACACTTTCCGGCATTTGAAACAGTCCCTGTTACTGCCAAACAAACCGTTTATGGTGAGTTTGCTGTTCGAACAATCATTTATCCGGTTGGCAATTCCGAGTTGGCTGACAAAGCCCGCGTGCAGGCAGCCTATTTGAGTAAAACAACAGACTCCAATTTGGTACTTTTATATGTCAATGAGAAATTCCATTCTACCGGAGTTCTGGCTTCTGACTCTCCTGAATGGAGTGCAATTAAAGACGGATGGATTAAAGAAGGGAAGGATTTTCTGATTGAAGAAGCCAGAAAATTAAAAGACCTTGGAGTGAAGAAACTGGAAGCTGTATTCGGGCAGGGAGAAGTAGCTGAGGAAATTGTGGCACTAGCCNNCGTGAGACAGGCAGAACTTATCATCCTGGCCAGTCATAAAGCATCTCCACTAGGACGCTTGCTCATGGGAAGCCGCACCCACGACGTTTTTAAAGAAGCCCCTTGCTCCATCCTACGCATTATCCGATAATTTCTAAAAACTAAATAATATGTCAACCTGGTTAAAAAGTGGGAACCCGAAAACACTGAATTTTGGGAATCAGAAGGGAAAAAATTGCATGGAGAACCTTATGGATAACAACCTTCACGCTCATACTTTCTTTCGCTACCTGGTTTATGATGAGTGCCATTGTGGTGAAACTTCCGGGAATCGGTTTTCATTTCACTCCTGACCAATTATTTTGGTTAGCCGCTATGCCGGACTAGCTGCAGGTACCCTACGCATACTGCATACCTTTCTTTTGCCATTGTTTGGCACCAGACATATAATTACCCTGGCTACATTTATAAAACTAACGTGTTGTGCTATTGAAATGGGTTTAAAAATACATGTTACTTTATAACGAAAGATGTTGTGTACTCGTCTTAGTAAGTGACAAAACCACATAGACGAATGCACAACATCAAATCAAATTTCAAGCGTTTTTTCGGATTATGCAAAACATTTTTAAGGGACGAGGTGGATGTTCGAGGGAATGTTCAATTTTACCCCAAAAGCCCTGTTATGAATGACTTGGAGGTAATTGCATTATCCTGCACAATGGAAGCATTGGGCATTGATTCGGAAAATTTGCTTTGGAGTAAGATCAAGAAGGATTACTCAGATATGTTTCCACAACTTATTTGTCGGACAAGGTTTAACAGAAGGCGCAGAAGGCTCCAGACTCATATTGTAAAGGTGCAACAGAAAGTATCTTCCCTGTTAGAGAACGAGAGTGATGCCATGGTTGTCGATTCTGTCCCGATACCCATTGTTCGATTGGCAAGGGAAAGGACGTACCGGGCATTCAAGCGAAATAATGAGACAGCTCCTAGTAAAGGGTATAGTGCGGTGAATAAAGGTTGGTTCATTGGCTACAAACTACATGTCATCATTTATGACAACGGTGTAGTACAACAAAGCGCTGTTACAAAAGCGAACGTACATGACATCAATTTCCTCAAGGAAATCGAAAATATCCCTTCAAACAAACTACTACTAGGCGATAGGGCATATCGCTCAAACCCTCTAGTTAGACCTTTTCGAGAAATTCAACATCAAAATGAAGGTCCCTTTTCGAGCAAACCAAAGGACTATAAAAAGCACCCAAAGAAGTACAAAACCAAAGGCAAATGGTTGAAACATTCTTTGCCCAAATGTGCGATCAATTCAACCTAAAAGGAACTACGCTAAAACATATGAAGGGTTGCTCACAAGGCTAACATCCAAACTTTCCTCCATGTCCATTCTGCACTGGATAAACCATTGCAACGGAAATAAATTGGCGCAAATCAAACATGCATTGTTCTTTTAATAGCACAACACGTTAAAACTAATTCCGGTCATTGGCATCGGGCTGGCCGTGATGGCCCCAAACACACCTTTTTGGGTGTTTATGGTGCTGGCTTTTACCTCTGGATTTGGCGGTGGCGATTTTTCTTCTTACATGCCAAGTACGAATATGTTNTTTCCTAAACGACTTAAAGGTACTGCCCTCGGCATACAGGCCGGTATAGGCAATTTTGGTGTTTCAGTAGCTCAGTTTATGACTCCGGTGATGATTGGCGTAGCCCTGTATGGAGCATCAGAAACATTTACTAGCATCGATACGAAAGAAGTGGTTCAACAGTTTTCTCAAATGGATGCTTTGCAACGTCAGAATTTATTTGAATCACTGGATGAAAAAACCCGCGGCAAAATTTTAATGATTGCTGATAAAAANCTTACAGACTCGGTTAAGAAAGCATTGGGAAATCCGGACCCCGTTACATTGTTTGTCGCCTTGCCAATGAAAGCGCAGGCAAAAGCAATTGCCGGCATTCACCCGAAGGCATCTGCCAATATTTTAGAGAAACAACAAGCCAACAATCCGGCCGTGAAAAACAAACCAATCTGGTTGCAGTCAGCGACATTTTGGTATGCCCCGCTTTTAATCATTCTGGGTATCCTTTGTTGGATTTATCTTCGAAGTATTCCCGTCAAAGCATCTGTTCGTGAACAACTCGATATTTTCGAAAACAAACATACCTGGTTCTGTACCATTACGTATATCATGACCTTCGGCTGTTTCTCCGGTTTGGCAGCTTCATTTCCGCTGATGATAAAAACCCTTTATGGTAAATTTCCTGACGCCCCCGACCCTCTGGCATATGCNTTTTATGGCCCCTTAATCGGAAGTGCCAGCCGGGTTTTATTTGGTTTTATTGCTGATAAAGTGGGTGGCGCCGTGTTAACTACCCTTACAGGCATCGGGCTGATTTTGGGAGGCATTTTGTTGATTCAAATGAATTTGATTACTCCTGAAAGTATGGATCAGTTTCCTATGTTCGTTGCCGTAATGTTGGGAATGTTNTTCTTTACTGGTATCGGAAATGCCGGAACATTCAGACAGTATCCAATTATTTTCGCCGACAACCAACGTCAGGCTGCTGGTGTATTGGGCTGGACANNAGGTGCGATAGCTGCATTCGGCCCCTTCATCTTTAACACCCTTATCGGAAAGGATATAACCTCTTCAGGANNAACCCACTTAGTTTTTACCGGCATGGTTGTTTTTGCCTGCTTAGCGACTATCATTAACTGGTGGTATTATCAGCGCAAAGGCTGCGAACGCCCCTCTTAATATCAAAAAACGAGTACTATGAAACACCAATTAAAACACACATTGTTAGTGATTCTGACCAGCTTTATTTATCAGGCTCAGGCACAGTTTACAGTTAACGGCCAATACATGGGTCGTGCCGAAATGCGGCATGGCTTTCAAACGTTGGCTGACACAAATCAAAAACCTTCCATCTTTGTTTCGCAACGAGCGCGAATGAATGCTGAATACAAAAGCAGTCGTTACAAAGTTTATATAGCCGTGCAGGACATCCGAACCTGGGGAAGTGTGGCCAATGCAGCCATCGATACGAAAGGTCTTCTATCGGTTTATGAGGCTTACGGTGAAGTTTTTATTCGGCCGAAATTTTCGGTGAAAATGGGCCGACAGGCAATTGCCCATGGCGATGAAAGAATTTTTGGGAGTCTTGATTGGGCTATGCANGGAAGACGCCATGATGCCATGGTATTCAATTATGCCGATAGTTCATGGAGAGTCGAAACCGGTTTCGCATATAATCAGGATGCCGAATCCTCCCGTTGGAGCCAATACACAGTAAACAACTACAAGACCTTCCAATATATTTGGTACAATCAGCAATTTAAAAANCTGAATTTGGGAGCCTTGATTTTAAATACAGGNATTTGTGGGTTCAAAAATGAATCAAACCACCCAAAATTGGATACCCTAACCTTGTTTACACAAACCTTGGGTGCCCGGGCTGACTATAATGATAANAAATTCTCAGTGGGTGGGTTTGTATATGCCCAATTCGGCAAGGACCCAACAAACAGAAATGTAAAAGCTATAGACATTAGTGTAGAAGGAAGTCTTAAACCTAATAAAGAATGGATACTGACCTTAGGAACAGAATATATTTCTGGAACAAGCCAGGTAGATACTGCGAATAAAGAAAATAATTCCTTTAATCCATACTTTGGTACCAACCACCGGTTTAATGGCTATATGGATTATTTCTATGTGAATAATCATCTGAATTCTGTGGGCCTTCATGATGTGTTTTATAAAACAACTTATGTTGGGAAACGTTTTCTTGCCGGAATAAACCTTCATTATTTTTCTGCCGCTGCAGACATTCGTAACAAAAATATGGGCCCTACCGATGCCTTAGGTTCCAGATATCTGGGCTTTGAAACCGANTCGACATTTGGCTTTCAAATAGCCGATGGATGTTCTCTGCAGGGCGGGTATTCACAAATGTTCGGGTCCACCGGCCTGCAAACATTGCGAGGTGTGAGTAGCCTGACCCCTAACAGCAATTGGGCCTATCTTATGTTAATGATTCGCCCGAACACACCAAATAAATTCCCCGTACAGGCCTTAAAATGTAAGCGGAACAGATTCGTTTGTTGAACCGGGACTATTCAGTTGCCAAACAGACAACTGCATAGTCCCGGTTTAGTCTATGATTATAATCATTTTTTATAGCTGTGGCTTCGTCGTTACTTTGTAATCAAAGTATAACAATGAAGCCCGATAAAACACTGAATCTGACAGATCATCTTGAACGTCAACAGGACCACGGCTTAGACAATTTGCAAGGTTGTNNACCCCTTTCGATGCCATCTGCCAAGGAACAGGCCATCGTAGACGATGTGGCGCAATTAGATTTTCCAGTCATTATTTCACAACTTTTTGAAGAACACAAATTTGCACTGAGTAATACTGAAATGTTTGAACAGGCCCTGGTTCAGTTTCGGGAAAATAACTACACGCATACAGATCGAGTANNATCAGGTTTTCGCCCATTTTTTCGGTATTTTGATGCACACCTTATGGCACATAATGAGAANGAAGACAAAGTACTTTTTCCTATTTTAGAAAAGTATCTCCTGAAACATGGCGAGCATAGCACCGCCGAAATTCCTACCACCGCTATCGACATCATGCAGGATGATCGTATCCGGTTTATTCAATTGGGTGCGCTGTCCTTTAATTTATTTGGACTGGCAACCCGGCTGAGAGACGAGGCGTCAAGAATATTTGTTCATGAACAGGCCTACCACGCCGCAAGAGAATTGATCGAGTTACTAAAACTTCATATCTACCGCGAAGATCGTACGTTGTTTCCCTTAGCGTTGAAGTACATTTCCCAAACGGAATTCGATGAAATGGAATTACAATCTCGACGTTTTGTTACCAGTAATTACTAATTCCTGAAGAATCGCATGAAAGAATCACTCAACATGTTTAAAATGCATTGTTCGCCGGATTGGATTCCGCTTATTGAGCACCACTGCAAAAAATTGGAATTAAAAAACAAGGAGATCGTTTTCAACATCAGGGCCCCAGTGACCAGTATCTATTTTATNCCAAAAGGGCATGTGAAAGTTGAGTCGGAAATAAGTGGAGAACTTAAGATAATTCGTTTGGCGGGTGACGGAATGATATTAGGGCATCGTGGTCTCCACAGAGATGATTATACGATACGGGCTACCTGTTTAACAAATACAACCTTAACCTTCATCCCTATAGAGATTTTTCGGTCTGTTTTGCGCGCCAATCCTGATTTAGCCATGTATCTGATTAACTTCCTGTCCGATGAGCTCAATGAAGCAGAAGAACGGAACCGAAACCTTCAGATACTGGATCCGCGAAAGAAGGTCGCTTTGACCCTTTTAAAACTAGCCAGGTCATTTGGATACCTGAAATCAGAACCTCAGAAACTCGCCTTTCGGATTTCCCGTCAGGATATTGCCAACATGACCGGAACAACCTACGAAACTGTCATCAGGACCTTATCCCTCCTCGAGAAACAAAAGATGATTATATTAGAAAATAAGGATATCCTGATTGTCAATGAAAAAAAATTGAATGAATTGGGAGGGGTACAAATAACCGAGTCAGCAAAACCAATACATCATGAAACCAAAACCCGAAAAAGAATCAAAGAATAGAATTCTGCAACCTGAAGATATTCGCGAAATGCTTCATGGAATATTTTATTCTGGATTGAAGGCCGGGATTCGGTTCGTTGTCCATTTCCTGAAGCCATACATCAGGAATTGCAACAAACCGCGGAGAANAAATGCGTCGATTGGTACATTCATTTACCCGAACAAATCAAGAAAGANTCGGATGACGAACTCATTGCTGAACAGCTTGAAGAAAAACTTTTTGAAATAGCCTTAAACCTGGTCCAAGACCCTGACGAAAAAATCAGTATCAAGTATCCTTTAATGCCTCGCGTGGGGGATGAGGTGAGATCGGCAGATAACCCCGGAGGCCAGATCATTGAACGGCGTATTGTAGTCAAAGAGCAACAAAGTTGGCTAGAAGTCAGTATGCGCGAAATCGATGGAACAAAAGAATGGAGTACCCAATTCGAGTTGTTTGAATAAATGATATAGTCCTTATCTCTCCATATACCTTAACTACTTCCGATTATGTTGAACCGATTCTATGCTGATTGTCAAATATGCATCCTGTATGGATTGTATATTTCAGGGTTTTCAGGATGAAATACTCCTGGGCATTAATGAAAAAGAGTTGTGGAATCGTTGCAAAAGGAGAACCACTGTTTCGTGAAAATGAATTCCCAAAAGGTGTTTATTTAATTCACAGTGGCAGTGTAAAAATCTCCAAATCAGATGAAGAAGGAAGAGAATTGATTGTACGTTTGGCCAAACGCGGAGATTTTGTGGGCTACCGTGCTTTATTGTGCAATGACCGCTATCAGGCGTCTGCTTTTGCATTGGAAGATACTTATTATTGTTTTTAGAAAAGGATTATTATCTATCCATATTGTATTCAAACCCTCATGTTATTTCCCATATCATCACACGCTTATCAGCGGATTTACTTTCGGCTGAGAATAAGCTGATGAAAATTGTCAACTTAAATGCTACCGGACGAATCGCTGAAATTCTTCTGTTACTGGAAGAATTTTACGGAACCAATGGGCATTCGGATACCATTAAAACTACTCTTAAAAAGAAGATATCGGCCATCTGGCTGGAACCACCACAGAAACTTCAATTCGGGTGATGTCTGAGTTCAAGAAGATGGGAATCATTGATACGATCGGAAAAAATTCGTATCATGGATCGTAAGCGCCTTTTGAGTCTGTCGAATCGTGAATCTGCGTAATTACATCCATGTCAGATTTTTAACTGAAGCATACTACCAAAGTAATTACATCTTGTTTGCCTAAACCAGGGGAAAGCTAAAGGCGGTTTTGGGTAGTCGGGGGTTCGTGGATGTCGATTAAGCCCAAAGCAACAGCCTTGAACTCTAATTGTTTTGGTTTCATGCCGCAGCGGAATTTGTTTATTCTGATGAAATCAGGATATTACAAATACACTAAAGGTATAAGACAAAAGGTTGGAATCAAGAATAATGGTAATTTCCTATCTCATCCTAAAATTGATAATTGTGAAATACAAGAGACCTTGAAAAAACAAATTATATCAACCACTGACTTACATGCTATTGCGGCAAGTTAGAGAGAGGTATGCTTGATAAAGGGGCACAAACATTCCACCAATTTAAGTTAATTACCGATTGAATCACTAAAAGGCTATATACAATAGTCTCATTCATAAGATGAGGATAATCATATAAAAGAAGTAATATTTTAATAATATATTTAAATACATTTCTAAAACATGTTTGAAATCATATTTTAATTGCCTGCCTCAAATGAAATTTGTGTTGGATTTATAAGTACTTCAGTCATGAATAACATTATTAAGGTCATCCGTCGGATTTCAACAGGGTTGTCGCTGACATTCTTCGTAGTATTGATTGTCAGCTCAAGTTATGCGCAAGAAGGAGAGAGTTTGTTTAAACAAGGTTGTGCATCTTGTCACTCCATAGGAAAGGGCCGTGTTGTTGGTCCNGATGCATTAGGTGTTAAGGAAAGAAGAAATGAGGAGTGGTTGATCAAATTTATACAGTCCTCTCANAAGGTCATTAAGTCCGGCGATAAAGATGCCACCGCATTATTTGCAGAATTCAATTCCGTTGTTATGCCGGATCAGAATCTGAATGTAGATCGAAAGTATCCTCTCTTATATTACCGATGCAGCAGCCAGTGTTGCTAAACCCCAAACAGGGGTGATACGGTCGCCCTGTTAGATGAGAGTAAACTTGTGAATTCCAAAATGGCAGAACAAGGAAAACGCCTNTTTGAAGGAAGTCTGCGATTAGTGAATGGAGGTCCTTCCTGTATCACATGTCATAATGTGAACCACCGCGACCTGATGTATGGTGGTGAATTGGCTGCATCGACGAATAGTTATACCAAACTTGGTGGTACCGCCGGATTGGGTGGTGTTTTATCTGCCCCTCCGTTTCCTGCTATGGCAGCTGCGTTTAAGGACAAGCCTTTAACAAATAGCGAAATCAACGCACTGAATGCATTTTTGTTCAGTGCGAATGTTCCATTAAATAATCAAATCAAAGCACCTGATTATCTCCTACTTGGAGGTACACTCATTTTCCTGGGGGCTATCAGTCTCATTTTTATGATATGGTATAAACGTAAAGTGCATACCGTGAANAAAACTATTTACGACCGTCAAATTGAATCAATAAACTAAAACTTGTCAACTATGAGTTGGATAGAAGATATTATTTCGCCAAAAACCCGTCAATGGGAAGAATTTTACAGAAACCGCTGGCAACATGACAAAGTAGTCAGAAGTACGCATGGTGTGAATTGTACCGGTGGATGCTCCTGGAATGTTTATGTGAAGGAAGGTATAGTAGTTTGGGAAACGCAGGCCCTGGATTATCCGTTGCTGGAAAGTTCACTTCCTCCTTATGAACCAAGAGGTTGTCAACGNGGGATCTCCTATTCCTGGTATCTGTATAGTCCTATTCGAATCAAATATCCTTTGGTACGGGGCGCCATGCTGGACCTTTTTAAAATTGAANNAAAACGTCTTGGCGGAGATGCATTTAAAGCATGGGAAAGTTTGCAAACGGATCCTTCCAAACGGAAGCGTTACCAAAATGCGCGCGGAAAGGGAGGCTTCCGTCGGGTACGCTGGGAGGAAGCTGTAGAAATTATTGCCGCAGCCAATTTATACACAATTAAAAAATATGGACCTGATCGGGTGATCGGCTTTTCACCAATTCCCGCCATGTCAATGTTAAGCTATGCCTCCGGTGCCAGATATCTTCAATTGCTGGGCGGTGTGAATCTCAGTTTCTATGATTGGTATTGTGATTTACCTACAGCCTTCCCTGAAATATGNGGAGAACAAACTGATGTTTGTGAAAGCGCTGATTGGTATAATTCCAAATTCTGTGTTTCAATGGGTGCCAATTTAGGTATGACCCGCACACCGGATATTCATTTCTTCTCCGAATCGAAACACAATGGAACAAAGACCGTCGTGATGTCACCCGACTTTAGTATGGTGGCAAAACATGCNAATCAGTGGATTCCTTGTCATGCCGGTCAGGATGGTGCTTTCTGGATGTCAGTTACGCATGTCATTCTGAAGGAATATCATGCAGATCGTCAGGTTCCTTATTTCATCGACTATGTAAAACGCTATACAGATTGTCCTTACCTCGTGGAATTGATTGAACAGAATGGACAATGGGTACCTGGAAAATTTGTCAGGGCCAACAGGCTTTCAAAGTATGACAACATTGAAAACGGAGATTGGAAATTTTTAAATATTGATTCCAACACCGGTGATGCAGTTATGCCGAAAGGTTCTATGGGGCATCGTTGGGACAAGAATGGCGGAAANTGGAATTTGAAATATGAGGATGGGGAATTTGATACAGACTATAACCCTGAATTGACATTCATACAACAGCATGATGAAGTTATTCATGTTCAGTTCACCGAGTTTGGTATNAAAAAGAATTACCTGCGTGGATTGCCGGTGCGCAAACTGCAAACCAAATCAGGAGCAATTCCTATAGTTACAGTGTATGATCTCATCATGGGACAATACGGAGTGAAACGCGGATTNGCCGGAGATTATCCAAACTCGTACGAAGATGCCGGGCATTCATATACACCGGCCTGGCAGGAGAAATTTACGGGTATTGGAAAAGAAACCGTTTTACAATTTGCCCGGGAGTGGGGTTCTACTGCCGAAGTTACAAAAGGTAAATGCATGGTCATTGTTGGTGCCGCAATCAACCACTGGTATCATCATAATTTAATGTACCGTTCCTCCATCATGACGCAAATGCTTACCGGATGTAATGGAGTAAATGGTGGTGGAATGAACCATTATGTGGGTCAGGAAAAACTGGCTCCAATGGATAGTTGGTCTACCATTATGTCGGGTAAAGACTGGCAGGGTGCCGTTCGTTTGCAACAAGGACCTATTTGGCATTATATAAATTCAGACCAATGGCGTTATGATAACAATCAGATTGACTACAATACCGTACCTGAATATAGCACCCTTGGTAAGTTACACNNTGCTGATTGGGTTGCTATGTCTGTTCGCAACGGTTGGATGCCATTCTACCCGCAATACAACCGAAACACTCTGGAACTGGCCAAAGACGCGATGAAGCAAGGTGCCGAATCGGACGATGCCATTCGGGATTATGTGGTAGATCAGTTGAAACGAAAACAATTGAATTATTCGGTGATGGACCCCGACCATGAAGATAATTATCCAAGAAACTGGTTTATCTGGAGAGGGAATGCCTTGATGTCCAGCGCTAAAGGACATGAGTATATGCTTGACCATTATTTGGGTACCCATACCAATAAAATTGCTGACGAGGTAGCTCAACCTCTGGTTCATGAATTACTCTGGCGCGAAGCCCCAAAAGGGAAAATGGATCTTGTTGTGGATATCAATTTCAGAATGGATACTTCGGCGCTGTATTCAGATATTGTNTTACCTACCGCATCCTGGTACGAAAAATCTGATATCAATAGTACCGATATGCACTCCTTTATTCACCCATTGTCTCCTGCTGTTGCTCCGGTTTGGGAATCTAAATCTGATTGGCAGATATTNCAGTATATCGCAAAAGTATTCAGCGATCTTGCACTTAAACATCTTCCGGAACCGGTGAAGGATATCGTTAATGTTCCCCTGTCGCACGATTCCGCCGATGAAATTACGCAGCCCAAACTTCAGGATTGGTATAAAGGAGATTGTGAACCCATACCGGGTAAAACCATGCATAAAATTGTGATCGTACCTCGTGATTACACCCAGATTTATAACAAGTTTATTTCGCTGGGCCAGAATATTAAGAAATCCCCGATTGGTGCCCATGGTGTTAATTTTATGGCCGATGATGTTTATGCAGAGATGCTACAGGACAAGCGTCATGTACAACGCATCGANTCGGTGGAGTATCCTTCTCTGAAAGAGGATGTAGAGGCCATTAATGCTATTTTAAGTTTATCGTCATTAACCAATGGTGCCATGACCGTGAGGGCCTATAACAATATGGAGAAGAAAACCGGTATGCCACTTCTACAACACGGACAAGGTTATCAATCCGTCCGTCTGGATTATAAAGATCTANNGTCTCAGCCACGGCGGTATAACAATTCACCGCTTTGGTCAGGGCTCATGGACAATGGTCGTGCCTATTGTGCCTACACCTATAACGTTGATTGTCTGGTTCCGTGGAGAACATTAACAGGTCGGCAATCATTCTATTTGGATCATGATGGATATATCGAATTCGGCGAGCATCTGCCAACCTATAAACCTTCACCAACTCCGCAAGCCTATGGCGATCTGAGGAAAACAGTCAATGACGGTAAAGCTAAAATGTTGAACGTTTTAACACCACACGGTAAGTGGCATATCCACTCTACGTACGGTGATACTCTGCGTATGTTGACTTTATCCCGCGGGATGGAACCATGCTGGCTGAGCGAGGAAGATGCTGCTGAATTAGGTATTAAGGACAACGACTGGGTAGAAGTATACAATGACCATGGCGTTTATTGTACACGTGCCTGTGTCAGCGCCCGGATCCCGAAAGGAATTTGTATTGTCTATCACTCTCCTGAAAGAACCTATTCAGTTCCTCTTTCACAAGAGCGTGGAAGAAAACGGGCCGGTGGTCACAACAGCTTTACTAGGGTACATCTCAAGCCGAATCTGATGGTTGGTGGATACGGACAATTTACCTATCACTTCAATTATTGGGGCCCGGTAGGTGTAAACCGTGATACCCATGTATTAGTTCGTAAAATGGAAATTCTTGAATTCTAAACTGCAAAAACGCAAACGATGAACGTACGATCACAAATAGCCATGGTTTTTCATCTCGATAAATGTATCGGATGTCATACTTGTTCCATAGCCTGTAAAAATATCTGGACAGACCGAAAGGGAGCAGAGTATATGTGGTGGAATAATGTAGAAACCAAACCAGGTACCGGTTATCCAACCAAGTGGGAAAACCAGGATATCTATAAAGGTGGATGGGAACGCAATGGAAATAGTGTTTCCCTAAAAGGCTCCGGAAAATTAAAAGGACTTAAAAACATTTTCCATAATCCTTATATGCCGGTCCTGGATGATTATTATGAACCCTGGACTTATAAATATCAGGATTTAATCAGTTCACCCGAAATTCAGGACCAACCCACTGCAAGGCCGGTTTCATTGATCACCGGAAAACACATTGATGTAAAAAGTGGTCCTAACTGGGATGATGANTCGAGCGGTAGTCCGGATTATGCCCGTCAGGATGTGAACCTGGATAAGCTCACCGAGGCCGAAAAAGAAGCCATGTTTCAGTTGGAGCGGATGACCTTCCATTATCTTCCGCGAATTTGCAACCATTGCCTCAATCCATCTTGTATTGCCTCCTGCCCTTCAGGTGCATTATATAAGCGTGGTGAAGATGGCGTAGTTTTGATCAATCAGAAACGATGCCGGGCCTGGCGTATGTGTGTCACAGCCTGTCCATATAAGAAGACCTACTATAACTGGCATACCGGCAAATCTGANAAATGTGTATTATGTTATCCCCGACTTGAGTCCGGGCAAGCACCTGCTTGTTTTCATTCCTGTGTCGGACGGATTCGTTACCTGGGAGTTCTGTTATATGATGCCGATCGTATTGAAGAGATTGCCAGTGTTCAAGACGAAGATCTCGTTGACAAACAACGGAGTATCTACCTGGATCCTTTCAATCCACAAGTGATCGAGGCAGCNGCTTGAAATGGAATTGCAGATTCTACCATAATAGCCGCTCAAAAATCACCTGTTTATAAATTTGTCAAAGAATGGGAATTAGCCTTGCCGCTGCATCCTGAATTCAGAACTCTGCCCAATCTATTTTATGTACCAGCCTTGTTGCCAAGTATGGCAACCGTACAGGATGGAATCTATAATTCAACAACCAATTCTTTATGGGGAGGTATTGATTCCAATCGGTTACCCATGAAGTATCTTGCTTCGCTTTTCAGTGCCGGCAATACCGACAAAATTGTTTCGGTCATGAAACGACTGATGGC
This sequence comes from Bacteroidota bacterium, assembly GCA_013414745.1. Classification (GTDB taxonomy): domain Bacteria; phylum Bacteroidota; class Bacteroidia; order Chitinophagales; family Chitinophagaceae; genus OLB11. The sequence continues at coordinate 2,139,044 of CP058707.1, forward strand.
TGTGCGTTTACATCGTCGCGGTGTTACTGTGGGCGATCTGGAACAAAATGAAATTCAGTCAGCCATGAATGAAATTGGATTACAACCTGAAATGGCCGATGCTATATTCAGACTAACAACGCTGGCCACCTTCGATGAGCGTTTCGTAATTCCTCCTGCACATAGAGAAGAATCCATTGAACTGCTTGAAAATACAGCTGATGTAAAAGGCAATGCAGGATTTGGTTTCCGGGAATCACCGGCTCGCGGACTCTAAAAAATTGATCATGCAACACACACCCTTTTTTCATTGCTTGCGGAGTGGTTTCGTTACCCCAGTCCTCAAATGAATAATAAACTGCTGGAGTGCCAGGTTTTTCTGAATACACGCTATCCGCAACAAGCCCGCATGCTGCTGCCTTTTACTGAACGTTTTCTGGAAATGAACCTTGACCAGAAAGAAGAACTATACACGAAAACATTTGATATTCAGGCCTTGTGTTATCTCGATTTGGGTTATATCATATTCGGTGAAGATTATAAACGGGGCGTATTTCTGATGAATATGAAAAAGGAACAGGATATCATCGGTAACGACTACCTGCCAGAACTTCCGGATCATCTTTGTCATGTTCTTACACTGTTGGATATCCATCCTGGTAAACGTTTTGTGGAAGAGCTGGTCAACCGGATTGTAATCCCTGCCATCCGTCAGAATATCAGCGAATTTGAATCTGCCCGGGTAGATCTCAAATTGCAATCCCAGAAGAAAAACACAATGCCATTCTCCAAGAAGAATATTATTACGGGAACATATATCAATTACCGTTTAAAGTACTGCTCGATATACTGCTAGAAGAATATGCCCATATTCTGGATAAGAAGGCCATCCGGGAAGAAATTCCGGCTACCGTTGCCTTTCTGAAATCTTGTACCTCTCTTGATGAAACTCAAACCTGTTCATGCAATTAAAACAATTTGACTATGCTTAATCAACTTTTATTTCTGGTTCTGCCTTACGCTACCCTACTTATTTTTTTGGTAGGAGCCATCTACCGCTATTTGTATAAAGGATTTCAGGTGTCTTCATTGAGTTCTCAGTTTCTTGAAGGCCGTAAATTATTTTTTGCGAGTCAACCTTTTCACTGGGGTATTATGTTTCTGTTTTTCGGGCATCTGATCGCTTTTCTATTTCCATCCTCGTTGTTAATTTGGAATGGACATCCGGCCAGATTGTTAGTTATGGAATGTGCTTCCTTCGCATTCGGATTGATGGCTCTCTGGGGTCTATGTGCTTTCGTTTACAGAAGGATTGCCAACCCCCGCATTCGGGTGGTTACTTCCAAAATGGATATTGTGGTTTACCTGATATTATTTTCTCAAATTATTTCCGGTCTTATGGTTGCTTATTATAATCGTTGGGGTATGAATTGGTTTGCTTCCTTCCTCACACCCTATCTGCGATCAATCTTTCTATTTCAACCCGAAATTGAAGGCATTTCAACCATAAGTTCATTTTGGGTTAAAATGCATGTGGTATCCGCATTTACACTTATTGCCCTCATCCCGTTTACCCGGTTTATGCACTTCCTAGTATACCCGCTTGACTATCTGTGGAGGAGTTATCAACAAGTCGTCTGGAATATTGATTACAAAAATTACAGACAATCGAAAAACCACTCAATGGGTCCTAAATCAAGGAACAATTAAATAGAAAAGAAAGCAATTCCGAAATTGAAATGTAGATTTGAAGAATGCGAATATAAACCATAAGAGCAGCTAAAAAGTGAGCAATTTTTTCAGAGTAACAAACAAATTTTGATCTTTTGCACGATAAAAATTCGGGCAATTAATAAGGAAGTCATCTGATGCTTAAGGATACTTTTCAACGCGCACACAATTACCTGAGGATATCCCTAACGGATGCCTGTAACTTCCGATGCCTCTATTGTATGCCGGAATCGATGCATTTTATGCCCTCAGCACGGTTGATGAATGCAGAGGAAATACAGCGTATCGCCGAATGTTTCGTTCGTTTGGGGACCACAAAAATTCGTTTAACAGGTGGAGAACCCCTTGTGCGTAAGGATGCCAGGCCTATTTTGCATCAGCTCAGCACCCTGCCTGTTGAGCTAACACTTACCAGTAACGGATACTTCGTGCATGAATTTATCACTGATTTTTTGCAGGCGGGAATTCGATCGGTCAATATCAGTTTGGATACCCTGAATCCGGCCCGATTCAAAACCATGACCCGGCGCGATGGCTTTCAGCAGGTATGGAATAATATTCTTAGCCTGATTGAAAACGGGATTCGTGTGAAGATTAACTGTGTAGCTATGAAGGGCATCAACGATGATGAAGTGATCCAATTTGTAGCACTCACCAAAGAACTTCCTGTACATGTGCGTTTTATTGAGTTTATGCCTTTTCACAAGAATGCCTGGCAGGGTGCTGCCGTACTCCCGTTTCATGAAATGATGCAACAAATTGAATCGCAATTCACAGTCATCAAACTACGGGATGAACAACAGGATACCACTAANAAATTTATCGTGCCCGGTCACGCCGGTACCTTTGCAGCCATCACAACCATGACACAGCCATTCTGTTCCGGATGTAACCGGATGCGACTGACTGCCGATGGAAAAATGAAAAATTGCCTGTTTTCACAGGATGAAACGGATATCCTGACTGCCTTACGAAACGGACTAGCCATCGAACCCCGATCCGGCAAAATATTCTGGAAAAAATTGGAAACCGGTGGGCAACTACTTCGAAATTATGAACACATCGATCCTGAATTAGTTAANAACCGCCCCATGATTCAAATCGGTGGGTAATAAGAATCAGATTGCTATATGATCAGTGTATTGGAAGCCCGAAAAATAATAGAAGGACAAACGCAGGAACTGGGAACAGAACTTAGAAGACTGGATGCTGGTTTAAATTACGTGTTACGAAATCCTTTGTCGGCACCTATCGATTCTCCACCATTCGATCAGTCGGCCATGGATGGATATGCCTTTCACTTTAATAGCAAGGGCCCGGTTGCTTCGTATCAATTACAAGGAATGATACAAGCGGGTGATACCCAACACTATCAGGTAGAAGAAGGATGTTGTTTTCGCATTTTTACCGGCGCACCCATTCCCAATGGCGCAGATACCGCGATCATGCAAGAACATTGTAACATACAGCATACAGAAATTGTGTTTCAGCATCCTGAGCTTCGTGCCGGAGACAATGTCAGNAAAAAAGGATCCCAGGTACTGAAAGGGGAAGCGCTGTCTTCGGATCGACAAGTTTTAACACCCGGTCGGATTGGGTATCTTGCCACGCTNGGGATCACCCAGGTAGAAGTGATTCGCCGGCCTAAAGTTTGTATTCTGGTAACCGGCAAAGAATTAATTGCACCCGGCGGCACTTTGCAGCACGGACAAATTTTCGAAAGTAATTCCGTCATGCTTCTTGCGGCTTTGCAAGAAGGTAGAATACAGGACCTGGATATCCGATTTGTAATTGATGACCTGCTCGCAACACAAAATATACTTCAGGAGGTTCTGGATCGATGCGATGTGTTGTTAGTTACGGGTGGCATTTCGGTTGGCGATTATGATTTTGTGCAAACCGCATTAACCAATTGTGGCGTGGAAAAGTTATTCTATAAGGTGAAACAAAAACCCGGCAAGCCTTTATTTTTTGGCCGNAAAAATGCCACGCTGGTATTTGCCCTTCCCGGAAATCCATCGGCAGTGCTGACTTGTTTCTACCAATATGTTGTTCCGGCTTTGCGTAAAATGTGCGGACTGCCTTTGATACCCCACATAGGCAACTACCCTTAACAGCGGCCTATCGAAAAAGGGGAACTCCGCCATTTCTTAAAGGCCCGTATCGAAAAGGAGGGTGTGCGTATTCTGGATGGTCAGGAATCTTACAAACTGAATTCCTTCATGGATGCGAATGGACTGGTTACTTTGCAAGAGCAACATGCTGAAATGAACCCCGGCGATTTGGTAGATTGTTTACCCTTCAACGCATCTGGGATGGCCCGGATGAAAGATGAATACCTGAATCGCTTTCAAAGTAGAAATTGATTAAGCATTACATACCATCATGAACCATCAAATTCAATTGTTTTTACTTTTTCTGCCACCGATCGCATTCCTCTATAGCGCGGTGGGGCATGGAGGAGCAAGTGGTTATCTGGCCTTGATGGCTATCCTGAACTTTGCACCCGACACCATGAAACCCCTTGCTCTGATACTAAATATGAGCGTGTCTCTGGTAGCCTTTATTGCATTTTACAGCAAACAGGCTTTTTCATGGCCCTTGTTTCTGACACTTATTGGTGCATCAATTCCTTCTGCCTTTCTTGGCGGTCGTTTTCAGATTGACCCTCAGGTATACCGGATAGCCTTGGGTGTGCTACTGGTAATTCCGGCGCTACGATTGGCNGTATCAGTATAAAAACCGGCGTATCCCATTCAAGCATTTTCTACATCCCCGGCTTTGCTGATTGGCGGCAGCATAGGTTTTCTGTCAGGCTTGTTAGGCATCGGAGGCGGTATCCTCTTGTCGCCCGTTTTATTTTTGTTGCGCTGGAGTTCGTTGCGTGAAATTGCCGGCATGAGTGCCCTCTTTATTTTTGTGAACTCCCTGGCCGGTTTGTTAGGACAATATTCGGCATTGGGAAATNNTTTTCAAACCGATCAGCCCTTGCCCATTGCCTGGATGATGCTATTGGCGCTCGCCGGCGGATTAGGTGGTTCCTATATCGGTTCACGAAAACTAAATACCCCACGCATGAAACTGGCGCTTTCGGTTGTATTATTGCTGGCATCGTATAAACTCATTGTTTCATGACTATCCGTTGCCTTGTATTTGGCCCTGAGTGATATACTTCCGAACCAGGAAATTGAAGTGGAAGAATCCTGCACCATCCTGCAATTCCGCAATCAGTTATACAAACAGTATCCGGCCTTGCAGGAACGACGGTTCACCATTGCACGAAATCATACCATCGCTAACGATGAGGATCGTTTAACTAATCAGGATGAAGTGGCCTTATTACCTCCCTTTTCCGGTGGATAATCTATGAAGGACCTCAGTGTATATATCCGGCAAATGATGCTGCGCGACTTTGGCGTGGAAAAACAACTAAAACTGGCACAATCCAGGGTGTTGGCGATCGGCGCCGGTGGACTCAGTTGCCCGGCCTTGCTGTATTTGCATGCCATGGGTGTTGGGCATATCGGCATTATTGATGATGATGTGGTAGAGATGCACAATTTACATCGTCAGATTTTGTATCGTTTGCAAGATGTGGGCGCTTACAAAGTAGATGCCGCTAGAACAGCTCTCGAAGCCCGTGGCACCCAGACCCTGATTACAACCTACCGGGAAAAATTAAATACAAACAACGCCAGAGCCTTAATTCAACAGTATGATGTGGTATTGGATGGCAGTGACAATTTTGAAACCCGCTATCTTGTGAATGATGTTTGTGAACAATGTAATACGCCCTGGGTGTATGGATCCGTTTATGCCTACGAAGCCCAGGTAGCAGTTTTTCAATGGTCATTTGAGGGCTATACCACGAACTACCGGGACGCCTTTCCGGAAGCTCCNGGGGAAGCTGAAATTCCTGCCTGTGATGAAGCCGGAATTCTGGGCATCTTTCCCGGTATAGTTGGCCAGTTACAAGCCCTTGAAGTGATTAAACTAATTTCAGGTATGGGGACTCCCCTTCACCATCAGATTTTACATTGATATGAAACCTTCAACACTTATCCTGTTGCGATAGTTCCCCGTCGCAAGTCGCTTCCGGCAAAACGATTTGAAACTACTTTCGACCACCGATTATTTATTTAAAGAACTACCCATGTCTGAAAAAATCAAAACCGTATTTATACAAGGTCCGATCAAGCCGGAATTTATCACAGACTCCATTGCGAAACACAGCAGCCGGCAGGACATTGGGGCCCATAGCATTTTTCTAGGACAAGTCCGTCGCGATCAACAAAGCTCTGGTGAAACAATCGCCATCGAATACAGTTGTTATCCGGAAATGGCTGAAGCGGCCTTGCATACTATCCGCGAAGAAACCTTTGCCTGTTACCCGTTAACCTGTATGCATATCTACCATAGTTTAGGAGAAGTAAAAAGCGGTGAAATATCACTCTTCGTTTTTACTTCATCCACACATCGCCGGGCGGCTATTGATGCCTGCAATGAAGTGGTAGAACGCATCAAGCAGGAGGTAGCCATTTGGGGAAAGGAAATCCTTTCAGATGCGGGTACTCTTTGGAAAAAGAAAATGAATCAGCCTGAAGCCAATTAACTCCATTAAAAATTAACATAAAAAACAGTCCATTCACTACACCATGATAGACATCACCCATAAATCATTCAGCCTGCGACAAGCCATCGCCACAGCTCGTGTTCGTGTATCCCATTCGGCCACCATCACGGCCATTCGTGAACGCCGGGTGCCAAAAGGCGATGTACTTGAAATGGCACGCACCGCCGGATTGTTTGCNTGTAAAACCAGTGAACTGATTCCGGATTGTCATCCCTTGCCGGTAGAATTCACCCAAATCAGTTATGAGATTTCAGACATGGACATCCTGATTCGTGTGGAATTGCATACAGTGTACAAAACAGGAGTGGAAGTGGAAGCCATGCACGGAGCTTCGGTAGTAGCCCTGACTCTGTATGATATGCTGAAACCTATCGACAAAGGCATTGTGATTGAACACATTGCTTTGGAANNAAAGAAGGGAGGTAAATCGGANTTTGAAAAAGACATCAACCCGGAATTGCGGGCAGCGGTCTTGGTTTGTTCTGATTCGATTTCACGGGGAGACAAAGAAGATACGTCCGGAAAAAACATTGCTTCAGTTCTTGAGCGTTACGCTGTNACGATCGCCGAATATGCCATCATCCCGGACGAAAAGGAAATCATACAGGAACAAGTTTGGAAGCAGGTATCTGCTAAAATAAACATCATTATTTTTACAGGAGGTACTGGTCTATCGGCTCGTGATGTAACTCCTGAAGCGCTGATTCCCTTACTGGACCGGCGATTGCCCGGCGTAGAGGAAACGATACGGTCGTACGGGCAGGAGCGGATGCCTTACGCCATGCTTTCGCGCAGTGTAGCTGGCATGACTGCCAATACCCTGGTATTGGCGTTGCCGGGTTCAAGCCGGGGAGCGTTGGAATCCATGGAGGCGATCTTTCCGGCTGTGTTGCATATTTTTAAAGCGATGCAGGGAGGTCGGCATGAGGAGAACTAGAACAGAACCGCGTCTGAATACGACCCAACTGGCTACACGGAATCAGCTTGAATATTTTCGGCCTCATGAATAGATCAGATTACACTCAGGTCGTATTCGGAATTTAATCGTTTAAACACATCAGCAACTGATATCAATTCTGTTGCGCGATACGCATTGGCACCGGCAAAAGCATAACCTGAATTCATATTCCCTTTGTAGGAATTCATTAGGGCTGCAATAATGCAATATGGTGCTTTCTCTACATCGCAAGTCTTGATACACTTAACCGGGCATTGGATGGGTTTTTNTTCACCTCGTTCTACTGATTCAAGAAATGAATTTCGTATGGCTCTGCCCGGCATACCAACGGGGCTCTCAATCAGTTGAATGTCTTCTTGTTTGGAGTGGATATACGTCATTTTAAAATCTACCGCAGCATCACATTCGTGGGTAGTGACGAACAAAGTTCCTAACTGAACGCCACTGGCACCTAATTGAAAATACTGTCGGATGTCCCGGCCGTTGTAAATGCCTCCTGCCGCGATCACCGGAATTTTCTCNNGATCATATAATTGCTCGTAAAAATGAACTTCCGCTACTACTTCAGGAATCAAGGATTCGAGCTGAAAACGGGCGTCTTCAATTTGTGAAGTTCTAAAACCCAAATGCCCTCCTGCTTTGGGACCTTCTACGACAATTGCATCCGGCAGATAATTATAATTCTGCTTCCATTTTTCAATAATAAGTTTGGCTGCTCTCGCCGAAGAAACAATAGGCACTAGGGCTGTATCCGATTCTGCCGGTTTATAGGAAGGCGCATCAAGCGGTAATCCGGCTCCGGCAAACAGAATATCCACTTTCTGTTCTATTGCACATCGTACCATGTCGGAGAAATTCGTCATGGCAACCATGATATTCACACCCAGTATCCCAGACGTTCTTTCCCGACTTAAACGGATTTCCTTTTGCAATCCCAATTTACTCGCTTCCAGATAATCTTTGGACAACTTGCGATNGATCAAACCAAGACCAGCAGCAGAAATAACTCCAATACCACCTTCGTTCGCTATAGCGGAGAAAAGGCGATGCAGAGAAATCCCAACGCCCATACCTCCCTGAATGATGGCTTGTGACGAATGATGCGTTCCTATGGATAGTGAAGGAATCATGACGAATTGAAAAGTACGCCGAAGGTAGGTGAAAGCATTTTCGTAAAACCTGACCAACATCATGTTTCTTTAAAACACTGCAGGATAACTTTGCACCATGTTAGTTTGGAAGAACATTATACGTCGCCCTTCATAGTTTGTTTTACTCTGAATTCTTTCTAAGTATAACAATGATATCTAAATGAAGACAATAATAGAACCCTTCCGGATAAAATCCGTTGAACCTATTCAATTTAATACCCGCGAAAAACGGGCTCAACTACTACGGGAAGCTCAGTACAATTTATTTTTACTAAAGGCCGAAGATGTACTGATTGATCTCCTGACCGATAGCGGAACCAGTGCTATGAGCAGTGCCCAGTGGGCCGGTGTGATGCAGGGGGATGAAAGTTATGCCGGGAGTGCCAGTTATTTTCGTTTTGAATCAGTCGTTAAAAACCTGACCGGTTACCATCGTATCCTACCTACGCACCAGGGACGGGCGGCTGAGAAAATTCTTTTTCATTTTCTGGGCGGCAGGGGCGCTACGTTTTTAGTAATACCTTGTTTGATACCACGCGCGCTAACATTGAATTTTCTGGCGCCACCGGTATCGACCTCCTGTGTGATGAAGGAATGGATACCTCCATGGAAGCCCCTTTAAAGGCAATCTCAATACCAAAACTCCGGGAGCAAATTGAAACACTGGGGCCTGAAAATATCGCCCTCGTCCTATTAACGATCACCAATAATTCAGGTGGCGGACAACCCGTCAGCATGGACAATATCCGCGAGGTGAGCACCATTTGCCGGGAACATGGAATTCGTTTTTTCTGGATGCCTGCCGCTTTGCCGAAAATGCCTACTTCATCAAACTTCGTGAGGCCGGATATGCTGACCGTTCCATACTTTCCATTGTACAGGAAATGTTTTCTTACGCCCAGGGATGTACGATGAGTGCTAAAAAAGATGCCTTCGCGAACATGGGAGGTTTTTTGGCGTTGCAGGACGAAGAATTGAGTAAGGCCTGCCGAAATCTGTTGGTAATTACGGAGGGATTCCCGACCTACGGAGGATTATCCGGCCGCGACCTGGAGGCGATTGCCGTTGGATTGGAAGAAATTCTGGATGAACATTATCTGGCTTATCGCATTCGAAGTACTGCATACTTGTGCGACAAATTGGTTCAGGCCGGAGTGCCCGTGATGCGTCCTGCCGGGGGCATGCGGTGTATTTGGATGCCAAACGGTTTCTGCCCCATATTCCGCTAAATGAATATCCGGGCCAATCACTCGCCTGTGCCCTGTATTTACATGGCGGCATTCGTAGCGTGGAAATCGGTTCGTTTATGTTTGGTAAATATGATGCCAACGGACAACTTATACCGGCGGCGCATGAACTGGTTCGACTGGCAATTCCGCGCAGGGTATATACGCAAAGCCATATCGACTATGTCGCCGAAGTGATTATAGAAGTTTTTAAAATGCGCGAGAAACTGAAAGGACTTCGCATCACAGACGAAGCAGAATTATTGAGGCATTTTACGGCTAAACTGGAATTAATCAACCACTAAATAGCAAGTTATGAAAGTGCAATGTAGCTGGGCAGAACCATATAAAATGAAAATGGTTGAATTGCTCAAAATGACCACACCGGCTCAACGAAAAAAAGCATTGCGTGAAGCAGGTTACAATACCTTTCTTTTAAAATCGGAGGATGTCTATATTGACCTTCTGACCGACAGTGGAACAGCAGCCATGAGCGATCGGCAGTGGGCCGGCATGATGATGGGTGACGAAGCGTATGCCGGTAGTCGCAATTATTATCACCTCGAAGAAATTGTTCGGGAAGTTTATGGTTACAAATATCTGGTACCTACCCATCAGGGGCGTGGCGCAGAAAACATTCTTTCTCAAATACTCATCCGTAAGGGAGATATAATACCCGGAAATATGTATTTCACAACTACTCGCCTGCATCAGGAATTGGCAGGAGGTCGCTTTGAAGATATAATTGTTGATGAGGCCCATAATGCGGAAAGTGAATTCCTATTTAAGGGAAATGTGGATCTAAACAAACTGGACGCCCTGGTTAAGAAATATGGCGCCAAACGGATTCCTTATGTCAGTATAGCAACAAGTGTCAATATGGCCGGAGGGCAACCCATTAGTATGGACAACCTGAAAGAATTGCGTATATACCAAAAACAGGGCATCCGAATTATTCATGACATGACACGGGTTGCTGAAAATGCCTTNTTTATACAACAAAATGAAAAGGGGTATGATAGACATAGCGTAGCAGAAATTGTCAGGTCTATTTGTAGCCTAACGGATGGTGCTACCATGAGCGCTAAAAAGGATGCTCTAGTGAATATTGGTGGCTTTCTGGCAATAAATGAATGGGAGGTATTTGAAGAAGCCCGGAACCTGGTGGTGGTTTATGAAGGTTTGCACACCTACGGAGGTTTGGCTGGCCGGGATATGGAAGCCATGGCCATCGGAATTCGTGAAAGTGTTAGTGATAATCATATCCGTGCACGGGTTGGGCAGGTCATTTATTTAGGATCTAANATGATAGAATACGGTATTCCTATTGTTCGACCGATTGGAGGCCATGGCATTTTTGTAGATGCNAANAAATTTCTACCCCATTTAGAACAAGATGCCTTTCCTGCCCAAACCCTGGTTGCAGAAATTTATTTAGACTCTGGTGTGCGTACTATGGAACGCGGTATTGTTTCAGCCGGACGCAAACCAAATGGTCAGAATTATTATCCTAAACTTGAGTTGGTTCGATTTACCATACCCCGAAGGGTTTACACTCAAGCCCATATGGATGTAGTAGCCGAATCGGCTGCGCGAGTTTTTCAGCGTAGCAANAAAATTAAAGGTTTAAAAATGACCTATGAACCCAAATATCTGCGTTTCTTTCAGGCCCGATTTGAACCTTCCTAATACGGATGTGATATTTGTAACGATACTTAGGCCTGCTGGTTAACGTGAAAGTAGTTGATATCATTACATTGTGGAGTGATTTAGGCTCATTTAGATGCACGGTAATTTTTCATACCCCTTCAATAGGCTTGCATTGTATTTCATGATTTTTACTTCACAGGCATCTTCAACTTCTGCGTCATCGCCCATGGGCTATACTAGTATTATCCCTTGAACGCTTCCTTGAATTTGAAGCACCTGTGAGATAATCAGCAGGCCCTCCTTACTGTTGTTCTTGAGACGAGATAAGAATTGGTCTATCTTTATCTCACAGGTGCTTCAAATTCAAGCCTGCCTGCCCGGGAGGGAGTGTCTATGGGAAGTACTAGCCCTTGAGCACTATTAATCACTCTGTGCATCTTCTTTATGCCACTTCAAACGTTGGCCGATTCCCAGCATACTATCGGTCAGTTCAACGGTATGAAGATGCAGAACCCAAATGACACCGGGCAGAGCCAGGGCTGCCGGGTTTTTAAGGTGGTACAAGGTGCCCGCTTCCAATAAATAGAACATATCGGTGGACCGGTGTATAGTTCCCTTAATTTGTGCCCCAAGTATATGCACTTTTGAAACTTCATCGGGATGTATGGTGCCTGCCAGTTCAGGTCTTTCCCTGAGGTGCTTTTCATGCCGGGTATTTCCGGATGATTTAAACAATATGCGTTGCTTTTTGTCGTCGTAAGAATAATAACAGGTAAAACAATGGAAACCCTGTTCGTTCAAACAGGATAAACTCACGAGGATTTGGTTCTTCAGGAAGTTTTGAATACGTTCATCCATGGAATTAATTATTTTATATAGGACAATAATATCTTTTATTCATTAGGAGTTGTAACTTCGTAATGCTAAAGGTAATTCGATGATTCGGAAGTTTGTCTACCTGCTTCCAGTTTTGTATCTGTTGTCCTGTAACCGGGATGAGATACCTTTAAGTTCCTCTCTGACGCTGCAATTAGATTATACAGTGGACCAGAAAAACCTGTTCATTGATACCTCTTGGTATATAAATTCTGCTGGCAATTCATTTACTATAAATCATCTCGAGTACTACATCTCCGGCATAACCTTCATTCGCTCTGCCGGTGACAACGTACGGATTTCGGATTATTTTTATATTGATGCCACAAAAGCGGAATATGCTTCAATACAAATTAGAAATATTCCGATGGGCAGTTACGAATCACTGGTATTGCACATTGGTTTACTTCCCGACCAGAATATCAGTTACGCACTTCCGCCAACGATAGAAAATAGTAACATGGCCTGGCCGGGATGATGGTGGGGGTATCATTTCATGAAACTGGAAGGTTATTTGATACAGAATACACAGCAGGTGGGATATGCGGTGCATTTAGGCAATAATCCACATCTGGTTCGTTGTGTCATTCCGATGCCTTTTCACTTGTATGCCGGTCACCAGAATGCCAAGTTGGTGATGAATATCAACGAATGGTTTGACCATCCCAGCCGATACGATTTGATACAAGATGGAAATTATACCATGGGTGACTCTCTGCTGATGTCGAAAGTGGCAAAGAACGGCCAGGATGTTTTCACTTTAAAATTCTGATGCCATGCGTCTGTTTTTTAATGTTTGTTTTCTTCGTCTGGGTACTTCACTCTTCCTGTAAGAAGGANAAATCGGAGCCTACCGATACTCTGCATCCGGTAACCTTAAATTATCCGTCTTATTTTCCTGAATTAGCAGATCCGGAGATTCCCTTAACCGAAGAAGCAATCGCATTAGGGAGGCGATTGTATTATGATCCGGTTTTATCCAACACCGGACAATCCTGTGCGTCCTGTCATTTGCAAAATCAGGGTTTTTCAGAATATAGCAGCAACTCCCTTCCGCATGTGAATCTTGCTTGGAATCGATACTACTTATGGAATGGTAAGATTCAGGGAAGCCTGGAAGATGCCATGCGGTTTGAAGTCTTTCAATTTTTTAACACGGATGTATCCAAACTACAAAATGAATCAAATTATCCNACTGCTTTTGAACGAGTCTTTGGTACCCCGGATATTCAATTGAATCATGTTGCACAGGCTCTGGCTCAGTTTGTTCGAACCCTCATTAGCCAGAATTCGCGGCTTGACCACTATCTGAGACAGGAACTTATGTTGAGTGATGCTGAATTACGTGGTTTGTATATTTTTAATACCGAACGGGGTGATTGTTTTCATTGCCACACCTTGGGTATGTTCACAGATGGGTTATTTCACAATAATGGCTTGGATTCCAATTTTACTCAAGGCAATATTGGTCGTTATAGTGTGACGGGCTTAATTCAGGATCGGAAATTTAAAACGCCTACTTTACGTAACGTGAGGCAAACAGCGCCTTACATGCACGACGGACGATATAAAACTCTGGAAGAAGTGATTGAATTCTATAATTCCGGAGTCCGGCAGTCAGCTACTTTGGACCCTATCATGACAAAATCAAGTTTTGAGAATGGGCTGGGACTCAGTTCACAGGAAAAGGCTGATTTACTTGCTTTTCTATATGCACTGAGTGATAGTACGTTTCTTAACCAGCCGGCCTTTTCATCCCCATAACGATCGCAATTGTCTACAAACTAAATAGCGGGTTAAAAACGGCTTGATAAATATCATAACGAACACAGATATTAAAAGATAACTTTGTCGTTATATATTCATGTGAATACCCATTCATTTAAATGGCCTGTTCTGGTTACTTTGGTCGTTCTTTTTAAGTTATTCGGCCTGGATATATTTTCACCCGGTTCAGACGATACCTGATATGTCTGCGGTTGCCGACCGGGGTAANAAAATCTGGCAGAGTAAAAACTGCCAGGCTTGTCATCAGATTTACGGTTTAGGTGGATACCTGGGGCCCGATTTAACAAATGTGTACAGCCGCAGAAATGAAGACATCATCAAGGCGTTTGTTTTATCCGGCACTAAGACGATGCCATCGTTTAATCTGAAGGAGCAGGAAATGGAAGAGTTGTTAGCCTATCTCAGGCATCTGAATTCAAGTGGTCATGCGGATCCAAAATTATTAAGAGCTACCTTTATGGTGACATCGAACACTAAACAAACAGCAGAGTTAAACTTGATTCGCCTTGGGCTCGTTTGCCTGAGTATGGCCCTGCTTTTTGGTCTGATTGGCAGTTTGCAATACCTATTACCGGGGCTGTTTAAATCCTTTCTTTCATTTGAAAAAGTACGCCCTTTACATGTTTCATCTGCTGTATTTTGGATTCTGCATACGGCCAGTGGTTCTGTGCTTATATTTTTTAACCGAAGCCGGGGAACTCAAAAACCGGTCTGGACGATGTGGCAATACCGGTTGATGCTACTGCCTATNCTATTTATTTTTATTAGTTATTTGGCTGGCCAATTTGGNGGGCGTGAGTATTGGGAATTCCCACCTCTTATATCCCTTCTCATCGTACTGAGTTGGTTACTNTTTTTAATTCAGGTCTTTCAGCGCATTCCAAAGCTAAGCCAACAACCCGTCTACGTCTGGATGTGGTTAACGGGTATTGTGACCTTTCTTTTTACGTTCCTGGAATCCAATCTTTGGTTAATCCCTTATTTCCGACAGCATATTGTGCAAGACATGACGATACAGTGGAAATCGTACGGAAGCATGGTAGGTAGTTGGAATATGCTCATTTACGGATGCGGCTTGTACGTAATGGACCAAATAAAAGGGGATGCCACTTGTAGTCGAAAACCAATTGCATTCTGGCTCTATTTTATTGGCCTGACCAACCTCATGTTTAACTGGGGACACCATATTTATACCCTTCCGGGACATGTAGAAATACGGCAGATTTCGTATTTGGTCAGTATGAGTGAGCTGTTTATTTTAGGAAGAATCATTTTTCTGTGGCAACGTTCAGTTACTGAATCACAACGATTCAAACACCAATTGGTATTTTCATTATTAAACTATGCCGATTGGTGGGTGGCGTTAAACCTCGTCTTGGCTATTTTGATTTCGATACCGGCATTGCAACTATTTACCCATGGTACACATATAACAGTAGCCCACGCCATGGGAACTACTATTGGCATCAATTCCATGATGTTACTGGCTATAGTTTTTTTATCAAAACTTCAGGTGATGGACGGAATTCGGGAGTTTGAAAATATGGATTCAGGTTTTACACTATGGCTTACTTATTTTTGGATCGCCCTGCTCGCCTCCGGTTTATTGCGTGGAGCATGGCAAAGAGGCCATATAAATGGTGAATTTCAAAGCATGATGACTGCTAGCCGGCCTTTCTTCTTTTTTGTTATGTTGGGAGGGCTCATGATGATACTCGCCATTTTTCGAATAGTGTTTGGTTTTTTTTATCTTCGGGCTGAAAAAGTCATTGAATAAACTCTAAAAACATGTTTTCGAAATCTATAGAATATGCGTTGCGGGCGTGTATTTACATTATGCGGCATTCCGATGATGAAGGTCGTTTGTCAATTGATGAAATTGCCGCCGGTATTGGAGCACCTGCTGCATTCACGGCAAAAATTCTTCAGAAATTGAGTGGTGAGGATGCCATTATTTCTTCTGTTCGCGGGCCCGGAGGTGGTTTCTATTTTACCTCCCGGGCGGCCAAACTTCCTGTGATTAAAATACTGGAAGCGATGGGTGAAGAAGAAGTCTTGGATCGCTGTGTATTGGGCCTGGAAAAATGTTCAGGTTCAAAACCCTGCCCGATGCATGAAGAATATAAAGAAGTGAGCCCAGATACAGGCGATGTTTAAGAAAAAACGGATCGGTGAGTTGGCAAAAGGCAGTTTAAAAATTGTATAGGCCGGGTAATAGCCCCTTGGGTGACGGATCTTGTTCGGAAGGGTAGGATGTGCGGCAACGATTGTAGTGGAAAGGTACTATCTTACAAACCAACTATTTTTAAAGTTTTTTTATACTTTTACCAAACGGAGAGGAGGCATACTGTGATTACTCGCTGGATGTCTACCTTGTGAAGCCGCACTTTGTGTGGCTTTTTTTATCACGGTTATGCTTAACGGAGAGGAGGGCGCCTGCTCCTCCTCTTGGATGTTTCTAAAGTTTGGATTGTAGTCAATATCTTTTGTCCAGATATAGTAAATCATTAGCAGCAGTTTTTTCTGAACAGCAACTATTCCTTTCATTTTTACACCACTTCGTTCAACTACACGACGGTAAAGTTGGTTAAAGGTTGTATCCTGTTTTCCAATGGCCGTAAGTGAGGGCATATGCAATATTCGCCTTATTCGTGAGTTCCCCTTTTTAGATATTTTAGTTTTCCCAACGTGTTGTCCTGATTGATTTTCAATGACATCGTAGCCTGCATAACTAACCAGCTGCTTGTAATTTTTAAATAGAAGAAAGCCACCTGTTTCAGCAATAATAGTAGCACTCGAGAGATAGGAGATGCCATGCAACTTCATCACCTTCTCAAATTTTTCTTTAATGTNTTCATCGCTATGGATTAGGCNGCTTAATTTCGGCTTCTAATTTCTCAACTTGTTTTTCTAGAAAATTAATGTGACTTTTTATCTGTTTAATTTCAANNAGTTGATTTGTCGTGAAGCCGCATTGGCAGCATGCAAACGCGATTGCTCAGCGGTTAAAGACTCTTTTAAAGACTGATGTTGCCTGGTTAAAACACGTAGTTCATAATAGAACATGCCCATGGGTTCCCATACTTCTAATTTTTGTTCGGCTCCCATTTGGGCTAATCCTTTAGCATCAATAGAGTCATTCTTGCTTTTAATGCCGATAGCCTGTAAATACTTCTTTGCTTTATTCGGCAGAACGATGGACACATTGAACCCTTTATCATACAGAAAATAGGCGCAGTTCTCATGATAAACACCCGTTGCTTCCATGCAAACTGATAATGGTATTTCCAAATCAGAATACCATTTTTCAATCCAAGCCAATAATTCATGCATTCCCTTTTGGGTGTTAGTAATGGTTTTGGAAGATTTGACTTTTACACGCTGCTCATTGTCAATTGTTGCCAAGCATGCTTTGATGTCTTTGCTCGAAACATCGAGCCCTAATGAATACTTTACAATCATACTTTTTAGTTTTATGATACTAAAAATTCACTTGCATACTATCGCTCATATTGATACAACATCTATCAGAAAATGATAGTGCTTGGGTACTATTGAAGCTTACAAGTAAAAAACACATCAGATTTGCCTTTCTCAACAATATCATCGTAAAATGTATCTAGCCCGCAAAGAATTGGCTGATGTGCTTTTTAGTATCAGTTAAAAAAATGGTGAATTGCAAAGATATGAGCCCGGAACCTGCTGAGGCCAATTGCCGAAGCCGGTGAGGACTTGCAACGAAAAGCGTGTGTGCCGCCCGAAGGCATTGAAATAAAAATGGTCAATGGTTTCTGTATCATTTTTATTTTTCGTGATCTGGGATGCAAGCGACCGCCGCCCAGGAAATGATTTTTATACCAGGTTTCGGATAATCGGCTGATGATAACTCCTTTGGACGAGGAGGCATGTACGAATTGGCCGGAACCCAGGTAGATGCCCACATGGCTGACCTTTTGTGGAGAGGAACCAAAAAACCAGATCACCATATGTCAGTTGTGCCGTTGAAATGGGGGTGCTGACAGCACGGAGTTGTTCGGAGGTGCGGGGCAGTTTTTGTTGATAAAGCGTGAGATAAATTTGGCAGACCAATCCACTGCAATCGATGCCTTCTGTGGTAAATCCACCGTAACGATAAGGGGTACCTAACCAGCGCTGACAAGCCTTTCGCAGCGCGATGCTATCGTGGTTGGGCGTGGTTTGCGTTTGAACTGTTGATTTTCGTGTAGAATGGCAGGCCGAAAACATCAGCAAAACAGGCATCAGGAGTGCACTAAACAGAAAAATCCGGAAGCGTGAAAAGTGCCGCATATCGCCTTGCAGTTAATTACTTAATAAAATTGAAGACAAAATACAGCGAATTCGCCGCTTGCTTTACCTTCGCGGCGATGAAAATGAATCTATTTGAACGTTTGAACCAGCAGAAGGAGGAAAAACTCCGCATCAATTTAGAAGCTGGATTGGCCTATTTGGCAGAAAATAGTCTGAGACCCGAAGTAGTTAGTTTGCCAAGTGGCTTACAATATGAGATTTTGGTAGAAGGAAATGGGCCTAAACCCGGCATTCAGGATCAGGTGACTTGTCATTACCACGGCATGCTGATTGACGGGCGCGTGTTTGACAGCTCCATACAGCGGGGACAGCCGGCACGTTTTCCGTTGAACCGGGTGATTTCCGGTTGGACAGAAGCGTTGCAATTGATGGGCGTNGGAAGCAAATGGAAACTTTACTTGCCTCCGCATTTGGCATATGGTGAGCAACAGGCGGGTGCCCTGATTGCTCCAAATTCAACCTTGATATTTGAAGTAGAATTATTGGGAATTTAGAAATATTCCTCTATTTTCGCACTCCCTTTTGCTATCAGGCAGTTTGTAGTGCGATAGAAGGAGGAAAAAAGAAGATCTTAAACAACTCCAGCTTAGTGCCGGTGAGGTGGATGAGTGGCTGAAATCAACGGTTTGCTAAACCGTCGTACGGGTCAAACCGTACCGGGGTTCGAATCCCCCTCACCGCTAATACTAAAAGAGTCTCATTATCTTTTGTTACTCTTTCTCCTTATTATGAATGGAGAAGGACGATGGAATGAAAATGAGTTTCGAAACTACCCTCGGGAGGTAGTTCAGCCCGGTAGAATACATGGTTTGGGACCATGGGGTCGCAGGTTCGAACTTGTCCTCCCGACTTTAAAAAGGAGTAGCCTTCATTGGTTACTCCTTTTTATTGATAAAATTGGGGTCGCCCCGATTGGAATCGGGGTCCTCCCGACTTTAAAAGGAGTAGCCTTCATTGGTTACTCCTTTTTTATTGGATAAAATTGGGGTCGCCCCGATTGGAATCGGGGTCCTCCCGACTTTAAAAAGGAGTAGCCTTCATTGGTTACTCCTTTTTATTGATAAAATTGGGGTCGCCCTGATTGGAATCGGGGTCCTCCCGACTTTAAAAAGGAGTAGCCTTCATTGGTTGCTCCTTTTTTATTGATAAAATTGGGGGCGCCCTGATTAGAATCGGGGTCCTCCCGACAAGAAAAAGCTTCGACGCAGGTCGAGGCTTTATTGTTTTAAGGAAGCATAGAATCACCTTGGCTTTGCACCGCCCATTAATCCACTTTTTTGTTCGGTTACCATGCATCCCGCTAAGGGTAATATCTTTGTCCGGATACTTACCATGAACAAACAAGACGGCATCTCTATCAATAAATTTATCAGCAATACCGGCCATTGTTCTCGGCGAGAGGCCGATCAGTTGATTGCACAGGCCCGGGTGGTGATCAATGAGAATATTGCCCTCCCCACCAGTCTGGTTTACCCCAACGATAAAGTGTATGTGGATGACGAGATTCTGAAACCTAAAAAATCAGCGTCCGTTTATCTCCTCCTCAATAAACCAGTAGGCATCACCACCACTACCGATCCNAAGGATCGTACCAATGTGATNTCGTTTTTGAATTACCCAAAACGCATATTTCCTGTCGGTCGCCTCGATAAAGATTCAGAAGGTCTGCTTTTGTTAACCGACGACGGCGATATCGTGAACAAAATTCTTCGGGCGGGCAATCAACACGAAAAGGAGTATCTGGTGACAGTAGACAAAACAATTACACCGGAATTTATTCAACACATGGCACAAGGTGTTCCCATTTTAAANCACAAAACCCTGCCCTGTTTTGTGCGACAGGAAAGCGGNAAAAAATTCAGAATTATTTTAACGCAGGGACTCAACCGGCAAATTCGCCGTATGTGTAGTTACCTCGGTTATGAAGTGATGACCCTGCGTCGTATTCGTATCATGCACCTGCAACTCGGACAACTNCCTCCCGGAAAATGGAGGCTACTCAATAAACAGGAAATCGAAGAACTGCAACGTTCCGTGAGCAACTCGTCGAAAACCGGATAACGAGTTTTCATTTTTGATCGCGGCATCTTAAATTATTTGCTGCCCATGGTATCTTTTTAAGTGTATCGGCCACCGGCTTGCTGACCTCCCCGGATGCATGATTTGTTCGGCCACCCGACGGCCCGTTTCAGCAGCGCCATTCATAAATCCCTGAAAGTCGCTGCTGCAATGCTCGCCCGCAAAATAAAACCGTCCTACGGGTTCCATCTCCAAACCGGAAATGGAAGTCCACTGTCNCTNTTTATAACAGCTATAACTACCCCGACTAAACGGGAAGTCGATCCAGTTCGCGAAAACATGTTTCGATTTAAATTTCGATTTTGAGTTCACAANAATGGCATCCAGTTGGGTTACAAAACCCTTGACGACCTCTTCAGGCAATTCATTTTTCCATACATGCGAAGGCGGACTCATTTTATTTTTAAACGACTGTTGATTCAGTGATTCAGACAATGCGCCTCCAAAAACNNAAACATAGGCTCCGTTTGCGTTTCCTTCGTTTCGGTTCTGGCTGGCATCCCAACCATTCACAATATCCGGATGAAACAAATATCCCATAGCCTTGTTCGGTTCCTCCATCCAGGGCATACCCTCATAACCCAGAATTAGTTTGGTGTTGTTGCCATAACCCAATTCTGCAATGCATTGTTGTTTGGCGGCTGACATATTTTTTAATTTCAGTTGAACGCCACGTAAAATGGTAAATGGTATGGTACAAACAATTTGGCGGGCGTATACATTGGGTTTATTTCTGAATTCGATCAGATAGGTTCCATCTTCTTGTTCGGTCACCGCTTCAACCAAATGTTCACGGGCAATGCGGTCTTCGCCAATTTTATCTGCGAGTTTTTCGATCAGTTTGCTGTTACCTCCTTTGAGTCGAAAGCGTTCATCACTATCCCCGAATACACGAAAACCAGCCTCGGTGCGCGTATCAATCATACTCAGAAAATTCAGGGTAGATTGTTGGGAACAATCCAGACCATATTCGGCCAAATATGCTGAAGTGAGTAATTGTTTGAGCCAGGGGCNGCATCGCAATGAATCAAAATATTCCGACAAGGCTGTCTGATCTAATTCCACGGCCCGTTCGGTTGTATACTCTTCACCCAGGGCATCGATATCCAGACTGATTTTTCGCAATTTTTTAAACTCCCCTATAATTTCCTTTTCCGAAATACTTCGTCCTTCGAAAANATAAACATCCTTCACCAGATTCAGCCGTTTACATTCTTCTTCCAGATCGATGCGTTCGATTCCAAATTCTTCCGCCAGTTTCAACATATCCTCATGGTTCGAATCAATAAAATCACCTCCAAATTCCGGATAGATGCCAAGCCCCATCGCATCATTGTAATGGGTTAAGATGCGTCCACCCAAACGTTTACTTCCTTCAAACACCTTAAACGTGAGGCTTGAACCCAACAGATGATTGGCGCAATTTAGTCCGGCCATTCCTCCGCCCAAAATAGCCACATCCATTACGGCATGTCCCTCTTCCGCTGCAATGGTGTTGTTTGAGGCGTCTCCACACGATTGAAGCANGGAAGGCGTCGCCAATACCACACCAAGGCTTAAAGCGTCGTGCAAAAGCGTCGTCGAGTAGGCCTCGCCGGAATGTTTTTGCTTTTTTGTTGATACGGTTTGTACTTCCTGAGATAATATGGCCAGCAGGCGGGAAAGAAAAAGAGATCTTGACTTTTCATGGCTTTTAGGTTGATGCTTCAAGGTACAATGGGCCTTAGAAAAATCCAAACCGATGCCAAATTGATTTGCCAACGTAATGCGTTGAACGGCCGTCTTGAACATGTGAAAAATAGACTATCTCTCCTTTGTTTCTTTCTTTTTTGGTAACCAGCCTTCCAACCTTAGGGCAAAACAACCAGTGGATTCGAACCATTGAAGAACAAGCTGTTCTGATGGTACCAGGCCAACATGGCACGTTGTACTCGCTGAGTTGGCAAACCAATTGTCCGGATGATTATATCGTGGTTCGTTTTTACAAACCCGATGGTACGGTACAACATGCATTTAAATCGTTTGTTTATTTAGGCCTGATCACCACGTATAAAGCATTTACCAATTCATCAAACCATCTGGTGTTGTATTTGCGCGACAATGGCACCAATCACATGTTGTATGAATTTGATAGTTCCGGGGTAATGATCGGAACAACAATATTCAGTTCACCACTCCGAAAATCAAGTACGATGAATTTATTCCTGGCAAGGATTGTTTTTATCTCGCTGGGAGTGATGATGTTTTTTCCAGTGTCGATACCTGCTATGCCTATCTCACCAAACTGAGTTTGACAGGTCAGCATAAATGGACAAAAAATATAAACTCAGCGGAAATGTAGGAAGCAATATTCGTTTTCATGATGTATTCATGAAGGAGATACCTTACTGGCAGTGGGCCATTTTTATAAATTGCCCTTTACCGGTTGGCAACCCTATCGACCTTTGATTACTAAATTAGATACAGCGGGCACCGTTTATAGTTCATCTTACTACATGGTGGATTCCGGATTTGTTGGCTTTGATGATTATAGTTTTCAGCAAATTGTTCCGAGTACCAATGGCTCATTTTATTTGAGTGGATGGAATAGTGGCAATGAACATGCCATTTTTCGATTGGATGCCGGGTTGAATGTTGAATGGATCCAATATTGGTCGAGTGGTAGGGTTAAGCAACTCACCGCGGGTTATAATGATGATGTATGGATGGTACAAGACTACGGATATGCCAATTATATTTTCATCTGGGTTCGAACGGTGCAGTTTTACCCGGGCATGGTACCCGAAATCCGGTTGGCGGACCGAATCTGGCGTATGGCAAAGCGTTCAGCCTGCAACGGCACGATTGTGGCTTTATTCTGAGCAACGATGAAAACCTGATTTGGCGCACCGACACGTCCATGAAAAGTTGTTTGGATTCTAACTACACGGATTTTGAATTGTACTCTGCTGAAACAGATTACGACCGGCGTTCCGTGAGTTTACAGGCACAAGCAATTTCTCCTTTGGGCCAGTATTTTACGACAACCACATACAATTCAATCACCAGTACTTCAACGGCCTGGTGTGCTGCCCCACTCACAACCTGTTCCGGAAATTCAGGACCGAGTGGATTGACTTCCATACACGAGGAATTGATGCAGGTTTTTCCGAATCCGGCCAGCGCCTATTTGCAGGTGCATCTTCCTGAAGAGATTTCCGAATCGGGGCAGTTGAACTTATTCGACTTTCATGGACGTGTTATTCAAACCTGGTATCCCGCAGGTGGCGGGTATTACCAGTTGCAACTGGAGTCGATGCCGACGGGTATGTATCTTCTTGTGTATCAGTCTGAAAAACATTTCGCCCAACGGACAGTACAGATTGTTCGATAGCAGCGTGCTATCAAGTTCCACTACCAACAACAAAAAGGAACCCTTTCGGATTCCTTGATACTATTCGTTGAACATTGTGATATCAACTCTGATCGTAGGCTGTATCCCAGGCATTGCCATCATCTCCTTTCTGACCTTCCATTTTAATCATAAAGTTCTTGGCCGGGAAGTAAGGCTTCATATGAATATCCAGATGAATTTTATCTTTCTGAACTGGATCCTGCTCGAAACGTTTGATCGTGAAATCTTCAATTAACTTATTCGGTCCAGTGATGCTATCCAGAAATTTCACAATCTGGCTTTGTAAATCTTNTTTCGCAGTGGAATTGAAGTTTTCGAAAGCCCGTCGATTCAGGAAATCCATCAATACTTTGGTCACATAGTCAAACACCCGAACTACCGAATAGGTTTGTAAACCCAGGTTATCGCCATTAAATAATGTTTTAGCCGAGAAGGCCATCACTTTGCCATACTCATTGACCATCGGAATCAACCCCATTTTTTCAAGGTTGGCAATTTCACNTTNTTTCAGGTCAAAGCGCACACCATCCACTTCATTCATTGATCCGAATTTCTTACCGGCTGTCACCTGACTCATTAAGGTTTGATACACTTTACCGGCCAAAGCACCTGAGCCAGGTACATATAAATCTTCTTCTTCTTTTAAATCATTGAATTTACCACGTCCGACCAACCAGTTACAGGTCATCATCACATTCGATTTGAATTTATCCCCACTGGTCAGATTGGCCAGTTCAAACATCTCCATCACGTCATCCGGTTCGTCGAGGTGTTCAAAATCAGTCACCAGCATCACCTTGTTTTCATGGGCAATTTTCGCCCACTTTTCAACCACTTTATTGGAGCCGAGATACCCCGGCAACACTAAAAT
Source organism: Bacteroidota bacterium (assembly GCA_013414745.1). GTDB lineage: Bacteria > Bacteroidota > Bacteroidia > Chitinophagales > Chitinophagaceae > OLB11. The sequence continues at coordinate 2,163,709 of CP058707.1, forward strand.
ACTATAGTTACGACGCAAATCGAGGCGATCATAATTTTGTTTCAGTTCTTCAGCAATATGATCAATAAAACGGGTGTTATCGAGATCTTTCAGTTGGTCGAGTTCGCAATTAATGAAGGAAACATTTTTCAGTTTATCACTTTCCGTATTCTTCATAAACAAGGCCACATTGCGGTACGAGCGCTCCAGGTCGCGGGTTTCCTCAATGGCTTTGGCGAGATTCGTTTCTAATACCCGCTGGGCTTGTTCCGNCCTTTTTTCGCTGGTCTCTACCATTGAAGAAATATCATTTGAAGATTCCAGCACATCCTGCCATACACTCAGGGCTTTGAGTAATGCGGCACGTTCATCCTNTTTCTGTTCTTCGGATANAAAGATATTCCGACGAGCCTTGCGTTCGGGATTCAGATTCTGTGCTCCTTCAATAAAGGATTCTAATAAATCGAAGCCACCAAATTTGGCTAATTTGTCACTACTGTTTTTCAATAGTTCNNCAGGATTGGCAATTTCCCGGCTGGGTTTTTCCCGGAGTTGTTCCGGATTATTCTGTTGAGCTGATTGTTCACTCATAGTTTGAAGTTTAATTGATTTTGTAATTCATAATTTTAGGAAGCATCAAAACTGGATACCCCGAACCGCTTGAACCTGAAGCTGACGACGAGGAAGAAGAGGAAGATGAACTGTTCGAATCTGCATTGCGTTCTGCCACCCAATCACTGAGAAATCCTGAACCCTGACACATCGAGGTCGTGCCGGCCGAAATGGTGAGATGCATACGCATCGTTTGAGTACCTTCAGCATCAAATACTTCACGGTATTCAATGAGAAAAGCCTCTTCAAATGTAAGATCCTTTAGTACACCTGTATTATCATCTTTGTAAAATTTGATCGTTCCAGACTTTACCCCCGCTGTTCACACCAGGAATAAATTGTAAAGGCAAATTCACTATCTAAATCCGAACGCATCACGACGTAGATTACATCCGGCGTGGGCCGTCCTACCGGTCGGTTATTTTCATTTACAGGTAGTCTGAATCTAAGATCGCAATGGATGATCGGTTGTTCTTCCATTGAATCTAACTGTATAGTTGCGCGAAATGGCATAGGTTATGGAATTAGAAAGCGGGTTATTTGTTTTTTCAATTCCTCAATCATCGAAGCCAAGGCATCCAATAACGACGATTTGGCTTCAGGGTCAGACAAGGCCGTTTTTAAAATTTTATTGGATTTGAGTTGTTTGATGATTTTATAATACTCTTCTTTTTGAGAGGCATTGTCTTGCAGAAATTCACTTTGTGCCGTGATGCCCTTGGTGCCAAAATCGCCCAGGTTGCTGAACGAAAGATTTTCTTTTCGGGTAACCCCATCCGCATCTTCAAATTCGAGATCGATATTGGGTTTAAAATGTGCGAATACCTGTTCAATGGTTTGTAGGTCATGCACAATTTCCGGCTTAACCGGGGCATCCTTGGTCAGTTTTTCTGCCATGAGGGTTCTGTTTTGGGGAATGTCGGCAAACGCTTCACTGGCGTCTGTTTTCACCTCATTTCCGCCGATACCATACTCTTGCATAGTCGTTCAATTTTAGGTTTAACAATGGTTTATTTGGTTGTATACAAACATACTTGATTTTTATGGTTCTCCCAAGCTGGCCCCGGACACGTTCCATAGCAATTCGCCGGAGGCATCCACATCGACTTGCATCTGTTGACCGGGAAGCAAGGTTTCACTAATGAGCATACGACTGAGTGGTTTGCGTAATTGAGTTCGGATCACCCCTTTTAAAGGACGTACGCCATAGCGGGGAGTGAATCCGAGATTGGCCAGGTGGGTGACAGCTGCTGGTGTTAGTTCTAACTGAATATTTTTCTGTTCCAGTTGACGCACCAAGGGCTTGAGGTGAATCCGGAAAATCTTCTCTACATTTTCTTTGCTTACCGGAGCGAAAGGAATTATTTCTGTGACCCGTGCCAAAAATTCAGGCCGGAAATAACCAGTCATAATTTCCATCAGTTCATCCGACTTGGGGATTTGTCCACTTTCAAATCGTTTTATAATATGCTCTGCACCGATATTGGAGGTAAACAAAATAACCGCGTTGGAGAAATCACCTTCTTTGCCCAACCGGTCGTGCATCTTGCCCTCATCCAGTATTTGCAGAAAGATGTCAAATACCGAAGGATGGGCTTTTTCAATTTCATCAAACAATACAATCGCATAGGGTTGTTGACGGATTTTATTCACCAGCATCCCGCCCTCTTCATATCCTACATACCCGGGAGGGGCCCCATAGAGTAGTGCCGCAGAATGTTCTTCTTTAAACTCCGACATATCAAAACGGATAATAGAATTTTCATCCTGAAATAAATATTCAGCGAGCGACTTGGCCAACTCGGTTTTACCGGTTCCTGTTGGGCCCAGAANAAAGAAGGAGGCAATGGGCTGGCCCGCTTTATTTAATCCGCTTCTCGATTCCAAAATAGCATCAGCCACAGTTTTTAAAGCATGATCCTGACCGATGACGCGTTGCATCAGATGCGCCTCCATATTCTGAAGTCGTTGCTGTTCCTTGGTTTGAATTTTTCCCAGCGGTATGCCCGTCATGTTGGCCACCACGGCACGCAGATCATGGTCATCGATATGTTCTTTCGGTTGTGATGCCTTTTCTTTCAATGCATTCAGGGTGGCATCAATATGTCCGAGCAATTCATTGCTATCGGTGAGTTTGGCTACTTCTTTGTCTTCATTATGCATGGCCAGTAATACCGGGCTGAGTCCGGATTGAATTTCGCGATACAACCATTGCAGCTCGGANNGGTTTCTTTTTACATCGTCCGAATTCAATTTATCAATAAAAGCCTGCACATCTTGTAAGGCGGTATCAATCGACATGCGGGTCACGGCCATCGAACGGTCCAGTAGATCCAACGCCGAGTCTGGCAATCGACGTTCCTTCACAAATCGTTTCGCTAAAAGTATCGATTCAGCAAATACAGCATCGGCAATGGAAAGTTTATGATGCAGTTGCAATTGTTCGGCTTGCTGCCGTAACATTTTTTCAGTCAGGGTAACATCGGGTTCTTCAATTTTAACGATTTCAAATCGGCGGCTAAAGGTTTCATCTTTCTCGATGCTCTTGCGGTATTCATCGGTGGTAGTCGTTCCGATCACCGTGAGGATGCCCTTAGCGAGTTCTTCTTTCAGAATATTTCCGACTCCTCCTCCTTGTTTATCTAATAACACATGCAATTCGTCAATCATCAAAACCGGTTTCTCCAGTTGATTCAATTCCAGCATCACTTTGCGTAAACGATCTTCAATTTCTCCTTTATACGATGCCCCGGCCTGCAAGGCGCCTTTATCTAATTCAAAAACCGCCAATTGACTCAAATGTGCCGGTACCTGTCCGGAGGCAACAGCTCGTGCAAAGCCATCTAACAGAGCCGTCTTGCCTACACCCGCATCTCCGGTTAATATCACATTGCTTTTATTTTTTCGGCTGATGATTTNCAAAACCTGACGGAGTTCTTTGTCGCGGCCGATCACGGGTTGCAAGCTACCTTCGCGGGCCTGGACCAATTTATCGGTACAATATTTCGATACCAAATCGGAGGATGCCTTTCCCAGCTGCTGAACTTTTGGGGTTGCATCATGGGTGGCAGCCGGGTTGCCTGTCTGATACCAGGTGATGGCTTGGGCAGAAGACAGAGGAAATGTTTTAAGTTGTTCATAGCTGAAAGCGACACCCGGTGTGGACAATGCCAACAAAAGGCATTCAGCTTCCAGCAGATGATAATTTAGTTTATGTTGCAAATGATNCGCTTCCTTAAAGACAACTTTCAACTGATCATCTGCTTCAGGATCGACCACCGGACGAGGCCCTTTAGGACATTCTTCGATGCGGATCTCGGCCCACTCTTCAAGATAATACACATCTATTCCCCGGGTTTCCAGAAACTTTAAAACGGGTAAATCCTTATGCAAAAGTGCTTTTAATAAATGGCCCGCTCCAAACGTAGCATGGCCGTTTTCGGCAGCGATGCGGGCAGCGATATGCAGTGCCTGTAAAGCCTGCTCTGAAAAAGTATTTGTTGTTGGTGTTATCATGGTTGAGTGGTTCAATGTTTTAAGTGCCTACAATATTTATAGCTCCTCCCGGAAGGATGAGGCCGGCCTGGGCTTCCCCGATCGGGACGTAGGCTCTGGCTCGTGAAAATACATCATAAAGATACTCACAAAGGGCGGCAACTTTTTCAAAGGCATTCTGGTCATTGGACAGTGCGCTATGCAGTGAAGGGAAATCACCCAGCAGAACGATATTGCAAGCTGCAAAACAACAGCTCCGACGCCGGCCTGAATCAGGCAATAATCATACGAAGCAATGCGTTCCGGTGTCAGTGAAAAGTCGGTATGCCCGTTCATACCATGGAAGGCACCGGCATCAAACATCTGATTAAATCCTCCGGCAGTGCCCACGGTGAGGCCCGCTGCATTGCTTCCCAATCCCATCCCATTCGAAAACAATTCACGCAAAAGTGGGCGAAGCATCTCCTCGCAAATATTATCAAACATATCCAGAGCCCCTCCGCAGATAATCCTATACTCACGCCAGAAACCGATTTGGTGGTGCATTGGCGGGGTAAATACAATTGTTCTTGATAGGTTCGGGTTAAGCGACAAAACTGATCGTAAATAGCCTGGTCGGTGAAGGTGTCCACAAACCATCCTGTTTCATCCAAACGCTCTCGCCGAAAATCTATCGTACGATAGGCCAGCATGCAGGACCCCCAGGCAATGCCTGCACCCAATGTGAGGGTGTTGATTGAGGAGAACGTTTCTCCGGTGTCATAGGCTAAAAACAGGTGATGGCATAGTTGGTTAGGCAGGAGTAGGTTCGATTTCTGTGGCTGGCATGGCTTTTTCCTGTACAGGTGTTTGTCCGGATTGTACATAGTTGTAATCACCGGTATAGTCGTAGCCCTTTTGAATCATCCACGACATATAACCAGTTTGTTGATCGATGGATTTCAGTAATTCTCCATGTGGTTTTTGTAAGGTACGGTTATGAACAGTATAAATGAGGTAGAGGGAATCGCGATGTTCAGCCAGGGCAAAAGCATTTTTATCAAAATACGTTTTGATGCGTTTTACTTCTGCGTCGGCTGCAACCATCGATGCCGTTAGTTTCGCCGGAAATTGAATTCCGATTTTTGACGTTTGTTCCGAGGCCATTCCGCCCAACTTACCCATGGTATAGTCTTTGGTTAATTCATTCAGGTTAAAAGGAATAACATCCAGCAGTTTTTTATAAAACCGTATTTTCGAAGGCAGCATCGGTAAGGTCATCAATCCGATCGCCTCAGCCACTGCACGCTTTTCTTCTGCCTGCATCTGTTGTACCTGATTGGTTTTTTGGTGGCAGTNTCGCAGCAAGTCCTGTGCACGGTTTACCAGCATCGTGGCGGTGTCCGGTTGTCCATTTAAAGCGGCTTGTTGCATGGCTTTCAAATAGTCCGGATCGGTGTGAACAGCCTGTGTACCAATACCAGCCGGTGTTAATACGTTTTCAATACCCGCTTTCTCAAGAATTTGAGTCGCCAGGTGTTCAGTATGTTTATCTTTGATGCTGAAGATCGCGAGAGATTTTTGAATTTGATCGAACAACGGGCAGAGGCAGTTAAGTACACCGGCCAAATCGGAAGGGCCCACAGAGAGGTTGGTTGATTGTGNCGCCTTTTTAAGTTTCACCAACAGGCCCTCTTCTTCAGGATGATCTTTATCTTCTTTATTTAAAAAGTCATCAAATTGATTTTTTACCTGTGTGGGTATTTGATCTAATCCTTGACTCAATTGACTGAAATCCGGAAGGTCGGGCAGGCTGATATAACTGGTCCCTTCATCGATCGGCGATTTAATAAATCCAATCGNATCTTCTACCATCCCAACAACTTCATCCTTGATCTGTTTAAATTTATCGAGCTCACTGGTATCCCCCGCACTGATATTGAGACCGCTCAACAAAATAGCCATGATTTGGATCAGGCGCATTTTCACCTTTCCGGTAGCTAGCGATAGGGTATTTTTATTGCCATCCTTGATCGGTCGATGAGTTTTGATTTTTCCAAAATAATGCAATACTCCTGCCGTGAGATCGGCTGGGTTGCCCAGGCTTAAAACGACCCCTTCACCCTTGAGTGCTTTTTTATCGGGTGTCCATTCGGCTCCGGCAGCACCACAGCCATAAAATAGCACAGATTTCAGGATCCATTTTTCGTTGATAAACTTCGCACTTTCGGCCATCTTTTTGANGCAGGCTCCCAGAATTCCGGAGCAAGGTCCGATTCCGATCAGATGTATCCAGGCCGTGTATTTTTTCACTCAGACAGTAGNTTCATCCAGTTTTGAAAACAGCTTTTCTCCGTTTGATGCAATATCCTTGATATCGGTTGAACTGAACTCGAAGGTTTCGGTACGACTGTGTTCATTTAATTCCTGAATCTTGCCCTTTATGGTATCAAGAGCCTGATCCCAGGCCGAATAGTCAGCATAAAAAGTATAGTCTTTATCTGCAGGAAAGGGATTATTTTTTTCTTCCTTCACAAAGATNNCCAGCCCGGGAATGCTGGCCATGGCCCCTTCAACCGCTCCTGCTACAGCATCTAATTTACCCGTGACTCCACTCAGCATTCCAGCTGCGGCCCCGGTATCAAATCCTGCTCCGACGGGTTCGGGTTTGAAACGAATCAATACCACCAGTTGGCGTATTTCTTTAATTTGAAAAGCTTGATTGGACGAATTGGGTTCAGACATAAGTTGGAGCTCTTTTTAACGAATAAATCGGCATCGACAATCCGCCGTAGTATAGCCATTCAGTATGGTGGTCTTTCCACTTGAGTCTGTTTGTCCGCGATGAATTTCGCCATCTGAAGTAGCAATTTCATATTCGACATCTTTTAACGGTTCACCGGCTTCATCCAATAATTCAAACTGCGCTGTAAAATCATTTTTGTCTGTATGTGTGGCTTGTTCATCACCTTGTTTGGCAGCTTGTTTCAACGCCGCACTGTTGGCATTTTTTGATGCGGTAGCTGCTCCTACTTTTGCTTTAGGGGCTCCGGCGGCACCACCACCACCACCGCCACCGGTACCTTCGCCGATCAGTACGGTGGGCATCCCCATAACAATTTGTCCGCCATGCGCGGTAGAATCACCCATGCGTGCAGCAGGTTNTCNCTCAATCAGAACCATACAACCATTGGGTAAAATAACATCCGGAGGACCAACACAGGTGCAGGTGTCACCTACCGTTGCAGCAGGTAAACCGCCAATTAAAACGGTTGGTGCGCCACCTCCAAGAATAGGACCACCCACATGTGGAATAGGCGGTGTACCCGGTGTTTGCATGGGGCAAACGTGAAAATCAGTCAGACGTGCAGCAGGTTTTCCCATAATATGATGCTAAAATTATTCAATAAAAAATCGGCGTTTCGGTTTAGGTGAATCGGTAGTTGAGGAAGAAGAATCTGGTTCTGGTTTGGCCGGAGACTGGTTGGTGATAGATGCAAAAATCGTTTCGTGCCAGACGGGAAATCATAATATTTTTGGCGTGATAANACTATAACGTAACATCCCTTGTTTTGCATCATCATCCAGAATAAGTGCTTCACAAGGGCCAAAGAATGCTTCCATCGATTGGCCGGCTTGTTCATCGGCGTATCTTCTAAATACCCGGGCATCCCAGAAACGGAAATAGTAGGCTTGTTGATGCACATGCCGATAAATAAATTGCTGGAAATGAGTGCGCAGCTCCTCCAGCGTTGCAACGGTTTCAACATACATCACATCATCGAGTCGAAACAGGGGGCATTCACTTTTTCNCGGAAACTCCGCATCAATTAAAANAAGAAATGGAGCTACATCCTGAAGGGCTTCATCTTTCGTGCCTTCAAATAACGATCCGTGCACAGGATAAAGGGCCTGCAGTTGGATGCGGGTATATTCCTCATTCAGGGCGGTATCGTAGAGTAGATAAACCAAGGGAATCTGTTTTCAATACTGCGTTAATTTATTTTCACGATACCGGCCTATAGTGAAGCCATGGCACCTCCTTTTAGTTCCAATTGGGCATCCTTTGACGGTTGAAGTTGTGCCGGAAAGTTCCAGTTCCATATCAGCCTTGGCTGTCACTTTCATTCCTTTTACTTCAACCCCTTGTTTTCCTTCGATGCTCACTTTGTTGGAGGCTTCCATTTTAATATTGCTGGCGTTCATGGTTAAATCACCATCCGCATGAATTTCAATACTTCCTGTCGACTGGATGCTTATTTTTTNTCCATCTCCATCGAGCGTTATGGACACTATAGGAGAACCTCCTTTTATGATATAGAATTTTCCCTGACTTTCTTTTGTCAGCCGCAGCATGGAGGCGTTATGATCATCACTTTGTGAATTCAACGACAGGAATAGCTCTTTGTCATTGTTNNGGCCATATAAAGCGTATTGCCTTTTAGGGTCTTNTTTAGAATCGAAATCCTGAAGTGCCATAAGGCCTTGCTTGTCCCGAATTTCCAAACGACGTCCGCTTCGGGAACCAATGATTTTAGTGCTATTATCCGCGTGGTCTTCGCCCGATTTATTCGCATCCGTATAAACCGCACCCAGTACAAAAGGTCGTTCGGCATTATCGCCTAAAAACCCAACCAGAACCTCGTCACCAACTTCGGGTATAAAACGAAATCCTTTGTCTTTACCGGCATGGGGAGTTGTCATGCTGAGCCAGGGCGTGTGTTCATTCTCGGCTTGCCAGGCCAGTTTAACCTGAAGGCGATCCAGGCCATCCTTATCGATATTGTCTGTTACAACGGCATACTGTGGCTGGCAAACCGGAAAAAGTTCAGGGTTCGTATAGGGAGGCACTTCAACGTCGGACGGAATGGCCACAAAATGATTTTTGTATTGCGTCTGATTTACCGAAATATGCACTAGTTCAATGATGATGAATTCACCGATATCTTCATCGCGTTCGTTCTTCAATTTTACTTTACCGCCTAGTTTGAGGTTCGAGTTGTAGGTCATGCCGCGAACCTGAACGGCATTGGCTGTCTTCGCTTTTTGTTTCAGTTCGTTGAACCGTTCGAGGTGGTTTTGGGTGGGGACAATCGGAGCAAAGGAGGGTTTCTCCTCAGAGCCATAGGTGCGATCGCCAGCTTGTAAACTGGCTTCCAGAAACCCGGAACCTTGAACGGTGTTTTGGGTATTACTGAGGGCCTCACCCCGATAGTGATCAAAGGCTATAGTATTCACTGACGTTTTAGTGGTGCCTGCCTGAATAGAAACACGGTGAACACTTTCGCGGTATTTTAAATCAACTGAATCGCCGGGTAGTGCGCCAATCACCATTTNTTCTCCGGTATAATACATCCACTCACCGTGTCGGGCCACCAGCATCCGAAGAAATTCCAGATTGGTTTGGTTGTATTGCACGGTATAAAATAAATCATCATCTTGTACCGGTTGAATATCCATGACCACATCCTGGGCAGTTTTGGTAGATTCAAGGACTTGTTTTANATTTTTCTTGTAAAACGAACGGCATTGTTTTACCTGATCTTCTTTGGCAGGGAGACCCCGGCCGGAAATTTCAAATTCAGCACCCGAGTCATCCTGATTCACGCATTGAATATGTTGTATGATGCCTTTAAAATGAAAGGCATCCATTGTAAAGCTGACCTGTTTGCCGAGATTGTCCTTATAGAAGTTGAGCATCACTTCAAGACTCACTTCGGAAGCGGGCAGTCGCCAGCGGTAGGAAAACTGATTGGCATCGGCCAGGCGTTGTGTCACCGTCAGATGATTAAAATACACCGGGTCATTGCGGTCTTCCACTTCGACCTGAATAACAACTTCATTGATTTCGACAGGCATAGGTTGGCTTATGGGTTAAAGGAAATGCAGAGTTGCAAGCAGACCTTACAACTCTGCGGTAGGTTATCCAATATTTTTCCATTTATTGACATGGGAGGCATTGCCAACAGTCAACTCATCGCAGGTGATGCTGAATGCAATAGTCAGCGAGTTTTCTTCCGATTCAATAAATGATTCTGTGAAGAGCACCGGGAAGGCTTTCTTAAATGAAATTTCTTTAATTTTTTGGTTATTGCTGTGTTGGAAAAATGTAATCGTTCCATCACGATGTTCTTTGTGGTTGGTAATCCACTCCAGTAAACCGGTATCCTTGGTACCACGCAGCGTCATATTAATTACTCCGCCGCGTACTTTGGTAGTGGTTTGTCGGGAAATCGGATCGGTTCCCTGGTTAAATGAGAATTCACAGGACAGGAGGGNGCGATCCACACTGCCGGCTTTTATTCGAATTGCATCTGATGCCATTGTTGTAATTTTTTAACTTGATTGAATAAGGTTGATTCTGTGTTTACCAGGCATTTTCATATTCGGCATTACCTACTTTCAGACTTTTTGCCATGATAGAAAACTGCACCGTTAATGGGCTTCCGTTTCCGAACGATTCCTGGAATGAGGACAAATACCCTTCTTTAAACTCAAGCTCAATGAGTTTGGAATTGTCCTTGGAACTATAAAAGGTGATGGTGCCATCTTTATGCATTTCCGGATTCGTAGCCCAGTCGACTAATTTAGTTTCCTTGGTTCCATCGGTGCTGACATGAATGTCGTTCATGATGGTTTCAGTTAAGGGTACTCCGGTGTGGGGATCGTAATTGCGTGAGAATCCGAATGTAACCGCTTTCGCGTTGAACTCAATATCTCCGGCTTTAAATAAGACTTCGTAACTCATGATCGTATTTTTTTAGTTGCTTGGTTTAAATTAAAATTCCCAGTCGTTCAGGTGTTGAATTTCACCAACGCTAATGGTATCCGCCGTAATTGAAATGGCAATGATATGTCCCTGTCCGCCATCCGCAGTATGCGATTCCTGATAAGAAACCACACGGCCATTGGTGAATTTCAGTTCTTTTAAGGTCGCATCACTGGCAATATTGATAAATTGAATCGATCCATCTTTGTAATCGTGTGGATCCGTCATCCATTCTAATAACTCAGTACTTTTATCGCCGGCAATCAGAACATGAATATCCTGACTATGGACCCTGGAATCCGGCTTTCCACCGGAGTATCGGCTAACGGTCTGGTTAAACCCGTAGCTGCAACTAATGACCGGAATCGGATCACCTACTACTTTTAATAATGCATTAACGCTCATAGTTTGTTTGTTTTAAGGTAATTGAATAATTGTTTTCTGATGCAAACATACTCCTCATAGCAGGGGTACGCAATACGCCTTTTTACGTATTTTTTATAAATGTAAGCAAAATCAATACTTCGTAATCAAAGTACCCTGATTTAACCCATTGCCTTATGGTTAAATAACCCTACGGTTAACGTAAAAAGACGGGAATCCAACACGTTCGATTCACTTCCGGTAACCTTCTGCATCCTTCTGATACTTAAGTGTATGACCTTATGTAGTTTTCGTCGGTAAGTGGTCTGTTCAAGTTTGTTCATTTCATGCTATTTTAGCAAACTCAACCTAAACTTGTGAAACTCGCATCCCAACAGGCAGAATTGCGCGCAGAGGCCCTTATGGCTGAATTGCTGGAGCGTGGCGTGGATTCAGAATTGATCACAACCCGTCGCCTGGGTGGTTTCAAACAACGGTATCGACACGACGTGGAGCGTTTCGAATCAAAAGAGGCTCCATTTGCAAATACACCTGCNCTTTTGCTTGAACTGAATCGCGATTCGATTTACGACAAACTACCTGAGGGGTTGTTTCATCAAACCCGGGGTAGCGGATTTAATAGTTCGGTTGAAAACATGGTGGCTGAACACAAACAATACAAAGAGGAAGAGCGTTATGCCCGCAGGTTNTTTGCACCTTTCGAGCATACTTTTCTGCAGTACAGCACCGAAGTTGAATTAGAAGAACGCCGACTGATTCAGAGTATGCTGAACGGACAATTCTCGGAAACTTTTTTTCAGTTTTGGGATATTGATGCTGTCATACCCAAGCAGATGGCCTCGGTATTGATTCAACTCATTCCCTGGGTAGCTCAAATTACCGGGCATGCCGAAGCAACACGCAAATCTTTAGCACTCATGACCGGCAGGCAGGTAACACTTCAGGAAACCATTCGTGAAATTCAAACCCTGCCACGAAACCAATGGCAAAATGGCATGGCACAACTCGGTTTGGATACGGTTTGCGGCAGCCAACATGCGGAACCTTCGTTGCGTTGGTGTTTTACGATTTATGCAGAATCTGAAGAAGAAATGGACCAGTTTCTTCACGCACCTGGTTACCGGAGATGCTTAGAACGTTTTGAAGCCTTCTTTATTCCTTTGGAAACAGATGTTATCTTTAATTTTGAACAAAGTCAGCCGCAACAGTCTGCCTCTTTTTTGGGATACGATTTTTATATTTAGAATGCAAACGAAGACATGGCACTGAAGTTTTTTTATTGTATATCACGGGCTTTTGCAGGAGCAGTCGCCTTGTTGGCCTTTGTCCGTAAAATGTCTTCCCGATTAGGTGCTGCCGGTGCTAAACCGATTTTGTATAGTATTGGCTTATCGTTGTTGTTAGGAGGTATCCTGTTTGGTCTTTCAGCACTGATCAGTAACCTTTTTGTGCTATTCTGGATTTACCTGGTTTTACTCATTGGGGTCGGGTTGATACACTGGAATCTGAGTCACACGAAATACTTCGTTGAAAAGGGCGTAAAGCCATCTAAATTACGGGGAGCAGAATTTCTTTTTGTTTTAGAAATTGCCTTGTTTACCGCTGTNCTTTTTTCGGCGTTGCAATATTTTTTATTGGATGCCAGTTTCCTGTTTTATCCGGTGTTGCTGGTGCTTTTGGGTTTATTTCTTCCNTTTTTACTGGCCCACACCTTTGATCTGGCATCTGAAATTCCTTTGGCGGAATACCCCACCTGGACCTGGCCAAAACATAAAATTGATGTGCCGGAAGACAATGAAAATGAACGATTACTGGTGATTGGATTTATGATTGCCAANAANAACATGGACCTTAAAAAGACGTATTTCAGGGCCAAAACACCCGAAAACATTTCATTGGGTGAATTATTTTATCACTTTGTGAATGATTACAACGATTTACAAAGTGAAACNCCCATTGAATACCTGGACGAATACAAAGAGCCCGTAGAATGGTGGTTTCGCCGTAAACCCAAGTGGTATCAGTTTCAACGTATTCTGCATCCGGACAAAACCATGAAGGATAACGGTGTAAAAGAAAATACCGTAATTATTTGTGAACGTATCCTGAATTTGTAGCCGATTAAAGTAACACCATGAACATCAAACGACAATATTATCCGGTCAACTGGGTCGATGGAATGAAGATCAACAAAGATCACTTCATCGCACAAGACCATGCCTGGCAGCAAGCGATCCAGGAAAGCAGCGCCACCTACCTGAATCCGGTTCGGTATGGCTTACTTCCTGCTCAAAACGAAGAGGAAATAAATTTTGATGTGCGTATCGTTCTCGACAATCAAAATACCGTACGAGCCCATGTGGTTTCGCTGCATGCCATTACCCGGGCCGGCATTCCCATTTGTATTCCGGCGCTTGGGCAAAACGGATTACAAACCAATGATGAAGTGCCAGCGGTTTCTTTTGCCTTAAACAGCGGAACAGCGGAGTCTGCATACTGGGTGGTTCTTTTTGCCAAACCCTTTGAACGGCAGGCTGCCGGCCAACCGCTTCCGGATGAAAATCCACCCCGGTTGCCCTTTCTAATTCCCACGTATGAATTAGCCTTATTAAGCGATGCACAGTACCGTCAGCAGGTCCGGCATCCGCATGTAATCACACTCGGTAAAGTATTGGTAAACGGAAATGATAAGCGGGTCGATGACGGATACATTCCTCCCTGTTTGAGTGTATCGGCCCACCCGGATCTGTTGAGTTTGCATGCCGAACTAGATGCATTTCTCAGTAATATCGAAGTGAAGTGCTCCGCCATTGTTCAAAAAATATTTAAACGCAGTCAGCAAAATGAACTCAGCGATCTGGTGCTCTTCCTTTGCGATCGTATGATACTTTTCCTGAGTCAGGTTATCACCGATTTGCGCTGGAGGTTGATTCACGAATCACCGGCATCGTTGTTTGCCGTGATTGCATCTATGGCGCGTGTCATGAAAAACAGTATCGACTTACGTACGGGTTCCGGTAAAGATGAACTACTCAATTACTTTTCTGAATGGTGCGANTCGACTCAGGGTGAATGGGAAAGTATGTTAAGCCAACTCGCCGTGATGCGCTACGAACACAATGATGTAAATAATAATATTCTTCAAATTGCCCGATTTGTAAAAGTGAGCGGCAAATTATTTGACACCCTGAGTACACTCGAATTTATTGGCAAACGCAAAGAAAGCGGCATCTTCGTGAAAGAAGAACGTGAACCGGAAACACCGGGTGGNAACGCAAAACCAAAACGTCGCTTCTTTGGCGGCTAATATGCTGATCACCCTTTATAACCTGTCTACTACACATGAAACCTTTAAATACACCCGAACGNAAAAAACCCTTCCTGCGATTTCTGTTGTTTTACGGAATCACTACCCTGTTGCTTTTGGCCGTTCTGCTTTTCGGACTTCAGGTACCTTTCCGGCAAAATGATTTGTTGCAGGAACGGATTAACTCCTTTGAAAAACAACAGGCTTTTTACAATCATTTTTGTAAAACTCAGGAAGTCAATATCGCTCTGGATTCCGTTAACACCCCCGGAGTGCCGGTTGAATTTCTGGAGAGTCAGATTGACCAGAAACTTTCGCAGCTCACCAAAATTGTTGCAGAAAGTGATTCCTCGGTGAATAAAAAGGCCTTGCAGGATTTAGTCAAAACCTATTACGATATCAAAGATGATAAGCGCACGATCCGAAATTCTTCCAGCAAAGACGCTGTTGTTCAACAGTATATGCAAGACAATGCAACGCTGAAACAAAGTCTGAAAGAATGGCAGGATGCTTATAATGCTTTAAAACTGCAAATGATGGCACCTCAACGTTAAAATTTACGCGACTCAGCACGGATGAAACCTTCAACGCTTTTTACGAAACGGATGTGGGGCCTGGATCAACGGGTCTTGTGGACATTGGCACTCACCGCCGGCAGCGCACTGGCTTTTATTTTGCTGAAGTGGTTGTTGGTGATGCCTTGCCAGGGAGTGGTTATCCAGGTGAACGACCAGGATCCGAACAAACAAAATTATTTGTATGCCAATACGCCGATACGATTTAGCGTAGCAGGCGCTCAACAAACAGATCGCATTACCTGGCTATTTGGAGACCATAGTAANAAAGTAAGTGGTAATCCGATGTTGCATTATTTCCGCGAAGAAGGCGATTATACCGTTACTGCCATTCTTTCGGGAGGATGCGAACTCCATATCGATGTGCATATCCGGCATCAACTCACCTTGGATAACCTCGGGTCAAATGATCAGCTCCAGGATGGCAACCCCATTAATGGCATGGATCAACCCAAAGCCGGTGAAGTGGCGAGTTTTTCTGCNGCAGTTGCCGCAGATGCCTACGAATGGACTGTTCCTGAAGATCCAGCCNNATTGCCGTTGGTACCAGCAATTTATTCCAACCCGTTTTTGAGTCCGGGTTTATATACCGTTCAACTGAAACTCAACAACGANTCCGAAAAAGTCTTTCGCAAACAGGTCAGCGTACANAGCGGATCACCAGCTGGCGCAAGTGGTATGGAATTACCGGCCACGGGTCCCGCCCCTGCACAATTGGCTCCGGTTAGCCCCAATTTACCTCCACCTTCGGCCTTGCCGGTTGCAGAAGAAGAAGAAAACGCCGAAGCGGCACCTGCGCCGGCTAAACGTGAACCACTGATCGTAGCCGATGAAGAATTGAAATATCAACTTGATCAGATACGGGATAAAAAGAAATCAATACTCGACTTAAAAGATTACTTCTGCGACGGTTACGAAACCAATGTCAAAGTGCAAAGTGAAGGAAAGGTGATTAACCTGCAACAACTTTGCGATAAGCTGCAAGGCAAAACCGGTCTTCTGGGTCTTGGTGGACGCCCTAAGGTGAAATCTGTTCGCTCTACCCGCGATCCGGAAAGCCACTGTATTGTTGTACTGTATGTAGATACAAAATAAGATGAGAGAATACCTGCGATTGCCCTTGCGCTTTGAGCCCTTTTTCCAGCGAAAGAATCTGGCCACCTGTTCGTTAAAAGATTCGATTGCCCGCAACCTGCATCTCCTCATTACCACCGCGACGGAAGAAAATAAATTAAATCTGGAATATGGCTCGCAATTTTGGGAGGCAGACTATGATATTCATATTCCTAATGATAACCGCAGAGAACAGATTCTNCAGCATCTTAAAAATCAAATTGCCTTGTTCGAAAAACGAATCCACCAGGTGAATCTGGATATTCAGGTAAAACAGGCTTTAAAAACCCATCGAGGGGGCAGTGAGCTGCGCCGGAGGGTTGAAATTATTGTAAATGCCCGCCTCGTACGTAGCAATGAACCCTTTAAATTTCAAACCGGATTNTTTATCGGTCCAATGATGATGGACTAATACCTCTGAACTATGGCAGACATCCGCAAAGAACGAATCAGAGACCGCATGTTGCGCACCGCCGCGCGCATTTGGGAATTGCCGGAAAATGAACTTGAAACAAGTTTTGATCCGCTGGCCATGTTGTTGATGGAAGCCTGTGCCGCTGAACTGGAAAAAATCGGACAAGATATTCAGTCATCACAACAACGTCTTATTGATCGACTGGCGGATATACTGGTTCCGGAAGCAGCCTTGCATGGAAGACCATCGGCCTGCATCCTGCAAGCGCAAGCCACCGAAGCCCGTAGTGAACTAAGTGCATTCAATCACTTTGTGACCACCCAAAAACAAGTGCAATCGATTACCGGAAGCACAGCCAATAAGGATTTGTATTTTACCCCGATAGGTCAATTTCGTTTACTAAAAACGAAATTGGAATATCTCGGTATCGGATCGCGCTGGTTTTATACAGGAAGCGGTGCTACCCGGGAAACCTTATTTAATAGCCCGGGAAATGAAATGGTGCAGGCCATGTGGTTGGTTCTTTCGGTAGACCCCAACCTGCCTAACCTGGAAGGACTTTCATTATTTTTTGATATGCGTCAACATTCCGAAGCGCATGCATTTTACCAAAGCCTCTTACATAGCCGGTTGAGCGTAGGTTCACATACACTCAATGTTAAACCAGGGTTTTGGAATGCCGGACAGTTCGAATTAAACATAGAATCGATTCTGGATCAGGGTATGGACTACAACCANAAACTTAATCGACTGGAGGCCAACATTTTCAGGAATCATTTTTTAACTATCACCGACACCACTCCATTACAGAATCTTTTACAAAAAGGCCTACCCGATGAACTGAAAAATCAACTACCGGCTGCTTTACAAGACCGGCTGGCAACTGAAAATCTGGTTTACATCCGATTGGAACCCGGACGCTTATTTGCGCAAAGCAGTATTGAGGGTATGAATGTGTCTGTTAATGCATTTCCTGTTATTAATCGGAAACTCAATACTATCAACTATCGCACGAATCCTTATATCAACATCATTCCCTTACCGGTTGAAGATGGTTTTCTGGATATCGAGTCAATTACTGCCCATAGTGGAAATCGGTTTAAATTCAGAATGGCAGCCAGTGCAGATGCACTACAGGAAGGTGAAGCATTTGTACGTAGCACCGGAATAGGAAAACACAATTCGCTCGAAGTACGTGAAATTATCGGCAATCTGATGGAAGCTATCCGGGATGAAAGTGCCTTNTTTGGAAACCTCAGCAACGATTTTATTTCATCACGCCTCAATGAAATTAGTCGGATTCTTGCCCGTCTCGAAGATCGNGTGCTGCTGGCCAACGACAACAAACAACCGCATTATTATCTCTTACTTAAACCCCGNGTGGCCGGCGAAACACTCACCATTCACTACTGGACCACCAATGGTTCCCATACTAAACTGGTAAAAGGTGGAAGTGCTTTTTCACCCTACAACCATACTCTGGCGGCAGCTCAATCGTGTTTAAATTTAACGGCGAATGTGGGTGGACGTGCTACAGCCAATCAACAGGAGAANAAAACGATTCTGAAACGACAACTGATTTCAGGTTCAAAAATTATCAGCCGGGAAGATGTTCGCCTGGCGTGCCTTCAGATTTTCGGGGAAATGCTGCAGGACATTCGGGTTGANAAAAAGATCGTGATTGGATCGGGGCGTGAACAAGGTTTTATGCGGGCTATAGAAGTAGTTATTATCCCGACGGCTCAAGCCAGACAACAAGCCGACGAACTGGAGTTTCGTTGCCGGGAACTTCAGACCATGCTGAATGAACATGCCTCGCCGGTGTATCCGTTTAAAATTGTTCTGGACCCATACGCATGACCGGCCCCACCTCCTTCCCGATCTTGTTGATGCTTCAGGTTCCTATCTGGGTACCGGTGTTCATGGTACTCTTGTTTTTGTGATACTGAATCTCTTTCACCGCTATAGTATTCGATGGGAAAAAGAGAAAAAGATTGAAGTCCTGAAATCGATGCTGGATGCTCAGGAAGAAGAACGCACCCGTATTGCCCGGGAATTGCATGATGACTATGGGGTTCGGCTAACCACCCTGAAAATGTACTTACAGGCTGCAGGAAAGGACTCGAGCACCTCGCCCGAAAAACGTCATCAGCATAGTTTAGACGTACTCGATTCGGCTATTCGCGAACTACGGAATATTTTGTTTAATCTGAGTCCGAGAGCCCTGAAAGAAAATGGATTACAGATCGCCTTGCAGGAATTGACAACACAGGTTGCCCGGATTCGCCACGTGGACTTTGAATTGAATACGGCCGCTTTTAAATCGCCAATACGTCGTGATGCAGAACATTCCTTGTATCGTATTGCGCAGGAATCGATCAACAATAGTATCAAATACGCATCTCCCCCATACGATTCATTTGTCCTTATCACTTTTTGAAGAGTCTGTTCATTTTTGTATGAAGATGATGGCCGGGGATTTGATGCATCAAAGGTCTCCAAAGGATATGGCCTGAAGAATATTGAAGCTCATGTGGATAGTATGGGCGGACAATGGCATCTTGAAAGTACTCCCGGGCGCGGAATGTCGGTAAATATTGAAATTCCTTATCACCAGATTCAGGCCCTATGATACAGATTCTGATTGCAGATGACCACCTCATGTTTATNCAAGGACTTCGCCTNTTGCTCGGAACCTATGCGGATTTAAAAATCGTTGCCGTGGCGAATAATGGCCAGGAGGTGCTGGAACAATTAAAACTTCATCCGATTGATGTGATTCTGATGGACATCAATATGCCGGGAATGAATGGGTACGATGCGACGTTGGAAGCAATAAAACAATTNTCGGATGTAGCTATTATTGCCCTCAGTATGCAGGCCGGTGCATCCAGTGTGCTCCGTATGCTGGAGGCAGGTGCCAAAGGTTATCTGGTNAAAAATACCGACGAAGAAGAGTTGGTGAGCGCCATTCGAACAGTAACTCAGGGAGGATATTATGTGATGCAGGAATATCAAACGGAATATGAGCAATTTTTACAGTGGAAACGCCGGGGGGCGAACGGGAAGATTCAGATCAAAAAGGTGTTAACCAACAGAGAACGTGAAATTTTACAACTAATTATTCAGGGCGATACCAATATTGAAATTGCTGAAAAACTATTTCTCAGCAACCGGACTGTTGACACACACCGTAAAAATATTCTGGCAAAACTGGAACTNAAAAACACAGCGGCTCTGGTACACTTTGCTATGCAAAATCGTGCCTTTTAGGCCTCAATGATTTATAACGGAATTTTTTTGAAACCATTGAAACCCTGATCGTTCTACGCGAATTTTTAAGCTTTTACGAGACCGTTGCAAAAGTCACCGGCAAAAAAAGTTCAAGCCTTTTGAATTTTTAAGGTTTGAGCATTCTTTTGATAACGATCTGGTTTAATATTCAACGTCACGCAGCAATTTGAAGCCAAATGACTTAGCCAATTGTTCTTGATCGTTTTGCAACGGTCTCTGTTCAATTGATTGGCATCCAGAATACCATATCAAACCGTAAACATGCTGCATCCCAACATTGAAGAGACGTTGACTGGTTAATCGTTCGAATTCCTTTAACTTGCATCCTAAACCTAATCCTATTTTTTCCCGGACACTGCAACCCGGTGCATCGTTTTGTTATTGGTCCTTTTATTTGCCGGTTCTTTACAAGCACAGGAACTGAATGGTGAGGTCATCACCATCTCCGAAAACATGCTGATAGTTTTAAAATTCAAAAGTGAAATTAAAGCTTGTCAATTTGGAACCCGAAAGGGCTATTCATTTCAAACCTGATAACGATAATTCAGTGGTTATTAAAAGCACCGAAGACAATCCACAGAATACCAATCTCGTGATTACAGAAGGTGAACGAACCCACAACTTTATTGTTCAGTACCAAAAGAATGTGGACATCAATAAAGTAAAACTTATTACGACTACTCAAATCTGAAGGAACTTAAAAAGTATGTTGAAAAACAAAATAGTTCCATTCAACAACCGGTCATCGCTCTAAACAACGAAAAGCGCGTAGCGGTAACACCGGCCCCGAACCTGAAACCAAACAGGAATCCCAGGCACAAGTTGAATCAAATAAAGAGAAAAAGCCAGGGAGAAAAAAGAAGCTCAGGCTAAAGAAAAAAGAAAAGCCGAACAGGAACGCCTGCAACGCGAAGTTGAAGAGCAAGAACGCCTGGCGTTAGAGGCCCGCCAAAAAGCAGAACGGGAAAAGCCAAACGCGAAGAAGAACGCCTGACAAAGGAGGCAGCCGAATTGCAGCGTAAGCAGGAAGAAGAAAAACGCAATCTGGAGGCAGCACTCAAGAAGCAAGGGGAAAAGGAGGCCAAAGAAAAAGCGTTGGTTGAAGCCATGGTCCGTGAACAGGAACGCAAAGCACAAGAAGACGCTAAACGTCAGGCAGAAAAAGAAAAGAGGGATTTAGAATTGGCCGCACTTCGTGAAAAACAAAAACAAAAGACCTCGAAGAGAAACAGAAAGCTGAATTAAAACGGCAGGAACAGGAACTGGCAGCCAAAGAATTAGCCGCTAAAAAGCAACGTGAAAAGGAAGAAGCCGCTGCGGCCTTGGCCGAGAAGAAACGACTAGAACAAGCGCGAGCCGAACAACTGCGCATCGAAAAAGAACGACAAGCCGAAGAACAACGTTTACTGGCTGAAAAGAAAAAGAAAGAAAAAGAAGAAGCCGACAGATTACTGGCCCTTGAACGCCAACGTTTAAAGGAGGCTGAATTGGCACGCAAGGCTGAAGCAGAAGCAAAGGCCCGAGAACAACGTCAAATTGATTCCGTGCGCAAACGGTACTCCCATGCCGGACTATTTAATGCTTACCCCGGAATCGCCTTGCAAGATCCTCCTTTCGGACAAAAATTAGGCCCCGATTATTTTTTGCAGGCAGAAACCGCAGCCAATAAAGCGTATGCCGAAATATTAATGAACGCAAAAGTTGGCGCATTAACTATAGAGGCTGAACCGCAGGACGACATCCGCATGACCTTACAATCCATCGGTTTTTCGGGTGTTAATGCCTTTACCTGATACGCATCGAAAACTCGGATCATCTGATTTTTTGACTGGCCTGACCACCGTGGCCTGGTACAAGTATCGCGATTCATCCGGTGCTTACCACCCACCTACCTCGGATCAAAAGCATCGCTCGGGATAGCTTTGTATCGTAACGCCGTGAAAGAATATGCATTCCCGTGATCCTCCAGGACAAAGCGCTTTATTTGTAGTGTCTACACGGGCAGTGAATACCACCGATCAGGGCCAATTTGCCATTCAGATTCAGGACAGGCAAAAGAAAATTATGCGATTTATTTTAACGGCAAAGTGTATAACGAAGAAATGAACCGTGGTTCTTCATTCCGATAAAATCAATTGTTTATGCTACGCCGATACTTGCTTTGCATCTTACTACTTTTCACTGTTCCTGGCAGCTACGCGCATTTTCATCATGAAATTTTATTGTGTGGTGAACATATACCAGTGGAAAATGATTTTGTCGCCAATAAGTTGATGAATATTATTCGCAAGTACATACCTATAGTAAATATGTTGGACCTGAGGCAACGTTGTATGCGCTACTTTCCGGTGGTTCAGGCTTACCTGGCGCAAAATGGAATACCCTGCGATTTTATGTATCTGCCTATTGTTGAAAGTAATTTTAAAGCCAACGCCGTTTCAAGTGCCAGTGCGCGNGGATTCTGGCAATTCATGCCTGCCACAGCCCGGGATTACGGTTTACGAATTGATGGCCCGGTAGATGAACGCGACGATATTCATAAGTCAACTATTGCAGCCAGTAAATTATTGAAAACGTATTATGGGCAGATTACCAAAAAATACAAAATTTCATCCTGGGTGTTAACCACCGCTGCGTACAACTTTGGCATTGGTAATATNTTTAAAGCCATCAATAATCAGGGAAAAGATTATTTCAGTATGCAATTGAATCCCGAAACCGCCGCCTATGTCTACAAGTTGATTGCCGTAAAGGAATTGTTTGAATATCCTGAATTGTACATGAAGAATATGGGATACAACGTATACAGTACGAAAGCAAAAAGGNNCACCATCACCTCCGGAGGGTAACGAGTTGGATGCCGCATTTTCGAACATGACGGTGAAAGTTTATAAGAAGAAAAGAATGCCCCGGCCATACAGAATGAAATTGATCAAACCCATATCACCTATATCATGGCGCATGTGAAAGGGAAATACAAACAGTTTGAAGATGGAGATCTGGTTGCGATTGAGTTGGATGAAGATCTGAAAACAGAAGATACCTTTATGAAAAAGGGGAGTACCATGAAAGGTCCNGGATGGCGCATCGGGGATAGAATTTTTGTAGACCTCAGTCTGGGGCATACGGTTACTTTATATGATGCAGAAATGCAAAAAGGATTCCGAAAAAGAAATGAAAAACGGTAAAGTACCGGTGCTCTTAAAAAATATTATGTCGGATAAAGAGTGGTAAAACGGTGTCAAGGTTGTTGTATCCCGGCAAACTGATTGTTGTTAACTTCCCACAATAAAAATCCAATCCGTCTACAATACCATCCCCGTTCAAATCGGTCGATAAGTATCCCGATCCAAAATTGTTGTTATCCATTTCCCAGTCGTTATAATCCAATCCGTCTACCACACCATCCTGGTTGATGTCGCCGGAAGCCAGGGCACAAACCCCGCTGCATCCAGAACAATATTCCCGCCAAATACTGCTGCGCTATTACGGAGATCCAAGGTCACCGTATCTCCTATATAAACAGGAGCAGCCGTCCATATGGTTAGCGCATTCCGATGTCGAATTTCAATCCAAACCGAATCACCGCGATAGGAAGGAGGTAGTGCCAAACGACAAGTCCCGTCGCGATGAAGAAAGGATGTGAAACTATCTAACACACTAAATGGCGTTTGTGTTTCATGTAAAACAATATCAACGATATCACACCGTGGACTTCCGGCATCTCCGGTCATTCCTTGTTGGTACCAAACCGCCTGTTGGTATGGGCCTTGTGCGAATCCTTCCACCCGCATCTGAATCGCTAGCAGGGAGGGTGTTTCGCACCGACTATCCATTAATGCCATCCATTTGGGTGCAGTGGCCAATGTTGGGGTTTCATCAATGTCTGTCAAATGACCAAATGACCCAAATTGGGTTTCATTAATCCGAACAAGATTGTAGGCACAACTCAAATCTGGTTTTAGCCGGCGTAAACTGTCAATGACCTCGTTATAAAGAGCATACATGTTAGGATGCAGTTGAGCATTCCACAAAGCAGGTAAATAAGGAGTGATTTGTCCGATATCGGCCATGTGTTGTCCTCCTTCATAATGGACAACTTTTTNTCCATACAATCCGGCATTTCGATATTCCTGCCTCAAGGCGGGAAACTGGCCAGAAAGGTTTGNTCGGGTACATTCAATAATATCTTCCGGTGTGGTGGCCGCAGAAAAATTTTGGGCACACGCTGAACCGGAATAACCAAAATACCACGACGGTGAGAGGTAGTCGTACGAATCCTGTGGAAGATGAGCCAAAATTTGTTCCGTATAAAATGAATTGCCATATTGGGTATTTAGTACGCGTTTTAATCGACCGGATTCTGCACCGAAAACCTGGCTCCAAATTTCAAAAGCATGACGGCATCGCTCTGCATAGCGACGGGGGTAAGCGATATGCTGAGGACCGGTATTGCTCACAAAATTGGCCTGAGGAAACATCCAATTCCAAACTTCATTAGAATATTCCAGGTAAATAGTTAAGGTCGGATCCAGTCTTTCCCTGAATAAATTCGCCATACGTTGAATGTAGTCGTCACTGGCCCTGTGCGGAATATTAATCCAGGCATTGCACTGCATTCGATTGCAGAGATCAATGATGGTTTCGTAACTGATTCCTCGATAACCACCCTGGGTATAATAGGCTGGATCGGATCGTTCATTCCATTCGGACGGTTGAAATTCATTGAGGTTGGTTGCCAGTGCTTCCATGAATCGAATGGTTGAAAATGGTCGTATCTTATTGGTGAAGCCGGAATAAAAAGGATCCGAATGCCAGGTGTTTTCATCCCCGGGTCGAAGAATACGGATGTTTCTTATAGGATCTCCGGCTTGTGAAAACGAAATGTTCAACCAAATATTTCCGGCACCAACAGGAACAGTAAAATCAATTCGACCGTTTTGTTGCTGATTGACTACCACACCATTTAGTTCAACAACGCCCTGCCCATCATACCACAAGGTGTAAGTTCCTGATGCCATGTGACCATTGGCCGATAAAGATGCCCGAACGCCTTGCATCCCGATACTGGTTGAAAACGGAACCTGTAAAGGATACCCATTGGAGTCCATCGGAATTTCGGCATACCGTCCTGTATTCCAAGGCGACCAGGGAGTCGGACTGTTCACATTGTAGGTTATCCAGTCGCTCGCATCCCGAAAGAGATTCTTAAACATTCGTTGGCGATCGTAATAATTTACATAGTCCAGATTCATTCCAAAATTTAAACAGGCCTGCGGAGCCCACCCGGAACAAGTACTGCTATCGATGGCAATGACTGGATATAACGTATCACGGCATCCGGTGGCATCACTTACTGCGAGGGTATAGGTTCCTGCGGCCAGATTTTGAAATACCCCGGGCGTTGACGACATCGGAATCAAAGCCTGTGCGGCATCGCGTAATTCGATGGAAGCATTAGCCGGTGGCATCACTAAAANACTACCGCTGGCCGACTGACAAGTAGCCAATTGTAAAGAGCGTAAACTGGTTAAACAAGGATAGTTCCCCTGCGAATTTGTGACAAGAATTGAACGATAGGCTGTATGTTCCAATCCTTCATTGTCAACTACCGTTACATTCACCAAATGGTTCCCAAGAAAATGAAATACATGAGAATTAACAGGAGAAACGGTAGTATCTGGTGCAGAACCATCCATGAAATTCCATCGGTAGGAGACGATCGTGCCATCCGGATCATACGAAGTGGAAGCATCAAACTGCACAGTGAAAGGAGTAATACCTTGTGTTGAATTTGCATTCAGGTTGGCTTGTGGAGGAATATTAAGTGGGGTTAACGGGTCGGGTGTTACACACGCATAGGAGCTACCCACCCGAATTTCATCCAGAGATCCCTGATTAGGATCATTTCCTAAATAGGCCGCAAAGGCACTCAGTTCGATGGTGTTATTAACGGTTATCTGTAAGGCAGCAGGTGGTTCGCTGCCACNCAATGTTAATGGATTGACCCAGCAATGTACCATCGAAGAACTAGCTCCGAAATCAATGCGCATCACCAGCAGTTGTGTAGTTCCAACTATAACAGGAACGTTAGTGAGGTAGGTTGAGTTGTTGATGCCCAATGACCAATACCGAACTCCATTCAACTCGAGGCTGTNTCCAAAATAACCAAGAACAACCCTGGGATTCTGATTCGTGACCCAGGGCGTTGTATTGCCTCCTTGCAGCATGGCAGCAATGGTTTGATTGTTGTTTTGCTCTTTACGAAGTAATACGCTCCAATACAAGGTGGTGCCGGGTGCCCCAATACGATTTGAGGGGTNTAAATAGGGTGCAAAAGGGCCTGAGGAACTCAGATTCAGTGGGCGGCCAATGCTCAGATACAACTGGCCACCCGAAAAGTAATTCCCCAATGTTTGTAGATTCGAATAACTCAGCGATGAAGTTCCTGTCGCCGCATAGCCTGGTTGTTGTGTATTGCCATTCTGAACCTGCCAGGGCTNGGACCATCCGGTTCCGCCAAACTGAGCGTCAATGGGTGTTCCCGTAGGATACATGCACCCTTCATAAGCGAGGTACTGGCAAGTTTGGGCCAACCCAATCTGACATGACAGTATCAGAACAAGTGAAAATAAAAATCGCATAGTGTGTTTTGGTTCAACTAATGTACCAAAATTACTATGTATCAAAACAAAGTGTAATTCAAACTATATAGCCTTGTTATCAACAACTATTCCGTTACCTAGTTCTTACATAGGCAGGTTAAAAATACCAGGTCATATAACGAGGGTAGCGGAATGGCATCTTCAACTTTGGCGTCATCCTTTAGTCCCGATACGAGTGTCGGGAAAAAAGGGCTCTACAATTGCACTATCCTTCGAACGCTTCCTTAATTCGGGTTTCCTGAATAACTCAGATGTGCTGCAAATTCAACCCAATTTATGCATTAGAAAAGACAATCCTTTGCATAACGATTGAGAAAATCAACCTCTTAGGATTTCGTAAACCACACCTAAACGGTGATTTTTAAACCGGAGTAACCTCAAGTAATGCAAAAAGTTCTCTCGGTCCAGTCGCCTCAATTGCATAACCTGGGTTCAAAAATACGGTTTACAACCTCGCATTTATAATGAGCATCTCTGATCGTAAAGTCTTGTAAAAAAAAGGATACTTGGCGTTATTCAGAAGACCCTAATTATGAAGCGCCATTGAGATAACCAGCAGCCTCTATTTTAGATGTTTCAGTTTACAGCTTTGCGTACCATAGCCATTTTCAGCAATTGCAATAGATAGATAAATTCATGAGAATCGGGATGCCATTATCAATCAGAAGTTCGGCTGATTAACTTTCTATTGCGCCACCCATTGTTCGGGATTCACCTTAAAGGGTTGTCCATTGGCACCTACTTTCCAAATCTCAAAATGGATATGGGTATTGCCTTCATCATCGGTTAACACGGTTCCGATAGACTGTTTCATGCTCACCTTACTCCCCTTGGCGACATTCACTTTGGCCAGTTTCGAATACACCGTATAAAATGTTCCATGATTGATGAGTACCGTTTGTCCCATACCCGGAATGCCGATCACAGAATTTACCTCACCGGCAAAAATGGTACGGGCAGCAGCACCGGGAGGTTTTAATATCGATGCCGTAATTTTCGGTCACAATATTAAAAAGTGGATGCTTGTTCTTGCCAAAATGTTCAACGATATATCCTTTCTACAGGCCAGGTAACTTGCCCCGATTGGCTTCAAAACTGTTGGTTAGTTGGCGTTCTTCAGGGGTGAGGGAATATTTATAATCGTCACTGCTAAATGTTTTGGCAGATGTTGCCGGTTCTTCTGCAACCACATTGCTTGCCACAGCTTCGGCAGGTTTACTCTTCTCGGCCAACGAAGGAACATACCAGGATTGTAATAAGTCGTGTTATTCGCCAGCCGGGCTTTTTCACGATCCTGTCTTTTTTCTCTTCTACCAGATTACGTTGTTCTTCTTCCTGACGTTGTTTCTCGGCCAACAGTTGTCGCTGTTTATCTTCCTGTTTTTTCGTTCAAGATCTAATTGCCGTTGTCTATCCTCCTGCCTTTGCCGTTCTAAAGCCAGTTGTTTTTCGCGTTCTTTACGTTGCGCCTCTGCAAGGGTAGCTGCTTTACGCTCATTTTCCAGGCGTATCCGACGATCTTCGGCCAATTGTTTTTCGCGCTGTTCCCGTTCTTTTTCTCCTGGGCTAGCTTGCGTTCCTGTTCTTCACGTTTTTGTTTTTCGGCCAGGGCTTGTTTTTCACGAAGTTCCTGTTGTTTTCTGGCCTCTTCTAACCTGCGGGCTTCTTCTTCGCGTTTCAGTTTCATGGCCTGGGCCTGCGCATCGGCCTTCTTTTGTGCAGCCAGTCGTTTTTCTTGTTCCTGTTTTGCCTTGAGCGCTCGTTGTTCTTTAAGCGTTCTTCCATGGCCCGCTTTCTGGCGATTTCTATCTCTTTGCGAATGGCAGCAGAAATAGCCCGGTTCAATTCATCGGCTGCGCGTTTTTCTGGGCAAGGCCGGCAATCAACTCTTTCTCCTTGCCTTTTAGTTGGGTCACAATCTTATCCTTTTCGGCTGTTTCAGCTGCCAGAATTTTTGTTTGTTGTTCCTGGGCTACCAATACCAGATCCTTTTTTGTTTTTGGATGTTCAGAACCGTTATTTTATTGGTGAGTTGTTTACTCGCCGAGGTAATTTTAATGGCCTGGTCAGCCCTGAAATTGCGGTATTGTTTTACATATTGCAAGCGGCGGATGGCATCATTAAATGAAGATGCTGAAAATAAAAACAATCGATCCGAAGATGTTCTGTTTTTATACGTATAGCATCATTTCCGCATATTGTTTTTTAAGGTATCCAGCTGGGTTCGTAATGTGAGTACATCCCGGTTGGTCAGATTGATACTTTCTTCAATGATGCCGATCTCCCGGTTAATATTTTGAATCAACTGCTGCCGGGCATTCAGGCGTGATTGCAGGGCTTGCAATTCAGATAAGGAACTCTTTTGTCTTTCCGTAAAACCGCAAGTTGTTCCTGGGTCTTTTTAATTTCTTCCAGCAGCGACTGCCGTTGCGATTCTAACTGTTCCCGGCTCTGGTTTTTTGTCTTTTGCGCCACAACTATTGCCGGCATCAGGCAAAGAAAAACGAACAGGTATTTAAACAGATGTTTCAGCGGGGTTAACAAATTTGAATAGAACCGGCATCCGGAATCGTACAAATATAATTTTTAGTTTTAAACTCCTGCCGATACATTCTTTTGTGGATGCAAAAATTTTCATAATACCCAAACGAAGGAGAAGGTAGTCCGCTCGCCCTTGAACAAGATGGGTATTAAACCGTGACAATAAACCTTCCGAATGAATCGGATATCCGCAGGTGAGCGTGGTTTGCATCGCCGCTTTTCTTACATTCATAGGGGGCTCGGGCAATTCATGGCCACATTGGGGATTTGCAGATAAGTCGATCAAAAATGGCGTCATGGTTGAGCTTCGGATATCGGCCCCTGTACAAACTCAAAATGGGTATTTACGAATTCAACCCATGCCTTGGCAAACTCCTGTAATTGTTCTGGCCCTGGGTCAGCATCTTTACACCACCTCTACCAAATCAACCTAATGCTTTCGTTTTTGTGTTTGCGAAAGCCTCAAAAGCCTGAGTTCCCCTCAGGCTTTTTCCGTATCCCTGAAACTGTATCTTTGAAGCATGAAATTGCCTTTCACGCCTGTGCATCAAACCGGGGTTGAAGAACGNGTTGCCCGGTTTAATACACGCAGCATTAAAAGANNAAGTAAACTGCAAGGGATGCACCTTGCGTTATCAATGATAGACCTTACCACACTTGAAGGCAAGGACACGCCGGGTAAGGTGAAACAAATGTGTTATAAAGCCATGCATCTGGCCGACCATCTGAACGATATACCCTCGGTAGCTGCTGTTTGTGTATACCCCAACCATGTACGTACCGCAAAAATTGCATTGGGGGATTCGGGTATCCGGGTAGCCGCAGTGGCCACAGCCTTNCCCAGTGGGAATAGTACGCGTAAAATAAAATTAGAGGATACCCGATTTGCGGTGAATCAGGGCGCCGATGAAATTGATATGGTCATTAGCCGGGGCGAATTTTTACGGGGAAACACGAATGCCGTTTTTGATGAAATTGCGGCCATCAAGGAGGCTTGTGCATCGGCCCGATTGAAAGTTATTCTCGAAACCGGTGAATTGTCTACCCTCGACAATATTCGCCAAGCCAGTATATTGGCAATGGAAGCCGGGGCCGATTTTATTAAAACCTCTACCGGAAAAATTCAGCCTGCAGCCACCATGCCCGTTACTTTGGTGATGCTGGAAGCTATTCGCGATTTTTATGCCGCTACCGGTCGACAAGTAGGCATGAAGCCAGCCGGAGGCATCTCTACCTCCAAAGCTGCTCTGCAATATCTGGTGATGCTGTATGAAACCCTGGGCCCCGATTGGATGAGTCCGCATTGGTTTCGATTCGGAGCGAGCAGCCTCGCCAACGACATTATTTTACAACTTGGTAAAGAACAATTGGGTGTGTACTATTCATCCGATTATATTTCGAAAGATTAAACCCTCTCCATGGCAAAAACCGTTTCAAAAAAGCCAATACCCTGCGCCCCGTTAAAAAATGTACCGGCAAAGAATGCCTTTGTCTGGAATTATGCACCGGCGCCAGAATCAGCCGATCATATTGAAATTAAGCCTCGCTATGCGCATTTCATCAATGGTCAGTTTGTAAAACCAGCTTCAGGCAAGTATTTCCCCAGCATCAATCCGGCCAATGGCAAGGTGTTGAGTGAAGTAGCCCACGGCAATGCCAAAGATGCCGATCTGGCCCTTCATGCAGCGCACACCGCCTATTCGAAATACTGGCGCAAACTATCCGGTAAAGAACGTGGTAAATACATTTATCGCATCGCCCGCATGATACAGGAACGGGCCCGCGAATTTGCAGTCATCGAAAGTATGGATGGCGGAAAACCGATTCGTGAAAGCCGCGATATAGATTTGCCTTTGGCAGCAAACCANTTTTTTTACTATGCCGGCTGGGCCGATAAATTAAACTATGCGTTTCCTAATCGGCAAGCCCAACCCTTGGGAGTGGCAGCGCAAATTATTCCCTGGAATTTTCCTTTGCTCATGGCAGCCTGGAAACTGGCTCCGGCCCTGGCTTGCGGAAATACCGTTGTTTTAAAACCAGCGGAAACTACTCCACTAACCGCACTTAAACTGGCCGAAATTATTCAGGAATCCGGACTTCCTCCGGGCGTTGTAAATATAGTAACCGGCTATGGTGATGTAGGTGCCGCCATTGTAACGCATCCATTAAGCAATAAGGTAGCCTTTACAGGAAGTACTCCGGTTGGAAAAGCAATTCAGCAAGCCCTCGCCGGCAGCGATAANAAAGTAACCTTAGAATTGGGTGGCAAAGCAGCGAATATCATTTTCGACGATGCTCCTATCGATCAGGCTGTGGAAGGTATAGTGAACGGAATCTTNTTTAATCAGGGCCATGTGTGTTGTGCGGGTTCGCGCTTGTTTGTTCAGGAAAATGTGGCCGATCTGGTGATTCGTAAATTAAAACGCCGCATGGAGACCTTGATTGTTGCANNTCCGTTGGATAAGAATACCGACATCGGCGCCATCAACTCGGCTAAACAATTTGAAAAATTCAGTACTACCTGAATCTCGGGAAAAAGAAGGGCTCAATTGTATCAACCCGAACGGGGCATCCCATCCACCGGATTTTTTTGTAAACCCACACTCTTTCTGGAAACATCGCAGAGCCACCGCATCGTTCAAGAAGAAATNTTTGGGCCCGTGCTATGCATCCAAACCTTTCGCACCATCGAGGAGGTAATTGAAAAAGCCAACAATATTCCATACGGACTCAGTGCAGGTGTGTGGACCGATAAAGGAAGCAAAATTTTTAACCTCACAACGAAGCTTCGCGCCGGAGTAGTTTGGGCCAATACCTATAATAAATTCGATCCGGTTTCTCCGTTTGGTGGCTACAAAGAAAGTGGCTTTGGTCGCGAAGGCGGGCTGCACGGATTGTACCCATATGTNTCAACTCACTTAATGCGCAAAACAAAATTTATGGCTACACTTGAAATATTAAAGACCTATAAACTCTTTATTGGCGGTCAGTTTCCNCGGACTGAAAGCGGCCGCTACTATAANAGTGCTCAATACAAAAACCGCATCCTGGCCAATGCCTGTCGGAGCTCACGTAAAGATTTCCGCAATGCCGTAGTGGCTGCACGCAAAGCATTTGAAGGATGGAGCGGGCGTCCGGCGTTTAACCGCGGACAAATTCTGTATCGCATCGCAGAAATGATGGAAGGACGAAAAGCACAATTTGAACAGGAATTAATGCAAGGCGGNACAAACCCAGGTGCAGGCGCAAAAGAAGTTCGCCTCGCGATTGACCGTTGTGTTTATTACAGTGGCTGGTGCGATAAATACCAGGCCCTGTTCGGAAGCATTAACCCAGTGGCCAGTTCCCATTTTAATTTTTCGGTGCCAGAACCTATGGGTGTAGTTAGCACGCTAGCCCCCGAACAATATCCACTATTGGGTCTCGTGTCGTTGGTGCTACCCGCTATCGCCGGAGGAAATTGTGTGGTAGCCCTGGCCGCTGAAGCCCAACCACTACCTGCTATGACCTGGGCCGAAGTACTGGCCACCGCTGATTTGCCGGGTGGTGTGGTTAATCTGCTGAGCGGAAACAGCCAGGAATTGCATCTGCATTTTGCATCCCACCTGGATGTGAATGTTGTAGTGTATGCCAGAGCTTCGGCCGATGAACGCCGCAATATTGAACAGGCGGCATCAGGCAATGTGAAACGGAGTTATTTCTATGATTGCGATTGGAGAGATTCCGGCAGCGAAAATCCCTATATGATTTTGGATTCGCAAGAAATTAAAACTACCTGGCATCCCATCGAACAGATAGGTGTAAGTGGCGCAAAATATTAATGGGGGCAAGAGTATCTTGATTTATGGTTGGGCTTGGATTCGTTTTCAACACAGCCCGGAGTTCGGTTTGATGGCCCTCACACAGATTGAATTGGCAGGTCAGTTTCAACCGTGAATATGAAGTAGCAAGACACGCCTCTACTGTATACAAATCCGGTAAAGGATCGGCTTGTATTTGACGTTGGTTATTTCAACCAGCAAAATTTGCAATCAACTTGGCCTGATGCAGATTCCAAAGTAGTTTTACCGTGTAAACAAGTTGAATGCCCTTGCCAATCACACATTGGAATTTACAAATAGGTTATGCAACGGTGTCAATTAAAAACAGAACTATAAACCATGGAATATCGTCGACTAGGAAAATCCGGATTACAACTCAGTGTATTGTCGTTTGGCAGTTGGGTCAGTTTTCACAAACAAATTGATGACAAACGTGTTGCAGAATTGATGAAAATAGCTTACGAACAGGGCGTTAANTTTTTCGACAATGCCGAAGTATATGCTTTGGGTGAAAGTGAAAACATGATGGGGCGGGTTTTAAAAAATNNGAAATGGGATCGCAGCAGTTATTGCCTCAGCAGTAAAGTATTTTTTGGTTGGCGGGGTGATGCCAACAAACCGAACCAAACCGGCCTCAGCCGCAAGCATGTGATAGAAGCATGTCATGAGGCTTTACAACGTCTGCAAACCGATTATCTGGATTTGTANTTNTGTCATCGCCCCGACCCGAATACGCCCATTGAGGAAACCGTATTGGCCATGAATACGCTCATTCAACAAGGCAANGTGTTATATTGGGGAACCAGCGAATGGAGTGCCGCCGAAATTATGGAAGCCCATCGGGTGGCCGCCATGTATCGCATCATTGGCCCTACCATGGAACAACCCCAGTACAATTTATTCGAACGCCATAAATTAGAAAAGGAGTACCTGCCCGTGTTTCAAAATCCGGGACTGGGCACCACCATCTGGAGTCCCCTGGCCAGTGGTTTGTTAAGTGGTAAATATTTAGAAGGCGCACCCAAAGGTTCCCGATTGGCGATGACCGGGTTTAACTGGTTGGCTGAACGTTGGTTGACTAAGGAGAATCTCGATAAAGTNGAAAAACTAAATAAACTGGCCGGCGAATTAAATTGTAGTCTGGCCGCATTAAGCATCGCCTGGTGTATTCACAATCCCAATGTAACCACGTCGATTCTAGGTGCCACNAAAAAGGAACAACTCCTTGAAAATTTAAAGGCCCTGGAGGTGGTGAAAATNCTCACACCAGCCGTTATGGCTCGTATAGATAAAATAATGGCGAATAGACCTTCATGATAGTTTCATTTTAGTTTCTCCGATTAAACTGCTACTTTAGCGGACGTTAACGCTTGCTATGCAGTACGAAATCAGACAGTCCGGAAAATTTAAGTATGTACAGGAGGGACAAGGTCCTAACCTGGTGCTATTGCATGGTTTGTTTGGTGCGCTCAGTAATTTTAAAGATCTGGTCGATCATTTCAAACAAACCCATACGGTATACATTCCGATGCTTCCACTGTATGACCTGACCAATCTGGATACCTCGGTTTCAGGTTTGGCCAAACATGTGGCCCGTTTTATTGAACACAAAGACCTTCGGGATACCCATCTGCTCGGAAATTCTCTGGGTGGGCATATTGCATTGGTTTATGCCTTAAAACATCCGGAACGGGTNAAAACGATTACCCTCACCGGAAGTTCAGGCTTATTTGAAAATGGTATGGGTGAGACTTATCCGAAACGCGGCGACAAAGACTATATCCGGAANAAAGTAGAGCTCACCTTTTACGATCCCAAATCCGCAACCAACGAATTGGTAGAAGANGTGTATAGCATCGTAAACAATCGACTTAAAGCCGTTAAAATCATCTACCTGGCCAAATCCGCGATACGGCATCACCTGGGCGAAGAACTTAAAAATATCCAACAACCGGTTTGTTTGATCTGGGGAAAAAATGATACCATTACCCCGCCCATGGTAGCCCATGAATTTGAACGCTTGTTGCCCAATTCCGAATTGCANTTGATAGACCATTGCGGGCATGCCCCGATGATGGAAGTACCGAATGAATTTAACGTTATTCTGAGTGAATTTCTGGCTAAACATTAATTTACTCTCGGCTAAAAATTTTTCATTTATTTGTGTCGTTAGTACGGTATGAACACGCGCCAACCGATCAGCAACCATCTCCCAACCCTGGCACTGAATGATAGTGGTGATAAGGCCCTGAGTCTGATGAATGAGTACCGGGTTTTTCATTTACCTCTTGTACAGAAGGACAACTATATTGCCTTGATTTCGGAAGATGACCTGCTGGATTGGGATACCCGGAAGAGCCTTTGTCGTTGGCCGAATTTCACTTTTCGACCCCTGGTATTTGAGCATACCCATCCGTTTGAGGCCATGAAATTGTGCAAGGAATTTAATCTTTCTGTATTACCGGTAGTGAACCAACAAAACCATTATGTGGGTAGCGTTACCACCGAGGGTTTATTTACCTATATGGCCGATAACAATGCCGTATTGGAACCCGGGGCGATTTTACTCATCGANATTGATCAACGCAATTATAGTCTTTCGGAAATTGCCCGCATCTGCGAAAGCAATGACGTGAGTATCTTATGTTTTTTCGTGAANACCCTTGAAGACAATGCCCGGATGCAAATCACGTTGAAAGTGAACAAAACAGATGTCCAATCGCTGATTGCGACCTTCGAACGGTTTAATTATCAAATTGCAGACGTATTTTCAGCGGAACAACACCAGGAAAATTTACAACAGAACTACGATTTACTGATGCACTATATTGGAATTTAGTCCCAATCCTCATCCGCAGCAGTTGCATCAAATGGAATGGTATATGGCAAAAAAAAGAAAGCTTAAGCTTTCTTTGACTGGCTTGCGAACGGGCTTTACGGGGACGGTGTTTACCAAACGATCCCTTACTGATTTTTCCGCGTTTCGTTTTTCTATCGCCTCTTCCCATAGTTTCAAATTTTAGAATGACAAATATACTGTTTCCTGAGCATTTCCAGCGTTTCCATCCATTTTCGGGATTCCGACGGCAAGATGGCTGCTTTATTTGATGACGCCGAGTTCCTTTCCTACTTTAGTGAATGCGGCAATTGCTCGATCCAAATCTTCCCGCTCATGGGCAGCACCGATCTGAACCCTTATGCGGGCATTCCCTTTAGCAACTACCGGGTAAAAGAATCCAATGACGTAAATACCTTCTTCAAGCATCCGCGAAGCCATTTTCTGAGCCAGAACAGCATCGTATAACATAATTGGAACTATCGGGTGTATTCCGGGCTTAATATCGAAGCCGGCAGCCTGAATCTTTTCACGGAAGTACAAGGTATTTTCTTCCAGCTTATCGCGTAAAGCAGTTGTTTCACTGAGCATATCCAGTACGGCAATGGATGCTCCGACCACCGCAGGGGCAACCGTATTTGAGAACAGATAGGGTCGGCTTCGCTGGCGTAAAATATCTATCATTTCTTTCGAACCGCTGGTAAATCCACCACTGGCGCCACCAAGGGCTTTACCTAAAGTTCCTGTTATAATATCAATACGATCCATCACACCACAAAGTTCATGCACCCCACGTCCGGTTTTTCCCATAAAGCCGCTGCTATGGCTTTCATCAATCATCACAATGGCATCATACTTTTCGGCCAGGTCACAAATTTTATCCAGTTGGGCCACGGTACCATCCATGCTAAATACACTATCCGTAGCAATCATGCGGCTGCGGCAATGTTGAGTGGCTTTTAATTTCTCTTCCAGGTCGGCGAGGTCATTGTGTTTATACCGGTGACGTTCTGCTTTACAAAGACGAATTCCATCAATGATAGACGCATGATTCAGTTCATCCGAAATGATGGCATCCTGTTCATTCAACAAAGGTTCAAATACTCCGCCATTCGCATCAAAGGCCGCACAATACAAAATGGTATCTTCCATGCCTANAAACCGGGATAATTTTTCTTCCAGTTCTTTATGGATATCCTGGGTACCACAAATAAACCGCACACTGCTGAGGCCATAGCCGCGCGAATCGATGGCAGCATGTGCAGCAGCAATGGTTTTTGGATGCGAGGAAAGTCCGAGGTAATTATTGGCACAAAAATTCAAAACACCTTTGCCGTTGGCGGTAATATGTGCACCTTGCACACTGTCGATCACCCGCTCTTGTTTGTACAATCCGGCCGCTTGAATTTCCTGAATTTCGTTTTGTAAGCGCTGAATAAATTTCTGATTCATGGCCGCAAAGGTAATACGCTTTAACCGGTTTCAACAAGGCCGTGCCAGAAAGCGCAGGCTCCTTGTTTCAGGGATGGAATCCTTCGATTGCCATTCGGGAATATGCACAACACCTGGCTGGCTACCTACGTGCAGGCTACCGAATTGGGCATCCAGCAACAAGGCTCTGGCCCCTGAACNAGTAACACTTTGTAACCAATAGGCCAAAGGAATCGTTGGAAAGGCATTTTGTAATAAACGAATTTCTTCAAACAAATCCAGGGTATGGTTAGATGCCAGACTATCCGTACCCACGACAACGTTTAAGTTATTCGCTACAAAACGCAAAGGGTTCGCTGGTTTGGATTCTATGTATTGATTGGCTTGTGGGCAAANACACCAAAATAATTCTGAATCACTTTTCGAAGCAAATTCTAAATCCTCTTCGGAGGTGTGGGCATTATGAACCAATAGCANCCTGCGGAATTGATCAAGGTAAGGTAAACGGGTTTGAAGTGAAGTTTTTCCTGAAATCGGCAGGTTTTGATCGTCTGCTAAAAATTGTTTTAAGAATGGAACAAAATCACCGGTTCCCAGTTCAAATAGTTCGTTTTCGGCGGCACACTCCTGATTGTGCATGCCGGAGAGGAGTTCACCGCTTTCACCGATTAATTTAAACAGGGCATCAGAAACGGAATAGGGCGCATGAGGCGCCAAATGAGCAGTCAGTCCGGCATCGCGAAAGGCATCGCGGATTTTTAATGCCTGACTAAATCGTTGGGTGGCATTTTCCTCTATCACGCCAAACACTTCCACAAAGGTCACATAATGAATAGGTGAGTTCTTTTTGATAGTGATGCTATCCATACGGTTACTAATATCCCCTACCGCAACTATGCCATGCGCAAACATATCCTGGTCTGCTGCTTGCATCGCCTGCTGAATTTCCTGTTCATAACGGGGTGCTGTATATGCTGCATTGACCTGATTTAAAAATCCGGGCAGACCGGTATGGGGTTTGATTTTTCCCTTCAAGTAGGACAATTCCAAATGGCAATGCGCATTCACCAAACCCGGCATAAGCAGCCCGTTTAAATGCACAGTATCAACAGGTGATTCCGGATTAACGGCCAAAATCGTCCCTTCGGCATCCAGTACAATTGAACTTCCCGGTGGAAGAAATTCTGTACCGGTAAAATAAAGTCGGCTGAATAGCGGGCCATCAGGTAAAAGTAGCTCGCATCAAGCAAAAAGAAGCTGCCCTGAAAAGGACAGCTTCTGCACTAGAAACTTCGTATCGAAAAATTAGTGACGTACAGTTACTTTCTGAGTAGAAGTACCTTCTTTCGTTTTTACAGAAAGAACATAGATACCATCTGTCATAGAACCGGTTGGAATGACCAGTCCCTGATTACCATTCAGGTTGTTCAGGTTCTGACTGTATACTGTTTTACCAGTAATATCGGTCATCGTAACCAAAACATCTGAGGTAGTATTCATGGTGAATTCAAGATTCAGGTAGTTAGAAGTTGGGTTCGGAAATACCTTAACATCATTTACAGCGTTCACATCATCAACTGAAGCAGGTTTTACATTCACCCATTTACCATTTTGAACTTCACCACTTAAACCGCTGATTAAAAGAACATTGGCTTTTGCCATCCATGGACGGAAACCAGCAGGAATTGTCCAGTTAAATGTGTACGAGTAGGTTGTACCGGCAGTCATGGTTGATGGTAGGCTTCCGGCAACTCCTGTAAATCCACCTTCAATATTGCGGGCGACATGATCGTATTCCATGCTGCTGGCAGGAACCGGATTTGGTTCGTTATCCCAGTTATGACCGGCACCTACTAAGTTTGGAGCAGCTGCTCCGGAATAGTAGTTAGCCTGAGCCCAGCTGGCAGCAGTTCCNNTTGTCATTCCATCTTCAGTAACAACCAAAGCAACGCGGTAATCGTAGTTGGGTTTTGTATTTACAGCCATTTTTACATCGGCTTTTACAGTCATTGTACTTCCTGTAATGGTAGGAGTACCTATAGTGATATCACCAACAGAGAAATCGCTTTTGCGATCATTGTAAGCAGTGAAAANTTCAGATGNATCGGCTTCTACTTTACGGCCAACCAATCCGGAAGGATATCCTCCTACCAGGTCACCGATACCGGCATCGTAAGCAGCTACGGTCATCGGGTCATTGTTATGTACTGCGATAGCAACAACTTCGGGATGCATTTTTGCAATAGAGTCCATGTAAACGGCACCACGAGGGCACCATCCGCACCAGGTTCCTGTTGCTTCCTCGAAAACCACAGTTGGTGTTGGAGTAAAGGTAGCTCCACCGAATTCAGAAGATGTGGAATCGTTAACATGATTGTTATCACCACCTACTTCTGCCCACATTTTAATCGGTTTAATTCCGGTTGAAGGCATATTGTAATTCAGTGAAAAATATGNGGTTCCATAAGGCAATACATTCGCTGTTTGCGGATAAGATTGTGTTGTACTTCCATCATTCACTTTAACGGTATAGCTAGTTACCGTTGCAGATCCCTGATTCTGAAATAATCCCTGCACTGCAACCGGGCTGCCCACTGTTGCGAACGAACGGTACGAAGCGATATCCGGAGTCATATCTAACAAGGCCCCATCATTTGCCGGTAACACTTTCACCTGAATATTATCCAGGAACAGCAGGTATTTATTGTTGCTGTTATTAATGAAAGCGATATAGATAGGTTGACCCACATAGTTACTCAAATTCACCGCTTTGGTAGCCCATAATTGACCTTCAGAAGCTACGGTATATACCGGAGCCGCTGTAAAATCGGTATAGTTGTTTCCGGTAGTTGAAATCTTAACCTGATACCCATCGGCAAAATTACCATCCGGGGCAACAGCATCAAATAATAACCAGGCACCTGTTGTAGGAGTTACCTGT
The DNA here is from genome assembly GCA_013414745.1 of Bacteroidota bacterium. Taxonomy (GTDB): domain Bacteria; phylum Bacteroidota; class Bacteroidia; order Chitinophagales; family Chitinophagaceae; genus OLB11. The sequence goes on from CP058707.1 coordinate 2,203,866, forward strand.
GGGGTAATCATCCAGTCGTTTGACGTACCGGCTGAAGAATACCAGGAGGTACTTACAGCAAAACCATTGGTAGAACCGGCTGGTTTGCGTGAAACCCAGGCGTTGGTCCCAAAGCTGTACGCACTCAAATTGCTGTTGACAGTCAGGTTGTCACCGTTGTACTGAGTCCACCTTGCAGGTAGGTTCGGGTTGGTAACGGCATCGAAATTTTCAGACCAAATGACCTGAGCATTTGTACCCACGAATCCAAAGGCCGTGAGCGCAAGAAGTAATAATTTTTCATTGAAAGTACTGTTTTGAACACCAAATTTATGCATTTAACCGACACCTCGTAATTTTTAACGGGAAAAAAAGACCAAAACAGGATTTCCAACTGTATATTGCGGTAATTCTTCATGCCGCGTTTGCGCAGCCTGAATCAATTACTTTGAATAAATTACTAGATCATGAAAAGAGTATTACTAACATTTGTCGCTGTGTTAAGTGCCTGGGTATCTATGGCACAGGTAACCATCAAGCATGATACCGTTTGGTATAAGGGTTTTCCGAAGGACAATGCGATGCATTCACTGAAGGACACTATTGTAAATAACACGGCATCAACCGTGACAGTTTCATGGAGTAAAAGTGCCGACCAGATTCTCACGGGATGGTCTGTTTTAGGATTATGCGATCCTGCTGCTTGTTACCTGAATAGCAACGACCCCACAGTGTGACATTGGGCCCTGGTGAATCTGGAGTCTGGTATGTGGATATGAAAGCTGCTACAACGGCTCAAGACGGCACATCATGGGTTAAATTAACGACCAATTACGGAGATATGGTATTTATGTTTCAAACCTGGCCAACCAATACCAATGATTTTGATGCCTCTAATCTGGTATCCATATATCCGAATCCGGCCTCAGATCGGATCACCATTAATCTGACTGATAAACGAATTAATACGATTCATGTGTTGAGTGTAACCGGTCGTAAGCTCACCAGTCTAAGTGTGGATCCGAGTCGGGATGCCGCTCTAGTTTATGCTTTGGATCGCGTAGCCAATGGCGTTTATTTGTTGCAATTTGCTGATAATCGCGGAAAAATTTAGGTGTACGCCGGGTGACTAAAAACTAATTCGACAACTTGTCAATATGAGCCTTCCTCTACGGGAGGCTTTTTTATTGTACTACATCGCTTAACTTCGTAGGCCACATGCGCATTGTATCATACAACTTAAATGGAATTCGCTCCGCCATGAACAAAGGATTGCTCGAGTGGATTCAATCCGACCAGGCAGACGTATACTGTTTTCAGGAACTTAAGGCATCCTTGCCCGATATACCGACCGAGGCTCTGCAATCATTGGGTTACCATCCCTATTGGTTTCCTGCTCAGAAAAAGGGATATAGCGGGGTAGGCATTTTGTCGCGTNNATCAGAACCCAGGGAGGTGACCTATGGCTGTGGGTTAGAACAGGCCGACATGGAAGGTCGGGTACTACAACTTCAATTCAACGATTTTCTTTTAATCAATACCTATTTTCCCAGTGGGAGCAGCGGGGAGGATCGGCAGGCGTATAAAATGCAATTTCTGGAAGAGTATCTTGACNNTTTTAAAACAAAATTGGCGCATCATAACAAGCTGATTCTGGCTGGTGATTACAATATTTGTCATAAGGAGATTGACATTCATGATCCGAAAGGAAATAAAAACTCCAGTGGATTTTTACCAGAGGAACGCGCCTGGATGGATCGTTTTTTTGAATGCGGGATGCATGATGCTTTTCGAAAAATAAACCCTTCTCCGCATCAATACAGTTGGTGGAGCTTTAGGGCCAATGCACGGGCCAATAACAAAGGTTGGCGTATTGATTATATCAATGTATCGGACGGTTTAATTGATCAGGTTAAGGATGCCTATATTTTACCGGATGCAAAACATTCTGATCGTTGCCCGGTGAGTATCTCCATCTAAACATAAACTTATGTGGATATATCATGTCACGGTTAAAATTGTTCCGGGAATTCGTGAAGCCTGGTTACATTGGATGCAACATGAACATATTCAGGAGGTGTTAGCTACCGGTATGTTTGACTCTTTTCAATTTTTTGAGCTTATTGAACCACAGGATGAGGAGGGATTTACATTCAGTATACAGTATTGCACCACCTCTCAGGAGCGCTACCAGCAGTATATTGAAAGCTTCGCTCCCAGTCTCCGGCAAAGGGGTTTGAACAATTTGGAGACCAGTTTATAGCATTTCGGTCGATCCTAAAAAAATTGACTAGCTGAAATGCACTATAGACAAAGGTTTGAAAGAAGTATAATGTGAATAATTTGTGCAAATCCTTTATTCATGGGGTTTCAGACAAAAAAATTTTGCACCATGCTGAAACGTAGTACTTTAGCGCATCAAACAAAATTTCATCACCCTTAAATTCAAAGAAAATGAACAAAGCGGATTTAATCGAAGCTATGGCCAAAGCGGCTGATTGTACAAAAACTCAGGCAGGTGCTGCTCTGGATGCTTTCACTGATTCAGTAACAGCTACCTTGAAAAAGGTAACAAAGTAACCCTCGTTGGTTTCGGTACTTTCTCTGTTTCTAAACGTGCTGCTCGCGTTGGTCGTAACCCGCAAACTGGTAAAGAAATCAAAATCGCAGCTAAAAGTTGCTAAATTCAAAGCCGGTAAAGAACTGAGTGCGAAAGTTGCTAAATAAGCCTTTCAAATCATTTTTAAAATCCTGCTCAGGCAGGATTTTTTTGCTATAACACCTTGTTGAGGTTACTGAAGTTGTCCTTTTCGCATCAATAGGAAATCATCAACAATGCATCGTACAAGAACTGCCGGATTTTTCTGGCTATACTATTTTGTTCTCCTCCTGCGCACAAAATAATTCAGCGCCATCTGAACCCGCTATACCGGCCACTTCGGTGGTAGCAGACGCATCGCCGCATTCCGAACAGGAACGGCAAACGATTCGCACAGCCCACATTGAATTGCAGGTGGATGAAGTGGAAAAACAGGTGGTCTCCTTCCAGGAAGTTGTTCAAAAACTAAACGGCCATATTTATCATTATGAGATGCAATCCAACAAGCAAGCCGAAACATCCTGTGCCATTAGTTTAGACAGTATCCATCACAGTTACCAGACCCATCCACAGGCCTCTATGAAAATTAAAGTGCCTGTTGCAAAAGCAGACACTTTTGTACGAACTGTTCTTTGTCTTCCCGTTCAGGTTGAACAAATGGTGTTAGACGAACAAGATGTGACGGATGCAATTCAATTAAATCAGGCCCTGAATCAAGGCATTACAGGATCGTTTCGCATGGTTTGAAACAACGACAATACGAAGATGGCAAGCAGGAAGTTCATATTAAAAGAAATCAGGAAAACAAATCACTCACCTATCGTACCCAATTTCTTTGGTTTGATGTGGTGCTGCATGGCCGGCCTCTTACCCATCATTTTTATACCGCCCGTGATGCCAACAAACAAACCCCATTTTATGTGCGCAGTTCGGATGCTCTCCAGCAAGGCTGGCAGTTGTTTCTCTGGTCTGTAATGGCCTTTTAACTTTATGGCCCTTTTTTGTTTTTGGTGTAGTGAGTTGGTGGGGTATCCGAACCGTAATTCGCTTGTATCGTACCCCGAAGCATGCCGGATGCAGTGCATCAAAATCAACAATCCAGTGACGTGAACCCGCTTATATTCCCAGGAAGAATTTTGGTCGTTGATGGACTGGTATTATCTTAGCCCGAGATGGATCGACGGATTGCCATATTGGGAACGGAAGTTGGAGTTCGGCACTGGCCAAGCTCCTGAATGACAATGGAGTTCCATTTACCTGGTGGATGCGAAATCGGGAGGCGATGCAGCATCTCATCGAAGAAGGGCATAACCCGCACTACCTCAGTTCGGTAAATTATTCCACAAGTAGCATCCATTTTGAACCCTCCTTAGAACGAGCGATTCAAGAAGCATCCCTCATTGTAATAGGGATTCCTTCGGCATTTATCACGGAGGTTTTAAATGATTTACCGGGCGCGGTGTTCAACGATAAAAAGATTCTTTCCGCCATTAAAGGAATCTTACCGGAACAAAGTCTTTTACTGAATGAATACCTCCAACAACGTTTCGGAGTAAGCAGCACAAACTATGCCTGTATTTCAGGCCCTTGTCATGCCGAAGAAGTAGCAGCTGAAAAATTATCTTACCTCACCTTTGCCTCGGCAGATGAAAAACTNGGCTTCGTATTGTGCGGGTTTATTCCGGGGTAAAATCTGAATACCATTGTTAGTACAGATATNTTTGGCGTTCAGTATGCGGCAGTTCTGAAAAACATTTATGCGCTGGGCGCTGGAATTGCCCATGGGTTAGATTATGGCGATAATTTTTTNAGTGTTTATATCACCAATTGTTTTGCCGAGTTACAGCAATTTATGGATGTAATCAGCACGCAAACCCAGCATCATTACAATACCAGTGCGTATCTNGGGCGTCTATTGGTGACTTGTTATTCGTTACATAGCCGCAATAGAACCTTTGGGAATTTTATCGGCAAGGGATACTCTGTGGCTGCTGCCCGATTAGANACGAATATGGTTGCTGAGGGGTATTATGCCAGTCAGGGCATTCATCGCATCGGTGAACGATTGTCCTACCGATTGCGCATTGCCGACACGATCTATGATATTCTCTGGAATAAAAAACCTGCGGCTCTGGCTTTTGCCGGCATCGAATCAATTTGTAGCTAAGGTTTTATTTTAGAACTCAAAAGGCTCATGCATTCCTATTTTGGCATCGTTTCTGTTCCTCTCAACCTGATAATGCGAAGCATTTCCGATGCTTAAATATCAGGAACTCCAACAGAGTGAACCGAATAGGCAACTTAGCTAGGTCTTACTGATTCACGTGAAAATAGTTGATTTCATTGCATGATGGAGTGAATTACGTTCATATGGATCCAGGATAATCTTTCCTATCTCATCAATTAGCTATGAGATTTTTTTGATAACACTCTCACATGCCTTTTCATCATTCAAAGGCTTTACCACAGTACTATCCCTCTTACGTTTCCTTAAATTTGAAGCGCTTATTCGATAAGCAGCAAACCTTATCTAAAACAAAAAACCGGCCTAAACCGGTTTATAAAGCTCAAGAATCAATTTTAGAAGAAATAACCAATTCGGATGGCAAAGGAGTTGGAGCGGATATTGCCATCACTAAATTTTTTGTTTGCGTCATTAGTTTTTGGAGTTGTAATATCTGTAAATCCGTTGCGATAAATTAAAGAGACGTAAAAAGAATTTTGTCATTTAATTCATATTCTGCACCTGCACCAATAAACCATCCCAGATTGACCGGAACACAAGTGGCCGTTCCACCCAATTTACTTTTCTCTAATTTAAATTCGGCAGTTTGTGGAGAGGTTTTAAGGATAGCATCTCCTCGCTGGCTTAATAAAATTCCCAAATCCAAACCGGTTGTAGCGAAAACTTTAATCTTATCAAACTCTGCGGCCTTCATTTTTAAACCGATTGGCACGGTCAGATACTGTAAACGATACTTAACAGAAGCGCTGTCAACATATTCAACCTTAATGGTTGTCGAATCGTGGACCGTATTGATAGATGCACCCCGCCAATCCATGCCAACGCCGGAAAAAATCGTATACCGGTCATTGATATTGTAATCGGCAGTCAGCCCGAAACTAAAGCCAACATTTCCTTTTGTTTTTGATACGGAATAATTGTCAATCGTACTGGCTGTGGGACGCATGGAGTTGAAAGTAGGTCCGATAAACAAACCGAAACGATAAGTTCTGAAAATGTCCTCAGCTTTGCTCTGTGAATTGGCTTCATGACCCATAAAAACAAAGGAGGCCGCGATTAATAAGATTGATTTTTTCATTGTGCTTTTTGTAGGATTGAATGCTTTCAGATTTGACTTTTTTTATACGAATCTTGAATCACATTTGTAAACAAACAGACTCTGAATGAGTTGTCAAAAGTACTATCTTAAGCACCTGGCTGTATTAATGGTTTGTTATTGGATGATCAGCACTTCCAGTTGTCAGAATAATGAAAAGCGACCTCGGATAGACCTTTCGAAAGTTCCGGTGAATTTTCGTCCGATTCGATTTGACCGTGCACTTTTTTTATTGGACACGAATCGACTCAAAGCCTCGCTGGATGAATTGGGAAATCAGCATCCAGATTTTGCAGCCGTGTATTTTAGGGAATTGACGGGCCTTTCACGCACCAATGACGAGGCAGTTTTTCATCAATCCTTGCGTCATTTTTTAACATACAAGGATTATCGGAATTTATTCGATAGCGTTGAGAANAAATATCCCGAAACGAAACAACAGGATGCCCTGCTAAAACAGCTGTTTCAAACTATTCGTTATTATTATCCCAAGACCCGTTACGGTACGGTGTATTATTTTATAAGCGGTCTTAATCAGTGGAGTGCCATTACGGTTGATACGTTAGTTGGTGTTGGGTTGGATATGCATTTAGGTAAATCGTATCCTTTTTACGAATCTGTTCAACTGCCTTATTATCAGATTGCACGTTGTGAACCTGAATATATTCCGGTGAATGTTTGTAGGGCTATTTACGAGATCTTTTCCACAAAATCCGGAAAAAATCTACTGGACCTCATGGTCATGAAAGGCAAGGAGCTTTACTTCATGGAGTTTATGTTGCCGGATGTTCCTGAAGAACAACTGATTGGATATAGCAGAGATCAGTTAGAATGGTGTATAAAAAATGAAGGAATGATTTGGAATTACTTTGTCAGAAACAATTTATTGTATTCAACACACTGGCAGGAAATTCTTCGGTATGTAAATGACGGACCAACTTCTACAGGAATGCCTGCNAAATCTCCGGGAAATATTGGTTCCTGGATTGGATGGCAATTGGTTCGATGTTTTGCACGTAAATACCCGGAACGCCCGCTACAAGATATAATGGCGGATAAACGCACTGGTCAGCAATTCCTGGAATCAGCACAGTATAAACCAAAAATTAATCAGTGATTGCAAACCACTTCTGGTAGTGGTTATAGTTTTCAGCTGCCTTTCCCTGTTGATTGTCTATATTGGTTGCCCAAAATTTGCATGCAAAACCTCCGCATTCTGGTCATGAAACCTGTATTACTGCACTAACATATTGTAAAAGAACACCTTTAACATATTGTTTACATAACAGCTTTTAATACAATATATATATTATATAAAAATATAATATATATATTTCTTTCTTTCAATATTATACAAATAAGTGAAATTGATACAAAGACTTTTCATGGCGAACGAAAAGTTGTTGTAACATTTTAAGGGCAAATCAAATCACGTAGAACATTACATTTGCCCTTCACATAAATAACAAACTATTTCTAACCAAAAGTAATACAAGAAATGTGCCAAACTTTACAAATCGGGAAAAATAATTCTCGAACGTCACTTTCAGGTAGAATTTTAACCACCATTTTTAGTTTTTGCCCTACTGGGCACATTAAACATGGCGGCTCAATGTACCTGCCCTGGAAATCTGGTTCAAAATCCGAGTTTCGAAAACGGAACGACCTCGTGGTCCTGGAGTGGAGGAAACTTAAGCGCTGGAACTGGAGCTGTTGCCTGCGGTAGTTATTCTGGTGATTTTCAGATCACAAACAGTTCCAGCAATTGGGTCTCACAAACAATTGGCAGCGGAACAATTCCAGCAGGTTCAACGATCAATATGAACGTTTATGCAGGTACGCATGACAATAGCTTCTATCATGAAGTTAAAATCATGTATTTTACCTCTAGTTGGGGTTGGATTTCTCAAACCGCTGTTGAAGTAAATAAGGTTTTGGCCAACAGCCCTGTGGGTCCTCAACTATATACCTTAACCTCTAGTTCCGGCGAATACATACTATGTCCAGGTGGCATTTACCGGAACAGGCAGTTGATTAAAACAGACGGATGGTGTGTGACAGTTAGCACTCCAACTTGTGACCCCAATGATGCAGGCGCCTATTATGGTTTTTGTGCCCTACCCTAACTGCAATAGTGGTGCGTATACCTGGCAACAAACCATTGATCCAAGCACTGGAAACCCTTCTGTCGTGAAATTGATTTCTGGTTCAACCAATACCTATACGATTAATTCCGGTTACCAAGTGCATTTTCAAGCAGCGTGAACATCAATGTGGATGATGTGGTATCTTACGATGGTTATAGTTCACGCAATACCGTAACACAACCTAACGAACGTTGGAGATTGGTATTTAAACGTTGGGGTTCCGTTGTTTATTCAACTCCATATACCAATGATGTTCCTGACTACCAAAAGCAGGGCTATTGGCGTGGAGCTCGGTAGTACCTTTAACGCCCCCAACGGAATTGATGAAATAGTTATCGAGCACTATGATGTTGTGAATGGTTACGTTGGCCCAGGATCTGTAGTACCAGCTAGCATCTGTTCATCTTATAATTCAGGTTGTACAGCAACGATAAACGGCCTCCAGTTTAAAGATCCTACCGGTGCTAACACCTCCGTTGTGTCAATTTCAAATGGCGGTACTTACAATATATCAAGCTTACCCAATCCGTTTAACGTAAGCCCTGTTAACCGAAATATGGAAAGTACGCTTTACCTTAAGTGGTTCTGCTTCGGGATCTAATGTTGAAAATGCGTACATGGGATTATGCCGGTTCCGGATCAACCTGGCCTCATGGAACAGGAACGTTCACTATGCTTGTAGAAGCTTTTCCTCAGGATAATGCTGTTGGATCCATTTGTGCATCACAATCGTATACATTCACCATGGTTACTTGTGACAATGTTACTAGTGGAGGTACCATCGGGTATGATGAGACTTTATGTGGAACTTCAGCCGATCCTGCTTTGATTCAGGATTTGACTCTGCATCAGGTGGTTCAGGTGCCTTGGAATACATGTGGTTAATTTCGTATGATGGAGGTTCAAGTTATACCGCAATTGCAGGAGCGAATGGCGCAACCTACGATCCGCCAGTCATTACTCAAACTACCTGGTATCGCCGTTGTGCCCGTCGTGCAGGTTGTTCTGGCTGGCCTGGGGAGTCCAATTGATTCAAAATCATTAACCAACTGCTGCTCGAACGTGACTGCAGGTGGTAGCATCGGATATGATGAAACGCAATGCGGAACATCCGTCGATCCTTCATTGATTCAGGATTTAACGCCTGCATCAGGTGGAACCGGTGCTTTGAATACATGTGGTCGATCTCCTATGATGGAGGTTCAACCTACACCGCAATTGCCGGCGCCAATGGTGCCACATACGACCCACCAGTAATCACACAAACCACTTGGTATCGCCGATGCGCTCGTCGTGCCGGATGTTCTAGTTGGCCTGGTGAATCTAATTGGGTCAAAAAGGATCTCTGTCCGTCTCCAGTAGCAAATGCCGGAGTGGATAAGAATTTGAATTGCTCAACAACTTCTACGACAATTGGTACCTGCTGTTGCGGGCCTCACTTACCCTGGTCTCCAGCTTCAGGTTTGAGTTCAACATCCGCTGCTCAACCTATGCAAACCATCATCAACAACTTCTTATACCGTTACAGTCACCAATTCTTGTGGCTGTACTGCAACCGATGTAGTGATTGTGAATGTGAATACAACACCACCGACAGCGAATGGCGGTAATGGTGGTACGATCACCTGTACATCAAATACCTCTGGCATCCAGATCGGAACAGCCGCGGTAGCAGGAAACACCGATAGCTGGTTGCCTGCAACTGGATTGAGTGCAACAAATATTGCTCAACCAACCGCGAATCCGACTTCTACAACAACGTACACCGTAACTGTCACAGGAAGTAACGGATGTACTGCCACCGCAACGGTAACAATTAATGTCAATAAAACAGTACCAACAGCTGATGCGGGTGCTGATAAGAATCTGAACTGTACAACAACATCAACAACGATCGGAACAGCTGGTGTAGTTGGTAATTCATATAGCTGGTCACCGGCTAGCGGATTGAGTTCAACAACCAGCTCAGCCAACTGCGAATCCGACCGCTACTACTACCTATACAGTTACTGTAACGAATGCTGCTTCAGGCTGTACTGCAACCGATGTAGTGATTGTGAATGTGAATACAACACCACCGACAACGAATGGCGGTAATGGTGGTACGATCACCTGTACATCAAATACTCTGGCATGCAGATCGGAACAGCCGCGGTAGCAGGAAACACCTATTCTGGTTGCCTGCAACTGGATTGAGTGCAACAAATATTGCTCAACCAACCGCGAATCCGACTTCTACAACAACGTACACCGTAACTGTCACAGGAAGTAACGGATGTACTGCCACCGCAACGGTAACAATTAATGTCAATAAAACAGTACCAACAGCTGATGCGGGTGCTGATAAGAATCTGAATTGTACAACAACATCAACCACGATCGGAACAGCTGGTGTAGTTGGTAATTCATATAGCTGGTCACCGGCTACCGGATTGAGTTCAACAACAGTAGCTCAGCCAACTGCGAATCCGACCTCTACTACTACCTATACAGTCACTGTAACGAATGCGGCTTCAGGATGTACTGCAACCGATGTCGTGATTGTGAATGTGAATACAACACCACCGACAACGAATGGCGGTAATGGTGGTACGATCCCTGTACATCAAATACCTCTGGCATCCAGATCGGAACAGCCGCGGTAGCAGGAAACACCTATAGCTGGTTGCCTGCAACCGGATTGAGTGCAACAAATATTGCTCAACCAACCGCGAATCCGACTTCTACAACAACGTACACCGTAACTGTCACAGGAAGTAACGGATGTACTGCCACCGCAACGGTAACAATTAATGTCAATAAAACAGTACCAACAGCAGATGCGGGTGCTGATAAGAATCTGAATTGTACAACAACATCAACAACGATCGGAACAGCTGGTGTAGTTGGTAATTCATATAGCTGGTCACCGGCTACTGGATTGAGTTCAACAACAGTAGCTCAGCCAACAGCGAATCCGATCGCTACTACTACCTATACAGTTACTGTAACGAATTCGGCTTCAGGATGTACTGCAACCGATGTAGTCATTGTGAATGTCAATACGACTCCTCCAACAGCGAATGCAGGTTTGGACAAAACATTGAATTGTACAACCACTTCAACGCAAATCGGATCGGCAGCAATTGCAGGTAATACATATAGTTGGTCACCGTCCAATGGATTAAGTGCTACCAATGTGGCGCAACCAATGGCTAGTCCGTCCATGACAACTTCCTACACGGTTACAGTCACCGGAAGCAACGGATGTACCGCCAGTGATGTGGTATTGGTTACTATAGACGCGGGTGTGCCTACTGCCGATGCAGGTCCGGATAAAACAGTTAACTGTACAACAAGCTCGGTAACTATTGGTACACAGGCAATTCCTGGGTATACCTATTCCTGGTTACCGAACGGAATGAATTCTACCTTGAGTTCAACCACTTAGCTCAGCCAACAGCGAATCCAACGGCGACTACCACATATACTGTTATCGTAACTGCGGCCAACGGATGTACAGCTTCTGATGTTGTCACTGTTTCCGTAAATACAACACCACCAGCTGCCGATGCAGGTCCGGATAAGGATGTTTGTTCATTAAATTCCGTGGTCATCGGTACACCGGCAATTGCAGGAAATACATACAATTGGTCACCAGCTATAGGTTTGAGTGCCACCAATATCGCTCAACCATCTGCCAACCCGACTTCAACAACTTCGTATACAGTTACTGTTACAGCTGCTAATGGTTGTACCTCTACTGATGTGGTGACGGTTAATTTCAGAGAAGGAAGTGTTGGGAATGTGGTTTGGAACGATGTTAACGGTGATGGCATTTTCAACGAAGCTGCCTCAGAAGGTATTAATGGCGTAAATGTTGAATTATGGTCAGTAGGTACAGATAATACACAAGGTACCAATGATGATGTATTAGTTCAGTCAACTGTTACTTCAACACAAAGTGGTGCTCCCGGTCAGTACAATTTTAAAATCTGTAATTCGAAATTATTATGTGAAATTCCCAACTTCCACGAACGCAAATAATACATTAACCACGCAAACTACTACGGCTGGAACAGACAATAATTCTGATGCGAACACAAGTAACGGAATGTCTCCAGTGTTTACGATTAATACGGCCGGAACAGGTGTAGCAAAAAATAATCCAACGATTGATGCCGGGTTTGTCTCCTACCTCTCTTTGGGTAATCAGGTATGGATTGATGCAGATCGTGATGGTATCAAGGATGCCGGAGAATCCGGATTAGCTGGCGCAACTGTTTATTTATATGCTGATGCGAACAATGATGGATCTCCTGATGGACCAGCTGTTGCCTCAACAAGCAGCAATAGCAGTGGGTACTATGTATTCAATAACTTATTACAAGGAAATTACATTGTTGGAGTAGTTCCTCCATCACCAGCTTCCGGAAATCCTTATTCTAGCAGTCCGGTGAATGAAACAAATCCAAATAGTAATGTAGATAATAACGACAATGGAGTAACTACAACTGCTGGCCAAACATACAGCGGTACAATCAATCTGACTCCAGGTGCGGAACCTTTGGGAGAAACACCAAACAATGGAACAGCAACAGATGCGAATTCAAATCTGACTTTAGATTTTGGATTCTACCAACCAGTGAATGTTTCAGGAAATGTGTATGTGGATAATAATGGTCCGACGAATGTAGACGGAACCGGAACCGGAACAGCAGGAACAACTCAGTTGTATGCGAACCTGGTAGGACCAAACGGAAACGTTGTGGCGTCAGTGCCAGTAAATTCAAATGGAACTTATCAGTTTAATGATGTTGCACCAAATACAACATATACCATGGTGTTAAGTACAACACCTGGAACGGTTGGTAACCCTGCACCATCAACAACACTCCATCCGGTTGGAGCAATGTATCAGAAGATTGCTGCGATAATACCGGCAACGACGGACTACAAATGGCCAAACTATGGTAGTTGTGGGTAATGTAGATGTTCCAAATGTGAACTTCGGTATTACTCAACCACTGTCTTTGGGTAATCTGGTATGGAATGATGTCAACCGTGATGGCCAAAAGATGCGTCAGAGAGTGGTATTGCAGGAGCTACCGTTTATTTGTATGCTGATGCGAACAATGATGGTTCACCAGACGGATGCGATAGCAAATACAACAACTAACTCATCGGGATTGTATGTATTTAACGGATTAACACCTGGAAATTATATTGTTGGAGTCGTTCCTCCATCACCAGCTTCCGGAAATCCTTATTCCAGTAGTCCGGTGAATGAAACAAATCCAAATAGTAATGTAGATAATAACGACAATGGAGTAACTACAACTGCTGGCCAAACATACAGCGGAACAATCAATCTGACTCCAGGTGCAGAACCTTTGGGAGAAACACCAAACAATGGAACAGCAACAGATGCGAATTCAAATCTGACGTTAGATTTTGGATTCTACCAACCAGTGAATGTTTCAGGAAATGTGTATGTGGATAATAATGGTCCGACGAATGTAGACGGAACCGGAACCGGAACAGCTGGAACAACTCAGTTGTATGCGAACCTGGTAGGACCAAACGGAAACGTTGTGGCGTCAGTGCCAGTAAATTCAAATGGAACCTATCAGTTTAATGATGTTGCACCAAATACAACATATACCATGGTGTTAAGTACAACACCTGGAACGGTTGGTAACCCTGCACCATCAACAACACTCCATCCGGTTGGAGCAATGTATCAGAAGATTGCTGCGATAATACCGGCAGCAGACTACAAATGGTCAAACTACAGTAGTTGTTGGTAATGTAGATGTTCCAAACGTGAACTTCGGTATTACACAACCATTGTCTTTGGGTAATCTGGTATGGCATGATGAAAACAGAAACGGATTGAAAGATGCGAGTGAAACAGGTATTTCTGGTGCTACGGTTTACCTCTATCAGGATGCGGATAACAATGGTGCACCAGATGGAGCATCCATTGCCAATACGACTACCAATAGCAACGGATTGTATGTGTTTAACAACCTGATTCCTGGTAATTATATCGTTGGAGTAGTTCCTCCGGCGCCTGCCAGTGGAAATCCATTTGTAAGTAGCGCTGTGAACGAAACAAATCCGAATAGCAATGTCGATAATAATGATAATGGCCTTTATACCACATCAGGTCAAACTTACAGCGGAACGTCAATCTGATTGCTGGTGCAGAACCAACCGGAGAAACTCCAAATAATGCTACTGCGCCAGATGCCAATGCCAATCTGACTTTAGATTTTGCCTTCTTCCAGACCCTCAGTATATATGGTACTGTTTTCATCGACAACAACGGACCAACAAATGTTGACGGAACAGGTACCGGTACCGCAGGAACAACTCAATTGTATGCCAACCTGATTGATGCGAATGGTAATGTCGTTGCCAGTGTTCCGGTAAATTCAAATGGAACGTACCAGTTCAATGATGTCAATCCAAACGCGAACTATTGTATGGTATTATCAACCACCCAAGGAAGCGTAGGTACACCGGCTCCTTCAACGACATTACCTGTTGTTGGAGAAACGTTTCAGAGGATTGTTGCGATAACAGTGGCAACGATGGGACGACCGATGGCAAGACCTGTTTTGCCGTAGGTGCTACCGATGTACAGAATATCAATTTCGGTATTACTCAACCATTGTCTGTTGGTAATTTGGTTTGGAATGATTTGGACCGTGATGGTGTGAAAGATGCCAATGAAACAGGCATTGAAAATGCGGTTGTCAACCTGTATCGTGATGAGAATAATGATTGTCTGGCTGACGGTCCAGCAATTCTACAACCACAACGGATGCCAATGGATTGTATGTATTCACCGATTTAAATCCAGGAAATACATTGTTGGTGTATTCCACCGGTAGTATCTGGCGGAAGTTATACCAGCAGTGCAGCAGGTGAAGAAAATAATCCGAATCTGGATGGTGATAATAATGATAATGGAACTGTTCAGGTGGGTACTGAAACACGCAGTTGTGCCGTAGCCTTTCTGCTGGTACAGAACCAAACGGTGAAACACCGAATAATGGTATCGTTCCTGATGCGAATGCAAATCTGACTGTTGATTTTGGATTCTTTGTTTGTCCGAACAACTGGGCTCCTGTTACAGTATCTGTTTGCGCAGGTACTACCGTGAACCTGACTACACTGGAACCTGTTGGTTATACCGGAGGTACTTGGTACAACAATGGAAATGTAGTCACCAATCTGACGCACTGCAACGGTACGTTCTCTTATGTGTTTACAAACGGAACCTGTATGGCGAGCGGAACAGTACCTGGTACCACAAATACCTGATTACTCACCACAAATAACCATTACACCGGGTTGATTAATGGTGCTAAACCGGTACGTGTTGTGATTCGTGTGGATGAGTTGTTGAATATGAATTCATGTACTCCGGTTTACGTGTTTGTGCCTCGTTTGGAACCACGTTATTCCTTCACCTGGAATCCGACCGCCACACAAATTGGTACAGGACCTACCGGTGCCGTAAACAATCCGGCCTGGCAGTATTTTCAGTAACCCGAATTTCTATGTGTTGGAAATACATTGGTCAAGTACATTCCCGCCATTGGGTAGTTCAAAGTTTGGTTTTGCCGGTGTATACGATCCGAACAACACGGATGGTGTAACTACCTTCTCTGTACAGATATTCAGGGAAGTGGCGGAGAAACCAATTTAACAAACAACACGGATTCAGAGGAATTAATCTACTTCCGTAACTAAAAATAATTTCATTCTTCAACGATAAAAACAAGAAAATGAAAAAGATACAATTGATCGTATTAGCCCTTCTGCTGAGTGTAGGAGGAGCCCTGGCCCAGACCGCCTACAATCCGTTCACGCAGAACATCCACTTTGAACCTGAACCAACGGTGATTGGTTTCTCTTGTGGAGATACCCCGGATGTCGTATTCACGATGGGCTTAACCACTGCCGACAATGCGACGCAATGGCAAACGAATCCATTAACAATTACCATTTGTGTATCCGGATTTACGATGGAAGGCCCTGCCAGCACAGTGGTCAGTGGTGCTTACGCGAGCAATTTCGATTGGGAATATGATTCCTTTGCCCCGAATTGTTTGGTAGGTGTTCAAAAACAAACGCTGATCGGAACGGGTCCTGATCCTTTATTCCCGGATCCCTTATCCAGCGGAGAGATTCGTGTGAAGCTGAAAGTACCTGAAACCTCACCGATCAGTACCGTACTGGCCGTAAATGTGAACTTACAGGTTCCGGGTTACATGAATCAGTTTAACTCACAGAGTGATGATAATGAAGCGACACAAACGCAAACCTTTTGTTCGTTAAAAATCAGCGGTCATGTGTATAACGATACCACGAATGATGCGACCACCCAGGACAATATGGTGAATGGTCCGGTGATATATAATCCAAGGATACCCAATTGTTTGCGCATTTGATGAGTCCATCGGGTGTGGTATTGGCCATCGTGCAATAGGCCAAGATGGTTACTATGAGTTTTTGAATGTGCCTCCGAGCAGTGGCAGTACGCCTATCAACTATTCCGTGGTATTAAGTATCAACCAGGGAACAGTAGGCGGTCAGGCACCAGTGATCGAATTGCCATCGACCTGGATTCATACGGGTGAAGATTGTTGTGATCGGATTGGTGATGATGGCGTATCCGACGGAACGATAGAGGTACCGGTTACAAATTTCAGTCGTCAGAATGTTGATTTTGGAATCTGGACGCCTACGCCAACGGGTCCCTTACCGACCACGTACAAAGATTTTTATGTGAGTGCGTTTAATTGTCAGGGTGTATTAAGTTGGACGACAACGATGGAACAGAACACCTCGCATGTAGAGATTTATCGCAAGGATATGAAAGGTGGCGTGTTTAATAAGATAGGCGTGGTACTTGCAGCGGGCAATAGCTCAACGCCTAAGACGTATAGCTATGTAGATAAAGAAGTGCAGAGTCAGGAAGAGTTGTATGAGTACCAATTACGATTTGTAGACATCGATCAAATGGAGTTTATCCGAGATCGCAGTCTGAAGATGGATTGTGGAGGTCCATCGGCAGAAGTGCTGGTATTCCCGAATCCTGCGAAGAGTCAGGTGAATGTGGTTTATCTGGCTGAAGAAGAGGGACAGATATTGGAGTTGGATGTGGTAGACCTGGCAGGTCGTAAAATTGCCGGTAAGGGTGTAGAGTTGAAAGCGGGGAATAATGTAATTAACCTGGATATCAGCAGCATCGCAACGGGCCAATACTTTTACGCTATAGTGTGGCTGAAACCGGAACGAAAGGTTCGGTGAAGTTTTGAAAGACTGAGTTTTCTTTGAATAAATAAGTAGAGGCTGTCCCTTGCGGATGGCCTCTTTTGGGTCAGGTGATTACGAAACACGGATAGTTTACCAAAACGAGAAATAAGGTAGTCTATTGTTTTGTGGTATAATCCCGCCACAATAGCCGTTTTTGGATTCATCGGGATAGCGTAAATGAAGATGGTCTTATACCTCTTTCCTTAAGGAAAACAGAGAGTTCGTAGCTGAAATGAATTCCGGGTTTGGGCCAGGGATGGAAGCTGGCTACCCCACCTGACGAAGGAGGGTGGAGTAGCGCATACAGCCCGGTGCCGCCAGGAGGAATCCTATTTAATCAGGAGTGAAGAATGCGGCAGGCCCCAAGAAAATCTAAATTTTAAGTGAATCTCTTCCAGGAGGGCCCTTCAATGCCAGCCAACTACACTATATCTAGAGTTAATTGTTATATCTTAAAGGACAAATCCGTATAAATTATAAAAAAATATATATTACACCAACTTAACAATACCTTAACAAGACGATTTTAAGGCAAAAAAGACATAGTGTAATTTAATTATATATTATATGTTATTGTCTATCAATTAGATACGTAAATAATAATCTAATTATACAATAAAAGCCCATATAGGCACACAAGGGGAGGGTGCTACCTATTTGTAACACAGAACACTGGATTACATTTGCGACGCAAACGAATCAAATTAACCAATTACACAATTCAATAATCGTGCCAAACTATTCGCAAATGAAAAAAACTTACTCTTTCTTTGTATGGTTCTCTTATCTGCTCTGTATTCGCAGGCGCAGGTGGCCTACAATCCATTTACTCAAAACATTCACTTTGCGCCGGAGCCGACCATTTTGGTTTGAGTGTGGAACGGTTCAGCAGGTGACTTTTACCATGGGTTTAACCACAGCCGATGATGCCAGCCAATGGCAAACTAATCCCTTGAAGGTTACCGTTTGTTTAAACGGTTTCACGTTTAATGGCCCGGCATCTTCAGTGGTGACCGGTTCATATGCGGCCAATTTTACCTGGAATTATATACTGGGTATGCCAAACTGCATTGAAGGGTTCAAAATCAGACCTTGCCTGGAACCGGAAGCAATCCTATATTGCCAAATCCATTGTCTTCAGGTCCTATTAATTTATCGATTAAAGTACCAGAAGCTTCACCGGTGGGTACTACCTTGGGTGTCAATGTTACGCTGACGGTACCAACTTACATGCAAATGTTCAACTCTGCCTCAGATGATATTGAATCAACACAAACCCAAACTTTCTGTAACTGTTATGCATTAAGTAGTGGAGGGCAAGTACAACCCGATCGGGCATTTTGCGGTTCTGGGGATATACCATTTTCACAACCCAACAAGTGGTGGTGGTTCTGGTGGCGTAATTCTTTATCAATGGCAACAATTGATTTCGGGAGTTCTGGACAGATATTTCAGGGTGCCACTAATGAAACGTATGATGCCCCCAGTGTGTCAGCAACAACTTCTATCGCCGGAAAGCCAAACGCGATTTGTGTGGCGACTGGGTGAATTCGATACCGTTGTGGTTACCATCAATGCGTTTCCAACAGCAAATGCCGGTGCCGATAAGAACCTAAATTGTACAACAACTTCAACTACCATCGGAACTGCTTCCGTGGCAGGGCATACGTATTCCTGGAGCCCTTCGAACGGATTAAGTTCAACCCTGATTGCACAGCCAACTGCCAGCCCAACCGCTACGACCAGCTATACGGTTACAGTAACCAATTCATCAACCGGTTGTACGGCTACCGATGTGGTTGTGGTGAATGTGAATACGACTCCGCCGAGTGCAAATGCGGGTCGGATAAAATTTGAACTGTACAACAACCTCAGCAACCATCGGTACTGCGGCCCTTGCCGGAAATACCTACAATTGGTCTCCTGCCAATGGATTGAGCGCAACCAATATTGCTCAACCCACTGCGATCCGGGAACCACCACGAACTATGTGGTAACCGTAACAGGATGAATGGATGTACCGCAACGGATTTGGTGGTAGTGAATGTAAATACTACTCCACCAACGGCAAATGCGGGTCGGATAAGAATCTGAATTGCACAACCACTTCAGCAACAATCGGTACGGCATCTGTTGCGGAAATACTGTGGTCTCCTTCCTCCAGTTGAGCTCAACGTGTGGCTCAACCTACAAATCCATCGTATTACTATACTGTTACGGTAACAGGTCCTAATGGTTGTACTGCATCAGATGTTAGTTGTGTGGTGTAAACAATACAGCGCCAAGTGCTGATGCGGTGGACAAGAACCTGAATTGTACCACGCTTCGGCTACCATCGGTACAGCATCCATGCTGGTAATACGTATAGTTGGTCACCTTCTAATGGTTTAAATTCCTGCTTTAGTTGCCCAGCCGATCGCTTCTCCGACTTCAACAACCGCATATACGGTAACCGTTACCGGAAGTAACGGATGTACGTACCGATGTGGTGATTGTGAATGTAAATACTACACCTCCGACAATGCATGAGTTGATAAGTCGTTTTGTACAACAACTTCAATAGGGTCTGCTGCACTTGCCGGAAACGCTATGCTGGAGCCCTGAAACTGGATTGAGTTCATCTTCTGCTCAAAACTGCTAACGGTTTTACAACTTACACACGGTAACCGGATCAACGGATGTACTGCAAGCGACGTTGTCGTAGTAATGTAACACTACACCTCCGGTTGCTGATGGTGGACCAAATAAGAACTTAAATTGTACAACGCCATCAACCACGATAGGTGTTGCGGCTTGATGGCAAATACCTATAACTGGTCACCTGCTGCCGGTTTGAGTGCCACCAATGTTGCTCAACCAACAGCTTCGCCTTCTTCTACCACCATACATATAGTTACCGGAAGTAATGGCTGTACGGCTTCTGATGTGGTTCTCGTGAATGTAAATACCCCACCAACAGCGAACGCAGATAATGATAAAACCTTAAACAACTTGACTACTTCTGTTCAAATTGGTACACCTGCGTTGAGCGGTTATACTATTCATGGAGCCCTACTGCAGGATTGGTTCAACTACGATTGCTCAACCGACGGCATCCCCAATGCCACAACAACCTACACAGTAACTGTAACAGGAACCAACGGATGTACAGCCTCTGATGCTGTGGTGATTACGATTGATAAAGCTCCACCTGTTGAGATGCTGGTGCGGATAAGAATTTAGCGTGACTTCTACCAGTATTGGAACAGCAGCTATTCCAGGAAATACCTATTCTTGGAATCCGTCTGAGCCTCAGTTCAGCCAGCGTAGCGCAACCCCTTGCAAGTCCGGCTTCTACAACAACCTATACTGTTACTGTGACCGGCTCAAACGGATGTACGGCTACGGATGCCGTTCTGGTGAATGTAGATACGGCACCTCAAGTGCTGATGCAGGTCCGAATAAAACCCTGAATTGTACCACAACTACAACAACAATAGGAACTACTGCCTGGCCGGAAATACGTATTCATGGGCTCCTTCAACCGGATTGAGTGCAACCAATGTGGCTCAACCCGTTTCTTCTGCAACGTCTACCTTAACATATACTGTAACTGTCACAGGTAGTAATGGCTGTACGGCAACTGACGTAGTAACTGTGACTGTGAATACCACACCACCGACTGCGAATGCCGGCCCGGATAAAAATTGAATTGTGCAATTACTTCTTCAACAATTGGTGCCGCCGCTTCCGCAGGGAATACCTCTAGTTGGTCGCCTGCTGCGGGTTTAAGCGCGACAAATGTTGCCCAACCTATTGCTTCCCCAGCTCAAACTACTACTTATACCGTAGTTGTGACAGGAGCCAATGGTTGTACTGCAACCGATGAGGTGACTGTTTCGTAGATCTAACCACCCGACAGTCGATGCCGGTCCGGATAAAAACTTAAATTGTACGACAACATCTGCCAGTATCGGTACAGTAGCCGTACCTGGTTATACGTATAGCTGGTCTCCAGCCACCGGATTAAATTCAGTGTTAACTGCACAACCTCTGGCATCTCCTACAGCGACTACAAGTTATACCGTGACGGTTACCGGAACGAATGGCTGCACGGCAACCGATGTTGTCATTGTGAATGTCAATACTACACCTCCATCAGCAGATGCAGGTCCGGATAAAGATGTTTGTTCATTGAACGCTGTACAAATCGGAACATCTGCCATTGCCGGAAACACCTATAGCTGGTCGCCCGCTACTGCATTGAGTGCTACTAACATTGCACAACCTACGGCGAATCCTTCAACCACTACAAGTTATACCGTAACGGTCACCGGATCAAATGGTTGTACTTCAACCGATGTGGTTCTGGTACAGTTTAAAGAAGGAACGGTTGGTAATTATGTTTGACAGACGTGAATGGTGATGGTATCAATAATGAATCTGCCTCACAAGGTATCAACGGATTAAATGTTGAATTGTATAGTGTTGGTTTGGATAATACCCAGGGAACCTCTGACGATCAATTACTGCAAACAACTACAACAGCTAATAACACCAACGGAAATCCGGGGTACTATGCATTTAAAATTTGTTCAAACGGAAGTTATTATATCAAATTCCCAACCGCTGCGAATAGTAATTCGCAATTAACCACCCAAACTACCACAGCGGCAACGGATAATAATTCAGATGCAGGTATTGCCGATGGTTTATCGCCTGTATTTGCGATCGATCCTTCCGGAAGTGGAGTAGCTAAAAATAATTCAACCATTGATGCCGGATACATTTCACTCTTGTCGTTAGGAAATTTGGTTTGGCAAGATGCCGATCGCGACGGAACGAAGGATATTACTGAATCAGGATTGGATGGTGCAACGGTTTATTTGTATCAGGATGCCGACAACAACGGTACACCGGATGGGAATGCCTTGAGCACTACAACAACCAGCAATGGGGCTTGTATGTATTTAATGGGTTAACTCCTGGTAAATATATTGTTGGTGTGATGCCTCCTGTACCATCTACTGGAAATCCTTTGTGAGTAGCCAGAATGGTGAAGAAGCCAACGCCGATTTAAATGGCGATAATAATGATAATGGAGTTTCTACTTTGTTAGAATCACCTATAGTAGCACAGTCACATTAAGTCCGGGTGCAGAGCCTTTGAGTGAAATACCGAATAATGCGGTTTCTTCCGATGCGAATGCGAATCTGACTGTTGACTTTGCCTTCTACCAACCGGTGAATTTATTGGTACGGTCTTCATTGATACCAATGGCGCTACCAATGTGGATGGTACCGGAACAGGAAGTGCGGGATCACACCACTTTATGCCAACCTCATTGATCCTTCCGGTTTTGTGATTGCCGTGGTTCCTGTAAATCCGAATGGAACTTATCAATTTAATGATGTGACCCCGAATTCAAATTATTGTGTCGTGCTTTCTACCAGTGCCGGAAATATTGGTAGTCCGGCACCATCAACTGCCCTACCTGTTGGATGGAAAATGTTTCAGAAGATTGTTGCGATAACAGTGGTAACGATGGAACGACCGATGGCAAGACATGTTTTGCCGTAGGTGCTACCGATGTACAGAATATCAACTTTGGTATTACTCAACCATTGTCTCTGGGTAATTTGGTTTGGAATGATTTGGACCGTGATGGTGTGAAAGATGCCAATGAAACAGGCATCGAAAACGCTGTGGTATACTTATATGAAGATGTCAATAATGATTGTCTGGCTGACGGTCCTGCGATTCAAACGACCACAACCAATGTGAATGGTTTGTATGTATTCACCGATTTAAATCCGGGTAAATACATTGTTGGTGTAGTGCCACCGGCAATTTCCGGAGGAAGTTATACCAGCAGTGCGAGGGTGAAGAAGCAGACCCGAATCTGGATGGTGATAATAATGATAATGGAACTGTTCAGGTGGGTACTGAAACACGTACTTGTGCCGTAGCCCTTTCTGCTGGTACAGAACCAAACGGTGAAACACCGAATAATGGTATCGTTCCTGATGCGAATGCAAATCTGACTGTTGATTTTGGATTCTTTGTTTGTCCGAACAACTGGGCTCCGGTTACAGTATCTGTTTGCGCAGGTACTACCGTAAACCTGACCACTCTGGAACCTGTTGGATATACCGGGGTGTTTGGTACAACAATGGAAATGTAGTCACCAATACCACTGTTTCTGTAGGAACCTATACGTATACCTATACAAACGGAACCTGTATGGCGAGTGGAACGTTTAACCTGGTACCTCAAATACCTGATTACGCGCCACAAATAACCATTACACCGGGTGTGATTAATGGTGCTAAGCCGGTACGTGTTGTGATTCGTGTGGATGAGTTGTTGAATATGAATTCATGTACTCCGGTTTACGTGTTTGTGCCTCGTTTGGAACCACGTTATTCCTTCACCTGGAATCCGACCGCCACACAAATTGGTACCGGACCTACCGGAGCCGTGAATAACCCGGCCTGGCAGTTCTTCACTTCCAATCCGAATTTCTATGTGTGGAAATATATCGGTCAAGCAACCTTCCCGGCATTGGGTAGTTCAAAACTCGGTTTTGCCGGAACGTATGATCCGAACAACACGGATGGATCAACCACCTTCTCAGTACAGATATATCAGGGAAGTGGCGGAGAAACCAATTTAACAAACAACACGGATTCAGAGGAATTAATCTACTTCCGTAACTAAAAATAATTTCATTCTTCAACGATAAAAACAAGAAAATGAAAAAGATACAATTGATCGTATTCGCCCTTCTGCTGAGTGTAGGAGGAGCCCTGGCCCAGACCGCCTACAATCCGTTCACGCAGAACATCCACTTTGAACCTGAACCAACGGTGATTGGCTTCTCTTGTGGAGATACCCCGGATGTCGTATTCACGATGGGCTTAACCACTGCCGACAATGCGACGCAATGGCAAACGAATCCATTAACGATTACCATTTGTGTATCCGGATTTACGATGGAAGGCCCTGCCAGCACAGTGGTCAGTGGTGCTTACGCGAGCAATTTCGATTGGGAATATGATTCCTTTGCCCCGAATTGTTTGGTAGGTGTTCAAAAACAAACGCTGATCGGAACGGGTCCTGATCCTTTATTCCCGGATCCCTTATCCAGCGGAGAGATTCGTGTGAAACTGAAAGTACCTGAAACCTCACCGATCAGTACCGTACTGGCCGTAAATGTGAACTTACAGGTTCCGGGTTACATGAATCAGTTTAACTCACAGAGTGATGATAATGAAGCGACACAAACGCAAACCTTTTGTTCGTTAAAAATCAGCGGTCATGTGTATAACGATACCACGAATGATGCGACCACCCAGGACAATATGGTGAATGGTCCGGTGATTTACAACCCAAAGGATACCCAATTGTTTGCGCATTTGATGAGTCCATCGGGTGTGGTATTGGCCATCGTGCCAATCGGCCAGGATGGTTACTATGAGTTTTTGAATGTGCCTCCGAGCAGTGGCAGTACGCCTATCAACTATTCCGTGGTATTAAGTATCAACCAGGGAACAGTAGGCGGTCAGGCACCAGTGATCGAATTGCCATCGACCTGGATTCATACGGGTGAAGATTGTTGTGATCGGATTGGTGATGATGGCGTATCCGACGGAACGATAGAGGTACCGGTTACAAATTTCAGTCGTCAGAATGTTGATTTTGGAATCTGGACGCCTACGCCAACGGGTCCCTTACCGACCACGTACAAAGATTTTTATGTGAGTGCGTTTAATTGTCAGGGTGTATTAAGTTGGACGACAACGATGGAACAGAACACCTCGCATGTAGAGATTTATCGCAAGGATATGAAAGGTGGCGTGTTTAATAAGATAGGCGTGGTACTTGCAGCGGGCAATAGCTCAACGCCTAAGACGTATAGCTATGTAGATAAAGAAGTGCAGAGTCAGGAAGAGTTGTATGAGTACCAATTACGATTTGTAGACATCGATCAGAAATGGAGTTTATCCGAGATCGCAGTCTGAAGATGGATTGTGGAGGTCCATCGGCAGAAGTGCTGGTATTCCCGAATCCTGCGAAGAGTCAGGTGAATGTGGTTTATCTGGCTGAAGAAGAGGGACAGATATTGGAGTTGGATGTGGTAGACCTGGCAGGTCGTAAAATTGCCGGTAAAGGTGTAGAGTTGAAAGCGGGGAATAATGTAATTAACCTGGATATCAGCAGCATCGCAACGGGCCAATACTTTTACGCTATAGTGTGGCTGAAACCGGAACGAAGGGTTCGGTGAAGTTCCTGAAAGACTAAACTAAACAATAAATAACCACTAAGAGAACCCGTTGCCATGCAGCGGGTTTTTTCGGGTTATGTAGTATTCAATATGATTTTCGATTATGACAACAACGAAAGTAATCATTGCTCAATCATTTAACTGATACTTGTAAAGCATGAAGCTTCTACTGCTACAACTAGTTCCCTACGTTGAATCGCGCCGGGATTGCAGTGGTATGCCCGCAACAGATTAAATGGAGATTATGAACTTCATGGTTGGGCGGGCATAGGAACGGAAAGCCAGGAAAACGCTGTTGAATGCCGTAATTGGATGATCGCCCTTATTTATAATACGGCGAAATCATTACATACACCACCACGCCGGTAATGGCTACATAAAGCCAAACAGGAAACGTATAGCGAACCAACTTCTTGTGTTTATCATATTCAGCGGTCAGGCCACGATAAGCACTGAATAGCACAAAAGGCATTACAATGCCGGCCAGGGTGATATGGGTGCTGATAATAAAATAGTATACGTAACGCANGGATCCGGCGGCCGATATTTCAGCGGAATCCAGAACTCCGTCGTGATTTAAATCGCCAAATTTGGTTTCGCCGGTAAAGAGATGATGGGCAATATAAAAAACCAAAAACAGCACCGACAAGACCATAGTGAATAACATGGTGTTTTTATGGGCCTNGAATTTTTTCTGTTTTACCATCCACAAGGCGAGAAGTAGTAATACGGATACTGCACTATTTACGAGGGCACTCAGACGGGCAAAAATATGCGNATCGAATCCGAGATCCACGTTAAGTTCGATGCGGTCCAGGATGGTGACAGCCAGAAACACGATGGCGGAAAATATCCAAATGAGGATATTGGCTTTGCGGTCATTTTTTGAATTGGGGTACTAAACATCGGGGATTAAGATTTTCGTTTGCGCTCTTTAAAGCGGTGTTTTTCAACCAAAAGTTTGGCGGCATCTTCGGCACAGAAGCGTACTTTGTTTGAATCGAGGCCATTGTAATACCCTCGCACATAACCGTATTTATCGATTAAGACAAGTTGTTCGGGATGAATAAAATCGTCGGCATCCCCTTGTCCATCGGGCAGATTCAATTGCAGTTCTTTCCGGGCAAAAGCATAAATACTTTCTTTACTACCGGTAAGAAACATCCATTTATCGTGGTTGGCATTTTGGCGTTCGGCATAGTCACGTAAACGCGACACAGAATCGGTGACCGGATCCACACTGATGGACAGGAAGCGAATCGCCGTATCATTTTTCACGAACGCCTTATTCAGTAGTTTCACATTATGTGATATGACCGGACAAATCGTGGGACAAGAGGTAAAGAAGAAATTGACGACCAGAATTTTGTTTTTGAAGTCTTGTGGTATCTGTACCGTATCTCCCAATTGATTCACTAAGGTTGGTCCCTGAATCTGGTGAAAGGTGGTATCGATGCGGGGTTTACCATCTTCATCGGTGCTGGTATCGATGCTTTCAACTCCGTAAAATGCAGGAAGCACAATATGTCCGTCGTGGCCTTTGAATTTTAAAAAAGGAAAGCCGCTAAAGGAACGAGGGCTGAGAAAAACTGCCAAAGAGGATGCTTTTGAGTTTACGGCCTTGCATGGGAGGCAAATGTAAGACAATTGAAAAGGAAGATTTGCTGACAGTGTGATGGCAGAAAGATAATTTCTATGCACTCAGATTTTCATACACGATGGCGGCACCCTGGCCAACACCGATACACATGGTGGCTAGTCCATAGCGTTNTTTACCAGCTTTCAGGGCATGCAACAGGGTGGTTGAGATTCTGACACCACTGCAACCCANGGGATGCCTGAGTGCGATGGCACCACCATGAATATTGACTTTGGCAGGATCGAGGTTTAATTCCTGCATACAAGCCAAGGCCTGTGACGCGAAAGCTTCATTCAGTTCAATCAGGTCCAGATCTTCAACGCGGAGGCCAGCCCGTTTGAGCGCCTNTTGGGTAGCCGGAACCGGACCAATTCCCATGATGGCCGGATCAACACCGGCAATTGCCATACCAACGATGCGTGCCATCGGCTGTAAGTCATATTTTTTAACGGCCTCATCAGAAGCCAGCAACATGGCCGCAGCACCATCATTCACCCCGCTGGCATTGCCTGCTGTAACGGTACCATCTTTTTGAAAGGCGGGTTTTAGTTCGGCCAGTTTTTCCAGCGGACTTAAACGCGGGTGTTCATCTTTTTCGAAGATNNGAGTTTTTTCTTTCCCCAAGTCAACTTCAACCGGAATCAGTTCAGCGGCAAAGGCATTCTTTTTATGGGCTTCTTCGTAACGGAGCTGACTCTGATAGGCAAATCGATCTTGTGCTTCGCNGGAAATATTCCATTGGCGGGCCACGTTTTCGGCTGTTTCGCCCATGCTGTAGGGGTGATGAAGTTTACTCAACGCCGGGTTAATAAAACGCCAACCGATGGTGGTATCAAAAATTTCTGCTTTGCGTGAAAAAGGTGAATCTGCTTTGCCCATCACAAAAGGGGCACGGGTCATACTCTCCACGCCGGCAGCAATCATCAAATCGGCATCTCCGCAACGAATGGTTCTACTGGCATCCATAATCGCTTGCAGTCCGGATGCACATAAACGGTTAACGGTATTGCCACCGGTGCTTATGGGCAGTCCGGCTAAAAGAGCGGCCATGCGGGCTACATCGCGATTATCTTCGCCGGCTTGATTAGCACAACCGGCAATCACATCTTCAATGGCTTCCACATCCATGCTGTCGTTTCGGGCAATCAGGGCTTTAAGCGTCAGGGCCAGAAGGTCGTCCGGGCGGACGCTGGCCAAACTGCCACCGTATTTGCCAATGGGTGTACGCACAGCATCGATGATGTAAGATGAAGTCATAGAAATATTTTTAGGATGGCAAAAATACTACCTGAGGCGGGCAAAACAGACAGGTGCTGCCAAATTGGTCCTTCATAAGATGCCGGAGCTGTTTGATGAAGAGCTACCGCCCTTATTCGATCACAATTTTTACGGGCTTACACAATTGGGTTTTTGGTCGGCACTGCGAGCCATAACGCGATCGAAATAAACGGTATCTCCGCGGTAAGAACGTTCTCTGAAATCGGCGATCCATTGCGCAGGAATTGTATCGCCTTTGCATTCGGCGGTGGAGTATTCGGTAATAATGATGGGTAGGCCGGTGGAGTCCTGGTATAATCCTCGTTCGGCATAGGTGATGGTAAAACTTTCGACGGTTAACAGGTTGCCTGCGCTGTCTTTGGCGCAGAGTTTTTTACCCACCAGAATATCAAAGGCATTTTTTTCAACGCTGGAAGAATCTTCAACCATACATCCGAAGAAAGCCCGCCAGGCGTATTTTAATTTGGGGCGTTGTTCAGGCCCGGGTGTGAAGGCGCAGAAACCGAGTAGGCCCAGACCAAGAAAAACCAAAAAGTATTTTGTCATGGCAGTTTATTAACTGAATTGTTGCGGCGAAGCCGCCGCAACAATCATTTACGCAGCAAATTAAGATTTTCTTCTATTAAGCGCATTTTTTCGAGTGCATCATTTTTCTTTTNTAACTCCGCCTCAACAACTTCGGGTTTGGCATTCTGTACGAATTTTTCATTCCCCAATTTCTTTTCAATGCTACTGAGGAAGCCTTGCAAGTAATTCAAATCTTTTTCCGATCTGCCATCATCTTNCGTCTGATCTACTTCCTGTTCGGAGGTAATATAACACGATAAGGTATCAACAATAAATGCGATACCTCCATCCGGGGCCCGATCAGTGAAACTAATCTCAGCGGCAAAGGTTTGTCGCTGTAATATGTTTAGCATCGCCCCCAGTTCCTTTTGTTGAGCGGCAGGCAAATATAACCGGATGGGGTCTTTCGGCTTTAATTGCTGTTTTACCCGTATGTCACGTACTGCGGTGATGATTTGTTTCATCCATTCACCTTGCTCCAGAAACTGAGATGATGTAGTGTGTTCAATCTCCAGTGAAGATTCCAGAATACAGGTATTNNTTTCCTTCACCCAGGATCGATAAATTTCTTCGGAGATAAACGGCATAAAAGGATGCAGTAACTTCATCAACTCCTCAAAACAGGTGGTGGCATTTTCAATTTGCCGATTCGAAATGGGTTCTTCCATGCCGGGTTTAATCCATTCCAGGTACCAACAGTAGTCATCCCAAATGAGGGAGTATANTTNTTTCAGCGCTTCACTGAGCTTAAATTCTTTCAGGTCCTGATCAACCAGTTGCTTCACTTCTGTGAGTCGGGCAGCAAACCAGGCATCCGCAAAACCATCGCCTACTTCAGCAATTCGTGGTTTA
Source organism: Bacteroidota bacterium (assembly GCA_013414745.1). Classification (GTDB taxonomy): domain Bacteria; phylum Bacteroidota; class Bacteroidia; order Chitinophagales; family Chitinophagaceae; genus OLB11. The sequence continues at coordinate 2,233,849 of CP058707.1, forward strand.
GATTTTAAAATTTGTAATAATTTCAAGGCATTCCAAAGTTTGTTGTTGAACATTCTTCCTTGCTCGAGTCCGCCCTCATCAAACAACAAATCGTTTCCTGCCGGTGATGCAATTAAAACGCCAAAGCGCACCGCATCGGCACCATACTGATCAATTAAACCTAAAAGATCTGGTGAATTCCCCAGCGACTTACTCATCTTACGCCCTTGCTTGTCGCGCACGATGCCGGTGAAATACACTTGTTGAAACGGAATTTGCTGACGATATTCCAATCCGGCCATAATCATGCGGGCAACCCAGANAANAATAATTTCCGGAGCCGTTACCAGGGTGGCAGTAGGATAGTAGTAATTCAGTTCCTGATTATCGGTTTTGTTTTTATTCCATCCGAACANCTCCATGGGCCACAACCACGACGAAAACCAGGTATCTAAAACATCTTCATCCTGACGTAATGTGGCCTGTTCCTGAAAATCCGGATATTGCTTTTGAAATTGCACACGGGCCTCAGCCTCAGTTTTGGCAACTACCATACGCTGTTGTTCATCGTACCAGGCCGGAATGCGATGCCCCCAACACAATTGACGACTCACGCACCAGTCTTTGATATTCTCCATCCAATGGCGGTAGGTATTTTTAAATTTCGCGGGATAAAATTTTATGGCATCCTGCTCCACGACTTCCAGTGCAGGTTTTGCCAGTCCTTCCATTTTGCACCACCATTGCATCGATAAGCGCGGTTCAATCACCACGTCGGTTCGCTCACTAAATCCAACCTGATTTTTATAGTCTTCTATTTTTTCGATTTGTCCCAGCGCTTCAATATCTTCAACTATTTTCTTCCGAACCACAAAACGATCTTCACCCACATATAGGCCGGCGGCTGCGCTCATGGTGCCATCTTCATTCAAGGTATCAATCACTTGAAGACCATGTTTGAGTCCGAGGTTATAATCGTTCACATCATGGGCAGNGGTGACTTNTAAACAGCCTGTACCAAAAGTCATATCGATATACTCATCGGCAATGATGGGGATCTTGCGGTTGATGAGTGGAACATAGCAGTATTGCCCAATTAAGGCCGCATAACGTTCGTCTTCCGGATGTACACAAATGGCCACATCTCCAAGTATAGTTTCGGGACGCACCGTGGCGACTGTAATTGCATTTCGTTCATTGGTAGGATGCTCTAGCAGATACTGCACATAAACCAATTTAGAATNTTCTTTATGATTCACTTCTTCATCACTCAAAGCAGTCTTGGCCTTCGGATCCCAATTGATCGTTTTTACGCCGCGGTAAATGAGTCCTTTGTTGAAAAGGTCGATAAATACATCAATAACGGCTTCATAGTAATCGGNATCCATGGTGAAGGCCGTCCGCTTCCAATCCAGGGCACATCCCAATTTCCGCAATTGTTGTAAAATGATGCCTCCGTATTTTTCTTTCCACTCCCAGGCGTATTTTAAAAACTCTTCCCGGGAGAGTGCATTTTTGTCGATGCCCATTTCGCGCAACATGGCCACAACCTTGGCTTCGGTAGCAATGGATGCATGGTCGGTTCCGGGAACCCAGCAGGTATTGAATCCTTTTAGGCGGGCATAACGAATCAGTACATCCTGCACGGAATTGTTTAAGGCATGACCCATGTGAAGCACTCCTGTTACGTTGGNGGGCGGAATCACCACCGTGTNAGGCGGGTTTTCGTTGGGGCTTGAATCAAATAATCCCTGCTTTAGCCAGGTTTCATACCATCGGGCCTCAGCTTCCTGTGCATTAAAATTCTTAGACAATTCCATAGGGCTGCAAAGATAGGATTTGCAAACCATGTGGGAGGAAAATGCCGGGATGGAATCAAAGGGCTTGCGCATGCGAAGGGCATACACCAGGGGTAACTTATTTGCCAGGTGGGTATATCTGTATCGACCCGGACTAAATTCTTCCATCAGGTCAGATATCCGATAGGGTGAATAGTCGAATTCCTGCATTATTTCAAGATGCAGCCCCGATCGATCAAAGCCTGTATCACTTCTGCCAGAGCATGATTCCAGGTGATGGATCGAAATGGTTTTTCAGCGGATTGACCCGTATAGGTTGCAGCTTCGGTTTCATCGATGCAGGAACTATTGAAGTAAGAATACTGCACTTCGCTGAGTTCATTATCAAACATCCACATGGCAGGATGAAATTCTGCAAAAACAAATACGCCACCGGGTTTCAGAAAACGACTGACAATTTCGGCCCATCGGTTAATATCGGGGAGCCATCCAATGGTACCGTAGCTGGAGAAAACGATATCATACTGGTTTTGATGTAGTTCAGGCAAACTAGAGATCGCAACAAATAAACTCCGCGGGGATGCAATTGCTGTGCTGTTTCACGAGCGATACGAATGGCTTCCGGGCTCAGATCGACTCCACAAACTGCAACGGCTCCCAGGCGGGCTAAGGACAAGGTATCCTGACCAAAATGACATTGCAGATGAAGAACACTTTTGCTGAACGGACTCCAGGAGATCCAGTTCAATTTGATTCAATGAATTTTTACCGGCCAGGAAGGCTTGCTGATTATAAAATTCCGAATGCACATGCTCCTTGGCCCGACGGTCCCAGTTCTCCCGGTTAATGTCGAGATAATCTGATGGCCCTTGAGAAGACATTAAGCTACTTTTTGTTTTTCTTTTCGGCATAAGCCATAGCAGCATCCCTTACCCATTGCCCTTTTTCATGGGCATCAACACGGGCTTGCAGGCGTTGTTTGTTGCAGGGGCCATTTCCTTTCACCACATTCCAGAATTCATCCCAATTGATGGTACCGAAGTCGTAGTGCCCCTTGGCTTCGTTCCATTTTAAATCCGGATCAGGCAGGGTGACACCAAGAATTCGGGCCTGATGCACCGTAGCATCAACAAAACGCTGACGCAATTCATCGTTCGACTGCCGTTTTATTTTCCAGAGCATGCTTTNTTCTGAGTTGGTGCTTTCGGCATCCGAGGGACCAAACATCATGAGCGATGGCCACCACCAACGGTTTACGGCATCCTGCAACATCGCTTTTTGCTCATCACTTCCTTTACTGAGTGCCAGCAGACTTTCATATCCCTGGCGTTGATGGAAACTTTCTTCTTTGCAGATGCGTACCATAGCACGGGCATAGGGGCCATAAGAGGTCCGGCACAGCATCACCTGATTCATGATGGCTGCACCATCTACCAACCAGCCAATGGCTCCGATATCGGCCCAGGTGAGGGTAGGATAGTTAAAGATGCTGGAATATTTGGCTTTACCCGTATGCAGTTGATCAATGAGTTCATCGCGGGTGATGCCCAGTGTTTCTGCTGCTGAATACAAATACAATCCGTGTCCGGCTTCATCTTGCACTTTGGCCAGTAAAATCAGTTTGCGACGCAGATTGGGAGCTCGTGTGATCCAATTGCCTTCGGGTAGCATGCCTACAATTTCGCTGTGGGCGTGTTGTGAAATCTGACGAATGAGGGTTTNTCGGTATTCCTCCGGCATCCAATCACGGGCTTCAATTTNTATCTCATTGTCGATTTTCTGCTGAAACAGACTTTCGGCTGGCGTCATGATTTGTAGTTTGAAAACAAAGATAGCTTTTTCATCAGAATGCGCAGAGATCAGTGGCTAAGTATTCCTAATACCACATTTAATTGTTCGATGCGTCGCTTTCTAAAGCGTTTGCTGATTTTAGAAAAAGGTGCCTGAGCGTAGCCGAAGGCACTTTCATTCTGCGGGATGTGCTCTGAAAATGTGCCTTCGGCTGCGCTCAGGCACCACGGCTGCGCTCAGGCACCGGAATACGCTCGGGCACGAAATGAACTACTGCGCTCAGGCATCTTCTTTCTAGGTATGTGCTCTGAAAATGTGCCTTCGACTACGCTCAGGCACCACGACTACGCTCAGGCACCACGGCTACGCTCAGGCACCACGGCTACGCTCAGGCACCGCTCTCCGAGGTATGCTCTTTTGCGTATGCAACTTAAACGGATCGTATACTTCCACTTGTTCGTCATTTGTAATGTCGCACTGCTATCGACGGTTTTGTATACCGCATCAGCATATCCATCCTCTTAGCGTCTCTAACTTCCGGCTCTGCGAACGAGTTCGGAAATGCAAATTCAGCACAGTAACTAGTTAAACACAGCAGTGGCTCAATGTTTTGCAGTTTGGCTAATGAAGTTCCGGCATCCATAACTGGCAGGAATAACTTTAACAATTCAACGAAAAGTCTGAAAAGAACGGAAGGAGATGCTGCGAGTGTATTGATGTGCTGGATGTGGTTCATGGGTTTAAATGCGAGGTTGATTGCGCAAGTGGAATTAACGATGTCCGGCGGTGATACCGGCCCTCAGGTTATTTTCCACGTGAGCCGCTTCGATACCGTGTCAGGAACCTATTGGAAAGGACTAAGTTTTACGAAAGAAGGTTCACGACCCATTGGCCCGTTTGAAGTCAGGGATACGTTTGGACATCTCCTGCAACGCGGACAATATACTTCCAATGGATTCCCGGACAGTGTGTGGATGTGGTATACCGGAAATGGTATTTGTGTTCAGAAAGATAGTTTTTCTGGCCGTAGCAAATGGCGAACCCGATTCGATAGTCTGCAAGGCTACCGGTGCTGGCAGGCTAAACTGAATGAACATGATCGGCCAGAGGATACGGTATTTACTTACTTCGACAATGGACAGATCGCTTCGAAACGCTATAGGGCCATACAACAGCGATCTTTTTATTATGCCATCGAATTTTATCCGAACGGAAGGCCGAAAACGGAACTGCTCAAGCAGGGTTCCAGAGTAATTTTTGGCCGATACTGGGGGCCGGATGGTAAGCGCAGCTCATATCAAGGTGCCCAAAAAGAAGGACGCCCACCACCGGCACTGGCTCAAAAAATGGCTCAGCAAATTCCTTGTCTAAACAGCAGGAAATACATGGTAATATTGACCTGGTAGTGACGCTAAGTCCGGAGGGCAAGCCCAACGAAGTCGAGGTGCTGGGTTTGAGTCCTTCCGACTGCACACAGCAACTGATTGAATGGGTTTTAGCATCAACAGGCTGGCAGGCCGCTCGGAAATCAGGCAAACCGGTTTGGTCTACAATACGTATCCCTATTGGGTTTCTGCGTTATTATTGATGGAATAAATTTTAATCAGGAAATATCTATTTCAGAAGTTTGTTCAGTGTTGACTTTCCCTCTGTCATGTTGTATCTTTGCGCCACTTTTAAAATCCGTAAACTGAGTAACATGACCTGGAAAGCCTATTTCACTTCCTCTGTTGGTAANAAACTGGTAATGGCGATCACCGGTGTATTTCTGATTCTTTTCCTGATCGTACATGCCGGCGCCAACAGTTGTATTTTTGAANNCGATGAGGGCGTTACCTACAATGCGGTCGCCCATTTTTTAAGCCATAACTGGATTATTCGTTTTCTGGAAGTCGGATTATTTGTCGGAATATTTGCCCATATCATTCAAGGGTTGATGCTGACAGCTCAAAACAACAAGAAACGCCCTGTGAAATACGCCGTAAATCCTGGAAATGCCACGAGTACCTGGTATAGCCGCAGCATGGGCGTGTTAGGTAGTTTGTTGCTGATTTTTCTGGTGATACACCTCAAGGATTTTTATNNTGGTACCAAGGTGGCCTTATACAGCGGTGATCAGCCCCACAACCTGTATGAGGAAATGAAAGAAGAATTCAGCAATGTATGGGTGGTGGTGATTTACCTGGTGGGTGTCATTTCTCTGTTTTGGCATTTATGGCATGGCTTCAGTAGCGCTTTTCAAACGCTGGGAGTAAACAGTCCGAAATATAATTCCCTGATTAAAACGCTGGGCTACGGATATACCATCATTGTNATGCCTTTGTTTGCCCTGATGCCGGTGGCTTTTCACCTGCATTGGTTGAATTAATTCATCCCGCATCTTCAAATTCAAGCGTTTAACAATACCGTCCATCGAGACATAAAAATAAAAGACATGGCATTAAACAGTAAAATTCCAGCCGGTGAGTTAGCACAAAAGTGGAGCATGTATAAAAGTACCTGTAAGTTGGTTAATCCGGCCAATAAACGCAGTATCGACATTATTGTGGTAGGTACAGGTTTGGCAGGTGCTTCGGCAGCAGCTACTTTGGCGGAATTGGGGTATAGCGTAAAAACATTTTGTTTTCAGGATAGTGGTCGTCGGGCGCATTCTATCGCTGCCCAAGGTGGTATTAATGCCGCTAAAAACTATCAGAATGATGGTGACAGTGTATATCGCCTGTTTTATGATACCATTAAAGGAGGCGATTACCGCGCTCGTGAGGCCAATGTGCATCGCCTCGCCGAAGTGAGTGGAAGCATTATTGACCAGTGTGTGGCCCAAGGGGTACCTTTTGCTCGGGAATATGGTGGGTTACTCAGTAACCGTTCCTTTGGAGGAACCCAGGTTCAACGAACATTTTATGCTGCTGGTCAAACCGGGCAGCAATTGTTATTAGGGGCTTATTCTGCACAAATGCGCCAGGTATCTCTGGGTAAAATTAAAGAGTACAACCGGCATGAAATGTTAGACCTGGTAGTGATTGACGGTAAGGCCCGTGGCATCATTGCCCGTAACCTCATCACCGGTGAAATTGAACGCCATGGCGCCCACGCGGTTTTGTTGTGTACCGGCGGTTATGGAAATGTATTNTTCCTGTCTACCAATGCCATGGGAAGTAATGTGACCGCTGCCTGGAAAGCCCATAANAAAGGAGCTTATTTCGGGAATCCTTGTTTTACTCAAATCCATCCTACCTGTATTCCGGTCAGCGGCGACCATCAAAGCAAATTAACCCTGATGTCTGAATCCTTACGGAATGATGGAAGAATCTGGGTGCCGAAAAANCAAAACGATACCCGCAAGCCCACTGATATTCCGGAAGAAGAACGCGATTATTACCTGGAGCGTCGTTATCCGGCCTTCGGAAACTTAGTGCCGCGTGATGTGGCCAGTCGGGCTGCCAAAGAACGCTGCGATGCCGGTTATGGTGTCGGGAACAGCAAAATGGCGGTTTACCTGGATTATGCCTCGGCTATCGAACGCTACGGAAAAACGGAAGCGAATAAACAAGGTATTGCCAATGCCGGCAAAGATGAAATTATCCGACTGGGGAAAGCCGTTGTNAAAGAGAAGTACGGTAACCTCTTTGATATGTATGAAAAAATCACCGGCGAAAATCCATACGAGGTTCCGATGCGCATTTACCCGGCCGTTCACTATACTATGGGCGGACTTTGGGTAGACTACGAACTGATGACAACTGTACCAGGTTTGTACGCTCTGGGTGAAGCCAACTTTAGTGATCATGGAGCCAACCGACTGGGTGCGAGTGCCCTCATGCAAGGTTTGGCTGATGGTTATTTTGTGATTCCATATACGATCGGAAACTATCTGGCCGATGAGATTCGCACACCCCGCATCGATACCAACCATTCAGCTTTTGCCGAAGCAGAAAAAGCCGTTCAGGAACGCATTCAACACTTTGTCAATAATGCCGGAACTAAGTCTGTAGATTATTTTCACAAACGTCTGGGCAAAATCATGTGGGATAAATGTGGCATGGCCCGCAATAAACAGGGCTTGCAAGAGGCTATTGAGGAAATTAAAGCTTTGCGCGAAGAATTCTGGAAGGATGTACGTGTTCCCGGTCAGGCCAATGAATTTAATCAGGAACTGGAGAAAGCAGGTCGTGTAGCAGATTTTCTGGAATTGGGTGAACTCATGTGCCGGGATGCCCTGGATCGTGGCGAAAGTTGCGGAGGCCATTTCCGTGAAGAGCATCAAACCGAAGACGGTGAAGCCTTGCGTCATGATGATCAGTATATGTACGTGGCCTGCTGGGAAAACAATGGCAACGACAATTGGACGCTCCACAAAGAAGAATTGAATTACGAGGTGATTAAACCTAGTCAACGGAATTATAAATAAACCAGTATTACACGCTAACAATAAACATTCAGCAAGTTACCCAAAGCAAACGCATCGCGGGACAAGCTAAAAAATAAATCATCATGGAACACAAAACAATTAACCTCAAACTGAAAGTCTGGCGCCAATCGAATACCAATGCCAAAGGTGATTTCGTTACCTATGAGGTGAGTAATATTTCTACTGAAATGAGCTTTCTGGAAATGTTCGACGTGCTGAATGAACGACTGATTCAGGAAGGAAAGGATCCGATTGCCTTCGACCATGATTGCCGTGAAGGTATTTGTGGCATGTGCAGCATGTATATTAACGGACGGGCACATGGCCCCTGGAAAGGAACCACTACTTGCCAACTGCATATGCGTGCCTTTAAAGACGGTGAAACAATTACTGTAGAACCCTGGCGTGCACAGGCCTTCCCGGTCATTAAAGATTTATCAGTGAATCGTTCCGCATTTGATCGCATCCAACAAGCCGGAGGGTATGTGAGTGTGAATACCGGAAATGCGCAGGATGGGAACGCTCTGCCCATTGAGAAAGATAAAGCCGACGCAGCCTTTGCCGCGGCAGCGTGTATTGGTTGCGGTGCTTGTGTAGCTGCCTGTAAAAATTCAAGCGCCATGTTGTTTACTTCTGCTAAAATATCGCAATACGCCTTGTTGCCACAAGGTGAGCCTGAACGTAAAACACGGGTATTGAATATGGTTGCGCAAATGGATAAAGAAGGTTTCGGAGCATGCACCAATACCGGCGCGTGTGAAGCGGAATGTCCAAAGGAAATATCGATCTCCAACATCGCCCGCCTGAATCGGGAATACCTGAGTGCTCAGTTAAGTCTGTAATTATATTTAGGATATTGAAAAGTTGGTCCATTCATCGAACCAACAAATTGTAAGTCTTAGTGGCAGTGACTTCTTTAGCTTAGTCCGGCAAACTTTTGTATCAAATACGCCATCCAATTAGCGTCTACCTTTTCAATCGGGTGTGACGTGTTAGGCAGCATATATAAACCCGCCTGAGGAATGGCCTGTTGTATCTTACGGGTTTCTTCTAAACTAACCATGTTATCGCGGTCCCCCAGACCCATCCAAACCGGTAGGTTTAATTTAGCGCAAACATCCGGATGAAGGAGGGGCCGATCTCCTAAACCTCTCATTAAACGGGCAGTTCCATCTAATACTTTTTTCCAATCATGTTTTCGATGACGCTCTTCCAGTAAACCAGCAAATGCAGGCACTTTTTCCAACATACGTCCCGGATTCAAAAGCGCTGTTTCCTTTTCAACACTTTCCGCATTCCAATCGAGTTTGGTGGCCAGTGTTACAATGCCTCTGAAAAGTTCAGGAAACTGAAGGGCGGTATGAAGAGCCACATAGCCCCNCATGCTATAACCAAAAACAAAAGCCGGTTCTTTCAGGTTCAGCATGTAAGTATGCAAAAAGGCACTCAGATTTTCTATCGTGTATTCCCCAAGGGCTTCATCCGCATTCCCATGCCCGGGAAAATCAGGAGTCATCACTTCAAACTCTGATTCTAATTGTGTACGAAGTGGTTGAAGTTGTTTAGCATCTCCTAAAGCACCATGCAGCAGGATGAGTTTCGGTTTCATGCTTTACTTTTTTAAACGCGGTTTCGGACGTATGGTGAGTTTCTGTTCCCAGTTGGCTTTTATCAGAATTTCACCTGGGATCAGTTCCATTTCTTCAGGCTGTTGTTTGTTTTGAAATGATCCGGTATCCCATCGTCCGTTTTCATTGACATCATGTAAAATACGCAACGTATAACTGCCTGGAGTCAACAATTGAAAACTCAGGGTGCTGTCGCTCATGATTCGTTCGCGGACAATTTTCTGGTTTTGCANAAAGTTGAACCCGATGTGCTTTTTTATATCGCACAACAAAGTCAGAAACCCATAATCGCTTTTTCGCTTGGTTCGGAATTTGAATTCACGATTTATCGCCGACCGTTTTTGACTATCCTGTGCAAATCCATTCAATAACTTACAGGTATATACTGCATCCTGTTGCCAGTCAGTTTGTATTCTGATGCTCTGCCGGGTCGAGTCTAATTGTACCAACGCACTGGCATCCAGAATATCATCCTGATAAAGACGAATGCGGGTCGGATCAAGAAGTATGGGTTGATTAAATTGTAGAAGAAGTCCTTCGTTCAAATCCAGACTGCGTTTTTTCAGGTCGCTGGTATCTGTCAGGATGCTATAGGTGGGTGGGCCGGATGCTGGCGGAGCCGATACACTACTTTTTCTGAAGACCACTCTTTTTGAGGCCGTATCCGGTTTTGAAGNATCTTCTGCAAAGGTTCGTAGTATATACGTTTTGGTTGAGTCACCGGGTACAACAAAGTCGGTCTGAAAACCGATGCGTACACCGGNGGCATCAAAGCGTAAATTGTTATTGACATCTTTTAAGGCAAAGATTCTGAATGCACGGTTCGGTAAATTTTCAAATTGAAACCTGCCCTGCTGACTTCGAATGGCATACATCGGCTTTAAAGTCAGGATAGCAGAGTCGGGAGCGCTTTCGGGATACAAGACTACCCACGAAGCCGTATCGGGCATCCCTGTTTCGGCATCCACCACTTTTCCTTGTAAACGTAACGAATCAAACCAGGCGCCGGTCGAAAAGGTGATGTTTAAATTGGGGTAGGCATTTCCTTCATGTAAATCCTGTATCGCATTTCCGGTTAAAATATGGTAGGTGGTATTATCCTGAAGCAGGCTATCGGCAATTTCGATACGAACAGTTCGTTTGTGTGTCGAGTATTTAGGGGGTTTATTTAAAAGAGGCGTAATGGTAATCTGGTTGGCGGCATCCTTTAGTTGAATAAATTCATCAAAGGTTAATTCAATCACCCCACCTTTAAAATGAAGGGCAGAATCAGGTAAACTCCTGCTTAGCACCGGGGCCTTGGCATCACGTTCACCGCCGGTTGGGGCCATAATATTGGCACAGGAACTAAACAGGCCCATGAGTAGGAACGAATAAAGAATATACCTGAACGGCATGGTACAAAATCAATGCAATGATAAGAAGTTCTTGGTTTGCAGCACGGAATTGCCAGACCCTTTGTGGTGGTCTTAGGAAACTTTTAGCGGCGATCACCAAAAGCCGGATGCGGTTTCATAAAGAGCTTCCCGGCATCGTATCCAAAAATGCAGGTTCCGGTACATCCAACAGCAAGGGGCCATCCAGATCCACATAGTCCACCTGGGATGCCATATGGACCATCGGGTAGGTACCAATTTCGGTTTCATTCATACAACCCAGCATCACCTGTAACCCTAGTTCGCGTGCTTCCTGTATCATACGTAATGCCGGAGTAATGCCTCCGCATTTGGTTAGTTTAATATTGATGCCATGAAACTGATCGGCTAAACCCGCTACATCTTCTTCGGAAACGCAGGATTCATCGGCTATCAGAGGAATTTTGCTGATTGCTTTCAAGGCACGCATGGCATCGTGTTCAGTGCTGGCCAGAGGTTGTTCGATGAGTTCGATGCATAGTTTCTNCAATTCCGGCAATAATTGAAAAGCCTGCTCGGGAGTCCATCCGGCATTGGCATCAATCCGAATTTTAGAGTGGCTCTCCTTACGAATGGTTTTTAATAGGTCAAGATGCGCAGGTTCAGATACTTTAATTTTATAAATGGGCCAGGGCTGAGCCTTCATTTTTTCGAGCATCTTATCAGGATCATCTAACCCGATGGTATAGTCTGTAAGCGGTTCCGGCCCGTCATCAAACTTCCAGAGTTTGCGAAAAGANNCGTTTTTAAACTTCGCATAAAGGTCCCAATAGGCCATGTCCAACGCACAAACCAGGAAAGAATCGTTCGGGAATAAATGATGACAATAATGCCAGAAACGTTCAGGCTCAGTGAAAGCGTATCGTTCGATGAGTCTTTTTCTCGGNNTGAGTTTCGCCAACATACTTTGGGTATCTACACCATAGTAATGGATGGCAGGCGCTTCACCAAACCCGTTGATACCACTAAAACCAAGGGCAACGAGCAATGCAGGTTGTTCGGTTTTGAGTCCGTGTGCAGTTCGAAACGGGTAACGGAAGGGAGTGGTGATGGTTTTGTATTTTAGATACAGCATAGCGTACTACAATTTGTAATTCCTGAATGGCCCTTGTTAATTTTTAATCTTACAAATGTACTGTCCTTCTACTTGCAGAGAAGACACTGAATATAAATTGCCGTTGACGATGATCGCAATCGAATCAGTATAGGAGTAGGATGCTGAATTTTACCCATAGAAAATAGCACTTAAATTGAGACCATTGCCATATGACTAGGTCAATTATTTTTGATCGTTTTGCAACGGGCTCAAATTATTCCCGTTTCCACAAGTGCGCCCATGTTGGCTGAATTACTTTTGCGTTCCAATGTCTACCGGGCGATTCAAAAATATTGCGCTTGTTGGAAACCCCAATAGTGGAAAAAGTTCCTTGTTTAATGCCTTAACCGGATTAAACCAGCGGGTCGGGAATTTTCCCGGGGTTACGGTCGACAAAAAAACGGGTCGACTGGCCTTATCAGCGGATTCCACAGTGAATGTGATAGACTTGCCAGGTACTTACAGCTTGTATCCGAAAAGTGATGATGAGGCGGTGACGTTTGATGTGTTGTTTGATGATGATGAGGCGGTGCGGGTTGATGCGGTGGTGGTTGTTGTAGATGCCTCCAATCTGAAACGCAACCTCTTATTTTGTTCACAGATTTTTGATATCCGTAAGCCAACACTGGTGGCCCTTACTATGATGGACGTGGCCAGACAGAAAGGAATGCAAATTGATGTGGCGACTTTGTCCAGAGAGTTAGGTTATCCGGTTGTGGCGGTGAATCCGCGGCGAAACAAAGGCATTGGAGAATTAAAAAAGCAACTGGAATTATTGATTTCCGGAACGATTCAGGCTCCACGACGCGATTTTATCGACCACCAAAATCTGGCGCCGGCTGTGATTGCTGCCGTTCGGAAGTATAAAACGGTTAGCAGTGATTACAGTGCGATTCATTTTGCAGGGGCCTATCCGAAACTGAGTATTATTTCAGATGAATCGAAACAAGCTTTNAAAGAGGAACTCACTGCCCTGAAGTTCAATAAAACCTTGTTACAAGCCGAAGAGACTTTGTTGCGTTATGGGCGGATAAAAAAAATAATGCAGGCTGCAGTTTTTGAAACCGANTCGCAACAACTGGAATTGAGGAGTCGTAAATGGGATGAGTACTTGTTGCATCCCGTTTGGGGTTATTTGTTTTTGCTGGGTGTATTGTTTGTGATGTTTCAAAGTGTGTACTGGTTGGCACAATTTCCGATGGACTGGATCGATCGAGGTTTCTCCTGGTTTTTACATACCTTAAAGGCTAAGCTTCCNCGTTCATTTTTAAGTGATTTATTCGTAGATGGTATACTAGCCGGTATCAATGGTATTGTGGTATTTATTCCGCAAATCATGCTTTTATTCGGAATGATCGCCCTGTTGGAAGATTCCGGCTATATGTCGCGGATTAGTTTTCTCACTGACCGCCTGATGCGAAGTGTAGGTTTAAATGGCAAATCGGTGATGCCCCTCATTAGTGCGACAACATGTGCTGTACCAGCTATCATGGCAGCCCGCACCATCGAGAACCGCAAGGAAAAACTCATTACCATTTTAATTACTCCACTCATCAGTTGCAGTGCCCGACTTCCGGTGTATACGGTATTAACCGCCCTGGTGATTCCGGAACAAAAGATCGCGGGATTTATTTCGCTGCAAGGACTGATGATGATGTTTCTCTACATTCTGGGATTTTTAATGGCCCTGGTGGCGGCATTTGTGCTGAATAAATTTATTGCTAAAACAGATCGAAGTATTTTCCTGATGGAGCTGCCGGTATACCGCATGCCCCGGTGGAAGAATGCCGGTATCACCATGATTCAAAAGGCCCGGGTNTTTGTAACGGATGCGGGAAAAATTATTTTACTGATCTCTGTGATTTTATGGGGCCTATCAAGTTATGGACCCTCACGAAACGGCGGTGTTGAGGCTACGAATCTCGAAAAATCTTACGCCGGTTATGTGGGCCGGGCCATTGAACCCGCCATTCGACCTCTGGGATATGACTGGAAAATTGGTATTGCGCTCATTACATCGTTTGCAGCCCGGGAAGTATTTGTAGGTACTATGGCAACCTTGTATAGTGTAGAAGAAGATGACGTGAAGACCTTGCGGGAGAAAATGCAAAGCGCCCGATTTGAAGATGGTCGGCCAGTATATACCCTGGCCAGTGGATTCTCGTTATTGCTTTTTTATGCTTTTGCCCTGCAATGCATGAGCACATTGTCGATTGTAAAACGTGAAACAGGGCGATGGGACTATCCCTTGTGGCAATTCTTAGGAATGGGGGTTTTGGCGTATTTCTGCTCTTGGGTTAGTTTTCACTTGTTAAGTCATTAAAATTTGCGGTCAACAAGTCAAATTGTCAGCATATTTCTATTGATAATCAAGTAATTTTGTAGCCCAACCTACCAAATCAAAATCTGCTGGACATGGCGATTGAACGTACAACGATGAAGCGTCCGATGGATAAGGACCTTAAACAAACCATCCAAAAACGAAACGCGAGATTGGCTGCATTCTGGGATCATTTAGGACTGGATGTAGAAATTATCGGCGACATGGAAACCCCTGCTGTGATAAAGGGAGATTATTGCCTGGCCTGTTACGTACATAATTTTAATCTGATTTTTACAGACCATTATGAACAGGGAAAAGAAGTGTATCGGGTGAAGTTGCAGAAGATTTTTGAATACGATGCCGAACCGATCTCAGAATGGTTTAAAACCGCAACCCATCGCCGAATTTATAAGATTCGCATGCTGCAGGAACCCAAATTATTNTTGGTAGGATACAATTATGATGTTCAGGGCAATGAGAAGGTGAAGTATCCTGTGTTTGGTAAGTACAGTCCCAAAGTTTATTTTACACGGGAGTATGCCAATGATATCATGAATTATTTTGAGCTCAATTATTGTGAGGTTATTTGATTTCAAACGCAAGGTGTAATCGGGTAGAGACCCGCGAAAACCGCAACTAATCCTCCATCATGAATAGCCATGGAAATTTATTTTCATCGTAAGGATACCAGCCGATACCGATCGACTCTTTGAGATAGTTGCAAAACGATCGAAAATAAATGACATTTAAAACGGTCTCTCTTTGTTCCAGAGGAAGTAGCTGGACCAATACGAAATCGGTAATAGCATCCTTGTTTTCTGATTCAGCAATCGGGATGGCATCAGTACGACCAAGAGTATATCGGTAATGTGATAGATGTTGAAGAAGGTGGCGAAATTTAATAAATCGTGATATATCCGGTTTCTACTAACTCGGTACCATCAAATAATTGAAACTGATAAGTTCCTCTTGAATTAAAATTATTTTTATCGAGAATCAATTGCTTTTTCGGGATTCTGGAAATCTTCAGCACTTCGTTTTGNNTTGGGGTCAAAAAACGAATGGAATATTTTTTACTTGTGGCATCTTCCAGCGAAATATTAATATGGCCGGTATAAGGATTCGAATAAACCCGTAAGGAGGGCGTATAATAAAACTCTTTAGGTTTAGCAGGTTCATTCGGATCGGATGGACTATCGTTTTTTGGTGCAATGGAATTGGTGGTTCCGGATTTAATCGCCCCTTTAANTGAATTGGCCAGAACTGCCGAATCAATCACCACTTTATAGGTATTACTAAACCATTCTAAATCACCAGCGAAATTCACCGACAAACGATAGTGATTTTTACCGGCTAAAGGAAGTTCATCGATAAATCGCTGTACCCCTTTTTGGGNGTTGGTTAATACGCCAATGGTGGTAAAGTTCCGGACACTATCGGCAGACCGTTGTATGGCTATGGATTTTACCCCGTCATATTGCGATACCCAACTCAGAATATTTTNTGCATTGTCTGTTACGATGCTCATCATGGGCAGGGTAGGCGGTGGAGGTGCTTGAGCCTGACTTTTCTGAACACATGCCAGGCATATTGCGAGGCCAATCAATGGAATGCTGGATTTTATTTTCACGATCGCGAAGGTATTACTTTTCACGCGTTCCGGCATGAGTGCCCAGGTACAAAAGTAAAGCGACTTTACTGGTAGAGGGAACGGTTGCCTTGTAACCCGCCCGTATANNCCATGAGCAGTTTTTGACCCGGTTGTATGATTTGATTTTGAGCAGTATCGAGCAGACCGATGAACANTTTACCCGTATAGACCAGATCCAAAGGTAATTTAAGCTCATCTTGCAGTTGGTGTAGTTGTTGTACGTAGGCAGGTGTTATTTTTCCAAAGCNCCCAAAATGGTAATCCGGAAAGATGCGCCAGTTTTTGTTAGATAAGGTGGCGTTTAGTTGTCTAAGGAGTAGTTCCTGACCTCGAAAAGCCGGAAAGCCCCAGAGTTCGGTAGATGCCTTGAGCCCTTGTGCAAGTCCACGAAGGTTGTAGCNCGTTCCGATCGCGCAGGCTATAACGGCATAATCGCTATGTGGTATGGCATTTAAAATTTCTGTACAGCCCTGAAAACCGGCAGCATTGTCGCCACCTTCAGGAATGAGGTAATAATCAGGATACAGTGCCTGAATTTTTGCCTGGTATTCGGGTTGCGATTTATTGCGATACGTATTCCGATCGACAAAGTGAAGTACCATGCCCCATGTTTTACAATCCTGCAGAGTGACCGTATCAACTTGGTCGCCACGAACAATTCCTGCTGTCGGAATTTGCAATTCATGACCAGCCCAGGCGAGGGCATGCAGGTGGTTGCTCCAGGCACCACCAAAAGAAAGAAGTCCTGATTTATGTTGCGCAACCGCCTCAGNAATATTGTATTTTAGTTTGAACCATTTGTTCCCTGAGAGTTGAGGGTGTATTTGATCGAGGCGTAATACATCTAAGTGGATATCCTTTGGGATGTGTTGCGATACGAGGGTTTGTACAGGAATCGGCGGACAAGTAAAGAACTGCTGAATTTGATGCAGTTTTGGATTTTGATTTTATCGTCAGTAGCCATATTCTTTCAAATACAGTTCGTTGTTGCGCCAGTCTTTTCGAACTTTAACATGCAGTTCTAAAAAGACTTTCCGGTCGATGAATTTTTCAATGTCCTCGCGGGCTTGTTGTCCGATTTNTTTAATCATGGATCCGCCTTTGCCGATCAGGATAAATTTTTGAGAGTCGCGGCTTACCACAATATCCGCCACGATTTTCGTGAGGGTNNATTTTTCTTCATACTGCCGCACGAGAACGGCGGAATGATAGGGCAGTTCATCATCGAGTTCATAAAATAACTTTTCACGAATCAGTTCGGCGACAAAAAAGCGCATGGGCTTGTCGGTCAGCGTATCTTCATCGTAATAAGGGGGCATTTCGGGTAAACGCCGCACGATAGCTTCCAGTAATGCATCCAGTTCTTTNNTTTCAAGTGCAGAGATGCTCATCACTTCATCTACACACGGCATGTTGTTATACGATGNTGATGCGATCCGTTATTTTTGAGCGGGATATTTGTCTGTTTTGTTCACCAGCAGCAGAACCGGTTGTTTGGTTTTTAATTGTTGAACAAGCGGTTCAATGGTGGCGGNGTCATCTTTCGGATCTACGATAAAAAGCACCACATCAGTTCCCTGTCGTACGGCACTGAGTTCCTGCATCATTTTATCATGTAGTTTGTAGCGGGATTCCAGAATGCCCGGCGTGTCTGAGAAAACCAGTTGGTATGCCGGGGTAGTTAGCACCCNCAGGATTTTATTGCGGGTGGTTTGTGCTTTTGGTGAAACGATAGCCAGTTTTTCACCCAGCAATGCATTGAGCAGAGTGGATTTACCGGCATTGGGTTTGCCAANAATGCCAACAAAACCACTTCTGAAATCAGCCATTAGGACAAAGATAACAAATCAGGTTTGTGTGGGATATGAAATGTTATACATTTGCACCGCGAGATAGAGCAGCGGTAGCTCGTCGGGCTCATAACCCGAAGGTCATAGGTTCGGTCCCTATTCTCGCAACAAAAAAATTGCCGGCCTCACTATAGGCCGGTTTTTATTCAGGGTATGGCGGGATGCCTGAATCACCTGTGCAACCTGTGATCGGTTGCAGGGCTATCGGAAGGCTTCAAAGCAAACTTCTGGAATAGAACCGGACTGGGCTATGGAACAATGCGCTGTACGAGGAAGCGGCGATGAGGCCTTAGCCCTGATTGCAGTGTTACCCTTGGGGGCACCTGGCAGGTGTTTTATCCGGAAAAAATAAGCCCCAAGGTATAAACGGAAAGCAGGAAGATCGCTGGGGCGTTGCGATGCAGATGCGCTTCATGACAGAAAGAAATCACAAACTGTTCCAAGGTCATGTGCTATCTTTGCGCCTTTGCAGCGTTATCGCTGTGTAGTTTAAAACAATTCCAGTGCAAACGATCGCTATTGTCGGAAGACCCAATGTGGGCAAGTCTACCTTATTTAACCGCCTGATTGGTGAGCGCAAGGCTATAGTGGATGATGTGAGTGGGGTGACCCGCGACCGACAGTATGGGGAGTGTGAATGGAATGGTAAACAATTTCATGTGATTGATACGGGTGGCTATGTGGTGAATGGCGATGATGTATTTGAAAAGGAAATCCGCAGTCAGGTTGAAATTGCGATGGATGAAGCTGATGTTATTTTGTTTGTTGTGGACGTTGTAGCCGGCATTACGCCGCTGGATGANGAATTCTCCTTGCTGTTGCACCGCACNCAAAAACCCTTACTGGTTGTGGTGAATAAAGTCGATAACAGTATGCGGCAGACCGATGGTATGGAGTTTTACAGTTTAGGTTTTGAACATTTATTTTTTATCAGTTCAGTATCCGGAAGTGGTACCGGTGATTTGTTGGACCGGGTAACCTCTTTTTTAACTGAGGATAAACCGGATTTACCGGAAGGCTTGCCGAAACTGGCGATTGTTGGTCAGCCGAATGCCGGGAAGTCGTCTTTGTTGAATGCCCTGGTGGGTGAAGAGCGTAGCATTGTTTCTGAGGTAGCAGGTACTACTCGCGATAGCATACATACACATTACAAGTTATTTGGTCACGAATTTATTTTAATTGATACAGCAGGTTTGCGCAAGAAGAGTAAGGAGATGGACGACCTGGAGTTTTATTCGACGATTCGGGCGGTGAAAGCACTGGAAGAAGCGGATGTGTGTTTGTTATTGGTAGATGCGGTGAAAGGGATGACTGCTCAGGATGTGAATATNTTTTCGCTGGCGGCGCGGAAAGGAAAAGGCATTTTAATTCTGGTGAATAAATGGGATGCGGTAGAAAAGGAAACGATGACGGCTCGCCACACCGAGTTGGCCATTCACGAAAAGATTAAACCATTTACGGATGTTCCGGTGATGTTTATTTCTGTAACTGAAAAGCTACGCATTCACAAAGCCATTGAANNAACCTTACAGGTATATGAACGCCGAAATCAGAAGATTCAGACTTCGGTATTAAATGATGTGATGTTGAAAGAAATTCAACACTACCCGCCACCGTTTTATCGGGGTAATCCGGTAACGATNCAGTTTATTCAGCAATTACCGGTAGTCGTTCCTTCGTTTGCNTTNTTTTGCAATCATCCGGAAGAGGTGCGTGATGCATACAAAAACTTTCTGGAAAACAAATTACGCAGTCACTTTGGATTTAANGGGGTGCCTATCCGACTATTTTTCCGTAAAAAATAAGCTGTAACCGCTGGTCAAACCCTGGCTGGTGTACAGAACGGCGATTTCTACTTTTGCCCCGAAACAAAGACATCGGGTGGATGATTTATCCTTTATAGAAAATATAAATTTAGAAAACTTTTGGAGGTTAAAAAGTTTCCATAGTTTTGCGGTCGTGAACGAGCAAAAACAAAAAATCATTCAAATTGCCTTTGAGCAGTTTCGTCAGTTTGGATTTAAAAACATGACGGTGGATGAAATTGCCCGTTTGTCAGGCATTTCAAAGAAAACATTGTATGAACTATTTGCCGACAAAGATGAGTTGGTACTGGAATCAGTTAAATTTATGCTGGCCCAGAATAGTTGCGAAACAGACGCAGTGATGCAGTCGGCTAAAAATGCCATTGAACAAATTGTGCAGGTGCTTTACCTGATGGAAAAAATGGTACGGGGTATGAACACCGTTTGTTATACTGATTTGCAACGACACTATCCGGACGCTTTCCGTTATTTTAAAGAACATAAAGAATCCTATATCTACAATTGTATTGCCAGCAATTTAAAACAAGGTATTGCTGAGGGGGTATATCGTGAAGATGTAGATATTGACATCATGGCCCGGTTCAGGATGGAATTAGCGGTGCTGGCCTTTCATCATAATATTTTTCCTCAGGAGAAATATGATACTGTGAAGGTAAATTATCAGTTGTTTGCCAATTACATGTATGGCGTTTCAACNGTTAAAGGACATAAACTTATTACAAACTACTTAAAGAAATATGCGAACATTTAAACTCAGTTTGTGGATCTTGCTATGCTTCCCGGTCGGGGTGACACAAGCACAAAGTAAAACCGATTATTCCTTGCGGGAGTGCATTCAATTTGCGTTGGATAATCAGACCAAAATCAAATCGGTGAAACTGGATGAGCAATTGCAATTGGAGAAGAACAAAGAAATTGTGGGTATTGCCAGACCTCAGGTAAGCGGTACCGGCCAATTTCAATACTTGTTTGTTTTGCCTAAACAACGGATTGATGCAGGGGCTTTTGACTTCTCATCCAGTCTGAGNTTTTTTAAAATTGATACACCGGCATTTATCGCCTATCAGAACCAACCAAAAGAAAAGTACTCAGAAGTACAATTTGGGTTGCCTTTAAGTGTGAGCGCAGGTGTGCAGGCCAGTCAGATTTTATTTGAAGCCGGAGTGTTCGTTGCCCTGAAGGCCCGNAAAAGTCTGGAAGAACTTTCGGTATTAAATATTCGTCGCACCGAAGAAGAGGTTCGGGTGAGTGTGGCTAAAGCGTATTACAACTGTGTGATTGCTGAGAAACGCATTCGGCTATTGGATGAAAATATTACGTTGTTGTCATCACTGGAAGATATGACCCGCAAATTGTTTGATGAAGGATTTGCCGAACGCATTGATGCNGATCGATTAACCGTACAAAAGAATAATCTGGTTACTGAACGCGATAAAATTCGTAATCTGGTAGAGTTGAGTTACGCCCTGTTGAAGTTTCAAATGGGGATGCCCTTGAATCAGTCGATTCGGCTAACGGATGATTTAAATACGGAAGAGGTGAAAAGTAACCTGGAGCTGGATCGGGTGGTTGATTATTCAAATCGTGTGGAGTTGAGCATCCTGCANAAAATTAAAACCTTAAATGGATTTGATTACGAGCGTTATCGCAAAGGGTATCTGCCTACCGTGGTGGCTGCTTTATCAGGTAGTTATGCGACCCAAACCATTGCCTTTAAAGAAATATTCACCTTGCCCTATTTCCCAACGGGTGCTTTTGTATTGAACGCCAGTATTCCGTTGTATGATGGAGGAACCCGTAAAGCGAAAATGAATCAGGCCCGCTTGAATATGCTAAAGAATGACAATGATATTGAAGCATTTAAACAAGCTGTTGAATTAGAAAGCAGCAATGCCCGGACACAATTGCGCAATAGTTTATTGTCGCTGGAAACTCAGGATAAAAACATTGATGCGGCACAACGGGTTTACAATATTGCGCAAAAAAAATACAAAGAAGGACTGGGAACAAACATTGAAATTTTACAGGCGGAAACAGCTTTGAAAGAAGCAAAAACAAANTTTTACAACTCCTTGTATGAAGCAATGATTGCCAAAATTGATTTTCAAAAATCGCTTGGTTTATTTAAATAATACCTCTATTACAAACTAGAAAACTGACTATTTATGTTGAAGCGTACCAATACCCTCTGATCGCTGCCATCACCTTACTGGCAAGTGCCTGTGGAGATGCCGANAAAAAGGACCAAAGTGCCGAACTGAAAAANCTAAAGCAAGAACAAAAAGCCTTGCAGGAAAAAATTACTAAGCTGGAAGCGGGCATGCCGAANAAAGATAGCGGTCGGGTGATTCCTGTGAACGTGACTTCGATGTCTCCTTCGGTATTTACAAATTACATTGATGTGCAAGGTAAGGTAGATGTGGATGAAGAGGTTGTGGCCATTCCTGAAAACCCGATGGGCATCATAGAAGCAATTCTGGTCAAGCCGGGGCAGTATATACGTAAGGGGCAGATTGTTGCCCGCTTACGGAGTGATGTGGCCGATAAATCTATGGCGCAGTTGGATCAGCAGATTGCCTTTGCNAAAACCTTATACGACAAACANAAAAGATTGTGGGATCGNGAAATCGGAACTGAAGTGCAGCTCATTTCTGCCAAGCATCAATACGAAGCTCTGTTAAAACAAAAAACAACTGTACAGGCCCAACGCAGCATGTCCAATGTGTATTCACCGATCGATGGTGTAGTAGATGCAGTGGATGCAACGGTAGGACAAAGTTATGCTTCACCNGATGCCTCGGTGATTCGTATCATCAATACCGGTAAATTAAAAATTGAAGCCGCCATCGCCGAAAATTACGCCGGTATCGTACGTACAGGAAGCCCGGTGTTGGTGGTGTTCCCTGATTTGGGAGATTCACTGGCCACTAAAGTGAACTATGCCGAACGTACCATTAGTGCTATGACCAAAACCTTTGCCGCCTATATTCCTCTGCCTGGGAATCCGAAATACCATCCGAACATGACAACGCAGGTACGTATTGCCACCTACATGAATAATAAGGCCTTTGTGCTTCCCGTNGGGGTAATTCAGAACACCGACAATGGCCATTTTGTATATGTAGCCGGTGCAGATGGGAAAGCAAAAATTCAACAGGTTGTATTGGGTCGGACCTATATGGGCAAGGCAGAAATTACTGAAGGGCTCACATTGGGTGATCGNGTGATTACCACCGGCTATGAAGAATTGAATGAAGGTGATCGCATCCAGATTGAGCCTTAGAGCGTACAGGAAGAAATAACAGACTGAACGAACCACAAGCAAAAAACATGAAGATTAATCCATCCATATGGCCCATCAATAACAGAACGGCCATCTATATAGGTACGCTGTTCCTGTGTTTAATGGGCCTGGTTTCCTATATCAACCTGCCCAAGGAACAATTTCCGGAAATTAAGTTTCCGAAAATGTATGTACAAACTATTTATCCCGGTACCAGTCCGGAAAACATGAAGAATCTGGTCAGCAAACACATCGAAAAACAATTGAAGGGAATTACCGGAATAAAGAAAGTGACCAGTAATTCATTTCAGGATTTCTCCATTGTAGAGGCTGAGTTTAATACGGATGTGAAAATGGACAAGGCCAAGAAGAATGTAGAAGATGCCTTGGATAAAGCACGCCCGGATGCGCCTCAAAATTTGCCCAACGAACCACAAATTCTCGAAATTGATGTGAGCGAAATTCCAATTATGAATGTCAACATCTACGGAAATTTTGATTTGAATCGACTGGAAGATTATGCTGATAAACTGAAGGATAAAATTGAAGGGTTGAAAGAAATTAAGAAGGTTGTGAAGGTAGGTGGACTGGAGCGCGAGATTCAGATCGATGTCGATCTTGTNAAAATGACGGCTGCGCAAATCAGTTTTCGCGATATTCAAAGTGCCGTAGGATATGAAAATATTGAAGGGACTCCTGGTCTGGTAAAGATCGATGGAGAACAACGCATCATCAGCATCAANAAAGTATTTAAAACAGCCGAAGAAATCGCTGAGGTGGTGGTGCAGAATCCCTATGGTTCCAATGTGTATCTGAAGGATATTGCTGAAATTAAAGATACCTACAAAGAACAAGAGAGTTTTGCCCGCCTCGATGGTAAAAACGTCATCACCTTAAACATCATCAAGCGTGCCGGACAAAACCTGATTGATGCCAGTGATAAGATTCGTACGATTGTGGATGAAACCAAAGCCAGGGAATTACCGAAAGAATTAAATGTGGTGCTGACAGGCGATCAGNNTGATGCCACCCGGACAACGATCCATGACCTAATAAACACTATCATTATTGGCTTTATTTTGGTGACTGTGATCCTGATGTTCTTTATGGGAACGACCAATGCCCTTTTCGTCGCCTTGTCGGTTCCGTTGTCATGTGCCATCGCCTTCATGGTATTGCCCGCACTGGGCTTTACGCTGAATATGATTGTATTATTCAGTTTCTTACTGGCCTTGGGTATTGTGGTCGATGATGCCATTGTGGTGATTGAAAATGCACACCGGATNTTTCATCATGAGAACTTGCCAATTAAAGAAGCTGTNAAAAAAGCAACCGGTGAGGTCTTTCTGCCTGTGTTAACTGGTACCATTACCACCCTGATGCCGTTTATTCCTTTGGCATTCTGGAANGGTGTGATTGGTGAGTTTATGTTCTTTTTACCAATTACCCTGATCATTACGTTGTTGGCTTCACTTTTGGTCGCCTATATCATTAATCCGGTGTTTGCGGTCGATTTTATGAAAGAACATGAATACGATGGCAAGGAAAAGATTCGATGGACACGGAATACGACCATCACCATGATTGGTTTTGTTTTGATAGGAATCATAAGCCATATTCTCGGGTCGCATGGTTTCGGAAATTTTGTTCTGGTTCTCTCTGTGTTCTATTTGCTGAATAAATTTGTATTTGTCAAATGGATTTTTGCCTTTCAAACAAAAGTATGGCCATCCATTCAACGGTGGTATGTGCGGCAATTGAGTTGGGCCCTTGAACATCGTTGGCAAACGATGTTGATCGTTGTNGGGTTGTTTATTGCTTCGTTCATGTTGATTATGGCTCGTGCGCCNAAAGTGCTTTTCTTTCCTGAAGCAGAACCCAATTTTGCCTATGTGTATTTAACCATGCCGGAGGGGACCGATNNCGAGACTCGCACCAATGAAGTACTCAAACAATTGGAAGCAAAAGTTGATGCGGCCTTGAAAGATTCAGTGACCGGTAAACGCAGTCCGATTGTGACCAGTGTGATCTCGAATGTGAAATTGGGCGCTACTAATCAGAAAGCCGGAGAAATTGGTGAATACCCGAACCGCGGTAAAATCACCGTGGCCTTTGCCAAGTTTGCCGATCGGAACGGACGTTCGACACAAGAATTACTGAACAAGATTCGGGCTACCGTNAAAGGCGTACCGGGTACTCAAATTGTAGTAGATAAAGAGCAAGGTGGGCCGCCAACCCCTAAACCCATTGTGATTGAAATTGCCGGNGATAATCTGGACACCTTAATTGCCACATCAAAACGTTTGAAACGATTTCTGGACAATCAACAGATCGGTGGGGTAGAAGAATTAAAAAGTGATTTTCAGGCGAACAAACCCGAAATTATTTTTGATGTGAATCGGGATCGTTTGAATCGCGAAGGAATCAGTACCGGCATGATTACCGGCGATTTGCGAACTGCCGTATTTGGAAGTGAAATTTCACGTTTCCGGGATAACAAAGATGACTACCCGATCGCCCTGCGTTTAAATCCGGAGCAACGCAACAATATTGANTCGGTTAAAAACCTAACAGTAACCTATCGCGATATGGCGATGCAGGGACGTGTGCGCCAGGTACCTATCAGTAGCTTCGTAGACATCCGATATGGTAATACCTATGGAGGCATCAAACGAAAAGATGAAAAACAAATTATCACTTTGTCCTCCAATGTAACCAGTGACTTTAACCCGAATGAAGTAGTCGCTGAAGTGCAATCGGCTGTCGATGAATTTGTGAAGCCAGCAGACATCAATATTCGCATGGGAGGAGAACAGGAAGAACAAAAAGAAACCGGAGCNTTTTTGGGCGGCGCCTTGTTAACCAGTATGGCGCTGATNTTTATTTTGTTGATTGCTCAATTTAATTCCATTTCACGCACACTCATCATTATGAGTGAGATCGGCTTAAGTATCATAGGGGTTTTGTTGGGAATCGGAATTTTTAAAATGGACTTTGTCATCGTAATGACCGGAATTGGCATCGTTGCCCTTGCTGGTATCGTGGTGCGAAATGGTATTTTATTAATTGAATTTTCGGATATTAAACTGAAGGAAGGACTTTCTCCAAAAGATGCTTTATTGGAAGCTGGTAAAACCAGGATGACACCGGTATTGTTAACCGCCACGGCTACCATGATAGGATTGGTTCCCTTAGCTGTTGGCCTGAATATGGATTTTGCTGAATTGTTCAGTACCGGTGACCCGCACATCTTTTTNGGTGGGGATAGTGTGGCATTCTGGGGCCCGTTAAGTTGGACCATGATNTTTGGATTAGGCTTTGCCACGGTAATTACGCTCATTATTGTTCCGGTTATGATGGTCATGGCTTTGAACTGGAAAGCCAAATGGAAGTCGCGGAAAGCAAAACTGGCATCCAGATAATTTTGGTTGAAAAATTAACTTGATGTGTTAAAAGCATCCTTGAAATTTGAGGATGCTTTTTTATTCCCAACGGTTATCTCCATATCCAAGTGGTTCAACCCTGTTCGTGATTTATTAAGAGTGTCTGGTATATCTCCACGCAACACAAACCATCATTGGTTTTATTTTCGATACCGTTCGCGTACATTTAATACCAATGTGAATTGGTAGATAGACCAATTCATACAATGGTTTATGCCTGCCAGTACCGATCGACTCTTTGTTTGCGAGGAACGAGAATTACCAAGAGTACATCGGTAATAGGATAGTTGTTTAGACCAAAATAATTGGTCTAACCTGTACCGATGATGTGGATGTACCTGAGGAACGAAGGTTACAACCACACAATCGGTATTACAAATATCACATCGGTACAAAATAATTGCCCTTCCTTCCGAGCTATTTGGTAACTTTCACTTATCCTTGCGTTGTGCGGATTCTTATTCTTTTTTCTATTGCTGGTTAACCCGGCCATCTCGCAACCCCTTCAGGTAAAGGAAGCGCTGGATAATTTACAAAAGCATACNGTCCTACAAAAGGCTACAATAAGTTTAACCTTATTGGATGTGAAACAGGGCACTACTTTGTTAGCTTATCAAAGTGATACGTTGTTGGCACCCGCCTCTACCTTAAAAACATTTACCTCTGCGACGGCGCTTAAGGTATTGGGTCCCAAAGACCGATATGCCACCCGTATTGCATTTGCTGGAAAAATTTCCCAGGGAGTAGGACACGGTGAATTACGCATTTATGCCAGTGGAGATCCAAGCTTTGGGAGCGATCGGTTTCCTGAAACACAGCCCGAGGTGGTGAAGCAACATATCGCTGAGGCTTTGCGGAAAGCAGGGATACGTCAGTTTGCAGGACAGATACGCGTTGTCGGAAATGTTTACACGGATGAAGCGATTCATCCCTGTTGGCTGCCAGAAGATATCGGTAATTATTATGGTGCTGGTTTGTACGCCTTAAACTGGAGGGAGAATAAGTTTGGATTGAATCTGGTTCCAACNAAAAGCTCCTTTGCGGTGAGCAGTAATACCGCAGGGTANTCGTCCGAAGATTTTTGCATAGAGTTAATGCATAAAGAAGGCGCAAGTACCGAAGAAGCATTTGCCTTTGTGGAGAAAGGAAAATCCTGTAGATATGTGTTGCGTGGAGTTTTGTCGACAGATCGACCTACGTACAATTTACAATTGGCACGCCTCAACCCGGATNNCGAGGATTTTGTGGGGGAACTTAGCGCCTATTTGCAAAAAGAATTTCAATTTCACACGGAACCAGTTAAGGAATACAAAACGGAACAAACGCTCACTACATGGTATTCACCGGAGCTCAGTAAATTGGTGTATTGGTGTAACCANAAAAGTTTAAACCTCTATGCCGAAGCCTTATGTAAAAAATTGCATGGAAATTANTTTCGTTCCGGTAACTGGAAATTAGGTACTGCCGCCATGTTACGTTATGCATCGGCCTCAGGAATTTCAGTTCGCGGAATGGAACTGTTGGATGGCTCCGGACTCTGCGAGAATAACCGAATTTCAACCCGCCTGTTGGCCGGTATGCTCAGGCAATACACCCGCGAANNTCTTTTTAATGACTTTTATACGAGTTTGCCTTCTATCAATGGGTTGGCAATGAAAAGCGGATACATTGGTGGGACAAGGGCCTACGCAGGTTACATTCAATTAAAAGATAGCACACAAGCTTGTTTTTCGTTTATCATACATGGCTATGATTGCCCGCCGCGCGATGTGAAAGTGGCCATGTTTCGTATTCTCGATATCCTGAAGTAGGGTCCAATTGCTGCCATGTGTTCGGGCATCCTATACATGAACTTCTTGTTTCAATTCTAAGATTCCTTATCTTTCAAGCATGAATCAGGAGGTTAAACCAAGGCATCCGAAAGCCTTACCATTTTTATTTCTCACAGAAATGTGGGAACGCTTTGGATACTATTTGATGCTAGGCATTTTTGTGCTATACATGACCGATGTAGACAAAGGTGGACTAGCCATGGATGATAAACAAGCGGATGATATTTTCGGAACCTTTATCGCTCTGGTGTATCTGACACCTTTTTTAGGAGGGTTTCTGGCGGATCGTTTATTGGGATATACAAAATCTATTTATCTGGGAGGGGCTATGATGGGTTTAGGATATATGGGCCTGGCGATGCAGGGGATGTTACCCTTTTATATTTCACTGCTTTTGATTATTGTAGGTAACGGNTTTTTTAAACCCAGTATTTCTACCCTTTTAGGTAACCTGTATAATGAGCCGGCCTATAAAGCGAATAAAGATGCGGGCTACAATATCTTNTATATGGGCATCAATATCGGGGCGCTGATTTGTAATTTTTTCGCTGCGTTTATGCGCAACAAATTCGGCTGGCATGCCGCCTTTATCACAGCGGGTGTTGGAATGTTTATCGGACTGATTATTTTCTCGTTTGTACTAAAGGACATTAAACATGCTGATCGACGCAAACCGGTACAAGCTGAAGATATGAGCATCATGCGGGTGATTTATCTGGTACTGCTGCCGGCCATTGGTGCAGGTATATTGGGCTGGTTGATTCCGGATAATGTATTGGGATCGGATAGTACGGATGCTTTTATTTTTGCCTGTATTCCGGTGGTTGTNTTTTTCGTTTCATTATTTGTACGCGCCAATCCGGGTGANAAAAAACCGATTGCTGCCTTGCTGGTAATTTTTGCTTTATCTATCATGTTCTGGGCCGTATTCAAACAAAATGGTACAGCACTAACACGTTGGGCCAAATATTACACGGATCGTGAATTGCCGGCTGTTATTCAGGGACCAGCTGAAACTTTGTATCTCACCGANAAAATTTCCACGGTGCCGGAAACTGTCACCAAATACGATGATCGGTTTCGTGCGGTGAAAGAGAATGGGAAGCCTGTTAAACATATAGGCCTGGATGTGTATTGCAACAACCTTGCCCCTGANAAAATTCCGCAAAACGGCCAGCCCATTTATTTAACCAATACAGAGTTATATCAATCGGTGAATCCGGGTTGGGTGGTACTTTTAACTCCTGTGGTGGTAGCCTTTTTTGTTTTTCTGCGACGGCGAAATGCCGAACCAACTACCCCGGCTAAAATCGCATGGGGCCTATTCATTTCAGCCTTATCCACCTTGGTGATGGTGGGTGCCGTGGCTGCCAGTCAGGGAGGTTTGGTGAAGGTATCNCCCTGGTGGTTAATTGGCACTTATGGAGTGATTACTATTGGTGAATTATTTTTAAGCCCGATGGGTTTATCGCTGGTGTCGAAATTGAGTCCACCCCGAATCACGGCATTAATGATGGGAGGATTCTTCTTGTCAACTTCAATTGGAAATAAATTATCTGGAGTATTGGCCAGTATGTGGTATGATTATGCCGACAAAACAAACTTCTTCTGGGTAAATTGCGTGTTGCTATTATTGGCTGCCGGAATGGGCTTTCTGCTTTTGAAGTGGATGAATAGAATTTTTAAAGAGTATATGCACTAAGCACCAGGATTTGCCGCATCTTGTAAAAAATGTTGCACTTCACGCGTCCAGGCTTTGCGATAGTACTTCAGATAATCGGCATGCCCGGCCTGAGGAAACCAAACGAGTTGTTTGGGACCTTTTAAATTCGTAAAGATGGCTCGTGTTTCATGCGGTTTGACGCGTTCATCCTGTTTGCCACAAAATAGCAGTGCCGGAGTTTTTATGGAGCGGGCATATTCAACCGGATTATGGCTGAATGCCCAAAAATTATTTTCGACACTGCCATAAAACAAAAGCAGATNCGCCAACGGAAAGTCCGGAATCCCCATGGCTTCAAATCGATTGGCAACGGTTTGTTTCATGGATGCAAACAGGCATTCCAGAATCAGACCGGCAATTGGCGTGTGGGTCGTTTTCACATAGCGCATTACTGCTGCAGCTCCCATGGATGTGCCACATAAAAAATAGGGCCCCTTAAATCGTGCTTGGGCATATTCAACGGCCTGTTGAACATCTTGAGCTTCATGAAAACCGATGCTGGTTGAACTACCCGAACTACCTCCATGTCCATAAAAATCAAGTAACAGGCAATTGTATCCGAGATGGTAAAGAATATCGGCTTTGCCAATCATACTGGATTTGTTGCTGCCATAACCATGAAATAAAAGTATAGTCCCCTTCGGATGTTTGTGCGGAATAAACCAGGCTTCCAACCGATCGGCAATACGAATCGTTTGGTAGGGCTGACAGGGCGTTTCTCCAACGTCCGGCCGGGGTATAGCCACTCCGGTGAGCAGCGCCTGTACTTNTTGGGAGAAACTCAATTCATGCGGTTGTTTAGGAATTGGACGGGCAGACGAGTAATGGGTAAAGTTCCAGGCATGCAACGCAGCGAGACCATTGATAAGCAGTGCAAAAGGAAGAATGAAAAAGAAAANAAGGCGTCGGATTATTTTCATGATTGGAAGGTATTCTTCAATTCCGATGTAAACGGGTTTTGCTGTGATAAGGATTTCTTAAACCCAAATTTTGCACCAAGGCTTCAAATCGGCCCCTGCACCAGTCCCTAAGGCTTTGCAACAGTCTCGTACTCAAAGTCGAGATAAAAACTCGGGTTAATGGGTAAACGACTCGGTAAACGGTAAGAACCTGGTTTTTAAGTATTTCCTGGTTTACCATGCTGAGATCGTTGCAAAAGTCATTTGGCAAAAAGAAGCGATTGTAGACACAATCGCTCTCATTGAACAAAAAGAACGATGAAACGTGAAATCGTAAAAGGATCTTCAGAGGATTCTATTCTACCACTAATTTTGTGGTTGAATTCAGATTTTCACTGGAGATTTGAAGAAAGTATAATCCGGAAGGCTGCCCGGATAAATCAATGGTATATGATGTTTGGCTACCAGCTTTCACCGAATTCCGGAAAATTACTTTACCGGTTAAATCCAGCACCTGCATGTTAACACCCCGATCGCTTGTGAGGTCGTTTAACTGCAATTGGAAAATCCCACCTGAAGGGTTGGGAGACACCACAATTTTCCCATCGATAGACGATACATCCAGGAGTGCATTTGGCCCACGGGTAATTTGCCAGTTATCCAGGTAGAAATTGTTGCTTAAATCACCTGGCCGGTAACGTAAGCGAAATAAGGTATTGGAAGTCATGGCAGATGATGGTAAGCTAAATTGTTTTAACGCCCAGTCTCCGGTTTTGGCAGGTACGTAGTTAACACCGACTACCGAGCCCATATTGTTGAGTTCATTGCCTTTGAGTGTTTTTAAATTTTGCCAGGTTCCTCCGCAGTTGATGGAGAATTGAACCTGAAGTGAATCATCCATTGCACTTCCGAACCCAGCTTGTGTTGCACTGGAGGTGCGGAAGGATAAGAATGTATTCCCAGCTGAAAAACTGCTTAAATCATATGCCGGACTAATCACATCATCCCAATCTTGTGATGCGCTGCTGTATTTGTTGTCAGGAAATGTTCTTTCGTCAAAGGCTTTATACATCAAACTGCGATTGCCCCAATAACCAGCATCTTCGGTAAACTGCCAACGAAAATTATTGTTGAAATAATTCAAGATGGGCCAGCTGGGCCAGGTATTTTTAGAATCAAACGATTCAATTTGATTATCCGGGTTTTGGGCGGAATTATCCGAAACATAAATAAAGGCTGTTTTTGTTTTAGTGTCTGGACCAGCATTGGAAGTACTTTGCAAAGTGACTTCCTTCCAACCAGGTGTGCTGAACGTAATTTGTGTAGTTGCTATAGTGGTAGAACTAAAACTTCCATCCGGAGATGACCATTGGTGGGTGAGGTTTGAATCGCCCCAACTTCCGGCATTCAACGTAATTGCTGAACCCACACACGTGAACTGCCGGGCTGCACGGAACTCAGCATGGGGCGCACAATCGGGTCTTGGTAACAAACAGCCGGTATAAACGTGGGTTATCGGATCCCAAAGAAATTTTCGTTGGGCGACCAGATTGTCAAGAGTAACAATCATTCGGGTTTNTTGTCCTTCCGTGAACATGGTAGAACAATACGAGTACTCCATAAAATTCTGAATGTTCTCGTTCACACNCTCCTGGCAGTAATCATCATACAAGGTGTTACAGTTACTGTGGCCCATGGTTTNTGGAGTATCTCCCACGCCATCATCGCCACAACTAACTCCAGGCTGATTGGTGCTGCCCCAGGTATGATCGAGATTCAGGTAATGGCCAATTTCATGACTCAAAGTATGTTGGTTGGTAAGATTACTGGTTGCGATGCCTCCAACATAATCGTACAAACAAATAATGCCATCATAATAAAATAGGAAATTGGCCGTAGGTGGTTTGTAGGCATATGCTGCCGTTCCGCTGGATCAAATCGAATTCACCACCCAAATATTTAAATAGCGGGTCGGGTTCCAGATATTTAATTTAGCCTGATCGTCAGCCTGATAAGTTTTGTACGACCAGATTCGGTCAATCCCATTCGTACAATTCCCATCCGGATCTTTCGATGCCAATTTAAATTCAAAACCACAATTGGCAACAATGGGTTGGANACTCGGAATGGTATTCACAACATCCGCATTTAATTTGTTGTAATCGTCATTAATTCGTTTCATGGCATCATACACCTGGGCATCGGAAATATTTTCAGGCCCGTAATTGTGTACAATATGAAATACCACCGGGATGATGTATTTGCCAGACCTTGTTTTTGAAAGCTGGCCTTGATTGAGTGATTCCAGAATAGCATTGGTGTTCGCAATAGGCGTTTTAAGTTCAGGATATTTTTGAAGAATTTGTCTTTCGGCTTCGTCTGAACCGCAGTGTTTGGTGTTTTGAGCTTTTCCGCTGAACCAGCCAAGTAGCAGCGTAAGGCATGTGATATAAACTCTCATGTTATCGTTTTAGTTAAGTGATAGAATCGAATTTCATTTGCAAGTCCTTCTGCCAAACAGCGTCGGGCAATTGCAAAAGCAAGAAATTCAAGTTTGAATCGATAGTAAAAACGGCTCTCCTGAATTAGTTCAAGGACAGCGCAGTACATCC
The DNA here is from genome assembly GCA_013414745.1 of Bacteroidota bacterium. Classification (GTDB taxonomy): domain Bacteria; phylum Bacteroidota; class Bacteroidia; order Chitinophagales; family Chitinophagaceae; genus OLB11. The sequence goes on from CP058707.1 coordinate 2,267,410, forward strand.
CCTGAATGGGATTGTAAAACTAAACATGGGCTATTTCGGGCGGTGGTTGCCAAATAGGATAAAATAATTTCAACACCCCTTCACAACTTCTTGCAAAGAATTTTTGCGGGATGACAGGAACATTTGTAAAAGACAAGAGGAGATGCTTGAAGGTCGTCGAACCACAATGAGAAAGACAACGAATTGACTTGTTGGAAACTTCCGTCTTGCTGATGCAACAAGGCCAGAAGAATATCTTCATCAATATCATAGTAGCCCGTTAAATACATAGTATCAGAGGATACTTTGCTGGATTCAATATCAAACATGTGACCAAAATAGTTGATTTCATGTGCTTCTATTTTATGAATCAGCGCGGAATTCTCCCAGGTATTTAAAGGAACCTTTAAAGTGGTTTCCACTTTATTCAGAACTCGTTTACTTCGAATTTGAACCTTGGCGGATGGAAGCAGCAAGGAACAGGCGCATTGCCAGCTGAGTAAGCCTAGCAACAGGCTAGCCATGATCGATACACTGATTCCTCTGAGCATTCGGGTTCAAATCTAAGGTTATTTTAATTTTCAAAGCATATTTCACTCTAACCGTGGCCTCAGAATAATTCAAATTGACCTTCTTTTTAAACCTTACAAATTGAACAGAACCAGTGGTTGTCATCATAAATAAAATAAATGCCCCTTAGCGGCTAAACCTATGCTGAAATTCCGGTATGCTGTCCAAAGATTCCATTTACCACATCCTATTCATCCTGTATATCAACCCCTCATTTTATTTAATTAACTTTACCCGCTAAACACAAACACACAGATGTCGAAAATACATGCAGCCATTACCGCCGTCGGAGGCTATGTTCCGGAAGATAAACTGACCAATTTTGACCTTGAAAAATTNGTTGATACCAATGATGAGTGGATTACCACACGAACGGGAATTAAAGAACGCAGGATATTGAAAGGGGAAGGTCTGGGTACATCCGATATGGCTGTTCGGGCAGTTCAGCAAATTTTTGATAAGACTGGCATCGANCCCCTTGAAATTGAAATGTTGATTTGTGCCACCACCACACCGGATTATACTTTTCCTGCCACCGCCAATGTAATCACCGATAAACTGGGGATGAAAAATGCCTGGGGCTACGATGTGAGTGCGGCTTGCAGCGGATTTTTATATTCACTCACCACAGCCGCTCAGTTTATTGAAACAGGAAAACATAANAAAGTTATTGTAGTCGGTGGCGATAAAATGAGTTCGATCTTGAATTTCGAAGACCGTGCCACTTGCATCATNTTTGGGGATGGATGCGGGGCCGTGTTGCTGGAGCCGGATCAATCAGGCTATGGCATTATGGATAGCATTTTACGCTCAGATGGAGCAGGTCGGGCCTTTCTTCATCANAAAGCAGGTGGATCGGTGAAACCCGCTACAGTGGAAACAGTGATGAATCGGGAGCANTTTGTGTATCAGGAAGGACAAACCGTATTTAAATTCGCTGTGAAAAATATGGCCGACGTGGCTTATGATATTATGGAGCGGAATGGATTAAGTGGTGAGGATGTGACCTGGCTCGTGCCGCATCAGGCCAACAAACGAATTATTGATGCCACCCGTGAACGTATGGGGCTGCCGGAAGAGAAAGTCATGGTAAATATTCAACGTTATGGCAATACCACTAACGGAACCTTGCCTTTGTGTTTATGGGAATGGGAGAAACAATTAAAGAAAGGCGATAACCTGATTTTAGCTGCGTTTGGTGGCGGATTCACCTGGGGCTCCACATATATCCGCTGGGCTTATGATTCGAAATCCGAATAGCATAATGGGCTGATTTTTTATCGATATAAAACTAAAAACCGGATAGAGATCCGGTTTTGGAAGCAAAATCGAAAGGAATTATTCCTTCGTTACAATTTTTGTGATGACACGTGACCCCAGGTCAAACAAGCAAACATAGTTGCCTTGCGGAAGATCCTGAATTGGGATACTGGAACCCGGCTTGTGAATTTCTTTCATCAGTCGTCCATGTAAATCCAAAATTCGCAAGGTGCGAATCGAATGCATGGACGCATTGATTTGTAATACATCATTCGCCGGATTCGGATAAAGATTTAATTCAGGTTCGGATGCAAAGGACCCAGTGGTTATAGGCAGTTGTAATACCTTCATGGGGGAAATATGAATGCTATCACCGGTTTTAAGATTATTGTTATCGGTATGATTCACGGCTACGTGAAAAAGATAGCCTGAGGCGATGTAGAAGGCGTTGTCCATTTATATTTCCAGATCGCATAACCTCCACTCATCACCGCATTTCCCGTGCCAGAAGACGTGTGGCTGACGTACTCACGTCCGTTAGGGTCCGTCCAAACCTGAAGGTAAGATGGCATCAGGGTATTGGATACGGTTCCTGCTTTATTGGTGGAGAATCCAAAGAGGCTGGTACATTGAAATCCGACCTTTTGGGCGCCGTCTAAACGATACCTAATCTCCACGGTATATTGTTGATTGAGGGTGTAACTATTCACTTCATTTTGGGCGGCATCCAATACACGCACCCACAATTTCGCCGTATCAACTCCCATCGTACCAGCGCCTTCATGGCATCCGATCTGGGCACAGCTCTGTCCTAATCCGGTTGACCCTGTATAATCGGCAGTAAACTGACCATTGGAATTCGCAAGAAGAATTAATACGATTGAAGTAATTGTAAATACTGATAAAATTTTTTTCATGATATGGTTTTGTTAAGTTGAAATAGAATCTAAACCAAGACTCCGTACATTTTGCTCTAGTTGGTAAACCAGTTTGATTATGACATTGATATGACAGAACTGACCTTTTGAAGATGGTGTGCAGTTTTCGGATATTTGATAACCTATTTCGTTCTATCGATTGAAGAAGAGTCTATTAGCGGCGATGGCATTGGAAAGGGAAAAATTACTTTCTTTTCATGGCCGCTTCAATTTCAGAGGTCGTAATCGGAATACCTTTAAACAAGTCGGCATTTGCGTTTTTAGTTACCCAGAAATTATTTTCGATACGCACACCCACTTTCTCTTCTTCAACATAAATGCCCGGTTCAATGGTAAACACCATCCCTTCTTTAATGGGTGTATTGCGGCTACCGATATCATGCACATCTAATCCTAAGTGATGTCCCAGACCATGATAAAAATAACGGCGACACGCCCGGTTTTCCGGACTCTCATTTTTAATATCCTGTTTATTCAGCAGGCCGATTTTCAATAACTGCTTATTCATTTCCAATTCCGATGCTGCGGTAATTTCTAACCAGGTTTTACCGGGTTTTAGCAGGGAAGCAGCATATTTATGAACAGCCAGACAGGCATCATAAATTTCTTNTTGACGTTTGTTGAATTTGCCGTTCACCGGTATAGTGCGGGTCAAATCGGCGCAATAATTTCCGTATTCTGCACCAAAATCCATCAGGATCAATTCACCGTCCTGACATGCCTGATTGTTTTCTACATAATGCAGGATACGGGCCCGATCACCACTGGCAATAATGCAACCGTAAGCATGTCTTGTTGCCCGATTTCGGATAAACTCATGGGTAATTTCCGCTTCAATTTCGTGCTCATATACACCAGGGCGAATAAAGCGACAAACCCGTANAAAGGCCTGATGGGTAATATCTACGGCATGTTGTAAAACAGCAACTTCATCTTTGGTTTTGACGGCCCGTAATTCTTTCATGAGTTTGGCAGCTCGTTCATAGGTATGTAAGGGATACCGTTGCATAAATGCATGAACCGCAAGTAAATCAATTCGTGGAATGGATGTATCCAATCGGTCGTTTTCATTGCTATCCAAATAAATGGTATCCGCATGATGCACCCAGGCTTGCAGCAAGGCATCCANCCGATCAAGATAAATTACGGTAGGCATACCGCTAATCGCAGCTGCTTCATCTTTTGTTAGTTTATGGCCTTCCCATTTTTCCAGTAATTCATTCGGGCGCAATATCACCAGCACTTCCCGATAGGCTTTATCCAGGTTATCCGGATATAAAATGACCATAGTTTTTTCCTGAACGATACCACTCAGCCAAACCACATCGGAATTCGGTTTATACCCATATTGTGCATCACTGTTCTCAGGTAATCCGGGATGCGCATGAAACACGGCAATGCTGTTCGGTTTCATTTNTTTGATAAAACGTTTCCGGTTTTCAGTAAATAAACCGGACTTAATGGCGTGGTATTTCATAAAATAAACTTGAAGGACGAAGGTAAATGAAATTCAGGGAATCACATGATGTGGAATGGGCTGTTTGGGATCTTTGTGCTTATCGATGCATTACTCATAACGAAGTGCATTAATCGGATTCAGACGTGCTGCTTTCAAAGCCGGATAAATACCAGCCAGTAAACCAACCACCACACAAATACTCAGCCCTAAAGCGATCCAACCCCAGGGGATGATAAATGCAGAACCAAAGGCCAGAGACAGAATATTGCCAATTAAAATTCCTACCAGTATCCCGATGCAGCCGCCGGTTAAGCTGATTACCACCGATTCTGACAGGAATTGCCAACGAATCGTTTGATTGGTGGCACCTATAGCTTTACTCAATCCGATTTCGCGGGTTCGTTCTGCCACGGAAACCAGCATGATATTCATTAATCCGATGGCGGCACCCAGCAACGTAATAAATCCGATCAGGCTGGCAGCCAGTGCAACAAATCCAAGATTCTCAATGAGCGAATTGGCTATTTCATCATTTTTATTGATGGCAAAATTATCNNGGCTTCGTAACTTTAACTGACGAACTCCACGCATGGTGCCCACTGCTTCTTCAATGGCATAGTCCATGTATTTCAAATCAGCCACATGGATACTGATGACACAGGATTTATTGGCTATGGCAAAACGTTGGCGGGCATTGGCTAAACTTACCAACACCATATTATCGGTGCGATTAATAAAGCTGGCACCTTTTGATTCCATCACGCCAAGTACGCGGTAGCGGGCATCCCCGATACTAATCAAACCATTCACCGCTGAAACTGCTTTTCCAANAAGTTGTTTGGCTATAGCATTTCCGAGAATGCAGGTATTCACACCGCTATTCACATCCAGCTGGTTAAAATTCCGACCAGCCTCGAGCAAAGTTCCGGANNCCGTGAGGTAGTGTTCGTCCGTTCCCATAACAATGATGTTGGGATTGGTTTTTTGGTTTGATGNCTTAACGGTGGCACTATTGGTGGCCACCAGGCTGAGGCTCGTAATGGCAGGGTATTGATAGGTTTCACAGAACCGATTGGCGTCAGACAACTTGATAACCCGATCTTCTTCTTTGTTTCGTAACCGCTTTTGACGACCATGCCNGGCCTCCTTCGAAAAAACTATGTGCGCTAATTGAAAATGTATTGATCCCATACTGCTGAAACTACTGTGTATGGTTCCTTCTAATACTTTAATAATGGTAATGATGCCGATTAATGCCGTGATGCCGATAGCAATAATTGCAATGGTCAGGTTCGATCGCAAGCGGTTCGACCGGATTGCCTTTCGGGCCAGCGATATGATGTCTTGAAATTTCAAGATTGTCAAAGATAGTTCAAATACCTTAGCCGCTACGGATATGCAGACCAGGATGAGTCCTTATGGAAAGATGAACGATCTCGTTGTCCGTTTACTGCTTAGCACTCTTCCAATTAAGAGACCTCCGTCTTCCTGTCTGACAGCGGAAAACGAACGATAAATTCAGAACCTTTTCCAAAATCGCTCTTCACCGTGATACTTCCCTGATGCAATAGAATAATACGTTGCACCAAAGCCAATCCAATGCCATGGCCCTTTTTACCGGAGGTGTTGTTGCTTCTGTNAAAGGGCTCAAAAAGCAGAGGAATTTCATGGGGTTGTATACCAATACCCCGATCTTGTATCCGAACGTGAATTTGGTTAGTCGCAAATTCCAGACTGACCCGAGCAGAATGAGCGTTTGAAAATTTACACGCATTTTCAATCAGATTAATAAAGGCCACCCTCAGCAGTGATTCGTTCCCTAAAATAATCAGCGACTCGTCTTCAAGTGGAAGATTTTCGATATCAAAATCAAGGGTGTAATGGGCATTGGTTCGTTGTAAGGCATCCTTACATTCCCAGATAATTTCGTCGATCCNGATCGGATGAAAATGTAAGTCTTTGTTTTCCGTATAGGTCAGATTCGCATATTGAAGTAAGTCTTGTGTAGTTTGATTCAGCAAGCGAATATCCTCCAAAACAGATTGAATCCCTTCGCGGTATTCGGCACCACTTCGTTCTTTCAGTTGCAATACCTGCAATTGGGATGTAATCGAAGTGAGTGGATTTTTCATTTCATGCGAAGCCCCTGTAATAAATAGTTTTTGTAAACCAAATGCNNACTCGATGCGGTCCAGTAATTTATTGAAAGTTCGTATCAGCTGACCTATCTCATCTTTCTCATTTCTGGAATGTAGTCAATCTTTTAAATTGTATTCCGAAATTCCGTTCACTTCTCGAACAACTTCTGTGAGCGGGTACAACGCCCTGCCGGCAAAGAACCAACCCGTGATAAAACATAAACATAGCGCTGCGATAAAAAGAATGAGGAGTATCCAGCGTAAATGCAAATTATCATTGTGCCCAACTTCATCAATCGCCGAAGCCATAATGANTATAGTCTCTCCCAAGATGCGGTGTGAAATGGCAATGTTTTCAAACATACCTTTCTTAAATCGCATCCGTTTAGCGGATTGAATGCGCGAAAAGAAAATGGAATCCAAATAAAACTGATAATCCCGGTTAGTAGAAAACAATTCATGCTGTGGCCTGTCAAATACACTAATCTTTTGTTTGGCCAGTTTGTCTTTTAAGGTTTTATCAATTTCAACCAGAACGGAACTATCGATCTGCTTTACTTTAAAGAGTAATTCCGCCGTTGTTTTTGCTTTATTTTCAAGCCGTCGGTAAAATTCATCTTCCTGATGGGAGGCAGACAGGAAGTAGGCAATCACAAAACAAATAAATATGATGCTACCCGTCAGTACAGTGAATTGAAGCGAAAGCCGGGTGCGTATTTGCATATTTAATCAATCGTTCTGAAAAAATATCCTATGCCTTTACGTGTATGGATGAGTTTGTTCGGATAGTCTTTGTCGATTTTATTTCGCAAATAACTCACATACACTTCCACAAAATTAGTTCCGGTTTTGAAATCCACATTCCACACCGATTTTGCAATTTCTTCTTTCGTGATGCAGCGATGGCGGTTGTGGACAANAAATTCAAGCAAGGCAAATTCCTTGGCGGTCAGGTTAATTTCTTTTTCGCCCCGCCAAACCTGCTTGGCATCAAAATNTAATTTTCGATCCTGAATCTGAAAAAGGTTTTCAGGGGAGGCTGAATTATTTCTTCGCAACAAAGCCTGTATTCGCAATAAGAGCTCCGTAAAGTCAAAAGGTTTCACCAGGTAGTCGTCGCTGCCTGCCTGAAAGCCCTCTACCTTGTCAGAAATTTGCCCCAGGGCTGTTAACATCAATACCGGCGTTGCGTTGTTTTCATGGCGCAATGATTTGCAGAATTCGATGCCGTTTAATTTGGGCATCAGTATATCACTAATAATTAAATCGTATTGATTTTGTCGGGTCCGCTGAAGGGCATCTTCTCCGTTTTCGCTCAAATCGACCTGATAACCGTTTTCGGTAAGTCCTTTGCAGATCGAACGGGCCGTTTTGGTTTCATCTTCCACTAAGAGTAACTGGTGCATACTAGAGAATTATGAGGATAGTAGTAAAGGTACAATTTTTCGTGTTTAAAGTTTCAAAATACGAAGGTGCAACGTATGACGGCACATCCAAATATCCGTTCTGAAGAATACCTGAATTTGAAGTATCTTGGGTGCAAAGTTTTTTATGCAATACATTTTGTTCATCTCTTTACTTTTAGGGGCTGTTTATCCACCCGTGCCCAAATCTGGTATGAATTCAAATTTAACTGGACGGCTTCTTCAGGCATCATTCCGGTACAGGCCTTAATGCAACAACAGGCCGAAGATATGGCTGTGCTAAGGATGCGATACATGATCCGAGACAAATCAGGACTGTCTGGCAGAAGTTGAACTTTTCGAAAGTGATGTATTGACGCCCGTTTCCGACCTATGCCGGATCGGGTTTATCTGAAATCCTCTGAACCTGAATTTTGTTGGGACAAGGGAATAAATTTAAACCTGTCTTCTTGTTTCGTTTAAACCGGAATCAGGTCTTAGAGCCTTCTGCCCTCATGAAATCGATACAGCCGGAAGCTCTCCCGGATGCTTCAGCCAACTTTTCGTGGAAATTAATACCCGCTAATGGCCTGACCGAAAAACTCCTTAGCCGCTATTATTTTGAAGATGAACCGATTCGAAGTCAGTTGCTTTCTTTAAACCAAAAGATATTACACCAGCCGAAAAAACGATGACGATCCATATGGTACTGGTCGGAAACACCTTGGATAAAAAAATTGGAACATCCTGCAAAATGGATTTGAATCGTACCCAGGAAGTTTTTACTTCGGTGGCACGTTTTCTTGGTATTCGCACCAAAATAGTCCGCCTGGAGGGCGCTATGTTTGGCAAAAAAAGATGATGGATGCCGTTCAGGCGCTCAAGCCTGTTGCTAATAAGGATATTGTGGTGTTTTATTATACCGGACATGGTTTTCGGATGCCATCGGATCGTTATGTATACCCGCATCTGGATATGACCTATCGCCCCGATCAGGATTACAAAACTGAAAGTTGTTTCCATTCGCAGTATTTATGATGTCATAAAAGCTAAGGGAGCCCGCCTGAATCTGGTGCTGAGTGATTGTTGTAACAGTTATGTAGGAGCCCCATTGGTTACAGCCCTGGTTTATGAAAAAGAAAAGTATCCCTGCCTTAATGTATATGCAAAATGTACGAAAACTATTTCTGGATCCGCGGCCTGTTTCCATTCTGGCTGTTGCAGCCGATACAACACAACGTGCAGCGGGAAATCAGAAAATGGGCGGATTCTTCTCGTATTTTTTTAAATCGTCGGTGGAAGCGAATTGTATTCGTTCTTCAGTAAAGCCCAGTTGGTATACGATTCTTGAAGACACGAAAACCAAACAAGTCGTAAAGCCAATCGCACCTATTGTGATACGCCCTATGTGCAAACCAATATTTGTTATCAGACCCCAATTTATGAAGTAGACTAAACTACCACGCGCTGATGGTGGGTTTTTCGATTTTTGAAGCTAATTCAATCCAGGTTTGCTGATTTTTGAGGGTATTCCAAACGGGGTCCTGATTCAAAACATAGTAAAAGGAGAACCCACTTTCTATGCTATTTTTAAGCCACTGCAAGGCCTTCTCATTCTCGTTGGCAAAATAGTAAAGCCGCGCCAAAGCGTACATGAGCTGAGCATTCGTTTTGTCGTTTTTTAACCGGTTCAGCAGTTGCGGAATGGCGGCATTCCAATTGGCCTGGAAGTAATTGTTTAAAATCTTTAATTCAAGTATAGAGTCAGTTGTGTTTTGTTTCAGAAATTTTACCTGTTGTAGCAAACTGTCAGCCTCTTGAATTTGCCCAGATTTGATTTTGTATTTTACATAAGTGACTCTCCAATCGGTATTGAGTCCTGATTCGTTATTAAGGGTATCCATTTGAAGCATGGCATCATAACGAAGTTGGTCTTGTAATAACACTTGAACCAGTTGTTCACGAACATCTTTATTCTCATCATCCGACTCCATCGCTTTTCGGTAATAGAGGGCGGCTGAATCCAGATAACCGATCGATTCAANAAGTTCTGCCATTTTAGTATAACAATCTGAAGCCCGTTTATTGCTTAATGTAAAGCGGGCCGCTTTCCGTAAATAATGCAAGGCCCTGAATTCAGGATAATACACCGCGCCGGCAATGGGAATAATTTCTTTGGTGCCGGGTATTATTCGCGCAGTGTCTTTAGAGGCTATTTCGTTGCCCCAAACATGCAGACTATCCGGCATGGGTTGGCGTTGTTTACTCAGCGAAGAACGCCCGTCATTAAAGTACTGATCATAGTGAAATAAGCCGGCTTTATACATCCATTCGGCAGGTTCTTCTTCCCGTTCTTCCATGCGGCGATAAAATTGTGAAAGCTCGTCGATCGCCTCTTTGGAACCGGTGTTGCGACTAAACCGCTGAAGAGTTTGTTCAGCCAAAGCATACTGCTTAAGTGATTCGTAACAAGACCAAATCAAATAATAGGGTGGAAAAAGTTTGACATCTTTTTTAGTAATTCNTTCATATTCACGTATCGCTAATTTGGGTTTATTCCAGAGGCGGTATGTATAGGCCAGATGATAATAATCATCATCTTGCGGATAGTATGCTTTTAAAAAATGCTCTGCTATACAAGTGGGAGAGGCGGGATGTAATTTGATTTTTGCAGAATCTACATACACGTTAAGACCTTCACGGGAGAGGCTAACCCGTTTAGCCCGCTTCAAATAAATGCNGGATTCGGCATATTGATTCGTCGATCGGTACAAGATGCCCAGATAGTGCGCTGCCAGCGGATGCGATGGATCCAATTGCATACAACGCAGTAAATGTTCTTCTGCCTTTTCATGTTGTTCTGTTTTGTAGGCAGCCATACCTAGAATAAATTGACTGAGCACATCTTCTGCTGTAATTGTATCCGGCCATGTACAAGGTGGGTTTGATTCATATCCCGGAATATCATCCAACACATCTGTTGTACCGTCGTTCTCTGTGTCAACCACATTAAATCCTGCTTTGCGTTTCTCAGATTCTTTAAAGAACATTTCAGCCGTTTCAAACTCCATCCAACGTAAATTCAAAAAGGCGAGTTTCTCAAAGGGATAAAAATGCCGGTCATTATTACGCGTACTTTGCACATAATTCTGCTCGGCTAACAGGAAGTTTTTTCTGAATTCCTGATGTTGCCCCATCAGATTATAAGCTCCTGTAAAATCAGGTTTAATCTCAATAGCTGTTTGCAGGGCCTTCCAACTGGAAGCGGTATCCCTTAACCGCAGATAGGCCTGACTGAGTCCAATCCAGGGAAGAAACCAACCCGGAGTAATTTGAGTTGCCTTTTCATACGACTTCCTGGCCTCCGCATACCGGTTCGACTGCAAGTAAATACTTCCTAATTCATGATGCAGATAACTGGCATTATTCTGGAGTCGGAGAGCCTGTTGAATCATGCGTTCGGCGCTATCCAAAATGGGAGCTCTGTTTTCGTTCTGGTAAATCGTTAACCGCGTAGCTATGCCATTAAAGTACCAAGAATAAACCTGTAAATTTCGATAGAGCGGACTTTTAGGATCACTTAATCGCATTCCGCATTGCAGCATCCTCACTACCTGAGAGAAGTTATTATTCAGGCTATTGTAATACCGCCGTTTTTCAAGTTCAGCTTCATCGCCTTGTTGATATCCAGTGATAATCTCCTGACCACGTTCAGCAAAGCGATTCGCTAAATCCCGGCCATAACGCTGCAAAGCATCCGGATTGTTTGTTACATCGCGCAAGTATTGCTGCAATTTTTCGGTTTCCAGATTTCGGATAAAACTGGAATAAATTAAGGCCAATTGTGCTTCCAGTATCGAATACAATACGTTTTGAGTATTGTTACTATCGGAAGGATTTAAATTGGCCACCCAATCTTCGGGATTCGATTTTAAAACTTGCAAACATTCGTAGAGGTAGGAAGCATTTCGTTTCCCTAAGGCAGCCGGCTCATTTCCGGGAGGTGGATTATTTTCTTCGAGAGGTAATTTTTTCTGAAGGGCTCTAAGCGTTGCGGTATCTACCCGCGTCAGTTCCATCTTCATCTGGCCTTTGATGACTGGAGTTTGTTTTAATTTCCGGCTGCGTAATACAGGATCTTTACTCAAACTGTTGGTCATATAAAGATTTAAATCCTGCAGGGTAATTTTTTGGTCTTTGTTCAGGTCGGCTAATCCTCGTAAGCCATTCAACAGATAATACGAAAATACACTACGACCGCCACCCCAACTTTTATCTTCCAGTGATACCTGTTCAGGCAAACAGGAGGTAAGGCGCGCTTCCTGATTGAATACTGTCCGCAATCGATCGGCCACCAGAAAACTTCCTCCGGACTGATTTCCGGCCAGTTTGCCACTATGACAAGCATCTGTGATGAGAATCACTTTCACCTTTTTTCNGACAGATAAGGTGTTTGCGAAATTGTTCAGGTCTTCAATGCGCAGGGCACTGTTAACATAATTATTGCGTGGGGTGTTATGGCAAATTAAATAGCCTAGTTTATAAATTCTGTTGTTTTCAATATCACCATGTCCTGAAAAATAAAAATATACCACATCTCCGCTCTGACACTTTTCCAATGTTTCATCCATCGCCTGGTAGATTGCCGACCAACTTGCTTTTTTGTTCAATAGCATTTTAATATGGCTTTCGGGTACTTGTCCACCGGCTTTTGAACGTAAATATTTTGTAAATTCTAAAGCGTCCCTGTGTGCAAACTCCAGTGATTCGATGCCCTGGTCGGCATATTCCGAAATGCCGACAACGATGGCATACGTTTGTGGTTTCGTTTGACCAAAGGATGTTCCTGCCGCATAAAGTACAATGAGAAAACAGGCTTTGTACAGCACAACGCAGCGGGCATAGGCCTTGAATAAAGGATAAAGGCATCTGATATGATTTAGCTAGCGGATGCCTAAAGGTAGTCATTTATTGGTTTTTCAACGCATAGCGCGAGAGGCTTTCAATGCCCAACAAGTGCAATACTGCAGTTCTCCCGTTCGTCATATACCCATGGGGTGGTGAATCTGAATCATCGTGGAGTCTGCCAATAGAAGTACAGTTTGAAAAATATAACTACTTTTAGGTGCCCTGACCATGTGTTTAAGCCGATGGTTCCGTTTGTTTTTCTTTTGGTGTGCAACATTTTTTGCAGCCGGCTGTTTTATTGGCCCAACGTCAGGAAGTAGATAGCCTTGTGCATGCCTTGTCCGGTATCCGGAATGATTCTATCCGATTGGAAGTTAAACGCGATATTGCGTTTGCCATGTATCGTTATGCTCCGGATTCGGCGATGCTTTGGGCTATAGAAGGCTTAAACGATGCCGAAAAAATTCAGAATCAACACGGCATTTCCATGATGTCGCAAATGATCGGCACCATACTTACCCGCATGGGGCAATACAATGCAGCACTGACTTCGTATTTGAAGGCACTTAAAATTCGTGAAGAGTTGGGTATTGCGGATGCGATGGCCAGCACCCAAAATAATATTGGTATCGTTTACATCTATCTGAAAGATTACGACCAGGCTCTGCAATCGTTCCGACTGGCAGACTCCCTCATTCAGCAGTTTCCGGACGATGACCTTAACTATAGTATTCGTCTCAATTTTGGCGAGGCCTTNCGAAAAAAGAACCGGCCCGATTCGGCCATGTTACAGTATCAACTGGCTCAACAATGGGCCTTAAATTACCAGGATGTTTACCGGCAGGCCAAAGCAGGACTCGGATTGGGCAACGTATTGCTTAAACAACGTAAATTTCAGGATGCCCTGGGACACTATCGTTTTGCCTTTCGCATCCTCTTGGTTGAAAATGACGAAGACCTCTGTTGTGAGGCACTCCTGGGAATGGCCAAATGCTATGATGTACTCGGGCCATCAGATTCTGCTTTATATACTGCACGGGCAGGCATTCAATTGGCACGGAAGGATCAGTTTTTGTCCAGAGAACAAGACTTGAGTCATTTTTTATCAGATTTTTTTGCAAGACACGGACAGATGGATAGCGCATTTCGTTATCAGCAACGCGAGATTGCATTAAAGGATTCAGCGCTGGGAATGGAACAATTACGTATTTCAGAACAAATCACCTTTCAGGAAAAATTGCGTCAGATCGATCTTAAGGAGAAACAACGAAAAGAACAGGAGGAAAGGAAGAATCAATTGCAACACATCCTGATCATGATGTTTATTCCAACCATGTTTCTGGTCACCTTAATACTCGCGAGAAGACGGGTTAAACTTGGAGTGATCAAATTTCTCGGTATCCTCTCCCTGCTTTTCTTNTTTGAGTACATCACTTTATTGCTTCATCCGGTGGTACAGCATGTCACTCATCATACACCCGTATTTGAAATATTGATTTTTGTGGGTATTGCTGCACTCATTATCCCGACGCACCACAAAATAGAACATTGGTTGATAGCTTTGTTGGTGAAAAGGGTACATGGCCCGGAACAAGGGATCAATCATACGAAGCATACCGTTCCAATAAAAAGGAAGAGGGTACTTCAGAGGCTGTTCGCCGCCCTGCATATAAACACAAACGGCATAAAAAAGTGAGCCAGTTCAGCTCACTTTAGAGAATTTTTGTTGAATTAATTTGTTTTTTCTTCGAAGGTTCAGTTGGTTTAGTATCTGCTTTGTCCATCGAATCGCTGGTTGGTGCAGCAGCTTCAGCGGGTGCAGCGGCAGGCGCAGCGGCGTCTGCGGCAGGAGCAGCGGCTTCAGCAGTGGCGGCGGGTGCAGCTTCAGCAGGAGCAGCAGCTTCCGTAGCAGCAGGCTCTTCTGATTTTTCGCCTTCGCTGGCGCAACTGTTAAATAAGACCATGCCGGAAAGGCAGCAAATCATAATTCCGAATTTGATTCGTTGAGGGGTAATGAAACGCATAGAGATTGAATTTAGAATATAAGGTTACAAATTATTTTTCATTTATGCAAGTAGACCCAACTTTTTTATTTTCACAGTATGAAAAGAATTTGGTTTTTGTTGATGTTCCTGATTGAATACACAAATGCAACAGAATATCGTGATGTATGCCGGGAATTCCGGACGTGAAGGATTTTACGATGTTACCGAATTGTCGAACGGTACTTTTCTTGTCTGTGGCTATGCGGAAAATTTAAATTGGATAAATACATCGGTTCCCAAAACACAATTAACGTATTCCGGAAGTATTCCCAATGCCTTGGGGTCAAATCGGTATGGCATTATCCTATAGTTGTCTCCTGATTTGAAAAATATTTTACAGGTCGTTCATTTTCCGCAAGGGGCTGTTGAGGATATTCGGTTTATTAAGTCAACCAATATGCCTTATGCCGCCACCGGCGATTTATTTATCAGTTGCAACACCTCAGATATCGACGCCAATAATGGAGGCTATCTGATTGCCAGGCTCGATAAAAATTTCTTAAATGGTATCCCAACAAGTTTATCCTGGTTCAACGTGGTATGGGCCAAAGGCTATGCCAAAGCGGTCCACCCCTGGGATGTAACCAACCAGGGTGAGGTGTATTATGTGAGTGGCGAATCGCATGGCTATGATTGGAGTGCCATGTATTGTCTAAACTCACAGGGAAAACGTCGGCCTGTATCCAACTGGCGGACACACTGGTTAAAGAATGGAACTGAGTGGAAGGGCACTCCGGCATCCGCAAATCCGTTTGGCCAAATTGACTCGGTGAATTATAGTGGCATTGTTTTTAAAATTACAGGGCGCTGCGAACTTAGAAGTTGGAATATGGCCGATTTTAGTTCAGTTCAAAGTGATGGAAATGGCGGCACCCGCAAAGGAAAATGGCCGGCTGATTTTTTATTTAACTCGCCGTGCGATCCTCAAAATCCTTCTGCTAATTCACCAGGCTATACTGGGTATTCTCCCGAAGCTTGTTGTCCGGTTTGGGGGCTAGCAGTATTGCAGTTGATAGAAGGAATAATAATGTATACCTGGGAATGAACTTTAAAAGTTATTACAATCCCGGTTCAACCCTGATTTTGAACCGGCTGTTATTGCGATGGACAGCACCGGGCAAATGAAGTGGTGGAGCAGACTGTATCATGAAATCACTCCTAGTGGGGATACAGTGGGCAGTATTCCCGACCAATATGTAGATGCTTTGGCTATAGATTACTCTTCCGATAACCTGGTTGTGGCTGCCCGGGCTCATGGGAATAATGTAGAAAATTTATGGGAAGGCGATGAAATCCAGGCATCTCCGTCAGCCAAGGGATTCCAAAACCGATTTACAGGAAGCAATGGTAATATCCATGAGTCCTGGTTGGGTAAACTTGATTTAACAAACGGAACACTTAAAGCATCCACCTATGTAGCCGAGCTTGCCGAAGGGACCGGAGGTTTGGGAACTCCGCACCCTGATCCGAATCTGGATAATTGGCCCGACCCCAATACCGGATGGCCGGATGTAAACACAACCTATATCGGAAAAATAGTTTAAAAATTTCAAGCAACGGGGATGTTTGTATGTTGGGCGTTGGCCGTAGAACGATCACCACCAAAAATGCCTATCAAAAATGGTCTTGCCAACCTGGGGTGGAAAAGTTGTTGGAATAGTTTTGTCAGAATGTATAATACCCACTTGGGGTATCCCAAATATTCTTCGCTCGTTGTAGGACAATGGGATACTTTAACGCAAACTGGAGGTGACAACACAGAACTTTTGGAATGTATAAAACCAGTAAAGGGGTTATTGCAGTAGGCAGAAGTAAAGCGGATGCCAGCAATGTGGCTTTGGGCAATGCATTACCTGTCACAAATATTCCATCCTGGGGTATGTTTTCGGCCAATGGGGAGTCGGCTATTTTGGTTTATTACTCCACAGATAGCCTCTTTAATTCCAACGATCAGCCGCTGGAAATATTCAATCAACCTACGAATACAACTCGTTTACAAATTTATCCAAATCCTGCATCGCATTCCATTCTATTGGATGCAAATATTCCGCTCAGTGGTTGCGAATTTATCATTTTAGATTTGATGGGGAGAGTAGTAAAAAAGGTTCATTGACTTCAACATGGTCCATCGATGTAACCGAATTGAACAGCGGTATTTACTGTCTGAATTTAACAACGTATCAAGGTATCGCCAGACAGAAATTTATAAAAGACTAATGGTGATTTTTGTCCGGGTCAGATGCTCTCAGTCTTCTTCAAAAAAGCGATCAGGATCCGAAATAACTTTCCCGCCAACCTGCACAAATGTCATCATACGCTTCATCAGGGATATTCGTATGGCGAAGTTCTGCTGAAGTGCCTTTCGGGTCGGCATGCAATTTTATAGTCACTACGGATGTGAGTTCCTCTTCCCCAAAGTACCATTCCTGCTGAAGCATTTTATTTGGTTCAAACGCCAGATTTTNTCCGGCGATACTTCCATCCCACAAGGCGAATTCGGAGCCTGGCTCTACCGACATGATTGCTGATTCACCGGTCCAAAGGGAAATGGTAAAGGGATTCGTTAAAGCCAAATAAACCTCATCGGGTGGGGCAGGTATGAAAAAATATTNTTTAAAATCTTTCGGCATATCACGATACAATACGGATGCGATAGTCTTCCTGAGGTATTAATTNCCCAAGAGGATTTAAAGGCATTTCCAGGGATTGGCAGAGGGCTTCAAAATCCGCTTTATGATTAGAACGTACCGCTACAAGTAATCCTCCGCTTGTTTGCGGATCACTCAGCAAATACTTTTGTTCTTCGGTTTCAAGATCAACTAAATGACCATAGCTGTCCCAATTCCGTTTTGTGCCTCCCGGAATACAACCCAATGCCAGATAGTCCTTTAAAACAATTTCATCAATCANGGGTACCTGGTTAAAATAAATTCTGGCACTGCATGCACTGGCGGCACAGAGTTCACTTAAATGGCCTAATAATCCAAATCCTGTAACATCAGTCATCGCCTCAATGTAGTCGCATTCTCCAAAGCGGGCGCCCACACAATTTAATTTTAGCATCCAATCGGGTCCTAATGCGGCATGTTCAGGTTTTAATTTATCTTGTTTTTGGGCGGTGGATAAGATGCCGATGCCCAAGGGTTTGGTGAGATACAACAAGGCTCGGGCCGGGCTCCGCCATTTTTTCAGGTGTTTAATTTGAACCCGACCGGTCACAGCCAAGCCAAATATTGGTTCTGGAGAATCAATCGAATGCCCGCCAGCCAGCGGGATACCGGCTTCCCGACAAGTTTGCCGACTACCCTCAATCACGGCATTGGCAATTTCGGCCGACAAGGTATTCACAGGCCAGCCCAAAATAGCAATCGCTAACAGTGGGCTACCTCCCATGGCATAAATATCACTGATGGCGTTGGCCGATGCGATTCGCCCGAAGGTAACCGGGTCATCTACTATGGGCATAAAAAAATCGGTGGTGCTGATGATGGCACTTCCATCGCCCAGATCGTAAACCGCCGCATCATCCCGTTCTTCATTGCCCACAAGCAGGTTGGGGAAATGGCTTTGGGGTTGATGTTGTTGCAGGATGCTGTCCAGAATGCGGGGTGAAATTTTACATCCACAACCGGCGCCATGCGAGTATTGGGTGAGTTTTATGGTTGATGATTCTGACATTGGATTTCNTTCAAATGTTTCACTGCGTTTCACAATCTCTTTTGCAATTTCAGTGGCATTGGCATGGTCAAAAGTAAGTACTAATTTTTTCGCATCCGAGGCTTTCTCAAAGCCATATTGATAGGTTTTGTCGTAAAAGCGCAACGCAATTTGTGCGGCTGTAGCGTAATCATTTTCATCCAGAGCACGTAAGGCTTCCCGAAATGCATCCCCACCTAATTTCCGTTCAATTTTTGCAAATCGTTCCTTGAGGTCTTCTTTGTTATACCCGGCATAGTCCTGCAGCAAATGTTGGATGCGCATGGCGTCGGGTATCTGAATATAAATGGAAAGATAGGAATGCATTTGATGGAAGAACCCCAGTGGAATGGGGCATGTTCCGATCTTCAGGCTTTCATTTTCCACAAATACNNTACTTTTTTGATCCATCGCGTAATAGGCCTGCACCAATAAGTTTTCGAAATGCTCCGGACTTGGTTGGGGTTGTTCACCCAATGATCCAAATGCCGATCCTTTGTGTGAAGCCAGATGCTCCAGGTCAATAGTTTGTTGACCCATCGCACGTAAGGCCTGCAAGACCCTTGTTTTACCACTTCCGGTTTGTCCGCCCAAAGTTACCATCCGCAGAGGTTGATCACTTAATAACTGCCGGCCGAAACCGCGATAGGCTTTATAACCGCCTTGCAGTAATTCTACATCCATTCCGCAGAGGTCAAAGAGCCAGGCCATACTCGCACTTCGTTTTCCACNCCGCCAGCAATGAACCAAGACCTTTTNTTCAGGTGCGAGTCGCTGGGCCTCTGAAATGTACCAGGCCATTTTGGGTCCTGCTATGGCAAGACCTAATTCCATCGCCTTATCCCGCGATTCCTGTTTGTAAGCTGTTCCTACCCTTGCCCGTTCATCATCTGTAAATAAAGGTAAATTCTGTGCATCCGGAATATGCCCATTCAGGAATTCGCCCGGCGAACGCACATCCAGAATGACCCGTTCGGGTTCTTTCCGGTAAACGGCTTCAGGCTGCACAGTTTGTACGGCCATATTAATTCAGGGTAAGCTCAGGTAAACGATAATGCAGGCTATCATAAACGAACAACTGATCAATTTCCACTTTCCACCAACGGAATAGAGGCGATTCAGCTAAATAATCAATTATGGCTTGTTTGTTTTCAGCTTGCATGAGTATCCATACCCGATAGGACTCCATACTTACAGCGTAATATTCAATAATGTTTTTGAATCAGGGTATTGATATAGGCACGATGCTCAGGAACAAGTGACATAAATTCCTCGTTCATTTCAAATCGTATGGTCACCTGGTATTTATTCATGTTGTTTGTATCGAATCTAAGGTAATGCATTCGTCACAGATCCTGTTCATTTTTTCCGTATCGGCAAACTTCCGAATCCGAATATAATTGTCGGTATAGCCTTCCATATACCCATTGTGTTCCTGATGTTCAAAAAGTACAGCCCGGGTTTGGCCCAAATGGTGCTGTGTGAACTGATGCATTTTTAATTCAGACAATTTTCTGAGGCGAGCATTTCGTTCCCGGCGAATTGCTATGGGTACCACTTCGGTATACGTGGCAGCATCGGTATTGGGGCGTTCGGAATAGGTAAAAACGTGCAGGTAACTGATGTCAAGTCCTCCCAGATAATCCAGGGTTTCTTCAAACAAGGCTTCGGTTTCGCCAGGGTAGCCTACAATTACATCCACCCCGATACAGGCATGGGGCATCATTGTTTTAATGCGTTCTACCCGATCGGTATATACTTCACGTTTATAACGACGACGCATTGAAGCCAACAACGTATCACTACCGCTTTGCAGTGGCATGTGCAAATGGGGCATAATGTGTTTTGAACCGGCGATGAATTCAATCATTTCCGGGCTCAGTAAGTTGGGTTCAATCGATGAAATCCGGTAGCGTGGCATGCCCTCAAACGCATCGAGGGTTCGGAGCAGGTCGATAAATTTTTCTTCCGATTTTCTGCCACCGTGCAAACCTTTGCCAAAATCTCCGAGGTTGATCCCGGTTAGTACTACCTCCTGAACGCCAGAACGGGCCAATTCATGCACATTGTTTAACACGCCTTGTATACTATCGCTTCGGCTATTGCCACGAGCGAGCGGTATGGTACAAAAACTGCAATTATAGTCACAACCATCCTGCACTTTTAAAAAGGTACGGGTACGGTCGTTGATGGAGTAGGAGGCATGAAAGGTATCTACTGCGGCAATTTCACAACTATGGATGGCGGCTTGTCGGGTATCTTGAAATTGACGGACGTGTTTTACGATATTGAATTNTTCGCCGGCCCCCAATACCAGATCTACCCCTTCGATGGATGCAATTTGTTCAGGTTGTAATTGGGCATAACACCCCGTAATGACTACCGTAGCTTCGGGGTTTTGCCGTTTCACCCGTCGAATCAATTGCCTGCATTCCTTATCGGCGTTTTCGGTTACCGAACAAGTATTGATGACATATACATCGGCATTTTNCTGAAAAGATTTTTCGAATCCTTCCTGATCAAACAGGCGATTCAGTGCTGAGGTTTCAGAAAAATTCAATTTGCATCCCAGCGTATGATATGCTATGGTATCGGTTTTATTCAAGCCGCTGCAAATTTAGGATAATCCTGCAACTGTGCCACGGTTCCTGTGCGGAAGATAAATACTGTTCTGCCAGTATTGAGGGATTACCAAAGTTCCCCTTGTGCCCAGGTACGCTTCCAACGGACGTCAAATGCCAATCCGCTCATCACCATCCAATGGCTCTGATTAAAGCGTTTACCATTCATCGGGATATTTTGGTCTACTTTGTATTCGTTCCGGAAATAACTAAAGCCCAATCGCCAGTACATGACTTTGTTTAAACGAAATGAACCATACATTTCAGACATCACAGAGCCATAACTTTCCCAGGCCAGCATATTGAGGTTAAAGGCATAAGGTTCGGTGCGGTATTCAACACCCGGTAAGGCCGGTGCGGTTTCATAGGAACGGAACAAGGCTTNTTTACCATCTCCGAAATTAATGCCCCCGATGTCTGTGTTAAAGAACACATCCACACCGCGTTTGATATGAATCTTTAGAGCCACATAGGCATTCAGGGTATTTGTTTGCACTTCCGGCATATACATGGTGTCCGCTCCACCCGGATTAATGTTAATCATGTATTGGCTGGACGTGGTATATTCTCTTTTNNCCGTATTAAAAACATTGGCCCGTAGCCCCATACCAATACTGAAGGTTTGTTTTTTACGTCCGATACCATGCAGGTACTGAATGTTGGCACCCACAGCCCAGTGCGGATTTCCATAGTAACCTACACTTCCGTATACTGCCGCTTCAGCAGTTCTTTNTTTCAGTTTACGACGCATAAACTGGGCTTCTGAACTTAATCCGATCGTTGTAAGTAATACGACAAGTAAGATTCTCTTCATGGATTCCATTTTTACAACACCCCAGGCACACAGACCATACAGGCTGGTTTTCGGGATGGCTAAAAGTAAGTCGATATGGAGATATATGCAAGATTTTTTTATGCCGGCCTCCTTATTTTACGGGAAGCAGGATTAAAACACGTGTTCCGGAGGCATTTCCCTGGTCATCCTTTAAATCCTCAATCCGAATTGGGTCGGTAGCTTCAAATTCAAACAAACGCTTTAATCGTGAGCGGGTAATATCAATTCCTTTGGATTTATGCCNGTTTGATGCCCGTATTTTGTGAAAGACTTTTTCCCGACCGATGCCATTATCGGTAATGGTGCACAATATTTGTTGGTGATTTTCAGGAATTTCAAGAAAGGCAATTTCCAGATGGGCTCCTTCACTTTCCTCAGGTAACAAGCCATGCCANNTCGCATTTTCAATAAATGGTTGCAATACCATAGAAGGAATCTGCAAATTCAATCCTTCAAGATTCTGGTCTAACGCAATGTGGTAGGTGAACTGGCTGCTAAAACGCATCAATTCTAAATTCAGGTACAGTTTCAGCATTTCTATTTCTTCTTCCAGGGCAATAAAGCTTTGTTGGGATGCATCCAGTATGCGTCGCATCAGGTTAGCAAAACTGGCCAGATAATTACTGGCTTTTTGCGGTTCATTTTTTATAATGTAATTCCTTATTGAGTTCAACGAGTTAAACAGAAAATGTGGATTCATTTGTGAACGGAGTGATTTTACTTCCAGTTCAGCCAGTTGTTGTAAATATTCCGATTGCTTACGCGCTTCCTGCAACTCCAGTGTTCGCCGTTTATGGGTGAATGATCGTACCAATAAAATGAAGGAAACTGCCGCCAGTAAGAGACCCAATACCGAAGCCAGCAGCAACCAGTTTTTTGATTTAATTCCTTTTTCTGTAATTTCTGAATGGCCCGCAATTCAATATTTTCTTTGTCTTTGAGTTGTGTTTCATACTTCGTTTGTACATAGGCGACATGGGCAAAATTTTTCTCATTCAGAACAGAATCACTCAGGATTTTGTGTTTTTGCAGGTAGGTAAAAGCCTCTTTGTATTGTTGATGCTGCGCATAAAAGTCGGCTATCATTCGGGCAATTTCACTTTGCTCGGTGCGATTTTCCAGGTTCTGCGCCAGATTCAGAATATGTTTCAGAATCAGAATCACACTATCTTCATTGTGCAGTTTTTCGTAGGCCAGCACCATCGATTTTCCACCTAAAATTTGTAGGTACAATTCAGAGGTTGAACGGGNCATGGAGTCGGCAACCCGCAATATCCCAAGTCCTTTGTACACCTGATTTTTGGCGATAAAGTACTTGCCCTGGTTAATCATTATCTGTGTGTAAATATTGGGGTCCTTTGATTCTCTGGCCAGCGCAAATCCTTGTTCCCAGTATTTCATGGCATCTTCTAAATCATCTTTCAAATAATAAACCTGGCCAATTTGTTCGAGATTGATGGCCTGTCCACGTTTTTCATCAATAGAACGATTCAGGTCCAGTGCTTTTTGGCTGTATTCAAGTACCTTATCATACTTTTTCATCTTCAGGTAATTATCCCCGATATTGTTGTATGAGATGCTCAGTCCGCGGGTATATTGAATGCGTTCAGCAATTTGAATGGCCTTGATATAATAATCGGCGCTGTTCTGAAAATTCCCTTCGTTGCTTTCTAAAATGGCATAGTTGATATTACTTAAACACTCGCCTTTTTCAAATTTTAGTTTGCGGGCCAGTTGTTCAGTTTCAGTGGCATAGTTCCANNGGCTTTGATGATCAATTTCCGATAGTCGGTACGACAGTCGATNGGTGGTCATGACCCGCAAAGTGTCCTGTTCGGAATGGGTATTCAGAAAATGAATTAAACTATCTACATAGGGATTCTGCGCCTTACTGCCTGTAAAGCATAGCACGAAACACAGGATGATTTGGAACGACTTGATGAGGTAAATCTAATACAATTCACTTGAAATGAATCGCATGATCAGTCGACAGCCTTCTATTTTCTCCGGTTGATAATATAAACGGCGAGTATTCCCAGCAAGCCACCCACTACGGTATTCCAATGCAAGGGTTCGCCCAACAACAGCAACGATGAAAGAGCCGCGGCAAATGGAACAATATAAATGAAGGTGCTTGTTTTTTCGGCACCCAGTTTGGAGGTCGCATNAAAGTNAAAGGTGGTGGCCATGCCGGTATTAATCACAGCATTGAATAACATATTGAACCAAAATCTGAAGTCGCCTTGTACCAAAATTAATTTTAAAGCCTGCCAGTCTACAAAAANGGCGAGCAAGAAAATACAATTCAGGTAGATCCATAAACTAAATGCCGGAGCAGCACCGTATTGGCCGGCTTTGGCGGTAAACCGGCTCAGAAAGGCCCAAACTACCGTAGACCCCAGAAAGAATATATTTCCGGAAGCCAGTATTTGATCGTAGCGGTTCCAGATACTCAGCAGAAAGCATCCACCGGTAATTCCTAAAAACAATCCGGCCCATTCACGAGGGCGAAGCTTACGAAATGAAAAGAACAAACCCACTAAAAATGCGATCAAAGGAGTTGTAGTCGTAACTAAAACCCCACCGGCTCCGGCCAGACCGTTTTTTAGCCCACTAANAAATAACAAACTGTAGGTGGTCATCAATACAGATGCGGCAGCCAGCGAAGGCATCCCCTTTTTGTCGATGCGAATTGGAATGCCGGCAATTTGTAATAAAACGANATACCCCTAAAAGGTAAATACAAAACGCAACCAGGCGATCTCGAATGGGCCACCATACGAAGAGAGTATCTTGGCGCTGGGCCAGGAAATGCCCCAGGCGATCATGCTGAGAATAATCCCTACTAACAGGAAATGCCGGTTGGATCGGATATTATTCAACAGGGTCTTTTTTCGACGTAAACCGAAACGGCGGGCTATTTTGAACAGGTAATTCCGAAAACGAAATTGGCCTAAGGGGATGCTGACCACTACCACCATGATAGGCCATAGTAAGGTAAGAATAATCAGGTAGACGATCAGGAACAAGACGCCACTCAGCTCCAGAGGGTTTAATAAGGTGCGTGCAAGGTAACCCGTCAAACTTCCGCCAATCGCAAAAGTGCAAAGAATCAGAACCAGGTCGAGTGTACCAACCTTCCATTTATTTTTTAGCCGCTCAAACATGAATTACTGATCCTGGGGTTTGTTCACATCACTCACGCTATGGATATCCATGAGCAATTTGGGTTTGCGTCCATCCATAACCTTGGTAAAGGTTTCTTCCTNTGTGCTTTTAACATAGTGATTCTGATCGATCACACTATGTCGATGCACTTTCATAGGTCCTTCTATGGTCCAGTCTGCTGTATTCTNTTTATCAAAGCGGCAGGTATTACAAATCCATCC
Organism: Bacteroidota bacterium; assembly: GCA_013414745.1. Classification (GTDB taxonomy): domain Bacteria; phylum Bacteroidota; class Bacteroidia; order Chitinophagales; family Chitinophagaceae; genus OLB11. The sequence continues at coordinate 2,292,651 of CP058707.1, forward strand.
GGGCTTTCCGTCTTTGCTGTTGTTGTCCACTTCGCCCCATTGGTCCTTGCGGGCCGTAACGCGCAATACATCATCGCCACGATACCATAAGGTGACCTCCCCACAGCAATCCGGACAATCACGATGTGCCAGCATAGGTTTGGTAAACCATACCCTGTTTTTGAACCGGAATGTTTTGTCGGTGAGGGCCCCAACCGGGCACACATCAATCATATTTCCGGAAANATTATTGTCAATGGCTTTAGAGATATAGGTTGAAATTTCGGCATGATCGCCACGCTCCAATACGCCATGTGAACGTTGATTGGTCAGTCGATCAGCCACATAGGTACAGCGATAACACAAAATGCAGCGATTCATGTGCAGCTGGATGTAAGGCCCGATATCTTCCCGTTCAAAGGTTCGGCGTTCAAACGCATAGCGTGTTCCGGCATTGCCATGTTCATACCCTAAATCCTGGAGGTGGCATTCGCCCGCCTGATCGCATACCGGGCAATCCAAAGGATGATTCAGCAATAAAAACTCCACTACGCCGGCCCGGGCATCCCGAACCTTATCCGAAGTAATGTTTTTAACTACCATACCGTCCATCACTCCCGTGCGGCAGGAGGCTTGTAATTTGGGCATGGGGCGAGGATCTTTTGACGAACCTGCAGCGATTTCTACCAGACAGGTGCGGCATTTTCCACCGCTGCCTTCGAGCTTACTGTAATAGCACATAGCCGGAGNGGTAACGTCACCACCGATCATCCGGGCCGCCTGAAGAACCGTGGTTCCGGGTTGCACTTCCAGGGTGATATTGTCAATAGTGACTGTGAGAGTACTTTTTACGGGAGTCTGAACATCGCTCATGGGAACAAAAGTAGCACGGATTTCCAAGAGAAAAAATGAAGAAATACCGGTAGGAGGCGCTATAAACAGAGTTCCTGCAACACAAAAATGCTCCCGTTCACTACATTAAAATCAACTTCGGCATCAATACCATTTACCCGGCCTTTGCAGTTGTGCTGCCAGATAATCCAGGGTCTCCGGATGCGGGGCTCCTCACTTTGTTCATAATGGGCCGCCCACAACGGATAGCGGTCAAAGTCTTCGCCCAAATGCTGCTCGTAAAAATCAACATTGGTATAGATAATGGGTTTACGGCCATATTTTTNTTCCAATACCCTAAGGCATTCCTGAAGGCGCTCCCGCAATAACGGAATAGCGGTTCGATTGGTTTCCTCAATGTCTATCACGGGCGGCAAATCGCCGGATGCTAAATTCACATGTCCGATAAAGAATTCAGCTTGTTCACGCCCGCTTTTCGATGGTTTAAAATAGTGGTAGGCCCNCCGAATCAACGGAACCTCGGCAGTTCCTTTCCAGTTTCGTTCAAAGTGTTTATCCACCAAATTGCATCCTTCTGTGGCTTTGATGATGGCAAATGAAATTTTCTGATTGTTATCGCGCATTTCACTAACCAGTTTCCAATCGATTTTATTCTGGTACCGCGATACGTCGATTCCGTGAGTACTGTACCCGGCCGGTATCGGAATGCCAAAATTGGGATATAAAATGCTTTGCCTTTTAANAAGGAATCGCTCAGCCAGGAAGGCCAGAACAATCAGGGATGCAAAAACACCCACCCGTATCAGAATCGAACGTTTCATGAAGTTGTGATGATAGCCGCCGCATCAGGAAGTTTTATTCTGCGCATCCCGCTTCGACCAAATAAAATATATTTGACAAATATTCGTTATTCTCCGCAATGAAAAAATCATCCTCCTGTGTTGTTTCTGTGGCCCTATTTACCTCTTAGCCCAGGTAACAGGAGGTGAACATATNTTTGAATTTCTTCGTTTNGCCCTGAGTCCGCATGTAACAGCGTTAGGCGGAGCCACCGTATCCAACCCTGCCAACGATCTGATGCTGAGTACAGCTAACCCGGCTTTATTGCGTCCTGATTTTCATACACAGCTTGGCCTGAATTATAACCTGTATTACGCCGGCTCTAAAGTATCGAATGTGTTGTATGCTCAGCATAGTCCGGGATTGAATACCACNCTTGCGCTCGGCCTCTTGTATTTGAATTATGGCGATTTTACCCTGACAGATGCCATTGGTCAGGTACAGGGTGAGGGAGTGGGTCGTGATATGGCCTTGCAACTAACTGCCTCNCGGGCCTATCTGAATCGGTGGAGATATGGGGCAACGTTGACTTATGCGCATAGCCGGTTAATGACCCAAAAGGCGGCCGCTTTACTCATGGATTTTGGAATTGCGTACGCGGATACAAACAGTCAATGGTACCTGGGAGCTCTGGTTAAAAATGCGGGTGTACAAATTCGGAAGTATGAATCTGCNACAGGGACTCAACCCTTACCACTGGATTTGCAAATTGGCATCACCAANAAATTTAAGAAAGCACCATTTTCGATTTCCATATTGGGACATCACCTCTATCAATGGGATATCCGGTATGATAACCCTGCCGACCAAACCGATAATCAGTTGTTTTTTACCGATACAACCACCACACAACCCACAAAGAAATACACAGCCGATAAGCTTTTCCGGCATTTCATTTTTGCCCTGGATGTGAACCTCGGAAAACGCATTGAAGTGAGTGTCGGTTACAACCATTTACGCAGAGCCGAATTGGCAACGGCAGATAAAAAAGGGATGTCTGGATTTTCGTTGGGGGCTGGCATTTATTTGAACAAATTTATTATACATTATGCGCAGTCGCATTACCATCTCGCAGGAGCTTATCACGAAATAGGACTCAATTTTAAACTAAATCAGTTATTTGGATTGGGCACCGGAGGTAAGAAAATTAATTGGGCCGAAAATACCATTCATCGTTTCGGGGCTATTAGGGTTGTAAACAGCGCTTGTACAGTTGAACGGTATTTTCAAAACCATACCACAAGGCATCACAAACCAGGGCATGGCCGATGCTCACTTCACACAAGTCAGGAATATGCTGGTTAAAATAGGCCAGGTTATTTAAGTCAAGATCATGTCCTGCATTCATTTCTAAACCCACACGCCGGGCTTGNNCAGCAGTCTCCAGATAGTTGAGCATCGCTTGTTGCGGACTTAACGGATAGCTGCGCGCATAAGCCTCGGTATATAATTCAATGCGGTCGGCGCCACATTGTTTGGCACCGGCAACTTGTTCAATTTTAGGGTCCAGAAAGATGGAAACACGAATACCGGCATCTTTAAAAACGGTTATAATTTGTTTTAGAAAGGCTGCTTCCTTTAGTGTATCCCAACCGTGATTCGAGGTGAGTCGATCGCTGGCATCCGGCACCAGTGTTACCTGGTCTGGCCGGGTTTCCAAAACCAATTCAACAAATTTTTCTTCTTNTGGATTCCCTTCAATATTAAATTCTGTAAACACATTTGAACGCATCCCGCGCACATCATCATACCGAATATGTCGTTCATCTGGTCGTGGGTGTACCGTAATGCCGTCAGCGCCAAATTGTTGTATCCGTTGTATGGCCTGCATCGNATCCGGATTATTTCCACCACGGGCATTGCGTAAGGTGGCGAGTTTATTGATGTTTACAGAGAGTTTTGTCATAGGAATCAGCCGGTTTTAAAATCCAAATTACAAAGNNCGGATCGGGCAGCATGCAGTTTGCCTTGCGTTAAATATAACTGAAGTTTGTGCAGTCGTTGCAGGTAAACGACACTGTCATTTTGATACGCCTCCTTCAGGTGTTCGAGTTCGAGATCAGAAAGTCGTCCATCAAATGCAGCTGCTACAGTAAGTACATCTAAAACAAAGTTGCGTTCTTCAATGCTCAGCGCATTCAATTGCTGCAAAAANNCCGACCAATCATCCAGTGGTTCCAGGTGCATTAAATCAAGTACTTCGCGAAATTCGAGCAATAAAATAATCATGTTGGGATGATAGTTCCGGGTTAAAACCACTGTATTCCCGATCGCTCGTAAGGTAGCTTCTTTAGCGGATGCACTTAAGGTTTGTAATTCGGTCGAATGGCGCAATGCGGCACACAGTGTATTCGCGAGGACAAACCNCATTAAGCGCAAACGAGCTTCCAGAATCACTTTGCNGATCACAAGGGCATTCCAGAAAATTTCTACTAAAATGGCCTCATACAAAATAGAGATGCCACACAATTTTTGGCCCACTANAAAGAGTAGGCCATATTTGATTATCAGATTGTTGATTAAAATTTTTAGTTTATACAAGATACCCAGTACCAGCAGGTTTCGTTTGGAAACTTNTTCAAAGGGATTGATACCGAGAATTTCCATTTCCGNGTCCTGAATTTCAAGCGCTGTTCTGGAGAGGATATTCAGGATAGAAANAAGGGCCTTGAAAAAATAGTCGGATTCCTGATTGTGGATATACAAAGTTTCTGCCAGTTCATGAACCGCTTTAAGGGCAATCAGAAACAGAAAATAAAACTCAATTAAAGTCAGCAACAGCGTAACACCGGCTACAATGCCATAATGTATCCACCAGGTATTGGAAGCATNATGTAAATCGGCCCATATCATGGGGTAAACACAAAGGGCTCCGATGAGGGCGCTTGAAACAATCGCCAGCCAACTGATACGCCGGATACGCCTGTGCAAGCTGTGGTCGGAGGGTAAGTCTTGCATGGGGCGGTTGTCTCGCTGAAAGATGCGGAGGTAATAAAGTCCGAATTTTTCTAAGAGGCCAGGCCGATACTGCATAGTTGATTTAAAATTCCGTTCAGGGGTAATGTCCAGTACTTTTATGGCTTCTTCGGCAGCTACTTTGCTGGCTTCTTTTTTATTCCCTGCGGTAGATCGCGCAATTATTTCACGATCTAATTCAACCCCTACCACAAATTTTTTACGCCCTTTTCAATGCGNTTCTTCCAGTAAGACAAACTCAATTTTACGGCCTTGTTTTCCGGCCCAACCAATGAGTTTGTTTTTTGTATTCACTTCCAGATTTTCAAGCAGTTCAATATCCACAAATGGGAGTAGGATTCGTTTGCGGACAANAGTTCGGGTGCGGGCATAACCCTTATCGATGTAAATGGCACCAATTAAGGCTTCCAGCGCATTGCCAANAATGAGGGAATCGCGCAAAAATANATCCTGTTCATTAAATTTCATCAGACTCTTGAGCCCAATCTTCAGGGCAATCTGATTCAGGGTTTTTCGATTCACAATCTTGGTGCGCATGTCAGTGAGGTATCCTTCATCACGGGTAGGGTATTTAATAAACAAATGTTCACCAATAATTGCACCGAGAATGGCATCCCCCANAAACTCAAGGCGTTCGTTGTTCTCCGTTGTGTTGCTGTTGTTCGATCGATGGCATAAGGCCAGCTCATACACGGCAATATTAGAAGGTGTAAACCCCAGCATGTTTTGCAATTCTTTATACAGCGGGCTTCCACTGGTGANAAATTGCGCAATAAAATCCGGAACGAAACGCACAAAAAGGATTGAGTTGCAAGTTATAAATTATCAGCCCATCGCTGTAACTTTTNCTCTAAAACCTGTAAAGGCANTATTCCTCCATTTAAAATTTGTTCATGAAACTGCGGAAGGGAAAACCGGGGGCCTAATTTNNTTTCCAGTTGTTTGCGCAGTGAACTGATGCGCAGTTGTCCGATCTTATACGACAAGGCCTGACCCGGAATGGCCATATAGCGTTCAATTTCAGCCCGGGCTTCTTCCGGACTAATTCGTTCGTGTGATTGCATGTAGGCAATAGCGGCATCATGACTCATTTTACCCGTATGCAAACCAACATCCACCACCAAACGAATGGCACGGTGCATGGCATCACTCAAATGCCCGAAGTACTGGTACGGATTTTTGTATAAACCCAAATCCGGCCCAAGGGTTTCAGTATACAAGGCCCAACCTTCGGCGTAGGCGCTGTAACCCAAGTATTTTCGGAACTGGGGAAGCGATTTGTTTTCTTGCTGCAATGAAATCTNGTAATGATGCCCCGGAATGGCTTCGTGCAAAAACAGGGTTTCCATACCCACAATATTAAATTTCCNGGGATCTAAAATGGGTACATAAAACACACCCGGACGTTTTCCGTCTTCGCTGCCGGCATTGTATTCGGCACTTGCGCTGGCCGCCCGAAAGGCTTCAGTCTGCCGAATTTCAAACCGGGTTTTAGGTTCAGCTACAAATAGTTTTTTTAATTGGGGGATTTCCAGTTTATGGATTGCCCAGAAACTATCCAATACTTNCCTGTGCTGTTTGAAAGGGANAAATTGGGGGTCTGAATTCATAAATTCAAAAAATTCCTGCAAGCTGCCCTTAAATCCTACCTGAACTTTCACCTTGTCCATTTCCGCGCTTAAACGGTCTACTTCCTGTAAACCGAGTTGATAAATGCTATCTGCCTGCAGTGTGGTAGTGGTAAAATAGGATATGGTTTGTTGATACCAGTTTGCACCATCCGGCAGGCCGGCATATCCATCGGTCTCTCGACAGGCGGGTATGTATTCTTTCTGAAAAAAGTTCAGCAGTTTATTATAGGCTGGTATGATGGAATGACTGATTTCATAAAAATACCGGTTTTGAATATCCTNTTTAGTAGAGTCAGACCATTGTTTGGGTAGATTCAGCACAGGTTGGTAAANAATGCTTTTGGTGGGGTCTGTGGTCATCACCTGACGAAGCTGAGGCACTACGCGTTCAGCCAAAACTTTGGGTAGTACGATGTTTTGAGCGATGCCGACACGCATATTCGCCATCGCCGTATCGCACCAGGCGGGAAAGCGTTTCATGCGTTGTAAAAATTCAGNGTAATCGGTTTGGGTGTTAAAGGGTTGATTACCACTGCCACTCCCCAATTGCGGAAACTCCAGCGTAAAACTCCAGAACTGGTTAATGGGCATCAGGTGTCCGGGATATTTTAAGGCTTGCAGATTGGTTTGCATTTCATAGATAAATAGTTCCCTGCTAATTTCGTCCTCGGCATGGAGTGCTTCATTAAAGGCCTGCATCGAATCAAGGTAGGCCTGATAAAAATTTCGCAAGGTATCCCGGTAAGTACTTGAAATTGAAATTGGTAGGCGGTCGTTATATCGTGTATCACCAATAGCGGTTGCTTCAAGGGGGTACAAACGAAGATGCGTTTCCCAATAGGAATTGAATAACTGATGCAGGCCGGCATTCGGTTGTTGACCTATTGGTTGGTTAGAGGATTCACAGGTTGTCATCAGAACCAACCAAAGCATAATTATTGGAAACAAACGTGAGGCAACATACATAGCTAAAGAATTAAATCGGGAGTAATATTAAACCATATTTTGGCATGAAGAACTTGAAATTGAATCCCAGCCGACATTTCGAGCGGGGAGGCCAGATGATATTTTCGCCAATTTTTGCCGAATGGTTACCAGCGTACTATCTGGAAAATAACGGATTAACAGATTAGACACAAAAAAGGGCCCTTCGTCCTCAAGTTTTTTTTTGTATATTGGATTTTACTTTAATTTCGCAGCAAAGAAAGAAACTTAACCTTTTTTTCATAGGTTGATTTGGTTAGTTAAAACAGTCCGTTCTTGTCTAAGAAGGGACTGTTCCTTTAGCCGGACCTATCCTTTTTCGATACTCAAGATATCCTCAATAAACAGTTTGCGTAATTCTGTGGCATCCTCGGGTTTCAATTTACCCGATAAAACCAGGCGCATCTGGCGACGGCGAAGTGCCCCCTCAAACCGTCGAATTTCCTCTTCAGTTTCAGGAATCAGTTCGGGTACGCGACGGGGTTTACCATTGGGATCCAGCGCTACAAAAGTCATATACGCTTCATTCGACAAATATTTAAACTGGGTAGGGAGGTCTTCGCCCTGAACTTTCAGATACACTTCCATGGAAGTTGAAAAAGCCCGGGTAACTTTCGCTTCAATGGTGACGACGTTCCCTAATTTTACCGGATTTTCAAACGAAATATTATCGGCCGAGGCGGTTACAGCGGGGCAATTGGCATGTTTCATGGCAGCGAGTGCAGCGGCAATATCCATCCAATGCATCAATCGTCCACCCATTAAATTTCCGAGGGTATTTGTATCGTTAGGCAATACCAATTCGCTCATATGAGTCAGTGACTCTTTAGCTGTTTTCGACTCCGGTCTGTAATTCATGCGGGCAAAGCTAACGGATAAGTAATGAACGCAGGAATTTGGTTTTGCGAATCGTATTAGGAAATTAGAATCATAAACAATATTTTTAATGCTTAAACATTAACTATGAGTTTATTCGCCAAGAAACCTTTAAGTCAACCGATCAATGAAGCGGACGAATCAGAAAAAGGCCTCAAAAAGACCCTCAATTCATGGTCTCTGATTGCCTTGGGCATCGGTGCCATCATTGGAGCCGGACTATTCTCAATAACTGGTGGCGCTGCTGCTGCTAATGCCGGTCCCGGAATTACCTTATCTTTTGTAGTAGCCGGTATTGGTTGTGCCTTTGCCGGATTGTGTTATGCTGAATTCGCCTCCATGATTCCCATCGCAGGAAGTGCCTATACGTACAGCTATGCCACCATGGGTGAATTTATTGCCCATCATTGGTTGGATCTGGTATTGGAGTATGCCGTTGGTGCGGCCACGGTGAGTATTAGCTGGAGCCGCTACTTTAAAAAGATCATGGATACTTTCGGGGTTCACATTCCTGAGTCACTCTTGTCAGGGCCCTGGGATGGAGGGGTCATTAATTTACCTGCTATTTTAATTGTTGTTTTAATGAGCCTGCTGCTGGTNAAAGGTACCAGCGAAAGTGCCAAATTCAATGCATTCATTGTGGGCTTAAAAATCGCTGTGGTACTAATATTCATTATTCTTGGTTTCGGTTATGTTCGCTCTGAAAATCTGACTCCCTATATTCCGGATAATAACGGAACCTTTGGTGAGTTCGGATTTAGTGGTGTGATTCGTGCTGCCGCTATTGTGTTNTTTGCCTATATCGGGTTTGATGCCGTGAGCACTGCTGCACAGGAAGCCAAAAATCCCAAGAAAGACATGCCCATCGGAATCTTAGGTTCGTTGGCGATTTGTACGGTACTCTATGTGTTGTTTGCCCACGTGATGACCGGAGTAGCACACTATACTTCATTTGCAGGNAAAGATGGAATTGCCCCGGTTGCAGTGGCAATCGATCATATGGGTCACCCTGGTCCGGATGGTATTATTGTTCCTGATTATCCCTGGTTAAATAATGCAATCATACTGGCGATTCTGGCCGGCTATTCTTCAGCGATCATGGTACTCCTGATGGGACAGACCCGTGTATTCTTTAGCATGAGCCGAGATGGATTAATTCCNAAAGTGTTCAGTGAAGTACATCCTAAATTCCGTACTCCGGCAAAAAGTAANTTTCTTTTCTTGATTTTTGTTAGCCTTTTCGCAGGATTTGTACCCGGTCGAGTGGTTGGTGAAATGACTAGTATTGGTACCTTGTTCGCCTTTATCCTGGTGTGTATTGGCGTGATTGTCATGCGCAAGTCGATGCCGAACGCCCCCAGAGCGTTTAAAACTCCACTTGTTCCTTTTGTCCCTATCATGGGCGTGGTGACTTGTTTGTTCATGATGGTATTTCTTCCGCTGGATACCTGGTTGCGTTTAATTGCCTGGTTAGCAATCGGCATGGTCATCTATTTTGGATACGGTCGAAAACATTCGCATATTCAAAAAGGAATCGCTGATGGTTCACATGAAAATGATAATCATCTGTACCAATAAACGAATCAAATAAAACTTTATAAACTGTCGGCTAGTCCGGCAGTTTTAATTTATACTAGCCCTCTTTTTCAGGAATACTATTTAACGAACAAGAAAAGAATGTTCTTTAGTCCTTCATTCTTCTACAAAGTATGCCATTTGTTCCAGATCACCTTTAAATCGGTCCAGGCACTGTAATCACGCGCATACAAGTAATTCAGGTGTTCGCGGTTGTCGATCGGAATTTCGAAGCCCGGGATATCGGGATACACGGTAAATACCGACGGTCTCAGGGCAGGGANATTGCGATCATCATATCCAACAAAGGTTTTATCCCCCTCCAGAATCAGGAATAATTCTAAAAATAGCGTTTNGGGTTCTTGTGTAAACCACACCAACACCGGACCCAAGAGTAAAAGGAGCAGTGATATAAGGACATCTATAAATCGTTTATTGCGTTTGGAGGCCGGTTCGGCAATTTGATAAACCAGCTCAGTGGTATATAAATCGCCTGCCGTATCTTTTGAATTGCTGCCGATTATGCTTTGGGTTCCTAAACTGTGTAGCTTGTAATTGTAGCGCGGACCACAATCCTGCATGCTCTGTATGATTTGCGCAAAACTCAGGTGGTGTCGGCAATAGACGATCTCGTGTACTCCGTAAATCCGGCAGAGTGCACTGAGGTGTGCAAAAATGCCAACCTGCTGCGGCGCTTTTGAATCAAGCGGATGTATGCTTCCGAGTATCGATTTGGTGACGCCGGCTTCTGCAAAGAGATGCCGGATATGGGCCTCATCTTCAAGGGTACCTACTATCACCACGGGTCGATCACGGGTATCATCTTCTAATGCTTTCAGACCCATTTGTTTAAAGGCTTGTCGGTAAATCAGCATCAACAAGGTGGCGCCCAATGCACCTAGTACGGTAATTCCGCGAGAGAAACGAATCGATTCATCCAATAACCCGTATAAGGCTACCGATACGATTCCACCAATTAACATGCCCCGTAAAAGTCGCATGGCTTTATATGGTTTATCGTAGGCACCACTAAAATACATTGAACTNNCGATCCAGATAAGAATATAGGCCATAAAAAAGCCTGCCAGCAATGAAGTGGAATAGGCCGTATCGGTTTTAACCTGATGCACCCAGATGGATTTAATCAAAAACAAGGAGCCGATCATCATCACCGCATCCAGCAAGGGCATCCGCAACCGCGAAAGCAGGCCACTACAAAAGGACAGGATGGCTTTGAAATAGATGGCCAACTGAATCAGAAAAACATAAAGACTACGTTGGGAAGATTGAAAATGTTTACGGGCAAAAATGATCATGGCCTGGTAAAACATGCGGACATAATTCAAACTCCCTTNTTTGGTGCTCTCGCCCTTATAATGGATGACCGTTGTTTCCGGAAAGTAAACATTCTTAAATCCGGCTTTGGAAATTTTATAACTCGNATCAATGTCTTCACCATACATGAAGTAATCCGTATCAAATCCACCCACCATGTCAATTACCGACTTCCGGCAAAACATGAAACAGCCTACCAACACATCTACTACACATATTTCATGTTCCGGCAGAAAGCCCATATGGTACTGATTCCATTTTCTGGAACGGGGAAACAAAGCGGACAATCCGCTGATTTTACAAAAGGCGACCCAGGCAGAAGGGAATCCGCGTTTGCTTTCCGGCAAAAATTGTCCTTTGCCATCAATTAATCGACAGCCCAACGCGCCGGCTTCGGGATGCTGCTCCATATAGCTCAGGCATCGAACAAAACAATCTTCGGGCACAATGGTATCCGGATTCAGGTAGAGGATGTATTTTCCACGGGCCACAGAAACACCCTGATTGTTGGCTTTCGCAAAACCGGNGTTGTCGGTGTTGGCAAGTAATACGACCTCCGGGAATTGGGTGCGAACCATCACCACACTATCGTCGGTACTGTTGTTATCCACGACAATAATCTCCGCTTCAATCCCTTCACAGGCTCTGGAAACAGACCACAAACAATGTTCCAGGAAATGCCTGACATTGAAGTTGACAATAATGACACTTAATTGCATCGAAGCGGAAAAACAGGATATCTTTGTAGGAGTCCAAAAATAACCGTTTCAGCGGAATAACATGAATGAATTGCTTAAAAACACCTTGCTTCGTGCCGTTCATGCCGGAGCCGATTTACTGAAACATTATTTTGAAGGGAGTTTTGAAGTCAGTAGCAAGGATTCGCTCAATAACCTGGTGACAGAGGTAGACAAAAAATCAGAAGAGGCCATTATTGATGTGATACGGGCTGAGTTTCCGGAGCATTTTATTTTAAGCGAAGAGGCCGGTGAAATGAGTACCGGGTCTGAATATAAATGGATCATCGACCCGATTGACGGAACGGTGAACTTCGCCCATGGCATCCCCATTTGTTGCGTTAGTATTGGGTTGGAATATCAGGGCAGCATCATCATGGGAGCTGTATTTAATCCATTTATGAATGAGTTGTTTTTTGCCGAACGTGGCAAAGGCGCTTTTCTCAATAACCGACCACTCCGGGTATCTTCAAATGCTAAAATTGAAAGTGCCTGTTTGGTCACCGGATTNCCCTATCGTTGGGTAGAGGTGCAAGCCGATCCGATTGCAGTTTTTGAACGTTTTATTCGTCTTGGTTTGCCAGTCCGCCGTTTGGGCAGTGCAGCTATCGATTTATGTTGGGTAGCTGCCGGACGTTTTGATGGTTTTTGGGAATACAATCTGAATCCCTGGGATATTGCGGCAGGTTACCTGATTATTGAAGAAGCTGGTGGACGAATTACCAACTTTAACGGGGACGCGTACAGTGTTTACGACAAACAAACCCTGGCTACCAATGGACACATTCATCAGGATATGCTCGCAGTGATCAATGGAAAATAAGCCTTCACTATTTTAATAGCTGTCTGCAATGTGTTGACAGCTACAAAAAGAAGATCAGGAATAGCCGTTGAAAGGTATTATAGAACCGGCTCTACCGTAAATCCTTTGGCACGCAATAAGGCAATCANTCCTTGCGGTCCGCCTAAGTGACCGGCTCCAACAGCTATAAAGGAAGGTACTTCTTTCAGAATATCGGGTAATTGGTTGACCCAGTTTTTATTGCGTTGATGCAAGAATAAATCCCGGTGGTCTTTCATTTCGGATGAACGTGAAATTAAGTCATACAGCCCTTCCACATCGCGGTTTTTATACAAGGTGGTCATCTGGTCATGTTGGTCTTTATTGGACAATTCCTGCAAGGCAGATTTAATCATCTCCAGAATATCCTCTTTCGAAAGTCGATCAAACAGTTGAAGCTGATACAATGCACTTTCCAATCCGAAAATTGATTTCTTGTCGCGTTGGGCCATTTTCATCAGGTTGGCTTCAAAGGACTCAACATCGGTACAACTGAAATTCTTCATGCTGAGCATTGAAATCAACAGCATCGGTTTAAAGCGCATATATTCATCCAATTCAATGCCATTGGCTTCACAGCCGCTTTTAATTTCCAGATAGTCGTCATCGTTCGGAATATACCAACGAAGGGTGGTGTCTTCTTTTAATTCAACCGTACCCATCATTTCTCCGAACGATTTCGTGTCGGATAAATCGGTTTCCAGAATGAGCTGCGAACATTGCGCAAATAGTTCTGCTAATTTCTCCGGTTCCTGGTAATCTTCCTTACACATGGCGTGCATCGTACCGAATAAATACGAGTCTGGCATGCCCTCGCGGCTGATTTTCCAAAGTAAACTGTTTACTTTCTGCTGGGCCTGCACGGAGCCTGCCAGCAAACTCAGTATCAAAAAAGAATCTTTTTCATAGTATTAATGAATTGTATGGGCTTCATGAGCACCAAATAATAAGGTCAGCAACGCAAATCCCAGGCCAAGCAGTACAGCTATGACTTTCTGACGGCTTAACTCATGCTTGCGGGTACCACTCTCATACAGAATGGTTGTGGCAATATGCAGGAAAGCACCGATAACAATGGGAATGATACTGGTCAGAATACTGGAAATCAGAAAAAACTTTTGTCCGAATACAAGTGCCAAAATGCCGGCCAGCGGAGATACCATGGCAAACAACAACACCGACCACCAGATTTTCCTACGTACAATGCCCGCACTCAACAGCAACACACTCAGGGTAATGGCTTCCGGAATTTTGTGTGCGGCAACCCCTANAANAATGGAAGGAAGCGTACTGCCACTTTGGTAATTAAAGCCAAGTGGAATACCTTCCATGAAAGCATGAATGGATAAGCCCGCCAGTATTGGCCACACGGTATGGGCATGCTGTCCACCCTCGTGTTCGTGCACATGAACATGTCCGTGCTCGGCACCATGCGATAATTNTTGAAGTAAGAGTTGCAGAANAAATCCTATTAAAATATAGAGTCCGGCCTGATGCCCCACTTCATGAAAACTTTCAGGCATCAGATGTAAGGTAGAAATGCCCAGTAAAAAAGCACCTGAAAAGGCTAATAACAACGGAATCCACGACGACTTAAAACCGGTTTTAAGCAGGGGTACAGCGGCCCCGATGAGCGTAAGAACAAATAATAATGCCAGATAAAGCCAAATCATGCCAAACGCCAAAAGTACAACTTTCAACCTTATCCTTGTCGGCCGGTGTGCTTTGGCATCTCATTAAAAACTGGTCCGAATCGAAACTGAAACAATCGACTCAATCCTAAGCCAATCCCGGAACCCAATAAAGCTCCAAACAATACATCGGACGGATAATGTACGCCCACATACAATTGTGCAAAGGCCACCATGACCGCCCAACTGAGAGCCCAAAAATNAATACCCGGGTAACGTCGTCCCAACGTGAACGAGATGAAAATGGATAAGGCAAAGTGGTTCGTAGCATGGCTGCTCGGAAAACTGAAACCTCCTCCGCAGGGAACTAATTCACGAAACCACATCGACACCAATGGATCCGGCAGGCGCAAGCGGTGAAATAGAGGTTTTAAAATGGAGGCTGAAGTATAATCGGCGACCATAAAACAACACAGAAAAAANNCACACCACCACAACCCGGTTTTGCCATAGCGCGTCCACATCCACACCAACAGAAATAAATACACCGGCGCCCAGAAATAGGGGTTGCGCAACCAGGGTATGATGGCATCTCCCAGGTCCCAGCCATATTTTTGAACCAAGGCGTACCAATACCGATCGATGTTTTGCATCATACCCGAGTTTATTTTTAAATAACAAGATCGTACGGGGGCTGCTATTCGGCTCGTAAGTCTCTAAACTATAATTGCCAAAGGCATCTTGCAAATGAAGGCCCTGAGATTCAAATAGTTCCCGGGCCCAATCGTAGGTTAAACTATTCACCCGTTCTTCAAACTGCCAGGTTCTGCCTTCAGCCTCAAATTGGATGCGTTTGATGTATTGATTCGATTCAAACAAACGTTGAATGCGGAATTCAATGCCATCCAACACCTTTAATTCATCCGGTTGGGCTTGAATTTGTTGCAGAGCATGCGACTGGTTCACAAAATCAAACACAAAATGTCCATCGGGTTTTAATCCCAAGGCAATGGCCCGGGCTGCCAGGTGATGATCGTGCGCCGTGCGGAAATAACCAAAACTTGTAAACAAATTCACAATCACATCAAAGTAGTTGATGCGAAAAANCTTGCGCATATCGTGTATAACAAATTCCGGATTGTCTGTTGAGAAAGCCAAAGCTGCTTCAATACTGGCTGGCGACAAATCGGCACCGGTAACCCGAAAACCATGCCGAGCAAATTCCAGGGCATGTCGGCCTTTTCCGCAGGCCAGGTCCAGCAACTGGCTTCCTTTATTATGCGGCAGACGATCACTGATGGCCTGTACAAACAGACGGGCTTCTTCCTCATCGCGATGTTGGTACAGAATATGATAGTAGGNGGAATTGAACCAGTGTTTGAACCATTCTGACATAAGCCACAAAAATAGGATGAAACCGCATCGGAAAGGGTTCTAAATTCCACCCTAAATCAGTTATTTTCGCAACCGTAAATCCAACAACGTGGCTTTAATTAAATCTATTTCAGGAATTCGGGGTACCATCGGTGGTCGGCCNGGATGAGGGCTCACTCCCATCGATATTGTAAAATATACAGCTGCTTTTGCCCGCATGCTTTTGAGCAAACANGGGCAGACAAAAATTGTATTGGGCCGCGATGGACGAATTTCCGGTGCTATGGTACGCAATCTGGTTGTAAGTACCCTGCAGGCTATGGGCATGGATGTGGTGGATTTGGGTTTAAGTACAACCCCCACCGTTGAAATGGCAGTAAAGATGGAAGGTGCTGCCGGTGGAATTATTTTAACGGCCAGTCACAACCCCCGCGAATGGAATGCGCTGAAATTATTAAATCGTGTTGGAGAATTTATTTCGGCTGAAGAAGGTCAACGGGTTTTGGAAATCGGAAATGCGGGAGATTTTGTATTTTCTGAAGTCCACAAGTTGGGTTCACTGCGCGAAGATGACAACTTTGGTCAGAAACATTTTGATGCCATCCTGCAACATCCTCTGGTTGACAAAAAAGCCATCGAAGCTATGTCGTTCAAAATTGTGGTAGATGGCATCAATAGCACGGGAGCAACTTTTGTACCCGATTTGTTGCGTCAGCTGGGCGTGCGTGATGTGCAGGTTTTGAATGCCGAAGTGAATGGTCGTTTTGCGCACAATCCGGAACCCTTACCCGAGAATTTAGTTGAAATCGCCTCCCGGGTGGTGAAAGAAGGCGCTCATTTGGGCATCGTAGTGGACCCGGATGTAGACCGCCTCTGTTTTGTTTGTGAAGATGGTTCCATGTTTGGTGAAGAGTATACGCTGGTATCTATTGCCGACTATGTGTTGAGCCAGCGAAAAGGCAATACTGTTTCCAATATGTCGAGTACCCGGGCTCTGCGAGATGTGACCGAAAAACATGGCGGACAATATTTCGCCAGCGCTGTAGGTGAGGTCAACGTGGTTAANAAAATGAAGGAAGTGAATGCGGTGATTGGTGGTGAAGGCAACGGAGGCATTATTGTTCCGGAGCTGCATTATGGCCGGGATGCATTGATTGGCATCGCCCTGTTTTTAAGCCACCTTGCCCGCTTCGGGAAATCGGTTTCTGAACTTAGGCGTACCTATCCCGACTACTATATGTCTAAGAATAAAATTGATCGGAAAAGGNNCATGGATATTGCGCGGATTTTTAAAGGCATACAGGAGAAGTATCAGAAGCAGCCCATCAACACAGAAGATGGACTCAAAATTGAATTTGATCAGGAATGGGTGCATTTGCGTACATCCAATACCGAACCTATTATTCGCATCTATACCGAAAGTACCTCTGAGCATACAGCCGATGCCATCGCCCGAAAACTGATGCTGGATATCAAGGAGATTGTTCAGAGCATGAATTAAACAAAGCGTTATGCGGCACAAACGCTTTTCGTTTTGTCAGCCCTATCCGCTACAATCGTTGCCGTAGTATGCCGGGTGTTTTATTGTTATATACGAAATAAATTCTGCCACGTTCAATTCGCCATTTGTAATGTTGTACTGCTATTTGCGGTTTTGTAAACCGCACAGGTATGTTTCTTTCTTGCTAGTACCTCACAATTCTGCGAAGTAGATTGGGTTACAAATCCTCAGATATTCGTTCGGAATTGCAAATTCCGAACTGTGGTAGTTGTTGGTGAAGAACACCAACAACGGCGGAGAACACCAATAACGGCGGAGATTCCGAACAGTGGTAGCCTGAACTTTTTACCAAATGAATTTTGCAACGGTCTCGAAATGGCTTGTCTGCCCTCAGTACAGCGAGCCTTCAATTGGTTTTCAGAATTTTAATCTCCACCCGTCGGTTTACCGCCTTAAGTTCTTCACTACTTTCATCCTGATTAATTTTTCGCGTTCCTCCAAATCCGGTATAACTTAATCGTTTGGCGTTAATGCCCATCATCACCAGATATTCATAAACGGCCCTTGCCCGGTTCAGCGATAAATTGTGGGTATCTGTATCCCAATCATAACCATCCGGTTCAGAAGTAGTACAACAAACATGGCCCTGTATCTCAATCACCAGAGATCGGTTGGCACGTAATACCTGAAGCAATTCACATAACACCGGTTCTGATTCAGGCCGGAGTATATGTCGACCTGGATAAAACAACATGTTTTCCAAAACAATCGTCTTGCCAACTTCCAGGCTTTGGTTTTGCAGTTGATTTGTTCTGGAGGCTACCTTGTTTGTGGTATCCCGTTTTATAACCGGATGGGTAGATACGGTATCGGAATAATAAAAGGTTACGTGCACTCTTCGGTTTCGCTGACGCTGTAATGAATCGGTGTTGGCATTCAAGGGCCGGTCTTTGCCAAACCCAATGCAGGTTTTGATGGCCGTGTCGGAAATACCATTATGCAGCAGCANATTTTTCACCGCATCAGCCCGGCGTTTCGATAAGCCCAGGTTATAGGCCCTTGAACCAATGCTATCACAATGTCCTTCCAGCAGCACTTTTTCTATCGGATACTTGTGTAAGGTACGGGCCAATTGCACCAGAGAGGAATCCGGAATCTCCGATTTGTTGTAGTCAAACAGAACCGTAAGAACCAGTTCCTGCGCGTTCAACCGGGCATGAAAAAATGGCAACTACAAATAAAATCAAACAGGCCTTGCGCATAGGGATGAACGTAAAGATACCGCGAAATGGTATCGTCACCTGCTAAAAATAACCCACGACATGGCAATACTGGCGATCAAAAGGATGTCGGAATCCAGACTATCACGTTGGCCTGACAATTCCTCGAATCAGCATCAAATCATTGGAAGTCACAAAAGCCAATTTCAAGAAAATATTAACACTTCAAGCCCGCAGAACCTGTAACTTGCGGGTATGAACCAGTACGAGTTACTGATTTCCCGATTGGATGCGTTTATTCGCCGGTTTTACACCAATAAACTCATACGGGGAACCCTGATTTTTNNAGCCGCAGCGCTTGCTTTTTATCTCCTCGCCAGCGTGGGTGAATACTATTTTTATTTCCCCTCCTGGATGCGCTATTTGCTACTGGCCTTATTTGTTGGGGTTGGTGGTTTTGCCCTCATCGCTCTCATTCTGATTCCTCTTTTACAGTCTCGTAAACTAGGTAAAGTGATTTCGCATGAACAAGCCGCGCAAATTGTCGGGCAACATTTTCCCGAAGTGCAGGATAAGCTACTCAATGTACTTCAACTTCGGTCTAAGGTCAGCGAACACGGGCAATCGCAGTTGTTGATTGCATCTATCGAACAAAAGACCAAAGAACTTAGCCCGATTCCGTTTCAGAAGGCCGTAAATTATGCCAAAAATAAAAAGTACCTCACTTATGTGCTTCCGCCTCTATTAATCGGCTTATTTATTTTACTGGCTTCTCCGGATATTCTGGTTCAATCGTCCAAAAGGTTTCTGGCTCCGTCTAAAACCTTTGTACCACCACCACCGTTTAATATTGTACTTCAATCCGGTCAACTCAAGGTGCCCCAATTTGAAGATGTGGTCGTAACAGCAAGCACCGAAGGCAAGTCCGTTCCGGAACAATTGTTTGTAGCCTATAACGGGCAAACAGTGATGATGCAGAAGAANGGGAAAAATCAGTTTTCGCATACCTTCTTTAAAGTGGCAAAATCGTTCTCATTTCATTTTGAGGCTGCCGGTGTGCGTAGTCCGACGTATGCTGTACAAACCTTATATAAACCCCTGATCAAACAATTTCGGGTGGCGGTGGATTACCCTGATTATACCGGGCGCAAAGACGAAATGCTCGATAACATTGGCGATATCATTGCACCTCAGGGAACCACCCTGCGTTGGATTTTTCAGACGGAGCATACCGATCTAATGGAGTTTCAACTGGGCCAGGGAAGCCCTGTGAAAATGCCCGCTCAAATGAATCAGTTTGTCTATTCCTATAAATTCATGCGGGATACCTCGTATAAAATACTNTTTTCAAATCGCGATATCAACCGTAAGGATACCCTGCAATATCATGTGTCCGTTATTCCCGACCAATACCCTTCTATCAATGTGCAACAATACAACGACACCCTCACCGATAATTATGTGTTGTTTGTTGGTGAAGCCGGTGATGATTATGGCGTGCGCAGTGTTTCACTGCATTATTCCATTCANAAAACCGATGCCAATGGTGCTCCTGCAGGNGCCCCGCGACATGGGTCTTTGCCGGTGCCGATTACAGCAGGTACCATGACGCAGTTCAATCAGTTTCTGGATATTGAAACGCTGGACTTGCAAGCCGGCGATCAGTTGAGTTATTATTTTTCAGCCTGCGATAATGATGCCGTGAATGGTAGTAAATGTGCTAAAAGTGTAACATTTACTTACGANAAACCGAGCTTGAANAAACTGGACTCCCTGGTCGAGAAAACACAGGAACAGGTGAATAAGGATTTGAATAACGCCTCTAAACAAAATGATAAAATTGAAAAGGAGATCAAAGAGATGCAGGAGAAATTGCTGCAAAAGAATGAACTCGATTGGCAGGATAATAAGAACCTGGAACAAATGNNATGGAGCGCAACGAAAATCTGCAAAAACAGATCGATCAGGTTGCTAAGAAGTTTGAAGAAAATAATCGGAAATCAGAGCAAAAACTACTCGGATGAAATAAAAGATAAGCAGGATAATATGGAGAAGCTACTGGAAGAATTAAAGAACAACCAGATGGCTGAGCGGATGAAGAAGATGGAAGAGTTAATGAAAATGCTGAATAAGGATCAGCTGTTTGATCAGTTANNAAACAAATGCAGCAGGACAATGCACTCATGGAAAAGATCTGGACAGGATGCTGGAATTGATGAAACAACTGGAACGGGACATGCGCCTCGAAGACCTGGCGAAGAAGGCAGAAGATCGGCCAAAAAGGAAGATGCCCTGAACAAAGAAACAGATGCCAAATCAAAAACGGAACAGGAGTTAAAAGCGCAACAGGATAAGTTGAATCAGGAAATGGAGGAATTGAAAAAGGATATGAAGGAGATGGAAAAGGTGAATGAAGAGATGGAGAATAAAACGGATTTGAAGGATATTAAAAAGGAACAGGAGAATGCCGAACAGGAAATGAATAAAAGTTCGGACGAATTAAATAAAAAGAACTCATCTAAAGCATCTAANATCGCAAAAGAATGCCAAGGAGAGTTTGGAAAAATGGCACAGAAAATGGCCGATGCCGCAGCAGGTGGCGGTCCTGAAGAATTGGAAGAAGATGTACATGCTGTTCGGCAAATTCTTTCCAACCTGATCCGGATGTCGTTTAATCAGGAAGATCTGATGGCAGATACCCGGAAAACCGCTATCTCGGATCCGCAATATGTTGGCAATATTCAGGTACAGCAAAAANNTAAAACCGATGCCAAATTGATTGCAGATAGTTTGTTTAAGTTGAGTAAGCGACAGGCACGTATGGCATCCTCTGTCAACAAAGAAATTGATGCCATCAACCGCAATATGGAAAGTGCCATTCAACAGATGGAAGGCCGGTCAGTGAATCAGGCTACCATGCATCAGCAGTATGTGATGACGGGTGCCAATAACCTGGCCCTCATGCTGAACGAGATGTTGCAAAGTTTGATGGATCAACAAGCGCAACAAAAAAACGGATCACCGGGAAGTGGCAATTGTAGTAAACCGGGCGGTAAATCTCCGAGTGGTAAAATGGGTAAAAAGGGCGGACAAGGTATCGGTATGCAATTGGGGGATATTATCACCAAACAGCAACAATTGGGTAATGCGATGCAACAGCTCATGGATNNAAAAAGGACAACAGGGTCAAGGTGGAAAAGATGGAAAAGATGGCGGGCAAAAACCGGGTGGTCAAAACCCGGTGGTCAGCAAGGTGGCGGGCAAGGTGGTGGATCCGGACAGGGTGGTCAGGGTAGCGAAAGTGAACAAAGCGGAGGGGAGTCGGAACAAATGGCTCGAATCGCTGCACAGCAAGCTGCCTTACGGAAACAACTCAACGATATCAATAATCAACTGAAAAAAGAAGGTAAGAGTCATCCTAACCTGACTAAGATTCAGCAGGATATGGATCGTAATGAAACCGATATCGTGAACAAACGCATCACCCAACAATTGCTCCAACGCCAATCCGAAATTCTCAGTCGTTTACTGGAAACCAAGGAGGCGCTCCGCGAACAAGATCAGGGTAAAGAACGAGAATCAAACAGTGGCAAGGAAACTACCAAAGAAATTCCTCCGGCTCTGCGCGAAATCCTGAAGAATAAACAATCCGTGATTGATTATTATAAAACCGTTCCGGCTGAATTGAAACCGTACTATAAAAAAATGGTGGAAGATTATTATTTGCTGATCAAGTAATACATTGCGAATTGCACATTCTTTACAAACAAACATCGGTATCCTGCAT
Source organism: Bacteroidota bacterium (assembly GCA_013414745.1). Taxonomy (GTDB): domain Bacteria; phylum Bacteroidota; class Bacteroidia; order Chitinophagales; family Chitinophagaceae; genus OLB11. The sequence goes on from CP058707.1 coordinate 2,314,790, forward strand.
GGAGTTATGACGACAACCTGCCCTGAATAATTTCATCCACAACTATAGGATCTAAAAGGGTAGTGGTATCCCCAATTTGTTCTGTTTCATTTTCGGCCACTTTACGCAAGATGCGGCGCATGATTTTTCCACTTCGGGTTTTGGGTAAGCCCCGCACAAATTGAATCTGATCGGGTTTGGCAATCGCACCAATCACACGGCTTACGGTTTGCAAAATATCCTGACGGGCCAATTCAGGATCATCCAGGCTTTGGTCGGAGGCCAGAATCACGAACGCATAAATACCTTGTCCTTTTACATCATGCGGATAACCCACAACGGCACTTTCTACCACACCGGTATGGCGGTTGATGGCATTTTCAACCTCGGCTGTACCGATCCGATGTCCACTTACATTTAATACATCATCAACCCGACCGGTGATGCGGTAGTTTCCATCAGGATCGCGGAAGCAACCATCCCCTGTGAAATAAAGATTTTCGTACGTAGCAAAATAATTCAACCGGCAACGATCACGATCTCCATAGGTGGTACGCAGAATAGAGGGCCACGGAAACTTGATGCATAAATTGCCTCGCACGGTTTCAGTCGAAAGAACACCGGAAGCTGCATCACTTCCTGCAACTACTTGTCCGTTCTCATCCACCACAATCGGCTGAATACCCGGCAAGGGCAAGGTGGCATGGGCAGGTTTATGCGGGGTAACTCCGGCGAGATTCGATATCATACAACCACCGGTTTCAGTTTGCCACCAGGTATCTACATAGTACAAACGAGGAGGGCGAAGATTGGACTATAGAATATTTATAATCGGTATTCGTAATGAAGGGAAGGCTCAGGGTAATTTGATTCCATAAAAAAGGCGGAAGGTCTGATAATAGACCTTCCGCCCGGAAGTTTGCTGGAAGCGTGAACTGGTTTAGTCCAGTTTGCGCACGTTAACGGCATTGGGCCCTTTTTGGCCATCTTCAACTTCAAATTCTACGCGATCATTTTCGCGAATTCGTCCGGCTACGGCTGAAGCGTGTACAAAAACGTCTTTGCTGCCATTGTCTGGTTTAATAAATCCGAAATGTTTTTCTTCATTGAAGAATTTAACTGTTCCTTCTTGCATGTTTATTGTTTTAATTGGTAAATACGTTGAGTTAATTTTGAATTGTCAAACAGCCAGGACTTGAGCATCTCACTGGACATGAACGCCCGGGCGCCAGAATTGGTTTAATGGGAATCAATTTATATTTTTTCACCCGGATGGCTGAGTAGCCTTTCGGAGTGCGTTCCTTTTCATATTCCACCCGGTCGCGTTCTTTCACAACTTCCTGGAGTTGATTGCTATGTACGAAAACACTTTCGCGGGTTGAGTCTTCAGTGATAAATCCAAATCCTTTTTCTTCATTAAAAATTGATCGTACCCTGATACACATGAATTACATCTTCAAGGGGAGCCACACCTATCTGAATGTCTTCTAATTTAATTTCGGCATTGGGGTCTTTTTCAGGAGGGGTATCACAGAGGTTGCCGAATTCATCTACATAAACCATCATATCTTCAAGGCTTTTTCCTTTTGTTGATTGGCTTTTCGCTCCTTCATTTTTGCAGCTTTTTCCTGCTTTTGTTTGGCCTTAAGTTTCGCTTTTTCTTTTTCAAAAACGATTCGCTCATAGTTACTATTTATTGTTATTTTATTCATGATCCATTCCGGTTGAGGGTTCCCACCTTGAATTATACCATAGGGTAATCAATTTAATCGGGGAGTAGCAGCCGGATTGAAGTAAAAAAGTGGGCTGTTAACGTCTGCCGCCGGAAACAGTTCCGAGGACTGCTAAGGGAAGAAAAGAATCAACAGGTGCTTTAATACCAACCAAAGGTAAGGAAAAGCACTGAAAGAGGCGAGAATACTTATTGGGAATCTTGCTTAACCCTCCTTTAGCTTATCCATGAATACCTAACATGCGCAGGAAATNCATCTTTTTTCTGCGGCTAATTTCAACCTGTGTACCATCCTGCATCAGAATATAGCCTCCGTCGGTGCGGATATATTTTTGAATGTACCGGATATTAATGAGGTGAGAGCGGTGCAAACGACAGAATTCATTTTCAGGTAAAATAGATTCAATTTCGCCCATCGTTTTGGTTAAGGTGAGCTTTTTGCCATCCGTAAAAAACACCTGGGTATAATTGTTTTGCGCTTCACAACGCAGGATATCATCAGTATGTACAAACAAAACGCCATCTCCGCTGGGCAGACCAATTTTAAATGGCTGCCCTGGAAGTGATTTGGGGCGTTGTTGCGCTTGTTGTAAAATCAGCAGTTCATTTTTTCGTTTGCGTGCTTTTTCAACCGCCTGATGCAACCTGGGGATGGAAATGGGTTTGAGCAGGTAATCGGAAGCATTGTGTTCGATCGCGGTGATGCCATATTGATTGTAGGCCGTCGTAAAAACAACTTGTGCAGGATACTGATCGCCCAATCGTTTTAGCAATTCAAAACCATTCATTTTGGGCATTTCAATATCCAGAAACAGAAGATCAGGGCNTTCCACCGAGAGAACTTCAAGCGCTTCTTTGGCTGAATTACAAATTTGCCACACCTCTACATCCGGTTCAAATTCCTGCAGGAGAAGGTGTAAGGTTTCAGCGCTATTTTNTTCATCATCTACAATGATGACAGATAGTTTACTCATACGGAAGCAGATTTTGTGGATTTAAGTTGAAACAAAATGATGGCCCGGGTACCTGCTGCTTTTCCATCGGCATCATACAGGTCTTCAATTTGGTAATGGGTATTTCGAATATCGCCACGGTTCAGAGCCTCCATGCGGGCTTTGGTAATTTGCATCCNCCGGCTGATATAGGTGGTACCCTGATTCGCTTTTATTTCTGAACTGGCTTTCCGGCCAATACCGTTGTCCTCAATTTGGCATTCCAGCATCTGGCCCTGCGTGAAAANCCGGATACTAAGTTGTCCTTCACCTTCTTTATTCATTAATCCATGCCAGATGGCATTTTCGATAAAGGGTTGAAGTATCATGCCAGGTATAAAGGTATCCAGTGTATTGATATCGGGATTCGTTTCAAGCAGATAGTTGAATTTACCCTCAAACCGAAGTTGTTCTAGCTGAATATAGTTATTCAATAATTCAATTTCGCTGTGCAGACTCACTTCTTGTTCGTGACTGTGATCCAGAATGCTACGCATCAACTGGGCAAACTGATTCAGGTAGTTTGACGCCTGCCTCGTATCGCGCTGTAATATAAATCGTTGAATGCTATTGAGGCTATTAAAAATGAAATGCGGATTCATCTGGCTGCGCAAACTACTCAGTTGCAATTCGGAAAGTTTTGTTTTAGTCCGGCNTTCCTTGCGCACTGTGTTGAGTCGCCAACGATAACTCAGCCCAATGAGTGCAGAAAGCGCCAGCATCANAGCCAAGAAAAACCATGTGGAACGATACCAGGGATTCTGTACGGTAAAACCATAACTGCTTTCCGACATCCATACTCCGGAGCTAAGTCTGGCCTGTATTCGCAGAAGATAGTTACCCGGACTCATATTGGTTAGATTCAGGCTATTTTGATGACCAATTTCTTTCCAGGCGTTTTCACCGCCTTCCAATTTATACCGGTAATTTGCCGAACCCGCCCGAAATAAATCCATGAGATTAAAGGAAACAGACAACGAATTTTTATTGTATGGTACGTCGGGTCCTTCGAGATGGCCCGAAAACAACGGGCCAGAATACCACCNGGCAGACCTGATCTCATCTATCAACAAGGCGGGTTGAGTAGGTTCATTTTGTAACAAAGTATCAATGTCTGCGGTAATGAGGCAAGAGTTGCCACCTGAAAATAAAATGCTGTTCTTTGAGAACATGCCAAAACTAACAGCGGTATTCTTGTATCCATCTTTCTGGTCGAAAAATCGTATGCGACCTGTTTTCGGATCATAGCAATCCAGTCCGACTTCGGTATTCATCCAAACGAGTCCGTTTTTATCACAGGTCACATTGATACAATGGTTGTTACTGATGCCGTGCTGTTCGGTCATTTGAAAGCAGGTATCCTTGTGGGTATCCATCACATATAATCCTCGCCCGTCAATGGAGGCTAAATAAAGAAAGCGCCGATCGGGGCTACTACAAATCGACTGAATCTGTTGTAAGGAGACTCGTTGGTCATTCAGGAGGGGTTTCACTTCACGGATCTCGCGGGTTGTTTTGTCTAATCGAAAAATTCCGGCATCATGACTTGCGATGTAAATTCCGTTGGAATCACCGGAGCAAATGGCATCAGCGCGTTTAACAGGTAATCCGTAGCCCTTATTACAAGGAGCATAGAGCCATTCAACCTGTCCGTTCGACAACCGATACGTAAATAGCCCCCGGTTGACATCCGAAACGTATACCGATCNCTGTTCAGGCATTTTGATATCATGTACAAAGGTGGAGAATTTTTCTTCATGAAAACTGCTGTCTTTTCCCAACAAATGACGAATACTAATTTTACTTCTTGGCCCATTCCGTTTTACCCGATGCAGTATAGAATATGTTTCAGTGGTATTACCAACAAGGAATTCATCCTTGGTCAGTTGTAAAAATGCAAACGTGTTATTTAAATTATCGCCGGAAAGTAAAGGTGTCCAGGATCCGGTGAATAGGTTTAAGCCAAGGATTCCCGTATTCATCGAATTGCACCAAATGATCGGGGTATTTGGAAAATCAATATCCGGTGCCAGATAATTGACTGTGTTCTGTAAGCCGCTGGTGGTAGGGAGAGGAAGATAATATGAATGAAAATATTGCCGCTTCCGAAACAAGGCATACGCTCCCTCTGCGATTGTACCCACCCAAATATTATCCTCCCTGTCGCGGTATAGTGTGCGAATAAAAAGATCATGACAGGCTTCAGACCACTCGGGAGAATTGACTGCTTCGTAGTGGCGATCTGCACACCGGTAAATGACTAATCCCTGATTGTTGGTACCTAATAATAAAATGGGTTGCCCATTGTATTTTCCATATTCGAGTATNNGCCACGTACACCTATGGAACGTAAACCGCGGTCACGTTCTCGACCAAAAATTCATGATGCTGCACCCGGAGTCCGGTATCCAGCATCACCATGCCCCAGAGATAGCCGCCGGTACAGACCATTTGGTTGGAAAGAATTTTAAGACTACGAAGTGCCATGGGTTGTGCTGTGCTCGATAAGGTAAGTACCCGATTTTGATAATTCCCGGTTTCGGGTTGATACGAAAGATTCCCTGAGATTCGGAGATGCACCAAATTCTACCCCTGGCATCCTCATCATAACCACGTATGTCGTTGATAGGAATGGCATACTTCCTCAATGGCCTAAGTTCACCTTCAGGTGTGATGGTATAGGTTCGCAGGGTATCTGACCAATGACACCAAAAGCGCTGCTGCCGGTCGATGTGGAACATATTGTACACCGAATGGTCGGAGACTATAGCTACCGTTTCAAAGGAATCTTTTAGCAGATTATATCTGAGGATGGTACCGCTGGCAATGGTCCATAAACGGCGATACCGATCTTCCTGAATATGAAATATATCTTTCAGAGGGATGGTTTGGTTTTTGGCAGTGTGATAGGCTTTCACCTGAATTCCATTAAATCGGTAAATGCCGTGTTTGGTTCCTATCCACATGAAACCGTATGCGTNCCTGAAAAAACTCATCACCAGAGGGTGTCCAATGCCCTCCCGATAGCCGAAATGGGTAAATTTCCAGCTCGGCAACTGCCGCCCGGTTAGGCTTAACAGCCAGTAACCCGAGAAAAGAAAGAAGATAATTCGCCAACACTTCACACTGCAAAATAGTGTGATTTGGTGGGTTTGGGGCGGTTCTTTGAGTAAATGGTCGGTCTAAAAGAGTAAGCGGTTTGATTCACTGAAACTTTTCGGTAAGTCGTATACAGAACCCGGAAAACCGAGGTATTTTATCAAGAATTCCTTTTGAACTTTTTAATAGGCTAATTCAGCCATTTAGTACCGTTGGCAAAAGGATGCAACAAAAAAGAGAGAAATAAAGTGGTTTTGTGATTTTATGGAGCCGGAAACAAATCCCCGCTCTTTCGCTGCCGCACTTTCACTCGCTCTGATTTAAGGGGTGATGAGAACTATATCGAAATCGGATGCATCAGTACAAATTATCAAATTGAATGATTCCTTAATGAGATTATAGTAAATAAACAAAGAAAGAGAAACATAAAGAAAAAGAGAAAGAACATTCAGAACGCGTTCACTTTCTGTTTTTCTTTCCCTTTCTGATTTATGGAGATAATGGGATCCATATCGAAATCGGATGCATTGGTACAAATTATCAAATTGAATGATTCCTTAATGAGATTATTGTAAATAAACAAAGAAAGAGAAACATAAAGAAAAAGAGAAAGAACATTCAGAACGCGTTTACTTTCTGTTTTTCTTTTCCTTTCTGATTTGTGGAGATAATGGGATCTATATCGAAATCGGATGCATTAGTACAAATTATCAAATTGAATGATTCCTTAATGAGATTATTGTAAATAAACAAAGAAAGAGAAACATAAAGAAAAAGAGAAAGAACATTCAGAACGCGTTCACTTTCTGTTTTTCTTTTACTTTCTGATTTATGGAGATAATGGGATCTATATCGAACCCGGCAAGCGAACAATTTATTCGGGAACTTTATGTAGCACTCAAATTACTTATCATTGCATAAAGCATTCTAGAAAGTTCATCAGCCTTTAACAACAAAGCATTGAAATCATTTAGGCTCAATTTATCTTTATCATGTAGTATATCCAAAATTGCAACGCACTCAAAAATAGATGCTCTTGCAATTACATAAAAACTTCGTCTATCAGGTTTTGAAAATTTACCTGAACCTTCTGCAATATTTAAAACTACGCTCATGGAAGCTCTACCTAACTGGTCTTTTACATAATTAGCGGGTTTTATTTCATCGATAATCTTAATGCTATCTAGGTGAAATTCTTTGGNCTNTTTGTAAACTTCGAGTTTTCTAAAATCGAATGACATTCATAAATTGTTTTAGTGTCGATTTATAGCGAGAAACAGAGCGAGAGTGAGGAACAAATCATCGTTCGTCCTCATCGCTCTCGCTCTTCGCACTCGCGCTGATTTGTGGAGCCGGCGGGAATCGAACCCGCGTCCAAACACATTCTGCAAACGCTTTCTACATGCTTATTTCCTGATTGCTTGTCGGGAAGATGCCGGACAAGAACGAACCTATATCTTCCTTAGCTGGATAAGTCTTTTGTCTGCTTCACAGCCTGTTCAGACAGCAGTTTGTATTCTCTGGTGAAGGCGGCTCAACGTGGGTTACAAACCTACCCGAAATGAACGGCCAGTATGGAAACCTAAAATGAATTAGGCAGCCATAGCGAAAGAAGTTTCGCCATTTATGGTTTGAATATTCAGATTAACGTGCTAATTATCCAACGCACGACATGCTTACACGTTCAAAGATCATGCTGTCAAAACCGGGCGGCCCCTGCTTGAATGTTCAAAGGTAATGGATTATTCTTTCGGGGATTATTAAGTTGCTCAACATTAACCTGACTATAGTTTCCAAATTCTCGGTGCCATAATTCTATAAATTCGTTAGAAATTCGGTTAAGGTGTCGACCGATGACCTACATACGGCCATGCGCTGATTTCATCGAATATACCCAATGCAGGGTATTCATTAAATTAAGGACTGTATTATGTTTGTATTATAATTATTCATTGTAAAACAAGTAAGCCATGAAAAACTATTCACCTTAGCCCTGATTACCTTTATTTCTTCATTGACCTCCTTACAGGCAACTGTTCGAACTGTGACCAATGATGGTTCGGGAGGCTCGCAATACAGCAGTTTGCTGGCAGCCTACAATGCCGCAGTAAACGGAGATACGCTGTTACTGGAAGGTACCAATGTACAGTATAACAACTACACTGGAAGTGCACCCAACAGCCCCTGGAATAAATCACTTACTGTAATAGGAATTGGCTTTAATCCGCAAAAGGATCATCCACGCAAAACCCGAATCGGAAATAATGCACATACCAGTTATATTGCCGCAGGATTTTACATCGGCGCTTCGGGTTCAGGAAGTCGGTTTTACGGAATTGAGTTTGCTGTGAATGTGTTGTCCTATGGAACGTTAACGAACGTGTTGTTTGAAGATTGTGATTTTAATGGAAATTATTCGTTTGAGGGATACTCTGCATCCGGTATTGCTTTTGTAAACTGTATTTTTGATGCAGACAATGCCAATAATGTGTTGGTGGGAGGAACCGGAAATTCGTTAACCAACGTTCAGTTCATCAACTGTTTATTTGATGGTCGATCAATGGATCGGGAAATAGCATTGGTGGTATGTTATTTGACCATTGTTTATTTTTAAATACGGCGGCTCCTTTTACCGGTTTGCAAAATGCCCTTGTGAAGAACAGCATCTTTATGAATGCATCCCCTAGTGCCAGCAATTCAAGTTGATCAATAATATTTCAACCCAGGCTACCATATTTCACACCGGAAGTGGTAATTCGGGAAGCGGCAACTTATATAGCACCAACCCCAATTTTGTAAATTATACCCTGGGTACTTTTTATGCCAATAACCACAATTACAATGTTCAGTCGGGATCGCCGGCCATTGGTGCTGCCAACGATGGAACCGATATTGGAATTCATGGAGGGTATTCAAAGTTTCATGAAAGTGGTGAGGTACTCATTACGCCGATCATTCGCTCCATGACCATCAACCAAAGCAATGCAGCACCCGGAGGTACAATCAACGTGAATATACATGCCTCAAAGCCGAACGATTAATCGGTTCTGTTTTTGATTTTTAGAAAGGTATTGAATCAACATCCTACCGGGTGTATTCATTCACAAAAATGTATTTCACATGAAAAAATTAATCACCATCCTGTATTGTTTGTTATGGGGGCGTTGTCGGGACTTAACGCGCAAAGTCCGACACAACTCGTAACGGCAATTCAGTATTTTTGATACCGATCCGGATTCGGAATTCCCGGAAATGGGGCCGTGTTACCCATCACCCCAACAGCCAATTATCAGCAAACGTTACAAGTGATTGTGCCAACTGATTTAGGCGGAGGTATCCACTTTTTATACGTGCGCGTTATGGACGAATTTGGGCGATGGAGTATTGCTGAAAAACCATGTTGCATGTTGAAGCGGTGCATCGGAGTAAACAAATTACGGCCTATCAATATTATTTTGATACCGATCCGGGCAGGGCCAGGCTGGCAATGGCGCTGTGGTTTCTGTTTCACCCAATGCCACCTACCAACAAAGTGTACCTATACAGGTACCGGATTTGGGAGGTGGGATTCACTATTTGTATGTTCGGGCCCAGGATGAATATGGGCGTTGGGGCCTGGCTGAACGTACCCTGTTGATGATTGAATCCATTCATGCCACTCAGCAACTTCAGGCCTATCAATATTATTTTGATGAGGATCCTGGCGTTGGCATCGCTGGAAATGGAGCTATCGTTCCAATCACACCAACCGATTCCTTTCATCAAAATGTTACCTTATCGGTGCCTTCAGATTTGAGTTCAGGGATTCATTTTCTGTATGTTCGTTTTCAGGATACCAGTGGTCGTTGGGGCCTTGCAGACCGAAAGATGCTGCTGGTACAGCCGGGAACGGATACCATGAAAATCACGGCCTATCAATATTATTTCGATGAAGATCCGGGAGTGGGAATGACCGGCAATGGAGCCATCGTTCCTGTAACGCCCACCACTGATTTGAATCAGGCGATCAGCATTACTATCCCAACAACTTTAAGTAGTGGTGTGCATAATTTATTTATCCGCGCCCGCGATCAATATGGTCGCTGGTCAATTACAGATAAAAGGTACTCGTCACCGGTGGCGGATTTATGGATGTCGTGAATCAAATGGAATATTATTTCGATAACGACCCTGGCGTTGGAAATGCAAATCCATTGCCGGTTTCCGCTGATTCGGTACTCAATTTTACTACAGGAATTCAGGTGCCTTGCTTGAGTTCAGGAACACACTATTTGTATGTTCGGGCCAAAGGCGATCGCGGGGTATGGAGTTTAATAGCCCGGGATACCATTACCATTACTTCCGGGGTTCCTACTGCGGTTGTCTATCCTCAGGGAAATGTATCTGTTTGTCCGACAGACTCTCTGATGCTTCATGCTTCACCCATTGCCGGAGTAAACTATGAGTGGTTACTGAATGGGTCACCCATCCCGGGTCAAACCGATACTTTTTATATGTGAATGCCGCTGGTTCATATTCCTTACGATCTACTTGTGGTAGTAGCTTTACTACGTCTAATGTGGTAACGGTTTCTGTACAAACGGTGAATACCTATTTTCAGGATTCAGACGGGGATGGTTATGGGAATCCGAATGATAGTCTGCAATCCTGCACGCAACCTTCGGGATATGTATTCAGTAATACCGACTGCAATGATGCGAACTCCCAGGTGCATCCGGGTGCTTCCGAAACATGCAATGGGGTAGATGATGACTGCGATGGCCTGATCGATGAAAATGTTCAGACGGTTTGGTACGCCGATGCTGATGGCGATACCTATGGAAATTTAAATGATACCCTGATGAGTTGCTCCCAACCGTCGGGATATGTTGCACTGAGTGGTGATTGCAATGATGCGAACACCCAGGTTCATCCGGCTGCCACCGAGGTATGTAATGGCATCGATGATGATTGCGACGGACAAACAGACGAGGGACTATTAAATACGTATTATGCCGATTCAGATGGTGACGGATACGGAAATGCCGCTAGTTCGGTGCAAGCTTGTTCTGCTCCATCCGGATATGTAATCGACAATACCGACTGCGATGATAATGTTGCAGGCATTCATGCACCGCTGACATATTTTGTGGATGCCGATCAGGATGGATTTGGTTCATCAACATCCGTGTTATTGTGTTCATTAAATGCACCGATAGGTTATTCAACGAATTCGTTGGATTGTAACGACGGTGATTTTATGATTAAGCCTACTGGCCTTGAAATTTGCAACGGTATAGATGATGATTGTGATGGGTTGACCGACATGGCTGATCCATCATTGACAGGCGCTCCGGTATGGTATGCCGATGCGGATGGCGATTCGTTTGGGGATCCTGTTGTATCGCAAACTTCCTGCGCTCCGATACCTGGTTATGTTTCGAACAATCAGGATTGTGATGATTCCGACTCGCTGGAGTTTCCCGGACAAATCTGGTATATCGATCAGGATGGCGATCAATACGGAGCCGGTGTTACTCAGGTATCCTGCCTGCGACCTCTGCACGGATACCATGTGTTTGAGCTGACTTCGATTAGTGGAGATTGCAACGACAATGATGCTACAATTCATCCGGCGGCACAATTTTTACGTTCTCTGGCGGACCAGTGTATGGAACTCAGGTAATCAATTCTGTGAATGGCGACAACTATACAAATTTCCAGTTTGAAGTGGTGTATCATGATCGAATGGTGCATTACCTCCTGCTACTTTTCCACGTATTTTGCTAGATTATGAGGGCAATGCGGTGTATACCAACCCGAATGATCGTATTGTAGTGCTCACCGAAGATGATGTGAATGATACAAACACCGCAGATGGTAAAAGTATGTAGGTAGCATTAATTCTTTACCGGTTGGTATCAACTGGAAAACCGTGGTTCAAACCAACGTGGGCTTATGCGCTTCCTATTTTGGGCCATTTGACTATCCGGATGTGTTGGTTCAACCGGATATTGAAATTTTGCGAATGATATTTCCTTTTCCGCTCCAAATCCTCCGGTGGCTTCTCCGCTCACTGTATCCGCAACCATCCATAATGTTTCGGATTATGATGCGCAGAATTTTGTGGTGCATCTCGTGAATCAATACGATACTACTAGTTTACCCGGATATTACTGTTGGCTTTTTAGGAGCACATAGCAGTACCACAGTAAACTGGACCATTACAACACCGGCCATACCGGCGTGGTGTCCTATGCAGGTGAGTATTGATTATACCGGAGTTGCTGAATCGAACGAACTAGACAATACTGCAGTTCGTCCGTTCATTAATGGCCCCTATAACTTGCCCGGAGGTATTATTGCGACCGGTGATGTGAGTCCTTCTGTTGCATACGCTGTATATGGTTTTAATACCTTGTATGGAACAGCACATTATACGGGTACTGCTGTGCCTCTTCCGGATTCCAGTGTGGCCGGTGCAACAGTATCATTTACGATTGTTGAAACTGGAGCCAGTTACAGTACGTATACGAATTCATCGGGCCATTACGCGCTCAGTTTTCCACGTCCGCTTATTCCTGGAACCTACCATATTCAAGGCTCTGTTACAGACTATACCCTGACTGGTAATTTTACTGCTCAGTTTGATGTGATTCTGCCACCAGTACCGCCTTGTTTGCCCGATCTGCAAATGCAGATGCAGTTTTCTGCGGCCAACATTCTGGTCGGAAATTCAACTACCGGGTTCATTGAAATTAAAAATGTAGGTTGCGCTACATCGCCGGCTACGGATATTTCTGTGGCCCAAACCGGAGGAAGTCCTTCCTTGCCAGCTACCATCAGCGTTCCTTCGCTAGCGCCAAACGCCACATTCACGTATCCTGTTACACTCAGCTTCAATACCTTTGGACAATATAGTTTATGTGCGCAGGTTGATGGGGCCAATCTGATTCAGGAATCTTATGAAATGAATAACGCACAATGTGCCCAGTTTAACGTGTATGCGAATTTTGTGGATCTTGTACCGGGAGGCGGACCTTCAGGAACCAGTTACGACTGCGGTGTGAATGGTGTATCGTTCAGGGTCTATAATACCGGAACTTTATCGAGTGGCCCTTTTGATGTGGAGGTGGAAGTATATCATAATGCGGTGTATCAGACCACGTTAACCCACAGTATCACGAACATTTTATCTGCTTTCAGTCAATACAACTACACTGATTTTTCAGTGCCGTTTACCCCATCAGGAACAGGTAATTACACCTTTGTGCTGAAGTGCGATGCTCCACTGAATCAGGTTTCAGAATCACTTGAATCCAATAATCAGGCTACTTACGGACTCAATCTGATACCTTGTCTGCCGAACTTTGCGGCCAATGGATGTGAAACTTTTGATGTTGAATCAGATTCAGGTGATTATAGCAGCGGAGATTCTCTTACGATCAAAGGTTTAATTTCCAATACCGGTAATCTGGCATATACCGGCAATTTGGAGGTGACCTTCGCACTATCAGGTGGAGCTTCATTTACACAAAGCTATGCCGTTTCGCTGCTGCCAAATGCATCGGTTCAGGTCACCAAACGTATTTTGATGCCGGCATTGGCAAACCAGGAATTGACCATGTTCATAGATCCAAATGATCAGATTGCCGAGATGACCAATGGGGATAATACAGTGAGTAATTTCATGTGTTGGGATTTCCAACCTGTGCCTTTGTGTGGCATTAATTTCTGGCAACTACCGCATCTGATTAACCAAAGCGTATATCCGTCTATCGGTATTACGAATAGTCGCTTGTTTGATGCGGATTCGGTGAAGGTGAAATTTGAAGTCAGCGGCCCCGGCATTCCCGGAACCATCAATCTGGGTTATGGTACCCTTACGAATATGGAACAAACTTGTGGCTGCCCACCAGGGGTTAGTGCTCCGGTGAATTTTGTATTTCCTCAAATAGGAACGTATACCTTCACCATGACGGTAGACGGGAATCAGGTATTCGACGAATGCAACGAAAACAACAATGTTTTCTCAGTTCAGGTCACAGCCAGTAATTTACCAGACATGCGTATCCTCTCACAATATATCAATCCTTCGATGCTGAATCCACAACCCGGCCAAGGCATCACCATGGACGTTACGTATGAGAATATCGGAGCAGGTAATGTGAACGATCAGATGCGATTAAATATATTGGTCGATAATCAACCTTTCGCCACTGTGAATCCGGTGGCAGGATTGGTGAGTGGTGATAATACCACCGTTTCCATTCCGGGTACATTTAGTTCATTAATACCTGGTGTTCATATTATTCGTGCGATCATTGATGCTGATCAGGTGGTTACTGAATCCAATGAAATGAATAATGAAGCAACACGTGCATTTGTGGTGGGAGAATCAGCGAATTTATACTTTCAACAGCTGACAGCCAGCAACCTGACACCCTCTGTGAATGATAATCTCACTATTCAGTATCGGGTTGGAAATAACGGTGATCTGGCTTGTGATGCAGATGTTCAGTTTTTCTATGTGGATAATAATCTGGATACCGTCTTTATTGGGGATACCCATATCAGCCTGAATCCAAATGATAGTATCAACTTATCCCAAACCTGGATAGTTGCCGATCGTAAAACGACGCTGGTGGCTCGCATCGTGAATTCATCCATTCTGGAGGCGACCTATGTCGACAATGAGAATTACCTGACCTTGGGTGCGATGCAGGTGAATCTGATTTCCACAGTGGGTTGCACCGGTGGGAATAACGGAACACTTTCAGCCAATATTCTGGGAGGGATCGCCGTATACTTTAACCTGGAATAACGGATATATTGGTCCGGTATTAACTGCGGGAGCTGGAACCTATACAGTGACCGTTAGTGACAATGGGGGCAAACCATTTCTGCTACCGGAAGTATTACCGAAACACTCATTCAGACTCAACTTCAGGATACAGCGTGTGATGCGTATGTATTACCATGGAATGTTGTTCCTGTGCTCAGTAGTGGTTCTTACCAACATACCTATACCACCGCATTGGGTTGCGATAGTCTGGTGACACTTGATGTAGTTATTCTGAACAGCACCACAGATACAACAACTGTATCTGCCTGCGATCAGTACATTTGGAATCTGAATGCAGCAACGTATACGCAAAGTGGCACGTATACAACTACCTCAACGAACGCAGCAGGATGCACGCATACCTCGGTGCTCGTACTCAGTTTGGGTACTTCGTCCAATGTTACCTTAACTGAAACATCTTGCGGCGATTATACCTGGTTGCTGAACGGACAAACCTATACGCAAAGTGGTACGTATTCATATACCGATTCCGGCGCTGGTTGCCCTGTGAATTATACGCTGCTTTTGACCATTAATAATAGCTCGAATACAACCCAACAGATTACGCAGTGTGGGCCTTACACCTGGGCGGTGAACGGACAAACCTATTCACAATCTGGCATCTATTCAGACACAACGTATTCAGGTGGTGGTTGTATGGTGATTCAGAACCTGAACTTAACGATCAGTGCTTCCAATACCTATACAGTTACCCAAACTGCCTGCGGATCGTATACCTGGCCTTTGAATGGCACAACCTATACACAAAGTGGTACCTAGCTATTCCGTTGTGAATGGATCCGGTTGCCTGGATGTGACGGAATTGATTTTAACCGTGCATACATTGCCCGTAGTAACGGCTGCGGATGTAAGCGGATGTCCGGGTAGTCCGATTCAATTAATAGGTAACCCGGCAGGGGGTAGTTTCAGTGTACCGAATCCTTATTTGGGAACTTCAACAACCTATACTTATACCTATACCGATACAAATGGATGTTCAGTTACATCAGCCTCCGCACAAATTATTGCAACACCTGCGGCACCCGTCACCGGTGTGAATATGTCAAATATCGGTGCGAATACGGCCACGGTGAACTGGAATCAGGTACCGGGGTTATTGTGGTACGAAGTTCGTTTCCGCCCGGTGGGCACGGGCTCGTGGATCGGTGGAGGAACTCAGGTCGCTCCAACTACCTACAAAAATCTGATTGGCCTGACTGCTGCTACTGATTATGAAATAGAAGTGAGAGGATTTTGTGCGGTAAATTCACCGGGATCATGGGGAACCACTTTGGTTTTCAGAACGGCAGATGCTTGTCCGACCCCTCAGAATTTGCAGGAAATAAATGTAACGCAAACCGCTGCAACCCTTACCTGGAGCCCGATTCCGAATGTGTCGTATTATCAGATGCGATACCGCAAACTCAATTCCGCCTGGACCACCGGTACCTCTACATCAGCAAGCAAAACACTGGTTGGTTTAACTGCAGGGTCTCAGTATGAGTGGCAGGTACGGGCGATTTGTTTACCAAGTCCATTTTCAACAGGGGCCTGGAGCGCTTTGGCCGACTTTAATACGCTGGCAATGAAAGATGGCGATGTGGTGATGAATACACCTGTTGATTTAATCCATGTTTACCCGAACCCTGTACAAACAACCTTGCACATTGATCGACTATCACTGAAAACCAACAAACCCATGTTCGGATTCATGATATGCAGGAAGGCTGGTTCGTGAAATGCAAGCCTGGCATCTGGCCGGACTTCAACAAATGGAACTCATGGTTGATGATTTAGCCGACGGAGTTTACCAGGTTTCCATCTGGTGCAATGATGCGCTGAAACAACGACAACAATTTATAAAAAGCAAGTAGAACAAAGTCCCCTTTTTGTACTACCAAAATGTGCCCTGAGTAATCGGGGCATATTTTTTGAAATAAATAGGGACCATTGCAAAACGATCAAAACTAATTGGCTAAGTCATTTAGCTTCAAATTTCTGCGTGACGTTGATTTTTTTGCCAATTGACTTTGCAACGGTCTCAAATTGGTGTAGCTTTATATCATGAAATTGCTCAGACTTCTTTTCGTGTCAATTACCCTGACCCTTGGTCTTCAAATGGCCATTAGTCAGGATAAGTCTGCAAAAAAAGATTGCCGGAAAGATGCGGATGATGATGGCATCAATGACTGTTTTGATCGATGCCCCAATACCCCCAAAGGAATCGGGTTGATTCGAAGGGTTGTCCACGAGATACTGACGGAGACAGGTGCCCGACTATAAGGATAAACAATTGATTACACCCACAGAGTGCCAGCCTGCTGATAGCAACGGCGTGGGTGATTGTCGAAAAGTTGGATTAGTTGCTTCAGGAAATTGTCCATCTTAAACTAAATTTGTTAATGCCAGTCTTGTAGCCAAACCAAACTTTACCTTATGAAAAACTGATTTGCTGCGGTGTATTGTGGCTGTATGGTCTTCATGCACACAGTCAGACCCATTTTACATCAACTTTTGTCGCACAATGAAGAAACGACTTCCTGGAATGGATGTGTATTACAACAACAACCGCAATCGACTCATCGATCGACCAATTACTTTTATTCCAAGGGTATCGCCTGGAATATGCAAAGCGATTGGGTGTATCTGAGTAATGTGCTGAGCAAAGAAACGGCCCCACTCATGGCCCAAACAAATAACAAGAATATTCTGCGTTGGATGCATGAAGATCGCGGTGTTGAAATGGATCCCCATGCCCACGAGTCGCAATATCTGTATCCCGATGTGGTGAAACTGATGGATTCTATTGGATTGCCGGAAAGTAAATTAGTAGGAGGTACTATCTACAATGATAGCAACGGAATGAATATTTGGACGAATCTCGAAAACGGACAATATGGTCTTCAATTTCCTGCCAAATTCTGGAAGCCTGATTATCTGATGAGTGGAGGTACGCCAAATCATGTCGCCGACCTGCATTATTTTGGAATCTGGAATCCGCAAAGTCCGGCCAACTTTTACAACATGATACCACGCGTCGCTTACGACAACTCGCCAATGGGTGCAGTGGGCGCTTTTTGATACCACCGATATACCTACCTATGTGGATGAGATCCGGCAGGCCATAACAAAAGTGCAGAATGGATATTTTCCACCGAGTGGTTTTTATGTGTACAGTGTGTTTTTCGGACAAGCTGATTTGAACAATGTATCCTTTTACAATAAACTACTGGAGCTCGCAGATAGTGTGGATGCTCTGGTTCAATCAACCAACGCGGAATGGAAAACATTTAAACAGGCGTATACGGTTTGGGAAACTACCTACAACAAACAGATGTTTCAATGGGATTGTAATGCAGCACCTTTGTCGGGTTCAGACTATACGCAGGATAAATTACTCGTATATCCCAACCCGGGTACTGAAATTATCTACCTGCAAAATGGATCGAGGGAGAGTTGCGCATTTGGGATTTACAGGGTAGATGCCAGGGTACCTATTTTCTGAATGGCCTATCTACAAAAATTCCTGTGCCTCAATTGGCCTCCGGCATATACATCCTGCAAATAGGGAATAGAAAGATACGTTGGCAGAAAGAATGAAGCTTCCTGAATTTTGGTATGTTTGGGGTTCGAAAAAGAACCATGAAAAAACGTACGGTACTCATCACNGGAAGCAGTAGCGGCATCGGACTCGCCCTGGCAACCCGATTTGCTCAAGAAGGCTACAACCTGATTCTGAATGGCATTGAATCAACTGCGGCAAAAGCAGCGGAGGAACTGGCACAAAATTACCAATGCGACTATTTATTTGAGCCGGCTGATATGCGCCAACCACAGGCCATACGCGAATTTGTAGAGGCGGGTATCCAACGGTTTGGTGGCATAGATGTGTTGATTGCCAATGCCGGTATTCAATATGTTTCACCCATTGAACAATTTCCGGAAGAGAAATGGAATGATATTCTCTCCATCAATTTATCGTCCGCATTTCATTTGGCTAAGGCCGTCTGGCCCGGCATGAAAGAGCGCCAATTTGGTCGCATCATCAACATGGCTTCAGCACATGGCTTAACGGCATCGCCCTTCAAAAGTGCTTATGTGGCTTCCAAACACGGGCTTTTGGGTTTAACCAAGGCCCTGGCTTTAGAAGGTGCTGAATTCAATATAACGGTGAACGCGGTTTGTCCGGGTTATGTCCATACCCCTATCGTTGAAAATCAAATTGAAGACCAGATGAAAGCCCATCACTTGACCCGCGAAGAAATTATTGAAAAAGTGATGTTAGCAAAACAAGCGGTNAAAGAATTTATTTCAATGGATTTAATTGTTGATATGGTGATGTTGCTTGCCGATGAAAAATCCTCTACCATCACCGGGGTGGCTCTGCCGGTTGATGGTGGATGGACCGCGGCCTAATTAAAATAACTATGAAGTATACCAGTCATTTTTTTAAACGAAACGATGTTCGTTTACATTGTATCGAATACCCGAATAATGGACCTGCGTTATTACTGATGCATGGACTTACTGCCAATTCCCATGCATTTAGCGGGTTGATTCAGGCCAATTTAGCCGACCACTTTCACGTGTACAGTATTGATTTCAGAGGGCGTGGTAAAAGTGATAAGGTGGCCTTTCACTATTCGATCCGGGAGCATGGAGAAGATGTGATCGCCTTTTTGAATCATTTCAACATTGAGCGCATCCATTTATGTGGTCATTCCTTTGGCGGACTNCTGGCTACCTGGCTGGCGTATCATTATCCGGAGCGGGTAGACAAAGTGGTCATTTTAGATGCTGCTCCTGAAATGAATCCAAAATCTGCAGAGATGTTAGTTCCGGCTTTGGGCAGACTAGACCACCGGTTTGAATCTTTTGAGGCTTATCTTGAAGTGATNCGTCAAGCTCCCTACCTTTCGTTTTGGGATGAGGCCATGCTTCCATATTATCAGGCCGATGTAGAAACAGCCCCGGATGGTACGGTAGAACCTATTCCCAATTTGCAGGATATTATACAGGTGGCGACCCATGTGAGTAAAGAAAACTGGAGCATGTATTTTACACACATCCCACATCAGGTCTTGCTGGTAGTTGCGTTAGATCATTATACCCTGGGAATGCCCTTACTACCTGAACACAAGGCACGTGACATTGTTAGCCGAATGAAAAATGCCCGACTGATGGAAATTCATGGCAACCATCAGACCATGTTGTATGGGAAGTATGCTGCTGAGTTGGTGCAATGGGTGGCACTTTACCTATAGTCAATTCTTTTTTGTTGTAAAGAGGTGCTTACATTTGGATGAACTAAAACACCTAGTATGAAACAACTTATAATTCTAATTACTCTTCTAGGTCAGGTTTTTCTCTGAAAGCGGAATTTGAACTACCATTCACTTTAGGAGTATGTCGCGAGCAGAGTATGAAGTTGCTCATTCTGATGTTGACTCAGCATTTGGTGCCGTGGTTTTGTTTTCCTTTACAAATCGATATATAATGCAAAACCTAACAAGTTCAAGCGCTATTCGGCAGGTAAAAAGAATCAAGATTTTAAGTAAGAGGGGATTGGATTTTTAAAGCCGAAGCTGCAAATTTCGATTTGAAGAAGAAGGATTTTGTCGTTTCCATTTATAATTTAGAAGGTGATCGAGATGAAAACACACGTTGTTAAACCAACTGAATTTCAAAACTTTGTAACACAAATTAAAACACAAAGTGATGCTACTCTGCCTTTCTTAGGATTAGGGTCCGTAATTGAAATGATATCACTTCTTTTGAGGACCTTCCTAACACCATACCATTACAATTATCTGTACCGTGTTTATGGAGCGGACTACGCATGATTCATTATCCCGGAGACAGTGTGAGGTTGATTTATCAAGGGCTTGACAAGCCAGATGAATTCATGAAAATATATTTTATTCAAAACTTCTCAAAGAAAAGGTGATTGAACGGGTTATGATAGTCAAAAACCTTGACGGCAATTTTGAATCGAATATTATATACAATTATAACCTTGTAAATGAGATTAAGTCGGTTTTGTTGAAAGTGGAAACAGCGCGTTCAAAAACGTTCCTTAAAGATTTCCTGGGAAAGGAATACGTAAAGGGTTTTGAAAAGGATATTCAATTTTGGTACAAAATCAATCCTTATTCGGCGAGTGATACCGCTCATTTAGGTGAAATCCTTAAGTCTATTTTGAAACCAGAAATGAGTCAATTGGAAAAATCCAAAGCAATCCATCAATTCGTGAGCGGAAATTATTCCTTTAATGGAAAATATTCATGGTATAGATCGCTAGTTTAAAACGAATGGATAGTTTAAAGCAGGGCAATTCAGGCGACTTAAATAGGATGTTATACTCCATGCATTTGTTGGCAGGAATCCAATCCTGGCCAGTTTTTATCGCCGTGCGAAATACCCCTCGATTGAACTTGGAATTTTCTGAAATGCGCAATGAAAACTATTTCCTGATCGGGTCATAGATTCCTTGAACGGACCTCTTGTTGACGCAACGAGTTCAACTTTAGCCTATGATCGACTTCCTGAATATGTTTATAACTATTCCGCTTTACAATACAATCCCAGTTCGTTGTATTCATTTCTTCTTAACCCGGATTCTATCGAAAATACCAGCCGACGTTATACTGAAATTCAGGTCAGCGGTAAAACATTGCAATACGATTGTCGCTGGATTCCCGGCATCTATGAACAAGCCGAATTTTTGGCGACTCCAGCCAGACGAGATAGCGTTCTTGCCTCCAAAGGCCCCAAACAGGATACCGCCACAAATTGGACCCTGGATAGTTATCAGTGGACTGGATTAAAAGAAAAAATTGAAAATCCTGAATGTCAATTTCGTGTTGTCTTCAATGAGTGGCAGATCGAATTTCAGTGAACCCAAGTGCTGGTTTTCCTGAAGCATTTCCTTTTCCCGAAACTTTTCGTAAAACAGCCATTCAGTTTCCATATGCCATGAATAATAAAGAAGCGATTATCATACAGATACCATCGGACTACGAAATTGAACACGTTCCAGCGTCTGAAAGTTTTCGATTTGAAGATAATAATCTTTCATTTGAATATTCGATTGATACGACCACACCCGGAGAAATTCAGATTCGAATGGATCATCGTATCCGGCATACTTTTTACGATGCGGTGTCTTACCAGGACATCAGGTCTTATTTTACAGAAGTCTATAAAAAGCGTAGCGAGGCTATTGTCATTCGACGCAAGAAACTATAGTTAAACCAATCGGATGTCTATTTCCCATGAGTTTTTGTAAATCAAATATCGTATGGGTGCAATTTAAAGCCTGTTAACGTTAGTATTTTATTTCCTTATCTACATTTGAACCTGAAGGTCATTTCATTGCTATGGATTTTTAACTTTGATAATCATCAGCAGTCTTTGGCCCTTGATAAACAATAAATTCCTACACAATGAAAAAATCACTTATCCTCCTCCTGCTCGCTGCCTTAACCTTACCGGCTCAATCACAAACGGTGAACGATTTACTCAATCAGGCCAATAACCTCCTCAACGGTGGTTCGAACAATCAGAACTCGAATGGCAAAACCCAAATGGGATCGGGAATCAGGGCGTTGCCGGCTTGTTGGGTGGCAACCTTTCCAATACTGAAATTGTAGGCGGCTTAAAAGATGCCCTCCGCATCGGCGCACAAAATGCTTCTGGAAAACTCGGCGTTCTGAATGGTTTTTTTGGCAATAATCTGATTAAAATTTTATTGCCCCAGGAAGTCCGTCAGGCTGAAGCGACTCTGCGGCAATTT
Organism: Bacteroidota bacterium; assembly: GCA_013414745.1. Lineage (GTDB taxonomy): Bacteria > Bacteroidota > Bacteroidia > Chitinophagales > Chitinophagaceae > OLB11. Next base: position 2,337,211 of record CP058707.1, read on the forward strand.
GGTTTCGCCAAACAATGCGATAAATTAATTCTGAGTTTGAACCGTGCTGCTGAAGATGCTGCCGGCAAAGCCGTACCAATTTTTGTAAATGCCATCACCAGCATGAGTATTCAGGATGGCCTGAGCATCTTGCGTGGTGGAAACAATGCGGCGACTGAATTTTTAAAACGGACCACCACTGGTGCCCTTACTTCTGCTTTTCGCCCTGTGATTGANAAAAGTTTGGGCAAAGTAGGCGCTACACGGTACTGGACAGANTTTTTTACCTTGTACAATCGCCTGCCAATCACCCGCCAAAAGGTGAATGCCGACCTGCCTGCCTATGTCACCGAACGCGCTTTACATGGTTTGTTTACCACCGTTGCACAGGAGGAATTGAATATTCGTCAGAACCCTGCTGCTCGCGTCACTGATTTATTGCGTAAAGTGTTTGGCGGGAAATAAAATTCCAGGTCTTCCTACTGAAGTTTATCAGGCTTTCTTTTTAAACTTCTCAATGGCATCCCGGGTAAACTGACTTAATACCAGTTTGCCACTCATAGCTACGCGTTCCACAAGTAATTTGTCCCAATGATGCATTGCCTTGCCAAAATGCCTTTTTAATAAGGCCATAGCTTCCGGATTACTATGTGCTAATTTATCGGCTAATCGGTTTACAGCATCATCTAACTCCTCGGTGGTTTTGTACATTTCGGCATATAACCCATGTTNTTNTGCCCATTCAGCACTGCGCCATTCGGTAGCGTCAATAGCTAATTGCGCAAAGCAAGAAGTGCCTAACTTGCGCTCAACTGCCGGTCCAACCACAAACGGTCCGATGCCGATAGCCAGTTCACTCAGTTTAATGGCGGCTCCTTCTGTCGCTAAGGTATAATCACAGGCTGAAGCCAGCCCCACCCCGCCACCAACGGCCTTACCCTGAACCCGCCCGATAACAAATTTATGGGCTTTGCGAATGGCGTTGATTACCAGGGCAAACCCGGAAAAGAACGCTAAACCTTCTTTTTCGTTACCAATGGCGACCAATTCATCAAAACTGGCTCCGGCGCNAAAGGCGCCGTTTCCGGCTGAACGCAATACAATCACTTTCACACGTTCATCCTGTCCGGCTTTGTCTATGGCTTTGGCTAAATCACCCAGTATTTTTGCAGGCAAGGAGTTACTCGCCGGGTGAAAAAATTCGATGGTGGCAATTCCATGATCCAGGTCGGTTTGAACGTATCCGTTTTGTGTGGTTGGCATGATACTTTTTTCAAATATAGGGTTTCAGATTTAATTGCAAAGCCTGTCCAACGCAGATTTTCCGGTCTTCATCGGTTAGATTGAATTCTTGTATCTTCGCAGTATGTCTGAGATTATCAGCCTGTTGCCTGATCGCATTGCCAACCAGATAGCCGCCGGTGAAGTGATACAGCGCCCGGCCAGTGCAGTAAAGGAATTGATGGAGAATGCAATTGATGCCGGAGCCACCCGAATGCACCTCATTATTCGGGATGCCGGAAAGGAGCTGATTCAATTAATTGATGATGGCAAGGGAATGAGCCCTCTGGATGCCCGCATGTGTTTTGAACGGCATGCGACATCTAAAATTAACACGATTGAAGATTTATTCCGGATTCGTACCATGGGGTTTCGTGGTGAAGCCCTGGCTTCAATTGCTGCGGTAGCCCAGGTAGAACTTAAAACCCGACGACCCGATGATGAAGTAGCGACCCTATTGGTGGTAGAAAATAGTCAGGTGCGGAAACAGGAAATTTGCCAGGCACCGGTAGGAACCAACCTGAGTATTAAGAACTTATTTTTTAATGTACCAGCCCGACGAAACTTCCTGAAATCAGCCAGCACCGAAATGCGACATATTCTGGATGAATTTACCCGCATTGCACTGGCCTTTCCGGAAATCGCGTTTCGCCTCACCAACAACCAAACGGATGTGTTTAACCTCGAATCCGGTAAACTGAAACAGCGGGTATTGGGTTTACTTGGCCAGCAATTGAATACCAAGCTGGTGCCTGTTGATGAGCCGACAGACCTGGTAAGTATTCGCGGATTTATTGGCGCTCCGGACACAGCAGCCCGCACCCGGGGTAACCAGTTCTTNTTTGTGAACAACCGCTTTATTCGCAGTCATTATCTGAATCATGCCGTGTCGCAAGCCTATAGTGATTTGATTGAAAAGGATGCCTTTCCGTTGTTTGTTTTATTTGTAGATATTGATCCGGCCCGTGTGGATATCAATGTACATCCCACTAAACAGGAAATTAAATTTGAAGACGAACGTATCGTGTATTCTTTTGTGCATGCTGCCATACGCCATGCTTTAAGTAAATATAGTATCGCTCCATCCATCGATTTTAGTTTGGATGCCGGAATTACGTCCTTACCCGCTGTAACTCAACCGTTCACCACGAACAAGCAAACAGAAACCAAAGAAGACTACCTGTTTCAATCGTTTACCGAAAAAGGAAAAGCCCATTTTCTGGANAAAAGCGGAGATACACGGGAATGGAAATCACTGTATAAAATTCAGTCGGCCCTGGAGGCTCCACCCCATGAATCGTCTTCTGAATCTGTTTCCAGCGCCGAAACCCTGCCACTGCAACAAGAAGAATTTAAATCAACGTTTTTGCAAATCAATCAGGCCTATCTGGTCGTGAGTACCCGTCATGGATTTTTATTGATTGATCGACAATTGGCTCATCAACGAATCTTGTTTGAGCAATTCCGGAAATCAACGGCCTCAACACAAGTGAGTCAACAACTTTTGGTTCCTCAAACACTGGCNTTTTCTCCGGCAGATTCTATACTCTTTACTGAGCTGCTACCTGATTTACTGGAAATAGGTTATGTGATTGAACCTTTTGGCCAGGACACGTTTATTCTGCAAGGTTTACCCGCTGATGTAAAACCCGGTGATGAAAAACGAAGCCTTGAAAAATTGCTGGAATCATTTAAACAGGAGTCCACCGGTTTGAAACTTGATCGCCGTGAACGTTTGTATCTTACGCTCGCCACGCAACGAAGCATCACTCACGGAAAATCGCTTAGTATAGAGGAAATGCAGGAATTGTTTGCGGCACTTTTTCGTTGCGAGCAACCGATGTTTACCCCGGGCGGGAAAAAGATTTTTGCTAAATTCGGAGCACAGGATCTTGAAAAATTACTTCAACATAGTTAAATCATGCGTGCTTCTTTTAGGAAGTCTGCTCTTTATTTCATCTTGCCGGAAAAAGGAGGTGGACCTTCAGGTCATTGATTTATCTACCGGTTTGGATGAACAATATGCTGGCATCTATACCCTGGGAAAAACAACATTCCTGGTTGGTGGTTCACGGTGGAGTCATAGTGCGATCACCAATTGGATAGCTTCCGCCAGCTTAGTCGCATTGATTTGAGTTTGCATGCTTATCAAAAGGTTTGTATGGCATCGATGGCAATTCGAATGGGATACTTGCTGCAGTGGGATATGAAGGTCAGGTATACTATTCATCGGACAATGGAAAAACCTGGAGTCAGATGCATCGCGAAAGCAGAGAATATCAGGATGTTGCGGTCAGCGAAACCAACCAGGCCTGCATTGTAGGCGGCATTAGTTTTAACAAAGGATTCCTGCTTCTAACACCACATAATCAAAATCCTCCAACCTCAGCCTTCGATTTACGTAGCTTTGAATTGTGTGATGTCGACCGCATCGGATCGATGTATTATGCCTGTGGTTATGGAGTTGTTTTAAAATCAGCAAACGGAATGCAATGGGATTTCAGCTCGGCGGAGAACGACTACTTTAAATCGATGACCTGGTACAATGAAAACACGGGGTGGGTAGCAGGATACCAAGGAACTATCTTATCAACAGAGGATGGCGGAATGCACTGGCATAAACTTTCTACGCAAGGCTTGCCATCTGCTTCCAAACGGCATATTCTAGGTATTCATCACTTCAACACCCAACGCCTCGCTATTTGCGGGAACAAGGTTTTTAGCGTACACGATTAATGGGGGAGTACCTGGAAAACCGCAAAGTCATTTACGTCATCTGATTTACATGCCGTTCAGTTTCTGAATGAACAGGAATTGATAACTTGTGGTAAGCATGGAACCATCTTTTAGTGAAAATGACAGACTGACAATGATGCCGTTCCATGTTGCAAGGTGCAGACTGTTTCGCAGGCTTAACCTAAAATCCAGCTAAAACGGATCTCGCGGTCCGGAATTCGGATCCGCTCTGCTAAACGTTGCAAGCGATCNNGAGGCAGGGCCATCACGTAGTCGCGGGCTTTTTCGCCATTTTCCTTCAAACCACGAAGTCCTTCAATATTCCAATGCTCAATCAATTCCCGCAAAATTTGTACGTAATCCAAGGCAGTATACACACCCAAACGCTGAGCGGCATCCGTAAAATTCGCAAATGTGCCCACGCGTTCACCCAGTTCCCGAAGGGCCTGTGCCGGCATCACAANTTNTTTACGCATCATATCTTCAAAGGCCAACATCATTTCATTGGTATCCAGTTCGAAAATTTTTCCGATAAAATGTTTGTAAGCTGATGCATGTCGGGCTTCGTCGGCAGCAACCAACCCGCAGAGTTTGGCTAAAATGGAATTACCACTTTGTTTGGATAAGGTGGCCACTCTTCGGTGTGATATATTGGTAGCTAATTCCTGAAAACTGGTATACATAAAGGTTCGGTATGGATCGTTTTGCATATCCAAATCAAAACCATCGGCTATGAGTAATTGGGTGGAGGCTTCGAATTTGGGCATATCGATGCGCCCACATAAATAGAGATAGCGATTCAGCGCATCACCGTGCCGATTTTCTTCTGCGGTCCATGAACGAATCCATTTCATCCATCCGCCTTTCACATTTTGACGTACGCCGTTCAGCGCACCCAGCCAGGTTTCATAGGTGGGTAAAGCCTCTTCGGTAATCGTATCGCCCACCAGAACAGCTAATAAATCATAGTTCAGATTTTCCGCTTGTCCCTGAAGTTCTTTTACTTCTTGAGCGAAATTCTCAGCATGCGATTGAGGTAATAAGTCTCCGGGTTGCCAATTCGTTTCTGGTGAGGACAAATAATTCAGTCCTACTGTTTCAACTTCCTGCTCCAAAAACAACATCACTTCGTTTCTGGAAGGTGTAGCCGTGTTATTCTCCATAGTAATTGGAAGCGAAGTTACACGTTACATCGTGATGGTGGTATAAATATTCCGTTCAATGAATTGTTGATAGTGATAGGCTATTCTGGCTGAATCTGATCGATGATTGAATTGCTTCGGGTTTAGAGCCTTTAAAATTTATAAACGAACCCCAACCGGAAACCGATATTGTTATACGGAATATAAACTTTAAGCCTTTTTGCAGGCTGAGTAGGATCCGGTCAGATTGGGTTATAGTGAATTCTTTCACATATTCGGTTTCTTTCTCACTCACGGTCATCTCTGGAAGAAGGTCTTCTCCATCTTCAATACGTCTTGTGATGGTTTGCGACTTGGGACTACCGGAAACATTGGAGGTATTAATTTCAAGTTGTAAATCAACAGATTTATGCAATCGGATCGATGCTCCAAGCGCCCCATGCAATCCTAATCCGGAAATGCCTTTTGTTTCATAATCGATTTCGGAAAGAAACCCATTGTTATTCTCTTTGTACACGGTATTGGATTTTCCTTTCAGCACAACCAAACCAAACTTACTATATACATTCACTTTCTCATACCCTGAACGCACCACAATAGCCGGCGTGATAAAATAGGACGAGTAACTTCGAATGAATTCATCAAAATAGTATCCCTGCCAGGCTGGCTTGATGCTGCGTTTAAAAACAACCTGATTTTGGAAGGCTTTTGAAAATCCTAGTTCAATTCCGATATTCTTCATGAATTGATAGCCTATGCTGAGCCCCGATTGAAGGCTGGTTCCATGACTCATTTTTTATGCGTATACGTGACGCTTAGTGAACTGGCGGTAGCATTATAATAATCGTCCAGGCTGCCACCAACGGCAAAATGATATCCGGCGTGTAGGTTGGCATAAAATTTTTGAGCCTGCGAGGAGGTGCTGAGCAGGCAAAATGCCAGAATAAGGTATTTGAATTTCATAATAATGTTTGGAACTCAAAAGTAGGATTTGGATCTTAGAATGTCAAGTGTATTTCAAAATGCAATAACAATTTTTACCAAAATTTTGTCTCGTCTTTTAGTCCTGATGCTGCTGGTGATTCAACAAACATTTTGCTTACAGAATATTTATCACGAACACTTTCTAAATCAAGACCCTTTAAGACAAGACAAAATCTCAGATGCAACGGGATGAACTATTTCAGGTTTCCTCGAAATCCTATGTTTTCCAAACAGGAAGCATATTTTTCTTCGATGTTGGAATCCTCTCCATGAAGTCAACATAGAAATTGGAGTGTGTTTAGTCTTCGTTACGAATTAGTGATTCTCCGAATCTTCTTCATTCTGATCAGCGTTTGCGGGCAGGTCTTTCCCATTGTTCGGTTGTCCGGATCNGATTTCTGAATGACGAATTTCGCCGCCTGAAGTTCCCGTGAATTTGGCAAGCATCAAAACCGCAATCGCAAGAAGGATTATGCCGTATGAAGTCAATTTTGACAAGTGATGTTTCTTGTAATTTAACCAGGCTGCAAGCAACGATGCAGCGCCCAGCAGATAGGAAAGAAGCGCAAATTTTTCGGCAAATTCTTCATGGTTGTGCATTGATTGTTCAGTCACACCCGGAATCTGCTCCAACACTTCTTCAGCCCCTTCGCCACTGATAAAAGCCGGAATGGTAAGAAGAGCGCCGCAGATGAAAATAAAATAGGCCATGCGTTTTGTTATGTCAGACTTTAATAAATATCCCGCCATAAAAAGGAGTATTCCGGCCACCGGAAAAAGCATAGGGAAATGGTTCACCATCAGGTGAATATGTGCATTGTTCATGATAATTTTTTTAAGGTTTAAAAGGAGTTGTTTGGTCAGGAGTGAATTCAGGCTGCGCACGGAGGATGCCATATTTCTCCGGAATACGATGCATATTCCTGCCATTGATAACTGATGAAAAAGGCAAACTGATCGGTTTGAAAGGACTTTTAATCAGTGTGACCATATCTGTTGGTATACAGTCTCCAAGACTTGTGGAGTTGGGAGATTTAAACGGAAGCTGCATATCTTCTTCTGTATCACCATCTGTTTCCGGCAGAGAAACATAATGTGTCCATAAAAATGGTTTGATGGAATGAAAGACTGGTTGGTGTGTTTCAAAATGCCGTAACAAAGCCTGCATTTTTAGCAATTCCCGGGTCGGAAAACCTCCGCCTATCAGAATCAACAAGAATACGATGGATATGCCCTGCTTCACCTGGCAAAGGTACCGCCCGCACAGAACCGAATTCATGCGATTTATCATGTTTCGCTGCGTCGCAACAATTTTTCAGACCGTTAGTTGCTGATTGCTGAGCAGGGAGCTATGTGACTAACGGCTCAGGTACATGCTCCGATCTTTGTATAGTTGCCTGAAATACGGATCGCGCAAATCTTTAATGAATCGGATGGCTTCGCCGGTACTTTTCATTTCGGGTCCCAGTTCTTTGTTCACACCCGGAAACTTTTCAAACGAGAATACCGGTTCTTTAATGGCAAACCCTTCCAACTTTTTCTCAAACGTAAAATCCGATAATTTGTTTTCACCCAACATGATGCGGGTGGCTATGTTTAAATACGGAATCTGATACGCTTTGGCAATAAATGGCGTGGTACGGGATGCTCTGGGGTTGGCTTCAATCACAAATACCTTACCATCTTTAATCGCAAATTGAATATCGATCAATCCCCGGATATCTAGTGCCTTAGCAATTTTTGCAGCATAGTGTTCCATCGTCGTCACTACCAGCGGCGATACGTTAAAGGCCGGAAGCACGGCATTGGAATCGCCACTGTGTATGCCAGCCGGTTCAATATGTTCCATTACGCCCATCACATGCATCTGCTCTCCATCATAAATGGCATCTACTTCCGCTTCCTGGCAGCGATCCAGAAAATGATCAATCAGAATTTTATTTCCCGGAATATGTTTCAATAAACTGACTACGGCTTTTTCCAGTTCTTCATCGTTGATGACGATGCGCATCCGCTGTCCGCCAATCACATAACTCGGGCGAACCAATACCGGATAACCCACTTTATTGGCGACTTCAATGGCTTCATCCACGGTGAAGGCCGTGCCATATTCCGGATAAGGAATTTCAAGTTCTTTCAGTAAATCGCTAAATCGACCACGGTCTTCAGCAATATCCATATTTTCAAATGTGGTACCTACAATCGGAATACCTTTCTCATGCAATTTCTGTGAAATCTTTAATGCGGTTTGTCCACCCAGCTGCACAATCACTCCGTGCGGTTTTTCGTGGTCAATAATTTCGTAAATATGTTCCCAGTTTACCGGTTCAAAATAGAGTTTATCGGCCATGTCAAAATCTGTACTAACCGTTTCCGGATTGCAGTTGATCATAATCGCTTCATACCCACATTCTTTAATGGCCAGTAAGCCATGCACACAGCAATAGTCAAATTCAATACCCTGGCCAATTCGGTTCGGGCCGCTACCGAGTACAATAATTTNTTTACGGTCAGATACCTTCGATTCATTGTGTATTAAAGAAGATCCTCNCTGTACTACTTTTTCAAAACTCGAATAGAAGTATGGTGTAACGGCTTCAAATTCTGCTGCACAGGTATCTACCATTTTATACACCCGGGTAATTCCTTCGGCTTTTCTACGTTGGTATATTTCATCTTCGGTGCCATCATTCATAATGCGGCAAATTTGTTCATCTCCAAAGCCATGGTGCTTGGCGCGGCGTAAGAGGTCTGAAGGAAGGGTATCTAATTTATATCGTGNCAATTTCTTTTCAATGTCACACAACAATTGAATCTGAAACAAGAACCATTTATCAATTCCATGGCTGGCTTTGGAGATGGAGTTCACACTCACACCGGCCATTAAAGCATCTTTAATTCTAAAAATACGATCCCACTTAGGCGTCTTCAGATAATCGAGCAGATCGTCGCTTTTCATCAGGCTCTTGCCGTAATACCCTAAACCAACGGCATTGTTTTCAAGGCTCTGACAAGNCTNTTGCACCGCTTCCGTAAAGCTCCGGCCAATGGCCATCACCTCACCCACGCTTTTCATTTGCAAACCCAAAGTGTCTTTAGCGCCTTTAAACTTGTCGAAATTCCAACGTGGAATTTTCACAATGACATAATCTAATGTCGGTTCAAAAAAGGCCGAGGTATTGCCGGTAATCTGGTTGCTCAGTTCATCTAAGCGGTAGCCGATTGCTAATTTGGCAGCAATTTTCGCAATAGGGTAACCGGTTGCTTTACTGGCCAGAGCCGAAGAGCGAGATACCCTCGGGTTAATTTCAATCGCAATAATTTCTTCCGTATCCGGGTTCATGGCAAACTGCACGTTACAGCCTCCGGCAAAATTTCCAAGATCACGCATCATCGTGATGGCCGTATTGCGCATCAACTGAAATGCTGTGTCGCTCAGGGTCATGGCCGGGGCCACGGTAATAGAGTCTCCTGTGTGCACACCCATCGGATCAAAGTTCTCCACCGTGCAAATAATACATACATTGTTGGCACTATCCCGCAGCAATTCCAATTCAAATTCTTTCCATCCCAATACAGCCTGTTCTACCAATACTTCATGAATCGGAGAGGCCTGCAATCCGCGGTTGAGCGCCTCGTCTAAATCATCTTTGTCGTGCACAAAGCCACNCCCGGTCCCGCCTAAAGTAAACGAGGGTCGAATCACTAAAGGAAAGCCTATTTCCTGAGCAAATTCTTTTCCTTCTAAAAATGAATTGGCCGTTTTCGCTTTGGCCACCTGTACGCCCAGTGCAATCATCCATTGGCGGAATTGTTCGCGGTCTTCGGCTTTATCAATGGCCTTAATATCTACGCCTATCAATCGCACCTTATACTGTTCCCACAAACCCAACTCCTCTGCTTCCTTGGCTAAATTCAGTGCTGTTTGTCCTCCCATGGTTGGCAGCACTGCATCAATTTCATTTTCTTGTAATATTTNTTCAATACTATCTACGGTCANGGGAAGCAGATACACACGATCGGCCATCATAGGATCTGTCATGATCGTCGCCGGATTGCTGTTGATGAGTATCACCCTGATGCCTTCTTCACGCAGCGAGCGGGCGGCCTGGGTTCCGCTATAATCAAATTCACAGGCTTGGCCGATAACGATAGGTCCTGAACCAATAATGAGGACCGACTGGATAGAGTTGTCTTTGGGCATTTTTTTATCCCGGACAGGCCGGGAGTGAAAAACTCAAACTTTATGACTGGAAGTCGGGCAAAGGTAATGCAGGCACCCCGGAATTGCCAGTCATGGGGAAAACTCTTTTGGGCTTATCTTTACCAACCTATGCAAACGACAAAACAACTCATTCTGGTTCGACATGCTAAATCGGATTGGGATGATTTTTCGGTGAGTGATCACGACCGGGTATTAAATGAACGTGGCCGGCGGGATGCCCCGGTGATGGGACAACGTATTCTGAAACAGTACGGCGCTCCGGATTTGATTTTGAGCAGCACTGCCCTTCGTGCCAAACAAACTGCCCAAGCCATACAAGCCGCCTGCCTTCTGCCCGAAGAGGCTATCCAATTTCATTCGAAATTATACCATGCCGGTCCCCAGATGATTACAGACCACATTCTTGAAACCCCGGATGCGGTGCAACGTTTGCTCATCGTTTGTCATAACCCGGGCATCACTTTTTTGCCAACAGCCTTTGTGGCAGCATCACCGATAATATCCCGACCTGTGGTGTGGTCGTATTTGAGATACAAACGCAGGAGTGGTCGCAATTTGCCATGGCGGGTAAAAAGTTCATCGATTTCGATTATCCCAAAAAGGCCTGGAGTAGCGGCCTGTTTCCGTGTGACGTTTTTCCTGGGCGGCTCCCTGTTGTCGATTGCAGTGACTTACCAAAAACAGAGGCTGTTCACGCCAACAGGGCCGGGCTTTTGTTGCAAGTTTGCGCGCAACGCATCGTTTTTCCTGGTTGGCTTGTTGCGAGCAACGCTTTCCACGTCAATCCCTGCCGCGTTCCATACTGCATGATGCAAGATGATTCTAAAAAGTATCATCGTCCACCACCGTGCATATTCCGTTTAAACTGCATGATTCTTCGGTAGGATGCATCAATACGTTCCTGTGCAATTTTTCCTTCTTTTACCAGGCGTTTAATGGTGGCATGGATATTATCAATGGAGTAGTTGCTCGCTCCGCCAATATTATTACTGAAGAGCAAAATATCTACTCCGGCCTCTATCGCCATGCGAATACTTTCCTCAAAGCCATAATTTGAACTGATAGCATGCATCTGCATATCATCGCTGATGATCACTCCCTGAAAGCCAAGTTCTTTCCGCAACACATTTTGTAAAACAGCTTTTGATAAGGTAGCCGGTAACCCTGTTGGATCCAGTTGCCGGTTCACAATATGCGCAGTCATCACCATTTCAACCAGTCCATCCGAAATCAATTGTTGGTAAGGCTCCAGCTCTTTGCGGCTCCAGTATTTTGTCACATCCACCACACCAAGGTGCGAATCTGTGCGACTACTACCGTGCCCGGGAAAATGTTTCACCACCGTGCGAACACCTTGATTCCGATGTTGTTCAATGTATATGGCAGCCAGATGGGCCACCCTTGCCGGATCATCGGAGAAGCATCGATTGCGTTTACCCAATACCGGACATGCAGCGTAATGTAAATCCAGCACCGGCGCATAATTTAAGTTGATGCCCGTGCGTATCAGACTTTGGGCAATAGTTCGTGCGATTTGTTCGGCATAGGCATCATCATTTTTATCTCCAACCGACTTGGCAGACGGCATCTCCGGAAAGCCATACTTGGTTTTCAGCCGGTTCACCTGACCACCTTCCTGATCAATGGAAATAATGAGCGGAATATCGGCATCATTTTGCAACAGGGTATTCATCTCCAATAATCGCGTTTGCGTTTTGCTGGCGCTTAAATTGCGCTCAAAGAGTAAAATGCCACCTACTTTGCCTTGCTGTACCGCCCGCAGCACCGTTGAGTTTTTAGTACAACCTGGCCCTGCATCCCGGCCATAATCATCTGGCCAATTTTTATATCCAGACTATCGGCCCGTAACAAGAAGGACATACCAAAAGAAGTACACTGAAAAGAAGAGAATATTTCATGGCGACAAAGCTAAAGAAATGAATGGTAGAATTCTTTAGCAAGCCCTCAGGTAGTTGACAGAAATCCAAATGCCTGATAGGAACAATGTGAATTGGTAGATAGACGAATTAATATCTCGTCTTCAGGATACCGGGCGGTGCAGATGCACGAATTGTTTACGAGGAATGCGCATTATACCGATGACACATGCATAGGAGTCCTTTTGTGATTAATATTTGGCAGCACAAAATTTAATTTTACAAGATCAAGGTAAAATGAATGCGAACTAGTCATCAATCATTCATCAAAAGAATAAATGACATATTTTCTACCACTATGAAATAAAAAAATCACGCTATAGTGATAGATTAACTACCAAGAATTTAAATTACAACCTTTCAAAGAAACATATTACAAATCCTTGCAAAAAGAATGTCGACCAAGTAATCCTTACGTTCGTTTTATTCGGATAAATTATATCCGTGGAAACAAACTTCCGCAAAAATTTTCTTTAAGCTCTAACTAATATAGCTGTTGCACTGATAAGTTGAACAAAGCTTTTCATAAAAAGCGATTTATAGTTTAGAAAATGTAGTTCGAATTTCCGATTTATTCAACTTGGTTTTCAGGATATACCAACCGGTGTCTAATTGTCCGATATCAATTTGTGCGTGATTGTTTTGGTCAGGTTGCAATTCACCTGAATAATAAATCTGACCATCCACACCGAGTATTTGGTAAAACATCGAGTTTTCCAGAAAGATATTAGCATTTAATTGTAAATACAATATGTTATTGGCAGGGTTGGGATAAACGATAAGGGTTGAATTTCTTGTAGTGACATTTTCTAATCCCAACGGGGTTAAGGTTAACCCCATTAAAAAGTCATAGACCACGCTGGTATCACAACGGTATAAGTTTGTTTCATTATTTCCACATAATACATCCCAGTACAAGTTATTGTTGTATTTAAAAATTGACCTGCCAAAGAATCCTGCGCCTCCATCTATTGTTTTGCAACCTTTAAGATTTGCAACTGTGTCAAATTCGCCTATCCATGCAATGTATCTTTGACGATTCCAGCTGTTCATGTTAACATCTCCTCCTTCTCCCTTAGTTGTAAATTGCAGAAATATGCGGTCAATATCTACCAAAGCTCCGGTAACCTGTACACCATTCGGTGCTAATGAATAGTTCAACGTATTACTATCACCATAGGCTTTACAATGGTGTACGACTCCTGGGTATCCATGATGGCTAAAAGCATACTCACGGTTGCCCCTGGTCCGGATCCGCAATCGCGTTTGAAACTAATATCACCATCACAGGATTGCGTTCGACCCACAATGGCAAATTTCCCATTGTTTAGTTTCCGGCAAATGCCATCGGCATTATCGTGATGGCTTCCTCCGATCCGTTTACCCCATTTGATGTTGAGGTTACTATCCAGATGAATCACAACTAAATCCATCAATCCTTTGGATAAATTTCCATACACTTCTGCATTAGTCCCCCACTTCCAAAACCGAAAATCACGGAATTAGGGCTGATACTTTCAACAAAAGGTCTGCCTTCAAAATCATTTCCTGGTAATACCAATACACTCTGTAACTGCAGTTGGGTGTCGATGCGCACCACCCAGGGGTCTGCATCAAACATGCCATATCCTAAATGCGCAAAATCATAATCTTTGGCCAGAGTAATTCCACTTAAATAAATCTGTCCATCCGGGCCGGCGCGTAATGCGTTCAAATAACTACCTCCGCTGCCTCCAAACACATTTCCTTTGATAATATTTCCCATGGTATCAACCCGCAAGACCCATATTTCCTCGGCCGAATAAGTATGTCCGTACCATACATCCCCATCTTTACTTTTGGTGGTACCTGCTAAAAGAATAGACTTGTCGGGAAGTTCCAACATATATCCTAGATTATCTTCTGAACTTCCACCATATTGTTTACTCCATAGAGTATCGAAAGTATTTGCGGCTAATTTATAGAACAGCACATCCCAATCCATCGTACTTTTATTTTTTATTCCAAGTGCAAAAATTGAGCCTCCGCTATGCGGCATCATGCAGGTAAAATTTACATTGGAGCCAAAACAACGGCTGTAATTGATAAAAAATCATGCTCCAAATCGGGTTGAGCCAAGGCCAACAAGGAATAAAACGAAAGTAATAGGGAAAGTAAAGGTGTTTTCATAAATAATCGTACTATGAAGTTAAACACAGCGATTTATAGTTTAGTAAATGACGATTGATAATTTTTTTGTCGTTAGTCAGCGAGATAAAATAGTATCCCGGTGTTAAGGTTTTTATGGTAATAATCAATTGCCTGTTAGCATCCGGTTTGCAAGTGGATGATAGTACCAATTTTCCTTCAGCATTCGAAATCCTGTATTTGAATAATCTTTGATAAGGGGCTTCTGCAGGAAGTTGCACATGAAGCTGTTCCGAAACCGGATTCGGAAATAGGAGCAAACTCTTAGACTTTTGAGTTTCTTCTAAACCCAAGGGGCTAAGCGAAATGCCTAAAAGTAAATTGTATAACTTACTCGTATCACAGGGGTATAGAGATGTAGATGAAGTACCGCAATCAAGATGCCAATAAAGTTGATTATTGTATTCAAAGATGGTCATCCCATCTGTTCGTGCACCTCCGTCGAGGGTTTTTCGAGCACGAAGATTAGCCAATGTATCAAATTCGCCGATCCAGGCTATCCTTCTTTGATGCCCCCAGGGATTCATGTCCACGTCACCTCCTTCGCCAGGGGTATTAAAATTCAGAAATATTCGATCTGATTTTACAAAGGCCCCGCTACGAAGATACCTATTGGCGAAATTGAATAGTTCAACGTATTACTATCACCATAGGCTTTACAATGGTGTACGGCTCCCTGGGTATCCATGATGGCTAAAAGCATACTCACGGTTGCCCCTGGTCCGGTTCCGCAATCGCGCTTGAAACTAATATCACCATCACAGGATTGGGTACGACCCACAATGGCAAATTTCCCATTGTTTAGTTTCCGGCAAATGCCATCGGCAGCATCATGGTGGCTACCTCCAATGCGTTTACCCCATTTGGTATTTAAGTTACTGTCCAAATGCATCACGATCAAATCCATCAAACCTTTTGACAAATTACCATAGATTTCTACGTTAGTGCCCATACTACTAAAACCGAAAATGACGGAATTTGGAGCAATATTTTCCACAAACGGCCGAACTTCATAATCGTTTCCAGGTAGAACTAAAACACTTTTTAATTGGAGTTGTGTATCCAAACGAGCTACCCAGGGGTCGGCATCAAACATGCCATACCCAACATGGGCAAAATCATAATCTTTGGCCAATGTATTTCCACTGAGGTAAATCTGCCCTTCTGAACTCACACGCAATGCATTCAGATCGCTACCTCCGCTACCTCCAAATACCTTTCCATTTAAAATATTTCCAAAAGTATCTACGCGAATCACCCAGATTTCTTTGGCCGAATAAGAATGGCCATACCAGACATCGCCATCCTTACTATTCGTTGTTCCAGCAATAACTATAGACTTGTCAGGAAGCTCCAACATATATCGCATATCATCTTCCGCACTGCCTCCATATTGTTTACTCCATAGAGTATCGAAAGTATTTGCGGCTAATTTATAGAACAGCACATCCCAATCCATCGTACTTTTATTTTTTATTCCAAGTGCAAAAATTGAGCCTCCGCTATGCGGCATCATGCAGGTAAAATTTACATTGGAGCCAAAACAACGGCTGTAATTGATAAAAAATCATGCTCCAAATCGGGTTGAGCCAAGGCCAACAAGGAATAAAACGAAAGTAATAGGGAAAGAAAAGGTGTTTTCATAAATAATCTTTCTATAAAGTTAAACACTTCCTGAACTATTTTCCACATTATTGCCGAAGACTCAAATGATTTGATCTTAACAACAGCATGAGCACTTCACCATTCAAATAATAGTGGAACCAGTTTTTATTGGAATGGATATTCCAAAGAATACATCCGTCATTGGATAGCCGTTTCCCGATTCACTGAGGGGAATACGGATATCACTTCGGGATGCATCAGAATGGAATCTATAAAAACCGGCCTCCGTTAGACCGGTTTTTAATTTATGCGGTATTTCTTCAATTGCCTGATAGAAACAGTTCAGGTTCCAAAATTTTTATGGTCCGAACGACAAGTTATAACGGCATTACTTTTTACTAACCACCCGACTCAGTCGGCTACCTTCGGCATCCACAAAAGTCAGTAAATAATTTCCGGAAGCCAGTTCTGGTAAATTCCATGTGCAATCCGTTAAGCCTTCACGAACCGCATAGTGATTGGTTTTACCACACGGCCTTCCAGGGTACTGAGTGTGACATCCAGCTTCCCTGAAACTGCACTCTTTAGAGAAAACTGTAACATCGTTTCAAAGGGAACAGGATATAATTTTTCCAGGCTAAAGGAAGCATTTAATGGAGTTATTTCGGTCACAGCTGTCGGCCACTCCGAAGTAACACTCACATACATTTTCGGACCGGTGGCATTGCGACCATCCGACCAGATATTGTAAATTTTCGAATCGCTGCGTACCGAATTGTAATAGTCGCCAAACCATTTTCCGGCATTGGAAGTAGCAGAAAAATTGGTGCTCTGTGTACTGATTTTTTGGGGTTGGCCAAAATTAATTCCATTGTCGGTGGAAGTCATGATATAATAATCGGAGACCTTACTGCTATCGATCACGTAAGCACCGATGGTCACTTTTTCTGAAAGCAGGACACCACAGGCATAAAAAATTTATCGCTCAGCAAAGTAAGGGTTTGTGGTTGCGACCAGGTATTGCCCCCATCCGTTGAACGGGAATAATACGAATTAAATCCCGGGCCGGGAGTGGCTGGAAAATCGCCCCAAACACAATGTAAAACGCCATCTCCATCGATGTTCAGATTGGGTGTTGAATTCTCGCGGTCGTGGATATAACCATTGCCTTGAGATCCAAACAAATTGGTACCCGCATAAATTTGATGAGGTGCCGAAAAGGTAGCCCCGCCATTAGTAGAAACTTTGTGAAAATGGTATTTGTTCCCAGCTCGGCATAGGTGACATGCAGGTTGCCGTTTTTATCAACCACTACATTGCCGAATTGTGTTTCTCCGCTCACAACCTGATACTTCGTGGATGCAAATCCATTGGAAGCCCCGGGTTTCTTTTTCACTGTGGTTCCCGTCATGGTAAGTGGTTCGCTCGGATTCGGGAAATACACAAACGAACAATACAGGGCATTGGCGTTGCTGCCATTTGAATAATCGATGGCAAACCATTGTCTGTCGTAAAATCCATCCGAATTCGGGAAGGCTTCAAAAGTGGCCGGGTCTAAGGAACAACGTCCGATAAATCGGTCTGCTCCGCTTGCCAAAGTCCAGTTGGCGCCGTTGTCGGTTGAGCGGGCTAAATACATCACCGCAAATGCGGTATCCGGCTGATTAAAATCAAAAGCCAGATAAATCCAGGAGAACCACAGGGTGCCATTTTTATCATAAGCAAAAATCGGATCACCGCCGCCGGCAACAAAGGCCGTAGAACCAAAATCCTGTTGTAAAATAGCCAGACTGTTAAATGAACTCAGACTCCAGTTTTGTCCGCCATTGTTCGAATAATAAATTGGAAAGGCCAGCCCCATGGCATTGTTATCCATATAGCTCAACGCGAGGTGGTTGGTATTGTTCGGGTCCATGGCAATATGTGCTCACCTTCTTCCACCGAAGGGTCGTTGCTGGCCGATACTTTTAATTCCTGGCTAGCCCGGGATTTTTAGGCGCATACCGCGATTCGTAGGCAGCTATAGCATCTGAAATCCGAACCGGTGTTCTGAATTTTTCTTTTTCAATCGCTCAATCATTCGTTGGCGCGTGGTACCGGCATCCTGTGCCTGAAGCTGGTTAAAACATAACGTAACCAGCATGAGGTAAATCATGAATCTATACATCATTGCTTTTTGTTTAATGAAAGACGAAAGTAGAACGCAGAAAGTTAACAGCAGTTAAATGTCTGGAAACAGCGACGGAGTTTCCTTTTAGCAGTGTAAAACTCGTTCGGTGATGGATACAAGGTCCGGATTGACGAATAGCTTCGCGGTGTAAAAGGGTGGCATAGCCTTTGTTCTGCTGCCAATGGTATTGCGGAAATTTTCGGTGCAACTTCAACATGTATTCATCCCGGCTTGTTTTAGCCAAAATACTCGTTGCAGCAATCGATGCCATTTTNNTTGAATCGCCCTGAACAATGCAGGTATGCGGAATTTCAGGATAGTTTTTAAACCGATTTCCATCGATAAGTAAATGCTGTGGTTGAAGTTTCAATTTTCGTACCGCCAGATGCATAGCTTTTATGGATGCATTTAAAATATTGATACGGTCAATTTCAGGCACGTCTACACGGGCAATACCATACGCCAGGGCATGGTGTAGAATGTACTCCCNTAACTCAAGGCGCATGGGTTCAGTGATGGTTTTGGAATCATTTAACTGTGGATGCTTGAAATCAGGGGCCAAAATCACCGCCGCGGCAANAACGGGTCCGGCCAAACAACCCCGGCCTGCTTCATCGCATCCGGCCTCTATACGTCCTGCTTCCAGAAAGGCGGGTAACATGGGGTAAAGATAGTTTTTCACGCGCAGTTGTCCGACCAATACGGAATTGAAAAAATTTACGGCACGCTCCGGAATGGCGGGTTAATTATTGAAAGCCCAGTAATTTTGCCGCGGCATGGAGTACAGAAAAAAATAGGCTGGTGGCTGATGTTGGGTGTGGTGATGCTGATGATACAGGTGGTGCTGGGCGGAATAACCCGNCTCACCGGATCGGGTTTATCCATCACCGAATGGAAACCGATCATGGGATTTATTCCGCCTCTGAATCAGGACGAATGGGTGGTGGCCTTTGAAAAGTATAAAGCGGCAACCGGTCAATATAAATTTCTCAATGCGGATTTTACGCTGGCCGATTTCAAATTCATATTTTTCTGGGAATGGTTTCATCGGAACTGGGCCCGCTTTATTGGAGTCGCTTTTNNAATCCCTTTCATCTGGTTTTTATACAAACGGGCATTCTCAGCAGATATGATTCCTAAACTAATCGGATTGTTTGTATTGGGAATCGGGCAGGGCNNGATCGGATGGATCATGGTACAAAGTGGCCTAACCGACGATAATCTGTATGTAAGTCATATTCGTTTGGCCATTCATTTTATTTCAGCCCTGATTCTTATCGCTTTTACCTTCTGGTTTGCCCTCAACCTATTGGTTCCGCCCATCGAACGCTTTCAGGATAAGGGGATGAAACGGGTCTTATGGGTTTTTATCGCACTCCTGGCCATTCAACTCTGTTATGGCGCTTTCATGGCGGGACTAAAAGCTGCCACGGTTGCCGCCACCTGGCCAGATATTAATGGGGAGCTCGTTCCGGCTTCCTTGTCTTCGTTAAACATGTTCTCCCATCCTAGGCTNATTCATTTTTTGCATCGCACATTGGCCTATTTGCTTCTTGGTTTGATGCTGTTTTTAACTTATCGGAGNTACCCGGACCGGTACGCAAAGCGCCTATTGGAAAAAATGCGCTGGGTACCTTTGGGCCTGGTTGTTTTACAAATTGTGCTCGGAATAGCTAGTGTGTTGTGGTCGGTGCATGCCGAACGAAATGGTTTTGGACTTTTCGAGTGGGCAGCACAAGGGCACCAGATTGTAGCCATGTTGTTGGGCATGTCGGTATTGTATATGATATTCCTTTGCAGCCGAAAAGTTGCCTGAATCCAACCGAATTGTCATTTTCCGCGTCTTTTTCAAGCATTTCCTACCTGGAAATCTATATTTTTTGTAATTTTCACCCTCTAAAACGCACTACATGCGCAGAATGACTATGACTATACGTTGGATCGGCTTTTTGACAGTTCTTATGGGTTGGATGAACTCGGTTTCCGCGCAAACTCCACCCAATTGCCCACCATCCTATTCTGCAGGCTATGTGATTACAGGAGACAGTGTTTCATTCTGTCTGGATGGAGTGAATTTAACCTGTAATGCCTATTCCACCTTACATTCTACCGACAGCTATTCTGTGGCGAATATTCCGTACAACCCGTATCCCTGGAATGGGGCCAATCAGGTGCTGGTAAATATTGACGATGCCTGGAGTCAGGTAGTCACCCTGCCATTTGCTTTCTGCTATTTTGGACAGAAATACAATCAGGTTCAAATTGGTGCCAATGGTCAGCTTTTTGGGAATACCCAGCCAGTCAATACCGGTGGAACCAATCCCTGGGCATCTAACGGACTGGTCGCCCCAACTGCAAATAATGGAATGAACAATTGTATCATGGCGCCTTACCATGATATCGATCCGGGTGTGTTNTTTGCCGGAAGTCAGGTGACCTGGGACATTTACGGGACCTACCCTTGCCGTTACCTGGTTGTATCCTGGGACAGTATCCCGATGTTCCAATGCAATAATATCCTGGCCTCCCAACAAATTGTTTTGTTTGAATCGACTTATCTGATCGATATCAATATCAANAGAAAACCCATTTGTTCAACCTGGAATGGGGGAGTAGCTCACGAGGGTATTCAAAATGCCAATGGAACGGTGGCCTTTATGGTTCCGGGACGCAACGGAACGGTGTGGCAGGCTACCAATGATAGTTACCGCTTTACTCCGGCCGGAGTACAAACTGTGAATTATCAATATTACTGGGTGGATGTGACAACAGGGGATACAATTGGTACCGGGCAAAATCTCAATTACTTCCCTACCCAAAGCACCCAGGTCACCGTGCAATGTTATGCCGTTACGGATTGTGATACCATAGCCGCATTTTTTGGCGATACGATTAATGTCATCGTGACCGGTAATGTGATTGCCGATTTCAGTAGCGACATTCATTTGGGTTGTGAGGATGATACCGTGCATTTTACCAATTTAAGTACCAGCACGGCAGGAGGAACTCCAACGTATTTATGGAATTTCGGCGATGGTGTACAAGCAACTACGACCAATGCCAGTCATATTTATGCTAATCAGAACGTCTACAATGTGATGTCGATCGCATCAGACAATGGTTGTATTGATACGATGGTAAAACCATCAATCTCTTACATCCGATACAGGCAGGATTTGCAGCTAGGCCCGTCAAAAATTGATTCGGTGTGTTTGGGCGAGGCCATTACGGTAACTGCCGGACCCAGTTCGCAGCCGCCAATAGGATTTATTACCTACCAATGGGATTTTGGGGATGGTAGCACATTAACCACTACTGCGATCCCTCTGTGNCATACCTACACCAATCCGGGAACCTACCTGATTACTTTGGTAGTAACAGATACCCTCGGTTGTACAGATACGTTTTCACATTCGGTGTTTGTAGATAATCCACCTTATGTGGCCTTTACTGTGTCGGATGATGACGTATGTGTAGGCTCTCCAATATTTTTCCGGGATACGATGGCACTGTATACCCAGCATTTTTATTGGAATTTCGGCAATTTGCCCACCAACACAATACTGTATGATGTGCACAATCCGACATTTACTTATAGCGAACCCGGTAATTATACTGTAACCTTAACCGGTGAATACCTGGTTTGTAACGATGCCACAGTGACCAAGAATATTACCGTGAATGCCTTCCCTAAATTTAACCTCGGGCCGGATACCATGATTTGTCCTGGTCTTACCGGAGCCATTGAGTTGTCTGATCCGAATTCAACCGGAATCAATTCTTACTTGTGGAGTACCGGCGAAACCAGTAGTTCCATTCTCGTTACCCAACCGGGCTATTATTGGCTGAAAGGATCCAACGGAGAATGTACCACAACGGACAACATCTGGGTGAAACGCGATTGTTACATCAATATCCCGAATTCATTTTCGCCGAACAACGACGGTTTAAATGATTATTTCCTGCCANNAGAATTGCTCAGCAGTGGTCTCGGATTTTTCCGGATGCGGATATTTAATCGTTGGGGCGAAGAGGTGTTTTATACTACAGCACTGGACGGCCGTGGCTGGGATGGTAAGTTTGATGGAAAGGAACAACCNTCAGGAGTTTATGTTTACGTGATTGACGCCACGTTTATCAATAGTATTCGAAAAACCTTTAAAGGAAATGTCACTTTAATGCGATAATTCCGGTTTTCTTAACATTTATTGATGGCCTGACGTCTATTCAGATATCAATAATTGTTCGTATGAAACACCGTTATTCCTTCGTCTTACTTTCCATTTGCAGCTTTTTAGTTCAGTCACTCCGCGCAACGCCGGGTCAGCTGGATTTTGTTGAAAATAAAAAGCAGTGGCCTGAACAAATTCAATTTAAGACGGATATCCCGGAGGTCATATCTTCTTTACCCGCGATCGATTCCGGTTTTCGTTTTATGACCTCGCTGATCTGGAATCTATTCATGAAAAACGACATGAAGATTATGGGGCGGCTTACAACATGCCTATAGATTGTTATGCCTATGATGTGGTATTTGTCAACGCCAATACTTCACCTGTGTTTAAACGTGAAGGTGAAAAATCCTATTACCACAATTATTTTCTCGGAAATGACCGTTCTAAATGGGCCGGGCATGTGGGCGTGTTTGATGGAATCACCTATCAAAATCTGTATCCGGGAATAGACTTAAAGGCCTATAGCGTGGGACTTCGTTTAAGTACGATTTGGTGGTAGCACCCGGGCAAGACGTTTCAACAATTCAATTTCGCTATAGGGAATCACGCCTTCACTGAATGAGGATGGAAGTATCCGCTTGTTTCTTGGCTTCAATACGGTACAGGAAGCCAAACCTTTTGTTACCAGGTGATTGATGGTCAGCGTAATGAAGTGAAAAGCCGCTATGTGTTAAAGAATGGAATGCTGAGTTTTGAATTTCCAAAGGCTATAATAAAAACTATCCACTGGTGATTGATCCTACCTTGATTTTCGCAACCTATTCATCAGGGACCTGTACTACGTATGGATTCAGTGCCACATATGATATTGCGGGTCATCTGTATGCCGGTGGAGAATGTTTTGGAACCGGTTGGCCAGGTTCTATAGGGCTTTTCAGTTAGTATTTGCGGGTGGTGTGGATGCCGGAATCAATAAGTATACCCGGCGGGAAATGCGTTATTGTATTCAACTTATTATGGAGGTAGCGGATACGATGTTCCCAATAATTTAGTGGTGAATGCAGCCGGCGAATTGGCGGTGACTGGTTCTACCTCTTCATCCAACCTTCCTGTTACGGTAGGTGCTTATGATAATACACTGGGTGGAACGACAGATGCCTATGTGGTACGATTTAATGCCACCGCCACTGCTTTGCTGGGCGCTACGTATGTGGGAGGGTCACAATCGGATGCACAGAATACATGGAATTTAAGTCCGAATTACGGCGATGGAAATCGGGGAGAGATTTATTACGATGGCAACAGTGATGTGGTGGTTGCAGTAAGTACACAATCTTCTGATTTTCCCACAACTCCTGGAGCCTACCAAACTACATTTGGTGGAGGGACTCAGGATGGCTGTTTCTTTAAATTGGACGGTACCTGTTCTAACCTGATCTTCCAGTACCTTTCTGGGAGGTTCAGGGGATGATGCCTGTTTTGCTGTCGTTAAAAACAGTTTGGGAGAATGGCTTTTGACAAGGAGGCACTGCGAGTAATAATTTTCCAACCAGTGGAGGTGGATACCAGATTATTAATTCAGGCGGAACCTCAGATGCGTTTGTAACGAAATTGGATAACAGCGCATCCCTCCTGATTCATTCTACCTACCTGGGCACCAGCGATTATGATCGTGGGTTTAAAATTCAGGTAGACCCCAATGATACGGTATATGTTTGCGGTCAGACTGAAGGAGCCACCTTCCCGGTTTCGCCGGGTGTTTATAATAATGCCGGGGGCAATATTTTTATCACTAAACTCACACCGAACTTAAATAGTGTTGCTTTGTCGACCCGAATTGGGTTGGCTTCAAATCCACTGGTTCCTACTGCATTCCTTAAAGACAATTGTGGCAATGTGTATTTCAGCGGATTTCAGGCACAGGCAGGCTTGCCTCTGACGCCCAATGCGTTCCAGTCGACGGTAGGTGGTTTCTGGCTCGCCGTACTGAGTGGTGATTTAACTTCATTGGTTTACGCCACCTATATGGGTGTAATGGGAGATCGCGTGGATGGAGGTACCAGTCGTTTCGATGCAGGGGCATCGTTTACCAATCGGTTTGTACCAGCAGTGGAGCGCAGTATCAATCGCCGGGTTGTTTATCGCCCAACAATCAGGCCGGATCCTGGATGTAGCCAGTTTTAAATTTGATTTTGAATTGGCTGGAGTCAATGCAGCGTTGGTGATTAGTCGAACGACTCCGGCTGTGCACCGTTTACAGTCAATTTCACCAACAACTCCATTGCAGGTGTCAATTACTTATGGGATTTTGGAGATGGCGGTACTTCCACCCTCACCAATCCGACGCATACTTATTTAACGGCCGGTTCTTTACGGTGCGTTTGGTGGCCTATAATCCGAATGGCTGTGTGGAATCGGATACGGCGTTTACAACAATTCGGGTGATTGAAGATGTGGATGCCAGCTTTATCACGCAAAAGGTTTTGAACTGCATTGATGATACGGTGCATTTCACACTCAATGCCAATCCCATACCCGCTAATGTGACGTATGCATGGAATTTTGGAGACGGCACCATCGGCAATAGTGTTAACCCGACGCATATCTATACCACACAAAATACCTATACCATTACTTGTATAGCCACCAATGGTTTTGCAGAGATACCTTTCAAGCTCCTGTGAATCTGCTCCACCCCATTGATGCACAATTTGCAACATTATTACATAACCCACCGGATGCCGATTTAGCGAAAGATTCATTTTGTTTGGGAGATGTCATCAAGTTCGATGCTGTACTGTCGGTGCCTCAGGGGTATTTGAATTATTTCTGGGATATGGGTGACGGCAATACCCTGAATATGACGGCGAATTCGCACAACTATACCTACACTAAAAGCGGTGTCTTTACCATTAAATTAGTGGTGACAGATACCCTCGGTTGTGTAGATTCGATACAGCGTAACATTTATGTGGATGAAAAAGGATATGCCAGTTTTTCCATCCTGGATGATACCTTATGCGTGGGTGAACCATTATTCCTACGTGACAGTCTGGTTGGACTCACCGATCATTTTACCTGGAATTTTGGAGATGGTAGTAATCCCATCTATGATATTCACAATCCGGTGTATACCTATGCCGATGGACAAACCTATACGGTCACATTAACGGCGGAGTACAGGGTGTGTCCGGATCGAGTACATCGAAAAATGTATATGTTTATGATTACCCCTCGATTCATTTGGGCGCGGATACCAGTATATGCCCAGGTTTAACCGGCGCTATTGAATTAAGTGATCCGATAAAGTGAACGCCAATACCCTGCTATGGAGTACCGGCGAAACGTCGTCTTCCATACTGGTTACACAGCCCGGTTATTATTGGGTGAAGGCCTGGAATGGTAGTTGTGTTACTACCGATAGTATCTGGATTCGCAGAGATTGTTATCTGAATATTCCGAATGCCTTTTCGCCGAATACGGATGGTTTAAATGACTACTTTCTTCCACGTGAGTTGTTGAGCAGTGGATTAACCTTTTCCGCATGAGTATTTATAACCGCTGGGGAGAACAAATCTTTTACACCACTTCGTTGGACGGACGTGGTTGGGACGGTAAGTATGATGGAAAAGATCAACCACAAGGCGTTTATGTTTATGTGATTGATGCCGTGTTTGCCAATAGCATGAAGAAAACCTTCAAGGGCAATGTGACACTGATGCGATAAGCACATAGCATCTCTTCCTTGTAACAATTGCCTACCGTTTAGTTGCGGTGTGCCAGAACAACCAAAATGGCATACAAAATTGAAAAGGCGAGTAAGTACCAGGAAATGTCTTTTTTTAACTTATGTGTTTTCATGGCGTAAAAATTTAAGTGTGTCCTTTAATGTATGAACGGTATTCCTCACAAAATCGTTTAAGGAATGCGGTGAGTATTCGTTAAATGATTGCCAAGTGATACGAATATGAATTGGTTGTAAAGAGATTCTGTATAAGGCATCACTAAAAAAGCGAGCCGCCTTGGTGAGAGGCGGCCCGGTGTAAAACAAAAGAATCTTCAAATCAACTAATATCTGAATCGAATGGCAAGAACCAGATTACGCCCCGGAGCGCTGAAGCCGGAAGCAAAATGACGATAGTTTTTATCGAGAATATTCTCAACACCCGCCTGAATTTGCAGATATTCAGCCAAGGTTACGCCCGCACGGAAATTGATGGTGTACCAACCAGGCATCCCGCTTGGAGTGGCATACTGAATATTATCTTCTCCGTTGGGATTGTAATCCTGCAGACGTTTNNTTCCATTAAACAAACTGAATAATTCGGCATACCAGTTGTTTTCTTCATACTTGATGCCCAAGCGGCCAATCACCGGAGGTACGTGATCGAGTGGAACCAGCACCGTATCGTTATTAAAGCGACCATATGTATAATTTAAAGCAGCCGACATCGACAGATGCACGCCAGGACGATACAGGGCATTGAACCCGCCGCCATACACGAAGGCTTTGGCTTTGTTCTGACTAGCATACACCTTGGTCATGACGCCTTGATACAGCGCCGAGTCACTTCCTGATANCGTAAATTCATCGGTGACTATTGCATCCACAAAGTGGGTATAAAATCCATAAACACTCAAATCAATCACCCCATCGTTATAACGAATTCCTAAATCTACATTTCGCGTTTNTTCAGGTTTAAGGTCTGTATTCGGAACTATGAGTCGCTGACCACTTACTGATTCAAATACCTTAGTCATATCATCAAAGTTGGGCGAGCGAAATCCGCTGGATACATTAATATTAAATCGTAATTCATCGTTGGGCATATAGGCTAAACCAATATTTCCGGTGAGTGCAGTATTCCGTTGTTCTAAATCGGTAAACGGTAAACGAAACTGGATGGATGTATCTACGATGGTTGAATTGAGGGTTGTATAATTCAGACGAAGCCCATCATTAAATACCAATTTTCCATCCAATAATTTCAATATATGCTGATAATAAACACCCATCAGATTCATGGTATTGTTTCCGTCCGGATACCGGGTATCTAATTTTGATACAACACCACTTACGATATNCTTCTTTTCAGCTGTTGAACGTAAAGCGTTGTATTGTATATCTCCGCCGATACTCAGTTCATTCATGTCGTCTTTATGACGTAAAGCTCCGTTGAAGGCGGTGACATTAATTTTTTCAACCCGATGATTCAGTGAAGTCTTACCAAAGCTGCGATTGTGTCTGCTTTCTTCAACGAACTGGTGACTTAAATTGACACTGATATCATTAAAGAATCCATTCAACTGACGTGCATTAAACTGGTAAGCCAATAAGGTGCGAAATTGTGGGCCGTAATACCATTCGGCATTTTTGCAATNTCCGTTAGAGGTTTCAGTCAAGCGATCGTAGCGCGGAATATCGGTGGAGTTGGACAATTGAAAATTAATCATGTGATTGATTTTCTTGCCTTGTCGAATCGAGAATTTTTGCAAGATATCGTATTGGCTGTAACCACTGGCGACCTGTTTGTAGGGGTCCGGATTCTCCACCATAGAATCTTTTCCATTGATACGTTCTACAATGAACTTTTTCTTCCAAAGATTCATGATGGAATCCACACCATTTTTCCNCTGTATCATATCGCCGAATTGCGAATACGTGATATTGGTGAGTGATGCGAAAATTTTGTTTCCGAACGAGATTCCGAGGTTGGCCGTTTTTTCCTGATTGGCAGTGGAATACCGCACAAGGGCATTGGCACCGGTTAAACTGAGTTTGTCTGTTTTGCCATGTTTAGGATCTCTGGTTTTTAAAAGAATAACTCCTCCCAAGGCATCACTTCCGTGTATGGTGGATGCCGGTCCGAATAATACTTCTATGCGTTCTAAGGCCGTATTGTCCATGGTAACGATATTCTGCAGATGCCCGGCCCGGTAGATAGCATTGTTTAAGCGGATCCCGTCAATATTCAATTGAATGCGCGAGGCCTCAAAGCCACGTAAAACAGGGCTTCCACCTCCCTGTTGACTTTNTTGTACAAATACCTGCCCGGTATTTGTCAGCACATCAGCGGTTGTTTGTGCATTCATTTGTGTCATTTCCTTTGAAGAAATGACTTCAATTTTTTGAGTGATATTCTTTTTCTTCTCTTCGAATTTATTTCCGGAAACGACAAATTCGTTGAGCTGTACATTTTTATGGAGTCTTTTTGCTCCTGAGTTTGTGCCTGTGTCATAAATCCGGCACAGGTAAAAAGTATAAATAAGAAATTCTTTTTCATTGTGTTCGTGTTAATAAAAAGGATACCATACTTCATGGAAATAGTTTCCAGGATTGAACATGGTGTGTTAAATAAATCAAACGAGAATTGGTCTGTCAGAGAAATCAGAAGATTTCTATACGAAACAATGTTCCGGAGGAGGAGAAACTATAGATGAAATCGGATAAATATAATTCACAACATAGAAGGAGCTGTGTATCAAACTTTCAAGCGCTTTAAAAAAGTGAAATACCGGAAGTTCTTCATAAAAAAGCACCGTGGTTAATTCAGTTTGAGAGGCTCCCGGTGATTGATCCGTCCGCGGTGTTTGTTCTGAAGCGAAACCAATCGGGTTTCTTTCGTATCGTAATGCCCATAAAGCAAAACTCCAAAAGCATCTTGTTGTACATGCCTGATGTCAAATAACCTGCCGTTCAGAATAATTTCATCGGCCTTCACGAATACGGATTGTGTCCATTCCGTTTGACTAATGCGAATTGAGACGTTCTGTTTTTTTGAAGGTGTTGCCGGATTCCCTGTTGATGCGACGCAATTTTTATGGGGATAGAAATTCCGATCCAGAAACTGGAAACGAGCAAGGTTAGGAACAGGAATGCGACACAGCGAATCATGTAACGGAACGAAGTTAATGGTTTCTTGAAAAGTACTTGGCATTATTTTGCTTTTCTAATCGATTCTGTACGATCCCAGTTGTGCATCCCGTTTCAGATTCGCTATTTTCGTTGTTCGTTATGCCTCGTTATTTTTTGTTCATCCTGGCTCTTTTTGTTTCCCCAAATTAAAGGGGTTCAGCCAATCCGCTCTTCTTGAGCAAGGGTGGAAGGCTTTATTGCAGGATGAAGATACCCTCGCAATCCGACTGTTTTCAGAGGCATTTCAACAAGCCACTCTTCAAAATCAGGAGGAACAAAAAGCCGAGGCCTTACTCTACCTGGGTATGGCCAGTTATGGTACGAGTTTAAACAACGGAGCCTACTTTGCCCACCGCAGTTTGCGGATTTATTCAAAATTCGCCAACGAAAATATGCTTTCCGGGCGGCAAGGTGTGGCCCGATGCCAGCAACTCTTAAGTACGATAGCGGCTCGTCGGGGTGAATATCATCAAGTGTATAATTTGTCCATGACTGCACTGGAATTTTTCAGNGGTAAACAGGATAGTACAGGTACACTCGGATTAATTTATCACAGTCTTGCAGCATATTACCAACACCAGAATCAACCGGATTCGGTAGCCCGCTATGTAAAGTTGGCGCTTCAGGCACAGCGCTTTTCCGGCCAATTGGCTTACCTGCCTAACGCCTGCATTCGTGCCGGAGACCTGGCCTTAGCCCAAGGAAATCGCGATACAGCGTACAGCCTGTTCCTGGAAGCTCAAACGATTGCGGAACAAAGCCGGAATCAACAAGCCCTTGTGCAATCAAAACTGGCATTTAGTCGATGGCATCTGGCCCAAAACCATAGGACAGATGCACAACAATCTGCGCTGTCCGCCCTCGCTATAAGTCGCCCACTCCGCGATCGCAGTTATGCCCAAAAGGCCTATCGGCAATTGGCGCTGTTGGCTGAGAAAGCGCATGATGTGGTTGAACTGAGTCGCTACCGCGACAGCATACAAGGCGAGCANAGTACTTTTTCATGCGAACAGGAAGAGCTAAGCCGCAGTTTGGAGTTGCAATTTGAGATACGCGAAAAAGAGGCTGAATTGCATGCTTTGCGAGCGGCGCATACCATGAAACTACGTTTGAATCTGTTACTTGGAGTTTTGCTGCTGCTCGCCGGAATCGCCTTGCTGGCAGGAAGCATCCTGTTTCGCAGAATCAGGAAACGTGATATGCAATTACTCGCGCAACAGCAACGACTGGTTTTGGCGAACGAAGAACAAACCAGGTTGCGGGAAGCTTTTNNACAAAATGAAATCGATCACCGCGAAAACAAGTTGAGTGCTTTGGCCTTGCAGATGTATCAGAANAATAGTTTGTTGCAGGAGATGCAGGAACGTCTGGAGTCTTTTTCAGGTCAGGTTTCAGATAACGGGCTTAAAAAACTCATTCAACAAGGGTTGGCACAGGAAAAAGATTGGGACGATTTTTCGCGCACCTTTGAATCCCTCAATAGAAACTTCTACCAGCGACTCAAGGAACTGTTTCCAGATATCAGTCCTTCTGAACTCAGGTTATGTGCTTTAATCAAAATGGATNNCTTGTCTATCAAGGAGTCGGCGGCTATTTTAAACATCTCGCCCGATAGTGTGAAAACAGCCCGTTACCGGCTGCGNAANAAACTGAATCTGCAAACCGAAGATAATCTGAGTGCATTTATCCGTGATTTATCGTAAAAACATACATGTATACCTTGTAACTACCTGATGTCTACCTGATGTCTACCTGGAAAATTTGGATTCAGCGAACAACAGCGGGAAATTTACCGTCCAGTATTCAAGAATCAGAAACTGTGCTGATTCAGAAAAACGGAACGGTGCTTCCGCTTAAAATTCATCACACGTAAAAAAGAATTATGAAAAAGAACCTCTTTCTAAGTTTGTTCGGTAGCCTGACATTCACGTTGAGCGCCCAAATTCCCAATGCCGGTTTTGAACAGGTATTGTCAACCGGTACACCCGCCAATTGGCCAAACTGTCCTATCCTTCTTGCCGTTGGAGATTCTATCCAGTACGATAGTATTCCGGGATTCTATCAATTGTCGTCAGATGCCCGTAGCGGGCAACGGGCCCTGGAATTACGCAATGCCTATAACCATAGTTCCGGTAAAGTGATCACATCGTGTGCGGTTGGCGTGGGTGATTCATCGGGTTTTGGAGGCTATGTCAACACCTTCCCGATGAGCGGTCAACCAACGGCCCTGCAATTCTGGTCTAAAATTCCTCAGAATCCGGGCAATGATACCCTCGTTTGCCGCGTTAGTTTAAACAATGCCCTGGGCAACGCCTTTGCGACCGGCGAATGGAAATACAGCGGAACGCAGGCTTCATTTACACTGGTCAATATTCCTTTGTTTCCCGTGGCGGGATGGGATACCAGCCTGATGGGAACACAGGTAGCAGCCAGTGCCAGTATAGCCTTTCGCAATCAGGTTGAGGATGCCGTTTCAACCTTTGGTACGCGTTGGCTGATCGATGATTTACAATGGGTACAACCGACAGGCGTTACCGAGTACCCGTTGGGAACCTTGGTGCTTTATCCGAATCCGGGGAGCGAACTGGTTTACCTGCAAGGCGTATCCGAGCCACAAGCGACACTGAGCCTCTTTAACGCGCAGGGACAATTGGTGATGCAACAACAAGGTACACAGCCAATACCAGTGAGCAACTTACCTTCCGGACTTTATCTGTTTAGGTTGCAAGGAACACATCAGGTATACTCCGGGCATTGGATGAAGAGGTAGTTTACCTGACCAGCATCACATTCCCGCTTTTGCGAATCCATTCACCATTGGGGCATTTTCCTTCCAGCACCCACACATAGGTTCCGGCGGGTTGTGGCTTACCCTGAAAAGTTCCGTCCCAGCGGTAACTGACATCATTGGTTGAGAAGACCATATCGCCCCAACGATTAAAAATGCGGAAATAGTTTAAGTCGATCGAAACATTGCGAGGCCCAAAATGCCTGGTGTACTCACTCTGGGCAGATTGCGGGTTAAAGGCATTGGGCATATAAATGTCGGTGCACTTTACGCGTATGGTAACCGAATCCTGATCCTGACAAGTACCGGAACTATTGCTAAGCATCACCCAATAGGTGATGGTTTCATGCGGCACCGCTTTAGGATTCATCAGATGATTAAAGAATAAATACTGATTGGGATACCATTGCAACTGGCAACCGGGTCCGCAAAGCATATCCGGTCCGCCAAGAATCACAGCCTCTCCATCAAAGATTTCATAATCCGGTCCGGCATCTGCCCGCAAGGCTGTCACATTGACGGTATAAGGCAAGGAGGCTTTACAATCTGACAAGTTACTTTGTACCTCAGCAATATAGGTGACACTGGTATCAGGCCATACCCAAACCGGACTGCCTTGTAAACTACTGATATGGTAATTGGGCGTCCACAGCATGTTTCCGCCACCACTAATGCTTAGCTGCACCGAATCGCCGGTACAGATTCCTCCATCGGGTTGTGCTGTGAGTTGCGGAAGAAAATTGGGGTCATACACCATGTTCACCGTATCGCTGCGCGTAAAACAGCCAACGGTATCAGACACCGTGACCACATAGGTGGCCGAAGCCGGGTTAAGTTGAACCGTTGGAGCGTTAGCTCCGCTCAGGATGCCGGCAGAAGGGCTCCATTGATAGGTTAGTCCGGAAACGGGCGGATTCACCTGAGCCGAAAGCCAGGCCTGGGTTGCGGGTCCACAAAGGAGGGTATCTTTTGCTAACAAGGTAAAGGCCGGATAGACTTTAACAACGATGGTATCTTTTTGTTTGCAGGCATTGAGACCTTGTAATTGGCCTGAACCACATAGGTGGTAGTAACAGTAGGATTGGCTATGGGGTTGCTGCAATTGGTACAACTCAGGCTATTGAAGCTGCCACTTAACACCGACCAGGTAGCTGGGGCATTTCCAAGAATCTGTGCAGATAAGGTGATGCTTTGTCCCTGGCATATGGCGGTATCCATGCCGGCAGAAACACCATCATCAATAAAGATGCGAAGTAAATAGGGGCGATCAAACAAATAGGGCGTTAGGCTACACACCGAATCGCGTACGGTTACCATTAAATTATACCAACCGGTAGCGTTGGTGGGAGGAGTCCATTGCAATACGCCACGCACAGAATCCGTTGCCTGATTCACATAGTTGACAGAAGAGGAAGTCCCTAACGCAAAGGATGATTATCTCTTACTTTCAGTTGAGATACATTGTTGATACCCAAAGCATCAAACGGAATACTGATGGGCGCTCCGGCGCAGGCCCGAAAAACAAAATCGCTATCGTAAGTACAGTTGACCAGGTTCGCGGTATCAATTTTTAATTTGGGTTGGGAATAAAAGGTAGAGTCGATGATGATAACTTGAATATGTCGATTGATGATCCAAGCCATACGCCATTGCGATATTCATCGCAGCGAATCATCAATTGAGCAGATTGAAAGGCAGATTTTGCTGTAAAGGAAAAGTTTCCCGTAGTTGAATCCAAATTGAAAGTAGAATCTGTATCAAATGGGTTGTAAACTGCATCGTATCGGGTACAGGATGGTAATGTGCCACCCGGCAAACAGCTGTACTCTCGTTTTCTGAAACAGGTTATTGTCGTATCGTTGGAGCTAGGGCCGTAAAAAATACACTGTCTAAATGGTGACCAGGGGTAAAAGAATGCAACTGGTTTGTTTCCCTTTACCGAATCTGCAAAAATGTAGGAATACTATTGAATACTAATGAATCTCCATCCGGATCTACCGCATTCATGGCAAAGAAAGTAGGGGTGTTTCTTACGGATACTAATGTGGGATAGGATAAAAAGTAAGGACTTGAATTGGTGATATTCGAGTTTATTTGAGAGACCCCTGTATGCGTTTGATGTTTAGTTATTCCGTATCCGTAATATATTGAAGCTGTCAATATTAGTACCACTGAAATGAGATGTTCCGATAGGAGTATACCCTGAACCTGCAATAAATCCACAATCATTAGGGGCTAAGAGTAATCCACCTTGCATAACTTGCCACAAACCACATTTTTCTGGTAAATGAATAATGGTATCATACCAATAATCCCGAATTAATTCGAAGGTATCTTTAAATCCCGAATGAATAAGCCCCCAAAGTTACCTTGAGGTGTGATAACCGTATCGGGAAAACTTGAATTACAAACTTTAAAAATTCGTTGGGATGCGGAATCTCCAGAAAATGGATTTATGGTGAGTATTGGATTGTTAAAAAAGGTCAAAGAGTATGGTTGATACTTGAAAGCACAAGTATCAACCAAACTAATTTTGGTGTTTGACGTAATAACATAGTTAGCATTTGAAGCACTGCCTCTATACCAAGCTAAATTCTTTCTAAAAACAATTGATAGGAAGTGTCAGAAATATCAGGTCGATGCTTAAAAATAAACTCTGTTCCTCCGTAAGTCTGTTTTGCCAATTGTTGTGCGGAACATGGAATTAGCGTGAACAAAACCTGACACATGAGATAAATCAATCGTTTTTGCATCGAACACTAATTTTGAATCTTAAGGAATTGATTTTTTATCTTCAAGAGGTAGACTCCTTTTGGTAAATGATTCAATGAAATGGTTTCGTTGGGATAAACCTTACCTTCATCGATTCTAGACCCGGTCATTGAAAAAATGGAATATTCAGATTCTACATCCAATTCTTGAATCCGAATTCCATTTTCTGAATGATATGCTATGATTTCCTCTACCTGGGGTTTGAGAGGAGTCAACTCACAAAAATATTCATCAACTGCTGCTATGCTGTTGTCTACCACAATAACGGTTGACTGCTGTATGTTTAGTCCTGATGTAAAATTCACACCTAAATTAGCATCCATTGTGGTATAAAAACGTGGTTGAGCATCGATAAATAGATGTAAACAAGAATTGTCGTATGTGTTGTCTGTTTTTAACACAGCTAAGTGTTCAAGGCCATTGCTTGGGTAGACGCCTAATCCACCATGAAAATATTCGCCGGTAACAACATCCATAGGATGTGAGCAATGGTTTGGATACCATTGAGAGGTGTAATCGATACTTTGAAAATATTGAACAGGGGCATTTGATCCAAAACTCTAGGATAGTAGTTTATAGAACTGTTCTGCATACCGGTCTGAAAGTTAATCAAAGAAGGGTCATCATATCTAATTTCAAACATACAGGGTAGTTTATTGGTATTAGTGTAAATCCCATTCTCGTAAATTGCTCCTGTAACAACGTTTGTTCCATTATTAATTTCACCAATCCTTCCAACCTTAGTCCATCCAAATAATGGGTTGCCGGGTAAGTCAAAGGCTCCAATTTGCATTGTTCCATTCCAGTTATCTGAATATAGGTTTAGAGTTGAAGAGTTGGTCACGTTAATTAATTTATCCGCAAAAATGAATGTGTAGCATCTTCAAAAGAATGCAAACTGCCTGCAACATACACTCATCGGTATTGGGATCAAATTTCAGATCGCCAATAAAAGCGCTGGCCACTTCATCTGTTGCATCAATTTGTCTGGCAATCTGATCGACAGGATTGAGTGCATAATCTGTTCGCAAATAAAACATACTTAACTGACGAATGTCAGATGGGTTCGAGTACTGAGTATTACCACCTACCAGAAATCCCCCTGAACTTTGGGTATTTGGAATTTCAATAATTCTACTCGGAAAGTACTCTTTCTCCACTGGATTTGAGTTAATTTGAAAATCATATTCAGTTATCGTAGTGAAGAAGTAAGTGCTTGATTCCATACAAGAAATGAAAATTCGTTTATTTACCGGAGGTGTTGTGCCTTGGTAAATGGGAGAAGCATTATCGCCGGAAATCATTAGCAATCCAGTGAACGCAAAATTAAGTCCCGGAGCATCGTAAATGGGGCAAATATCGGTAACAAAGGTGGAATTGTAAGGTGGTGCTGAAAGACTTAAGGTTTGTATTTCCATCAATTGCCAAAGAATAGGATTCAAGTCTTCATCTAAGATTCCTACCCACGTTGTATAGTCATTCCAAAGAGTTGTGCCTGGTTGAAAACTCCTGCAACACAATATAATTTTTCTACTTCATTGTATGAAGCAGCCGTCGGAATGAAATCAGTATTTAAAAATCCATTCGATACATCAATGGCATAGCGTTTTGAAAATATTTTAGTGCCATCCTCACGCACCAGATGTAATTGCATTTCATTGGTTCCGCTATGTTCAACGGGTTGAAAAATTACCGAACCACTAAATGGATATGCTCCGGATGGCCTGAATTTTTCCATAACGACAGCATCTGTGTATACGAAATTGTCTGTGGTTTGTTTGTATAAGC
Organism: Bacteroidota bacterium; assembly: GCA_013414745.1. Lineage (GTDB taxonomy): Bacteria > Bacteroidota > Bacteroidia > Chitinophagales > Chitinophagaceae > OLB11. The sequence goes on from CP058707.1 coordinate 2,373,896, forward strand.
GGGTAAAGTTTTGCGCAGAAGAAGTAAGAGAAGCCAAAAGAGTAATACACATTATAAAATTAAATATGTAATGGGGGTAATTTTGCGGCTACCCGGAATGACCGCTTTTGGATTTGTTTTCATGGTGTTTCAAATTATAGGTGAAAAAATGTTTTGTTCAGTTTGTGAAATCGAAGTTAATGAAATTTACCAGGAAATAAAAAAAATCGTCACCAATTTCAAAGAACCCAATTTGTGGTATTAACTATTGTTGGAATAGTTTAGAGGGCCGAGGGCCAGACAATTCGCTTGCAAGGCAAACAACAGATATACTCTGCACTTTGGATGAAGAGGTAGTTTACCTGACCAGCATCACATTCCCGCTTTTGCGAATCCATTCACCATTGGGGCATTTTCCCTCCAGCACCCACACATAGGTTCCGGCGGGTTGTGGCTTACCCTGAAAAGTTCCGTCCCAGCGGTAACTGACATCATTGGTTGAGAAGACCATATCGCCCCAACGATTAAAAATGCGGAAATAGTTTAAGTCGATCGAAACATTGCGAGGCCCAAAATGCCGGGTGTACTCACTCTGGGCAGATTGCGGGTTAAAGGCATTGGGCATATAAATGTCGGTGCACTTTACGCGTATGGTGACAGAATCCTGATCCTGACAAGTACCGGAACTATTGCTAAGCATCACCCAATAGGTGATGGTTTCATGCGGCACCGCTTTAGGATTCATCAGATGATTAAAGAATAAATACTGATTGGGATACCATTGCAACTGGCAACCGGGTCCGCAAAGCATATCCGGTCCGCCAAGAATCACAGCCTCTCCATCAAAGATTTCATAATCCGGTCCGGCATCTGCCCGCAAGGCTGTCACTTGAATGAGTTCTGAGAGAGCCTTAGTGCAAGATGAAATTGTACTGCTTACTGAAGCGGAATACTGTACGGAGGTATCCGGCCAAACATAAACCATATTGCCAGTTGTTTGGTTAATATTGTAATTAGGTGACCAGCTAATGTTATAGTTGCCTGCAATTTCAAGTTGAAGCGTGTCTCCTGTGCAAATCCCATTAGATGGAGAAATATTCAGAGAAGGAGCAAAGAGTGAGTCATACAATAATTTAACTGTTGCGTTTTTGTAAAGCAATTATTGGTATCCTTAGCCACAATTGTGTAAGTGATGTTGCTGGGTATGACATTAATATGAGCCTGATTAGAACTTCCAACAATGTTTGTTGAAGGCATCCAGGTAAATGAAATGGCGTTTGTGTCGATTGTGCTTTTGCTTTAATTGCTATCAAATTTTGTGTTCCACATATCGTAGTATCAATATTATTAATGTTGAAGTTCTTTTGGACGTTGACGACGATAGTATCTCTAAGTTTGCAATTGGAGAGTGGTGTTCCGGTATAAACGGCCTCATAAGTGGATGTGTTCGTTGGTGCCGCTATTGGGTTGTTGCAGTTCAGACAACTAAGACTGTTGGGAGTACCATATAAAATATTCCATTGTATGTTTTGCATTGAAGTACTGGATGCTGCTAGCTGCAGCGAGTTACCTTCACAAATGACTGTATCTTTCCTGCATCTATGCCCGGACTCACATAGATTTTCAGAACGTACGAATGACTATAGATGTATGGGGTTAGCGAGCAAACTGAATCAAAAACGGTAATCAATAAATTATAGGCTCCATTTGCTGATGCAGGCGGCGTCCAATTTATCGTACCAGATACATAATTTGTTTGTGAGCCACTATAACTAATTGTAGCGCCCGGTAAACTCACATTGTGATTGTCTGTAACGGAAAGAATCGCTGGAGCTGCGGCATTGCAGAAGAATGGAATCGATATAGGCCCTCCACAAGTAGTAACACTTAAACTATCATTTAAACTGCAATTAACCAAACCAATAGAATCTATTTTTACTGCTGGGGTTTGATAGTAAGGATTGTCAAAAATTAGAAATTTTATTTCCCGATAACCCGTTCCGAGCCAAACCCCATTGCGGTATTCATCGTATTTGACATATACCATCGCTGATTGAAATGCAGACTGGGCAGTAAAATGAATATCTCCGGTTTTGGGTCTATGGCAAATGTACTATCCGTGTCAAATGGATTTACCTGAGGGTCAAATTGAACGCAGTTTGTATTTGGAATGCACGCATATTTTGCTGGGAAATACCCATTGTAGGATGTGTCAAAAGGGATTACACTAAAATCTATAGAACGACATGCAGGAATGAACTGTGCTGATTTTGGTATAACAATACTAGTGTCATATACCCCAATTGCAGTAAAACTACTGAAAACTAATGAGTCTTGTTCGGATCTACGGCGTTCATTGAAAAAGTATATGGATGGCCTTTAATAGCAATCGCTGTTGGATGTGATAGAAATAGAGGCGAATGATTCGGATAGTAGAATTAAACTGCAAAAGGGCATTTATATCATTAAAGTCAGGGTCAGGAAAGTTATCAAGAACCGTATCTAAATTTGTATTTAATCCAAAAGATGTACCCATCAATGAGCATGAGTAATTATTTGTAGGCCCAATGCTATTTCTTATTTGCCATTTGCCACATTTTTCTGGTAAGGTTACAATGGTGTCGTACCAAAAGTCCTTCATTAATTCAAATGTATCTCTAAACTGCGGAGTAACCCAAGTATCATTGATAATTGTGGAATCAGGAAATCCGTTACCACAAACTTTAAAAATCCTTTTACCGGTACTGTCACCGGTAAAAGGATTTTTGTTAAAGGGGATTAGATAGGATATTAAACATTGGAATATTGACACTTGTAAAGAAGTAATTACAAGTATCCATCAACGAAATCGAATTAACTGTTCCGGCGTAATAGTTTGGGCCGGTGATTGTTTTATAAGATATACCTGACCTCCGAAAATAAATTTGATAAGTGGAATCGGAAATGTCCGGTCTGTGTTTTAAAACGAATTCACTACCTCCTTCGCATTGATAGTTTAATAAATTTTGAGATGACGTATTCTTTGAAATAAGAAATAGAATAAACATCAAATAAAAAACGATCAATTTTAAGTTCATTAGTTGGTTATTTTCAGGATTTTAATTTCGCCACTTTCGATTTTCAATCTGACCACATATAGTCCTTTCGGAAGTGAAGTCAGATCGACTATAACTTTTGAATTTCTGTCTTTTGAAAGCCGATTGTTTTGCCATGAATATCCAAAACATCTATTTGAGTAAAAATTCCTGAGGTTGTCTCTATTTCGTATAAACCTGATTCATTTTTATTATAGAGTTTTATAGTGTTTGAATTTGCGGAATTTCTGAAGTTCTGTTGTTGGATACAGTCTATTTCAACATTATCATTGAACCATGTATAAAGGATTAATTGTTGATTGTCTGAGTTGCTCGAAATTGGAGGTAAGTCACTTATATTCAGAGTTGTGGTAACATTGTTAAGCTGAGCAAGAACAGGAGTAAATGCCTTTGGTTCAAACATACATTCGTTGAAATATACATTGCTTGTTAGATTCAAAACCGGATAATCATCAGGATATAAGGCATTCGGATCGTGTGTTAATCCTCCCAACAAATACTGCTGATTCGTGTAGTCGAATAAATAGGAACAATGGTCGGGAAACCAAGGTTTGGAATACCCCAAAGCGGCATGATAGGTTGTTCCCGGATTGGATCCAAAATCCTGTAATAGGTGAATATATCTGGGGCTTGGTTGGTTGTCCAATTATTTAATGAAACATCGTCGTATCTTACATTAAAAAGTACAGGGTAAACAAAGTGCCATTAAAGGTTCCTCCCTCGCGTAAACTTCCGGTGACAGTATTTCTTTCATCATATTCTGGATTGAGGCTGCCAATTTTCGAAGCCTTCTAAGTCCGATGCGGGTAAATCGAACATGCCAAATACGTCAGGTAAACCATTCCATAGGTCCGAATACAAATTGATCATCGGTAAGGAAACGTTGGTCATTTTATCTACAAAATATCCATGATCGGCACTTTCTGCGTTAGTTCTAGTACCAATTATTTTCACTTCATCTGCATTATTGTCATATAAAAAATCTCCTATGCTTAAGATGCTTGGAGAATTTGATAATTCTTTAGAAGTAAATGAAATGGTGGATAAGGAATTATCAACACGTAAACAATAATATGCGTTCGCATAATTTGCTATACTTCCTCTCATTGTACCGCCAATTAAATAACCATCATTGGGTGATAATGAACTCGGTAATTCAATGATTCTATTTACAAAAAAGTTGTCAACTTCCAGACTTGTTGCTGCATCAGTAACTTGATATTCACGATCATTAACTATACTTCCGTTCTCGTCAATTTCCGCAATGAACATAGTTCGGGGGTTGCGGAAATGCCAATTGGGTCAGGATCCTCACCACCAGAAAGATACATGCCAGTAATTGCAAATGCGATCCCGTTTTTGGTTTCTACCGGACATACATCCGTTGTAAAGGTTGAGGTAGGAGTGGCAAGACTAAGATAAGAGGAAGTCGCCCGATAGGTACCTAAATAATAATTTCCAAGATTTTGATCGATAATTAAATACCATGTATCAAATCGATTCATTTGGGAAAGTGTGATTGATCGTGTTACACCTGTAACAATATAAAATTTCTCTAACTGGCCAGAATTAGGGTTGACAAAACTTTTGCTTGCAGATGATATTGGTACCATGTTTCTGTTTCCCATTGTAAGGGTAATCCAAAAGTACGGGAAATGACAACGACCCCGTTTTGGTCTTGCAAAGAAACTTGAAGTTTAACAGAACCGGGTGCATTATTATGTCGTATCGGTTGAAACATGATAGTTCCTTCGAAAGGATGAAGGGCCGTTGGGTAAAATTTTTCAATCACATAACTACCATCTAAATCAAATATTTCATTCGTTCCTGAATTGATGTTGTGGTTATAGTGTTTACTAAAGGGAATGATTTGGGATTGAATTTTCGTGCTTAAAGTTAAAATTGTAAAACTCAAATACAGCATTTTAAGTTTTAACTTACTTCCAAAGGTCTTTCTAATTGACTCAGAAAAGGAGTGAAGGAGTGAAGGAGTGAAGGAGTGAAGGAGTGAAGGAGTGAAGGAGTGAGTTTTCATATTTTTAGTTTTTGGTGAAAAGGTTGACAAGTTCAATCCGAAGTTAATGAAATTAACCGGGAAATAAAAAAATCGTCACCAATTTCCATGAACCCAATTTGCGCTTTTAACCATTGTTGGAATAGGTTAGAGGGCCGAGGGCCGTTCATTACCTGAGCTCATTCTCCTTAAAAAACGCCCGGAGCAATTCCTGAAAACGGATTCCTGCCTCCCCATCATTGGCATAGTTGTGCGTTCTGATTTTTAACAGAGGTGGAATATACTGTTGAATATATTGATGTTGATGAATGATCGGGTAGGTTTACCCAGGGCCATGGCCATACCCAATTCCAATAAAGCATTCAGGTTTAAAAGGTAATATCGGCAATCACAAAATGCGCTGCTCAGATCCTTCCAGATGGCTGCCATAATATCCGGGTCAATTTTTCATAACCCACCAAATACAGGAACCCGCAGGATTGACAAACAGTGCGGATATGTTGCTCTGTGGCCACATCCAGGGTCGGAATGCCGTGACGTGAAATACCTTTTCAGGACCATCATCGGTCGGATACATACTGGCAAAGGGAGGTTGAATAGCCAGATGATTTTTAGCCGGTAAGTAATCCAGGAATCGCATCCCCAGATGTTTCAGCATGGTCGCATCCGGCCCCGTTTGTTGGATACCTTCTACTATGGGTTGTACTTCAGGGGCGGTTAAGCGGCTTGCCTTTTGCATTAAATAGTTCCGGCTGCTTTCCAGTATCGTTTCTTCCGAAATACGGGGTTTTCCATACATGGCAATTTGTAAGGCAGCAATTATGGCATCAGCATCCGTGGCATCGCCTTGTAAGATACAGGGATGGATGTCGATATCGAAGGGAACTGACTGTCCGCTTCGTATCAGAACCACCATGGGTTTACCCAAACTGAGCGCCCACCCACATTCAAATGCCACTGTGGCAATGCCGGATGCAGCACGTAACGCCGGGGTCTCAACAACTTCATCGCCGGCCACAAAATGTATGGGGTCGGCCAGTTGGGGTTGAAAGGCACTGAAATCAAAAATACAGACTCCTGATTCCCGTAGCTGTTGCCAACGATTTTCGAGGCTGGTGGTATTCGATTTTGGGTGGCTGTATTCATGCCCAACACAGAACAGGCTTCCTGAACAAGATTCAAAACATCTGAAGATCACTATTAAAAACCTGGTTCACTTGTAAACAACATCCTGCACCGACAAAGAACTCGGGGTAAAATAAAGGAGTTTGCGGCGTTCAAACTGCCCCAGATCATGAGCCATCTGACGCAATCCAAATTGCTGGTGTTCGATAATTTGTGGTAGGGTATAGGCCGACTTTAATAAATTCAAGGTATCCTCCCGGGCGGCAAGCAATCGCTGAAGTTCTTTTCATCTTCTTCGCCAAGATGCTCCGAAAGATTGAGCATTCGGGTGCTCAGCTGCGGAAATAAATCAACGAATTGTTTCAGCATGGCATTGTTTTAAAATCAGGATGCATCGGCAGGTAATTCACCGAACCGATGAATCGTTGGCTACTCTCCTGAAATTGTTCCAGAGCCAGTTCTTTTTTCCATTCCGGACCATTCATCTGATCATGAACCTTGAAATCTGTGCCACAAATTGCTCCACCTGTGGATAGAAGGAACGCATATTTTCCGGGATGTAATTTTCAATGGCCTGCATCAAACCGTGCAAATAACGTTTTAAGATACCCGCCAGAAAATCAAATGAAGCATCCTGAAGTAAGTCCATTTTTAGTCCGATGAGTTGGAATCCATTGCTGGCGGATGTGATGGCTGCACTCACAGATTTCCCATCTTTTAGCTGAGTGGTTAAGGTATTCAGTAGGGTATCCATTTCTGCTTGCAGGGCTTCTTCGCTAACATGTTCAGGCGGGTTTTGAACAAATGCTATCATGGCATCAATACCTCGCTTCACTTCCTGCAACGTTTCCTGCATTTCAGCGGGTGCATACGCCTGGCTCTCTCCACACAATTGTTCAATGAATTCGGCATAGTCGTTCAGGTCCATGGATTGATCATCAGTATTTTTCTGACCTGTGCAATGGCTTCATACATCGCATGTTCCGAAAATCCATCGCGTTGTAAGCTGGACCGATACTGCATCAGAATTTCATCGGTGGTAATCCGTTGGATATTGGTATTGGAACCCACATCAGGTTTTCGTAACTGATTTAAATACTCCACCATCGCTGAACCAAATTCGTTTTCCAAATCTTCAAGCAGGGGACTGTATTCCGGATGAAAATAAAGCAAGATGCCACAGCACAACAATACGGGATGGATGTGTTCCTGTTTAGTTGAATCAGACCGTATGTGTCGAACCAGTGCCAACCATCTGTCAGGATCGAAAACCTGTTTCCTGAAATTGTATAAACACCTCTGCGAGCGCTTTCTCATGGGCTGAACATGCCGTGGCATCTTCGGGATACTGCTCGGCAAATTGTATCAGCAACAACAAACTTTGAATGTGAAGAATCAGGCGATGCAGCAGGGCATCATGACCGGGCGAGTCCTGGTAGTCCCAATCCGCTATATCGTGAAACGCCTGGGCAATTTTGGCAATGGCATCATCATATTCAAGTTGTTTTAATTCCTGTTGTAAGCCGCACAAATAGGTATGGCAACGCATACCCATGGAGTTATCTGCAAACAACAATTGATACGCCTCCTGAATTTCTTTTCGGACTTGCAAAACTTCGGATTCCCGTGGAAATCCCAAATAGTTTTCAGGTAGCTGGCCGTTAATTCCAAATAGGCTTGTTGAAGTTGGAGGCGTTCTGCGCGGGTCTGTACCCCATATTCACTCAGGGCAGCAATGGATTGCAGTAAGAGGGGTTCGTGCGCTTCCGAGGTAAAGTCGACCTGCCTGGCCAGTTGCATCATTTCGTTCAGAGGCATGGGTTGGTTCATGCTGAAAGATACAAAAGATATCAGCCAAATTAACGTGGGTCATAAAACATCCAAAGAAGTACGGGAGTCTTTTCCTGGCGAAGGCACTCATCAAGCCATTGCATCATTTGGTTAGATACTGTCGGGCATCCCCAACCTTCCGGGGAGCCTTTGGGATAGATGGCATCATTGGCCATACGATCCCAACCATGTAAAACAACCACACGTTTCAGGGAGTTTGAATTACTACTGTCTAAGCCATGCAGAAGATACTTTATTTTGATGCCCCAACTACTGGGGCCTCGTTCACCGATACGATAATGCCCGAGCGAAGAGCAATGACTGTCGACTTCGTTTGAAAACTGCGGATTGGTTTTAGAGCGATCTGTATTCCAGGGATGCAGGGGTCCACAACCATGTCCAACGAGCGTCGCACGTAGGATGGCATTTTGTTTAAAGTCCCAAACTATGAGTCGGGGCAAGCCTGAGTGCCGGCTCATGTCGGCCAATAAACACCAGGTTGTATTGAGCTGATGCTTCCGGCAATAGGCTTTTGCTTCCCGGGCTTTGCGTTGTAAAAGCTNGCTATCCAGGGCCGGCATCTGAGTTTCTGCTGTCAGTAAGCCGAAGACCTGATGAGTACGGGCTTCGGAACAAGACACGAGGAGGGCGGTAACAAGGAAGAAACTGAAACGAAATCCACCTCGGTCTACCCAAAGGAAAAAGCGACGATACGCTGTATGCCTTGAACAAAACATGCTTCGAAATTTAGCGTTGGTAAAAGACAAAGTGTTCTGATTGCATTGAAACAAAAGGTTAAAAAGCAGAGTAGGACTGTTATAAAATGTAAAAAACAGTAGCACATGGAATTCTTAACCCAATCTTACTTATAAAATAGTCCAACCTATTTTATCAGTTTAGCGTGGTAAATGTCGATATAGCTGGAAAATAGTCCAGGCGAGTGAATTGAAGATTGGACTATAATGCAAGCACAATCGGTATTACAATTCAAAGTCACAATCAGACTCGCTGCGTCGCCATGGCGATTCGCTTTCCAGGTATTTTTATAGGTTTCATCCGTGTATTTTATCCAGGATGAATGAATCAGTTGTCAGACACAAAGGATTGATAATCAGGATGAAAATATCTTTAATTGATGCTGATTCAGGATGCCGCTGCTCGAATTCGAATGAACAGCATGCTTGCCAGATGCCCACGATTCTGGAGAATAAAGCCTTAAAACCAAGTGTTCAATCCCGAATCAATCAACAGTGGTTTATCTGAATTGGGCAGGACAACATTTGGTATTCAACGTATAAAGCAATAATTAATATATTCCGGTATTTGGAATATTCTACGAAAGGGAATTAATTTTATACAAACCAATCAACATGAAACAACTCGTTTACCTCATCAGTTGTGTTATATTTTCATTCCATTCGATCGACGCGCAAACAACGTATAGTTTAGAGCAATTGGATTTATCGACTTCTTCCATTGATATCAATACCTTTTTAATGGGCATTAATAACAAAGGATTTATTTGTGGATATGGGGTTCCTGTGTCTACGACAGATACCATTGGATTTGTAATTACTCCGGAAGGAAAACTCATTGAAATTGATCGAACGATAACCGGAGTGGGGTCGGTAGGCATCAAAGCGGTTAGTATTAACGACAACAATTTGGTCTTGGTAAATTATTTGGATGCATCCGGCAATTCGAAGTTGCATAAATGTATGGTCAATAATCATTACATCGTTTGGCATTCGGATATTTCGGGATTACAACAAAACGCGGTGAAGGCTTTTCACATGAACAATAAGGGCGATATCACCGGTTGGTATCCGGGTGTGAATCGCTGGTTATTTGTGTTGCATCAGGGTACACCCCCAGCCGGATTTAATGCCTGGCAGGCCTGGCGGTATAATGTGTTTACTCCACCAAGTACTTACACGTATTATAATACGATGGGAGGGGCTATGGATACCAATCGGATTGCATGTGGTTTTTATATTGACGGGTCATTGAACAAGCCATTTTTATACGATGAATTGTATGCAGGATTTTATCCCTTAACCGGAAGTAATTGGTGTCATCCTTATGGTAAAAACAACAATGGAAAAATAGTCGGTGAGTATCGAAATACAAATAATTTCGTCAATGCTTTTGTGGCATCTCCCACCTATACTCCGGGTAATTACAGCAGCGGGGTGTTGAATTTATCTTCACTGGCATTTATTTTTCACGGCGATTCGATTTACTCCATCGCACGAGCCATTAATGATAGCGACGAAGTGGTTGGNTTATTTTTAGACCCCAGTGATAACAGGTATAAGGGTTTTGTGTATCATCCGAATCGACCTGATTTTCACCTTGAAGGCTATGACTTTACAAAGCATGTCTGGAAAATGTACAACAGTTCCGATGCAGGTTCTCCCAATTCGGTGGATTCTATCTGGTCGGAGAATTTTTATGGAGGATTTGATTACACCACAACAGACCCGTTTGCCAACAATGGAATTCCGTTACTAGAGCCTTTTATCAGTTCAGATACCAGTATCACCAACTATTATACCAATGGCGTTTTTGGCGATACCAATTCGGTGTCGTGGAAAGAGTATATGACGGAAATGGTTCAATCGGATGTGTATCTCAATTATGCACAAAGTAGTAACCCGCTATTGAGTAACACGTATCGGTATTTGTATAAACCTGCGAAATTCAGGAACTATATTCGTCGATATGCCGGATTGTTTCAAGGCTATTGTTATGGATTTGCGGCGACCTCATTACTACACTTTAAAGACGACCAATATTTGAATACCAACTACAATATTGGTACATCCACTCAGTTGAATACTTACGACAATACCAGTTTCAATGCAGTATTAACACTGGGACGGGCGTATTTGAAGCAATGGGATATAGACCTCAAGGAGTATTATCCGGAACATCGGGATTCGGTAAAACCCTGGAGAGGTTTGTACCGCATGAAACAAACTTTTNNGCGTAAGGATACCACTCATTACCGGCAATTATACATAGGCTGGATTTCGAGTCCGGCCGGGGCACCTGTTCAGTATAGTTACCACTCTATTATGCCCTACAAGATTAAAACTCCGGTAAAACTGCCTTTTAATTATAACGGCGTTTTTAATACAGATACTGTGTATGTGTATGATTCCAATGATCCTTTAAATCAGAACAGCTACCTCTGGGTGAATTCGAATTATTACAACAATGGCATTTTGGCCAGCGCCTCTATGAATTATCCGGCAAACGGGTTCTTTACAGCATTCAACGAAGTTTCCATCGGTGAAATGGAAGGATTATTAAACACCCACCTGAAAGGTAAAAAACGAGGCATGGATTCCATAGCAAGAATTTATCTGGCACCGCAAAGTCAGTTCACTATCGTGGAATCAGGCACAGGAAACACTGCCATACTCGATAATACAGGGTTTAATTCGTCTATTGATAAGATTGTAGCCATAGAACCTAAAAATAATTCTGGGGTNGCATATCGATCGTTTTTGATGGATACCAGTGCACATCTCCAGGTTCAATCAACGAACTACCTCGATAGTACCATGTATTTTCATTTCGAGAATGATCGGATAAATATGGGATTGAGTCGAAAAGCTTTGCCGGGCGAAACGGATCGTACCACAATAAAAAATAATTTTATCGCGTATGGAAATCCGGATAATGTGACAAAATACTTTTCGGCAGATTTTGACCAACTGGATCTGGGTGCTCCAACGGGATGCGCCATTAATATCAGCGGATTAGGTATACCTGCCAATGATTCTATCATCACCATTCACCCGAATGATTACCAGTATCAGATTATACATCCAGGCAATGGCAATATCACGTATGCATTAAATGTAATCGCTGTTTACAATGATACGGTGAAACAGTTTACGGCCAACAATGTCAGCATCTCCGGGCAGGGCTCGCATATCATTGACCCTTATTTTGCAGGAAGTCAGGGGCCACAAACAGCCGTGTTAGTCGACATGGGCAATAATGGTATTTTTGATGATACTTTATTTGTTGTGGGAGCTCCACTCGGAACGCAAAACATTCGTTCACAAGCCGATTATATTCAGGTTGTTCCCAATCCTGTTCAAACTCAGCTATAGGTTAAGATTGATTTGAATGAAGCNCCAACACTCCGCCTCGCGGCTACTTCATTGCAAGGTAAACTGTTGTTCAGCGAATCGATCAACCACAAGGGTGGTTCCGCTACGTATACCTTCCCGATTCAGCATCTGCCTGACGGAATATTCTATGTCATTGTATTGAACGACAAACAGGAATTGATCCATCTGGAAAAAGTCATTAAACAACAATAAAGCCTTTTCGGAATCATTCTTTTATTATCCCGACAAGATGCAAGTTGGGAGAAATGGAATGAGACGGTTGCATAACCATCAAGAATAATTGGCTAAGTCATTTGGCTTAATATTTCTGCGTCACGCTGAACTTTGCCGGTGACTTTGCAACGGGCTCGGAATTTTATTCTGATGCATTCGGTACCATTTCCGCCAACTTGCAGAGCACAAGTATCGAATACAAGTGATGAACTGAAAGAATCCGGATGAAAAATTCAGGAGTGGCTTAGCGTTTTAATAGTTTAAATCCGATGTCACGTCCCTGGCCTTGAAACATGGCAAGATCGATCCAGAACCAGGCGAATTGTTCCATGAGTTCAAATTTGTCGTTTCCACCCACAGGGTAACAGGCGCCGAACCCGGCATCCAATGCCAGTTGTATCGCAATCGATTGCCCCCGTTCACTATCGCCGGCAACAAATAGATNCAGGGCCTGATTTCCATACACAGGATTTTTCATGTTGTTGAATCCTGTGGTATTAAAACACTTCACAACATCGCGCGTTGCGGTGTGGTCTAAAATGGCCTGACTGGTATTTTTATACCCCTCCGGTCCGCGGCCCATCACAATATTCATGGCATCCAGAATCACCTTGCCCTGAGTATCACCCAGGCTTTNCGTTACTTCAATGGCCATGGGCGCAGGGGTTGAAAGTAAAATAACTTCAGACTGTCTTACCGCATCCGTTATGACAGNACAAGATGTATTGGGGTTCTCCAATAAGTCAGCTCCTTTAAAATTATTTTGATCACGAACACCCAGAAAAATGGTGTGTCCTTGTCGCGCCCAGGCTGTCGCCAAAGCTCCACCCACATTGCCGGTTCCAATAATTGCAATTTTCATTGTTTCGTTCAGTTTATGAGTTAAAAGTTAAAGATAAACAATACCTGCTTGGTTCCGGATAAAGTCAGGAAGTCAAACAGAAACAGAGGTCAATACGCGCATTTTCCATCTTGGAATTTTTAACAAAGCATGAATTTTTTTGTCTGTAAACTATATACATGCCTACATGCGAAAGAGGGATTTAAACATCATGGAAAGAAATTCGTTTGCTGTGTTTGTCCATTTTGATTAAAATAAAAAGCCATTTTGCGGTTCCATTTTCTCTGGTAATTCAGACCCACCTAACAAATCCAGCAGGTCGCGTTCAATGGTGTTGCAAAGTGCAAGAAGTGGCACATCGGTGATGCGGTTTTCAAATGGGTCTTCATTGACTTCTCCAACTTTCCCAAGAATAGCGAACACAAAAGAAATGAATAAAGAAACCGGAATGGAGAGCCAGTCCAGATTCATTTTAGCCAAATCAGTAATGCAACAAAATGGGAGTATGAAAATAAAAGCATAAAGAAACAAACGCGTAAAGAAATCATACTGTCGGAGTAAGGGAGTATTTTNTATACGTTCGCATCCACCCTGATAATTCGCAAGGGCCAGCAATTGTCCTTCCATCTGAAAACTATCAAATCCGCCTAATGTGCCATCCGCCATGGCCTGATAAATGGATTTTCCGGTAAGCAGATGAATGGTGTTGGGTTTATTGTTCGCCCCTTGGATTTGAAGGAATTCCGCCTCTGAAAAATAGGATCGGAGTTGATGCCAGTCGTCTTGTTTACGCAAATGCAAGCGCAGGGCATGGACCCATGCAATGAGTTTCATAATGAGGTCTGACTTAAATTGCCGGCTTCGTTCTGCATGATATTGGGGCTGATGTTGGTGACTATCCGTAAAGGTGATTACCAGGCGGGCCAGTACCCGGCTTGAATTTACGATGCCTCCCCAAAGGGTTCTTGCTTCCCACCATCTGCTGTATGCGTTGTTATTTCGAAAAGCAATAAATATGGCTAGTGCACTACCCAGGATGGCGGCTACTGAAAAAGGAAGACTGAACGAGGGATTGTAACGATGCAAGACATAACAAAACAATGCGATGGAAACGGCAAAGAGGCATTCGTACCTGACATAGCCCAATACCCGAAACAAATTAAAATTACGTTTTAATATCATGAAATTCTTTTTAAACTTGGATGGTTGGATAATAGTGAATGGGTGGTAGGATGCGCATTTATTAGTGAAGAAAGCGGTATCTGTTGGCGCGCGATCGATTCAGTTAAAAAAGTTTGGTAGGGGTTTAAAAAACATGACGTACAAAAAGCCCAATTGAAGAAATGATCCGATAGTTGTTGATTTTCGATTCGTTCAGGTCAGCTCCGGCGCCTAACTGATAACCTCTCCAGTCGATTCCCAAACGTACACGTTGCGTAAGATTTATTTGCCCCCTAANCGAAGTGGGAAATGTGTTCAGCGTTTCAAGTTGTGAAAATAAGTTGAGGTGTTTGCTCAATTCAGGTTGGTAGCGCATCAGCAGAAAATAATCGAGATTCGGTTTTCGCATCAGGTCACAAACCAGCCAGGAAAACAGGGTGATGTTTTTNNTGGATACGAGCCCATTGATTCCGGATTTTGGATAAACACCACTTCCCAATACCTGCACAACAGCAACAGGAGCCCATCCTTTTANAACGGGGGCATTGTATGAGAATGCCTCGGTAAAACCGAATTGAGGTAAGTACGTTATTCTGGTCATACGATAATCCATACCGGCCCTGTTGCGGTTAAAGAAGAGGAATCGTGTATTGGATTGATTCGGGTGTTTCANAAATTTGAAGAACATAATATCGATCGTGCTTCGCTGATGACCTGCGAACCATTCGACCGGGATTTGAGAAAATCCCCTGCTGCTGAAAATGAGCAGCAGGAGAAAATAAATCATTGCCTTAAGCTTCATGTGAAAGGAGTCCTATTTTATTGCCTTCGGTATCCATACAAATTGCGGCATATCCAAATTTTCCCAACGGAATCTGATCAGCCAGAACTTGTCCACCAGCGGCTTGCACCTTGTGAACAGCTTCAGACAAGGTGCTAAATGGGTTCAGATAAATGAGCGCACCAGTCGTGCCGGGTTTTAAATCTTCACGCACTGTAATGGAACCTCCCACGGCTTCACCGTTTTGAAATGGCACATCAAACAAAACGACATCCTGATTCTGAAAACTTCCTTTACGCACATGACCGGATAATACACTGAAATAGAACTGATACGCACGTTCAAGATTCTGTGCTGGAATTTCAATCCATTGTATGACCTGCATCTTATTTTGCATTTAAAAGTTCAATCAGAAGTTCAGCTGCAGCGGCACCTGAATTTTGTTGCTGCCCTGTAATCAGATAACCATCTTGTATGGCATATGAACTAAACGGACTGGCTACTTTAAACGTGGTGTTCGCAATTTTTCGGGCTTCATCTTCAATGCGGTAAGGTTGTATTTNTTGCCCAACCGCCTGGTCTGCAAAATCTTCTTCGGCGTTGGCAAATCCGGTCCAGGTTTTACCTTCTACCAATAAGTTTCCATTCGACAGGCGCGCTTCCAGTAGTAAGGTTGTCGAGTGACAAACAGCGGTTGCAGGTTTTTGGGCTTCATAAAAGGAAACAAACAGTTGTTGTAATGCAGTATTTCCTTTGAAGGTAAACATGGGGCCCTGACCACCTACCAGAAAAATAGCGGCATAATCGTTCTGGTTAATGTCCTGAAGACTGCGGGTATTTTCAAGCATGGCTAAAANATCCGGTTTTTGCATATACCCTAAGGAGATAATATCATTCGCGGAATAACCACTTGCATCAGTGGGGTTCGAATAACTATCCATTTCCAATTTGCCCCNCTGTGTAGATACGAGTTCAATATCGTAACCGGCTTCCTGAAAAACGCGCATGGGATGGGTTAATTCTGCTGCCCAGAATCCAATTGGCCAACCGGTTTGCGAAGAAACAGAAGGCGAAGAGGCCACCATAAGAATTTTACCTTTGGACGGTGAACCATGAAAGTGGACATAACTTAATTTTTCTTGTTGTTGCATATTCGTGTTTTTAAATTTTAAACGTGGTTCCTTAATTCATTGAATCATTTCCCGAGCGGGAAACAAGCGAAAGGGCAAACGGGCAGGTGTGAATTGGGGGTATATGGTATTTCCGGCTTGTTTGTTTGTCTTTCACGAAGCAAATTTGGCAAGTAGTAGTACATTTGACAATATACTTACTCGGATTAGTGATACACACTTTTAGGAAAGTATCAATGATTTCAGCCTTTTGAGACCAATTTTTGCAAATGTCATTCGAACCACAACGTTCGTTAAAAACCGTAAATGGTGGGAGCGTGCTCCTCAGGCTTACATGGCCATGCCTATAAAAACGGCGAGTGACAGGCAGGATAGAATTACATACACATCAACGAAAAAAGATGCCGGAATTTTTATTTAAAAACAAGCTCTACTATAATCCTGTTGAGTTTGCCNNACATCGGATTGGGGGAACCTGGAAAATGCCAATTTTGTGGAGGCTTAAAGACCATGTGATGCGGTATGGGGAACTCAANAAGGATATACCACATATTACACATAAAATGCTGACGAGCCAGTTGCGCGACCTGGAGGAAGAAGGATTTATTCACCGCCAGGTTTACGCGGTGGTTCCGCCCAAAGTGGAATACTCTATCACTGACCGTGGCAGACGTGCCATTCATATTGTGGAAGCAATACGAAATTATGGACTTAGTTTAATGGAAGAGTTTGGTGTTGAACATGAAAAGGTGGTTAAACACAAAAGGAATAAAAATAAATTCCTGAAAAATGGATTTGTATGAAAAGTTTAATCCAGTTTAAGCCCCGGGAATTTTGAAGAAGACTGAGAGTACTTTGAACGACAATCCTGCATGCACTGGATATGGATGATTCTTTTTGTCAAGAACAAGCAGCTCCGTGCACAATTGGTATGCAACCCCGATCTGATTTTTTATGAATGCCCGCTACGCAGATTTGAAATTGGCTAATCTGTTCCAAGTGTAAGTGCTTTCCCTAAATAAATGAAATTACATCCGGGGCATACCTAAAACTGCGTAAAGCGTAGTCGATCAAAAGAAAGTACATCGAAGTGAATAGCCTCCTCAGGTACCTCCTTCAGGCACACCAAAACGTCTGTGATGCCGGCTGTTTCTGTTGTCTACTTTCACAAGGATTCCATCTCAATCCATCCGAAAATTCAGGTTGTTCCCGAATTTTTATTTACGAACTGTCAAGCGATGAACACCTTGCGCATCTTCAACCAAAACAAGATAAAGTCCGGTCGGGAAGGCGGCACTTGAAATGCTGACTTCCGGGGCCTGACTGCGAACTTGCTGCAAGCGTACTCCGGATAAGGTATAAATGGTAATATGCGCTTCACCTTGCAGTCCACTCACCTGAAATTCGTTCTGAACCGGATTGGGGTAAAGTTGAATGGCACTATTTTCAACAGATTCAACACCGGATGGGATGGCTCCACTCACCGAAGTGCTGAGCGTATTCCACTGATCGCCACTGTCATCATTATTATTTCCATTCACAGCATTTCCCGGCATTGAAGGTAACTGCAGTAGTTGAGGCCGGTGCCGTCCAACTGAAATTAAATGTAGATACACCGCTTACTGCACTCATTGGCGTTGTGTGCGTAATTTGGGTCTTAGCGCCATTTACTTTTGAACCACTCCCCGCAGTCAGGGTACCGCCAGTCACCTGAATATTGAACCCCGCCAATGAATTCGTACTATTGGCGACTGTAAAATTTAACGAATAGGTCTGACCGGGCGTGAAGGTAGTTGGTAACCCATTTAGTGCTACGGTGGTGGCTGTGTTCACATTGCCATGGCAAGAACCACATGAAGTACCCCATTGTATTTACCGCCCACGTCGGATGAAAGCGTCAGATGGATGGTTCCCAGACCGGCCAGAAGAAGAATTTGAAAAAGTAATTTTGATTTCATGTATGCTAATTTCCTGACAAGATAACTGCTTGGATTAAGATTAGAAAGCTGGATGGCTTTGAATGCCCTGAAAACAAGATGAAGTAGTTATTCGGGTCGACGAACCGGAGAAACCGCTAGAGCATGAACTCTTCGATGAGCAGATGCGGAAGTTGTTGGCGTACAGATTGGTATAAGGTGTGTTGTTGTGCTATGAATTGCTGATGTGCGTTGGTTCTGGTATTTCGTGGTTTATGCCGGGCCGCCCGGAAAAGTTGTTCCACGGCTTCACGCAAGGCAGCGTCCTCCACATGCAAACAATGGGCTGCAAACTCTTCCCACACATAGGCTGTAGCTTCGTAATTCGGATGGGCTTTGTCAACGTCATAAAATCGGTAGTCGCGCAAAACATCCATAACCAGTTCATAGGCCGGGAAATAATATATCGGGTTTAAACCGTGCACCGCCTCAATCAACCGTGCTTTACTGCGATTGTTATCTATCAGGCCCTCCCGGATGTGGCGCACCGGACTAATGGTGAAGATCACCCGTAACGAAGGGTTAAATTGATGCAGGGTATCCAGAAGCTGTTGAAGGCCGGATTTGATGTCGCTCACTTCAAGCAAATCACGCCGGAAGTCTTGCTGCGGTGCGCGATGATTGTTACTTACATAAAATCCGTGCGCTAAATGGTAATAGGCAAAGGCAGAACCCAGTGTTAGAATAAGAATCCGGGCCTCTTTCAGAAAATGGTGGTGTGCCTCAATGGAAGAGTTTATTTTGTTTAATGCGTTTTCAGGATGTAAATCAGAGAAATCGGAGTGGTGCATCCAGCTATGCCAATACTNGTTCANGCTGAAAAGATCTTCAGGCCTGTATATTTTGTTTTCCATCACATCATTCAGCGAACGGATGATGCTAAGCGGGTTAAACAAAATGCCATGTGTATTGTGGGCCACCTGATATCCGGATTCGTTTAAGAACCGATACATATGCTGCGAAAGCACGAGCCATTCAGAAAAATTTTGTCCTGAAGGCGAATCGACGGTTGAAAATCAGGGAAGCCAAAGGGAGTATGCCACTGCATGGCACAAAGATATGGAGAGGCAGGTCCAAAATTCGCCTCTTTTCAAGGGATTTGGCCGGTAATTTCACCTTAATCTCCGGCATAAATTATCTCCCGGGCAGCAGAACGCAGGAATGAAATGAAGTAAACTATATGCGTCTGTCGTTCACTGACAATTCTATGACAATGAACCATAGATTTCATGGATAGTGAATGTGAAAAAACAAGATGTTCGTTGAAAGGGATTTGGTCAATGAAGACTAGAAGCATTGATTTTACTGCAACTTAACGGTAAAACATGATTTTTATCAGGTTTTAAAATTGATAAAAAATGGGGGCTAATTTTTTTGAACTCTGTGTATAATTTTCAGATTTCAGGCACTACCTTTGCGACATTCTGAATTTAACACAAAATTATAATTAACTGATGTTAAGTTATCTATCACGCATGGCACGAGACTGCAAGGGATTCCTACTTCTTTTATACTTCTTACCATANCAGGCTTTTCAGGCAGATGCTGCCCCCGATGGTAAGGCCCTGTTTCAGGCCAATTGCGCCTCCTGTCATAACCCTTACAAGGATGCCACCGGTCCGAAATTAAACGGCGTGGATAGCAGGGTGCCAAGTAAGGAATGGCTCTATAAGTGGATTAAAAACTCAGCAGCCGTCATTGCCAGTGGTGATAAATACGCCAATGAAATTTATACCAAGTGGAACAAAACGGCAATGACCGCCTTCCCAAACCTGAGTAATGAGGATATTGATGCCATTATTACCTATGTCAATCAGCCGCCGCCAACAGAAAAGAAAGACGGGCCTAATGTAACAACGCCACAGTCTTCTGACAATACCTTATTGTATGTGATTCTGACTGCTATTTTGCTTATAGCAGTATTTGTGCTGACCCAGGTCAATAAAGTGCTGAGCCGTTCTGCCAATGCTAAACGCGGATTGCCCTCACCAAAAGATGTTCCGTTTTTACGCAATAAAGTGGTGATTGCACTCCTGGCTGCATTACTTATTATCGGGTTCGGTATCTGGCTGACTAAAGGTTCAGAATTTGGTCGTCAGAAAAATTACATGCCAAAGCAACCTATCTTCTATTCGCATAAGGTGCATGCCGGCATCAATCAAATCAACTGTTTGTACTGTCANCCCGGCGCTGAAAAGAGCCGTCATGCCATGATTCCTTCTACCAATGTGTGTATGAACTGCCATAAACAGATTAATGAATATACCGGTGCAGAAACGCATCCTCTCGTCGATCTTGAAGGAAACAAAGTGGATGGCAATAAAGAGATTAAAAAACTTTACGACTACGCGGGTTGGGATGCTGAAAAGAAAGATTATAAACGGGATGCTCAGGGTAATATCTTAGCCAAACCGGTTGAATGGGTCAAAATTCACAACCTCCCTGATCACGTGTATTTTAACCACTCGCTGCATGTGGTTTCAGGAAAACTGGCCTGTCAGCGTTGCCATGGAAATATTGAGCAAATGGATGAAGTGTATCAGTTCGCTGATCTGAGCATGGGCTGGTGCGTGAACTGTCATCGTGAAACCAAAGTTCAGTTTGCCGATAATAACTATTACAGCATCTTCCAGAAATACCATCAGGAGATTAAAGAAGGTAAACGTACTGATGTTAAAGTAAGTGATATCGGAGGTCTGGAATGTCAACGTTGCCACTACTAATCCGAATCACAAGTAAGTAAACGAAACAATTAAAACGAATCCTGAATTTAATAAGATATGAGTAAAAAACAATATTGGCAAGGACTCGAAGAGCTCAATCCGACTCAAAAGTTCAAAGAAGAAACGGCGAAAGAGTTTCGTGAGGAACTTCCGTTTGGCGATATTGAGCAGTTGGCCCAGGCTCCGACTTCGCGTCGTGACTTTCTGAAATATCTGGGATTCAGTACAGCGGCTGCCACTTTAGCGGCCAGTTGTGAAATGCCGGTGCGTAAAGCTATTCCATATGCTATAAAGCCGGAGAATGTAACTCCCGGTGTGCCACTCATGTACGCCTCTACCTATGTAGATGGTGGTGAAGCGGTTCCTGTATTGGTACGCACCCGCGAAGGTCGTCCGATTAAAATTGAAGGGAACAGTGATAGTCAATTAACCCATGGTGCCACAACAGCCCGTATTCAGGGTTCGGTATTAAATTTATACGATGCGGCCCGCGCCAAGTTTCCAACCATTGACGGTAAAGAGGTGAGTTGGGAGGCTATCGATAACGCGGTGGCTCAGGCCCTTTCAGCTGTTGGGGCNTCACCTTTATATCTGGTAAGTTCAACCCTGAACAGTGAATCAGGTGCAGCTGCCATTGCCCAATTTGTTCAGAAATATCCAAATACCCGTCATATTCAGTATGATGCGGTTTCCNNTAGTGGTTTGTTGGATGCGAATATGACTAGTTTTGGTCAACGTGCAATCCCGGCTTACCGTTTTGATAATGCCCAGGTGATTGTGAGTATTGGTGCCGACTTNTTAGGTACCTGGATTTCNCCTGAAATTTATACCAAACAATATGCTCAAACCCGTCGCATCAGTGCCAAAAACCCAACCATGGGTAAACACTACCAGATCGAGGGGATGATGAGCCTAACCGGAGGTAGTGCGGATGAGCGCTTTACCTGCAAACCTTCGCAATTCGGTGCAGTTGCCGCGGCCCTTTANTCCGAAGTGAATGGAGGTGCTGCCAGCGGATTATCCGGTAATCTGGCCACGGGGATTAAAAAAATTGCCGCTGAACTAAAAGCCAGTGGCGGACGTGCCCTGGTGGTGTGCGGGAGCAATGATGCCGCCGTGCAAACCCTGGTGAATGCCTTAAACAGCGCAATCGGTGCCTATGGCAATACGATTACTTTTGCCACCACCAACAATACCAAAAAAGGAAACGATAACGACATGAATCAATTTGTTGCAGCCCTGAAAGGCGGACAAGTTGGTGGTGCGATGTTCTTTGATTGTAATCCAGTGTACGATCATCCGCAAGGCGATGAAATCGGGAAAGCACTTTCCGGGTTGAAGTTGTCGCTGGCGTTCAACGACCGTATGGATGAAACCGCCTCGAAATGTAAAATCACTGCTCCGGTAAATCATTGGCTGGAGAGTTGGGGAGATGCCTCTTCACACAGTGGCTATACTTCGTTGATGCAACCCACTATTGCTCCTTTGTTCAAAACCCGGGGCATGGATGAGTCTTTACTGAAATGGGCCGGTAATCCGGTGTCTCAATACGAATATGTNAAAAATTACTGGATGGGTAAGTTGGGTGGTCAAACTGCCTTCGATCAAGCCATTCAGAAAGGAATTCTTGAACCCGAATCCATGCCAATGGCCGGGGCAACCTATTCAGGCAATACCGCAGATGCTTTAGCAAAGGTGGCCGCTTCCAAATCAAGTGCTGAAGGTGCTCCAGAATTGGTGATCTACGANAAAGTAGGTATCGGACGTGGGGCTGCATGGAGTAACAACCCCTGGTTACAGGAAATGCCGGATCCGATTACAAAATGTACCTGGGATAACTACGTGATCATGTCGCCAAATCGGGCCAAGAAGATGGGTGCCGAATTAACCGACCTCAATGAAGTAGATCGGGAGAAACGCGTCTTCTCAATTAAGGCCAACGGGCATGAAGTGAAATTGCCTGTTTTGGTCGTTCCGGGATGTCATGATGATGTCATTGCCGTAGCGGTTGGTTATGGTCGTTCAAAATCAGTAGGTAAAGCCGCTGCCGATTTAGGCGCCAATGCCTATACCCTGGTAGGCCGTGATGCTGCTGGTAATGCGTCGTTCACCACAGCAACCGTTGAATTAAAGGCAACAGATGCGACCTATCCGTTAGCGATCACGCAAACGCACCATAGTTATCAGAATGATCGTCCGATTATTAAAGAATATAGCCTGGACGAATTCAAAAAGAATCCTTCTGTATTGTATGAAGAGCGTAAACATGCTTTAGGACATTATATTCATGCGGATGGGGTTGCCCATCATGGTGAAGCGCATGGTGCTGAAGGACATGACGCCCATGGTGCCAAAGGGCATGACGCTCATGATGCGCATAGTGGTTCGCATCCTGCGGAAACAAAAACAGAAGAAGATTGGCAGGAAGCCTATCGTAAAAACGGTACCCTCTATCCGAATTTTGAATCGTTCGGAATGAAATGGGGTATGAGTATCGACCTGAATACCTGCGTGGGATGCGANTCTTGCTCAATTGCTTGTCAGGCCGAAAACAATGTATCTGTTGTTGGTAAGGAACAGGTTTTAAAAGTGCACGATATGCACTGGATTCGTATCGACCGCTATTTTGCCGGAGATCCGAGCAAGCCGGATTCAATTCAGACCTTATTCCAACCGATGCTGTGTCAGCACTGTGATAATGCACCATGCGAAAATGTGTGTCCGGTGAATGCCACCAACCACAGTTCAGAAGGCATCAATCAAATGGCCTATAATCGTTGTATCGGAACCCGCTATTGCGCCAATAACTGTCCGTATAAGGTGCGTCGTTTTAACTGGCGCGACTGGAATGAGGCAGACTGCTTCGATGATAACGTTTATACCGATGGTCGTCGTGATGATATGAATGACGACATTACCCGCATGGTACTGAACCCGGATGTTACGGTGCGCAGCCGTGGTGTAATGGAGAAATGTAGTTTCTGCGTACAACGTTTACAAGGTGCTAAAGCCACCGCGAAGAAGCAGGGTCGTGTGATGAAAGATGGTGAGGCTAAAACAGCTTGTCAACAGGCTTGTCCGACAGATGCTATCGTATTCGGTAATGTGAATGACAAAGAGAGTGCAATTTATAAGTTGCGCTATGAAGAACAGAAAGAACGTGTTTTCCATGTGCTGGAAGATATCCATACCTTACCGAACATCAACTACTTATCACGGATTCGCAACAACAGCGCTATCGCGAGCAAGAATCCCGAAGAAGCAGGACATGGAACTGAAAAAGCACACGCCTAATTAATAAAAGTCAACAGTTGAATCTTCCGGATTCATAAATAAAAGAAGATATGCATTTAAAGTACGAATCGGTTATCAGAGAAGCCTTAGTAGACGGTAAAAAGGATTATCACCAGGTGACAGAAGATATCTGTGCACCTATTGAGAACAAACCGACTAAGCTTTGGAAAATTGGTTTCTTTCTTTCCGCCTCCCTCTTGCTTTTCGGAGTATTTAGTGTGGGCTGGGAAGTGTATTGGGGAACCGGTGTCTGGAATCTGAACAGAACCATTGGATGGGGTTGGGATATTACCAACTTCGTGTGGTGGGTAGGTATCGGTCATGCCGGAACACTGATTTCGGCCATCCTNTTGCTCTTCCGTCAGGGCTGGCGTACGGGGGTGAACCGTGCCGCTGAGGCGATGACTATTTTTGCGGTAATGTGTGCGGGGCAATTCCCAATCTGGCACATGGGCCGTGTATGGGATGCCTTTTTCGTATTGCCGTACGGAAATACCCGTGGACCCTTGTGGCCGAACTTTGTTTCGCCGTTGTTGTGGGACGTATTCGCCATCTCAACATATTTTACCGTATCGCTTTTGTTCTGGTATTCCGGGTTAATTCCTGATTTTGCCACCATTCGTGACCGGGCAAAAACCAAATTCCGTCGCCTGGCTTATGGAATTGCCTCATTTGGTTGGGCCGGTAGTGCGAAACACTGGCAACGCCATGAAATGTTATCCTTGGTTTTGGCCGGTTTAAGTACNCCTCTGGTACTTTCGGTACATACCATCGTATCCTTCGACTTTGCCACTTCAGTGATTCCGGGCTGGCATACCACCATCTTCCCACCTTACTTCGTGGCAGGTGCGGTATTCTCTGGATTCGCCATGGTACAAACCTTGCTGGTAATCACCCGGAAAGTGTTGAAATTAGAAGATTATATCACCATCGGCCATATTGAAGCCATGAACAAGGTGATTGTACTTACGGGTTCTATTGTAGGGGTAGCTTATTTAACCGAATTGTTCATTGCCTATTATTCGGGCGTTTTATGGGAACAGGAAGCTTTCCGTTTGCGTGTTCTCGGACCTTACTGGTGGGCCTACTGGGCGATGATGACCTGTAACGTAGTATCTCCCCAATTGTTCTGGTTTAAAAAATTACGTCGTAACCTGTGGTTTACCTTCTTCATGAGTATTATCGTGAATATTGGGATGTGGTTCGAACGATTTGTAATTATCATGGCCTTGCACCGCGATTACCTGCCAAGTAGCTGGAGTTATTATACACCAAGCTGGACGGAGGTTGGATTTTATCTCGGTTCATTCGGGTTATTCTTTACCTGCTATTTCTTATTCGCCAAATACTTCCCTGTTATCGCCATTGCTGAAATCAAATTCATTCTGAAAACGAGTGGGGATCGCTACAAGCCGGAGATGCAGAAAGTAGAAGAAGAAGATACCGAACATTTTATTCACGAACAATCTCATCATCATTAGTCTGTGAACCTCAAAAGGAATCAGATTAAATAAAACGAATACAGTAAAAATGAGTGTAAAAATTCGCAGTCGCTGTTTACAATGATGAAGCGGTACTGTTTCCAGCCGTTAANAANGTGCGGAGTGCCGGCCATAAGATACATGATGTATATACACCTTTTGCCGTGCATGGTTTAGATGTGGCCTTGGGTGANAAAGAAAGTGATTTACACGTGGCAGGTTTTATCTATGGAATTACCGGTACGAGTACTGCCTTGGGTTTTATGGGATGGATCTTCACCACAGACTGGCCTCAGAACTTTGGCGGTAAACCCCATTTCCCTTTGCCAGCGTTCATTCCGATCACGTTTGAGTTAACGGTATTATTTGCAGCCGTGGGGATGGTACTTACNTTTTGTTACCTGAACCAAATTATGCCGGGTGTNAANAAACATATTTTCCATCCCCGTCAGACTGACGACAAATTTGTGATGGCCATTGAAGTAAATGATGACAATGCTGCTGAAGTGGAATCTTTCCTGAAAACAACAGGGGCAGAGGAGACTAAAATTGAACTGGCCGAATCAGAATGGTGGTTTGGTCGTTTCGACAAGAAAGAAGATTATGAAATTAAACAACAACTTGCCTAAGTATATGAATCAGTTTAAAAATGGTCTCTCGGGTTGGCAGTCGTTACGGCGGTTGGCATCAGTTCCTGTAGTGATTATAGCCGGAATCCGGGTAAGACTTATGCNTCGGACATGGTGTATTCTATAGCCCAGGATTATTATAATGGCACAGANAAAATTGAAGCCCGTGGAGGAAAGTACAACAAGATGCCCGTACCGGGTACAGTTGCCCGTGAGCAGGCATTGCCAGACCACATTGCAGAGGCTGATACTACCCTGGCCAATGCCAATACCTGTAAGTTTCCGTTAACGGAGGCGGATGTAGAAGAAGGTAAACGATTGTATATGATTTATTGTGGTATCTGTCATGGTACGGCATTGGATGGTAATGGTCCGCTATACAGCAGCGGTAAGTTTGCAGCCATGCCCGCGAATTTAAAAAGCGGCGAAAAATATCTGGCTATGACGCAAGGACGTATTTATCATGCCATCGTTTATGGGAAAAATACCATGGGGTCATATGCGAGTCAGTTAGATTCCAAGCAGCGTTGGCAAGTTGTGGCCTATATTAANAAAGTACAAAGTGAAAATGGAGGAGCACCGTTTACCATGGTTGGTGGTTCTTCGAAACACCTTTGCCAAAGGATTCATTGGCGAAACCTGCATCCGCCCAGGCCACTCCATCGTCACCTGCTGATGCAAAACCCGCTTCCCATTAATTCAAATACAAACCGAAATAAAAAAAGAGTAATGTTAAATCAAACGTTTCAAGTACCGGCTAAATTGAAGACGACGAGTTTGGTTCTTTTGGTGGTAGGTCTCATTTCATTAGGAGCGGGTGTCGCAACTTTGTTGATGTCGCACGACGTGATGGATCAAACCCGTTTCTGGGCAGTCTTGTTGCAAAATAGTTTATTCTTCCTGCTGATTTCGTTGGCGAGCGTTTTTATACTAAGTGCAACTTCTCTGGCTCAGGCAGCCTGGATTGTTTCATTCCGACGTATCCCCGAGGCCATCGGCAGTATCGTTTGGATACTCGGCATCATTGCAGGGGCCATTATGCTGACCTTGGTTTGGACCGATAATTTCCATATCTACCACTGGTTAGAAAAAGGAAATATCCCACACAACTCACTGAATACGTTGAAAAATTTCTTTCTCAGCAAACCTTTCTTTACGGTATGGACCATCGTCGTGATATCCTTGTGGGGATGGTTGGGAGTAAAAATCCGTCAGTTATCGCTCAAGCAGGATGCTGAACCGAAAGGGTCTACAAAAACATACTGGAAGAACTTTAATGTTTCTGCAGGATTCGTATTTGTTTTCGCCCTCTCATTGGCTTCAACCATTCCGTGGTTATGGATTATGAGTATAGATTCACATTGGTTCTCAACCATGTTCAGCTGGTACACCTTTGCCAGTTCATTTGTGAGTGGTATGAGTATGATTATGTTGTGGATTTTGTATACCAAGCGCCATGGCTACCTGGAAATTGTAAACGATGAACATATTCACGACGTGGGTAAATTCATGTTTGCCTTCAGTATCTTCTGGACTTATTTATGGTTCTCACAATTCATGCTGATCTGGTATGCGAATATTCCGGAAGAAACCGTGTACTTCAAGATTCGTATGCACGGACCGTATAAATTTTTCTACTGGCTCAATATCATTTTAAATTTTGTTTGTCCGATTTTGATTCTGATGCCTCGCCCGAATAAACGGAACTATTTCGTAGTCGTTCTGGTGGCCGTATTAATCATCTTCGGACATTGGATCGATTTCTACCAAATGATTATGCCGGGAACTAGGAGCNNAAACTGGAAAATGGGATGGTTTGAACTGGGTATTCTGGCTGGTTTTGTCGGGCTGGTTATTTACCTGGTATCCAATAAATTGAGCAAAGCACCCATGGTTCCACAGAATCATCCATTCTTAAAAGAAACTATCATTCACATAAGCTAATAAAAGAAACAACTATGTCAGGATTTTGTTATTGCTCCTTGTTGCGGCTATTTACGTGGTGCTTTATCAGGTATCACGCAGTAGTGAATTAATTGCCACAATTCAGGGAGAGGAGAAGTTTGATAAAAAGCGGAATAAGATGTTGGCCTGGTCTATGCTGGTTGTTTTTGCAGCCTTCATGATCGGAATCATTGCCTGCCACCGTTACATGATGCCCTTGATGGCCCCTGAAGCCGCATCGGACTATGGTAAAGAATACGATCAGATGTTTGTGGTGACTTTGGTGATAACCGGCATTGTATTNTTTATTACTCAGGCTTTGTTGTTCTGGTTTGCTTTTAAATACCAGCGTCAGGAGAATCGCAAAGCCTTCTTCTTCTCGCACAGTAATAAGTTAGAAATGATTTGGACCACGGTACCGGCTATAGCCATGGCTGTTTTGGTCGCCATTGGTTTAAAAAACTGGTTTACCGTGACTTCCGAAGCTCCTAAGAATAAAATGCAGATTGAAATTGTTGGTAAACAATTCAACTGGATTTCACGATATCCTGGTAAGGATGGTGTTTTGGGAAAACGTAAATACACCCTGATCGATGACAAGGACAATTTATTGGGTCAGGATTGGAATGATAAAACCAATCTGGATGATATTGTAATTCCTACCGGAGAATTGCACCTTGTAAAAGGTAAACCGGTTGAATTAATTATTGGTTCCCGTGACGTAATTCATGATGTGGGCTTAAGTCATTTCCGGATTAAAATGGATGCCGTTCCGGGTATTACCACGACAATATGGTTTACCCCAACCATCACCACTGCTGAAATGAAGCAAAAAACAGGCAACGAAAATTTCGTGTATGAATTGTCCTGCGATCAGNNATGCGGTAAAGGCCACTACTCCATGAAGGCCCTGATATTCGTGGAAACACAAGCTGAACACGATGCCTGGTTGGCCAAACAACAATCATACTATGCGCAAAATCATCCGGAAGCAGCAGTTCCTGGAACCGATGCCAAACCAGTAGAAGCGAAGGCAGATTCTTCACAAAAATTAACAATGAAATAAGCAGAAAGATATGAGTACAGAAGCCACTCTTCATCACCTGGATACCCATACTCACCATGGCCATGACGATCATGGGCATGAACATGGACACCACGATCATCATGAACACAAACAACACTTTTAAGTAAGTATGTGTTTAGCATGGATCATAAAATCATTTCGCGCCAGTTTCTGATTACAGGAATATTCTGGGCCATCGCGGGAGGATTGATGTCTGTATTNTTTCGTTTACAGTTGGGTTTCCCTGAAGATACCTTCCCGATCCTGGAAAAATTTCTTGGCGATTGGGCCCGTGGAGGTAAAATGGATCCGGAAATGTATTACGGTTTAGTGACTATTCATGGTACCGTTCTGGTATTCTTCGTATTAACCGGAGGCCTCAGTGGAACCTTTAGTAATTTACTCATTCCTTTACAAATTGGTGCACGTGATATGGCATCACCTTTTTTAAACATGTTGTCCTACTGNGTTTTTGCCGTAGCCAGCGTGATTATGTTTGC
Source organism: Bacteroidota bacterium (assembly GCA_013414745.1). Lineage (GTDB taxonomy): Bacteria > Bacteroidota > Bacteroidia > Chitinophagales > Chitinophagaceae > OLB11. The sequence continues at coordinate 2,403,829 of CP058707.1, forward strand.
CTCATTATTCGTTAATACAGGCCCGGCATCAGGTGGTTGGACAACCTACCCTCCATTAAGTGCGTTGAAAGAAGCTTCTATGGGTTCCGGAATCGGTATGGATCTCTGGTTAATTAGTATGGCCCTCTTTATTGTGTCATCGCTGTTGGGTGGTTTGAATTACATTGTTACCATTTTGAACATGCGTACCAAAGGCATGAGTATGACGCGTATGCCTTTAACCATCTGGGCCTTCTTGTTTACAGCTATTTTAGGGGTATTGTCATTNCCGGTATTGTTGTCTGCTGCAGTATTATTGCTGTTTGATCGCCATGCAGGAACGAGCTTCTATTTATCTGAAATCTTTATTGCAGGTAAGGCTTTACCGAATGTAGGTGGATCCGCCATCCTGTATCAACANCTGTTCTGGTTCCTGGGGCATCCGGAANNGTATATCATCATGTTGCCTGCTATGGGTATGGCTTCGGAAATATTATCGACGCATTCCAGAAAACCAATTTTTGGTTACATGGCCATGATTTTATCGATGATTGGTATTGCCGTACTGGCGTTCTTAGTATGGGCCCACCACATGTTCGTGACTGGAATGAGTCCGATTTTGGGCGGAGTCTTCGTATTGTTAACGCTCCTGATTGCCATTCCTTCGGCGGTAAAAGTATTTAACTGGCTGACTACGATCGGAAGNGGAAATATTCGTTTTACAGTGCCCATGCTNTTTGCATTAGGTTTTGTATCCCTGTTTATTTCAGGTGGTTTAACTGGTTTATTCCTGGGTAACTCTGCGTTGGATATTCACTTGCATGATACGTATTTCGTTATTGCGCACTTCCATATTGTGATGGGAATTTCGGCCTTCTTCGGTATGTTCGCTGGTATCTACCATTGGTTCCCGAAAATGTATGGCCGCTTCATGAATAATACCATGGGCTATATTCATTTCTTCATCACCTTTATTGGCGCCTATGTGATTTTCTGGCCGATGCACTACGAAGGTGTTGCCGGTATGCCTCGTCGTTACTACGATTACAGCAACTGGGAATCTTTCAAACAATTTGCCGAATTAAACCAAATGATTTCGGTAGCCGCCATCATCGTATTCTTTGCGCAGTTACTCTTCGTATTTAACTACTTCGTCAGCATCTGGAAAGGGAAGAAGGTTACCGATCCGAATCCTTGGCAGGCCAATTCGCTCGAATGGACTACTCCAATCAATGCCGGACATGGTAACTGGGAAGGTGAAATTCCTGAAGTACATCGTTGGGCCTATGATTACCGTGATAATGGAAAAGGTGGTGACTTCATTCCACAAACGACTCCATTGGGACCTGATGAGCAGGATCGCCACTAAATTCTTATCCACCAGTGTTGTCACAGCAGGAGGCTGAACTAAAAGTTTCCGCGTTACTCATGCAGAAATTACGCGACTATCAGCAACTGATGAAACTCAATCTGAGTTTGTTGGTGGTGTTTAGCAGCGTAGTAGGTTACCTGATTGTACCTGAACTTAGTACAGATGCCTGGCATATTATTCTGCTTGCCTTAGGCGGCTTACTGGTCACTGGCAGTGCCAATGCCAGCAATGAGCTGTACGAACGTGAAACCGATAAATTAATGAAGCGCACCATGCAGCGCCCTTTACCGGAACGCCGCATGCATCCTGCCGAAGCCACTATTTTTATTCTGTTGACACTTGGTGGCGGCTTATTCATATTGTATTATNNTTTTAACCCATTAAGTGCCTTACTGGCCTTTGTCAGTTATTTGCTCTATGTGGGGGCTTATACTCCTTTAAAAACACGCTCCTCTGTTTCAACGATGGTGGGTGCCATTCCGGGTGCCTTGCCCTGTGTAATTGGTTGGGTTGCCGCCACAAATCATGCCGGTAGTTTAGCAGCCTGGACCCTCTTCATCATCCAATTCTTTTGGCAATTTCCGCACTTCTGGGCGATTGCCTGGGTAGCGCACGAAGATTACGAACGGGCCGGCATGAAGATGTTACCCCGACAAGGTAAAATAGGCTACTTCACCGCCTTTCAGTGTACATTGTATAGTTCGGTGCTGATACCGTTAAGTGCCTTACCGATGTTGGTAGGACTGGGTGGCTGGATTTCGGTCATCGGTTTGGGTTTAGCGGGTATATGGTATTTATACAATTCAATCCAGTTTCTGCGTGATAACTCCGACCTCAAAGCCCGTAAAGTGATGTTTGCCAGTTTTGTATACTTGCCTGTGGTCCTGATTACTTTGTTGGTTGATAAATACGTGTAATTCAGAAACGCTGCTTGTTCCGTATTTGCCTTTCGGATTTCAACTCCTCTTGCATTTTCATAAGAATATCCGGACAGTTTCCTGGAAGGAAATCCAATCATTGTCGTAAATTTAGTAAACGAACTAAACTATGTTAATATGATCCGATTCTCTTTATGTTACTTGATTTTAGTTGTTCTTGGAAGTGGTTGCAAGAAAACGAAGCCGGTTGAGCCCAAACAACTTTCTGATTTTGTGACGTTGAACTATACGATGTATGATTCAGTATTGATGGGAATTGATTACATGAGCGGACAGTCTGTTGTTTTTGAAGAGCACCATACCCTCAATACAGATTTTTCTATTTCAATGGACGAGAACTCCGAGGTATTAATTTACAACCTCGATACATTTCTACGATTTCAGGCGACGCCATTATCCTTCTATAAGAAAAAGGGCGGATTCCCTAATTTAATTTTCAGGAATGATAGTCTTTCCATGAATACACATCTTGGTGGTGTAGGGTATCAGAATTGGAAGTATATCAAATGTGTTAAAAAATAGAGGGCTCGTTTAGGTATATTTTTTGTGTAAAATTACCGTTGCATAAATTCGGTAAAAAATTAAATTGCGAATAGTTGAACTATTATGCGTAGGTTTTTCTTGACACCGAATTTACAGATTTAACGCAACAGGCTGAGTTGATTTCAATGGCCCTTGTGGCAGAAACGGGTGAATGGCTTTATATAGAAATCGATGATGTGGACCTGAATAAATCTTCCGAGTTTGTAAAACAAAATATTCTTCCTCAGTTAAATGCGCTGAGTGAAAACGCAAATAGGAATCAACAGACAATCAAGTGCCACAAGAAAGATGCGGAGTTACACTGAATCAATGGTTTGGTCAATTCGAAGAATTTCATAGCCATACACCAACTATTCAAATTTGGGCTGATTGTTATGCCTGGGACTGGATGTTGTTTTGTGACATATTCAAACATGCCTTGAACTTACCCAAAGCAATTCATTATATGCCTATGGATTTAGCTACCTGGTTACAATCACTAGGTATAAATCCTGATGCACAACGTGATTCTATAGTTGAATATACTGTACCCGTATCTGGCTTGCATCAGCATCATGCTTTGTATGATGCATTACTTGAAAGAGCTTGTTTTTTAAAATATAATCATGAGGCCAGAATTCCCATATAGTCGACATTCCTTTATGCTTCCGATTCGCTGGGATTATCTTGGCAAAAAGTACAATAAATTGAAGGGTAAGGAGGAGCTTACGTTTGATGATAAAACAAATTTAAACGTAATAAATTCCATGCTGCTTGAAGGTGGTTGGGAGCGCCAATTTTTCAGACTTGATCAGGACCCTATAGCCTATAATGAACTCAGTTATTTTCATGCTTATGCCACAGGTACCTTGTATGATTTACAACAACATGATGAACAGGATGTTTGTTCCGTTGCCTCCAANAAGATTGTACTTTATTACACTTTATCTCCAAAATCAGGTTCAGAATCTTATTATAAGATTAAAACTTTATCCAATACGTATCAGTTGGACTTAAGTAGTATTAGTTTACATGTATTCACCACCGGAATATGCATTCTTGTATTTAATCTGGATAATTTTACGCACCCTGCAACGGAGGAAATTTTAGCTATAAATGAATACGGGCGAAGAATTTATCCTCAGTTTTTAGGGGATGCCGGTACATACGTTGAACAAACGAAACAAGTATTTCTGGCTGATACAATTGAAATACAAATTGTAACCGCTAATCGGAGTTTTGTAGCTACCGAGTCGTTTGAAGCGTATCTGGATTTGAGAAAATCTGAAACTCATGGCTTTGATGGAGATATATATCAGTTTCGCAGTGTTGTGCGTTTTCCGGCTTTTGTGAAAATCTCTTTCCCGCTCAGTTTTGTNTTTACTGCCAACGATGAAGCGCCTGATACGATTCGATTAAATTTACTGGGAGACGATCGCATGTTNTTTCTTTGCTGGTACGGCAACGACCTTGTGGCAAAGGAAATTGCCGATGAACTTAAGGCCTCCGAAAAATTGTTAATTAAGAACAAGTTTTGGTATGCCTTTCTAAATGGGGATAAAGATGCGGAATGGCCTTCGGCAGCGAATCGTCAATTTATTCACAATGAAATAGAAAAGGCAACATACTCCCGTTGGGCGGAGTATGGCACCCTGTATGGTTTTACCCGTGATTCCTTTGTTGCTATTAGTTCTACTTCAGGCACTTTGAGGAGAAATCTCGCACCCGATCTTCGAATTCATATGATGAGTTTGTATTACCAAATGGCTGTGTTGAATTTATGCCAACGAGCATCAGTACTTCGATTTGGAGCTGAGATTGCTGCTATTCACAATCTGGAACGTAGTCAACGTCAAAAGGATACGTCTGAACGTATCAATAATTTGTACTTGAACTATATCGACTTTATTAATCGAATCTATTTCAGAGAAGTCACCCCTCAAATTCAGGGTATTGAAATATACAATCAGTTTCAGCAGGCCATGGGGATAGAACGGGATGTTGAATCCCTGAAACACGAATTTCAGGAATTGCACAATTTTGCAATGATGTTGCGACAGGATGAACAGAACAAAACTATTAACCTACTCACCTGGATTGGTGGATTATCTGTACCCACCTCCATCATGTTCAGTATTTTGGGTTCAAACTACTTAACGGATATAGATTGGAGGGTGTATCCAGGTTCCGTGCCAACCTTCGTCTGGTTCTGGACAACAATTGGACTGAGTCCAACAATCGTTTTTCTGATAGTCTTTTTATATACAATAAACTTAAAGCCAAATAGGATGAGTGAGAACACGTTAATATTGGTTACATTAATAATAAGCGCTGCCACGGTAATAAGCATTGCCATTATTCAATGTTGTGCTTATTACCAACTTAAGATTAATTTGGAGTACAAGGAGAAAACGGGCAATATTGATAGAAATTTTGTCCAAAATCATGTAAAGAAATTAGATGACGCATTATCAGTCATGAAAACAAAATTAGATGGGGTTTTAAATCAAGGGAAAAACAAAGTGGCAATACCCATGTAACCAAGGCAGATTCTTTATCAAATAAATAATTAACAGTTCTATGTACACATATTCCGTAAATCTTGTGCAACAAACCCCGATCATTCATTTTCAACATGATCAGCCGGGTGCTACGCTGCGTGCCACTGAAGTAAAACCGAAGCTGGATAGATGGATATCCAGACTTTATTCTCATCTTAACTCAGGTGCAAATCTATTTCAAGATAAAAAGGAATGGTTCACTGGGGATAACAAGAAAAGTAGTTTGAGCTATAAAATTAGAATTGTCTCCAAAGTCCCTCCAAATAAATTTCTATTCACGAGTATACCCGTATCAAACAGACATGACCAAGGAAGGATTAGAAACGCTGAAAGTAAGGATATGGGTAAATACATTAACCAGACTCAATATTTTGCCAATAATGAATGTATTAGAGGTGATGATATCAGAGAAGGTTCAACACCTAGATTAGGTCTATTATCAGAAAGTACAATTGAATTTCATATCAGCTCGTATTCACTTTCATTGATTCAGTTTTTAAAAAGTGAACCTGATATAATCAACTCTTTTTTGTTCAACNNAAATTTCGGTTCCCGACAAAGCAAAGGATTTGGTGTTTTTCTGCCTGAAGGTTTTACCGATGAATACCTGCTAAAACTTTGTCAATACCAAAAGTCAGTGGTTGGTGTATATAAGAAAAACGATAATTCCCATTGGGAAAGGAAAATTCAAAACACAGCAAAAGAATATTCTGAACTAAAACGAGGGAAATCCTATGGAGGTTATCAGAAGTCAGAATTGTGGGAGTATTTCTGTTCCGACAATATAGGTTGGGAGAAAAGGAAAATTAAGTTGGAACTAAGGAAGCAAAATCCAGCAATATTTAATCAACTTAAATACGAAACAACCACTCACCGATTGGATACCTGTGTTGCGACCGAAGAATCAAAACAATACCTTTATTTAAGGGCTTTACTTGGCTTGGCTGAACAATATGAATTTCAAAAACAGGATTCTTTTGAGCGGATGAAAGTTAGAATTAAAGATAATGGTCCGGCTAATCAAAGAATCGATCGATTTTCATCTCCCATAAGATATATGATTACAAAAGATGCTGTTTATCTTGTGGTTACAGAAATCCCGAAGTCATTCTTGCAGTATCCTGGTGGAGATATCCGGAAATTCGAATTTTCAATAAATGGAATAACCCCCTTCACACTTCCTCTTCCACAAACTTTTGATATTGCGGCGTTTATGAAATTTTATTCGTCTAAACACGGTTACGAAAAATTACACTAATGACACACTACCTCGCCATAACACTAGGTCCTCTTGACCGAACAACAGCCACAGCGCGCCGAACCCGTGAAATATGGTTGGCATCCTATGTCTTCTCCCACCTTGCCAAGTGTATTTGCGATACCCTGCCTCCTGGAACAATTCTGATTCCAAAACATCCTACTCAACAAATGGGCTTTGGAGTCTACCCCGATCAGCTAATCGCCCGGTTTGAAAATAGCACGAAACCTGATGCTGATTTCATTCAGAAGGCACTCCTTCAATGCTGTAACGACTTAGGTCTTGACAGCACAAAAGCTACCCATTATTTTCATGTTCACTCCGTTTGGCTCTCGGAAGTGCAGTTAAATGAAATTCATTTGCCTTTAGAAAGTGACAATGCCTCACCAATTCATAAACTGAAAGCAATTCTTCAAACTCAGGATAAACAAAATGCCTATCACATAAACAATCCGGAATTTCTGGATGCACTTTTTCCCAACCCCATATCTTACGCAAGGNNCTTATGATGCTGCGCAAAAGGTTCAAAATTTCGATATCCCAGTTTACGACGCATTGCAGTTGCAGACCAAATAGAAAGCATGCTTGATTTACTTGACAAACTTGATGATGAGGAAAAAGTATCGGAGCAGGAACTAATTCAACTCAATGCTCTGAAGAAATACCATAATTATGTAGCCGTTTTACATGCGGATGGTGATTATTTCGANAAGGTCATTTCTGCCATAGGCAACAATCGTGAAAAATCGGAAAGTTCACCGCTTATCTGGACCAGTTCGCATCCAATNGTTGCCAAAACCATACATCAATACGGTGGGCAATGTATCTACATCGGAGGCGACGACATCATGTGCTTTGCTCCGGTTTCAAATGCGAATCTGAATCAAAATATTTTCGACTTAATTCAAAACATACGTAATGATTTTCAGAAAATATTCTCCGTCGATCCTGATTATCAAAATGTTTCTTTATCGTTTGGTTTAACCTTGACCTACGTGAAATATCCTATGGCAGAAACGATTGAACGATCCCGTCAATTGATGTATGAAGCTAAAAATCAGGGTGGACGTAATGCACTGGCCTTAGAACTCATGCTACATTCCGGCCAGACTATCCAAACTATTTTGCATTTTGGTGATGCGACTTTTGAAAATTTCAAAACCTTACTTAAGAATTTTGATAAGAAAGAAGAATTGCTCTCGTCTTTGATTCACAGCTTTGTTCAGGATGAATCTATGCTAAAGAGTATTCTGCAAGCAAATGCATGGCGGGAACGATTGCATCATTTTATGCACGAAAAATTTGACCACCAGACCGATAAAGTATTATTTGTGCAAGCGGCAGAAGAGTTTATCTGCCATCTAAAAGAAATTTATTGTCCTGCAACAACAGATTCTGTTCCGATAAACGATCAACTTTTACGAAGCTCTTGCAGACCTTAAATGCGGTTTTTCGAATTGTAAAATTTATGTCAGAGTCTGTTATTGTGCATAAAACCCAAATTTCCCATGCCGAATAAATTCAGAATCATATTTCAACCTTTGGATACCTACTTNTTTGGCGCAGAGAATGTCATACCTGGTACCGATACAACCAATTACATACTAAAGAGCCTCGCATTCCCGCGCCCGAGTACGGTTCTGGGCATCCTTAGGTATTTATTACTTTATTCCAACCCCAATTTGTTTGATGGTCAGACGATTACCAATAAAATAGAAGCAGCCAAAAGAATTGGTGAAAAACGTTTCGATCCTCTGTCACCCGACTTCGACATGGGTATCATCCGTAAAATCGGGCCTCTCCATCTGATTCGCTATCAACCAATACCATCCAATCGGTTTGAAAACAGCCATGTTTCAGGCAGGTATCCGCACTCCGGAAATTTGTTTCAATGATAAACTGGAATTCATTGGGGATATGCCAATTGGAAGGAGAAAGACTATAAAAGTCAGGATTCTGATGGGTTGGTCTTCGGAACCGAAAATGGAACACGGGAATACCTCAATGCGGAAAATATTTTTCTGCAACGTTTTTTAACGAATAATCACAAACANAAAACCGACCGGGAAGATGCCTTTATNAAAACCCAATTCAGAATGCTGGCTCCAGAATATGCATTTTGTGTAGAAATGGACCTGCTCGAGAATATTCAACTGCCAGAAACCCTGCACCTCAAGATGGGTGGAGAGAACAGATTATTCCGGTTTGCAATTGTACCCAGTGAAACTTCAGTAAATCTGTCTCCTTTACTGGAAGATTTTCGACAGACATCCGCCTGCCTGAGCATTGCGGTGAGTGATGTTTTGCTGGATCGGCTTCCAGATTCAGCATATCGCCTGACCCGGGTAGCCACGGCCAGAGCCTTACAAAGCTCCGTTCAAACCCGTTCCTATACCACGCGAACTCGTAGCGGTGGAACTGGAGTACTTTCCACAACTAAACGTTTTGATCTTCTGGAAGCTGGATCGGCATTTTACTTCCAAACCAGACAGAAACAACTTGAGTTTATTCAGCAGTTGGATGAAAAACCCGGCTTGCAGCAAGCTGGATGGAATCACTTTATACATTTCGAAAACAAATAATTTAATGCTATGAAATACAATTACTACACCCTTCGTACTTTAACTAACCTACATGTCGGCAGCGGTCAAAATGCTTATGGAATCGTCGATAATGTGGTTCAGCGCGATGTGTTAAACAATACACCCATTATACATAGTACCAGTTTGAAAGGTGCATTAAAAGAATGGATGTCTGTTGGTCTGAATAAAAACCGAAGCNNTCAATCTATTTTTGGCAAGGAAGCTGAAACAGGGCAAGACAATGTAGCCGGTACGCATATCCTGTTTACGGCTCAGCTTCTGAGTTTTCCGATGCGTTCTGAAAAGGACTTTTACCAATTGGCACTGGCTCCTTTTCTGATAAATGAAGTTGCCACACTGGTGAAGGCTACTGAAATAAACAAATACAATCCACTATTCGACAAATTACTATCGATTCAGCCGTCAAGCGATGAACCTGTAAAACTGAATCGAGGAGCCGCCATGTTTGTTGAACAACATACCATTAGAACCAGACCTTACGATGGAAATTTTTCTGACGATGAGAAACTTCTGGCAGAAGAATTATTCGGACCCTGGGATAAGTTAATCTTAATGGATGACAATACGTTTAAAAATTGTATGCGTAAACTTCCAATTATTGCCCGTAACCAATTGGACAATGGTCAAAGTAAAAATCTGTTTTATGAAGAAGTCGTTCCCCGCGAAACCCGTTTCGGGTTTGTAGTAGGTCAGATGCCAAAGGCGACCGCATCGTTTGAACAGGTTGTTGATGAAGCTAAAATTCCATGCCAGATTGGTGCCAATGCAACAGTGGGTTATGGATATTGCGCACTAAAAAAGTAAACTAAGATGGAATCAACCGTAAATATGCTTTTACCTTACGCCATTGCCTGTCTGGAAGAAAGCCATGTGCAGGAACCGCTAGCCGATATTTATGAATCGTATCTGGCGCAATTTGGTCCCATGGTGGTTCAGCTGGAAATACCCTGCGCTCTGGCGGTGTATCTTAACAAGAACGAGAATAGCAAGGGTAACCGAGGCCGGGTAATTAAATGGATACATACTATACTCAGTCGGGCCTCTTTATTGCCAACAGTCAGCGCTATGATGTCTGGGCCCGGCAACTCATGCAACAACCTCCAGCGGGGGCGATCGAAGAACTCATACTGGATGCTTCCATTGCTCTGAAGCGAGCCATCCGAACTTTTCCACTTGTCAAATCAGAAAACCATGAGCATGAATCTTGGACTCTATTATTACAGGGAGTATTTCAGGGTTTGCCTTTGCATGATCAGGATGCACTGAAAAATACAGATCTCTCAGGCAGGAATCAATTACTTACCAACTTCCTTCCTTCATCCATTCCGGTTTCTCAGATTGAGGGAAGTACAACCCTGGAACTGAAAACTACTTATCCCGGAGTGATTGTAGGGACAGGCTATGTACACGAGGTCAATGCCTTGGGTGAATTCAAATTGGGATTGTTTTTCGATCACCTATAGGGCTGCCCGTAATTCCCGGAAGTAGCGTTAAAGGTGCCATACGCGCTGCATTTCCGGGATGGGATGCCTTCTTTACGAAAGAAACTCCGGAGGAAATAAAACAGGCAAAACCTGTTGGATTGAGTCAATTCTTCAAAATAAAGCGATTGAGGAGATTGTGTATGATGAGCCATTGAAACAAAAAATAAAGCGTATCGAAGAGGCTTTGTTTGATGGGGTTTCTGCCTGGGATGAAGCGGGAAGGCCCAAGTCCTTTTATTCAATATATCAACGCACTGTTTTTTTGATGCCTGGTTTGAGATACCACCTGAAAACACGCCTTATTTGCAAGCGGATGCCATTACACCTCATATAAGGGATGGTAAAACTTACGAAGAATCCCAGTTACTGAATCCGGTTCCGATACCTTTTGTAAAAATCGGACCAGACATTCCCGTATCATTTCACGTTGGTTTGCAACCTGTTGTTATTCCGGAATATGAAATTCAATTGGATGAAAATGCCATTCGAAGACTATTTACTACCATATTAACAACAACAGGTATCGGTGCAAAACCAATGTAGGGTATGGGCAATTGACTGAGCCCGATAAAAACCCAAGCCACGTCATACAAGTTTAAAAGAGAATATTCCGCAAGAAATTTTGCAGGTATCGATGGAAAATAAACTTAAAAATCTTGAAGGAGAGATTGTTGCGATGCATGAAGATGTATGCTTGTGTAAATTCCAGATTAGCGGTATCGGTATAGAACTTCTGGTAGTAAAGAAAAAGATAAACTGGCCGGAAAAAACCACCCCGGAAGAACTTGCTGCTGTGACCCTTGGAACACGTGTTTATATACAGGATTACAAATGCCAGAGCGAACCCATTTTTGCAATCAGGTTAGTAAAAAGTAGTTGATGAAACAGAGCACGCTTTTTCAGGAAACTGTGGACATTCTCAAATTAGAAACGGATATCCCCTGTTTGCCTGAAGATATTCAGGGTTTTCGGAATAGGGTAGGTCGAATGCGGCGAGACGATGCCTTTTTTCATAACCATGACAATAGCACGGAAGGTCTGGGAAAAGTGCTCTATCGATATCCTTTGATTCAGTATCGCAGTGTACAGGGGCAGGCGCATATGGTGGCGTTTAATGAGGCGTGCCCTTCCTTGCTCCATTTAGCGGACGGTGATTTGCAGGCGCAGTTTCCGCAGGCTACCATCACCTGTTATCCGAAGCATGGTCTTCGAAAACAATACTTGCGCCTGTTAAATAGCGATCAGCCTCTCCGTGTGTACAAGGTGCTGGAGTATAAGCCATTTTCGAATCAGGATTATGCCCTGTATAAACGCTTACCGAATTTTCAGGCCAGGGTATCTTTTTTAGAGCGTACTGTGGAAAGACAATTTCGTGCGGCGATCAGGGCATTGGCCAGGGTACCAACCCAGGAGGTATTGGTACAATTGGCAGATATTGATTATTTTAGCAAGAGTACCCGGGTACATGGAGTTGCTCATCTGGTTTGTGATATTTATATACAAACGAATGTGTTGGTTCCGGATAATTTAAGCATAGGCAATGATGTAGCCTATGGCTTTGGCGTACTGATAAAAATAATTGGTCATATGCTCTTTGACATATTGGTAAAATAAATTTATGTACCCATTAACGGCTGGAAAGTTAACCTTGGCGCCGCCTGAAACACGAAAGTGAATTGGCGGCGCTAGTGGGTGTGCATCTGACAAAGGTGGTTCTGATGAAAAGTAACCCTTTATACACAGATTATCGCATAAAAAAGAACTCAGGAGGGTTTAGAGAAATTGAAGACCCTTGCCCGGTTTTNAAAAAAATACAACGTGGATTGAATGGATATTCACAACTGGAGTATTCTTCATGTAGACCCCAAGCCAGCCATGGTTTTTGTGTGGCGCTTCCCAAGGAAGAAATACCGAGAGGAATAAAATCGAATGCGCTCTGCCATTTGGGTAATCCGTATATGGTGAATTTCGATTTTAAAGACTTCTTTCATCAAATTCGAAGCGAGCAAATACATAAAATACTGAAAGAGCAATTTCCGGAGCAACATAGCGATCTTCGAACTACACTCNNGATCAGGTTAACCACCCGTAATGATCGATTACCGATGGGAGCACCTACAAGCCCGGTATTAAGTAACTTTGCGTGTATTCATTTAGATGAAGAATTGGATAGTATATGCAGGGCCTCGTCCATAACATATACTCGTTTTGCGGACGATCTTACTNNTTCATCAAAGAAGGTTATTGAATCGGTTGAGTTGAAAATGATTCGGGACTGTATCAACAACCATGGCTTTCAAATCAATGAACAAAAATATAAATATAGTGGTCCGGGTAATGAAAAAATTGTTACAGGAATTGTTCTGGAAAATGATAGACTAGGGTTGCCCAAGACATTTCTTTCGCAACTTAGAAACGAAATAGAACGGTATAATCATGTATTGATGGTTGAAAGTCGGTATAAAACTGGAATGAGCCACAAAAAGCTTAAACTATTTGAGCAGGAATTACAGGGAAAACTAAGTTTTGCAACGGAAATTCTATTTCCTGACGATCCTGTTCTGTTGGAACTCATAAGAGAATTTGAGCATTTATTGAATAGCCCGGAAGATTTTGAATTAACCAATTGGTTGGATATTCCTTATAATTTTTAATCCATCATAAAAGTAATTTGGATGATTATACTTCTTAATCAATATGCAGTAAAGTTAAACATTGAAGCGGGTGTGTTTTGTATTTCATCTCCTGAGGTCGGCGATCGTAAGGTGAGTCCTTATAAGGTTAAGGCGTTTCATGTGTATAAGAGTGCAAGCATTACCACTGGAGCAATGTTGCTGGCCAACAAACATCAGATACCCATTATTATACACGAAAATAATTATCAGCCCGCTGTAAGAATTCATTCAACGACCTATGGCAACCACCCACATATTCGCCGACAACAATGTTTATTTAGTGCCAGTAACAATAAATTGGATTGGTGTAAGCAAAATATTATCCGAAAGGCTGAAGGACAAGCAAAAATATTAGTTGGNATTTCGCTTCGAGGGCAACACGGGCCGGAATTCCAACGTTGGGAAGTCCATTTTAATTTGGCAATTCAACGCTTAGTGGATGGTGGTCACGAACTTCAGGAAATAAGAATGCACGAAGCACAGATTAGTAAAGCCTATTGGCATTTACTTTCACTGGATATGCGGAAGTTCCTTCCTTTCAGTTGTCGCAACTTTCATCCTGCNAAAGATGAATTTAATGCCGCATTAAATTATTTATATGGCATGCTATACAACCAGATTGAGACAGCAGCATTGAGTGCCGGATTAGACCCTCAGGTTGGATTTATGCATGCAGATCAGTATGGCTCCTCTGGGTTGGTTTATGACCTCATTGAGCCATACCGGCCTGTTTGTGATGAACTTTTGCTCAAACTGGCACACCAGAGTAAAGTAACAGTACAACTATTCGAAAAACAAACATCAGGTTGTACAATTACGGAAAGTGGAATTGCACACTTAGTGCAAGGCTATTTAAAGCGGATGACAGAGCGGGAAACGTATAAAGGAAAACAAGTGCGATTAAAGGACAAAATAGTGTACATGTGTTTTGAACTTGCCCGGTATTTAACGAAGGAATTTGATTTTAATGCATAAATTGGTTTTTTACGATATTGAATCCGATAAATTGCGGACTAAAATTAGCCAGGATTTGGAACAATTTGGCTTAATTCGATACAAAAGTGTTTTTGGGTCATGGGAATGCGTCTTTTGGAAAAGCTTAAGAAAAGAACCAGCATACGATTGCCGCACTTGCAAGATTCGGATAGCATATGTTTTATAGAACTTAATTCCAAAGCGATGATCGAGCAATTATATATGGCAACCTATCGATTTTTGAAGAATGGCATAAAAGTAGCTTAGATTTTTGGTTGATTTGAGTTTAGCAATTCAGTTCGATAAAAATGAACATTGCAATTGATAATCAAGAGATTAGCTTATATTGCAGTTTTAGAACCCATGCAAATAAGAAGGCACTAAGACACAATCCGTCCAGAACAATTTCTTACATGCATCGGTTTTAGAACCCATGCAAATAAGAAGGCACTAAGACATAAATTCCGAACTATCTGTCTCTGGTAGTTCATGTTTTAGAACCCATGCAAATAAGAAGGCACTAAGACTATGGCTTCCCATGTTTTATCGGACATTGTTTGGTTTTAGAACCCATGCAAATAAGAAGGCACTAAGACGACCGGTTTTTACTCGAACAACGGTTCCGGCATAGTTTTAGAACCCATGCAAATAAGAAGGCACTAAGACAAGAACTTGCTTTATTTTCTGTACTTAACCTATTGTGTTTTAGAACCCATGCAAATAAGAAGGCACTAAGACCATTACCGGGTTATTAAAACCTTTAGGCCGCCTGGTTTTAGAACCCATGCAAATAAGAAGGCACTAAGACTCCAACCTCACCGGCCGGTTGACCGCCCTTATGTTTTAGAACCCATGCAAATAAGAAGGCACTAAGACACCAACGCCACGAGATTCAATTACGGCCTCATTGTTTTAGAACCCATGCAAATAAGAAGGCACTAAGACACCGTCATAATCCCAGTGTGTTACACGGATAACGTTTTAGAACCCATGCAAATAAGAAGGCACTAAGACTACATCGCCAACATCAGCGATGGCCGTACAAAGTTTTAGAACCCATGCAAATAAGAAGGCACTAAGACTTGGGTATGGAGTTGCTATCCAAGTCAGTTAGTGTTTTAGAACCCATGCAAATAAGAAGGCACTAAGACTCTTTAAGGTGCTCAAGGTATTGTTTGGATGCACGTTTTAGAACCCATGCAAATAAGAAGGCACTAAGACCATTCGCCACCCCAGTTGGACCACTACTTAAGAGTTTTAGAACCCATGCAAATAAGAAGGCACTAAGACTCTGCTTTGCTGATGTTGAAACCATCGTTATAAGTTTTAGAACCCATGCAAATAAGAAGGCACTAAGACATGTAGGTCCAAGTGTTTGCTTTGCTCATTTGTGTTTTAGAACCCATGCAAATAAGAAGGCACTAAGACAAATATTAAGACTTTAATTTAGCACCTTTGTTTTAGAACCCATGCAAATAAGAAGGCACTAAGACCAGTTGAGTTGCATCAACACCTTCCAATTTTGCGTTTTAGAACCCATGCAAATAAGAAGGCACTAAGACTTTTTAGCCACCGGTTGCCGAATCTCCTGGATGTTTTAGAACCCATGCAAATAAGAAGGCACTAAGACTTTGTGTTTGGTTCTGAACAGTAGTACGATTGCGTTTTAGAACCCATGCAAATAAGAAGGCACTAAGACTTGTAGAAACCGTGGTCTCTATCAAAAACAACATGTTTTAGAACCCATGCAAATAAGAAGGCACTAAGACCAGGCATCACGCATATCGGTTTTTCGATTCCTGTTTTAGAACCCATGCAAATAAGAAGGCACTAAGACGAGATAGCCCCGCTTGTTGTGCTATATCAGTGTTTTAGAACCCATGCAAATAAGAAGGCACTAAGACTGTAATTTCATCTACCCTGCCACCCTATTAATGTTTTAGAACCCATGCAAATAAGAAGGCACTAAGACAATACTGTTGTCGTTCCTACAGGAAACACCTGGTTTTAGAACCCATGCAAATAAGAAGGCACTAAGACCTTGACATGCGTAAAGAAATTGACAACATGCTGCGTTTTAGAACCCATGCAAATAAGAAGGCACTAAGACGTTAACCACACTCATTAATTGGGCAATGTTTTGTTTTAGAACCCATGCAAATAAGAAGGCACTAAGACCAGATAGATTGTACTACTGCCATAGCAACAGCATGTTTTAGAACCCATGCAAATAAGAAGGCACTAAGACTTTGTTGGTACATTTGTTGTAGCCTTACCGAAGTTTTAGAACCCATGCAAATAAGAAGGCACTAAGACTTGTTTTTCCGTTAGGAATAAATGTCGAAATCTGTTTTAGAACCCATGCAAATAAGAAGGCACTAAGACGCCTGAAAAAATCATCCAGTGAAGCTGCATTGTTTTAGAACCCATGCAAATAAGAAGGCACTAAGACGTACACTGAGCAAGTAACAGGTTCTCCATTCATGTTTTAGAACCCATGCAAATAAGAAGGCACTAAGACATTTCATTGGTAAATACAACAAGGTCATATAGTGTTTTAGAACCCATGCAAATAAGAAGGCAATAAGACTCAGTTGGTTCGTTTTCTCCGGGTTCTGTAATTGTTTTAGAACCCATGCAAAAAGAAGGCACTAAGACATTGTATAGCCATCTGCAAGGCCATCGTATGCAGTTTTAGAACCCATGCAAATAAGTAGGCACTAAGACTCAATCACGCCAAGTTTATACGGGTCTGCCTGCGTTTTAGAACCCATGCAAATAATAAGGCACTAAGACTCATACGACATTTCTTTAGACAAGTGAATATCGTTTTAGAACCCATGCAAATAATAAGGCACTAAGACATATGTCACTGGCTAATCCATTATCAAATAGGGTTTTAGAACCCATGCAAATAAGAAGGCACTAAGACAGTGGATTGTAAATAGTCAAATAATCTGTATTGTTTTTGAACCCATGCAAATAAGAAGGCACTATGACGTACATGGGTCTTTTATGGAAATGATGCTATCGTTTTAGAACCCATGCAAATAAGAAGGCACTAAGACTATATGGCGGCTAACGTGCTTCGGTTAAACATTGTTTTAGAACCCATGCAAATAAGAAGGCACTAAGACTTTAAATTAGCTCCTTTTAAATTAGCTTCTTCTAAGTTTTAGAACCCATGCAAATAAGAAGGCAGTAAGCAACAAAATATGTTCCATCGGTAAAACTCGCTTGCCATACAGTTTCTGACCACAATAGAAACCATTGGGATTCTATGGGGGCGTCGTGTTAGTGTGATGGAGTTGGTTGCTGGTATTAATTTCATGGTAAATCCGTACTGTTAATATCAACGAGATGCCGGCAATGAAGGCATCCCCTAATATACCCCAACCTAAACTAACCAGCCAAAACAAGCGGAATAAAAACAAGGTGGACGTAAGTATCAAACCTGCAAAAATGTTTTCTTGTGGAATAAGTGAATAACAAGTTTGTCATTCTATAGCCAGATTGAGGGTATCAGCTTAAATACCTGTCTGCGGTTAAGTTCCGGATAGGCATACACTTGCCAGATTCCTCCTAAAACCAATGCGATAAACAAATTCCGAATACGCTGAGGTAACCAAATAGTTTTTCAGGTGTAAATGCATTCAGGTCGAAACGGGCATACGTTATATTCTCAACAGCTGTGATGGCCATCATGAATAGAACGGCGTATACCGCATAATCGATGGGCTCATCAATCACTCCCTCCGGTTTGTCTTTCTTGTTCGAGAATATCCGGATTATACTAAGAGTCCATGAGTACATAAAAACATAGGCACCTGTTTTGCTTAGGGTAATGATTAGAATGAGCCATAAATTATTTCTGCTCAGGTGTAAATTGTAATATTCATCATTAATAAAGTAGATATACTGACTGATATTCCAGCTAAAAAAACTTTTGCCAGAGCCGGTCGCATTAACAGGAATTCGAAGAAGTATGTAAAAACTCCCATGCAGGCGGCTAATAATGCGAATCCAACGGGTTCCCGGTAGCGATCCAATACCCACCAAAACAGCCAGGCTATCAGGCAGGGAACGCCTAACGCCAGCAGCAGGGTAACAATCATGTTCATAATTTCAAATTTATAACAGAACTTGTAGGAATCACTCCATCAAGAGAACAAGCTACTATTTTTCGTAGTATTTTTATACTCCGTTCAAGATGCGTAGAGTCTTATTTATATTGGTTTTGTTTTTACTGGCATATGTAGTGCCTCTACCATATACCAGCATCCGGCAATTGAATATTCCTTACAGCAATCTGTTTTATGCAGCCGACCTGGGGCGTTCAGGAAAACCTATTCTGATTGCTTGCAGTTCCACCGGACATTTGAGGGCCGACCATGAAAGCAGAGTGAAACGCATGGCTACGATTCAGGTTCCGGAAAAGATACTGAAAACGCTCCTGTTTAAAGAAGACAAAACCTTTTATGATAACNNTTCTNNGGGAATTAATTGGACCGGACTGGCCAGGGCGTCGATCCGGAATTCCGGTGGAGGAAGTGGAATTGTACAACAGGAAATTAAAAATTTGTTTTTCGTTACACCCAAAGGAGGAACCATTCGTAATTTAAACCGAAAATTGACCGAATTGGTTGCGGGCTTAAATTTCGATCGAACCTTCAGTCGGGAAGAGTTACTGGTTACTTATTTGAACAATGTTTACTTTGCCCCAAATATATACGGTTACGAAATGGGGGCGCAGTACCATTTTAACAAGCCGCTTCGGGATCTGAGTTGGGCGGAAGCAGTTACGTTGGTGAATTTTGGTCAAATACCTTGTCCGCCAAACAAGTGNGAGGAACAAAAGTACCGAACAGCAATTCGTGAAAAGCGAAATAAGCGGCTCAGATTAATGAGGGAAGAAGGTATTCTTTCAAAATCTGAATACAATGCTGCGGTTAAAAGTCCGGTTAAGTTGGTCAATGAATTACAAAAATTATTGAAGACGATCAACTTCAGGAACAAACACTCTTTGTTGCCCAAGCAAAAANNTGAATTCCAAACAATTATGGATTCCTTGCAGATTAACCCAACAGGTGGCAATTATCGTATTTATACCACTTTAAACCGTAAAGTGCAGCGCAAGATGGAGCAAACTGTTAGTTTATTTTTCGCAATATTCCAAAGAGACATGTTTTTCGCGGTAGGGGAGGAAAAAATGGACGATACTTTACAACTGGCTGCTTATTGCATTGAGCGACAAACAGGTTTGGTACGTGGTATGTTGGGGGCTCGCCCCGATATTGAATTGGTAGGTCTTAATTACTGCCACCGGCCAAGGCCGGCCGGTTCAACTTTTAAGGTTATACCTTACTATCTTTTCCTGAATAAATATGGAGTTGATGAGAATGAACCATTGGATGTATCTGTTGGAACGGGTACACACCCAACGATCATGTTAATTACAAAGCCGTGGCTCNNAATTTCGCTTAAAGAGGCGATTCGTTTATCCTTAAATCGCCCGGTTTGTAATTTGGTGAACAATAAACATCTGAATCTGGAAGAAATTGTGGTGATGGCGGAGCGATTCGGATACAAAATCTCACAGGCAAATAGTATTCCATTGGTGCTTGGGCAGGATGATATTTCTCTTGCTAATAACGTGAATTTATATCGTACCGTAGCCGATAACGGATACAGCTCTCCGAATTACTACATCCGAAAAATCACCGACGATCTGGGGAACGTTTTGTTTGAGCGGCGTCATATCTCACGGGAGTATACTTTGAACCATGAACCATGTCGTATCTTAAAACGTTGTTTATGGAGTGTTGTCAATGAAGGAGGTACTGCTTCATCGGTCAGGCAGGCTTATGCCAGGCTGGACGCCGCAGGTAAAACCGGCACAACCAACGACAATACAAATGTCTGGTTTATTGGTTGGAACGATCAACTGGTTATGGGAATCTGGATTGGGTTCAGTAAATCGAATAGTAGGAATTCTGGATTTAAATCTTCTGATTGTGCCCGCCTCTGGGGGCAAATTATGGCTGGAGTCAACTAAACAAGTTTAGAATGGGCTTTCTTCTTTTTATCCATCGGTTAATCAGTAAAAATCACTTTGTAACGAATATCACTCTTCCCGCATTTTTTTGCCCTCAACTTTGTCATTTCAACAATCGCATGGAAGTTTTAGGGTATATCGCTTCGGTCTTTATTGGCATTTCGTTAGGCCTGATTGGTGGTGGCGGTTCGATTCTCACTGTGCCGGTCTTGATTTATTTATTTGGTGTAGACACCTTGCCTGCAACGGCCTATTCCTTGTTCATTGTTGGTGTTACCAGCTTAACAGGTGTGATTCCAAAGTATCGGCAAGGACAGGTAGATCTGAAATTGGCTGCCATTTTTGGTATTCCTTCCATCACTATGGTGTTTCTGACACGTGCGCTTATTCTTCCTGCTCTTCCNCATCAATTGTTGACGATTGGCTCTTTCAGTCTCACCAAGTCTGTATTTGTTATGTTGCTGTTTGCCGTTCTCATGATGTTGGCATCAGTTACCATGATACGCTCATCATCACCC
This sequence comes from Bacteroidota bacterium, assembly GCA_013414745.1. Taxonomy (GTDB): domain Bacteria; phylum Bacteroidota; class Bacteroidia; order Chitinophagales; family Chitinophagaceae; genus OLB11. Next base: position 2,424,769 of record CP058707.1, read on the forward strand.
ACAGATGCGGAGGCGATCTCCGCAAACCGNTTAAACTTTCCGCTGATTATCGCACAAGGTCTNGGGGAGGGCCTATTAACCGGCCTGGTGGGTGCGGGAGGTGGATTCCTGATTATTCCTGCGCTGGTACTATTAAGTGGCATCCCGATTAAACGGGCAATTGGAACATCTCTTCTGATTATTGGTGTGAAGTCTTTGATCGGCTTTAGTGCTGATTTAAGAAATTTCAATATGCCGTGGCCTCTTCTGATTTCTTTGGCTACTTTGGCAATCGTTGGCATGTATGCGGGCCATCAACTGAGTTCCTATATTTCNGGATCCAAATTAAAACGAGGGTTTGGNGGCTTCATTTTTTTGGTTGCAGGCTATATACTTTATCAGATGCTTCGTTCACTGACCTAAACATCGCCAGAATTGAATTTCATGAGATGCTTCTAAGCACATTGGATTTGTAAAAGGACCAGATTATCTTTTATTTTTCTCAGGGATATGCCCCAAATTCAAGGGTTCTAATGATTATCTAATATTAAATTCGGTAAAACTCCTTCTGTCAAAGAACATAACTAAATTTACAAATAGGGCAATTAAAATGCAGAGAATCAATTAGTTATGTCGTGGCTAGTTCGGTTTTATATTTTCTTGAGAATCTGGAATTATCCTGAACTGACAAAAAGCAGGTTTTTGGCGTGCAAAGCATATTAACTTGCCCATTTATGGTAGGATATTTGGTTGAATGTTATTAGTCTGAACTGGGAACTCAGACTTTCAGGGGATAACTCCCCGGGGAAAATGAAAAGAAATGAAAAGAGTATTATTTTTCTGACCATTTTATTCGGATTGCAAGGGCGGATGCAAGCGCAGACCACCATTGCTTGTCCGCCAAATATGGATTTTGAAGATGGGAATTACGGCTATTGGAAGTTCGATACCGGACAATGTTGTCCAATCGTGACTATGCCATCCGGTCAGTTGTTTAACCGTCATATGTTAACGAGTGGCCCGGGGTCGATCCTACCGGTGGTTTTCCGATTGTGGCTCCGGGTGGTGGCAATTACTCCTTGAAATTGGGCAATAAAATTAGTGGTAAGCAAGCTGAGAAAGCAAGTTACTTTGTGCATATCCCGTCAAATATTAATAACTATAGCCCGATCTTTCGGTATGCTGTGGTATTTCAGGACCCCGGTTCTTCCCATACCAATGCCCAGAAACCCCGGTTCGAGGTGAAAGCCATCGACTCTGCCACCGGAACGCCCTTGCCTTGTTCGCAGTTTACTTTTGTAGCCTCAAGTAACCTCCCCGGATTTACCTGCAATGGAGACACCTGTTATCGTTCATGGTCTACGGGTAGTTTAAATTTATCGGGTTGGAATGGAAGTACCATCATCGTGAGTTTTGCCTCGGGCGATTGTGCCAATGGTGGTCATTTTGGATATGGTTATGTGGATCGACTTGTGGCCTGTTTCAAACAACGAGTGTGGTTTGCGTGAATACACCAACTATGACACTGAATGCCCCGGCAGGTTTTCAAACCTATACCTGGTACGATTCAACCTACTCCACAGTGATTGCAACCGGTCAAAATCCGACCATTCCAACACCGGGGTACAATATGACGTATAATCTGGTGCTGACACCTTATGTGGGGTTTGGTTGCAAGGATACCCTAACCAGTACCATTACCGTGAGCAACCCATCCTTCGGAGTTATTTATGATACCATTTGCGAATCGCAATCGTATCTGGGGTATACCACCACGGGCACTTATGTGGATACACTTGTAAACACCCAGGGATGTGATAGTGTGCGCACCTTGCATTTATACGTGAAGCCCAAAACTTACTCAACCATCAATCAGAGTATTTGTCAGCCGGGTTCTTATCTTGGTTATTCCACCTCAGGCACTTATGTGGATACCCTGGTGAACGTAGCAGGTTGTGATAGTATACGCACTTTGAATTTAACGGTGCATCCGATTACCTATTCTGTTTTGCAGGATACCATTTGTCAGGGACAAACTTTTCTGGGCTATTCAACCACCGGTACCTATGTAGATACCCTCGTGAATGCCAAGGGTTGCGACAGTGTGCGCACCTTGCATCTGAAAGTGCATCCAACAACCTATTCTGTTTTGAATCAAACCATTTGTGCGCCAAATTCCTACCTGGGCTATTCAGCCTCGGGTACGTATGTGGATACCCTCGTGAATGCCAAAGGTTGTGATAGTGTGCGCACCTTGAATTTAACCGTTCTGGCTACTTCTACCTCGGTGCTGAATCAAACTATTTGCGAACCGGCTTCGTATCTGGGGTATTCGTCCACAGGTGTGTACTTTGATACCTTAACCAATGTATTGGGTTGTGACAGTATTCGTACCCTGAATTTAACGGTGCATCCGCGAACCTATGATACCGTTGTTCAAAGTATTTGTCAGCCGGCTTCATTCCAGGGTTACTCACAAAGCGGAACCTACATCGATACGTTTGCCAATGCCAATGGATGTGATAGTATCCGCACCTTGCAGTTAACGGTATTTCCGATCACTTATGATACCCTTACACAAACCATTTGCCAGCCGGGTTCCTATCTGGGTTATTCAAGCTCAGGTGTTTATCTGGATACTTTTGTGAATAGCAAGGGTTGTGATTCGGTACGTATGCTGGTACTTACGGTGAATCCAATGACCTATTCCGTCATCAACCAAACGATTTGTGAACCCGGAAGTTTCCTTGGCTATGCACAAAGCGGAACTTACCTCGATACATTTAGCAATGCCAACGGATGTGACAGTATTCGTACCTTGAATTTGACCGTGAATCCCATTACCTATTCTGTCATCAACCAAACGATTTGTGAACCCGGCAACTTCCTGGGCTACTCACAAAGTGGAACCTATGTAGATACCTTACTGAGTGCTACCGGATGTGATAGTGTGCGCACTTTGAATTTAATCGTTCATCCTATCACCTATTCAACGCTGGTGGATACCATCTGCGAACCAAATTCGTTCCTGGGTTATACGCAAAGTGGTACCTACGTTGATGTGTTAGTGAACGCCAATGGATGTGATAGTGTGCGCACCTTGAATTTGTGGGTGAAACCTATGACTTATTCCACCATTGTTCAGAGTATCTGTCAGCCTGATTCATTTTTAGGTTATTCACAAAGTGGAACTTACCTGGATACCTTTATCAATGCCAATGGTTGTGATAGTATTCGTACCCTTCAACTGACCGTGCATCCCATGAAGTTTACCACAGTAATACAAAGTATTTGCGATGGTGATTCCTTTCTGGGTTACTCAGCATCCGGCACCTATGTCGACACGCTGAATACCCTTTTGGTTGTGATAGTATTCGTACGCTTCAATTGACTGTGCATCCGCACACCGCATCCACCTTGAATCAAACCATTTGTGAGCCGGATTCGTATCTGGGATATTCTACCACAGGAGTTTATGTGGACACTTTGGTGAATTCAAATGGCTGCGATAGTGTGCGTACATTAAACCTCACTGTAAACCCGATCACCTATTCCACCTTGAATGAAGCGATTTGTGAACCGGATTCTTACCTGGGATATTCTGCATCCGGAACCTATGTGGATGTCCTGGTCAACGCAAACGGCTGCGATAGTGTTCGGACATTAAATTTGATTGTTCACCCACATTACAATCAGGATACCACCATCAACGTTTGTATCGGGGATGCTTATTACGTCGGCGGACAATGGCAAACTCAGAATGGAGTGTATTGGGACAGTTTGTTGACCACCTTCGGATGTGATTCATTTACCCGAACGCAATTGTTCTTTAAACCCAGACCTGAACCGGATTTTGGTCCGGATGTGCGTATTTGTCCGGGCGATTCTGTCGTCATTTATCCCGGTCCGTTTAAATATTATCTGTGGTATGATGGTGATCAGGCCCATGACCGGAAAGCAATTTTTCAGGCTGGCGTGTACACCGTTGAAGTGAGTAATGATCTTGGATGCTCTGGGTATGATACGATTCAGGTCGATTTTCATCCGGCGACAGAAGTTCAAATGGGGATGCCACCCAATGAAATATGTATGGGCGATTCGATTCAGTTGCAAGGATACGGGGCTGATATTTACCGTTGGTATTTGAACGATTATTTGTTTACACCGCGATATTTAGGAAGAATATTTACATATCATGGGACACAGGATGTGAAAGTCACCCTGATTGGCGAAAATGCATTTGCTTGTCGCGATACCACCGAGGTACAGTTGCATTATATAAATTGTTGTGGCACGCTGGCGATGCCAAACGCCTTTTCACCCAATGGGGACAATACCAATGATGTTTTCAGGCCGGTAGGAAATGCCCGCTTTGAACAATATGATTTTTCTGTATACAATCGATGGGGGCAACGCGTGTTTCAAACCAATTCACTCAATACCGGATGGAATGGTGAAATCAATGGTAAGCAGGCTGATCTGGGCACCTATCACTTCTTGTTGCGGTATCGCTGTTTTGGAGATGGCAGTACAAGAGTTATTAAAGGCGATTTACTGCTGATCCGCTAATGGATATCTTTACAAAACCGAAATGAACCATTTGCCAAAACCAGGTTAAACTATTGCGGCGATAGGCTCCTGTTCATTTTTGGCTTTTAGTTAAGGCGTTTGTGTTAGGAATTTTGTGCCATGCCTCGAAATCAATACCGTTTGTCCAACCTCGCTCCCTGGAGTTGGAGTTTAACCTATATTCTGCTTGCAGCATTAAGTTTTTTAGTCTGAGTTTGTTGGCTTTGCGTGTGATAGCAACCCACAGTCCCATGTATTTGTTCTTAGTATGGAATTTGATGTTGGCGATGATACCCTGGCTCATGACGACCTGGACCGGTTTTCATACTAAGAAAATATCCGGACCAGCAAGGCTCGTAGGTATGGTACTATGGATACTGTTTTTCCGAATTCGCCGTATATACTCACTGATCTGTTTCATTTGCATAAGCCCGGGGATATGCCGCTGTGGTTTGATTTAATCATGATATTATCGTTTGCGACAACTGCATTGGTGTTTGGTTTGTGGAGCCTTCATGCACTCGAAACAGCTTTGCGCAATACGTACAAATCCTGGCAGGTGGAAATTTTTATCGTTTGTATGTTATTTGCCTCCGGATTCGGGGTTTACCTGGGGCGCTATCTTCGTTTTAATTCCTGGGATTTATTTTCAATGCCTGGTTCATTGCTCAGCGAAATTTTACATCGCTTTACTTCGCCAACTGCGCATCCCAGAACCTGGGGTATGACCCTTGTATTAGGCATTTTTCTGAATTTGATTTATGCGCTGTCGAAACGAATTCGTTGGGAAGCCTAGAAATTCAAGTATAGAGGATACTCAGTATTTCTTGATTTTGGTATTCGTTTTACTCGTGGCAATCTGTCAATAATCTGTGCTGCGGAATTGTATATTTGCAACCTCATTGTCGGATTTATGTCAACACCCCAATTTCATACACTNAAAGTAAGTGATGTTCGAAAAGAAACCGCGAATTGTGTATCTGTCGCGTTTGAAGTTCCTGAAGCGTTGCAAGCTGAATACAAATTTGAAGCCGGCCAATACGTCACGTTACGTCTGATGATGGATGGCGAGGATGTTCGCCGCTCGTACTCTTTATGCAGCAGCCCGGATGAATCAGAATTCCGTGTGGCGATTAAGCAGGTACTTGGGGGTAAATTTTCTACCTATGCCAATCAACAATTAAAAACCGGTGATCGGCTCGATGTGATGACTCCNCTGGGGCATTTTACCACATCGTTATCTGCATCGCATCAGCATCATTATCTGGCATTTGTAGCCGGCAGTGGTATCACACCGGTAATGAGTTTAGTAAAAACGATTCTGAANAATGAACCCCTCAGTCGGTTTACCCTGGTTTATGGGAATCAGAATTTTTATTCCATCATTTTTCGGGAAGAACTTGAAAACCTCAAGAATGAATATCTCGATCGTTTTCAGTTGATTCATATTCTGAGCAGAGAACGTACCGAAACAGATTTGAATTATGGAAGGATTCAACCCACAAAGTGCGCTCAGTTGTTCGAACGATTGATTGATTTGAACAGTGTCGATAAATTTTTCCTGTGTGGTCCGGAAGAAATGATTTTAGGAGTTCGTGATTTCCTGTTAGAGAAACAAGTGGATGCCGGTAAAATAAAATTTGAATTATTTCATACTGCCGGAGCGGCTAAAAAAGCAGGGAAGGATGCCGAAACAAATGGTTCCAATGATTCCGGGAANATGGCTATGGTGACCATTAAAGTGGACGACCGGAGTGTAGAAATACCCTTAGCCTTTCATGGAGAAAGTATCCTGGATGCTGCATTAAAAGCGGGAGCCGATTTGCCATTTGCCTGTAAAGGAGGGGTTTGTTGTACCTGCCGCGCTAAGGTGATTGAAGGACAAGTAAACATGGAAGTGAATTATGCATTGGAGCCGGATGAAGTTGAGGCCGGTTTTGTGTTAACCTGCCAGGCGCATCCCGTCAGCGAACGTGTGGTAATAGATTTTGATGCCCGCTAATACGACACGTTGAGGCCCTCATTATATTTCATCCGATAGTGCCGCTTTTTTCATTTGAGTTGCCAGTGGTTCGCCTAAATAACGATCGATCCAGTGGTGCACCAGATAAATAATGGGCGTGATTAAAATTGAAATCAGAAATTTATAGGAATAACCCACCAGGGCAATTGCCAATACTTTCGGCCAGGACCATCCTGCCCCGATTTTAAAAGCAATACTAATCACGACTAAACTATCGATGAATTGACTGATCATCGTAGACCCGGTAGCACGCAGCCAAATCATTTTTTCGCCGGTATGTTTTTTGATGCGATGAAAAATGAACACATCGAGGAACTGCCCGATTAAAAATGCAGTCAGACTGGCAACAACAATCCACATGCCTTGTCCGAAAATACAGCTATAGGCCGTTTGCATATCCGGTACACCTTTTTCGGCATTCACACCTACCCACCAGTTGGCAGGGGCCAGATGGATAGCGCCTAATGCCGCAAGAAAAGAAAATGCAATCAAGGCAGCCGTGAGGTAGGATAAAAATCGCACGCCCCGCATGCCGTAGTATTCATTGATGATGTCGGTCATAATAAATACCACCGNGCCGATCAATACACCGGCAGTTAAGTTAAATGCCAGTCNCGATTCGCCAAATAAACTAAACGATACCGGGTTCATGCCCAAGGTTGTTTCAAGCGAGAAAATTTTACCTCCGATAAATTCAGCCACCAGGGCATTGGTACTGAAAAGCCCTGCCAGGATGATAAATAAACGAACGGATTTGTCGCGGAGAATGAGGTGTATCATACAGCCTTTAAAATTCGAAAGTACAAACGGAAGCAGGAACTTTTTCTAAATTTATATGATGTGGTATTCATAAGCAGAAATCAATCCAAACTAGCCTTTCGGGATTATCAGCTTAGCAGGCTCTTGGGCATCCCACCGTGCTGAGGGCTTTTGTTAACGCACCCGAATTTTCTTTGAAAAATTCGGCATTCCAATTTTTTTCGTAAAATTTATCATCTAAAACTTTTACTATGAAACACAAAAACACCATGAGGGTCTATCGCCCTGCTCGACATTTGTCCTCTCCTCTCCTTGGTTCGCTAAGTATCTTTGATTTGGAAAATGACTTACTTGAACAGGGTTTAAGCAGTGACCATTCAGATAATTTAATGTTAGAAATCTATCCGAACCCTACAAGTTCAAGTATTCGTATCAAAAACCTGTTTAGCACGTTTGAGCAATCTGCATTCATTTTATATGATATGACCGGTAGGGTGGTTATGAAGCATCAGATTCCAAATGGTATTTTTACATTTGAACTTGACTTGGGGATGTTAGCAAATGGCGTATACCAGCTACAAATCCGCACAGCGAATACGTTGCAGACGAGAAAAATCATTCTTGAACATTAAAGCATGAGAAGGCTATGTTTATGGACTGGAATGATTGTTTGCCTTTTAATGATAGGCAACCTAAATGCCCAACCTCAACATGATAAAGTATGGGTTTCTGGTGCAGGAGTAACATTTATCACTACTTTCAACAATGACACCTTTTCGAACACTTTGTACATCGATAGTTTTGGTTTAAACATTTATTTTGCACATGGCAACTCGAATATATGCGATTCGTTCGAGTGCTGCAGTGTAGCAGTGATGGTTTAAATGTATATCATAACAAGCATGAATTGATGGAGGGGGTATCACTTGGCGCCGGATAAATATTATTTAGATGAGCAAGGATGGAGTGGTTATTCACAAACATCGATCATGCTTCCTGTTGGTGGAAAGAAATTTTATGTCATCGCACCATTGTTATCTGATACGCATTATGAGGTGTGGCAAAGAGCGATGAATGATGATAGTACTTATTTTGATTTGTTGTGGTATCATGAAATTGATATGGCCGCCAATAATGGTCTAGGCAGGGTGGTACAAAGTAAAGTGCCGTTACTAGAGAATGCGTATTTGAGCAAACCGGGCATGATGGCCTGCCGCCACGCCAATGGCCGGGATTGGTGGTTGCTCAAAGGGCGGTATCACAATTCCGATTTTCATACTTTTTAGTCACATCTAAGGGTTTTGAAGATAAAGGCATACAACAATTTCCCGCCATGGGTCAAAATTATGATTGGGATGTTGATGGCCAGAGTATGTTTAGTGCTGACGGGTCTATGTTTGCTACTGTAATAGGGCATCGGGGTACGGTGAATTTATTCGATTTTGATCGCTGTACAGGTCAATTGAGTAAGCAACGAGCCATCCATGTACCGGTTCAGAAAACCGGCAACCCTTTGGACAGCAGCGAGGTAGAATTTTTCTATAGTGGGGGTTGCATTCTCACCCAATCAACGTTTTTTATATGTTGCCGGAGGTTTTAATCTGTTACAATATGATTTACATGATCCGGATAGTGCTTCGGCCTGGTATTATATTGCAAATATTGACACGACATGGCAGAAATTTCAAGGGTATTCCAATTTGTATAATGGACCTGATGGAAAATTGTATGTAGGTAATTGGAGTGGTATCAGCAAACAAATGAGTGTTATCAACAACCCGAATGCAAAGGGGCTGCCTGTGGGTGGTGCCCCAGGTGTTTTCGTTATGATTCGTATTTTGTAGGTGCCTCTACCCCCTTGTATGCCCAATTATCGTTTAGGTGCTTTGGTGGGTAGCGCTTGTGATACCTTAAACCCTGTACCACCTGTTGATACCCTGTACACGATTAAAATTTATCCGGTACCTGCCAACGATGTATTAAATATTGAATTACCAACAAAAACGCAACGTGTGGCAATAGTGGTGTACAATGCGATGGGGGTTGTCGTGCATCGTTATGCTGCCTCGCCGCTGCTTACTACAAAACTGAAAATTCGTACTGCATCTTATGCCAGGGGTGTTTATCACCTGAAAATCAGCACAGAATCCGGCGATTATTTTCGTAAGTTTACGATTGAGTGATAGGGCAACATTTAACCCAAAACTTGTCACGGTCCGTAGAACGAGATAAAATCCGGGTTTAATGAATGGCATTCGCGTTTGTCATTTAGATATCCTGATGTATTTTGCATCAAACATCGAACATGAAATACCTATTGAGTACGTTGTTGTTAGTTTGCCTTAGCCTGATTAGTTGGGCCCAGGATGCCGCTGATGCCGTTGTGGGCGTATGGAAAAATGGAGAAGGAACCGGTTTTATTCGCATCTATAAAACAACTTCCGGACATTATGCCGGTAAAATTGTATGGCTGAAAGAACCGATCGATCCGGAAACCGGTAAACCGAAATTGGATAAACGCAATCCNGAAGATGCCAAGAAAACACAACCGGTTTTAGGGATGGTTAATATGAAAGGCTTTTCATATGATGCGGAAGANAAAGAGTGGATTGATGGAACCATTTATGATCCGAAAAACGGGAAAGAATATTCCTGTAAAATGGAATTGGACGGCCCTAATGTATTAAAGGTAAGAGGCTATATCGGCGTGTCGCTCATCGGGCGTACAGATACCTGGACCCGTCAGGTAAAAAGTAATACCACAATTCCAACTCTTTCAAGCACCTCAAGAAAACACTACCTAACTATGCAATGCAGCAAAAAGTAATATTATAGAATGGACTTTTTCGGCCTTTGCTCTTTGGGCGTTAAGAAAAATTGGAAATCGCGCGTAGTCTTCTTCCGGCTGTTCGAAGCCGAAGCCAAAGCGAAGGCAAGTTTCGGAAGAAGGCCGCACGATGAGAATTTTTAGTTCAAAGAGCAACAGCCTTGAATTTTGGCTCCACCTTTTGTTTCAAGACAAAAGGTTGGAAAAGAATACGACCAATGTTCAACACATTAGAATACAGCCTGATGTAATTTATTTAATATTATAAGCTAACGAAAAAAACATTTCAAGACTCTTAGAATTACAACCCTTTCTGACGAGTTAGAATGATTGTAATTATAAATTAGTCCAAACTAATCAATGGTTAATGCCATCTAGCCCCGGTGTTATTGATGTGCTTCAAGCACGAAAGCTATGGCAATATAATCGGGGATATCACAGATTAATAGTACAAACGAGCATGGCGAAAATTGGACTTTAGAATACTTAAAATTGGTATAAAATCAGGAGTCACCAGATTAATTCCCAAATTGAAATAGGGAGAGGCTCCCCATGAATTTTTAAATACCTCATGCACTTCTTCTCCGTTGTAACGATCTACAAAATTGAAACGGCCATTGATGCGGTAACCAAGTTGGGCACTGAGCCAAAANNATCCTTTTAACTTTTGTTCATACACCAGGCGAGGTTTGATTTCACCGCGTTGTAAAAATCGGCTGCTGCCACCCAGGTCAAATTGTTGCCCTTCCAGCTCGTAACCAGCCATCAGCAAACAATCGGTATTAAAATTGTAACGCACATGGCCCCGGGCCGGTAATAAAGCTTCGATGCCCCAATGGTCATTGAACGTTTTATTGTACAACAGTACAGGAACGATCAGAGGCCGGCCCATTCTGTATGTTCTGGATACGCCCAATGCCAACATCCGGTAATCATTTTNTTTCCAACCAAACAAGATACTTCCATAGTAAGTCACCGAAGTGGTTGTCAGTTTCAGTCGTTGGTTTGGCCNAATATAGGAGGCATCCACATTGGCCTGCCCGATAATAAAATGTCGGTTATTGAGGGGTTTAAAGAGTAATACGTTCAGGCCCTCAATATCCATGCGGTTGGAGTAAGTCTGATTCAAGGCCGGTTCCGGAGAAATGGCATCCGTATGAATCCTGGATCCCCAATACGTAGCGCCAACGCTTAAAATAATTTTGTTGGTACTGAGCGCCAATATATTCATGGCCAGACGCAAACCGCCCATGGAATTGATACGATCGGTACCGTGTATGGTTTTATTCCGGAAGCCTGTGTTGAATTCATAGCCTACACTGAATTGTTTACTCGGACTCTGATTGAGTACCTTCTGGGTACAAAAGGATTTGCTTTCCGTGGCGTCTCCATAGGCACTAAAATCAATGACCTCGGTACTATCCTGTGCCATGGCCAGTATAGTCCACAACATGGCTACCGTTAAGCAGATAATTTGTTTCATCTTGACTAAATATTTAATCCTCCGCAAACACTCAGAACTTGTCCGGTGACATAACTGCTTAAGTCACTTCCTAAAAACAAACAAGCGTCCGCAATATCACCAGCAGATGCAAATCGACCTAAAGGAATTCCGGCTTTGTATTTTTCTGNCCCTTCACCTTCCTGGAGGTATGAGGTCATATCGGTCTCCACAAAACCCGGTGCTATCGCGTTGCATCGAATATTCCGACTACCGATTTCTTTCGCTACCGATTTTGTAAATCCAATCACGCCGGCTTTACTTGCCGCATAACTGCTCTGACCGGCATTTCCCATTTCACCAATCACACTGCTCATATTAATGATACTACCACTGCGGGCTTTCATCATGGGACGCATCACTTGTTTGGTCATGTTAAATACACTCTTCAGATTCACCGCCATTACTTCATCCCATTGCTGCTCGGTCATACGTAACAAGAGGTTGTCGCGCGAAATACCCGCGTTGTTCACGCAGATATCTACCTGACCAAAATCCTGAATAACCTGGTTTACGAACTGCTCGCAATCGGCATACGAACCGGCATTGCTTTGATAGGCCTTCGCTTGCACACCCAATGCAGAGCACCGTTCAGCCAATTCCTGACTTCGGGAGGCACTGCTTTCGCTAATGTATGAAAAGGCCACGTGACAACCGTGTTCGGCAAACTTCAGAACCACGGCTTCACCAATGCCACGACTACCACCGGTGACTATCGCTGTTTTGTTATTCAATAATTTCATAGTACAATCTTGAACCTTGTATTGTTTGAGAATGCCACAAAATAAAGCATGAAATTTGAATTATGTGGTTTTCCGTCTGTATTCGTTCCACGATATGAGACAAAACGCCTATAATCAGAGCGTAAGACCTCAAGACGTCTGAAGTCGGGAGATTTCGTTTTGGTATCACTTCGTGGAAACAATTTGAGACCGTTTCAAAAGTCATTTGACAAAAATTCTAAGTAACGCAGAAATTTGAAGCCAAATGACTTAGCCATTAATTTTCGATCGTTTTGCAAAGGTCTCAATTTGTTTATATCGAAAGCAATTTTCCAGATGGTCGTTGACCATGCCAGCCGCTTGCATATAGGCATAACAGATGGTAGACCCCACAAACTTAAATCCACGGGCATACAAGTCCTTGCTCATCAAATCGCTTTCGGGGCTGGTGGCTGGAATCTCATGATGTTGTTTTCTGCGTGCATTCAACGTCTTGTGTCCTGTAAATTGCCAGATATAATCATCAAAACGCTTGAATTCTTTTTGTATGTCCANAAAGGCCCGGGCATTTGTAACAGTGGCTTTTATTTTAAGTTTGTTGCGGATAATTGTTGCATCCTGAATAAGGCTTTCAATTTTTGCTTCATTATAACGGGCAATTTNTTTATAGTTAAAACCATCGAAGGCTTTACGGAAAGCTTCGCGTTTATGAAGCACGGTTTTCCAGCTCAATCCGGCCTGAAAGGTATCCAAAACAATAAATTCGAAATGCTNTTGATCATCATGCACCGGAACGCCCCATTCGGTATCGTGGTAATGCATCTCCTGAGCATCCTTAAGGCACCACACACAGCGTTCAACAGGTTGGCTTGTCGGGGCATGTAACTTATTTCTTAACGGCAAACAGCGAATTGGTCGGTTCAAACCCAAGCTGGGAATGAAAAGTAACCGTTACGGAATCATTTTTAAAGTAGCCTGAAATAATACGCATCGAAGTGGTATGGGCACTATCCAGATAAACCACATCGATAGATTGAAAATTCGAATAGTTGGGGCTAAATTCTACCGGGCGTTTAATTTTACCCATCTGAAAATAGTACGCTGAACTTTCCAGTACCAATTCGAAACTGGTATCTGAAGAGGTACAACCCGAAGGGCCGCACTCTTGTAAAGTACCTGTATAGGTGCCCAATCGTTGTCCACTAAATTGGGTTCCGTTGTCTGCCAACCGATCGTTTCTTTTTCGAACAGCTGCTCCGATCAAGGCGACCAGTACCAGGGATAAAAAGGAAAAAACCGCATAATTTAAATTCTTTTAGGGTTAACGTTCACTGTGTAAGGCGATCCGATTGCCTTCGGTATCTACAATAAATGCATAATAGCCCAAATCGTCTCCAATAGGTGTTTTGGGAACGATGATACGTCCGCCTGAAGCCGTGGCACGATCCAGCACCAAATTGACATCCGGATTGGCATTGAGGTAAAGCAGAGCCCCTGCGCCACTGGGGATATAGCCTTCACCATAACAGATGGCTCCACTGACGCTGCCCGGTTCTGCCGGAAAAAGGCNCATTTTATACCCTTGAATTTCCGTGACACTCATCTGAACATTAAAAATGGTTTCATAAAATTTACGTGCCCGGTCAAAATCCGTCACTGCAATTTCAAACCAATCGATCATATTGCTGGCCGACATGCGCAAATATTTTGGGAAAATACAATGGAAAATTTGATTCACCAACGCTTTCAGTCGATGAGAAGTAGAATCCGCTTAGCGAAATAGCCTGGGTTTCCGGCGGTGTTGTCTGCAGCGTTCGCATCTTGAATGGCAGGTTTGAACCACGTAATCTTCAATTTATCCATTCGGCGCCTTTCGGGCAAGTTGTGAAGAGACAAGGGACTTATACACAATAGGTTCTTTTGGCATATCCTTTGTGCTACCACTTCTAACGAAAATTATCCTTCAGTCAAAATCATGCCCTGCGGAATGCTTAAAAGCGCCAATTTTGTGAAAAATAATAACCATGAACGCACACGAAATTGATTACCACATTTACGGAGAAGAAATGCAGCACGTAGAGATCGAGCTCGATCCGAATGAAACTGCCATCGCCGAGAGTGGCGCTTTTATGATGATGGAAGATGGGGTACAGATGCAAACCATTTTTGGGGATGGAACTCCTCAGCAAGGTGGATTGATGGGGAAACTNCTTTCGGCAGGTAAACGTTTACTGACCGGAGAAAGTCTNTTTATGACGGCTTTCACCAACGCCGGACAAGGNAAAAAGAAAGTGCATTTTGCATCACCGTATCCGGGAAAAATTATTCCAATGAACCTGGCTGAATTAAACGGAAAACTCATTTGCCAAAAGGATGCCTTTTTATGTGCCGCTAAAGGTGTGAGTGTCGGCATCCAGTTTCAACGTAAGTTGGGTACAGGAATNTTTTGTGGCGAAGGATTTATTATGCAGAAGCTGGAAGGTGATGGGCTGGCCTTCGTACATGCCGGTGGTCATGTGTTTGAGAAAACGCTGGCTCCCGGAGAAGTATTAAAAATTGATACGGGTTGTGTGGTAGCATACACCAGTGATATTGATTTTGATATCCAGTTGGTAGGGGGTATNAAAAACACCATTTTTGGCGGTGAAGGTTTATTTTTCGCAACTTTACGCGGGCCGGGAAGAGTGTGGATTCAGTCCTTGCCAATCAGTCGGTTGGCTTCGCGCGTATTGTCGTATGGTGCACTCGGTCGCCGCAAAGAGGAAGGAAGCATCCTCGGCGGGCTGGGCAACCTGCTGGACGGTGATGGAATTTGATTTTAAAATAAAAACCAAGGGCCGGTTTCTCAGGCTTTTCTGGAAGCCGGCCTAACAACTTTTTCGGAGGCCATGCATTATGTGGCCCATTTGCCGTATCGTCGGATTACCGATAAAACCAACCTGGTGTCGGTATTGCAGGAAGGGTGTGGCACCTGTTCAAGTAAACATCTGGCGTTAGCCGCTCTTGCTCGTGAAACCGGGCATGCCGAAGTTCAACTCGTATTTTGGGTTTTTCGGATGAATGCCCAAAACCTGCCTCCTACCGCATCGATTTTAGCAAAATATAATTTAGACTATCTGCCTGAGGTTCATGTTTGTCTGGATATTAAAGGCATTCTTCACGATGTAACCTGGAAGGGCCGAACCTTGCCCGCACCCGAACAGGATTTTATGTTTGCACGTTCTGCCGATATTAAACAAATCTATCATTTAAAAAAGTTGCTACATCATCGCTGTATGGATGCCTTTGTAGCAGAGCATCCCGGTTTACCCTACCATTCGATCAATTGTTTCAGATCCGCGAAGAATGTATAGCTGCCTTGAACGCAAATGCCTGATTTGCAGAATGTATTTCATTTTATCGGATCAAAAGGAAATCCGTCAGCAGAGTTGACAGGAATTATTCTTTCACGCTAAAAGTATAGGTTCCGGAATTTATATTTGCTTTGTCCAACTAACCGGACACGAACTGAATATGTATTCTCGGAAATTGTTACCCATTCTTCTGGTTTTAAATGTATCACAAACCGCATGTTCATCGCTTTCCGGTACCACACAAACGGAATCGCATGCTCGAGCCAATGATTCAACTGCTGTACAGAATGGGGCCCGGGAGGCGGAAACGGTAAAACGGAGTAAAGCCAAAACGGTCAACAAAACCGCCGAGAGAACCCGTGAAGCCCAGCGCCCACTTGAAACCCGATAGCAGCTATGTCTAAATCAAATCACAAACCGAAACAAGGTGCTCCGGCTCCGCAGCCCAAGCCGGCCATACATCAACATGCGGCATCAGGGGTATCTAANCATCCCATACTTCAATTGATACTGGCGATTCTGTTGGCAGCATTGGCCTTCCTGCAATACAGCAACACCTTTAAGCATCGTTTTGTTTTAGATGATCATGGCATTATNAAAAATAACAAGATTACGAAAACCGCTCCCAGTTGGGAAAATACGAAGGTGATTTTTAGTACCCCACTACGTAAGGGTGATTTCTCCGACTTGGAAAATTCCTTGTATCGCCCGTTTACTAAATTGGTATTTAATCTGGAATGGTGGTTGTTTGATGCGATCAGGACATGTTTGGGGCGGCCNCATAAATTTCATGTGGTGAATGTGCTGCTGTACGCGCTCACGTGTATGTTTATGTTTCTGGTCTTGTACCATACATTTCGTAAAAATTGGATCATCCCGTTTTTTGCCACCTTGCTNTTTGCGGTGCATCCCATGCATGCCGAAACGGTTGCCAATATCAAGAGTGGCGACGAAGTGCTGAGTTTGCTCGGAGTACTTATCGCGTTGCGCTGCCTACAATTGTTTCTTTCTTCCAACAANGTGATCTGGTTGATTCCCGCCGTAATTGGCTACCCGATCGGTTCCTTTTCGAAGGAATCTATGGTTGCCGTTGCCATCATTCCCTTGTTTTTATACTTCNNTTTCATCAGGTTCCACTTAAAAAACCCGATCTTGTCATCGCTCTTTTTGGTGTGTAGTCTTTTCTTTATCTACGCAAGGCATGCGAGTCTTTCAGGATACCCCAAACCACATCCAACCTCGGTAATGGATAACTATCTGGTGGCCTGCGATGATTCACTTAAGGCAGACATGTTGCGGACTCAACCAGGTGTTCCGCTGAATGATTCTTCCACTTCGTTTAAATTAAAATCTGCTGTAAATCGGTTCCCTTCGGCCTTAACGACACTAGGGTATTATGTGTACAAATTCATCTACCCGGCTGTATTATCCTGTGATTATTCATACGCTTCATTAAAACCACTGGATCAGGATACGATGATTTATTTTGTCTTGTCGGTGATTCTATTTGGAGGGATGCTCTATTATATCATTCGTTACCGAAAACGCAAGGATGGGGTGAGTTTTGGGTTTATTTGGTTTTTTATCAGTATCAGCATCACCTCAAACATTGTATTTCTGATAGGTACCTCCTTTGANGAGCGNCTTGTTTTTATGCCTTCGCTGGGTTTATGCCTTTCACTGGTTACCGCGTTGTATATGTTTAGCAAACCGGTTGATGCTGAAGTACCAAATCATCCTGGGGCTTTAAAACGTTTTCCGCTCCTTACCGGATTGGTGCTGGTGTTGAGTATTTTGTTTGCNCGGAAAACCTGGAGCAGGAACGGAGATTGGAAATCTGATTTTAAATTGTTTTCCAGAGATATTGAAAACTTTCCGAACTCAACCCATCTGCTGTTTTACATGGGAAACCATTTATCCGGCAATGAACGAAAAGAGTGTTGACCGATGAAATGACGCAATTGNGGTTATAACCCGCAACAAATTGCCGATTCGGTGGCCAAAGAAAGTGCAAAATCTATCGAATACTTCACACGTTCTCTATCCATTTATCCGGCCCTGCCTTCGGATGGATACAATCAATTGGGTAAGGCGTATTTCAATCGTGGAAATCTCGACAGTGCATTGACCTATTATATGCGAGCCTATAAGGAGGATTCAACCAACGGAATTTTTATTAATAATATTGGAACGGTTTATTACAACCGGGGCATGGCCTTGTTATCGCAACAAAAACCACAGGAGGCGGTTCCCTTGTTGATGCAGTCGTTTCCGTATTTCCGGCGAGCCCATGATCGGGACACCACCGAATCAGATTTTATGAATAATATTGGTTGTGTATATGGTACCCTCAACCAGCCAGACAGCGCCATTTACTGGTTCGAAAAGGCCCTCGCGAAAGATTCCTTGGATTTAACCTCGGTATCGTTNTTAAGCATGACCTGGAAAACAAAAGGCGACTCTGCCAAAGCATTCTATTACCAACAAAAAGCGGATGCAGTTCGACGCATCAAAACAGAACAGATCAGGCAGTAGGAATCTTGGGAAATAAATCTCTTGATCGGTGCATTTAAGTGCTTATCCTTGAAAAATTTTAGCGATGTGATGGTGAGTTTTTGCAGAAGATTTAATTTTGCAAAAATTAGCACGCTATGAATCTGACTCAATTGGCCTTTCGATTTTCTTTCTGGGATGCTTTGTGATACTACTCATTCCAAAAGGAATTTATGCCAAAAAGAACTCTTCTGTAAAACCAGCTTTTGATAAGGGTTCAAACACAATTGGCCTTTTTGTGGGTGGTGGTGTGTCGTATGGGTATTACGGCAATGTGACCGAGACCCCTTCTTTGGGTGTACTTTTTGATCACGGACTGCTATCTGAAATCGGTCCCGGAACAATCGGAATCGGTGGAGTTATTGCGTTTAAAAGTTCAAATTATCTATACAATTCAGGGAACTACAAGGCTACTTGGACCAATATTGTTGTTGGTGTTCGGGGAACGTACCACCTGACTTTGTTAAAAGAGAANAACAATAAATTTGATCCTTATGCAGGGGTAACAGCAGGATTACGAATTTTAAGATATAAGGACACCTACTATTCTGCTTTGGGTGTTTCTCCATACGATTATCCGGGCGCCTATCCTGTAATTGGTGGATTTGTTGGTGCAAAATATAATTTCGCTAAACATTTCGGGGCGTTTGCCGAGTTGGGATACGATATTTCGTATGCCCGTATCGGATTAAATCTGAACTTCTGATTCTGAAATCAGTGGCTGTTTAAATTGAAAGTATTATTCATAATTCATAATCCCATCCTCATACCTNNGGATCAGGTACATGAATTTGTTTTCGTAAAAACGCGACACCCCTTTCTCTTTTACACAAACAATTTTATACGGCGTTAAAAACGTATACGTATTGTCGCCAATCTTTTCATTAAATGGTACTCCGTATTTTTNCAGGAGATGCGTAAAATAATACAAGCTTTCAAAACCCTTGTATACAATGTCTGCCGGTGTTGAACCCATCAGTTTTTTATACTGCCGGTTGATATACATACTGGCTGGTGTTATTTTATCAATAATGTATGAGGTGGTATAATAAATCGGCATGCCTGGAAATTCATCGGTCTTCCCGAAGGCTTTTATGGCTTCTGAAGTTGGCATGCAGTACACCTTTAATTTAAACCGACTGGCGTAGTTACTTAATTCTTTTAAATAGGTATAGGTCACATCCGGATCCAGAGTTCCTAAAACGATGGTGGTTTGATAACTGGAGTCAATCTNTTTAATGATTTGCCTCATGTCCAGGGAGTTACCATCCTTAATCTCAATGGCACTGAATTTTAAAGGCAGGCTGTTCAGAACATCGTTTTTGTAATAGTTCAGTGCGTTGATTTCCGTTTGTTTGTCCCGATAAATAAATACCACATTGTCTTCCGGGTGATGCACATTAATATGCCGATGCATCTTTTCGATATGGGATGCCAGACGAGGTTGCAGTATGGTGAAATACGGATTAAATTCCTGGTTCGCATCTGACGGAGAAACTGCGGATATAAAATTGATTTTTTTCTTTTTCGCAAAATCTGCCAGCAATTTTAAATCGTTCACACCGGCATTTCCGATAATGCAATCCATGGAGTCCAGCTTGTCAGATTCAATTAAATTCTGCACATTCAGGTAACTGGATTTACTGTCGTAAATAAACAGATTGAATTTGAACCCTGCATTTTTAAGGGTATCTGCGGCTATACGAACGCCCTGGTAAAAATCTATCCCAGGCATCATAAACTTTGGGATGCGGGTGAGATTCTNTTCCAAATCCACAGAGTCAAGATACAATGGCGATAATACGGCAATGTTGTACCGTTCTTNTTNTACCGGTGCGGAGTAACTGAAGTTTTTGGCGTCATTCCGGCTTTCCTGTTCCGTGATGATTTTACGTTGAGCCTGCAGGAAAAAAGCAGACTGCAACAGAACAACAAGTAGTAGGGTTTTTCTCATAGCAAATAGTTTATTCCCACTCAATGGTTGCAGGTGGTTTTGAACTGATATCATATACCACACGGTTTATTCCTTTTACATTATTGATGATGTCGTTCGAAATCAGGGCCAAAACATCATATGGAATATGGGCCCAATCCGTTGTCATCCCGTCAATACTGGTCACAGCGCGCAAGGCAACAGTAAA
This sequence comes from Bacteroidota bacterium, assembly GCA_013414745.1. Classification (GTDB taxonomy): domain Bacteria; phylum Bacteroidota; class Bacteroidia; order Chitinophagales; family Chitinophagaceae; genus OLB11. The sequence goes on from CP058707.1 coordinate 2,445,196, forward strand.
TTCATAGGTTCGTTCATCACCCATCACCCCAACGCTTTGAACCGGAAGTAAAATGGTTCCGGCCTGCCATANTCGATCATACAGGCCTTGTTCCTGCAAATGACGAATGTATATCGCATCAGCATCCTGAAGCAACTTCACTTTGTCGGCAGAAACAGCCCCAAGAATCCGAATGCCTAAGCCGGGTCCGGGAAAAGGATGTCGACCAATAAACTGTTCGCTTAATCCCAGTTCACGACCCACCCGGCGCACTTCGTCTTTAAACAAAAAGCGCAAAGGCTCCACCAGTTGCATGTGCATCTTTTCAGGCAAACCACCTACATTGTGATGCGACTTGATGGTGGCTGAAGGTCCGTTCACGCTAACACTTTCAATCACATCCGGATAAATTGTACCCTGGCCCAAAAACCNAACATCTTCTATATGGGCTGCTTCCGTTTGAAATACATCAATAAACGAATTGCCAATGATTTTTCGTTTCTGCTCCGGGTCTGAAATGCCGTGTAAGCGTTCATAAAACAAATTCGAAGCATCCACCCCTTTTACGTTTAATCCGAGTGTTTGGTAGGCTTGCATCACTTGTTCAAATTCGCCTTTTCGCAGTAAACCATTATCCACAAAAATGCAATACAAATTTTTACCAATTGCCCGGTGAATCAGTGTAGCGGCTACTGTACTGTCTACACCACCGCTCAAGGCCATAATTACTTTGCCTTCACCCACTTGTTTCCGGATCAGCTCAACAGATTCTTCGATGTAAGCAGCCGGAGTCCAGTCTTGTCGGCAGCCGCAAACGCCCAAAACGAAATTGGCCAGAATCTTTTTCCCATTTTCAGAATGGGTTACCTCCGGATGAAATTGTAAACCATATAAGGGGTGGGNGGTATTTTTATTGANAAATGCCGCTACAGGAATTGATTCGGTAGATGCAATGGTTTCAGCATCCGGAGCCAAAATTCGTATCGTGTCGGCATGGCTCATCCAAACCTGATTGTCTTCCTGAATGCCTTGCATCAAGGGGTGATTTTTACNGATGCCCTGTAAGCGGGCTCGGCCATATTCGCGAGAAGAAGATTTGCCCACTTCACCTCCATAAGATTTGGTGGTGAGTTGGGCGCCATAACAGATCCCCAAAACAGGAACCATAGCATTTAAACGGGCCACATCTACATGAGGTGCTCCATCATCATTCACCGATGCCGGGCTGCCCGAAAGGATAATGCCTTTTAGGTTAGCATCAGGCTCTATCGTATGATGATACGGAAGAATTTCACAGTAAATATTCAGTTCACGAATATTCCGGGCAATTAACTGCGTGTACTGCGATCCGAAATCAAGAATAAGTATTTTATCTGTCATGGTTTAAGCCTGGGCTGTGGGTCCGCCAAAATTCATTGACATGGAAATGGGTTCAATGTCTTTGATTATGCCATGAACCTGTTCGTATTTTTACGTTTTCGCTGAGTGCCTTCATGAGCCGTTTGGCATGTTGTGGGGTTAAAACGATGCGAGACTTTACTTTGGCTTTCGGTGAATTGGGCATCACATTAATAAAGTCCACCACGAATTCCGAATTGGAATGGGTAATGATGGCCAGATTCGAGTATTGTCCTTCAGCCATTTCTTCAGTCAGTTCAATATTTAACTGATTTGTATTTTCAGGTTGTTGCATGCTGCTTTTTAAGGCCGTAAAGATAATCGTTTGCAGGGGGATTCAATGCCCAAAGGCAACAGTCTGCCAGGAATTGACATTTCATTAAGAGGGTAACCGATAAACCGAACCTTAAGGGTAGATAGGCATAAACCATGTTCCGGTGTTTCAGGCGAACCATGCATCCAAATGAATAAAATCAATATATTTGTGTTATGCGTAAGCTCAGGGAACTCATTGAATTGGGACTGTTCGGGGTTTGTACCCGCATCGGGGAAAAATTAAATATCTCAATTGCCGGAATCCGACTCTGGTTTATTTACATCTCCTTTTAACCTTTGGCTCTCCCATCATATTGTACTTCATCATGGCCTTTTGGATGAATATTCGCAAGTATATCCTCTCCGCTAAACGCAACCCGATTCGATGGTTTTAGGCTCGTTCTTTGAATAATTAACCACTCGCCAAATTTTGAAAAAGACCCATTACTGGCAGGATGTCTATTTAACGAACCGCTTTTTCTTGTTATGGGGAGGCATCGTTCTACTTTTTATTCTTGCCTANTTTTTGCCGCCGGTATTTTTTATTGCCAAGGCGATCGCCGTGTCCGCTTTGGTGTTAACGTTGGCCGATTATGCATTCCTTTTTCTTGGCCCCAAGACCGTATTTGCACGTCGGTTGGTGGCAGAACATTTGGGTAACGGAGATGAGAATCCGGTTAAAATTCGTTTAAACAATGGGATGTCCTTTCCGGTTTTTGTGGATATTATTGATGAATTACCTGAACAGTTTCAAAAACGTGATTTTCTGATTCGCCGTACGTTAAGACCCGGTGAGCGTGCGGAGTTCACCTATCATCTGCGCCCAACCCAGCGGGGCGAATATCATTTTGGAGACATTCATCTTTTTTTAAATACCCCGATCGGGTTGGTTACGAAACGAATGACAGCCATGCAGGAACAAATCGTCAAGGTTTATCCATCGTTCAGTCAGCTANNAAAACAACGTATTCTGGCTCTGCCTGATCTCAATACCGGTGGAGGAAATCGGATATTGTACCGACGCGGTTTTAGTACCGAANNTTTCGATCACATCAAAGAGTATAATCGGGGCGATGATGCCCGGCTGATAAACTGGAAAGCCAGTGCCCGGCGAAATCAGTTGATGTTGAACTCGTTTATGGATGAAAAATCGCAACAGATTTATTGCCTGATCGATAAAGGCCGTTTGATGCAAATGCCNTTTAATGAATTGGCTTTGTTAGATTATGCGATACAGGCCGCCCTGATGTTTTCGTATGTCGGAATCCAGAAGAATGATAAGGTAGGCCTCATTACTTTTAATGAAAAAGTGAGCGACCACCTGCCGGTTTCNCGATCCAAACGACAAATTAATGCCTTTCTGGAAACCCTTTACCGGCAGAAAACAGACTATCTCGAAAGTGATTATGAAGAGGTCTATAAGTATGTCAATAAAAAAATCGGACATCGAAGTCTNCTTTTTCTGTTTACCAATTTCGAAACCTGGTCCGGATTTGAACGGCAATTGCCTTATTTTAAGGCACTCAACCAGAAACACTTGTTGTGTGTGGTNTTTTTTGAAAACACCGAAATTCACCGGATTCATGAAAATCGGGGCGATTCTATTGAAGATATTCACGCGAAAACCATTGCCGATCGCTTTATTCTGGAGAAAAAGCATCGCAGCAGAACTTAAAAACATGGCATTTTAGTGATTTTGTCCGAGCCTCAAAANCTCACCGTACATGTCGTGAACAAATACCTTGAATTGAAAACCCGGCAGATTATTTAAGCGGAATTTCCACATTTTGAATTTCATGATCAAATAGTAACTTTACCCCGCTGAATTAAACCGCAAAACATGGATTTAGGACATTGTAGTTATGACTGCCGGGAATGCCCCAATTGCAGAATCTCGGTTTTTTCAGACCTCAATGAAGAACAGTATGAGTTTCTGAATTTCGAAAAGTCTATTGTTCAGTTGCATAAGGGTCAGGTTTTGTTTCTTCAGGATACCAAACCACACGGTTTGTATTGTATTAAAAGNGGAAAGGTGAAAGTCTTTCGACGCGGAAGTGAAGGAAAAGAACAAATTGTTCGCCTCGCAGCCGATGCCGATGTGGTAGGCTATCGCGCCTTACTGAGCGATGAAAGTTACCAGTGTGGAGCCGCAGCCCTGGAAGAAACTACTTTATGTTATGTGCCACGTCAGGCGTTAAAACAACTCATGGACAACAATCTGTCGATCTATAANAAAACGATCTCTTTGTTGTCGACAGACCTGAAAAATGCGGAATCTAAAATTAGTGAGCTGGCCCAGAAACCGGTGCGTGAACGGGTTGCGGAAACTTTGTTGATGCTGAANAGTAAATACGGTCTTGAAGCCGACAACAAGACCTTAAATGTGATACTCAGCCGCGAGGAGTTGGCGAATTTAGTGGGTACGGCTACGGAATCCCTCATTCGCATACTAAGTGATTTTAAAAAGAAGGCATCATCGAACTGATCATAAAAAATCCGCATCGTTGATTTTGATCACCTCTTCGCAACCGCGCATTTATACGACTAGTCTTTCTTTCCTGCGATTGCCGTACCTATAACCCACTATGGAATAAGGTATCATCGCTGGTTCCCTTAACAAGTTTCTCCTGTTTGCAGGTACATCACGGTGCTTGGTGGATGCGATTCATCCGGTTTCCAGGATATGATAAAAGTCATATTCCGGGGTGATATGCGTCATAGACCAGGCCGAATGCAGTTTTCACCTTTGTATCGCTGAATACAAAACTTATGGCCCGAATAGCCGATCATCCAACGGACTTGCGCTGTTACCATTGCGGAGACCCTTGCAATTCATCTTCGCTTCATTACGAGGATAAAGATTTCTGCTGCGAAGGTTGCCAGTCGGTATATCAGATTCTGAGTCAGAATCAGATGTGTACTTATTACAACTTAACGCAACATCCGGGTGTCTCTCAGGTGGCACAGGCCCCGGCATACTATGATTTTTTAGATAAGCCGGAAGTGATTAACAGCCTCGTGCAATTTCGTGAAGGAACCCAATGTCGGGTACAACTAACCCTGCCAAATATGCATTGTAGTTCCTGCATCTGGCTGCTTGAACATCTGCATAAACTCAATGAAGGGGTCATTTCAGCCCGCGTACATTTTCTCGAAAAGTCGATTCAGGTGGTCTATGATGAAACCAAAATTTCATTAAAAAATTTGGTGGTGTTGTTAAAACGGTTGGGTTATGAACCTCGCCTGAGTGCCGAAGACCTGGGGCCTAAAGCGCAAAAAACTNNGTTTCGGAGTGAGATTTACAAAATTGGTATTGCAGGTTTTTGTTTTGGCAATATCATGATGCTCAGCCTGCCAGATTATTTTTCGCAAGGAAATTTTTTCGATGAACGNCACACTGAATCTGGTTTTAATTACCTCGCTTTTGCTCTATCACTTCCCGTTTTATTGTATTCAGCCCGTGAGTTCTTTGTCAGCTCCTGGCAAAATCTGAAACAAAAACAGGTGAATATTGATGTGCCCATTACCCTGGCTATCGTGGTAGCTTTCGTGAGTAGCGTGTATCTCATTTTTGTGGAACACCGCATGGGGTATCTGGACAGTATGTCGGGTATCGTTTTCTTTATGTTACTAGGCCGGTTTTTTCAGAACCGTTCGTACAAGTACCTCACCTTTAAACGAAATATTGCATCCTATTTGCCCATAGCCGTGAATCGGATTCGCGCAGATCGTGAAGAATCCGTACCGGTTACTCAAATTGAAATTGGTGACACCATTCGGGTACGTCAGCAGGAAGTGATTGCCACAGACGGAATTTTAGCATCTGATGAAGCCTGGTTCGACTATAGTTTTGTAACCGGTGAAAGTCATTGGGTGCAAAAGCATCGGAATGAATTGATTTATGCGGGTGCCATTCAAAAGAGTGGTTTGTCTGAAATTCAAATTAGTAAAAACCTNTCAGGCAGCTATGTAACCCAATTATGGAATGCCCAACAACAAGATAAATTTACCAGCAATACCTTATTTACCACAGAACGTATCAGTTTTTGGTTTTCTGTGGCGGTCCTGCTGATTGGTACCATTGCAGGGGCATATTGGTTGATGCAGCATGAGTACAGCACTGCCCTGAAAGCGTTAATGACGGTGTGGATTATCGCCTGCCCTTGTGCATTGCTACTGTGTAGCACCTTCACCTATGGAAACATGCTTACCATACTCACGGCCAATGGATGTTATGTNAAAAATGCCTCTGTACTGGAACGAATGCGGAAAACAAATACGCTGGTTTTTGATAAAACAGGAACNCTCACGACAACCAAAACCTCGGAGGTCGATTTTATTGGTCGTACGCTCAACACGCAGGAGTGGCAGGCAATCGGAGCCTTAAGTAATTTATCGATTCATCCGCTCAGTTGTGCCGTTAGTGCGTATATCGATTCAGATTCCAGGCCGGAAATTCAAAATTTTAACTATGAAGAAGGGAAAGGAATTTCAGGCACTTGCGGCACCCTGCACCTTCGTTTAGGCAGNTCAACAGTGATCGGTTTGCAACGTAAAGTAGAACAAGATCATGCCTGTGTTTTTGTTGAAATTAACGACGAAGTACCGGGCTATTTTGAAATTAAAAATCAGTACCGTGCGGGTGTACTGGATACCCTGAAACGTATGCATGCTGAATATGATTTGTACTTGTTAAGTGGTGATACCGATGCCGAAAAAATGAATNNTGAAAAAGTCTTTCAACCCGGAAATATGCAGTTTAATCAGCTGCCGGAACACAAAACCGAGCGCATCAAACAGTTACANGAAAACGGGGCTGCTGTAATGATGTTGGGCGATGGGTTGAATGATGCCAATGCCTTTGCACAAAGTGATGTTGGTNNGGCTATCATCGAAGATCAGCATCATTACCTGCCACCATGTGATGTCATTCTGGAAGCAAAGGANTTCACCCAATTTCAGGAATTGATGAAGTATATCCGAACTGGTAANACCATTTTAGTCGTGAGTTTTACCTTTTCACTACTGTATAATTTAATCGGCTTGTGGTTTGCCGTACAAGGTCAGCTAACCCCAGTAGTGGCTGCTATTCTGATGCCACTCAGTACAGTCACTATAGTCGGGCTCAGCTTTTGTTGTCTCGCTATTTTGCAAAACAACATAAGCTTCAAATATGATTTATATCATGCAGGTATCTGACTTTCCTCATTGTACAGGGTATACCCCCGATCTACTTTTGAACACGCATGAAAAACGTATGACTTTATGAGTGCTACGATCTTATTAATCGCGTTCAGTCTGACGGTCGCACTGACCTTTCTGATTGCATTTATTGTGAGCACGCGCCGTGGACAATACGACGACATGCATACCCCATCCATCCGGATGTTATTTGACGACGAAACACCAAACAATCCATCCTAAAAACAGCAGAAAATGGAAATGCAACAATTTAATTATGACAATCGCATCGTGAAGAATTTCGCCTATGCTACCATGTTATGGGGTATCGTAGGGATGCTGGTTGGCTTACTGGCCGCCTTTCAGATGTATTACCCCGGNCTGAATTTTAAATTCGCCTACACGACCTTCGGACGAATTCGTCCGCTCCATACCAATGCCGTCATCTTCGCTTTCGTGGGGAACGGAATTTTTATGGGAGTTTATTACTCTTTGCAACGCCTGTTAAAAGCCAGGATGTTCAGTGATGCCCTCAGTAAAATTCATTTTTGGGGCTGGCAGCTCATTATCGTGTTAGCGGCACTAACATTGGTTTTTGGAATCAGCACCGGTAAAGAATATGCCGAACTGGAATGGCCGATTGATATCTTAATCGCACTCATTTGGGTGGTATTCGGTATCAATATGTTTGGTACCATTATTAAACGCCGCGAAAAACACCTCTATGTAGGAATTTGGTTCTATATCGCCACCTTTGTAACGGTAGCCATGCTTCACATTGTGAACAGTTTTGAATTACCGATTTCGCTGTTAAAAAGCTATTCATTTTATGCCGGCGTTCAGGATGCCCTGGTTCAATGGTGGTATGGTCATAACGCCGTGGCGTTCTTCCTGACGACACCGTATCTGGGGGTCATGTATTACTTCCTGCCTAAAGCAGCCAACCGCCCGGTATACTCGTATCGCTTATCCATCGTACACTTCTGGTCCCCGATCTTTTTATATATCTGGGCAGGTCCGCATCACCTGTTGTATACCTCATTGCCAGACTGGGCACAGTCCTTAGGTACCGTATTTTCTGTGATGCTGATTGCGCCATCCTGNGGAGGTATGTTTAACGGACTGCTTACCTTACGAGGAGCCTGGGATAAAGTGCGTGAAGATGCCATTCTGAAGTTTATGGTCGTTGCGGTTACAGCTTACGGGATGTCTACGTTTGAAGGACCTTTATTGTCGCTGAANAACGTGAATGCCATTTCGCACTTCACCGATTGGACTGTTGCACACGTTCATATCGGCGCCCTGGGATGGAATGGATTTATGACNTTTGCCATATTGTATTGGTTGATTCCAAGATTGTTCAATACTCCAATTTATTCGAAGTCATTGATGAATACCCATTTCTGGTTGGGAACTTTAGGTATTCTTTTGTACGCCATTCCGATGTATTGGGCCGGATTCTCGCAAAGCCTGAGTTGGAGCGAATTTACACCGGATGGTACCCTGAAGTATACCTTCATGGATACGGTGGTTCGCATCAAATTACTTTATTTATTGCGAGGTTTAGGTGGCACCGTTTATCTGGCAGGTTATGTGGTGATGCTCTATAATCTGATTAAAACAATTAAATCTGGTCGACTGGTTGCGAATGAATCTGCCTCGGCACCGGTATTAGTGAATGCAACTGCCGGTCATTCGGGAGAACATTGGCATCGATGGATTGAACGACGTCCAATTCAGTTTTTAATTCTGAGTCTGGTAATGGTGGCTATTGGAGGTATCATTGAATTTGTACCCACCTTNTTGGTGAAGTCAAATATCCCAACAATAGCATCGGTAAAACCGTATACACCCTTGGAATTACAAGGACGTGATTTATACATCCGTGAGGGATGCTACAATTGTCACTCTCAAATGGTTCGACCATTCCGGCATGAAACAGAACGTTATGGTGAATATTCTAAAGCCGGTGAGTTTGTGTACGATCATCCCTTCCAATGGGGGTCAAAACGTACTGGTCCGGATTTGCATCGGCAAGGNGGCAAGTATCCTGATTCCTGGCACTTTAAACATATGTATGAACCATCGTGGATTACTATAGGNTCCATTATGCCATCTTATCCCTGGTTGTTTAAAGATGATTTAGATCAATCCAATACCCAGGCAAAAATAGGAGCCATGCGCACCTTGGGTGTACCCTATCCTGAGGGTTATGAAAAGATAGCCGATGCCGATTTAAAAGCTCAGGCGAAAACAATTACTGATGGCTTGATGGCTGATTCCGATGTACAAAAGATGCTGAAATCGGANAGGATCTCCCAACTCGAAAACAAAGAGATTATCGCATTGATTGCCTACTTACAACGACTAGGTAAGGACATCAAAAACACACCCACTACTGCATCCAATTAATCCACCAACCCAAAACAAGGAAATATGAAATTCATTAATTATCTGAAAACGATCGAAGGGGTTGGTATTTACCCTCTCATTTCACTACTCATATTCTTTACCTTCTTTATCGGTCTCTTGTGGTATGTAGTCAAGTACGATAAGAAATCCATTCAACAGATTAAAATATTCCTTTCGAAAACGAATAAATCCTTTCCAATGAAGACAAATAATCAAAATATCAAACGTGCCGGTATGTTTATTTCGATGGCACTGCTCTCGAAAGGCATTTTTGCGCAGGATGCTCCGGCGGCTGAAGCAGCACCTGCAGTTGCAGCCAGTACCTCCGTATGGGCCAATGGAAATTTCCGATCATGTTTCTGACAACAATTATCCTGTTGTGTGTTATTCATCCTGGCCAAAATTGTAAAAACACTGGTTGAAGAAGATACGGCCCAGGTATGGAAAACCGGCATGCCGGAAAAATACTGATTTGGCCGTTGTTGTTGCTAAGTAGTTCGGCATTTGCTCAATCAACACCACCACCTAGCCCACCATCCATCACGTTCGGAATGGATTCCACCGTGTTTTGGGTTATGATGGGCATCCTGACATTTCTGTTTATAGCGGTTCTGGTCATGTGTTATGTGTTGTATAGTTTTCTGGTTCGGAAAGAACTGATTAAACCAGCAGCATCCATGTTACCGAAGTGGTTACAGTTTAATGCCATGATGGGGAACGATCAACCCATTGAAAAAGATGTTGAAGTTCTGATGACCGATCATGACTTCGATGGAATTCAGGAACTCGACAATGGAATGCCACCGTTCTTGAAATACATCTTCATTTTAACCATTTTGTTTGCCGTGTACTATTGGATCGACTACCATGTTGTTGAAGCAAGTCCTCTGCAACTTCAGGAATATGAAAACCAGTTGGCACAAGGTGAAGCGGATAAAGCAGAGTACNNATTAAAGGCGGGTGCTCTGGTTGATGAAAATACCGTAAAGCTGATGGAGGATCCCGGCATTATTGCCAGTGGTGANAAAATTTATGCAACGAACTGTGTGGCCTGCCATGGTGATAAAGGACAAGGTGGTGTAGGACCCAATCTAACCGATGCATATTGGATACACGGAGGAGATATNAAAAGCATCTTTAAAACAATCAAATATGGAGTCCCAGAAAAGGGGATGCGCTCCTGGCAATCGGATATCAAACCCGGGGATATGCAGGCACTTACTTCCTTCCTGTTAAAAACCTGGCCGGAAAGAACGTAGCTGGAAAGGAACCTCAGGGCGATTTGTACAACCCGGCTGCAACAACACCAGCCACAGACTCCGCCTCACAGACAAGTGCAGCACCAGTTGATTCCGTGAAGAAATAAATGAATAACGAAGATGTCAGCCATCATCGATCCGGATAGACAGAATTTCAGGGATACCATTACAACGGTTGAAGAGGATGGGAGCCGGAAGTGGATTTTTGCNCAAAAACCCAAGGGCTTCTATTATTCCCTGCGAAGTTTTCTGAGTTGGTTTTACCTGCTGGTCTTTTCGGATTACCCTGGCTGAAGTATGAAGGGGAGTCTCTTCATGCTCAATGCGATCAAGCGCAAGTTTATCATTTTCGGACTCCATTTTGGAGTTCAGGATCCGATCGTTTTTGGGATTGCCATGTTGACGATGGTGGTATTCATTGTATTATTCACCGTTGTTTTTGGCCGCCTCTTNTGCGGATGGGCCTGCCCGCAAACCATCTTTATGGAAATGGTATTTCGTAAGGTGGAGTATCCGATCGATGGGGATGCCCAACAACAGCGAAGTTTAGCAAAGGCTCCCTGGGATGCTGCAAAGATTTTTAAACGCGTATTGAAGTATGTCNNCTTTTACCTGATTGCTCTGGCCATCTCACATACTTTTCTTGCTTATATTATTGGAATCGATGAAGTACGACCGATCATGACTGAACCCCTCACCAAACACATCGTTGGGTTCTTCGCTATGTTGATTTTTTCGTTCGCCTTCTTTGTCGTGTACGCNTTTTTCAGAGAACAAATTTGTATCGTCGCATGCCCCTACGGACGTTTGCAAGGTGTACTGTTGGATAAGAACTCCATCGTTGTAGCTTACGACTATCAACGCGGTGAGCCGCGTGGTAAAATGCTTAAGGACAACCCTTCAGCGCAGGGTGATTGTATTGATTGTAAGGCCTGTGTGCATGTTTGCCCAACCGGAATTGACATACGAAACGGAACCCAGTTAGAGTGTGTAAATTGTACCGCTTGCATCGATGCCTGTGACGATATCATNGAAAAGATTCAGAAACCTCTGGGTCTGATTCGATATGCCTCCGAAAATAATATTTCAAAGGGAGTTAAAACCAATTGGTTCAGTTCACGGATAATCGCATATTCGGTGGTTCTGGTCATTCTTTTGGGCTTGCTCACGTTTACGTTTCTCTCGCATTCCAGTATCGATGCTTCTGTATTACGCACACCCGGTCAGTTCTATCAGGAGAATACCGATGGTACCATTAGTAACCTTTATAACTTCAATGTCAGTAATAAGAAAACCAANCCCTTGAAACTGGAATTTAAAATGCTGAATTTAGATGCCACCATCAAGATGATCGGTAACCCTGATATTACCATTCCGGGTGAAGAAGAGAAACGGGGACAGTTCTTTGTTATTCTGCCCAAGGGTAAAGCGCCGGCCTCAAAAACAACATTAGAAATCGGGATCTATGGAAATGGTGAACTGCTTAANAAGCAAAGCACCACCTTCATGGCACCTGTTGAATAACTACAAAAACAAAAACAATGAATTGGTTTCACAAAATGATGATGGTTCTGGTGGCATTTGTCAGCCTTATGGTATACTTCGCCGTACGAAGTGTCAATACCAAACTCGATCTGGTTACTGAAAATTATTACGAAGCAGAATTGAAGCATCAGGATAAGATGAATCAATCGGCCAATTACCAACAACTCACGGAAAAGCCGGAGGTCTTTCTTGAAGCGAAGGGGCTTCGGGTTCAATTTCCGAAGCAGAGTAGCTTTTCTCCACAAGGTTCAGTGAAATTGTATTTTCCGGCCGACAAAACGAAAGACAAAGAGTTTCAGCTGGCATTGGATCAAGATCATGCCCAATGGATTGATGTCGCTGGTAGAAGTGGAGCCTATCAGGTTCAAATTAGTTGGCAGCAGGATGGCGCTACCTATTACACCGAAAAAGATTTTCTCTAATGTTTTGGTATTTATCGGCATGGGTGATGGGACTGATTGGGAGCACACACTGTATTGGCATGTGCGGACCCTTAGCACTTTCTTTACCGGTGAATGCAAATTCCTTATGNGGGCGTTTGTTCCAGGCGCTATTCTATAATCTCGGACGGGTCGTTACTTATACCGTTTTAGGTGCCGGCATCGGTTTTGGGGCCTCCGTGTTGATACCCCTCGCTGTGCAGTCTTCATTTTCGGTCTTCCTTGGTGCTGCCTTTGTGCTGTTAGGGGTCATNCTTATTTTTCTGGTCGCTTCAATGCGATACAGATTCTTCCGAAACGTTGGAATCAGTGGGTTACCATCNACTATGGTGAAGTTCATGGGACATGGTCACCCGGGTAAAGTGTTCGTGATGGGCATACTCAATGGGCTATTGCCATGTGGATTGGTTTATATGGCCTTAGTTACTGCCTTTGCATCCGGTAGTATGCTAGCCAGCATGGGATTCATGGCCTTNTTTGGCTTGGGCACCATGCCGGCTATGTGGGCAGCGGTATTTTTCGCAGTATTTGCAGGAGGTTTCCGGCAGATTTTACGCAAATTATACCCGGTTGTTTATATACTCATTGGTACCTTACTCATGCTTCGCGGTTTCAACGATACCAAGCACTCCGACACGCATCAGCAGATGAAACCACACCTTTTTGTACGAAGTAACTAATATCTGTTTTTTGTAGTTTTATATTCAGCAAATACCGGCCCCAGTCTTGGGGCTGGTTTATTTTTTGCCGATGCGATCATCTTATACCAATTGTAATTATAAATTAGTCCAAAACTAATTTATGATTTTACAATGGTTAATGCCGATATAAAAGATTCATAGTACAAACGAGCAAGGCGAAGATTGGACTATAGAATATTTATAATCGGTATTAATACCGGGTCAAAGGGGTAGCGTGGAAACGTGAATGCATAAACCCAAATTTTGCAGTTGGGCACAGCCAACGAGATTACCGGGCAATTCCTTTACTTCATCCTTTGTTATAGCCTATTCTCAGATGAGTACAATAAACATGACGGATAAAATTTCAGTGTCATAACCTGCTTACCAAATCAATTCGTGAACACATTTCGGAAAGGGTTCTTCACACCATGGTTATCGTTTCGTCGTTAAATAATTCGACGATTTTCAAAAAAGAATTAAATTCGGATAAAATCTCTCGTATGAAAATAAAAATACTTTCCACCGTTTCTTCTCTTTATTAGGTTCCGCTGCGATTGTTTTACTCAATAGCAGCAGTGGGGGCGTTATGGGAAAAGCTACTGCAGGTTGTTCAGGCAGCGGATGCCATGCTGCTAAAAGTACCAATACAACGATTACCCTGACAGGGATTCCGACTTCAGGGTATGTCGCCAATCAAACCTATAACATGACCTTACAGGTTGCCAATTCGTCAAAACCCAAAGCCGGATTTGATTTATTGGTTAGTGCCGGAACCATTCAATCGGCATCTTCCGGAACGATGCCTATGGGCAACGAGTTACACCATACAACTCCGGGTACAGCAGCATCGGGTGTAACAACCTGGACCTTTGTGTACAAAGCACCCGCCACCATCTCAGGCATTACATTTAGTGTATCCGCAAATGCAGTAGATGGAACGGGCACCGCGGCCAACGATGAATGGAATAATGCGGCCTTCAATTATACCGGATCCTTTGCGGCTTCGGTGGAAAGTGTGGAAGAGAGTCCGTTTACCTTGTATCCAAACCCCGCTACAGACCGTATTCAGGTGCGTGGAGGACAAGTCAATCACCTTCGTCTGTTTAATATTTTCGGACAAGTACTTCTTACCTCAACGACCAACCAACTGGAGCTGGCAAGTTTGGCCAATGGTACCTATTTTGTGATGATTGAAGCAAGTGGTCATCGATATGTGGAACAAATTGTGAAGCAATAAACAACGCCTTGTGGGGATCGTGCGCCAGAGGCGCGATCCCTTTTTAATAAGTAGAAAAGAATTAGTTATAAACTTTCACCATACAGATAAAAGGCTCAATCCGTTTTACCTGATCCGNACGTTGCTGCCCCTTCAATTGGCTGGAAGCTGTTTCATTTACTTTAAAATCTTCCGGTAATGTTTTCATCAGTTGCATTAAATCCTTCGAACGAATCACATACGTGATGCCGTTGGATTCCGATTGCTTGCCTGAAACAATTCCGATCACCTGTCCCGATTCATCTATAACTGGTGCGCCACTTACTCCCGGTGCCGATGGTAGCTCTAGCTGATAATGATTGCTGTCTCCCATAAATCCTGTTGCTGAACTGATATATCCTTCATTGTAAACAATATCCTCTTTCGGATACCCTAACGAATAAACCCGCTGCGCAATGGTAGGGTTCGATTTTCTGACGGCATACGGAATCCGGGCATCAAATTTAAAATCAGCTTCTTCAATTTTAAGAATGGCCAGGTCATGCACTTCGTCGGTGGTCACCACACTGGCCCGATGCGCAGTATTATCCGCTGTAAAAACAAAAATCTTTTCAAAGCCCTTCAAGACGTGCAAATTGGTTACGATATATCCGTTTTGCGACAAAGCAAAGCCCGTTCCGGTGTATTTCGCTTGTTCACGAGGTACTTCAACCAATTGTTTCTTCACTTTATTCGATCTTTCGACAAATCATTTTGTCCCTTTTTGATGCTGATAATTTCACCTTTTAATTCCTGAACCTGCCCCTGGGTATCTTTCTTATACACCGTGCGGGCAAATAAAAATGTCAGCATTGAAGCTACAAAAGCCACACTGGCTGCTACCGAGGCGGTACGCCAGTAACGGTTCACATGTAACTTCAGTTGATTTACCAGAGCCTCACTCGAACTTCTTGAGTTGGAATGAATATGATCGAGGGTAGAGTGAATAAATGCTCTGCTCTGTATGTGATCAACGGATAAGAGCAAAACCTGAAATTCCTGAACCGCTTCCCGCAAGGCTGGATTCCCCGCCATTTCGTTTTCGAAATACATGCGCTCACGCTCGTCCATCAGGTCCAAACAGTATTTCTCAATCTGCTCGTAATATGAATTGTTATTTGTTTCGTTCATGAATCACTTCCTNNCCTTTTGATGAAAGAATAATTTTCTCAGGCGGTTCATACACTTGTACTTCTGTGTCTTGGCATTTTCGGGGTTGGTGTATCCAAATTCTGTGGCAATGTCCTGCATACTTTTATTCTTCAGGTAAAAAGCCTGCAGAATACCGCGACAGGGTTCACCAATTTCTTCAAAACACTTTTTGAGTCGCTCAACATTTGATTCAAATTCATGAAAGCGCTGAATGTCACTATCTACATTCAAGGGCTCTGGCGTGTTTTCATGAATCACACTAAAAGATTGTCTTTTTCGCTGTGCCAGCTTCTTGAGCCATAAATGTTTGGCCACAGCCGTCAGATACGTACTGAGCTTGCAACTCAATTCCAATTGACCCGCTTTGGCTTTTTCGTACAAGATGGTCATCGCATCTTGGAAAATGTCATAGGCGTCGTCAGTCGAACCATTCATTTTAAAGACCATTTNTTCAATGGTCTGATAGGTGTTTCTATAAATCGATTGTATCGCTTTAGAATCCCCGGATGCCAAAGAGCGGATTAACTCCTCATCATTCACCGCGTTGTCAAAATTATTCGCCATTAATCCGCATATTTCAAATTGGTAACCCAAAGTTCAGCAAAAAGAATGTACTTCACTTTTTTAGGCTTTTATTGTTGGGCGGCAGACACGCTTTTCGCTGCGAGTACGCGCCCGCTTCGGTTTTAACCTCAGCGGGCTGCGCGCTCTTCGCTGCAATCGTTGCCGCGGGCTCCCTGTTTCCGGAAATCGGTTGGTCTTTTTCCAAATAGCCTGCTAAAACCAGGTTCTTTCAGGTTCAGGTCTTGTAACGCGTTGCTGTAACTTACCCAGTGCACAATTTTTAATCGATTTTTAATCGCATAAATAAATTAAAATCAATAGTATAAAAATTATAATTAAAAATATATAACAAATTCGGGTTACCTTTTTCTGTCAGGGTATTAATTGTCAAAATTTAAAAACAAACAAATGAAAAACTTAGTAAAATTCTCTCTGTTCGCCCTGGCTCTGGGTATCTTCGCTTCTTGCTCAGAATCAACTGAATCAACTGAAACTCCAGCTGCTACTGAAACTCCAGCTGCTCCTGCTGAAGCTGCTCCTGCTGAAGCTGCTGCTCCAGCTACAACTGATTCTGCTGCCGCTGCTGCTCCTGCTGAAGCTGCTGCTCCTGCTGCTGCTCCTGCCGAAGCTGCTGCTCCTGCTGCTGATACGACAAAAAAATAATCAAACGTTTGGCAATAAAGAAGAACCGTCCATATGGGCGGTTTTTCGTTTAAATTTGGCAATTCGGGAAAGAATATTACCTTTGCGCCCCGCTTTCGGCTATCATTCCCTAAGGGCATGATATCCAAACTTAGTTGCTGAAAGCATTGTTTAATTTTTAAACCAATACTAGGAATATGAACAGTTACGAACTGATGGTCATTTTCACGCCGGTATTGTCTAACGACGAATACAAGGCTGAGGCCAAAAATCTTAAAAAGTACATCACAGANTCAGGTGGAGAAATTGTCGGAGAAGATGCCTGNGGGCTTCGCTCGTTTGCATACCCAATCGACAANAAAACAACGGGTTTGTATTACATCATGGAATACAAAGCCGCATCGCATGTGAACGCCAGATTACAGATTCAAATGAATCGCGATGAAAACATCATGCGTTTTCTGCTGACCGCGCTCGATAAACATGCTGTGGCGTATAATGCCCGCAAACGCAGCGGAGAATCTGCTGTTAAATCTCAACCCGTAAACGAAAAAGAGGAGGCATAATCATGGCAAAATCAGATATCAAATACTTATCTACCAATCGCGTAGAAGTCAGNACAAAAAAATATTGCCGTTTCAAGAAAATGGGCATCCATTATATCGATTATAAGGATCCTGAATTCCTGAANAAATTTCTGAACGAACAAGGTAAACTTTTGCCGCGTCGTATCACCGGCAACTCCATGAAATTTCAACGTAAAGTAGCTCAGGCCGTTAAACGTGCCCGTCAAATGGCTATTTTACCTTTTGTTACTGACCTTTTAAAATAATACGCCATGCAAGTAATTCTAATTAAAGATATGGACAATCTGGGCTCTGCCAATGAGGTTGTCAACGTAAAACCCGGTTACGCACGCAATTACCTTATTCCTCAGAAATATGCTGTAGAAGCTTCTCCTTCAAACCTTAAAGTAGTAGCCGAAAAAGATAAAGTAAAAGCGAANAAAGAAGCTGCCTTATTGGGTGAAATTAATAAAGTAGCTGATGTGCTGAAACAAGGAGCCGTTAAAGTAGGCGCCAAAACCGGAACTTCAGGTAAAATTTTCGGTAGTGTCACCTCGATTCAGATCGCCCGGGCCATTCGTGAGCANAAAGGCTATGAAATCGACCGGAAACGAATCACCATCCTGGACGAAATCAAAGAATTGGGCACCTATAAGGCCTCACTGGATTTTGGAAACAATAATCTGGTAGAAATGGAATTTGAAGTCGTCGGCGAGTAATCAAATTACAAAAAATATGTAAACCCCGGACCAAATCGGTTCGGGGTTTGTCATTATTTTTACCAACCAAGGACTTAAAATTTCCGTCCTACGTGCGAACAGGCATTTTCCTGAACGTTTAAAATAGTTCCACATGTTGAAACGTCTACAATTTCTCCTCTTGTTGGTCTTCACTTCAACGGTGCTGCAGGCGCAGTATTGTTTTCCAACCTTTAGCATTGCTTGTACGAGTAATGACTACATTGAAAACTTCTCCACCACAGGAGGAGTTGGTAATATCAGCAACCTCTTAAGTGGATGTAACGGTGCATTACCCAACAACTATACCCAGTTTAACCAAACGGTTTCTCAGATACAGGGTTTTAGTTTTAATTTCTCTGTTCAGGCAGGTTCCAGTTTTAATCAAGGGCATCGCATTTGGATCGACTGGAATCAGGATTTGGACTTTGCAGATCCCGGCGAAGATGTTTATGTATCACCTTCCGCAGGAACGCAGGCGTTTACCGGAACAATTACTGTTCCTATGACAGCAGTACCCGGAATTACACGCCTTCGTGTTCTTTGCCGCTACGCTACCGTGCCCGGAGTTACAGACTATTGCGGAACCGGATTCTCATTCGGAGAGTGCGAAGATTATTATATGGAAGTTATTCCGGCTACACCATGCGCAGGTCAACCTAATGCTGGTGCAGTGAATCCATCCAGTCTCACACTGTGTGCCGGTCAGGTAGCTAATCTGGGTCTTGTGGGAGCTACCCTTCAAGGAAATATGTCTTACCAATGGCAACAATCCACCAACGGCGGAGCTACCTGGGTAAATGCTATCGGTGGTTTTGGCTCCACAGCACCGGGTTATCAAACTCCTAGTTTAAATACAACCACCATGTATCGCATGTACATGGTTTGTAATAACAGCAATTTGGCTGATACTACCGCACCAATGACCATCACCGTAAGCGGACCATCGTATGCCACCCTGCCTTATGTGCAGGACTTTGAAAACTGGACCAGTTTCTGTGGTGTACAGGATGTTCCGGACGATTACCACTGGTCAAATAATCCATCTTCAGGCAATAACTCCTGGCGTCGGCATGATGAGGGGAATACCGCCGGTTGGTTAAGTGGCACATGGGGAATGTATTACCCCGCCGCTTCTTCTAATCTTTACTCAGCCCGCTTCCATTCTTATTATACAAACCTGACAGGTGATTTAGATGTATTTATTGATTGTAGTCAGCAACCCGGCACGAAAACCATGTTCTTCGATTACATCAACGATAACAGCGCCGGTTGGGGATTCGATTACCTCGAAGTGTTACTGAGTACAAACGGAGGTTTTTCTTACACAACCCTGGGAACGTTCAACAGTTCTACAACCTGGCAAACCTTCTCCCTTCCTATTGTTTCAAATGATCCGAATACGATAGTTCGATTCCGTGGACATGGAGATTTTCAGTTTGATACAGATTTCGGTATTGACAACATCAATATCCTGGCTCCTTGTACCGGGGCACCCAATGCAGGTGCAATTGCCAGCGTGACCCCATGTGCCAATACCCCTTTCAATTTATCGCTCACCGGTAATACCCTGGCGGGTGGCTTGAACTATAACTGGGAAAGTGCTCCAACTGCCTCAGGTCCATGGGTACCTCTGGCTACTATAGTGGGTCCAACTTATAATACCCAAATTGCCTCTCCAACCTGGTTCCGTTGTGTAGTGGATTGTCCTAGTTCAGGACTTTCCGATACCACAGCAGCACTTTTGTAGATCTCGCATCGTTCTATTATTGTTATTGTGTGTCTCAGTCACTTCCTCCGCAGTTTTACTTCCAGAATATTGGAAACGTAACTATAATGGATGCACAAAACAATATGCTCTTGAATAATGGAAATCCATTGCCGTTAATAGCCAACACGAATCCTATTTATGTCTACACATCCTTCTCCACTTCCGTAAATCCGGTGAACATTTATAAAGATTCTACGTATTCCATTTCTGAAACAAGCTTTACGCAATCTACCTTCTTCTACAATGGATACGCAGCAGTGTACATCGATTATAACCGCGATGGCGTATTTGATCCGTTGTCAGAAATGGTTACCGGTGGTGTTGTGAATACCCCGTTGCAATCCATGTCCGGAAGTTTTACAGTTCCTTCAAATGCGCAATTCGGTTTAACCGGAATGCGTGTGGTGTATGAAGTATTTGGAACTGCGAGTTCAATGAATCCATGCGGATCGTATACCCAGGGCGAAACGGAAGATTACCTGGTGAATATTCAATTGCCTCCTTGTAATACACCTCCGAATGCCGGTACTGCAATCATCAGTGATACCGTAACTTGTCCGGGTTATACCGTCTTCCTGATTGATACAACACATGATGTGCTCTATCAGAATCTTACCCATAACTGGCAGTTCTCTACCGATGGAATCAACTATTCTGATGTGCCCGGGGCTACTTTGGATACCTTAACCTTTACCGTGAACAGCAATACCTGGTTCCGATTCCGGTCAACGTGTAACGGTGGATCAATGGGTATTCGAACATTGTAAAAGTGACCATGTCACCGCCATTTGCCTGTTACGGATTCAGTCAGGCAGTGGGTGGTCCGAATGATACCAGTGATATTGGCGCCTTCATTATTGGGGATGTTAGTAACAACACCAATATTTATGCATTCATCACTGGCGGACCACATTTATTAAATCCGGCTTCAGTGAAAAACGTACCGATTATACCAGTGCAGGAACTATGGAACTTATCACAGATAGTCTGTATAAAATTTCCATCTATCATATCATGAAGGGGGCTGTGCATGCCGATGCTCAGGTTTCGGTTTTCATCGATTACAACAACAACCAACTCTATGATGTTCCGAATGAGCGAATTTTCTCCGGAGTGGCATCTGTGAATTCATTTTACCTGAATGGAACGTTTAATACACCGTTGAATCCTGCGTTAAATGTTGCTACAGGACTGCGGGTTGTTTTAAACAATGATTTATCACCGAATGGGGCTTCCGACAATGGCGTTGGTACTTATGTTTCAGGTGAAACCGAAGATTATCTGGTGAAATTTAAATTGAAACAATTGATTCCGAATGCCGTTGTTGATCAGGATGTCATCAACCAAATCGGGGTTTATCCGAATCCGACATCCTCTAAAGTATATGTTGGGTTTAACCTTCAGGAAGATTTACCTGTTGAATTAAGCGTTCTTTCCTTAACCGGTGCGATGCTTGAAACACATACACTGAATGGAATGAAAGGACCCCATGTTGAAGAAATTCAGTTGGGAGGCTACAGTAAAGGAACTTATTTCGTGCGATTACAAACGACAAAGGGAAGTTTTGTTCGCCGGGTAATTGTGGAATAGACAGAACAAATATTAAAAAATGTCATCCTTAGTGATGACATTTTTTTGCAAAAATTCTAATCCAAAAGCGTGTAAAATTTTGTTTCTGCAATAATTAGGCTCTATATTTGCCCGATATAGGCAAACTAAAATCAATATCAATTAAAATTACATTTATGGCAAGCAAAAGTACATTTTGATGGCAGGTTTGGCCGCCATGCTATCACAAGGGTTAGTCGCCCAGGAAAACAACAGCGGTATGTATCGCGGCGGAGGATATGACTTCGCAGATACTTCCCTGATTCCATCAAAACGGATGTCTCAGCACAGAGATTTCCTGAACAATCAATATGATTTTCCGGCAAAACCACGTAACCAGTGGGAAATCGGTTTATCAGTTGGTCCTTTATTCGTTTCCGGAGACGTTCGTTCCAAGAATGTCTTTACGGCGAATGATGAAAATCGTTTGAATACTTTAGGTTGGGGTCTGCACGTCCGCAAAGCTTGGGGATATGTCATTTCTACCCGCTTACAATTTATTCATGGTTCGGCTTCCGGCTTTAACTACCAAGGATCTGAAGGCTATTGGGGACATTCACAAAATCCATGGTACAAAGCTAACTATTGGAACCAGGATGTGTATTACAACTACAAGACTACGGTGAGCGACCTGTCATTCCAATTAATGGCAGCTTTGAACAATTTGAAGTTTCACCGCGCTCGTAACAAAATGAGTTTATATGCCTTAGCAGGTATCGGAGGTATGTTATACAATACCAAAGTGGACTTAAAAGATGCTTCTGGAAATAATTACAATTTCTCAACCATCACGAATCCTGGATCTGAAACNAATATTTATGATAATCGCCGCGATATAAACAAGGCACTTCGTGCCATGTTTGATGGTGATTATGAAACACCTGCAGAACGTCACAACAACCGGAAATGGGTTGGTGATAATACCTTACGCCCAACTGCCACTGCAGGTTTAGGTTTACAGTTCCGCTTAGGTCGTCGTTTATCGTTGGGAGTTGAAACTCGTTGGATTTATACCAATGATGATTTGATCGATGGTCAAATGTGGCAGGAAAGACCGGCAACAAGCAATGGCTCTATTGTTGCTTCTGCGATGACTCGCGATTTCGATAACGTAAACTATTCTTCAATCAGCCTGAATGTTCACCTCGGTGGTAAATCTGTTGATCCATTGTGGTGGATGAACCCATTGGATTATGGTTACAACGAAATGAAACGCCCTCGCGGTGCTTCTGCAAGCAAGTGTGATAACGACGCTGATGGTGATGGTATTTCGGATTGTTTCGATCGTTGCCCGAACACTCCAGGTGGAGTTTCTGTTGACTCACACGGTTGTCCGTTCGATACAGATGGTGATGGTGTAGCTGACTACAAAGACAAACAATTAATTACTCCTACAGAATGTCAACCAGTTGATGCGGATGGTGTGGGTAAATGCCCGGATCCTGAATGCTGCACAAAACAAGGTGGTGGACCAGTAGGATGTTCTACAATCCCATCAGGAGCTATCAGTTTCTCTGCAGGTTCAGCCAAACTGAGCAGCGGTGCAATGGGACAATTGAACAGTCTGGCCAGCGCAATGCGTGCCAATCCAAACTGTAAAGCTGTTATCATCGGTAACGGTAGCGGAAGTAAAATTGAACAACAACGTTCTTGGGATCGCGTGAACTCTGTTATCAACTACATGGTTGACAAACAAGGAATCGATCGCGAACGCTTTATCTTCCAATATGGAAACTCAGGAGATGCCAACTCAGTAGACTATCGCGCTGCTGCTTCAGGTGAAGAAGGTCCTTCAAACACACCTCCTCCATTCCCGAACCTGAGAAGAGACTAGTACTTTTTGCCAAACACAAATAAAAAAGGCCCCGGTTTTCCGGGGCCTTTTGTCTTCATGGGCTTAAATATTCCTGCGGGATGCACCACACTTTTTCTTGAGCCTGCTTTAATAAGGAACCTGTTTCGTTTAGCACAAACTGAGGTGATTAACCCCAGGAATTGGGTTAACGCGAATCCGTAAAGAGCATTTCAGGGTTCATCTTTAGTATATGATTAGGATGCATATTCCCATTCTGGATGGTTGTAAAAGCCATTGGGCGAAAAATCTAAGCATCCCAGAATTTTATGCCAATAGACTTTGTCAATTATTTTTGATCGTTTTGCAACGGTCCAATTCCAATGAATTGCAAAACAAATATTCCTTCAGGATGAGAAGATTCCGTAGCATTCAACGTACTTTTGCACCTCAAATAAATACACCATGAATACATTTGCGATGGTTGAAGAAATGGGAAAAACCATTTCCAAACTGCAGAAAGGATACGAAACCTTACAAAATATTCAGGACGTAGAGGTCGGATCNACGCCAAAAACACTGGTATGGCAACGCGATAAAGTGAAATTGTATCACTACAACCGCGAAACTCCTGCAAAATGTAAAATACCGGTTTTGGTTTCATTTGCTATCATGAACCGCCACGACGTGCTGGATTTGCAGCCCGATCGTTCCCTGATGAAAAAATTGCTGGACGAAGGACTGGATATCTATATCATGGATTGGGGCTATCCATCAAAGGCAGATCGTTTCCTGACTATGGAAGATTATATTCTGGGGTATATGAACGATGCGGTCGATTTTATTCGCCGTGAACATGGTGTTCAGAAAATTAATAAAATGGGTATCTGTCANGGNGGGACCTTCTCAACCATTTACGCCTGTTTGTTTCCGGAAAAACTGAATACCCTTACCGTATATGTGGCTCCATTTGATTTTACCACCGATAAATGTATGTTGTACAAATGGACCAAATACATTGATGTGGATGCCATGGTCGATTCTTTGGGTGTGATTCCTGCCGATATGTTGAATGCCGGCTTTGGGATGCTGAAACCCAGCATGGATATTTCAAAATACTTTGGTGTATTGGATTCGTTGGATGATGAAGGGAAAATAATGAATTTCCTGCGCATGGAATATTGGAAAGCCGATTGTCCNGATCTCGCCGGTGAAATGTACCGGAAGTATATCAAAGATTTATTCCGCGACAATAAATTAATTAAGGGTCAGTTTGAATTGGGCGGACATGCCGTAAGNCTTAAAAATCTGACCATGCCTTTCCTGAATATTTATGCCACTGAAGACAATATTATTCCGAATGAATCAACCATTGCCATTCAGGATAAGATAGGTTCAAAAGATAAAGAACTGTATGCCTTNCCCGGAGGTCATATTGGCGTATTTGTTGGCGCCCGCTCACAAAAGGAACTCGGCCCCAAAGTAGCAAAATGGGTGACAGACCGGAGCAAAAATAAATTGTAATACAAAGGGCTGAGGCCCTTTTTTGTGCACAAGCCTCAAAGAAGTATTGCGGTTTTGGCGAAATATGGTTACGATGATGGAATAGTGCGATCATATAAGACTATAAGACATTGCTGCGATATGAAATCATATCCCGCACCAAAACGCGAGGTCTACGTTATGTATAAGTTTTGGCAATTCGCCGGAAAACCGTTAACTTGTAGAATGAATACATGGCTCGAACTGCTTGCTTAAAAATATTAACCCTTGTTCTGCTCCTGGCATCCGAATTGGCAAACGCTCAGGTTTATTTTAATAAGAATTACATAAATGGATTATGGGGATTCTGGGTCCATGAGGTGAATGGGTATTATTATTCTGCTTTTACAAAGATCAACCCCAATTGAGTTTAGGCGCCGATTACCTCTTTGGGAAGTTCAACTTACAGGGCGATTTGGTGGATAGTTTAATCTTATCGGCTCCGGATACTAACTTGAATCCTTCAGTTTTTTCTATTCTGGANNTCAGGGTAATATAATTACCACTGCAACAAAGTATTGGAGAGATTCAACAATACAGGGTGAGTATCGACGTCAACTGATGCTGATTAGCTTCAATCCTCAACTGATGGATACAAATTGGATCCGATACTATGGGGATTCCAGTGTTTATTATTGGGATCATATTGTATATCGCTCACCTTATAGCCCACATTATTTTCTCATAGGTACTGAAATTCCGTGGCAAAATTATGGGTTGACCCTTAAGGTCCATTTATTAAAAGTAGATACCTTAGGAAATACAATTTGGCAAAAGACCTATTTGACTCAGAAAAATGAAGTTGCACCTTGGATAACAGAACGCCCGGATAGGAAATTGCTAATGAGCTGCGGGAGACTTGAACAAGGCCAGTTTATTGATTCGGTGGTGCAATACACAAGATTATTGGATAGTAATGGTAATGAATTAAATAAGAAATTCTTCCTAACAGAAAGTCCTCAGTATATAGCGTGTTCTTTCATTGAGCGGGATATACCAGGAAGACCAGAGGCCTTTGTTTTTGCAAATAGAGTGGATTCAGTCTATGACATTTGGCAACATCGATACGATTATGTGATGATAGGCGGCATGGATACGAATAGAGAGGTTATTTGGCGAGTGAATATAGATACGGCAATTCTTCGCTCGCCAAGCAATGTATGGGTTCTTAAAGGATTTGAAGATGGAAAATTTATCCTGATTGTGCTGGATGATAATGGATTTACAAAGCTTAACTTATGGGTAGCTTTGTATGATAAAGAAGTTAACAGACTATGGGCCCACAATTATTACCACCGATTTGATGGCGACCATTACCCTTCCGATGTGATTCGAACGAGTGATGGAGGTTATTTGTTTTCGGGGGTGACCAATAGTACAGGTCCACAAAATACCCAGAATGCCTGGTTGCTGAAAGTAGATAGCAATGGTTGTATTGATCCCTTAAATTGCAGCCCTTTGAATTCGCCCGATTGGACGATGGATGAAAACCGNATGCAGGCCTATCCCAACCCCACCACATCGGAAATTTATTTTGAACAAGAACGCTTAGGCGATATGCTATGGACAATAACTTGTATCTCGGGTACCGGTACAAGCATTTACACAAAAGCAATTCAGGCACAGGCGGGGCGAATTCGATTGGATGTTTCAGACCTGCCTTCCGGTTTATATCTGTTTCGGCTGAATGGAACGCAAGTGAAGATTATGAAGGAATGATAGGGCCGGATAACCGCATCCCTACTTGGTTTTTGTAGGATATTCTTTGGTAAAAAGGTAGTAACAATGCTTGATATAATCTAAAAACTCGTAGTCGCTTGCGTCACGTAAAAATTCATACGACGGGCGGTACCTCAGCATAAAGGCTTGTAATGGGTCTCCTTCCAGATAGGTAATTCTTCGGATGAGACGATCATTAAATGCAAAGTCGATAAACTTTTCTTTCTCCCATGCCGCATACATCTCCTGAAATGCCCATTCCTGTCTGTTTTNTTTACTGAGCATAGCCAGAGGCATACTTTGCATATCGATTTCGTTTTTTCGTTGTTTGCGCAATACCAGGTCATAGGCTTCCCGATACCGGACACTGTCCCGTTTAAAATCCAGTGGCTTCCCTTTTATATCTACTTCGCGCAGTTGAATGGGTACTTTGTTCATCACCAGTTTGTAGTACGAAGGTTCTTTCTCATTCTGGATGCGAATGCGCAAGGTTTGATAGCCTACCTTACTGAATTCAATCAAATGACCTTTTTGAACTTCCAGGCTAAAACGTCCATCCCGTCCGGTGGTCATGCCTTTGAGGGTATGAATATTTCGGATATTGACATCCGACATGGCTGAATCGTTCGCCGNATCTACCAGTTCACCACGCATCAGGGTCTGTGCCTTAAGTAGTGTTGCACCGAATAAAAGAAATAACAGAAGTAAACAATTGCGCACCGTGTGAAATTAGCACAGCCCCGGTTCAATTCGGATGGTTTCACAAAGAATTCACAGGCAGAGGCCGTGATGGTGCCGAATGGCTGCGCGATGGCAGCGATAGCTCAGGGCGCGTGGATGGTTCGGTATACCCGTTGTACATTTTGTCGCCCTGACTACAAGCGTACAGCGCGGAAACAGCTTCGTAGGGTAATTCTGTTGACAGCCCTCATGATATCACCACATTAATCATGCGGCCTTTGACGAGGATGAATTNTTTAAGTTCCTTACCCTCCATCCATTTCACCACTGTTTCGTTGTTTAA
Organism: Bacteroidota bacterium; assembly: GCA_013414745.1. GTDB lineage: Bacteria > Bacteroidota > Bacteroidia > Chitinophagales > Chitinophagaceae > OLB11. Next base: position 2,472,780 of record CP058707.1, read on the forward strand.
AACCACCTCGCGGATTTCATCTTCACCGGCTTCGAGCGAAAAAGCGATTTCAGTTCTGGTTTTTCCGTTTATCGCAATCGGGTAATTCATATTTTGCTCTTTCACCCATTGTTCTTCAAAGACCGGAAAAGGCTGACTTAAAATGCTGTTGGTTTGTCCGCTCAATTGCCACAATTCTTCACTGATATGTGGGGCATAAGGCGACAGTAAAATCAGCAGGGGTTGCAGAACGGATCGTTTGTGACATTTTAGTGCGCTTAACTCGTTCACGGTAATCATGAACTGACTTACGGCAGTATTGAAAGCAAAGGACTCGGTATCCTGCGCAATTTTACGAATACACTTGTGCAAACTTTTTAATTCTTCCGGGCTGGCGGCTTCATCGTTGANGGAGCAGCCCTTTTCTTCATCGGCAAAAAGTCGCCAGAGTTTTTTCAGGAAACGATGCACCCCTTCAATGCCTTTGGTATCCCAGGGTTTACTCAACTCGATGGGGCCCAGAAACATTTCGTACATCCGGAAAGTATCCGCACCATATTGCGCGACCATATCATCGGGGTTAACCACATTGAACAAGCGTTTACTCATTTTTTCAACGAGTGCTCCGCAGAGGTATTTCCCATCTTCTAAAATAAATTCGGCATCGGCATATTCCGCTTTCCAGTTTTTAAAGGCTTCGATGTTCAATTCCAGTCCATCACAAAAACTGTATTCCGTGTATAGGGTATCCGTGTCATACTGTTCTTTTAGGCCGGATGAAACAAATGTTTTGCTTCCTTTGATGCGATAAACCAGTCGGCTATTGCCCTGTATCATGCCCTGGTTAATGAGTTTCCGATAGGGTTCATCAAACGAGAGATGCCCCAGATCGAACAAGGCTTTGCACCACATTCTGGAATACAACAAATGCCCCACCGCATGTTCGGCACCGCCAATGTACACGTCGACCTGATTCCAATAATCGCTGATGGAACGAGCGCAGAAGGTCTCTGCATTGTGCGNATCCATATAGCGGAGGTAATACCACGAACTACCGGCATAACCGGGCATGGTATCGGTTTCCCGTTCACCTTCCGGAGTTTGCACCCAGCTTTCGGCATTGGCTAAAGGACCTTTGCCACCTGGGCCGGCGCTATAGGTTTCAAGATGCGGTAATTCGAGCGGCAGCGCATCTTCAGGAAGTGCAGCAGCGCATCCTTGGGCATCATAAACAATCGGGAAGGGTTCGCCCCAATAGCGTTGGCGACTGAAGCCGGCATCCCGCATGCGATAATTAATTTNTTTAATGCCGATGTTTAGTTCCTGTAACTTGTCTAGAACACGNNATCTAGTAGCTTGTGTGGCCGACATTCCATTTAAAAAGGAGGAGTTCATCAAACGGGCTGTTTTATCGGTACATGCCTGTTCGCTGAGATTAACACCTTCAAAAATGGCCGGTATAGGTAACTGAAAATGGCGGGCAAAAGCATAATCGCGTTCATCGCCTGCTGGTACTGCCATAATAGCTCCGGTGCCATATCCTGCTAAAACATATTCGGAAATCCATACGGGAATAGGTTCACCGCTCAAGGGGTGTTTCACATAGGCGCCCGTAAAACAACCCGTAATGGTTTTGGTTTCGGCCATACGTTCGCGTTCGCTGCGGGCGGCGGCATATTTCTGATAGGCGGCTACCTCATGACTTTGTGCAGAAGACGTAATGGATGCAATGAGTTCATGTTCGGNGGCCAGTACCATAAAAGAGACTCCGAACAAGGTATCGGGGCGGGTAGTAAATACTTTTATTTNTTAGCGATCTGATGCTGTATCATTTTCCTGTAATAGGGTAAAATCAAGTTCAGCGCCCACACTTTTTCCGATCCAGTTGCGTTGCATTTCTTTCAGGCTTTCGGGAANATCAACTTGTTCCAGACCCTGTAAAAGTCGTTCGGCAAAAGCGGTGATGCGTANAAACCACTGACTCATTTNTTNTCGTTCCACCGGATGTCCTCCGCGTTCAGATACACCATTTACCACTTCGTCGTTGGCGAGTACGGTACCCAATGCTTCACACCAGTTCACAAAACTTTCGGCACGGTATGCGAGGCGATAATTCATCAGGACGGCTTGCTGTTCGGGTTTTGATTTTTGGGCCCATCCCTGAAACTCCGGTAAATGGCCCAAGGTTTCATGGATTCGTTCAATAGGCTCAGCCTTCTGAGTTTGCGGGTTATAGAAACTATTAAAGAGTTGCAGAAAAATCCATTGGGTCCAGCGGTAATAGGTAGGGTCGGAGGTACGAACCTCTCGTGACCAGTCGTAACAAAAACCGATATTGTTTAATTGTTCTTTGTAGCGGGCAATATTTTNTTCGGTTGTGAGGGCGGGATGTTGTCCGGTTTCGAGGGCATATTGTTCAGCGGGCAAGCCAAAGGCATCGAACCCCATAGGATGCAATACATTAAAACCACGGTGCCGTTTATAGCGGGCATAGATGTCACTGGCGATATAGCCTAAAGGGTGCCCCACATGCAATCCGGCACCGCTGGGATAGGGGAACATATCCAGCACATAACATTTCGGTTTTGAGGCATCCATATGAACGCGATNAGACGCCTTGTTCGTGCCGATCGCTTGCCATTTCTTTTCAATCACTCCGAATTCGTATTGCATCTTGATTTAAAAATTTAAGGTGGGCAAAGATACATTATGGCCTGCAAAGGGTGGTGGCCGGATTCCTGGAAGCCCTTGAATCAATCAATCTTCATGTTACTTTAGTTACCACGAACGAGGCATAACCTACTTACTTTTGCCAAAAATAAAAAACCATGAAGTGGTCTGAATACCTGGAGCAGTTTGATGCAATTTTAAATAAGACGCTAACAACTGCGCCTTACAACGATCCGCAGTATTATGAATATACGCGGCTGAATCAAACCCGCATGAAACGCTGGTTAAAAACATCGGTACTGGACGGAGCATTGTTGCAACTACTCCGCAATATAGCAGAGAAACAACACTGGATTTTAATCACAGAGCCCTGGTGTGGAGATGCCGCTCATCTGGCTCCTTTTATTTACTTAATGAGTGCAGAAAATCCTTTGATTGATTTGGAGATTCAGTTGCGGGACTCCGGTTCTGAAATTGATTCCTACCTGACTGGAAATGGGAAAGCCATCCCCAAGTTAATTGTGCGCAATGCCGCCGGGCAAGATGTATTTGTTTGGGGGCCACGGCCACAGGCGGCACAAGACNNTTTTTTAGCTTTAAAGTCAGGCACGAAGACCATGGAAGAACAAAAAGCTGAATTACAACAATGGTATAATCAGGATAAAGGGCAACACATTCAGGAAGAATTCAGGGCCTGGTTACAGAAAGCTGCTGCCGTTTTGGATTCAGCACCCAGCCATACCCCAAAGCCACTTGATGCACCCATTGGCTGAAGTTGACTTTTTCATCTATGCCACCGGGAACCAGTTGACTCACTTTCAGATTATAACGAATACGGTCGCGCATCACGTCATATCCCAATCGCCAGTATTGCCCTTTACTTTGGTTGCGTTTCATGAGGGTCAAGCAACCCATCCAGGAACCTAAGCCATCCAGAAATTGGTGTTTGGGGTGTTTAAAGTTGTATCCGGCACCGAGTTGCACACACCATGCCCGTTGTTTTATTTGCATCAATTGGACTTCGCTCTGAAGCAAGAGTGGAAATGCGTAAAATGTCTGATAATTATCTTCACTAATTTTCTGCTGGTAGCGAATTTGAATCCCACCAGACAAGCCAATTCTGAATCCTGGTTTTTAAACAATGAAACCCTGGTCTGGTAGGCAATCCCGGGATACTTGTAGCGTTTGAACCGATAAAACGAATAATTGAGAAAGGCATTGTTGGGGATGCCCGAACAATAACTTTTTGAAGGCTGGAAACTGAACAGTACGCTGGTTTCCAAACTGCATTCAATTTTCCAGGGGGCGCAATGCAAGGAATTTATACAAAGTAAAAGAATTAGAATCGACAAGAATAAATACCGTTGCATATCCTAAAGATACGATATACAGCCAGTAAGGATGGGTTTTAAGAAAAGCTTGGCAGAGGGCGTTTAATCTTTAATAAACGGATAGTCCGGTTGGAGATAAATATCGCCATACACTTCGCTTTCATCGGGCCAGGGTGAATTTTCCGCAAATTCAACGGCATCATCTATGTNTAATCGAACAGTTTCATTGATTTCCTGAATGCGTTCTTCGGTCGCCAGATTGTTTTCACGAATCACACGCAGCACATATTCGACGGGATCTTTCTCTTTGTATTCTTCCAACTCTTCTTTGGTTCGGTATTTTGCCGGATCACTCATGCTGTGTCCTTTGTAACGATAGGTTTTAATTTCCAGCAAGGTGGGTCCTTCGCCATCCCGGGCACGGCGGGCAGCGCGCTCAATGGCATAGTGCACATTTTCGGGTTTCATACCATCTACACTATCCCNCGGCATATCATAGGCATCCGCTAATTTGTAGATGTCCAGCACATTGCTGGTGCGCTCTACACTGGTTCCCATGGCATAAAAATTATTCTCGCAAATAAAAATCACGGNGAGTTTCCAAAGCATGGCCATATTAAAGGTTTCATGCAAAATACCCTGACGAGCAGCTCCATCACCGAAAAAGCATAAGGTGACCGAGTCAGTGCCTTTGTATTTTTCGGCAAAAGCGATACCCGCCCCAAGTCCGATCTGACCACCTACAATACCATGACCGCCGAAGAAACGTTTTTCTTTACTGAAGAAGTGCATACTGCCGCCTTTACCTTTGGTACATCCGGTGGCTTTTCCGTACAGCTCGGCCATACATTCCCGTGAGGAGATGCCTTTTGCAATGGCCAGTCCGTGGTCGCGGTAAGCCGTAATCATATTATCATCGTCGCGAATGGCGCTCATACAACCGGCGGATACGGCTTCNNCTTGTCCGATGTATAGGTGACAAAACCCTCTGATTTTCTGCATGCCATACAATTGTCCGGTTTNTTCCTCAAAGCGGCGTTGCAGCAGCATGATTTCGTACCAGTAGATGTAAATTTCTTTACTGAAATAGGCGTCCACGTGTTCTGAATTTTAGACAGCGAAGATAAGTCTGAAACCGGTATCTGCTTCAACCCAAGGGAAGATTCTGATGGTATCGCATGAAAAAGCCACGAGTTCATTCTCGTGGCTTTAAGAGTTTATCGGGTATTAGAACTTATAACTAAACCCAACATTCAAAACTTGTTTCAACTGGATCCATCCGAGGGGGCCATAGGTTTTGGTAACGATTCCATTGGCATCGGTGGTTGTTTTTGTTTTTTGTCCGGGTTGGTCGTTGTCGTATAGGAAGGTCACACCCAACCCAGCTCCAATAAATTTACTGATTTTAATGGCAAAGAAGTTATCCCAAAGGATATCGATATTGCCGGGATTGTCTTTGCGAACGACTAACCCATTTTCTACGGTATTTTTGGCCAGGTAGTTGGAATACAAATCCAGGCGGGTGCTGTACAACACGTTTGAAGTTAAATTGGTTTTGTACCGGGCGGTCAGATACGCACCTAATTCCAGGCGGTTGGTTTTTCCTTTTGGTACCCCAAAGGCTGGACCGGCTACCGTATAGCTGGAATGCACAGTGGTAAATTTAGCTGCGATAGGAGAGAAAAAGAGTGAGAATTTTTCACCTCCCCGGTATTCAGCACCCAGAGCCAATGTGAAATAAGCGGGAGACATAAATTCAGAGATCGGAGCTGCTTCGTAATTGGGAAGTGAATAATCGTACCCTGGGGTGAACTGCGATTGGAAGCGGAAAAGCCCCATCAGATAGGTATTGCGTTTGATGCGGTTTTTAGAGACCGTCCATTNTTTGGGTTGTAATCCGTACCGTGAAGAAATGTCAATACGGTCATCAATTTTACGTGGTTTAAAGGCGTTGGATTCCACATAGTTTAGTCCATAAANAAGGTCGCAGGTATTTTCCCAAACTTTGTTACCCTTTACCCGGGCAGCGATTCCATTGAACTGACCATTTACGGCCAGAGAAAGGCGCTCACCTCCGGCGGCCCAATTTTCTAGCATACCCTGAGTAAGACCGATATTGATTAATCCGCTTTTAGACCAGCCTTCGTTTTTGGCTTCCACTTTGGTTTTTAAGTCACCCTGTAATTTGTCGGATTCTTTATCGCGTTGGGCGTAAGAACCCAAAGCATAAGTCATAAGGGCAAGAGCAAGTAAGGTTTTCTTCATTTTTTTTGTTTAAGGTTATTGTGTAATTGCTAACGGCACAAAAATGCCACCATTTTTTAGTGGTGGCATTTACGAGGTGTTTGTTTAACAAATGCTTTATGCGGCTATTTTTCAAGGCATCCCGGATTTCCATCAGGAGGGCATCGGTTGATGACGGACCTGCAGGAGCTTCTTCTTGTTTTTTCTTCATTGAATTCATTGCTTTGATGATTATGAAAACAACAAATGCGACGATCAAAACTCAATGGCCACGGTTACGAAAGATCCCCACTTAATGGCCACTTCGGGTACTGCAGCAACTACGCTGCCATCGGCATTTTTAAGTTCCGGAACTGCGGCTTTTAAAATAACTTTTTTATCGTTGAAATCTGTGCCGCCGGAAAGCATTCCGATGGCCGGCATCACCATGCCATCAATGAACGCGGAAACAACTTTACCGAAGGCTCCGCCCATGACTACGGCAACAGCTAAGTCAACTAAATTGCCCTTGATGGCAAACTCTTTAAATTCTTTAATAAATCCCATTTTTGTAAGTTTTAGTGTTATCAATAATGGCTAAAAGTAGAAACAAAACTTGATATTTTCCAATTGTAGTGCTTCTCAATTGTAGATTTTCAGTCAGGTTGGTCCTATTTTTTCATGCCCGGGAATTTCATTTTAAAACCTTTTAAGGTAGATACCACTTTATCGGCAATCAGAAAGTTTTTGTACCAGTTTTGATCTGAAGGAATGATGTTCCAGGGAATTGTTTGACAGGTTGCAAATACTTCCTCGTAGTAGCGCAAATAATCGGGCCACCTTTCCGATTCAGTCAGGTCGTTCGCATTATACTTCCACATTTNTTCAGGAATTTCCATTCGTTCCTTTAAGCGGCTGATTTGTTCTTCATGCGACACATGCAAGTAAAATTTCAGAATGGTTGTGTTATTGTGTTCTGTGAGCATACTTTCGAACTGATTGATAGCCAACATTCTTTNTTGGGCGGTTTGGTCATCGATCCAGCCATGCACACGGGTTACTAAAACATCTTCGTAATGCGAACGATTGTGAATTTGAAGCATACCTTTTGCCGGGCAATGGGCATGGATGCGCCAAAGAAAGTCGTGAGCCTTTTCTTCGTCGGTGGGCGCTTTCCACGATTTCACCTGTATCCCCATAGGATTCACACAAGAAANAATATCCCGGATAACGCCATCTTTTCCACTGGCATCCATCCCCTGAATCAGTATCAACAAACTATGTTTCGCCTCGGCAANAAGCAAATNTTGTAGTTCGCTGAGTTCTTCCAGAAGAGCATGGGTTTTTCCTTTGGTTTNTTCTTTATCCCAGGATTTCGGAGCCCGGGTATCGAGGGTATTCAGCGAGATACTTGTTTTTTTAGCCATGGTTTAGCGGGTTAAATTTTTACGATAAATTAAAAATACGATCCAGGCCGCGAAAGTGAAAACAGACGCCAACAGGATGGGCAAATACATATTCAGACTAACAACAATTCCGGCTACGATAGGCGGAATGCCCTGGGCCAGGGATTGAACACTCTGGTTGATGCCTAAAATTTCACCCTGTTCATCTTCCTGACCTGCGTTGGATACGAGGGTTTGTAAGTTTGGTGACATAATGCCCTGATTCACTGCTACCAAGGGAGTCAACAAATAAAAGTAACCGCTCTGGCCTGGAATCAATAAGAGGATGAGTGCGATAGACAAGGCAAACATCGAAAACAAGACCGNCCGTCCGGGGGCAAATCGTTTGCTGATGGCGCGGGTAATAAAGCCTTGAGCGATCGCGATACAGAGACCAACAAATGCAAAATAGTCGCCGATTTGTCCTTGTGTGAAACTGAATTTTTGAATCAGATATACCTGCAGGAATTGCGTAAAAATGCTGAATCCAAAAGTGACCAGAAAGACCACCAAAAAAATGGTTCGCAAATGGGGGCGTTGTAAAGCCTTGCCGATATTGTGAAAGCCCTGAAAAAGATTCATGGGGCGATTGGAGGCTGTTTTATGTTTCAAAAAGAAGAGGCGAACCAGAATTAAATTAATAAAACACAGGATGGCAGCAAACCAGAAGGGTGTTTCAAAATTGAACCAGGAAATGACAGNCGGATCCGAAAGTTTACCACCCAGCCAGGGGCCGATAATAAACCCTAATCCGAAGGCCATGCCAATTAATCCGAAGTTTCGGGTTTTGGNTTTCGGGGTACTCACATCACTGATGGCTGAAAAAGCGATTGAAATATTGCCTCCGGTAAATCCATCCAGAATACGAGCAGCAAATAATAACCACACCCAATGTTGATGCACACCGTACGCAAATAAAATATAACCGATCAGGGTTCCGAACAGGGAAATACTTAGTACCCGTTTTCGTCCGATTTTATCGGCCCAGGCACCCAGGAGGGNGGCTCCAANAAATTGTGCCAGCGGGAATGAGGCAATCAATAAACCGAAAATTAAATTGCGCTGACGAATGATGTCCGGAATATGAGTTAGTCGATCCGGGCCGATTGGACTGATACCATTTTNTAAATCTAAAAACAGGGGTGCCAGAATAGGCAACACGATGGTTGCTCCAAGCAGGTCGATAAATACGGTCAGAAATACCGGAATGAGTAATTTTTTCTGAGGACATTGAGCAGGATTATGGTCAACAAAAAACCACCTGAAGACAAGTGGTTCTGTAAATTATATTCGATAAAGGCGACCTGTAAAACGGAGCACAACCGTGTTTCGATTTACGCTTCTTTTTCTCGTCGCCGCCAAAAACCTTTCAGTTTATTCAAGGCGTCCTTAGCCATGTCTTCGGCTTTATCGGCTACATCGCCTAATTTTTCTTTGGCTTGTTCTGCGAGATCTTCCAGTTTATCTTTGGTAGCCTCGGCAAAATCACCGGCCTTATCGGCATAAGTTTGTTCTTTCATTTCGCCTTTAGCTCCCGAAAACATAGCGTCGATATTCGCTGCCAGTGGACCAGGCACTTTTGATTTAACGAAGTCTACCACTGTGGTCATCGTTTTTTGGGCTTGTTCGGCACTCAATCCAACTTCACTCATTAATTTGTTCAGTAATTCCTGCATGATACTTTGTTTTATGTGATTTACGGTGCAAATGTAAAAGAATCCCCGGGGCCTTGCGTTAATTTTTTGAAATCTGAATGATGCCCTCAAATTTTACCGTGTGCTGTGTCGATTGTAAAATTTGGGTTCACACAAATCCGGAACATTCATTTTCAGGAAGCTTGCGGCAACGATTGTAGTGAAGAGCCCGCACAACCGCAAGGTGATACACCGTAGCGGGTGAGGACTCGGAACGGAAAGCGTGTCTGCCGCCCAAACATTACGCTGAAATATCGGGTGAATATGTTTTATCGATACAAACCTGGGACGCCTGAACCGACGCGGCCAGGGGAGGGTTTTGTTTTCGTATGACCACTTGCAATTTCAGGGCATCCGGAACCAGATTAAGCACACGCTGTTCGATGCGCCACAGAATATCTTCGAGTAAATCAACCGGAGGCGTAAATTCTTCCTGGCAAATTTGTAGAATAGTTTCATAGTTCACGGTGTCCTGCAAGGTAGTGATACGTTGTCGGGAAATTCCACCTGAACATCGAGTTCGAACCAGGTACCCCATTGGCGCTTGCAGCATGAACACCATGGTATCCGTAAAGCCGAATTCCCTTCAGGGCGATGTACACCAGATTGTTCAAGGGATTAAGGGTTGGCCTGAACCTGATAAATGGTTTCGTACTCATTCACGAAATCGTCGTCGCTCACATACAATTTAAAGGTATAGATGCCTGGTGTTGTGGCGACAAAATATACAGATTCCAGTGTGCTTGGTGAACCATCAGGAAGTACCCAGCGTTGTTTGGAGAAATTTTNTGAGCAATTATTCACCCGCATGGTATCCAAAACCTTGTAAACCGTTTTGTCTGAACAAATGAGAGGTTCCGGTGCGCCCGGACGACGACAAGCGATCAGAAAAAGCAAAGACAAGGTGCTGAGTAACAAAATACGTTTCATGGGTGTAAGCTAAAGAGGTAAAGATAAACCTGAATTTGAATCCGGGCAATAAAATGTATCAGGCCTCATACAGTATTTCGGACACATTATTCAGGATATTACGGCTCATGGCATCGGTAGGCGNATCGTTGGTATCGCCACCAAAAGGGTCTTCAATTTCTTCGGCAATCAACTCCAGGCTGGCGAGTATATAAAAAATAAATACAATAATAGGAATAGAAAGGTAACCCAGGGTGAACATGTACCCGAATGGTAAAGTCATCACGTNAACCAAAATGAATTTCTTGATGAAGACGCTATATGAAAAGGGGATAGGCGTGTTTTTGATGCGTTCACAAGCACCGCAAATGTTCGTGAAGGCCCTCAGTTCTTCGTTCAATACGATGAGTTGGGCTTCGGTGAGGATACCTTGTTTGTGCAATGCGTTAATCTTTCGCCACAACATATCGGCAATTTGGTTCGGGATGTGGGTGCGTTCATCCAATTTTACATTGAAGCGGTCTTCGAGTTCAGTAGCAAATAATTCGCGTTCTGCTTTGTTCGAAAGAAGGTGGTTGCGCAAGGCTTCGGCATAGGCCGGAATCAAGCGTTTAANAAATGCACGGGTTTCATTCTGCTCTTTCCNGAGCATGGCATGTAACTTGATAGCCAGATTTCTGGAATTGTTGGNTAGATCGCCCCATTGTTTTCGTCCTTCCCACCAGCGGTCATAGGCGGAGTTGGTGCGAAACACGAGTAAGAGCGAGATAACGGCACCTAACACAGTATGCAGAGTAGGCACATTGCGGATGTAACTGGAGTCGGGCAGTTTAAAATATTCCTNTTCCAGTACCACAATAAGTGCACTGTAAACGCCGATGCCCAGCATAAGTGGGAGTAGTTTTCGCACGGTATCTCCTTTGTGGATGCGAAAAATAAAGGTGAACCAGTCTTTGGGGTTGTAATGAATCATGCGTGTGGGTGCTGAATGCGAAAATAATGGGAATGCGGTATTTACCTAACTATTGACTTTGAAAATGCGAGTCAACTAATAAATGTTGTGTGCTGGCACTTTAACAGATAAACGATGGAATTTCGTTCGGGTTTGTGAGATGTTTTTACAATTGGTTGCAGACAATGTTCATTTGGTCATCATACGAAGAGTAAGATACTTTTGATTGTTACTGACGTTTCAAAATGCCGGTGGAATAAAATCCTTCCGGTGATTGCACCTTCAGGAAATAAAACCCATTTGGTTGGGGTAATTCGATAGTTGTACTACGCAAATCCGGAAATGATTTTTAAATACGGATGTGCCAAATGCATCAAAAATTTGAATAGTGACATGCTCTAAATATTTATCAGACTCGATATGCAGTAAGCCAGAATTAGGATTTGGGTAGGTCGAAATGGGTAATGCCGTATACGCTTTGTTAACTTCCAGAGGATACGTATTTAGTTTAAGTATGAATGCATCGGAATAGTCGCAGGATAATTGAACTACGTTCTGACTAAAGTCAACATCCATGGTGTCATTGAACATTCCTGTCAGGTAGATTCTGTTTGCGGCATCCACGTGAAGTTCGGAGCAATTTTCAGTATAGTTACTTCCGGCTGAATATGCCCAAATCAAATGCGCATTGGAATCAATTTTACGGATAAAAAATCATACGCTCCCTGAGATGAAACGTAAAGAGAATCCGAGCCGGGATCNCACATCAACTTTCCCGTTGAAGAAACCACTATGAATAATATTCCCATTATGATCCTGACACATAGAACTACTAAACTCCGAAGTTTGACTGCCCATTTGTGTTGCCCATTTAAAATTGGAAGCGGTGTCCATTTTCAGAATGAATATATCGACTTGACCTTTGAACTTAAATACGCTGTGTTGTTGTCCGGATTAAAATCGACNAGTTCCAGAGAAAGTCCCGGACACATATAGATTTCCAAGTTGGTCTAATAAAATAGTACTTCCGGAGTCACTAACGGTATCCCCAATGGTTTCAACCCAAATTAATTCACCATTGGCATTCAGTTTCTGAATAAAAATATCATCATGCCCTGCGGATTGTTTCAGTAAAGTACCCAACCCGGGGTCAAAGTCTGCGCTATACTCAAAACTGCCTGTGGTGTAGATGCATTGATTGGCGTCTATGGCGATGGAAAAGACGAAATCTTCTAAGGGGCCGCCAAAGCCTTTGGCCCAAACAAATTGCCCTATGGAGTCTAATTTTACAAGAAACGCATCTCTTACACCGGTAGAAACCAGCAATGAACTATTTATTCCGGGTCGAAGTCTGCAGTGTCNCCGGAATGTGCCGGCGATATACATGTTACGGGTCTGATCGATTTCTAAATCAAAGGATTTATCCCAGTTATTCCCTCCAAATGATCTGACCCATTGAAAGGAACCTGCGGGATTTAATTTCAGCAGAAAGACATTATCAAATTGATTGGCATATTGATATTGGATGCCTGGACCTGGGTCAAAATCTACGGTATCTCTGAACCAACCGGTTACATAAACATTACCAGAGTTATCAAGTTCAATTCGGAATCCGGTATCCGATTGATGACCACCAATTGTTTTCACCCAGCAGAATTGCCCGGATGCATTGAGTTTCAGAATAAAAATATCATCGGATCCTTTGGCTGTTGTAAGCATCTGATTTGGTCNCGGATCAAAATCAACGGTACTCTCGTATGATCCTGTGACGTACACATTTCCTGAATCATCAACAGCGATCGAGTTTCCCGATCCCTGNNTCGATCCTCCCACCTGGGCTGCCCATTCTAAATTTTGTGCATAGGAGCCTGAAACGAAAAAAGTAAAAGGAAGGATTGAAGAAAGGTTTTCATAAGGTATAGTTCTAATTACAATAAAGGTACAAGATGTCAGTATAATTAAAAACCAAAATAGATAATGAAAGGATTTGACAGTGTAAATTGAAATGATTTAGTAGCATTCATTAGGGAAGGCAAATTGGTAGGCAATTCAAGAAAGTGTGCGCAATTGCTAGTTTGGATAAAAACACAATTAACGTCAACGCTTGATTTTTGCTGTGAACAGGCGTTTGGTTTTTTCGATTTTCATTAGGATTAAATTATCATGGAATAGAAACAGCTCAATTTGAAAACGTTGAGTTTTGTGTACGTAAAGCCCAATCGATGTTAATTGGTGTAAAAACCAGACTACAATGGATACGCAATCCAATCAATTTTCGTTTGTCAATAAAACATCCTATATGAAATACACAATTTTGAATGCACTGGTAGGTGTGGTTTTTAGCATACAGCAGGTTTATGCGATCAAATGTGTGAAGATCGAAGATGCTATTCAACAAAACCTGATTCAATCAACGATAAGCCATCAAGCCGGCTCCTTTTACAACAAGATACAGTTTGAGGTGCAATCACTTTGCAATGAAATAGTCGTATTAAGGGTCGATGCAGGTACCCATTTGGTGAATGAAGAAGAACGTGCACAAAATCATTTAATCACCAGGCAGGATACTATGGTACTGGTTCCGCTTGTGCGGCGAACCAAGATGTTCACCGGGATGTGTTGCGAACCTACGGATACGGACCCCGTATCGGGAGTAGATATACCATTACATCCAACCCAATTCCTATTCAGTTGAACTGTGTCACCTTATCGACAACCTGAACGCATTTGAATACGATGGTCAATGTGCCATTTGGTCTCTTGTTCGTCATGATGGAAGAAGCTCGGTTTACGGACGCGATAGTCAACGTGTGATGGCCTTAAGAATGTTTTTGCACCGAACAATCGGGAATCCGGTCACGCCCTTTCAACGCAACGATTATGTCAGACAAATCCCTGCCAGAATGCGACCCACAGAACACTACCTGAATGAACAAGGGGAATGGTGGATAAGAAATATATCGTATGCGGATAAAATTACGTTAGAGTTGGTTGATTGGAATACGGATCGCCTGATCCGCTCTATACAACACGAAAGAATTTACATCCAACGCGGTACATTAGACTTGCATTTGTCTGCAATTAACCTCGGATTCCTGGCGAATAATACATCCTACATTGTTCGGATTAAAAAAAATGGAGTCATTCTGAATGAATGGATGTATGAGATGGTTTGATTCGGTTGCCAGGATAAGTTAGAGCTGCTTCATACAGTAGCCACAAATAGTTTGATTCTTCAACCTGAGGTTTCCTGACACGAATCATTTGAAGGGCTTGATGCTTTCCTGAAATTGGTTGTATTTTCAACCTGTGATGCGACTTTATCTGCTTTTACTTCTGATTTGGTTCGGCGGTTCTTCTAAATTAATATCGGGGCAAATTCCTTCCCGGTTCTTGAATGGACCTTTAACCAGGGCAATTATGCGGAGAGCAAGGGGCGCATCGTGGCAAAACCCGTTGGTGTGAAACTGGTGCGGGATCGTTTTGGAAATAANAAATCCAGCCTGTATATGGAAGGCAGTGCGTATAGTTATTTGAATCTTGGTAATTCGCCTTTGCTGAAACAGCCTGAAATGTCTATTTCGTTGTGGGCAAATATAGATCGAGAGGTGTATGCCGGATGGGGCTATGAAAGCAATGTCATCATTACCACACGAAATAGTCCGGTAGATGATTATTGTGATGCCTATACATTTATTTATGACTTCTCCACGAACCGAATCGGATTTTATGCCTCAAAAGATTCTACTCAACAAGCGGGCTGTAATTCTGAGGAGGAATTAGAATTGAATACCTGGCATCACTATGTGATTTCATTCGATGACCAGCGCATTCTGTTTTATATGGATGGCGTATTACAAGGCCAGCATGTAAAAAATTTCCGCACCCAATATTATGCGCCTGATTCGGTATTGATTGGTTATTCGGGGAGTAAAAAANNTAATCGATACATGCGTGGGATGGTGGATGATGTTCGATTCTATCACCATGTTCTTTCACAGGATGAAGTTCTGGAATTGTACGAAGAAGCAGACCCGAACAAATGGAGAATCTGGCTCAAACGATTAATGGCTTTGCTAGGCGTAGTGGCACTGAGTGCGGGTTTGGGTTTTATTGGTATTCGAAGAAGGCGACTTGCCCTGAANAAAGCCGAAGAACAACTGATTTTAGAAAATTCGTTTCGCGCGCTGGAGGCCAGGAGCCTGAAAGCTCAGATGAATCCACATTTCATTTTCAATGCCCTGAATGCCATTCAGCAACTTATTATGCAGCAGCAAAACGATGCCGCTCAGCATTATTTATCCCGGTTCTCCAAATTATTGCGCAAGCTATTAGAAAGCAATCAGGCTGATTCGATTCGGCTCTCCGATGAAATCGATCTGCTCAATCGTTACCTCGAAATTGAAGCACTTCGATTCGGCCAGCGATTTTATTACGAAGTTTCTGTGGCCGATACGCTACAAGCGGCGGAGGTACATATTCCACAAATGCTGGTACAGCCATTCGCTGAAAATGCGGTATGGCATGGCTTATTGCCTAAACCGGGCGATAAATCATTAAAAATAAACTTTTCGTTGTTGGATGCCCGCCGGTTGTGTTGTGTGGTCGAAGACAATGGCATTGGGCGTGCAGCAAGTAGCGCGCGGGAACAAACCTTTAAACGAAAATCACTGGCGCTAAGTTTTGTAAGGAGCAGAATGGAATTGATGTCACAGGTTTTGCAGGTAGCGTGTACAGTAAACATTCAGGATCTTTACAATGATAAGGGCATGGCCATTGGAACCCGTGTGGTATTGCATATCCCGATATTGGAGCTACCAGAAACGGATGCCAGCTCTGAAAATATCAATTCGGCGCCGTACCTTGGCGACAAGGACTCAGCACCATGAATCCGCAACGCGCCATATTAATTGATGATGAAGAAGCCGGTATTGAAACCCTTCGCATCCTGATTGCTCGTTACGCCACAGGGATACGGGTGATTGCAACGACCACTGATCCGGAAGAGGGCCTGCAAATGATTGATGATTACCGGCCCGATATTGTGTTTATGGATATTAGTATGCCTACCATGAATGCTTTCGAGTTACTGGATCGTTTAACCTTCCGGCAATTTCAATTGGTTTTTACAACAGCCCATCAGGAATATGCCTTGCGCGCGATCAACNNAAAAGCTGCGGACTATTTATTGAAACCAATTGATGTGGAGGATTTCCGTCAATGTATTGATCGACTNGCTACCTGTTGCAGAGTTCACGCCAAAAGTACCGAGCTGAGTGGACACTTGCTCGAACTGGTCGTTAAGGATGGGATCGTTTTTACGTCAAAGATTATCCGCCTGGAGGCCTCCGGGAGCTATACACTTTTTTACNNGGAAGGTGGTGAAAAACACCTGGTGTCCAAATCGCTCAAAGAATATGAGGCACAATTGGATCCCGCGATGTTCTTCAGATGCCATCATTCGCACCTGATCAACCTGAGTAAGGTAGTGCGTTTCATCAACCACCAGGGGCTATTTGCCCGCATGTCCGATGGNAGTCAGGTTGATATTGCCCGNAAAAATAAAGAAACTTTTCTTGAGCGACTGAAGGGTTTTAGTTGATACTGCACAAACTGAGAAGCCTAAACGGCCAATTCATATTGAATCAATATCAATTGGAGATGCTTGTTATGGTCAGGCGGTGTATCTTGGGAGAACTATTGTTCACCTTTTGATCCATACACTATGAAACGCCTCATTCTCTTTATTGTAACTACACTTCCGTCAACGTTTTCGCCCAGTTAGTTGTTAGTCAGGCCCCAACCGGAGTCCCTTTACCACCGGCAACTCCAACGGCCACCCAGGCTTCTGTGGCCTGGTATAGGGGTGGGAATTTACCGACCCCGGGATTCGAAAATATTTTCGGTACCTTTTGGAATAGTGAAGTGCATCATTATACCAATGGGATACGTCGGTTTACCACGTCCACCAATAACGGACTTTCCAATACCGGGTTTAGTACACCGATGCGAGTGGAGATGGTATCAGCATTGCGAATCATGTCAACTCAGCCGCCTTTGCATCCATCGATTTATTTACCGGCACTTCCAACCAAACCTTCCTGCGAATGGGACAGGCCTTTCTGACCCAGACCACAAATAACCGTGTGGAGCAGATAGCAAATTTTCAGGGTTTTTGGTACAATGCTACGGGGTTGGTAGTTCTGGTTCAGCCGGTATAGCGCAATATAAATGGGCTATCACAGGTACCGAACGAGGGCGATTAGGGAGTAATGGGAAATGGCGTTTCGGTACCACCGGGGCCAACGCGAATAACCGGGTAGAAATTACCTCGGGCATTGGGGACCCCTATTGGCCAACCAATGCAAGTGGTCTGCGTTTTACAAATTTACTGGCTACTTCAGCAACCGTTCCGGTGGGTACAAATGGAGTCAGTAATACTAAAGTACTCACAGTGGATAATAATGGAGATGTGGTTTTAACCAATGCGCTGGGAGGAACATTGAGTGCAAATAACGGACTTCAAATTACTGCAAGTACTGTACAACTTGGTGGAGACTGTACCAATCCTGTACAGGTGGCAAATGCCGTATTACTTTCGAACCGAAAAGTGCCCATGAAAGGGTTTTTAGTGTTTGATCAACTGACACCTTAACACGGCACCTATTTCGGGCCGGGTTGGGTTTGGTGATTTTCCTCTATACAGCGCCGGGCAATCTGGTTGAAATTACAAAAACACAAGCAGCTAGTGGAGTTCCATCTGGCATCAGTGGCTTGCGCCTCGGTGATTTACGAAGTGGAGCAGGTGTGAACCCGCCGAATGGGCAGGCATTGAGTGTGGATGCGAATGGGGATGTCATCCTAGTGCAGGCAGCGGCAGGAGGGGGCAATACGACGATATGCCCTACCATACCAATAAATAACGTGACTAAAAATATTGGTGGTAACACAATCTGTGAAACAAATATTACCGACTTGAACCCCATTGGCTTTGTGGGAATCAATTTCACCACACCGAATGATGCCTTAGATGTCAACATACTTCCAGGAAGTACTAGCGGTGATATTGACGTGATGAATCCAACCGGCAGATATGAGATAACTGATAATCCTGTGCTTTGGCACAAAGGGAATATTAATGATTTATTTGTAGGCGTTGGCGCAGCCCAAAATAGTTCTGTAAGTAATAATAATACCATTATAGGGCATGATGCCAGTAGCCAACAACTGAATATCGGATTTAATCATACCATAATTGGCGCTGAAGCAGGATACAATCACGCTTTTGGGCATGATTATACTTTTGTAGGCTATCGCTCCGGTTGGGGGCATCCTGGTATTCTCTATACCAATACCTTTCTCGGGGCTTATTCGGGAGAAATGGAAACCGGTGCAGAAAATACTTACCTGGGATGGAGTGCCGGACAAATCCATCCGGCGGACAAAGTATGCATAATACGTTTGTGGGTCATAGAAGTGGCGCGAATATTAATACCGGTAGTTCAAACACCTTTTTGGGTTATCATAGCGGCCTGAATAATACCATTGGTCATTCGAATCTGATGTTAGGTGATTTTGCCGATGCGGGCGCAAATAATTTAAATAATGCCATTGCCTTAGGTTCATTTGCCAACGTTATGAACTCAAACCACATGATACTCGGAAATAATTCGGTGAACGTTGGAATAGGCTTGAGTGGTGATGCTTCGGGGCCGCAGGTCAAATTAGAATTGGATGCCGGTTTATCGGGAACCGCCGCTGGTGGTAACGGGAATCCGGGGGCCAGTGGATTGCGTTTTCGTGATCGACTGCACTGTCGATTCCTCAGGCAAATCCGGGCACAGGGTACTGTCTTTAAACTCTTCAGGTGATGTCATTTATGTACCAGGAGGTAGTGGTGGAATTAATTTTTGTACAACCTTTCCACCACCACCCAACAATGTAGTAAAAGCCACTGCGAATCCGAATGAAGTTTGTCAAACCAATATTACCGATTTGAACCCTATTGGTTTTGTTGGAATCAATAACACGAATCCAAATGATGCGCTCGATGTGAATAATCTGCCCGGAAGCACAGGAGATATTGACATAAACAATCCATTTAATCGATATGAAATCAATGATGATCAATTCTTTGGCATAAAGGAGTCACCGACAATTTGTTTGTTGGGGTGGGGGCCGGACAACTCACCCCTACGGGTCCAGGTGGTAACGACAATGTCATTATTGGCCATGATGCATATAGTAATATGGCCATAGGGGAGCCAATAATAAAAATGTGGTTATTGGTTCACATGCTGCCGATAATTTTTCGTTTGGAGGCGTAAACGATATCGTTTATATCGGGTACAAAGCCGGTGCAAGTGCCGATGGTGTGAATAATACCTTTGTGGGTTGTCAGGCCGGGATGAATAATGTACCGGGAGCAGATGAAAATGTATTTGTTGGTTGGCACACGGGCATGAACAATGCCGGTTTGCACAACACCTTTGTTGGTAATCTGAGTGGCGTTAACAACAATGGATTCCAGAATACTTTTGTAGGAATAGGTAGTGGGATGAATGCCGGTGGAATCTATAATGCTTCACTGGGTGGTGGTTCGGGCCCGATCAATAATACCATCAGCAATTCGGTGGCCATAGGCAACAACGCAGTTACCATGAATAGTAATCAAATGATACTGGGGTAAATAACGTTAATGTGGGTATAGGTTTAAATACGGATGCTCTCGGACCACAAAATAAATTGGAAATAGATGCAGGTTTATCCGGCACGAATGTCGGAGGAACAGCGAATGTTGGTGCTAGTGGTTTGCGATTTAGAGATTTAACCGCACTCTCTATTCCACAGGCAAATCCCGGTCCGGGTGTTTTAGCACTTGACCCTCTCGGCGATGTCATTTATGTGAATGCTCCCGCAGGAGTGGTAGCGGAGTCGGAAACTATTGTAATGCGGCACCCAATGGATTGATTTTTAACTATGAGGTTCCTACCAACAACTGGATTTACCGCTTTACCGGCCAGGGTACCATTAATGCCGCAACCAAAGAAAATGTAGTTTCCGTGGGCTATCGTTGCAATCAATTGCCCCCGGCACACTTCAGTGTCTTGGAAGCACAAACCGGAGGACCTACCATCGAAACGTATGCCGGCCATTTTAAAAACGACAATCAAAGTCAAATTGGTTTCAATTATATCACAGGTGGAGTTTATGCCGAAGCAAGGGCTCCTCAGATAAGTGGTATCGCCAACCCTCCTGTGAATGTGGGGGCAGTTTGAAGGGTATGGCACCGAGGCCAGTATCGGCGCCTTTGGGCGCATCGCGAAGAACTCTTTGCCTTATCCGAATTCAACGCCGGCTCCGTTTGGTCGTTATGCCATTGGGGGCGCATTTATGTCTGATACTATGATTACAAATCCTATCGTTCCAGCGGTCTCGAATATCGGAGTTTACGGTCATGCCAGCAATTCCAATGTGATGAATGCCGGAGTATATGGCCATGTGCCACTTTCAACAGGAGTGGTGAATGCCGGAGTGTATGGCGAATCACCCATCGGCCTGAATAATTATGCCGGGTATTTTGTGGGCGATATTCTCATGTTCGGAACAGGAACTGCCATAGGAGGTATCTGGACTCCTTCAGATAAAAATTCAAAAAGGAAATTCAGGCTATTCCTAACGGAATGGATATTCTGATGCAACTCAAACCAAGCCAATATTTGTATGATACCCAAAACAAAGCCGGCATTCCGTTTCAAAGTCAACGTCAATTTGGATTTATTGCCCAGGAATTAGAAAGCGTTTTACCCGAGTTGGTGCGCAACAACAATAGACTCGAAACCAAAGACAAAGATGGTAAAGTAATCACCGAGGCCACACAATATAAAACCGTGAATTACGATGGAATTATTCCCTTTGTAGTGAAAGGTATTCAGGAGCAGCAGGGTGATATTCAACAAACCCAAACTGAAGTGGACCAGTTAAAGCAGGAGTTAGAAATTCAGAAAAAGTGAATACCGATTTACTGGATCGATTAACAAAGATTGAACAGATGTTACAATCGGGATCCACTCAAAGTAACACAGGAAGTGAGTTTGGGCAATCCGGCAGCAGTGGTGTTGAATCAGAATGTACCCAATCCATTTGCCGAAAAACCACCATCCGTTATCAGGTACCCCGCGATGCCCGGGTGGCACAAATTCATTTTCTGAATAACCAGGGCGCCAGCATCAAAGTGGTTGAACTTACGGAGCGCGGACAAGGTGAATTGTTGGTTTACGCCGAAGATCTAAGCAGTGGCATTTATACGTATACGCTGGTGGTGGATGGCAAAGTGATTGATACTAAAAAATGATCGAACATTAATTGTCTTTTTGCATTCGGGCGCCTTTCCGGCTATTCGCTCATAGTCCCTTCTTGTCTGGTCATCAACGACTAGACAAGAAGGGAGCTATCCGCTGCTATCCGGGGCGCAGTACCCTGTGCATGATCGGGTAGGCCATGGCATTCACGCAAAAGCCGATGGACAAAAGTTCAGACAACCTGCTCTTCTTTTCCACAGACTACCAAGATTCAACGTGGCTTTAGTTTGATTTCTGAAACACAGCACTTACCTTTGCGCAAATTTTTACAAGGGTCGTAAGACTTTATAAATAAATTACATATGTCCAATACAGGTAAAATCAAACAAATCATCGGTGCGGTAATCGACGTACATTTCCCGGGTAGCAAACTGCCGGACATTTTAAGTGCTTTGGAAGTAAAACGTCCGGGTACCAATGATCTTATCCTGGAAGTGCAACAGCACCTGGGTGAAGACAGTGTGCGCTGTATTGCCATGGACGGAACGGAAGGCTTAGTGCGCGGTATGGATGTTGTAGATACCGGCCTGGCGATTGCTATGCCAACCGGTGATGCCATCAAAGGGCGCCTGTTTAACGTAACCGGCGATGCGATTGACGGATTACCACAACCAAGTAAAGCCAATGGTCGTCCGATTCATGCGATGCCTCCCGCGTTTGAACACCTGAGCACGGCCTCTGAAGTACTTTTCACCGGTATCAAGGTGATCGANTCGATTGAACCTTATGCNAAAGGTGGAAAGATCGGATTGTTTGGTGGTGCCGGGGTTGGTAAAACCGTATTGATTCAGGAATTGATTAATAATATCGCCAAAGCGTATTCCGGGGTATCGGTATTTGCCGGAGTAGGAGAGCGCACCCGTGAAGGAAACGANTCGATGCGTGAGATGATTGAAGCCGGTATCATGAACTATGGGGAAGCATTTCGTCATAGCATGGAAGAAGGTGGCTGGGATGCGGAAAAAGTGGACATGGAAGGCTTAAAAGACAGTAAAGCAACCTTCGTATTCGGACAAATGAATGAACCTCCGGGAGCCCGTGCCCGTGTTGCCTTAAGTGGATTAACTGTGGCCGAGTATTACCGCGATGGGGATGGTACCGGCAAAGGACGTGATATTCTTTTCTTCGTGGATAATATCTTCCGTTTTACCCAGGCAGGTTCTGAGGTTTCGGCCTTGTTGGGTCGTATGCCTTCAGCGGTAGGTTATCAGCCAACACTCGCAACTGAAATGGGTCTGATGCAGGAAAGGATCACTTCCACCNNAAATGGTTCTATTACCTCTGTGCAGGCCGTATATNNACCGGCAGATGACTTGACCGATNNGGCTCCGGCAACAACCTTTGCGCATCTCGATGCCACCACGGTATTGAGTCGTAAGATTGCCGACTTAGGAATTTACCCTGCGGTAGATCCTNNGGATTCTACCTCACGAATTTAAACTGAAGCCATTGTTGGNGAAGCCCATTACAGATGCGCAAACCGTGTGAAATTAATCCTTCAGCGCTATAAGGAATTGCAGGATATCATCGCCATCCTGGGTATGGATGAGTTGAGTGAAGAAGATAAACTAACTGTTGCTCGTGCCCGTAAAGTGCAACGTTTCTTGTCGCAACCATTCCACGTGGCTGAACAATTTACCGGATTNAAAGGGGTATTGGTTCCGATTGAAGAAACCATTCGTGGATTTAATATGATCGTGGACGGTGAAGTGGATGAATATCCTGAAGCGGCGTTCAACCTGGTGGGTTCTATTGATGATGCCATTGCGAAGGGTAAAAAAATGATGGAAGCAGCCAAAAACTAGAGGTTGTTCATTCATCGAAGACACAATCTGTTCACCTGATTTATAACACAAAAACCGATTTCGAAATGCATCTTGATATATTGACTCCGGAACGAAAAATTTTTAATGGAGATGTATACGGTGTACTCTTACCGGGTGTAGCGGGTTATTTTGAATTGCTCGATAACCACGCCCCCATTGTAGCGGCATTGGGCAAAGGGCAAATGAAAATTTTAAAGGATAAATCCAATAATCAGGAAGTGTACAATATCGAAGGTGGTTTTGTGGAAATGAGTCGCAATAAGACTATTGTACTGATTGAAGGTGCCGAAACGGTGATTTAACCATATCTACAGAATAAAATTTTAATGGTACGATCGCCGCAGGCGAATCGTACCATTTTGCCGGATGGTATTTGATGCAGCGTGTTGTTTCCTTTATTTTTGCAAAAACGAACCTACTATGGATGCCCTCGGACAAGCAATGGACAAAATCAACGAGCTAAAAGACAATATTTCCGGATTGTTTAAAACAGAAGTACTTGATTCCATCAAACAATATGGTCTGGATAAGATCGACGAAACCTGGAAAGAAATTGAAAATTCTGCAGAAGTCTTTCAACGTACCGGCTACTCCATTACCGCCATTGATATTAAAGTGGGTATTCCACCTACATTGAGCCTGAGTTTTGACCAGGTTCAGAATATTAGTGATGAAGAAGAAAAGCCTTATTGGAAGAATACAAAGACCGAACAATCCTTTCAGCGATATTGGTAGCTCTGTTTAAAGCCAATGCCATTCAGCAATCTATTGTATCCACCCAATATAAATTTAGTGGCCTGAATATCGAGATCGGGCTGAATCCGGCCATGGATATGAAGTTTACGAAAGTATCAGGTTAATATCCACTCAAAATTTGCGATTAGATTCGTTCCGATGTACTACCAAAACGAAGTCGAGGATCGGTTCCTGAGCGAAGCCAAGAATCGGTTCCTGAGCGAAACCA
This sequence comes from Bacteroidota bacterium, assembly GCA_013414745.1. GTDB lineage: Bacteria > Bacteroidota > Bacteroidia > Chitinophagales > Chitinophagaceae > OLB11. Next base: position 2,497,134 of record CP058707.1, read on the forward strand.
ATAGTCCGGTGCCTGAGCGAAGTCGGGAATCTGGTTTCTGAGTGAAGTTGGGGATCCGTTCATGAGCGAAACCAAGAATCCGTTCCTGAGCGAAGCCAAGAATCGGTTCCTGAGCGAAACCGAAGGTCCGGTGCCTGAGCGAAGCCAAGAATCGGTTCCTGAGCGAAACCAAGAATCGGTGCCTGAGCGAAGCCGAAAGTCCGGTGCCTGAGCGAAGCCGAAGGCACGATGCTGTTCGATATTTGCCATGTCGAAATCCTATCCGAGGTGTTGCAAAACCCTATAAGCGATAAGAATAAAACCCTAAAACAATCATCTAAATAAAAAGGATCGGCCGCAGGCCATCCTTTTTATTTAGGGCAAATCTTTTAAATTATTTTATACCATGCATCATTTTGCGCAATANCCCGCTTAAAACAAATAAAAGAGCAGCGGCAATTCCTGTCATGATAATGAAGAGCATAANAAACTCATACAAATTGGTAATTTGAAATCCCATGAATTGCGTTGCTCCGCCACTTCCATCTTCGCCACCCGGAATCAATGCACTTAAGGTGCCCGCAAATTTATTCGCTGCCGCATTCGCTAAAAACCAGGTTCCCATTAATAACGATGAAAAACGAACAGGTGCTAATTTCGATACCATCGACAACCCGATCGGTGATAAACAGAGTTCACCCACCGAGTGTAAAATATACAAGGACAATAACCAGAACATCGAAATTTTTGCTGAGCTATCCACTCCTTTAACAGCAAAGGCGATAACAACATAACCCAAACAAAGCAAAGCCAGGCCCCAGGCCATCTTCATCGGTGAAGCAGGTTCTGCATTTCGTTTGTGCAACCACCCCCAAAGTACTGTCATCAGCGGAGCAATGGTAATAACAGCCAACGGATTGATCGATTGAANAAAGCTGGCTGGCATCTCCCAGGAACCAATATGACGTTCGGTTTGTTTATCCGCAAACAAGGTTAATGATGCGCCTGCTTGCTCAAAAGCACTCCAAAAGAATATCACGAAAAAGGCAAGTATAAAAATCACCCAGATTCGCGAACGTTCTTCTGAACTCAAAGATTTATCGGTAATGATTACCGCCGGAACAACAATCATCGCTCCATAAATTAAGTATCCGATAATGTCAATATCCGTTTTGAATAAATTTTTAAAACTCAACAGGAAAAATATCAGCAGCGTGGATCCAACAATAATGGCGAGATTCTGCATATCCAATTTGCGTACCGGCATACCAATATGTTCTCCATCCGGTCCTTGCAGGTATTTATNTTTCATCAACTCAAATGAAATAACACTCACTATCATCCCAATACAAGCCGCTAAAAAACCCCATTTAAAATCAGCAATATTTCCGGTGTCTCCCAGGCCTCCACAAACCAATGGCGAAAAGAAAGCCCCTAAATTGATGCCCATATAAANAATCGTAAAGGCGCTATCCACTTTGCGGTCACCCTTGGGATACAATTGTCCAACCATGGTGGAAATGTTTGGTTTAAAGAACCCATTTCCAATAATAAGGACCGTTAAACCAGCCCATAACAATGTTTGCGCTAAACCGGCGGAACCCAAACTACTTGCACTCATAAACAATAAAAACTGACCAATGGCCATCATGATGCCTCCAATTAATATACTACGTCGATTGCCTAAATACCGATCACATAAATACCCTCCCAATAAGGNGGTTAGATAAACCAAACCGGTAAAGCTTCCGTAAATGTTTGAAGCATCCTTGCTATTCAGCAGGAGGGCTTTGGTTAAAAACAAAATAAAAATGGCCCGCATCCCATAGTAACTGAAGCGTTCCCACATCTCTGTAAAAAATAGCAGGTAGAGTCCTTTGGGATGCCCCTTTGTGTGTTTGTAGTTTCCATTCGAATAATTTAACGACCAAGATAACATTTAAATCGGAAACTGAAAATCCACTGCATCCTGTGTTACCTTTGCGCGCAAATCTTTCACTCAATGAATATTTTAATCCTGGGTAGTGGTGGTCGTGAACATGCTATCGCCTGGAAAGTGGCTCAAAGTTCCTTGTGCTCCCAACTTTTTATCGCTCCNGGTAACCCCGGTACGGCACAATTGGGGAAAAATTTACCGATTGCCGTGATTGATTTTGAATCCATTCATCAGGCTTGCCTTGAATATCATCTTGATATGGTGATTGTAGGACCCGAAGATCATCTTGTACAAGGTATTGCTGATTATTTCAGCGCACACACCGAATTGCAACATATCCACCTCATCGGGCCGGATGCACAGGCCGCTCAGTTAGAAGGTAGTAAAGCCTATGCCAAAGTGTTTATGCAGGAGTTCGGCATTCCAACAGCCGCNTACCGTGAATTTACTGCTGCACAACAAACTGAGGCCAAAGACTATATTTTCGAACATACTTTACCTGTTGTGCTGAAAGCCGATGGACTCGCCGCAGGAAAAGGTGTTGTGATAGCTCAAACGCATGAGGAAGCCTGGCAAACCTTTCAGGAAATGACCGCTGAACGAAAGTTTGGGGCCGCCGGTGATATCGTAGTTATTGAACAATTTCTGCATGGGATTGAATGTTCTGCATTTATGCTAACCGACGGAGAAAATTATATGCTTCTACCGGAAGCAAAAGACTATAAACGCATTGGTGAAGGAGATACCGGATTAAATACAGGCGGTATGGGCGCAATTTCACCGGTTCCATTTGCCAATGAAGTCTTCATGCAAAAAGTTCGCGAGCGGATCGTTGAACCCACCATGCGTGGCATACGGGCCCGCAAGCTGAACTACAAAGGATTTGTTTTTATCGGTCTAATCGCTGTGGAAGGCGAACCGTATGTGATTGAATACAACTGCCGGATGGGCGATCCGGAAACTGAAGTGGTGATGCCCCGTCTGAAATCTGATCTCGTCGAACTCCTCTTATCGTTAAAGGATAACTCACTTGCTTCAAAACAATTGGAAATGGATTCCAAACACGCGGCAACCGTGATGGTGGTGAGTGGCGGATACCCAGGCGATTATGCCAAGGGTAAACCTATTTCAGGGGTGGATGAAATTCCGGAGGGATTGGTATTTCATGCCGGTACCCGGGAAGAAAACGGACAACTGCTTAGCCATGGAGGACGCGTGTTGGCTTGCACCGTTCTTCGCGATTCTTTGCAGGATGCCATCCGACAAGCCCGGGCCAATGCCGCACAAATTGCGTTTGATGGGGCTTATTTCCGGCGCGATATTGGTTGGGAGTTTATGCCGGCAGTCCGGAATTGAGACAACCTCCACATGCAATAAAAACCAGTATTTTTGTTAGTATACGGATTGCCCGCTATGCTATCCTTTGCACATATTCTTCAACATCTAATCCCTTTCAGGTCGTGGAAGCCTACCTTTCGATGTGCCTTGTTGACAAGCTTTTTATTGCTGTTTGGCAATACGGTCTGGAGCCAGCAAGGGAATGATACCATTCGGGTTGGGGGCATAGTTTTGGACGGAGATACCTTGCCCCATATGTGGATTCGGGAAGTCTACATTCGCGATCAGGCCCCGCGTTGGTTGGTAAAGAACGCCGCCGGCAANCGTCGGGATCAGGAGAATTTTCAACTCTTGCGCTACAATGTCTATATCGTGTATCCGTATGCGGTTCAGGCAGCGCATATTTTAAAGGATGTTGATTCCGTGCTGGCCTCTTTGTATAGTAAAGAGGCGAAACAACAGTTTAAACGGAACAAGGAAAATGAGCTGAACCGGAAATTTAAAAATGAACTCGAAAACCTCACCATCGGTCAGGGCCAAATACTGGTAAAACTGATTGCCCGCGAAACAGGTAAGCCGTGCTATCAAATTGTTCGGGAATTGAAGGGAGGATTTAATGCAGGTATTTGGCAGGCTGTGGCCATCTTGTTCAACAACAATTTAAAAAATGGCTATGATCCGGAAGGGAGNGATGCCGCTATTGAATCCATCGTTCAGGAAATTTTGGCCCGTAGTGTTGTTCAGACAAATAAATTCTGAGTTTGGCCGATTCTCATTGAAGTCAGCCCGAGAATGAATACATTTGTGTTTAAACATATATTTGGAGTATGAAGATTAGAATGTTGGCTATAGGTGCACATCCGGATGATGTCGAGTTGTCGTGTAGTGGAACCTTGTTGTTGCACCAGGCGAAGGGATGGACTGTTGGTATTCTTGATTTAACCCAAGGCGAATTAGGCAGCCGCGGAAGCATCGAGACCCGCAAGTCAGAAGCCGATTCAGCTGCGTCGATCTTGAAGTTGGATGTACGGGAGAACTTGAAATTTAAGGACGGATTTTTCGAAAATGATGAAAGCAATAAACGGAAGTCGATCACCGCCATACGGAAATATCAACCGGATATTGTNGTTATGTCCAGCCCCAAAGACCGACATCCCGATCATGGGCGTGCTGCTGAACTAGTGAAAGATGCCTGTTTTTANTCTGGCCTCGTGAAAATTGAAACGAATCTGGACGGTCAACCACAGTCCGCCTGGAGACCNAANAAACTATTTAATTATATTCAGGATCAGTATTTGGAACCGGATTTTGTGTTGGATATTTCAAACTACTTTGAAACCAAGATGCAAAGCATACTGGCCTATGGTACGCAGTTTCATTCTGATCGCGAAGATGGACCGCTGACTTATATTTCTGCCGAGCATTATCTGGATCAGGTACTTTATCGCAATGCGATGATGGGTNNAAAAATTGGGGTTGCCTATGGCGAAGGTTTCATTTGCCTGCACAGTCAATTGGGGCTGAAGGATCTGGATTCGGTAGTCTTACCGGAGTTGGTGTGATGGATTATTGGTCGGGCATAAGACGGTTATACCAAAACGAAGAACAAATTTGTTATGTGCTGTTTGAACGAGATCCACTGAATTGGGTTTACGACCAATAAAAAGGATTCCCTTAGCGCGAGGTGGAGATGACTGATCTGTTTGTACGTCTGGTCTGCCTGCAAACTGCATGAGGGACTGTAGCGGAAAACCCGCATCCCGAAAGGCCCTGGCCGCATCGGGGAGGATTTGCAGCGAAAGGCCCGACCCGAAGGCCACCTTCTTCATTCAATCATGCGCATCGTTGTGGAGGCCGGAGGGGCATGCCCTGAAAATTAAAATGCATAGTTACCGCGCTCATCGTACATCACCGGTAAGGTTTTGTGGGTTGCCTCGAAGTAATCGTACGCCCGCTTGAGATTAATCCAGAAACTGTGTTTTTCGGTTTCGTTTTTATATTCCTTACCCAGATAATCCAGGCCTTTTTGGGTGTATTTCAAGGGGAAAATCTGAACCGGAATATTGAGCTGCCCATGTACCCTGGAAATAAGTGCGAGTACATAAATCTCTTCAATCAGTTCATTCGTCATAGGCATACAACCTACCGTCATACACGCGCCATGGATATAAATATCGCCACCGGGTTTGGTTTTATCACCGGCAATTAAATCCGAATAATTCGGGTAATTCACCAACATGGAGAGATGGTATTCGCTGTTGGGTTTGAAATCGGATATAAAGTAAAACCCTTCAGGAACCTGACGATCGCCCTCGTAGCGTTTAGGTCCCAGAATGCCTGATAGGGCACATATTTTGTAATTCTTAATCAGGACAAATGTATCCTGAATGCTGTTGCGCCCCCAGATTTCAAAGTCGTTACTTCNCTTAAACCCGCGAATGAGGATATTGGAGCAGGGAATTTGATTTTTCTCTTCAAACATTTTGCGCACGGTGCCTTCATGTTTCAGGTAGGCGTTCCGAACACGGTCGAAGGACAACTGATAGTTTTTAAATGTCAGGTCAGGATATTGCGTGGCTAATGGAGGCATTTGTGCCTGGCTCCCAAGGGCGCAACTACTAAAAATGATGGCGAAAAGAAAACGCAACACAGGCAAAGAAAGTTACGCAAATGTACTACCTGAGGAAGTAAATAGTTCGCTAAAATATCGTAACTTGTAGCCTATGGCTAAAAAGAAACTAGTTGTATTTACAGGTGCCGGAGTGAGTGCCGAGAGCGGGTTAAAAACCTTTCGGGATAGCGATGGATTGTGGGAGAATTACCGGGTGGAAGACGTGGCCACTCCACGNGCCTGGCAACGGGATACGGAAATGGTGCTTCGTTTTTATAATGAACGACGCCGGGATATTCTGAAGGCGCAACCCAATCTGGCACATACCGGGCTGGCTGAATTGGAGCAGCATTTTGAAGTTCACATTATTACCCAAAATATTGATGATCTGCATGAACGGGCCGGATCNAAAAACGTTTTGCATTTGCATGGTGAAATTTTTAAGATGCGCAGTAGTGTTCGGGAAGATCTCGTTTATCCCATTCGGGGAGATATTGCGCTGGGAGATACCGCAGAAGACGGTGCACAGTTGAGGCCACACATCGTATGGTTTCATGAAATGGTGCCCATGTTGCAACCTGCAATTCGCTTAACGCAACAAGCCGATTTATTTGTGGTGATCGGTACCAGTTTGTTGGTCTACCCGGCCGCCTCACTGGTTCAGTATGTTTCCGATGAGATNTCCGGTTTTGTTTTAGACAAACAAATACCGGTGATCCACAGAAATGGCCCGCTGGTGTGCATAGAGGAAACCGCAACAAGCGGAATCGGGGAACTCAGCCGGCAACTGCTGGCCTGGCCTTGATCAGGAAGGAAAGGTTTCAACAAAATCAATGCCGTACTCGGTCAATTCTTTGAGTACCGGTTTATAAACTTCCTTCATCACCGGAATCTGCACACCATAGAGGTTTTTAAATTTACCACTCAGGAATAAACGGGTAAAGATGGCCATTGGTAATCCGACTGTTTTCGCCATGGCGGTATAGGTTTTATCCGTACCGGTAACGATCAGGCTGCTGTGTAATTTGGCATCAAAATTTTTACGACCATATTCAAATTCATGGTGCATCACAATCATGTCTTTATCGTGGTCGCCCAATGCCCATTTTTGTTCAATGACCTNGTAAAGAATTTCTGCGCTTGTTTTTTCACCGCTTCCTGGAATCGTTTCTTTCTCAAACAATCCAAGCCAGGCTACCAAATCAACGGCTATACTTCCTTTTTNGCTCACCGCCTGAATCCGGTCCTGAGGTGTTTGTCCTTCAACCAGGGTACTGGCAAGCATGAACCAATCATGAAAGGTCATTTCACCTAATGGGTATTTTTNGCTTTCGTCGGTGAGCCCGAGTTGCACTACGGCATTCCAGCCAATACAATAGGATTCATACCGTAAGGTGGCCCGAAGCATGGTTTTCACATCATGCAGTCCATATAATTCCAGATAGCTTAAACTATCGCGGTTGGCATAAGCAGCCAAAGGACCCAAACCAGGTACCTGAATGGTTTCGTAATCGTCAAACAATTGCTCGTAATCGAGATGCTTTTCAAAACCAGTGAGTCGGAAATCGGCTCCGGCTTTACCCGCCATCAGAATATTGCGGGGATTCCAGGAAATTTTATAATGCCAGGGATTGTTGTCGGATTCCGGGGCGATCAGTCCGCCGCAATATGATTTAAACGAATAAATTTCTCCTCCCAAACGTTCAACTTCATGAATAATTTTCATGGCACTCATGTGGTCGATGCCGGGGTCGAGACCGATTTCGTTCATAAACAATAATCCGGCATCCCGGGCATCCCGATGTAAGGCCTGAATTTCATCCGAAACATAAGATGCAGTTACCAGGTTCCGGCGTAACTCAAGGCAATCGCGGGCTACCACAATATGCAGGGCCGGAGGCAACAAAGAAATGACCATATTGGCATTGGCGATGAGGCGTTTGCGATGCTTATCGTCGGAAATATCAATTTGAACCGCCGAGCCCAGATCTGAACGCCCTACGCGCTCAACGGCGGCATTCAGGTTAGCATCTGCAACGGTGATTTGCCAGTAGTGGCGGGCTGCGTGATCGAGTAGGTATTTAATTAAATAGGAAGAAGACTTACCGGCTCCAAACACTAAAATATTGGTCATTTGGTTGTTTTTAAGGAATTCCGTTACATTTGCAAAGGTATATTCTTTAAATAATACTTAGAATGAAAAAGAGAACATTCCGTTTGATGGCACTAGCCGCAATTTGCACCTTGGCCTTTTCATCGTGTGCAACCAAGAAGAAATACGGTTGTCCGGAACATATTTCTCTTCAGCAGGTACTTTCCATTTTGCACTAGGATGCTCAACTGGAAACCCTTGCAGGAGGCCGGGCAATTGGATGAACTGGTAGCTGAAAGTTTCAATCAACCTGTTGTTATTTTTAAGCATAGCACACGCTGTTCAATTTCTACAATGGCCAAGGCCCGTTTGGAGCGTGAAAGGCCTCTTGAGCATGTGCGGTTTTATTACCTCGATCTACTTAATTACCGATCTCTTTCGCATCAGATCGCTGAACGTTTTCAGGTGCATCATGAGTCTCCTCAAGTGCTGTTAATCCGGGCCGGAGAATGTGTGTACGATGAGAGTCATCAAGGCATTCAGATGCAGGAATTGGTAGAGCAATTAGGTTGATGCGCATCCCTCAGGGTGACTGGTTCTCATCCTTTTCAAGACAATAAACTATTCAAAGAGACCATTAAAAATTTTGCGTTGGTTTCATTCTTCAAGATCCGTATTTTCGAAAAAATTTGGATATGAAACGCATTTTTTTCTTCTGGTTCTTGGCCTTTCTGTTCAAACACAGGCCCAATACAAATATTATCGTGATTCGAGTTTCGTGACAACATTCACTTACCTGAGTGGCGCCAACTCCGTGAATAATGGTCAGTTTTGGGATGATGACAATTTCACGATTCCTGTTGGCTTTTGGTTTAAGTTTTTCAGGATAGTATCAATACCCTGTATCTGGATGGAAATCTAGGATCCGGCGCCACGCTATTGAAAGCTCCAATTACATTAACTACATCCCATGTTTCCGGCATCGTTCCGCACTTCGCTGATTTGCAGGATAGGGATACTTCCATGAACGGAAGTTTTTCACCGATTTCTTATGCACTGTCTGGAACCGCCCCCAATCGGATTTTTAAAATGGAATGGCGCAACGCGGGTTTCTTTAATGCCATCGATAACGGAGTGTATGATGATTCGGTAAGTTTTCAGTTGTGGTTGCACGAGGATCGCATTATATTGATGTGGTGTTCGGTCCGGGGAATTATGTTTCACCGATAACCGATTTATACGATGGCGGTGCGGGCCCTCGGGTGAGTATTTTTGATTCGATTAATGTGAATGACCTCACCGGAAAAATATTTACTTCTTTACCGGGCCGCATGATAATCCTACCCTGGATTCGCTGGATGATCTTTCTGCGATCGGTAACGGCCTGTGTGACAGGTAATCCGGCAAGTGGACGTGTGTATCGGTTTGTTCCGTACAACGATCCGCAATAGGAGTAGGGTATACTTCTTACACTGAAACCAAAGACCATGATATTCGCCAATATGTTGGGAGTGGACAATTGACGGTGGATATCTATTCATCAACAAGCTGGAAAGGGCGTATTCTGGATGCCAATGGTCGGCTGATCCAAAACCTAACCTTAAATCCGGGTACTCAGCAAATCGCATTGAATCAGTTGGCTGAAGGAATCTATTTTATGGTGCTTGAAAATAAGAGTAAGACATATACTTACCGGTTCATGCCATAGCTGAATCGCGCCGGGTGACTTGCCTTTATTTTCTCTTGATATGGAGGCTTGTCGGAACAAATTTTCCAATCGGACTTGTATCTTTGCCGGCCTATGTCTGCGGATCGAAACAAGTTACAAGCAATTATATCGCATTGCAAAGAGTACGGATTTATTTTTCCTTCGAGTGAAATCTATGATGGCCCGGGTGCCGTGTATGATTATGGACCGTGGGGAGTAGAGTTAAAAAGNAATATCCGGGAGCGGTGGTGGAGAAGTATGGTATACCTGAACGAAAATATTGTTGGGTTAGATGCTGCCATTTTTATGCATCCGACCACCTGGAAAGCCAGCGGTCACGTGGACAATTTTAGTGATCCGATGATTGATAACAAGGATAGCAAAAAGCGCTACCGGGTTGATCATCTGATAGAAGGGTTTGCCGAAACCCTGGACGCATCTGCTGCGGCCGCTTTGCTCCAGGAAATGGAGGCTTTATTAGGCAAGGATGATTTTGCCGGATTAAAGGCCTTAATTGATACGCACCAGATTGCCTGCCCCATTAGTAAAACCTGTAACTGGACCGATGTTCGTCAGTTCAACCTTATGTTTGGAACCCAATTGGGCAGCGTTGCAGAAGATGCTGATACCATCTATTTACGTCCGGAAACAGCACAAGGCATCTTTGTCAANTTTTTAAATGTGCAGAAGTCGGCGCGAATGAAGATTCCATTCGGCATTGCACAAGTCGGAAAAGCTTTCCGCAATGAAATTGTGGCCCGTGGATTTATTTTCCGGATGCGGGAGTTTGAACAAATGGAGATGCAGTTNTTTGTTCGCCCCGGCACCCAAAAAGAATGGTATGAACATTGGAAGAAAGCCAGGATGCAATGGCACTTGGATTTGGGCATTTCGGCCGATAAATATCGTTTTCATGATCATGTTAAACTGGCACACTATGCAGATGCCGCCTGTGATATTGAATATGAATTTCCGATGGGATTCAAGGAAGTGGAAGGNGTGCATTCCCGCACTGATTTTGATTTGAGTCAGCATCAGTTGTATAGCAAAAAGAAGCTGGTTTACTTTGATAACGACATCGACGAAAGCACCGGAAAACCCTACGGTAACTATGTTCCCTATGTGATTGAAACATCGATCGGTTTAGATCGTGCTGTGCTGATGGTATTGAGTGAGGCTTATGAAGAGCAGGACTTAAGCAAGGATGACAAACCCGATAGCCGGGTTGTGTTGAAATTTCCACCTAAACTGGCACCAGTTAAACTGGCGGTATTTCCTTTAATGAAAAAAGATGGATTGCCCGAGCTGGCCCGTGAATTGATGGATGCCTGCCGGGAACATTTTCCTTGTTTTTATGAAGAAAAAGATGCGATTGGTAAACGATACCGAAGAATGGATGCCATTGGAACACCGTTTTGTGTCACCATTGATCATCAGAGTAAAGAAGACCGGACTGTAACGATNCGCTATCGTGACAGCATGGAACAGGAGCGGATTCCGATGGATGAAGTGTGCGAGCGAATCCGGAAGGAAATTCGATAAAAAATGTAATTGAATGTTTGGGGTTCTTAATTTTATTTTTACTTTGAACCTGATTAGAAGGGTTCTTTTAACGTTGAACGAATTTTTATGAAAACAAAACTCCTCTTATTTCTGGGATTCATCTTTGGTTTAGCCAGTTGCAATCGCTTTGGACTAGAAAAACTTACCTGCAATTATTCCGGGAATCAGAATGTTTATGCTATGAGCAATGATACCCTGGAAATTGCCTTGTCTGATTGCGCCAATGGAGAAACTTATGCTCCCATGACCTTAGAACTAAGAGGCTTACCGGAGGATTACCTACACAACAAGTGGGACTGATTTACAAAAAGCAAATGAAGATGTGATCAGTCGATTGATACTGACGAATGTCAAACAAGGAATTTATCCCATCAAAATGGTTGCACGTGGAAAAAATGGAGCCTTTCAGGAGTTCTTTGTGACCTTGAATGTGAAAGATTACCAGTTAACCAATTTGCTTCATTTGTCGTTTGTCCATGATACCGCCAAGCAGAATGGGGGTTCAATTTCATATTACTCAAGTTATAGCACTACGCTAGCCATTGATACCCCACCTGTTGGTCATGCTCGTTTTAATACCCTGATGCATCCGAATGGTATGGTTTATGGGAATCTTGTTCAAATGGTGATTGACCCTCTGACAGGTAAGGTCATGATTCCGGGTATGACCAGTTCGGTATTAAATATCAGGGAGTGGTTGGGTACACATGAACTTGGAAGGTACCAGTAAACCGGCGATTGAAGTATGGTATACATTCACTGAAAACGGCTCGGATTATACAGGGCATTTAATGATACGATGAGTATGGGCTACAAAATTTATTATAGGACTGCTTTGCTTTTTGCAGTTTAAAGGTATGGCGCAAGAGCCGCTTATGGCTGAAGGAAATATGAGTATCGGGTTTACGTATGGGCTCACGAATATTTACCGAACAATTTTTAACGAAGAAATGGAATTGAAACAAATTCATTTGACTTCCGATACGAAGTTTATCCATAGTTCTGCTTTCACGAATCCCATGACCCTGAATTTGGATTATGCTGTTAGTGATTACACAGCAATTGGTTTATACCTCAATTACTTCTCGTTCGCTCTGTCTGAAACTCATGAGGATCCCGTGGATACCTTTGATATCACCAGCACTGGAATTCGTATGGCCGTTCAAGTGAGGGCCTATCGTTTTTGTTCATTCGCCCAGGGTGATGTTATATAATTATGCCGGTTTAGGCGTTCGTTTCAAAATGCTGAAAACGGATGCCTCGGAGGCTGAAAAACATATGGCATATGTTCACTCCACACCTGAAACCAGTTTTGGGCCCTATTCCATCGCCTCATTCGACTGGGGAATGGGACTTCGGGTTTTGATGGTAAAGAATATTGGTTTGATGGCTGAGTTTGGCGTAAATCCGGGCATTGGTCAGTTTGGCTTATTTTATCGCTTGATGCCTCGTTCAAGAAAGAAAAAGATTCGTATGGCTGGTAATAAAAATAGACTTGCATCTAAAACAGGGGCTTCTTTTTTAAATTTTGGGGATGCCTGCTCTCTCAGCAAAACTTGTTCTTGCTTTTGATACTGAGTTTGAGCATCCAGGTATCTGCTCAGTTCGAGAAGGACTACACGCCTTTAAAATATAGTTATAGCGGAAGTAAACAAACCGAAAAGAATTTCCAGAAAAACTCAGTGTAAAATACCTGACCAACGACAAGGGAATCATTCATGATTACAATCGGTTTTTGTATTCCTTGCATTTGATGTACGCATCGCAATCCAAAGAGAAGGCATTCATCATAGAGCCATTTGTAAAACGTTATTTACAAAGTATCATTGATACAGTGGCCGCCCGCAATAAACTGAATCAGAAATTTGAAGTGGTTTGTACCCGGTTTCTTGAAGTAAATGCCTACAACATGGGTGATAATAAGTTGTATGTAAATATTGGCTTACTCCGTCGTTTAGAAAATGAATCACAACTCGCTTTCCTGCTCTGCCATGAACTGGCCCACCAGCTGCTTTCACATGTGCAGGAGAATTTTATTCAGCTTCGAACCAAAGCCAAAGATAAAACCATNAAAAAGGAACTGAAAGACATCAATAAAGCAAAATACAACAAACTCGACCGGACGGTTCAAATTGCGAAGCGTGAAAACTATAGCTTTGGAAAGTACAGCCGGGTGAAGGAACGCTCCGCAGATTCGCTGGCCGCTATTCTGCTCACCGAAACTAAGTACGATGCACGCGAAGGAATCAGCCTGATGCGTATCCTGGAGAAATCAGATACCGATTTAACCCGCATCAACTACCCGGAACTATTTAAAGGAGATAGTGTGAGCATACTACCTGAATGGATGGCTCCAAGGAAAGAGTTGCTGGATTTTGGACGTAAAAGTATCATTGAATTCGATAAAGATTCTATGCGCACGCATCCCGATATTCGAACNCGGATTCGAATGATTGAAGAACAATTGAAATCAATGAAATCGGTGTTGAACGGTAAGCAACTATTCGTACAGGATAAAAAGCTTTTTGATTCAATCCGTACCATGGCCATGCTGGAAGAAGTGGAGGTGTTTGTGAAGTTTAAGCGCTATGGAGCAATGGTTTATTATGGTTTGGCGGCTCTGCAAAAATTGCCGGATAATGTGTACTTGCATAAAAATGTAGCCATTGCATTAAATCATCTTCAAAAGGCGGTAAAAACACATACTTCTCAGGATTTTGTGCCTTTAGAATCAGAAGATTTACCGGAAGCCTATAATCAGTTTCTGCGCATCATGGATCGAACCACATATACTGATTTCAGAAAATTGGTATATCAGTATTTGCAAAACAACAAGAATCGCATTATTCAAATTCCCGAGGTAAAAACCATCTATGAAAACTTTTATAAATAAACATCAGTTTGTTTTGTTTGTTTGTCTGTTAGGCTGTTTCAGCGTTAAGGCACAAAATGGATTGTATTTTGATGCCTCCAATAATTTTCTGATACCGGTGCTGGAGGATGAAGAACTTAAAGGTCATGCATTGGTTTATTTTTTAGATAAAGTCAGCAAAGATTCCAATAGTTATGCGCTAGGTATTTGATGAGTATTTACATGACGTTGGGGAAAAGAAAGTGATGGTACCTGTCGATTTTAAGTTTCAGTCAGCGGTTTACAATGGTTCTCATTTTATTACAAAATTTACCAATCCAAAAAAGGAATAAAATATTTGTTTTTCGACCGGCAGGCGAATCAATTGTTTGATACCCTGATCGAATGCAAATTGCCACGCGCAATGGAAGAAACAGAAAAAATTTCTCCGTAGCCCCGCTCTTCGTGGTGAAGGGGCAATATGTTCTCGACTACCAATACATTCAGGAAGGCCGAAAAACAGTGATGCGGGTTGTGCGCATTGGCAATGATATGAAGTATGGGGTGGAAGACCGGGCAGTTGATGGAGAAACAGATCGTGTTCAGGTGCTGGCGGCCGATCATCAGTATATTGTGGAAGCAGCGTTTCATTTTTATAAGCATAAGAAGCAACAACTATTCAGCACCCAGATCATTACCCGTTCATCAGCCGGCGTGCTGATTGCTGAACATTCCCTGCAAAAGAATGACTCTACGGTAATTTTCCCGATAGCCGCTGAAATACATCCGGATGGTATTGAAATTTTATCTCAATTCAATCGCAGAAGTTCGGCGTATGCCACAACGAAATATGGTGCTTGTATTCACTATTTGTATTTGAATGGACAAGAAAAGAGTCCTGCATTTAATGAGTTTACTACCACCATGGTGAACGACAGTGCATTCAAGAAGAACAAGCTCCTCATTTATAGCTATCAATACCTACACAAAGGTGTTAAACTAAACAATGGGAATTGGCTGGTTGTTGGTGAACATTTACTGCGTACCCGGCTTAAGGTGAATCCGTTCCGCAATAAATCTGTTGTGTATAATAAAAGGGCATTGCATTATTTGAAATAGACAAGGAGGCTCAGATTGTCAGAACCCATATAGAGCCCAATAAAAAGAAGGTCGACGAGTGCCAAAAGCCTATCACCGGAATCCACACCTGGGCGGTTTATCGATGCACCGAAGAGGCCTGCTGGATGTCTTTTATTATTTACGCGATCGCTCATCCATGAAGGATAGAATTTCGTTTATCTATCGCGATATTCAGGCCGAATCAATAAAGTGGTACTCGGAAATATGCTCTACGATGAAGGAAAATTACCACTGATAAATTCAATCTGCCCAAGTTTAAGTACTACAACCTGGTCGCCATTGGCCCGGCGCGATTTGGTCATATCATGTTATTCAAGGTGAACACGTATTTCGGATTGTTTGATGTTGATCGGATCAAGTTCAACAATTAGTTTAACGGATTCGCGGCTGCAACCAAGATACATCCACAAGCTAAGAGTAGGGTAAGACTACCGAGCCACCCATCAATGTGAATCAAAATCGATACCCAAGTCCAAAACCTAACTGCGCAGCCACCGACATCTGTGAATTGTTGGCACCTGAATTGTTGGCATCAGAATCGTAATAATTCACACCCAACCCTCCATCAATTCCGATATAAAAATTCTTTAGGATGGTAAAGTTGAATGTCTGATTCAATAAGAAACCGAAATGCGTACGGGGTGTTTCTTTTTACATAAACACTGTATCCGAGGTTGGGATCGTATACCCATTCATTATGTATAATTTTTCCATTTCCATACATAATCATGGGGGCAATGGCATATTTCACCGGACCATTATTTCTGGTTGGATACAACTTGGCCTCCAATCCCACGTTCACATAGTTCGAGTTAATCCCCACCATAACCGGTATCCTTAATCCAACATACTGATTCACCAGGCGTTCATACGATAAGCCAACGCCAACATGATTATTGGACATCAATTGAACCGGACTAAAAGCCAGAATATTTTTCCCGAACTGGGGCTCTTCTTTGCGCAGACTTTTTGAGCGGATAGAGAGAATATGGATAGGGTTAACGAAAGCAATAACAGGAACTTTTTCATCTGTTTGAGTTTATTTTAAGTACTGACAAATTTACGCCATTCATTCGCAAATCCTTTAAGTGGATGTTAAACCTCCATGCCCTTCATTTTAAAAGGCCCACTTCATTCCGTCTGCTTATTTTTGAAGACATGAAGTTATCAGTATCCGGAATTTTTTCCTTGTTGTAATTGTTTTGTTAGAACAATTTGCGTTTGCACAGGATGCGAATAAAAAGCAAGTTCTGCCAAAACTGGAGTCCATTGAAAACAAATGGGTGGATAGCATCTATAATCAGCTGAAACCAGAAGAACGAATCGCGCAACTGTTTATGGTGGCAACCTATAGCGGTGGTGAAAAATACAATCAGGAACAAATTGAAAAACTGATTCGTGAACATGGAATAGGAGGCCTGATATTTATGCAAGGAACGCCGGCAGCCCAAGCCATTCAAACGAATCACTATCAAAAAATTAGTCAGGTACCTCTATTGTTGGCCATGGATGCGGAATGNGGATTAGGAATGCGCTTGAAGGGCGTTCGGGATTTCNNACGGCAGATTATGATGGGGGCCATGTCGGATTCAGAATTGGTCTATAAACTAGGTGCTGCAGTTGCGGCCCAATGTCGGCGTATGGGTGTACATATCAATTTCGCTCCGGTTGTGGACGTGAATAATAACCCCAAAAATCCGGTGATTAATTTCCGATCTTTTGGTGAGAATAAACAAAAGGTGGCGAACTATGCCATTCAGTACATGCGGGCACTGCAGCAGAATGGCGTGATGGCTTGTGCTAAACATTTTCCCGGACATGGTGATACAGAGGTGGATTCGCATAAGGATATGCCCGAAATTGGTAAAAGCCGGGCAGCCCTTGATGCCATGGAATTATATCCCTTCCGGCAACTTATTGCCAATGGTGTTCAATCTGTTATGGTAGCTCACCTAAAGGTGCCTGCGTTGGAACCCAATAAAATTNNGCCCACTACACTATCGTATCAAACCATTACGTCTGTGTTAAAAAATGAACTCGGATTTTCGGGTCTGGTATTCACCGATGCCCTGAATATGGAGGGAGTCGCAAAATATTATTCGCCTGGCGATGTGGATCTGCGCGCTTTTGAAGCCGGGAATGATGTGCTGCTNTTTTCGCAAGACGTTCCATCCGCTATNTCAAAAATATCCGAAGCCTTACGAACAGGCCGAATTCCGGAAAGCCGCCTGGAAAGCAGTGTNAANAAAATTCTCCATGCGAAGTTTCAATATGGATTATCAGAATTTAAAGCAATTGATACCACTCAGGTGTTAGAAGATTTGAATGAGTTGGTNATCTCCTTGCGCCAGCAAATCGCTGAACGGGCAATCACCTTACTTAGTGATCCGAATACCGTGCTTGATCGCATTAAACGTTCACCGTCAGACAAAGTAGTATATGTGGGTATCGGTACTTCTTCAGAAAATGCATTCACGGAACAATTGAAAAGAGCTGGTGTTCGTGAATTTGATTTTATCTCCAATTATAGCGTGGAGCAACGGACCTATCTGAAACGTAAATATGCTAATTATAAAGCGGTCATTATCGGCATCCATAATTTGACGGCCTATCCAAAAGGTAATTTCGGGTTGGATGAAGTAGAAGTTGAAATGGTNGAACGCCCTGAGTCAATGGAAAATTCAGTTTCCGTTCTATTTGGGAATCCTTATGCGATGGGTAATTTTTGTGCGTTGGATGGTTTTCTGATTGCCTATGACGAGTCGGATGAAACGCAAGTGGCTGCTGCAAAAATCATTACCGGGTTATTAAAACCTTTAGGCCGCCTGCCAGTTGGTGTTTGTCCACGGTTCAAAGCCGGAGATGGTATTGTGTCCATCATGAATCCGTTGGGAGAGATTCAGGAACAATCCAGATTTGGTAAACAGTATCAGGACATTGATTCGACGCGTGTGATTAAAAATCTGCGCAGCACCGATCGTCTGTTAGAGTGCTGTGTGAGCCCCAACGCACTTGGGATTAACATGAATGTTCTCGATAGACTGGATGANTTTTTACAGTCTTGTGTACAACGTGGCGCCTTTCCCGGTTGTCGCATTCTGGTTGCACAAAAGGGTAANGTGTTTTATGATAAGTCGTTTGGTTATCTCACTCAGGATCGAAAAAATAGTGTCGATATTCAAACGGTGTATGATGTGGCATCGGTTACCAAAGCTGCAACTACCACGCTGGCTGTCATGCGGTTGTATGAACAAGGTAAATTAGATATCTATGCTTCATTAGGCAGGTATCTTCCTATCGTAAAAGGTAGCAATAAGGAATCGCTAAAAATTTGTGATATTCTTAGTCACCAGGCTGGTTTNAAAAGTTGGATTCCGTTTTATAAAGAAACACTGGACACCTTGAAACGCCCACGAACCGATATTTACAGTAAGACTGCCGGAGGAAAGTTCGCGATTCCGGTTAGCGCTAATTTGTATATGCGTCGGGATTGGGTCGATACCATGTGGAAACGAATCATTGAAAGTCCGTTAGAAAATAGTGGACGTTACACATACAGTGATTTGGATTTTATTTTTTTACAAAAGCTCGTTGAACGCATCAGTGGACAATCTCTGGATGAATACCTGTCCAAAGAATTTTATCAGCCTTTAGGATTAAAGTTCACCTGCTTTAATCCGAGNAAAAATAAAGTCGTGAAAGAAATCGCACCATCGGAGTACGATGATTATTTCCGCTATCAAACCATACAAGGTTATGTGCATGATATGGGTGCAGCCATGTTTGGAGGAGTGAGTGGTCATGCCGGCTTATTTTCTACAGCCGAAGAACTGGGCATTATTTTTCAAATGCTTTTGAATGGAGGTATCTANTCAGGGAAACGATATTTTAAACCGGCTACCGTGGAACTCTTTACGGGTAAATTTTCCAGAATCAGCCGCAGAGGTTTAGGTTTTGATAAACCGGAAACCCGGGCAGGTGTCGGAAATCCTTGTTCGATNCAGGCAAGTCGATCAACATTTGGGCACCAGGGTTTTACCGGAACCTGCGTGTGGGCTGATCCGGAAACGGACCTGGTTTTTGTATTTCTTTCCAATCGTACCTATCCTTCTGCCGATAATAAACTCATTAATACGCTGGATGTGCGCGAAAAGGCACAGTCTATGATTTACACAGCCTTAGGTATAGCCGGTAAGCCTCGCCATTAAGTGCTGGCCAACTTAAAATACCCTAAAGATGGTATGGTTTTCATGTATAGGCAGCCTACCTTTGCCGTCAAACAAAAAATATGAAAAATTATCCCTCTTAGCCATGATGTTGTTGACTTTGTCTGCAACGCATGCACAAAGGCGTGAAAAATCAGAACACCGTGGTATTCCTGAACGTAAGAACTGTGTGAAACTGAATTTGACCAGTTTGGCGTACAAAAACATCGGCATTCAGTACGAACGTGCGCTCGCTTCNAAAATTTCGGTTGCCGCCCAAATTCGATTCATGCCNAAAGGTTCTTTGCCAATGACCAACAGTATCGACAATTGGTCTAGTGATTCCGCCAACCTGTCGGCCATCAAAGTGGGAACGTTTACAATTACTCCGGAGTTTCGTTTTTATCCGAAACAAGCGATGCGCGGATTCTATTTGGCGCCTTACCTGCGTTATCGGATGCTTTCAATGGATGCACCCATCGACTATACCGATAATCAGGGTGTGAGTCAGAAATTGGATCTCACTGGACGCCTCAGTTCATTTGGTGGTGGTTTGATGATTGGTGTCCACTTCAATATCGGAAAAATGGTATCTCTCGACTGGTTCATTATCGGAGCCCATTATATGGCTTCCAGCGGTACGTTTGATGCCAACTCCAGTAAAGCTTTAACGCCTTCTGAACAGCAGGATATCCGGGATGAACTGGCCTCAAATCAGGATGGCAATCAATTGTTTAAATACACCTATTCTGTGGATGCCAACAATGTAAACGTGAAAGGTTCATTTGGTGCTGTTGGATTCAGAGGAATGGGCCTGAATTTAGGCTTCCGCTTCTAGACTATTGCATTTTCAATAATTTAAAGTCCGGCTTGCCGGACTTTTTATGCCCTGACATTTCTTACAATAGCGTATAGACGATTGAATTCGGGAGGTTACGCCGGCTAGTTTATTTTCATCCTTTCCATCAATACACGTTTAACTTGGATGCAAAGTATACAAGCCCCGACATCAATGTAGTTTGGTTTAAAAGAGATTTGCGCTTAAAAGACCATCAACCACTTTGCCGGGCGATCCAATCGGGTCGGCCTACGCTGATGCTGTATTGTTTTGAACCCAGTTTGATGCATCATATAGACAGTGACGTGCGACATTGGCGCTTTGTTTACGAATCGTTGCAGGATATGCAGCGGCAATTGCAAGGTTACAATCAATGCATATGGATTTTTAATAGAGATGCCACAGCGGTTTTTGCCAATCTGATACAGGCTGAAAATATTCATGCTGTTTATTCATATGCGGAAACAGGAAACCAGCTGAGTTACCAGCGTGACAAACTCGTCCAACAACTATTTCAGGAACATGGTATTACCTGGTATGAGTCTCAAACCAATGGAGTTCTCCGTAGNAAAAAAGATCGAACAGACTGGGATCAAAAATGGATGCGAATGATGNNCAACAACCTACCGAAGATCCGAAACTGCATCAGCTTCAACCTTATCAANTTAAACAAACCATGGTATCAAGATACAAAAGGAAGTGCATTGCCTGAAGTTATTTGCAAAACGGATTCGAATTTTCAACCGGGTGGCGAAACAATGGCCTGGAGGTATTTTCATAGTTTTCTGGAATCACGATGCATCCACTATGCTAAACATATTTCCAAACCACAGGCTGCCAGAACTTCCNNTAGTCGCCTCTCACCGTATCTGGCTTATGGAAATATCAGCATACGCCAGGTATGGCACTCAACGATGGAAATCATTCGGTCAGGAAAAAACGTCCGCAACCTTAAAACGTTTCTGGCAAGAATACAATGGCATTGCCACTTCATTCAGAAATTTGAAGATGAATGCCGAATAGAAAATGAGCATTTTAACCGGGCCTACGACGCCTTAGGTATAAGGCATGATCCGGAATTGATTCAACGCGTCGAGGACGGAAAAACCGGAATTCCAATACTAGATGCTGTGATTCGATGCCTNTCAAAAACAGGTTATGTTAATTTCAGAATGCGTGCCATGTTAGTATCGTTTATCGTTTATAATTTGTGGCAAGACTGGCGTCACCTTCATTTCCTGGCACGGTGGTTNTTAGATTATGAACCCGGCATTCACTATCCGCAGCTTCAAATGCAGGCCGGAACAACTGGCATCCATACACTAAGAATCTATAACCCCATCAAGAACGCAATGGAACATGATGCAGATGGAATTTTTGTTCGTCGATGGGTGCCTGAACTTGAAGAGTTACCTTTATCTGTGCTTCATACTCCCTGGAAAATGAGTGCGTTGGAGCAACAATTATACCATTGCAGATTGGGGCATGATTATCCGCAACCTATCGTGGATATTGAGTCTTCAGCGAAACTAGCTCAGGAAAACATGTGGAATTTTAAAAAGAACCCTCAGGTGATTCAGGAAGGACATCGAATCATACAACGACATGTTCGTAAAGTATCGGCACGCTCCACTCAACAAAAGATTCAACCATGAAGAGCATATCCAAAACGCATCTGCCGGAAAAAATTTGCCCGGTTTGCCAACGGCCATTCAACTGGAGAAAAAATGGAAACTGAACTGGACCACTGTGATTTATTGTAGCGAAAATGCAAAAGAAACAAGTTAAAACCCTGAGACTGATTCTGGGTGATCAGCTGAACGACCGGCATTCCTGGTTTAAACAGGTGAATCCGGATGTCATCTATTGCATGATGGAAATTCGTTCCGAAACAGACTATGTGAAACATCATATTCAAAAGGTGATTGGATTNTTTGCTGCGATGCGGTGCTTTTCCGATGCTATCAAGCAGCAGGGGCATCAGGTTATTTATCTGAAAATTGATGACCCGGCAAACCGCCAGACCTTCACACGAAATATTTTATACCTCATCGAAACAGAGGGTATAGATCGATTTGAATATCAGGAAGCGGATGAATATCGNGTGGAGGTGGAGTTAAATCAATTATGTACTCTGCTGCCGGTAACATCGGATAAAACGTGTAGTGAACATTTTTTTACTGAACGGGATGCTATGCAGGAACTATTTCCGGGACAGGAGAAAATTGTGATGGAGTCNTTTTATCGGATGCTTCGCCGGAAACATAATATCCTGATGGAGGGTACAAAGCCACTTTTTGGACAATGGAANTTTGATCAGCAGAACCGNAAAAAACTGCCTGCTGCTGAACAGCCTCCCGAACCACTCCTCTTTCAACACGATGTGCGGGCTATTTATGCATCGATACAGGAAGCTGGTATTGAAAACATGGGATCAGTAAATCCGGCAAATTTCACCTGGCCACTGAATCGGAAAGAATCGCTGAGATTATTGAGCTATTTTATCCAACACGGATTGAAAAAATTTGGTATATATCAAGATGCGATGACCACTTCATCGTGGGCCGTGTATCACTCGCGGCTCTCATTTTCACTCAATGTAAAACTACTGGATCCCCATGAGGTTATACAACAGGCGGTTGCTGCATACACACAACAACCCGAAGAAATCGCGTATAATCAGTTAGAAGGATTCGTGCGTCAAATACTTGGGTGGAGAGAATATATGCGGGCTATGTATTGGAAACTCATGCCTGATTTTTCGTTCATGAATTTTTTCAANCATCAGCGCGCCCTGCCCACCTGGTTCTGGAATGGTAAAACCCAAATGCGTTGTTTGCATCACGCCATTCAACAATCTCTTGAGCAAGCGTATGCACACCATATCCAACGCCTCATGCTGACCGGTAATTTTNNATTGCTTGCAGAAATTGCCCCGGATGAAGTGGATGCCTGGTATTTGGGTATTTATATGGATGCATTGGAATGGGTTGAAATTACCAACACTCGCGGAATGAGTCAATATGCAGATGGCGGATTGATTGCCACAAAACCTTATATTTCATCAGCAGCATACATTCAAAAGATGAGTTCGTATTGCAGTGGATGCCATTATTTACCAGAACAGAAAATTGGTGAACGCGCTTGTCCCATGAATAGTTTGTACTGGAGGTTTTTACATCAGCATCAGGATAAGTTGNNCAAAAATCCTAGAATGGCGATGATGTATCAGGTATGGAATAAAATGACACCGGATACGCAACAGGAATTGCTCACACAAGCCAATGCATATCTGACAAATATCGAAAATTTATAATGGCGGTAACATCGTTGGTGTGGTTAAAAAATGATTTGAGGCTTCATGATAATGAGGTTATTTTTAAGGCAGTTCAATTAAGTGATTTTGTCATTCCTGTGTATTGTTTAGATCCGCGAGTGATTAACGGTCAACAATATGGCATTCCGAAAATGGGAATCTTCCGGAAACGTTTTTTAAAAGAGACTTTATTGTCATTTTGCCACGATTTAGCTAAACTAGGATCGCAATGTATTGTTCGTGTAGGCTCTCCAGANAAGCATCCTGCCCGAATTACTGCAAGAGGTGAAGGCACAACATCTTTTACAAGTATCGAACTGGCTCCCGAGGAATTGCTGGTTCAGCAAGTTGTTTTGGATGCCATTGAAGGTTTAGAAGTGACTTTTCATGGTATCGATACCGCTTCACTTTTCAAACAAGAACACTTACCCTTTACTTCGCAACAGGCACCTGAGGTTTTCACGGAGTTTCGCAAACGGGTTGAAAAGCACTGTGCTATGCCTGCGCTTATTCCTACACCTGATCGCATCCCCTTCCCAAACAGATCAATTGCTTCAGATGACTGGTTGCAGAGCCTCGAAACGCCTGGGATTTCTTTGGAGCCTCGTTCGGCGTTTCCATTTAAAGGCGGTGAGCAGGCTGCGTTGCAACGAATGAACGACTATATTCTGGAATCACGCAACATCCAGAATTACAAACAAACCAGGAATCAGTTAATTGGTACGGAGTATTCCAGTAAGTTTTCAGCGTGGTTGGCCAATGGCAGTTTATCTGCACGACGTATTTACCATAGTATCAGACAATATGAAAATACCTATGGTGGTAATGAGTCAACGTATTGGTTGTTTTTTGAACTGCTTTGGAGAGACTTTTTCCGATGCATGTTTCGTAAGTATCCCCTTCGNTTTTTCAAGCCCGGNGGAATTGAAAAACGGATTCCGCATGCAATGACAACAAACCCAAGGGCATTTCAACACTGGTGTCAGGGAGTTACAGGTCATGATTTTATTGATGCCAATATGCGTGAGCTCAATGCTACCGGATTTATGAGCAATCGGGGAAGGCAGGTCGTGGCCAGTTATTTATGCCATGATTTGCACGTTGATTGGCGATGGGGTGCCCGTTATTTCGAACAACAATTAATTGATTATGATGTTTGTAGTAATTGGTGCAATTGGGCTTATGTGGCCGGTGTNGGNAATGATCCCAGACCGGATCGGTACTTTAATCCGAATAAACAGGCNAGAGTGTATGATGCCCTGAGCACTTACCGCCAACTTTGGTTACGTTGATTGGTTTTCGTTCCTGACTTCCTCAGAAACGTTTTAATTACAACGGATCAGTTTTTAGTCTGCCCTTCCGATTGCAGAAAATATACGCCTGCATTCAAATCGCCTGAGTCAAGATGTAATTCTTGCCGGGGTTGGATGAATATGCGCTGAACAATTTGACCCAGCGTATTCAGTAATTGCAGGGTGACCCATTCATTGGAATTGTTCCGAACATGCAGCGGAGAAGTACCCTGAGCAAATCCTAATTCGTTATATACTTCCAGAACGTGAGGGGAGCTATAGTTTATAGCATCTTGTAAACCAAGTGGTCTGCAATTTGTTCCCAAAAGGTTTTTAGCACTGAGATGCAGACAAAGTGTGTTGGTATGGATGCCGCCAAATAATANAGTGTCGCATTGCAAGAGGTAATAGGCTGCTTGGGTCAGGCTGGTCGAATTGGTATAGAAATGTAAACTTTCCAGCATCAACTTATCCGTGACGGTTCGGCCTAAATCGGTCCAGATGGCACTTAAAGCAGCGTTCCAGATTTCGCCCAGGCCATAAATTCCGGATGCATTAGGATAATTGTTGCTGGTGGCGGCTGTTCGTCCGGACCAATACGGATTGTGTCCATCCCAACTGAACATATTCTGCCAGTTAAACGAATTGATTGACCTGGAATAGGAAGTCGCAAAATAGTCTGCCAAGCCTTCATCCAAAGCGGCCCGTTCATTGGTGAAATTATCATTTTGGTTGGCGCTCCAACCGATCCCATGGCAATATTCATGAACGATCACGTCGGCATCTTCGGCATCATCAACTCCTCCAGTTCCAAAACTCAGGGTTGGATTGCCGGCATTTCGGTTAAAGACAGAATTGTCTGCCCCAAACATACCATGTGCATCGACTTCCACCTGTAAATTCATCAAGGTATCATAGCCCATGGAGGNCACATGATCGTGAAAGTTGGCAATATGCCAAAGTACATTATAATCTTCAAAACCTCCCTGACTGCGGTCGGCCCAGGAAGTTGATGAATTTAAAATCAGTGGAGCAATGTTGGGTGTTTGAAAATCTACAATTCGGGCATAGTCATGTTCCGGTAAGATGCTTAGCGATGTGGCATCCCAGGTAGCCGGAACAAATACACTGTCGTAGGCCGGAATAAACCAGGATAAGGCAGCATCATTACTATCCACATAAGGTGCTCCGTAGCTAAGTCCTAAACGAGTTAACGGGTCAGGATGAAAAATCCGGGTATGCACCACAGTATCACTGAAAAGAAATCGACGATTATCTGCGTAATAAATCTGTTGATTCTGTACATTGAAGATAAATGTTTCGTCTTTTTCACGGCTCACACAATCGAATCGGATGCAGGGTTTCTCTTCTGCATCCAACCAGATAACCTGAATTGATTTTACCGGGCCATTCAGCATCCCCTGAAGTTGCTCTTGTTGCGCAAAATTACTTTTCCAGTAGTCAACATGATGTTTTACAAGACACGCTTCACGATCAGGAAGTTCAGCTTCATAACTGATGAGTTGACCCGTTGAATCAAAATGTAATTGAATAAACAAATTAAAAANAGGAATGCCTTCATAAAAGGGTATCCAGCGTTCATGGCGGGAGTGCGCAGTTTTATTGGTAAACTGAATCTGCCATTCAATCGGCAAACTTCCAAGTTCAGCGGTGATTTGTTGAAGTATTTGTTTGTGGTAAGTTTCTACCTCCGACTNGACCTTGTGTCGTGGTAAAAGAAGTACCAGGCCGATGAGAAAAAGAAAAACGGTCTCATACTTTAAAGCTAAGCCAAATTCAGGAAAGACCGGAATTTTCAGTATCCGTTTTCGTCTTGGCATCCTTTAGTTTTTTATTTCGTTCAGCGCATCTGCAAGGCTTGTAAAACGATATATTCTTCATCCGTTAATTCCAGTTCATTGATGTTAAAATCATCGCTTATTGAAATAAAAGTCTCACTTCGAAGTTTAAGATATGCCGGAAGGGCAGCTTGCATCACATCGCCTTCAGTGCACATATAATAGTTTGCAATCCACTCCCAGAATTTTAAATGGGTTTCATTCACCAAGGGTTTATCATCCAGCAACGCCCGGATAGGTTTTACCTGGAATGTGTCCGGAGCGTCATTGTGCAACCGCTTTACCAGACCGCTGTACATTTTCTTTTTTCCAAACTGTACCTCAACCCTTGATCCAACTTNTATTTTTTCCTGTAATTCAAGAGGGATGCCGAACGTGTAGGTTTTTTCCAAGGCCAGGGGTAATATCACCTCAGCGTATTTCATGCTCAACCGGCAAGGTAACGATTCCTGTTATTTTGCATCCAATTCACTGCAAATTCTTTCGCGTGGTGTGGA
Source organism: Bacteroidota bacterium (assembly GCA_013414745.1). Classification (GTDB taxonomy): domain Bacteria; phylum Bacteroidota; class Bacteroidia; order Chitinophagales; family Chitinophagaceae; genus OLB11. The sequence continues at coordinate 2,524,359 of CP058707.1, forward strand.
CCATGCTCGCGGCAATAATTCAGACAGGTTTGCATATAATTTTGGGTGAGTTCGCGAAGTGCATCGGTATCTTCCCTGTTTAAGTTGGTGACCTGCACAGGAGGCAAAAACAGNNCCCGGTTTTTACCAGGTGTACATCGGATGATACGGCTTGGATGCATACGTCGGCTGGCATCCAGAAAAAGCACCGGAGCAATAGGACACTGTTGCAGGATGGCCAGGGAGAAAGCGCCGTTTTGGAGTGGAAGTAATTCTTCCTGAGGGTGATCGGGGAATGTGCCTTCTGCAAATATGGTTACGGATAACCCATTCTCCATCGCTTCTTTCATTTGACGAAAACTGAGGGCACGAGCTCTTAAGGAACTACGATCAACCGTAATCACGACGGTTTTATAAATCAGTCCGTAAATGGGCGTTTNTTCCATTTCCTTTTTACCCAGCGATTTAAACAGCACCGGGATACTGGTATAAATAATGGCGGCATCCAGATACGATTGATGATTGGGGATGATGATATAACTACCCGCAGTATCCAACACGTCGCGGTTGTAGTTCCTGGGCCACATACCGGTGAGCAAAAACCAGACATGACAAATCAGTTTCATCAAAAGGTACATGCCTCTGTTCGTAATGGTATCCGGAAATAAAATAAGAAGTGCCGTAATCGGAAATGAGAATAAAATCAGTATAGCCAGTATGAGTGCGCTATACAGAAAGTAGGAAGAAAAGCAGATAAGATAATCTGGACATCAATTGACAACTGAAACAGTATCAGCCATTACTTCAGCCTCTTGCGGGCGTTCAGCATCTTTTTTGTCTTTTAGTTNTTTAGCCTCGATCGCGAATTGAAGAATTTGAAGAAATGCATTTTCGTTCTGATTTACAAATTCCAGAGTGCCTTCGGAATGGCTGGCACCTTNTTTCATTTGACCTCCATGCATTTCGGCATAAGACAACATATTCATTCCTTCTTCGATGAGTGCTTTTTCGTCGGGATCTGTTGTTTCAATGGGAAGTACCTGCATCACTTTTTNCATATCCACATAAAAGGCATACGGATTATTGTCGAAGTTTTTCAGTATCGCTGCCGGGACATCCACTTTATTGGAATTGTTTCCATCCAGAAACGATTTGGCATATGCGCCTTTTGTACTCATCGCTAAATATTTCTTGTCATTCATCACCGTAAAATCAGNAACTTCCATGGCTAGTTTAAAATCAGAACCACTTTTTACAAACAGACCTTTTTTAACGGCCGTGCCGAGTAGCCGATCCATGGAGCTTTGGTCATTCTGGGTCATGGCCATAAAGAATTCCATTTTTGGCGTACCCGTCTGCATCAAACTATCTCCTTTTTGAAGATCGGTGATAGCCATCAACATATCTCCATTAAAAGCCTGAGTGAGTGAATTCATCGAAAGCCCGGCGGCCATTAAGCCAATATCTGCCAAGCCATCTAATTTAAATTTAGCCAACAGTTCTTTAATCATTTCGGCCTGAAAATGATAACTCATCAAAAAGGCCACGTTTCCGGATGGGAGTTTTTTAATCATATCTGCGGCATCACAATTTTTCATGTATTNTCGAAAAATCGGACTCAACTCGGAAGAGATATAATAATCAGCCACTGCATCAATTGAACCTTTTTCGAAATCAAAACCGGCAGCCATAGCAGCATCTTNTAAAAATTCCGGTTTCATAAATGCCTTGGCCGCTCCTTCATTAATTTCGGGATTCTGCTGATACATGGATTCATAATTTAACCAGAAGGAGATATCACGATCATCAGATTGCAGTTCACCGAAATGTTTGTTGGAGGCCAGAGATCGATCTTTACTTAAGTTAAATACCTGTTCGATGACGCTGAGCGCATTCTTCTGATCAAGCGTCACATCCGCTTCGAGTCCGTCGCTTTGTGTTGCCAGATTCGCATTCGGGAAAACCATGGCTACCTCTTTGTTCCAGGCAAGGTGCATATTGTTTTCAATCACGGCATAACTATACTTGTCTTTTTGGTNGATGCTGGCTTGCGGGTAATTTGTTTGAATAAATTTCTCGAAGCGGCCCTGCTCTTTCATGCCAATGATGACACAAGCAGTTGCATCATTTTTAAAATTTCCGGTCGCGTAAAAATAAACTGTCGACAACTGATCCAGGCCAATATTCGAAACATCTTTCATGGCCTNTTTCGACTCTTCATTTTTTACATTTTTTTGAAGTTCATCAAATAATTCGCTGCCGGTCAGCGCACTNNAGATCAATTTCTGGCTCATGTTTTTCATATTCAATGAGCCCACCACAACGGCATCTTTAGGGATATAATTGGCTTGTTTGGGAACCTTAGAACAGGCCGTACCAAGAATCAGAATAAATGCAACAATGGATAAGCGAAATGGCTTTGGTAGTAACATAAAAAGATGGTTTAGAGATAAAAGTAAGGAAAACCTTAAAAGTATTCGAATGAAAACAAATAAGTGCAGCGCCAGTTCATTGTTTTTTCGTTTAGTAGCGGAATAAATTCAGAGTCAGTGATTAAAGCTTGCTGATAATTACGGACTGAATAGATGAAATGAATTCATTTTCAGGAAAGGATTCCTGAAGTCCGGTTTGAAAGTTCTTTATCGTAATGGTATGATCCTTTAATTCATTTTCACCAATTAAAATCACAAACGGAATATTCCGCTTATTCGCATATTTTAATTGTTTATCCGCTTTGATGCTTTCCGGGTACATTTCGCAGGAAATTCCTTTTTGGCGCAGACGCTGCAATATGCTACGATTCGCCGATTCAAATGACGGGCCAAAATTCACCAACATCACTTGAGGGCCACTCTGAATGGTAGACGGAAACCCGTTTGTTTCTTCCAGTACATCGTAAATACGATCAAGCCCAAAACTGATACCCACACCCGAGATGCCCGGTAAATCAAAGAGCTCGGTTAAATTATCATAACGGCCTCCGCCTCCAAGGCTACCCATCTGAACACCTATCGGCTTAACTTCGATGATTGTTCCGGTATAATAGTTCAAACCTCTGGCCAATGTTAAATCAATCCTGACTCCCGGAATTTCGAGCGCAATGAATTGTTTAATGTCTTGGATGCCCTTGGTCTCCTCACCAAAAAATGAACTAAACGCGGTGCNGATTTCATGGACAGGCAATTTTGACAATTCCAGGAAGTCTGAAATGCATTGCCTCGCTGATTCCTGAAATCCTTTCGCCTGCAATTCAGTCATAACGCCGTTCATTCCAATTTTATCGAGTTTATCGATAGCAACTGTCATCGGAGTGAGTAAATGGATATCACCACACTTCACAGCCAGATCGGATAAGATCATTCGGTTATTGATGCAGATGTCGACAGGAATTTTTAAATCCTGAAATACGTCGGCGTAGAGTTGAAGCAATTCACTTTCGTTAAAGAGAGAATTACTGCCTACAATATCCGCATCACACTGGTAAAATTCACGATACCGACCCCGTTGTGGTTTATCGGCTCTCCACACCGGTTGAATCTGGTAGCGCTTAAATGGAAAGTTGAGATGCCCGGCTTGCATAGCCACATACCGTGCAAACGGAATCGTGAGGTCGTATCGCAGCGCGCGTTCGGTGATTCCTTTTTNCGATTTCCCCTGCAGGACTTCTTCAAATTCATCGCGCGATTTCTGATGCTTTTCTGGTCGTTCTAAACCGTTATTGAGTATTTTGAACATCAACTTGTCGCCTTCTTCCCCATACTTCCCGGTCAGGGTTTCCAGATTTTCAAATGCGGNGGTTTCCAATGGACTAAAACCATACAATTCAAAATGCTTCCGAATGATTTGAATAATATAGTTTCTTTTAGCGACTACTTCTGCGCCAAAATCCCGTGTACCTTGAGCTAAACTGGGTTTCATGTTGTTTTTTTTACAGGCTATGGCATGCAGTTTCAGATGTTTTATCTCAAATCGGTCTTAAAAAACTGATTTCCGGCAACAACATGCATTTTTGTTTCGGTGGCAAAAATAATCAACCTGACGAATCGCCTGTCATTCGATTCCGGAAACCTATCTTTGCCCGCTCAAAGGCCTGTTTGTATGGATAGGCGAAACACAACGCTGAATGAAACATATTTTTTCGCTGTTCTATTTTTTCTGCTTTCTTTAGGAGCCATTGCACAAACAGGGTCCCTGAAAGGATTCGTTTACGATAAATCAAATGGGGAGCCCTTATCCGGGGCAACAGTTTCTATTCCAAGTCTTAANAAGGGCGCACAGTCAAACCTGGAAGGCTTCTACAATATTCCAAAGCTACCTCCCGGAAATTATGATGTTCAGATCACCTTAATCGGATACGAAACAGAAGTCAAACAAGTGGTAATACAGGCCGATGAAATCACTACCTTGAAATTTAACTTGGTGAAAAAGGCTAAAGAGCTCAAAGGGGTTTCTGTATCGGCCAANAAAGAAGATAAGTTGTTTGAAACAAAAGTGGGCATGACCCGCATCACCCCGAAGGAAATGAAAATTTTACCGAGTGTGGGCGGAGAACCGGATATTGCCCAGTATTTACAAGTGATGCCCGGGGTGGTATCTACTGGCGATCAGGGAGGACAATTGTATATTCGGGGAGGTTCACCCATTCAAAATAAAATTTTATTGGATGGCATGACCATTTATAATCCTTTTCACAGTATCGGCTTGTATTCTGTTTTTGAAACGGATGCCATACGGAGCGCTGATGTGATGAGTGGTGGATTTGGTGCGGAATATGGCGACCGTACATCAGCCATCGTGAACGTGAGTACAAAAGACGGGAATAAAAAACGGCATTCCGGTAAATTGGCGGTGAATCCTATTTTGGCGAAAGTGTTTCTTGAAGGCCCACTACTTCGCGATAAAGGGGACAGCAGTGTAGCGATAACCTATATTGCTTCACTTAAACACAGTTATTTGAAATCATCCTCATCCATGTTATATGGTTCGTTGGGAGAGCCTTACATGAGCCAGCTTCCATACACTTTTACGGATGCGTACGGTAAAATAAATCTGAGTTCAAACAACGGGAGTAAGGTGAGTGTGTTCGGATTTTCGTTCAATGATCGGGTTAATTTTGAAAACGTGTCAGATCTGAACTGGAAATCCTATGGAGCAGGTACTAATTTTGTGGTTACACCGGGTAGCAGCGCATCGCTCATTTCAGGNGGCTTTTATTATTCTGATTACACCATCGCTTTATCGGAAGCAGATAACCGTCCTCGANNAAAGTCGATCAACGGATTTGATGCGAATGTCAAAGTAACTTCCTACTTACCCAACCATAGTGAAATCAACTACGGNGTAGAGTTTACGGGTTTTAAAACAGCCTATCAATTCTATAACTTCATTGGGTTATCGCAGGAGCAAAATGATTACACGACCCAGGTAGGAGCCTTTTTGAAATTGAAAAAGAATCTGGGTGATAAACTGATCGTAGAACCCGGATTGCGTTTACAGTATTATGCCAGTTTACCTGTGGCCCGGCTCGAACCCCGCCTGGCGATGAAATTCAATGCCACTAAAAATATTCGTTTCAAGGCAGCCGCCGGATTGTATTCACAAAACATTATATCTTCTAAGTCAGATCGCGATATCGTGAATTTCTTTACCGGGTTTTTAACAGCTCCGGATTTTGAAATTAAAAACCCGGATGGAACCGTGGCCAACAACAATATTCAGAAATCCAGTCATTTGGTAGCCGGCGTAGAGGTGGACATTCGCGATCTTGAATTTACTCTGGAACCCTGGTACAAGTACTTCGGACAATTGATTGGTATTAACCGGTATAAACTGTATCCTACCGATCCGGATTTTAGTATTGAAACCGGAAAAGCCTATGGGCTCGACTTTACCATGAAGTATGCCAAAGGCCGCTATTATTTCTGNGGGGTGTATTCCTACGGATACGTCGATCGGAACGATGGCCGTCAAACGTACCCAACACCGTTCGATCGTCGCCACAATGTAAATGCCCTGGCATCGTATACGGCAGGCCGCAAGTGGGATTGGGAAATTTCAGCCCGCTTTAATTATGGATCGGCATTTCCATTTACGCAAACCCAGGCCTTTGTAGAGAATATTGATTTTTCAAATGGCATCAGTACCAACTACCTCACACAGAACGGAAACCTGGACCTGTTGTATGCTTCTGAAATTAACGGCGGAAGGCTTGTTCCATACCATCGTTTGGACCTGTCTGTGAAAAAGAAATTCTTTATTACCACAACCTCTATATTGGAAATTTCAGGAGCCGTGAGTAATGCCTACAATCGTCAGAATATTTTCTATATCGACCGGATTCGAAATACACGAACCTATCAGTTGCCGGTGTTTCCTAGTCTTGGCGTATCTTGGTCGTTTTAAATCTGTTTCATGTTAAAAAAGCTAGCTACTTGTTTCCTAATGGGAACAATGTTTCTGTGTACTTCCCTGAAAGCCCAAGAATTGATGCGATACAATACTTTGCGTCGTTTGTCGTGGGAGGCCGATGAAGCAAAACGCAATCAATTATACCAACAGGCCTTGACTACATATGCTGATTATCTGAAGGCTGAGCTTGCTACCAATCAGTACACTTCCTTTTTGGTGCAGGAAGCTGTCTTTCATCAATTGGTGTGTGCCTTGCATCTGAAAAAAATAGGGCCGAACTTCAGCTCATTGAATTTCTTGAACAAACGCCTTACGACGTATTCCGGAACTATGGTCAATATGAGCTGGCCCGGTATGCCTTTCGAACTAAAAATTATGCCGAAGCTATTCGATTTTACGATCGGCCGGTATACACTTTTTAGATAACGATGAAATTTCGCAACGTAATTTCGAACTGGCCTATGCTTGTTTGGTTCTCGGCCAAATGGATCGGGTGGGAAGCTTGTTTGCATCGGTAAAAAATATCCCGGGCGAAAATTTTAATGCCGGTAATTATTATCACGGTTTAATGGCATACTATCAAAGAAATTTTGACGATGCCCGTAAAAGCTTTACTAAAATAGCCGATGATCCGAATTACAAATATGTGGTTCCCTTTATCTGGTCGAAATGGACTACCTCGAAGGAAACAAAGAAGGCGCATTGGAAAAGGCTGCCCGTCAATTGCAATCCCGCGATACCTGGTATTATCAAAATGAACTGAATTTGATTGCAGCCCAGGTTTGTCTGGATCAAAATAAGATCAGCGAAGCACGCAACTATTTAACAACGTACTACAACAAAAAAATGAACTCCAAAATGATGATTATTTCCGACTAGGCTATGTGGCCTATGCTGATCAGGCTACCGATGAAGCCCTCAAGGCATGGAAAAAGCTGAAGCCGGATGCAGGTGTTCAATATCATCAGGCTCAATATTTAAGTGGGATGCTTTGTTTGAAGGCCGGTCGAAATGCGGAAGCACTAAATTTTATTCGAACCAGTGCCGATTTAGAAGCAGTGCCTGAATTGCAAGAGAATGCCCGCACGCTCTTGCCCAGAGTTTCCTATCAACAGGCCGATCTGGATGATTTTTAGAAGATACGAAAACTGCATTGCGCTGGGAGCTTAGGCCGTCAGAAAAGGATACCATACAATTTCTGCGAATCTATAAATTGTTGGCAAAGGGTCAGATGAAGATGGCAACATCATACATCGAACAATGGCCAGGAACACCGAAAGAGCTAAAACGGTTTGCACAACGGCTAAGTTATGCCAACGGCTTGAAAGCACTTATGGAAAGTAAACCACAAGAAGCCAAACTAGCCTTCGAGGAGAGTCGTTTGTTCACCGAAGATGCGGTGCAATCGTCGTCGGCATTGTTCTGGTTGGCTGAATCGGCCTATCGGTTGCAGGAATATCAGCAAGCGCTGACTTATAGTAAATTGTATCAGAATGAACCGGAAGAAACCCGGAATGCTGAACGAGTTCGTCAGTTAAATTATCTGCAGGCCTTTGCCTATGCTAATTTGCAGATGCCCGATTCAATGACCCTTGCGTATGCCTTGTATGAAGACACCACGCTGAATGTGAACTGGCGTGCAGCATTGTCTGATCCTAAACCCGAGTTTGTTCCAGACCGTATTCCGGATGCCTCCCTTGACCCACCTTCGATTGCTCTGTCCCGATTGGATTTGCAATTGCAATTTCCGTATACCCCATTACCATTAACCCCATTGGCGCTGGATAAAAAATCTGCCCAGCAAATCGCGAAACATTTTATCGAGTTAGGGGTTGGAAGCACTTCCACACTGCGGTTTAGAAGTGGATATGATTTTACGCAGTGGATGAAATTTCCCTTTTATCTGTCGATGCGGCATCAGGGGTTCAGGGGCGGGCTACCCGATCGGCGCATGACTGAAACCGAAATTCAGGCTTCAGCCAGTCGGCGCTTTCTGGATAAATGGGTTCATGGAAAAATAATTTTGATNCGTCGGGGATACAGTTATTACGGTTACGACCGTACCAGGTTCAATTATGATCGGCGAGATTTGCGCCAACGTTTTACCGGATTACGAATTCAGTTGAACGCCGATTCCCTGGTTCATGTGCGGAGTTCTATTCACCACAAACCTGAGGCTGGAGTATCCCTGTATGGTGATCGATATGGATCCTTCGAGTCTGGAATCTATTTTAAAGACCAGGGTACGCGTACTTTACGGAAAGATCTTCAGGCCCTGATGAGCGTAGAAGCCCGTTTATTCGCATTTCAAAGCAGCCGTTCTGTACAGAATAATTCATTGCTCAGGAATTCAGGTTGGAGTCAGGAAACACCTGGAGGAAGGNNGTACCTGCAAATGGCCCTGAAACCATTTCTGGGACAGGAATTTCATGTCTTGCCTGATATTCATTTTGTGAACAATCTGGATATGTTGAATGCTCGTGCCGGGTTGCATTGGGAAGGAACACTACAACAAAATACGTTCCGGGATTTAACTTTACTAAACCCCTTTGTCTTTAGTCATTATACCGTAAAACAAAGTCGTCAAACCGATTTGCGAGCCTCCCTGCAAGGCAACCTGGATCCTTCCATAAGTTATTCCGTTTACAGTGGCGTAAGGTGGATACGAAATTTGCCAATATTTGTCAATGATACCGCTTCAGATGGCAAACAATTTCATATCGACTATGAATCCAGGGCAACACTGTTTACGTTTCAGGCCGAAGCATCTTATCAGCCGTTTAAATCATTTACTTTACACGGTCATTTAGAATATGCGCCGGTATTGCATACAAACAGTGGACAAAAAGCCTGGCATTATCAACCGTTTCAAGCGGAACTTAAGGGAGANTTATACCTTTCTCCGGAAATGGCATTTTGCGTCTGAAATACTTCTTCGAGGAGGGTATTATTCGGCCTGGCGCATGGAAGGAGATCCGGAAACCTATTCGCGTCAGGCAGATCCGGATTGGAGATCGACCTTCGGGCTGGTTATACCGCAAACCGGGTATGGAATCTTTACGCGGAGTTAAACAATTTGAGTGGAAGTCAGTATCAGCGCTGGTATGGCTATCCTCAATGGGGTCGTCAGATTTTGCTTGGCGCCGTGTATTCTTTTTCACAGGATAATCCCGTAAAACGCCAGTAGCAAGGGTTTTCGTTCACTAAACCTGTTCCTGTTAAAAATAGCCAGTCAGGAACACGAATCCATCAGCTGACTAAATAGAATTTGAAATCTGAGTAAGTCTATCTAATTTTACCGCCCCTCAAAACGAATATCTTACTGTATGGATGTAAGTCAATATATCGGTTCCTTTCTGCTCAAGAACAGGTACTATAGTCTGCCCGGACTCGGTGTATTTGACCTAAAACGCACCTCTGCGTCAGTAAGTACTACAGAAGGTACTGTTCAGCCGCCGACGTATACCTTGAGTTTTAATCCGGTTGGTTCTATTGATGATACCTTTGCCTCCTACATCGCCTCTAAAGAGAATGTAAGTATTGCCAATGCATCCAATCATATCCGCGATTTTTGCACTGAGGTTAAGGAACAATTAGCTAAAACCGGACAGTTTGAAGTTCCTCAGTTGGGCNNCGTTTTGAAAACAAGATGGGGCGAATTGGTTGTACAATCTAAAGACCTGAATTTAGGCATGGAGCCGGTTCCGGCAGTGTTTACTGAAATTAAAGTGGCTCCGTTGCCGACCGAGGAACGCAAGTTAGATTACAGTTATGCCCCTGCCCGTTCCACCTATAGGGGCGTAAAAGCAATTCTTCCTATNTTGAAAATTCTTATTCCTGTGGCTGCGGTGCTTTTGATTGCGGTTATCTCGTATTTTGCCTACACGGCCTATCAGGAAAATAAGGCTTTGCAAGTGAATACTTCAGATTCAACAAATTTGCAGGTTGTAACACCACCAACAACCGAAATAGTCAATGACACGACACAAAGCCAGAACAAGCCGGATAGCCTTCTTGCGAATTCGGATACAATGGCCGTCAGGCAGGCTGACACCACAACAGCCGCTGCGACTCCNGCCCCTCCACCAAGTGGGCAGCAATATCGCGTAGTGGTATTTACCACAACGGATCAGGCGACTGCAAATGCAAAATCACAGAAATGGGCCCGATACGGTAATTTGGCCAATGTGATTTCTATGAATGGATCGTATGCAGTTACGATCGATGCCTCTCATCCTCTCAATGACACCACCAAATTGGTGGACTCCCTAAGGAGGTTTTTCAACCCCAAAGGGCCAGTATACATTTTGAAATAAGTCGTCATGATGAAATTCATCAGGCAGGCACCCTTTTAAGGGTGTTGCTCCCCTGTGCGTTGGGAATTGGAGGGTATGGAATGTGAGATCGGCTTGCCGGTTTGGTGGCTTATAGTTCCTTTGCTCACCGGTATAATTTGGCTCTTGTATCCATTCTTGCCACTCAATTGGCGATTGAAGTTTCCTTTATTCCCTGATATCCTGACCCAGTTGTTTATCGTTCAGGCCGGTTTTTAATTTCTGCAGGTCATGATCGTCTGCAACGTGCCAAACACTATAGCCATTTTATCTCTTCCGATCAGGCCTATGTGGTACGTGTGCTGGAAGCCCCGATCAGAAAGCTAAAGTCTTTGTGTCTGGAGATTGAGCTGGTCTGTGCCATCGACACCTTGAATCAGGAGCATTATCGGGAAGGGTATGCCTTGATTTATCTTCATCCAGATGCTCAGTCCGGCACTATTCGGCGGGGTGACAGGTTGCTCATCAATAATCAGTGGCAATCTATCAGACATGGCAATAATCCGGGAAGTTTCAACTATCCGGCCTACTTACGGAATAAACAGATTTACCACCGCGCCTTTTACCGGCATTCCGGCTGGAAAAAATAGCCGGTCGCGAACACTATTGGAGTGNNACTGGATCAGGAACTTTCGGAAAACATTCGCCAGCAATTACGGAAAAGAATTCCGGACCCATCTGCTTTTGGACTCGCTGAAGCATTACTGATCGGTTACCGGCGGAATATTGATGCAGAGCAGATGCAAGTCTATTCTAAAGTGGGATTAGCTCATCTTATTGCCATTTCCGGAATGCATATGGCCTTAATTTATTCGGGACTGTTGTTTCTCCTGGCCAGAATTCCGGGTTTAAAAAACAAAATAAACATCCAGGTAATTCTGGCTCTTTGGAATGTGGTTTTTGCTTTGCTCACCGGATTACCTCCTTCCGTACTTCGGGCGGCAGTGATGTTTACCTTTGTGGGTTGGGCAAAACTCGAAGGGAATCATTTGTTTACCATAAACTCAGTGCTCGGTTCAGCTTGTGTTTTACTTTGGATACAACCCAACTGGTTGTATGATATAGGATTCCAACTTTCGTATTTGGCGGTGCTGAGTTTGATTTTGTTTTATCCCCTGATCGATCTAAAATTGGTCGAATTACCGGTTTGGTGTAAACCCATTACCGATTTAATGGCCTGTACCCTGGCCGCCCAGGTTCTTACTCTCCCCGCATGCCTNTTTTATTTTCATCAATTTCCACTGGTGTTTTTATTAAGTAACCTCGTGGCGGTTCCCCTGACGACCGGTATTTTATACCTTGAAATTATACTGGTCATTTTATGCGGGTTCGATTTTGCAGCTAAGGCCCTTGGAGAAGTGATTCAATTTCTTATTCAGGTACTGAATAGATTTGTGCAATGGCTGGCTGAGTTCGAAACCCTGATATCTGAAGGCTGGTGGTTAACTGCCTGGCAAGTAATTCTGGCCTANTTTTTTATTGCAACCTTTTTCTGGGGGATCGCTCAGGGTAAACGAAAGTTGGTTTTCGTTTCTGGGTTTTGCGCGCTTTTCTTTCTTGGGATATCTGTACGGCAGAAATGGACCGCATTGCATCAAAACAAATTGCTCTTTCTGGATCGACGGACGCCCATCCTTGTGTGTACTNNTAGTGGACCCACTATTTGGAAGGAAGATACTCTACCTGCGGATTTTAAATATGCCGCATACGTACAAAACCCTTTGTATGGATCGCTCGCAATTCGGAAAGCCGGCCTTTGGTTTGGACGAAATGGATGGGGATGCAATGGCTTGAATGTTCTGGTTTGCGTTTGGCCGTGCTCGGTGATGAGAAATATATTCCTACCCGACCGCTACGATCACTATTTTGTTGCTGGAAAATTTAACGTGGTTGAATATCCCCCTATTGAAAAACAGGTTTTACCCCATTGTGTTATTCTCGATTCCCGTTTACCTGCCCGTAAATCGGAACAATGGGAAAGGCTCCTCACACAGGCTGGGTTTCGGGTATGGAATGTGCATCGGCAGGGAGCTCTTGTGATGAATTTATAAATGCATAAACTGTCAGCTGTTTCCCAGATTAAATTAATGAAACGATTCGGCCAGACATGCCTTTACCCGCCGACTGGCAAAACAGTCGTTCAACTGGCTGTTAAGCAAATGCTGGGTATAAGTTTCTTTGAAAGAGGGAGCGCTTCGGGATACTTTTGCGGGCGTAAATAAACACCATGCAAATTCCAATTCAATCGGCACTTATTTCTGTATTTTACAAAGAAGGGTTAGAGCCTCTGTTAAACACCCTTCATGGGCAGGGCGTTACCTTTTATTCAACCGGCGGAACCCGCACTTTTATTGAGCAATTGGGTTATCCTTGTGTTCCGGTAGAGGATATCACTTCCTATCCTTCTATTTTAGGCGGGCGGGTGAAAACCTTACATCCGAAAATATTTGGGGGCATACTAGGCCGAACAAGCATAGCAAGTGATGTCTCTGAAATGAAGGAGTTTCAGATTCCGACTTTTGATTTGGTAATTGTTGATTTATACCCCTTTGAAGAAACCTTAGCACAAACAAATGAAGAATCTCGAATCATTGAAAAGATTGATATCGGTGGCCCAAGTATGATACGGGCAGCGGCGAANAATTTTGAGCGCCTCACGGTTCTTGCAGACAAACAGGATTATGAACCATTGAATACCATCTTAAAGGCGCAAAACGGTTGTGTTGATTTAAGCCAACGCCGCCGATTTGCCGCGAAAGCATTTGAAATCGTCCGACGTTACGATACCGCAATTGCCGACTACTTTAATGCTGAAACCCGGGTATTACGTTACGGTGAGAATCCGCATCAGCAGGCCAGGTTTATTGGAAATCTCAGCGANTTTTTCATCCAGTTGAACGGAAAAGAATTGTCGTATAATAATTTGGTAGATGTTGATGCGGCATTGCAACTATTGGCTGAATTCACCGATCGAGAANNCGAGACGGTTTTCGCGATCGTCAAGCATACTAATGTCTGTGGGGTAGCAGCAGGAGATGGTGTTCAGAATACCTGGACTAAAGCTTTGGCAGGTGACCCTGAAAGTGCATTTGGTGGCATCCTTGCAACCAATGGACATCTTGATCAGCCTTTGCAAATCGATTCAGGATATTTTTTCGAAGTGTTAATTGCCCGCTCATTTGATGAAGATGCCTTGATGGTATTACGNACAAAGAAAAACCGGATTGTACTTCANACAAAAGAGAATTACGTTTGCCAGGCCATGGAGCGGAGCCTCCTGAATGGACGGTTGGTACAGGGGCCAGATATGGGTTCATACCAGGATTGGAATGAGGTAGGAGGGCGNTCATGCCGGGAAGATGAAAAACAGGATTTAAAATTTGCCAATCTTATTTGTAAGCATCTGAAATCAAATGCCATTGCCTTGGTTAAAAATAAGCAGCTGGTTGGTAAAGGATGCGGGCAAACTTCGCGCATTGATGCTTTGCGGCAGGCNTCAGAAAAAGCCAGGCAATTTAATCTGGATTTGAATGGCGCAGTACTGGCTTCGGATGCTTTTTTTCCTTTTGATGATTGTGTGCGAATTGCTCACGAAGCGGGTATAGAATCATTTATTCAACCCGGCGGCTCTATCCGCGATCGGGATTCTGTGAGTTATTGCCAGCAGCATGGGTTGGCTATGGTGATGACGGGGATGCGACANTTCAAACATTAGCCAAAATTTAACCGGCATGCCCTTAATCCTTATCCCACTGAATAGTCTATATTTGGTTTATCAAACCGCCGAACGGTAAAATTTAAAAGCACATGAAAAAATACTCCTCACACTGATGATGACTGCATCCATCAGTTTTCTCTTTGCACAAAGTCAGGAACTGCCAACAACAAAAGTCCGCGACCTGAATGGTAAACAAGTTTCATTTAATGAAATATTCGAAAAAGGAAAGTATACCCTGGTTAGTTTTTGGGCTACCTGGTGCGGACCCTGTAAAATGGAAATCAAAAATATAAAAACCAAACTGGCCGATTGGCAGAAACAAGTCGACTTCAATTTTGTAACGGTTTCGATTGATGATGCCCGGGCAACCGCGATGGTAAAAACTTATGCCAAATCTCAAGGCTGGACTTTTCCTACCTATGTTGACCCGAATAGCGATTTAAAACGTTCATTAAATTTTCAAAGTGTTCCATTTGCTATGATCGTTGATCCAACAGGAAAAATCGTTTACCAGCATACGGGCTATGAAGAAGGTGGTGAACGAACTTTTTGAGAAGATTTTGGCCTGGTCAAAACAATAAAAAGAAATTAACAGTAAGTAAGAACCTCTCCTCGCGGGAGGTTTTTTATTTTTAGGATATTGAATTATACCCAATGAAATCAGGTTATTTTTGTTTTATTGAGAAGTAAATCACAAAAAAGGGCAGGATATTCTACCTATCTGGCGTGTAATTTTACCTTTCCAGTAGTTATGCACACATTTTAAACATTTAAAATCCATGAGAATGTCCCAAAACCACGTAAAGTACCATGGAGCGTGGCTTTTGAGCTGTGGATAAGATAAAATTAAAAATCGAGTGTAACATTAGGTCGATTTGAGGGAAAAATAGTTATTTTGTGTCACGTTAAGTCATTACAACATGATCGAAAAAGTACGTGGCAATTATGAGGTAACCCTGGACCAGAAAGGAAGGTTCATGATGCCTGCTGCCGTACGGAAAATGGTCGGTGAGGGAACGAACAATTTTGTCATCATTCATGGAATAGGTCCCTACCTCGAAATGTATACCGAAGAACAATGGGAAGCAGTTGAAAATAAACTGACCGGTTTAAATGATTATAATGAGGATGTGGAGGATTGCTCATGGATCGATGTCGACCCTGCAACCTGTTGAAATGGATGCAGCCGGTCGGATGACTTTACCCAAACGAATGCTGAGCTATGCCGGATTAACTAAAGATGTTGTGTTGCAAGGGATGCTCAATAAAACCTTGATTTGGAATCAGGAAACCTATCAGGAAAACAACAATTCAAGAAGCCAGGAAAGAAGGAAGGAACTGCGGGGTAGGATCTTTGGGTTCAGGATATACCAATTCAACGCCGGGTCAGCATGAAAACTAATCCGGGGTTTTATCATCAGGCAGTTCTTTTACATGAGAGTATTGAGCAATTGAACATCCGGCCCGACGGGGTTTATTTGGATGCCACCTATGGAGGCGGCGGACATAGTCGTTTGATCATGGAGAAATTGGGTCCACAGGGGCGTTTGATCGCTTTTGATCAGGATGCAGATGCCAAAGCCAATCTGGTAGATGATTCCCGNCTTGCATTTATTCCGGAAAATTTCCGATATGCTTCACGATTTCTTCGCTTGTATGGCTATACCCGTCTGGATGGAGTGTTGGCAGANTGCGGGGTTAGTTCCTGGCAATTTGACACGGCAGACCGGGGTTTTTCAACACGATTTGAGGCGGAGTTGGATATGCGCATGGATCGGAGAATGAGCACCACCGCCGCTACTGTGTTAAACACCTATAGCGANAAACAACTGCAACAGGTATTTGAATTCTATGGGGAGGTGACNGATGCCGCTGGNTTAGCGAAACAAATTGTTCAGCAACGAAAAGTGCATGCCTTTCACACAGCGAATGAGTTCAAACAATGCATCGCTTCCGGAGTTTACGGCAACCCCAATAAATTTCTCGCTCAGGTATTTCAGGCCTTACGGATTGAAGTGAATCAGGAATTAGAGGTGTTGAAGGATTTTCTGCGAACAATAACTCCGGTGCTGAGTTCCCGGGCCAGATTGTGTGTGATTACGTTTCATTCATTGGAAGATCGACTGGTGAAACAATGGATGCGGTCCGAAGCCTTTGAAGAAACTNNTCCGAATGGACCTGGGTTCAAAAAACCTAGCCTTCAGGTGATNTCAAAAAAACCACTCCTGGCCTCTGATGAAGAAGTCAGGAAGAATCCGCGTGCCCGCAGCGCCAAACTCCGTGTAGCAGAAAAACGCTGAAGAAACAATTATACTCCTCGTGAAGAACGAGTTTAAATAAATAATTAAGCAAACGAATGCCCGCCAAGGACATGAACATACTAAAACAGGTTCCCGACTGGAAACAACTACTTCAAACAGTGGGGAATAAAGGAATTGTACAAAACATTCCGTTGATTTTATATGCTGCATTCCTGGCAATTCTCTATATCACTCTAAATCATGAAGCAGAAAATACCATTCGAAAGATTAACCAAACAGGTCGCGAATTGAAAGAATTGCGTTGGAAGTATGTGGATCTGAAAACCCAAATTATGGGTATGACTAAGGAAAGTCAACTTCAGAAAAGTGTGAGCTCACTGCAGTTACAAATTACTAAGGTACCGCCCCATAAAATTATTGTTCACCAAACGATGTCAAATGAAAATCAGTAAGGACATACGTTTTAGGGTTTACATTACNTTTTTGGGCATGTGCCTTTTTGGCATCATGATTCTGTATAAGGGTTTTCGCATCCAATTTAAAGAAGGTCAGGAGCTTCGTACTTATGCGGATAGTCTGCATACAAAAATTGAATTCATTCAACCGGAACGTGGAAATATTTATTCCGAAGATGGTAGCCTGCTTTCATCATCCATCCCACAATTTGATTTGCGGGTAGATTTTGTAGCTATTTCAAAGGATACATTTCAGAAATACCTCGAGCCGTTGTCGAAACAACTTGCGCAGGAACTCGGCGATTATTCCTGGACTGAATATAAACAATTGCTTCAGGCGCAATTCAATGCCAGAAACCGTTACTTTCTCTTAAAGCGAAAAGCCAGTTACGCTCAGTACCTCACCATTAAAACCTTTGAACCGTTTAGTAAGGGTCAAAATAAAGGAGGATTGATTTCTGAATCGCAAACAAAACGCATCAACCCTTATGGTCTTCTGGCCAACCGGGTTATTGGGTTGTGGCGCAAGAATGCCGAAAATGTGGGCATCGAACGGGAGTATAATTTGCATTTGAGTGGTATGCAAGGGCAACGCATCGTTCGTCGCATTGCAGGTGGAACCTGGATGCCGATTGACGGTTCTGAAATTGAACCGGAAAATGGAAGGGATGTGGTGACCACCCTCGATGTTAAAATTCAGGATGTTGCCGAAAATGCGTTGTTGCATCAACTCGAAAAAGAACAAGCCGCCTTTGGAACCTGCATTGTGATGGAAGTTGCTACCGGCAAAATAAAGGCCATGGCCAACTTAGGCCGACAAGAAAACGGACAATACGCCGAAGATTTGAATTACGCCCTGAAGCGCATCGAACCCGGATCTACATTCAAATTAGTATCCTTAATTTCTCTTTTCAGAGATAAGCTCATACGAATCGATGATAAAGTGAACTGCCACGGTGGAGCAACCCGTATTGGACCCTATACCATTAAAGATAGTCATGCCGGCTTAGGAGTTCTTTCGGTAAAGGATGCCTTTGCACAATCTTCCAATGTGGCCTTTGCCAAACTGATTCATGAAAATTACAAAGATAAACCTGCCAACTACTGGTTTAACCTGCATGCATTAGCCCTGGATACAATCACAGGATTAGGAATGACCGGTGAAGTTCGTCCGACCTATCGCCGTGATTCTGTTACTAAGGGACGCTACTCATTGGCCTATATGGGCATGGGGTACTCTATTCTCATTACACCGCTTCATACTTGTATGGTGTACAACGCCATCGCTAACAATGGCCGAATGATGAAGCCGTATTTGGTGAATGCCGTAAAAGAATACGGAAAGGATGTTATTTCGTACCAACCTCAGGTATGGCGCGATAATATTCTGGATTCAACTGCGCTTTTCCAAATTAAAGAGGCCATGCATGCTGTAGTAGAAACGGGTACCGGCAAGGCATTAAAGAACCCCTACTATTCTATTTGTGGTAAAACCGGAACTGCTCAGGTCGCGGACAAGGGAATCCGGTATGCTGACCGGGTCTATCATGGTTCATTCGTGGGCTTNTTTCCTAAAGAAAATCCTCAATACACAATTTGTGTAGTCATTCGTACGAAGAAAGGATCGGCCAACTATTATGGAGGTCAAATTGCTTTACCGGTATTTAAAGAAGTGGCCAATCGTTTATATGCCATTCACATGCACAAATCCACACCGGATAGTTCNGGTAGCGACTGAAAATCAATTCTTCCGTTAAAAAATACACGGGCCAACGAGTATAACCTGATCGCTTCCCGATTGCAATTGCCTCCTTTAAAATCTGAACCCGCAGCTTGGGTGCGCTGGATTTACAAGGATAGTACCGGAAAAGCGGCATACACTACGATACAACAACCTAAAACAGCTACTCCGGATGTACAGGGCATGAGTTTGCGCGATGCCATTTTTATTCTCGAAAATGCCGGTTTCCGGGTGATACCGGTCGGGCAGGGAAAAGTCATAGGTCAATCTGTATCCGCAGGTAGNTCCATTTCAAAAGGTCAAAATATTACAATTCACCTCGGTTAACATGATCATGCTGCATCAAATACTTGCTGAAATAAAATCTATCCGGGTGATGGGGCCTGAGGAGGTGATGGTTTCGCATATCACTTCCGATTCGCGTCAGGTAAAACCAGGTAGTTTATTTGTGGCGATACAGGGTGTGCAAGTGGATGGACATGCTTATATCGGAATAGCCATTGAAGCCGGTGCTTCGGTGATTATTTGTGAAGAATTCTCCGAACAAGTTATTCCGGAAGCTGTGCGTATCGTTGTTGTGGAAGATAGTGCCTTTAGTATGGGCCTGATCTGTTCTGCTTTTTACGCGCATCCTTCACGTTCTATGAAAGTGGTCGGTGTTACCGGAACCAACGGTAAAACGACCTGTGCCACCTTGCTGTATCAACTGGGTATTGGGTTGGGTTATCAATGCGGTTTGATTTCGACAGTTGAGAACCGTGTGGGGTCCTCTGTGTTTCCATCAACACACACCACACCGGATGCCGCCGGATTACAATTTCTGCTGGCTCAAATGCGTGATGCGGGATGCGCCTATGTTTTCATGGAAGTGAGTTCGCATGCAGTGCATCAACAACGTATTGCCGGACTTGAATTCGCCGGGGCCTGTTTTACAAATATTACCCACGATCATCTGGATTACCATAAGACGTTTGACGAATACATCCGGGTGAAGAAAAAATTCTTTGACGACCTTCCTAAATCGGCGTTTGCATTGAGTAATGCGGATGATAAACGGGGCGTAGTGATGTTACAAAATACAGTTGCCCGTAAAAAGACTTACGCCTTACGCACGGTGGCGGATGTTAAGGGAAAAATACTGGAAAATAACCTGAGCGGGCTGTTTATGCAGTTGGAGCACGAAGAGGTTTATTTCCGGATGATAGGAGAATTTAATGCCTACAATTTGCTCTGTGTGTTTGGTGCCGCCATGGAATTAGGTTGGAACCGGCAAGAAGTACTTCAAATATTAAGCACCTTGCCTGGAGCAGAGGGGCGATTTGATACCCTCGTTTCTGCAAGAGAACAAATTCTTGGTATTGTTGATTACGCCCATACGCCCGATGCTTTGCTCAATGTTTTGGCAACCATCAATAAGTTGCGGAAAGGAAATGAAACTCTTTTCACCGTGGTAGGATGCGGAGGTGACCGCGATGCGATGAAGCGCCCGGTAATGGCATTGGTTGCTTGCGAACACAGTGACCGGGTCATATTTACCAGTGACAATCCGCGGACGGAAGATGCGGGTAAAATTTTGCAGGAGATGGAACAGGGCGTTCCGGTGCACCAAAAGAAAAATACNGTTTCCATTCCGGATCGGCGCGAAGCGATTAAAGTGGCTTGCAGTATTGCCGAACAGGGTGACATAATTCTGGTGGCTGGAAAAGGCCATGAAAAGTATCAGGAAATCAATGGAGTGAAAATGCCATTTGATGATAANAAAATTCTTCACGAAATGTTTGAACTCTACGAAAAGTAAACACTATGCTCTACCATCTATTTACCTATTTACGGGAACATTTTAATATGCCGGGAGCCGGGGTGTTTTACTTTATCACATTTCGTGCGGCCATGGCCATTGTATTGTCTCTGGTGATTTCATTGGTTTATGGTAAGCGTCTGATTCGTTTTCTGCATAAAAAACAAATTGGCGAAACTGTTCGGGATTTAGGGTTGGAAGGAGAAAAACAAAAGAAAGGAACCCCTACGATGGGAGGTATAATTATTATTGCTGCGATCCTCATTCCGACTTTGCTGTTCGCCCGCGTAGAGAATGTGTACATTCTGCTGATGATTATTTCAACCATATGGTTGGGCATTGTAGGATTTATTGATGACTACATTAAAGTCTTCAAAAAGAATAAAGAAGGCCTGGCCGGCCGGTTTAAAGTGCTGGGTCAGATTGTTTTAGGTGCTATAGTCGGACTAACCATGTACTACAACGAACATGTGTATGTGGTGCGTGAAACGACAGGAGGCGCACCGGCCACCTACAATGTAACAGATCAGGTGATAAAAGATGGCATTGTACGGGTAGATGAAAAGGGAAGAACACGAACGTATGCCCGCGTAAAAAGTGCAGTAACAACCATTCCCTTCGCGAAAAANCATGAAATCAGTTATGCTAAAATTGCAGCCTGGTTTGGAGATGGTGCAGTTAAGGTGATGACCCCAATCATCTACGTACTGTTTGTTATTATCATTATTACTGCAGTATCCAACGGAGCCAATATTACCGATGGTTTAGATGGTTTAGCAACGGGAACCAGTGCCATCATTGGTATTTGTCTGGCCTTGTTTGCATACGTGTCAGGGAACTTTGGTTTTGCACGTTATCTCAATATCATGCCCATACCCAATCTGGATGAATTATCCATCTTCATTGGAGCATTCGTAGGTGCCTGCATAGGTTTTCTGTGGTATAACAGTTTCCCTGCTCAGGTGTTTATNGGGGATACCGGGAGTCTGGCCATTGGCGGCATTATCGCTAGTCTGGCTATCATTATTCGCAAGGAGTTGCTGATCCCGATCATTTGCGGAGTGTTTCTGATTGAAAATTTGAGTGTGATGATACAGGTAGGTTACTTCAAATGGACGAAACGAAAAACCGGCGAAGGGAAACGGATNTTTTTAATGGCNCCCTTGCACCATCACTATCAAAAACTAGGATATCACGAAAGTAAAATAGCCATTCGATTTTGGATTATCGGAATTGTACTGGCGGTATTAAGTGTGGTTACCTTAAAACTGCAATAATAAAAGCATGCGTTACGAACTCGTCATATTAGGAAGTGGGGAAAGCGGAACAGGAGCTGCTTTGCTGGCAAAAAAGATGGGATTGTCCGTTTTTGTCAGCGACCTCAGTAATATTCCGGCTGCGTTTCGCAGTGAGCTGGATGCCCAGGGTATTCCGTATGAAGAGAATCAGCATACCCGCGAAATTGTATTGTCTGCAAATGAAATTATTAAAAGCCCTGGTATACCTGAAAAAGTAGCCTTGATTCAGGAATTACGTAAACAAGGCACGCCAATAATAAGTGAAATTGAATTTGCGTATCGGTACAAGGGAGATAGCAAAATAGTATGTATAACGGGAAGCAACGGAAAAACGACAACTACGAGTTTAATTTATTCCATCTTTAAAACAGATGGACAGGATGTATCTGTTGTAGGTAATATCGGTTATTCGTTTGCCCGCCAGATAGCCGAACACCCCACCAAATGGTATGTGATGGAGATCAGTAGTTTTCAGTTGGATGATATTCACACTTTTCGTCCGGATATTGCCATTATTACTAACATTACCCCGGATCATCTGGATCGGTATCAATACGACTTTAACCTATACACCCAGGCCAAATTTCGCATCGCTATGAATCAAGGCCCGAACGACTACCTGATTCTTTGTCAGGATGATGAAGCCACGATGCAATATGTTAACCTGATTCAAACAAACCCAAAAATTCTATATATCACCATGAACGAACAATTAAGAGGAGATGGCGCTTACGTAACGAATAATGAAATGGTGCTGCGTCTGAACGGAGAACCGGTTTCAATTTCCATCAATGAACTTTCGTTGAAAGGAAAACACAATCAATATAATTCCATGGCGGCCGGAATTTCATCACGGGTCGCTGAAATTCGGGATACCAGTTTAAGAGAGTGTTTGCGAACGTTTAAGGCCATCGAGCATCGCATGGAGCATGTGGCCAGCATTCGAGGCGTTGAATTTATTAATGATAGTAAAGCAACGAATCTGAATAGCGTTTGGTATGCCTTGGAAAGTATGACAAAACCCGTAGTGCTGATTATGGGGTATTGACAAGGGCAATGATTATTCAACAATTCTCGAATTAGTAAAAGAAAAGTAAAAGCCATTGTTTGCCTTGGTCTGGATAATAAAGCCATACAGGAGGCTTTTTCAACCTATGTGACGGTAGCCGAAACTGCCAATACCGCGGATGCTGTTAAAATGGCTTATCAATTTGCCGAAAAGGGTGATGTGGTACTCCTCTCCGGCCTGTGCAAGTTTCGATTTATTTAAAAACTACGAAGATCGTGGCGAACAATTTAAACAAGCGGTAAAAGCACTCTAGTTTCATGCAGCAGATTCTCACACGGATTAAAGGAGATCGCATCATTTGNGGGGTGCTGGTCGTNGTGTCGCTAATCAGTTTGATGGCGGTGTATAGTTCAACCGGTTCATTGGCTTACCGTGTGCATAAAGGACATGCAGAAGTTTATCTGATTAAACAACTGATGGTTTTGGGGGCAGGTTTAGCGATAGTGTATTTCGTTCATCGTGTGAATTATACCCTCTTCTCTAATATTGCCGTATTGCTCTTTGCAATCAGCATCCCTTTACTGTTATACACGCTGTTTTTCGGTACGACATTAAATGAGGGCTCGCGTTGGATACGATTGCCTCTGGTCGGACTCACCTTTCAAACTTCTGATCTGGCGAAACTCGGATTGTTCATGTTCTTAGCTCGTCAGTTATCCCGTATGCAAAATGATCTNGAAAGATGGAAGCAAGTCACTCTTAAAATTTTTCTACCCGTTGGTGTAATCTGTGGTTTGATTGCGATGGCGAATTTGTCAACGGCTGTTATGATTGCCATGTCTTGCGGCGTTTTGTTTTTTATCGGTCGGATTCGTATGACACATTTGGCTATTCTGGCCGGAGCCGCCCTTCTGCTCTTCGGACTCTTATTTACTATTTCAAAAGTGACCGGTTTCGGTCGGGCCTCAACCTGGGAACAGCGCATCAAAAATTTTACAGCAGACAATAAAGACAGTGTTCCCTTTCAGGTTTTACAGGCAAAGATTGCCATAGTAAAAGGCGGATTGACCGGTAAAGGCCCCGGCAATTCTACACAACGGAATTTTCTTCCTCATCCGTATTCAGATTTCATTTATTCGATAATTATTGAAGAATACGGCTTAATGATTGGCGGGTTTGGGCTCATCTTTCTTTATCTGCTATTTCTCTGGCGGAGCATCCTGATTTTCAGGAGGTGCCCTTTTGCATTTGGTGCATTTCTTGCTGTTGGACTCAGCTTTACCCTCGTGTTTCAGGCATTTCTGAATATGGCAGTAAATGTGAATCTGGTGCCAGTTACAGGATTAACACTGCCTTTGGTCAGTATGGGAGGTTCTTCCATTTGGTTTACCTGCATCGCCATTGGTATCATATTAAGCGTGAGTCGGTTTGTGGAAGAAAATGAAGGGAAAAAATAGAAACAGAATGAGTACTCCTGCACATATCAAAATGATCGTAGCTGGCGGCGGTACCGGAGGACATATCTTCCCGGCTCTGGCTATTGCCCATGCCGTGCGCGGAATGGCACCGGATTCTGATATTTTGTTTGTAGGGGCTAAGGGAAAAATGGAAATGGAAAAGGTTCCAAAAGAAGGTTATCGCATCATAGGGTTGGATATAGCAGGAATGAATCGCAGCGCGGTATTNAAAAATTTAAGCCTGCCATGGAAAATAATTAAAAGTTTGCTGGAGGCCAGAAAAATAGTGCGTGAATTTAAACCGGATGTTGTGGTTGGTGTAGGTGGCTATGCCAGTTTTCCGGTGTTAATGATGGCTCAATGGAAGGGTATTCCCACCTTGATACAGGAACAAAATTCATTTGCCGGAAGAGCCAATCGGTATCTGGGTAAACGGGCCAAATCGGTTTGTGTGGCGTATGACGGAATGGATCGGTTTTTTCCTAAAGAAGTTATTCTCTTAACCGGAAATCCTGTTCGTCAAACAATTAGTCAGGGAATTCCGGATCGTTTAAAAGGAAAATTATTTTTTCAACTCGACGAAACCAAGAAAACCATTTTTGCCTTTGGTGGAAGTTTGGGTGCTCGTAGTATGAATGAGGTATTGGCGGATCAATTTCAGCAACTTTTACAACAAGGGTATCAGCTGCTGTGGCAAACAGGTACNTCCTTTTATGAAAAAGCGAAGGAAGCTGTGAAGGGATTTGAACGACAAGTGAAGGTTTTTGAATTTATTCGGGAGATGGATCTGGCCTATGCGGCTGCCGATTGCATTATCGCAAGAGCCGGCGCTTCATCGATCGCTGAACTTTGTATAGCTAAACCAGTTGTGTTTGTGCCGTATCCTTATGCNAGTGAAGACCATCAAACACACAATGCACAGGCCCTGGTCATGAAACATGCTGCGGCTATGGTGCGCGACCACGAGTTGAAAAGTAAATTAATCCCGGAAGTATTGGCACTTGCTTCAGATTCAGAGCGGATACGAATGATAGAAACAAATTTGAAGCAACTGGCCGTTTACGATGCCGATCAGCGCATTGCAAAAAAATATTTACACTTAAAGAATCAGCATGAACCTGAACGAGATACAACGCATTTACTTCGTAGGCATCGGTGGAATCGGGATGAGCGCTCTTGCCCGATTCTTTATTCAACGCGGTTGTGTAGTACAAGGGTATGATCGTACCAGAACAGCACTCACTGAAGTGCTCGAACAGGAAGGTATGCAAATTCACTATACCGAAGATTTATCCCTTCTGGATGCATCAGCGCAACTTGTTGTATATACACCAGCGATTCCTGCACAACATATCGAACTGGTTTGGTATCAGCAGAACGGATACCGGGTGGTGAAACGCAGCGATGTGTTGCAAATGATCTCCGATGATATGCAGGCCATTTGCGTGGCAGGTACACATGGGAAAACCACTATTTCCACCATGATTGCACATATTCTGCGACATACAGGCTTTGGTTGTAACGCGTTTTTNGGNGGTATTTCCGCCAATTACGGAGTTAACTACTGGAGTAGCACCAGAAACTGCGCCGTGATTGAAGCAGATGAATACGATAAAAGNTTTTTAAAGTTAAATCCTTCTTTGGCAGTTGTGAGTGCGATGGATGCAGATCGTCTGGATATTTACGGCACCGTTGAAGAAATGGAACGCTGTTATTTGGAATTTGTCAGCAAGGTGCGTGATACCCTGGTTTATAAACATGGTCTCAAGCATCAATCCTTGTTAAAAGCCCCTCATAAATATTCATATAGTTTACAGAATGATGCCGCTGATTTTTATGCCGGGTCTATTCGCATGAAAGACGGTACCTATACCTACTCATTCTGTCGGCAAGGTGAAGCGCTTGCAGACGTTGTTCTTAATGTCGGTGGGATGCACAATATTGAAAACAGCATCGCAGCCATGGCGATTTGTTTGATGCTGGATATTGCGTTGCCAAAAATTGTTGAAGCTATGGCCGCTTATCAAGGTGTTCATCGTCGCTTTGAGTATGTGCTGAAATCAGACCGACACATTCTGATTGACGATTATGCGCATCATCCGGAAGAACTGGCCATGTTACTCAAAAGTGCCAAAGCCTTGTTCCCACAACGAAAATTATCTGTGGTGTTTCAGCCGCACTTGTTTACACGTACCCGTGATTTGGCCGATGGATTTGCTGAAAGTCTGGATATGGCTGATGAAGTCATCTTGTTGGATATTTATCCTGCACGTGAACTCCCGATTGAAGGCATCAGTAGCGCGTTGATTCGTGANAAAATGGGTGTGGCTCAGGTACATCTTCTGAGTAAAGAGGGCATGCAACTCTGGGTGGAATCTGCCCGACCCGAATTGCTGGTTATGGCAGGTGCCGGAGACATTGATCAATTGGTAAAACCGGTTAAGGAAATTTTAAGTCGATGAGAAAGACCCGCATATATCGTGCTTTGGTCAGGTTAATGATGCTCATGACACTCCCGGCTGTTGCAGGAGCGTTCATTTTGCTGCGGATGCCGAGAAGAAAGCATCTTGCGGAGAAGTGGATATACGCTTTACAAATGCCCAACACAGTTTTGTAACTCGCAACGATGTGATGCAACTGCTGGAAAAATCAGATTACTGCCGGAAAAACTAGCGTGCCGGCTTTACGATTGGAGCAGGTTGAGCAACAACTGAAGAACAACCCTGGATTGAGTCTGCAGAAATTTATATGACCAGTAAACATAATCTGGAAATAGTGGTGACACAGCGTGAACCGAAAATTCGAATTCAGCATGCTGACAGTAGTGAGTACGCCTACTACCTGGATCGACAGGGAAATACCATCGATTGGTCCGAACAATATTCTCCTCGCCTGCCAATAGCCACAGTTCCGGTTTTAGGTGTGATCAACGTGATTTTCAACTGAAAAGTTCTTTGGTCACCTTAGCCAATTTTATTCAGGCCGACAGTTTCTGGAATGCAGCCATCGCACAAATTGTGGTGACGAAAAATTATGAAATTCAACTCATTCCTGTCATGGGCCATCAGGTGATTCGTTTGGGAGATGCCAAGGATCTGGATGATAAAATGAACCGACTGCTGCGTTTTTACCAACAAGGAATTCATTCCTTGCCCTGGGAAAAATACGACGAATTGGACGTGCGGTTTAAGCGGCAGATTATTTGCCGGAATTTGAAAGGATTGGATTTGACAGAGGACCCTTATGACGAAAAAGCAAGGCCATTGTGCGAAAACAACAACTTGAACAAAAAAACAAGCGAATCCGTCTGCACCTGCTAAAGTCACAAAAATGCAGATGCAGCAGTAAAGCGTCCGGTAAAGGCCATTGCCAAAGCGCCGGAAAAAAATCGAAAGAAGTAAAATCAACACAACAAAACACCAACACGAATAAAAAACACTAGTATGAAAAACGAACAACCCGTTATTGTCGGACTTGATATTGGAACCACTAAAATTGCAGCCATTGCCGGCCGGAAAAATAAATTCGGCAAACTTGAAATCGTCGGATTCGGTAAAGCGGATAGTAGTGGTGTGAACCATGGGATGGTATTGAACGTAGAAGAATGTATTCGCTCAATTCATATCGCTCTCGAAAACTGTTTAGCGAGTAACCCGAATCTGACCATTAAAGANGTGTATGTCGGCATTGCCGGGCAACATATTCAAAGTTTGCAAACAAAAGGTGATCGGGTACTCAATAATGAAGAAGATCAGATTCGCAAAGAGGATATTGACAATCTGATTAAAGATCGATACAAGACCTATATCCCTAGTGGAGATCGGATCATCGATATCATTCCGCAAGATTTTACTGTGGATAACCGCACCGGTTTTACCTTACAACAAGTGATCGGAATGACGGGCATCAAAATGGGCGCTAACTTCCATATCGTGACCGGCGACAAGCAGGCTATCCGAAATATACATCGCTGTGTGACGCGTTCCGGATTGAGTACGAAAGATGCGGTATTGCAACCTCTGGCTTCTGCCGCAGCTGTCATGTGTCCCGAAGATCTGGAGGCGGGTGTAGCTATTGTTGATATTGGCGGTGGTACTACGGATCTCGCCATTTTCCATGAAGGGATGTTGAAGCACACCGCAGTAATTCCGATTGCCGGTGTAAATATTACCAATGATATCCGCCAAGGGTTGGGCGTGTTACGCAGTCAGGCCGAACAAATGAAAGTGCAGTTTGGCATGGCGCTGGCCGAACAAGCCAAATCGAATGCCTTTATTACTATTCCGGGATTAAAGGGACAACAGCCAAAAGAAATTTCTTCAAAGAATCTGGCAAACATCATTCAATGTCGGATGGAAGAAATCCTGGAATATGTGATGTATCATATTAAACAGGTTGACCTCCAGGATAAATTAATTGGTGGTATCATACTCACAGGNGGCGGAAGCCAACTGAAATTTTTACCCCAATTAACCGAGTTCGCTACTGGAATGTCGGCTCGTATCGGATTGCCAAATGAGCATCTGGCTGCCGGGTATGCACAAGAGTTAATGAAACCGATGTATGCTACCTGTATCGGGTTAATCTTACGTGGTTATGACGACTATGAACAAGATCGCATCCGTTTTATTTCAAATAATTCAGATGATACCACCGAGGAAAATGTGGAGGGTGANACTGAATGGTGTTTTCGTTCATGTAGCCAAAACCTATGAACCAGTGTGCAGGAATTATTAAGTCAGGAATTTCCAGGAGACGAGAATTTGCCGGCTGCTGAAAATCTGGTCTCCGAAGCTACACCAGTTGCGGCGCATCCGGAAACTGAACAGACAACACCAGCTGATTTGTTTTCGCAACCCGAAGAAAACTACGAACAAATCAAGGAAGCCAATGAAGTTAGAAATAAGCATCGCGGTAAACTGATTAAAGATATTTTCGGAACTGTAAAAGGTAAAATCATGTACTGGTTCGAAGATGTGGATGATCGACCACTCGACTAAATAGCAAAAAAATACAAACCCTTAAAACCCATAAATTCAAACACATGATCCAATTCGAATTACCACAAAACAATTCCAACATCATCAAGGTGATTGGTGTAGGAGGCGGTGGCGGCAATGCCGTTAATTACATGTACAGCCTTGGACTGGAAGGCGTCGATTTTATTGTTTGTAATACCGATAAAAAGGCTTTGCAAAACAGTACCGTTCCTACCCGTATTCAACTAGGCCCTTCATTAACGCAAGGTTTGGGAGCCGGTGCCAATCCGGAAATCGGACAAAAGGCTTGTCATGAAAGTATCGAAGAAATTCGACGTTTGCTGGAAGACGGAACAAAAATGGTNTTTGTAACAGCCGGAATGGGCGGAGGAACAGGTACTGGTGGCGCTCCCGTAGTGGCTAAAGTGGCCAAAGAACTGGGCATCCTGACAGTAGGCATCGTTACCACTCCATTCAGCTACGAAGGGAGCAAACGTCGTCGACAAGCTGAAGAAGGCATTAATAAAATGCGCGAATATGTGGATACTATTCTGGTGATTTCCAATGATAAACTTCGGCATTTATTCGGGAATATTCCAACATCACAGGCTTTTGCAAAAGCTGATGATATTTTATCCACCGCTACAAAATGTATTACCGACGTCATTAATTCTCAGGGACATATCGTAGTTGATTTTGCCGATGTGAGCACTGTGATGCGTGATGGTGGTGTTGCCATATTAGGCAGTGCCATGGCCAGCGGAGAAAANCGTGCTTACGATGCTGTGGAACGGGCCATTAACTCGCCGCTGTTAAATGATGATAATATTCAGGGCGCTAAATGGGTACTTCTGAATATTAATTCTGCACGCGGTGTTTACGAACACACNTTGGATGAGGTAGAGATGATACAGGCTTATGTACAAGAACAGGCGGGTGAAGAATGCGACGTAATNTTTGGAACGGGATTTGATGATAACCTGGGTGAAAACATTAGTGTGACCGTTATTGCAACCGGATTTCAATACAATCAACTGAGTTCAGCCTATTCAGCAGAGCGTAAAACGCCTAAAATGGATATTACCAAGGAGGTATATACCCTGAATACTGAACCGGTTGCAGAGCCGGAAGCACCTCGTTTCACTACGCCCATTACGGAAGAGGATAANAAGGATGTTGAACCCCAGGCTGTTTCAGACCCTTTAGCGCCTGTTATGTTTGAAATAGAACCTCCGGCCATCCCCATGCGCCTGGCTATCGGTCTGGGCATGCANAGCTGCCCGGGTGAATCAGGTGCAAGACACTTTCAGGTGACACAGGTCACGCCTGAAGTGCATGAAGAGAAAATTATTCTGGAGCTAAAGCCTGAAGATACCGCGGTGGTTTATGATCTCTCCATTGAAGAACAACCGCAAGTGATTGAATTTGAAATGAAAATGGTTGAAGAAACCTCATCGGTCCCGGAAGTGAATGCCTCACAAGATACAGTGGCATCAGCCGGTTCCGTTCAGGATGAATTGGATCGAGATATTTGGTACGCCACTGTTTATNNGGTAGAACGCAAAGAGGAAGAATTGAAAGATGATTTTGTGACGATAAAAGGAATTACTCTCAATCGCCGCAAAGGGAATCGCTACTTGTCGGATATGGAGTTGGAAGACCAGGCCAATTTTGAAATCCAGAAACGCGCCTTCGACGACCGGGCAGCTAAACTCCGATCNATGAGTTTTAATGTGAATCGGGCGGATATCGACAATGATCAAAACAATATTCCGGCCTACGTGCGNAAAAATCTAACGTTAGAAGATCGTCCAACGTCTAGTGAAGATGTATACTCTTCGGTGAAAGTAACCGGAGAGGGCCAACAATCAAATATTAGTACGATAAACACNTTNTTGAACGGCAAAAATCCAGACTAAGGGGATTTTTATTTATGGGTGGGGCTGTCTGTTTTGGGCAGCCCTTTTTTATGTCATCCGCCCGAGGTATCTTCGTTTAGATGGAAACTTTCAGCTTTCTGCAAAACTACCAGCTTGAAAATGAACGGGTGCGATTGAAACCGCTGCAAGTTGAGGATTTTGAAGCGCTCTTACCTTTCGCGATTGCCGAACCGGAACTGTGGAAATATTCACTGGTCAGTGCTGCTGGCGCCGAAAATATGCGTCGCTATATTCAGGCGGCCACCCTTGCCCGACAGGATCGAAAAGAGTATCCCTTTCTGGTATTTGATAAAAAACTGAATTCTGTGGCAGGAAGTACCCGATTTTATGATATTCAGTTACATCACCATACGGTACAGTTGGGTTACACGTGGTATGGCAAGGAGTTCCAAGGTACCGGATTAAACCGGCATTGTAAATTTCTGATGCTCGACTTTGCCTTTGGTCGTATGGGGTTTGAGCGTGTGGAGTTTCGGGCCGATTTGCGAAATGCCAAAAGTATTCAGGCGATGAAACGAATAGGCTGTGTTCAGGAAGGGGTGTTGCGCAGGAATTGTGCCGATGCACAGGGTGGGCGAAGAGATTCCATTATATTGAGTATTTTAAAAAATGAATGGGAGGATAACCTTCGTGATAACTTGTTGCAACAATTGAAGAGCTAATCAGAATTGGTAGTCTGCACTTTGATACGATACGTTGAAAATTGAACTCGGTTTGTAGCAGGTAACTCGAAAATTCTACAACACATTATCTGCGTTTCTTTAGGATTTGGATTATCTTGTCTGAAAATTCTAACCATGCGAAAAATTTACCTACTCAGTGTATTCTTTTTTCCTTCAGGATGTCTACCCGGGCGCAGGAACATTCGTTGATGCTTCGTCAACTAAGTCAGGAACAGTTGCCGGCATCCACATTGTTTCATTTTCCGAATGCTGTTCAAACGGCCTACTACGAATTAGATTTAACCTTATTAAACACCTTTACCGAAGTTGCCCTGCCAACGCCCAATCAGGTATTGCATCTGAATTTTCAACGCACCTATGAATATAGCCATGGTGTTTCAAGCTGGTACGCAAAAACANNGATCGGGGGCGGGTATGCTATCTTCAGTTTTTTNAATGGAGCCATCAGCGGTAAAGCCATGTCTGATGACCATCAGGTCTACATGATACAACAAATTAATGCAACAAACATTTTTGCCATAACACAGGTACAAACCGATGCGATGCAGGAAGCCTCGGCACAAGATGAAGATGCCTTGGTTTATGGTACNCGGAGGCAAGCCAACGAAAGACCCAATGCAGATGTTTGCGCTGCAGGTAGTACCTGTGCCGGAAGTTCTATAGTGGANTCGATGGTTCTNCGAAATGCCGGTGCAATCACAGATGGAGGCGGCAGTGTAGCAAGTTTTACAACCAATGTCGGCACTGTGGTTACCGAAATGAACACGGCATTAACCAATTCTGGTGTGAACAATCTGAGCTTTAACCTGGTGCATGCCGATGCGTATACCTTTACCACCACGGCAAGTAGTTCGACGGATTTAGGTACTTTCTCCAATGATGTCAATGTGCAGAATTTACGCAATACACATAAGGCTGATTTAGCCGGGCTTTGGGTTGGTAGCGGATCCTATGGGAGTTGCGGTATTGGTTGGTTAAATACGAACGCCACAAATTACAATGATGCCGCAGCCTTTACGGTATCCGATTACAGTTGTGCCACTACCAATCTGACTTTTGCCCATGAGTGCGGTCACAATATGGGCCTACGACACGACTGGTATGTAGATAATTCCACAACACCATGCAGCCACCACCATGGCTATGTGAATCAGGTGGTGATACCAAGCGGAACGCCAAGCACAGGACGCTGGCGTACCATTATGGCATACAATGATCGATGTTCTGCCAATGGATTTAATTGCACTCGATTACCACGTTGGGCCAATCCGACTTTAAATTATCTGGGCGACCCTATGGGTGTGGCCATTGGCAATGCTGAACCCAGTTATGAAGCCTATGCCTTTGAACGTATGGGATGTGTGGTATCTAACTTCCGCATCAATATCGCCGCACCCGTGGTATTAAAAGAATTTAGCGGAGCCGTTGATGGCAATGATTTGCTATTGAATTGGGTCACTTCGAGCGAGTATACGAATTCCGGATTTGAAATTCAATACCGTACCTCATTGTCGGATGAATATCGGGTAGCCGGATTCGTGAAAGGGCAGGGTAATTCATCACAGACGCATGCCTATCAGTTTCAGATTGCTGACCGTAGTCCGGGTGCATACTATATTCGTTTAGCACAGTATGACATGGATGGTCATGTCACGTATAGCCGTGCGATCCGGCTTCAGGTGGAGTCGGAAGCGATGTATTATAGCTTCACACCCAATCCGGTAACCGGGCCATCGCGCCTCATTGTTTATACACCACAAAAACAAACCATTCGTTGGTACCTGAGTGATATGACCGGAACAGTTTTGTTGAAAAATGAGAAGGGTCTTTCGGTTGAAGGCAGACAAGAAGTACGGATGCCAACTGAAAATCTGGCTCCTGGAATGTACCTCCTTCAAATACAAAGTTCAGAAGGGATAAAAAGCCTCACGATGCTGAAACAATGAATTCGATAGATTCTAGATCAGTATATCCGACAATTTCCTGAGGAAGTTCAACTTCTTTTGCAACAGGTGCGGGAGGCCATACGTTCTGCGGCACCCAAGGCCACGGAGAAGATTTCCTATGCCATGCCCACCTTCTACCTTAATGGGAATCTGGTACACTTTGCAGCCTATAAAAANCATATTGGCTTTTACCCGGGACCTGATGCTTTGCGTCAATTTGCAGATGAAGTTGCAAAGTTTAAAAATTCNAAAGGAGCAATACAGTTTCCGCTGGATGCCCCGCTTCCAATTGGATTGATTNNAAAAATAGTACACCATCGTGTGCAAAAAAATCATACCAAGAAATATCCTGAAGATAATTAATTCACACCCTGATTGAATGAACTTGAGGTATGTTCCATGAATGGATACAGATAGCAGGGCTATTCGTAATTTCCTGGTTGTTGCTAAGGATGCTGGCAGGTCAGTCTTTATACGTTCTTGGCTGGATGCCTCCGCCCCAGATGATTCGTTATGCGATCATCCTGTTGCTGATTACGAGCCTCAGTGCTTCGTTGTCATTTGTCTTACGTATCGGTATTGCCCAGGAAAAATACATACTCAATGCGGGATTCAGTGGGAGCGATTTACTGGCGGCGTGTTGGCAAACATTTCGTTCCGTACTCACCGAAGAGCTCCTGTTTCGNGGGGCACTATTGTATATCCTTTTGCAGCGTTTTGGTGCAAAACCTGCCGTTGGTATCACTGCCGTTCTTTTTGCCGGGTTCCATTGGTTGGATCCTAAACTCTGGACTCGCCCTGAAGAATTCATTCTCGTTTTCCTGTTTACGTTTCTGATGGGCATGGTATTGGCCACGGCCTTTGTTCGGACGCAAACGATCTGGATACCCATACTCATACACCTGGCCTGGAATCTGGTTCAGCAGGTACTATTTCCTGGNAATGCCCGGTGGGGTTTCAGTTTTGTTCTGGCTGCTGAACCACCTGTGGTGACTATTTCATATTTCGAATTATTTATCCTCCTGTTTCTTCCTAAACTTCTGGTAGTGGGTTTGAACGCCTGGATCTTGTATCGGATGAAACCGCTCCGCTGAATTTCAAGATTGATAC
Source organism: Bacteroidota bacterium (assembly GCA_013414745.1). Lineage (GTDB taxonomy): Bacteria > Bacteroidota > Bacteroidia > Chitinophagales > Chitinophagaceae > OLB11. Next base: position 2,559,475 of record CP058707.1, read on the forward strand.
ACCCAATTTGCCGTTCTGTCGCATTGAGCTTACCGAAGGGATGCAAGGATGTTCCGGTTTCTTTACATTCGTGGTATGAAACGATTACAAGGTATTTCGCTACTGACACTGCTTTTGATGCTTGTAACACTTGCTTGCGAAAAAGACGAGGGATGTGGTGCCTCGAATATCAGTAAAACCGGTTCAACTGAAAGTCATAATATGGGCCAAAACTGTATGAATTGCCATCAGGCCAGTGGCGAAGGAAAGGGTTGTTTTGTGGTAGCCGGAACCGTGTACACTTCCTCTGCTGCCACAGCTACTGCTGCTAACGGAACCATATTTTTATATACGGGTCCGAATGCCACAGGAACTTTAGTTGCAACGATACAGGTAGATGCCAAAGGGAATTTTCATACCACCGATGCCGTGAATTTTGGCAGCGGTCTCTATCCTGTGGTGAAGAGTGCGAGTGGGGCGCAACAGTTCATGGGATCAAGCATTACACAAGGCGCCTGTTCCGGATGTCATGGAGTAACCACAGATCGGATTTGGGTGAATTAGAGGGTAGAAGAATAACAGATTGAGTTAAACACCCATGATGCATGCAGTTGTGAAAAGGTTTCAAAATGTAACTTCGTATGAGTTCTTAAACAACTTCGATGGTACCAACAAGAATACTTTGTTTGTTGTGAAAAGGTTTCAAAATGTAACTTCGTATGAGTTCTTAAACAACTTGGCTTCTTTTTCATAATAAACTGGCTAGGTTGTGAAAAGGTTTCAAAATGTAACTTCGTATGAGTTCTTAAACAACTGAAAACTCCAATGGGTAAATCAATCGGAGTTGTGAAAAGGTTTCAAAATGTAACTTCGTATGAGTTCTTAAACAACTTTAAAACATTCCTGAGCTAGTCGAAATTTGTTGTGAAAAGGTTTCAAAATGTAACTTCGTATGAGTTCTTAAACAACTTGTAACAATTATAAGTGCCATGCAGATTTGTTGTGAAAAGGTTTCAAAATGTAACTTCGTATGAGTTCTTAAACAACGAAATTAAAAACACTTTCAAGGTCATCCCTGTTGTGAAAAGGTTTCAAAATGTAACTTCGTATGAGTTCTTAAACAACATTAATGAAGAAACTATTTACTCAAACCCTGTTGTGAAAAGGTTTCAAAATGTAACTTCGTATGAGTTCTTAAACAACCCGGCCATTTTTCGGCTTATTTCCGCATCAGTTGTGAAAAGGTTTCAAAATGTAACTTCGTATGAGTTCTTAAACAACTTATTTGAAATTCTTAAAATAGAAATGAGAGTTGTGAAAAGGTTTCAAAATGTAACTTCGTATGAGTTCTTAAACAACATTGTAATCATTTGGAAATGGGAAACGGTGTTGTGAAAAGGTTTCAAAATGTAACTTCGTATGAGTTCTTAAACAACAAAAAACGGCTAATCGAATACGAACATCAGTTGTGAAAAGGTTTCAAAATGTAACTTCGTATGAGTTCTTAAACAACCACGCTAGAAACAGCGTGCTTTCTGCATTTGTTGTGAAAAGGTTTCAAAATGTAACTTCGTATGAGTTCTTAAACAACACAAACCGAACGAGATCCGAAATTTCCGGCGTTGTGAAAAGGTTTCAAAATGTAACTTCGTATGAGTTCTTAAACAACTCCACGGATTTCACCATGCGCCACCAGTTGTTGTGAAAAGGTTTCAAAATGTAACTTCGTATGAGTTCTTAAACAACAAGTATGGCCCCATTATCGTCTCCTGATTGTTGTGAAAAGGTTTCAAAATGTAACTTCGTATGAGTTCTTAAACAACCAAGATGATAATAAGTGGTATTGGACTGTGTTGTGAAAAGGTTTCAAAATGTAACTTCGTATGAGTTCTTAAACAACGTTGGTGACTGATGCACCGGGAGGTACTGTGTTGTGAAAAGGTTTCAAAATGTAACTTCGTATGAGTTCTTAAACAACTGACACTGAGGCTAAGATTTATTGGCACGTGTTGTGAAAAGGTTTCAAAATGTAACTTCGTATGAGTTCTTAAACAACTCCATAAGCAGGATATTTATATCGGTCTTGTTGTGAAAAGGTTTCAAAATGTAACTTCGTATGAGTTCTTAAACAACAAAGGGGTGGAGAAGGGAGCTATCAGAGAAGTTGTGAAAAGGTTTCAAAATGTAACTTCGTATGAGTTCTTAAACAACCGATATACACTTTTCTACATCGTAGTCGTGGTTGTGAAAAGGTTTCAAAATGTAACTTCGTATGAGTTCTTAAACAACTAAGCCAAAGATGTTGATTCATTCCACTGTGTTGTGAAAAGGTTTCAAAATGTAACTTCGTATGAGTTCTTAAACAACAATGGTAGGTAATTTAATCCGTTCTGTTGCGTTGTGAAAAGGTTTCAAAATGTAACTTCGTATGAGTTCTTAAACAACTGATTATTTCAATGATGATTTAACACAAGGTTGTGAAAAGGTTTCAAAATGTAACTTCGTATGAGTTCTTAAACAACAGTATTTGTGTTTACCATACCATCCGTGTTGTGAAAAGGTTTCAAAATGTAACTTCGTATGAGTTCTTAAACAACTCCTCCGTAACCAACTCTATAAGTTACTGTGTTGTGAAAAGGTTTCAAAATGTAACTTCGTATGAGTTCTTAAACAACTAATGTTGCTCATCTGCTCAACGACGAATTGTTGTGAAAAGGTTTCAAAATGTAACTTCGTATGAGTTCTTAAACAACACTTGGGGTGAAATTACCTGCCGCCATTTTGTTGTGAAAAGGTTTCAAAATGTAACTTCGTATGAGTTCTTAAACAACACCTCCGACAACATAGCCCAGTTTATTTTGTTGTGAAAAGGTTTCAAATGTAACTTCGTATGAGTTCTTAAACAACCCTGCAAGTTGATTTATAGAATTTCTTTAGTTGTGAAAAGGTTTCAAAATGTAACTTCGTATGAGTTCTTAAACAACTCCCACCGATTTCACTATGCGCCGCCATTTGTTGTGAAAAGGTTTCAAAATGTAACTTCGTATGAGTTCTTAAACAACCCAAGTTTTTTAAGGATTGAAACTTTGTTGTGAAAAGGTTTCAAAATGTAACTTCGTATGAGTTCTTAAACAACAAAGAATTAGTCTTAACTCATGTCGATCCTGTTGTGAAAAGGTTTCAAAATGTAACTTCGTATGAGTTCTTAAACAACGGAGTACCCGTAGAACTGAGCATCGAGGGCGTTGTGAAAAGGTTTCAAAATGTAACTTCGTATGAGTTCTTAAACAACTCAGATACGGAACAAGGTTATCAAACGGGAGTTGTGAAAAGGTTTCAAAATGTAACTTCGTATGAGTTCTTAAACAACATGCCATGCCACATAAAGTATTGCAATCAAGTTGTGAAAAGGTTTCAAAATGTAACTTCGTATGAGTTCTTAAACAACACTAATGTACCACACCCATCACAATAAAGTTGTGAAAAGGTTTCAAAATGTAACTTCGTATGAGTTCTTAAACAACAACCTAAGTCTCCATTGATTACAATACTTCGTTGTGAAAAGGTTTCAAAATGTAACTTCGTATGAGTTCTTAAACAACATCAAAGAGGTCAAAGTCAAAACAAAGCATGTTGTGAAAAGGTTTCAAAATGTAACTTCGTATGAGTTCTTAAACAACATAAATCATTTGATAGGCTGCCCATGCAAAGTTGTGAAAAGGTTTCAAAATGTAACTTCGTATGAGTTCTTAAACAACTATTTTGTGCCAACATTCGATCAAATGGCTGTTGTGAAAAGGTTTCAAAATGTAACTTCGTATGAGTTCTTAAACAACTTCTGCAAAATAAATTGGAGTCAAACGCCCGTTGTGAAAAGGTTTCAAAATGTAACTTCGTATGAGTTCTTAAACAACTATGATAACCAATTATTAACGTCGACCTGTTGTGAAAAGGTTTCAAAATGTAACTTCGTATGAGTTCTTAAACAACGATAATATCAATTTGCCGACAATGAAACAGTTGTGAAAAGGTTTCAAATGTAACTTCGTATGAGTTCTTAAACAACTTGTATAGCATGCCAACATTAACCAATAATGTTGTGAAAAGGTTTCAAAATGTAACTTCGTATGAGTTCTTAAACAACCTTCCAATGTGGTTGCAATAGAAGCCCTGCGTTGTGAAAAGGTTTCAAAATGTAACTTCGTATGAGTTCTTAAACAACAGGTAAAGCACGGTTCAAATGCCAGGTATTGTTGTGAAAAGGTTTCAAAATGTAACTTCGTATGAGTTCTTAAACAACATGGGTGCATTATCCAAAATCAAACAAGTTGTGAAAAGGTTTCAAAATGTAACTTCGTATGAGTTCTTAAACAACAGGTTGTTAATATGGGTTCAGATACAGATGTTGTGAAAAGGTTTCAAAATGTAACTTCGTATGAGTTCTTAAACAACTTTAATAATTTGTTTTTATCAATATGAACGGTTGTGAAAAGGTTTCAAAATGTAACTTCGTATGAGTTCTTAAACAACAATAGCGGCCCAATTCATAATAAATAGTGCGTTGTGAAAAGGTTTCAAAATGTAACTTCGTATGAGTTCTTAAACAACGTAAATCATTTGATAAGCAGCCCAGGCAAAGTTGTGAAAAGGTTTCAAAATGTAACTTCGTATGAGTTCTTAAACAACATTCCACAATTATCATTAATTCAGGAACAGGTTGTGAAAAGGTTTCAAAATGTAACTTCGTATGAGTTCTTAAACAACCTTGAATATACCGGCATCATTTCGTCACTTGTTGTGAAAAGGTTTCAAAATGTAACTTCGTATGAGTTCTTAAACAACTCGATCGATCGACACCTAAAGCACGTTCCGTTGTGAAAAGGTTTCAAAATGTAACTTCGTATGAGTTCTTAAACAACTTTCGATCGATCCATTCCTAAAGCACGTTCGTTGTGAAAAGGTTTCAAAATGTAACTTCGTATGAGTTCTTAAACAACTCGCATTTTCACGGCATCGTATCTCGTTTGTTGTGAAAAGGTTTCAAATGTAACTTCGTATGAGTTCTTAAACAACTCTTATCGGTCAAAAACCAAATCCACGTTGGTTGTGAAAAGGTTTCAAATGTAACTTCGTATGAGTTCTTAAACAACGGTCAACGGTAGTACGTAAGCCTCGGTGTTGTGAAAAGGTTTCAAAATGTAACTTCGTATGAGTTCTTAAACAACTTTTCACGGCAGGAGCATTAACACCTTGTGTTGTGAAAAGGTTTCAAAATGTAACTTCGTATGAGTTCTTAAACAACGAAATTGAATGTTTCCCGATAATCCGCATAGTTGTGAAAAGGTTTCAAAATGTAACTTCGTATGAGTTCTTAAACAACTTTAGGTTCAAAAGTCTGTCAGCTTCGCTAGTTGTGAAAAGGTTTCAAAATGTAACTTCGTATGAGTTCTTAAACAACTGCATCTTATCAACCCAACTTCCCAAATGAGTTGTGAAAAGGTTTCAAAATGTAACTTCGTATGAGTTCTTAAACAACACGGTAGATGATATACTTGAGTCATGGGATGTTGTGAAAAGGTTTCAAAATGTAACTTCGTATGAGTTCTTAAACAACGTCCGGGTCTGGAAAATTCTTCAACAATTTGTTGTGAAAAGGTTTCAAAATGTAACTTCGTATGAGTTCTTAAACAACTATGATTTTGTTGGTTGACCGTAGCGACTAGTTGTGAAAAGGTTTCAAAATGTAACTTCGTATGAGTTCTTAAACAACTTGTTTGTAACTCATACACGATAGTTTTCTGTTGTGAAAAGGTTTCAAAATGTAACTTCGTATGAGTTCTTAAACAACCACCACATATATAGTCCGGACGATCTAAAGTTGTGAAAAGGTTTCAAATGTAACTTCGTATGAGTTCTTAAACAACACGCAATAAACATGTTAAGAGGTTTAAGAGTTGTGAAAAGGTTTCAAAATGTAACTTCGTATGAGTTCTTAAACAACCTCTGCCATTGTCCATTGAACAGTTTTACAGTTGTGAAAAGGTTTCAAAATGTAACTTCGTATGAGTTCTTAAACAACGATGATTGCGGCAAAACATTACCTATACGTGTTGTGAAAAGGTTTCAAAATGTAACTTCGTATGAGTTCTTAAACAACGCAGCTTATCCTTGAAAGTTCTAGGTGTGTTGTGAAAAGGTTTCAAAATGTAACTTCGTATGAGTTCTTAAACAACCGAAAAGTTAAGTGGAACACCCGGCGGCTGTTGTGAAAAGGTTTCAAAATGTAACTTCGTATGAGTTCTTAAACAACGGGCAGTTGTGGGAGTGGATGAAGCGAAAGTTGTGAAAAGGTTTCAAAATGTAACTTCGTATGAGTTCTTAAACAACAATAAAATTCGTTATTCCCAGGTATTACCGTTGTGAAAAGGTTTCAAAATGTAACTTCGTATGAGTTCTTAAACAACTGTGTACATCGCGGGGATTCGACGTCACGGTTGTGAAAAGGTTTCAAAATGTAACTTCGTATGAGTTCTTAAACAACAACAATGACTTTAATTTGTCAGATAACGTGTTGTGAAAAGGTTTCAAAATGTAACTTCGTATGAGTTCTTAAACAACGGCAGCAAAGGCATTAATCAAATCGATACCGTTGTGAAAAGGTTTCAAAATGTAACTTCGTATGAGTTCTTAAACAACATAGGTGAAATATCCAATAGAACCGTAGTGTTGTGAAAAGGTTTCAAAATGTAACTTCGTATGAGTTCTTAAACAACTTGTACGTTTATGGTTTCGGCACGATGTCCGTTGTGAAAAGGTTTCAAAATGTAACTTCGTATGAGTTCTTAAACAACAAAATCTTCTTTCCATTCATTTGGAACTGGTTGTGAAAAGGTTTCAAAATGTAACTTCGTATGAGTTCTTAAACAACATATTCGTGTTCAACATCTGCACTTCTTTGTTGTGAAAAGGTTTCAAAATGTAACTTCGTATGAGTTCTTAAACAACTAAAGACCCGGAATTATGGAAGGTGTATGCGTTGTGAAAAGGTTTCAAAATGTAACTTCGTATGAGTTCTTAAACAACACAATTAAATTGGGCATCAATTCTGATGCGTTGTGAAAAGGTTTCAAAATGTAACTTCGTATGAGTTCTTAAACAACGCTTACTAATGTTCCCGAAGATAGTTTTTGTTGTGAAAAGGTTTCAAAATGTAACTTCGTATGAGTTCTTAAACAACGACAAATACCGGCTTGATTAAGTTATCTGTGTTGTGAAAAGGTTTCAAAATGTAACTTCGTATGAGTTCTTAAACAACGATAATGCAAATACCCATCAGCGGCAATAGGTTGTGAAAAGGTTTCAAAATGTAACTTCGTATGAGTTCTTAAACAACCAGAGGGGGTTTATGAGTCTACCTCCTACGGTTGTGAAAAGGTTTCAAAATGTAACTTCGTATGAGTTCTTAAACAACTTTATTTAGTAGGATTTTGATTTGAAAACGGTTGTGAAAAGGTTTCAAAATGTAACTTCGTATGAGTTCTTAAACAACTTTCTGGGGGTTGAAGAGGCCAAGTTAATGTTGTGAAAAGGTTTCAAAATGTAACTTCGTATGAGTTCTTAAACAACCCCAGAGTACATGAAGCCTATAATGGAGTTAGTTGTGAAAAGGTTTCAAATGTAACTTCGTATGAGTTCTTAAACAACTAGCTCAGGATATACAAACAGAAAACGAAAGTTGTGAAAAGGTTTCAAAATGTAACTTCGTATGAGTTCTTAAACAACTGAAATTGTTTTATCTAAATTGCCACTTTTGTTGTGAAAAGGTTTCAAAATGTAACTTCGTATGAGTTCTTAAACAACCGTAGGTTTTAGTCTTCTGCATTATTTTCGGTTGTGAAAAGGTTTCAAAATGTAACTTCGTATGAGTTCTTAAACAACACGTGAACAAACTTCACGTAAAAAGGCTGTTGTGAAAAGGTTTCAAAATGTAACTTCGTATGAGTTCTTAAACAACTTCGCCGGGTTGTCCGATGCTGTCGGTGTCGTTGTGAAAAGGTTTCAAAATGTAACTTCGTATGAGTTCTTAAACAACAAGGCCAGGAGCAAGCGGTAACGGATTCGCAGTTGTGAAAAGGTTTCAAAATGTAACTTCGTATGAGTTCTTAAACAACTGAATAAATATGGAAACCAACATACCAATGTTGTGAAAAGGTTTCAAAATGTAACTTCGTATGAGTTCTTAAACAACGGGCTGATTGAGGCGTGTATTTTAGTACCGTTGTGAAAAGGTTTCAAAATGTAACTTCGTATGAGTTCTTAAACAACTCCTTGAATAGTTTCCAATCCCAATGCACGTTGTGAAAAGGTTTCAAAATGTAACTTCGTATGAGTTCTTAAACAACAGGCAGCGCAAAAACACAATCGGACTTTGAGTTGTGAAAAGGTTTCAAAATGTAACTTCGTATGAGTTCTTAAACAACTGTGTTTGCATCACAATAAAATTCTCCTTGGTTGTGAAAAGGTTTCAAAATGTAACTTCGTATGAGTTCTTAAACAACTCTAATCCCATAAATGAACCTTTATCCCAAAGTTGTGAAAAGGTTTCAAAATGTAACTTCGTATGAGTTCTTAAACAACTCAGAGGGTGTTTATGAGTCTACCGCCTACGGTTGTGAAAAGGTTTCAAAATGTAACTTCGTATGAGTTCTTAAACAACGCTAAAGTCTAACGTATAAACCCCTGTGGCGTTGTGAAAAGGTTTCAAAATGTAACTTCGTATGAGTTCTTAAACAACGATTCACAAACAACAGAAAAACAGAACAAGTTGTGAAAAGGTTTCAAAATGTAACTTCGTATGAGTTCTTAAACAACCAACAGACAATCAATATGTGCAAGGGCCTGTTGTGAAAAGGTTTCAAAATGTAACTTCGTATGAGTTCTTAAACAACTTTTGACGATGGAACAGATACTTCACATTATTGTTGTGAAAAGGTTTCAAAATGTAACTTCGTATGAGTTCTTAAACAACAACATCGAACAATTTATCGAAGTGTCCTTTGTTGTGAAAAGGTTTCAAAATGTAACTTCGTATGAGTTCTTAAACAACGATCCTTGTTTAACGATGCGCAATGCGGTGTTGTGAAAAGGTTTCAAAATGTAACTTCGTATGAGTTCTTAAACAACACGATAGGAGAAAGGCATAATATGAAGAACGTTGTGAAAAGGTTTCAAAATGTAACTTCGTATGAGTTCTTAAACAACGAAAAGATACTAATGTGGTTTTGAGTATGTTGTGAAAAGGTTTCAAAATGTAACTTCGTATGAGTTCTTAAACAACTCCATCGGTGGCCGGTGTTATCCACCCTCGTTGTGAAAAGGTTTCAAAATGTAACTTCGTATGAGTTCTTAAACAACAGGAAAATGCGTTAAATGATGAATTAAATGGTTGTGAAAAGGTTTCAAAATGTAACTTCGTATGAGTTCTTAAACAACCAACCTGAATGCCACCCGTAACAATCTTTGTTGTGAAAAGGTTTCAAAATGTAACTTCGTATGAGTTCTTAAACAACAGGCCTTGATAATACAAACCTTGAATACATGTTGTGAAAAGGTTTCAAAATGTAACTTCGTATGAGTTCTTAAACAACATCAGTATTAAGACAACACTATCCAAATGCGTTGTGAAAAGGTTTCAAAATGTAACTTCGTATGAGTTCTTAAACAACTACAAAACGCTGAATTTTGCTTAATAGGATTGTTGTGAAAAGGTTTCAAAATGTAACTTCGTATGAGTTCTTAAACAACTTGCGTAGTTATTTAACGTGCAAAATCACACAGTTGTGAAAAGGTTTCAAAATGTAACTTCGTATGAGTTCTTAAACAACTAATAAAAGCAGAGTAGAAGCATATTCAAAGTTGTGAAAAGGTTTCAAAATGTAACTTCGTATGAGTTCTTAAACAACTATCAATCGTTATAAAGAGCATTGTGAGTTAGTTGTGAAAAGGTTTCAAAATGTAACTTCGTATGAGTTCTTAAACAACTCGGACTGACCTATGGGCCAGTTAAATATAGGTTGTGAAAAGGTTTCAAAATGTAACTTCGTATGAGTTCTTAAACAACTTACAGCAAGTGATGATATTATAGTTTCCGGTTGTGAAAAGGTTTCAAAATGTAACTTCGTATGAGTTCTTAAACAACGGAATTTAATACCGATTCGCAGGATTAAGTGTTGTGAAAAGGTTTCAAAATGTAACTTCGTATGAGTTCTTAAACAACATAATCCTTCAACTGCAAATCAAATTCTTGCGTTGTGAAAAGGTTTCAAAATGTAACTTCGTATGAGTTCTTAAACAACAAATACCGCGTCCTTCAAAGTCCATTTGTGTTGTGAAAAGGTTTCAAAATGTAACTTCGTATGAGTTCTTAAACAACCTCAGATGCCAATACTGATACGGTGACGAATGTTGTGAAAAGGTTTCAAAATGTAACTTCGTATGAGTTCTTAAACAACGTGTTGGCAGCAGTTAACTTTATGTCATGGGTTGTGAAAAGGTTTCAAATGTAACTTCGTATGAGTTCTTAAACAACGAAACATTCAGCCTATAAACAGAATTGAAGTTGTGAAAAGGTTTCAAAATGTAACTTCGTATGAGTTCTTAAACAACTAAACAAAGACTAAATCAATGGCTATCCGGGTTGTGAAAAGGTTTCAAAATGTAACTTCGTATGAGTTCTTAAACAACTTTCCATTTTGTTATTTTTTTATGCTAGTTGTGAAAAGGTTTCAAATGTAACTTCGTATGAGTTCTTAAACAACAGCTTCACCAATGACAAAGACCAATAACACGTTGTGAAAAGGTTTCAAAATGTAACTTCGTATGAGTTCTTAAACAACTGTTACGGCAAACAGATACGCGGTAATCTGTTGTGAAAAGGTTTCAAAATGTAACTTCGTATGAGTTCTTAAACAACATTTTCGGTGAACCATCCATAAGGCACTGCAGTTGTGAAAAGGTTTCAAAATGTAACTTCGTATGAGTTCTTAAACAACAAAATATCATTGAAACAGTTTGCAGAATCAGTTGTGAAAAGGTTTCAAAATGTAACTTCGTATGAGTTCTTAAACAACGGTAAACGCAAAATGCAATTAAGAGGCGGTGTTGTGAAAAGGTTTCAAAATGTAACTTCGTATGAGTTCTTAAACAACCGGCTCACAATCTGGGATTACAGAGGCTTTGTTGTGAAAAGGTTTCAAATGTAACTTCGTATGAGTTCTTAAACAACAAAAGGTGGCGGGGAGTGGGCCTTTGTTTGTTGTGAAAAGGTTTCAAAATGTAACTTCGTATGAGTTCTTAAACAACTATCTGGCCATACTTCGGTAAAGGTAGTTGTTGTGAAAAGGTTTCAAAATGTAACTTCGTATGAGTTCTTAAACAACTCCATTGGTGGCCGGTGTTATCCATCCTCGTTGTGAAAAGGTTTCAAAATGTAACTTCGTATGAGTTCTTAAACAACTGAACCTATCGAAGTATCTGAAAATCAAGAACTTAGAAAGGAAGGTAGGATGGAAAATCTAACCTTCCTTTTCTTTTGCAATCCTGCTACCTGGGAGATTTTCATTTCTGAATTTTAAAGTATAGGTTGAAATTTGGAGAAGAATTTAATTAATAGCAATCTTGTCAAGATCATTTTAGGTAAATCAGAACATTTCTAATTGTTGACTTCCAGATTGCTTTATCCCTTCTTTACGTCCAANAAAGATTTCCATATCTCCAAATTGTTTGTCCGTAATACACATAATGCCGATATGTCCTTTTTCCGGCAACATGCGTTTTACCCGACGAATATGCACCTCAGCGTTTTCCCGGCTCGGGCAATGGCGCAAGTAAATACTGAACTGAAACATCGTAAATCCATCCTGCAAGATGTCCTTACGGAATTTTGCATAGATTTTTCGTTCTTGTTTGGTTTCAGTAGGTAAGTCAANAAATACAAGTACCCACATGATACGATATTGGTTAAAACGGTCTTTCATGACCATTGACTTATTTCAAGCTAGGATACACCAATTTTCTGCTTTCTCCTTCAAAACAACGGCTCAAACTTGCAGTAGTGCGTTGAACTGCCACCATTAAAGGGCTTTTCTGGCCGTCAATCAACACATCTAAAACCGGAATTTGCAATAGCTCTGCTTTCAGTTCTTTGTTCAGTTCAAGTTCATGCCGATCTTCTTCTACCATCCGATATACTATTCGATCCACAAAGGGCCGATAAGGCTCCATTAAGTCATCCGCCAAACAATAAGCATTGTACTGATTTCGGTGAAAAATACCTAGGGTAGGAAGTAAACCACTAGCAACAAGACTGCGAGCAACTATAGCACGCAAAATGGCATAACCATAATTGAGGATATGATTGGGCGGCTCTCCAAAACGCTCTCGTTTAAACCAAGGTAATTTATGAAACAACTTACCCCAATAATACACGGCTGCTCTGGCTTCTTTATTACCCGTATCTCCACTACGCACTTCACTTGCCCATCGAATCATATTTCCGGTTTCAACACCGATTGATTTTANAAGTGTTGCTTGATTTTCGATTTTAGAAATTATGGTTTGTTGCCATAGCTGTTTCAGCAGCGGTTTGCTGGCATCCAATTGGGCCCGGAATTTCTGACTTTGTAAAGTATTGCCATCCAGATTCAGCATTAAGCCTGTTGGGTGATGGGTCTCATTGCAAGTAATCAGAGCAACATTGTTCTGTAAAAGCTTGGCGATTAGAGAATGTGAAACCATAATTTGAGGATGATCCAATACCACAACCCCAATATCCTCTATCGGTACTGTATGACGATCAGTTTGCTCCGGGAATCGAATCTGTATTTGTTCTAAGCGTGAATGGAGAGAACACGGATTTCCGAAATAAAGAGTTCTTTTAATCATAAATTGACGATTACATGGGCAGATTTTTCACATTATGAATTGTCAACCTTCGTTTGATTTGCTATGAAACTTGTATGATTCTTCCTATTGCATCCAATCTAATTTTTGTTAATCTTTGGAAAGATTTATTTGAAGTGAGATTAATCCAGGAAACTTCTGGAATATCCCGTAAGACGGAAGTTTCCAAATGGTGCCGAAAATGAACATCAAATACTCCGCTTGACTTCTTACTCATTTNTTGCACTCTGAATAATTTTTGACTAATCAATGCGCGGTTTGCAGGGTCATAAAAATTTAATTCGTTCTCTGCTTGTGGATTCAACGAATGTTTAAAATCGAAGACAAATAAGTCATTGATTTGCATGGAGAACTGAAAATTGCCTAACACCGGATCATCGCTCTGATGAATGATGGGGTAAGGCTTGCCGGTATTTTGAATATTCAGTAGTCCAATTTCAACGGCTTCCCAAAATGAAACCACTTTATCATTGTATTTACCATCATCTGATTTATAAATAAGCGCATGGTGGTTTCCTCCTGTTTNTACGAAACCTTCCCTCAATTTTTCTACTTTACTTTCATCAAATACAGTAATTGATTTTACACAAATCCCTTGGGTTTTGTTTAACCAAAGTGGATTGTGTTCTAAATCTGCAAAGGCCAATTTAATTTTACCATCAAATTGATTCAGTCGAGCTTTAACCAACTCCTTGATTTTTGAATCAGCTATTTTTTCAATTTGTGCGGCCGTTAAAGATTCATTGAGTTTAACTCGTTTCGTGCATGATTCTTCAAATACACGTACTTCCTTCACTTCATTACCTTTATAAAGAATTGGATTCGATTTGAGTATTTTGGCAGAGAATGCAATTTNTGGATCTCCACCATGTTGACTGATGTGGTTTAGGATCACTGTTCTGATGGGGAGGTTTACTATGTCCTGAACGCGGTTAAACTGAGGTGTGATTTTAATTTTATTTTCAGAAATTTTTCGTACCCTTCCCATGATGGTTTCCTCATGTAAATAGCCTCTGGGAACCCATGTTATTTGTGGATTGGAAAATTTTCCGTGATTGATTTTCTTTGTAAGGACTTTTGAATTCTTCTTAATCGAAATGAAAATACTGTCCAGTTGTTTTTTTACAACTTCTCGCATATTTTCCATGGGTTCTTCAAAGTAATGTTCAGTCGCTTCAGCAAATGCTTTCAGGTCAAAAGATACCGGTTCAGTAAAGTCTTCACTCAGAACGCGTTCAAAATTCTCAATATCTTCCTTACTTAATAAGTCCTTTTCTAATTGGTATATCTTATTCAAGTTGTTTAACTTGAAGATAATTTNTTGGTTAGTCAATGCACAAATTAGTGCATCAATGGCATGGTGCCNGCGATCATCTCGTTTGCTCCAATTGATAATTCTGGTTATCGTTTTTGTAGAGCCGTTATTGTCCTTAATTTCCTTGGTTTCTACTTGTCCGAGTGCCTCGTACTTTGGAAGATTGACTTCCTTGAGTACTTCTTTTAAATTCCATTTTTCTCTTAAAAAGTCGGTAATTTGACCTGTTGTAGTATATGTTTTTTCACAAACACTTTTAAGCAATTTTACAGATTCTTTGCTGATGTATTGAGTATCCTTCAACATTCGTTCGACGAAATCGGATGGTATTTGATCGCCACGGCACATAAGGTTTTCAAATTTCGCTTTTGATAATTTTCCTTNTCCGTCGTTATATAATGAGTTGACCAATTCAATATAATCATTCAGTTTTGCCGTATCGCGCGCCATGAAATCAAAAGCAGTAAGCTGACCCTTCGTAGAATTGCATTTGCGATGTGCCAGAATAAAGTTGTTCATGTTGTTGCTGAATGAACGAGATTTTGGAAGGATATGTTCTATTTCTGCCTGACCGTTTAGGAAATCAGTTTTCGTAAGTGGGGCATTGCAATAAAGACAAATTTGATTGGTTTCTTCCCAAAGTGAATATCGTTTAACATCTCTTCCATTGATAAGTTTAAAATTGTATTCTTTACTTAATCGCTCCCTTACTGACTCATTGTACTTTTTATTTTNTGNATTCTGATTTGCAATTGCCTTTCTGGTTTTAGCACTATTTCGTAATTCCCGGGCCAGTTCCACTCGTATTTCGTCGAATTGACCGTGTTTTTCCATCGCAAGATTTACCACATTCACTACCTGATTTAAAACTTGTTCTACTATAGGGTTTCGGAGGCTATTTGGTTTAACTGCTTGGAGTTTGTTTTGAAGTTCGATTTTTGTTTTATATCCACTATGGTCATAACCTATAGAATCGCAAGCTTCACTGTATCCCATACCACCTTCCATATACGGAAGCAATTTTTTAATTGCTTTGGTTGACATGCTTCCATAATCAGAATTAAAGTGGACTTCATTCGCAACAATTGTGGCTCGATCCGATGAGAATCCAAATCGTTTTTGTAATGTTTTAATCGNATCTTGTTCAGTTGGAATTGAATAAAGAATATGCCAAAGTTCTAGTAGTCCGCCTTNTTCATCATTTATCTGAGGATTGANAAACAGAAAGCGTTCATAGTTGGTGATGTTGGCTTTGGATAAAGCATTTTNTATTAGTCGATAGGTTTTGCTTCCATCTAATTCAGGAAAGTTCAAGTATATTTTTTCGTTCTTAGAATATCCGATTATTTCTTTTATCTTAGTAACAGTTAATTGACATTTGGCATTTAAATCTTTATCATGGAAGAGTTTTTCGTAAATTAATTTCTTTTGCGAAATATCAGGATACAGGGTTTCTCCTCTGCTGTTCTTCCACGCAAGGTCATTAATTCTCTGCCAAATTCTAAATGCTTCAAAATAGGGAGAAGNATCATTGGCGCATCGATGTAGTGGCTCGAATGTGCATTTAGATACTAGCCCCTTTTGGCTTTTAAGGGGTCTTTGAAANNAAATAATTTTATTCCGCAGTAATTCATATAACGTTCCTTTGTTATCGTCTTGCTGTGGCCNCCCGGTAAGAATTTCCGGATAATACTTCTTCTGGAAATCCCAAATTCTATCAAACTCTTCCATGTAACTCGCGCGCAGGTATGTTCGTTCTCTTAAAACAATTGACAATGGATGGGCTGATTGCGCCAATTCCTGGTAGAGTTTTTGCCCTATGGTTAAATTTCCGAGATCAGCTTCGAGTTCAGCAATTCTTTNTTTATAATCTGTTGAATCTTCTTCTTCTGAATTTGATTTGCGATTGCTTTGGAACCCTCGTCGTTGATTTAAATGAATAAGAACGCGTCCAAACTCCATGAGGGAGATTTGTTCTGTTACGGCTCTATGGCGTAATCCATAAAGAGTTAATGCATTTAGCTCAANAAGTTCATTTTCAGGAAAACAATTATTTGCTTTTAGCGCATCGTAGAGTCTATCACGTCGCTGTTTAAAACGTTGAATGCCTCTTCGGATACCTCGATTTATTGTTCTATCTGCATTTTTGCTTGCCTTATTTCCAGTATAAAATTTTGCATGAAAGTTCGGGTCTTCAGGAATAATTCGAACGGCCATATCCTGAATTTCGAATTTTTTTCATTNCTCGTAAATTACAGCAAGTCCAACAGAAGATACACCTATATCTAGGCCAAGAATTTTTTCATAAGTGGATGTTTTAAGGTCTTACTAAAATAGTAATAAAGAATAATTCAGAAAATTAATTTTGTCTTTCAATTTGTGGAATTATCTTTGAAATACATTTTGAAACCTTTTCACAATAAGGATTATTCCGCTGTGAAAACATTTAGTAAGCCTCTCCGCTCAAGTGGGAGGCATTTTTATTGCTGCTATGTTTATTCTACCTTTGTGACTCGCAGTATCCATCATCCTTACCGACACCTTCTTCCCTTTAAAAACAAAGCCCCGGAATGTCCGAGGCTTTGGCTCCTTCTGCTGGACTTGAACCAGCGACCCTCTGATTAACAGTCAGATGCTCTAACCAACTGAGCTAAGAAGGAGTGTAATGGGATGCAAAAATAGGAAAAAAGAAATTATCAAATTTTTTTACCGCAACGAAAAGTAACGCATGGATTTATCTTTAGGCAATGAAATGGATACATCCTTCTTACTTAGCCAAGGCTTTTGATAAACTACCCCTACTGTTCGTTTCAAGCCTGCTTATTCTGTTTGTTAGCCTCCCAACCCTCGCTCAGGCTCAAACTTTCGAACTTCAGGATCATCGATTGGTACTACCCACACCAATTCACTTTAAAACCGGAACAGCCGAATTAAGCCCTGAAAGTGAATCTGCCTTGCAGCATATTAAAGCCTACCTCGAAGCTAAAACCGCTATCTCCCTGCTGCGTATTGAAGGGCATACCGATGAATCAACGCCCGCTATGGACGCACAAAAATTAAGTGAACAACGTGCTATGGCCGTAGTTCGCTGGTTGGTTGCACAAGGTGTCGACTGTAAGCGGCTCATACCGGTAGGATTCGGCTCCGGCAAACCCACCGCACCCAATAATACCCCGGAAGGTAAAGCCCGGAACAGAAGGATTGAAGTAGTGAATGCCGCCTTGCGTTCGAGAGCCATCGGTGGCATGCCGGTAGATGGNGGAGGGCTGGTTGCCGCNGATCCTTGTCTGTAAATTGATTGGAACGATCCACTATTCGTAAAAGACTGTTTTGTACGGATACCGGATGCCATACATGCGGCGAACTTCTTCTAATAAGTTATTCCGCAAAATATCAATGTTCGATTTTTCAGTGGCCGAGATAAACAGGGCCTTGTCCTGACTTTCATGCAACCACCGTTTTTCAAGCTGGGCAAGAAGATCAGCTTTTACTTCATCTTCCAACCATTCATCAAAGGTGTTNNTTTCGTACAAATCCATTTTATTGAAAATGTAAANAGTGGGTTTGTCGTCGGCTTTCAGTTCGTGCAGGGTTTGTTTCACTACTGCAATATGATCTTCATAGTTGGGATGCGAAATATCAATAACATGTAATAAGATGTCCGCTTCCCGCACTTCATCGAGGGTGCTTTTAAAACTTTCTACCAAATGATGGGGCAGCTTACGGATGAATCCAACCGTATCACTAATTAAAAATGGTGTTCGTTCAAGCACGACCTTACGGGTGGTGGTGTCCAGAGTGGCAAATAATTTATTTTCTGCAAATACATCCGATTTACTCAACACTTGCATCAGGGTGCTTTTGCCCACATTGGTATATCCCACCAATGAAACACGTATCAATTCGCCCCGGTCTTTACGCTGGGTTTGTGCTTGTTTATCGAATTCAGCGAGCCGCTTCCGAAGCAAGGCAATTTTATCTTTCACAATCCTCCGGTCTGTTTCAATTTCGGTTTCTCCGGGTCCCCGGCTACCGATTCCTCCTCCCTGACGTTCCAGATGTTTCCACATACCTTTCAATCGGGGTAATAGGTATTGATATTGCGCTAATTCCACCTGCGCTTTGGCCTGAGCTGTTTTTGCCCGGGTCGCAAAAATGTCCAGGATCGNATCACTGCGGTCAATCACCTTTACCTTTAGCACATCTTCGATATTGGAAATTTGTGCGCCGCTTAACTCGTCGTCAAAAATCACCATATCAATTTTATTGCGTACAATGTATTCGCGAATTTCCAACAACTTGCCACTTCCTAAAAAGGTACGGCTATCCGGATGTTGTAACTTTTGATAAAAGCGTTTCACTTCGGTAGCACCTGCTGTTTCAGCCAGAAAAGCTAATTCGTCCAAATATTCAGTAATTAGCGATTCAGGTTTGCCCTGAGGAAGCCAACCGGCTAAGATGACACGAATTTCTTCTTTGAGTGTTGAGGACTTTTTTCAATCACGCGATAAACAATGAGTGGTCAAAAGTAGTTTAATACTAATTGTAATAATAAATTAGTCCAAAACTAATTTATTATTTTACATTGGTAAATGCCAGTCCGCCCCGATGATATCGATCTTCTGGAGGCACGTAGGCTACAGCAATCAATACAATCGGGAATAAAAATTCATAGCACAAACGCGCTTGGCGAAGTTTGGGCTAAAGAATATTTATAATCTTTTAAGTTAGCCAGAATAGGTTGTAAATCAATAAAATTTATTTCGTTTTTTCGATCGCATGTATTTCTCAAAAGCTTAAATCAGAGTGAGTTTTCCTGCATCGGACATTGGAATTATTCCTGTTTCCAACCTTTTGTCTTGAAACAAAAGGTGGAGCCAAAATTCACGGCTGCTGCTCTTTGGGCTAATACCGAAGTGATATCTGTAATCCCGCTCATTGAATCGGGAAACAGCTATCCGATCGGCATATACCACTGTACGAATTGGTTTAAGACACAATTCACATTGGCATAAAAATTCTCATCGAACGGCCTTCATCCGAAACTTGCCTTCGCTTTGGCTTCGGCTTCGAACAGCCGGAAGAAGGCTGCGCCCGATTTCAAATTTTTCTTCACGCCCCAAGAGCAAAGGCCGAAAACGTCCGGTCTATGATATTACTTTTTGAGACATTGCATCGTTAGATAGAGCTTTTGAGTTACTTCTCAGAGTTGAATCGGTATAAATAAAATTTTAATCCGGAAGGTTCAATAAAAAACCCGCTCATGCGGGTTGTGAAACGAATTTCATGCATACGTGCCTAGAACCATTCCCAGCGACTGCGGTTGTATCCCCGGTCGCCGCCCAGTTTGGTGAAAATCCAATTTGAGCCAGGGCTTTTGAATAGCCAACTTCAAAATACAAGCCTGTGCCGGGCGCCAGTGCAAACCGGGCGCCAAACACTTCTTCAAAGGCCACAGGAATTAATTTAAATACATCATTCAGGTAATCTTCCATGGCATCTACTTCTTTCTGATATTCAGGGTCCATATCAGCACCTTCAAGGGTTTCTTCTAATTTGATGCGGGTGCGACTGTAACCCACACTGAATCCATAATACAAATCTACTTTTTCGCTCCGTTTCAGGAAGTGGATATTACAGCGTGCCATCGCATTCCAGCTACTCACGCCCAAATTGGTGGTTGATGTGATGAGTTTGTCGTCAACATCTGTATAGGATGAAACGAATTTAAAATTACCAAATTCGGCATTGGCACTTAAACCGAGTCCTACTCGGCCGCCTAACATATATTCGTAGCGTAAATGCATCGGACCAAATCCTTTATAACTAAAACTGGATTGGTAATCTTCCTCACCTTCTATCGTGTATCCAAATTTAAATACCCGACCCATAAATTGCATTGCGCTGGGAAATCCATAACCCAATGACATAAAACTGGCACCTTTCTGAGCGAGCTGAGCTTTACTTTCAGGAAGCAGGGTGCAAAGCAAGGCCATGGCAAGAAAAATTTTTTCATTTTCATAAATTTCAGCTAAGGTAGTTTTTTAACTCCAATTCTTTCGTGTAAGTACTGGAGTTATTTTTCGGCCCAGATTTGAACGAGATGCATCAACGTTTCAATGGATTTTTCCATATCCTGCACACTCACAAATTCATGTTTGGAATGTATGGCCATTTCTCCGGTAAAGATATTCGGACAAGGCAGGCCCATAAACGATAAGCGCGAGCCATCGGTACCTCCACGAATTAACCATTGTTCAGGTTTTACACCGGCCCGCTGCATCGCTTCGGCAGCATATTCTGTGACATGGGGAACGGTACGAATAATATCCATCATATTGCGGTATTGTTCATACGTTGAAAATTCACAACGTGCCCCCGGAAATTGAGCCGTGGTATCCTGAAGAATTTNTTCTAAACGGGCTTCATGTTCTTTCAGTTTGTCTGTTACAAAATCCCGGATGATAAATTTAATGGTCACTTTTTCGATGCCCCCTTCTATAGATACAGGATGGATATAACCTTCCCGTTCTTCGGTGGTTTCAGGGCTCCATTCGTTCTTGGGTAATGCATCTAAACACGCAGCAGCTACTTTCAGGGCACTCACCATTTTCCCTTTGGCATAACCGGGATGCGCCGAAATACCGTGAATGATGGCCGTTGCTCCATCGGCGCTGAAGGATTCTGATTCCAGCGCACCACGTTCTCCGCCATCCAAGGTGTACCCAAAATCAGCACCAAGTTTTTTCATATCCACTTTTTCAACTCNCCGACCTACTTCTTCATCCGGAGTAAATAAGATACGAATCTTGCCATGAGGAATTTCTGGTTTTTGCAGAATTTGTCTGGCAAAATCCATGATGATGGCAACACCGGCTTTGTCATCAGCACCCAATAAGGTAAGTCCGGATGCGGTAATCAGGTCTTCGCCAATTTTTCTTTNTAAATAACTATGTTGTGTAGTGGTGATAATTTGTGAAGGATCATCCGGCAGTATGATATCCTGACCCTGATAATTTGGATGCAGTATCGGTTTCACATCTTTCCCGCTGCAATCCGGTGCGGTATCCATGTGCGCACAAAAACAAAGAACAGGAACCTGCTTATCTACCGTGGCCGGAATAGTTGCATACACGTAACCATGCGCATCCAATTCTACTTCCTGTAAACCCATCTCCTNTAATTCTGCTTCTAAAATCCGGGCAAGATCTTNTTGTTTTTCGGTACTGGGGAAACTGCTGGNACTCGGATCGCTTTGTGTATCAATTTGTATATAACGCATAAACCGCTGTGCGACTTCAGGGATAGAGGATGTTTGCATGGCTGAAAAATTAGTGGACAAAAATACGGATGGAATTGGAACCGTATCGACTGAATCCTGAAAAGAAAAAGCCTGTATGAAGTATCGATGCACGGTTTTACCTTGACTGACCATGAAGCCATACGGGTAGTGGTTACTGATGCTGACCAACCAACGATGAACAGAAGCCAAACGGATTGCTATTGATTTCTATCTTTGTTGCATGTCTGCATATGCTATTTCCAATTTTTCGCTGAATGAAACGGTCACCGCAACCTTTGCGTTGTTTGCTGTTATTGATATACTCGGTTCAATTCCGGTATTAATTGCATTTAAAAATAAAGTTGGACATATTTCGGCAGGACGTGCCACCGTAGTGTCGGCAGCATTGATACTATTATTNCTTTTTTTAGGTGAACGTTTCTGGGAATANCTCGGATTAGATGTGGCCTCCTTTGCTATTGCTTGATCGATTGTATTATTTATACTGGGTCTTGAAATGGTTTTGGGGATAGAATTNTTTAAAGGCGATGGCAACGCGAAAGCTGANTCGATTGTACCGATTGCATTTCCAATTATAGCCGGTTCAGGAACATTAACTACGGTGATGTCGATTAAATCATTGTATCATCAATACAACATATTACTCGCTATTCTCCTCAATACAATCATCATCTTNTATTGCCTTAAAAGTTTAAACTGGTTGGAGAGGATGCTAGGGCACTCCGGAATTTTAGTTATTCGAAAATTCTTTGGCGTGATTCTTCTTGCCATCGCCGTGAAGATGTTTCGAACGAATATGAATTTGTAATTCACATTGAACTATTTTTTTCTTTGATTTCAATGCACAATTCGTGAATAACTTTTTTGAAAAATATTTTTTCGTCTAAAAATTAATGTCTATCATTGTGATGGTTATTTCGCTTACTAACCCATAAATTCAAAAAGAGCCGGAAGTTTTTAACTGCCGGTTTTTTTATGCCCTCCGAAAGCCTTGATGGGCCTGTATTTCAAGTGTTTTATTTTTGTTCTCGAAAGAAATTGTTTGTCAACAGATTCAAACGATATTGAAAATTTCTTTGGTTTAGAACAAACAAATTTTCAGCATTTCAGAAATTATTACGCTTCGCATTAAAAATATTTTCTTAACCCTTTCATGGTTTGTTATACTTTACCAGACTTGAATAAATACTTTTTTCCTTCTGATTTCTTTCTGATTCACCCAATAAATTTGCTGCTATGTTGCAATCCATGACCGGTTACGGACGATCTGAATTCACAGTAGGCGATTTCACCTGCATCCTTGAACTCCGTTCATTGAATGGAAAACAACTTGAGACNGCTGCAAAGATTCCACCCTTGTTGAAACTCTACGAAATTGAAATGCGTACGATCATTCAACAGCATCTGATTCGTGGGTCTATTGATGTGAGCATCTATCTGAAACAACATGGTGTGGCCAAACCGATGGCGGTGAATCTCGAACTCGCCCGCTACTATTATGATTCCATGAAACAAATAGCCACCGAGTTGCAACTGACCGAACAGGATGTATTACCCACACTGATGCGCATGCCTGAAATCGTTTCAGCAACCACGGAGTCGATTCAGGAAGCAGATTGGAAAGTGATTGCTACAGAATTGGTTTCGGCCTGCCAACAATTGAACGCGCATCGCAGTAAAGAAGGTTCAATGTTGTCAGCAACCATACGGAATAATATCCAACGTATCGAATCATTCTGCGCGGAGGTNGATCCTTTTGATAAAAANCGTATCGACCGGATCCGCGAACGTTTATTGTCTGCCGTTACTGAACAACTGCAAGGNAACTTTGTAGATGCCAATCGACTGGAACAGGAAATCATATTCTATGTAGAAAAGCTTGACATCAATGAAGANAAAAACAGACTCTTGCATCATTGCGCCTACTTCCATCAAATGCTGAATGAGGAGCAAGCCACCAAAGGNAANAAACTGGGATTTCTGTTACAGGAAATCGGACGTGAAATTAACACCATGGGTTCCAAAGCCAATGATGTGGATATTCAGCGATTGGTGGTGAATATGAAAGATGAACTGGAGCAAGCCAAAGAACAATTATTAAATGCCCTATAGTATGAAAATCTTGAATCGCTCGATACTGGCTATCCTGATTTTAACGCTGTTCGCCTGCGTGAAAGGAGCTACCTACGAAAAATCATGCCTTCCCGAATCATTCCTGGAAAACAAACGAAGAAGTAACTTTTGAATTTGATATTCTGGATACGACTAAAAACTATCAATTGTTTTTAATGATGCGACACACGGAAGCTTATCCATTTTCAAATATCTGGTTACGGGTGCGCACTACCTTACCCAATGGACAGGAACTTCCTGTGCGCAATACCGAAATTCCATTGGCTGAAACCAGCGGGAAGTGGTTGGGCCGGGGCATGAATGAAATATGGGAACACAAAATGCCCTTGACACGAAATGGAGCCCCATGCATTTTAATCAGACCGGTCGTTACAAAATGTCTTTCAGGCAAATTATGCGCCAGAATCCCTTGCCGGAAGTGATGAGTATTGGCCTGCATGTGGAGCGCCAACAGGCAGATTTGAATTGATTTAACGGAGATTAATCATCCGGAAACCGGATTCCAGTGTACTTTTACCCCATGCTTTCCCGCATCAGTACTACCCAACTGGTNAAAAAATACCGACGCCGTGTGGTTGTTAACCAGGTAAGTGTTGAAGTTAAACAAGGTGAAATTGTTGGACTACTCGGACCCAATGGTGCGGGAAAAACGACGACCTTTTATATGGTGGTTGGTTTGGTGCAACCCGATGAAGGGGATGTATTTTTAGATGGTCAACCCATCACCTCCTTGCCCATGTATCAACGCGCAAAACTCGGTCTAGGGTATTTGCCACAGGAAGCCAGTATTTTTCGAAAACTTTCTNNAGAAGATAATATTCGTTCAGTACTGGAAATGACCACCCTGAATAAAGAAGAACAACGGGATAAACTGGAATCGCTCCTGGCTGAATTTCGTTTGACTCACGTGCGCCAAAATCCGGGAGATGTGCTGAGTGGCGGTGAACGCCGACGCACAGAAATTGCCCGGGCCCTGGCCGTGAACCCGAAGTTTATTTTATTGGATGAACCNTTTGCAGGCATCGATCCCATTGCCGTTGAAGATATCCAGGTGATTGTAGAACAACTGAAATATAAAAACATCGGTATCCTGATTACCGATCATAATGTGCAGGAAACCTTGTCTATCACCGACCGGGCTTATTTACTCTATGATGGTAAAATTTTAAAATCAGGAAGCGCCGAAGAACTTGCAGCCGATGAACAGGTTCGCAAAGTGTATTTGGGACAGAATTTTGAGCTGCGCCGCAAGGTGAGGGGACAAGCTGCCAAATTGTAACACGCCCGAAGTCTGCAAGACCTTGTATTTCCGAAACGATTTTGAATTAATTTCGCGGCCTATGTCAACGTCTATTGCCGTCCTCTTAAAAGGGCAACAAACCCATGTGGAAATACTTGTTCGTGGTTGGGTACGAACATTCAGAAATAACCAGTTTATTGCGCTGAATGATGGTTCAACTAACCAGAATCTGCAAGTGGTTGTGGATTTTAATACTATGGATGAATCGGTGCTGAAACGCATCACTACCGGAGCCTGTATTGAAGCCAAAGGCCTCTTGATTCCTTCACCGGCCAAAGGGCAAACCGTTGAACTGAAAGCCGATGAAATTGTAATTCTCGGAGATAGTGACGCCGAAAAATTCCCCTTACAACCTAAAAAACATAGCCTTGAATTTTTGCGGGATATTGCGCATCTGCGTTTTCGCACCAATACGTTTGGCAGCGTTTCGCGTTTACGTAATGCCCTGATTTTTGGAGTGCATCAGTTTTTTCAGGAACGAGANTTTTTAAACATTCACACACCCATTATTTCTGCCTCCGATGCCGAAGGGGCCGGTGAAATGTTTCGCGTGACCACCCTGGANTCGAATAACCTGCCAAAAAATGAAAACGGGGAAATTGATTTTGATAAGGANTTTTTTGGCCGCAGTGCCAACCTCACTGTGAGCGGTCAGCTCGAAGCAGAACTGGCTGCCATGGCCTTTACCAAGGTATACACCTTCGGACCCACCTTCCGGGCTGAAAATTCCAATACCACGCGTCACCTGGCGGAATTCTGGATGATTGGACCGGAGGTAGCGTTTAATGAACTCAAAGAAAACGCCGATCTTGCCGAAGCCATGTTGAAATATGTGATTCGGTATGCCATGGANAAACATCCGGAGGATATTGATTTCTTAGATCAACGCCTGGCCGAAGAAGAAAAACAAAAACCACAAAACGAACGCGCTGAATTCGGATTGAAAGAAAAACTTCAGTTTATGCTGGAGAACGACTTTGAACGGATCACCTATACTGAAGCCATTGAAATTTTATTGCAGTCGCCGGCCTACAANAAGAAGAAATTCCAATACGACGTGAAGTGGGGAATTGATATGCAAAGTGAACACGAACGTTACCTGGTGGAAAAACANCTTAAAAAGCCGGTCATCGTTACCGATTATCCCAAAGACATTAAAGCCTTTTATATGCGGCAAAATGATGACGGAAAAACCGTCGCCGCTATGGATATTCTGGCCCCGGGAATTGGTGAAATTGTCGGTGGATCTCAACGTGAAGAACGTTTGGAGTATCTGGANAAAAGAATGCAGGAAATGCATATTCCGGTCAAGGAAATGTTTTGGTACCTGGATACCCGCCGTTTCGGAACCTGTAAACATGCCGGTTTTGGATTAGGCTTTGAACGCCTTGTACAATTCGTGACCGGTATGGGCAATATCCGCGATGTGATTCCGTTTCCCCGGACCCCACGCAATTGCGAATTTTAGAGCTGAACGTCTATACCGAATGAAATATTAGTAGTCCCTATATCTACTTAAATTAGATGTGGTATAATAGCGTGAAAACGGACGTTTTCCAATTAATAGGGATTACAAATGTCGTATCTCTATAACTTGGTATATCAAATTATAAATCAATAGATCGTTTGTTGTTTTTCTGTCGTCTATAAATCCAAATAACCAAATTCAGTCTGTTTTTCGAGAGTCGGAAACTGGTTGTTTTCTGTTTCCAACCTTTTGTCTTGTACCGTTAGCGTATTTGTAATATCCTGATTTCATCAGGCTAAACAAATACTGCTACGGCATGAAACAAAACAAAAGGTGGAGCCAAAAATTCAAGGCTGTTGCTCTTTGAGCTAAAAATTCTCATCGAGCGGCCTTCTTCCGAAACTTGCCTTCGCTTTGGCTTCGGCTTCGAACAGCCGGAAGAAGGCTACGCCCGATTTTAAATTTTTCTTAACGCGCAAAGAGCAAAGGCCAAAATTAGCAATACTGAGATGTTACTTTGCAAATATCTATAGTTGAATCATGTTCACCTGAGTTGAATTTCAGGATTGAAACGGTATTATTCAGCTGTTTCGTGCGATGCTTCCGAACCGGCTAAATTCGAGGCAAGGTAAAATAAGGTATTACTCTTATCCGGATGCAAGCCGTGTTGAGCATATTCCAGTATGTCGCCGGCATTCACAGCCCGATACCGTTCAAATTCCGTGTTCATGAGTTCGGCATCACCCAGCAATTCATAAAACGCTAAATTGTTGGCCTGGCTCAATAAACCGAGATCCTCAAAGGCGATCATGCTCTCGATTTTGTTTTTTACTTTTTCCAATTCCGTTTCAGAAACCAGTTCCTGGCGTATGCTGTTCAATTCCTCATCAATCGCGGCCTCTGCTGCTTCTGGTGTTACGTGGGGTAACAATTTACCCTCAACCACTAACAATCCTTGTTCTACACTGCCGGTATGGTAACAGTCGATGGAACTAAATAATTTTTNTTCCTTTACGAGTCGCTGGTAGAGCCGGCTGGATTGACCGCCACTCAGCACTTCTGTAATCAGGTCAGCCTTGTAGTAATCGGCATGCAGGCGCGGAGCCATATGCCAGGCTTTAAAAATAACCGAAACGGGTACATCTTTATGTACGGTCAATCGGCGGGGTTGTTCTTGTGCCGGTTCAAACGGGATGTTTCGTTGATAGGGTGTGCCTTGTTCAATGGGCGCAAACCATTTCGCACACAGCGCTTTAATTTGTTCGGTACTCACCGGGCCGGCCACACACANGATCGCATTACACGGACGATAATGTTTAANAAAGAAGGCTTTGACATCTTCCAGTTTGGCTTGTTCAATATGGGCCAGTTCGCGGCCTATCGTCATCCAGCGATACGGATGTTGGGTATAACAGAGTTCCCGCAAATACTTCCAGGTATCGCCATAGGGTTTGTTGATATAATGCTCTTTAAACTCTTCACAAACCACCTTGCGTTGTACTTCGAGGCTTTTCGGACTAAACGCCAGACTTAACAATCGATCGCTCTCCAGCCAAAATGCCGTTTCGATATTTTCGGCAGGCAATTGAATATAGTAATTGGTGATGTCGTTGGTGGTATATGCATTGTTTTCACCACCTGCCATCTGCAGGGGTTCATCATAATCTGGTATATTCACAGAGCCACCAAACATCAGGTGTTCGAACAGATGCGCAAATCCGGTTTGCTTAGGGTCTTCATCCCGGGCACCCACATCATACAGAATATTAAAGGCCACCATGGGGGTGGTATGATCTTCATGTACAATTACGCGAAGGCCATTGGCTAAAGTAAATTTTGAAAATTGAATCATGCTGAACTATTCGAAGGCTGCAAAGATAGGGGTTTGCAACACTGTGGTATTGTATTTTCCGTGAGGATGGAAATTCACCACCGGTCCCCGTGAGGCCCAACAGGGTGGTGATTTTGAGGATAGCGACACCCTGCTGAAAGATTATAATTAGACATTTCTTCATAGATTTGTATGTATGCAAGTACAGGTAGATATTGGATTTGACCAATTAATTAAAATTGTCAAAACACTCCTTCAGGAAAATTGAAGCAATTGAAAGCGGAACTCGAAAAAGAGGTAAAAGTCAAAAATCCAATGATTTAGAAAATTTACTATTAAACGGACCTACCGCCACAAAAAAGCAAATAGAAACTATCATGAAGAACCGAAAAGAATTCAACCATTGGCGGACAAACTAATTCTGGTTGACACATCGATTTTGATTGACTATTATCGTAAAACCGATAAGGGAAAAACTGTTTGGATAAACTTAGTACGTCAAGGATATTCGTTTGCTGTTTCTGCTGTGACGAAGTATGAAATTTACTCGGTGCGACACCCAATCAAATTGCTTTTGGAATAACGTCTTCAAAGCTATTGAAATCATTCCGCTGGATGAACATTCGGTCGATACCGCAGTACAGATTAATCAGGCGCTAAAAGTTAAACGAAAACAAATTGAGTTGGCTGACTTATTTAGGGTCTGCTGATTATCTCACTGGCGCTTCAAATTCAAGGAAGCGTCCATAGGATAGTACTAAGGTACAGCCTTTGGGCGATGACGAAGAATTTGAAGATGTCAGTGAAGTGAAAATCAAGAAATGAACTGCAGACCTTTTGAAGTGAAATGACAAATTACTGTGCATCTAAACAAGTAAATATCACATCAGAATCCAATGATATCAACTACTTTCACGTTAAACAGCAGACCCTATTTATAGCTGCCGCAGCAGTTGCCAATAAACTACCACTTGCGACTCTAAACAGAAAACACTTTGAAAGGATAGAGGCCTTAAAAATGATTGACTAAGGCGAACCCTCAACAAAGGCGGATTGGAAATACTTCAAATGAATATGAATAGGATAACCAATGTTAATCGGTAGATACACCACATCGCATTTTCAGGAGCACACTGAGTCAAAGACGAAATTGGACTAGTACAAACGTGACATCGGTATACGCATCCCGCCATCGGATAAACCTGGTACGGGGGTTAATAACCGCGTCCGCCTTTGCCTTCCATGTAATTCATGAAAGCTGTGTTTACTACAGCATTGCNCCCTGGAGTTGGATAATCGCCGGTAAAATACCAGTCGCCCGTATTTTTCGGACAAGCGGCATGCAGGTTTTCAATGGTTTGATAAATGATTTCCACTTCGGCCTGTACATCTTCTGCTTTCAGCATCGAAGAAATTTTGGCGCTGATTTCTTCCACGCTAAACTGCTTATAAATTTGTTTTACAAAATTCTGGCTCTGCAATTTGTTGGCTTTGGAAGCGGCCAGGCATTCGGCATACACATCGTGCAGCAGTTGTTTCTGGTTGCGGTCGTTCAGCAATTCAACGGTCGCCTGAAACGCAATAAACTCGCCCATTTTACTCATGTCGATGCCATAACAATCCGGATAACGAATTTGTGGTGCCGATGAAACAATGGTGATTTTACGCGGCCCCAGCCGATCCAACATACGAATAATACTTTCGCGTAAGGTAGTGCCCCGAACAATGGAGTCATCAATCACCACCAGCGAATCAATGCCCGGCCGCACGGTGCCATAGGTGATATCGTACACGTGTTGTACCATTTCGTTGCGGGCAGCATCCTCTGTAATAAAGGTGCGCAACTTCACATCCTTAATAGCAATTTTTTCGATGCGCACCCGGCGTTCAATCATTTCGCGCAACTTCGCATCATCAAAATCTTTGTTCCAGCTTTGGATGCGGTTGATTTTTATCTCATTCAAATACGCCTCGGCGCCTTTTATGAGTCCGTAAAAGGCGGTCTCGGCAGTATTCGGAATAAAAGAGAAAATGGTATTTTTAANGTCGTAGTTAATCGACTTCAACACCTTTTCAGAAAGCAGTCGGCCCAGTTGTTTGCGCTCACTATAAATTTCGGCATCACTACCCCGTGAAAAATAAATCCGCTCAAAACTACAACTACGCTGTTCGGCGCTGTTCATCACTTTTTCAATGGCATACGAACCATTGGCCAACACAATCAGCGCATGGCCCGGTGGTAGTTCGTGAATGCTGTTAAAGTCTGTTTTAAAAGCAGTCATCAGTACCGGACGTTCCGAGGCAACACTAATCACCTCATCATTAATGAAATAATAGGCCGGACGGATGCCGTGTTTATCGCGTACCACAAAGCTGTCGCCGTTGCCACATAACCCTTCGGCCACAAAACCGCCATCGAACAAATTACACGCTTTCGATAAAACGTCTTTCCAGTTAATNNTTGATCGGCATGCTTTTTCATCTTCACAGAGGTAGTAATGAATCACTTCCATCATGGCTGCGAGGTCGCTATCCATTTTACGTTCGGCCAGTGCATCCTGATGAATAAAATGAAACAACTCGCGGGTATTCACCAGGTTAAAATTACCGGCCAGGCAGAGGTTGCGCGTAGGTTGAATGTCCGACTTAATAAACGGGTGGCAATATTCAATATTGTTACGTCCCTNGGTGCCATAACGCAGATGCCCCAACATCACTTCACCCATATAGCTAAGATAGCCTTTCAGAATATCGGGGTGGTTACGAATGTCGGGATACAGAATTTCAACCTCCTGCAATTCTTCCTGAATCTGCTTAAAAATATCCTGAATGCTTTGAGCAATATTGCTGCGAATACGGCGCATAAAGGGTGTGCCAGACTGCACATCCAGTTTCACCGTAGCAATGCCGGCGCCATCCTGCCCGCGATTATGCTGTTTTTCCATAAGCAGGTACAGCTTATTTAAACCATAGAACGCAGTACCGTATTTTTGATGATAGTGGGAGAGCGGTTGACGAAGGCGGAGATAGGCAATTCCGCACTCGTGACGAAGGGCGTCAGACATAGCGCCGCAAAGTTATACCAATTCTTATTGATAAAATAGTCCAACCTATTTAGGGTTTACTGAATAACTCAGATGTGCTGCAAATTCAAGGAAAAGTCGAAGGTATGGCCATGACTTTGGCTTTGACGAAGAAGTTGTGGTGCAGCGGAGTAGACCGTTTTCTGCAAGGTTTTGCGGTGGCAACTTCAATAATGACGTCTTACAACCTTGCATTTGAAATGAGGGTACCCGATCGTAAAGTCTTTTAAAAAAGGATATTAGTCGTTATTCAGGAGACCTTATTTAATACGTTTAGCGTGTTAAATGCCGATATGGCTTGAAAATTGTCCGGACGAGTGAAACGAAGATTGGACTATATTGAAATCATCATCGGTATTCATCCGAATCCGACAGAGAGAAAACAAATCGTTTCGTCGGGATATTCATACGGCTCGAACAGGCCATTGGGCGTGCCCCCGTGGTTTAACTGCCGGACCTGGCGACAAGGAATCCGGTCCACGGGGTCGGGTTTTCGCTGCAAGTTGCGGGGCTGGGTCACATCCAATGCCTTACCCGCTGCACGAGGCCCCGCAAGCTTTCCGCTACAACCCCTCACGCGGGGTAATGCAAACCATATTAAGCCTATGCGGATTAAAAATCCCCGGATAGTGGACTCGGAATTGCAAATTCTGAACAGTGGAGGTTGTGAAAAAAGTGGTGGTGGAATAAGAAAGTCTGAACCACAGAAAGCACAGAATTCACAGATGACTCAGATGTAGGTACCTTAGCTTAAAACAAAAATAGAAGCATTTCGGCATTGGGGCAATACAGTATGTTAACAGGTAGTATCAAAAACGCGACAATAAAACAAGACCCATGACCGAAGTACAGCATATTCAGAACCACCAACACTGACATACTTCGTTTTCATTAAAGGCACATAACCCTTCTGTGCACGCTGAGCCTTCTGTGTATTCAGCGGTTCAGACAATTGGCGCCAAATGCGTTGCATCCCGGTGAGGCGAGGTTGCGGTGAATACATGGAGAAAAATGATTAATTTAGAACTTGGCTCTAGCATCAGTGCCGATCTTAATACCTTCATCATCCGTGATTCAGACAATAGCCACTAGCACAATGCCAATATCGCAGAGTCCCGAAGCGGAGACACTGCGAAAACAGAATAAGATTTTAATTGAAGACAAGGAAGTTCTGAGCAAACTTGCGAAATGATAAGTCTAAATGAAGCCCTTGAAATCCACGAGGTATTGATTGCAGAATTTGGAGGTTCTCCAGGAATCAGGGACTTAAATTTATTAAATTCGGCTTTTCACGTTAATCATCAAAGCCCTATTTGGTTAAGGTAAAAGCCATGTTGTAAGTGGCTGCCGAACCGGTCGGATCGAGGTGCAGTTTAATGTGATGGTATTGCCATTCAATAAACCCGATCCACTCACCTTAAAATCCTCCACCATTGCCCAATTCAACATTGAGTGAATTGTTTGAACTTACGGTACAATCTAAGGATGATCCATTGAGTGCTGTAATGGTAATGGCCTTGGCACCCATTGAGGCCGGGCCGTTTGAAATAATACAACTGTAATTTTTAATGCTTCCGCTGCTGTCTTGTTTGACCGAATAAGCACCTAGAAAACGGGCTCTGGTTTCTACATCACAATTGGTGCCCTCATAACCCATATCGCAATCACAGGTGCCCGATGTGACATCACAAAATCCATGGATTTCACACGTGGAACCACAACTTTTAACTACTTTGTCCACACAGGAACTGAATGCCAGCACAAGAACAACGAAGAGGTAAGAACGTTTTTCATAAAAATAAATTTTAGTACGAATTTAAGGGAATCTGCTTAAAACCACTTATACCCTTCAAAACCTGTGCGGAAAGGCCAGGGGATAGAGGCAAGAATTAAAACAAGTGCGATGAGATAAAACCAAANTGCCGACCGGTGTCCTCGTGTCTCACCCAGCGCCTNTTTAGAGCGTGAACGACCAATATGCACCAGCACAATGGCCAATACCATCATGGCAATATGTTCCACAGCAAAAANACGTTCTACCGCGTTCGGCATGATGGCACCCATGCCCCGATTACGCACATTCTTCCAACCCATGGGCCCGGTAATATAGAGGTAAAGCCCAAGCAACAATTGAATATCACAAACAAGCGTCAGAAAAANACCGGCTTTATGGTCAGCTCCGGTAAACGGCTTGCTCTGCATCATACCCAGTAAGGCCCGAAAAAGCGCATAAATTAAAGCGACAAGAACCAACCAACGCATCACGCTGTGCATCGAATGAATGAGAGCCATAGTTTTTGATTTTGGGAATGCAAAGGTACATTTCACCGCCATATCCACAACTTTATTTTACTGACGATACGGTGGATTAATAGAGCTTTCTATTTAAAGAAACAAAAAAGAATGCCTATGTTTAGCCTAATTTTACATAAACGAAAAACTTTGAATATGTTCAATGATGATTTTTCGATGATGAATTCAGAGAGATAGAAGATTTGCTGACCGAGTTTTTAAACTGAAACGCGGTGAACCACACGGAATACTGAATGAAGATGATTTTGAATACCTGATAGATTATTTTGAAACCAATAACGACCGGGAACATACCGCGCTGGCCTGCGATTTCGCCACCACCTTGTATCCCTTCTCATCTTCCTTATTATTGCGTAAGGCAGGATGGCTGATGGATCAGAANAAATACGGACAGGCATTTAAAATCCTGGATCAGGTCGATGAGGTGGANTCCGGTAATATTGAATGCGTGTTTCTGAAATCGGATATTTTGCTGGAACAAAACCGTTTTGCCGAGGCCATTCAATTGCTGGAAAGCCATGTAGACCGTTTTGAAAGTGTAGATCGTACCGATATTTTGCTGGAACTCTCAGAGATTTACGATGAACTGGAAGATTACGACCATGTTTACTCCAGCTTAAAACGCATCCTGGATTATGAACCCGCCAATGAAGATGCCTTGCTCCGCATTTGTTTCTGGGCCGAAATCACCAATAACCACGAGGATAGCATCACCTTACAAAGCNNCATCCTGGAGGAAACTCCTTATAACACCATGGCCTGGTACAATTTAGGCGTGGCTTATCAAGGGCTAAAATTGTTTGAAATGGCGATTGATGCCTACGAATATTGTCTTGCAATTGATGATAAGTTCGAATATGCCTACCGCAATCAGGGCGATGCGTATATTCAAATGAAACAGTTTGATAAGGCCATTGAAGTGCTTGANAATGCATCTGACCATTGCGAAACCGGAAGACGTTATTCTGGATGCCATCGGATATTGTTGGGAGAAACAAAAGATTATGCCAAAGCACGTCAGTATTACCGAAAAGCATCCCAACTGAATCCTCAGGACGATCAGATATTTTTTAAAATCGGTGAAACCTATACCAAGGAATCGCAGTGGGAAAAAGCCATCAAAGCCTATTCGGTGGCTTTGCACATCAATAAAAACAATGCCTCGTATTGTATGGCCCTCGGCAATTGTTTAATGGAAATGCAGGCTGANAAAGAAGCATTAGTATGCTACCTGAATGCCGTGCAATTGCGCCCGGATATTAAGTCGACCTGGCAATCGCTCATCAAAGCGTTATATATGTCTGGTTACCCCGATGAGGCCTTGTCTCAAATCACCATTGCCGAAGAACATTGTGGTGCTAAAGTGGAGTTCAGGTATTATAAGGCGGTGATTTTACTGGCTAAAGGAAAGGCCAAAGAAGCTTTGCTGACTCTGGANCAAGCCCTGGCTGAAAATCCGAAAAAACAAAGCGCCTTGAATTTTATCGACAAAGAAATCATGCATCATCCGCTGTTTGCCGAAGTGCTGGTTCGTTTCAAGAAAAAGAAATAACTCGCGGTTCTGCCTTTTGATGTACAGCGCCTTTTGTCCAGCTTTGTATCACTAACATAGGTTCCTTTTAAAAATAAACCACCTTACTGCGGCACTCCTTAAATACGTGAGGGCTAACTGCAAAATTTGGATTAATTTTGCGCGGTTTTCAGACCATCACTTAACAGGGGCTGCTGGTTATCTCACTGGCGCTTCAAATTTAAGGAAGCGTTCAAGGGATAGTACTATTGTACAGCCCTTTTCTTCCCGACACTTCGTATCGGGACTAAAGGATGACGCCAAAGTTGAAGATGTCAGTGAGAAGTGAAAATCAAGATATGCAATGCAGACCTTTTGAAGTGAAATAAGAAATTACCCAGCAACTAAACAAATAAATATCACACCAGGATCCAATGATATCAACTACTTTCACGTTAAACAGTAGACCCTAAATAATTTTCAGCTATGAAATTAGTTACGCATCAGTTTCGCGGTAAGGAGCATCTTGCCATCTTACACGCCAATAAATTATACAACCTGAGTTCCATCAATCCCGCATTCCCGGCGACTATGAAGGTGTTACTGGCGAATTGGGAGCAACACATCAACGAAATTAAAAAAGCGGCCCTACACTGTCAGGAAGGGAAATACCCCAGCGATGTGTCTTTCGACCAGGCGGAGGTGATGGCACCCGTTCCGGAACCCAGCAGTTGCCGCGATGGATATGCTTTTCGGCAGCATGTGGCCGCAGCCCGCCGAAATCGAAAAGTAGACATGATTCCGGAATTCGATCAGTATCCGATATTTTATTTTACCAATCACAATGCCATACAAGGACCCGGTGATATCTGGTGTATGCCCGATCATTTTCAAAAACTGGATTTTGAACTGGAAGTGGCTGTGGTGATTTGTAANAAAGGGCGCAATGTNAAAGCTGCCGAGGCAGATCAATATATTGGAGGCTATATGATTATGAACGATATGAGTGCAAGAACCTTGCAGATGGAAGAGATGTTATTGAATCTGGGACCAGCCAAAGGAAAAGATTTTAGTACCGCGATCGGACCTATGCTCGTAACGCCCGATGAACTGGAATCCAGTCGGGTGGCATGTCGTGAAAACCATGTCGGCCATGCCCACAATTTATCGATGAAATGCTGGGTGAACGGTAAATTATTGAGTGAAGGCAATGTGGCTGAAATGGATTGGACCTTTGCCGAAATTATTGAACGATGCGCCTATGGTGTTGATATTTTGCCGGGTGATGTGATCGGAAGTGGTACCGTTGGAACCGGTTGTTTATTAGAATTAAATGGAACCGGTTTGCTGAACGATCCTTCGTATCCCGTGCAATGGTTGCAGGAAGGCGATGTGGTAGAAATGGAAATTGAAGGACTCGGCCGCCTGAANAATACGATCCGAAAAGTGGATACGGACTTCTCTATTCTCAACCTGAAAAAATGCCGGCTTAAGTCGGATTTCACGATAAGATTTCATTACTATGATTATTCGTCCGGGAGAAATAAAAACGGCTCAATTACATGCTTATCTGTTAGGCTCGGTGTCTCCAAGGCCTATTTGTTTTGCATCTACCGTGGATGCGGAAGGAAATCAAAATCTTTCGCCCTTTAGTTTTTTTAATGTGTTTGGAAGCAATCCGGTCACCCTGGTNTTTTCACCGGCTCGTCGGGTGCGGGACAATACCATTAAACATACCCTCGAAAATTGTTTGTCTACCCGTGAAGTGGTTATCAGTGTAGTGAACTATGCCATGGTGCAACAAATGAGTCTGGCAAGTTGTGAGTATCCCAAGGGAGTATCCGAATTTGAAAAGGCCGGGTTCACACCCAAAGCAGCAACCCTGGTAAAACCTGCCCTGGTGGCTGAAAGTCCAGTGAATATGGAATGTATCGTGAAAGAGGTGATTGAAACCGGCCAGGAAGGTGGAGCGGGCAACCTGATCATTTGCGAAATGAAGGTGATGCATATCCATGATGCCGTCTTAAATGCAGAACAACAAATTGATCCGCATAAAATTGANTCGGTGGCCCGCATGGGAGGCGACTTCTATTGCCGGGCCAGTGGGGATGCGGTGTTTACAGTGCCCAAGCCCAATTTGCAATTAGGTATCGGTATCGATCAATTGCCTGAATCGATTCGTAGCAGCAAGGTGTTAAGCGGAAATGATTTGGGCATGTTGGCGAACGTGTCTGCAATCCCTGCCCGCGACCATACTTTTGTGTATCAAAAACAAGTAGACCTTCACGAAGATGCCAAGGCGATGTTAGCCCAAAATAAGGTGGAAGATGCCTGGCAGATTCTTTTGTCTACAACCTCGTAACAGAACGTTTTTACTTGCTGTTATTCTCGGCAAAATAGCCTAACATTGAACTTTATAGTTTGGTATGTTTTCGGTAGAAGAAGAACAAAAACACAGGCAACGGTTTAACGAGTTGCTTCAGAAGCAGGTCACTCTCGAAGATCGAGCGACTTACGTGCAGTGATTGAATATTGCGACTGGCGCTATTATGTTCAAGACAATCCGATTGTTGCCGATGCGGAATATGATACGATCTTCCGAAAGCTTAAAGAACTTGAAGCCAGCCATCCTGAAATAGACCACAGTACATCGCCCACACAACGCGTGGCCAGTGGGTTAAATACCGAATTTCCTTCTGTCGATCACCTGGTGCCGATGCTCAGTTTGGAAAACAGTTATAATGAAGAAGACATACGCGATTGGGATCGTAAATGCCGGGAGGCCTTGCCGGGAGCAGGTATTGAATACACCGCCGAACCAAAATTTGATGGAGCCAGTATTTCACTGGTTTATGAGCAAGGCGTCTTGATACGGGCTGCCACCCGCGGCAACGGCATACAGGGCGACAATATCACATTAAATGCCAAACAAATACGATCCATTCCNATGCATATTCCCATGCATCAATGGGGATTGCGTCAATTGGAAGTGCGCGGTGAAGTGGTCATCACNAAAAAGAACTTTGAAAAATACAACACCGCCTTAACCGAACGCGGTGAACAGCCNCTGGCCAATGCCCGAAACGCAGCCAGTGGAAGTTTGCGCATTAAAGATCCGCGTGAGGTAGGTCGCCGACAACTGGATGCGTTCTTTTACCATATTAGTTTTATGGTAGCTGATTCGGATACACTGCATCCTGATCTTCGCTCCCATAGCGGAATGCTAAATGCCCTGCATGCCATGGGGTTTCGAACTTCGCTGCAACACCTGAATTGTTTTCAGGATATATCCGCCTTAATGCATTACCTCCATCACTTCGAAGAACAACGCGATACCCTGCCTTATGAAATTGATGGCATGGTATTGAAAGTAAATCAAACCGATCAACAGGAACGCATCGGACAAACCAGTCACCATCCGCGCTGGGCCATGGCGTTTAAATTCAAAGCAAGACAAGCCACAAGCAAACTTTTGGCTGTGGAATACCAGGTTGGTCGAACAGGTAGCATCACCCCGGTTGCTAAAATTGCTCCGGTGAGTGTGGGTGGAGTGACCATTTCATCGCTCTCTTTATTTAATGAGGATGTGGTTCGTGAAAAACAATTAATGTTGGGTGATACCGTGCTCATTGAACGGGCAGGCGATGTAATTCCTTATGTGGTAAAATCATTTCCTGAATTGAGGAAAGGACAAGAGCAGGAGATCGTGTTTCCGACCCATTGCCCCGTATGCAGCGAAAANTTAAGTAAACCGGAAGGCGAGGCCGTCTGGCGTTGCACCAATCTGAATTGTGATGCTCAGGTCATCGAACGCATCATTCATTTTGCATCAAAAGATGCCATGGACATTCGCGGATTGGGAGATGCTCTGGTCCGGCGATTTTATGAATTGGGTTATTTGAAAAATATTGTCGGGATCTATCAGTTGCCTTACCATGAAATTCAGTTGCTCGAAGGCCTTGGGGAGAAATCAACCCTGAAATTGAAAGAGGCTATCGAAAAATCGAAAGAGCAACCGCTGCATCGCTTAATTTTTGCACTCGGCATCCGTTATGTGGGAGAAACTACCGCCAAGGCACTGGCCCGTACTGTGGAGCATTTGTCGGATTTAAATTCTAAAACAATCGACGAGTTGCGGCAAATCGACGATGTAGGCGAAAAGGTCGCAGCATCTATCGCAGAGTTNTTNTCGCATCCCGACAACCGTGCAATTCTCGATGCCCTGGAACAGCTTGGCGTGAGCCTTAAAAACACGCAGAAGCAGGAAGCCATGCAAGGTAATCTGAATGGTAAAACCTTCTTGTTCACCGGTACGATGACCATGAAACGCAGTGAGGCTGAAGCCATGGTAGAANNCAGCGGGGGCCGTTTGCTTGGCAGTGTGAGCAGTAAGCTGAATTATCTGGTGGTGGGAGAAGATGCAGGAAGTAAACTGGAAAAAGCTAANAAACTGGGTACCATCCATATTCTCAGTGAGCCGGAATTTTTAGAACTGCTTCAAAGCGGGGAATCAAATTAGTTTGTTTTTATCTGTTGGATAGTGTATCTTGTTTCGTTAAACTGAATATACTATGCAACTCAACTGGTTAGCTGTCTTGGGTACAGCCATCATTCCATTAATCGTCGGATTCATTTGGTATAACCCTAAAGTGATGGGTACCGTTTGGATGAAAGCCGCCGGAGTATCACCCGAAGATGCNAAAAAAGCCAACATGGCGGTCATTTTCGGAACGACCATTGTCATGAGCCTGATGTTGGCCATGGCGGTGATGCCTGCTGTCATCCATCAATTTGGCATGGCCTCTGTTTTTGAAGGGGATGAAAGTTTGAAAGGTGTATTGAGTGATTTGCTTCAAAAATATGGCGATCGATTCCGGACCTTTAAACATGGGGTTTTGCACGGCACCATTCTGGGCCTCTTTTTGCAACTNCCTGTGTTGACCATCAATGCCCTGTTTGAAGGTAAAAANTTCAAATACATTGCCGTAAATGCCGGTTACTGGATCATCACCCTCGCTTTAATGGGAGGTTTTATTTGCCAGTTTGCCTGATAATAAATTTACTGGTAAGCCAGTCCATGTTTGCTGAGCGCAAGAAACCCCGGCATCCAAACAAAACACGGAGTTAAAAACTCAACTCTTTTAAACCGATCCATGAACGATTTGCGGGGAACTTTCACCTGAAGGTCTTCAATATTTTGTTTGGTGATTAACTGGAAGATGCGCCCCCAGCCCGGGAATCCACCAATATTGCGGTCATCAATAAATAAATCCGCATTTAATTTCCGCGGAGTATGTTCGTTAAATTCTTCTTCGGGATAATTTTTGTTTACCGCATAAAATTCAATCCCGTGCACCCGGCAAAATTCTACAACCTCTTCCAGGTATTTGTCGGAACGGTAGGTCCATAAAATTAAACGATGACCGGCTTCCTGTAACTTTTTCATCGAGTCAAACGCAAAGGTCCTCGGGCGACCAATCGCCGGGTAGGCATCTTCAACGATGGTGCCATCAAAATCGATCGCAATGGTTCGGGTATTTTGCGGAATAGTAGCCATGAAGGGCCGCAAAGTACAAAAACTGGATCAATTTTAAACCTTCTGGTTTACGGATGGATGCCTCGCGCAGCAAACCTTGTTTCAACGTAACTTTACCCCTTCTTCGGAACTTCAATTTAACCGGCTTTTCTAAAATGTGTGCATCTAAAACCAACTGGTATGCCTATCGAACCAATTCCCGCGANAAAAAGGTAGAAGAACGTCTTCGTTTGCATCAGGTGGAAGTGTATTTGCCCCTCCAGGAAACTGTTCGACAATGGAGTGATCGCCGNAAAAAAGTAAAAATTCCGCTGATTCCCGGACTGGTCTTTGTGCGACTGGAACCGCATCGCTTAAACGACTTTCTGGAATTACCCGGCATCAGCCATGTAGTGAAATATCTGAAACAACCCGCACTCATTCGCGAGTATGAAATTCAAAACCTGAAGATCCTTCTCCGCGAAGCGTAGATATTGAACCAACCACCTNNTACAGGAATGGCAGTTGGCGATCCGATTGAAGTAACNGGAGGGTATTTTCGCGGACTCCGAGGGAAAATTCTACACAAAAAGGAGAGGCACTATATCATCGTTAAAATTGAATCCATAGGGTATCATTTTCAGATTAATATTCCCTCAACTTCTGCCCAAAAACTACCTAAAGCAGGCCGTATGCCTTACATTTGTCGATTAGGGGAAGTATGGGTTAGATTCCGTTTGGGACTGACAACGGCGAAGCCGTTTCCAGACTGCCGAAACCCCTTTTCTATACCGGAATTCTCGGGAATATTCCTGGTTCTCTTCCATAAATCAACATATAAATTTTATCTACATGCATCAATCGATACGTATCGGATCCTGGATCACCATACATCATATGGCCGTTGCCGAGGTTATGGCCTCAGCCGGTTTCGACTGGTTGTGTCTGGATATGGAACATACGGTCACCGACCTGTACGATATGCAGGTGATGTTGGCCACCATACAGTCGTTTGGTGTGAAAGCCTATGTACGTGTCGGAGGAAATGAGGCCATGCAAATCAAACGCGTGCTGGATGCCGGTGCGGATGGAATTATCTGCCCCATGATACAAACTGCCGAACAGGCCCGACAACTGGTAAGCCATTGTAAATATCCGCCTCAGGGCACACGGGGTGTTGGTCTGGCCCGAGCTCAGCGCTACGGACTCGATGAAGGCTTTGAACATTACCGCGACCACAAAGCCCCACAAGTCGAAGTGATTGCGCAAATAGAACATTATCAGGCGGTCGATCAACCATAGGATATTTTGCAAACTGACGGACTCGATGGGACCTTTATCGGGCCCTATGATTTATCTGGCAGCATGGGTAAACCCGGTAGCTACGACGATGAAGATGTGCGCGCTTGCATACAGCGTTACGAAGCCATTGCNCGCAAATTCAGGAAGGCCATGGGCTTTCATGTGATTCAGCCTGATGCCCGCTTGCTGGAAGAAAAAATTCAGAAAGGATACAATTTTATTGCCTTCAGTATTGATACCCTCTTCCTCGGTAAGTCATGCCGGCAACAACTCGCTGATTTCAAAGCACACTTAAAACCGTAATGAACATGCACATTATTGCCATCATCCCGGCCCGTATGGCCTCCTCCCGCTTTCCGGATAAACCTATGAAGGAAATTCATGGT
Source organism: Bacteroidota bacterium (assembly GCA_013414745.1). Lineage (GTDB taxonomy): Bacteria > Bacteroidota > Bacteroidia > Chitinophagales > Chitinophagaceae > OLB11. The sequence goes on from CP058707.1 coordinate 2,601,873, forward strand.
ATCCCGATGGTGGGGCATTGTTATTTCCGCAGTAAAATGAGCCGCCTGCTCACCGAGGTCTATGTGGCAACCTGCGATCAGGTGGTGTATGATTATATCACATCNAAAGGTGGTAAAGCCATCATGACCGCGGATACCCACGAACGAGCTTCCGACCGGGCAGCTGAAGCCCTCCTGAAAGTGGAAGCTGAAACCGGCCAACAGGTTGATATTGTGGTGATGATACAAGGCGACGAACCGATGACTGTTCCGGAAATGATTGATGAGGCCGTTCAACCNCTCCTGGACGAAAGCGACCTGAAGATTACCAACCTCGTGGCGGATATTGAAACGCTCGAAGAATTTGAAGATCCCAACGAAGTAAAAGTGGTCATGGATTTACATTCTAATGCCCTCTATTTCTCACGTGAACCCGTACCATCCCGTAAGAAGGGTGTTACACAAGTGCCCATGAANAAACAAGTTTGTATCATTCCGTTCAGGCGTAACTTNTTGTTAGAATACAATGCCATGCCGCCTACTCCGCTCGAAATCATCGAGTCGGTAGATATGATGCGTATCCTGGAACATGGTGGACGCGTAAAAATGGTGCCGACCACCTTTAAAACGAAGGCGGTAGATACGGCCGATGATTTGAAACTGGTACAAACCCTCATGCAAGGGATCCTCTGATGATCAGTATAAAAACAAATAATCAGCCCGGCAAAACATTCTATGAAAATAAAAGAGCATAAGGTCTTTTATTATGATTTTAAAAATGCAGTTGAGCTAAACCAGATTATTTTTCGGGGCGGCTTTCAGGCTATCCGTTGCAAGTCCTCTACCGCTCTGGTGAAGCACCACGCGGTATGCGGGCTTTACACTGCTATCCTGGCCGCGGCATCCTTCCTGAATGGGAGGTAATGTGATTCGACTGAATCTGTTCGTACAATAAAAATGATGGACTTACAAGTTCTCCTTACCTCTACATCCTTTATGGATACGCCCGGTAAACACCAGGAACTCCTGGCCCGCCTGCCACTAAATATCCATACGAAACGTGGCCCCCTGAATGAAGCAGAGATGCTGGACTGTATCGCGCACTATGATGCCCTCCTTTGTGGCGACGATGCGCTCACTGCAGCGGTATTACAGAAGGGTCATGCAGCCCGGTTGCGTTTTGTTTCAAAGTATGGTGTAGGCCTTGATAAAATTGATTTGCAAGCCGCCCGCGATTTAGGCATCCCGGTCACGAATTGTCCCGGCGTAAACCAGGTATCCGTTGCCGAACATTTTTTTGCCTTGCTCCTGGCTTATTTACGAAATATTCATACCGAACATAACGAGGTGCAGGGGCATGGTCGTTGGACCCGACTCACGGGACATGAAATGTTTGGNAAAAATTTATTGATTCTGGGGCTCGGACGTATCGGAACAGAAATCGCCCGCCGTGCACTAGCCTTTGGTTTACAGGTATACACCTTCGATCAGNNGTTGAAATCACAGACCAAAATTTGAAACAACAGATACAACCTNGTTCATGATTTGGAGGCCGCCCTTCCCGACATGCATTTCATTAGTTTAAACCTGCCTCTGCTGCCAACCACAAAACATATGCTGAATGCCGAACGATTACAAAGGCTTCGCAAGGATGCAGTGATTGTGAATACAGCCCGTGGGGAGTTGGCATCANNGGATGCGTTGCTGGAAGCCTTAAAACAACAACGTATTGGTGGCTACCTCACCGATGTGTTAGATGTTGAGCCCATGCCTGANAACACACCCCTGCGTCATCTGAAAAATGTTTTAATTACCCCACACATCGGATCCAGAACATTTGATAGCGTTGAGCGACAAGGACTGATGGCGGTTGAAAATCTCATGAAAGGATTAAATCTCGAAGTATGAAAGCACTGGTCATCGGAGGCTCCGGGTTTTTAGGCGGGCATGTTGTGGATGAGTTGGTTCGTAGAAAATTCGAAACAACTGTTTTTGACCTGACCCCGCCTACTTATGCCTCTGCACAACATATCCGGTTCGTACAGGGCAGTATGGGGGATGCCGTGGCTATGGAAAACGCCCTGCAAGGCCAGNNGATTGTGTTTTCTTTTGCCGGTATCGCCGATATCCGCGAAGCCCATAACCATCCGGCACAAACAGTGGAAGTGAATGTGCTTTATCTGACCCGCATTCTGGAAGCCTGTGTCCGGCATGGCATCAAACGGTTCATTTATGCCAGCACGATTTACGTATACAGCAACATGGGGTCGTTTTATAAGGCTTCCAAACAATGTGCGGAAATTTTAATTGAATCATTCTACGAAGAATTTGGGTTGCCTTATTCCATTGTTCGATATGGTTCCTTATACGGGCCACGGGCCAACCACTTTAACTTTATTCACAATGCGATTCGTGAAGCACTGACNAACAAAAAAATTACTCGGCAGGGTGATGGCGCAGAACTACGCGACTACATTCATGTGGTAGATGCAGCGGTAGCCACCGTGATNCAAATCGAGAATCAACAAGCGCAGGAATATGTGATGATAACCGGCAACCAAACCATGCAAGTGAAGGATGTACTGAGTATGATCCGTGAAATTTTGCGCAATGAAGTTGATATCGAATANTACTCGGGACATATGGAAGGACATTATCTGATGACGCCTTATTTCTTTAAACCCCGCGTGGCGAAAAAAATTGTGCTTTCATCTTATCACGATCTCGGTCAGGGCATCCTGCAATGCCTGCATGAAATTCATGAAGAATTAAATACGTCCAGGTAGTGGATTCTCTCAAAGATTGATACAAACATATTGGGTCGTTCAATCCGACACCTCCCGCTTGGCCGAGGCCTTGTATAAAGAATTATCTGCGGCATATCAACAAGGCGTCGATCGGGTTATTCTCCCGGGTGGTCAATCGGTTCATGCCTTGTATCAACAACTTGAACAAAGCGTATACCAGATGCCCGATGCGAAATTCATGCTGAGTGATGAACGTATGGTAAAACCGGAAGAAGCAGATTCGAATGAAGGACAAATTCAACGCGGATACCAAACGTTGTATCAACAACTTCTTTCACATCACGACATGGATGCAAATCAGGCGGAAAAATTTTTAAGCCCGGAGTATCTTGCCGTGATTGGAGCCGGAAATGATGGTCACTTTGCATCCTTGTTCCCCACGATCCTTCCTTTACAAAAACGAATTACTCCATACTTACCCAAACCCGGTGATGCTTTTATTCGACAATCTTTCGGCTATCCCGTATTTCTAAATGCCCGCGCGGTTTTTCTTTGATGCCCGGTGTCACGAAGGCAATAAACGCCAATGCCTTTGCCCAATCAGATACCACCATTCCATTGGTTCGTTTGTGGAAAGATTTGAAAGACCTTCAGAAGCCCTTGAAGGTTTATACGGATCCGAATGCTTTCAGGCCTTTCAGGCAATCATTGAACAACATGCTACAAGCAATTGTATTTGATTTTGACGGAGTAGTTCTCGACTCGGTGGATGTGAAGACAAAGGCTTTTGAAGCCATGTATCTGCCGTATGGAGAAACCATTGCACAGGAAGTGGTAAAGCATCACCTGGCACATGGAGGTGTTAGTCGGTTTGAAAAATTTAAACACTATCATGGTACATTCCTTGGTCGTGAAATTAATCAGGAAGAATTGGATGCCCTTTGTCAGGAATTTAATGAAAAGGTTTTTCAGAAGGTACTTGCGGCGGATTTTCTGCCCGGGGTGCAAGAGTTTATCCGGCATCAGTATGCACAACGACCACTTTATATCTGTACAGGAACTCCGGAGTCCGAAATACTTCAAATAACTGAGGCACTGGGCATACAACATTTTTTTAAAGGCATCTATGGCTCACCAGCTACTAAAATTGAAATTATTCAACGCCTACTGGATAGCCGGGACTACCAACCTGAACACATGTTATTTTTGGGTGATGCCATGACCGACTATGAAGCTGCCCGGCATCATGGCCTGCAGTTTACCGGTGTGGTNTTACCATTCGAATCCCTTCCTCCGGGAACCCATGTGATTCCGGATTTTAGTAATTACCAACCTGCTGCATGAGAACCTTGCTTTTCCGATCAATCATGGAGTTGAAGTCAGACACTTTTACTGAGTGGTTTGATTGATGAATTGCGTAAGCGCCATCAGGTGTTGATTCTAACGCGGGCAGAAACCAATTCGCCGGCACTGAATCAGTATATTGAAGCATATCAGGTGCCTATAGTGCAATTGCCCTATCCATCGGACATGCGCAAACGGCATCGAAACGAACATTATTTATCTAAAATTCGCAAGGCCCGCAAGGCTCGGCTCGGCATCGGCAACTACCATAACTTCAGAAATGAAAATGAAAGGGCCTCCTGGAAAAATTCGTTGATGGGCAATAGATTTAGTTTTTGGATCGCGCATCAAATTTGGTCTCCGGCTTTAAAAATCATTATACGGCAGACACGGTAGTCCGCTTGTTGCAGCAACAACACATCAGCGATTTGGTATTGTTAGATTATAATAGCCCGTTTCAGTTGATGCATGGTTTTTCAGCGAATCAGGCAGGTATTCAGGTTCATATTGTGATGAACACACTGAAGACATACTTCACCAATGATTATTTGCCGTTTCAATTTAAACGGTTGTATGCCTGGGATGCCGAACAACAGCATCTCTTTCAAAAAGCAACCCGCAATGGCCGGCCGAATGTGTGGTGAATGGAGGTAACCCATACTATTCGTTTTTTCTGAATGCCCGGTTTCGCGATGTGGAACAGGAATTGGAAAACCGCTATCCCGAATTGAAGAATCGGGATTGTATCGTATATTCATTGATCTACGAAAAATGTTTGATGGGGAATACGAATTGTTACGACAACTCAATGATATACTGGTTGCATCCTTTCCTGAAAACACCCGACCTGTTGTAGCGATCCGCCGAAATCCCTTTGAAGAAACGGATACGCTGGTGAAAAATTAAAACAACTCCCAACGATGTATGTCACCGGACATTATTGGGAACGGGATGTGAGTAAAGAGTGGTCGATACAGGAACTCCAAGGAGAACGCGAATGGAAATGGATTTTGAGCAAGGCAGTATTGTGCATGAATATTCCATCGATGGCAGGGTATGAATCCATCTTGTCAGGCACGCCGGTTCTCAATATAGGGTTCGATGTGGAAGGAAATCCATCTGCTCAACTCAAACAATTTACCGAAGCTCCGTTTATGCGAAGTTTTAATCAAAGTCAATTTATTGCAGTTTGCAACAGCCGAAGTGAGCTTCAACGAATATTACCGGAGTGGTTGCGCAGTAAAAAGAACGCGGATGCGCAATCTATCCGGAACTCGATCGCCTTTACACCATTTACACCAGCCTCGTTTGACCTCAATTAAACCCATGGAACCCCGCATCATTCAACTACCTAAAATTCTGGATCCCCGCGGGAATCTTTCTTTCATCGAACAGCAACAACACATACCCTTTTCTATTGAACGAACGTATTGGATTTATGATGTGCCGGGTGGTGANAATTGGGGCGGCCATGCCTATTGGAGTTTGCAGGAATTTATTGTGGCATTGAGTGGTAGCTTTGATGTGGTTCTCCACAACGGCCAGGAGGAATTNCGGTTTCATTTAAATCGAAGCTATAACGGTTTGTATGTACCCCGAATGTATTGGCGCAGTATGGAGAATTTTTCTACCAATAGTGTCGCCCTGGTGTTGGCCGATAAAGCCTACAACGAAGAGGAATACATTCGTGACTTCAATGTTTTTCAAACNAGCCCGAAAACAATGCGCAGCGTTTTTGATTGTCATATTTTACAACTGCCGAAGATTCATAATCGGGCAGGGAATATTACTCCGGTTCAAAATCTGGTGAACCTGCCATTTACGGTTAAACGGGTTTACTATTTATACGATATACCCGGAGGCGAATCACGCGGAGCACATGGTCATAAACACCTCGAATCTTTAATTGTAGCAGCCAGTGGCAGTTTCGATGTGACGCTGGATGATGGAACAAACAAAAGGTTGTTTTCTCTGAACCGCCCTTATGTAGGTTTGCACGTGTGCCCCGGTATGTGGCGTGAGTTATCCAATTTTTCATCGGGAGCCATTTGTCTGGTGCTTGCTTCGGAATTGTATGATGAAGACGACTACCTGCGTGATTATTCAAGCTTTATCAATTGGAAAGACAAATCAGTTTAAGTAGTTTACGTGGTGCATGAGTTTGGACGTTAAAATATATTCAGACAGCAATCGGTATAAATTATCTGCTGTGCTAAAACAAAGCGTACAGGGTTTCAGGCGCTCATTTTATTTAGCCCGCCAGTTAGCCGGTCGCGATATTAAGGCCCAATACCGTCAATCGGTTTTAGGGATTTTGTGGGCCATTGTCCCGGTTCTGATGACTTCTTTGGTCTGGATTTTTTTACAATCCAGTGGAACGATTAGTCTGGATTCTACCGGCCTGCCATATCCCGTATTTGTATTGATGGGGACGAGTATCTGGTCGGTGTGGACAGAGTGTTTCACCTTGCCAACCATTACCGTGAATGCCAACAAAAGTATCATCACCAAAATCAACTTTGATAAAGAGGCACTCATTACCCTGGGGTTTATGAAAATGGGATTTAATTTCCTGATTAAAATTTCCATGGTGGCAGTCTTCATGCTCTTGTATCGTGTGACGCCGGGTTGGTCGTTATTGGCTTTCCTGCCTCTGCTGATGCTGACTATTTTTTCTGCCTTAGCATCGGTATTTTTAGCACCCATTGGCATACTCTACCATGATATCGGAAAAGCGATTCCGGTAGTGATGCAACTGTTGATGTATATTTCACCGGTAGTGTACAGTTCACCCCGTACCGGTTTAATGAAAAACCTGATGCAATGGAATCCGTTTTATTATATGATGGATGATTTACGCCATTGTCTGACCGGTGGTGCCATTGAACATGGGGTGTTTTGGATTGTTTTATTTCTGATAACTACTTTGCTTTTGATGCTTTCATTGGTGGTATACCGGGTGTCTATGCCGATCATCACTGAACGTATGAGTGCCTGATTGAATGAGTGATATTTTAATACAAGCAGAACACGTTTCTAANAAATTCGCTAAGGATTTAAAGAAAAGTCTGTACTACGGTTTGGCCGATGTNGTTCGGGGAGTGATTCGTAAGTCCGGACAAAAAGTTTTGCGTAAGGATGAATTTTGGGCTGTACGGGATGTAAGCTTTGAGGTGCGCCGTGGTGAATGCCTGGGTTCGATCGGCCACAATGGTGCCGGCAAAAGTACCCTGCTCAAAATGCTTAATGGTTTAATTGCCCCCGATGAAGGAACCATTACGATGCAAGGTCGTGTGGGTGCTTTGATTGAATTAGGCGCCGGATTTAACCCCATACTGACCGGGCGCGAAAATATCTATAATAATGCCGCCGTAATCGGATTTTCTAANAAGGAAATTGATGCCAAATTTGAGAGCATCGTAGCCTTTTCTGAAATCGGCGATTTTATTGATACACCGGTAAAAAATTACAGTTCCGGTATGAAAGTACGACTGGGATTCGCAGTAGCTGCCCAACTCGAACCGGATGTGCTGATTATTGATGAGGTGCTGGCCGTGGGCGATTTAGGTTTCCGTGTGAAATGCATCAACCGGATTCAGGAATTATTGAAACGATCGGCGGTGATTTTTGTTTCGCATTCGATGGCCCAGGTGACCACCGTATGTACCGATTTGGTTTTACTAAACAAAGGAAAGATCGAATACAAAGGAAGTGATATTGGTGCGGGTGTGGAACAATATTTTATGAAGTTTGATACAGGCGATCAGCAGGTGATTCGTACCCGTGAAGTATATGTGAATGCGGCCACCATTGAATCGGCCGATGAATCTGGTGACCGGGAAGCTCCGGGTAATTTTGTGCAGATTGAACATGGAGGCCGCATCCGGATCTCGGTNAAAACCCAGGTTGAACAGGCTATACGGCATCTAAAGTTGCGACTCGGAATTTTCAATATTGAATACAGGTTGTTGGCAGAAATTGACACCGAAAATGAAGGTATCGAAGTGAACAATCAGAATGGCCATGTTGAATTTAGTGTTGAGATCGGGCCACTCTTTCTGCGCTATGGTAAATATTCAGTGCATCTGCATGTCATGGATCTTGATACGCAGGAACGGCTGCTTCGTCAAAGTGATTTAGTGACTTTTCTGATACGTCAATCGATACCTATAGGCGCCGACTTTCTGCTCCCCGCCAACTGGAAACTGAACCAGTCATCCTAACTATGAACGCCCAGGAACAAAAATACTTCAACTGATAGGTCGTGAACGCGCCTTATTCGCCGATGATATCGAAGAACACGAAACTGAACTTCTTCGTAAGATTCAAGGTGCCCGCTTTTTAGTACTCGGTGGGGCAGGCTCTATCGGACAGGCGGTGTGCCGTGAAATTTTCCGTCGAAACTTGCANGCCTTGCATGTGGTCGATCTGAGTGAAAATAATCTCGTTGAACTGGTGCGAGACCTGAGGAGTTCACTGGGCTATATTGCAGGTGATTTTAAAACGTTTGCTTTGGATATCGATTCATCGTTCTTCCGGGCAATGGCACAGTTGAATGGTCCTTATGATTATATTCTGAATTTATCAGCCCTCAAACATGTGCGGAGCGAGAAGGATGTATTTACCCTGTTGCGCCTGATTCAGGTGAATATATTTAATACGCTGGAAACGATACGATGGGCTCAGCGGCAGGGGAGTCAGAAATATTTTTGTGTCTCAACAGATAAGGCGGCTAACCCGGTAAACATGATGGGCGCCTCTAAACGTATCATGGAATTATTTCTGATGCGGGAGAGTGAACAAATTCCGGTTTCCATGGCTCGATTTGCCAATGTCGCTTTTTCTGATGGTTCCTTGTTGCATGGTTTTAATCAGCGTATGCAGAAGATGCAACCTTTGGTGGCCCCCAACGATATCCGAAGGTATTTTGTCACACCCCGTGAAAGTGGCGAATTGTGTTTAATGTCGTGTTTGTTGGGCGANAACCGATCGATATTTTTCCCCAAGCTGAGCGAGGATTTGCATCTGATTACTTTTGCTGAAATTGCAGATAAGTATTTACGCCAGGCCGGTTATGAACCCTATCCATGTGGATCGGAAGAAGAAGCCCGCGCCTTGATGCAAAGTTTACCCCAGNNAAAACAATGGCCTTGTTTATTTACAACCAGCGATACCACAGGTGAAAAGGATTTTGAAGAATTTTATGGATGGTGAACACCTGATCTGCAACGATTTAAAAATCTGGGCATCGTACAAAGTACATTACAATTTGATGCGAATAGCCTGNNGATGCTTTTCAGGAATCTTTTTGAATGGAAACGATCCGGGAACTGTTCCAAGGAAATCATTGTGACTGCCTTTAAAAATTTACTTCCCGAATTTGATCATAAAGAAACTGGTCGATATCTCGACGCCAAAATGTAATGCCACAATTTCAGGAAATTATAGACCAGATTCAGGGCATGTATGGCCCTAAAGATTTTATTCCGTTGCATGAACCGCATTTCACGGGACGTGAACGCGAATATGTGATGCAGGCTATCGATTCTACATTTGTTTCCTCCGTAGGGGAGTATGTCAATACATTTGAAAAACANATGGCCGCAGCCGCTAGAACGCAGTATGCGGTTGCTTTGGTGAATGGTACAGCTGCCTTGCACATGGCGCTCTTGTTGGCAGGTGTTGAACGGAATGACCTTGTTATTTCACAAGCCCTGACCTTTATTGCCACCTGCAACGCGATAAGTTATATTGGGGCAGAACCTGTTTTCGTGGATGTNGATCAGGATACCATGGGAATGTCTCCATCCGCATTATTGCAGTGGTTAGACCAACACGCTGTTGTAAAAGAAGATGCAGGGGGCGTGAAGAGAGCGTATCACGTCAGCAGCGGAAGAAAGCTGGCTGCGGTGGTTCCGATGCACACCTTTGANATGCCTTGTCGCATCGATGAGATCGCAGCGATTTGTCAACTGTATTGTATCCCTTTAATCGAAGATGCCGCGGAGTCAGTGGGCAGTCGATATAAAAATCAACCTACCGGAAGTTTTGGCTTGATGGGTACCTTCAGTTTGAATGGCAATAAAACAATTACCTGTGGAGGCGGAGGTGCCATTGTTACCAATGATGAAGCTCTCGCGAAACTTGGAAAACATTTGACCACGCAGGCTAAAGTGCCTCATGTCTGGGAGTTTGCCCATGATGCCATCGGATACAATTACCGGATGCCCAACCTGAATGCGGCAATGGCTTGTGCGCAATTAGAACAGCTGGAATCTTTTGTTATCAACAAGCGCAAAACGGCTGCTGAGTATGCTGCNTTTTTTGATGCATTACCAAACATTCAATTTGTGAAGGAGCTGGAAGGAGCCTATGCGAACTATTGGTTGAATGCCATTTTGTTTACCGATAAAACAGAACGGGATGCGTTTTTAAAACGAAGCAATGCCATGGGTGTGATGACCAGACCAGTATGGGACCTGATGAATACCTTACCGATGTTCCGGCATTGTATGACNGATCATTTATCAAACAGTTACGAGCTGGCCGAGCGCCTTGTTAATATCCCGAGTAGTGTTCGATAAACAACAAATAGTTTTAATGGGGTATTCTGGTCATGCCTATGTGGTGGCAGATGCTGCACAGTTAAACGGATTTCAATTAGCCGGCTACCTCGATACGGAGGAAAAGGAAATGAATCCTTACGGCATTCCATTTTTAGGTTCAGAAGACACTATTGAAAGCAAACAACTTGATAAAATTCCCTCTTTTTCCTGCTAGGGTCAAATGCTTTGCGCCGGAAATTTTGTGCTTACCTGAAGGATAAAAATTTGAATGAGGGGTTGTTGATTCACCCTCGTGCTGTGGTATCTGCACAGGCCGCACTGCAAAAGTCAACCTTTGTTTCAGCCCAGGCTATTGTGCAGGCACGAGCCAGCATAGGAAGAGGTTGCATCATTAATACAGGTGCCATTGTAGAGCATGAGTGTATCATCGGCGACTTTGCCCATATTGCTCCCGGGGCCGTTTTAGCCGGCAATGTAACTGTGGGCAACAACACCTTGATAGGAGCCGGCACGATTGTACGTGAAGGAATTCGCATCGGATCCGGTGTTGTTGTAGGAGCATGATCCCTGGTATTGAAAGATATTCCGGATGGTGAAACCTGGTATGGTCATCCGGCCACACGAAAAGATATATGACAAGAAATCGTGTTTTGATTATTGCTGAAGCNGGAGTCAATCACAATGGCGATCTCGACATGGCCCGTGCATTGATTCGGGCAGCGGCAGAGGCTGGTGCAGATTACGTAAAATTTCAAACGTTTATTCCGGAACGTTTGGTGAGTCCGTTTGCAAGAAAAGCTGAATATCAATTACTCACTACCGCCGCTGATAAGGAGGATACCCAACTGGGGATGCTTCGAAAATTGCAGTTGCCTTTTGAATGGCATGCTGAACTAAAAGAATTAGCACATCAGTTCCACATTGGGTTTGCTTCCACTGCCTTTGAATCAGAAAGCCTCTCNTTNTTGGATACCCTGCATCCTGATTTTTATAAAATACCTAGTGGAGAAATCACGAACAAACCCTTNTTGAAAGAAATTGCTTCNCGGGGTAAACCGGTGATACTTTCTACCGGCATGGCTAACTTGCAGGAGATTGCGGATGCTTTGCATATTCTTGAAGAAGCCGGACTGCAGCGGCCGCAAATAACTGTACTGCATTGTAATACAGAATATCCTACCCCTTACGAGGATGTCAATTTGAAGGCCATGCAATCGATCCGGGATGCCTTCCATGTTGAAGTGGGTTATTCAGACCATACAGCCGGCATTGAAATTTCGTTGGCAGCTGTGGCGTGCGGGGCTATGGTGATTGAAAAACATTTTACCCTCGACAAATCTTTACCCGGACTCGATCATAGTGCNTTTCTGGAACCTGCCGAATTAAAGGCTTTGGTTCGCGGAATTCGTCATATTGAAGCAGCCCTTCAGGGTGATGGGATTAAAGAGGCTTCTCCATCGGAAAGAAAAAATAAAGAAGCCGTTCGAAAGAGTTTGCATTATGCCAAAAATCTGCAGGCGGGTGAACGCATTCATCGGGAAAGATCTTTGNNTGTGATGCGTCCTGCTACCGGCATCAGCCCCATGCTGGAAGATGAAGCGATCGGGCAATTGGTGAATCAAAACGTTGCGGCCGGAACTCCGGTCATGAAACAACATCTGCAATGAAAACAATTTGTGTAGTCACCGGTACCCGGGCCGAGTATGGGTTGTTATACCATACCATGAAGGCTATTCAGGANACACCGGATCGAAANTTACAAATTTGCGTTTGTGGTATGCATTTGTCTCCGGAATTCGGACTCACCTGGCAACAAATTGAGCAAGATGGCTTTGTGATTGATGCACGCGTAGATATGTTGTTGTCAGCCGATACCGCAGTGGCCATTACCAAGAGTACCGGACTTGGGCTCATCGGTTTTGCGGATGCGTTTGAATTCTTGAAGCCTGACATGATACTGATTCTCNNGGATCGATTCGAAATGTTAGCGGCATCCACAGCGGCCATGATAGCGAACATTCCCATCGCACATTGTCATGGAGGTGAAGCTACCGAGGGATTGATTGATGAAGCGATCCGCCACGCGATAACTAAAATGGCTCACCTGCATTTTACCAGCACCGAAACGTATCGCAAGCGTGTGATACAATTGGGCGAGCAACCCGAACGCGTATTTAATGTCGGGGCGCTGGGTATTGAAAACATCAATAAACTTGAATTACTGAATCGGGAAGACTTGGAACGAAGTCTGGGTATACAACTGAAATCNAAAAACTATCTGGTGACCTTCCACCCGGTGACACTTGAAAANCAAAGTGCATCCGTACAATTTGATCAACTTCTTCAAGCCATGGAAAGTTGTTCAGATGCCTTTGTGGTGTTTACCCTTCCCAATGCAGATACCGATGGGCGCACCCTGATTGAACAGATTCAAACCTTTGTTCAAAAACANCCGGATCGATCTGCAGCATTTACTTCACTTGGCCAATTGCGTTACCTCAGTCTGATTCCACAGGTTGATGCGGCGATCGGAAATTCCAGCAGTGGATTAATTGAAGTGCCGGCCTTTGGTATCCCAACCATCAATATCGGAGACCGTCAACGTGGTAGAATGGCCGGCGATTCCGTGATTCATTGTGAGGCTGAAAAGGAGTCTATTTTACGCGCCATCGAACAATCAGAAACTGCTGCGTTTCGACAACAGGCAGCGCAGTCTGAAAATCCTTATGGCAAAGCCAATGCATCCGGCAACATCGTATCCGTATTGCGTTCAATAGACCTCAACAAGTTACTAAAAACATTTTTACGATTTGCCCTGATGCGTATCCTGCTGATTGGAACGGTTGAATTTTCTGAGAAAGCCCTTCGGTTTCTACACCGTATCGGGGCGCATTTAGTAGGCGTGGTCACAATGCCGAATACAGGGATTAATGCCGATTTTGCCGATCTGAGAACCACAGCCGAAGAATTGCATCTTCCNTGCCTGACAACCCGGAAAATCAATTCGGCAGAGTCAATTGTTTGGATGAAAGAACAGCAACCCGATATTATTTTTTGTTTTGGGTGGTCGCGNCTTATTGGGGCTGAAATACTAAAACTCGCTCCAAAGGGAGTTATTGGTTTTCACCCTTCAATGCTTCCTGCAAATCGGGGAAGGCATCCATTAATCTGGGCTAAGGTGCTCGGATTAAAGGAGAGTGGATGTACATTCTTTCAAATGGATGCCGGTGCGGATACTGGGCCGATACTGGCACAAGCGCAATTTGATATCGTGGAGGAGGATGATGCACGAAGTTTATACACGAAGATGACGGATTGCGCCTTGCCACTGCTTCAACATGTATTGGAATCTTATGCACGCAATACTTTGAATCCACGCAGCCAGAATCCCGAAGCAGGCAATACCTGGCGTAAACGCAGTATGCCGGATGGGTATCTTGACTTTCGAATGCATACACAAACGCTGTTGAATGTGGTACGTGCATTAACCAAACCTTATGTTGGGGCGCACGTGTTGTGGAATCAGGAAGTGCTTAGTATATGGAAGGCTGAACGTGGTCCATCCGATGTGGCGCCTAATCTGGAACCGGGAAAAATTTTACAGGTAATTGATGATCGGATTCTGGTTAAAACGGCTGACGCATCGATTTGGTTAACCCAGCACGATTTTAAAGAACTGCCACAAGCAGGAAATTATTTTTAAACGAATTGACATCGAATGAATAAAAAGGTAGTAGTGATTTCGGCACATCCGGATGATGAAACCCTGGGCGCGGGTGGAACCTTACTAAAACATGCGGCCAATGGAGATGTCCTCTATTGGCTAATTGCAACAGGCATCTCTGAACAGCAGGGTTTTTCATCGGAACGCGTTGAAAGTCGTAGTCACGAAATTCAGGAAGTAGCAGCAGCCTATGGATTTAAAAAACGATTNCAACTGGCACACCCAACAATGCATCTCCATGCCGGAATGTTGCCGCAACTGGTCAGTGAGGTTTCGGAAGTGATGAAAGAAGTGGAACCTGAAATTATTTATGTTCTCAATCGAAGTGATGCGCATTCCGATCATCGGGTTTTATTTCAGGCGGTGATGGCTTGCACTAAGTCATTTAGATATCCATCTATTCGTCAGGTGTATATGTACGAATGTATTTCTGAAACCGAATTTGCACCTGTGTTGCCTGAAAATGTATTTATGCCTAATCACTATGTAGACATCTCTCCCTGGTTTGAACAGAAACTACGCATCATGCAGCTATTTGCTTCAGAACTCGGAGAGCATCCTTTTCCACGCAGTTTAAAGAATATGGAGGCGTTGGCGATTTTCCGNGGTGCCACTGCCGGCGTTCAATATGCGGAAGCTTTTCAGCTGCTCTTATCTATCGACAAACGATCGATAGGAAAACTATTCGAATTAATATATACTTCAGTTCATTATGCAACAAAACTCATCGTATCGGCGTCATTTGATTTTGAAAGGNACTTCCATTCGGGAGGCCTTGTCGCTTTTAGATGTTCTGGCAAGTGATGCTATTTTGTTTGTGGTGAATGAGCATGATCAACTCATCGGGTCGCTCACTGATGGGGATGTGCGAAGGGGGTTATTAAAAGGCGTAGGNATCGAGTCAGAAGTTGATGCGATTATACAACCCAATCCAAAATTTATTCGCAAAGGCGCAAATGATGTCAGAAAAGTAATTGCGTTTCGGGATAATAATTTTCGCATTTTACCGGTGCTTGATGCATCGGATCGAATCGTGAATGTAATTAATTTCAGAACGATGCGCTCGTACTTGCCGGTTGATGCAGTGCTAATGGCCGGAGGAAAAGGGGAGCGTTTGCGGCCACTCACTGAAAATACNCCCAAGCCAATGTTACCGGTTGGCGACAAACCGATTCTCGATCATCATTTGAGTCGCTTGATGTTATACGGTATTGACGATTTCTGGATTTCGATCAATTATTTAGGCGAACAGATCAGCAACTATTTTGGCGATGGGTCCTCACGCAATATTGAAATTAATTATGTAAGCGAGAATCAGCCTTTAGGAACAATTGGATCTGTTGCGGGTATTGAGGGGATGCACCATGATTATGTGTTGATTTCGAACTCAGATATTTTAACGAATCTGGATTATGAACATTTTCTGTTGGACGCGTTGGAGCAACAAGCCGATCTGGCCGTGGTAACCATACCCTATCAGGTGAATGTTCCTTATGCCGTGCTTGAAACGGAAGCGAATTTGATTCGTAGCCTGAAAGAAAAACCGAGTTATACGTATTATTCCAATGGAGGTATTTATCTGGTCCGCCGTGAATTATTAAATCGCATTCCGGCCAATAGTTTTATGAATGCAACCGACTTTATTGAACTCCTGATTGGCGAAAAACGAAAAGTAGTTTCCTATCCTTTATTGGGCTATTGGTTGGATATTGGTAATCCCGATGATTACCGCAAAGCCCAGCAGGATATTCATCATATTAATTTCTGATGCACGCAGTAGCAGTTATTCCGGCACGTGGTGGTTCTAAAGGAATTCCAGGGAAAAATATTCGTTCGCTGCATGGGAAACCCTTAATTCAATATACCATTGAGGCTGCGCGACAGTGTTTTGCAGACGATCAGATTCTTGTGAGCACAGATCGTATTGAAATAAAAGAAGTGGTCGAAGGATTAGGTTTGCCTGTCCCCTTTCTGCGGCCCGACCATCTGGCTTTGGATACTTCCGGTACCTATGAGGTCTTGCTGCATGCTCTGGAAGAATATGAAAAAGCACATTCAAGTCCGGATATTTTGGTTTTGTTACAACCAACTTCTCCATTTCGTCACGCAGGACACATTCGGGAGGCCATGCAGCGTTATACGCCCGACATAGATATGGTAGTGTCTGCAAAGGAAACCCGCAGCAATCCATACTACGTGTTGTTCGAAGAAGAAAACGGATACCTCGTTAAAAGTAAAGAATTAGATATCACGCGCCGACAGGATGCNCCCCGGGTTTGGGAGTACAATGGCGCGGTGTATGTGATGAATGTACAAAGCCTGAAAAAGAACCCTCCACACCGTTTTGTGAAAGTTATACCCTATCCAATGGATGAAACCGATTCGATAGATTTAGATACAGCATTCGATTGGATGCTTGCCGAATGTTTGCTGGCCAAATCGGAACATGGACGACAAGAATCGATCATATTAGATAACTGGATCGCACAATTCCAACAAACCGAATTTATTTTTCGTGGAGTGAATTGGTGGCCCTTGTTGAAGATACAGGTATGTTATCAATGGCATTTATTTTGTAATCAGGCACAGAAAAATTATCTGATCATAGAAGATACTTTGCCGGGTGGTCAGAAAAAGTCAGCCACCCGTTTTTATTGGCCCCTGGTTCCAAACAAAAATACTCCCATAAAAAGTNNTGTTGTCATCACCGACGGCAAGAATAAAACAACCCCTTATCTGGGTCAGACAATCAATATTTATACGCAACCNTTTTTGGATGCATTTCAGCGGCATCAGATTGATTGTGATGTTTTTGATATTGCACAAACATCGCCCTGGAATTCGTTCGACCTTCACCATGAAAAATTAAACAGGAAACCACAGATCATTGATGCATTGAATCAGGATCATTCTTTTCGACAGCAAATTCGAATCTTGAGTGATGCCTTAAAAACTGAAACTGATGGTGCCCTTGACCTGTACGGCTTTTTATTGACACAGGTTGTCAATAATGAAGTTCAGTTTGAATGTTTCAAAGTATTTTTTCAGCGTTGCCGATTTGAGGTCGTATTGTTATACTGTTTTTACAACAACACGATGCAAGCGATCACCCGGGCTGCACGAGCCTTGCAAATAAATGTGGTTGAATATCAGCATAGTCAGATTACATCAGGCCATCCCGCGTATAGTAATTGGTCAACGCAAACCGGGCAGTCCGANTTTTTTCCGTCTACATTTTGGGCCTGGAGGCAACAGGATGCAGACTATATNCAAAAAGCCTGGCATCATTGCACAACCTGTACGGCTATTGCCGGCGGACATGTGTTTCTAAACTATTTTAAACGAACTGCATCCGGAACTTCCTTGCCAATTAAGGTGCTGATTAGTTTACAAGGAATCGGGTTGCCTGATTTTATTCAGCAGTTTATCCTTCAATCNAAATCGATCCACTTCTACCTCAAACAACATCCCAGATATCCTGAAGATGAGGGATGGTTGCAGCATCTGAAATCACAGAATCCTGACTATATCCATCTTGTATCGATCAGGAANCTTTCGTTGTATGAGGCCTGTCAGGATAAACACTACCATATGACCGCTTATTCGGGAAGTGCGTTGGAGGCTGAATATTTTGGGTTAAAGAATATTATTTTCAGTGAAAAGGGTCGGCTGGCTTTTGCAGCAGAAATTGCCGGACATCGGTATGCCTTTGTNTCAAACCGTTCATGAATTGATAGAGTGTTTAATGCACCGCTCCATGTCATATCCGGTAACATTCCCAACGGATGAAACAATACAAAAGACCTGCATCGAACTTTTTAAACGATAGGAAGTGAAAAAGAAATTGTATCGACTTGGGAAAAAATGGGTTTTGTAAAAACACAAAACCGGTTCAAAGAGTCTGTGGTACAACAGCCAGCATTAATTGATGCCCAGGCAACCATTCAATATAGTGAGTTACGCGGCCGGGTGCAGGTAGGTGCCCGCAGTCTGATTCACAAATGCCTGATGGAGGGTGCCATTGAAATTGGAAGTAATACAACCATTAATGGACCGGGTACAGAATTCTATTGTCTGAAACATCCGATTCAAATTGGAAATTTTTGTTCTATCGCCCGGGGCACCGCGATACAGGAATACAACCACGATGCACAAGCTACAACAACCTATTTTATCAAGTTCAGATTGTTCGGACAGCCCTATGGTTCCGACGTTGTTTCACGAGGACCTATTCGTATCGGGCATGACGTGTGATCGGAACTGGTGCGACCATTTTAACCGGTGTACAAATTGGCAATGGTGCCATTGTTGCAGCCAATGCCGTTGTAACGCAGGACGTGCCTCCGTATGCCATAGTTGGAGGAACACCAGCCAAGGTGATTCGTTTCCGCTTTGAACCGGAGGTCATAGATTGGTTACAAAATCTGGCCTGGTGGAATTGGCCTGTTGAAAAATAAAAAAGAACGCCGGTTTATTTGATGGACCACTTCATCTTGAAAAATAACAACGTACCAGGTTCGCTAATATGAAACCCAATGTTCTGGTTTTAGCTCATGAGCCGTATCTGAATGGAGCCTCACATTCGTTGTTGACCTTATTAAGTGGTTTGAAAGAGGAATTCAATTTTTAGTCATAGTCCCCGCTGTTGGAGCGATGACGGAGGCATTAAACAAACAGGGAGTCGAATGGAAAGTTTGTAAACTTCCGCGATGTGCTGTATCCATTCGTTCAACCTGGCAACAGATTTGGGGTACACTGGCATTTATTAAAAACAAGCAGAACCATCTGAATCGACTTAAAAATGCATCGGTCATTTTACACCGCATCTGATTTACACCAATACCTCGGTTCAGGATTTGGGATTTGACCTGAGTAGAAAAATAAGCTGTGCACATATCTGGCATGTGCGGGAATATGGCGATTTAGATTTCTCCTATCAGTATATACCGTCCCGAAAAAGGATACTAGCTAAAATGCGGCAATCAGAAGCCGTAATTTTTACAACCCATGATTTAAAAACACTGGAATCTCTTTCACTCCGATCAATTCGTAGTATACAACGGCGTGCTCAATCACACGGTCGCATTTCAGGATGTGCTTACCTGGCAAAATCCGATTCGGATCAGTATTGTGGGCCTCATTATGCCAACCAAAGGACAGCTGGATGCCCTGGAAATTGTAAAGGCATTGCGTGATTCCGGGCTGGCTGTTCAATTACAATTTTTGGAGAAGTTAATGATGCTGCGTATCACGAACAACTCATGGCCTTTGTCGAAAAGAATCAACTGCAAACAAGAGTTGGCTGGAAGGGTTACGTGGCTCAGGATGCCCTTTACCAACAAACGGATATCTTGTTGAGTTGTGCAAAAATGAAGGCTTTGGCCGAACAATTATTGAAGCTATGGCCCGCGGCATTCCGGTAATAGCCAGAGCCAAAGGAGGTCCGCTGGAAATTATCAAATCCGGAATGAATGGTTTCCTGTTTACGAACACATCTGAAGCCGTTCAACGTATTCGTGATTTGATAGAGGCTAAACATGTACGCTTTCAGTTAAGCACCCAAGGTAGATTGCATGCTCAGGAACAGTTTAGTGTTGCGCAATATGTTCACCAGATGCATGCTATCCTGAAGAAGATAAATGATGAAAAATAGCATTAAACCAATTGCCATTCATTTACCCCAATTCCATCCCGTACCGGAAAACGATGCGTGGTGNGGGAAAGGATTTACCGAATGGACGAATGTTGTGAAGGGTGTGCCTCGTTTCGAAGGGCATTATCAACCGCATCTTCCAGCCGATTTGGGTTTTTACGATTTGCGTTTGGCGGAGGCTCGTCTGGCTCAGGAAGCCCTGGCAAAAGAATATGGCGTTTACGGGTTTTGCTATTACCATTATTGGTTCAACGGACATCGGTTGTTGCATGAACCCCTCGACCGGAAATTGATGAATCCAGAAGAAGATCTTCCCTTTATGATGTGCTGGGCGAATGAAAACTGGACCCGGGCCTGGGACGGAGGCGATAAACAAATTCTGTTGAAACAAAATTATTCGGAAGAGGACGATGGNAACCATATCCGCCACCGNATCCCATATTTCAAAGATGCCCGTTATATCCGGGTGAATGACAAACCTATTTTTGCATTTTATAAACCCGATCTGTTTCCGAACATGCAGCGGACATTGGAAATTTTTCGGGAGGAAGCGCGGCATGAAGGAATAGAACTTCATTTGATTTGGTTTGAGCGCTGGATTGGATGGCATGGTGAAGATGTGAATCAAATGGGATTTGATGCCGCCATTGAATTTCAACCTTTGTCGAAATCGATGAAAGAATTTTTGGAGCATCGTGGAACTCAACAACCTGTCTATCGTAAGTTGGTTAAAAACTAAATAGCTATAAACGCAGATGTATAAAAACTTAATCTGAGGGTATCTCCCGTGAAACCAAAAGATCAGGTAATTTCCTATCCGGATTTTGTCGACTTCGATTTGCAACGTAAAAATCCTCTGCAAAAATGTTATCCGGGCGTATCGCCCATGTGGGATAATTCTTCGCGACGGGTTCACTTAAATGCTACCATCCTAGATGGCTCCACACCCGAACATTTCCGTCGATGGTATCACGGTAAAGCAGACCGTTTTGAAGGAATTGCCGGCGACGATCGGTTTATTTTTATCAATGCCTGGAATGAGTGGGCCGAAGGCAATCATCTTGAACCTTGTCAGCGATGGGGTAAGGCATATTTGGAGGCACTCCTGCCATGACGACAGTTATCCTTGTTACTTATAATGGCATGCACTGGATTCGTGATTGTTTGAATTCAGTCAGAAGTTCTTCAGTGCCGGTTCATACGATTGTGGTCGACAATGCATCCACTGATGCCACCTGTACCACGATTCAAACGGAGTATCCGGAGGTAAAACTGATTGCAAGTGCCACGAACCTGGGCTTTGGCAAGGCGAATAACCTCGGTATTCAAGAGGCCATCAAACATGGTGCACAGTCTGTTTTTTTGTTGAATCAGGATGCTATTTTGCATCGCGAAACCATTGAAGAATTACAAAAGATTTCGCAACGTTATCCTGAATTTGGTATTCTGAGTCCGATTCATTTAAATGGTGGCGCTATGATCTCGACTATGGTTTTCGCAATTATTTATTTCGTGACCATCAGCAAACCCTGCTTAGCGATTTGATGCTTCGTAACCCGGAATTACCCGTGTATCCATTCAATTTTGTGAACGCCGCATTGTGGTTTATCAGCAAGAAGTGCCTGGAGCAAGTAGGTGGTTTTCATCCGTATTTTTTCACTATGGTGAAGATCGGGAGTATGTGAATCGTTTGCAATATCATGGACTGAAATTAGGCGTGGTTCCGGGAGTGTTCGCCCGCCATAACCGGATTCAACAAGATTCAGAATTTAAACAACAACAATTGGCCTATACATTATTCGAAACACAATGGCTTAACCCCAACGAGTCGCTAACGATTCCGGAACGTATTTCAGCGCTCCGAAAAATGCCTGGAAGGAAATGTTATCCGGACATTGGCAAAAGAGTAAGTCCATATTTGAACGGTATCGGTATTTTTCTGCCCGGCAAAAGGAGTCGATCACAGCCCGGGAACAGATACTTTCCAGGAAACCTTATTTATTCTTGGAGAATGTTTGATTTGGTATCCGTTATCATTCCGTTGTATAATGCCGAAGAATATCTCGAAAGAGCGGTAGAGTCTGCCTTGCAATTTGAAGAGGTGTTGGAGGTGCTTATCATCGAGGATGANTCTCCGGATGCATCATACGAAATGGCCCTTACACTGCGAGACAGGTATCCTGACCGCATTCGTTTATTTCAGCACCCTCACGGANNAAACCTGGGAGCAGGCCCTAGCCGGAATCTCGGACTGGACATGGCCAAGGGCGAATTCATTGCNTTTTTAGATGCTGATGANTTNTTTCTGAGCCATCGTTTCGAAAAAGAACGGATTATTTTTTCACAGCACACGGATGCAGATGGTGTATATGGTGCCATCGGCGTACATTACTACTCTGAAGAAGCCAAACGTATTTTGNNTGAACAAACTGCAACGGAGATCAACAATGCGGATACGTATATGACAACGGTTCGTCGTGTATTTCCTCCCGAAAANTTGTTTGCAGCGTTNGTGGGGTGTGGGTGAAAAAATGAAGGCTATTTCTCTTTAGATGCATTCACTATCAGAAAATCGGCAATCGAAAAATATCAACTTCGTTTTGATACAACACTTCGGCTGCATCAGGATACGGAGTTTCTTTGTCGTTGTGCATTTTATTGTCGTTTACTTCCCGGAAGTATTGATGAGCCGGTTTCGGTTCGCGGAGTGCACGATGAAAATCGTATGATCAGCCGAAAGAAACCGGAACAAATTGCAAGAAACCGATTTCTATTTTATGATGTAGTTTATCGTTGGTCGCTTAAAGAAAATCTGCAACCGCCGTTCAAACTCATTTTAAAGTTCAACGGGTTTTGTTTCTCCTTCAATCCGTTACCGGAATACAGCGACTCAAGGTTTGGTGGAATCTTTATCGCACTGAAAAAGATTTTTTAACGAATCGGGAGTATAGACCTTTGCATCAAAAGTGTTTCGTCATCCTTTTCTTAAAAATGCTATTTGTTTCTGTTGGGTATAAACAGCAGGTAAGGTATGCGTGTTTTCAAACCATCCATAAATACCGTCCGCATATTCCGCTCTTTGAAGCGCGGCATGGAATTACTGATAAAAGTGAAATCAGTTTTTCGGAGTTGCAAGCGCTGGTTATTCAGGATGGTTATGCTGCGGCCTATATTCTGGAACCCGCACTACTTGGGCGAAGCGATGAGGTGTTTTATACGATTTGGGATTATGAACGACTTCAACTTTTGTGGGCAAAGGAACATGGACTAACCACAACGGATCTTAGTGAAATTAANAAAGCACAAATTGATTGGTTCCGCCCCGATGTATTTTACAATATGTCGGCATTTCGCGACGACAATTTTATTGAACGGTATCCATTGCCTTCTGGTTGTTTAAAAGTGAGTTGGTATGGTGTGGTGCAGGCTTGGCCGGAGATGCATGAAGCGTACGACATTCGCATCACCTTGCACAAACCCTATCTGGANTATCTGGAAGGCAAAGGGTTAAAAGCGTATGAAATGCAACCCTCCTTTTGCGAGTATTGGGAATCCCTTCGAAAAGAAAATCCTGAGATTGATTTCCTGGCTTATGGGCAATGTGTATCCGGTTTTTTTAGTCACCGCAATGCGATCTTCGAGGAAATGCTGAAGCAGCAGCATGAATACAACATGCAATTTTATTTGCAGTACAAACCTGAATTTGCATCCCTCATTAATTTAAAATTTCTGCGCAGACTGACTCGTCGACGCGTGTTTCCAACGCCGTTTATCGAAAAGCATGCAAGACCTCCTTTGTACGGAGCTGAGTTGTACGAGAAAGTTGCCAACGCAAAGTATACGCTAAATGCGTATGGCAATTTTAATACCCACTTCAAAAGCAATATGCGTTTATTTGAAGCGATTGGCTGCGGTAGTATTCTGATGTCAGAAAATGGACCTTATCCGGATGGTTTTGTAGAAGGGGAACATTATATCGGCTATAACAACGTACAGCAATTAATTCGGAGGCTNTCCGGAATTAAAAAGAATTATTCGCAAATTCGGCAAGCCATGGAGCCAAAATTGGAACAGATACGGCAACGCTACTCCAAGCATAACCAGTGGTTGCGATTTCAGGAAATTGTTCAGGATAAAGCATGACAAACGAACTATTTATTCATCCCAAAGCAGAGGTGCTGACACCATATATCGGAAAGGGTACCCGAATCTGGCAATTTTGTGTGGTGCTGGCGGATGCCCGAATCGGTGAACACTGCAAT
Source organism: Bacteroidota bacterium (assembly GCA_013414745.1). Taxonomy (GTDB): domain Bacteria; phylum Bacteroidota; class Bacteroidia; order Chitinophagales; family Chitinophagaceae; genus OLB11. The sequence goes on from CP058707.1 coordinate 2,626,148, forward strand.
ATCAATTGCCAGGTAGTGGTAGAGGGCGGAGCAGTTATTGGTAATTACGTCACCATCAAGCCGGGTGTTCAGATTTGGGACGGCGTTGAATTGGAAGATCATGTATTTGTTGGTCCGAATGCAACCTTCACGAATGACCTTTTTCCGAAGTCGGGCAATCGGGATTTTATATTGAAAAACAGTGGTCAAACAGGAGCTTCCATCGGAGCCAATGCGACCATACTGGCTGGTATCACCATTGAGAGGGGGCTTAATTGGTGCAGGCTCAGTGGTAACCTGCGATATTCCGGCCCATGAAATCTGGGTGGGTAATCCGGCTAAATTTTTACGAAAGAATGATTAAGTTTTTAGATCTGCANAANATCAACCTAAGGCATGCCACTGAAATAGAGCGGGCTTTGTTAAACGCATTTCGCAGTGGATGGTATCTGTTGGGTGAAAATAACCAGCAATTTGAAGAGGCTTTATGTGCATACACAGGCGCTCCACATGCCATCGGAGTAGCCAATGGACTAGATGCCTTGCGATTGATTTTAAGAGCCTATATGGAACTAGGGCCATTGAAAGCGGGCGATGAAGTAATAGTGCCTGCTAATACATACATCGCATCCGTTTTGGCCATTACCGACAATCGCCTGAAACCTGTTTTTGTTGAACCCGATCCGCAGACCTATAATATCGATCTCCAACGAATCGATCAGCATCGTACCAGCAGAACAAAAGCAATTATGTTAGTGCATTTGTATGGCCGGGTAGTNTTTTCAGAAGAGATTCGTGCGTATTGTCACCAACATGGATTGATGCTGATAGAAGATAATGCCCAGGCCATCGGGGCTACTTACCAGGGCGTTAAAAGCGGAAGCCTGGGAGATGCTGCCGANTTTAGTTTTTATCCNGGGAAAAATTTAGGGGCTCTGGGAGATGCCGGGGCTGTGACCTGCCAGAATGAAACACTTGCCAAGGTAATACGTTCATTGGCCAACTATGGTTCGNNGCAAAAATATTACAACGATTATCAGGGACTCAATAGTCGACTCGACGAATTACAAGCCGCCGCCCTGTTCGTTAAATTGAAGTATCTGGATTTGGAAACGAATGAACGGCGTGCTATNTGTAAAAGATACCTTCAGGAAATTACGAATCCCCTGATTCAACTTCCGGCTTGTCCTGAGAATGATGTGGAACATGTGTGGCATTTATTTGTGATACAATGCAAACAGCGCGATCAACTGCAAGCCTACCTTACAGANAAAGGAATTCAAACATTGATTCATTATCCGGTGCCTCCTCATTTGCAGGCCGCTTATACCGAATTGGGACTTAAAGAGGGTTCCTATCCAATCACCGAATCTATGGCCAGGTGTTGTTTGAGTATCCCTTTATGGCCGGGAATGCCAGAACAGGAAGTCAGTGAAGTAATCTTTCAACTGAATCAGTTCACCGATTCACCGATTCACTAACGTGCTGTTTAACTCACTGCAATATCTTTTATTTCTTCCACTGGTCTTCATCCTGTATTGGTGGGCCTGTGGTCGGGACTATAAAAAACAAAACATACTTTTATTATTTGCCAGTTATTTTTTTTATACCTGTTGGGACTGGCGTTTTCTTTTCCTGCTTATTTTCTCTACCCTGCTTGATTTTTATACCGGCCTTAAAATGTCGGAAGCCAACAGGACTTCAATAAAACGATTTTGGTTTTGGTTNAGTGTTACGGTAAACCTCGGGTTTTTAGGAATCTTTAAATACTATAACTTTTTCGCAGATTCATTCACGCATTTGCTCAATCACTTCGGTTTGAAGGTGAATCCGGGAAGCATTGATGTGATTCTTCCGGTAGGCATTTCATTCTATACCTTTCACGGCCTATCCTATGTGATTGATATTTATCGGGACAAGATTAAAGCTGANAANAACTTTATTGATTATGCCGTCTTCGTATGCTATTTCCCACTACTGGTGGCAGGGCCTATCGAACGGGCAACGCATCTCTTGCCTCAGGTACAAGCTCCACGGCATTTTCGTTCAGACCGGGCTATCGATGGCCTTCGGCAAATACTATGGGGACTGTTTAANAAAATGGTCATTGCAGATAATTGTGCGACCTGGGCGAATATGATATTTAATCAATTCCATCATTATTCCGGTGCGACATTGGTATTGGGTGCGCTGTTTTTTACCTTTCAGATTTATGGTGATTTTTCCGGTTACTCCGATATTGCTTTAGGAACATCACGGTTGTTTGGTATCGAATTACTTCGAAATTTTGCCTACCCGTANTTNTCACGGGATATTGCAGAGTTCTGGAGACGATGGCATATTTCATTGTCTTCCTGGTTTCGTGATTATGTCTATTTTCCTTTGGGTGGAAGTAGGGTAGGACTATGGCAGAAAATTCGGAATACCTTCATCATTTTCACGTTGAGTGGTTTCTGGCATGGAGCCAACTGGAATTTTATCGTATGGGGAGCGCTTAATGCCTGTTTCTTTTTGCCCCTTCTCTTGGTTCAATCCAATCGCCAACATCTGGAAACCGTAGCTGCAGGTCGTATGTGGCCATCACCGCGTGAGGTGTTGCAAATACTGCTCACCTTTGGAATGACGGTATTGGCCTGGATNTTTTTCAGAGCAGAAAGTTTAACCCATGCCTTGACCTATTTNGCAGGACCTCATAGTGGGGCTCACGGCTCTGGCACAATACAAAGTGCGCTGTTTCTGCTGGTTAANAAAGTTGGGCTTTTTCTTCCGTTGATGATACTCTTTTTGTTGTGGATGGAATGGAAGGGTCGGGAACAGCAGCATGCGTTGGCCCGACAATTACACCATTGGCCCCGAACCTTAAGGCATGCGTTTTACTACCTCCTTATTCTTCTGATTATCGGATTCGGCGGCAGTGAGCAGCAGTTTATTTATTTTCAGTTTTAGGAATGCGTCCATTTCTCCATAAATTGTTTTTGTTTTCCTGCCCTCTTTTTGTGCTGGCTTTCGTGTATTTTATTACGCATCCTTTTCGAGTGATTTGGAAAACCCAATCCGGGATTATGGAAAATATGAACAATTTACAGGGCCTNAGCCGGGACTATATCGGAAATTTTATTCTTCGGAAAAACTATCGACAGCAGCGCTACAATAGTTTCATTTTCGGAAACTCGAGATCGATATTTTACGAGGTGGATACCTGGAANAAATATTTGCCAAAAGATGCCTCTTGCTTTCATTATGATGCCTCCGGGGAATCGCTGTACGGCATTGAACGAAAGATTCATTATCTGGATGTGGTTGGGTTGCCTTTGCATCATGTCATTCTGACCCTCGATCAGTCGACCCTGGCTCAAACATTTCCGAGGCAGGGATTTTTGTTCGCAATCGCTCCGCCAACTGAATTGTATTCAAACTTTATCAGCTTTCATGCAACCTATTTGGGTGCCTTCTTTAAACCTCGTTTTTTAGCCGCCTGGGGAGATTATTTAGTGCGTGGTCGANNTCAGGAAGTACATGAAAAATGGAAATTGGTTCAAACCAGAACTTTCGCATTTGATGAAATCAGCAATGAAATCCGCTATGACAATGCTGAACAGGAAATTCAAATGCATTCGTTTTATACCCCTGCAAAAATCAAAGAATTTAAGCAGCCCGCTTCATCGGACAGCATCGATGTACCCGTGATTCGTTCGGCACAGATTAAATTACTTCGGGCTATCCAACAAGTCTTTTACGGCATCGGNACTCACGCTAAAATCATTGTACATCCGTTGTATAATAAAATTCGTTTACATCCGGATGATGTCAGGGAATTACGTTCAATTTTTGGTGCTGATGCTGTGTTTGATTTTTCGGGTCGTAATGCATGGACAAGTAATTACATGAATTACTACGAACCTTCACATTACCGTCCGCATATCGCTGATTCCGTATTGGCGCATATCTATCAACCCACTGCACAATGAGTACAACTGCTTCGGTGAAACAGGAAACACCGCTCGTAACGCTTGGTGTAGCATCCTATAATAATGCACGCTTTATTGCGGAAACCTTAGATAGTATCGCTGCCCAGAATTATCCGCATCTCGAAGTATTCATTCATGATGATGCTTCTACNCATCATTCGGTAGCTGTGATTCAGGCCTGGATGAAAATNCACCCGGCTCTTCGGGTCCAGTTAATGACCTATTCAACCAATGCAGGTATTTGTGTTGGGTTAAATCGTATGTTACAGGCTTCAAATGGAGATTTAATTTCATTTATTGCCTCGGACGATCGCTATCTACCCGATTTTGTTCAGAATCGTGTGAAGGCTTTTTCCAAGTTCGGACCTGAAACAGGCATCGTTTATTCAAGAAGCTGGCTGATGGATGAGCACGGTCAACGTACGGGTCAGGAATTGCGCCCGATGTGGCCGAGCGGATGGATTTTTAAGGATTTATATACTTTGCAAAATTCGTTCTGCAAACCCTTTACATCCATGGTTCGCCGTTCAGTATATGAAACAGTAGGNGGCTATGATGAAAACCTACTTTTTGAAGACATGGATTTCTTTTTTAGAGTCAGTCGAGAATTCCGAATTGAATATATCGAAAGCCCGGATACGGAATATCGGGTATTGCCGGAAAGTCTGGGCTCAAAAATCTATACTACTGAACGCGGATTGGAAGCCATGTCGCAGCTGCTCTGTAAACAACTTGGCATCAGCCCGGAAACAGATAAATTACTGGCCCGGAGGTTTCGNGAAAATTGCCCTCTTAAAAAAGATCTGGGCGTCTCCAATTGGAAAGAAGATATGCAGCGATCGATCAATGAGTCGGGTTCCTTAACGGATAGGCTTTACCTGAATTGGCATCCCGTGATGGATCATTTTAGAAAAGAATAAGCGTGCGATCCTTTATATCTGTAACGAATATCCACCTTACCTCCACGGNGGAATAGGCAGCTTTACGCGTGATATCGCAGAGGCCATGGTGAATGCCGGTCATCAGGTTGATGTTTGGGGGATGTATGAAGATTCGGATGCTTGTCGGGAAGAATGGATCAGAGGAGTTCGTGTCTTTCGAACCGANTCACGGAAAGATGCCGGCCGATGGGATGCCGTGTTGTTTCGTTATGAATTGTACCGTAAACTAAAACGCTTTCTGCAACACCGGTCCTTTGATATTATCGAATGTCAGGAATGGAGAGGCTTGCTTCCTTTCGGAATTCAACATGATCGTTTTGTTGTTCGTTTGCACGGTTCAGCGTTATTNTTCGACCAACTCCTGAACCGGGCAGGAGGCAGATTATCGCATTGGTTTGAAAAGATGCAAATGAAACGTGCTGAGAATCTTGTCGCAGTATCTGATTTTTGTGGATATAAAACACTGGAACTTGCCGGACTGAAAAAAATTATACCGTGATTTATAACGCGGTGATCAACGGCGATTGGAGCTAGTNNGGGTCAACAATTCAATACTATTCCCGGTAAAATAGTTTTTGCCAATACTGTTGCGCCAAAAAAGGGCGTGTTTCAATTATTGGAAGCCTTCCTGCTTCTTGCGGATGATTATCCGCATATTGAATTATTCATCATTGGTAAGTTGGAATATCGACAAAACGGGAAAGGAATCAAAGAAATGCTATGGTCAAAAATTCCTGAGCACTGCCAAACCTGGTTNCATATCACCGGTTGGTTGCCTACCTCGCAGGAAGTTTACCAACACCTTGCTGAGGCTGAACTTTGTGTATATCCGTCGCATATGGAAGGATTCGGAATCGCACCTGTTGAGCCAATGGCTATGGGTAAACCCGTATTATTTATGAACAACGGACCCGGGCCGGAGGTGATTGAAGATGGTGTTTCGGGAATACTCATTCAGGCTATGCAGGCCGATTCCATTGCAAATGGCATACGATGGGTGCTGGAAAATCCTGCGAAGGCCCGGGAATTAGGNAAAAATGCGCGTGAACGGGTAGCGCAGAAATTCGATAAAGCCACAGTATTCACTCAACAGAATTTAGCATATTATCAGCATCTTCAACCTCAGGGCCTCGCAAAACAAGCACCGGCTTCCCGGAATGTTTTGTTTGTTTGTAATGAATACCCTCCGGCACTTCATGGCGGTATCGGCATNCTTGTGAAAGATGTTGCAGAGAATATGGTGAAATATGGGCATCAGGTTTGCGTTGTTGGTGTATACCCCAATCTGAAAAACCATNNTGAACATGTTGAAGGTGTGCAGGTAATTCGTTTNGCCTATGCCAAAGTATGTCAGGCACCTACCGGTAAAAAAATACTGCGCTCGTGGAAGGCTAAACAACTGGTCTCCGATGAAATAGATCGGTTGCATCATTCGTTTAAGCCTGATTGGATTGAATCGTACGANCTGGGATGGCCCTTGGTTAGAAAACCCATGGCGCCATTAATTGTTCGTCTACATGGCAGCCATACCGCCCATGCACTCAAGTTACAGGAAAAGAAAAGTTTCTGGACCGCTTACTGGGAGAAACGCAATTATAAAATGGCCGATAAACTGGTTGCAGTTTCAGACTATATTTTCCATAGCTCAAGGCATGCCTTCGGGCAACCCAAGGTTTTTATGGAGCGGATTTATAATTCGTACAATGAACTGTTGTTTTTTCCGATCCGGCAACTGATCGTGATGAGTTTTTGATTTTTATCCGGGGAAATTTCANNTGAACGGAAAGGGGTGTATGAACTCTTCCAGATTCTGGATCAACTTTTCCGGCGGGATGAGCGATTTCATTTTTTATTTGTCGGACATCATACACCGACGAACAAAGAAACTTTGATGGGTCTTTTATCGCCCGAATATCATAATCGCGTAAAATTTAAACAGGCCATACCGCAATCGGANTCGCCACCTTTTTACCGAAAGGCCGGTATTGTTATTATTCCTTCACGGGTTGAAGCTTTTGGACTTACTGCTATTGAGGCAATGGCTTGCGGAGCCTTGACGGCCATGGCTGACGTATCCGCGGCCCGAGAGATCATTCAGGATCATGTGGATGGGCTTTTAATTAATCCATTTGAGGCAGAAGCTACCGCCAATACGCTATGGCAGGTCATGCAGAATGATGCACTAAAAGAAAAATCCGACAACAAGCGTNNATCAAAAGCACTCAATACGTTTTCAGCCCAGGTCATTTTCGAACAAAATTTACGGTGTTATCTCCATGACTGATATCCGCCTGGCCGTAGTGATTTGTACTTACCAACGACCAGATCGGGTTTCAGCACTTGTACATTCCATTTGACCCAAACCCGATTGCCCGAAGAGATTCTGGTTGTTGACTCTTCACCGATTCGCTGGAAACCCTCAGAAATGATAACCGCATCCGATGCATCACTTCTTCGCATGCGAATCAGCCCTATCAACGCTATATCGGATACTTACAAACAAACTGCGAATGGATATTGTATTTAGATGACGATATGGAACCTGTTGATGCCTATAGTATTGAACACGTTTTAAACTATTGCTACTGTCATCCTGAGGCCAGCGGTTTTGCCATTCATTTTGAAAACCGCTCCAGCCAGAATGCCCTGAGCCATGTACCTATATCTACATTGTTCCCGAAGGATTCGATGCTTCGAAAGCTAAAAGGATGGATAACAGGGTATCCTTCGCTAAAGCCTGGTGAATGGGGTTTTGCGGTAACCGGGGACCCCAACCTAAAGCAGGTGGTGTAACACACTGGTTAAGTGGTGGTGCATTTTGTGCTTGTCGTGAAGCAATGTATCAAAACTTTAACTTCCGGTTGTTTGATTTGTTTGAAGATAAACTTGGTATGGGCGAAGATGCTATATTAGGCTACGGACTGGCTAAGCAAGGTAAATTAATTTATCAGCCAGACATTTTATTTTTCCATAACGATGCGCAACAAAGCCATTATTCCATTCAGCTGAAACAGTATGCATGCCGGGTCATGTACTCGCGTTTGTATTTGTCGTATGAAAAAGCGCGTTTAGACCATTCTTCACCCGGCATGGCTCGACTCCATTTTATATGGTATGGATTTTGGCGGATAGGTGGTTACCTGGTAAGTCGTTGCGTAAAAAGAACTGAGGCAAGTCGTCAGATGTTGTCAGGAAGTTTGCAGGGATACAAAAGGGCATTAAGAAGTAATTTTGAATACTCGCAAGCCAGGAACGCCTTCTGGCAAGTCGAGGCAAAAAAGACCAATAAGTTTGAATACAATCACAAATACAGCATTTCAGACTGCCGAAAGGAAGGACCTTTTTCAAACCATTCAGCCCTTGCTGAATATGTTCGTCTTTTTTGTGGTATTCCCATGCCTGGATGTTATGGGAAATTCTGTCACCTTTTATATCTTCTTGTACATCGTATTTAGCATTGGTATCTTTTGGACCACCTCATTCCGTGGCAAAACCTTGTTGTTTCTGTTTTTGCTGTTTGTGTTTCTATCAAACGCACTGGCACCCTATGACCGCATTCGGGAGCGAACTTTCGTGAATGCATTTACCATTAGCATTCAATTTACCTATTGGATTTTTCTGGCCTGTTTTATGATCGTGTTTCGCAACAAGATCGATCTGTATCAGCTGAGCAAATGGGTATTTTATGGGGTNGGTAGCAGCAGTAATCGGTTATTTTCTATTTGTTATAAAGTTCGGAGGGGAGGTGTAAGTATCAATACGAAGATGCCACGGAATGCTTATGTATTTACCATGTTGTGTTCTATGCCTTTGGCGTTTTATTACCTGATGCAACGCTACTCAAAGTTTGTCGTGTACTTCATTCTGCTGTGTTTTGTGGTGGCGCTTCTATTAACCAATGGCCGCTCCGGGGCTATCATTATTATGCTGGAATCCGTGTTTATTTTTATTCTTTTTAACCCCGGATTACTAAAATTTCTAAAGGTGGCCTTTATTCCGATGTTCTTGGGTGTTCTGTTTCTGCAATCCGATTTTATTGAGCCGTATATGGAAACTCTTGCTGAAAAAGTGGAACCATTGAGTCCCCGTTTGGCAAGTTTAATTGTGGGGGAAGAAGAAGGTGATTTAACCCAGGATAAATCATGGCTACATCGCAAATTAATGATTGACAAGAGTATCGAAATTTTTGAGGAATTTCCTTACTGGGCATCGGGGCAACTCAACTTCTCAAAGTTTGATTCGGAATTAGAAACGTTTGATGATGACNNAAGTATTATCGACTAAGTAATCACGACAAGGGATTGGTATAATAATCGTTCAGCTCATAACACCTATGTTCAGGTGCTTAGTGAATTCGGTATTATTGGTTTAACCATTTTTATTATTTTGTTGTTGATTCCTTTGTTGTTTTTAGTGCGTTTGTTGTTCAACAATAACTTTAAAATTTACCATCTTCCGCTCATTAGCCTTCTGGGGATGTCCATTCACTTTTATGCCATTTCTGCCATTACGGGAGCCGTACCCTGGATGGTTCTGGGATTAGCTATTGCCAGCACGTATCGCAAAACCTGATGCGACTTGGATTTTATTATCATTACGCTGTTCTTTTTAAAGAAGGTAAACCGTACTTGCCCGGTTTTTTAGGGGTNTTTGTTGATGCCCTGGCAGAACGGGTTGAGGAACTGGTTCTGTTTGCTCATTCCACACAGTCTGACCCCTCCGGTTTGTATGATTACCCGCTTTCTTCCCGGATACGCATCGTAAACATGCATCCACGACATTCGGCCTGGTATCGNTCATTTTTTCACGCCAGGTTTCTGAAACCAATTCAACATGAATTGAACCAATGTGACATGATTTTATTGCGTGCTCCTTCGCCTTTGGTGCCGTTCTTTAAGCGATATTGTAAAACGGCAAAACCTGTTTATCTGGTTGTTGGTGACTATGCATTAAGTGCCCGCGAAAAGAAAATAAATTCCTGGCGCGACCGGTTGGTTTTGGCTTTTAACCTACACCATGACCGGGTGTTTCGCCGTACCATGCGTTCAACGGATATCGTTGTGAATTCACCGGCTTTATTTCGAACCTATGTTCCGATTGCTAAAAGTTGCCAGCAGGTTCGTACCACCACTTTACGTGAATCTGANTTTTTCTTGAGAGGAGATGATTCGCCCAGGTCAACCCAATCCATTTTATTTACTGGTCGCATCACNACCCGAAAAGGCTTGTTTGAATTGATGCAAGGGTTTTGTCAATTGGCCCAGTTGTATCCGGATTTAGAATTACATATTGTAGGCTGGGAAACCGACTCACGACAACCTGTACAAACAAAATTGTTGCAAGCCGCCGAAAAGGAAAACATGGCACACCGAATTTATTTTCATGGCAANAAAGCCATAGGCCCCGAATTAAATGCCATGTATCAGAATGCTTCAATTTATGTGATGCCGTCGTATCATGAAGGATTNCCCCGAACCATTTGGGAGGCGATGGCGAATGGGCTACCTGTGGTGGCTACACGCGTTGGAGCCATACCGGATTATTTAACCCATGAAAAGGATGCTTTGCTCATTGANTCGCGAAAAGTGGATCGAATTCGGGAAGCGATTCAACGCATAATAATTGAACCCGAACTGCGTATGAATTTAATTCGGAATGGGTATGCGCTGGCTCGTGAAAATACCCTGGAAAAACAAACAGATCATTTATTGCATTGCCTGCAACGGGTGATGTAATCGGAACTTTAAAAATAAGGAAACAATCTCTTGTACAGAACTCTTCGATACGATTGGCCACTTCATTTTGTGCTGATGCTTACCAATTGGTGGCCCGATAATGTGGTGCTGATGCGATGGCGGGGTGCACTATGCCGGCCCTTTCTTAAACGGGCTGGTCGAAATTTGCGTTTGGGCCGCGGCATCACCTTTTATAATCCTTCAAAAATCTCCATTGGTTCGGACGTATACATCGCCAGGGGATGTTGGTTCTCTGCTGGTGAAGAAATTCATATCGGAAATAAAATTTTATTTGGTCCCTATGTCGTCGTGGTCACCGGAAATCATTCGATCTTAAATGATACGTACCATGATGGTCCACCCGTAGACCGAAAGCCTGTGGTGATTTCAGATGGTTGCTGGATTGGTGCGCATGCCACCATTTTATCGGGCACCACCCTCGGCCCAACATCCTTGTTAGCAGCCAACTCCGTTTTGAGTAGGGATACCGAACCGCGTTCCATCTATGGAGGCGTACCGGCAAAATTCATTCGTTATGCAGAATAAGCCCCGGCTGTTAATTATCGGACCCATATTTAATACCGCATCCGGCCCGAGTGGACAAGGAGGCAAACTCTATCTTAAATTCAAAGAGGAAGGGTATCAGGTCTATAAAAAGTCTTCCATTCGTTCTATTGTGTGGCGCATGTTGGATACGATGTGGGGCGTTTGTCAGTGGTGGAAGTATGATATTATCCTGTTGCAAAGTTTTAGTTTAAAGTCGTTCTACCTGCAGGATGCCGTTTCACTGCTTGCTGGTTGGCTCAGGAAACCTGTCGTTTTTACCTTGCGGGGAGGTGCCTTTTGCGAATTTTATGCCGACAATAGTGCCTGGTGTAAACGGGTATTGCGTCGTGCAGCACTCATCAATACACCGTCTCGCTTTATTCAGTCTTGCATCAGTACCCATGGATTTACTGTTCAATATGTTCCGAATTTTATTGAACTGAATCTGTTTCCCTTTCAAAGGAAACAAGTCACCGGAAATTCGTTGTTATGGGTCCGGGCCTTTAATGACATTTACCATCCCGAATTGGCCATTGAATCGGTACATGCCTTGAAAGCAGAATTTCCAAACATTCATCTTACCATGGTTGGACCTGATCAGGGAACTCAACACCGTTGCGAAGCGCTGATCNNGAAAGAACTGGGTTTGGAAAATGATATCACCTTAACCGGCCCCATCCCAAATCATCAATTGGCATCCTTTTATCAAAGTCATGCTGTGTATTTAAATACCACGCGCTACGAAAGTTTTGGTGTTGCTTTGGTCGAAGCTGCTGCCTGTGGAATTCCGTGTGTCAGCGTTCCGGTGGGCGAAATTCCGTATTTATGGAAGGATGCGGAAAATATGATTTTTTGTGAACGGGATGCGGAATCGATGGCTAAAAAAATTGCTGAACTCCTGAAAAATCCTCATCAAGCAGAAGAAATTGGGAAAAGGCCAGTGAAAAAGCGCAGGACTTTGCTTGGGAGAACGTAAGAACGTATTGGGTACCAACCTTACAGCAATTGAGGATGTCACAAAAAGAGTTGCATGAATTGGATGAATCTTAGTTTCAGGCTAAAAGGATTTCCTATTGAGGAAGCCCGGAAACACCTCAAAGACATTCAGCATCGTTGCGAAAAGGATCTGAAAAACTATCAGCATGAACAGCGTGAAAAAATTTTCAACTATCATCGGCAAAACAATCCGGCTTATGCCCGTTTTGTTGGGGAAAGTAGCCGTTGGGAAGACATTCCCATCCTNGAAAAAAACAGCATTCAGGCACCTTTAAGTGAACGACTAAGTAAACCGTTTTCTACTCAACAGGTTCATTTACACAATACCTCCGGATCNAGCGGAACACCTTTCTTNTTTGCGAAGGACAAATTCTGCCATGCCTTAAGTTGGGCCCTCATTCAGGATCGTTTTGGCTGGCATGATATTGAAATCGGACGTGATCTGCAAGCCCGCTTTTATGGGATTCCTTTAAGCCGGGTCAAGTATTTAAAAGAAAAACTCAAGGATTCCATTTCAGCCCGGATTCGTTTTCCTGTTTTTGATTTGTCCGATCCTGTTCTGGAAACGTATTTGCATCGATTTCAGAAACATGCATTTGTCTATGTGAACGGATACACCAGTTCACTGGTCTTAATGGCGAAATACTGCCTTCAGAAACGAATTACAGTGAAGTCGGTTTGCCCTACGCTGCGGGCTGTATTTACCACTTCTGAAGTCATGGATGAAATAGATCGTGACATTCTTGAGCGGGGCTTTGGAGTTCCGGTGGTGAATGAATATGGAGCCGCGGAGTTGGATTTACTCGGCTTTGAAGATGCCGAAGGGAATATGCGTTTAACCCACGAAACACAATATATTGAAGTGCTGGATGAAGATGGTCAACCCGTGCAACCCGGCGAAACCGGGCGAGTAGTTGTAACCGCTTTATATAATTATGCCATGCCGTTTATTCGATATGAATTGGGCGATGAATTGGTTTTAGCTTCGAAGAATAAATCCGGTTATCAATGCATCGAACGTATCGTAGGACGAACCAACGATATCGCCATTTTGCCGAGTGGTAANAAATCTCCGGGACTTACCTTTTATTATATTTCAAAAAGTTTATTAGAAGGTGGAGGCTTTATGAAGGAATTTGTAATCCGGCAGAAAAGTCTTAGTCACTTTCATTTTGATTACGTGGCCGATCGCCTCATCGCTCCCGATGAAGAGCAACGTGTCGCTGAGGCGATGCAGCAATATCTTGAACCCGGACTCACTGCCAGTTTTGAACGGAAGGACCGAATCGAACGAACAAAGGCCGGGAAATTGAAACACTTTTTTCAGAATTGTAACGAATGATGCGAATAACCTTAGTAGCTGGAGCCAGGCCCAATTTTATGAAAATTGCTCCTTTGATTCATGCGATACAACAAAGACAAACAAGCGGCAGCCCAATTCGTTATCGTCTGGTTCATACCGGGCAGCACTATGATGAAAAAATGAGCGAGACCTTTTTCGCNGAATTAGACATTCCATTTCCGGATGCGAATCTGGAGTGTGGAGGAGGCACTCAGGCTGTTCAAACGGCTTCAATTATGATGCGCTTTGAAGAAGAATTGATGCAAAACCCGACCGATTTAGTGTTAGTTGTTGGCGATGTAACCTCCACAATGGCCTGTGCAATTGTTGCAAAAAAATTGTTGATACAGGTTGCCCACGTAGAAGGTGGAATCCGNGGTGGAGATCGGAGTATGCCCGAAGAAATAAATCGCCTGGTGACCGATAGTATTTCGGATTTGTTNTTTACCACCACACCCCAGGCTGGCGATAATTTAATGAAAGAAGGTATTCCTGAGGCAAATATTCATTTTGTGGGCAATACCATGATAGATACCCTTTTAAAACACAAACAACGATTTAAAAAACCCGACTGGTTTGAGCAACAACAACTGGTGGCGGGGAAGTATTTAGTCATGACCTTGCATCGGCCGGCCAATGTGGANTCGTCGAATCAGTTACGCGAACTATTGTTTGCCATTCGAACAAACGCAAGAGGATTCCCGGTGGTGTTTCCTGTACATCCAAGAACGCTAAAGAATCTGAAAGAATTTGGCATCGATCGAATGGGTTTATTCCTNGTTGAACCGATGGCATACCTTGAATTTAATTATATCGTACAACATGCATTAGCCGTCATTACTGACTCCGGCGGAATTACGGAAGAAACAACCGTATTGGGCATTCCCTGTATGACTTTACGAAACAGCACTGAACGCCCCGAAACCTGTTCGATCGGCACAAATACCCTGCTGGGCACAGATNNCAAAGCCATCCCACCAGCGCTGGATACGTTGTTTTCAGGACACTGGAAGAAGGGGGCTATTCCGGAACGTTGGGATGGGCAAACCGCTGAACGCATTGTAGACATTTTGGAACGATTGATCGCAACCTGATGCGCATCGTTTACTTCTATCAATATTTTTCAACACCCAAGGGAGCCTGGGGGACAAGGGTGTATGAATTTGCCGCCGAATGGGTGAAAAAAGGCCATCAGGTGACCGTAGTCACCAGTGTGTATAGTAAATCGGATCTTCAGGCAAATCGTTTTATAGAAACGCAATGGATTGATGGGATTGAAGTGAAAATTATTAACGTATCCATAGATAATAAGCAGCGATTTCTGAAACGTATTTTATCGTTCATTCAATACGCAATATGCTCTTCATGGTATGCTATCCGCTTAAAGGCCGATGTGGTGATTGCAAGCAGTGGGCCTATCACAGTGGGTATCCCCGGTTTGGTGGCACATTACCTGAGAGGTCGGAAATTGGTATTTGAGGTAAGAGATTTATGGCCGGAAGGTGCCATTGAATTGGGTATCTTAAAACACCACCTTGAAAAAGTGGCTTACTGGTTTGAACGACGATGTTATAAGGCAGCCAGCCTGGTAGTGGCTTTGTCGTCCGGGATGCGCGATCGCATCAAAAAAATCACCACCATNCCCAATGTGATTGATGTGACCAATGCGGCCAATATTACTTTATTCTCAACACGGGTTCCCCTGCCGCAGGACATGCACTTAACCGCAGGACAATATGCCATCTATACCGGAAATATTGGGATGGTGAATAATTCCTACTGGTTGTTGGAGGCAGCATCCGCATTGAAGGCTAAAGGACGTGACGACCTTCAGATCGTTTTAGTGGGTGAAGGTCAGCAACGCGAAGAATTAGAGGCATTGGCTAAAGAACGCGGTCTGTATAATTTTATTCGATTGGGTTTGATGCCCAAAGAAAAATTAGTGGCATTAATACAGCATGCCATGGTTTCGTTGGTTCCTCTTAAAGGGACGCCGGTTTTGGATACCTCTTCACCCAACAAATTTTTTGAATCGCTGGCAGCAGGCGTACCCGTGATACAAAATACCCAGGGCTGGATGAAAACTTTTCTTGAAACCACACAAACAGGATATACTGTTCAACCAGATGATCCTGAAGAACTGGCTGATTTGTTGATTCATTTGCATGCGCATCCTGAAGAAATGAAACTGATGGGACAACGTGCAGCGGAAATAGCTGCGAAAGAATTCGATAAAAATTATCTGGCCGGTAAGATGCTTCGGGCCCTTGAAGCTATTTGATACGATGAACTATCTGATTACAGGCCATAAGGGATTTTTAGGGAGTATTCTGTATTCAGGATTAAAGGACAGCGGACACCAGGTGCAAGGTTTATCGCGCAGTGGAGACGGTATTCGGTGCAATCTGGACGTACAGGTTCCCGCTCTTCCGCAGCGGTATGAGGTGGTGATACATGCAGCTGGTAAAGCCCATCGCATTCCAAGAACGCCAAAAGAGGCTCAATCCTTTTTTCAAACCAATGTGTCAGGCACACGTCATTTGTTGCAAGCCCTTAGTGAGCCGGGAAGATTACCGGATTTATTGGTCTTTATTTCATCCGTGGCCGTCTATGGCTGCGAATATGGTTTAGATGCGGATGAATCAACCCCATTAGATGGAAAGACACCCTATGCCAGGAGTAAGATAGAAGCAGAGCATTTGGTGATACAATGGGCTCAACAACGAGGGGTAAAATATCTTTGTTTGCGTTTGCCTTTAGTTGCCGGTCCTAATCCNCCCGGTAATTTAGGTGCTATGATTCAGGCGATGCGAAAGGGATGGTATGTGACACCCGGCAATCGCAAAGCCCGGAAATCTCTGGTGCTGGCTGCAGATCTTGTTAGCTTACTTCAACAAATACCGCTAAATTCCGGAGTATATAATTTAACAGATGGACGAGATCCTACTTTAGGCGAATTAGAACAGTGCATCGCAGATCGACTGCAAAAAAATGCCNNCCGAATTCTGCCTATGGGTGTGTTGAAACGCGCTGCCCGCTTGGGTGATTTTACACGCGGAGTATTCCCCTTAACAACCGCACGTCTGAATAAACTAACCGCATCATTGACCTTCTCCTGCAACAAAGCGGTTCATGAATTAAACTGGAAACCAAATCAAGTGACTAAAAACTTTCGAATACAATGAGTGGAATGGAATACATCTTTTTGTCGGACTCGTTTGTATTCTGTTTATGGTTGAACTGGGATATTTTCACCTGGCCACCATTTTCAGGATTAAAGATAAACCGAACAAACGTTCGTCCCATAAACGATCCACCTTAAGAGGTGGCGGGGTCCTNTTTCCGATCGCCTGGATTTTGTTCTTCCTGTTTAATAAGAACAATACCTTTCTTTACATGACTTCGGGCTTGATGATTATTTCCATAGTCAGTTTTGCTGATGATGTGAAGAGTGTCGATAATCGCATCCGTTTACTTTTTCATTTGGTCGCCTTTGCCATGTGTTTCTTTGAAATGGAATTATTAACCATTCTCAATTGGTGGCAACAAGCTATTTTGTTTGTGGTTTGTATTGGGGCGCTCAATGCAATTAATTTTATGGACGGTATTAACGGCATTACCGCGCTAAATGCCTTCAGTATTCTTTTGCCGTTGATGTTTTACGACAGTAGCATCGGATTTAAAGAACCACAAATATTTTTAATCGCGNNGCTTTATTGGTTTTTCATTTTTAACTTCCGGAAAAATGCACGCTGTTTTGCCGGAGATGTTGGAAGTGTGTCGATGGGCTTTATTCTGATCTTTCTGATTCTTGGCTTATGCTTTCATGTCTGGATTCCACACACCGGCGTTTCCGATTTTGGGTCTTCCTCGTTACAGGAATTTCAACCAAAATATATTCTGATGCTGGCTGTATTTGGCATCGATAGCGGCTGGACCATTGTGCAACGTCTNCTTTTGGGAGAAAATATTTTTCAGGCCCATCGGCGGCATCTATTTCAATTATTGTCGAATGAAATGCAGTGGCCTCATTTATTGGTTGCATCCCTATACGGAATCATCCAATTTGCCATAAATTTCTGGATTCTTCGTATGCATCATATGAGTTGGTTTCAGATTGTTTTGGTCCTTGCCTTTATGTCGCTGGTGTATATCGTGGTGAAGCGTATGGTGATTGTTCATACCCGGCACAAGAGAAAAAAGAAGTAAGATGATCGACCTCGAGTTATTGGGTGCCGGTGCACTGGCTAAAGATATTCTGGCCTGTTTTCTGAACACATAAATTTTACGGGTGTTTGGGATGATGCACTGGATTCTGGTTCCATGTGGATGGATTTGCCGGTACGCGGTGCCTTAAGCGAAGTGAAGGCATTGGATCCGACCACGCATTTTGTTTTGGCGCTCGGGAATCCTGCGCTGCGTCAACAATGGAATACCTATTGGCTCGACAAGCTAAACTGGGCAACGCTGATTCATCCAGAAGCCCGCATATTTTCTTCCGGCCGTTGTAGTATTGGATCGGAAGCATTCTCTTTCCGGTGCGTATCTCACTTCGGGGTTAGCGTCGGAAGGCATTGTATTCTTCATATCCATAGCGGATTGCATCATGACGTACAATTGGGCGATTGCAGTGTATTGATGCCGGGTTCAAAAATTTCCTGTACCGTTGAAATTCCTCCTTGTTTTAAGCTGGATACCAATGCGGCCATAACTTCTCCAGCTCAACTAACTGCCTGAACAGCTAATTCGTTCACCGAAAGTATAAGTCGTTGAATACTATAAATTTAAAAGGGCTTTTGTACCTTTGGGTATAGTGAGTCACTTCAACAAACTGAAATCAATAACCCGGGAGGCTATTGAGAGGCAAGTTCGTTTCAAAATGGGTCGTACTACTGATTGATTTTAGCCTCATCGCTTTCTCGTTGCTGATTGCATACACCTTGCAGTCAAAGCCCGTGTTATATGATTTAGGGTTCATTGATTATTACAAAGGCCTCATCAGTGTAATCCTATTTGCACTGGTTGGTCATCTGATNTTTAAACCCCATGAAGGCATTATCCGGCATACCGGCATTTATGATATCAAAGTGCTCTTNTTTGCCCGGAGTTTATCGTTGGTATTAAATCTTCTCTTTATCAGCCTGTTGGCACCCTATTTCCATCTGAACCGTTTTGCGGTACCGATAAATGTAGGAATCATCAATTANTTTTTAAGCCTTTATCTGCTCATTCAATTCCGCTTGGGAATCCGATTCATTTTAATCAGGAAAACGCACGACGAAAANCCCAAAATTCTCATTTATGGCTCGGGCGAATCCGGCCGACTGACCTACGATGCCGTGTCACCCTATTATGAGGTNTACCAGTTTTTAGATGATAATCCCAGTTTAAACGGAAAGGTGCTGAAAGGGATTAGAATTTATAATTTCACCGAAGACCTGGATTCACTTATCGAGAAGTACGGAATAACCCAATTGATTATTTCCATCCAAAATATCAGTAGTCAGAAAAAACGTGAAATCATCGATAAGTGCCTCAGGTATAAAGTTGAAGTGAAAGTAGTTCCTCCGATTGATTATTGGTTAAATGGCCAGTTAACGACTGCACAAATTAAAAATGTACGGATCGAAGAGTTACTAGGTCGTGATGTGATTACTTTAAACAAGGACATTATTGCTACCGAAATTAATGATAAACGTATCCTGATTACCGGTGCTGCGGGTAGTATCGGATCTGAATTGGTTCGTCAGATTCTTCGGTTTAAGCCGGCCCATTTAATTTTATTAGATNNCGAGGCCGAAACGCCATTGCATTCGCTTGAACTGGAAATCCGAAAACAAGTCATGGAGAAATCGATCGGATGTACAGTTTGCCTGGCCGATATCCGGGACCGGCATACCATGCAGAAATTATTTCAGGATCGTAAAATTGATTATATATTTCACGCGGCTGCATACAAGCATGTTCCGGCAATTGAATTGAATCCGGTACAAGCCATTCAGGTAAATATTTTGGGTACGCAAAATTTGGCCGATCGGCAGATGCCTTTGGGGTGCGAAAAATGGTTTTTGTTTCTAGATAAAGCGGTAAACCCAACCAATGTGATGGGCGCCACNCAACGCGTTGCAGAAATGTATGTTCAAAGTAAAAACAAAGTATCCTCTACCCGGTTTGTCACCACACGTTTCGGGAATGTTCTGGGTTCAAATGGCTCAGTGATTCCGCTGTTTAANAAACAAATTGAACAAGGTGGCCCAATCACCGTGACTCACCCGGAAGTGACCCGGTATTTTATGACCATCCCTGAGGCCTGTCAATTGGTATTGGATGCCGGCGTGATGGGTAACGGTGGCGAAATTTTTGTATTTGATATGGGCGATTCTGTGCGAATTGTAGANTCGGCTGAAAAAATGATTCAGTTATCCGGATTCACCCCGGGTAAGGACATACAAATTGAATTTACCGGATTGCGACCTGGTGAGAAATTGTATGAGGAACTCCTGAATGATAAAGAGTCCATCATGCCAACCCACCACGATAAAATCATGATTGCCCAGGTAATTGAATATGACTATGAGCGCATTCGTACCAGCCTNGGATTTTTAGAACGACGTCTTGCATCGTATCCCGAAAATGTAGAAGTGGTTCGCATCCTGAAACAGATCGTTCCGGAGTATATCAGTCAGAACTCACCCTATGAAAATATTCTGCCGGAGCCCGAAAAAATCTGATGTCGGTTAAATAGCCTGCAAAGGAAGGGTTAAAGCAGTCTGCTGAATAGGCCGTCTCGTAGGCTGAACGGACAATTTAGAGTAACTTGCCCGCCCGGAGTCAATTCTCCGACCCACCTAAAGTTTAATTTAACTTGTCACAACCCAGATCATGAAAAAGTACCTGAATCTGACTAACCTCACCCTACTAAGCGTCGTTTTTGTCTGGGCCTTGTCTATGACATCCTGTTTGCCCCGAAAAGAATTCGTATATTTTCAAAGAGCGCAAATGCCGGACTCACTTCGAATTCCCGATTCGATTCGTTACACGGCTCCGGTGTTGCGCACCGATGATCAAATATCCATTGCTGTTTCTGCCTTGAATCCCGAAGCTGTAAAGCCCTTTAATCTATATCAAACTACCAACCAGATTGCCTCCAATTACTTGATTGATGCGAATGGCATGATTGAATTTCCGGTTCTTGGACAATTGGAAGTAGCCGGACTCACTACCATTGAAGCTACTGAATTATTGCGTACCAAATTGGCCCAGTATATCAATAACCCAATTGTGAATGTGCGGTTGTCTAATTTTAAATTTACGGTTTTAGGTGAAGTGCGTTCTCCNGGGGTTTATACCGTTTCGCAAGAGAGACTGACCTTGCCTGAAGCAATAGGTATGGCTCGTGACATGGACGATTTGGGTATCTATAAAAATGTGCGTGTCATTCGCGAGGATAATGGTGTTCGTACCGAAACCCGTGTAAACTTCACCTCCGACAGTGTATTTAAATCACCCGTATACTATGTGCGTCAAAACGACCTCATATACGTGGAACCCCATAACCGGAAAATCAACCGGACCCAGGACAATCTGCGGTATTGGACCGTCACCATGTCGACCACGTCCTTCTTGATTAATTTGTATTTTATCATTACCAGAAATAACTAATTCCAATGCAGCAGGAAAATCAGGAATTTCAAATTGCGGAAAACAATTCGCAGGACAGTACAGTATCATCCTTTAATATCAAGTTTGTTATTGCCGTACTTTTTAACCACTGGATGTGGTTTCTGCTTAGTCTGACCATTTGTTTCCTGATCGCTTTTGTATACCTCCGTTACCAGAGCCCGATTTTTGAAATGGAGGCGACCGTGCTGGTTCATGATGATAAGCAAGGAGGTACTGAGTTATCCGCCTTACAGCAATTGGGTTTGGTAAAAGGATCCGGTGCAACCATGGCGAATGANATGGAAATTTACAAATCCCGCTTCCTCATGACCCGCGTGGTGCGNCAGGTGGATTTACAGGTTATGTATTTCACCAAAGGGAATGTGATCGATCGCGAAGTATTCAAACAACGCCCTTTTAANGTGATCTTCCTGACCAAGCCGGAATTGTTCAGAAAAATGTCGGGCACGATGTCTGTCACGATTAAGTCGCCGAATTCATTTGAAATCAAGGATAAGTTATTTGAAGGAGAAAAGCTGTTTGGTGATACGGTAAAAACCAGTCTGGGCTGGATCGCCCTGAAACCGGAATTGAAACAAATCAAAACCTGGCTCAACCGGGAAATTAAATTAAAGGTTTCACCGGAAAAATCAACCGTAAACCGTTACCTGAGTTCTTTATCGCTGAAACCGGTCAATAAAACGTCTAACGTGGTTTTAATGACCTTGCGGGATCGGGATATTTCAAAAGGGCAAGACGTACTCAATAACCTGATTAAACAACGTAACGAAGATGCGATTGAAGATAAGAATCTGATTTCGCGCAATACATCCGACTTTATTAATGAACGGTTGGCGTATATCACTTCGGAACTGGCAGATGTGGAAGGACAGGAACAAGGCTTCAAACAAAGTCATAACATCGTTGATCTCGAAGCCCAGGCCCGTATGAGTATGGAGTCGGATCGTCAGGTAGACCAGAAACTGACTGAAATGAACACGCAGTTCAAACTGGCAGAGTACGTGTACAATTATGTGTTGGCACATAATAACAATACCGATCTGGTACCTGCCAACCTGGGTTTACAAGACATGGCCAGTTCGGGCTATATCACCCAAATCAATCAGCGTATTCTTGAACGAAATAAATTATTAAAGTCTTCCACTGAGGCAAATCCGGTGATCGAAACAATAGATGAAGAAATCAGTTCATTGCGACAGAATCTGGTTGAAAGTATCTCCAATTATAAAAGTACTATGTCCATCCGGCAGCGTGANTCGAGCAGTTATGGCTCCGGGTTCTCTTCAAAAATGGCTTCAGTACCCAGTGAAACACGGCAATCACGCTCTATCGAACGCCAGAAACAAATCAAGGAACAATTGTATTTGTATCTGTTACAAAAACGTGAAACCAATATCTCATTGGCGGCTACCGTGGCATCGGTGAAGGTGATTGATGAAGCTTACAGCAATGGCGTGGTGGTTTCACCGGATAAAAAAATNATCTACACAGCTGCGTTTGTGATGGGCCTTTTTCTTCCGGCATTGTTGATTTACCTGAAACAATTGCTGGATACCAAGGTGCACGGTAAACGTGATGCGGAACGTTTGAATATTCCATTCATTGGAGATATTCCGAAACATGATGAGGAAGATGAACGACTGGTAGTGACNCAAGGGGAGAATTCCAATGTTGCCGAATCGTTCCGACTATTGCGCACTAACCTCGAATTTTTGCTCTCCAAACATCAGAAGGACGCTAAAATCATTTTTATCACTTCTACCCTCGCGAAAGAAGGAAAGTCGTTTGTTGCTTTAAACCTGGCTTCTACGATAAGCCTCACCGGCAAACGTGTTTTGTTGGTAGGACTTGATTTGCGGGCACCCAAGATATTGGAATATGTTGGTCTGGACGAGCGGAAAGGGATTACGAATTATATTTCTGAACAGGATTTGCGGTTGGAAGATGTTATTTTAAAACGTCCCCTAAAAGAAAATATTGACTTCCTTCCTTCAGGGGATATACCACCCAATCCGGCCGAATTATTATTGCATCCACGGGTCGATGAAATGTTCAAAACGATCGCACAGATGTACGATTATATCATTGTTGATACCGCTCCGGTGGGATTAGTTACAGATACGCTGCTGGTAAGTCATTATGCCGATTCATTCATTTATGTGGTGCGAACCCATGTATTGGATAAACGTTTATTACATATTCCGCATGCGATGTACCTCGATAAACGTTTGCCCAATATGGCCGTTCTCTTAAATGGTTCAGAATCACGGAAAGGTTATGGCTACGGATATGGCTATGGTTACGGCTACGGTTATGGCTACGGATATGGCTATGGCTACGGAAAAGGTGCCGGATATGGCTATGGCTACGGTTATGGTTATGGTAATGAAAAATTACCCAAAACCCGCATGGAACGCTTTAAGGCCTGGTTGGCTGAAATGCGCCGCAGATAATAACTTCCCATCATTCAAGAATTGCATAAAGGAATTGCCCAAAGCAGTTCCTTTTTTGTGCCTATATGTCTACCTGCCGCGTAAGGATGGGATAATCCCGAATAAACTACATTCGCAGGATCGGGAAACAACTTTCCAATTACCGTGGGAGTAATATACCTGCTTATTCTTTCAATTCAAGAACCCATACGTAACGACTCGCAGGCTGCAGTTCTTCCGGTAAGTGAATGGTCAGACCGCCATCATCGGACCGCTTCCATGCAATGGAGGCAGAACTTCCTAATAAACGAATGCGGGTTTCAGGTTGAAATTCCATGTGATGAAGCGTCAAGGCTTTGTTGGGATACCGGAATAAAAAGACAAACCGGGTTTTGCCATCTTTACTTCGTGTAAATCGTATTGAATCGCCTTCAGAAAATTGTTTGTACGCCCGGGTGCCGTAGATGGAGGCACTATTGATTTTCATCCAGGCCGCTATATCCTCGAGCCGGGCATATGCCGTGTCATCCCAACGTCCATCCGCCGATGGCCCGATATTGAGTANAAGGTTGCCTCCTTTGCTGACGATATCCACGAGTTTTTGAATCAACACCTCACTGCTTTTGTACTTATCCTCAGGAACATGACTCCAACTTGTGGCCATGGTCATGCAGGTCTCCCAAGGGTAGGGTAGTCCTTCATCCGGAATATGCTGTTCGGGTGTCAGATAATTCTGATGGATTCCCGGAACCGCCCGATCGACCACCAATAGTCCGGGTTGTTTGTTCCGGGCCATACGCACCAGTTGAGGCATCTGTATATCCTGACTTTGCGGGTTGCGGGCATACCGGCTTCCTTCATACTCTTCAACTAAATACGCATTGCGTTGTGAATCGCTGATGGGACGCACCCAGCCTCCATCTAACCACAGAATATCCATCTTGCCGTAATGACTCATGAGTTCATCGATTTGTCCATGCGTATAGTTTATAAACTGATTCCACCTGTCCGGATATTTCTGAATGGAATAATTGCAATGCCGGTCGGCTGGCGGAAAGCGTCGCCACCAATAATACGGGCTATGCCAATCGGGTTTTGNAAAGTAGGCACCGGTCANGAATCCTTGTTCACGAAATGCCTCAAATAGCTCTTTGGCTATATCCTGTGGTTCCTGTGCCGAATAGGCACAACCCCGGTCGGCAATATTATAGTCTGTAAACGCCGTATTGAACATACNAAGACCATCATGGTGTTTGGTGGTGAACAGCATATACTTCATACCGGCTTCACGGGCCGCTTTGGCCCAGCGTTCAGGATTGAAATGCACCGGATTAAACGTCGTTTTCAGGTTTTCGTAGCGTTTCAGATAGGCGTAATAGTCCAGGGTATCTTCTCCGCGACGGGCACCATCGGCCCAGGATAGGTCTTCCGNGCAAATGCTCCAGCTTTCCACAATGCCCCATTGGGCATAAGGCCCCCAGTGCATCAGCAATCCGAATTTTAAATCCTGCCAGGCCTCCAGCCGTTCGGCAATACCTGGTTCAGGATNCGGAAAATAGACCTGCTGGCCATTGCCGAAACGAAACATCAACATCAATGCAATAAAAATCGGATAGCGCATCCTTTTAATCTTTGGCTCGAATATAACTGAATTCATAAATTTTCGGAATGTCCTGCATAGCGATATACAAAAATCAGCCTGAGGTTACGCGGGCCAGGGATAGGAGCAGGCTACCCCGCCCGCAGAATAAGGGCGGCGTAGCGCGGATAGCCCGGTGCAAGCAGGCCCCACAAACCACATCCCGAAAAAAGACCCGATTTGATTTACTTTGCACGCATGTGGGACATATCCTTCAACAAGTGCTTGCAACTACACCCTGGAGTGGATGGCTTTTGTGTTTGGCGTGACTCAGGTGGTATTGGCCCGTTTGAATCTTCGATTGAATTTCGTGGCCGGTTTGCTGAGTGTTCTGGGATATACCGTCGTTTTTGCAGGCGCACTTGTATGCCGAGTCGTTACTGAATGCCTATTACGCCGTGATTAGTGTTTGGGGCTGGTGGCATTGGAGCCTCTCGGAAGAACAAGAAGTAGCTATTTATGGTTTTAAGCGGGCAGACTGGGTCAAATCGAGCGTGCTGACTATGCTGTTGTTGGCAATACTTTATGCCTGGCTGAGTTGTTTAACCGATAGTACTTTGCCGCTATGGGATGCGGTAGTGACCGCCTTTGCCTGGGTGGGAAGTCTTTATCTGGTGTACCGAAAACTGGAGAATTGGCTGTTTTTAACGGTATCCAATTTGGTGGCCATTCCGGTGCAATGGAGCAAGGGTCTGGAACTGACTGCCCTGCTGAGTGTCCTTTTTCTGGTGATGGGCCTGATGGGGTATTTTCGCTGGCGAAAGGTACTGAAGGCCACTCAACATATTACTTAATTCTTTGATATCAGGCCTTCATAACAAGTATTTGCCAAAGTAATCGCCGAAAAGAAAGCGTATAAATTGGGAAAATTGCCAAATAGACTTACCTTCGCAGCCGATTAAAAAGAAAATAATACTTTAAAGATGTCAGTATTAACGAAAGAACGTAAACAAGAACTGTTCACTACGTACGGCGGAAGTCCTACCAATACAGGATCGTAGAAGCTCAAATTGCTATGTTGACTGAGCGCATCAAACACATTTCAGGCCATATGCAATCCAACAAAAGGATTTCAGTTCCAATCGCGGATTGATCGAACTGGTTGGACAACGCAAACAATTACTCGCTTACCTGGCCAAAACGAATCTGGAGGGCTACAGGTCCTTGCTGGTTAAATTAGGCTTAAGAAAATAATTTCCAAGGCATTCCCAACTGAGAGGTTGGGAATTGCTCTTTAGGGGATTTTATTTTTTGATTCAGCGCAGTCTTCTTAAACCAACTTGCTGGGCGATAGCACCATGCCAGGCTATCACATTCTTCAGCATTTCTATAGGTGGCAGACGCGCCGTAAGGGTTCCCTGCTCAACATTAATAACATTTAAAACAAACGATCGTGTTTAATTTACATTCCAAAACCTTTGATATAGGCGATGGTCGCCAGATTACAATAGAAACCGGTAAACTGGCTCGTCAGGCCGATGGTGCCGCTGTGGTGCGCATGGGTAAATGTGCCATTCTGGCCACCGTAGTTGCCAATAAAGAACCTAAACCCGGACAATCATTCTTTCCCTTGTCGGTAGACTATCAGGAAAAATTTGCAGCTGCCGGTCGTATTCCGGGTTCATTNTTTAAGCGCGAAGGCCGATTGAGCGATTATGAAATTTTAATTTCCCGTCTCATCGACCGTGCGCTGCGTCCCTTATTCCCCGACGATTATTTCTGCGATGTTCAGGTGCTGGTTACTTTAATCTCCTCAGACCCTGAGATTATGCCGGATGCGTTGGCTTGTTTAGCAGCTTCTGCGGCACTGGCCGTATCTGATGTGCCGATTCAGGAAATCATTTCTGAAGTTCGTGTTTCACGCATTGATGGTCAAATGATCATTAACCCGACCCGCGAACAGATGAAATCGTCGGATATGGACTTTATCATCGCGGCTACCGANAAAAATATCATGATGGTGGAAGGNGAAAGTAAAGAGTGCAGCGAAGAAGATGCGGTGAAAGCCATTGAAGCAGGTCATGAAGCCATACGTATCCAGGTTCAGGCTCAGAAAGAACTTTGGGAAATGGTGGGTTCGCCGGCCAAACGTTCCTGGACGATGCCTTACCGCAACGATGAACTNGAAAGAAAAATTGCGGCCTTCGCGAAAGATAAAATTTACGCTGTTGCGAAAGCAGCTTTATCGAAACACGAGCGCAGTGAAGCCTTCCACAATATCGAAGATGAATTGGTAGAGGCATTGGGCGAACTGAGTGAAGAAGATGCCCCGTTGGTTGGATATTATTACCACAAATTAGAAAAAGAGGTTGTGCGGAATATGATGCTGGATGAAAAAACCCGCCTCGATGGACGTGCCCTCGATGTTGTAAGGCCTTTGGCCATGGAAATCGATTTCCTGCCTTCACCCCACGGAACCAGTTTGTTCACCCGTGGCGAAACTCAGTCGCTCACTACGGTAACCCTCGGAACTCCGGAAGATGAAAAACTGATTGAAGATGCAGAAAGCAGTGAATACACCAGTTTTTACCTGCACTATAATTTCCCACCTTTCTCTACAGGTGAAATTAAACCGATGCGCGGACCTGGTCGCCGTGAAGTAGGACATGGTAATTTGGCACAACGTTCACTGAAACAAGTGATTCCGGTGAAAGAACAATTCCCGTATACGATTCGTGTGATTTCGGATATTTTAGAAAGTAATGGTTCATCATCCATGGCCACGGTATGTGCCGGATCATTGGCATTAATGGATGCCGGTGTTCCTATTCGNAAACATGTTTCGGGTGTGGCGATGGGATTGATTTCCCGCGAAGATGGCAAGTTTGTTGTGTTAACGGACATTCTGGGTGATGAAGATCGCCTGGGTGATATGGACTTTAAAGTAACCGGTACAAGGGATGGAATTTGTGGTATCCAAATGGATATTAAAGTAGATGGTTTAAGCATGGACATCATGCGTCAGGCACTGGCTCAAGCCAATAAAGGCCGGATGCATATTCTGGATGCCATGTATGCCTGCATTCCTGAAAAACGTGCCGACCTGAAACCACATGCTCCACGGATGGAGTTTCTGGCTATCGACAAAGAATTTATAGGTGCGGTGATTGGACCTGGTGGTAANATCATTCAGGAAATTCAACGTGAAACGGGTACAACAATTTCTATCGAAGAGGTAGGTGATAAAGGACATGTGAGCATCTTCTCGAAAGAAAAAGCCGGACTGGACAAAGCGCTTTCCTGGATTAAAGGTATAGTGGCGGTTCCTGAAGTGGGTACCGTGTACGATTCTACTGTAAAATCTATCATGCCTTTCGGAGCTTTCGTAGAATTCCTACCGGGTAAACAGGGCTTGTTGCATATTTCTGAAATTAGTTGGAAGCGCCTCGAAACTATGGATGGCGTATTTAAAGAAGGCGATAAAGTACAGGTGAAATTAACCGGAACCGANTCGAAAACAGGAAAATACAAATTCAGTCGTAAGGTGTTGATACCGAAACCTGAACAAAAGAAGGTTAAGAACTGAATAGAAATGTTTGCGAAAGCCTCCGAAAGGGGGCTTTTGGCAATTATGGGTTTTCGTAACCTGAATTGCCAGTTTCTTCGTTGAATAGGTTAAAGAACTACCGGAATTTTCAGAAAACCGTTAATTTGAAAAAATTGACCGATGAAAATAAGATTACTGCTTACCCTGTTAGCCTGGGTATCGACCTTTGCAAAGGGCAAACAAATTTCCCTTTGTTGATCGGCGACCAATGGTTAACGGAAAAGGCCAAACAAGTGATCCGATTTTCGATTGGTGATTTTTGGTAGCCGCCCATAACAATACCACATTTACTGCCGGAGAGGGGATTCATTTATCGAGGTATCAGTCGAACGGACAAGTGCTTTGGCAAAAAACTGGCAAAAGAATCTTAATGTATCTGGTTACCATGAACTGCTGGGCTTGGGAGGTGTTTATGCAGATGGGCAGAATACTTATGTTTTGATAGATAGTGTTTTGATGACGGTTTCATTTCCTTCAGTTTGTGCGAAATCATATCATACGCTGGTTAAACTAGATCAAAGTGGAGAAAGGATGCGGACAAAATCTTTTGAGGCGTTGTATAGTGGTTGTTTGGGTTTGAAAGGGCTGGAAAGAGCCCAAGGAGATAAACTATACTTACTGGAACCGCATAGAATATTGCAATTGGATACAGCAGGCAATTTGTTGAATCAAAGGAATTTGAATGGGAACAATCATACATTGGTTAAATCAAGTGGGGATGAGATAATGATTTTGCGAAACAATCTGGCTCGGGTATTTTGATGTTGGATGCACAATTGGATACCGTTTTATGGAAAACACTATCATTTAACCCCCAACACGCCCAGGTAAGCGGACATTATGCTTATGTAACGGGAACGAATCGAATGACTAACGCCAAGTCACAACTTCATATTCAGAAAATTGATTTGAGTCAGGGCGACAACATCTGGAATACAAGTATCGAGAACTTTAATCAGTATCAGAGCAATGATATAGTCTTGTATCAGGATACCCTTTATATAACCGGAGTTGTTTGGAATTGTATGAATACAGATACTTTTTTGAATTGTATGGGTTTGGAAAAAGGATTTGTGAGTACCTTGGATACGAATGGGCAAATAGGACAACATCAATACCTGGAGGCCGACATTTGGCAATCACATACATACAATGGTCAATTGCTCATTGATAGCGCATACACTATCATGCGCAAAGTTTAGATATCGATTTCAATGGAGATGTATTGCTCTTAGCCAGAAGGCAACAATTTTCACAACGTATTCTATGTCGCATGGAGTATATGTTTATCAGAATGCGGAGAATTTGTTGGTTTTAAAATATCCTTTTGGGATTCCAACAAAATCAGAAACCGATCTGTTTGTGCCGGAACTACAAGTTTATCCCAATCCTGTAAGCGATAAAATCTATTTGAAAATAGACGAAGACCATTACGATGTTCAGCTTTGGACCATAGACGGGCAGGTGGTTTATCGTGGAAAAGATAAAATGATTGATGTTCGTGGATTGAATGCAGGAATCTACTTTTTAGCGCTGAAGGCCGGAGGGCATACCAGGGTGGAGAAAATATAGGTGATGCCGGAATGATTCGGCTTAGCAAAAAAACTTCCTTGCAGGTTGTTCCTTCCATCATTTGAGCGTTTGAGATTCATTTGGGCCTCGGTTGAAACAATTTACTTGCGTGAGGGACTGAAGCGGCACCCCGGCCGGCCTGAAAGAATCCGAGACCAAAACAAAACCTCTTTACCTATTTTTGAAACAGTCTCGAATTGTTAAAAATTTTGTTGGTAGTTGGAAATTTCCTTAAATTCGGATTCACAATTCGAACAAAACATTTTAACCAATAATTATAAACGCCATGAAAACAAAGCAACAAGCGGCCATTAGGGGTATCCGCGAATTTACCCCCCATTACATATTTAATTTTATAATGTGTATTGCGCTTTTTCCTCCTTCTCTTCTTCTGCTCAAAATTTTACAAAACGGTATGAACAAACCGGATCTTATTCTTTTACCTTAAATGATGCCGTGGTGATGGAAAAATTTAGACCAACTAATCTTTATCCCATTATCGGATCCGTAGTTTTTCAACCTGTGACAAATTCATTAGGCATCAACGACCTTCAAGTGAATATTTTAGATGACCTAGGAAACTTGCAAACCAGTAGGATTTATCAGATTGATGTAACAAATAATTTTCTGAGTCAAGAGTTTGTACCTATTGCAGCATCATACAATGATATGACACAAGAATACTGTGTCGCCGGTGTGGTGCAAACCGGAATCTTATGCGATTACTCATCTTGGGTTGGGATATTCGATCAGAATCTGAGTTTAATTGGATTTCATTTATTGGATATTCAGACTTCTACTTTTGGCCCTACAAATTTAAACTCTTGTATGGTCACCGATATTTGCCCGGTGTATGATAATCCCAATGGAGCAGATTTCGCTTTCACAGGGGTTTTAACTGATGGAGGTGATAATCCGGCACCTGCAAAATCCACAGGCGGTTCAGCGGCGATTACGGACAAAGAATATTCTTAGCAGAATTTGAAACGTCCACATTGACTTTTTCCAGTGCGATTGAACTCGAGTTTCAACCTGCGACAAGTTGGTTGACAAAGCATATTTTCCAAGTCGCATTATTGAAATTCCGGATATAAATAATTCTGGTGGATACCTCATTGCTGGGAATACTGAGAATTTGAATGGAAGTATTCTGGATTATGATCTTTCCTTGTTTTACTTACGCATGGATTATAATACCAATGTTGTAGACATTCAACAACGAGAACCAGACCTTAGCATTTTCCCTGAACCCATTAATTTTTTATTGGTGATTTAAAGTACATACCTCAAAGTGATGAGATTTTGGTTTCGGGTAGTTACCGTCTTTTTGAACATGGGGATTATGGATTTTTTGCTGACAAACTGATAAATGCCACCCTCAACAATAATATCGTACTTTACTCGGATGCATGGAATGGGGCACAACAAATGGGTATCTTGGAAATTCCCGGCAGTCCATTGGTTGGATGGAATAAAGTAGGACGAATCAGCCGTCAGATTGATGAACACCATATCATTACTGCTTCGGTTTTGGAAAATTCATCACCGTCGACCAATCAAACCATGAAATTGCCTATTCTGTTCAGAATCAACTATACGGATTGGAATTTAGACAATTGGACAACTGCTCAAGATCCTAATGTGCATTGGTACAAACGTTGGACATCTACCAATGGACCTGTGCATTATTTCACAGGCTATGATTATACTTCTCAATGGTATCCGAATCATTATTCCTTCCCGCGCGATGAATCACAGTCAGTGCAATCGTTTGTACATGGTACCTATTGCACCAATACCTCAGGAGACCATTTAACTGTTACCCAAACAGATAATTACACACAGAATTTTTGTAGTGAGAATTCATCAGAAGGGATATTGGATTTAGTGCCATTAATATCTAATCTATATACTGCCGTGGTTAATGGGGTTTCTATTACGCAATCACAAATCATCATTATTGATTTTGCCACCAATCAAATTGATGAGTATGAATGTGACGCACAAAATCAGTTTAAAAACCTGCCTCAGAATTTACAAATCCAACAAATCGGAGATCGTATAAAAGTTTTAGGTCTGGATTCAGAAGCGAGCTATACAATTTATTCTTTATCTGGTAGTAAATTACAAAGCGGACGAATCTTACCTTTCGACTATATTTCATTCAATAATCTTTCAGCCGGAATGTATCTGCTTCAAATAAATGATGTGGTTACCAAAGTGGTTAAATAAACTTACAGACTAATGAAACCAAAACTCGGAATCTCTATTCTGATTCTTATGTTTTTGATGCAATTATCAATGGCTCAGAATCTTTTGTATCAGGTATATGGAGGTTCCGAGTTTCGTTTGGTTCACCGGCCAGATATTTCAGATTCAACTTATCAAATATTCTTTAGAAAAATTTAGTTTGGCATGGCACGGGTGCTAGTGGATATGGCTATACAATTGCAACAACTACCAGAATTAGTTTGGTAGATACTTGTTTTTACAAATTTCAACCAATCAACATTCAATTGTATCAAGAGTCACCACCATGGATAGTGAATCCAATATTATCGATCAATCCAAATTCAGGGGATAGTGCTTCCAAAGGATATTTCAGGTTTGTGCCAGTACTTTCGAGGATTCAATTGTTAAATTTGTTCAGCCTGGTCCCAATTATTCAACTGCTCCGGGTAATATTCAACCTGGATTTAAGGATACTTTTGAACTCTTGCGCGATTATTGGTATGATACCGTAATTCACTTACCAGAGCCCTGCGGTTTATGGCAAATTCAGGATGGGTCATTAAATAATTCTTTGAATCCAAATTCCTGTGGGTATGCTGGAGCATATGCGCCGTTCAATTCAAATCATGAATATGGAACCAACGTGGATACGATTTACTCACCTACGTATATATATGGAAATGGAAGTAGCAATGGTCATGATGTAACCGTAAAAAACGGTATTTCACAAATCAATACATTATATCCTAATTCCAGCCCTTATTTTCTATCCTATCCCACGGCGGTGTTCGTTCGCAATGTGCCCTCGTTTTACGCGATGAATGCGGTAGATCCGGATGGGGATTCTTTGTCATTCAGTAGCATCCATTTGGTATTTCCGGATTCGGCACAAGGTAATCGGCCTATGTCGCATTTTTTACCTTGGGCACCCTTTCGTTATTGTATTGATTATACTTCGCCTAATTGGGATACTACAATGACTTGTTTTCGAAATATCTTATATAAGTGTCCTCCTGGTTCCGTTTATCCCAATTGTACCCGATACGATCCGGTTTATAATCCTTTTGATACCGACTCTACTTTTCAGCTCAATCCCACAACAGGTAATATCACCTTTACAGCCCAATCGGCTCCGCAATCGGCTGATTTACTGATTCGGTGTGATGAATATCGCAATGGGGTATGGTTGGGCGCAGTAAATCGGCGGCTCAGGTTCATCATTGTCGATAGCATGTTTTATTCTCAGCCCAGCTTACGCATCGATACGGCCAATCTGGTGAATTGTAGTTTTGATAGCAACTATGTATTTCGTGCCTGCACCGGAGCGCCCATCAGTATTCCTTTTGATGCTTTGGGTATCAACAATGTATCACAACTCAAATTGAGAGACAATCATAATTTTTCACTCGGTGCATCTTCTTCGGTCACTTATTTTAATCAGGCCAGCGATTCGGTTCGTGGTGTATTATTATGGACCCCACCGGCCAATGCCTCCGGTTGGTATAACCTCTTGGTGACTGTTAAGGATTCTGTTTGCAGCATGACGCCTTACATGTTTGAGCACCCTTATTTGTTGCGCATCTGGATTAGTGATGGTGTGAATGCAGGCCGTGATACGGCCATTTGTGCAGGCGCCTCTATCCAACTTCAGGCCAATGTTTTGGGCAATAATCCGGCCACATGGTCGGTATTGAGTGGTAGTGCCAATAGTTTAAGTTGCACCAATTGTAATAACCCCATAGCAACGCCTGCTCAAACCACCACTTATGTGGTACAGGCCAATTTAACGGGTTTATCATCCTGCAAACAAAAAGATACTATTACGATTGTTGTACAACCCGATTTTAGTTTGAATGCTACCGATACCTTGATATGTGCGCCCCTGAATCAAATCAACTTATACGCTCAACCCAGCGGATTGCCCGGAGCCCTCACTTATCAATGGTCGCCTGCCTCCGGTATATTGGGCAGTAGTACCCAATCGCAAATTACGATCAACCCATCTAGTACACAATACATCGTTGTAGCTAGTGATACAGTTGGTTGTTTTACTCATACTGATACCAGCAGCATCGTTTATGATCCCACCTTTAATCCGGAGTTATTGGTGAGTCCCACCGGGAGTATTTGTACCGGAGATAGTGTACAATTGCAGATTACAGGCGGAGGGAATATTTCCTGGTCGCCTGCCTACCACATCAGTAGTTTGAGTGATGCGGTGGTATGGGTATGGCCCGATACAACGGTGAGCTATGTGGCAGATATTGTATCGGCAAACTCAGCTTGTCATGAATCTTTAACATACACAGTACCTGTGATTGCCTTAAGGGCAGATGCCGGTTTGGATCAGGAGATATTTGATGGCGAGGCCGTTATTTTGGGCGGTCCGAATATGTTATGCGGTGCAGGCTGTCATTTAAAATGGTTTCCGATCAGTATTTATTTTTTAATTATTTTATGTATCCCAAAGCCGTACCTCACGAAACCATCACGTATTGGGTGATGTTGAGTAATGAAGCGGGAACCTGTATCTCCCGCGATTCAGTGACGATACGGGTAAAGTGTACGGATATTTATATGCCGAATGTATTTAATCCGCAAGCGCCACAAAGTGAGTACACGGGTAATTTTGGTCCACGCAATGTATCGATCGATTTAAATTATTTTAGGGTATTTAACCGATGGGGGCAGATGGTGTTTCAAACGGATGATGTATCGTATCGATGGGATGGGAAATACAAAGGTGAACCACAACCGGCAGGAACTTATGTATGGGTGATAGAAGGCAAATGCCCGAATGGCGAATGGATTCGTAAATCGGGGAATGTATTGTTGGTGAGGTAGAGGGAGGATTTTATACTGAAATGATATAAGCCCAAAATTTTTCTCGCTGCGTGTAGTTAGACGGGGACGTCATGCAGATACAGCTTGTATAATTTGGAGTCTTCGTATATTTGAGCATGAATAACAATCAAAATCCCGTTTTGAATAGACGTATTTTTTGGGATATAGTATTTGAAAATATAGACTATCAAGCGAAGGCCAATTTTGTTATTGAAAGAGTTTTTGAACGCGGCGATGTTGAGGATATTCGCAATTGCCGTCGATATTACGGTAACGAGAAAATTACCTCTGTCTTATTAAACACCAAGTTTTTACCGGAAACAAGAATGTACCTGGCCAGTGCGGTCACCAACAAACCCTTAAAGGACTTTAGATGCTATACCTTGAGACAATTGAATCCGGAACTTTTTCCATATTAGAGGAATTGATGCAATTGCCGGCCATGATGGATTTTGATTTGGTTGGAGGAACTGCTTTATCGTTAAAGTATGGACATCGTAAATCAATTGACCTTGATTTATTCACAACTGTGGCGTTTGAGAACGAAACAATCATTGAAGCCCTGAGCGGACTTTATCAGAATGAATTCACTATAGAGGGGCGCCCTGCTCGATTTGGCATATTTGCGTACATAAAGGATATAAAAACGGATATTGTATATCACCCTCATCCACTTATCCGACCGACAGAAGTTGTCAATAATATAAGAATGTTCTCAACTGCGGATATAATGGCGATGAAAATACAAGCGATTCTTGGTAGAGGTAAGAAGAAAGATTTTGGGATATTGCGGAATTGCTGAAGGATTACTCTGTCCAAGAATTTATTGATTTTCACAGAGAAAAGTACAACACTCAGAATCTATTGATTACAGTACCTCAGGCTATGACTTATTTTGCGGACGCCGAAGAAAGTGAGGATCCGATTAGCTTGAAAGGACAGACATGGGAAAGCGTAAAGCAATTGATACGGGAAAAAGTAAGTGATTACTTATCATAACTGCACGAACGCCTAGCGGTTTGGAGCAGGCAGGACTTTAGGAAGTAATTCAACATTTTCGCTATATTGGGCATAAGAAATAGCTTCGACATAAGTAGGGCTTCCTGAATAACGACTCATCTCTTTGTATACAGGACTTTATGATCATATTTGCGCATTTGAAGTGCAAGGGTGTATAACGTATTTGTTGAATTTGCAACCGAAAAACCTTGTGAAAAAGGTCTACTCAGCTGCACCGCAACTTCTTCGTCAAAGCCAAAGTCATGGCCACTAGGCCTATGCCTTCGTCTTTTCCTTGAATTTGCAGCACATCTGAGTTATTCAGGAAGCCCTAAGTACTCTTATGCCCTGCCATCGCCAAGCCGCTACCCGGTGTTTTCTTGAGTCACATTTCAGAGTTGAAATCGCATTCCTTCCATCATCTGACCGTTTAAGATTCATTTGGGCCTCGGTTGAAACATGTCGCCCGCGTGAGGGACTGAAGCGGCACCCCGGCCGGCCTGAAAAAGTTCTATTTTTGACAATCGGGAGTTTAGCCGGACGGCGTACAGCGTAGGCCCGACCCCGCCTCAAAGCGGGGACACGCCCGGGAATATCGAAGTGATTTCTGTAGGAACTACAAGGTAGACCAATTGTTATCTCGTTTCGTCAGCGTTGACGAGACCTGCCAGTGCCGATGTATTCATTGTTTGCGAGGAACGTGCATTACCCAAAAGAATCGGTAATTGGATAGTTGATTCCCGATGCCGAGATTGAGATCAAATCGGTATCAAATAGTCTTTGGATTATCTAGAGTTCGAATTGGTCATATAGGCCTCGGTTTGATTTTCTAAATCGGGGTTACCGAGCAAATCCTTTACTTCGCGCCATGCTAATACAAATTCTTGCTTCTACACAATAAGACGAAAACGAATTCGTTTGAATGCCCTAAATTGTGTGGACTAAAATAGTTTAAAATGAAAACATATTGGATGGCTTTATTCCTGCTACTTTGTTATTCTGATTCAAAGGCTTCTCACCTCGCGGTAGGTGAAATGACGTACAACTATCTCGGAAATGACCTGTACGAAATTACGCTGACCCTTTATCGCGATTGCCGGTCTCCTGCCCAGGGTGGGGGCAATCCTGCAGCAATCATGGGAGATGATCCTGCTTATATTTCCATTTACAAAGGCGATCAATTCTATCTGGCCGACTCCGTATTTTCAACCAATCAACAGACCTATAGCCTCAATGGGTCCTACTGCTACAAGAGTACTCCGGTGACTTGTATCAACCAAATCACATTTAAATTCACCAAACAACTTCCTGCTTCCTCGGAGCCTTACACGATTATAACGCAACGGTGTTGTATGAATGCCGAAATCGCTAATATCCTGGCACCAGATAGTCGGGGTAATCACTTTATGTGCGTGATTCCACCCTCCTTGCAGGATAAAAATTCTTCGGCCGTTTTTAAAAAGGCTACCAATCTTTTTTATGCCGTGGCAAGGCTGTTACGATAGACCATAGTGCCACCGATGCCGATGGCGATAGCCTGAGTTATTCCCTGTGTGAAGCCTGGCAAGGAGGAAGTCCTAATGAACCTAAACCCTATATTGTTGATCCGGTTTTACCCACCTTGGTTCTCTTGCCTCTGGTGAGTCCCTATTCCTGGTCAGAGCCCATGAAAAATATTTCCATTGATCCGCAAACTGGCCAACTACGAATTGAACCGGAAGAAGAGGGACATTTTCTGGTTTCGGTTTGTTGTCATGAATGGAGGAACGGAGTCGTAATTAGCACAACGAACCGACAATATGTGTACGATGTAGAAGAATGTGAACTCACTACCGTCGCATCATTAGCTTGTGATTCCATACAGTCTGAACAAAGTGGAGGCGGAACCTGTTTCGCAACTTGCAGCGGAACTAAAACGA
The DNA here is from genome assembly GCA_013414745.1 of Bacteroidota bacterium. Taxonomy (GTDB): domain Bacteria; phylum Bacteroidota; class Bacteroidia; order Chitinophagales; family Chitinophagaceae; genus OLB11. Next base: position 2,664,522 of record CP058707.1, read on the forward strand.
TCGCCTTTCAGAATACGAGCCAGGGAGGTGTATCTTATCTCTGGGACTTTGGCGACCCCTTGCAACAGAATGACACATCTACTTTGCAAAACCCGGTGTATACCTACTCAGCCTATGGAACGTATCTGGTTCGTTTAATTGTATATGGGAATGATTGCAATGATACGATAGAAAAAAATTCATTTTGGGTCAGGATTCCGTGAAAGCAGACTTTATCACCGGCCCCTATTCGTGCACCGGAATTCCGATACAATTCACGGATCGATCTTACAGTCAGCAGAATTCCATTACAAACTGGTTGTGGAAAGTGAACGGAGAGCGTGAGTCTCTTGAACAAAATCCGACCATCACCTTGCTTGGGACCACAGATTATCACGTTCAACTCATTGCCTTTAACTCCTTAGGATGTTATGATGTGGCTGAAACTTTCGTGCAATTAACTGAACCCGATGTTCGGGCCTACCAGGATACTATAGTGGCTCCTAATGCTGTGGTTCAGTTGTATGCTATAGGTGCGAATCAATATGCCTGGGAAACAGTGAGTGGCCCCAACACCATGAACGGTACCGGTGCTCAAATACAAGCACCCACAACGTATTTTGGCGAAACCTATTATAAAGTGATTGGTACCCGATTGGATGGTTGTAAAGGTCAGGACAGTGTGAGGATACTTGTTACAAAAAGCGGTTATTTTATTGTTCCGAATGCATTTTCGCCCAATGGTGACGGATTAAATGATGTGTTACGTATTCTTTCATCCGGATATACACTCAGGCAGTTCAAAATTTACAATCGAAGGGGACAGGAAGTCTTTTCTTCCCGTGACATCCGATTAGAATGGGACGGTCGGTTCAAAGGCTCTCCTCTGGGTATGGATACATATTTCTGGTACGCTGAAATTGGTTTACCGGAAGGTATTGCAGAAATAAGAAAGGGCGATATACTTCTATTGCGTTAAGGAAGGCAGGAAGTTTTTAAAACTGGAATTGCATCATTTCACGCAGAATAATCGATCTAAAAAAGATATTCAGAATTTATCCATTTCTTCATGATATGCTTTTGGGTAGCAGGGAATAAGCACACATCTTTGCACAAATAGCGGTTATGAAAAAACTCCTTTTAACCTTTTTGCTTTTCGCACTGGTTGGTTTTCAATTGCAAGCTCAGGTTGTTATCAATGAAGTACAAGCTGACCCGGGCAACCACGATGGAAATGGTGGCGAATGGATTGAGTTGCGCAATGTGGGCGCTGCGCCGGTTGATTTGAGTTGCTGGATTCTAACCAACGGAGGAAGTTATAAATTACGGATTCCTTCCGGATTAATTTTACAGCCTGGAATGTATTTGCTCATTGGTGATGCCTCNAAAATGAGTTGTGCTACCTGCGATTTTCCACAATTGCATACGCAGTTTACTTTGAATGCAGATGGCTACGGACCCGGTTCCGGTGCTTACAGTAACACCATGTATCTGAATACGGATCAGGTACTGAATGGAGGTTGTGGTTGCATGGATGGGAATGGTGTTCTAAATAATGGTTTAGGAAGTGGCGACCGGATTATTTTGCTGGATGCCACCGCCGCGATCCAGGATGCGCTCATGTATTCAAATGGAGACTATTACAATAATGGAAATGCAGTGACGCTCAATTTTCTGGGATTGGGGACATGTGCCTTAACAGCCAATGTGCAATTACCTGCCGTGAGCGATGCGATCTATACCGGAAAAACCATTTGCAATGATGCTTTATCCTGTAATACCTCTTTTGCCCGTTTCCCGGATGGCAATCAGGCGAATCCCGTCACGTACAGCCAAAATGGAAACCTGGCTTGCACCTCTTGTCTGCTGAACTGTCCAATTGGAGCTGTTAATACTGCTGCGGCTGATCATCCCACGCCGGGTCTTTCAAACAATAGCACAGCACAAACATTCACGTTGAATGGCTTGCCTTTAAGTGGTTCATCAAGTACGATCACCATTTGTGGTGCTCAGGCTCAAAGTTTTCAATACAATGTTTTTAATCATCAGAATGTAGCCTTGAATGCAACACAATCGAATGGGAATCTGGGCTCCTACGTCTTACCCGGAAATACAACCCCGGTGAATTACAGTTCAGCTACATTTAATTCAGCCACAGGATCTACACAACTCAGCCATAATTTTATTCCACCTTCCGGTATTACAACGTATTCGTTTGTCTGGGCCGACGAGGTCACCCAATGTACAATTTGTCCGGGTTCTGCCAATTTGAATACGCCCGGCGATCCAACCGATGATAACAAGGAATGTTTTCAAATGTATACACTGACAGTGGAGCGTGAAGATCCCATGACAGGAGTTGCCGTAGTGAATTGTGCTTTGCCTGGTTTTATTGAAGTGAATGGGATGAGTGGAACCAATCTGACTTACACCGTTCAAAAGCAGGTCAGCTCTGGTGGCCCATTTACAACAGTATACGGACCCCAAGCCAGCAATTTATTTGGTGGAATGATTGATGATGATGCTGATCCGAATTTACCCAACTATCAGGTCGTCATCACAAGTAATAATACCGTATGTGCCAACAATACCGTAACTGTTTCGGTTCCTGCCTCGTGTCTGGGAAACCCTGAATGTCCTGTTTACGCTACTTCAGGAACNGGGGTACCGACATTTAATCCTGCACCTGGTTTATACTGTGCCGGTTCGCCGGTTACATTTAACGTCGAAGTTAAAGGGGTTTGTACAGGCGGACAGGTTGAAGTATTGTATAGCCATTCCAGCGGTTTTGACCCCTATACACAAGGAACTTCCTTGGGAACAGTAAATACANNACTAGGGGCAACGCCTCCGGTCACCACAGCTTCTGGCCGGGTTTATATCAGCGAGTTTGTTCCTCGACCTTACAATGTTGCTCCCTGTGCCTCCGACGGAACAAATCCGAATAGCGGTGAATATGTTGAATTATATAATGCTGGCCCTGGAAATGTAGATGTCAGTGGATGGATGCTGACGGACGGCGATTGGACTGTGACCATTCCACAAGGGGTTGTCATTAATTCCAATAGCTATTATCTGATTGGTGGAGGTGGAACCTTTTGTTTTTCAGGAGTAGTACCTGATTTAAATGTGGAGACCTGTAATTGTACCGGAGGAACAAATACCGCAGGAACTGATTTCATGAATCTGACAAACTCTACCGAGTGGCTGGGATTATATGATTGCAGCAATAATTTTATCGACGGACTGTACTGGGGAACCATCGGTACTCAAAGCACGACTCCTCCGGTATCTCTNTGTCGGGGCTGTGGAAATTACCTCACCGCCAAAACTCCGGTATATCCTGGTGTCACAGCTACCGTACCCTCAACGAGTCAATTGGAAAATACAGGTGGAAGCTTCAGTGGCAGTAATGGTGGTCGTGCCCGTGATGCAAGTGGAGTATGGACAGTGTTGGTAAATAATTCGCAATTTGGTGCCGGATTTAATGGTACGCCTAAAGCAGTGAACGGAGCTTTTACCATGTGGAATGGAACCGGAACACCTTTTTGATCCCAATGCCCGCCGCCGCCAGTGAACGCTACCATCACCGTGAATTTGCCGGACACTTGCACCAATACCAGCCCTACCGTAGTGACGTTGAAAGCCATCTACCGACCCGATCCCGTGACACCTTGTACCAAATCAGCAGTAACTGCACAGGCGAATTATATTATCCCGCCATGTGCGGTTTTAAATATTACCGGTACGGCCGAATATTGTGCGCCGGCTATTGCCCCGGTTAGCATCACCACCACAGATCCCTTAACCGGAAATCATGATGTGACCATAAGCAATGGAACCAACACGGTCACCTTGTCAGCGCTCACCGGAAGTGGACCGTTCAATACCAGTGTGACACAGGGTGGTCCTTGGACGATCACCAATGTAACTGCACCCCTTGGTACTTGTCCACCGAAAGGAATTGGAACAGCGCAAATTGATATTTACCAAACTCCGGTGATAACCGCCATCCCCACACAGGTCAGTTCATGTTACTCATACGGATATGATTTAACCACAGTTGAGAGTCAATTAACTACTAATCCGCCGGCGAATTCGTTTATCTGGTACGATCAGGCAGTGGGAGGTAGCCCCATCAGTACCTTCGTGAACCCCAGTGCTTCTACAACCTATTATGTTGCGCCTTCTGCGGGTGTCAACATCAGTTGCGAAGGAGCCCGCGTTCCGATNAATCTTGGATCGGATCCNTTACCCATTGCTCCGAATGTAGTTTGCTCAGGTAACCAGGTGACCTTCGTTCCTCAAGCTCCGGATTGTTTCCCTGTGCCATGTACTGGTGGTTTGCAATACTCAGTAAATGGGAGTACCTGGAGCAATGGTCCTACATTTACAACGAGTGACCCCGGATGGGCCGGATGNGGGTATCCGACCGGAACCGTATACATACGAAATGCAGCAACGCCTGCCTGTTATACCCCGGTCTTCTATATCCTTCCTTGTTTTGCACCCTTACCCGCCTATCTGGTCAATTTCTCAGCCAGTTTAACGACGAAAGGAGAAGCCCAAATTTTCTGGACTGCCGTGAACGAAGAGCAAGTTAAAACATATTGGATCGAACGATCTTTGGATGGCGAACATTTTTCAACCGTTGGCCATGTTCGTGCAACAACAGTATCCTCCTGAAAAGGAATACGCTTTTTGGATACGGAAGTTCCGGGAGGAAAAATCTATTATCGTTTACGTGTTGAGGATATGAATGGCCAGGAAGCCCTATCCCACAGTGTATTTATCCTCAAAGAAACTTTTGAGACCACTGCGCAACTTTTCCCCAATCCTGGAAATGGCAATGCTACCCTGCGCATCCAATCTGCATCAAAATCAGGTCTTCAAATCCGTTGTCATGATGTAACGGGTCGGTCAATGGTTGAAATGAATGAACCTATTCAGGCTGGTTGGAACGAAATTAGCATACCTGCTGAAAATTGGCCTTCCGGAACCTACTATATTCAGGTACAGGTAGCTGGAATCATCAAGGTGTTAAAATGGGTTCATGAATAATGAGCCACTGAAAAACCGATCGACACCTGGGATTATTCAACCCTGAGACAGGAAGAATCAATTCAAACTATGAGACCGTTGCAAAAGTCATTTGGCAAAAATTCAAAGTAACGCAGAAATTTGAAGCCAAATGGCATCGCCAATAGGTTAGATCGTTTGCAATGGTCTCAAAATAATTTTAACGTATGCCGAATTGGGAGGATTCAGGCTGTGTCGTATCGGGCTAAATACCCAAAACATTGAATTATAATTTATATGAAATAAAATAATGTGTATTTGGCTGCCATTCAGTATTGGAATTGCATTTAAAAAAATACTAGGATATTCATCAGTTTAGCATAATTATTGTTGGTAATGTCCGTTCAAACACATTTTTATGCTGAGAAAATTACTTGTTACAGTAATACTAATGCACTGCGTTAACCTGATTCAAGCACAGGTAATCAGTGGCATAGTATACAAAGATTACAATGGGAACGGATTGCTTGAAATAGGGGCAACCTATACTGAGCCTGGAGCCGCAGGAGTTATTGTTAATGCCTATGACGCTTCTAATTCACTTGTTGCGACAACAACATCGGCTGGCAATGGAACCTATAGTTTGCCATTTACGGTTCCTGTTCGCGTTGAATTTGAAATTCCTGCATCAGGTGGTTGTACCAATCAAAGCCTCGACAACACCGGGTTTTCAGGTGATGGTAACAATGTGCGTTTTGTAACCGCAGCTACTTCATCTTTAAATTATGCCATTTTAACACCGGAAGATTACGTAGCTAACAATAACCCAAAGGTTTTCGTGCCAATTTATAAGAACGGAAATCCTACGGGTAGTGGAACCGGTACCCCTCAAGAATCTTTCTTTACAGGGTATAATTGGAATTCCAGTGGGTCGGCGGCTAACCAAATCAACCTGCCTGCTGCACAAATAGGTGCTGTTTATGGTGTCGCATACAGCAAACAGGCGAAACGCATCTTTACAGCAGCTTTTATAAAACGCCATGTGGGTTTGGGGCCTATGGGGTCAGGGGGCATCTATATGCTGGAAGCAACAGGTTCCGGATTTAATGTGACTAATTTTTATGATATGGATGCGAATGGTTATCGCACCCGGGCGACATCAGGTGCTGTGGCTTATGGAAATGGTTCATCCTTTTCGATAACAGGAAACACAACCATTTCATTCCTCGGTGCCGTAGATGCTGAGTCTGGTTTCCCGGAAGGGATGGGTGTCGTTGGATCAAATACTGATCGTGGTTTACCTGTGGGTTTATCGGTTGATAGTTACGACCCTGCTGCCTTTGGTCAGGTTGGAAAAGTTGGTCTGGGAGATATTGATATTAGTGAGGATGGAAAATTCCTTTTCGTGATGAATTTGTATAGCCGCAAAGTATACAGACTAGAATTGGATAATGCATACAATCCGACTTCGGTAATTAATGTCACAAGTTACGCGATTCCCGCAGTCACCGCCAATTTAGGCGAGTTTCGCTGTTTTGGTTTGGGTTATCATCGGGGTAAATTATATGTAGGAGGTGTCACTACTGGTGAAAATGGCGGTAGCAATACCGTTGGAGGCGCCACCGATTTATATGCGTATGTTTATGCTCTGAATAACCCTATAGGTAGTGCAAGTTTTAACAGTTCTCCTGAAATTACCTATCCCTTGAATTATTTAAGGGGGTATATTATCACTACCCTTAATTCNACCCCTAATAAGAAATGGTTTCCATGGACGAATGTATCTTCTTCTCTATCNAATGACGGGGCCGGAGAAAGCATCTATCCGATGCCTATGTTAACCGACATCGATTTCACCGATCAGGGAGCCATGGTGATNGGATTTTGTGATCGCGCCGGCCATGTGTGGGGGTATCGCAATTTTAGAGATCTATCTACCGTCGCAACCCAAACGCTGGTAGATGTTGGAGGCGATATCTTAATCGCCGGTAAAGATTGTTCAACAGGGGCCTATACCCTCGAAAACAATGGCTCTTATACCACCTCAGGATCTACATATACCAGTGCCGGCGCCTCAAATACAGAGGGCCCGGGTGGTGGTGAATTCTATTTTGACGAACGCCCAACCGATGATTATCATCACGAAGCAAGTATGGGTTCNTTTAGCCTTTTACGCGGTTCAGGTAAAGCCATCTTTACTTTAATGGATGCCAATTCCGCCTTTGCAGGAGGTACAGTGCATTTCTCATCCACAACCGGAGCAGCATCTAACCGGCTCAACTTATATGGACAAACGCCTGGTAGTTTCGAAAAAGCCAATGGCCTGGGGGATATTGAAATGTCGGGCGATGAACCAGGCATAGAAATCGGTAACCGCGTTTGGGTTGATTTAAACAATGACGGCATTCAAGGGCCCGGTGAAATTGGTCTCAATGATGTCACAATTGAACTTTACGCTGATTTCGATAATAACCAAATCCCTGACGGTGCCGTACTCGCTTCAGTAACCACAACAGTCGATGGAAATTATTATTTTAATTCAACCAATGTGGCGGACGGTGATCCGAATACCGCTGGTAACCAGGCAGGTCCNTCAACCAGGAAAACATACCTGGTTGTGGTAGGAAGTTCTGATTGGACCTCCGGAGCCGGCGTGAACGAATTAGTGGGGCTCTCACTCGCCACTGCCAATGTTGGCGGTTCAGGTCAACCGGATGTTCGTGATAATGATGCAACACTACAAAGTAACGTACCAAGTATCTCGGTTACAACAGGCAAACTCGGACAAAATGATCACACAGCTGATTTTGGTTTCGTAGAATGTACTGCGGATGCAGGTCCGGGAATCACCCTCACTTGTTCTACACCTTCAGGAACAATTGGTACGCCTGCCGTTCCAGGAAATACCTATTCATGGGCTCCTGCCTCAGGGTTGAATGCTACTAACATCGCACAGCCTACTGCAAGTCCAACAACAACTACTACATATACTTTAACCGTGAATGGTCTTTGTACGGATCAGGTGACAGTTACCGTCGACAATACACCACCGACCGCAGATGCGGGTAACAACCTGAATTTGAATTGTACTACTACCAGCGGAGTAATCGGTACACCTGCCATTGCAGGGAACTCTTATTCCTGGTCTCCAAATACAAACTTAAGTGCAGATAATATCGCCCAGCCAACAGCCAGCCCGACATCAACAACTTCTTACACAGTTACAGTTACCGGAAGCAACGGATGTACTGCTACGGATGTGGTAACCGTTACCGTTGACAATTCTGCGCCGACAGCCGATGCAGGAAATGATATGACTTTGGATTGTAATACAAGCTCAGTCGTGATTGGATCTACGGCAATCGGAGGAAATACCTATAGCTGGTCTCCATCGTCAGGATTAAGTGCAACCAATATTGCACAACCAACAGCAAATCCATCTTCAACTACATCGTATACCGTCACCGTAACCGGAAGTAACGGATGTACGGCTTCGGACGTAGTTACTGTAACAGTAGACAATACACCACCTATGGCTGATGCCGGTAATCCGCTGACCTTAGATTGTTCGATGACTTCGGGAACAATTGGTACCGCAGCCATAGGAGGAAATACCTATAACTGGTCTCCATCATCAGGATTAAGTGCAACAAATATTGCTCAGCCAACTGCGAGTCCTACATCGACCACTTCGTATACCGTCACCGTAACCGGAAGTAACGGGTGTACAGCAAGCGACGTGGTGACGGTAACTGTTGACAATACCGCACCTACTGCCGATGCAGGTAACCCGCTCACTTTAAATTGTACAACAACTTCTGGAACAATTGGAACGCCTGCAGTGGTAGGTAATACGTATAGCTGGTCTCCATCATCAGGATTGAGTGCAACAAATATTGCTGAACCATCAGCGAGCCCTTCGTCAACAACTACTTACACTGTTACCGTAACGGGTGCGAATGGTTGTACTGCTACCGACGTGGTAACCGTTACCGTTGACAATTCTGCGCCAACAGCAGATGCAGGTAATGATATGACTATAGATTGTAACACGGCATCAGTCATGTTAGGAACCCCGTCATTAGCAGGGAATACCTATAGCTGGGCACCTGCCACCGGATTGAGTGCCACAAATAGTGCTCAACCTATAGCGAATCCTTCAGGAACCACCACGTATACCGTAACAGTTACAGGAACAAGTGGATGTACAGCAACCGACGTGGTAACAGTTACCGTGGATACAAATCCGCCAACCGCAGGAATTACCGGAAATACAACGGTTTGTAATAACGGAACAACTAACTTAACTGCCACAGGTGGTGTCGCCTATTCATGGAATCCGGGAGGTGCTAACACCGCCAGTATTTCTGCAACAACAGGAACTTATACGGTGACTGTAACCGGAGCGAATGGGTGCACGGCTACATCAGTTGTTACAATTAACTCTGTGCAAGGAAGTATTGGTAATTATGTTTGGTATGATGCCAATGGGAACGGAATCTTTGATGAAAATCCGACCTTAGGTATTAATAATATCACCGTTGAACTTTGGAAGGAAACCGCTCCATCTTCAGGAATCTACACATTAGATCAAACCACAACCACTGCGAACAATGTGAGCAGTGAACCTGGATACTATCAGTTCATCATTTGTGAAAGTGCAAATTATAAAGTGAAGTTCCCATTGAGTAGTGGTGGTCAGCCATTAACTACACAAACGGCGACCGCAGGTACAGATAATAATTCTGATCCAGACCGTACAACAGGTGAATCACCGGTTGTAGCGATTGATGTAAATGGCAGTGGTATGGCTAAGGACAACACTACCATTGATGCAGCGTATTATAAACCCGCTCAATTAGGAAATTATGTATGGCATGATATGGATAAAGATGGTATTCAGGATGGAAATGAAGTCGGCGTATCCGGTGTTACCGTCACCTTATACAATAGCGTAAACAATGCCATTGTTGGAGCTACTGTAACCGACGCGTATGGCTATTATAAATTTAACCCCTTGGCTCCAGGTACATATTATGTTGGATTCACAGTACCCGCTAACTACATTATCACGGGTCAGGATCGAACCGCAGATGCTGCAGATAGCGATCCGAATGCAACCAGTGGATTAACCGGCAATTATACCATCGTGGCAGGAGATAGTAATATGACCGTGGATGCCGGTATTTATGTTCCGGGAACTTCCTGGCTTGTNTTAGGGGATAAAGTATGGATGGATATGGATCGGGATGGCGTTCAGGATGCGAATGAAGTAGGTGTTGCCGGTGTTACTGTAACATTGAATAATGCATCCGGAGATCCTATTGCAACTACAATCACCAACGCCAACGGCTTGTACTCGTTCTGCGATTTACAACCGGGTACCTATTCAGTGACTTTCTCTAAACCAATTGGTTATGTGCTGACTGGTCTCGATCTGGGTGGCGACGATACACAAGACAGTGATGCCGATCCGATAACAGGCCAAACATCTACCGTAACTCTGGTTGCAGGAGATAATAACCTGACGCTCGATGCCGGTATCTATCCGCAAACTCCAACCAATGCCGGACTCGGTAATTATGTTTGGAACGACGTAAATAATAACGGTATTCAGGATGCCAATGAAACAGGTGTCACAGGTGTAACGGTTACCTTATATGGTCCGGATGGTACAACGGTTATCGGAACAACGGTGACCGATGAATTGGGGTATTATATTTTCAATAACCTGACACCGGGTACTTATGTAGTTGGTTTCAGTAACCTGCCTGCAGGATTTAGTTTTTCTGGTCCTGATCAGGGTGGAAATGATGCCACCGACAGCGATCCGGATGCCGGTACAGGTAAAACAGCTCCGGTTACTTTAACGTCCGGTGAATTTAATCTGACCCTTGATGCCGGTATCCACAACCCATCCCTTCCAACAGCCGCATTAGGAAATTATGTGTGGTACGATTGGAATAAAAACGGCGTTCAGGATGCTACCGAAAATGGAGTAGCTGGTGTAACGGTTACATTATATGCTTCAGATGGAACAACTGTTCTTGATAATACAGTCACCAACCTCACTGGTTTCTATTTGTTCGATAATCTGGCCGCTGGTTCTTACGTGGTTGGCTTTAGCAACATCCCATCCGGATTCTCATTTACAACAACCGATCTNGGTGGTAATGATGCTATAGATAGCGATCCGGACTTAGTCTCTTCTAAAACACCAGTGATTGGCTTGGCGAACGGAGAAGTGAATCTGACCTTGGATGCCGGTATCATTGAAAATTCCGGTAAAAACAACCTGGGTAGTCTGGGTGATCGAGTCTGGTTCGACGATAACCTGAATGGAATTCAGGATGTTGGTGAAAACGGCGTTTCCGGAGTAACTGTTACGCTCTATCAGGCCGATGGCACAACCGTGATTCAAACCAAAGAAACCGATGTGTTGGGTAATTATATCTTCACAGGTTTAGGCGCCGGTTCCTATGTAGTCGGATTCAGTAACATTCCGGGTGGATACGTTNNCACAACTGCTAATCAGGGCGGTGATGATGCCCTGGATGCGGATGCCGACGCTACCAGCAGCGGGAAAACACCTGTGGTGAATCTGGCACTCGGCGAAGAGAATCTGACCCTGGATGCCGGTATNTTTGCCGCACCTGGATTAGCCAGCCTTGGAAATTATGTTTGGATTGATGTAGATCAGGATGGTCTTCAGGATGCCAATGAACCTGGAGTTGCAGGTGTTACAGTTTCTTTGTATGATAACGCCGGAAACCTATTGGAAACAACTACAACTGATCCAAACGGTTTGTATCAGTTTACGGGTTTAACTCCCGATACCNNTAGTGTTGGATTTAGTAATCTGCCTTCAGGCTATCAGCTTACAAATGCCGATCAGGGTGGTAATGATACACAGGATAGTGATGCAGATGTGGCTATAGGNTTAACCCCATCGGTCACACTAATTGCCGGACAAAATTATCCTGATTTTGATGCAGGTATTTTCACCAACCTGGCTAGTTTAGGAAATTATGTGTGGAGCGATCTGGATCAGGATGGTATTCAGGATCCGTTGGAAGAAGGTATCCCCGGTATCACCGTAACACTNTACGCTGCTGATGGTATTACCCCAATTTCAACAGCCGTAACTAACGCGGCCGGATTCTATAATTTCGTCAACCTGACTCCGGGTACCTATGTTGTTGGTTTCAGCAATATTCCAAACGGATCGCAATTCAGTCCGGCCAATCAGGGTTCAGATGATGCGCTGGATTCGGATGCCGAAATTACCGATGGTAAAACCGCTCCGGTTACGTTGAGTGCCGGTGAATATAATCCAACACTGGATGCAGGGATCTTTACACCATTGGGTGCCGGCCTCGGTGACTTTGTATGGTTTGATTTGAACAACGACGGACAACAAGATGCGAATGAACCGGGTGTACCTGGTGTTACAGCCATCTTAAATGATGCTGGTGGCAATCCGATTAAATCAACGATTACAGATGCCAGTGGTTATTATACATTCCCGAATTTACCTCCTGGTACCTACAACGTTACCTTTACAACACTACCTTACAATCGCTTGTTTACCACACAGAATAGTGGTTCTGATGCAGGGGATAATGATGTGGCATCCGTGGTGAATTTGCCAAGCGGCTATCCACAAAGTGGTACCACAGCAACCTATACGCTGGCTGCTGGTGAATACAATCCGACAATTGATGCGGGTATGTTTACAGGTATTCCTCTGAGTGTGGATGCGATTCATGCCACCGCCACACTGCAAGGGCAGACGAGTCGGGTACAATGGGTGACTATCGATGAAAAAATGTACACCACTTCGAAATTGAACGTAGTACGAATGGGTCACAATTCGTGAAAGTGGCTACCCACGCTGCACTTGGAAATACGCAAGGTGAACATGCTTATCAGATTTCTGATGATGTAGCTGATCTCATGTCAGAACAGGTTATCTACTATCGCGTTAAAGTGATGGACATCGATGGACGATTTGTATACTCAAATATAACAGTGTTCGTCCTGCTGTTTCTGGTCAAATGAGCGCCTATCCTTCACCATTCAATGCCTCCTTCACTATTGATTATCAAAGTGACAATGACGGAGAGGTGGATATCGTGCTCACCGATATGGCTGGTCGCAAAGTGCTGTCACAAACCCGCATGGTTAAGGAAGGTTCAAACCAGATAACGATCACTGGTCTGCAAGGATTAGCGGCAGGACAATATTCAGTTCGTATTAAGGATTTTAATACGGATGCAGAATTCGTCCTCAAAGTGGAAAACAATAGTCTTTTCGTGAACAAGTTTTCAGGAAGCCATCCCACATCGGATGGCTTCCTGCTTTTTAGAAGGCCGTTTTTAGTTTCCTGAAAAACAAGCATTTCTGATGGATTGAAAGGAATTCTGAATGAAAAATTTTCTATCCATATTTCAATCTTATCTTGTAGCACCATGGCGCTAAATTTCACCTTCGCCTCAGGATAAATCAGAAAGAAATTGGTATGAAAATATTGGAACTAAAGGTCATGAAAGGACCAAACTATTGGAGTGTTCGCAGACACAAGTTGGTTGTGATGTTATTGGATTTNGAAGATTTGGAACAGAAACCCACCGATAAAATTCCGGGCTTTCTGGACCGAATTAANAACATGTTTCCTACCATGGTAAGCCACCGATGTAGTGAAGGGGTTGAAGGTGGTTTTTTCTCCCGGGTTGAACACGGAACCTGGATGGGACATGTTATTGAACATATTGCCCTCGAATTACAAACGCTGGCTGGCATGGAAACCGGATTCGGGCGGACACGAAGTACCCGCAAAGAAGGCGTTTACCACGTCGTGTTTTCGTATGTGGAAGAAGAAGTAGGACGGGCAACGGCAACAGCTTCCGTTGAAATTGCACAACGTCTGGTCAACGGCGAAGATTTTGATGTAAGTTCATTCATTCAGGAGTTGCGGGAGATTCGTGAAAAAGTAAGGCTTGGGCCAAGTACAGGCTCTATCGTCAATGAAGCCATCAACAGAAATATTCCCTGGATACGACTCAATAAAAACTCACTGGTTCAATTGGGTTACGGTATCAATCAACGCCGGATTCAGGCCACAGTGGCTAGTACCACCAGCAATATTGCGGTTGAGATTGCCTGTGATAAGGAGGATACTAAAAATTTATTGGAAGCCGCTGAGGTGCCCGTTCCAAGAGGACGCATCATTTATTCAGAAGAAGAACTTGAATCGGCCATTAAAAAAATCGGATATCCCGTTGTACTAAAACCGATCAATGGTAACCACGGCAGAGGAGCCACTACCAATATCAAAGACTGGGAAAGTGCTTTAATCGCTTTTGAAATTGCCNNAAAACATTCCAGAGCCATCATTTGTGAGTTTATCACAGGGTACGATTTTCGTCTGCTGGTGGTGCACTATAAATTTATTTGTGCGGCCAAACGAACCCCGGCTTGCGTGACCGGAGATGGAAAATCCAGCATTCAACAATTAATTGATCGGGTGAATGCGGATCCGCGCAGAGGCTATGGTCATGAAAAGGTACTCACTCAAATTAAAGTGGATGCGGTTACCGAAAAAATTCTCTCCGACAAAGAGTTGACTCTGGAATCTGTTTTAAAAGCAGATGAAGTACTTTACCTCAAGCCTACCGCTAATTTAAGTACCGGTGGAACCTCAACCGATGTAACAGATTTCGTACATCCAAATAATATTTTCCTGGCTGAACGCATTGCGCGAATTATCGGGTTAGATATTTGTGGCATTGATATTATGGCCCCGGATTTATCTACNTCAATGGAAGAAAACGGAGGGGCTGTACTTGAAGTAAATGCCGCTCCCGGTTTTAGAATGCACATTGAACCCAGTGAAGGCTTGCCACGCAATGTTGCTGAACCCGTCATTGATATGTTGTATCCGCCGGGGTCTTCAGCCCGAATTCCTATCATTGCCATATCAGGAACCAATGGTAAAACAACTACAACCCGGCTCACTGCGCATCTGGTGAAAAGCATGGGACATAAAGTGGGATTCACAACCTCAGACGGAGTATATATTCAAAATCAAATGATGATGAANGGAGATTGTACAGGCCCCATATCCGCTGAATTCGTGCTGAAAGATCCAACTGTTGATTTTGCGGTGCTTGAATGTGCCCGGGGAGGTATTCTACGGGCCGGACTAGGTTTTCATCGCTGCGATATTGGTATCATCACCAATATTAGTGCCGATCATTTAGGCTTAGGTGGCATCGATACCATCGAACAACTCGCCCGTGTGAAGTCAGTAGTAGTTGAAAGCGTGATGCCGGGCGGCTATGCCATTCTGAATGCTGATGACGANTCGGTGTACAAAATGAAGGATAGCCTGCAATGTCATGTAGCACTCTTTAGCACGAATCCTAAAAGCAAACGTATTAAAGAACATTGCGATAAAAATGGAATCGCCGCCGTATATGATGAAAGTACGGATATGATGTATATCCAGAAAGGAGCCTGGAAAATTCAAATTGAAAAAGCCCACCAGATTCCGCTAACCCAAGGAGGACGCGCTTTGTTTAATGTGATGAATATTATGCCGGCCGTTCTGGCAGGATACTTACGGGGCTTCACCGTGGTGGATATTCGTCAGGCTTTGCAAACCTTTATTCCCAGTCCGGCGCAAACTCCGGGAAGAATGAACTTGTTCCAGTTTAAAAACTTTCAGGTGTTGGCCGACTATGCCCACAACCCGGCCGGCTTTGGCGTATTNAAAGCCTACGTCGATAAAGTACAGGCCAGCCGGAAGATTGGAATTATTTCCGGAACGGGAGATCGCCGCGATGATGACATACGGGATTTGGGAGAAATTGCAGCCGGTATGTTTGATGAAATTATTATCCGTCAGGACAAACATTTACGGGGGCGGACTGAAGACGAAATTATTGAATTGTTGAGTGCGG
The DNA here is from genome assembly GCA_013414745.1 of Bacteroidota bacterium. Classification (GTDB taxonomy): domain Bacteria; phylum Bacteroidota; class Bacteroidia; order Chitinophagales; family Chitinophagaceae; genus OLB11. Next base: position 2,680,484 of record CP058707.1, read on the forward strand.
GTATTGCGAAAGTAAACCCTGAAATTCCGGTAAAAGTGATTCTGAAAGAAATTGAAGCCATCGATCATGCCGTTAAAAATGCACCCAAAGATTCCTTTATTGTTATCTGCAGTGATGTCGTCACTGATGCCTTGAATTATATCCAAAAACTCAAAAACGAAGAAGATACCCAGGGTTAACTTGTTCAAGAATCGCTAAATGGGTTATGACCTTGAAATTAGTTCATCATGGCATGGAGCCGCATACGCTGAACAAACAGACCTTCTGCGTATGCCATTTCGAATGAGTGCAAAAAAGCTTCTAAGGTCATAGGACACTGAAAATAAAAAACCCCGGATTTCCGGGGTTTTGTTATCATGGATAAGATAGAATTAACGGGTAGGGGCTGCCGAACCTGAAGCAGGAGCAGCATCTGCATGTTTCTTTTGGCAGCAGGCTTTATTTCCCGATTGCTTTTGACAAGATGGAGCAGAAGCAGCAGCATCCGATGGAGCCGTTTCTGCACTGGCTGATGCAGTTCCTTTTGCAACAAGCCTTTCCTGCAGAACCTGTAGCTTCACCGCTACATGCTTTGCCTTCTTCTTTTTCGCGCAGGCTTCGGTCTTTTCTTTACAGGAAGACTTGTCCTTACAACATTTTTTTCAGCGAACATGGCACTTGACACAAACAAGGCCATAGCGAGTACGATTATTTTTTTCATGGTAATGAATTTAAAGTGATGAACCCAAAAGTAGACTTAAAATTACGAAACGCATCATTTCAATTTGATTTTAACAAATAGCTTGTCAAGAAGCTTCCCCAAATCTAAATTCCATCGTTCCTTTGCCCACTTGAATTCGAGTACAAAAAGAGGTTATCTGGCATTGGCGGCCATTTCGATACTTTGGGGAACTACCTGGTTTACCTCCAAACTCGTTCTGAAAGAACTACCACCTTTGTTTATGAGTGGCTTGCGACAGCTCGCTGCGGGAACTCTTTTACTGGCGTGGTTGAGTTTTAAAAAGTGTCCNTGGCCAAATCGGAAGGAAATGATGCGGCATGTGTTATTGGGTTTTCTCACCTGCAACAATGGGTTAAGTACCTGGGGCATCAAATATATCCCATCGTTCGCCGGTGCTTTAATTGGTTGTTTGATGCCATTTGTTCTCGTGCTGGCNCAATGGATTTTTATTCGGAGAAAAGTCAGACCGGGTATTTGGGGGTCACTTTTGGCAGGGTTTACCGGAATTGCCATTATTCTGTTTTCTTTCAACAAGGAGTTTCAAGTGGGACCGGATTTTATGGTAGGAGTGGGGTTATGTTTGATTTCATTAATAACATGGACGACCGGAACGATTACCGTGGCCCGTCAACATTTACAGGGAAATCCGTATATGGGGGTTGCCTGGCAGATGCTTTTGGCNGGAGTGCTTTCCTTTTTCATTTCTCTGGTGATTGAGCCGCCTGTTCATCTTGCGGAAGTATCCTTCGGTACTTGGTTAAACTGGTTTTATTTGGTGTTCATCGGATCCATAGTCTGTTTTGTCAGTTACCAATATGCGCTTAAAACACTCCCGATGAGCATGGTGTCCATTTACGTTTATGTAAACCCCATCGTTGCCATGGCTTTGGGCATCCTATTCCTCCGGGAACCCTTTCACTGGCAGGTGATTCCCGGGGCCCTGTTAACATTTTTGGGAATCTATGGGGTCAAGAAATTTCAAGTTTAATTGCCCCGGAAACTGACACATTTGCCTTAGAAAAGTAGTGGATTTTGAAAATTTGTCCCATCCTTCTGATCGCCGCATAACAATCTGTCGGAATGTCTGATTCGATACCCTTGGCATACATTGTGCAGGGCATGGTGAGAAAATTCATTTATCCATTTAAAACTTGAAATAACTATGGCAAAGAAAGTAAGCATTACACCTCTTCACGATCGAGTGATTGTAAGAGCCGCCGCCGCTGAAACAAAAACTGCAGGTGGAATCATCATTCCGGATACAGCAAAAGAAAAACCCCAACGTGGAGTTGTTGTGGCAGTAGGTACGGGCAAGAAAGATGAACCCATGACTGTAAAGTCAGGTGATACCGTTTTATATGGCAAATACGCTGGTACAGAAATTACAGTAGATGGAGAAGATCTGCTGATTATGCGCGAAAGCGATATTCTGGCTATTGTTTAACTGAATCAAATTCCTTAATCCCAATTAAAAAAAACAACAAAAAATATGTCGAAACAAATTCATTTTAACCTGGATGCCCGCAACAAAATGAAGCGTGGCGTAGATATTTTGGCAGATGCCGTTAAGGTAACTCTCGGACCAAAAGGCCGTAATGTGGTGATCGAAAAGAAATTTGGTGCCCCTCATGTTACTAAAGATGGTGTAACAGTAGCGAAAGAAATCGAGTTAGAAGATGCCGTAGAGAACATGGGCGCGCAAATGGCTAAGGAAGTAGCCTCTAAAACGGCCGATGCAGCTGGTGATGGTACGACCACAGCAACCGTTCTGGCACAATCCATCATTTCTGAAGGACTGAAAAATGTTGCCGCCGGTGCAAATCCAATGGATGCGAAACGTGGAATTGATAAAGCTGTGACTGCGGTTGTAGAAAATTTAAAATCTCAATCTGAAAAAGTTGGAAACGACAATAANAAAATTGAGCAGGTTGCGACTATTTCAGCCAATAACGATAGCAATATCGGAAAACTAATTGCGCAGGCCATGCAAAAAGTGGGTAAGGAAGGCGTAATTACTGTAGAAGAAGCCAAAGGAACTGAAACTACCGTTGAAGTGGTTGAAGGGATGCAGTTCGATCGGGGTTACCTGTCTCCGTATTTCGTGACGAACAGCGAAAAGATGATCGCTGAAATGGCGAATCCGATGATCCTGATTTACGACAAGAAAATTTCTAACATGAAGGATATCCTGCATATCCTTGAAAAGGTAGCACAAAGCGGACGCCCATTGGTCATCATTTCTGAAGACCTTGAAGGAGAAGCATTGGCTACCTTGGTTGTTAATAAATTGCGCGGTACCCTGAAGGTAGCTGCTGTGAAAGCTCCGGGCTTTGGCGATCGCCGGAAAGAAATGTTACAGGATATTGCTGTATTGACAGGAGGTACGGTGATCGGCGAAGACATGGGCCATAAATTAGAAAATGCAGACGTTTCTTATTTAGGTCAATGTGAAAGCATCTCTATTGATAAAGATAATACCACCATTGTTGGNGGTAAAGGCAANAAGGCTGATATCACGGCCCGTGTGAATCAAATAAAAGCACAGGTTGAAAGCACTACCAGCGATTACGATCGTGAAAAATTACAAGAGCGTTTAGCAAAACTAAGTGGTGGTGTGGCTGTATTGTATGTTGGCGCTGCTACTGAAGTAGAAATGAAAGAAAAGAAAGACCGTGTTGATGATGCCCTGCATGCAACACGTGCTGCAGTAGAAGAAGGTATAGTTCCCGGAGGTGGTACAGCTTTCATCCGCTCGATTGATAGTTTAGCGAAATTGAAAGGTGCGAACGATGACGAAACAACCGGTATTGCCATCATTCGTCGGGCACTGGAAGAACCCGTTCGTCAAATTGTTGCCAACTGCGGACTGGAAGGTAGTATCATCGTTCAAAAGGTACGTGAAGGAAAAGGAGATTTTGGATTTAATGCCCGTACCGAACAATATGAAAATCTGTACAAAGCAGGTGTGATCGATCCAACCAAAGTAAGTCGCGTTGCACTGGAAAATGCGGCCTCCATTGCTGGAATGATGCTGACCACCGAATGTGTTATCGCTGATAAACCTGAACCAAAATCTGCTGCTCCGGCTATGCCGCACGGTGGTGGAATGGGTATGGATTATTAATCCAGTACTCATCAGGTGCTAACAAAACGACCATAAAAAAAACCGCTGTACAGCGGTTTTTTATTCTTGAAAACTATAAATCAACAATTACAGCAAACCATTCATCATCAAGGCTATGGTACATCCTGTCACGACTTGAATATCATGCTGGCGAGCCAGATTCACTAATTCAGGGTTTTCAGTACCGGGGTTAAATATAATTCGCCATGGATGCAATTTAAGGATATAGGTATAATACGAACGTTGGCGGTCAGGATTCAGAAATACACTCACCGTATCGGCCCGGTCAGGAGGATTTGATGTGTCATGTATTTCCAGGCCATCAGCAATTCCTTTCTTCTGAGCTACCGCATATAAATTAAATCCCTTATTTTTTAAGAACTTACCAGCCAGATAGCCAGGTCTGTTCGGATTTGCAGATGCTCCTAATAATACAATCGTTTCACTCGGGCTCATGGTTCTTATCTTTCTAAACTTACCTTTTCAAATTCTGTGCCAATTATTCTATAGGATATGTTTATCAACATTTTACGATGTTAATAAAATTATATATAAAATAAGTAAATACGAGCATTGAACTTTATTTCACTGAATTCACAGTCTATGATGCCCAAGGAATTTGTACGGATTTATTGAGTAAACACACCAAAAACTGAGGAATCAAGATATTTCTAGGAAGCTTTAGTCAGCTTATCAACAACCCGTCTATTCTGCGCATCAGATCGATGGTTTTAGCAAGTTGATGCTTTGTGACCCATTGTCGTATACTTTTCTAAACCCGATTGGCGCTTGATGATTTAAAGGGTTTCGATAAAATGGACCAGGTGCGGAATAAGAAATCTTCAAGGCAAATGGTGCGATGGGCATCTTGGCGTTTCAGAAAAAAACTAACTTGCACAGAATAATTTTCAAAGATGATGAAGGTTCGTTTTCTTCTGATTGCTGTTGTGCTGCTGACCGGAATGTCTTGTACCAAGAACCCGCTCAATTTACCTACACCTCCTTCTACAGACTGGAACTGGGCCGGTAACGGAGTGGATTCGATGTTTGCTTATGTTAACGGTGTATTGTGGCAATGTGGCGGTGGTATGGAAGCGTATTCCGAAGCCGGCAGTTTGAAAATCATCACCGGAACCGATGGAAATGCCATCACCATCACAACCAATGATATGCCTGTGGGAGGAGTTATAGATATTCACGGTTCTTCTTCAACCAATATGGCCTCTTATGTCAATACGGCTTCAGATATATTCATCGGCATTTACGGCTGTCGGTAAAATTAAAATTCTCGAAAATGATGCAGCTCATGTTCGGGGCTTGTTTTTCGATTGCAGAGTCCGCTAAGTGGCGACTACAAAAATTACCAAAGGGTATTTTAATATTAAAAGTAATTGCGTTTAGCCATCTCGAAGGCTTGCTATTGTCTCAAGTTCACTTCAAATCCAATGTAATTGGCCTGTGGAAAGTATTGGGGCTAAACTTCTCAATCCAATTTAAATTTCTGGTGCATCTGTGGCACGACCACTTCAGGAAAATCCTTTTTAATCAATTTCTGTTTAAAACCCATTTGTACCTCCTCTTCACCATGCACTAAGAATAAGGTGCGTACCAAATCCGGGCGCTGGCAGGCTAAAAACTGGCACAGGTCATNCGCATAATCACCATGGGCACTCATGCTTCGGATACTGGCCACCTGTGCCTTCACATCAAATTGTTGCCGGAATATGCGTACTTCTTTTTCACCCCGCATCAATTTGGCACCCAGTGAATTCGGTTCACAAAAACCAACCATCAGGATGGTATTTCTCGGATTCTCAATATTATTCGCGATATGGTGTTTTACGCGTCCAGCTTCAGCCATTCCGCTGGCTGAGATGATCGCCATGGGCTCTTGTTCGGTATTCAAATGTTTTGAATCTTCCACTTTAGTGACATACTTGAGCCCTTTAAAATCAAATGGATCTTTATCCGTCTGCAACAGGTGCTGAACATGCTTGTTGAACAAATGAGGGAATTTTTTAACTGTCAGTGTTGTTTGTGTTGATAAAGGGCTGTCGACATAGTACTTTACATCCGGAAGCCGTTTTTCATTCTCCAATTGGTTCAAAGCATAAAGAATCTCCTGAGTGCGACCGACGCTAAATGCCGGAATGATTAATTTCCCTTTATTTTCGATGCAGGTTTCCTGAATAAAATTATACAACGCATCCGCAGTATTATAAATATCCTCATGTAGTGAAGTGCCATACGTGCTTTCCAGAATAATATAATCGGCTTGTGTAAAAGGTTCCGGCGATTTTAAAATCACATCCCGGTAACGTCCCACATCGCCCGAGAAAGTAATCTGCCGGCTCTGTCCGTTTTCATTCACATGAACATGCACCGCTGCACTGCCCAGAATATGACCGGTATCTGTGAACTCAAATCGAATATCCGGATCGATCTGGGTCATTTGGTTGTATTCCACCTCCCGGAACAACGGAAACACATTCATGGCATCGGCCATGGTATACAGTGGTTTAATATAGGGTAATCCTTGTTCGGCCCTGCGCTTGTTCACGAAAGCCACGTCGGCCTCCTGGATATAAGCTGAATCCTGAAGAAGAATTTTTGTGAGTTCAGCGGTGGCGGGGGTACAATAAATGGGCCCTTTGTATCCTTCTTTAATCAGTTTCGGAAGCAAACCGGAATGATCGATATGCGCATGGGAAAGAATCATGTAACTGATGCTTTCCGGGTCAAAACCAAAATGCTGATTCAATTCAAGCGTTCGCTCACCCATCCCTTGAAATAAACCACAATCGAGCAGTATATNTTTCCCGTNTTTCAGGTGAATTATGTGTTTGGATCCGGTAACTGTGCGGGCGGCACCATGAAAGGATAATGTCATTTTGAAGTCAGATTTATAGTCAACGTAGCACGAAAAGCAAAAATTCTAACGATTTATACTATATTAGCGTCTAATTCCTGTAAATATAGACAGAAAACGAGTTGGAACGGATTTTCTGACCGGATGAACTGCACAACTCAAAACGTCACGACACTATGAAGAATAGATTGCTCATTCTGATTCTTGCCCTTGGAACCTTATTGAATTCTTCGTGCGAGAAATACAATCAAATCGACAATTCGACTACCGTAAAAACCCCATTTGTTTTATACATTGGCGGATACCAGGGAACCCTTCATAAAATGAATGACCTGGTTTATTTCTCGAANTATTTTCCTACGGATAATGCCACCTTACGTCAGGTTCTGGTCGCAGATACCATGCTGCTATTCCTCAAGGAAAACTTTTATTATTCAGGTGATGAGGGTCGGGCATTTGTTAAAAGCAATGTTGGTCAGGATTANCCCGATCGCCACATTGATGCGTTCTATAAGTATTATCTGCCCAATTCAGCCTTGTACAATCCGGATTCAAATATTGTGTATCTCTGCTGCGACAGCCGGGGCGATGGAAAGAAGAATTTGACTTTTCAAACCGGCTTGGATAATCTGGTGTTGAAATACAGTACCGACAACGGCAAGAATTTTGTGAATGAGAACCGCTGGAATGANTCGCAAATAGGAGCCACCTCAATCACCCGTTTAGATAATGGCCACTTGTTTATTATCAAGGATAGTGCAAACTTGTACAAGAAACAACCTGGGAATAGCTGGACTAAAGTTCCTCAAGGTGTTACAGGCACTCCCGCTAAACCCCTGCCTACAGATACAACCATATGGTACCTGTCTCACCGGTTTAATACCCTTTTTGCAATCGATTATACTGGTCAGGCCGGAATTTGGTACAGTTTGGATGAAGGCCTGACCTGGGATAAAACCGTTGGCCTGCCTAANAAGGAAATTTTGTTCGCTAACCAGCCTTTCGGNACCAGGCACTGATTTTTTGCCGGTTTGGATAGTGGTGGTTTATACCGTTTGGATGCCAATTCCTTTGTTTCCGTGAGTGCCGGAATTCCATGGTATGCTAAAGTTTCCTACGTAGAAGGAAAACGTGTGGTATACCGCACCGACGAAAAGCGCTACTATCTGTTTTGCGCTATAGATCGAGGNTTGTATATCAGTGAAAACTACGGTACAGATTGGAAACTGTTCCGTAATGGAATCTACTCCACGCTGAAATAAACGGCTCAATCCATGCGGAAGGGAATCTTCAGGCTAAATATCATTTTAGCGGCGCTGTTTTTCCCATTTCATTTTTTTGCACAGGAAATCAGGTTGGAATTGCTTAAATCGATTTCTGTTTCTGCTAAATCGTTTACCACAGATGCTACCGGGAATGTGTATTTGATTCGGGGAAGTAATGAACTCATTAAATACAATGCTTCCGGTGACAGTGTCGGTATATTTAATGAGGTTCGTCGCGGACGTATTACGCAGGTGGATGCTACCAATCCGTTGCGTGTGATTTTATTTCTGGCCGAGTCCGGTCAGGTCATGTTGCTGGATAACCTCCTGAGTCTGAAGAATCAGTTTCGATTAACGGATATGGGCATCTTTAATGCGCCATGCCTTGCCAATTCTGCGGATGGTGATATTTGGGTGTATGATCGCTATAGCTGCTTCCTTGTTGAAAGTAGATGATCGGGGCGCATTCTGAAAAGTGCATCACTTCGGCAATTTTTCGATTTTACGCCGAACCCGATCGACATGTTCGAACAAGATCGGAATCTGTTTATGGTGGATACGCTGCAAGGTATCCTGCGTTTTGANTCATTCGGATTTTATAAAACACGATACCCCTTTCAGGTTAGTCAGATTCAATATNNTTTTGATCGACTCCTGTATGTTCTGAATGGTAAACTGCATATTTACCATGTGCTTTCATTTCGTGAATCCACCATTGATATNCCCCAGTATCAAACAGCATTGCAGGTTCGTGTTGAACGGGAGCGTTTATTTGTCTTACGGCCTCACCAATTAGATATTTATGGTATCCTGACGGATCGGAAAAATGATGCACTCCACCAGAATATTTTTATCTCCTAAACCGGTTATCACGTTGCAGTCCTCTATTTTTGCCAGCAATTCATGCGGTGTTCTCTGAAAATAATTTCAGATCAGTTTGTGCTGGTTTTGTCCAACTTATGGAAATACACGTTATTCAGCCTTTTTTTCTTTTGCTACCTGTTCAACAGTTTGTTAGCGCAAACGAATTCGGATTTACCGGCTAAGGTAAAGGTGCGGGCCATTCATTTTTCTGGAAATAGCATCACCAAGGAGCCAATTATCTTGCGTGAAATGACTTTTCGGGAAGGAGATAGTCTTTTGGTTTCCGATGTGGAGACCGAACTGGAATTTAATAAAAGCCGCATCCTGAATCTGCAATTATTCTCAAAAGTTGATTATTGTATCAATTCGTGGGATAGCACAGGATTGGAGGTTGAATATCTTGTTTCNGAGATTCTTTATTGGTTACCCTCACCCATTTTTCAATTGGCCGACCGGAATTTTAATGTGTGGTGGGTTGAAGAACATGCCCGACTTAACCGAACGAATATTGGTATTGATCACGGTGAGAATNNTAATTTCAGAGGACGAAATGAAAAATTNGGTACCACACTTCAGGTAGGGTACAATAAATATTTTGATCTCGAATACGTCATTCCCTATGTAGATCGTAAACTTCGACACGGGGTAGATTTCCTGGTGAGTTATGCAACCGGCAGGGAGATTAGTTATCTGACGGATGAAAATAAATTAAGGTTTTTAGTAGCGAGAAGTACCCTTACCGGATTTTTGGCTCAAATCGGTACAACCTATCGCAAAGGCTATGCCTCCACGCATGACCTGCATTTAAGCTACAATTTTATTCAGATCGACGATGAATTGCATGACCTGAACCCGGANTTTTTATCCGATCAACGGCGCAANATGAAATACCTGGAACTGTACTATAAATACATCTACAATAACACCGATGCCCGGGTGTATCCAACCCAGGGAATCGAAGTAAAAATCAGTGCGGTTAAACGCGGACTTCTGGTGGATAAAGATGTGAATCAGTTTTTCGTGTATACAGAAGGCGCCGGCTATCAACGATTTAGCAGACGGGTTTCAGGCTCACTCGTNTTTCGGGGCCGCTTTTCATTTAATCATCGTCAGCCTTATTTTCTCGATCGGGCCATGGGGTTTAGGAATGAATATGTAAGAGGGTATGAATATTATGTGATTGATGGGAGCCATTATGCGGTTGTACGTAATTTAAGGTATAAAATTTTTGATCAGGTAATTAGTCAACGTCTCGTTCCTATCATGCGCTTTATTCCTTTTCGTTTGTACGCGAAAATCTTTGATGATATCGGGTATGTGTATCATGTCAATCCCGGAAATAGTTACCTAAACAACCGTTTCCTGAATGGTTATGGCATCGGATTAGATATTGTAATCTCTTATTATGCCAAATTCAGGTTGGAGTATGCCTTTAATCACTTAAGGCAAAAAGGACTATTTTTACATGGCACCAAAGAATAAGGTATGCAGGTAGCGGTTTATAATCGTGTGTTTGAAGAATCGGATTTGTCCGTTTTTAAATGTTTGTTTGAAGTGATGCAGGAATTGCGCATTGTACCTGTTGTGTATGACCAATTATTGAACCAGTTAAAATTGCACCTNCAGTTTCCGGATCCGATTGAAGTGTTTTCCGATTCAAAGCCTTTAAACGGACGTACTAAATTTACGATCAGTCTGGGTGGTGATGGAACCATGTTGGATACTGTTCGCTTCGTGGCCGCTGCGGGGATTCCGGTGCTAGGAATTAATTTGGGGAGACTGGGCTTTTTAGCCACCACAAACCGCGACCAGATAGAACAGGCTTTAACCGCATTGGCCCGTGGAACCTATTTGTTGGATACCCGAACCCTCGTTCATCTGGATGCCAGTATTCCTATCTTTCAGGATGCTCCCTATGCCCTCAATGAATTTTCACTCCATCGAAAAGACTCTTCGTCTCTCATTAAAATTCATACCTATCTGAATGGAGAATTTTTATGTACCTATTGGGCTGATGGTATTATCGTTTCTACACCTACGGGTTCAACTGGATATTCATTAAGTTGTGGTGGTCCTATCATTTTTCCGCAGGCTAACAGTTTTGTGATTACACCGGTAGCACCGCACAATCTGAATGTGCGACCTATTATTATTTCTGATGCTTCAGTTGTTTCCTTTGAAGTGGAAGGCCGGGCCGAACANTTTTTATGCACTCTGGATGCCCGCTCGGAATCGATTGATAGCCGGGTTTCTTTAGCTGTTCGTAAAGAAGATTTCACAATTCAACTGATCCGCCTGGAAGGACAACATTTTCTACAAACTTTGCAGACCAAACTATTCTGNGGGGCGGACAGCAGGAATTAACCTTGCATCTAGGCATCAATCCGGATGGCATAATGCTCCATCACCTGATTGCAAAGTACCTTTTGGCAAGCCATTTCTGCTTGTTCGTAGGCAGCTTCCGGACTGTTTGCCTCCACCTGCATCGTCATATGTTTGCCAATACGAACCTCATCAATAGAAGTTAAACCTAATCGATGTAAACTCTCATTGACAGCTTTTCCCTGAGGGTCTAATAATTCCCTTAAGGGCATGATGGTTATTTGTGCAGTATATGTCATGCGTCTGAATGTTTTACGGCAAATGATAAAAGAAGATACAACAAAAAAGAAAATGGCACGACCAGCGATTGTAAAAGGGNGAGCGCCACGAGTGAAATCAGCAACCAACTCAATTGAGGCCAATACGTTCGTACATTGAAGTTTTTGAACTTCAGCGTGAATAAGCGAAATCGACTCACCATGAGCCAACAAAGCAATGCTATGATGAGGTAGAGTATCCAGGNGTTCTGCATTTTTAGTCCAATGCCCAATGGATTGTATAAATTAATCAAAGGAAAGGAGGCAACTAGCATTCCAACGGCCGGTGTCGGTACTCCTGTGAAATAAGCGGTTGTTGCTGGTGCATTGTTAAATCGCGCCAACCGCAAGGCACTAAAACAGGCCAATACAAAAGCAGGGGCCACATACAACATCGAAATATCCATGGCGTCAGGTTTCTGCATCCAGGCGGCCCAGAGCATTTTCATCAGTATCATGGAAGGAGCTACTCCAAAAGAAACTACATCTGCCAGAGAATCCAAATCTTTGCCAATTGCAGAACTCACTTTCAGCCAGCGTGCCACCATGCCATCCAGTAAATCAAAAAGTCCTGCGGCAACAATACACAAACTTCCATAATAGGCTTGTGTCGTGCCACTCACCCAATAGGCTTGTCCATTCACTTCACTAAGAAAAGGCTGTGAATGCAGAACAAATGCTGTAGCGAGGCATCCGCAGAACAAATTACACAGGGTCAGGAAATTGGGTAAGTGCTTCATGAACAAGGCGCAAATATAACGGTTCGGAGCCAATTTGAAGTTGTACTCTCCATCAAATGCGTATACGTTTTGTGATAAACCAGGGTATGTCAGGAAAGAAGTTTCAACGCAATCCTTTCATCTGTAATGTGGGCTATGTTTGAAATCTATTCCCCGTTTCACAAACTGATTACAAACCAGTGCTATGGAAATTGCGCATCTTTGTATCTGTGGGGAAGATTTTTTAAAATTTCAAAGCCTATATAAAAACCTAGTCTATGCGTCAACTCTTCGTATTCCTTGTGATCGTTATTTTTACCACCAAACCCAGGCACAAACTATGAAACCATTTAATTATGAAAAGCAGTGGAAATCCGTTGAAGACCTCATTCAAAAGGGATTGAACCAATCAGCGGAAAAGGAAATTAAAGCGATCCTTAGTAATGCCCGGCAGGAAAAGAATACCGAAGAATACATCCGGGCATTATGCTCTTATCGGGTGAGTTTGCGTGATCGCGAGGAAGAGAGTCGCCTCATAGATATTAAATTTTTCATGAAGAACTCAAGACGGCCAGTTTTCCGGCAAAACAAATTTTATACTCGATGTTGGCCGAGCTATACTGGAGTTATTACAACGAGCACCGCTACAAGATTCTGGATTTAACCACTGTTGCCACATCATCTGCTGTCGAAATGATTCCCGACCCCAAGCCGATATAACCACCTGGACTGCGAATCAATTTTACCAGGCAACCTATGCTTGTTACCAGGCATCCTTACAGGAAAAGTCATCTAGCCAACAATTCGCCTTGGGTAAATTGCAACGTATTTTAGATCCCGGACAAAATTCGGAAAAATTGCGGCCTACTTTGTATGATTTTCTCGTATTCAGAGCCTTGGAATTTTACCAGTCCGAAGAATCAGAATTAACCCTTCCCAGTTACCAGTTTGAAATAAATGATGCCATGGCATTTGCGTCCTCAGATCAGTTCGTGAACCACAAATTCACGACGCCGGATTCATTGTCAAAAAGTTTATTGCCCTCTTGCTTTTTCAGGACGTATTACGATTTCATGCCAAGGACCAGGAGGCCGCAAGTATCGATGCCGATATTTTAAGAATTCGCTTTGTGCATGACTTTAGCGTACATCCGGATAAAAATAAAATGTATATCGATGCATTGAAACGAATTTATCAAACTTATCCTAAAGTGCCTGAGGCCGCCATGGCCCGGTTTTATCATGCAGAAACCTTTGCGCAAGGTGGTTCATATCTGGGGAGAAAAGCCTACATGAACGGCATCAATCAGGAAAGTCAGCTGAATTACCTGGAAGCACATAAGATGGCTTCAGAAATTATACAGGCATTTCCGAATACGGAGGCCTCCTATCAGGCACAAATTCTGATCGCACAAATTGAATCCCAAATATTGCAACTTCAAATGGAGAAGGTGATATTACCTCAGAAACCTGCATTAGTGTTTGTGAATTATCGCAACGTTTCTCGGTTCTATTACAAGGTGGTTGCCTTATCGCATGAAGACTATAAAAATACCGGCAGTATTATTACGAACATAGCGCTGAACTTGCCGGGCGAAAAGCATACCGAAACGAAACGGTAGACCTGCCCGTTACCAGACTATAAAACGCATTCCACAGAGATTAAACTAGATGGATTGCCAGTTGGAAGTTATCTTATTGTTTCATCNGGTGATCCTGAATTTTCTAANAAGGCAATGACCTCATTTAGTTTTATTCAAGTGACGAATATGACTTTTCTGTCTACGCCAAAAATCGAACAGCAAGCCAAGGGAATCTGGGTGCTTCATCGTGAATCCGGGCAGCCCATGCCGGGTGTAACGGTGAAGTTTTGGAAGAACGAATACAATTACAAAACATACAAAAATGAGAACATCGAATTTCAGACCCGAACCAGTGACCAAAAAGGTTTTGTGGCTTTGGAGGGTATCGACAACAACATCAATTTGTTGCCTGAATTGATTCAGGGTCATGATCGTTATTTTACCGGTGANGGGGTTCCTCTCGTTCAGGAAACTGAAACAGTCCGCTCCTTTGACCGCACCTTNTTATTTACGGATCGAAGCATTTACCGGCCCGGTCAAACGATTTATTTTAAAGGTATCATGGTGCATTCGGAAGGAAGCAANAAATTTAGCGTGATTCCCTCCCGGAAAACATCAGTCAGTCTGTATGACGTCAACGGTCAGGTGGAAACAAAAGAATTTCAAACCAATTCGTATGGTGCTTTTAGTGGTCAATTTACAGCACCGATGGGATTGCTGACAGGCTCCTTTCGCTTGCAGGCCGAAGGAGGACAATCGATGGTACAAATTGAAGAGTATAAACGCCCGGCATTTGAAGTGGTGTTAGATACCTTTAAAGATTCCTACCGATTAAATGAAGAAATTAAAGTGAAAGGGCGGGCTATCGCCTATGCCGGCAATGCTCTGGATGGAGCAACTGTGAAGTATCGGGTAACCCGAAACGCCAGATTCCCTTATTACTGGTGCAACTACGCCTGGGGATTACCTACCAGCCCTNNGCACGAAATTACCCACGGCACGATAACTACGAAATCAGATGGAAGTTTCGAATTTATTTTTAAGGCAGAACCGGANTTTTCAGTGGATAAACGCTCCATGCCGGTTTTTGATTATACGATTCATGTAGACGTTACCGATGTACAAACAGAAACCCGAAGTGCGGAAACGCAATTGCCAGTAGCCTATCAGGCACTCCTACTCAAAGTAAATGCAGCGAAAATGCGTTCTGTGAATGATTTTAATGCGTTAGAAGTNTTTTCCACCAATATGTCGGGGTTTATGTGCCCACAGATATCACGTTAAGTTTAAAAATTAGATGCACCGAACAGAATTTACCGGGAGCGAAGTTGGTCGAAACCTGAAATCCTTTCGATACCTGAAGCAACATTTCGGAAGGATTTTCCCTTAGACGCCTATGGAGATGAGAATAATCCTCTGCAGTGGAAAGCACAAAAAACCGTATGGACCCAACGTGCTAAAACCACTTCAAACGGTGTTGTTTATTTGCCTAAAACAGGTTCGGGTGATGGTTGGTATATTCTGGAGGTTAAAGCAATCGATTTATACGGTGAGGAGATTCAGGANAAACACATTATTCGGTTGTATACTGGTGATAAGCCAACAGCCCTTCCGAATGAAGCACTTGTGATGGAATTGGATGCGGAGAACTATGAGCCTGGGGAGAAAAGTATTTGCCAGTTTGCCTCTGCATTTCAATCTGTTCATTTGTTTTATCTTGTTGATCGACTGTCCGGATCGTCGCTGAACCTGGAAATGATTGAGGGCGCTCGTTCCTGGACCTATCCCATCAATGAAAAAGATCGNGGNGGCTTTTACATCAATACCTTGTTTGTTAAAGATAACCGCGTATACCGGGCGGAGCGTCATATTGAGGTCCCGTATTCCAACAAGGAATTACAGGTCAGTGTTGAAACTTTCCGGGATAAGATGTTGCCAGGTTCAGAACAAGAATGGAAACTGCATATCCGTGGTTCNAAAAAAGAAATCGTAAGTGCCGAGCTGTTGGCCACAATGTATGATGCCAGNCTTGATGCATTCCGCAAACATAGTTGGAGTGGAATGCAACTGTTTGGAGCAAATAGAAGGTACTTTCAGTTAGGCAATCCCATTGGCTTTCTAACCGAACAAAGTCTTCAAATGTTTTCTCCGGAATACCCACAAATCAAACCGTATATAAAAAGTTACCCGCAACTCAAGTGGTGGGATTTAAACCAATCTGCCTTTTTATGGCCAGCGATTCGCTTTCGCAGCCATGGCTGATGAAGCGCCAATGGCCGTTTCGAAATCACCCAAAGCCTCAAAAAGTATACATCTGGATGCCAATGAAAGGAAAGATTCTATCGATGATATGTCGGAAGACCAGAGGCGACTTCAATGGAGGGATTAAAAACACCCTCAGAAAACCAGGGTTTACGGACCAATTTACAGGAAACGGCNTTTTTTATGCCCCATCTGCAAACGAATGCGGCAGGTGATNNCTTGTTTATAAATTTTAAAGCCCCGGAAGCACTTACGAAATGGAAAATGATGGCCTTTGCGCACACAACATCTCTGGCCGAAGGTCANAAAAGTGAAACCAGCATAACGCANAAAGAAATCATGATTATGCCAAATACGCCGCGCTTTTTGCGTGAGGGGGATGAGATGGAATATGTTGCTAAGGTGGTGAATCTTTCTTCACAAGAGCTGGTGCTGGAGTCTGAAATGGAAATTCTGAATGCGCATGGTACGAAGAATCTGAATGACCTGTTTAANAATGCAAGAGCACAAAGTACGTCGACGGGTTAAACCCGGGGTAGTGTGCCGGTTAGTTGGAAAATAAAAATTCCGGCAGATTANTTACGAACTGTATTGGTGAGAACCTCGGTACGAAATGTAGATGCGAATTCTTCATTTGTTGCAGATGGCGAGCAACATTTGCTACCTGTTTTAGTGAATTCCATGTTGGTCACTGAAACTTTACCGATGCCGGTGCGCCCGAATACAACCCGTCAGTTTAAAATGGCATCCTTGTTGAATTCGAATCAATCGGCAACCTTAAGACAGTACAACCTGAGTGTGGAATACACAACCAACCCGGCCTGGTATGCCATTCAAAGTTTACCCTATCTGACAGATTATCCGTATGAATGTGCTGAACAAACTTTTAATCGGTATTATGCCAATGCACTGGCAGCACATATTGCCAATTCGAATCCAAAATTGAAAGAAATTTTCTCGAAATGGAANAACATGGATTCTGCGGCGTTGTTGTCGAATCTACAAAAGAATCAGGAACTCAAGAATGCCTTGCTGGAAGAAACACCTTGGGTGATGCAGGCGAATAGCGAAGCGGAGCAAAAGAAAATNGTAGCCATCTTGTTTGATGTGCATCGTATGACCACAGAGCTTGAACGTACAACCCGCGAACTGGCTCAGATGCAAACACCCAATGGCGGATTTACCTGGTTTAAAGGCATGCCTGAAGATCGTTTTATAACGCAGTATATATTAACCGGACTTGGGCGATTGATACATTTGGGAGTTCAGGAAATAGGAAATGAACAACGCATCACGCAATTGATTAAACGTGCTTTACCCTATCTGGATATGAAGTTGAAAGAAGATTATAACAACCTGTTACGCAACAAGGCGAACTTGAATGAAGATCAGATTGGCTATACACAAATTCAGTATTTGTATATGCGAAGCTTTAGGGAGCAGGAAATCAGTGCTGAAAATCAAAAGGCATTTAATTTTTACAAACAACAGGCCGCAAAATACTGGTTGAAGCAGAATAAATTCATGCAGGCCCTGAGCGCTTTGGCACTATCCAGATTTGGTGTTGAAAAAGTGCCGGCTGAGATTATAGCATCGTTGCGTGAGAATGCGATCCGAAAAGATGAAACCGGTATGTACTGGAAAGAAATGCAACAAAGTATGTGGTGGTACGAAGCGCCAATTGAAGCACAAAGCGTGATGATTGAAGCATTTAAGGAGGTGGCTAAAAGTGAACCTGAAGTGGATGAATTGAAAATCTGGTTATTNAAAAATAAACAAACAACGCATTGGAAAACAACCAAGGCGACTGCGGATGCGTGTTATGCGCTATTGCTCAATGGATCCTATTGGTTGGCAGCACAGCCTGATGTGCAAATTACACTGGGTGGCCAGAAAATCAACAACACCGAAGAAACTCAGGAAGCCGGAACAGGTTATTTTAAAAAGTCATTCTCAGCTGCCAATATTCAACCGGACATGGGGAATATTCAGGTTAAGGTTCAGTCGGCCCGTGAGGTAGGCACAACCTGNGGGGCAGTGTACTGGCAGTATTTCGAAAATCTCAATCAGATTAAGGCCAGTGATGATAAGATGCCACTTACGATTCGTAAAAAATTATTTAGGGTGAATTCAACAGCATCCGGCGAAGTACTTGTTCCAGTGAATGATCGGGATGAATTACAGAGTGGTGATAAAGTTATTGTGCGCATCGAAATTAAAGTGGATCGTTCGATGGAATACGTTCACCTAAAGGATATGCGTGGGGCGTGCTTTGAACCGCTCAATGTATTAAGCCAGTATAAGTACCAGAGTGGATTAGGTTACTATGAGTCAACCCGCGATATAGCGACCAACTTNTTCTTTCAGTATCTGCATCGCGGAAACTATGTATTTGAATACCCGCTGTTGGTTTCCACGAAAGGNAACTATTCTAACGGGATTGCCCGGATTCAATGTATGTATGCCCCGGAATTTAGCAGCCACAGCGAAGGAATTCGGGTACGTGTTCGTTAGTCGATGAGTTAAATGGGCTACCTTTGAAGGATGAAAAATTTATTTGTTTTTGCACTTTGCCTGCTTTTAGGTCAGCATGGATGGCACATGGTTTTGATGAATCTGAAATGAATATCCCTTCAAATGGTGTTGAGATTTCCGGAACGTTAACGATGCCGGCGCATGCTCATGGAGCAGTACCTCTCGTGATATTAATTGCCGGCAGTGGGCCCACCGACCGGGATTGTAATCAACAGGGAATGAAATCGGATGCCTTTAAAAAATTGGCCCATGCTTTGGTGATAAATGGTATTGCCGTTTTTCGGTATGATAAACAGGGTGTGGGTAAAAGCACCATTAAGAATTTTGATGAATCAATGCTTCGTTTTGATGATATGGTTGCTGATGCCTCTGCGGTGAGGGCATCTTTTGCACAGGATAAACGATTCTCAAGTATTACATTTGCCGGCCACAGCGAAGGTTCATTGGTTGGCATGAAAGCCACCCCACAAGGTTCAAAATACATTTCAATTGCCGGCCCTGCTGATGATGCTTCAACTATTTTAAAAACACAACTGAAAGGACGATTGGGTTCTCTGGAAGATCGAACTTTTAAACAACTCGACAGTTTAGTTGCAGGACAAATGGTTACCTGCAACATGCCCGCGCTAATGGCGTTGTTTCGCCCGTCGGTTCAACCTTATCTGATCTCCTGGTTCAAATACAAACCCACCAACGAAATTAAAAAACTGGATGCGCCGGTATTGATAATTAATGGAACCGCTGATTTACAAGTTGCTGTAGCCGAAGCGGAGAAACTGCATCAGGCCAAGCAAGGATCAACCCTTTTACTGATTGATAAAATGAATCATGTTCTCACTGAATTGTCGGATTTGGATCAAAAACGNAATTCTGAAAGTTACGGTAAGCCNAGGTTGCCTGTCTCCAAGAAATTGGTTGACGCTATCACTTTTTGTTTTGAAGTGATACGTGAATGAATCAAGGCATTTAATTTATTGGCTGTGTATGGCCATATCGCATCTAAATGTAAACAACTTCCATACGCTCAATTAGGCCGGCTGAATTCAGATGCAATTTCGAAATACAATGCGTTTGCCGATCATCGGTCATGTAATACACTACTATCCTATTTTCTTCAACCTGAAATCGTTTTAGCAAAAAACGGTAGTGCGGATATAATTGCATTAAAGCACCCCAATACGTTCGAAGGGTCTTGGATCATTTAATTCTGCCATTGGCTTCGGGCAAAAGATCCATCACTTTATTTGAGATTAACTCAATGTCCTCACTGAATAATTCCATTAAAGCACCGAGTTCCTGTTTGTTCCAGTTAGAAAACAGCGTTTCAATGAGTTGCTGGGCTATGGTGTCTGCTATGATTCCATGCATATTTCTTGACTTTCAATACTACTGCCATCCCTCATTTTTTGCAAAGTGTTCGAAGAATACATCCAAATGTTGAATTTCCTCAGCATTCAGTTTAGCCTTCTTCGTCATGGTTTTTAAAATGGGTTTCCATTCGGCCATCGTCCGGGTATTGGGATGATAGCTGGCATGACACTTTATGCAACTTGTGGACCAAATCGTCTTTCCTTTTGTTAATGCCGTGTTGTTCATGCCCGTTGGATTCGTGGCATTAACATGATCTTCGGCAGGAGTTGACACTGTGGAAGGTATATTGGGATTATTAACAGGTTCCACACGATCTTCAGCCTCAGAGGGACCTCATCGGTTGCAGCTTCTCGCTGATTGGAAGTGGCTTGTACATTCTTGTTGCTTTTGGGGCTACATTGTGAAAACATCAGCAATCCCAGACTAAACATCCAGAAATAAGAAAAATGTCTTTTCATCGGTGTATTTTAACGGTTAAATATAATCAAACAATGCTTGTGAATCGATCCATATACTTTTATTCCTTTTAATGATTCCTTTTCAGATGATTGCCCAACATGCCAAAAGGATAGCGCGGTGCTAAAACAAATGGCAAATCATATTTTATTGAACTATGATTGTTACAAAGATGCGGAACAACTCTGTAAACAAATCGGTCATCGGATCGGTGGTTCACAACAGGCTGATATGGCGGTAAAATGNGGGAAACAAGTTCTTGAATCAAGTGGAGCAGATAAGGTATGGTTGCAGGAAGTAATGGTGCCGCATTGGGTGCGCGGCGAGGAATCCGGATATCTGCTGGGACCGAAGGGGCAGAAGTTTGCTATGACCATTTCATCATTAGGTAATGCTGTGGGTACCGGAATCAATGGTATACAGGCAGAGGTGTTGAAAATTAATCATATCGATGAATTNAAAAAACTCACGGAGAAAGAGGTGAAAGGACGCATTGTGTTTTATAACTTTCGGTTTGATGAGNNCAATGTGAACACGTTCGAAAGTTACGGACCATGTGTGTATTACCGCTGGGGAGCCACCAGCGAAGCCAGTAAAAAGGGAGCCATCGGTGTAGTGATTCGATCAGTTTCTTCAGCCTATGATAATAAACCGCATACCGGAACCGTGAGGTATGAGGAGGGGTCTAAGGCAATCCCCGCCGTAGCAATTTCTAATTTGGATGCCGATCTGTTAGAGAAAGCCTGCAATGAGCAACCTTCCACAAAATTTTATTTTCGTACAGGATGCCAAATGCTTCCCGATGTGCTTTCACACAATGTAGTCGCCGAAATTCGTGGCTCAGAATTGCCACAGGAAATTATTGTCTTTGGTGGCCATCTGGATAGCTGGGATATTGGTGAAGGTGCTCATGATGATGGCGCTGGGGTGGTACAGGCTATTGAGGTGATTCGAACGTTTAAACGATTGGGCATACGGCCAAAACGCACCATTCGTGCAGTGCTTTTTATGAATGAAGAAAACGGGTTAAAAGGAGCGTTGAAATATGCCGAACTTGCCNNGAAAAATCATGAAAACCATATACTCGCCATTGAGAGTGATGCGGGTGGCGCTACACCTTACGGATTCAATATGAATATGACTGCTGAACAAGAAGCAAAAGTTAAATCGTGGATACCACTCTTGTTACCTTACGGAATTTATAATTTTGAACGTGAAGGTGGTGGGGCTGATATTGGTCCTTTGCGCCGAAAATTCGGTACGGCATTAATGGGTTTGATGCCCGATTCGCAGCGCTATTTTGATATGCATCACAGTGCGAACGATGTTTTTGAAAATGTACACCGCCGTGAACTTTGCCTCGGTGCTATCGCCATGACGCACATGGTGTACCTGGCCAGCCTGTATGGGCTCTAGCTGGTTTTAGACAGGTGTTGTTAAACACAACCAAGTGTACGAAGTTCAGTCCACGGTGAATATACAAATTTATCTAAGCGGCTCAAACCCTGAATCATCTTCCCCGAAGGATACGTGTATATTTGCACATGCATCCATTTGTTCATGAGTTTCTGGGGAGTTCAAACTTGATCGAGGTCNNTGAATCGATTACACAGGAGGGCTCTTCACGTCGTTATTCGCGAGTTTTTACCAATGATCGATCCTTTGTGGTTTGTGAAAGCAATCATGTGGCCGAAAACAATTCGTTTATTGCCTTTGCGGATTATTTTCACCAACATGGGGTACCTGTACCTAAGGTGATGGCAGCAAGCGCGGACCAATGTTGTTATATCCTGGAAGATTTAGGGCCGGTTTCATTGCTCGATATGCGTTTAAAAAATGGATTGAGTCAGGAGGTTTTTGTACTGTATCAAAAAGCACTTCAATCGCTGGCTTTTATGCAAACCCGCGCCGCTGAACAATTCGATTATTCATGGTGTTTTGCTGCTTCATCGTTTGATGTACAAGCTGTGCTGGCGGATCTCAATTATTTCAAATACTATTTTCTGGATATCCATGAAATTCCATATTCCAGAATGCAGTTGCAACAGGAGTTTCATGAACTGGCAGTACGTATTAGTACCTTACCTGCTTTGGGATTTATGTTCCGCGATTTTCAGGCGCGAAATATTTTAATCCATGATGGGCAACCCTTCTTCATTGATTTTCAGGGAGGCATGAAAGGGCCTTTAGCGTACGATGCCGCCTCGTTATTGTGGCAGGCAAAAGCGGAACTCCCGGATAACTGGAANAAGGAACTGTATCAGGGCTATAAATCGGAATTAAGGAACTTCATCCCTCTGGATGATCATCTTTTTGATGAGGTGTACAATTCTATCATTCTGTTGCGATTACTCCAGGTGCTGGGCGCGTATGGTTTTCGTGGTTTGATACANGAAAAAAATCATTTTATCAGCAGCATNCCGCAGGGCTTAGGAAATTTAAGAAGTTATCTGCAAACACATCCGCTACACGGAATGCCTGAACTTGAAAAGGTATTGGCACAATTAGGTCAGGATGAAATGCTGCAACGCTATGCAACAAAGACAGAAACAAGTTCTACCAAATTGAAAGTTCGTATTCGAAGCTTCTCGTACAANAANGGTATTCCTGATGATGAAACTAGAAATGGGGGAGGTTTTGTATTTGATTGCCGTGGTATTTTAAATCCCGGCCGTTATGCGGAATATAAAATGAAGACAGGTCGTGATCGGGAAGTGATAGACTTNTTAGAAGATAAAACCCGGATTGCAGAATTTCTTGAGGANGTCTATCAAACCATCGACATTAGTGTGGAGGATTACATAGCCAGGGGTTTTGAAAATCTGTTGATTAGTTTTGGATGTACAGGAGGGCAGCATCGTTCGGTGTATTGTGCGGATGCGACTGCGAAACACCTTAGNCAAAAGTATGGTTTACAAGTTGACGTATTTCATCGGGAACAGGAAGCTCGTGCCTGGCGCTATGATGAAAATATATCCGGGGAACATTTAAAGATGCACCAGTAAAGGACGTAAAACGATATCTTCCACACAAGCCTGTGGCGACAAGGCCGCGCTGGTGTATATTAGCTCGGCGACATCGGAAGCTTTCATGATGCGCTCTTCGGCAACTCCACTGCCTTTCCAGGAATCACTCAGGGTAGCACCCGGATTAACCGTGGTTACTTTGATACCAAATGGAATAAGTTCCTGACGAAGATTTTGCGAAAAGCCTTGTAATGCGAATTTGCTGATGCTATATGANNTACCCATGGCATAAGGTTTGAGTCCGGCCACAGAACTGATATTAAAAATATGTCCTGATTTTTTCATCATCTCAGGAAGCAATGCTCGGGTTAAATGATAGGCACTCAAAAGATTGGTTGCCAGAAGAGTTTCTAACTGTCCTTCTGCTTCATCATATAAACGACCTTGTAAAAATCGTCCGGCATTATTCACCAGAACATCGATGTCGGTAAANNCGTTTTGAATTTGCCTTGCAAATCGTTCTACTTCATTTTTATCACTCAAATCGCATGGAATAGCCAGGATACAGGATTGCGGGTTGAGCGCTTGCAGTTTGTCTGCCGCTGCTTTTAGTTCATTTTCCTGTCGCGAACAGATTGCCAGATGATAATTTTCACGAATAAATTTCTCTGCGATGGCAAAACCTAAGCCCTTACTTGCACCACTTATAACTGCAACTTTCATGGAACGAAGGTACGCATTCAAACTGCTCAATCCGATTCGGTTGAAAGGTAATTTGGCATCTTCTTACGGACCTTCAATACTTCGTGGAATCAGGGCAGCGGGTTTGTAACCTGTTCCAGTAAATACTCCAACTCGGCCAACATCATGGCAGTAGCTCCCCAAATAGTGAGGTTGGGATTTGGTGCATAAACGGGGGCTTGCAAACTGGATTGGGGAGATGAAGAGGGAATCACTTCAGCGACTTTTCGGGCCGAGGTGGCGAATAATTGAGACAAGGGCAAACGAATAATTTCAGCTACTTCATGGATGGATGGAGATAGCATTGCGGGAGATGGGATGCAGGCCAGATATGGGGTTACCAGAAAGTTGGAAGGTGGGATGTATACAGAACTCAAAGGGCCTATAATCTGNNATGCTTCCTGGATGGTGAGTCCGACTTCTTCCAGGCATTCCCGTTGTGCCGTGTACAGCAGGTTAGGGTCTTGCTTGTCCCTCTTTCCTCCTGGAAAAGAAATTTGTCCACTGTGCACATGGCCATCGGAAGTTCGCCGAATCAGCAAGGTATGCCATTCAGCGTCCTGTTGAAATAAGGTGATCATCACAGCGCTGTGTAAGGCATGTTCAGGAATGGTGGTATCGAGGGAACGGCCCTGTGGAAGCATACGGGCGTGGGCTGCTTGTCCGGGCAAACCTTTTTGAATTTGTTCCTGCAATGCGGATACGTTGAATTGCCAACTCATGAATCAAAGTTAACCCTGTGAAAGGCATTTTAAATGAATACTCTTCTCAACGTGGATGGATGATACCGGAAATCCGGGTACCAAAATTCAGATGGGTATCGCTGTTGAGGGCAGTTGGCTGCGATGCCGATCGGCCCCGATGGCAGGCAATCTACCGCGTAGTGCCGTACAGCGGGACCTTAGCTGAGGCGGCAATTGACGATGCGCTGCAAAAACCCTTCCAGGTTTTGATGAATTTAGTTTGTGGATGCCGGACGAAGAACGAGGCGCGCAACATTTTCAACATGATGNNCGTGTGGAAACAGGTCTACAGCCTGTGATTTTTCAACATGGTATTTCTGACTCAGCAAGAGCAAATCGCGGGCTTGCGTGGCCGGATTGCAACTGACATAAACAATCACCGGGGCTTCAATAAACAACAATTTATTGATGAGGTCTTCGTGGCATCCGGCTCGTGGAGGATCGATAATGACAATATCCGGACGGCCATGGGNTTTAAAAANATCATCATTTACTACTTTAATCACATCACCGGCATAGAAAGTAGCATCCGAAACCTGATTTCGGGTGGCGTTGAGACGCGCATCGGCTATGGCATCCGAGATGCTATCGACTCCCACAATTTTCCGGGCCAGACGCGACATAAAAATTCCGATACTACCTGTTCCGCAATACAAATCATAAATGACATGATGAGGTTGTGGCTTAGCAAAATCACGGGTGATGCGGTACAGTGCTTCAGCCTGTCGGGTATTTGTTTGAAAAANAGACTTCGGACTAATTTCAAAAATAAAATCCTCGAGGTGTTCTTCGATGCAAGGTANCCCTGCGTGCAGAATGATTTCCTGGTCGTATAAACTGTCGTTTAGTTTGGTGTTGATGGTGTAGTGCAACGAAGTGATGGGGTAGGCTTCCTTCATCGCATCGAGTAAAGGGAATATGGCCTCCGGATTATTTTCTCCAAACACCACATTCACTAAAACCTGCCCGTTACTGGCCACCCGGATCATCAGATTGCGTAGCAGCCCTTCGTGTTTGCGGATATCATAAAAGCTTAAGCCTTGTTGAAGGGCATAGGAACGAACAAAATTTTTAATGGCGTTGCTCGNATCGGGTTGCAGGTAGCAGGTTTCAATATCAATCACTTTGTCGAACAAACGAGGCGCATGGAAACCCAAAACGGGTTGGTCGAACGAAAGCCCGGCATCCAGTTCATCGCGACTCAGGTAACGTTTTGTTGAGAAAGTGAACTCCAGTTTGTTGCGATACCAACGATCAGATTCTGCGCCTTGAATGGGCAGAAACTCGGCATCCTGAATTTTTCCGATGCGTTGTAGTTGGTCCTTTACCTGATTTTCTTTGTAAGCCAATTGTTTTTGATACGGCAGCATCTGCCATTTACACCTACAGGTTCCGAAATGAGCACAAAACGGGGTGATACGGTCTTCCGAAAATTGCTGAATTTTTAATACATGTCCTTCGGCCCAGTTCTGTTTGTTTTTCGTGAGTAGTACGTCGGCCACATCGCCGGGAACCAAGCCTTCTACAAAAACGACCTTTTCATCGTGTTTGCCGATGCATTTTCNCTCGGCAGCATAGGCTGTGATAGCCAGATTGGTGATAGTAATTTTCTTTGCGCCCCATAGCAGAAATCAACCAGGGCTTGTAGGCCATGATGTTAATCAGGTGCAAATGTAACAACTGGGAATTTTATTCCTTCGTCTTGATACTGTAATTTCACTCACTTTTTAAATCACCACCATGAAGAGGTTTTTATTTGCAGCGTTGCTGTTGGTTATGTCGTTGCCTGCCCTGGCCAAGGACGGATACACGATAAAGGTAAAATTTTTGGATGTCACCGATTCTCTGGTTTATTTATGCCACTACTTTGGGAAACCTCAAACCGTGTTCAAAGATGATAGTATTGTACTGAATAAAAAGGGCGAAGGGCTGTTTAAGTCGGATCAGAAAATTGTNGGAGGNATCTACATGTTGTTGTTGGCTGACCGCAGCGCTCCGATTGAAATTCTTTTAAAGAATGGCGATGATTTTGGCATCGAAGTGAAAAAGTCGGATGTGTATAATTCCGCCAAATTCACCGGACTGACTGAAAACAAAGCCTTTTATGAATACCAGCGATTTTTAGTAAGTTATGGGGCGGAGTATCAGAAAATTGAAGCGCGTTTGGCGAATTGCAAAACCAAGACAGACTCAAATACCATTTATAAACAAATGCGTGAAAAAGGGAAGGANTCGACAGGATATCGTAACAACGTGATTCAAACAGATCCGAAAGGATTTATGGCTGCCCTGTTTAATGCGGTTGATGAACCAGAGATCCCGGAAGAGCTGCCTACCAAACCTGATGGGACCAAAGACTCCAGCTATCCGCGCATTTTTTATAAATCACATTATTGGGATAAATACAATTTTCAGGATGACCGGTTAATTTATTCGCCGATTTACGAACGAAAACTCGACAACTACCTGACTAAATTGGTGATTCCCGTTCCGGATTCCGTGCAAGCTGAAGCGGACATCCTCCTAAAGAAGGCCGAAGGAACCACGGAGACCTTTAAATATACCTTATGGTATCTGACCCGTTGGACCGAAAGCAGTAAGATCATGGGGATGGATCAGGCATTTGTATACCTGGTAGAAAATTATTACATGAAAGGNAAAGCGCCCTGGGTTGATTCGGCGCAAATGGAGAAATATGTAAAACGGGCCAGAGATATTGCTCCGAACATGATTGGGCAACCTGCCATGGACTTAAGAATGATGGATACTTCAGCGACTCAGGTGATTCCGCTAAGTTCGGTAAAAGCCGATTATACCATTCTGATTTTCTGGTCACCGGATTGCGGGCATTGTAAGAAGGAAATTCCTCAGTTTGATTCTCTGTACAAAGCCGCTTTNAAAAAATACAATGTGAAGATTTACGCGGTGGATGCCGATTTGGAAACAGATAAATGGAAGACTTTTATTCGTGAAAAAAATCTGGGTGATGGTTGGATACATGTACACGATCCATACCGCCAGTCGAATTTCCGTGCTTTCTATGATGTTTACAGTACACCTACTCTATATTTGCTGGACGACAANAAAAGTGATTCGCGGTAAACGCATTGATCGCACCAATGTACTCGGCCTGATAGAATGGCTGGAAAAGAAGAAAAAGAAAAGAAATAAAACCACTTAATTGATATTGCTATGAAGAAAAATTTGTTTATCTGTTCGCTGCTGCTCTGATACTGGCTGCTTCATCAACAAAGGCCCAGCAAAAAACGACAGATCCTGTGCTGTTTACCTATGGTGGTCAACCTGTATCAAAATCTGAGTTTCTGAGGATGTACACAAAAAATATCAACAACCAGAAGCCTGATTTTAGTGAAAAGGCCTTGCGCGAGTACCTGACTTTATACAGTCGGTTTAAAATGAAAGTGGCGGAGGCCGATGCCATGCATATGGATACCCTGCCATCGATACAAACCGAATTGGGAGGCTATAAAAAACAATTGGCGAAAACCTATTTGACCGACAAAGAAGTTACCGACCGTTTGGTAAAAGAAGCTTATGAACGAATGAAGAAGGATGTTCGTGTGGCGCATATTCTGGTAGGAGTACCACGCGGTTCGGATGATACATTATCGGCATATATGAAAGCCGATAGCCTCTACAAGGCGATCGCCGGTGGTGCAGATTTTACTGCCATNGCGAAATCAATCAGTGAAGACAAACAATCTGCCGCCAATGGAGGGGATATTGGTTTCATTACTGCGATGCAGGTGGTATATCCTTTTGAATCGGAAGCATACAATACAGCAGTGGGTAAAATTTCTAAACCGGTGCGCACCTTATATGGGTATCATATTATTAAAAAACTGGAAGAGCGTCCGGCACGTGGCGAAATTCAGGTAGCCCAAATTATGGTGGCTATTCGGAAAAGTGAAGGAAGGGAAGGAGAAGAAAAGGCAAAAGCACGGATTGATTCTGTTCAGACCATGCTNAAAAAAGGACAATCATTTGAAGATTTAGTTGAAAAGTACTCCGAGGATAAATTTTCAAAAAACAGTAAAGGAGTATTGGCTACGTTCGGAATTGGTTCCATGGTGCCAGATTTTGAGAACGCAGCATTTGCTTTAAAAATCCTNGGTGATTTGAGTGAACCGGTTCGCACAGAATATGGTTATCATTTAATTAAGTTGATTAAAAAGACCCCTGTCAAGCCTTTTGACAGTCTGAAAACTGACCTGACTCGACGGGTAGAGAAGGACGGTAGAATTGAAGTGGCCCGTCAGTTGTACACCAATAAGATTAAACAGAAAGTGAATTTTAAAGAGAATACTGCAACGTTGGAAGAATTAATTGCAGCCATNCCGGATTCAACTTTGCGCAATGGATCATATCGGGCTTCTGACTTTAAATCTTATAACAAGAATATCTTTCAGATGACGGGTGTGAGCTTCAATCAGGCTGATTTTGCCAACTATATTGAGACCTTCACAAAAGGTAAAATTTATGGCCAGAAAGAAAGTACTCTACGATCATTGTATAAAAACTATATCGATAAAGCGATTTACGATTATCAGGAGAATAAGTTGATTGATGAAAATGAAGAATACCGGAATTTGCTGAATGAATATCGCGACGGAATCATGCTCTTTGAATTAACGGACCGAACAGTCTGGACTAAAGCCTCAACAGATACAACAGGACTTAAAGCATTTTACGAACGAAATAAGGAAAAATACATGTGGCAACCGGCAGTAAAGGCCGTGGTGTATAAGGCGGTTGATGAGATAAATGCTAAAAAACTTGTGAAAGAATTAAATAATCCGGCAAATAAAACGCCTGAGGAAGTGATGAAAGCCGTAAATGGCGATGGAGCGCAAAACCTGGTCACCTTTGAAAATGGTAAATATGAGAAAACGCGTTTTCCGGCCGGAACTAAATTTGTGGCAGGCAAGTATTCGCCATACTTTAAAAATAAGGATGAGTCGTACACCTTGTTGGATGTAAAAGAGGTTTTTGATACGCCAACGCAGAAAACGAGGCCAAAGGTTATGTGGTTTCTGAATATCAGGAATACCTTGAGAAACAATGGATCAGTGAATTGGAAACGAAATATCCCGTTCAGGTTAATGAGGCCACTTTAAAAGGAATCGTTCGATAAAATCCATACCTTATAAATTGTTTAAAGCCACCTTTGCGGGTGGCTTTTTAGCTTTAGATAGTCTGGGTTGGAAAATTTCAGGCGGAAAGCTTTGACTCTTGCAAATCGACGCGACGAAGGCCGGGTAACCAGGTTGCGCGCAAGGTTTAACGTTCCTTTTCATTTTTTAACGCGATAAAAAAGGTGCTGTCTGCCTGGGATAATACTTTTGAAAAAATCTACACCATGAAATATTTGTTATTCATACCATTCGGTTTATGCGGTGTTTTACTGAGTCCGCAATTGCAAGCCCAATCGAAAACAGATAAAAACAAAGAGGAAACCATCGTCATTGAGGATTCAAAAGGAAATGGAAACACGACCATTGAAATCCGAAACGGCGAAATNTTTATTGATGGTAAAAAGTCGCGAATCGGGATGGAAATCAGGACGGTGATGTTAAAATAGTCCGCAAAAAAGGTTATTATCAATGGAAAGGAACTGAATGACGAGGAAGCCGAACAGTTTGAATTTCCATTTGATGGAATGGATAACGCCTCAAATCGACCCATGTTGGGCGTAACCACGAAACCAAGTGTGAACAATGACGGCGCCGAGGTGATTAGCGTGGTTCCAAATTCCCCGGCCTCTAAACTCGAGTTAAAAGAAGGGGATGTGATTACCAAGGTGAATGATAAGTTGGTGCAAAATCCGAAAGATCTTGTGGATGCCATCGGACAATTCAAACCAGGAGAGCGCGTGAGTATCACCTTTGAACGGAATAATAAAATGTTGATCGGAGGTTACCTTGAGNNTGGCCGTAAAGATGTTACCGTGATGCAGCGATCCTTTCCGATGGATGAGGAATTCTTCCGTCAATTCAATTTTATGACACCTGACATGAACGGGAATATTTTGAAAGAATATGATTTCAATGGCCCGATGCGGAGCAATTCACCTAAAATTGGAGTGAGCGTTGAGGATAGAGCCGATGGAGAAGGTGTTCAGGTCAATGATGTGAATGCGGAGTCTTCAGCCGAAAAGGCCGGAATNAAAAAAGATGATGTGATCGTTAATTATGACAATCAGGAGATCGGTAATGTGGATGATTTAATGGATGCCATCGCCAAATCACAGCAACGCTCAGAAGTTCAGGTTGAAGTAAAGCGCAATGGCCAAAAAAGACCTTGACCATGAAGGTTCCAAAACAATTAAAAAGAGAGAGTTATAATTTTTCGTTTTCGTAGTTGGTTTTAGTGAGAAACAGGGTGCGGGCAACTGCACCTTGTTTTTTGTAAAATGGCCGGCTAAGGATAGGGGATTCTCCTAAATAGGGACTACTGTTGAACGTGAAAGTAGTTGACATCATTACATTCTGACGAGAAATTAGTTTG
Source organism: Bacteroidota bacterium (assembly GCA_013414745.1). Taxonomy (GTDB): domain Bacteria; phylum Bacteroidota; class Bacteroidia; order Chitinophagales; family Chitinophagaceae; genus OLB11. The sequence goes on from CP058707.1 coordinate 2,711,869, forward strand.
GTTTAATGCACAGTAATTTTTCATAGCTATAGGATTAGCTTGCATTTCTTTTTCTGATTTTCACTTCTCATACCGTTAGCAAATCTCGAAACAAATACATGAATCAATAAACCAATACGGTATGGTCCTTTGTAACATTCGAAAAGCTTTGCTATTTCTCATGAACAGGGGGCTCACTGGCATCTTCAACTTTGGCGTCATCCTTTCGTCCCGATACGAAGTGTCGGGAAGAAAAGCGCTGTACCACACCGACTAAGTTGCCGTAAAAGTACAGGTGCACTGCTGCCATTGATAACGAACAGCAACTAAATCGGCGTAAGTATTAAAGTACTATCCCTCGACCGCTTCCTTGAATTTGAAACGCCAGTGAGATAACCCGCATCCCCTAAATTTCTTCTTCTCCGTCTGAAAAAAATCCAGATCACTTGTCAGCTTATAAAACTGATTTGCTGATAATTGGGTTCCACAGTTCTTGGAAGCGATGACCTACAATCCATACAGACTGAGCCACAGAAAGAAGTCGTAAAAACGTTAGCAACCATCTGTCTATATCCTATAGAATGCAGCATTGACAATACTTATAAAGAATTGAGGAAATAATTTTTAGCCTTCGAGCAAGACCGGCACATTTGCTTCAAAATATACAAATATGAAAAGAGTATCAAAAATGTTAGCCTCCTTCCTGCTCCTTGCAGCCACCTTTACCTGGACCTCTTGCGACAAAGATGATGATATGTTGGAGTATGCCAGATTACAAGTGACGCACACATCTCCGGATGCCCCATCTGTTGATTTACTGGTAGATGGAACAAAAGTGAATACAACCGGATTGGCTTTTGCAAATTCAACCGCTTACCTGGATGTACTGGCCGGAACACGAAATATAAAAGTTAACGTAGCCGGAACGTCTACCACTGTAATTAATGCCGACGTTCCATTTACTACCGGAAAGAACTATTCTTTATTTGTTATAGACTCTGTTTCTAAATTGTCTACTGTACTTCTCGAAGATGACCTGAGTACACCAGCAAGTGGAAAAGCACACGTGCGTTTCGTACATCTTTCTCCAGATGCCCCGGCTGTTGACGTGGCTGTAACTGGTGGTGGAGTTGTTTTTGCCAATAAAGCCTTCAAACAATCTACTGCATTTACACCCTTGGATGCAGGAACTTACAATCTGGAGGTTCGTGTGGCCGGAACTTCAACGGTCGCTTTGCCTTTACCCGGTATCGTATTAACCGCGGGTAAGATTTATACCGTGTACGCTAAAGGATTTTTGGGTGGAACGGGTGTGCAGGCTCTTGGTGCCGGAATCATTGTTAATAATTAATCTGTGGGTATATCTGGGTTTCCTTAACGGGTATCGCGTATGCGGTGCCCGTTTTTTCGAATGCGGCATTGGATGCGCTTCAGCATCACTAAGGTTTTGTACTCCGCTGTCTTTCAGGATGTTACTTAATGCACAGCATCCTTTTGAAGTATTCTGGCTACCCAAAGCTTGATGCGACTGCGCGATTGATAAAAATGCATTTACTTTGCATCGCAAAACTACCCTGTCATGAAAATAGCACCACGTTCACTCAGTGTTCTTCTGGGTTTATTGTTTTTTATATTCCTGTGATAAGTCAGATGTCGGTTCCCAAGTATTCACCCAGGTAGCTGTGAACCACTTTTCACCCAATACACCTGCTCTGGATTTAGTTTTAGACGGCGTTGTGGTTAACACAGACTCGATTGAATATGCTGAAACCAATCCTTACATTTATACCCCTTCCGGTGAGCGCAGAGTGCGATTAAACAGAACCGGAACATCTAAAAATTATTTTGGCGCGGATCGGTTTTTGATACGGATGTGCGCTATTCAATTTTTACCAGCGATTCATTATCTGCAATGAAAGCACTTATCCTGAATGATACGCACTCTGCTCCGGCAGGAGGAACTGCTCAGATTCGTTTTGTTCATCTGGTTCCGGATGGAGGAACGGTTTCCCTTCTTCGTGATACCACCGTGTTGACGGCAAGCGTTAATTACAATACTGCGAGCACCTATCTTTCAGTTCCAACTGGAAATCAGTTTTTTACGGTTAAAAATGGCACGAGTACATCAATTTATCAAACCCTGCATTGTTGATGGAGGATGGGAAAACCTATACGCTCGTCTTGTATGGCTTTTCCAGCAATTTATTTCATCAGCTTCTTACTATGCCCTGATTGTACTTGAGAAAACCGGAATAGCTTGTCGCCCATGGTTCAAATTCCATAGAAACGTACGGAATGAATGCACAACGCGTAAGGTTAACTGTTCAGATCGTCTTCTGAAATAAAAAAATCTGCAACGATTCCGTCGGCAAATAACTTACCGAATTGGGTCAGATAAAGGCGATCACCTTGCTGTATCAACATGCCTTCAGACTTCCATTTTTCAATTTGAACCCAGGTTGCTGGAATCAATTCTGATTTCAGATGATCGAGAATACTACTTAGTTTGATGCCCTCATCCAATCTGAATTCGGTCATAATTCGTTCGTTAAGGATATCCATCTGACGAAGTATTTCGATTTCTGCAGGGAGCGCATTGTTCTGAAGGGTGCGATGATAAAGAGCATTGTTTGAACAGTTCCATTGCCGGCTCGTGCCATTAAATGAGTGTGCGACGGACCAATTCCTAAATAGTGAACACCATGCCAATAGCTTGAATTATGCCGGGATTCGAACCCTGGTTTAGCAAAATTTGAGATTTCATAATGGCGGTATCCGGATTCCGTTAATCGACCGATCAGATAGTTATATTGTTCAGCGAGAATCGCCTGATCGGGTTCCGAGTGAGTCCTTTGTTAATTTGGTGAGATAAAAGCGTTTTGTTTTCAACGGTGATGCCATAACAGGAAATATGAGGAATTTCCCAGGCTAAAAACGATCAATATTCTGTTCCCATTTTGACGCGGTTAAAAGATGATATCCAAAAATAAGATCGGCACTTAAGTTTTTAAATCCAGCCAGAAAAGCCTGATGGATGCACGCAAATGCTTGCTGACGGTTATGGGCCCGATGCATCCATTGTAAGTCTTCGTCAAATAAACTTTGTATGCCGATGCTCAGGCGGTTAACTCCACTATGAAGGAGCTGTTTGAGCATCGTTGAATTGAGGTCATCCGGATTCCCTTCCAGGGTTACTTCAACATTGGTGGAAACGCGATGAAAACGGTGGATCGCATTTAACAGGTCATCGATCTCACGAATCGAAAGTAATGAAGGTGTTCCTCCGCCAAAATAAATGGTATCGATTTCCGCTCCATCAAGATACTCTTTTCTCAGGTCAATTTCTTTCAATAAAGAGCCTATGATTTCGTTCTTAGATGCTAAGGACGTTGAAAAATGAAAATTACAATACGCGCAGGCTTGTCGACAANATGGAATATGCAAGTAGATGCCAGCCATGGAACCCGGTAAATGTACTTTCTTTGTAGTGATTTCTNATGCGAATTCTATTTTCTTTCATCACTGTGCTCTGTCTGCTGATTTGGATACCCTTGCCGATGAAAGCCCAGGAGTTTGCAATTCAACTGAATGGAAGTAGTGTTGATAGCGTAATCCTGTTGGGGGANTTAAAAAATCAGTATTCCGGTTATGCTGAAGCACGTGAATCGCTCGAAGCTGCCAGGCAATCCTTTTGGGGTCAAGGGTATCTCGAATTTAATTTTGATCGACCCCTGTGGACAGACTCTTCGTTTTCTGCCCGGGTTCATCTTGGTCCGCGTTATCACTTTGCCCGTATAAGGCCCGGAAATATAAATACCGCAATTCTTGACGAAATTCGTTGGGATCCTTCTAACCTGAAATCAAAAACTCTGGANTCCGCGCGATTACAACCTTTTGTTCGCAGACTGCTAACCTATTTTGAAAATCACGGCTTCCCATTTGCCTCGGTCAGCATGGATAGTATTGAGGTTGTCAATGGCGAATTTTCGGCTGCACTTCATTTGGAGAAGGGCCCACTGGTTAAAATTGATACCATTCTGCTAAGTGAGAATATTCGTATGAACCGNGCTTGTATTTTGCGTCAAGTTGGATTACGGGATGGAATGATNCATGATGAATCTAAGATAAAATCGTTGAGCACCCGAATCAACGAATTGCCTTACCTGGCAGAGGATGCGCCCTGGAGGATTCATTTTAATATCGCACGAACTAACCTGAATATTTTTTTAAAAAATAAAAATGCAAACCGGGCAGATGTATTGATTGGTTTGTTACCGAACAATGCCGAAACCGGAGGGCGCTTTCTACTCACCGGAGATATTCGTTTGAGTTTAGTAAACGCGCTGGGGCAAGGCGAGCAAGTACATTTGAATTGGCAAAATTTACAATACAGGTCTCCCCGAATGAATCTGGATTTTACCGTACCATTCATCCTCAACCTGCCCGTTGGTATATCCGGAAAGTTTGATTTTTACAAAAAGGATACCACCTTTCGTACGGTTCAAGGNGAGCTGGGATTGATTTATCCGCTTAATTTACAAAGCCAGCTGAAAGTGTATTATGAGTTAAGTGGGTCGCGCCTGTTAAGCGTAAATACCGCCAAACTGCTGAGCGAACGTAGGTTGCCTGAACAGGCCGATGTCAATTACCGGACTTTTGGCGCCGAATTATTATGGCAACATCTCGACTATCGTCTGAATCCACGGAAAGGGTATTCAATCGTATTGAATGCCGCAATTGGTTTCAGAAATTTCCAGAAAAATACCAGCATTGAAACCACACCGGATCCTCAAACCGGAACTACTTTTTCATGGTTATATGATTCAGTGCGTTTGCAGTCCGGACGTTACCGATTGCAGGCCCAGCTGGCCTACTATCAAAGCCTGAGCAAACGTGTTGTTTTGGCCTTGCAATACGCTGGTGCCTTGACCTACAACAACAATGCCTTGTTTCGTAATGAACTTTTTCAGATAGGCGGATATCGCTTGTTGCGGGGATTCGATGAAGGTAGTTTGTTCGTGAATACCTATCATGTAGTCACTCTTGAACCTCGTTTTATTGTATCAAGAAACTCTTTCTTNTTTGCCTTTGTGGATGCTGCGTTGATTCGGTCAAAGTTTGCCTCTACNTTTTTGAAAGATGCCCCATATGGCCTTGGAGCCGGCATGAATTTTGACACCAAAGCCGGAATTTTCAGAATGAGTTACGCCCTGGGTGGCAGAAATCAACAACCCATACGGTTCCGANNAATTCGAAAATCCATTTTGGATATATTAGTTATTTCTGAGATTGACTAGGATGTGGTCAGATGTGTTCAGCCATGGCATGAGTCATGAATACTTTTGACCGGGAAAAGTTGAACGATTGCCGCTTTCTCTTGATCGCTGAGTTGGCATAACAGATTATCAAGTATCTTCGATTCTGACAATATTTGACAGCTTAAAAATTCTACTACATGCATCTGAAGTTCAGTATTTTTTTATTCCTCTTCTGGAATCCTTGTTTGTATGTGCTGGCTCAAAATCATACAGGTCAATTTCATGGTCCGTTCGAAGAACCCTTGCTGGGTAGCACAACAAGGAACGATCTCTATCGCTCCTATTGGCATATTACCCTGCAAAGTTTATATGAAAAAAATAAGAGTAGTCTGTTTAAAACTATAGACCTCAAAAATGCAAAACGAACGGATAAGTTACACTCTCCGCAGGGGGATTCACCCAGTCGAAAACAACCGGATCCAATCCGCAAGTGGGACAATTTTAAAGGAAATGAATTAAAAACCTGGACGCCAACCGACAATACCATTGCTGTTTCCAATGGCGGAAAAATAATCAGCTGCATTAATTATAGTATTGAATATTATGATACGGCCGGCAATAATTTTTGTTGCAACATACCTGGGATGCATTTGTAAACAATACTAATCTGAGTGATGGGAAATTTGATGCGGGTGGTCTATGATCCTAAACATGATCGTTTCATTGTGGTGCTCTTACACGGCTTTTCATCCTGGAAATCAAAAATCCTGGTTGCGTTCAGTAAAACGAATGATCCGCTGGATGGCTGGAATTTATACCAGTTACCTGGTAACCCTTTTCAAGATTCAACCTGGACCGATTACCCAACCATAGGAATAAATGATCGGAATTGTTTATTAATGGGAATCGTTTTGGAGATGCTCCAGAATATAAGTGGAAAGAAACCTATATCTATCAGATTCAATTAAACAAAGGTTATGCAGGACAAAGTTTGCAGTACGGGATATGGAATAATATATTTACCCCGGATAGTGTAGATGGCATTACGCTTTATCCGGCATCTGATGGAATGGGCTTGTCTTTAAATGAAAAAATGTATTTTGTTCAACTACGTCCGGATTCCGGATCAAAGTGTATGTGTTCCGCATCGATGGACAGTTGGTATCGCCCAACAAAAGCATGACTTCGTATGCGTACGCCATCCCGCATTATGAAGTTTGTGCCAATGCCTTTCAGAAAGATCATCAACGGGTTATATCGATTCCTTGTCTACCGGAAATGCCTGGGTTCAAAATGCGTTTTATTTGAATGGAGTGATTCACTACACCCAAAGTGCTGATATAGGTCAGGGATGGTGCGGACTTAATTATGGACGAATTTTACTCGATTCGGGATATGCGGTGACTACACAACATGGTGAAGTTGGCACAGACTTATGTTACCCGGCACTGGCATCTATGGCCTATACACCCAATGAACGAGGAGTTGTTTTGGCCTATTTGCGTTCCGATTCAAGCATGACTCCTGAATGTGGGGTCATCAGTGTTGATCGTGATATGGTTTGGAGTAGCAAACAAGTAGTAAAAACAGGGGATACATCTGTCAATATTTTATATCCTCCTGCATATCCTATCATGCCGGAGCGATGGGGTGATTACACCGGTATTTGCCGAAAATACAATGCCGCTGTTCCCGAAGCCTGGCTGGCCGCTGCGTATGGTACCAATACCCTCCCCGTCGCGCATCCTGGGGGACCTGGATAGCTCAGGTAACTACAACCGATCCTCAGGTACCTCTCAATACGACATCACATGACCTGGGTACCGGTTTACAACTATACCCGAATCCTGCCATCGATTTGTTTGCGCTCGAATTTGAAATAAAATTGCCGGACCAGCACGCATTGAGTTGTATGATGTGCAAGGTAAATTGATTAAGATTCTTTTTGATGATGCCTTAAAAGTGAGCATGAATCGCTTAAGTTTTAACCGAAATATTTTGCAGCCGGGTACGTATTTCGTTCGATTGAAATTGTATCAGCAAGCTGTTCAATCAACTATATTGCAAATTCAATAGTCCGGTGAATCGTTTGGGGCTGGAGTGAGCATAGAACCTCCCGCAATTCAGTGTTAATATGTTGGATGGTTTACTTGCCAAAGAGATGCACCTCTTCGGAAATTTGTACCGGCACTTTAAGATAAATACCCCCTTTACCAAGTTTTGCACTTCCCTGCAGGGTTACTTTGTTCTTGGATGAAAATATACTTTTAAAAGCAGAACCCAATACGTTGAGTGGGTTAAAATGAGCGACAACCGGAAACAGAAATTCCGATTNTTTGGGAATTTGGGTTTNTTCAGGTTGATNCGCCAGGCCGATAAATTTGTCATTCAGGTAAATACTCAAATTAGTTTCTTTAACATCAATTCCGAATTTATTGGGATTATAATAACGGAGGTTAATACGTATTGCAGCATCGCTGAAGCTGAACGTATTGATTTCTGTGCGATCGATTCCTTTGTACTCCAGTTCCTGTATATCATTGCAGCCGGAAGACAGTAGGAAAAGTGAACAGATGCTCAGAAGTATGGTTTTAAGGATGCGGATTGTCATAGACCGCAAGGTACAAAATGCATCCTTTGACTGAGTGGAAAGCACATAGAATAAAGGATAGAAAAATAAGCAGACAGAATATTTCGCTTCTTAAACTATTTGAAATACTCAAAGGCGCGGTGTGTCAATTGATTATCCGTTTGACCAGTGAACAAATAGTTTTTCCATTGTGGATTAATGATTTCATTGCTGAGTGTGGAATGCAACAAAAACATCTGATTCGAAACCATTCCCGGTTGATAGAACAGAAACCGGACATTGCTGCGGTTGTTGGAGCTGGCGTAGGACCAGATTTCATAGGGCAGGGCATCCTTCTCATTGGGAATACGAATCCGTTCGTCTGGTTCTCCATAAACGAGATAAATGCGTCCCCGATCGCTTTCAAAACCTTTTAACGTAGAGGTGCCGAATTGTTTGGATACATAGTTGAGTTTGTCGGCATATTTTCTCCATTCCGATTCTGGTAAAATAGAATTACGACTTTGCCAGAAGTTATAAAAACGACGTAGAATTTCAAGATTATTCTCTTCCTGCACCTGGGCGATAAATATTCGTTCGGTTGGACCAGCAATGGGCGCCAGGGCGGCAATATTTCGTTTCAATTGGTCAATCGTATAATCGGAAACAAAGGTTTTAGAAATATCCAGTAATTCTGGCCCTTCCTGTGCTTCTGCACTCAGGAAACTCAGGTCTTTCAGGTTATTATTTTGCCGCAGCAATTGCAGGGGTTCGCGAAACGTTGATATATACTTTCCGCTGCTGTCTTTGAGGCATAACCAAAGTTCAAAATTCCCGGAGCCAAGAACTGAATTATCCAAGAGTAAACTATCGATCAAAAAGAGTGCGTNTTTCAGATCGACAATTTTGTGTTGTATCGGGAGGAGTTTCTCAATGTCTTTATGTTGCTTCCTCAATTNCAGTATACAATTGAAATCAGCAGATGGACTGTTCTCGCATTCAATCCGGTAATAGACGACATCCTGCTGAATATCGAAAAATTCAGGATGACCTTTTTCTGTTTCGAAATGATCTTGGGTAGCACTGATAGTAAAGGAACGGATCGCGAATAGCATTCAGTACAAGACCAGAAAAACCAAATCACCCCGAGTATCACCCTTACCTTTGTTCCCATCTTGTAAAAATACACCTTGGAATGAATGTGACTGTTTTGGAAACTGAATATTTTCCCTGTATTTCTTGGTTTGCGGCATATTGCTGTTCAGAATCGGTTGCCCTATGGACAGATGAGCATTTTGTCCGGTCTTCGTATCGGAATCGATGTGATTTGGCAGGCCCTCACGGTCGCCTCCGTTTGAGTGTTCCCTTAGCAGGTGGGCGCAATGCACAACGCAAAACAAGGGATGTTCGTGTAAGTTATGATGATCGCTGGACAGTAATCCATTGTCGTACCTTGGAATCAGCGTATCGAAGAACCCCATTTTATACTTATTTTGAAGATGATTTGCATCATTTTTTTGAACAACGCCCTTCCTTTCTGATTGATCTTAACCAAAATGCATTGGAGTGGATTCTACGAATTTTAAACCTTCCTGGAAAGTTTCAGGATTCCCCTGTACAAATTGAGCCCACGCCATGTTGGTTGCCGAAGTTTACACCAGCATCCGAAAGCCAAACGAATTATCCGACTTACTTGCAACCATTCATTGAACGGAATGGATTTATTTCTGGTTTAAGTATCCTGGATCCACTTTTTTGCCTCGGCCCCGCCGCAACAAGAGCATATTTGGAAACCGTTGTGGTACGCTAAAAACGTAAAAAAATAGAGAACATAGTACATTTGCGAAACCCGGAGCGCTCCTAAGCATATTGTTGGCCGGACAGTTTAATTTTGACTGACAAGAATGAGTAATACGTACACGGANTCGGTAAACCAGACCTTTGATTTCCCTCAGGAAGGATTTGTTGTNAAAGACAATTATCTGCAGTTTAATGGCGTCGACTTAAAACGATTGATCGACAAATATGGTACGCCATTTAAACTGACTTTTCTTCCTAAAATCGGGATGCAGATAAATAAGGCCAAGAAGATGTTTGCCGATGCCATCAGAAAACAGAAGTATGACGGCCAGTACTTTTACTGCTACTGCACCAAGAGTTCTCACTTTTCATTTATTGTTGAGGAAACAGTTAAACATGGTGTGCATCTGGAAACTTCGTTTGCCTATGATATTGAGATTGTCAGGAATTTATTTCAGCGTAAAAAAATCACCAAAGACACCTTTATCATCTGCAACGGATTTAAAACCAAAACCTACACCCGTAATATTGCGCAACTGATTAATTCTGGATTCACCAATGTGATTCCAGTGCTGGACAATAAATCGGAATTTGAAGATTATAAAAGGTCCATTCGCGTTAAGCATCCTGTTAAAATTGGTTTACGCATTGCAGCCGAAGAAGAACCTACGTTTGATTTTTATACTTCGCGCCTGGGAATTCGTTCACGGGATGTATTGGAGTTTTACGTGGATAAACTCAAAGGCAACGAGCGTTTTCAACTCAAGATGCTGCACTTCTTCATGAATAAAGGAATCAAAGATGATATCTATTACTGGAGTGAACTAAATAAAGTCCTGAATCTGTATTGTCAGTTGAAGAAAATTGCACCGGAGTTGGATAGCCTGAACATCGGCGGCGGATTCCCAATTAAACATTCACTGGCTTTTGATTTCGACTACAATTATATGGTGAATGAAATCATTTCCACCATTAAGAAGGTCTGTAAGAAAAATAAGGTTGAGGTTCCCAATATTTATACTGAATTCGGATCGTTCACAGTAGGAGAGTCTGGCGCGGTAGTTTATAGTGTGTTAGATGAGAAAATGCAAAACGACCGTGAAATATGGTATATGATTGACTCGTCTTTTATCACCACCCTACCGGATACCTGGGGTATCGGCGAAAAGTTNTTAATGCTACCAGTCAATAAATGGGACGAGGATTATCAGGAAGTTCATCTGGGAGGATTAACCTGCGACAGTCATGATTTTTATACCTCTGAAGAACATATCAATGCAGTGTTTTTGCCCAAGAGTAAAGCGGCTCAGGACAATGGTAAGCAAGAACCTTTGTATATCGGATTTTTTCATACCGGGGCCTACCAGGATCAGTTGAGCGGGTATGGTGGAATTAAACATTGTATGATTCCTTCCCCAAAACATGTCATCGTAGAGTATGATAAAAATGGAAAGTTGACAGACTGGCTGTATGCGAAAGAACAGAGTTTTCAAAGTATGTTGAAAATTTTGGGATATAAATAATTCCAATGAAATCTAGTCCGACAACAAACCTATTTTGGTCGGATGAAAAACATTTTAATTATTGGAGGCTCATCCGGCATTGGTGGAACATTGGCCCAAAACTTAACGTCATCAAACAAGGTCTTTGCTACTTACCGGAATCATCCGATCGAGGATGANAAGAATTGTTTCACAACCTTATACCGTTGGAGAACCATTTCCTACCGATTGGCTTCGGAAGAACTTCATGGGTTTGTCTATTGTCCGGGAGCTATCCAGTTAAAGCCCTTTCAGCGTATTCCGGCAGACAATTTCATGAGTGATTTTCAATTCCAGGTTGTTGGGGCGATACAGTGTTTACAAGCGGTACTACCCAAATTAAAAGCGGGGTCAAAGGCATCTGTGGTTTTTTTGTCTACGGTAGCCGTTCAAACCGGATTCCCATTTCATAGTTTGGTGAGCGCGTCCAAAGGTGCCATCGAAGGACTCACCAGAGCATTGGCTGCTGAACTGGCGCCATCGATACGCGTGAATGCCGTGGCTCCTTCCATTACGGATACCGGATTAGCATCCGCACTTCTGAATAGTGAAGACAAGATAGAACAAAACGCTCGCAGGCATCCCCTTCGTCGCATCGGGAAAACGGAGGATATTGCCCAAGCCTTGGCATTTCTTCTAAGTGATGCTGCCGATTGGGTCAGTGGTCAGGTCCTGGCAGTGGACGGTGGGATGCAGTCGTTACGTGTTTGAGTCAATAGTACAGAATTCCCCTGTGGGAAAATTCTTCATTTCTTAACGTTGTATGACCAATTGCGAACGTACTTTGAGTAAAATTAATGTATGAACTGGCGAAATTTTCAGGGTCAAACTATTGATCGACCCATTCGTCAGTCGGTTGAAGAAGTGATAAGGCGCGAACATGAGGCTGGAAACCGGCTGAAGGTATGTATCGGCACAGATTCTCAGGTAAAGGCAGGTATCACAGAGTTTGCCACTGTGATTGTCTTTCTACGCGAAGGGCGTGGTGGATTTATGTTTATTCATAATGACGAGTCGCGGTTACCGTATTCCATCAAAGAGAGAATGCTTTTGGAGGTAGCTAAAAGCATCGAAATTGCCTACGAATTGTGCGACTTGTTTACAACCTATCAGGTGGCCATGGAGGTGCACGCTGATATTAATACCAATCCTCAATTCAAGAGCAATGAGGCTTTACGTGAAGCTACCGGCTACATACTTGGCATGGGATTTGCTTTTAAAGCCAAACCGGAGGCGTTTGCGAGTAGCTGCTGTGCCAATAAAATGGTGAATTAAGAAAGCCCTCCCGTTTTGAGCATCTAGAACAAAAAGTATGAAAAATACCTTATTCTGATTACCCTCGTTCTCATTACCGCGTTGGCAATGAGTAGTTGCAATACGTATCGCTGGCAGCGAAAACGTTATTATCAAAAGGACCCGGCAAAGAATTGGAATTATTATAAAAAACAGCCTGCTAAAGCAGAAAATAAGAATTAACAGAAAATCCTGCATTTTTAGCTAACTTTGCATCTAGAAAATTGTATGAATATGAAAAATGTATATATGTTTCTGCTTGTCCTTGGTTTGGGAATGTCTACGCTGAATAGTTGCAATGAATACAGAAGTTTGACCAGTGCCAGCAAAGTTTCTCAACTGAGTGGTAATCCGTTCATGTATCAGTTGTCTAAGTCAATTATAAAATTGATAGGACATTTTATGGAAGAAAAGGGAATCAAAAGTACTGTTGGCAAAATTAACCTGATGAGTCCGTTGAGTGGTTTACTGAGTAATACAAATGATATGGCCGGTTTGAAGGATTTGTTGATGACATCCTTTAAGATAGCACCTAAAAAAATGAATCAATTTGATAACCTGTCTACGGTTCGTGACATTGTTGGTTTTGTAGCGAAAAATGGAAGTAACTTCAATTTCAATACACTGAAGTTTTAAAATCACATCGAAAAATTAGAACCGTCTGAGAAGGCGGTTTTTATGGATTGAATTCAGCGTTAAAATTATCGGCCAGGACCTGTATGTATGAGAGTATTTCGGTTCTTCCCAATCGTTTCACCGACGAAGTGATAAATCCTAATGGCATGCTCTCCCAGGTTTGCAATAAAGTTTTTAAAAACCTNNGAATATTCTGACTCACTTGTTTTTGCGTTTCTTTGTCTGCTTTGGTAAACAGCAGAGTCAGAGGAATTCCCTTTTCACCGAGTTTATTGATAAAATCTAAATCCGCTTTTTGAGNGGAATGCCGACTGTCAATCAAAACAANAAGTGTAAGAAGATTCTTCCTGTTCTCCACATAATTCCAGATCATTTTAGTCCAACTGTTGCGCTGACTTTGAGACACTTTGGCAAAACCATAACCTGGTAAATCGACCCAATACATCGATTTATTGATTAAAAAATGATTGATGAGCTGAGTTTTTCNGGGAGTGGAAGAAACTTTGGCCAATTCCCGCTTATTGCAGAGCATATTTATCAGTGACGATTTTCCAACGTTACTCCGCCCAATAAATGCAAATTCCGGTTTGTCAGGTTCAGGGCACTTTTGGTAATCCACATTACTTATCAGGTATTCTGCAAATTTCACTTCCATTCAGACAAATGTACAGCCGAATGGGGTGAACTTCATTTCTGGTGGCTTGATTTCAATTGCCAATGAATTTATCGAATCTTGAATCTGGTTAGTTGCTTCAACTAAGTCCGATAAACAGGAGCATTCCCGAATGAGACCGCCTCAGCTCTGGCGACCCGATGTACGATAACAAATTGTGATTCATAACCCGATAACAGCAATTACCTTTGCCGAATGGGTACTTCAGTGGTTCCGGACAGTTCATCAACACTTGCCAAAAAGGAACAGGTTGAAAAAATGTTCGATGGTATTGCCTCCCGATATGATTTGCTGAATCGGGTCTTAAGCTTTCGGATTGATGTGCTTTGGCGCCGGGAGGTAATTCGCATATTGAGCCGGTTTAAACCACTTCGGATTTTGGATGTAGCTACCGGTACCGCTGATCTCGCGATCGCACTAAATAGCTTACAACCGGAAAAGATTGTTGGACTGGATCTGTCAGCACAGATGCTCGCCGTAGGGCAGGACAAAGTGAATAGCCGTCAATTGCAGCAAAAGATTCAATTGGTAAAAGGGGACAACGAGTCGCTTCCCTTTGAAAATGATTCCTTTGATGCGGTCACCGTGGCCTTTGGGGTGCGCAATTTTGAGAATTTGCAAAAGGGGCTTGATGAAATATTTCGGGTATTAAAACCAGAGGCGCCTTTCGTGATTCTTGAATTTTCAAAAGTTAAAACCTTCCCGGTGAAACAATTTTATCAAATCTACTTCCGTTATATCACACCTTTTGTTGGAAAGCTCATTAGTCGGGATAAAAAGGCATATACATACTTGCCAAATTCCGTGGCTGTTTTCCCTGAAGGTGAGGAATTGTGTGTAATATTGCGTCAAACCGGTTTTAAAAAAGTAGAATGCAAACCACTGAGTTTCGGAATTGCCAGTATTTATTTCGCTCAAAAGTAGTCCTTCTGGCGCTGCTGGTTTTTTCCGTGCATGGACTCCGGGCTCAGGAAGAAAAAATGAATAATCCGGAGCATGATATTAAACCGTATTACTTCGGAATTTCTCTGGGTGTTAACTTTTCACAATACAAACTGCAACATTCGGAGTATTTTATCAATAACGATACCGTGATGAATGTAACCCCATTCTGGAAACCGGGTTTTCATTTAGGCATCACAGGAAATCTGCGCTTAAGCAATTTCGTCGATATCCGCGCCATACCATCATTCGTATTGCGCGAACAGGCCATGAGGTATACCTTGAGACAGGATTCGATCATTAATACCAGTTTTGAAAGTATTTTATTCAGCCTTCCGGTAGAGTTTAAATTTAAATCCGACCGACAAACTAATTTTCGATTCTATGTTTGTGCTGGTGGTAAAATAGATTATGATTTTAACGCCAATTCACGTTCAAAGCGTCCGGATGAACTACTCAAAGTAAAACCGTTCGACTACGGCTATAATCTTGGATTGGGATTTGAATTTTATTATCCCAATTTTATTTTTCTCCCGAGATTAAGGTCAGCAATGGTTTAGGAAATAGTTTGTCTGATAATTCAAAGGAAGTTACCAATAAGGCCCTGAATCGTCTTACGACCCGAATGATACTCTTCTCCATTCATATTCAAGGTTAGAATTATCCCTCATAAAAAAGCCGCTCACTGAGAACGGCTTTCAACTTAATTGTGACGAATATTAGTTTTTCTTGGCATTTTTGCTTCAATGCTTAAGGTAGCATGGGGTACGGCACGTAAGCGGGCTTTATCAATTAACTTTCCTGTTTCGCGGCAAATCCCATACGTTTTATTTTCGATGCGCACAAGTGCCTGTTCAAGATGTCCGATAAAGGTAATCTGACGGCTGGCTAATTGATTAAATTGTTCGCGTTCCATCGATGCGCTGCCATCTTCCATGTTCTGGTATTTGTTTTCAGTGTCCTCTGTGCCACCTTCATCTTTGCGCATAATCACACCCTGCAAATATTGCAACTCGGCTTTGGCAGTTTCTAGTTTGCGCAGGATAAGTTCACGGAATTCCTGCAATTCTTCGTCGCTATAACGATAGCTTGGTCCTGATAGTGAATCGTTCATTTCTAAAATTGATCTTGTTGCTTCTGGTTCGTATTTTTTAACTTGTTCTGTGTCTTCAGTTTTTCGTTTCAATTCGGAAGTTTTTCGGTGAGCTATGACCTTTCCACTTTCATTTTTCAAATTACTGACTCCAAACGTATTTGTTTTAAAGACATCTGATTTCTTAGGAATATGGGCATTGCTATTAGTGGATACAATGGTTGTTTTAGACTGCTTAGACTTTTTGGCCGGACGGGAAGCAGGCTTGGGAGGGTCCACTTTTTAGGTTCTGGCTTCGGTGCTACCTTTTTGACCTCCTTGGTAATTGCCTTGCCTGAAACTTTAGGTTCTGGTTTGGCCGGAACTGATGGTTTTGCGGTTGTTTTACTCTGGGGCTTGGCCACTGGTTTGGGCGCAGGTTTAGCAGGGGTTTTAGCCACTACTTTCGTGACGGGTTGTTTGGAAGTAGCTTTTACGGCAGATTTGGCAACTGGTTTGACTTCTTTTGCGGCTACCTTGGCTTTCGGCGCGGCTTTAGCAACTGCCTTTGCAACTGGTTTGGATGATGCTTTCACCGCTGGTTTTGGTGCTGCTTTTGGCGCAACCTTTTTACAGGAGCTGCTTTAGGCACAGGCTTTGCAACTACCTTTTTACAGGAGCTGGTTTTTACTGGCCGGTTTGGCAATCTCTTTTAGCCGGAGCAGGTTTTTCACCACTGGTTTGGCAGGTGCTTTGGCTTTTGGCATTTCTTTTTACCAGCATTTTTAGTTACTGGCTTCGCTGCGGCTTTTTGCTGCGGGCTTTGGAGTTACTTTTTAGTACCCATAGCTTGTCATTTTATAGTTTCGAAATATTAATATGTACAACATGGTCATTGACCTCAATGGCCGTCCCATGCTGGATTTCAGGAGAAATTTCAAGGGTGTCGGCCAAAATTTCCGTGCAAATATAGGATTTAAACTGAATCAGGGCCGGCGTTAACAATTCACTCTCCTGAATCTGAATTTGGAGACGATCGGTTAGCGCAAAATCCAGGTCTTTTCTGAGTTTTTGAACCTTATTGACAAATTCCCTCGCCAGCCCTTCCTGAATTAAAACATCCGATAACTGAATATCTAAGGCCACTGTTAAACTTCCCTTATTGGACACCAGATAACCCGGAATATCATCGGAACTGATTTCTACATCCTGAAGGAAAATTTCTGCAGGACCCGTTTCTAATGGGAGGTTTAATCGGCCTTCTGCTTCTAGCTGACTGATTTCAGATTGACTGAACTGAGCTATCCGACTGGCAACATCTTTCATTCGCTGACCCATTCGAGCACCGAGTTCTTTAAAATTAGCTTTAACTTNTTNTCGTATCAAAGTGTTGTCGGCATCCAAAAACTCAATTTCCTTAATATTCACTTCCGATTGGATGATCTCTTCCACTGAACGTATTCTTTCTTCCAATGTAGCGTTAAGTGCCGGAATCAATACCTTTTGTAAAGGTTGACGGACTTTAATGTTNNGGCTTTTTCGCAGCGAAAGGATTAACGAGGATGCATCCTGGGCGAGTTGCATTCTCGCCTCCAGTTCAGTTTGAATCAGGTTGATGTCTGCCTGAGGATACAAACAATGATGCACAGATAGCGCCTCTTCTTTTTNCGTGATTTCGTTTAAGCGCTGAAATAACCAATCGGAGAAGAAGGGAGAAATGGGGGCCATTAATTTACACAACGTGCTCAGGCATTCATATAAAGTCTGATAGGCCGATATTTTATCTTGCTCATATTCACCTTTCCAGAATCGACGTCTGCAAAGCCTCACATACCAGTTACTCAAATGTTCATCAACAAAATCATCTATTGCGCGACCAGCTCGGGTTGGTTCATAATCGTTAAAGTGCTCGTTGCACAGTTGAATCAAAGAATTTAAACTGGACAAAATCCATTGGTCTATTTCAGGTCTTTCCGTCACCGGAATAAAGGCTTCCTGATAGGTAAAGCCGTCTACATTAGCGTAAAGTGCAAAAAAGGTATAGGTATTAAAAAGTGTATTAAACAATTTGCGTTGACATTCTTCAATTCCTTTTTCATCAAATTTTAAACTATCCCAGGGCGATGCATTGGTGACCAGATACCAACGCGTCGCATCAGCGCCATAGGTATTAATAGTTTTAAACGGATNCACCACATTACCCAATCGCTTACTCATTTTATTGCCATTCTTATCCAGAACGAGCCCGTTAGACACTACCGTGCGATAGGCAACCGAATCAANAAGTAATACACCTAATGCATGCAAAGTATAGAACCATCCTCTGGTTTGGTCCACACCTTCGGCTATGAAATCTGCCGGGAAAGCTTTTGGTAAAGATTCATTTACAGAACGGAATGATTCCGCTTCAAATGGATAATGCCACTGCGCATAGGGCATCGCACCGCTATCAAACCAAACATCAATCAGGTCTGGTTCACGGAACATCTTTTCGCCCTTGGATGAACGAAGGATTACCTGATCGATATAGGGTTTGTGTACATCTTTAANTTCCCGAATCGGACTTTCGTCATGCAGATTTTCGTGAATTTCAGCCAAACTTCCGCAACAGCGCTCTTCGCTGCCGTCGGCTGTACGCCAAACCGGTAGCGGCGTTCCCCAATACCGGCTCCTGCTTAAATTCCAGTCTACCATATTCTCAAGCCAATTTCCGAAGCGACCTTCTCCGGTGGTTTTTGGCTTCCAGTTTATGGTTTTATTCAATTCAACCATCCGGTCTTTAACGGCTGTGGTTCGAATAAACCAGGCATCCAGCGGATAATAAATAATGGGCTTGTCGGTCCGCCAGCAATGCGGGTAGTTGTGTTCGTATTNTTCAACACGAAAGGCCTGGCCTCGTTTNNTCAGCTCGACACAAATGTCCACATTCACATCCTGAAAGTCTTTTTCACTTTTGTAATTCTTTACATAGCGACCGGCATATTCTCCGGTTCCTTCAATAAACTTGCCTTCACGATCAACTAAAGTCAGGATTCCTAAATTGTNTTNTTGACCGACCCGGTAATCATCAGCACCAAAGGCCGGGGCCGTGTGTACGATACCCGTACCATCTTCTGTGGTCACGAAATCGCCACAAACAACGCGAAACGGATCTCCACCGGATAGTTCAGCTGCATTGTTGTCAAAGGAGAATAATTGTGTATAACGCAGGCCCTCCAGCATATTGCCCTGGTACAAACCGAGTACCTTGTACGGGATGAATTTCTGATCCGGAGTCCATTCGGAGAATTCCATGTCTTCGGCTTCGGCTTTGAAATAATTTTTAATCAGCGCCTCGGCCAATACAACATGTTGAATCTGGTGCGTATATGGATTGATGGTTTTTACCAAGGCATATTGAATCGAAGGACCAACAGTTAACCCGAGGTTTGAGGGTAGAGTCCAAGGTGTTGTCGTCCATGCCATCATATAAACCGGAGACTGATCTTCTGTTTTCAAAAGGTCATTGGGCAACAGTTCAAACAACACCGTAGCACTGGTGTCCTTGACATCTTTGTAGCATCCGGGTTGATTCAATTCATGCGAACTTAAACCTGTTCCTGCTGCCGGACTGTATGGTTGAATGGATACACNTTTATACAAATACCCTTTTTCATACAACGTTTTCAA
The DNA here is from genome assembly GCA_013414745.1 of Bacteroidota bacterium. Lineage (GTDB taxonomy): Bacteria > Bacteroidota > Bacteroidia > Chitinophagales > Chitinophagaceae > OLB11. Next base: position 2,731,301 of record CP058707.1, read on the forward strand.
ACACCACCATAAACTTTCTACATATTCATTGTGGTAAGTGACATAGGGTTTTTCTAAATCAACCCAATAACCCATTTTTCGGGTAATATCGTCCCATTTATCTTTGAAACGAACCACCGCTTCCCGACATTTTTGGTTGTATTCTTCTACCGAAATTTTAACGCCTATATCTTCCTTCGTGATGCCCAGTTCTTTTTCAACGCCCAATTCAACCGGTAAACCATGGGTGTCCCATCCGGCTTTGCGATTCACTTTAAATCCTTGCATTGTTTTATAGCGACAAACCAGGTCTTTCAACGTTCTTGAAATGACATGGTGGATGCCGGGCATACCGTTTGCGCTTGGTGGGCCTTCATAGAAAACAAAGTCAGCAGCATCTTCACGTAACTGAATGCTTTGTTCAAAGGTATTTTGGTCTTCCCAGAATTTACTGATCTCCTGTTCGATATCGGGCATTTTCAGAAATTTGGGAACGGAATATTGATTCAGAGACATAGGACGTCTTTAAAAATGAGGCGCAAAGGTAACGAAATCTCAGGCTCGAAAGTCAATCTTCTGCGTGCTATAAAGCATCAGGCCAACACCTTAAAGGGTTTAAAACACAGCCTCTCCAGCTCATTGCATCCGGTTATACCAAAGTGAATTGTAAGAGAGACCATTTTTCAACTCTGACGAGGCCGACCTGTACCGATACATTCATTGTTTGCGAGGAACGCGCATTACAAAGGATAAATCGGTAATAGGATAGTTGTTTAGACCAAATTTATTGGTTTAACCTGTACCCGAGATGTGGATCCTCCTGAGGAACGAAGGTTATACCAATCTTACTTATAAAATAGTCCAACCTATTTAATAAGTATAGCGTGGTGAATGCCGATATAGCTTGAAAATAGTTCAGGCGAGTGAAACGAAGATTGGACTATATTGAAAGCATATTCGGTATTACAACCACACTATCGGTATTCGAATAGCACAACGGTATTATTGGTTTGTGTATGGCCGCTTTTGATGCAGGACACGGATGGTATAGATAAAAAAACTCCTGCCGAAACAGGAGTCTGAAATAAATGGATCGAATTTAGTTCTTTCTTGGAGCCCGGAAAGTACCCGTGGCCGTATACGAATTTCCACTCGGATTTCCAACCAAGTTCAATGAGAAACTTCCGGTTACATCACCCGGGAATCCCGGAAAGGTTGAATACGTAACAGTGGAACCTGGATCCAGGGAGAATTGCGTGTCTGTGAAGTTCGGTAAAAGAATGCAGTCACACTACTGGCATTCCAGGTTCCAACCACAGAATCAACCGCAGTAACTGCAAAGTACTGATTGGTATTTGACATGGCGAATATGTTCGAGCTTTGGTTTTGCAGAAAGACACTGCAGGAAACAGTATCCATCGGCATGGTAAAGGTTTTCGTCATGGTAACTGAAGTGGTTGTATTAGTCAACGTAATGGTTAAGAACTGAGTCACATTTCCACAGGCATTTTGAACGCCAAGGGTATTCGTTCCCGCAGCAAGAGTGTAACTCGCCGAACTACCATATACATTGTTCGACAAATCGTAGGTATATAGGGTAATTGGCTGTGTTGGTACACAAGGGAATGTATAGGTAAAGTTGCCGGACGCATTGGGTGTGATCAGAATGTTGAATGGAGACACTAATACTGCTGCATTTGAAATCGGGTTATTGGAGCAATTCACTACGCTTCCCGAAATTGTTGCCGGCGTGGCAATGGAGGAAGGAATAATTAGACTTCCCAGATTGAGATTCGTAGATGAGGTCGCAATCGTTTGTGAGTAAGCAGTCACACCAAAATTTCCACAAATATTACCCGGTTCAAAAACTTCCAGTAAAAGTGTGGCATTTGAATAACACAATCCACCAACCCAGCCGCTGGTATTGGTAACACCGTATCTTGAATCATTGTTGCTGAGGTTCGTCAGTTTTACAGAGTAATTGTTTAGCGGATTTCCATTCACATCTACTAAAGTCATTTCTATGGTGATGTTGGCAGCTTCAGGGGTATCACAATTCCAGAAACTAAAGTGTTTTACTTTTCCAATGTATTTTCCGCCTACTAATTGAGCACTACCTTCTTCTACCCACATTTCTTTTACTGCATCGTAGTACCATAAAGGAATAGAGGCTGGGGCATTTCCAAGTAAAGAGGTCGGTACACTCAGCGTCATGGTAACTTCTGATCCATCGGCAATTTGTAATTCCGTGCCATCCGCAGCGTATAATTCAGCCACAAACATGCCATAACTTTTTAATAAACGTTCTTCGCCTCCTGCGGCAGTCATACCACGTAAATCGCCGGGCATGGTGTTACGTCCAAGTTCTGTTGTTGGGTTTATTGTTTTAGCATAAACAAAAACCTGACCATGGTAAGCCTGCCCGGTGGCCTTATTTACTACGGCATTGTAGGGGAATGAAAGATTCAGTCCGCCAGTAAAATTTAAACTTCCCCATTGGAAGACATAAAGCTCTGTGGATTCTCCCGTTTCATTAAGGTGAGTGAGAAGGTATGTTTTTGACCAGCTTTAACCATCATGGCCCGGGAACCGTTAAAATATCCGTCCTTGCTCACGTGAATGGTAGTTGCGTGCTGCGGAATGGTAATATTCTCAAAATGGTAGAAGCCATGCACATCAGTCTGCATTTGATAACCCGCTACGCGAACCAAGGCATTTTCCAGTGCCTGTCCTGATTCATCGGTGATGATACCATACAAAGATGCGGTCACTTTTGTGCTGTTATCATAAGGTATAATGCTTCCCTGAATAGTCGGATTGGATTTGCGACAGGCTTGGTTGCCTAAAAGTAGCGCGGTCAGAATCAGGAATGACCATATTCCGGATTGGATGGAAATTTTTTCATGTGTGGGGTATTCTGTTTAAAAATAACTGGGTTCAAATATACAAGACGATACCAATTAAACTAGTGTTAGAAGTTCCACCAGCAGACATCCATAAAATGACCAAGGATTTTCTACCTTAGCACAAGTTATGGAGAATGTATCGATTCTGATTCATTTGGGAAATCGGCAGTACAAAGTTAAAGTGGCTCCCGAACATGAATCCGCCGTTCGTGCCTTGGTGCAGGATATTAGCCGAAAATCACAGGCCTTACGCGATCAGTTTCCCGGCCGCGATGAACAGGATTATCTGGCCATGACCCTTTTGGATTTTATTACTTCAAAACAAACCCCAGCCAGTTCAGACTCTTCAAACTTGCTGGCTGAAGTGAAAAATCGCATTTCCAACATTCAACAACTCCTGGAACCATGACGAATTCAGACATTGCAGATCATTTGAATTTATTGGCCAAACTTTCGGATATCCACGGTGAAAATGCATTTAAATCNAAAAGTTATAGCATTGCCGCTTTTCAGTTGGATAAGCTTGACATGCCTATTCAGGAGGTGCCTCGTTCCGAATGGAACCAGCTAAAAGGAATCGGTGATAGTTCCTCACGAATTATTGCAGAGTTGCTGGATACAGGTGACTCAAAACAAATGCAGGCCTTGTTGGCAAAAACGCCGCCTGGTATTCTTGAATTGATGCAAATTAAGGGTTTGGGGCCTAANAANATTGCATTACTCTGGCAGGAACATGGCATTGAATCGCCAGGCGAATTATGGTATGCCTGCATGGAAAATCGCCTGGTTCGGATTAAAGGATTTGGCGANAAAACGCAACAAAGTGTACTCGAATCGTTGAATTTCTTTTTCGAAAGTCAGAAGAAATTTCTTTACGCTCAACTTTTACCTTTCGCAGAAGAATTTGAAACCTTGCTCCGCTATCAGGAACTCCCATTCCGACGCGTAGGAAGTTTTGGTATGGATGCCGATATCGTTGAGCATCTGGAGTATGTGGTATTGTCTGATGAACAGAAACTTAAAGAAACCTTACTTTATAGTACATGGAAATTGGTGGATAAGCAGGAAATCAATTGCAGTATAGTTGGAACNGACCGGATTGATTTATTCCTGGAACTGGCGACGACCGAGAATTTTATACGCCAGACCTTGATTCGAAGTTCTTCAGATGAATTTTTAGAAAAGTTAAATGCCCAATTTCCGGCCGTTTTGGCGCCTGGATTTGAATCCGAAAAGACCGCATTTCAATCGGCTGATTTGCCCGAGTATCCTCCTTGTTTGAGGTATTCTCCTGATTTTCTGGAACCACAGCATCGTGAGTTACCTGATCGACTGATAGTGCCCCAACAAATTCGGGGAATAATTCATGCCCATAGTACCTGGAGTGATGGGCATCATTCTCTTGAAGAAATGGCCAGAGCCTGCATCCAAAAAGGCTACGAGTATTTAGTGATAAGTGATCATTCGGTGAGTTCATTTTATGCCAACGGACTCACTGCCGAGCGCATTAAAAAACAACATCAGGAAATCGATCGACTCAATGAATTGCTGCATCCCTTTGTAATTTTTAAATCAATTGAATGCGATATTCTAGGTGATGGTCGTTTAGATTACTCCGATGATATGCTGGAAAGTTTTGANTCGGTCATCAGTTCGGTGCATCAAAACCTGAATATGACGGAGGANAAAGCCATGCAGCGCATTCTGGCTGCAATTCGCCATCCTTCTACAACGATACTGGGTCATCCTAGTGGTCGATTATTATTGAGTCGAAAAGCTTATCCTTTAAATTATCCCGAACTCATTGAGGCTTGCGTCAAGCACCAGGTTATCCTGGAAATAAATGCCAATCCCAGACGCCTGGATTTGGATTGNGAGTTGATTCAAATGGCCCTTCAAAGGGATGTNAAATTGTCAATTAATCCGGATGCCCATACGCTGGATGGTATCGATGATGTGAAATTCGGCACAATTGCTGCCCGAAAAGGCGGGCTAACGGCCACCAATAATATCAGTAGCCTGTCTCTTGAAGCCTTTAAACGCTTTGTTGCCAGCCAGAAGTAAGTTGTGGCCAACTGACAGTTTCCGACATGTTTTTCGGCAGCTCGGTTAACATCAATTGCCTTGACCAGGCATCGAAAAAATGATTTGACCGGGAGGGATTAACAAAAGTTTATGTTACATTTGGGCACTTATTTAACAAAAAAATAATGAATATGAAGAAAATTACATTAGCCATGTCTTTTCTGCTTGTGGGCTTGTTGGGATTGAACTATACCAGTCAGGCGCAAAGCAACCGACGCTCCAGCTTTCGGGTTGATGCGCCATCCTCCATTCAGGGGTACAAAATTATTGAGGAATGCGATTCTACCTCTACAACGTCACCATGGGGTACAAGTATCGATTCTACCTGGGAAGGATTTCAGGTTGCCTACGATCCGAATAATCTGGATGGTTGTACAGCGTTCTCTTCCGGTTATTTTACCGGTAAATTCGCGCTCATTTTCCGTGGTGGTTGTGAATTTGGTTCCAAAGCCAAACGTGCACAGGATGCCGGAGCTCGCGGTGTTATCATTGTGAATAATCTTCTTGGTGTTGCGGGGATGGGAGCCGGTGCAGATGGTGCACTGGTTGAAATTCCGGTTGTTATGGTCACCAACGCGGATGGAAATGCGATGAAAGCTCAAATCGATGCCAGCAACCCGGTTACGGTTTCATTGACTGCTTGGCGCTTTGATCCGGTTGCCAATCCGGTTGATGTCGGTTTCATGAACGACGGTCCGGCTCTTCCTTTAGGGCGTTGTATACCGGCACATCAGGTAAGCACGCAATATGGCATTTCTGATGATATCTTCCGTGTATTCGGAGGTGCTGTGTTTTACAATTTCAGCACGGCTAACTGGGATACACTGTACCAGGGCGTCTGGAAAAGTTATAACGCCAGCTTTACTGCCGGAAGTTTCACCCTGGAAGATTCCAATAAGGTAAATTGGAATTTCCAAACTCCAGTTACCACAACCGATTCTTTACTGGCAATTCGTCTGGATACCGTAGGAACAACCTTACAGGGTTTTGATATTAATGATGCNACCAAAGGACGTTACAGAATCGAAAACAGTATGGCAGTGATTCCGTTTACGGAAACAGGTCTCGCACCTTTAAACAACGACTGGTCTTATGATTTTGCGATCTCCGATTCTATTTATTCTAAATGTGAATATGATTTCTTGAAGAGCCGTCCTGTTGCGAATAGCTACGTTAACGTGAATTCGGCTGCTGAATGGGGACCTATCTTACACATTCGCAACGGCGATTTTAGTGCTAAAAAAGTTCAGGTCGTGATCGTGCGCCCGGTTATTGATGATTCAGTATTCGCCGGACAAGATGTACTGGTGACTCTATCTAAATGGTCGGATAATGACGGGAATGGTGGAATAGATTACGCTACCGAACTGGATGAAATCGCAAATGCCACTTATCAATTGCAGGCTTCCGAAGTAGTTCCGATCTCCGGATTATTGCTGACTATGAACCTGGTGAATACAGTGTCTCCCGGAGCGCTGATTAAATTAGAGAATGATACCAAATATTGGTTACGTGTTACCTTACCAGGAACAGCAACCAGTTTCTCCATCGGAGCAGATTACTACTCTGATTATCGTGCCAATATCCAGTTTGATCGGGGTGAAGGTAATCCGTTGTATTTCAATGGTACTATGTATGGTGGTGGCTTCGCAAATGCTGGTTCGCCTTCGATTGCTCTTCACATGAATACCAACAAAACAGAAAGTGTTGAAGATATCGCGTTTGCAGGAACTGTGAGTGTGTATCCGAATCCAACCAACTCCTGGGTAAATGTTCAAATCGCTCTGGATCGGTTAAGCAATAGCGTAACTTATGAAGTAATGGACGTTACCGGAAAAGTATTGGAAACGAAAACGTCTAAACAAGTTCAAAACGATATTTTCCGCTACAACACNTCTAAACTGGCTGCCGGCACCTATTTTGTAAATATTATTACAGAAAATGGGCGCACACAGTCTAAGTTTGTAGTAAGCAAATAATATTCTTATTCATTTTTCTTTCGGGCCATCCACTTCGGATGGCCTTTTTGTTCAACAGTTTACCTTACCTTTGAACCATGTCTTGCGGAACTACTCCAGTAACTGAAACAGCCAGGCATCCGCGCAAACCGGAATGGCTTAAAGTTCGTTTGCCCATTGGTGAAAACTACCGAAATGTTCGCCAATTGGTTGATCGGCATAAGTTGCACACGATTTGTGAAAGTGGAAATTGTCCCAATATGGGCGAATGCTGGGGTGCAGGCACAGCTACTTTTATGATACTCGGTAATGTATGTACCCGATCTTGTGGCTTTTGTGCGGTAGCTACCGGCCGTCCGGATGCGGTAGATTGGGATGAACCGCAACGCGTAGCAGAAGCAATTCATCTGATGAAAGTGAAACATGCGGTAATCACCTCTATAGACCGCGACGAATTAAAGGATGGGGGTAGTATAATTTGGGCAAATACGGTTAAAGCCGTTCGGGCATTAAATCCGGATACCACCCTGGAAACGTTAATTCCCGATTTTAAAGGAGAAAAACAAAACATTCAGCGCATCATTGAAGTTGCACCGGAAGTTGTTTCGCATAATATTGAAACCACCGAACGATTAACCAGAAAGGTTCGCATTCAAGCTCGCTATCATAGGAGCATGGAAGTGATACGAACACTGAAGGAAGGAGGAATGCAGACCAAAAGTGGCATCATGCTCGGCTTGGGTGAAACAAAAGAGGAAGTTGTACAAACTTTAACCGACTTGCGCGACAATGGGTGTGATGTAGTTACNCTCGGTCAGTATCTTCAACCAACACCAAAACATCTTCCGGTAGTTCGGTTCGTACACCCTGAAGAATTTGCCGAATTCGCTGAAATCGGATATGCATTGGGCATTGACCATGTGGAGAGTGGACCCTTAGTGCGTTCCTCGTATCATTCTGAAAAACACCTGTTCAGCGGTAGGTCATAGTAAAATCTTAACTACTGCCTACTTCCTGGGGATTTCAATTCCTTTCATAATTTCCCGAATGATATCATCTGGTGAAATGCCATCCATTTCTTTTTCAGCTGTTAATGCAATCCGGTGTCGCAAAGCCGGAATACAAATCTCGGCAATATCCTCAGGTGTAACAAAGTCGCGGCCGCGTATCGCAGCGAGTGCTTTGGAAGTATTCAGTATCGTAACGGAAGCCCTTGGCGAGCCACCTAATATTAAGCCGGCATGAGAGCGCGTATCATGAACTATTCTGGCAATGTATTCTAACAATTGAGGTTCCACATTGACCTGTCCAACCGTTTCGCGTAAGGTTTGTAATTCCGATGCCTTTAATACGGGATGCACACGATGAATCATTTGATGCAGGTTCAATCCATGATGATGCCGGTTAAGAATCTCCACTTCATCATGGAGATTCGGATAGGCGATGTTTATTTTAAAGGCAAAACGATCCAGTTGCGCCTCAGGAAGTTGGTAAGTACCTTCATGTTCTACCGGATTTTGGGTGGCAATGACCATAAAGGGATTCCNCAATTGGTAACTTGTTCCATCTACCGTCATGGTTCGTTCCTCCATCACCTCAAAAAGAGCAGCTTGTGTTTTAGCAGGAGCCCGGTTGATTTCGTCAATTAATACAATCTGACTGAATATCGGTCCTTTTCGAAATTCAAGGTTAGNTGATTGTGGATTAAATACGTTGGTCCCCATCACGTCACTGGGCATCAGGTCTGGTGTAAACTGTATCCGTGAAAAATCGACGTCAATGGTTTTGGCGAGTAATTTCGCCGTAAGTGTTTTGGCAACGCCAGGAACCCCTTCTAATAAAATATGGCCATCGGATAATAACGCAACAAGCATCAGGTCTAATGCATGGTCCTGACCAACCACCACAAGACCAATTTGTTGGCGAATTTCCTGAACCGATGCATTAATTCGGTTGATGTCGATGCGTTGTTCAAACAGCGGAGTTTCCATGGGGTATAAATTTTTGAATGCGGTGATATAAATTGCGTAGGTCCTCTTCGCTTAGTACTGATTGTTGGCGAATATAGGCCAGATAGTCAATAAAGGACTGCGTTTCGGCGATTGATTGACCGGTCTTTCTGGATAAACTTATAGTGAACTCAGTATGAAGTTCCTTAGGATTCAAGGCATATCGGGTTCGAACAAGTTCAAAAAAATGATGGATCATCTTATCGGCCATGTTGCGATGATTTCCTTTATTCAAATACAGTAATCCCACTGTTTCCACAAATTCCAAAGATGCATTTCCCGGCTGTTGTATTACCTGAATAATCCGCTGCCTCCGTTTCGATTGAAAAATAGCATATAGAGTAAGTAAGGCGAGAATTAATAAAAAGGCATATCGTAAGGGAGGAAATTTGAGTAAGGAAGACCAGGAGGATTTCTGGGTATCCTCGTTTTCCGATTTAACCCGATAATTATACCAGGACACACTTTGTGGATATTCACTAAAATTCGAGTAAACGCTCATAATATTGGCGATTGGAGTCACTTAGCATAAAGTGATTTGTGAAAGTGCCCGGTATACAGGAGAGTATCCACAATCCGTTTTCACTGCTGTCCTGAATTACATTCGGATAGTGCATCAACTTGTTATAACCAAGAATATAATTCCGGTTAAATGTGTTATTCATTTTGAAATGATTCTGAACCGGAAGACCTGAGTAGAAATAAGACGTATTATCGGCCGAATAAAATAAGTTCAACGTTTGATGATGCAAGGTGTCTCTCAAACCAAACCACTCCGGGTTTCCCCGGGAGGTTTACCCCAAAGTGCTGGTAAATATTATCGCTGTAATGATCGGCTAGCATCAATAAGCCATTCCCATTCCGGACAAATAGAAGAAGTTCGTTTAATTCGTCCGAACTGAATTACAGGTTTTTACCTACCGCCAGAATAATATGTCCGCTCTGGTTTTGTCGGGAGGTATTGTACTCCCGAATTTCGGCCATCATCTTTTTCCTGCCTTGATGCGGGCTGTTGGAAAAATCTCATCCAGATTCTCATAGGCAATCCGATAGCCAAAGGGCTGCTTGGATTGCCGGTCGTAATTTTCATTCCAGTCTGTTCGTTTATCAGACTGACAACTTAACCAACAACAATTGATCAGTACAAAAAAATGGATTGGTATTTGTAGAATAGTTTACCCATTCAATGCATTATTAAATCTTGCAAACGAAGTGTGGATTTGTTTAAAGGTTTCTTCGTTAACCGAAAATGCCCCATACCAGATATAGTCGAAATACCGGGTTAATTTGGCAAATTCTTTATCTGGTCGATGTTTCGAATATTCCTGAACATAAGCCCAGTTTGATTTGTCGGGTTCTATGTCGATTAATTGCCGTTCATGCAATTGATGAATGGTTTGGCGATACATCAGATTGACGGCGCTTCTGTAATCGTTTTTGTAGAGCCAATTGCAACAGGGCTTCCAAATCGTCGGTGCTCCCGGTATTTTTGCACTGTCGTTGGATAAACCAACCGGGATAGCTTGCCGTTTAAAATAGTTGAACTGGCTGTTTTCAACTATTTTATAAATAATATACAATACCAATCCCAATGCCAGCATCGATAAAATAAATTTAAATACACCACTGGAGAAGATCCGAACCAGAAAGGGGTGTTACTTTTTTGGTGCTTTGGTTTCAGGCTTTACCTCAGGCTGTTCATATCGGTATATAAAGTCTTTGTCTTGTTTTACCTGACTCCATCGTTCATCTGAAATCTTGCGGGGAGGGTCTGTTACTTCATTTTCTTNCAATAGCTTCGCTTCCGTATGTTGCTTCGGTTTCTGAATCGGAGTGCTTTGTATTCTGTTCAACATGAATCGCTTCATCAAATTCTTGTTGACTTAAGGTGTCTGATGAAGCGACCGCTTGGAATGGCAATATCAACAAGGCCCAGTATAAACAAACAAGAGTGGACCGCATCTTAAGAAGGAAAAATAATTTTGCCCTGTTCTACACGGATTCCTGAACGGCCCAGCAGGATAGGATAAATGATGAAGTACCAAAGTATCAGAATGGCTGAAGTGATCAGAATCATCAAACTCAGCCATATCGGCATTCCGGTATGTCGGGTGATAAAACCTTCCAGAAAGGCCGCCAATAAAAAAAATGGAATTAAGCCAATAACTACTTTTACGGCATCACGAGCGCCCCGGCGCAAAGATTCTTTTCGGCTAAACGTGCCAGGAAACAAAAATGAGTTTCCCAGAATAATGCCGGCAGTTCCTGCAATCACAATGGCGGAAATTTCAATTGTGCCATGAATCCATACGACAAGAATCGATTTCCATCCCAATCCTTTAGCAANAAACATATGCTGAAACGTACCCAGCATCAGCCCGTTGGTAAATAAAATGTACAACGTGCCCACGCCGGCAAGAAGTCCGAATACAAATGCCAGTAAGGACACCCGGATATTGTTTGCAGCAATATTAATGAACATGCCCATTTCATTGCCATCTTTGTATANCTCAAAGGGATCGCCTTTTCGGATATTTTCTTCGGTCATTTCCACATAGGAATCTCCTAAAATCTGACGAACAAAATGCTGGTCTTGAACAGATGACCAAACGCCTATCACTACCGAAATTAAAAAGAAGCTAAAGGTGAATAAATAGGTCTTTAGGTATTTTCTAAAAATCAGCGGAAGTTCGTATTTCCAAAATGTAAGAAGACGTTCAAAATGATGCTTCTTGTTTTGGTAAATGGTTTGAAATTGCAGAGCCGCCAATCCGTTAATAAACTGAGTGGNTTTACTTTGTTGATAATGTGTTTTTGAATAGCTTAAATCATCTACCAGATGTACAAAACGATACGCCAATGCATCCGGATGCTCGGCTGCCTCCATGTATGACCTCCAGCGTTCAACATTCCGATCGATGAATTTTCCTTCGCGCATACCGTCGACTAAGTTAAGGCCTTTTGAATAAATGAAATAAGCATAAATTTACCGTATGGCTTTGATCCAGGTCAAAACACCGTTTAACGTTGAGCTGCAATTTGAAGCGGCCCCTTTTCATTTCAGGTTGTTTGCCTGGTTACTCGATCTGGTCATTCTNCATTTTTTTAGTTGGGGAATGTCAACTTTTCTGGAAAACGTGTTTGGTTCTGAAGTTGCCGGGGATTTTGGATTTACCGAGTTGTTGTTAGTGACTCCTTACATTATGTATCACGTATTGTTTGAAGTTTTCAATAAAGGTCAAAGTTTAGGCAAAATGGCTTTGGGGATACAAGTGATCGGTGCTTCTGGTGAATCGGCCACTGTGGGACAATCCTTGTTACGATGGCTACTGCGTTTTGTTGATTTTGGNGTGTATCTGGGAGGTATCTTTATGATTTCACAGAATATTGTCCTGAGCACTATTCTGATGTCAGCTGCCTTANNTAGCATTCGTACTTTTTGTATCCACCCCATGAATCAACGATTGGGTGATCTTNNTGTCGCCGGCACAGTAGTCGTCATGAAACGTTTGCCGTACAAATTGAGTGATACCATTTTTCAGGACCTTTCGTTTGAGAATTACACGGTGACATTTCCTCAGGTGATGCGTTTGAGCGATAAAGACATTAATATCGTTGATCGTATCGTTAAGCAACACAACAAGAATCAAATTGGTCGCTACCTCGAAAATGTTTCAGTAAAAATTAAAACAGTTTTAAATATTGAAACGGATCTTCCTGATGATATGTTTCTGGAAACCCTCTTACGAGATTATAATTACCTCAGCAGAAAGTGAGTGAAGTTTCACAACACCCGGTTGCTAACTGACTAAATAGGGCGTGCTGATTATCTCGCAGGCGCTTCAAATACAAGGAAGCGTGCATAGGATAGTGCGGTGTTATAGCCTTTTTCTTCCTGACTCTGTGTTTATGGACTAAAGAATGCCGCAGCATTTGAAGATGCCAGTGAAGCCTGTTCATGAGAAATGGATTAAGACTATTTCGAATTTTACAGAGAACCGTGCCGTAAATGGAATTCTAAGGATTAGGCCTACGGATTTCGCCTACGGATTTCGCCTACGGTTTTCGCTAACGGCATGAGAAGTGAAAAACAAGAACTGAACTGCAAGTGAATCTTAGAATTATCTCAACGTACTACGCATGTAAACACGCTCATTTCACGCCAGAATGCAATGATATAAACTACTTTCCCGTTAAACAGCAGCTTCTGATTCTTATGACACCATTATTTGCCCCAACCTAACCAATCGTTGCCATTGGCATACAACATCAAGAGAAGTAAGAAAATCATGCCGGCCATTTGGGCATACTCCAGAAATTTTTCGTTGGGCTTCCGCCGGGTAATCATTTCATACAAGGTGGACATCACATGGCCACCATCCAGCGCTGGAATTGGCAATAGATTCATGAAGGCCAGAATGATGGATAATAAGGCCGTAATACTCCAGAATGATTCCCAATCCCATACGGCCGGAAATGCATTCGCGATGGCTTTAAATCCGCCAAGTCCTTTGTAGGCTCCCGTCTTCGGTGAGAGAATCTTCTTGAACTGTTCAATATAATCACCCANGCTTCTCCCGGTTTNTTTCAAACCAGCCGGAAAACTTTCAAAAAATCCATAGTTGCGGGTCACCACCTTTAAGATACCTAATGAAGCCAACGTATCGAAATCCATCTGAGGTGGAATGCCTAGTTTCTTTTCTTGTGTGAGGCCAGAAATAATTTTTAAGGTATCATTCCCCCGTAAAACATTGATTTCAACAGGTCCTTTCTTTTGAGCTTGTAAAATCGGTCGAATCTCATCAAAAANAGTTACTCGCTGTCCCTGTATGGCAACAATCCGATGCTCCGGTTTTGATGCCGGCATCTTTTGCTGGAGAGGGGTCCGAGATACCTTCATAGGATCCGATCATAGCGGAATGCGCGGTAAGAGCAATCCGCTGCTTCGTTTTCTGTTCTCGATCATCTTCCCGATAAGGTCTTCAGGGAATTTTAATTCAATTATTTTTCCATCCCGCTCAACCTGTGCATTTTCCCCATAAANTACGCGTAAGGTGGCATCGTCCAGATACTTCATTTCCTTACCGTCAACTTTCAGAATTTTATCTCCATCCTGAAATCCCACTTTCCACAATAAACTGTCCTGGAAACTTATACCATATTGCAGGGATGCCATCGGAATTTTGCTTTCTCCCCAAACAAATAATACCATGGAATAGATGAATATCGCCAGAATAACATTCACAATAATCCCTCCCAACATAATAATCAAACGTTGCCAGGCGGGTTTGCTTCGGAACTCCCAAGGTTGTGGTTCCTTTTTCATGGCTTCGGTATCCATGCTTTCATCAATCATTCCCGAAATCTTCACATAACCTCCTAAAGGAAGCCAGCCAATACCGTATTCAGTATCGCCGATTTTCTTTTTGAATACTGAAAACCATGGATCAAAAAAGAGATAAAATTTCTCAACGCGACATCCAAACCAACGCGCGGTAATATAATGCCCAAATTCATGGAGGATGATTAAGATACTCAGGGAGAGTATAAACTGAGCAACTTTTATTCCGACCAAAGCCCAGTCTATCGCTAATAATTGCAACATGTATGTTTCCTTAATTATTTATACAGCGTTGAAGCAAGTTTTCGAGTTTCCAAGTCTGAATGAATGTAGTCATCCATGGTTGGATGTTCAATGAATGTCATGCGCTCGAGGCATTGCTCGATAATATCGCTCATTTCTAAAAGCCAATTCGGTTTTTAAAATGCCTCCACAACAACTTCATTGGCTGCATTCAATACACGGGGGANATTTCCACCCCGATACATAGCTTCCTTCGCTAGTGCAAGATTACGGAAAGTTTTAGTATCTGCCACTTCAAATGTGAGAGACGGATAATTCTTGATTTCGTAGCGTTTATGATTATTTGAAAGGCGTTCAGGATAGCCTAAAGCATATTGAATCGGTAATTTCATGTCGGGTAATCCAAGTTGTGCTTTCACACNTCCATCGGTAAAATGAACAAAGGAATGCACGATAGATTGCGGATGAATAATTACTTCGATTTGTTCGTTGCTCATTCCAAATAGCCATTTAGCTTCAATCATTTCTAATCCCTTATTCATCAGACTGGCTGAGTCAATGGTGATTTTTGCACCCATGGTCCAGTTGGGATGCTGCAAGGCATNGGTCCTTTTGACATTGATCAGAAAATTTGGTTNTTTGCCCAGGAAAGGCCCACCGGATGCCGTCAGTGTAATTTNTTCAACGCGTGACGGATCTTCTCCTATCAGGCATTGAAACAAAGCAGAATGTTCACTGTCTACNNAAGGAATCAGTCTGGCACCGCTTTCGAGCACCTTGGTTCGCACCAGATCTCCGGCTACAACCAGGGTTTCTTTGTTTGCCAACGCAATAATTTTACCGCGCTGAACGGCTTCCCATGTAGATGCTAATCCCGCAAAACCAACGATGGCGGCAATAAGTATATCATAGTTTGCCTGTGCCGCCTGATCTTTAAGCGCATCCTGACCAAAATGAATTTGAACCGGACGATCTCCAAGCATGGTTCGTAACGTGCCTGCCTTATTTTCATCGGGGATCACAACATGCGTTGGATTGAATTCGAGAATCTGGTTTCGAAACAACTCTAAATTGGAGAAAGCAGTTAATACCTCAACCTGAAATAATTCCGGAAACTGACGAATGACCTCCAAAGACTGAACGCCAATTGAACCGGTACTTCCGAAGAGGGCAATTTTTTATGCATGTTTGGCTATAGATGGAATGGTTCGCTGAAAGACTGAAAACATAAGGTTTTAGCGTGTTTTCAAGTGGGCCACGAAGGTACTGGAAAGGAATGGAGTCTTGAAATTTTTAACCAACTATTAAACCTTCTTAATTGCTTGTTGTCTATAGAGCAAAATTTTTCAAGATGCAACAAAAAATGAAAATCAGCTTTTTATGCTGGCACTTTGCGGAATGATGACCATGATCTCATGCCGCCGAAACAACGATAGAAACACCGANTCAGATACTGAAATGGCCAAAGACAATGCCTTGGGTGAAGTGGTTTACCAGGATGCTTTGAATATGGCTGATGAAGCCTCGGGTTTAAATACCGGAGAACCTTTGGGCCAATATAAAACCGCTTCAAATTGCGCTACAGTAACTCATGATACCCTTGCAACCCCGAAAACAATTACGATCGATTTTGGCCCTGCCAATTGTTTATGCAATGATGGCCGGTACCGCCGCGGACAGGTTTTGGTGAGTTATACCGGAAAATACCGTGATTCAGGCCATGTGCATACGATCAGCTTCAACAATTATTTCGTCAATGACAATCAGGTTCTGGGAAGCAAATCGGTGCAGAATATGGGCACCAATTCCAATGGTCAATCCTATTTTAATGTGACAGTGAACGGGCTCATCATTCGTGCCGTGACACTCGATAGTGTGATTTGGAATTCGAGTCGTGTCCGGACCTGGTTACAGGGTGAATCTACGCCAACCCGTTTGGATGATGTTTATTCGATTACAGGAAGTGGAAGTGGTTCCCGCCCGAATGGCACAAGTTACACCACCAATATTACCCAGGCGCTGATTCGTGAAATCGGTTGCAAGTGGTTCACCAGCGGAAAAGTTGATATTCAACCCAGCAATAAACCGCTTCGTTCACTGGATTATGGTAATACGGGTTGCGATAATGCAGCCACTGTGACCATCAATGGGACAACCTATTCTATTACCCTGAATTAATATCAGGATTCACTCAAATCGAAGCGTGAAATCATATGGCCTCTTCCCCGGAAGAGGCCTTATTTATGTATCAGGTGCGCACGGGATATAAAAATTGAGGCAATTACAAGATTATAATTAATTTTAGGGCTTGGGTCCTGAATACAGACCCTAGTAAACGGTATAATGTACATGAAGAAGCATTTATTATTGGCCCCTTCTGCCTTGCTTGGCATAGGGATGTTGTTCACGACGGTATTTAGTTCCTGTGTGCGTGAACGGGATACGAACACCGATCAGGCGCAAGACGAAATACTTGGAGAAATGGCTTATTACGAGGCGGTTACCATGGCAGAAGATGCAGCTACCAAAAAGACGGGCGAATTGCTGAGTAATTACAAAACAAGTGGGTATTGTGCTACCCTCACGCATGATGAGGTGAGTATGCCCCGAAGCATCTCAATTGATTTTGGCGCTACCAATTGTATGTGCAGCGATGCGCGTTATCGCCGTGGGAAAATTATAGTTTCGTATACGGGAACTGCATTCAATGACCCGGGCAATGTGGCGACAATCAATTTTGAAAACTATTTTATCGACAATAACCGGATTATGGGAACTGTTGTTATGACGAATAAAGGATTGAATGTCGATAACCAGTCGCATTACAATCTGGAGATCAGCGGTAAGATGCTCCGTGAATTTCTGGTAGATACCATTTACTGGAATGCCAAACGGGTACGCACCTGGATTCAGGGTGAAGGCACTCCGGTATGGGGCGATGACCGGTATGAAATTGAGGGTACCGGAAACGGACGGAGTAATCAATTAGGCTATTACTCCAGCAATATTGTTCAGCCTTTGGTGAAAGGGTATGATTGCCGCTATTATCCCGCCGGTCGTATCGAAATGCAACCTCAAGGTAAAACGCTGCGAACCATTGATTTTGGAGACGGCAACTGTGACCGTGAAGCCTGGGTGGAAATTGATAATAAGCGCTACAGCCTGACGATGTATTAGAAAACGAATTGGCATTTAACCCTTACATAATAAACTGAACACCAATGCGATCTTCATTCTTGCTGACTTTATTTTTAGGGGCAATTCTTGCTATCTTTAAATTAACCCTGAGTTCAAATAGTACAGGTGCCTTTATGGCCGGAACCCAATGCGGCACAGTCGGATGCCATGGGATTTCGAATGATAGTGTTTCCGTAGCTATTTTTGGATTGCCTGATACTTTCGTAGCCGGTCAAACCTACAATCTGACATTAAGTGATTGATCCCGTTGCGTTAAAGGCGGGATTTAATTTACAGGTGAGTGCAGGAACTGTTTTGAATACGAGCGCCGGTGCTCAGGTGAATGCCTCCCAGAATGAGTTAACGCATACGTCTGCTGCAACCATGACCTCCAATCAGGCCATCTTTACGTTTCAATGGACGGCACCGAACTCCGCGAATGATGTTACCTTTTAGGAGTTGGTAATGCAGTGAATGGGGATGGTTTGGCAAATGATTATGATCATTGGGACAATACCCAGGAAATTATTCCGGTAAATTTGCT
Organism: Bacteroidota bacterium; assembly: GCA_013414745.1. Lineage (GTDB taxonomy): Bacteria > Bacteroidota > Bacteroidia > Chitinophagales > Chitinophagaceae > OLB11. Next base: position 2,749,543 of record CP058707.1, read on the forward strand.
ACTGAAGTTGAAGATTTTAATCTTTATACCCTTAATCTTTATCCGAACCCGGCGCAAAATAGTATTAGCCTCCGTGATTTTACGGCAAACGATGCACGCATCCTGCTTTTTAATCTGAAAGGTCAAATTGTGCCCTGTCAATTTATTCCCAGGGTACGCAATTTGTTGCGGATATTTCTGCACTCCCTGCCGGTGATTATTTTATTAAAGCAATCAGCGGAGAACAGGTGTATACCGGTCGTTTCGTGAAGTTATAACTTGCAGATGCTGAATATTCTTTTCGTTTATTCCGGAGACATTTGTTGAAGGAACCTCTCTATCCGACGCACACAAGCCTCCACTCCAATAAATTCGGAAATTTGAAAAACCGCAGGACCGAATTTTCCTCCAACCAGCATGATGCGATAAGGCATTTGTAATTCGCCGGGTTTTAAATTTTGTTCCGAAGCCTGTTGTTTAAACTGCTCTTCCAATGCGCTCGCATTCCAGGTTGGTATCTGAGAGAGTGTGGTCGACCAACGCGAGANAAACCGCAGCTTTTCTTCCGACCATTTTGGCAGCACCGATTCAATGTCCCAGTTTGTGGGGTCGTTAANAAAGAACGAAGATTGCAAAATAAAATCCTGAAGCAGGGTGCAACGATCCTTAACTAAGGCAATAACGTTGACTAAAAACTCATCCGAATGGATAGAAATTCNCTGCTCGGATAAAACCTTTTNTACATCAGGCAATAAACCATCCGGAGAAAGTAAATGAATCCAGGAATGATTGAACCATTTCGCCTTCTCAAAATCAAATCGTGCACCTCCTTTATGAACGCGTTCAATACTGAATTCACGAATCAACTCCTCCAGACTAAATAATTCCTTTTCCGAGCCCGAATGCCATCCCAGTAAGGCGAGCATATTCACAAAGGCCTGGGGTAGAAAACCACGTTCTTTAAACCCGACAGTACGATCACCGGAATTGGGATCAACCCAGTCCATGGCGAATACCGGAAACCCCAAACGATCCCCGTCCCGCTTACTCAATTTGCCGTTTCCTTCTGGTTTTAATATCAAAGGTAAATGCGCCCATTTTGGCATCGCATCTTCCCAGCCCAAATATTGCCACAATTTAATATGAACCGGAGCACTGGGTAACCATTCTTCCCCACGAAAAGCGTGGGTAATTTTCATGGTAAAATCATCAACAACAACCGCCAGATGATAGGTCGGCATCCCATCCGCTTTAAGCAATACCTTATCGTCTACCAAAGCTGAATCATTACTGATTTCACCTCGAATAAGATCCTGAAAAGTAATCACTTCATTCTCCGGCATCTTAATGCGAATCACATAGGGTGTATTTGATTCAAGCAATTCAGCGACTTCAGATGCGGATAAATTCAGCGAATTACGCATCCGGTTTCGTGTGTGTTTATCATACTGGGGCGACGGATTCGATTCACTTTTAAACTGAATTCGCATAGCTTCCAATTCTTCCGGTGTATCGAAGGCATAATACGCATGACCCTGATTTACGAGCTGTTCCGCAAATTGCCTGTATCGATCTTTGCGTTCACTTTGCCGGTATGGAGCATACGTCCCGCCACAGTGAGGGCCCTCGTCGGGCTCAATGCCACACCATTCGAGACATTGAATGATATATTCTTCCGCCCCTGGAACAAATCGACTTTGGTCTGTGTCTTCAATGCGCAAAACGAAATCACCACCATGGTGTTTGGCAAACAAATAACTAAATAAAGCAGTACGCACCCCACCGAGGTGTAAACCTCCGGTAGGACTAGGCGCAAATCGGGTTCTGACCTTCGTCATAGAAGAATATTTTGAGCGGCAAAGGTAAGTTGGATTGTCAGGATGGGCAGCCTAATTTTTACCACCATCATGTCTCTTTCAACGATGAAGTTGAAAACACTTCGTGTTAATCGAAATACGGAAGGATAGTTTTTAGCAGAAGTAAAAGGGCCCGTTGATCAGCCCGGAGAAAATTACAGGTGAATGTTATTTCCATGCGTAAGGATGAAAACCTGATCGCCTTCGGAAAATTTACATTCTCGTAAATCGGTTTATCAAACTATTATCTTTGCCACGTATGCGCCTCTTATTTTTTATAATGATACTAATCGGATGGAAGGGTTAATTGCTCAGTCAAACCCGATTCTTTGCGCAAACATGTAGTGAAATTATGTGCATATCCAACTTCCCGAAGTATTGTTCATCCGGTTTACCTGACAAAAGCCGGTGGATATATTGAAAAGAATTTTCGGAGTTATTCGTCACGGGTTCAATTGCAAAAATACCTGTTTCGGGAGGATACTGTTTTTAATGTGATGGCAAGTTTTNNGTCCGGAAGATGCTCCCGATTGATTATCGGGGCCCATTACAATGTGAGCGAAGGCGTTCCTGGTGCGGATGGGAATGCTTCAGGCGTGTCTTGTTTGATTGAGTTAGCCAGGCTCATGCAACGTCATCAGGGTAATCTGGCGATACGGATNGATCTTGTTGCATTTACTTTGGGTGGGTTAGAATGGGCAAAATTAAATTTTAGTGGTAGTAATCAGTTCGCGAAATCATTGATAGAAGATAGTGTTTCGGTGCTGGGTATGCTGAACTTAGACGCGGTTGGATTTTATTCGGATGCTCCAGGATCACAACATTATCCAATGGCGCATTATGCCTGGATGCACGGCAGAAGGGGTAATTTTCTGGCTTTAATCTTGTGNGCCGGGTACGGGGCTTTTTCCGCGGGTGATGCGGGGTTATTGATGCAGTACACCACCGGATTACGTGTGGTGAAATTTAAACCTATTGTGCCATTTGAAGGATTCACCGACGGCGATCACATGAATTTTATACAGTATAAAATTCCGGCTATGTTATTGACGAATACGCGTGGCTTCAGGAATAAATATTTCAATNNCATGATCTCGACATACGAAACTTTAGATTATTTTCGATTGTCCAAAACAACGGATATGTTGTATCGGGCTTTGATTCGTTACCGACCATGAGGCCATACCTTGTTAAAACACCACGCATACTCAAAGCGCTCTATAANTCAGGGATCGGNCATATTAAGGAACATTCCAATAGTATCTATCTGACTTTTGATGATGGTCCGCATNNCCCATTTACGACCCCATTTGTGTTAGATATTCTTAAAGCGTATCAGGCCAAGGCGACATTNTTTTGTATCGGGAAAAACGTCGAAGAATATCCTGAAATTTACCATCGTATTCTCAACGAAGGACATGCCGTGGGGAATCATACACACAATCACCTGAACGGCTGGAAGACAAACAATTTTCAGTANTTTCAAAATATACGGAAAGCTTCTGAAGTGATTCAAAGTAATATGTTCCGNGCGCCATATGGAAGAATAACCTTTGCACAAGTAAGCGGTATCCAAAAGATGTTCCCGAATACGCGCATCATTATGTGGGATGTATTGAGTGGAGATTTTGACCAACAATTAAGCCCGCAGGAATGCCTCGATAATGTAATTTCAGGATCAAAGGCCGGGTCAATAGTTGTTTTTCATGACAGCGAGAAGGCCTTTCGCCGACTCGAATATGCTTTACCTGAATTTATTCGCTTTTGTAAAAATCAGGGCTGGAATCTTAAAAATTAAATCTTTGAAACTGAATTATTGGCATGATTGATTCACATGTGCATCTGTATGATGAAAAATTTGATGCAGACCGGGACGCGATGATACAGCGGGCGTTGGATGCTGGAATAGAACGACTCTATATGCCCAATTGTAATCTGGAAACGGTGGAGGGGATGCTGGCCATTGAAAAACAATATCCGGGTATTTGTTTTGCCATGATNGGGGTACATCCTTGTTACATCAATGCGAATTATAAAGAGGAATTAGATAGGGTTGAATACTGGCTTCAACAACGCGACTTTGTGGCGATTGGTGAAATCGGACTGGATTATTACTGGGATAAAACGTATGTGCAGGAGCAAAAAGAGGCTTTTATCCAACAAATGGAATGGGCCTTGGCCAAACAGCGACCCGTGGTGATTCATATGCGTGAATCGACTCGAGATACCCTGGATCTTGTGAAACCGTTTTCTCAACGCGGTTTAACAGGTGTGTTTCATTGTTTTTCGGGAAGCCTGGAAACTGCCAGAGAAATCATAGAGATGGGTTTTTATCTCGGTCTGGGTGGTGTACTCACTTATCCAAAAGCGGGAATACAACAAGTGATTCAGGAAATCGATATCCAACATCTTATACTGGAAACGGATGCCCCGTATTTGAGTCCTGTGCCGCACCGCGGTCGACGGAATGAACCCGCCTTCTTACCTCATGTAGCCACTTTGTTGGCCGATNNCTTAAAAATCTCGTTAGAAGAATTACGGGCTAAAACAAATAATAATTGTGTCTCGCTGTTTGGCTCATGATTTTTACTTAATTTCGCACCTCTTTCCAAAAAGGAGACGTGTCCGAGTGGTTGAAGGAGCACGCCTGGAAAGTGTGTATATGGGAAACTGTATCGCGAGTTCGAATCTCGCCGTCTCCGCAAAATAGACTCCGAATTTCTCGGAGTTTTTTTATTTCACGTCGTGTCACCACAAAATCCAGACAAGAATCAGGCCATAACAGTTAAACAAAAAAGTCGCCGTTAAGCGACTTTGGGTGGGAGCACACGGATTCGAACCGCGGACCCTCTGCTTGTAAGGCAGATGCTCTGAACCAACTGAGCTATGCTCCCTTTACATTGGGAGTGCAAATATAGGTGCAGGATTTACTTCAACAAATTTTTGAACGGGAAAATTAAAAATCTGCAAGCCTGTAAGCCGGATTCTGTTTTCTTCGATATGAAGTGGCTATCATTTATCTGGCCATGCCGTTGCCGACACGATCGATCTATCTACCCATGAACATCAGGCGAGCAACCTTCAGGCGTTCACTTATTTGACATTTCAGCACGTAAGGTTTACCCGATCAATCTGTTACCAAATTAACCTGTGAGCTCTTACCTCACATTTTCACCCTTATCCCGTTTGATTCTCGAGACGGTTATTTTCTGTGGCACTTGCTTCCTATCCCTGCGAATAGGACCATCTGTTAGGTGGTACGCTGCTCTGTGCTGTCCGGACTTTCCTCACCAACGAAATGCGGAGCGATAGCCCGGCTTGCAGAAAACAAAGATAATCAATTGTTGAATAGCTTAGAATTTCCAACCTATTGTACAAAGTACCTGATTTACCCTGTTGTCGGTTGAAGCCACAGGGACATTGGTTGTAGCCCTTGTAAGCCGATAAGGTTGTTCACGCAAATTCTGTTTGGAGAAAATGTACGCAATATCTANAAACCAGAATTTAGTACGATACCCGAGCCCGCCGCTGAATTGCATTCGGGAGGCGTTTAGCTGACTGTTTTTATAAGGACTACCATAGTAAGCGAATCCGGCGCGAATGCCCAACTCTTCCAGTTTCAATTCGGCACCAACGCGAACATTCAAGGCATTTTTATATGTACTTCGGATGACTTGATTTACAGCATCTTCTTCCCGATCAAACCCTTTGTAATTATATTTCATGGATGTATAACCAACATATTCAATATCGGCAGTCAGGAACCCATTTTGATTGAACAGAACGGCAAAACTTCCAAGTGCTCGGTATGGTGTGGTTAGGCTATAATTAAAAATCAACAAACTGTCCTGTTGATATTGGGTGATGGCACTGGCACCCGGATTATTGTACAACAACAAACTATCTGTATGTGATTCCATATAAATTGATGAGGCATCGTTCATTTCGATGTGCGTTGGAGTATGAAGAGCAACCCCTATTCGTAGTTGTTGAATCGGTTTTAGAATAGCACCTAACTTTAAATTCACTCCGGTACCTTCTGTTTCTAAGTCTTCGCGAAAATCGAAGTACCTGAATTCATTGTCTGTTTTGCCACTGAGGTCATCTTCACTATATTTCAGGGTGCGATTGTATTGTAAGGATTGTAGTCCCAATGTTGCACCTACCATTAATTTTTCCATGTAATTACCACCTACGCTGATGACGTATTCCTGAATATGTCCTTNTTCAACGACCGATTTGTATTGCATCAGGCCGTCAGAATATGGAATATAGGAATATGCCAGATTGGAGTCGGTACCCATGCCACGGTCAATGAGGTAAGTTTGATAAGCGGCATATGCCGGATAGGAAACCTGTCCTAAGGTAGTCGTATTCAAACCTCCTAAACGGTTGTATTCTTCCGCAAAACGTTCGATCAATGAACTGGTATTGTTCTTCCCACCATATTCATATTCATTTTTATAGGTGGCCTGACGATTCATGCCAAAGGCAAAAGAGGCCGCTTTCCAGCCACTTTTTCGATAGGCCTTGCCTGTTTTAGCCCGTGTCAGAACCAGACCGAAGGATCCCAGATTAAATTTTGAACTATTGCCGCTGGCTTGAACTCCAGTGTATTCGGTACGATTGTTAGCGACCTGGAAGGAGGGTGAAATGCTGAATTCACTGCTTCTGTAAATGCCTAATCCGGCCGGGTTGACGGATAAGGTAGAGAAATCACCTCCTATGCTGCCCAAAGCTCCACCAATTCCCATGCCACGTGCAGTTCCGGAATAGGTTTGAAAACCGTACCGAATGGCATCAATTTCATCTTGTGCCTGAAGGTTGTTTGTAAAACCTGCGAATAAACCAAATACGATGAGAAGTCGTTTCATTGTTATTGTTTTTTGACATAAAAATACCCATCCGATGCAGATGTCAGGATGGGTAATGAGTTTATACTTTTTATCTTCTGCGGAAACCGCCTCCGTTTGAACCACCTCCAGGCGATGACATGCGTGGTGACTCCATGCGTGGTGATGACATTCTGGGAGACTCCATACGCTGCTGCGGTCTTTCGTAGGATTGTGGGCGAGAACGTTCCTGACGTTGTGATTCCATCTGGCGTTGCTGTTGTTCACGCTGACGGTCGGCTTGTTGTTGACGCTGGTATTCCTGTTGCTGACGTTCCTGACTACGTTGTGATTCCATCTGGCGTTGCTGTTGTTCACGCTGACGGTCGGCTTGTTGTTGACGCTGATATTCTTGTTGCTGACGTTCCTGACTACGTTGTGATTCCATCTGGCGTTGTTGTTGTTCACGCTGGCGGTCGGCTTGTTGTTGACGCTGATATTCTTGTTGCTGGCGTTCCTGGCTGCGTTGTGATTCCATCTGGCGTTGTTGTTGTTCACGCTGGCGGTCGGCTTGTTGTTGACGCTGATATTCTTGTTGCTGACGTTCCTGACTACGTTGTGATTCCATCTGGCGTTGCTGTTGTTCACGCTGACGGTCGGCTTGTTGTTGACGCTGATATTCTTGTTGCTGACGTTCCTGACTACGTTGTGATTCCATCTGGCGTTGTTGTTGTTCACGCTGACGGTCTGCTTGTTGTTGACGCTGATAGTCTTGTTGCTGGCGTTCCTGACTACGTTGTGATTCCATCTGGCGTTGTTGTTGTTCACGCTGACGGTCGGCTTGTTGTTGACGCTGATCGCCTTGGCGTTGCCGTTCAGTTTGTTGTTGGCGATCCTGATTACGATTTAAATCACCACGTTGGGATGGGTAATCTGTTGAACGGTTTCTGTCTTCAAGATTGCTATAAGCGTGAATTCCTCGAATTGCTTGGTGATGCATTTGATCTTGAATCCATCCGATCGTTTTGATTTCTCGAATCCAAAGCATCCTGACGCTGTGGTCGTGTTCTTCCATCAAATCGTGTAGCATCTGAATTCGTTGTACGAATAGGCTGTGTTTGATAACTGGCATTTTGAAATTCCATTGCCCGATTGCGAACACCACGTTCTCTGTTATAAGTTACCGAACTATTCGTTGATGTTCTCGGACCGTATGTATATGAAGTTCGATTCCCGTTGCCGAAATAGTAACCGGGTAAAATCCATCCCAATACCCATTGTAATAACCGTTTGTGTAACCGGTAGAATATCCATTATTCCATCCCCAATTGTTCCAACCATTATTGCATCCCCAGTTGTTCCAGCCGTTATTCCATCCCCAATTATTGCATCCCCAGTTGTTCCAGCCGTTATTCCATCCCCAATTGTTCCAACCGTTATTCCATCCCCAGTTGTTCCATCCGCTGTTCCATCCCCAATTGTTCCAGCCGTTGTTCCATCCCCAACCTACATTCCAGGATGGATAGTTACAACTCCAGTCCCACCAATAGGGATCCCAGTAAAAACCGCTGAAATATCCGAAAGACCAGAAGGGCCGATAAAAGCGACGAATCCTGGAAGTGTAGTAATACTCGTCATCATCATAATCGATATACGATTCATCATCATAAGAATAGCTGCGTTGCGAGGTGGTGTTCGAATACCCATCATCGTACGAATCATAATTCATCGCCGGATTTGAATTGGCGGGGGGTGTGGTTTGCGGAACGTCCTGTGAATATTCTGAACCATCAGAATACAAATCATCATTTCCCTGAGCTTTAAGATTCACAAGAAATGTAAAGAAGGACATTCCAAACAGTAGCAGAAACTTTTTCATTGTTTAAGAATTTGTAGTTATTGTATCGAAATTACGGCCTTTTGACGGATAAGAATTCAGGAGTTTAAGCATTTAAGCGGCGAAAAACTAAAATTTAACATTAAAAAAACACCATGGAATATAAGATTAAAATAGGCATAAATAAATGTAATACATATGTATATAAATATAAAAATCTTGTTATGTATGCTCGTAGACTTTCTATTACCTTTGAGCTCTTTCTGGAATTCTAATCTATTGCAAGAGCATCATGAGTAAAGAGATTACATCAAGACAAGAAGACTATAGTCAGTGGTATAATGANTCGATTTTAAAGTCGGGTTTAGCAGATTACAGTGCCGTGCGGGGATGCATGGTCATCAAACCATACGGGTATGCGATATGGGAAAACATGCGGGATGTATTAGATGGGATGTTTAAAGAAACTGGCCATGTGAACGCCTANTTTCCGATTTTTATTCCNAAAAGCCTATTCGAAGCTGAAGANAAAAATGCAGAAGGTTTCGCAAAGGAATGTGCAGTTGTTACCCATTACCGTCTGAAAAATGATCCTTCCAATCCCGGTAAATTGATAGTGGATCCGGAAGCAAAACTAGAAGAAGAATTGGTGGTGCGCCCAACATCTGAAGCCATCATCTGGAATACCTACAAAGGTTGGATTCAATCCTATCGGGATCTTCCGATTCTTGTCAACCAGTGGGCGAATGTCGTGCGGTGGGAAATGCGGACCAGGTTATTTTTACGAACGGCTGAGTTTCTTTGGCAAGAAGGGCATACCGCTCATGCTACTCGTGAAGAGGCGATAGAAGAAACCGAAAAGATGTTGGATGTTTATGCCCGTTTTGTGGAAGAATGGATGGCAGTTCCCGTTATACGAGGTCTAAAAACAGCCAATGAACGTTTTGCCGGTGCCGACGAAACCTATTGTATTGAGGCATTAATGCAAGATGGAAAAGCACTACAGGCGGGTACCTCACATTTTCTTGGACAAAACTTTGCCAAAGCGTTTGAGGTGACTTACATGAACCGGGATAATAAGGCAGAATATGTTTGGGCCACCTCATGGGGCGTGTCTACCCGTTTAATGGGTGCACTGGTTATGGCGCATAGCGACGATGACGGATTAGTGCTTCCTCCAAAATTAGCGCCCATTCAAGTTGTCATTGTACCCATTTATAAAGGAGAAGAAAGTAAACCGGTTATCGATGAAAAGGCCACGGCTTTAATGACAGCGCTGAAAGCCAAAGGTATACGGGTTAAATATGACAATTCAGACAACAGTAGACCAGGTTGGAAATTTGCAGAATATGAAATGAAAGGTGTGCCGGTTCGTATTGCATTGGGCGCCCGGGATATTGAACAGGGCGTGGCTGAAGTGGCCCGTCGCGATACGAAAGTAAAAACGAGTCTGCCTATCGAAGGCTTGTCAGATACCATTGCCGGACTGTTAACTGAGATGCAACAAGCCATCTTCGAGAGNGCGTTGAATTACCGAAATTCCCACATTACACCTGTAAACAATTGGGATGAGTTCACTCAGGTTCTTGAAGAGAAAGGTGGATTTCTGGCCGCGCATTGGGACGGAACTCCCGAAACCGAAGANAAAATCAAAGAGCTTACTAAAGCGACCATTCGATGTATTCCACTGGATGCGGTTCACGAAGTTGGAACCTGTGTTTACAGCGGCAAGCCAAGTTCCCGAAGGGTNTTGTTTGCCAAAGCATACTAAACCAAGTACCGGCTTGTTTGCTTATTGAAATTATTCGATTCCTACTTTGGACTCCCTTCCAATAGTCAAATTTTAGGGGAAAGGCTGCCTTGTAGCATATTCGTATAGGGGAATTGATTTTTTTATTTCTTTACAAAAGGATGCTGCACCCCTCGCCAAAGGATATTATTGAGGTTACCGTGGATGAACAATCCAGAGACATTTATTGGATGCGGCAAAATGGGCTCGTTTCCTTTCTGTCACAGGGCTGGTATTGGCCGGGATTATGCTGCTGTTATTTTCTTATTCGATTTGGAGTGACGGGGCTGCTGCAGGTTCAACTTCTTTCCTCGTTGGTTCCACCCTTGGGATCATACTTGTGATCGGACTTTATATTTACCCTATGGTAACAATTTTTCGATTTTCAACTGGTATACGGAATGGCTTAAATCAGTTTAATCAGCCGGAACTCATGGAAGGGCTACGGTATTTAAAAATCACTTTCAGATTTTGGCTATCCTGCTGATTCTGGTCCTTGTCTTGTATATTTTGTTGTTCATCATGATGCTCATAAACCATTTTTAATCGTTAACATTGATATCGTATGGAATCAAATCGAAATTTAAGTTCAGCCTCACGGGAAGCCTTGCAAAGTCGGCAGTCTGGAGTCGCTATCTGGCAATCATCTCCATAGTAACCCTGGGATTATCCGTATTACAAACTGTAATCGGATTGATGAAAGGAGTGGGGTCTATGGCGAGTTCTATCTTAGGACTAATCATCTCCGGCGTAATTACCTTTGTTATGGCCAACAATCTTTTAAAATTTTCGAGTTTCACAAAATCCAGTATGGATACAGGGGATGCTTCCCAACTCAATGAGGGGTTTTATCACCTGAAAATTTATTTCACCATTATGGGGTGTTATGCATCATCATTTTATCGTTGGGTGCACTCGGCCTTTTAATTGGATTATTAGTAGCAGCTGTAAACTAAAAACTATGGAAAACAATCAATCCGTTCTTCAGAATACCGAATTAGATGAAATGGCAGGAGTTCAACTGGAGGGTATCGTTCGTTGGGCTTATTTTATTTCTATTATTTTCTTCATTTTTGCGGACTAACACTGTTACTTCTGTTTTTCTGCTGGCCAATATCAGTACCATCTTGCCAAACCTTGCACAACTCTTTGGCTGGAGTCAGGAAGTAGAAGATTTTATTTTAAGTCAGGGTATGATACTAGGTTCCATCTTAATATTGATCGGAACAGCTGTATTATTTCTCAACGGATTTTTATTGAAATTCCGGAATTACTCCCGCCAATATGCCCTGGGCGGACAAGAATCTGCCCTGGCCTTAGGTTTCGATAACTTATATCGTTACATGATGCTTTCAGCCATAATCAATGGATTGTCCTTGATCTCAGGAGTTTTTCCATCGTATTTATTCTGAGCCAATAATTTCGGATTATTTTAAAACCGGGTCACCAGTTTGGCATTCAACAACCTGGCAGTCAGACGGTTTGGAACCGCATAAGTTCGTCCGGAAGTCTGATCCTGAATCCAGAGGTAGGACAACGTGTTTTGGATGCCCAAGAGGTTGAATACTTCCAGACTGAACCACATGGATTTTATTTTACGAAAATAACTGAAACGCGGCCTGTCTTTCTTCTCGCCATCAAGCAAGAGCGCGCTAAATCCGATATCAACCCGTTTGTAACTGGGTATCCGTAAGGTATCCCCATAGCGTTGCCGGTCGGGTGGACCAAATGGTAAACCTGTTGAATACAAACCGTTCAGGTGCACCTTAAAATTCTTGTTCCTGGGGAGATAATCTGAAANAAACAATCCAAAACTAACCCTTGAATCAGTAGGTCGGGGAATATACCCTGGGTAGGTTGTGGCACTATCGGCACCATTTACTTTACTTTTATAAACGATGGCATCATCCAGAATGTCTTCGGACGTTTTCATGAGGCCTAAACTAATCCAGGATTCAGCATCTTNTACAATATCTCCGTAAAGCCGAAACTCCGCACCGTAAGCATATCCCCTGGCGTTGTTTTTGCCAAAATACCGGATACGAATATTATCGTATTCATACGGAACAAGATCCCACATCGACTTGTAGTAAACCTCCGTAGTGAATTTGAAGGGACGATTATTAAAAGCTTTGAAGTTGTAATCCATTCCAGCTACGGCATGATATGACTNTTGGGCTTTCACCTTGGTATTGACATTGCCGTCCAGATCACGCATCTCACGGTAAAAAGGTGGTTGACTATAGATGCCTGTAACACCTCTAAAAATGACATCCCTTTTCCATCGCGGTTTCCAGGAAAGTTGTAAACGCGGACTAAACAAAACTTCCTGATTAAGCAGATTGTAATTCACCCGAATACCACCTGTCAGCACCAGGCCGATGGAGTCAAAAGCCACATTGTCTTGCAGAAATGCACTCAGTCGGGAATAACTGAATTCCTGAGTACTTTTATAACGTTTTGCCATCAGTAAAACAGAATCACTGAATGGCTGTGAAAAACCTGCACTATCCCGGCGTTCCCACTCGTTGAGTCGATCGTTGATTCCGACAAATTCAGCATTAGCGCCCCATTGAAGAAAGTGCTTGCCGGCATCATACATACCTTTGTGGCCAACATTTCCTACATTAACGTTGAGATAATTTCTGGCATAGTTATGCACAACCCCTGTTCCTATGGCATATTTAATATCTCCAAAATTGTCTTTTCCTAAATCCGTTTCTAATTCTCCCAGTAGGTATTCCCCAGNAATATCGTAGGTTTCAGATTCGGGTTTGAAATCCGAGGCGATCAACTTCAAGGTGGTTTNTGAATTCGNGGTATGGGTCACAGAAATTCCACCATAGCGGGAATCAAATTTATCCGTTTCAGCACCGTCATAAAACATACGCAATTGAAACGCTTTATTAATTAAACCGAAACTTTGGGTTGAACTCTCCGGTTGAAAATCAAAGCGGTTACGTGCGTAATTCGCAAATAAATCGACCTGCCAATCGGTATCAAATTGATAGTTAAGAAAGGCCTGAATATCTGTGAATGTCGGATTATATACTCCTTTGGTTTGTTGCGATTGAAGTAGATATTGGTTTGACTTTTGTCGGGCTCCAATAAGGTAGGAGAGTCGTTNTTTAATGCCGGTTCCTTCAAGATGCGCCGNCCAGGCTAACATACTCATGGTAACGCTTCCTCCGAATTCTTTGGGTCGCTTGTAGGTGATGTCTAACACACTACTCATTTTATCGCCATATTTAGCCTGAAACCCACCCGTTGAGAAATTGANCTCAGAAACAAGATCCGGGTTGATAATGCTAAGGCCTTCCTGCTGTCCGCTGCGAACCAGAAAAGGTCTGTAAACCTCAAAATCGTTGATATACACCAGGTTCTCATCAAAATTTCCGCCCCGAACATTGTATTGCGAGGTAAGTTCGTTATTGTTACTGAGAAAGATCTTCAGCAGACCTTCAATGCCTTGCACGGTGCTGGGCATCTCGTAGTATTTCTTTACATTAATGGCAATGTTTCCTGCTTCGGATCGTTTACTTTTATCGGTAATGGTAACCCCTTTTGTACCTTCGTATTCGATACAAGGCTCGAATGTTAAGGAATACGTTTCGCCTTTTCNGATGCGTTTCAGGATGGTTTTAGATTCATAACCAACATGTGNAAATGTTAAGCTGAACTGTCCTCCCGATGGGATGACCAGGGTGAACTCGCCATTTTGATTTGTTTTTGTTCCCTGATTTTCACCTTTCACTACAACAAATACAAACTCAATGGGTGCATTGTTTTCGTCTGTCACTTTTCCTTTTATCATGGCCGTTTCATTCTGCGACCGGCCGAGGAAGGCTCCCATCATCAAAACGAAAAGCATTCCTATATGCTTCATAGTTGAAAGAGAAACGAAAATAAGTCGAAAAAAGTATCTCAGCCAAGATTTTCATGCCGGGTCGACTGCAAACCAACCTAAAACGTGATGCGATCGAGATTCGTTCAAAATCGTTTGGATCGACCTGTGAAAAACAGTTTTTCGTCTGAGGAAAGCGAAGTTCCATCCACTTCAATGCGTTGCATACTGTTGCCATTCAGGATAAATCGCAGTAACGTGTCATTTTTCTTCAGGGTGATATCCAGGGTGTCGTGATAAAACCGATAGTTTCCAACTTTTTAAGGAAGTTTCCGTTCAGTTGTTCGGTAATAGTCACTTCTGCATTTTCCTTCAGGTTAATGATGGTTTTAATTCTATCGCCTCCCCGTATTTGAACACCGCGGTATATCCCAAGGTGGTCCTGGCTGGCTTCCTGCGTGGAATTGGGGATGTAAATATCTTCTTTAGAGGAAGATGCATTTTTTTCTTTCATTCGGGCCGGAGTGTCGTGATAACGTTCATGACATGATGACATCAGGACAGGAATCCATGCCACCAGAAGAAGTTTAATGGTGAAATTTGACATTGTAGTAGGTATTTATACTCTCAAATTTAAGCCCATACCATTCGCTGCTATGTTATACCAATGCAAATGTAAATTTTGTTCTTAAAATACTGATAATCAATTTAATAGAAGTGTATGCCCTCTAATTTTAATCTAATCTTACCGGAAGTGCCTTTTCTTTCTATCCTGCCGGATTCCATAAAACGTGAGATCCCAACTGTTGCTGTACTAAGGCATGCTTAGTTCTTTTCACGTGTTAGACTGTGTTGAAAAAGACAAATTAATGCGTTTGAAGGAGTATCCATTTGCCTTCTAAACGATCATAACCAAACAGATAGGCCGTTTNCAGGTTTTTACTTTGTGCCGCCAAACTATAGTTGAATTCGATGCCCAAAATGATCAGATTTCCGGATTTGTCCAGTCTGATTTTTCGGGNCTTGTCATCTCCACGTGGCCCCAACTGATCTAAACTCAGTTCTTTTCGGGGTGAACCATTTACAAATCCGGCTTTATCTAATTCTACAGACCAAACTTCTGGTAAGCGGCCTTTACCATAAAACAATCGTTTTTCTCCTGTAACACCTCCTACACAGAGGCCCATGGCATCTCCTGATTTAAATTCCTCCAAAACCTTACCGGATTGCGGATCGATAATATAAATTTTTCCGGCGTCTTTGTCTCTTGTAGNATCACCTACACTGGAGGCATATATTTTTTNGCCGTGGCAATCATAATAGATGCCTAATAGCCCAAAGGNGACTACACCCTCCGAAGAATCTATTGGAGGAAGAGGTANAAGTTTCATTTCACCTTTTTCGCCGTCAATTTTGTAAATACTATGAATGCTTTTTAATGTATTGTCCATTGTATTCACAACTGGAATAGGGTAACAATACGCGTTTCCTTTTTCATCGGTTGTCACCGAGGCCATATATCCAAATTGCGACCAGGAAGGATGCTGATAAGTTTTCAGGGNGGTATCGGCCGGGCCAGCCGGTGCTTGAAGTAAAAGGACGCCTTTGTTGGCCGTGCCTTCCGTTGAAAACGCACAGCGATTCGGATGCANATCAATCTTTTGAATGAAAGCTGCCGGCTTTCGGCAAGGAAGAATTCCGATGCCTGCTATTTCGTTTTCCGTCATTTNTTCCTGGCAGGAAGCCAAGCCTAAAAAAGGAAGATAGCAGCGTAAGATGTAAAATGGAAGCGCATACAGTCTATTTAATAGGAATGAACATTGGGCCGGCAAGGCAGGGATACACTCTTGTTTTGTACGTGCCGTTTTCCAGATAACTTTCACTCCAGCAATACTCTCTACCTGGAGTATCCTCATTTTTCATTTGGCAAACATACCATAACACCAGGCCGGTCTGAAGGGTATTTTCGGGTTGTGCATCAATATATTNTTCTGGCCCTTGTTGGTAATCTGTATTACAACAAGGCCCTATTGTTACCAGATCTTNTTCCCCTTCATCGCGGTCTTCATGCAGCCGTGTCAGATACAGGTAAGGAANATCACCTCGCCCGCCATCACCGAACTGACCACGGCCCGGCGCAATATAGAATCCAGATCCATCGGAATTTGCGACTTTATATAGATACTCCTGGGGATGCTGAGCGGGCTGTTCTGCTTGTAACTTCCATTGTTCGTTTTTCCNAGGAAGCCATTGCTGACCGTCCCATTCACTAAACGTATTATCCTGGCCAACGAATGAAAATCGCATCACCGGACGATACGTTCCGTTATTTCCGCAACCTCGTCCTAAACTGGCTGCGGCGCATCGGAATCGACCATCTTTATAAAATTCATAGCGCTGTAAATAATTGTAGTTACAAGGTAAAGGCCATTGTTCTGAGCTGAAATTTTGTTCTAATGCAAAGCCCATTACCTCGCCACCCTGAACAATCTCGAGAACCCGGGNGTCACTAACAGCGACAACCGCTGCCTGACTAAATTCCGGGCACCCAACAGCATCACTATATCCAAAACCTTCTGTGTTCGAGTAGCTCACATGCCAGTCGACAACTTTTGCATTATTCAGGACAAGTTTGTCTTTAAAATACAGCTCTGAAATGCGCAAACCATCTGACGTAGTGATAACATAATTCAGTTTCCAATCGAATTTCGAAAGTGCATTCATTTNTTTACAATAGCACTCCATGATTTTATCGAACTTTAAGCGTTTCTCACTGATACTTCTTCCGCTTTGTTCAGGGCCTGTGTTGGTCCATCGAATACCAACCACCCTATGATCCGTTAAGTCCACAATACACCAAAGTGCTTTGTCATGAACCGTGAAGGTGGGGGCCACGCACAAATGCATACTGCGTTCACATCGTGTACGGTTTAGGGCTGTTTTTGTATTCGCCATCAAGGCTTCCGTTTCGCCGGGTTTATAGCCAAGTGCTTTAATGACTTCAGGATTGTTCACAGCAATTTTAATGGCGAGGTCTTTGAGGTGAGTTGGAATGTCAGGCTGAGATTCAGGTAAAACGGTGACATTCAGTACGGATGATTTTCCGATATCGACCAACACGGTGGTGGTAAAATTCTTCGCAAAATTATAGACCTCAACCCGATAAATGTTGGCCGATATGGCTCCCTGGGNGATTTCCTGCGGCCTTGCCGCGTATACATTAANAACTTCGTTACGGAAAGCTTCACCACTTTTTCGTCCCGAAAGCGNAGCATTCACTTCAGCAGCTGCAATGGCAATTTCCTGCGCTTTTAACTGATTCGCATCCAATCCTTTCAAGCGAATTACAGGATTGGATTCAAGAAGTGCTTTCCGGATTGTTTCAATGCGCTCCCGAATTACCGGGTAATCTGCTCCGGTTGAATCGGGCATTATAACAGAATCTGCCGCGAATTGACTGCTGTGTTGGTTTGAAGAAACCTCGTTGCAGGCAGACAAAATAAAGGCGAAAAAAATGAAGAGGACGAAGTAGCGCATCAATTGAAATATCTTGTAAAATTAGTTGAAAATTTCAGGCATACTAGTTTAATGGTGACGGATTTTGGTTGGATAAAAACACGGTATCTGTAAGCGTTCCCANAAAGTTAAGTAAGTCGCTTTTTTCAGCCTCCGTCAGATGAAAACCATTGACGAATCCATGCCGATTCGGATGCTTCGCTCCGTTGCCCGCATAAGGCCCCGATTCAATAACCCGGCCTCCTGGTTNGTAGATATCAATAACCTCAGATAATGAACTAACGCTTCCATCATGCATATAGGGTGCAGTAAGAGTTACATTGCGCANGGAGGGCACTCTGAAACGACCTTCATCGCCGGATTGTTGGGTAACTGCCGACAAACCTGGATCTTCGGAGGGATACTTTTCGTATAAGCCGGTATTGAAATAAATACTGTCGTAGTTACTGCTTAAGGTTGCGTTTGAAAAGAACCTTCCCCCATGACATCTGGAACAACGCAAACGGGAAGAAANAAATAGTTTCCTGCCCCGGCGAGCTGAAGCTGAGATGAAGGATGAATCACCGGACATCCAGCGGTCATAGGAGGAGGAACCTGACTGGAGCGTGTTTAAATAATAGATCGGGCATTCGATAATCTTACTAGTATCCTGGGGTTTGGCACCAGATCCATATGCCTGCTGCCAGAGGATCGTATATTCCGGATCGGTATTCAATACCTGAACAAATTCGGTCCAATGCCGATGCAATCCTAGTTCAAGCGGATGCGTAGCGAAAAGTGGTCGTCTTAGTTGTTCTTGTAAGGTACGTGTAAGCGGATGCGCCCAATCAAATACCTGATACTGACTGACATTCACCAATGAAGGGGCATTGTGTGCAACTAGTTCACCAGAAGGTGTCACGCTGCGTCGATAACCATCGGTAAATGCCAGTTTCGGATCATGGCAAGATGCACAGGATCGGCTTTTATTCCATGCCAAACGATGATCGANGAATAGCAACTTACCAAGTTGCCTTTTCGCCAGGCTGGGTTCCTCATGGCAGGAAATCAACAGCAAGAATAGAAAAACGAATGCAAACCAGAAGCCGATGAAAGAAATTTTCCGCGACACGGCACAAAAGTGCTTCATCCGGTTTTAACAAAAAACATTTTTTTGCCATTGATATAGTACTAACTTTATGAAACTAAAATTCCCCGTATGAAAAAAATAACCTTATTGTTGAATCCATCATTGCGCAAATTTTCTCTTACAGCCCTTTTCCTGGCGGGCTCGCTGGCTACCTGGGCTCAGATGGAAGTGATCGGAAAAGTAAAAAATCTTCGACAAACAGCTCCGGATACATATACGTTTGATGTGTGGTTATTCAATAACAGCACCAATGGCGCTAAATTGAAGTTGTCCGGGTTTCAACTCGGAATCGATGCGAATGAAGCAGTAATTTCCAACGGCGGGCAAATCACAGCCCGGCAATTGAAACAAAATCAGGAACTCCCGGTGACGCAGCGTCAGCAAAGTCCTCAAATCAGTCATCTGGCAAAAGACGATCCTCCCAGCAAGCTCATTTTCGTATAGCGGCTCAGGTGGTAGGGGCTGGTAATAGTCAGTTGAGTGTTGAAATACCACGTGAAGGAATCTGGTACGGAACCTATGAAATAAAAAATTCAGTTCCCTTTGCTGCCAATAGTAAACCGATGATGACATGGAATTTAATGAATGCCCAAGGTAAAACTCGGTCATTAGTACTTTGCTATGTCAATGATCAGGTTACCTCAACCCGATTCACCAATCCGGCCACAGAAGGAAATTTATTTAAAGTTGAATCTGATCGGGAATTCACCCTGAATCCTTCCTCTAAAGTGAGTGCCGCTGTAAACGGAACTGAAACAACTTTTTCTTCAATCTATCCTAATCCGGCGCATGAACAAATTACTTTGGACATTCAATCGGTTCAAAGCGGGTCTGTTAATATTGAAATTCTTGATGCCAGTGGCCGAGTTGTTCTGGTTGAAGCTCTTCAATTGGAAGTCGGTACTGTGAAAAAATCAATTGACATTAAATCGCTGGCATCAGGTACGTATTCTGTTCGGATGAAATTACGTGAGCGCGATTTGATTTCCCGTTTTATAAAAGAATAAACGCTTTAAACGAAATATCAATAGGCTATCCGTTACGGGTAGCCTTTTTTTAGCATACTCTTTTGTTCAGTTAACAAGGGTATCCACTACATTTGTTCAAATTTTTACTGTGAAACTGAAACATGTTTTATTGATTGTACTCCTGGTGTTGCTTATTGATCAACANCTCAAGATATACATCAAGACACATTTTATGTACAACGAGGAAGTTAATGTGTTGGGTTCCTGGTTTCGTTTGCATTTTATCGAAAACGAGGGGATGGCATTCGGAATGAAATTTGGCGATCGGTACGGAAAACTGGCACTCACGCTATTTCGTTTGGGAGCCGTGATCTGGGGTATCTATTTTATTCAAACCACCTTAATCCGGCAGAAATACCATCAGGGACTCATTTTCTGTAGTGCCCTTATATTAGCCGGAGCGCTNGGGAATCTGATCGATAGTGTATTTTATGCCAAAGTGTTTACCGAAAGCCCTTATCATGCCGGTCCTTTGGCAAAGTTGGTGCCTTTTGGGCAGGGATACGGTGATTTGTTTCATGGTCGTGTGGTGGACATGCTTTATTTTCCACTCATTCAAGGCACTTTTCCGGACTGGGTACCAGTATGGGGTGGACAACCTTATGAGTTTTTCAGACCAGTTTTCAATATTGCAGATGCTTCTATTTCGGGAGGGGTGATTGCTATTTTTGTGTTTCAGAAATCTTTGTTGAAAAACAGGTGCAGGAGGAGGTTATTTCACCAGTGGCTGTTTCTCAGGCAGAATCTGAATCAGAACCAGCATGAATCGAATTTGTTTGTTGTTTCTGTTCCTGATCGGCTTTAGCGAAATAATTTCGGCGCAGCATCTTTTGCCAGACCGAACTACCCCACCAATTATTTATTTCCATTAAAATTCCTATCCAGTTGGTCGGAAATTTCGGTGAATGCCGTCCCGACCATTTTCATTCGGGTTTGGATATCCGAACCAATGGGCAGGAAAATCTTCCGGTGTATGCCGTTGAAAAGGGTTATATTAGTAAAGTGATTGTNGATGCCGACGGGTTTGGAAAGGCAATTTGTGTAACACATCCCGGTGGATTTACTACGTTGTATGCTCATTTAAATAGCTTTTTCCCGGAATTGCAGGCTTATGTGAAGCGTAGACAGTACCAAACCAAAAGTTGGAGACAGGAAATTATTTTGATGCCGCATCAGTTTCCGGTACGGCGTGGGCAATTGATCGCCAAAAGCGGGAATACAGGATCGTCGCAAGGTCCGCATCTCCATATGGAAATACGAAAAACAAAAGACGATCTTCCGGTGAATCCCTTGTTTTTACCCTCAGTTAACNNTGACACTAAACCACCGGTATTTAAAAGNCTGGCTATTTACAATGCTGCTCAAAGTATTTATGAACAGGATGCTTTGCTGATTAAAAATCTGGTCAGGAAACGCGAAAATTTTCAGGTTTCGGATACCTTAATCCTGCCACATGAATCGGTATATTTCGGCGTGGAGGCTAACGACCTGATGGAAGTGGCTACAGGTACCTTGGGAATTTATGAAATGCAGGTATATTCGGATCGGCAGGAACGAATCGCATGGCGAATGGATCAAATTTCGTATTCAGCTACCCGGTATATGAACGCCTTGGTAGATTACAAGACCAGCATCCTGCAAAAATCNTGGATTCAATTAGGGCATATTCTACCAGGGAATCGATTGGCCGTATATAAAAANTCGCATCCTGAGGGCGGAAAAATTTCCTTGACAGATGGTCGACCGCATCGTATTCAGATAAAAATTCTGGACACACATGGGAATCAAAGTGAACTTTTATTTTGGGTTCGAAANTCTTCCATTGCCACTCGAAATACATCTTGTACGCAGAAAGTTGGCAGCCAGGTTGATGCTACAATTCAACTCCATGATTTACGGGTATTTCTTCCCTCCGGTGCACTCTATGACCAGGTCTGCAAAGCAATGATTCAGCAAGGGTTAAACGAAAACAGAAAACCTGTTTATAACCTATTCGAACGAACAGTACCTCTACATATCCCCATTGAGGTGGCCATTCGACCAACAAATCCAATGGGTTCGTCNTCCAAGAACGAAATTGTGTTTCTGCGCGCTGGGTGAGATGGGCAGAAAGGACGTGGAGTTGCCATGCGTAACGAAAATGGTTGGTGGGTAACTACCTTAGTGAAATCCGGAAAGTATAGTTGGTATCAAGACACCATTGCACCGCTGATCCGGTCATCGCATAAATCCAGGCAGAAAATAGTTTCCGGTGATCGGTTGGATTTTGAAATAACCGAAGAAAGTACCCAGGTGGACCAGGTGTATGCAACTGTTGGGAAGCACTGGATTTGTCTGGAGCAACGGGGTAACCACTATACGTATCGGGTAGACGAACATTTTCCGAATGGCCTCCAAACCCTGATGCTAAAAGCGTGGGATGCCAATCGGAATGAACGTACCTTTACGCTTCTATTAAACAGAATTTGAAAATGGCAGAAGCAGGGCAAAAAGCACCCCAGTTTAGTTTGAAGAACCAGCATGCCGAACTGGTCAAATTGAGTCAGTTTCTCGGNAAAAAGGTGGTAGTATTTTTTTACCCTGAAGATGATACCCCTACGTGTACGGTGGAGGCATGTAATTTACGCGACAGTTATCCCGAATTACGAAAAAATGGTATCACGGTTCTTGGAATTAGTCCGAATGACATCCTCGATCACCACAAATTCATTGCGAAATTCGATTTGCCNTTTATGCTTCTGGCTGACCCGACCCATCAGGCGATNAAAAAGTACGCTGTGTGGGGCGANAAAAATATGTATGGCAACAAGTATATGGGCTTGAAGCGAACCACGTTTTTAATCGATGAAAAGGGAATCATTTTTCATGTCATTCGTCGGGTCTTATCAAAGAATCATGGCGAACAGA
Organism: Bacteroidota bacterium; assembly: GCA_013414745.1. GTDB lineage: Bacteria > Bacteroidota > Bacteroidia > Chitinophagales > Chitinophagaceae > OLB11. The sequence goes on from CP058707.1 coordinate 2,772,260, forward strand.
TTCTCAAATGTTGGGGCATGCTGTGACGAATGAAAAAGGTGAACGTTCGTATTGTTGAAAATTCACGATTGGCGCGATTAGCCGGTTGGAAACTACAAACCAACCGATGCGCTATGGTTTTGGGCGAACACATTTTATTGCATGGGATTACCAAACAGGAGATTCTCGAAGATATATCCTTGCTTCGTCATGAAGTTTGTCATGTACTGCAATGGAAACGAATGGGGTACCTGAGGTTTCTTTTTTTATTTATGGTGGTCTTTCCGATACGGCTACCACAAAAACCCTCTTGAACAAGAGGCGAGGGAGGCAGAACACGATCCGAAATTCTTAAAAAATTCTAATCCATCGCAAATAAAATTTTCAACTCAAATAATCTCCTATTTTTACTTTAACGAATGGTTCAACAAATTACAGAAGGAATTAGCATAACGGTTGAGACTTTTTATAATAAAGAACAATCCAACCCCATGTTAGGTGAATACAATTTCGCCTACAAAGTATCCATAGATAATTTCTCAAATTTTCCGGTGAAACTTTTGCGCAGGCATTGGTATATTTTNGATAGCAACGGGAGTTATCGTGAGGTGGAGGGAGACGGTGTGGTTGGCCAGCAGCCGGTTTTAGAACCCGGCGAGTCGTTTCAATATGTATCTGGTGCCGGAATTCGTACAGATATGGGCAAGATGCGGGGCGCCTACCAAATGGAAAATATGCTCAATAAGAAGTTGATGCGTGTGGAAATTCCGGAATTTGAGTTAATCGCACCGTATAAAATGAATTAAAGCTTCGTGCTTTTTTAATTTTCCTAACAGCGATTTTAATAGCTTTGTGGCGGTTTGCCATTTAGGCATGACTTTTCAGACAATGAAACGCAGTATAAAATTTTTGTGGTGGACTCTGGTATTGGGAATCATCGGTTTCAACGTCCCGATNCTGACGATCAATGAAGGGTGGTTAGGCTACATGCCCAAAATGGCCGAATTGGAAAACCCGAAATCTGCCACAGCCAGTGAAATTTATTCCAGTGAAGGAGCCTTGATTGGCAAATATTATTTAGAGAATCGGAATCCGGTCACCTATCAGGAAATTTCACCCTATGTAGTAGATGCATTGATTGCCACAGAAGACGAGCGATTTTATCGACACAGCGGAATTGACCCTGAAGCTATTGGGCGGGCCTTATTTGGTGTAGTGACTCTGAATCCGAAAGGCGGGGCGAGTACTATTACACAGCAATTGGCAAAACANATTACTGGAACAAGGATCAAAGAATCTTTTAGAACGATTGCTTGAAAACTTAAAGAACAGATTGTTGCTGTTAAACTTGAAAAGAACCTGACAAAACAGGAAATCATTACCCTCTATTTGAATACGGTACCCTGGGGTTACAACTCATTTGGAATAAAAAGTGCGTCAAAAACGTATTTCAACAAACTGCCTAAAGATTTGAATATTGAAGAATCTGCTTTACTGGTTGGCATGCTTAAAGGAGCTTCGCGATATAATCCCACGAAAGAAAGTAAACAACAATTGGTTCTGGATCGAAGAAATACGGTAATCGATCAAATGGTGAAGAATCTAAAACTGAGTGCAGCCGAAGCACAAACCATTAAGGAGAAACCAATTGTACTTGATTTTTCCCCCATGAGTGATACCCACCATGAAGGTGTTGCACCTTATTTCCGTCAGGTTGTTGAGCAGGAAGTTAAAACCTGGTGCAAGAGTAAAGGGTACAATATTTATAAGGATGGCCTGAAGATTTACACAACGATTGACACCGTGATGCAGAATTATGCTGAATTAGCGGTTCAAAAACAGATGCATGGTAAAACCCGATTTGCCAGCAACCGGACCTGGGATAAACATAAGCCCACGTTGATGCGTGCGGTGCGTGAAACCGACCGGTATCGGGAATTAAAGAAGGAGGGCAAGTCGGAAGAGGAGATCATGAAAGTATTTAATACAAAAACCCGTATGAAGGTTTTTTCATGGAATAACCGCCGTGAAAAAGATACAACCATCACTCCTCTGGACAGCATTAAATACATGAAGGGATTTGTTCAAACCGGATTTATGGCCATGGATCCGGCAACAGGAGAAATCAAAGCCTGGGTGGGCGGGATCAATCATAAGTATTTTCAGTTCGATCATGTCAATACCCGTACCAAGCGTCAGGTAGGATCAACCATNAAACCCTTGTTGTATTGTCTTGCGGTTGATAATGGGTATTCACCATGCATGTCTGTCTCNCTGAACCCGGTAATGTTTCCAGGGCATGGCTGGTATGGCCCTGACCGGAGTCGNGGGGCGATGCCGATGAAAACCGCTCTGGCCTATTCGAAAAATAATGCTACGGTAAACATTTTAAAACTGGTGGGTATCGAGCATTTTGTGAAATTCCTGAAATTATTGGGGATTGAGAGTAAAGTAAATGCCTATCCGTCGGTTTGTTTAGGNGCCGATGATATTTCAATATTTGAAATGTTGCGNGCCTATACCATGTTCCCGAATTATGGCATCAATACGAAACCAATTTTTATCACCCGCATTGAAGATCGAAATGGTAACGTACTCGAAACATTTGTGCCGGAACGCAAGGAGGTGATTAATGAAATTACCGCATACAAGATGATTCGCATGATGATGGGTACAGTATCGATCGGAACAGGTAAACGCCTGAAACCTGTTTGGGGAATTAAAGGAGAATGCGCCGGAAAAACGGGTACAACGAACAGTGAAGCCGATGCCTGGTTTATTGGGTATACCCCACAATTGCTGGCTGGAGCCTGGGTGGGTTGTGACGATCGGTTTGTTGGGGTAGGCTTGGGCGAAGGTAGTCGGGCAGCCATGCCAATTTGGGGTGAGTTCTTTAAAATGATGCAAGCCAATGATAAATTGGGGTACAATAAAGTGACCGAATTTGAGAAGCCGGAAGTGATGGAAGGCATGGACGAATGTGATGCCGCCGATCAGGTAAGTTTGCAACGGGCAGAAGCCACCATGAATGTATCGAGAGGCGAAGCGGAGGCTGATGATTCACCCTCAGAACGCTGGGATAATGCCAATGCCGGTACCGATAAAGAAGATTACCGGTAATGCGGTTAGCTCGTATTTGTAGTTGTTGTTTGCTGCTGATTGTTCTGACGGGGAGATGGCATCTGCGCAAAAAATTGCGGTGTTTTAAATACCGCCTTGCGATCNGGCGAAGTATTGAAATATAAAGTTGTTTATACACTGGCCGGGGTTTACGTTGGAGCGGGCGAGGCCGAATTTAAAATTCAGGTTTCAAAAACACGAGGGGCCTTCTATCTGACTGGTTTTGGNAAAACCTATTCGGGTTATAACTGGATTTATCCGGTAAATGATTTGTATGAAAGTGTGGCCGATAGTTTAACGTTTGAACCCTATTGGTTCAGGCGACGNATCCGGGAAGGCGGACGCAAAAAGCTGGAAGAATTTCGCATGGATCGATCGCGCAATGAAGTTATGGAGTCNGAATCGAAGAAAAAGGTTTCAGATTGTGTGACCGATGTNATTGATGTAATTTATTATGCCAGGTGTATTCAGTATCATCGGTATCCAACCGGTGCCAAAATCCCGATTCAGCTATTTTTAGACGGAGAAGAGTATCCGGTATATATCCGTTATCTGGGGAAGGANAAAATCACGACGCCATACGGTACCTACCAAACCATTAAATTCAAACCCTTGTTGCTGGAGGGAACTCTNTTTACAGGAGGCGAGCAAATGACAGTATGGGTAACCGATGATGAGCAACATATGCCGGTTTATGTAGATACCCCGATTTTGGTGGGGCATATTCGGGTGTATTTCATGCCCTAAAGGCCAAAAACATTCAGACTGGCAGGCTGGATATGGAAACATACTTATGCTGTTGCCCCCGATTGCAGCGATAGCTCCTGCCTCGTCCGCCCAGGCGAGGAAGGACTACAAGCGGAAAGCGGGCAAGTGATTCAATAAAAGCCGGGAATTTAATGGCCCAAAAATTTAATATTACCTTATTGTTACCAAATTGTATCTTTGGGATATGCTGCAGGCAATGCGAAATGGGTTCCTTTGTTTGGTCATGCTGACGTTCATTTTTCATCAAGATGCTCGTTCAGAGTCCATTACTTTTTAGGAGAACCCATGGAGTTGGGAGCATTACAACCTTTTCGTCTGGCGAAACCAGATGTGATTACGGCAGATTATATACGCGCCTTTCGAGATAGTATGGACCAGAATGGATTGGATGCGCTTGCTCAAAANTTATTGACCTATAAACAAGATAAATCGCTGGATGATTGGTTGTATTATCAATTACTCCGAAAGACCGCTTTTGCGATTTGTCCGAAATTTGAACATTACGGATTATACACCTTGTACAAATGGTATTTGCTGGGGCACAGTGGATATGAGACCGCGATAAGTTTGAGTGAGAATAATCTGCTGTTTTATGTGCGCACCGACGATCAGGTATATGGGATACCATTTTTTGAACGGGAGGGTAAACGTTTTATTTGCCTGAACCGACATGATTTTCCGGAAGAAGCGAATGGATTCGGAGAGGTGATGGATGCGGGAGTATTTATTGCTGGTGCAACAAAACCCTTTTCTTATAAAATTCAGCAGATTCCGGCGATGCAGGATGTCGCCCTGGAATCGAAACACCTGGGATTTGAGTATAAAAACAAAAAGTATGAATTTGAGGTGAAACTGAATTCGGAAGTGAGAACCTTGTTCCGAAACTATCCGGTGGCGGATTTTGAAACCTATTTTAATATTCCGTTGAGTCATGAAACGTATAGCAGCTTGATTCCTGCGTTACGAAACTCTATGCGGAACATGAAAACGATGGAGGGAATTGATTTTCTGATGCATTTTACCCGTTATTCCTTTTTATACGAAGAAGATCGAAGTATTTTNGGTCAAGAGAAACGACTCAGCCCTGAACAGACTTTGTTATACGAACAAAGTGATTGCGATGATCGGGCGGCCTTGTTTTTCTATCTGGTGAAGGAAATCTACAACCTGCCGACGATCGTGTTGTTATATCCTACCCACGTTACCATAGCGGTTGAATTAAATCAGGAGGGCCACCGAACCATTGAATACCAGGGCCGGAAATACAGTGTTTGCGAACCTACCCCACAGGCTGAGGAGTTAGGTGTCGGAAAAATTCCAAAACATCTGCGGCGGCAGTCATATGATATTGTTTATGCGTATCAGCCGGTGAGCCGCTAAGCGCATGAGTTTCGGGCTTAAACACCTACCTTTGTTACCCTTTCTATGAAAGAGATTTCCAATCGTTCGGCGAGTTTTCATTTTGCGATTGAACAAAAGTTCAGTGCGGGTATGGTTTTAACGGGCACCGAAATAAAATCGATCCGACAGGGGAAAGCCAGTTTTAACGACAGCTATTGTTTATTGCATGAGGGCGAATTGTTTGTAAAAAGCCTTCATATTGCGGAATACTCGCATGGTACTTACAGTAACCATGATCCATTGAGNAGTAAGTTATTGCTCACTAANAAGGAAATACGGAAGTTGAGTACCAAGACCAAAGAGAAAGGATTTACCATAATTCCGCTGAGGATATTTTTNAGTGAAAGTGGATATGCCAAACTGGAGATTGCATTGGCCCGCGGNAAAAAACTGCATGATAAACGGGATAGCCTGAAGGCAAAAGATGCGGAACGCGAATTGAAACGTAGTCTGAATTATTAATTGCTGTATAGGCCTGATGGTAAGCCTGAAATAGAACCAGGGTAAAAGAGATGGTCCTCGATTCGGGAGGCGGCATAAAAACTGCCCCTTTGTGAGGCAGTTGCAGATGTAATTTTTAGAAATTTTAAAAGGGAAGGTCATCCACAATGGCGTTGTTGTTTTGAATAAACTGTTCAGTTGATGGTGCCTGGCTAGCCTGATAAGCAGGTTGATAGTTCGATGGGGCTGCCTGTTGGCCGGAAGCACGCTCCAAACGCCAGGCTTCGAGGGAATTAAAATATCGAACGCCTTGTGGTCCGTTCCATTCACGACCACGTAGGTTGAATGAAACTTTAATTTCATCGCCTACATTGTATCGATCCAGCAATCCACATTTGTCCTGAGTTAGCTGAAAACTGATGTATTGAGGATATTGCGTATTCGCGTCGGTGGTGACAACAAATTCCCGTTTAGAGAATTTTTCACTCACCATTTGTGTTTCTGATTTTATTTTCAGAATTCCGTTTACTTCAAAAGATGCCATATAAATAATTTAATGCGGCGAAGGTAGAAAGTTTTGTACTTTTCGCAGGAAGACCAGAATGAAATTAGTTAAACTCTTATCCACAATTGTATGGCTGGTAGCGGCTTGTAAGATTCCCTATCAGCCGGTATCCCGCGATACGAAGAACTGGCATATTGAATCATCGCTGCCCGATAGTCTAAGTGAACTGGAACAAGTATTACAACCCTATCGGGATAGCATGCAAACGCTAATTGGCCGGCGATTATGTTATTTGGAAACGGCTTACAAAAAGTCGGCAGACAGCGGTGGGTTGGGGACTTTGCTTTGTGAGGCGCTTCGGTTACAGGCCGGGGCATCCTGGGAAGGCAAACCCTGTGAAGTGGTGATTTACAATCCGGGAGGGCTGCGCATTCCACAACTTGGTCCCGGATGGGTAGATGTTGGCNNAAAGCTGTATGAATTGCTTCCNTTTGAAAATTATCTCACCGCCTTAGATATCTCAGGTGCTGTATTGAAACAATGGCTTCAACTGAGTTTGGCCAAGGGCGGTTGGCCTCGCAGTGGGATTCGGTATAGGGTCGCAGATAGTGTGATAGTTACAGCGGAAGTTTGGCAAGCTGGTACCTGGCGACCTCTACAGGAGGGTAAAATGTATCGGGTGCTTACGAATGATTATGTCGCGAATGGTGGTGACAATTGTTCCTTTCTACAATCGGCAATCCGCGCACCTGGCCAGGCTTCAACCTTGTTGGTGCGGGATGCGATGATACAATTTTTTCAAAAACAGGATACCTTACGAAAGCCATGGAAATGAGAAATACCTCTATGGAAAATTTAGCATTGAATTGCAGTCGGCGTTCATTTTTAAAACGCGGTGCATTAGCTGCTTTGGCGATGGGATGGGGGAGCTATCCGATTGAGAGCTGGGCCGGAGATAAAAAGCAACAACTTACTGTATTGCATACCAACGATGTCCATAGCAGACTGGATGCCTTTCCGAATGATGGGGGCATANNTGCCGGTCAGGGAGGTGTAATTGCCAGAGAACAAATTATCCGAAAAATTCGGGCTGAACGGGAGCAGGTTTTACTGCTGGATGCCGGTGATATTTTTCAGGGGACGCCTTACTTTAATTTCTTTAAAGGAGAGCCGGAAATGAAAGTGATGAGTTTGTTAGGATATGATGCGGCCACTTTGGGGAATCATGATTTCGATAATGGGATCGAAGGGTTGGTGCATCAGATGCAGTATGCAGACTTTCCTTTTGTGAATTGCAATTATATTTTAGAAGGAACTGAATTGGAACATCAGGTGAAACCCTATGTGATTATCCGGCGCGGNGGGCTAAAAATAGGAATTGTAGGTGTTGGCATTGAGGTGAAAGGCTTGGTACCAGACCATTTGTGCGGAGGTGTTCTTTATACCGATCCGATTGAGGCGGTGAATACCTGGGCAGATTATTTGAANAATAAAAAACGATGCGACTACATCATCTGTTTATCACATCTTGGATTTGAATATAAAACCAATCAGGTTTCGGATAAAATTCTTGCAGCGGAATCTGAGAATGTACAACTCATTCTGGGAGGGCATACACATACATTTTTAGAGGAGCCGCATATAACAAAAAATCGGAAAAATCAAGAGGTAATTGTTAATCAGGCAGGGTGGGGCGGACTTCGTTTGGGAGAGATAAATNNATTTTTTGATAATAAAAAAGACTACGACTACGTTTCCCATTCGAACGTTGTTATACCAAGGGATTCACGAGTTTAAAAATTTTTTTTTCAACAAAAAATCACCACTTTCGTTTTCCGATTGAAGGCAGAATTTGTGGCCCGAAATTTGAAGAAAAACACACCATTATTATCTATATAAAATTCGTAAAATTCGATTAAGTGCTCATGGCGAAATCCTTTGAAAAATATGGGAGAATTGTTTGAAAGTCATCAAGGATAACATCAGTTGGCAATCGTACAAAACCTGGTTTGAACCTATCNNGCCGGTTGCTTTAGAAGATAACATACTTGTGATAGAAGTTCCCAGTCAGTTCTTTTATGAATGGCTGGAAGAACACTATGTTGAACTGCTTGCAAAAACGATTAAACGCGAATTGGGAAAGAACGCACAGTTGGAATACCGAATTCTGATGGAAAATCAAAGTTCGCGAAATCCGGCTTCTGTCCGCATACCGGCAAGCAAACAATCTCAGGCTCAGCTCAGCAATAATTTTGTAGATGCACAAATCGGAGTGGAAGGCGGAATNAAAAATCCGTTTGTCATTCCCGGTTTAAAACGTTCTCAAATTGATCCGCAATTGAATCCGAATTATACTTTTGATTCATTTGTGGAAGGAGAGTGTAACCGCCTGGCTCGAAGTGCGGGATTAGCCGTTGCACAAAAGCCAGGTGGTACTTCATTTAATCCTTTGGTTTTGTACAGTTCATCCGGCCTCGGTAAAACCCACCTGATCCATGCCATCGGAAATGAAACAAAACGCTTGCATCCTAACAAAACCGTTTTGTATGTGAGTGCTGAAAAATTTATTCATCAGTTTATTGAGCATTCACGCAACAATGAAATCAATGATTTCATCAATTTTTATCAAATGATTGATGTNGTGATCATTGATGATATCCATTACTTTGCGCCGGCGGTTAAATCACAGGATGCNTTTTTCTCAATTTTTAATCATCTGCATCAGAATGGTAAACAGTTGATTTTAACGAGTGATAAGCCGCCAAAAGATCTGGATGGAATGCAGGAACGCTTGTTATCCCGGTTCCGTTGGGGATTAAGTGCCGATTTACAAGCACCCGACTTTGAAACACGCATGGCAATTCTGGAGCACAAGATGCGCAACGACGGACTTGAATTGCCTCTTGAAGTGGTGAAATACCTGGCCTACAATGTTCAGAATAATATCCGGGAAATGGAAGGTGCCCTGATTTCGTTGCTGGCTCATAGTTCGCTGGTTAAGAAGGACATTGATTTAGAATTGGCGAAGAAAGTCTTGAGAAATATCGTTAAAACTTCCTCCAAGGAAATTACGATCGATACTATACAAAAAATGGTCTGCGACTATTATGATATCTCCTATGATAAATTGCAAGCCAAAACACGGAAACGTGAAATTGTTCAGGCCCGTCAGATATCCATGTTTTTAGCGAAACAGTTTACAAAGAACTCATTAAAAACCATCGGNGATCATTTTGGAGGCCGCGATCATACCACCGTAATCCATAGTTGCCAAACCGTGAAAGATTTGATGGACACAGATACCATGATTCGCGAACAAGTTAAAGAGCTTCAGCAAAAGGTACATCTTGCAGCCATCTAGCTGAAAAACTTATCCACAGAATTTATTTGGGCTGCCGGTAATCCGGCAGTCTTTTTTTAACGGATTTGTTGTTGAGATAGTCCGGAATGCCGCATTTTCAACTCATCGCGCAACACGAGCTTTTTCCCGGTAGGATACATCCAGTTTGTCCCGGTTTATAGAAGTAGTGACAAAATTGTAGAAAATCATGGTAAGGGAGACTGAGTTATCCATACGATGACAAGAAGGTAACGTCTCGGTAATAAGACATAAATAAATTTGCAGTTTAAAATCACAACATTGTATGAGGAAACAACTTACACAACATCGAACGAGGTGCATCTCAGGTATCCAGGTACAGAAGACATGGATGACAACTCTACTGGCATCATTTGGCCTCCTTCTTACTTTTCAGTTCCACTGAAAGCACAAACGGCGTTTAACAGCAATAATATTATTGTTGTTGTTGCAGCGGCTTCTGCCACGAATACTACTATAGATCTGCGAGAATTGACTAAGTCGGGTACTTTAATTCAGACAGTGACGATCCCAGGTACTGGAGCTAATGCCATCCGAGTTTCCGGTTCGGCAACATCTACACTTTATGCTTCGAATAGTAATGATGGTTCTTTATTTTGTTTTACAGGGCATAATACAACTAATACAACTTCAAATGTAAATACCTTACAGTCTTCAAAGGTAGTAGTTGCAGTTGGGAATGATGCCATACCGAGTGTAGCAACTACATACACGGGTTCAGGTACCAACCAAACCCGCAGTGCTACTACGTTGAATAATTCAAATTGGTTTATTGGTGATCAAGGTGGCTATTATACGAATTTGTCAACGAGTGCAGATCCTTCAGGGAATGTCCGTTCGATTAAGGCATTTGGAGGTGTCGCTTATGCCTCAACAGCATCTACATCCAACCCACCAGTTGGTGTTATAAGTTCAACAACGGGAGGTTCATTTACAGGACTTTCTGGTCTCGCTAATGGTGCCACTTCCAGACAAGATTTTTATTTGATTTCTTCCGGTTCAAATGGAAATACATTTGACGTATTGTATGTACTTGATGCAACATCCGCTACTGCCGGTACTATCTTCAAATATTCATTGGTTTCAGGAGTTTGGACAGCCAATGGTACCTATTCTACAGGGGTTGGCGGATTCAGTATGTATGCCGAAAAATCTGGTTCTGGAGTTGATGCATATATAACCACAGGAACAGGAGCAACCTCTGCAAACTCTGTACGCAAAATAGTAGATGCTTCGGGCTGGAATGTTACAATAAATGCAACAGCCTCGACGATTTACACCGCACCAACCGGAATGATTATAAAGGGCATTGCCGCTGCTCCAAAATGTCCGACTGTTACTTTAGGGACTCTGACCGATGCCACATGCTTTGGAAGTAATAATGGAACGGCAGTGATAAATTCAACACAATTTAATGGCTCTTATACCCTAAACGGCGGGGATCCTCAAATTTTACAAACAACTCTTTTACACTTCGGGATTAGCAACCGGTTCATATACGGTTGAAGTGACTTCACCTGGCTGTGGAACTCCAACGAGCATTAATTTTTTAATCAACCAACCATCCCCACCCCTGCACCAACCGGATTAGCATGTTATCAAACAGCCACGTTTAATTCAACATCGTGTGTTTGGGATGTCACTGGAACGCAACCTACAATGCCAACATTAGCCTGTTATCAGACGGCTTCTTTCAATACTACGACTTGTCAATGGGATATCACAGGTTCAATGCCCGCTGCGCCGACTGGATTAGCCTGTTACGAAACCGCATCATTTAATGGAACGACTTGTCAGTGGGACATCACAGGTTCAATGCCCGCTGCGCCGACTGGATTAGCATGTTACGAAACCGCATCATTTAATGGAACGACTTGTCAGTGGGACATCACAGGTTCAATGCCCGCTCCGCCGACTGGATTGGCATGTTATGAAACCGCATCTTTTAATACAACGACCTGTCAGTGGGATATCACAGGTTCTATGCCTGCCGCTCCGACTGGATTAGCATGTTACGAAACCGCATCATTTAATGGAACGACTTGTCAGTGGGATGTGACGGGTTCTATGCCTGCTGCACCAACTGGATTAGCATGTTACGAAACCGCATCATTTAATGGAACGACCTGTCAGTGGGATGTAACTGGTTCAATGCCCGCTGCGCCGACTGGATTGGCTTGTTACGAAACTGCTTCATTTAATGGAACGACTTGTGTATGGGATGTAACCGGTACACAACCAGCGATGCCAACATTGGCTTGTTATGAAACAGCAACCTTCAATACAACGACATGTGTATGGGATGTAACAGGAACGCAACCAGCAGCACCGACAAGTTGGCTTGTTATGAAACAGCGACCTTCAATACAACGACCTGTGTATGGGATGTAACCGGCAGTATGCCAGCGATGCCAACATTGGCTTGTTATGAAACAGCGACCTTCAATACAACGACCTGTGTATGGGATGTGACCGGATCACAACCAGCGATGCCAACACTCGCATGTTATCAAACAGCATCGTTCAATACCACAACTTGTGTATGGGATGTGACTGGATCACAACCAGCGATGCCAACACTAGCATGTTATCAAACAGCATCGTTCAATACCACAACTTGTGTATGGGATGTAACCGGATCACAACCAGCGATGCCAACACTCGCATGTTATCAAACAGCATCGTTCAATACCACAACTTGTGTATGGGATGTAACCGGATCACAACCAGCGATGCCAACACTGCATGTTATCAAACAGCATCTTTCAATACCACCACTTGTGTATGGGATGTGACCGGATCACAACCAGCGATGCCAACTCTGGCTTGTTATGAAACAGCGTCGTTCAATACAACAACCTGTGTATGGGATGTAACCGGATCACAACCAGCGATGCCAACACTCGCATGTTATCAAACAGCATCTTTCAATACAACAACCTGTGTATGGGATGTAACCGGATCACAACCAGCGATGCCAACACTGCATGTTATCAAACAGCGACGTTCAATACTACAACCTGTGTATGGGATGTAACTGGATCACAACCAGCGATGCCAACACTCGCATGTTATCAAACAGCGACCTTCAATACAACGACATGTGTATGGGATGTGACAGGCACGATGCCAACGATGCCAACACTCGCATGTTATCAAACAGCATCCTTCAATACCACAACTTGTGTTTGGGATGTGACCGGATCACAACCAGCGATGCCAACACTCGCATGTTATCAAACAGCATCTTTCAATACCACAACTTGTGTATGGGATGTAACCGGATCACAACCAGCGATGCCAACACTGGCTTGTTACCAAACAGCATCTTTCAATACAACAACTTGTGTATGGGATGTAACCGGATCACAACCAGCGATGCCAACACTCGCATGTTATCAAACAGCGACGTTCAATACTACAACCTGTGTATGGGATGTAACTGGATCACAACCAGCGATGCCAACACTCGCATGTTATCAAACAGCGACCTTCAATACAACGACATGTGTATGGGATGTGACAGGCACGATGCCAACGATGCCAACACTCGCATGTTATCAAACAGCATCCTTCAATACCACAACTTGTGTTTGGGATGTGACCGGATCACAACCAGCGATGCCAACACTCGCATGTTATCAAACAGCATCTTTCAATACCACAACTTGTGTATGGGATGTCACCGGATCACAGCCTGCTATGCCAACATTGGCTTGTTATGAAACAGCAACCTTCAATACAACAACCTGTGTATGGGATGTAACGGATCACAACCTGCTATGCCAACATTGGCTTGTTATGAAACAGCAACCTTCAATACAACAACCTGTGTTTGGGATGTAACGGGATCACAACCTGCTATGCCAACACTGGCTTGTTATGAAACAGCATCATTTAATACAACGAACTGTCAGTGGGATATCACAGGTTCTATGCCTGCCGCTCCGACTGGATTGGCTTGTTATGAAACTGCATCATTTAATGGAACGACTTGTCAGTGGGATGTAACTGGTTCAATGCCCGCTGCGCCGACTGGATTGGCATGTTACGAAACCGCATCATTTAATACAACGACATGTCAGTGGGATATCACAGGTTCTATGCCTGCCGCTCCGACTGGATTGGCTTGTTATGAAACTGCATCATTTAATGGAACGACTTGTCAGTGGGATGTAACTGGTTCAATGCCTGCTGCGCCGACTGGATTAGCATGTTATCAAACCGCATCATTTAATACAACCACCTGTCAGTGGGATATCACAGGTTCTATGCCTGCCGCTCCGACTGGATTGGCTTGTTATGAAACTGCATCATTTAATGGAACGACTTGTCAGTGGGATGTAACTGGTTCAATGCCCGCTGCGCCGACTGGATTAGCATGTTATCAAACCGCATCATTTAATGGAACGACTTGTCAGTGGGATGTGACGGGTTCAATGCCCGCTGCGCCGACTGGATTGGCATGTTACGAAACCGCCTCATTTAATGGAACGACTTGTCAGTGGGATATCACAGGTTCTATGCCTGCTGCACCAACTGGATTGGCATGTTATCAAACCGCATCATTTAATGGAACGACTTGTCAGTGGGATGTGACGGGTTCTATGCCTGCTGCTCCGACTGGATTGGCATGTTATCAAACCGCATCATTTAATGGAACGACCTGTCAGTGGGATATCACAGGTTCTATGCCTGCCGCTCCGACTGGATTGGCTTGTTATGAAACTGCATCATTTAATGGAACGACTTGTCAGTGGGATGTGACGGGTTCTATGCCTGCTGCACCAACTGGATTAGCATGTTATGAAACCGCATCATTTAATGGAACGACTTGTCAGTGGGATGTGACGGGTTCTATGCCTGCTGCACCAACTGGATTGGCATGTTATGAAACCGCATCATTTAATGGAACGACTTGTCAGTGGGATATCACAGGTTCTATGCCTGCTGCACCAACTGGATTGACATGTTACGAAACCGCCTCATTTAATGGAACGACTTGTCAGTGGGATGTGACGGGTTCTATGCCTGCTGCACCAACTGGATTGGCATGTTATGAAACTGCATCATTTAATGGAACGACTTGTCAGTGGGATGTGACGGGTTCACCGAATCCTCCAATCGTCACAACCGCATCAGGTTGTGGTAGTTATAGCTGGTTGGTGAATAACACGACCTATACATCATCTGGTGTTTATATGGCGACTGTTGGATGCCAGGATTATGTTTTAAACCTTACTATTCATGCACTACCTTTTGTAACGGCTAGTGATTTGAGTGCATGTGCGGGACAGTCATTGAATTTGGTGGGAAATCCGACTGGAGGAACATTTAGTGTTGCGAACCCATACACGGGACCAACAACCACTTATACGTACACCTACACCGATGGGAATGGATGTACAGCCACTTCAGCTCCTGCCAACATCACCATATCCAATGCGCCAGGTATTACCGGAGTCAATATGAGTAATATTGGAGCTGCGAGCGGTACAGTAAATTGGAATAGTGTACCTGGATTAATCTGGTATGAAGTTCGTTATCGTATTGTAGGTTCTGGTACATGGACCGGAGGTGGTACCCAAGCGGCACCTACCAGTTATAAGAACATCGTTGGTTTACAAGCAGCAACCCAATACGAGCTGGAAGTTCGTGGATTCTGTACCAACAATGCTTCAGCACCAGGACCGTGGAGCCCTACCATCATTTTTACGACAGATGTGGCTTGTCCAACGGTAACTAATTTAAATGAAATCAATGTGACCAAGAATACAGCCACATTGGTATGGTCTGCTGTACCAAATGCGAATTATTATCAAATTCGTTATCGCACGCAAAATGGACCAGGCGTCTGGATAAGCGGTACAGCCGCAGGTAATGCTGTGTCAAAACCTTTAACTGGATTATCAGTAGGAACCATTTACGAGTGGCAGATTCGCGCAATTTGTAATCCAACTCCATTCTCAACCGGAGCCTGAGTACACTTTCCGATTTCTCAACTTTATTGTCGAAACCTGAAGGGCAAGTGGAATTCGCCGTGAATCAGCAGGCCAGTATTTTCCCGAATCCAACCCAAGGAAAGGTAGAAATTCACCTGGCTTCGGAAGAGGCACATCAAACCACGGTACAGGTTTTTGATATGAGCGGACGATTAGTGCAAACGGTTCAAGCTCAGCATGAACCAGGTTCGCAGGTGATGCAACTCGATTTGAGTGCATTGGCGAATGGTATGTATCATTTGCATGTTAAATTTGATAATACCCTGATTCTGACTGAAAAACTCAGTAAGAGCAATTAATACCAAACCAACCACGCTAAGGTTAATGGGGTCATCTTCGGATGGCTCCATTTTTTATATTCAATCAAACTTATAGGGTGTTAAAAAATAAAGTCCAATTAACATAGGTTCCATGTAATCGCACTTAGCTTTGCACTCGTTAAAATAATTTTATGAAACAGCTATTCCGCATCGTACTATTCCTACTACCATTTGCATTTACTGGCCCGGGAGTAGACGCACAAAATCTTTATTTGAACCAGTTTACAGGGGTCAGCGCTTGTCCTACGCCCGGAAACATTCCAACTGTTGCTACAAACGCTACTGCTACGGTATTAACGAGAAATACAATAACCTGTACACCGACGGCGAATGTATTTAATTCAACAACTTTAAATAATACCGCCTCCATCAACCCGGCGTCCTATATTGAGTTTACAGTTACCCCTGATCCCGGTTATGTGTTGAATGTAACCAGTTTGTCATTTTTCAGACAAGGAAGCAACACCGCACCCAATCAATTGGAGGTACGTTACAGTACAGATGGATTTGCTAGTTTCACTTCCTGGGGAGCAGCGCCATTAACCACCAATCCGGGATCGGCAGCGACCTGGGATTTTACAGATTTTACAACAACTCCGGGACAAACCGTTTCAATACGATTTTATCCATATGGTACGCAACGTACTGATTTAGCTTCCGGCACAGCCGCAACAACCGGAACATTACGTTTGGATGACGTGACTCTGCTTGGAAACGTAGTGCCAGCCGGAGCTTATGCCGTGATGAGTCCAGGCAGTTTGTCTTTTCGAATGCCTTTGTAGGAACACAATCAACATCACAAACGATTAATTTATCCGGTGATTTTTAGTGGGAGCTCCGGGCAACCTTTCACTTTCAGTGAATAACACCGACTTTGAAATTTCGAATGATAATGCCACGTGGGGGCAACCACAACCATTCCGTTTACCACGGCTACATTAAGTGCAACACCGGTCTATGTTCGCTTTACACCACAAAGCGCCGGAGCATTAACAGCAACCCTATCGGTATCAGGAGGTGGTTTAACAATAACTCCATCAGCCGCATTAAGTGGTACAGGAATCAATCCGACATTCCCAACCAAATTGGTGATTACCTCTATAACACCTTCATCTCCTTTAGTGAATACAAATTTTGACGTTACCATACAAGCACAGGATAACGGCAATTCTCCTCAGAATGTATTAGCCAATACCGATATTCAATTAAATGTGGTAACAGGTACAGGAAGCTTGGTAGGTGCTACTTCAGGTACGATTACTGCTGGTACCAATTCCGTAACTATCACAGGAGTTAATTACTCAGTTGCTGAAAATGGTGTCGTGATATCAGCGATCGCCTGAACGGTGATATACTTACATCAGGAACGAGTGCCGCATTTAATGTGCTGGCCGTAGCGGACCATTTGAATATTTTAAACGCACCTACCAGTGGATTGGTGAGCACCAACTTGAGTACGTTTACCGTTCAAGCGCTTCGACCAGACAATACCGTCGACGTGAATTATACTGGTAACATAACCATTTTGGTGAATTCAGGTCCTGGAACAATTTCAGGTACGGTTACTAAGCCAGCCTTTGCGGGTGTGGCTAGTTTTAATGATATCCAATTAAGCCAAGCGGGTACTTATGTTCTTGAGGCTACAACCGCCGGACTAAACAGCGCATTAACTGGTAATATCTTAATCGTTACTCCTCCAACTTTAACTGAACTCATTTTACCGCAATACGCCATTAATGGTTCTACCGCAGGTGAACGCCTCCAATACGTTTGTCGTTTACAATTGGATAATCTGACGCCGAATGCCACCTATCGCTATTTTACCGGTGCTTCAACGGCAACCACTTTATCTGGAACTTCGGCTGGTAATTTTTATGCCATCAATAATACGGCCGGTGCCAATGGGTATATCGTCGGACAATCTTCAGCGAAATCAGTCGGTGGGACCTTAATTGGTTCCGATGAGTTTGTGACCTCCAACCGATATGCTGAGTTAACTGCTGATGCCAATGGTTCGTATACCGGGTGGTTCAGTTTTGTTCCAACAGGCAATGCTGCTTTTGCCAGTGGAAATGATGTTTATTTCTATGTTCAATTAAATAACGGATTGGGCGGGACTTCTGTCTTACACAATGTTAGAACGACAAATACCATTAAAATGATAGCCGCTTCTACCTCAGGTCGTGCGGTTAAGGGCGCCTCAAATGCCACTGCCGAGAATATGATTTTCTTATATGATAATACCGGTGGCAGCGGTCGTCCGATTTACGGAACATGGGCTGAGAATGATGGTATCGCGCAAAACTATACCACCTGGTACAATCCTTCAGTAAATGCAGTAAGCGGTTCATGGGGTGCATATATTCCGACCAGTTTACCCAATGGGATTCAACGCATCGAACAACGGGATGTAGCTACCGGCAGTGTGATCGGATGTGCAGCCACTGATTCAGATGGCATTTGGCCCAATGCCGGTAATACAGTGAATCCGACAAGTGGAACAACGCCCATTGATTTTACAATAACTGATGCCCCATTGGATGCTTTACCAGTAGGTGGCACAGCTAGTGGTCCATCCACCGGAAATACAAACGTGGCCTTGGCTTATAGTGTGAGTGGACAAAGCGGCAATTTGCAATGGCAATTATCGACTACATCTGCCAGTGGTCCATGGACAGACCTTTCCGGCGAAACAAATGCTTCATTAAACTATACGTTTACCAGTGCCGGAACGTATTATTTGCGTGTGCTGGCCCGTTCAGCTTCCGGATATTGTGAAGATGCCTCGAATGTATTAACAACTGTAATTTCTGCATCTGCCACTTCATTGCAATTGACATTGGCTATTCAGGGCTATTATGATGTAAATACCTCTGCCATGCAACCGGTATTATTCAATCAACTGGTAGGGGCGCTTTGGCCTCTGAAGCGGATGATATTACTGTGACCTTACATGATGCCGCAAGTCCGTATGCAGTTGCCTATACCCAAACCGGTCGTGTGGGTACCAATGGACAAATCACCTTGTCTTTTCCAGGAGCTGTAAGTGGTAACAGTTACTATATCGTATTAAATCATCGTAATTCAATTCAAACATGGAGTGCATCACCTTATAGCTTTGCATCCAGTAACTCCTATAATTTCACCACCGCGTCAACACAAGCCTTTGGTTCAAATATGCTAGATGTATCCGGCACCGGTTTGTATGCCATCTTTAACGGCGATGTGAATCAGGATGGTGTAGTGGATGGATTGGATTTTAATGACTGGGAAACAGATAATAATAATTTTGCATCCGGATTTGTATCCACCGATTTCAATGGAGATGGAATTGTCGATGGACTGGACTTCTTAATCTGGGAACCTAACAATAACAATTTTGTTGGTGTGGTAGCGCCTTAATGGAAGGTTAATCTTTCTGGAAAACCGGCATGTTCTTTTGCCGGTTTTTTTATCTGATTAGTTTTAGGCAACCTACTGATTGTCATTATGAAAAAGTTACTCTTTATTTTCTGTTTGCTAAGTTCTGTGCAAGCTGGTTTTGCACAGAAATGGATTGATACCTTGTACGGATTTCAAAAACACCGNGATATGGCCTATGGGAGTGCCATCGATTTTGCCGGCAACCAGCGTGTACTTCATTTGGATTTATATGAACCGGTTGGCGATACCATTCCTTCATGTGGCCGTCCGTTGCTGATTGCCATTCATGGAGGAGCNTTTTTAGGAGGTTCTAAATCGGCAGATGCACCACCTTATTGGGCCAAACAATTTGCACAGCGGGGATATGTAGCGGCATCGATACAATATCGGCTAGGAATGTTTCAAACTTCATCGCAGGTGAATTGTAATGTTTCATTATTGGGTTTGCCCTGGAATTGTTTAAATATGCAGGATACCGCTGAATGGTATCGGGGCGCTTATCGGGCGATGCAGGATGTAAAAGGAGCTATTCGTTTCTTGTTGAATCAAGCATCTACGTATCATATTGATCCGAGAAATGTTTTTATTGTTGGTGAAAGTGCCGGAGGATTCACCGCCTTGAATGTGGCTTTTCTGGATACAGCCAATGAGAAGCCTGTACACTGTGGTGCCATCAATGCTGCAAATCCTCCGAACACCATTTATGAAAACCAGTGTATTCAAGCGACTGGATATGATACATCCATCGCCACGATGCAACTCGCACGTCCTGANTCGGGCAGTATTGACGGTGATTTGAATCTGTCCGCACCCACATATACCATTAAAGGTGTCGGGAANTTTTATGGAGGCGTTTTGTCGGATTTGTTTAGTCATTCTACCTACACCCAGGCGCCTCGATTATATCTGTACCATCAACCCAACGATTTGGTGGTGCCTTACCAACACCAGGGGATTTACCATGGTGGAGCGTATTGTTTTACCCAATGGCCGGCCAATTGCCAGTGGATCATTAACCGGCCCTGGGTGTATGGCTCATCCGGAATTCAACAGATGATTTCCGGGCTGAATGGTTCGGTAACGGCCTTGCCTCTGGTTTATTTTGATTCCACTCTGAACACAGCAGATTGTGCAACTCAACTGGCCAATCCTTCGCTGGCCGGACATGCCATTGACAATATCTGGTTGCGGACCCTGCATATGGCCCAGTTNTTTGCGCCGGCTATCGATACATCTTCCTTGTGTGGTCCGAGTATCGTTAATGATCCTTATGGCAAGGATGTTCAACTCCTTATTTATCCCAACCCGGCCAATGGGGAACAACTACATATTCTATCATCTCGGGGATTGCAATCCTGGAAAATTTATTCGTTGCAAGGACAAGCGTTGCGGGAAGGAACGATGGACGGAAAGAACGCCACGATAAACATTCAGGGTTTGGTACCGGGAGTTTATTTTATTGAATGTGTTCAGAATGGGAAACGTACGGTGGCCCATTTTATCCGATGATTGCTTCGTGAATTGGTAAAAATTATGTTTTTGCCAAAAAGACCCTATTTTTAGGCCCTAATTTAGATTCAGTCGAATATGAAGAAATTTCTGCTCAGTCTGGTGGCCCTGTCCATGGCAGTTGCCGGGTCAGCGCAAGTGTATTACCCTCTGGCAAACCCGTGTGACCCGGATAAAGTGTTTGAAAACTGCCCCCTGCAACGTACGACAACAATTGTGTGTATCTGTTACGAATTTCCAGTCAGCCTTTCAACTACTTCCCCAAAGAAGTATTTCGTTATCCCAATCTGAAAGAATTGACCTTGCAGAATACCAATATCAATACGATTCCGATTGATATTTATTTATTGGAACATCTGGAAGTATTGGATTTGTCCAATAACAACCTGACCAGTTTGCCAAACACCATTGGGGATTTTAAAAAACTGCGCAAACTGATTGTGCGCAATAACAAGTTGAATACCTTACCGGCTTCCTAGCGAATTGTAAGAATCTGGAAGAAATTGATATTACCGGTAACCCCATTAGTTTTTGCCGGATGAAATTAACAACCTGGCTGCGCTTCGTAGCTTCCGGTTTAGCGGAAATCAGGTGCCCAATCCAAGTCACTTGTTGCAGATGATTCGTCAGATGAAACATATTACCAGTTTGGATTTGAGTGGGTGTAATTTAAACTATATACCCTCTGAAGTGCGTTTCCTGAAAAATCTGCGAGAGTTAAATTTGTCGAACAATAATTTACACTTTACCTACTGAAATTGGCTACCTGAATAAGTTAGAGACTTTAATTCTGGGGAACCTGGAAATCCGGGCAATAAAATTTATGATCTTCCAACATCCTTCTCGAATTTGAAAAGTTTGCGAACCCTGGTAGCTGCTAACAATGGTTTTGTTCAATTTCCGATGGTCTTGACTGCCTTGAATCGATTGGAAAACCTTAACAAGCAATAACCAATTGGCGGCGATACCTGCCGAGATTTCTATGATGAGCGGATTAAATAAGTTGAATGTGATGAATAATCAACTGACTGATGTGCCGGTGGAATTATCTGATTTGGGACGCTTAACTGCTTTTGATTATTCCGGAAATCCGTTCTCGCCAGAAGTGCAACAAAAAATTATGGATCGATGACCGGAAATTACCAAACGGCTCCCGCTGTGCGTCCGAAGAAAGCGGTTAAACGTAAAGCGATTCCGCGTAAAAAATGATAAAAAAGCGCAAATAAGCGCTGGATAAATTTCAAAACGAAAAAGGTTTCATTGTAAGGATGAAACCTTTTTTGTGTAATAATAGCGACTATAAATATTCTATCGTTCAATCTTCGCCATTCTCGTTTGTACAATGGTTCTTTTCAATCCCCGATTGAATTAACGCAACCTTTGTGCTTCAAGCACATCAATCTCATCGGGGCTGGCTGGCATTTACTATTGCAAAATAATCAAATAGTTTTGGACTAATTTATCATTACAATCTTTGTAAATAGTAATAACAGGTTAAAAATCAGAGGTTAAGATATTAAGTTGTTTATTTTTTGTATTTCGCAAAAGCTAAAATCAAAATGGGTTTTCGTGAGTCGGACAGTGGAATTATTCCTTTTTCCAACCTTTTGTCTTGTACCGTTAGCGTATTTGTAATACCCTGATTTCAACTGGCTAAACAAATACTGCTACGGCATGAAACAAAACAAAGGTGGAGCCAAAATTCAAGGCTGCTGCTCTTTAAGCTAATACCGATGTGATATCTGTAATCCCGCTCTTTGAATCAGGAAACAGCTATCCGATCGGCATATACCACTGTACGAATTGGTTTAAGACACAATTCACATTGGTTTAAAAATTCTCATCGTGCGGCCTTCTTCCGAAACTTGCCTTCGCTTTGGCTTCGGCTTCGAACAACCGGAAGAATGCTGCGCCCGATTTCAAATTTTTCTTCACGCCAAAAGAGCAAAGGCCGAAAAATCCATTCTAGGATATTATACCGATGTGATATTTGTAATACCGATTGTGTGGTTGTAACCTTCGTTCCTCAGGTACATCCACATCACCGGTACAGGTTAGACCGATAATTTTGGTCTAAACAACTATCCTATTACCGATGTACTCTTTGTAATTCTCGTTCCTCGCAAACAAAGAGTTGATCGGTACTGGCAGGCATAAACCATTGTATGAATTGGTCTATCTACCAATTCACTTTGGTATTACTATTTAAGGCATTGCATAGTTAGATGGTGTTTTCTTGAGTTGCCTCTCAGAGTTAAATTGGCATTACAGACCAGACAAAATTTCGGAGGAGTAGACATTCGGTTGCTTGCGTTAGGGACTGCCGAGGAAAGCCCGCATCCCGCGAGGCCCAAGCCGAAGCGGGGAGGACTTGAAACAAAGGCCCGGCCTCAGGCAACGCCCTAAAGACTTTGCCACAATTAATTTTCAGTAAGGGTTTATTTTACGGAAGAATATTTTTAAGAATTTCTTCCAGTTCCATTTCACTATGAACCAATAATTCACGGGCTTTTCCGCCGATGCTGCTTCCAACAATTCCGGCGGCTTCCATTTGATCCATGATACGACCTGCGCGATTGTAGCCTAAATTAAAACGCCGTTGAAGCATAGAAGTAGNATCACTGCCAGAACTCACTACCAGGCGGGCACATTGCTCAAACATGCTGTCGACATCTTTGAGTGATTTGCTTCCTGAACCACCCATGTCCAGATTGTCGCTTCCTTCATATTCCGGAAGGTCGAAGGCCGATGGATACCCTTGCTGTGTTCCGATAAATTCTACGATGCGTTCCACCTCCGGCGTGTCGACAAAGGCGCATTGAAGTCGAACCAATTCACTGCCATTCAGGATCGGCATATCCCCCTGCCCGATCGGTTGTTCGGCTCCTCCGGCATCCAGAATAGTTCGGGAGTCGACTTTGGCTGAAACCCGGAAAGCCACACGGGCCGGGAAGTTTGCTTTAATGGTTCCGGTGATTACATTCACACTGGGGCGTTGGGTAGCAATAATGAGATGTATCCCAACGGCGCGGGCCAATTGTGCCAAACGGGCGATGGGCATTTCAACTTCCTTACCTGCCGTCATAATCAGGTCGGCAAATTCATCTACTACCAACACAATAAATGGAAGATACTGATGTCCTTTATTCGGATTGAGCCGACGCTTGATAAATTTCTCATTGTATTCTTTAATATTGCGAACACCGGCTTCTTTCAGCAGATCGTAGCGGTTATCCATTTCGATGCATAAGGCGTTCAGTGTGTTGATCGNCTNTTTAGTATCCGTAATGATGGCATCCTCTTCATTAGGCAATTTGGCGAGAAAATGTTTTTCAATCAATTTGTAAATTGAAAGTTCCACCTTCTTGGGATCGACCATCACAAATTTTAATTGGGAAGGATGTTNTTTGTACAGCAGGGAAACCAGAATGGTATTGATGCCCACCGATTTACCCTGTCCGGTAGCTCCAGCCATGAGGAGGTGAGGCATTTTGGCCAGATCGACAATATAATTTTCATTGTCGATGCGTTTGCCGAGCGCAATGGGCAGACTAAAATCGTTATTCACAAACTTCTCAGAAGCGANTCGGGTGCGCATGTTTACGATTTGTTTCTTCATATTCGGTACTTCAATACCGATGGTGCCCTTGCCCGGAATAGGCGCAATGATACGAATGCCAAGAGCGGATAAACTTAAGGCAATATCATCTTCGAGATTTCTGATTTTAGAGATCCGTACACCTTCAGCCGGAACAATTTCGTAGAGCGTCACGGTTGGCCCAACGGTTGCTGAAATTTTTGCGATGGCGATGCCAAAACTTTTCAGGGTGTTGATGATTTGATNTTTATTTTGTTCCAGTTCGTTTTTATCGACGGATATATCCTGGGTACTGCGGTTTTCGAGCAAGTCCAGCGTTGGAAATTTGTAATTGCGTAATTCCAGCGACGGATCATAGGGTTCTTCGGAGGCAACCGACATGCCCGTTTGAAGAGGGAGGATGTCCTGTTTTTCTTCGGCGGTATGCACTTCAAAATCCAGATCTTCACAGTTTCTTGAGGCGTAGGAGGTTCTGATTCTAANTTCAAACTCTACTGCAGTAGATACCTGCGGGGTGGGAGTTTCTTCGGTGGTTCTTTCAGGAATGGGGTCTGTTTCTTCGATCGGTTCAGGTTCAAAGAACGAATCATCAATTTGTAATTGAGGACGAATGGTCTGGTCCTCCTGAGCCTCCAGGGGCCAGCTTTGCGAAAAAGCTTCCTGAGCAGGACTCAAGGCTTCTGCAGGCAGAGCTTGATTGGCGGATGCCACGGGTGTGGGCGAGGCTGNTTGGTAAACCTTTTTCCAGAAGGCCATCGACAGGACCGGATTAANAAATGAGTACCAGGACAATTAAACAAGGGCAATGATGATGCTGGTGGTGCCAATGGTACCCGCTGTGGAGTTGAGTTTTTCAATCACCTGGTTCCCGAAGCGCCCGCCGAAAGGGAATTGAAAGCGTTCAGNACTGAAAAAGAATGCAAGTACAGGGGATGNCAAAAGCAGAATGAGTAATGAATAGGCCAGTGTTTTTAATACGGAGATGAGTCGACGCCGAAACAACAATTGAATGGAAAGAGCTCCCAAAAGGTATAAGAGTATCCCGGAAGCCATTCCAAAACCATTATAAATCAGTTGATGGGAGAGCCAGGCACCCAGTCGACCTCNCTGATTTTGAACCGGCGGCTCAGGGGCTGATAGCATTTCCGTTAAAGACCTATTCATGACCTGATCCTGATNCGGTTTCCACGAAANAAAGTAAGAGGCCGTGGCTATAGCCAGATACACGGTAAAAACCAACAACAGTATACCAACGATTTTGCGGAATCGACCGTCTTTCAAAAAGGCAAAGGGTCCGGAAGGCTTTACTTCTACACTCTTTTTACCGGCAGGTTTTCTGGACTTCGACATGGGTGACAAACCTACGCCAAATTGCGGAAATCGGAAGGTGCTCAAACGGTGTAAAATACTATGCTTGTGTTTTATAAATAAAATTGTAGGTCAGGTATGGATACATTAATTTTGGTAGTTAAAAATTGGTCAATTTAAACCGTGTAACAACTTGAATAATTTCTTTATGAAAATAGGTGCAGTTTTATTTCTGAGGAATAGGAGAATTAAGAAAATCTTCTTTGATGTTGAAAATAATTTTAAATAGATGAATTCATTCATGAAACAAAAAGGACTACTTCTGGTTTGCATTTTTACCTTGTTGGTAACAACAACAAATGCACAAATGAATTCGGTTGTTGTAAACAGTAACGCGAATGTTTTGGCACAAATGTTAGCTGGCGCCGGAGTCACTGTCAGTAATGCAGGTTTCTTTGGTAAATGCGATTCGACTGTTTCAGCCGGTCAGTTTTACGCAACTCCTAACTCTGTATTCGGATTGGATAGCGGAATTGTTCTTTCCTCTGGGAATGTATTAACCGGCCCATTGGCAGTTGGTGTGAATATCGGAGCAGGTCAAAGCCCTGGGACTTGTGGACAAGCACAGTTTGCTTCTTCAGTGACCAATGGTAACAGTGATCCGGATCTCGCTGCATTAGGAAATAATATTACAATTAACGATGCATGTATCTTAGAATTCGATTTCGTGCCGTTAGGAGATACAGTAAAATTTGATTATGTTTTTGGAAGTGAAGAGTATGATATTTTCAATTGTTCAATTAATGATATTTTCGGATTTTTATAAGTGGACCTGGAATAACTGGCCCATATTCTAATAGTTCAGCGAATATTGCGTTGATTCCAGGTACCACATTTCCTGTAGCCATTTCAACGATTAATAATGGAAATAATGCAACTCCAGGGAATAGTTGTTTCACAAATACTGGAGGCAATGGACCATTTACGCAATATTATGTTTCAAATATTGATAGTTTTAATGCCGGCATTGTAACTAACATGAGTTACACTGGTTTTACAACCACGTTAACCGCTCTGGCCTTAGTCACTCCTTGTTCAACTTATCACTTAAAACTTGCAGTTGGAGATGCTTCTGATCGGGTTTATGATACCGGTGTATTTTTAAAAGCAGGCAGTTTATCCTCCAATGCGATCGCGTTNACTCCCATTTCAAATTTGATCGATCCATACCCCTATATTGTAGAAGGATGTGCTGCAAGNTTTATCAAAGTAAAACGCCCTGTTGCTGCGCCTACCCCTTATACCATTAATTATCTGGTGGGAGGAAGCGCGAATTATCCGGCCGATTATAATGTGTCCACCATTCCTCCCGGTGCTCCATTTGGTCAGGTAACAATTCCGGCCAATGATACGGTAGCATGGATTGTTTTNGGCGGTATACAGGATAATATTGCCGAGCCAATCGAAGAAATTAAAATTTACCAATTAGCGCCTTGTTCCAATAATATTGTGGATTCCGTATCCCTGTTTATAAGTGATACGATCCAAATGCATATCAATACTCCGGATACAGCAGTCTGCGCAGAAGATAGTGTGCATATTCTTGTTTTTGGCGATGATTCCCTGATTTACTCCTGGACACCGACAACGAATATCAACAACCCGAACATCAAGGAGCCAACGGTTAGTCCGAACAATACGACCGATTATATTGTTTGCGCTACCTTGCCTAATTCGGGTTGTGCGCCTAAGTGTGATACAGTTAAGATTACGATTAACCAGCAACCCAATGTGAAAATCGGGAACGATACGACTATTTGTTTGCAACAAGCCATACAGTTTAATCCGGTGATAACGCCCAATCAGAATTACTCCTATACCTGGAGTGGGCCCGGTTCAGGCTTTCTAAATAATACCACTATTCCAAATCCGTTGGGAACATTTACCCAATTAGGAAACTGGCCTATTTATCTGCAGGTTGAACCTACCGCCGTGGGCTGTGCGGGATACGATACGATCGACGTATTTATTCTGCCCAACGATATTACCTTACATAACGGAGATACAACGGTTTGTAAAGGGGCTACTATACCAATTAATGTGACCGGTCATGCCTTATTTAATTATACCTGGTCGCCGACAACCTATCTTAACAATCCCGCTATTGAAGATCCGNNAATATCCAATCCGTTGAGTGATGTGTCGTATACAGTAACAGCAACCTATCCGGGCTGCATCCCTATGGTGAAATCGTTTGATATAACGGTAGAGCCTGTTCCGGAGATCGATGCCGGACCCGATCGTGTGATGTGTCAATATGATACGGTTCAATTACATGCGTTGGTANNGATGCCATTTGCGTCGTACACCTATTCCTGGAATCCCGGTGGAGACCTGAGCAANTCCGACTATACCGGATCCTGTTTTGGGGGATTAAACAATGTGAATCTGCAACTTATAGTAAGTACACCGATCGGGTGTGCCGATACCGACTATGTTTCGATAACCGTTCACTCGATAGAATTTGCCAATATTAATCCTTCCGAAACGACAATTTGCCCGCGCGATTCTGTGCAATTGCAAGCCAATGGNGGAGTGGCCTATCATTGGGAACCTGCCCTGTATTTAAATGATCAGAATATTTCCAATCCAGTTTCTAAACCTTTGGAATACATTGAATATACGGTGTATTCGACCAGCCAATTTGGTTGCACAGATACCGATAAGGTGCGGATTCAGGTGGCCTCAGATGGCGTGCTGGATGCCGGAGATGATGTCACCTTGTACCCGGGTGAGTCCTACCAGATTGAGCCCAGCGGCAACTGCCTCTATTTTAATTGGTTTCCTAACTACCATTTAAGCAGCACCAGCATCGAAAACCCGATTGCCAACCCACCGGTTACCACCCAGTATTTTGTAACAGGTACCACGGAATATGGATGTGCTGTGACCGACTCAATCACGATTAGGATTTCTCCTGAAACGGTATTAGATTTGCCTAACGCATTCAGTCCCGGANNTGGAACCAGTGTCAATGATGAGTTGAGAATCATTAAGCGAGGATTAGCCACATTGAATTTCTTCCGGGTTTACAATCGATGGGGTGAGTTGGTATTTGAGACCACCGATATTNNGAAGGGATGGAATGGGCAATACAAAGGAAGNCCGCAACCAATGGGAACTTACGTATTTGTTGTGGAGGCCAAAACATCAACTGGTAAACGATTCTATAAGCAAGGTAACGTTACATTAATCCGATAACAATGAATTTGAAACATATGAATTTCAAAAGATGATTCGCCAGGCGCTGGTTTCCTGCGCTTTGATTTCAGGAATGCAATCGGCACAGGCTCAGGATATCCATTTTACCCAGTTTAACGGGGCCCCATTGGTCATGAATCCTGCACTCACAGGAAGTTACAATGGACTGCTTCGTGTAACCGGTATTTATCGGAACCAATGGTCCAGTGTAACTTCACCCTATGTCACATTTGGTGGATCGGTGGATGCGCCATTATTTAAAGATGTGGCTATTGATGATTATCTGGCTGCAGGTGTGAGCATTTACAACGACCGTTCCGGAGATGGGAATCTGGCGAATTTGTCGATGTTGGCATCCATCGCTTACCATAAGTTNTTGGGTACTGAATCCAATAAATCTATCTCAGTGGGTTTACAAGGTGGATACACGCAAAAATCCATTGANTCGGCCCGTTTATACTGGCAGGATGAATTTTATAATGGAGGATTTCAACCCGGAACAACCGGAGAACAACTTAATCCGAAAGTGAAATATTTTACCGCCAATGCGGGAATCAACTGGCAACATGCGGTATCTGAAAACTTTGGCTATTCCATTGGTTTTGCCGGGCATAACCTGAATCAACCCAAAGAATCCTTCCTGAAAAAGCAAAATAATGAGGTTGGCCTTGGAATGCGTTTAAACACACAGATCGGAGCCGTTTGGAATGCCGGTTATCGTTTAAGTATTCGTCCGGCTTTCCTGTATCAATCACAAACAGCAGCTACTGAAATGATCGCCGGAACAGAGTTCCTGTACATTGTTGGCGACCCCGATATTCGTTCGGTAGCAACAGGAGTTTTTGTGGGTGGTTGGTATCGTTTCGGTGATGCTACATTAATTACTGCCGGATTTGAACATAAAGGATTCCGTGTAGGGTTTGGATATGATTACAACCAGTCTGATCTGAAGGTTGCTTCAGGTGGAAATGGTGGTTTTGAAATCTCACTGCGCTATATCAAGCCGAATCCATTGGATTTTGCCAGAAGGATAGCCTTCCCTTGTTCTCGTTTTTAAAAAAAAGAGAGCTTGGTTTTCATTTTCGGGATTTTACGTCTATATTTACGGCTATTATAACATTTCAGAGGAATGAGAAGAAAACTTTTGCTTTTATCGTTGATTTGCTTATGGGGTGGCTTTGGAACAATGCAGTTAGTAGCTGGTCCGAAGGATGATCCGGCTGCTAAATTGCCGTTTGCCAAGAAGATGAAATGGGCCAACGGGTTGTTTAAAGCGGGAAGTTTTTACACTGCAGAGGAATATTATTTTCAGTTAAAAAGGAGCAACCACGAAATCCGTACATCACGTATATGATTGCAGAGTGTATGTGGATGACACGGGATTACCCACCTGCAGCCGAATATTATGCTGAGGCTTTGATCTGGCTCCTGAATTGTATCCGGAAGCACCTTATAAAGAAGGGCTGATGCGGAAACAAAATGGCGATTACGAAAAGGCCATTGAGCGCTTTCAGTATTATATCAAAAATTACCGCGGTAAAAACAAGAAAGTGAAGTTGTATGCTCAGCGTCATATTGAGGGCTGTCAGATGGCTTTAAGTTCATTGAATGATCCTGGACGCGCCTTCGTTAAAAATGCAGGGCCGAATGTAAACACCGCGTATACTGAATTGTCGCCCCTTCCATTGGGAGATACCGCGCTCTTGTTCGCAACCATGAATTCAAATAAAATCATTGAATACGGAAAGGATAAGCGGAAGGATTATGTTTCCCGTTTCATGTGGGCACCTAAGGAGTTTGATCGCACCCGCATCAAAGACAGCTTTGAGGTTTCGATGAAATTTGAAGATGGTAAATTTAATGATACCAAGTACCATGTCGGTAATGGTTCATGGAGCCCTGGAGGCACTCGCTTTTATTTTACAAAATGTCTGGAAGAGGATAGTTTAAAAATTAAATGTAAAATCTGGGTGTCTGAATTTAACCGTACCCGCGGTGTTTGGGCAGCNCCTAAAGAATTGGATGGTTTTATTAATGATCCTGAATCCTCAAATACCAATCCGTATTGTGCAATGATTGGTAAGAAGGAAGTATTATTCTTTACGTCAAACCGTCGTTTGCAGAGTGCCGGTGGATTTGATATCTGGTATTCAGTGTATGATTCAGCCCGTAAAACCTATCGCCGTCCGCAAAACTGTGGTAAGAAAGTGAATTCATGGGGTGATGATGTAACACCATACTACGATAGCCGCACCAATAAATTATATTTCTCCTCAAACGGTTGGAAAAATATTGGTGGATTTGATGTGTATTCAGCGGAAGGCGGACCATCACGTTATACCAACTTAACGAATTTAGGTTTCCCAATTAACTCTCCAGCTGATGATATTTATTACATTCAGGATCCAGGNAAAAAGGACAATGCCTATGTGGTATCGAATCGTTTAGGGAGTATCTATGTGAAAAATCCTACCTGTTGTGATGATATCTGGCGCGTGATTAAAGAACCAAATTTTTATGTGAAAGGGATTGTGTTGGATGAAATTACCAATGAAACGATTTCTCAGGTTGTTGTCAAAATGGCTGATCAGGCTTCCGGTGTGATGAAAGATACCTCCTTCTCAAAAGAAGGTCAATTTATGTTCTACACGCCGATGGGCAAGAACTATGTAATTACCGCAGACAAACCTGGTTATATTTCCGGAAGAACTACTTTAAGCACATCCGGAAAATCCGTGATGGATCCGGATGATACTACGCTGGTAACCATTTATATGCACAAAATCACCAACGAGTTTGAATTCCATGTGCAGAATGTGTATTACAATTTTGATAAAGGAGATTTCCAACCTGATTCTTATGGAGCCTTAGATTCCTTGGTTAACTTTATGAATGATAACCCTTCGGTGAGTGTGGAGATTCGTTCTTACACGGATGACAAGGGAGAAGATGAATATAATGAAGAATTATCTGTTCGCCGCGCTCAGGCCGTTATGAGTTATATGGCTGGTAAAGGGATTGATCGAGGACGAATGATTGCCCGTGGTGAAGGAGAAAAGAATCCGATTAAGCCTAATGCAGTAAATGGCAAAGACAATCCAGTGGGTCGTCAATACAATCGTCGTACAGAATTCCGCATCATTGGTGATTTGCCAGAAAAGCGTATCATTTACGATCAGAATCGTCCGGAATTTATTGATAAGTCAGGAAATGCTAAACGTGAAGGCAATCTGCGAATCAATACTGATGAAGAGGATGATGGTGAACCGGCCTCAGGGGAATTGTCTCCCGGAAGCCGTGTTGGTGAATAACTTTAAAGCCCTTCGTGAGAGGGGCTTTTACTTTTATTTCCTACTGTAGACTTGTGGACCTTGATAGCCCCATGCGTATTTCGCGACCTGTGTTCATCGCGTTTGGCCTCAACAAATCGCCTAATAAACAAAACGTTAGTAAAAATCAATTAGGAAAGCAAACACATTCGACTACTTTTACGTCTTGAATTCAAACAACTTAACATGAAAAAGCTATCATTTCTCACGTTTTTCGTCATTTTAGGTATGAATCTGGCTTTTGCTCAAAGCCAACCACAACCTTCAGCACAAGTTAAAAGGAAATTGCCATTCTTCAAAAGGCGGATTTGGGCTTAACTGAACAGCAAGTGATGCGACTGACCACGGTATTGATGGGCGAAGAACGTGACCTGGAAATGAGTTTAAAGGCCTTGGAAGGGAATAAGTCACAGCAGGAAATCAGAATTAAAGCCCATCACGATAATAAAATCCGCAACATTAAAGGCGTTCTGACACCTGTTCAGGCTGAAAAGTTTGACACACTGAAGTTGGATTCGAAAATGTAGCATCTGGTGAGCTATCAGATGCGCCGATGTAAAATAGTATTTTATTAACTGCCAAAAGCAAACATGGAATACTATTTGATGATCAAACGACGTTCTTAATTCAAATAATCTACTGAAAACTAAATTTTACAAATGCGACAGCTCAAAATAGCTACTCAGATAACCAACCGCGATAGTCAGGCGGTCGAAAAGTATCTGCAAGATATTAGCCGGATTCCTATGATCACGGCTGAGGAAGAAACAGTCTTGGCCCAGAAAATTCGAAGCAACGATCCTTCCGTGTCACGTCCGGCTCTTGAAAAAATGGTTAAGTCTAATTTACGTTTCGTGGTATCTGTGGCTAAGCAGTATCAGCACCAGGGCCTAACCTTATCCGATCTGATTAATGAAGGAAATCTGGGCTTAATTAAAGCCGCCCAGCGTTTTGATGAAACGAAAGGGTTTAAATTCATCTCATATGCAGTTTGGTGGATCCGTCAGTCCATTTTACAAGCTTTGGCAGAACAAGGACGTCTTGTCAGGTTGCCTCAGAATAAAATTGGCACATACAACAAGGCCAATAAGGCTATGATGGCGTTTGAACAGGAGAATGAACGTGAGCCTTCGGTAGAAGAATTGGCCATGATACTGGATATGTCTGAAACGGAAATTTCAAACATCTTCGTGACAAATACCCGTCACACTTCACTGGATGCTCCTGTTCATGAAGCAGAAGATGTGAGTATGGGTGATTTGCTGACTGGTTCAAACGATACGGATGATTCAGTGATTCAGGATAGTCTTCGGGAAGAAATCCGCCGGATTTTAAAATCACTCTCTCCGCGCGAATCAGAAATCGTCAGTGCCTATTTCGGGTTGGAAGGCAATGATGGCCCGACCATTGAACAAATTGGTGAAAAATATGATTTGACCAAGGAGCGTATCCGTCAAATTAAAGAAAGAGCAATTAAACGTCTTCAGAAGGCGCGTTACAGCAAATCACTGAAGTCGTATCTAGGATAGTTGGTTTTGGTTGGTTTTATACAGTAAGGGGATGACCGGTAAGGCATCCCTTTATTGCATTAGCTATTCGCTCAAATTGTCTGAATTGCAACTCTTGCATGTCCTCTTGGTAGTTCCTTCAGGGAGGGGCTACGACACAGGAAATTTTTGCATCAAGATGACAAAGCGTGTCAATGGGTCTGATTGTCATTTTTTGGTGGCACATTAATCGCCTTGAACTTTATTGCCAAACAACTTTGGCTATGGTTTTAAATTGAAAAGGGTGGCAAACCACGGCCAATACCCAAAAGGTACTTGATACAATATCTAAGAAAGCAAGTCGATTGCGGAAAAGGTTAGTCTTTGGGTTGAACCGACTGTAACCCTTCATATTTCCTTTTCCGAAAGAAAAAGAATGCCGAACCAAATGCCAAAATCAGAANAACCGGTACCACGGTATTCAGCAACTGCCAAATGACCTTTTCTTTCTTAATCCGATCGTCATCTAAAAGGCGTAGGGTTAGATTTTTATTCCGGGCTTCCAGGATGTGGTAATCATCTGTAAGATATTCCAGACTATTTAAAATGAAGGTCTTATTGGCAAATTGCTGTTCGGTGTATTTATAGTATCCACATTCCAAGGGGCCGCGGGATTTAATAAAGTCGTTGGTGACGATATCGCCATCTGAAACCACAATCATGCGACCTTCTTTGTCAGCTTCCGCTTTAAAGTTTTTTTCAGCGAATCTTCATACACCCGAATAAAGTTCGGNATCAAGTCGGTTAGCATAAATAGAGGAGAACTTACCCTCTAACAAGACTGCAAAAGGGATATTTTTTTCTTTATACATTTCTGCCTGCGGGGCAAATTTTAAGTTCGACAAACTGATGCGAACCGGAGCTGGCATGCGTCTGCTCCGGGGCTGCTATGCAATAAAATTTCTTTTGATGCCCGGTGCGGCAATCGTATCAATACTACTCGCCATCAAAAACATCACCGCATCCAAATTATTGACTATGGATTGTTTGGAGGTAGAAATGGCAAACGGGTTATATAACCAGGGTAATAAACGAATGTCTGGGTTATTGCCTATCATGCCCACGGTTACAGGAATCGGATTGGCTTGTAAATAATCTTCCACCAAATCCGGGTTGATACGAACTCCGTATCGAAACAATAAATCATCCAGATTTAACCCCATGTCCATGGCGATGCCGGCACTGCTATTCACCAAAGAATCCATCGTGAATCCCATCACATCAAGGCACCAGAGTATCTTGCCGCCGTGCATCACATATCGATCA
Organism: Bacteroidota bacterium; assembly: GCA_013414745.1. Taxonomy (GTDB): domain Bacteria; phylum Bacteroidota; class Bacteroidia; order Chitinophagales; family Chitinophagaceae; genus OLB11. The sequence goes on from CP058707.1 coordinate 2,807,416, forward strand.
ATCTTGAACTTATTTTTATCATCAAATGCTTGTTGTGGTTTAGCGATTAGAATGGCATCATAGTATGGACCGATTTCAATGTTCCGGGTCAAATCCAGCGTATCGACTTTATAATATTTTTCCAGCGTCGTTAAAATATCTATGGTATTATCGCCCAGAAGCTCCCCATGTCCTACCAGCCAGGCAANTATGTTTTTATCAGGAACTAAAAGCTGTTTGATGGATGAAGCAAATTTGTATTCCAGCATCGATTCTGCATAATTCAGTTTCTCCGTCGGTTTCATGCTGATATGGCTTTCCAGCAGGTTAACCGCCACTTCTTTTGGTTNGTACATCACTCTGGCCGAAGGGAAAATTATTTNTTCAGCATAGCCATTGTCGTCATCCTGCTGAATTTTTAAGTTAACCGGATTGATTCCTTTTGCGGCCAAAGACTCATATACTTTTCGTTTGTCATCATCGGCCACTCCTTCCATTGGATTAATAAACTGAAAACGGACATTTCTCCCTCCATATTCTTTGAACTCATTCAGGATATCACGGGCAGATTCTGCCAGTCGCTGAAAACCGGCGGGTAATTTACCTTTCAAATAAATTTCGATCACGACTGGTTCCCGGAGATTTTTCAGGAGTTGTTTAGTTGGCGTGCTCAGTGAATAACGTTTCTCTGTGCTTAGGTCAAAGCGATGATGTAGCCGATGACTGATTATATTTAGCAGAATCAGAATCAAACCGACAATCAGGAGTCGAAGACCTTGTTTACTTACTTGAGTAGGATGCATCATCATTGGCAACAGGTTTTACGACCATTTACGTTTTAATAAAGCAAATTGTGTAGCTAACATGAACAGCGCAATCACACTGAGGAAGTAAACCAGATCCCGGGTATCGATTACTCNCCGGCTGATGGAATAGTAGTGTGATTCCATCCCGATTGAACTGATGATATAGTCCATACCACCGCTGAATACCTCGATTTGTGAGAGACTTTCGAAGCCTGCATACAAAATGAAATTAAAAAACACCGCGAGCAGGAAGGCGACGATTTGATTGGAGCTGAGTGAAGAACAAAATAAACCCACCGCGGTGAATGCGCCGGAGAGAAACAAAAGACCGGTGTATGACCCAATCATGCCTCCGGTATCCAAATTATTGGCGATTGAAGATAAACTACCCAGGGTGAATACATACAAAAGGGTAGGGATCAATGAAAACACCACCAAGGTCATGGATGCTCCAAACTTACCAAGAATAATGTCGCGGTTACTAATTGGGATAGTTGATAACAACTCTATCGTTCCGCTTTTAAATTCATCGGCAAAACTACGCATGGTGAGCGCCGGTATCAGAAATAACATCACCCAGGGCGATAAGGCAAAAANTTTATCCATATGGGCATAGCCATCATCCAGGATATTATTATCGGGCATCCACCACAGAAAGAATCCCATCACCAAAAGAAAAATGATGATCGAAATATATCCGGCTGGTGTGCTGAAAAACGTATCGATCTCCTTTTTGAAAATCTGAATCATGCGAATTGTTGGGTCGCAAAAGTAGTAAAAAGTCAAGCGCTAATTGTGCCTGAACAAGGGATATTGCCCCAAGGTATAAAATATTCGGGCGGAAGGTGTAAATTTATGGTCAATTGAATAGGTACTAACCGACCTGAATGAACTTACGTCTAGTACCATTAAGAAATGATACCATGAAAAAGTAAATTTCCTTTTATCCGTCTTTTTATTTGGACTAATCCTTCAGGGGAATACTCAGATTAATGTGACCGGAACCAATTCGGCCACAGCGCTGGCCCAAACCCTGGTTGGTTTTGGGGTGACGGTAAGTAATGCAACACTGAATTGCGGTTCGGCCCCGCAGGGTAGTACGGATTACGGTAGTGGAATTTTTACCGTTACATCCAGTAACTTGGGTATGGATTCGGGTATTGTGCTGACCTCAGGCCGCGCAGCAACGACCATAAATGGTTCGGGAGCCAATGGACCGGCACTAGGCCCTTCCGGCGTTACCGGAAATGGGGCGGATGCCGATTTAACCACGCTGATTGGTGGTACCACTTACGATAAGTGTATTCTAGAATTTGATTTTCAGACGCTCGGGGATACGGTGAAATTCGATTATGTTTTTGGTTCCACGGAATATCCCGGATTTACTTGCTCGAATTTTAATGATGTGTTTGGTTTCTTTATCAGCGGTCCCGGAATCACCGGTCCGTATTCAAATTCATCAGCCAATATCGCTCTGGTACCCGGATCAACCACTTGTCCGGTGGGCGTAAGTACCATTTATTGTCCCAATAACCCCGGATGTTGTAACACCACCAATACCAATTGTTTCAATATGACCGCCGGTTGTGGAATGTTTAATGCTACCAATAATACCTGCCCGTACTTTGTTTGTAATGCCGGAGGGGCATCGGTAAACTATCCTGGATTTACTATAGTGCTTACGGCAGTTTCTCAGGTTATTCCTTGCTCTACTTATCATCTCAAGCTTGCTATTGCTGATAAGGGTGATCAGGTGCTGGATTCAGGGGTGTTTCTCAAAGCCGGAAGTTTTACGTCTAATATCATACAAGTCAAACTGAATACCGGTTTGGTATCCACCTCCGGTTCGCCTATTATTGTTGAAGGGTGTGATTCGGCCAAGTTAACCGTAACACGCAAAATCGTACTTGGTACTGCATATGCGGATACCATTAATTTGCAATATCAAGGAAACGCACAAAATGGAATTGATTATTCCACTTTACCTACTCAATTGATTTTTGCAGCAAGTGTCAATGATACTTCCCGTGTACTCAATCTTTACGCTTTTCCGGATGGCATCGCCGAGGGAACAGAATACCTGAAAATATATGTCCTGAGTGGTTGTTCTCAAACCGTTACCGACAGCCTTATAATTGAAATTAAAGACTCTCTGGAATTTCACTTACTCAATGTTGATACGGCCATTTGCCTTGGAAATACCGTAACGATTAACGGAACCAAAGACAGTGGNATTGAATTTAAACTGACTCCACCCAATGGCGTATTTGATCCCAGTACCTATCTGACAACCATTACCCCGACGCAGGTTGGATCGCAATATTATTCGGTAACGGCAACTTTTGGAACCTGTGTTCCGGTAACGAANGGGTTTACTATCACAACCGACCCCAATCCAATTATTACGCCTTTACCCGACAGAGAATTGTGCGAGGGAGATACCATTCATATTCATGCTGAGGTGAGTCCGCCATTCGGTTATATAATTAACTGGTCTCCATCCGGTGGGCTAACAAATACGAATGGATACGATCCCGTATTTGACGGAACAACTTCGCAGACCTATGATTTTACGGTAACATCACCCAATGCCGGATGTACCGCGACAGATCAGTTTTTTGTTCAGGTATGGCCNTTTATGCAAGGGGCTATTTCTGAAGACACGCTGGTTTGTTCCGGCGAACCGGTTCAGCTCTGGGTAAGTGGAGGTACCGGGCAGTACCAGTGGTATCCCGCAGCCAATTTGAGTTGCGAATTTTGTGCAAATCCCGTTGCCACCGGTTTAGGTACAACCACCTATTTTGCCATTTTATTNGATCCTCATGGATGTCAGGATACCTTAGATGTGATTGTGGAAAATCATCCTCCCTTCAACCTGATATTATACAACAATGACACTACGATTTATCTAGGTGAATCGGTTCAGTTGCTGACAGATGGGGCTCCNTTTTATTATTGGTCTCCAACCGAATACCTCGGATTTTCACAAAGCAATGATCCTGTGGCGACCCCGTTAGAAGATATGCTGTATACCGTTACCGGAACCAGTTTGTTGAATGGATGCCCGCAAACCGATTCAGTCCGCATTAAGGTTATTATGCAGGATGTATTTGTTCCGAATGCCTTTTCGCCGAATGGAGATGGTTTAAATGATGTGTTTAGGGTCATTGCACGCAAGTTGATTCAGGTTCAGGAATTCAGAATATTTAATCGATGGGGTCAGGAGCTGTTTTATACCAAGGATATTAACCAGGGTTGGAATGGAACCTACAAAGGAGTTAAGCANGATGCCGGGGTTTATTATTATATGATGCGTGTGGCATACCCAACCGGTCGAACCGACTTTTTGAAGGGTGATTTTACACTCGTGCGCTAAAAATCATTTAATGGTAGGATTTTGTAGCACAAACTAAAAAGTTTATGCGCAACAAGAATCTATACATTTTGCTCCTGCTTTGTCTTTACTTTCCGCTTTCTGCCCAACAAGGCATCCCAACTAAATTTAATTACCAGGGTATCTTACGCACCACGGAGGGTGAACCAAAATCAAATACCAGCCTGCAATTGAGCATATCGCTCTTTGATTTTCAAGAGCCCGAAACGGTNCTTTATGAAGAACTTCACCCGGTGTTGACCAATTCTTATGGGTTGTATACCTTGGAGATAGGCGGAGGAAATGCCCTAAAGGGCGCCATGTCAGCAGTTCCATGGCCATATGGCCAAATTGGGATACGAATTGCCTATCAGGATGANAACCGAGTTTATAAGGAAGTTGGTAGCAGCCAACTATTGAGTGTTCCTTTCGCTTTGTATGCCATGAAATCGGGTGANGGCTTCAACCCGAAGTGGTACTGTTTCAACCGCAGCCACTGGTACCGGAACCTTGAATTTTTAACGAAATTCACAGGAGCAAACACCATTTACAATTCACAGTTGTTTGACAATGGTGTTAATGTGGGCCTGGGCACTTCGAGTCCTTCGGCCCGTTTTCATATTTACCGCGACGCCACCGGATTTCAGGAGCATCTCCGCATGCAGAATATAAATACCGCTGGGGCTGGTCGGTTTACCATGTACAATGATGGAATCAGTAGTTATGCCACTTTTACTAAATATGGCACTGCTTTTAGTGGTGGTTATGCTGGAATCAGTTCATTGTATCCCCTGGCAAATTTGTTGGCCTTCGGGAATAATGGCATCAGCAGCGGCGATGGGTTGGGGCGATTTCTGATTTCTTCTTCGGGAAATATCGGAATCAGTTTGTTTAAATCGGGTACAAGCAAATTGAAATTTCATGCTGACTTCACTTCTGAAAATGTAGGTATAGGGGTAATGCAGCTCCCGTTTCCCGTATCCATTTCAATAATACTGATGCAGCGAATATGGAATTACGGCTTACTCATACCGGAACCGGACATACCGCCAGCGACGGTCTGGCGATCAGCAATACGGGAACGGAGGCTATAATCGATCAACGTGAAAATCAACCAATTNCACATTGGTATGCAGGGAACCAAATACCTATCTGTGACTTCATCGGGTGATGTTGGCATTCACACCACAAATCCACTTGCTTCTTTCCATGTAGATGGTCACCGGGATACGATGGGGTATTTTACGTCTAATTCCGCTTTCGCACCGAGTGGTATTCTTCGGGCTGAATATACCGGCGTCGATTTGGCCGATCATGTGGGTATGTATTCACGGGTGATGCCTTCTTCATCTGAAAATTACGGAATAGGAGTATATGGAGAAGGTGGGTATATCGGTTTAAATGGCTTGGCAAAAACGAGTGGTTTGAACACGGTGTATGGTGCATTTGGAGAAGCGGCCAGTAGAAGCACAAGTATCGGCCTGTATGGTTGGGCTCACTCCGATACCAGCATCAACCAGGGGACAAAATATGGCGTTTCCGGTTTTGCAGGTGGAGGCGTAAGTAATGTGGGAATTTATGGAGATGCCGACCCAAGCGGATCAGCTGCGACATATGCCGGCTATTTTAATGGCAACGGGTTGTTCATGGCGATNCTTCAGGTAGGCGGGATGCTGAGCAAAGCGGGTGGAACTTTTCGCATCGACCATCCACTGGATCCGGAGAATAAATACCTCNNAGTGCATAGTTTTGTTGAAAGTCCTGAAATGATGAATATTTATTCGGGCAATTGTGTCACCGATGCACAGGGTATCGCCGTGGTTCAGATGCCTGGTTATTTTGATGCCTTAAATCAGGATTTTCATTATCAACTGACCGTATTAGGCCAGAAAGCGATGGTATGGGTTGGNAAAAAGATGCAGGGAAATCAGTTTGAGATTCATTCGGATCTACCCAATGTAGAAGTGAGTTGGCAGGTAAGTGGTGTGCGTCGGGATCCTTGGGCTCAAGCGCATCGGGTGGAAGTAGAAGTCGAAAAACCGGATTCTGAAAAAGGATTCTACTTGCATGCCAGAGAATACGGCCAAAGTCCGGCTAAACAACTTCGCCCTATAACTCGCCCCACTTATTTACAAAGAAGGCGTTAATTATATACAATTCGGTGAGAATCGGCAGGGTCAACTTACTTTTGCGCAAAATTTATAGGCATGTCGAATCTAACCTTTACGATGATTAAACCGGATGCGGTGAAAGCGGGCCATATTGGCGCTATTCTTGAAAAATTNAATGGAGCGGGCTTTCGTATCAAGGCCATGAAAATGACGCAACTGAGTCTGGCCAAAGCAGGTCAGTTTTACGAAGTGCATAAAGAGCGTCCGTTCTATGGTGAGTTGTGTGAATTTATGAGCAGTGGCCCTATCGTGGCAGCTATTTTAGAAAAGGAAAATGCGGTCGCTGATTTCAGAACCTTAATTGGAGCAACGAANCTTGCAGATGCTGCTGAAGGAACCATCCGCAAATTGTATGCAAAGAGTGTAGGTGAAAATGCAGTGCATGGAAGTGATAGTGATGCCAACGCGCTAATTGAAGGTGATTTCTTTTTCTCCGGTTTGGAAAAATTCTAATCAAATAGCATAAATTAAAAAAGCTGCTCCTGAAAAGAGCAGCTTTTTTGAGACAAGAGTTGAACGAGGACGTGCAATTCTTAGGATTAACATACGTTAACGCGGCGGAGTAATTTGAATTTGCTGACTGATCCGAGTATTTTTATGAAAACTAATATATTATGAAAAATAAATTCTCCCTGCCTCAACTCTTTTTGGTGCTTCTCTTCTGCTCGTTTCAATTGGTTTTTCGGACTTGAAAGTTGTAAGAAACAAATAACAACTAATCAAAATATTCATCCTACCGGAAATATACCCACTTCACTGAGTAAGCTCGTAAATGCTACGATAACAGGATATGTTATCCTTGAAGATGGTTCTCCCGCAGCCCATGCGAAAGTTATTGTTGGCGATCGCATAACTACAACCAACAGCGAGGGATATTTTAGTTCCGGTCTAACGAAGGTGCCCGAAAAACATGCTTTCGTGAAAGTGAACTTGGATGGCTACTATACTGGAATGCGCACTTTGTATGTTTCCGAAAATTCCACAGAAATTATACGAATTCGGTTGATGAAGGAAGAAGAAGCCGGAACCTTTCCGGCATCTTCCGGTGGTACGATTCAAGCCATCGGAGGAGGTAGTATNTATTTTTCTCCAAATTCAGTAGTGAACGAAGAATCCGGAGATTCCTATAACGGAACTGTACATGTTTTCGCGAAACGCATCAACCCACTGGGCGAATACCTGGATGAATTGATGCCCGGTACATTGCGTGGAATTACCCGAAATGGTGTTGANACAGGCTCGATCAGTTATGGTATGTTGGCTGTAGAATTAAAAGCCGACGATGGTACNCCCTTACAACTTGCTGCCGGAACCGAAGCGGAGTTGAAAATGCCGGTGGAAGCTGCTCAAACAGATGCGGCNCCTCAAACCGTTCCGATGTGGTATATGAATGAGGAAAATGGAATGTGGCAGGAAGAAGGAACTTTTCAATTGGCAGGTGCTGAGTATGTAGGCAAAGTGAAACATTTTTCGTTTTGGAATGTTGATGTTGGAATACGTCTCGTGAATTACAAAGTCCGCATTTATGATTCTGTAACAAATACTCCGTTGATGAACTATAGTGTTCGGGTTTCAGTTGGCAATTCAATGAGTTCAACGGGATATACTAATCCATCAGGTGAAGTTTCCGGCGGCATACCTGCCAATTCGAATTGCACCGTAGAAGTCTTATACTCATGTAATCAAAACTGGGTTGTTCTTAAGTCATGGAACATTGTTACCGGAAATAATTCAATAGATGATGGCGTAAAAGTTCTGTTGTCGAATGTTGTAAACTATTCCACAATTACCGGGTCGGTTCTTGGCTGCAATGGCAATGTGCTTTCCGGAGCCTATTTACGAATTACGCAGAATGGAATTCCCAATACCGTTTATGCCGATGGCAATGGAAACTTTACTTACACTGTTCCGAGTTGTGGTACACAAATAAACTTTGAAGTCATTGCCATTGATAGTGCCAANCAACAGTGTTCTCAACCACTTAAAGTAAGTCTGGGGCCGGGATTTCATCAGTTGGGCGTTTTTAATGCTTGTTCTCAGCAGGGTGAATATTTCAGAGTGACCCAACAATATAATGGTTCGGTTACNGCAATATTCGATTCAATGGTAAATTCTAATCTCACCTGCTTTCGTCAGGGGAATTTTTAACGTTTAATGCAGCTTCTTTGAGTCTGCCATTAGGATTTAATGGAATGATTTGGGGGCAGAAAATACCACCTCTGCGCATACCCTGGCTATTTACAATGAGAATACACCAACAACACTTTCCGGTACAAGTATCGTGGTNNGAATGCACCGGTTGTGTTTTCTTATTATGGAGGTTCTTTAGATTATGTTGAGGGGAGCTTCAAGGTGATTTATAATGCACCCTTTACAAATTTATCTACCGGAATTGAATTTCGTTTAAAGAGAACAAATTGAGACTGTTGCAAAAGTCATTTGACAAAAAAATCAAAGCAACTCAGAAATTTGAAACCATATGACTTAGTCAATTATTTTTGATTGTTTTGCAACGGTCTCAAATTTGACGGTTTATCAAACAACTCTATTAAAACAAGAAGAGGCTGAATCACTTAAATGAGACAGCCTCTTTTCTATTTTGTAAAAAGCAAACCTACTTATTCATTGTGGCCAGAAACTCTTCATTACTTTTCGTGGCGCGCATTTGTTGTTGAATGAAGGTCATGGATTCTTCCGGATTCATATCGGCAATATGTTTACGCAAAATATATAATTTGTTCAACACATCCTTGCTATGCAACAAATCATCGCGGCGGGTTGATGACGATACAATATCGATGGCCGGATAAATGCGTTTATTGGCTAGTCTACGATCCAGCTGCAATTCCATATTTCCGGTACCCTTGAATTCTTCAAAAATCACTTCATCCATTTTGCTACCGGTATCAATCAAAGCAGTGGCTAATATCGTTAATGAACCTCCATTTTCAATTTTACGGGCAGCTCCAANAAATTGTTTCGGCTTCTGCATCGCATTGGCTTCCACACCACCACTCAACACCTTTCCGGATGCCGGAGCTACTGTATTGTGGGCTCTGGCCAAACGAGTAATACTATCCAGTAAGATAACCACATCATGACCTACTTCAACCAAACGTTTGGCTTTTTGTAAGGCGATGGTTGATACTTTCACATGTTTCTCTGCCGGTTCATCAAAGGTGGATGAAATCACCTCTGCTTTCACACTACGTTCCATATCAGTGACCTCTTCCGNACGTTCATCTACCAAAACAATCATCAGATAACACTCCGGATGATTGGTGGCAATGGCATTGGCAACTTCTTTCAGTAACATCGTTTTACCGGTCTTGGGTTGAGCCACTATCAAACCACGTTGTCCTTTACCAATGGGTGAAAATAAGTCCATGATCCGTGTACTCAAATTATTGGGTGTTGTACAAAGACTTAACTTTTCAAATGGAAACAATGGAGTCAGATAATCAAAGGGTACCCTATCGCGCACTTCTTCTGGTGTTTTGCCATTGATGGTATTCACCTTCACCAAGGCAAAGTATTNTTCACCTTCTTTGGGAGGACGAACGGTTCCGGTTACTGTATCACCTGTTTTCAGTCCAAAAACTTTTATCTGTGAATGCGAAACATATACATCATCCGGCGAACTGAGGTAGTTGTAATCGCTGGATCGTAAAAACCCATAGCCATCGGGCATCATTTCCAAAACACCTTCTGTATCAATTTGCCCATCAAATTCCAGATGAAATTTAGGTACTTTCTTGACCTGTTTGAATTCTGTTTCGCGAAAAGCCTGCTCGTTCGATTCTGATTTAACTTCCGGATTGGTGGAATTCGCTTCACTCGCAGCAGCATCAACGGCAGGCTTCTGCGGTTCTCTAAATCCTTCCTTATGTTGTTTTTGATGCGGATGTTGTTTTTTTACATGCTGCTTCTCGTTGTTCTGTTTGTGTTCGCGTTGAGGAGGTGTTTGATTCTCTTCAGCTATAGGTACTTCCGGAAGAGGAGCTTCCGAATTGGATTCAGGAACAACTTGAACTTCCGGAGTCTGTTTCGGTTTCCGGCCACGCCCTCCTTTGGTCGATTTGTCGGTGGGTAATATAGTTAATGCCTGGGGTTGCACCGGAGTGCTTGTCTCCTCAACATCCTTTTTGCCGGCAGGTTTGCGTCCACGGGGTTTTCGTTCTTTCGAAGCCTCCGATCCAGGGGATACGGCTTGCGCATCTAAGATTTTGTAAATCAAATTTTGTTTGTCTAGTGATTTAGCATTGGTAACAGCAAGTTTTTCAGCAATGTCTAATAGTTCCGGAACGATCATGTCGTTCAATTGTAAAATATCATACGTCATAAAGCAAAAGATTCGTTGAGTAACGAAAAATTAAAAGGGTTACAGAAAATGTGCGTTTTTATTGAAGGACTTCGAAAGCAGAACACCGGGTTGAATTTTGAACGGCGTGTAACTGCCTCTGTTTCAGTTGCAATGTTACGACCAGATTTTAAGAACAGCAATTTTTTTGGCTATTCCGCATCTGCAATACGCATTCATAGCATCTGCCATAAAAATATGCCCTCCATAGAAATAGATGTTCACTCAGCGAAGGAGTATGGTGTTTCCATACATCCGCAAATCAGGTTCGCTGAAATCACAGTACCCCGCGCCCGTTATGGCAGTTAAGGGGCCCGCGATGTTCCATTCGTTTGACAACCTGTAAAGTCCTCGCAGGTATTTTCTCCCGGGGATGTAAACTCAGTATGTAGTGACTGAATTACCTTTACGTTCTTAGTGTATACAAATTATGCAACGTGAACAGTTGAACCACCGATTTCAGGAAATCTATACAGGCTTAAATGAAGAACAGCGAAAAGCAGTCGATCGAATTTATGGGCATGTACTGGTGATTGCTGGTCCGGGAACGGGTAAAACACAAATATTATCTGCACGCATTGGTAAAATACTTCTGGAGACAGACTATCTCCCGGATAACATTTTATGTCTGACGTATACAGATGCCGGTCGGGTGGCCATGCGTAAACGCTTGCAATCTATGATCGGTGCAGATGCGTATCGGGTTGCAATTCATACTTTTCATAGTTATTGCAACCAGATAATTCAGGAGAACCCATCAGTTTTTCAAAAGAACACTCTGGATGCAGTATCTGACCTGGAACGCATACGATTTTTACGTCAGCTGATTGATGAGTTTACTGCTGAGAATCCGCTGAAACGTTACCGGGGAGAAGTTTATTACGACCTGAACAATCTGAGTGCCTTGTTCTCGACCATGAAACGGGAGGGCTGGAGTTCAAAATTCATCCAGCAATGTATCGGGCAATATTTAAACGACCTACCGCTGCGGGATAAGTACATTTACAAAAGGGCGGGAATCCGGATGGAAAGCCCNTATGCCAAAGGAGATTTAAAAGAACATGACCTTGAGGCGGAGCGTCANAAGAAAATGGTTTTATGGCATGCCGCGGCAGCATTTGATCGGTATCAGCAAATCATGGATGAACACCATCGATATGATTTTGATGACATGATCCAGTGGGTACTCACCGCTTTTCAGGAAGACAACCATTTGCTTTTTGATCAACAGGAAAGGTATCAGTTNTTTCTGATCGATGAATATCAGGATACCAGTGGTTCGCAAAATCAGTTAATCGACTTGTTATGTTCCGGCCAGGAGCAAGCTAATATTTTTGTGGTGGGTGATGATGATCGATCCATATACCGTTTTCAAGGTGCCAATATTGTAAACCTTGAAAATTACCGCACGCGCTATGAAAAGGATTTGTTTGATGTGGTACTTAAATCGAATTACCGGTCGGTGCCTGCCATACTTAAACTGTCACAGGCTATTATTGAAAACAATACCGGGCGCCTGAATGTGAGGTATCCTCACTTGGTGAAAGAATTGCAGGCCAGGCACCCGGTGCGCAGCCAGCAGGAAATACTGCCTGAACTCAGGATGTATCAAAATACCTTTCAGGAGATAGCAGGAATCAGTCTCGAAATTCAGGCATTAATTCAGCAAGGCGTTCCACCTTCATCCATTGCGGTGTTGTATAAAGAGAATAAATGGGGCGATGAGGTTTTAAAGTTNTTTAAAGAGAAAAATATTCCGTTTTATTCAAAGCGGAAAGAGAATTTGTTTTTCTTGCCTCTNGCTAAAAAGTTTATCCAAATCCTTCGCTTTATTGCAGCGGAGCAGGAGATTCCGATGAGTGGAGATGCTTATCTCTTTGAAATTTTACATTTTAGTCAATTTAAAATTCCTCCTTTTGAAATAGCCAAAGCCGTTGCACAAGTGCAACAGGAGAATTACAAAAACAANAGCGCGCAGATCCTCAGGACCTGGATACAGGATTGGAATCAGACGGTGAATCCGACACTNTTGACGTTAAGNCCACATCCGGAATTACTAAAGACCGGTGGCCTGTTGGAGAAGTGGATTCAGGATGCCTATAACACCACACTGATTCAATTGGTTGAGAATATTTTAATGGAAGGTGGTTTTATCGCAGAGGCCCTGCAAAATGAACAGCATAAAATGTGGATGTTGGACATTTTGCGCAACCTGTTGGATTTTATCAAAGATGAATTGCATCGGGATCCGGATACCACTTTGCAGGAAATTCTTTCCACCATGGATATGATNGAAGAGGAAGGGCTCGAAATTGCATTATACCGGATTTATGGCAATGAAAATGGCGTGAACCTCATGACCATTCATGGATCTAAAGGTCTTGAATTTAAGTATGTCTTTTTAATGAATTCCGTGCGATCCGTTTGGGAAGAGAANAAAGGGAATAATCGCGGATTTAGTTATCCGGATAATTTATTTGAACGGAGCAAAGGCGATAAAGAGGAAAATCTGGAAGAGTTGAGACGTTTGTTNTTTGTGGCTGTTACCCGTGCCGAGGAATATCTTTACATCAGTTGGAGCCAAAGTGATGANAAAAAAAAACCNCAGGAACCCACGCGCTTTATTGCGGAAATACAGGAAAAACTGCCGTTGAGTGTTCGTCATATGAACCTGGATCAGGATGCCATGCAGGACTTTCTTCAAATTTACCTACTCCGCGAAAGCCGCCCATTAATTGAACAAGGAGAACAGGAAGTGGTAAGGAGTTTATTGGAAAGGTTTGAGATGAATGCCACCGCCTTGAATAACTACTTAAAATGCCCTTTGCAATTTTATTATCAGAGTTTGATTAAGGTGCCAACGGGGCGAAGCGAAAACACGCAATTTGGAAGCGCAATCCATTTCGCTCTGGAAAAACTATTTGAGNNAAAAAAGGAGTCCTCTTCTTTACCTACTTTAAAAACCATGCAGGACGACTTTGTGTGGTATATGTATCGCAACCGGGAGTCATTTACTCCTGTGGGATTTAAAAGGCGCCTNGGGTATGGTGCGAAGGTCCTTGAAGCGTTGTACGAAAAGAATCATGACTACTGGGAGGCTATTCAGATNTTTTCTGTGGAGAAGAATTTCAGAAATGTAGTGGTTGATGATATTCCATTAAAGGGAAAGATTGATCGCATGGACTATGATGGCCAACGAGTAACCATTATTGATTATAAAACGGGAAACCGGAAAATGNNCACTGCGAGACAAATGCATGGCCCCACCGAAAAAAATCCAGATGGAGGTGATTATTGGCGGCAGGCTGTNTTTTATAAAATTTTAGTGGAAGGGTATAAGCTCAAGTCGTATCAGGTTGCACATACGCAATTTCATTTTGTGGAACCCTTGCAAAACGAACAATATCTGGACTTTAACGCATCGAGTATTTTTGTGAGTCCGGAAGATGAAGGGATAGTTCGCGCACAAATTAAGGATACCTGGCATAAAATACAGGCCCATGANTTTTATACCGGCTGCGGAAAACCGGAATGTGCTTGGTGTAATTTCGTGAAAGAGAATGGAGTCTATACCGCGTTGCAGCGAAACGCCTTGCAGGAAGGAGAATCTGATCGGGAGCTATGAGCAGTGTTTTCCGACTAGATGTTTACATACCACAATATGCGGTTCACCCATGGTCCCCACTGCTTCATACTTTCACGAAGTTTGGCATCCAGTTGGGNCATTCTTATTTTCTCGCCTTTTGTAGGGGGCAATAATCCTTTTTCATCCGGGATGTACTGGTCCACTTTGGTAGCAAAATAGGTGACATTCAGTCGCGGCATAACGATGCCCAGTATCATACCCGNTAAACCTGAAAAACTTTCTGGTCCGGACGCGGTGACAATAGCATCAGTATAAAATGCGATCACGTAAATAGAGTCCATAATGATCGTTTCGGCTCTTCGGCAATTGTAACCGGCAATTTTCCGAAACTCTTCGGTAATCTTCCATTGATACTGCGGTATGCTATCCTGAATCAGATAGGTTTTGTCATAAATAAATTTCTCGGCAATGTTTTGATTCTTAGTCAAATCACGATATACCGTATTACGGTCTGCAGGTTGATTCCCCATCATCATTTTACTCTCGGTCAATCCATCTTTCGCCAGTTTATACAAACTGATGTCCTGATTAAAGAATAATTCAAAAAAATCTACTTTGTATTTCGGTATTTGTTTCTTGACCTGATCTAACATATTTTCACTGCCCGGTTGGCCCTTCATCATATCATCCAATTGTTTGTGCGAATTGGCTTTGCGCTCAAAGGTGATTTTTCCTTTAAATGAAACAACCGGAGGCTCCGTATTTTCGCGGAAGGTTGTGCTTGAACCGGAGTAACGAAAAATCCGGCCAACACCAAACTTACTGACAGTATTACATTTTTCATACCTATCGTTTTCTTCTTTTTGTAAATAATCTTTTAACCTCTGCGACGCATTCCACGGCGATGCCCTCCTCCTCCCGGAGCTTTCATTTTAGGGCCTCCCTGCTGGGCATTGGCCATTGGACCTGTATTGAAATTCCAGATCGTAGATACCATCCAATAGCGACCCAATGTCATGAAGTTTCTTTCGGTATTGTAGTTATTTGTTGAATTGCGTTCATAACCTTTGTTCTGATTCAACATGTCATTGATGCTAAAGCGCCATTCCATATTCTTTTTCGGAAGCACTTTATACCCCACATAGGCATTCCAAAGAAAGCGATTGAAAGGCAAGGCATAAGGGCCAACAGGCGGGTTGTACTGATAGTCGAAGTCGGTTCCGAATTCTGTATTTTTAATCGGATAAACGACAACACTGGCCGAAGGATTCACTGAAATAAATGTGATGTTACGTCCGGCTAACAGGGTGTTGTTTGTGTTATTGTAAATGAAACCTAAATCTACACTGGAATATATTTTGTCTTCTTTGTTGTAAGCTAATCCAGGAGTTAAGGTAATCGACAAGGAATTACTTTGTCCTCGTTGATTGTTGACAATATTTGGTGTGCGGGCCAATGAACCCGATAAATTGAATTTTCCTTCTAATTCTGTCTTTGGAATTTTGCATTGATNACCTCCCCATATTGATCCGGTATATCCACCATTCAGATTAACGTATTGATTGATGGTACGTCCCAGTTCGTCGAAGGTTCGGTTGAGGGCGATATTGTTGAAGTTATTGGTCAGATAAATACCGGCGTATAAACTGCGACTGCTCAATACCTTATAGTCGAAGAAATTGATATTAAAGACCTGATTGTATCCAATTTTTAAGTTAGGATTGCCCACATAGATGTCGAGGGNGTTGCTATTATCCTGTACAGGCTGAATTTGCTGTATACTCGGTTGCCGGGTTGAACCATTGTATGTAAATGTAAAACGACTGAATTGTGAGAACTTGTAATTGAATCGTAGTGTCGGGAAAAAATTGGTACGGGTATAATCATAACTCAAATTCCGCACCAGATCGTCTTGATGAAAGGTCGAAAAGCGAACTTTGGCTCNCGCGGTAATATTGAATTTTTTCTCATTGAATTTAATTTCACCTCCAACCGTATGACCGGAAATATCCGAGTCGAAATCACTACTCAAGAGTCCACCCGGAGNCGAATAATCAGTATTGCCATTGTATTTCACCAAGGTTGCTTTTTCTGTTGTCGAAATATCGCGGGAGTAACCGTACATCGTTTTCAACAGAAACTNTTTACCTAAGGGTTCGGTATAGGCTAGTTCCACATTAGCATTACTGGCATGCTGACTTTGTTTTTCTTTTGGTCAAGGATTTGTTCCAAAGGATTCCCCCACAAAGAAGCCATTTAATCCGGTTAAAAATCCTTCAGCGCTATTTTGGGTTTGGGTATAATAACCACTCAATGAAATGGTGCGCCCTTNTTTCATCAGTTTTTTATTAACGGTCAGGCGATTGGTGACACGGGCTGTTTTTGATTCGGAAGTATTCGTCCTTGAGCTATTGTTTATTGGGGCATCTTCGGCAGATTTATTCACTGTACGGTTATCAGTTTCGCTTTCATCAAAACCAAGACGTCCGTTTAAATTGTAGATGATATTCCAGCTGCTGTCCGGATTAAATTCATACCGGGCAGTTAGGCGGTGCGTATTTCGGCTTGAGAAGGATGAACTGGTGTCCCGGGTAAAATAGGTGCGATNCGGTAATAAGTTTTCGGTGAAACTATTTTCCCGTTTGCTCCGGTTAATTCGTCCGAACGAATAGTTGGTATTCAGATGGTGTTTTCCATCATCCCATTTGTTCGCATAGTGTGCTCCTCCTGTCCAGGCTTTTGTAATTCCTTCCGGGATATTGTTACGGCCTCNCCATGAAAAATTATCATCTCCATCTTCATCATTAAAGTTCCACATAAAACCACCGTCTTCATCAAAACTCATATTGTTACCATCACCGGTATATTTGTTTCTGTCTTCCCAGCCTAGTCCGGNTTTCCCATTGCTACTCATCAGGCCGTACAAACTCATTTGGCGTTTATTCTGGAAACTATTTATCATCGCCTGGTTTTGCCAACGGTCTTCCCAGCCTCCGCCGAGTTCAACCTTCCCGAATTCACCCCGGTTCATATTCTTTTTCAGTTTCAGGTTGATCGTTTTTCNTTCCTGCCCATCATCAAATCCGGTAAACTGAGCCTGGTCGCTTTTATCGAATACCTGTACTTNTTCTACTACGGCAGACTGAATATTCTGGGTAGCTATCGTTGGGTCATCTCCAAAAAATTCCTCACCATCAACCAATACTTTCTCTACCTTTTCTCCCATGGCAGTGATTTCTCCTTTCTTATTCACTTGTATTCCGGGTAAAACTTTGAGCAGGTCTTCTACCATCGCTCCTTGTTTCACCTTGAAGCTATCCGCCAGAAATTCCAGAGTGTCTCCTTTAATTTTAATACCTGCTTGATTTTTAATCACAACTTCACGTAGTAATTGCCCACGTTGATAAAGGTTGTAGGTGCCTAAATCCTTTTGAGTTTCGCCTGCTTTGAGCTCAACATCATCCACAAAATCAACAAACGAAGCATGTGCGATTAGTAAAATATAGCTTCCTGCTGTGATGTTATTAAATGTAAACCTCCCTTGTTGGTCTGAACGCAAACTTTTAACCAGAATGGAATCCGATTTGCGGATGAGGGATACGGAGGCGTAAACCACCGGTTTCACATTCAGGGTATCGTAGACCCGACCTTGAATCGAAGCCTTTTGAGCAGATGCAACTCCGGCAATTGGGAATAACAGGACCAGCAAGAAGAAGAATTTCCGTACCATAGATTCATTTAGGAATATCAAATGTAGATGAATTTGCCAATTGCCACGGTGAGGAAAGGTTCAAATAGGTTAAGAGGTTGCTACAAATGACAAAAGGTCGATGAGGCGCTTTTTAACCAGGATGGCAAGCTTCCCCTTTCGTTAAATTCCAACAAAAGCATTTGTGAGTACCTTACATTTGCCACGATGCCTCAGTTTAATTTACAGGACACCCTGAATTTAATCAGTAAATTAACAGTACGAAGAATATGGAATGCGGTTCAGGTGTACAGTAGTTTTTATATGAGTCGTTTCATGGCTAAACCAGTACAGTGGGGTTACCCCATTTCCATTTCCTTTGAACCGACTACTTCGTGCAACCTGAGATGCCCGGAGTGCCCCAGCGGATTAAGAGCATTCACNCGGCCAACCGGCATGTTTACAAAATGATTNTTTAGAAAGACCATTGAGGAAATGCATCGTGAAATGCTTTACCTGATTTTCTATTTTCAGGGAGAACCCTATTTGAATCCGGAGTTTCTCGACATGGTAAAATTCGCCAANTACAAAAAAATTTATACCGCTACGAGCACCAATGCCCATTACCTGAATGATGCCAATGCCCGCAAAACCATCGAAAGTGGATTGGATCGTTTGATAATTTCCATCGATGGTACCACGCAGGAAGTGTATGAACAATACCGTGTTGGCGGGAAGCTGGAAAAAGTGCTGGAAGGTGCCCGGAATATTGTGAAATGGAAGNNAGAGTTAAAGAGCACCACACCATTCGTCATCTTTCAGTTCCTTGTGGTGCGACCCAATGAGCATCAGATTGAAGACGTAAAAAGACTTGCGGAAGAAATCGGAGTCGATGAGGTGCGTTTTAAAACCGCCCAGCTCTACGATTTCAAACAGGGACATGCTTTAATGCCCACCTTGGAAAAATATTCCCGCTACCGTAAACTACAAGATGGTACCTATGCCATTAAAAATAGTTTNGAAGATCACTGTTGGAAACTCTGGCATGCCTGTGTAATCAGTTGGGATGGTTTGGTGGTGCCTTGTTGTTTTGATAAGGATGCCGATCGCAAACTAGGGGACTTAAAAGGACAATCCTTTCGTGAAATCTGGCACAATCCAAACTACAAATCCTTCCGATCGCAATTGATGCGGGGCCGAAAGGAGATTGATATCTGTGCGAATTGCAGTGAAGGTACACGGGTATGGAATGATGCATAAGAGGCAGTATGAAAGTGGGTTTTCTGTTTTGTATCCTGTTTGTATCCAGACCGGATTCATTTTTGCTCAACAAGTACTCAACGGACGTGTCATTAAAGTCATTGACGGTGACACATTTGATTTGCTGGCCAAAGACAATAAAAAAGAACGCATTCGAATGGCCACTATCGATGCTCCTGAAAAGAGACAAGTTTCGGTCAGGCATCAAGACAATTTTAGCTCATCTGATCGCGGGAAATATACAGGTGCATTGGGAAAAACGCGATCGGAATGGGCGCATTTTAGGGACGGTATTTTTGGATCGGCAGAAATAAATTTGCAAATGATTCGTTCTGGTATGGCCTGGCATTTTGTGCGTTACTCGCAAGCCACGGGGTATGCAAAGGCACAGCAATTGGCGCAAGCCGAACAAATTGGGTTGTGGCGCTCCGGACAGGCCGTGCCACCTTGGGAATTTCGGAGGCTAAAGAGGCGCTAAACTTTCAGTAAATCGATTGATGAGTAAGGCTTTCAAGGGTTATTCACAATTGTTCAATAAAACTTGACCAATTCAACAAAAAATCTATTTTTGCAGTCTAAATATTTTTAAAAATGTCGAATATCGCAGCTCGTGTTAAAAAAATTATCGTTGACAAATTAGGCGTTGACGAAGCAGAAGTGGTTAATGAAGCCAGCTTTACCAACGATTTGGGTGCCGATTCATTGGATACTATAGAGTTGATTATGGAATTCGAAAAAGAATTCAACATTTCTATTCGGATGAACAAGCTGAAACTATTTCAACAGTAGGACAAGCTGTTTCTTATTTAGAAGAATACGCAAAATAATTCCCCGGTTTCTTCAGCATGCAGTTAAAACGTGTAGTAGTTACCGGTCTCGGCGCCCTGACTCCGATTGGCAATACAGTTTCAGATTACTGGAATGGTCTGGTCAACGGCGTATCGGGCGCCGATTTAATTTCTTTGTTCGATGCGAGCAAGTTTAAAACGCGTTTTGCCTGCGAAGTNAAAAACTTTAATCCTGAGAATTTTCTGGATAAGAAAGAAGCCCGCAAATTGGACCGATTCTCGCAACTCGCTATCGTTAGCAGTGATGAGGCTATTGCAGATGCCGGTCTTGAGCAGGCTACCTTAAACNNAAAAGATCGTATCGGCGTTATTTGGGCCTCGGGAATTGGCGGCATCGGTACCTTCTTTGAGGAAATGAAAGGGTTCTTTGCCGGTGATGGAACCCCGCGCTTTAATCCGTTCTTCATTCCTAAAATGATTTCGGATATTGCTTCCGGTCATATCTCCATGAAATATGGATACCGTGGGCCAAATTTTTGTACAGTGAGCGCCTGCGCATCTTCTTCNCACGCACTCATTGATGCCTCTCATTTTATTCGTCTTGGAAAAGCAGATGTGATTGTTTGCGGTGGCTCTGAAGCGGCTGTCACCCCGCCAGGTGTGGGTGGTTTTAATGCCATGAAGGCCCTTAGTGAAAATAATGACAATTATAAAACAGCATCCCGGCCCTTTGATAAAGATC
The DNA here is from genome assembly GCA_013414745.1 of Bacteroidota bacterium. Lineage (GTDB taxonomy): Bacteria > Bacteroidota > Bacteroidia > Chitinophagales > Chitinophagaceae > OLB11. The sequence continues at coordinate 2,828,169 of CP058707.1, forward strand.
GTGACGGATTCGTNTTAGGAGAAGGTGGTGGAGCCATTGTTTTAGAAGAATACGAACACGCTGTTCGCCGTGGTGCTAAAATTTATGCTGAACTGGTAGGTTCTGCCTGCTCCGCTGATGCACACCATATTACCGCTCCGCATCCTGAAGGATTAGGGGTTATTTTAGTGATGAGTAATGCACTGGACGATGCTCAAATGAAACCAGAAGAAATTGATTATATCAATGTACATGGCACTTCAACACCTCTTGGCGATATTGCCGAAGTTACCGCTATNCAAAGGGTATTTGGTGAACATGCCTACAAACTCAACATCAGTTCAACTAAGTCGATGACTGGTCATTTGCTGGGCGCTGCCGGAGCCATTGAAGCTATTGCCTCTATTTTGGCAGTCTATCACGATACTGTGCCACCAACCATTAATCATTTCACCGACGATGAGCAATTAGATCGAGAANNCCTAAATTTCACCTTCCATCAGGCCCAGAAGCGCCTGGTGAACTCGGCATTGAGTAATACGTTTGGTTTTGGTGGACATAATGCCAGCGTAATTTTCCGCAAACTTTCCTGATAAATTCGAAACAGGTCGCTTGATTAAACAACCTGCACACGCTGGAACAGTAGTTTCGGTAAGTATTTAATCAGTTTGAGACCCTTGCAAAACTAATTTGGCAAAAACGTTCAATGTAACGCAGAAATTTGAAGCCAAATGACTTCGCCAATTATTTTTGATCGTTTTGCAACGGTCTCAGATTATTCAAACAGCAAAGCCACGCCAATTCCGGTTAGTAAAATTGCGGTAAGAATTTGGATGAGGTGAAATGTCACCTTTTTTAATAAACGTTTTCCTAAAACTGCACCAGTGAGGGCAGCCGAAATGGCAACCAACAGAACGGTTTGGTATTGGGTCCAGTTGATGGTTCGAAAGCGGCTGGCATACACAGAAGTCCTGCTAAAATCTATCGCCAGTGAAATAAGTGCTCCGGTTCCAATATAGGCTTCCTTACTTAATCCGCTACGCAATAAAAAAGCACTACGCAATGCGCCCTGATGACCGGAAAGACCACCAAAAAATCCACTCAAAAAGCCACCTGGGATAAGCCAATCCCGGCCAAATTGAATCTTACTCAATCGTGGTATTATTTCCATTGCGGCAAAAANAAGTAAGAGAACGCCTAACATTATTTTCAGGTAAGTCACCGAACAGGTATGTGATGCGATGGGGTAGGTATAAATGGGTTGCATCGTGCTGAGTTGAAATAAAANCCAATGCACCAAGGGCGATGCAATTAGCGCAGGTATTCCGAATCGCATCAACACCGATCGGTTGGCATAACGAGCTACCAGAAAAGCTTTCAGGATATTGTTGGCAAAGTGAACTACTGCAANTAGGGCGATGGCCAATTCCGGCGGAAAAAATAGCATCATAACAGCAGACAATAATGTGCCTANATCGAACCCGGAGAAAAAGTCAGCAAAAGCTGCAAACGCACACAAGCCAATCGTCAAAAGCATGTTTGGTTGAATTTATCGTTTACTAAACAGGAGCACCCGGGTGATTTTTCCGGCCTGAATTTTTAGAAAATAGATGCCAGTCGGAAGATGATCGACCGGGATATGCATAATTCTATTCAATTTGATTTTAAACTGATCAAGGGATGCCTCCTGCATCTAAAACCTGCATCTGTAAGGTTATCGGTTGTTGGTTTCCCAGATATTCTACTTCTAACAAAGTTTCACTTAACCATCTGAGGTTCCAAAGATCCATGGTTAGAGAGGTCATTGGTATTTGGCTGAGGGGGACGATNCGCATTGGTGATTGCGACTTCATAAAACGACAAGAGTCCTTCATTTCGGGCATCAAAAATCCCGGGATATGCCGGGCCTTCATGACCGGTAAAGGTTAATTGATAAGCCCAGGGGATGGGTTGATTAANATACAAGACCAACTTATGGCCAATAGCCGAAACCCGGTATGGGTGTAAGTCAAACCATTCGATTTTAAAGTCACGGGCAACCTCTCCGTCGGATTCTAATGGAAGTTGAGCATCTTGTATGGTGACAAGCAGCGTGGAATCATTTTGAAAGCCGATTGATTTTATTTTTGGCGAAACGGGATTTGTTATGCTGGAGTCATGGTTGACAAAAANACTGACCTGTCGAATTAAACGTTCGGCGAGACGGCGATAACCTGCAGATAAAANATGGCACCCATCATNGCTCGGCATAGTTGCTCGAGATCGGATGAATATTTTCTTCCTGGGCATCTAAATCCAATTGCGCCCGTTGTATTTCACCGATAGGGTCGGGGGTGTGGAACAACCTTTCCGAACCTGAAACATAAAACAATGTTCCAGCCCGGGGTAATTACTGAAGTAATCATCCATGAGTTGCTGCAAGATCGTGAAGTACTCGAACCAGGCATCTCATTTTTGGCATCCTGNTTCGCCCTGATACCATACAAAGGCCCGGATAGAATTTTGTGCTTCGGCCGAACGGCATCGTTTCAGCGTACGGTTAAAATTATCAGGAGCCTGCGTATCCTGAGGATTTCGGAGGAAGTATCGAATCGCGCGCCCTCCTTCGGCGCCAATAATTCCTACCGGAACAAATTGGTGATGGATATATTGATGCGCAAAAATCAAAACTGGTTGCCCGATGCTTCGGGGTCCAACGCCTACCGTCTCCGGAGCNNAAACATACCATTGATCAGAATACCCGTTTTCATTGCCACTGCCATAGGTACGGATAAATGGGCTCATATNATCCGGGCTAGAACTATCTACCCTGGCAGCCTCTGCATTGCTCTGACCATTAAATAGAAAAAAATCGCCGCCAACTATACTATCCGCTGAATGAATCAATACGCCATGCTGATCAAGTAATTCGAACCGGGTCATGGCCAGTTGCGCGTAAATGCTATCCACAAAACGGAAGGTAGTATCTTGCCCCAAAGCATACGTATAATCCGGAACTTGATTGGTGTAGCGACGCAGAAAAAGTGGTTGTAGGCTATGGTTTTTACCGCANNATTTCGATGCGGGCATAATGGTTTTTACATTCCGTGCATAAAGTTGCAGTGATTTCGGAAACTGAGTAAGTTCAACAGTTCCCGATTGCGCTCCGGCACGTAGGTTTAAGAAACATAGCCACACAGAAACACAGTAAACCAGATTTTTACAAGCGAGGTTCATCGGTTATCCAATGCCTAAAAGTATTTCATTTTATCAGAGTTTAAAAGCGCAAAACGGCAAATGAACATTGTTGAGGCTGTTGACCATTCTACAGTGGAATATTGCCGTGCTTTTNTCGTGGCATATCACAGACCTTATTTTGCAGCATAGCAAATCCTCGCAAAAGTTTGAGCCTTGCGGTAGCAGGGCNAATCACCTCATCAATAAAACCTCTGGCTGCTGNCTCATACGGATTTGCAAATTNTTCGGCATATTCGGCCACCTTCTCATCTAGCTTAGCTTGTTTATCTTCAGCCTGATCGATCTCTCGTTTAAAGATAATTTCAGCAGCTCCTTTGGCCCCCATCACAGCAATTTCAGCATTCGGAAATGCATAATTTAAATCTGCTCCAATATGTTTCGAATTCATCACATCGTAAGCTCCTCCATACGCTTTGCGCGTGATGAGTGTGATTTTCGGTACGGTAGCTTCACTAAATGCATATAAAAGTTTGGCCCCGTTGGTAATGATACCATTCCACTCCTGATCGGTACCTGGCAAAAAGCCTGGTACATCTACCAACGTTAATAGTGGGATATTGAAGGCATCACAAAAACGAACAAAACGGGCCCCTTTTTTACTGGAATTGATGTCGAGGACTCCGGCTAAAGCGGCTGGTTGATTGGCAACCACTCCAATGCTCCGTCCACCTATTCGTGCAAAGCCGACAAGGATATTTTCGGCATAGCTGGCATGCACCTCTANAAAGCTCTTTTCATCCACCAACTCAGCAATCACCTCTTTCATATCATAAGGCTGGTTTGGATTCTCCGGAATGATTTGGTCTAATTTCGGCCGCGATTCGTCGGCAGGAGTGTATGGATAAACGGGGGCATCCTCTTCGCAATTCTGAGGCATATAACTGAGTAAATCTTTGATGCGTTGGATGCATTCAATTTCATTGGCACAGGCAAAATGGGTTACCCCGCTTTTGGAGGCATGGGTATCCGNCTCACCTAAGGCTTCACTGCTCACTTCTTCATGGGTTACGGTTTNTACTACATTAGGACCGGTTACAAACATGTAACTGGTATTTTCTACCATCAGTATAAAATCGGTAATGGCCGGACTATACACCGCGCCACCCGCACAGGGTCCCATAATCGCAGAGAGTTGCGGTATTACTCCGGATGCACGGGTGTTCCGGTAAAAGATATCAGCATACCCACCTAAACTCACCACCCCTTCCTGAATACGAGCTCCGCCACTATCGTTTAATCCGATAACAGGCGCTCCGTTCGACAGGGCCATATCCATAATCTTACAAATTTNTTCGGCATGGGTTTCGCTCAAACTTCCGCCAAACACGGTAAAGTCTTGNNTGAAGACATACACTAATCGTCCATGAATGGTGCCATAACCTGTTACGACTCCATCACCCAGGTATTGCTCATTTTCCATGCCAAAATCAGTACTCCGATGTTTGACCAATTGTCCGATTTCTTCAAAACTACCTTCATCTAAAAGTACCTGCAAGCGTTCACGAGCGGTTAGTTTACNCTNTTTATGCTGGGCGGCAATACGCTGTTCACCACCACCTTTAAGTGCCTGTTCAATCTTTTCACGGAGTAACATCCCTTTATTCATCCGGTAAAAATAAAGTCTGACTGCCATAGTTAAAGAATCATTTTCTATAGCCTATAAACAGGATTCCCTGAATCAATCGGAAGAGCTGCAAATTCAAGGAGAAGTTGAAGATGTGGTTATGCCTTTCGTTTGGATGAAGATGTTGCATGGCAAAGTATACCTTCTCGTACAAGGGGCAAGTTGGAAATTCAATAAACTCCGTCTGGCATCTTGCGCTTCAAATACATTTTCTATTCTAAAAATCTGGCCAACAAAGAGACCAAGGGTTATTCAGTAAACCCATAATTAACCGTTATCTTTGCACGCCATACGAACCAACGAGATGGTTGTAAATGGTACCGTCTCCTGCCTTACCTGCAGGGCACTTCATGTAAAAATGGATTGGTCTGCGGCAGGGTGGTGTTCGAAAAAACAGAAAGCATGCTGACCGCAAAAGATTTTACAACCGATCGGGAAGTACGTTGGTGCCCCGGATGTGGAGATTACAGTATCCTGAAACAAGTGCAAACTGTGATGCCTGAGTTAGGTATCCCACGCGAAAATTTTGTCTTCATTTCAGGTATTGGTTGCTCTTCGCGTTTCCCGTATTACATGAACACNTACGGTATGCATTCCATTCACGGTCGGGCAACTACCATTGCCAGTGGGTTAAAAGCCTCCCGACCTGAACTGAGTGTATGGATCGTTACCGGTGATGGTGATGCCCTGAGTATTGGCGGAAATCATCTCATTCATCTGTTACGCCGGAATTTTAATTTGCAGATCCTACTATTCAACAATCAAATTTACGGACTCACGAAGGGCCAGTATTCTCCAACCAGTGAAGAACATAAGGTGACGAAATCGACACCATTTGGAAGTGTTGATCGTCCTTTTAATCCATCTGCTCTGGCCTTGGGTGCAGATGCGACCTTTGTGGCGCGGGCTATGGATCGCGACACCAAGCANCTGCAGGAAATGATCCGTCGAAGCCATGCCCATCAGGGAACGGCCTTACTGGAAATTTATCAAAATTGCAATATTTTTAATGATGGGGCATTTGAACTTTTTACGGAAAAATCCAGTAAAGCACTCAGTACCATTTTTGTCGAACACGGACAACCNCTGATTTTTGGAAGCGAAAAAAACAAAGGCATCCGACTTGATGGAACTACGCCACGTATCGTTGAATTNGGGGGCGACATGACCGCGGAAGATTTATGGATTCATGATGAGCAGGATTTGTACAAAGCACAGATTCTAAGCAGGATGTTTGATTCTGCTGANTCGGAAGGTGCCTTCCCAAGGCCGTTTGGTGTGTTGTATGCGATACAAAGACGTTGCTATGAAGAACAGCTCCAGGAACAGGTGCATACCAGCATCCAACANAAAGGAAAAGGTTCTTTGGATGCCTTGCTGGCNCGAAAAGAAACCTGGACCGTTCTTTAAGAATTATGAAGCTTTACGTCAACAGGATCATTCAGGTATTGATGCTCAGTGCAGTCATGATGGCTTGTAGTACAGATGATATTTGCCTCACGCCAACCCTGGTGACATTACGAGGTAATTTTGTAAACAAAGATACGTCGGGTACACTGCGAGATTCGATTCAAACAAATGCACTGTGGGTTTTGGAAGTTCCCTGAATTATGCGCAGTCTTTAAAAAATACGTCCTCATTCGCGTTCCCCTTATCGCAAATTCAGGATAGCGTTATTGTTTATTACCTGGCGGATTCGCTCAATATTGTTCCCGAAAAAATAGATACCCTGCGCATAAAATATACCCGGCAAATCAAATTTATTTCTAATGCTTGTGGGTATCAAACCTGGTTTACGTTGAATGAAATTGCCCACTCTCAACATAGCATCGACTCGGTGCGTATTGCAACTTCGAAGTTTCAAATGATGCCAATTCTATCCATATCAAAGTGATTCTGAAACAATGAAAAAATTGTACGCGTAGGATATGTGGTTTGTATGTGCACATTTGGAGCCGCCGTTGCGTTGGCAGCACCTAAGGATAGTACCTTCAAACGCTGGTCTTATTTCAGAGTTGGTTTTGATGCGGCATCGCTGGCCGGAAGCCTCCTGAATCCCGATTTTGCCCGGTTTGAAATTCAAGTGGATAGCCGATATAAAAAGGATTTGTATGCGGTATTTGAAACAGGATTGGGGCGTTGTTCCTGGCAAAATACCTATCTCACATCGTCTGCATCCAACCAATTTATTCGTGTCGGTGTTGATAAAACATTTTCGGACTTGAACGCGCACAAGATTTAGACAATGCCTTTGTGGGTATACGTTATGCCCTGTCACGTGTTGCACGGAATGCATCCACTTATTTGATTCAGGATCCGGTTTGGGGAACAGCAGAAGGAAGTATTCCGGCTAAAACTTTTCTCGCGCATTGGCTCGAGTTAACTGCCGGATTTCGTTTTGAAATACGACCCAATTTGTTCGCCGGATGGCAGGTCAGAGCCCGGACTTTCATCAACCCCAAACGATTTGAAGAATTACCGCCGGCCTATTTGGCGGGGTATGGAAGGGGAGACCGCAATACCACCTTTGGATTGCAGTTTTATATCTCTATGGGATAGGCCGCCGAAAATAAGATTATCATGAACCGATTGCAGTTTGAAACTTCACCGTATTTGCTCCAACATGCGCATCAACCTGTTGATTGGTATCCCTGGGGGAATGAAGCGTTTGAACGGGCCATGCTGGAACAAAAACCACTGCTGATCGGCATCGGGTATGCCACGTGCCATTGGTGCCATGTGATGGCGCACGAAAGNTTTGATGATCCGGAAACCGCCGAATTAATGAATACCCTCTTCGTGAATATCAAAGTAGATCGTGAAGAATTGCCCGATGTGGATCACATGTATNNGGATGCCCTACAGGCCATGACCGGCAGTGGAGGATGGCCACTCAATATGTTTATACTTCCGGATAAACGACCTTTTTACGGAGGAACGTATTTTCCGCCTCGTCGTGCCTATCAAAGGGCATCCTGGAAGGAAGTCCTGGTAAACGTTTCCCAGTTTTATCAACAAAACAAAGAGCAGGTGTTTCAACAGGCCAGTCAATTGGAGGCCCATCTCATGAATAGTTCAGCCACTACACCGTGCACTGCCATGACCGATACGAACCTGCCAGACCAGTTCTTTCACCAAATCACAGAGCGCCTGCTTAAAGCAGCGGACAAGGAGGCCGGAGGATTTGGAGGCGCACCCAAATTTCCATCCACTTTTGCCCTTCATTATTTGTTGGATCGATATGCGTATCACAAAAATCAGGAGGCTTTGGAACATGTTCAATTCAGTCTGCGGAATATGTGTTCAGGCGGACTCTTTGATCGTCTTGCCGGNGGCTTTGCACGATATACGGTTGACCGATATTGGAAAATTCCGCATTTTGAAAAGATGCTGTATGACAATGCCTTGTTACTTGGTGTGTTGGCCAGATTGTATCGCATCGATCGGGATACACTTTGNGAAAAATCCATCGAACTGACTTTGCAATGGCTCAAGTCGGAAATGTATGACCCCGAGCAAGGATTTTACGCTGCGCAAGATGCCGATTCTGAAGGGGAAGAAGGACGATATTACGTATGGCGATCGGATGAATTGCGTGAGTTGCTAGGTTCAGATTACGACCAGTTTGCAGCGCTATTTCAAATTCAAGCAGAGGGAAACTGGGAACATACGAATATTCTTTGGAGGCATCTGGAACCCTCTCCCGACAATCAACCGGAGCAGTGGACCAAATGGCCGGAAATACAGCAAAAACTATTACAACATCGCCGCCTGCGGGAACGCCCACTTACCGATACTAAAATTCTTTTAGGTTGGAATGCCCTGATGATTCGGGCGCTGTGCCAGATTTATCTGATGGGAGGAGATCCCGAAATAAAAATATGGGCGATAGAGGCCTGTGACCTGATTCGTCGGAATTTTCGCAGCAAAGATTATCTCTGGTACCATACCGGAAAGGATGGCCAATTGAAGCATGCGGCCTATCTGGATGANTCGGCGTACTGGGCTCAGGCTTTGTTAGAGGTATCCAGAATCAGCGGAGATGTGAATTATTTGGAGGATGTGAATCAAGTGCTGAATCATGTTGAAACCCATTTTGCAGACCCTGAATCGGGCTTTTACGATTTCGTACACCATCAGTTTGAAAAAGTACCTGTACGGAAAAAGATCNNTTTCGATAGTGCCTTACCCTCGGCCAACCGGGTATTGGCCGAGGTACTTGCGCAATGGCCTTCTATCGACCCCACATANTCCCGCGAAAACCTGTGTAAAGCCATGTTGGCGGGCATTCCACATGTTCAAAACTATCCTACCTCATTTGCCGGTTGGGCCTCTTTGTTACTGCGGGAAAGTAAGCCCAAAGAAGAATGTGTGATTATCGGCGAGGAGGCGTCAACCTATTATTTCGAATTGCACAATAAAATTCAATCACCACACGTTCATTATGTAGTTTCGAACGGAGAAGAAGAAAAATTNCCGGGTTTGAAGGGCAAAAGCCGACGGGGGGATACGTTGGTGTATGTATGCAGAAATTTTTCCTGTTTGGAGCCTTTAACCGACATAAATCAGGTGCTGAGGGTATTTTCTTAAGATTTTTTGCAGAGTCGGATGAATTAATTTTATTTGACTTGCAGGAAATTCAGACGAAGGATAGAAAGAGCAGGAGGAATCCTGAAATTTCAGAGATTTTCTGGGTGTTCGGTGAAATAAAATTGACGGATTTTATATGAGAAATAAAAATACGTGCCTATATTGTGCCGTATTTCAATTAACAAATATTTTGAATATATTTGCCATCTTGTATAAAAACAATAAACGGACTATGATGAAACAAATTTCGTTGAGATTATTAGCGCTGGGTTTGATCGTAACAGCTTGGAGTTGTGGCAGCGGCGGCGGTCCTCAGGGGCAGTTGGTCGGTACCACCCACAAGGTGACTAATCTCCAGGGAGGGCCGGTAGGAATGACCTGGGTGCCTTCTGGTGTGATGCACATGGGAGCAAGTGATCAGGATATGCGCGGAGCCAACGATGTGAAGAACAGAACGGTACAAATGATTGGGTTCTGGATGGACGCTACCGAAATTACGAATGCCGAATATCGTCAGTATGTTGACTGGGTTCGTGATTCCACTGCGCATTCCATTATAGGTGATTATAAAGANTCGGATGATGGAACACAGGTTATCGACTGGAAGAANAAAATCAAGTGGTCTTCTGAAGATGTACAAGATGCCATGGCGGCATACTATATCCCTTCAACCGAAAGCATCTGGGGTAAAAAAGAATTTGATAATTCGAAACTGAAATACCACTACGAAACGTTTGATTACGATCAGATGGCTCGTCAATCAGTTCCTGGTCAGTCACAATCCCGTATGAATTATCTTGTGAAATACGATATTGGTGCATATCCCGACACTATAGTATGGATGAAGATGTTCTCTTATTCTTACAATGAACCAATTACCCATCAATATTATTGGTATCCTGCATTTAATAATTATCCTGTGGTGGGTGTGAATTGGTATCAGGCCAATGCATTTTGCCATTGGAGAACCAAACATTGGAGATCTTACCGCGATAGCAAGAAAATTTATCTTGAAGGTGACTTCCGCCTACCCAGTGAAGAACAATGGGAATGGGCTGCCCGCGGTGGTCGTACACAATCACCGTATCCATGGGGAGGTCCGTACATCGTGAATAAAAAAGGATGTTATCTGGCCAACTTCAAACCCAATCGNGGGAACCTNAGTGCGGATGGCGGTTTGTATACCGTGCGTGCAGACGCCTATTGGCCAAACGACTACGGTTTATATAACATGAGTGGGAATGTGGCTGAATGGACGATGTCGCCCTATGAAGTTTCAACCTATGGAAATGTCGCGGATATGTCGCCTGAAATTCGTTCCCGTGCCAAGGATACCGATCCTACCTGGTGGAAGCGTAAAACGTTGAAAGGNGGGTCATGGAAAGATGTAGCTTCTTTCCTGCAAGTTGGGAACAGAGATTATGAATTCGCCGATACCGCAAAAGCATATATTGGTTTCCGTTGTATCATTACCAATATTGCTCCTGCACTGACCAATAAATCGCCTAGAAGAAAATAAAAAAAACTGAATTGTATAGTCGACCGCTGAAGACGGTACAATTTGCTTATCAATAAAAAGTACACTTAAATTCAAAAAAATTAATTCGTAGCATGAAATCCTTATCCCTCTTNTTTGAAACTACCACCGGTAAGTATCTGAAGAATTTGATTATTGGACTGGGAGCCTCCGTTGTATTGGTTGGAGCTCTCGCAAAATTGGAGCACTGGGCTATCGCAGGTACAATGTTAACCGTGGGTATGTTAACAGAGGCGTTTATCTTTGCCCTTTTGGGTATCTTACCTCCGCATAAGGATTATTACTGGGAAAAATTCTATCCCGGAATTGATGAAAATCCGCACGTTGAAGCCTATAAAAAAGGAATTAAGTTTCAACCTACTGCTATTCCGGGTATCGGAGGTGGACAGTCAGGTCCTTCAGCTACAGCACAAATTGATAAAATGTTGGAAGAAGCCAATATGAATCCGGCCAATATTCGCAAACTGAGTGAAAACTTCCAGCGCTTTGGTGAAACTGTAAACCAGGTGAAAGATATTACGCACATGGCCGCTGCCACCAATGAATATTCTTCGAAAGCAAAAGAAGCTGCAACAGCATTAGGACAAATGAAGGATACCTTCATGGGGGCTACTCAAACGTTGTCTTCATTCAATAATGCTGCGGAGGAAACATCTAAATTCCACAATCAGGTAACTATTCTGACTAAAAATCTGGGATCNCTGAATCAAATTTATGAAGTGGAATTGCAAGATGCGAATAACCACCTGAAAGCGATGAACAAGTTCTACAGCAATTTGGTGAATGCGTCCGAAGCCATGCAAAGCAGTGCGGATGATGCCAATAAAGCGAAAGAACAAATTGGTATGTTAGCTAANAACCTGGGAACACTCAATCAGATATATGGTAACATGCTGAGCGCCATGCAAGGTCGTTAATTGCTAAGTTGCTTTTGAAAATAATACATTCATAAACTAAGAAAATAAGCATAAAGAATGGCTCTACCTAAGGAACCGAGGCAGTTGATGATTAACCTGATGTATCTGGTGTTAACGGCTCTGTTGGCGATGAACGTTTCCAGCGAGATCCTGAATGCCTTTAAAATAATCGGGAAAAGTATCTCCAACTCCAACAAGGTAGTGGATCAAAGAAACAAGGCGTTTTTGGATAATTTCCAGAAATACATTGATGATCCCAAAACCCAAGAAGACAAACGAATTCGGGTTCAGGAAGCCCAAAAAATTGCACTTGAAGTTGATCGAAAAACAAGTGCATTAGTAAGCGAACTGGAGAAATACAAAGAAATGATTGTCGAATCAGCTGGAGGTCGTGACCCGCAAGGGAATATCAAGCGTATCGAAGATCTGGATGCTGCCAGCCGTGTGATGGTTGAGCAAAACAACGGTGATAAAATGCTGAGCAGCCTTAAAGACTATAAGGAAGAACTTGCCGGTATGGTACCATTGGATATGAAATCTATGACACAACCAGGCAAGGGAAATAACCCGGCATTTCTGGCAACGCTGCCACTAGATTTTTCAGTGGATAGAACCGAAGAAAATAATGGCGATTGGAAAATTGCCAATTTCCACATGTCTCCAACCATCGCTGCAATTACCTTGATTGATAAATACATCAGTGATGTTCGCGCTAGTCAGTCTATGGCTTTGGATGAAATCTGGTCTTTGGCCACAGGCGAAAAGAAGAATCGCCCGTTTGTGACCACCAAAACCTTACCCGATTATGCGATCATCGTTGCCGCAGATAACAACTTTGTTTTACCTGGTGAAAAGTATCGTGCCCGTATCATGATGGGTACTTACAATAAAAAACTGAAGAACCTTGTATTTAATGTGAATGGGCGGTCTATGGTACCGGTTGACGGTGTAGTAGAGTATACTGAAATCGCCAATGGTACAGGACANAAGAATATTAATGTATCCGCTCAATTTGTTGATACGATACTTGATGCGAATGGTGAAAAGAAACTGCAAACAATTCCGGTTAAGTTAGATAAACCAGCCACTTATTATGTAGGTGAAGCACAGGCTTCGATTTCATTAGACAAAATGAATGTATTGTACGTCGGCTTGGAAAATCCAATTACAGTGGCTGCTTCAGGTATACCAGCGAACAGCATTACGCTTACTTCTGAGAATTGTACCTTGACGAAAACTACTGGAACTGGACAATATACTGTAGCCGTCAACAAACCGGGTGCAATCGCTAAAATTACCATGACGGGTAAATTAGCGGATGGAACCACTAAAAACTTCGGCACTTATCCTTACCGTGTTAAGTTAGTTCCGACACCTTATCCCGTTGTTGCCGGAAGTAGAGGTGGTAAAATGTCCAAGAACCTTCTTAAGGCACAAGCCGCTGTATTTGCTAAACTCGATGACTTTGCTTACGAATTGAAGTTTCCGGTAACATCGTTTACTTTAACGCTGCAACCTAAACGCGGAGANTCGATGGAAACCTCAGTAAATGGAGAATTATTAAATTCAGCCAATGTCCGCAATATCATTGATAAGGTGAATATTGGAGATCGGGTTTATTTTGAAAATATCCGTTGTAANAGCTCGGATGGAATTCGTTCAATTGGATCAGTTAATTTTATTATCACAGAATAATTTAAACGCTTAACGATGAGTGTACTTAATAAAATCAAATTTGCGCTTTTAACCGGAGTTCTGTCATCTGGTAGTGCTTTAGCACAACCTGGAACTCCGCCCTCTACGAATTTGAGTGCAGATCCTTCAGTAGCTGGTGGTGCAGCAACTATTGTAAAGGATGAGTGGAAACCTTCATTACGCCGTGATGGAGCTATAGATCGGGTTGAACATAACAACTATGTAACCCCATGGCAGGCTATTCGCGAAGCTGATGTGCTCTGGAANAAACGTGTTTGGCGTGAGATCGATACACGGCAAAAACCAAATTTTGCCTTCCGCTATCCGGGTGATGATGAAACCGGTGGTGGAATGTATATTGAAATTTTAATGGATGCCATTAAAAAGGGAGCAGTTACCGCATTTTCTGATGATCGTTTCACTACCCCTATGTCAATGGATGATGTCATGAATCTGATAGTACGTAAACCGGATACCTTACCAGTAGAATTGCCTGATGGGACTATTGAAATGCGTATCATTACTTACGGATTTAACCCGGATCAGATTACCAAGTACCGCATTAAGGAAGATTGGATTTTTGATAAAAACCTGGGCCGCATGGTAGTTCGTATCATCGGTATTGCTCCGTACTTCGATCGGACCAACGAAGATGGATCCTATCGTGGATCTATCCCGATGTTCTGGTTATACTATCCGGATATTCGTGCATACAATGCCCGTTTCGANGTGTATAATCCCGAAAATGATGTTTACCGAATCACCTGGGATGACTTCTTTGAAAAGCGCTTGTTCTCCAGTTATATCTACAAATCAACCATTGATAATCCTTTACAGGATGATATCAAGAATTACAAGAAAGGAATTGATGCGATGTACGAATCAGAACAATTGCGTGAAAAAATATTTAATCGCGAACACGATTTGTGGGTGTATTAATCTGTCATTCAACCTAATAATATTAAGCCACGGGATACCGTGGTTTTTTATTTTGCAATAATGGATAACTGTTTATACCTGAGTGAATTGGTAGATAGACCATCTCGTCAGTTCAAACGAGACCGATACGTACCGATACATTCATGGTTTGCGCGTAACGAGCATGACGAAGAATAAATCCGTAATAGGGTAGTTGTTTAGACCAAATTTATTGGTTTAACCTGTACCGAGACTGTTGCAAAAGGCATTTGGCAAAAAATCAAAGTAACCCAGAAATTTGAAGCCAAATGACTTAGCCATTAAATTTTAATCGTTTTGCAATGGGCTCAATTTATCGATTTGACCTATACCGATGATGCGGATGTTTCGGAAGAGCGAAGGTTACAACCACACAATGGGTATTACAAATATCACCTCGGCATTAGATCATTAAAATTGGATTAATCCGTACCTCGTATGTAGGAGTTCCTGTTTACTATCACATCAACGGAATAACTTCTAAGTTTGGAATTAATACAACTTGCTCTTCCAGATTCCCCAGGCATGCAGGCGGTGTATGACGGATACCCGCAAAACTCCCCATCCATATTTCATACTCCGGCTAAAATTGATACTGGAGGCTTCTTCAAAATACTTGGTCGGACAGGTGATTTCGGCTATTTCGAACCCTTTCATAAAAATCTGCGACAGCATTTCATTGTCGAAAACAAAGTCATCGTTGTTCAACCCGTATTTAATTTGCCGCAGAACCTCTGCAGAAAAGGCCCGGTATCCAGTATGGTATTCGGATAGTTTTTGGTTGATGAGTATGTTCTCTGTCAGGGTCAGAAACCGGTTAAAAATGTACTTATACACCGGCATCCCGCCATTTAAAGCCCCTTTTCCCAGAATGCGTGATCCCAAAACGACAGGATATAAACCGGATGCAATCAGATGGCACATTGAAGGAATCAGCTTGGGAGTATATTGGTAGTCAGGATGCAACATAACCACAATGTCAGCGCCTAATTCCAGCGCCTTATCATAACAGCTTTTTTGATTGCCCCCATATCCTTTGTTGCGGTCATGAATGATGATGTGCTGGATACCCAAATTTCGGGCAACCTCTACCGTATTGTCTTTACTACGATCGTCTACCAAAACCACATCATCCACTATATCAAAGGGAATTTCCGCAAAGGTTCGCTCCAGGGTTAAGGCAGCATTGTATGCCGGGAGAACAACAACAATTTTTTTGGTTTAACATGTTAAGGGGTCAACGTAAAAACAGGCTTGTCGGTGTTTACGAGATTCGATTTGGCATGTATAATCACCTCACCAGTTTCGTTGTAAATATAACATTCGGTGTTGGAAATTTTCTTTCCATGGCGCAAGACCTTTCCCACAGCTTTGATGCGACTGCCTTTTGGAGCGCTGTACAGGTAATCCAAAGTTAAATTCACCGTCGTATAGTAGGTGGATCGTCCTAAACTGTAAAATGCCAAACCACAAATTTCATCACAAATCATCGCGCCCATACCACCATGTAAATTCCCAACCGGATTGGTCATTTCGGGCCGAATTTCCAAACTCACTTCAACATGACCGGGCTCAATATGATCTAGTCGATACTGAAGCCATGCCCCGGCAGAAGAACGGGTTTCTGTCATGGTACGTCCAACCCATAGTTTCAATCTATTTAATATTTCATTTTCCATAGATAAATTCAAAGCCAAAATTAGAACAAACAAATCAGAGCCCCTACATTTACCAAAAGAAACTCGTAAAAATGACACTGACTCAAATCGAATATATTGTTGCCGTTGAACGCAATGGAAGTTTTGTAACCGCTGCTGAAAAATGCTTTGTGACACAGCCTACGTTGAGTATGCAGATTCAGAAACTGGAAGAGGAACTGGGTGTNAAAATTTTCGACCGCAACCACCATCCGATTATTCCGACAGACATNGGGAAAAGGATTATCGAACAATCGCAGAAAGTGTTGTTTGAACGGAATAAGATTGAGGAGCTGATTTCTTCGCAAAAAGATCAACTGATCGGGAGCCTTAATGTAGGAATCATTCCAACTGTTGCGCCCACCATTGTTCCCAGAACACTAAAATCATTCGTTGAAAAATATCCTCAGTTGGATATTACGCTTACTGAAATGACCACGGAGCAGATTGTCCTGAAATTAAAAGAAGGGAATCTGGATTTCGGTATTCTTAGTACACCGCTTTACGAAAAGTCGCTCAAAGAAACCGTGCTCTACCATGAACCGTATGTGGTTTATGCGCACAAGGAGCATAAGTTGCTGAGTAAGAAAATCATCAGCCCTGAAGATCTTAATCCGGACGAAATCTGGTCTCTGGGGGATGAACATTGTATGCGTTTTCAGGTGATTAACCTTTGCGGGAAACAAAAGTTTGTAGGNAGCAAAAATCCGTTTAACTACAATTCGGGTTCTTTGATGTCGCTGATGCGGATGGTGGATATCAATGGNGGGTATACCATACTGCCGGAATTAAGTCTGACCGATTTTTCAGAAGATGTTCTGGAGCGCGTGCGTTATTTTAANGATCCTGTACCTGTTCGTGAAATTTCAATGGTGACCAATAAATACTTTACNAAAAACAAATTATCCATCGCATTTAATGAGAGTTTGTTGTCATCAGTCCCTGAATCCATGCGCGTTAAAAATAAAAAACGCACCATACTCCCAATAAGTTAACTGGTTTTTTCGGACTCCTGTACGCGTATCAGGCAAAAGCAAGTACAATCAGGTTCTGCCGGTAGGGTATAACTTCAACTTTTCGGANATATGCGTTCATAGCGTTCAATGGTATACGTTTTTTGTAGTCATCCCGGAAAATATAATTCGCCAGTATGATGCCATTCGGATTTAAAGCGGCATAGCATTGGTTGATGAACGGCTCTTCGCAAGCCCATTCCGGATGATAAAGATCATGAAATGNATCGATGCCAATAAGGTCATATTTGCAGTTGTTTACGGCCATAAACGATTTAGCATCGGCACAAACCCATTCTGTATTCCCTTNTGTATTTAAATGCATCCATTGGCGGCTCAGGCGAAGTATTTCTGAATCCAGATCGATAAGGCAGGCATGAGGATAAATCAGATATTTTTNTTGCAGTATGTACAGAGCGGAACCCAGACCAGTACCAAGTAACAAAAAGGAATCGATATTTGGAAGCATATTCCGGATAGCCTGAAAGCCAATTTTAAACGGGGCATAGTTATCGCCCACCGAATACAATGCCGAAGCGGTACTTAAAGTTAATTGACCACGATACAGTTCAAGATGTAATTTGGAATGATAGTCGGATGNAACCCGATGCAATGCGCACGGGACTATATAACTAAGGAGGTATTTAAAACGCGGAATGGGTCTGGCGTCCATAACAGATCAACTTCTGATCCAAATAACAAACTTCCTATGCGCACCAGAGTAGCACCTTCCTGAACAGCAATTTGATAATCGGAACTCATCCCCATCGAAATTTCCCGGAATGCCTTTGATTGAATAAAATAGCCTTGCCGAACGAAATCAAAAAGGTTCTTCAGGTTTTTAAATTCGTNTTCGATCTGATTTTCGTCTTTCGTATTTGTCGCCATTCCCATCAGTCCGCAAAGTTGAACATGCTTAGTCATTTTGGGGTCTGCAAAATAGGCATCTAATAATTCAATTAATTCTGTTTTGTCCAGCCCGAATTTTGTTTCTTCCTGAGCGATATGGATTTGCAACAGAACGTTTACACAGCATCCTTGTTTCTCAGCCTCTTTTCTGATTTCCTGAAGCAGTTTTAAACTGTCTACTGAATGAATACAATTTACATAGGGCAGTAGTTGTTTTACCTTATTGGTTTGGAGGTGGCCGATAAGATGCCATTGTATATCCTTAGGTAGTGCATCTGCTTTGGATAACAATTCCTGCACCTTATTTTCTCCAAAATGCCGTTGGCCCTTGTTGTAAAGAGACTGAATGGCATCTAAAGATTGTGTTTTTGACACGGCGACCAGCGTCACATGATGCGCATCCAACCATTGTTTGAGATGAGTTAAATCTTGCATTACCTGTTTGATTTAATAAACGGTAAAGTTTTGGCTGAACCATCTTGCATGCTCAGCGAAAGAACATAACTACCTGCTGCCAAATCCGAAATATCAACAATCTGATTCTGGTGAACCTTAGTTTGTACAATGCGACCATCTAAATAAAGGATGCGAATATCTTTTATTTGATGTGCAAGGGCATCTGAAATATGAAGTCTGTTTGTGGCCGGATTAGGATAAAGATAAGTCGTTGCCATTTGTTGCAGGTCGGACGTGGCCAGCGGCGTACAATCACTGGTGCCCCAGATGCAATCGGCAANAATGGGATAATCTATAAACGGGTTGCGGTTTCCCTGAATAGCGTATACAGCATTGTTTCGGTTGATTTCTTTCTGACTGANCCTATCTTTATGATGCCAGTCTAATAACAAAGTAACTGCCGCCGGAGAAAGTACAGCCCCAGTGGCCATTTCCCAGTTGTACCATGATGCGTCTTCACCTAAATACCGGGTGGCGATATAAAAATAATTCCGGGCGACATCTCCCTTAAAACTATCAATGGGTTCAAAGGCCCAGTGATTGGGGTTGGTTGAACTCCAATTCGAATAGCTGGTACTGACTCCCAGTTTCGAGCCGTTTTGGGAGGTCCATGTAGCAGAGTTGACTTTGCCATACGGAAAGTTATTCCGTTTATTATTCACCCACGCATCCGTTGGCATCACCAGAAAGAGGTCCGCATACATCGGATAGAAATCATTAAAATACGTACTGGGCCAGGTATGTTCACGATTGTAACATATGCTTTCCGAGTTGGGTGAATTGGTACATCGATCCGTTGACCAGGTAAAGGTATAGGGCGCTGTTCCACCGGGTATATCCGAATAAATATCCCAAATAATATTTCCTGGTTTGGTATCCGTACTTTGATAGTAGTTCCATAGTCCCGAATACGTTAGCTGGGTCTGGTTACCGATAATAGAGTGCAGTGTATTTTGTAAATTCGTGCCAGTGAGTCCTAAAGCCGACTGATAATATTGTGAGTAAGTATACTCCGATGCACAAATACCAAGCATCATGAAGATGGTAAAAATTAGTTTCATTTCAGCGTAAAAATACAGCTGTTTTTAATGCCAAATAGTCATCAGCCGATCAAGGAGTGGTTAAAACAGATCGGGGCCCTCAGAGTTTGGTATGAATAGAAGCCAAACACTTGTCGATTAGCCGGATATACCGATCAATTTCCTTGGCCAACACTTTAGCATCCGATCCAGTTTGCCGGCAATGGTTTTAGCGCGAATCTGGTCTCTTAATGTATCGTTTTCCTTTTTCTGGTGTTCCAGTTTACCCAAATACTGAAAATAGATTGTTTTAATTCTGCGTCTCACTTTCCAGTCGTTCATTCCGCTGTTTTAATTTGCGAACACTCGATTCAAGAGTTTGCAGGATATCTAGAAGTTCTGAACCGGCCATGGCAGTGTAAAATACATGGAATCTTTATTCCTGTTTCCGAATAACCTACTTTTGTTTTTTATCAAAATAACATACTATGTCGTTCGAACAGGAGATACAGGCTGCCTATACGTTTAAAGGAGAATCTATTCACCTCGGGGCCGCAATGCATGCAGGAAATACATTCGTGCAAGCCAAGGTGAATCTACCTCTGAAAACCATGAACCGGCACGGATTGATTGCCGGGGCTACCGGAACGGGTAAAACTAAAACATTGCAATTAATTGCCGAAGGTTTAAGCCATGCCAGTATTCCAGTTATGATGATGGATATTAANGGTGACCTGAGTGGCATTGGGGTTGCAGGAGTATTAAATGATAAAATTCAGGAACGTTGTCAGCATATTGGGATAAGCTATAAACCCCAGGCGGCACCACTTGAATTTTTAAGTTTAAGTGATGAGCCGGGTACAAGGTTGAGGGCTATAGTTTCTGAATTCGGTCCGGTATTGTTATCGAAAATTTTAGGATTAAATGATACCCAGGAAGGCATTCTGGCCATGATTTTTAAGTATTGTGACGATCATAGGCTCCCGTTGTTGGATTTAAAGGATATTGTTCGTGTTCTGCAGTTTATGAACAATGAAGGAAAGGAAGAGATTAAACAGGCCTATGGTAATATATCAGGTCAATCAACGGGCACTATCTTGCGCAAGATTATTGAATTACAGCAACAAAAGGCTGACGTTTTCTTCGGAGAAAAGTCNTTTGAAGTGGATGATTTAATGCGTATCAGCGACGACGGACGCGGAATTATTTCAGTAGTGCGGGTCACTGATCTTCAGGACAGACCCAAACTATTTTCAACGTTTATGTTGCAACTTCTGGCTGAATTATACGCCAGTTTACCGGAAGCCGGCGATCTCGACAAACCGAAGTTGGTACTTTTTCTGGATGAAGCCCATTTGATTTTTCAGGATGCCACCGAAGCTTTGCTGCAACAACTGGAAACGGTAGTGAAGCTGATCCGCTCCAAAGGAGTCGGCGTATTNTTTGTTACCCAAAACCCGAACGATATTCCACAAAGTATCCTGAGTCAATTGGGAATGAAAATTCAGCATGCGTTGCGGGCCTTTACTGCCAAGGACAGGCAGGACATNCAAAAGGTTGCGGAAAATTATCCCGAGACCAATTATTACCAAACCGAAGATTTACTCACCCAATTGGGCATCGGTGAAGCCATTGTCACTTTATTGAATGAAAAAGGGATTCCAACCCCATTAGTTCATACCTTGCTTTGTCCGCCGGCAAGCCGAATGGATGTACTCACCGAACAGGAAATGCAGGGTATCATCGGAACTTCCCGCATCTTGTCGAAATATAACCAACAGGTAGAATCAGAGAGTGCCTATGAATTGCTGAACGAAAAATTGCGTGAAGCAGCCGGTGAAACGGAGGATGAACCGATTGAAAAACACGAGAAAAAAGANAAAAGTACACTCGAATCTATTCTNGATAACCCGGTAGCCCGGCAAGTGGGGCGAACCGCAGCCAGTGTCATCACCAGAACCTTGCTGGGTATTAGGGCTCGGGGGAACAACCCGCAAGAGGAAAAAACGTCTTGGTTTTAATCGCCGTATGCGTGAAGAATCACTAAAATTGTTTTCGCTTTTCTGAATTTGTCCCTACATTTACGGGGTATGAAAAAGATGATAGTTGCTGCCTTGTTGTTGATGACAACCTGGCAAATATCGGCTCAGTTATATGGCCCGTTTTATGGGGTTCATTTGTATACGTATAAATCGAACTTATTTAACTCAGATGATTTCCGTGCGGATAGCTTTCAGAAATATAAATGACCTTAGGCATTGCAGGGCAATTCGAATATGGGTTTTTATATGAAAATGGTTTTTCTGTTTCCGGAGGCATCCAGTTCGGAAGCAATAACCAGAATTATACCGGAAGTCATACAGACTATACCTACGATTTGAAAGCCAAGACGAAACTCAGTTTTCTCAAAATTCCGCTGACTTTCGGAATGCAGGCGGTCAATGACCGTAAAATGAAATTCCTCTTCACCTGGGGATTCTATTATTCATACAACACCGGGTATAGCGATTATATTTTGTATGATTTTAAAGGTACGGCCATTAAAGATGTTGAGGTAAATATGAAAAAAGATACCTGGACCTCCAATATGGTGGATGATACCGCAAAAACCTCCTATGTGATGGATCAGCGCCCTTATCGCCGGCATGGGTTGGGTGCATTGGGTGGAGTTGGATTTAACTACCGCATTGGTGAAAAACCGATTTAATGGTTCAGGCTAAAATGGAGTTTCTGATTACCAATGCAGAGCATAATGAAGAAACCGTCTTTACCCCGACAGGATCAACTGCAGTTCTTGAAAACCTCGTTTGGATCGGCCGTTTGAGAATTATGCGAAATATATGTATGCGCCCAAAACCAATCACAACCGGGCAGGTACGCATCCCTTTAATCTGGGGCTCAGCATCGGAATTCGACATTATCTGTTTGATTTCTAATTAGAATTTGGAGAGCGCAAAGGCGCTCTTTTTTGTTTCATAAATGCCTGGAGGCAAGTCTCGGGAACACGCATTGAATCAAGGCCTTTCATTCTTTCTCCGTTGCCTCGATCATGAGGTAGGAGTGCAACAAGACACTCGCTCCAATTAAAAGAATGCCAAGCAAAAACCGTCCGAATTCTTTATTTTCCTTAAAGAAGAAAATAGCCAACAGGATACCATAAACGGGTTCGAGATTGACCATTAACACGGTCGTGAACGAACTCAGGGTTTTTAACGCGCTTAAAGCCAGCGATTGTGCCCAAACCGTACAAANAAGACTCAATACCATGAGCCAGCCAAAGTCTGATGAACTCACCTTAAAATTGCTTTCCGGAAATAAATACAAGTAAATCGGTAGGAATAGGGTCAGGCAAAGAAATCCGGAGCCAATTTCATGAAAGGCCACAAGACGGGGTGGGTAGTTAGCAACGATGCGTTTATTTAGCAGGGTAAAAACGGCACTGAGTAGTGATGCCAGGATGCCCAACACAATACCGGTCGCATACCGGAACTCAAAATGATAAATCAGATACATCCCGATCAAGGCAACTAGACCAATACCCATTTCTTTCGGGTTAAATTTCGATTTGAGAAGGATTGGTTCCAAAATTGCCGTGAAGACTCCGGCTGTGGCCAGACAAGTTAATGCAATGGAGGCATTGGCGTATTTGATAGAACCATNAAATGCCACCCAATGAATGGCGATTATGCTGCCAATTCCAGCAAAACGCAAGATCTCGAAGGGCCTGAGTTTTTAAATTCGTTGCGGGCATAAAGAATGATCAGGAGCAAAAGGGCGGTGAACAGGGTGCGGTACCAGGTGAGTGGGTACTCTTTCAGGGTGATAGCCCGCCCCAGTACCCCGTGAATCCCCATAAGAAGACGGCGAGGTGCATTTTGAGCAGGGCATTTTTCATAATTTTGCACAAAATAGGAGAAAAAGCCGTTGAATATTCGCTTTTTGATAAAAATCACTACTTTTGCACTCCCTAAAAAATTGCGAAATGCCAAAGATGAAGACCCACTCCCGCGCGAAAAAGACCTTCAAAGTCACCGGTAGTGGTAAAGTAAAGCGGTTCAAAGCCTTTAAAAGTCACCTTCTGACCAANAANGCCACTTCACGGAAGCGTCATCTGCGTGGAAGTACCCTGGTTAACAAAACCAACGAAACCATGGTCAACAGATTGTTGTGCATCGGTGGTTAATTTAATTTATAACTAAGAAAATACTGAAATATGCCTCGTTCNAAAAATGCTGTAGCAAGCAGAGCCAGAAGGAAAAAGATACTCAATCAGGCGAAAGGATATTACGGAAAACGTAAAAACGTTTACACCGTTGCAAAGAATGTCGTCGAAAAAGGGATGACCTATAAATTCGTTAGCCGTAAGTTGAANAAACGCGACTACCGTACCTTATGGATTGCCCGTATCAATGCAGCTGTGCGTGCAGAAGGTATGAATTATTCTACTTTCATCAATAAATTAGCCGCAGCAAATATTACACTGAATAGGAAGGTTTTGGCCGATCTNATGATGAATGAGCCCGATACGTTTAAAAACCCGATCGCTAAGGTGAAATAAATTTTCAAATACTTATGGAAAGCACATCTGAGTTTCAGGTGTGCTTTTTTATGTTGAGTTCGTTCCAGAATTGCAGGGTAAAGATTAAGTAGCAGATACCTCTTTGAAATCATTTACAGTATAAAGGTGCTCACGTAAGGTCAGTTGGTCATCTCGTTGGTGCTTCAACTTTAAGGAAGCGTTCTTCGAATTGTGCTATGAAACCTTACTTTATTTATTTGATTATGTGTTTAGAAATAAAATGTGGTGTTAGAAGTGAAAATCAAGTATTGAACGGGAAGTTTATCCAGAGCTATGAATAATTAATGTACATCTTATCCAGCTCAATTCATGCCAGAATACACTGATATCAACCACTTTCGCGTTAAATCACAGCCTAAAAGTATTTCCAGGATATTCGCCATGTTGTGGATGGGTTAGGAAGACTGGCCACTAACTAAATTCTGTAACGGGCGCTTTGATGCCAGCTCCTAACAGACCGTCCACTAAAAACTTCAATTTAAAGTGTTCGGGTTGCGAAGCATTCGATCTCCGGATATGCACGTTGAATGGCATTTTGCGCATCAATGAAAATGGATTTCTCATAAAAGCAAATAAACTACTACCGCTTCCACTCATTGAGGCATATACGGCGCCTTGGTCATAAAGAAATTGTTTGAGTTGTTTTAATTCAGGGTGCACGTTAANAACCGGCACTTCAAAGTCGTTCAACAATGCATCTTTCCAACTGGCGATAGGAAGACTAACGATGTCTGAACAGAGTATTATAGCAGCACTTGGTTGAATTTGTGAAAAAGCCCATCCGGTGGAGATATGGATACCAGGTTTCAGAATGATTAAATTATAATCGGAAACATCCAAGGCGATTTCTGTGAGTAGCTCACCCCNGGAAGTGGCGTATGCCGGCTTGTTCAACANAAAGAACGGACAATCACTCCCGATTTTTAAGGCCGNATCAGCCAGCTCATCCGAAGGACATCCTAAATTAAAATACGAATTAAGTGAAGCCAGAAAAANACTTGCATCGGATGAGCCTCCTCCTAAACCCGCACCATGCGGGATGTGTTTAAGCAAAATAATTTCAAGCGCGGGAAGTTGAGTATATTTTTTCAGGAGTTCATAAGCCTTTACGATAGTATTGTCTTGAAGATTACCGGGTAACTGGCCTTCGGCTAAACGGAAGCTAAAATTCGCAGCAACCCGGAATTCAAGCGCGTCATGTATGGCAACCGGAACAAAAACCGTGTCCAGATCGTGATAACCATCTGATCGTTTATGGGTTACCCTGAGTCCAAGATTGATTTTACCGTTGGGGAAACATATCATGCGGTAAAGTTAAAAACTCCCGGAGGGAGCCGGGAGCCTGATGTGTTTAATGGTTTTCCTGAAGTTTTTCTTTGTAATGTTTGATTTGGTTAATGAGTGCCTTTAACGCCAGGTCGAATGATTCTTCGAAATGCTTGGACTCATGTTTGACAAAAAATGTGTGTTTAGGAATGTGAACTTTTATTTCAGCAATTTTGTCTTTAATCTGATGCACCACATTATCAATCTTCAGATAGACTTCTACATCCACAATAGCGTCATGATATGTCTTTAGTTTCTCTACTTTCTCATTAACGTGGGCAATTAATTTCTTGTCAGCATCAAAACGCTGTGTGCGAATTTGAACATTCATAGTTTTATTTTTAAGTCAGTTTTAAAATGGTATGTGAAAGAACTGCAATGAAGGTAAGCAACCCAATGAAGATTCCCAAAATTCTGCAACCTAATTTTCTGCCTGGCGATAAATTTTAATCTTATTTAGCGATCGAAGAAATTAGTATCTTCATTCATGGAAGCACAGCAAAAGCAGACCAAAATTCAGGTGTTGATTCTCAGACTTTTGAGTCCGATATCGTCATTCTTGGCGGAGGTTTGGGTGGTTTGTTGTGTGGAGCCCTNTTGAGCAAGGAAGGCTTCATTGTGCATGTTCTGGANAAAAATAAACAAGCCGGAGGTAGCCTGCAATCCTTCTCTATTCACGGTCAACGATTTGAATCAGCGGTGCATTACATTGGTAGTATGGCTCCCGGGCAAACATTGCATCAGTTGTTTAACTACCTCGGAATATTGGATGAATTGGATTTACAGGCTCTGGATACGGCTTGTTTTGATGAAATCCGAATCGAGGATGCTTCTTACGCTTTACCACAGGGATATATCCGGTTTGAAGCTGTGTTGAGCGAGGCCTTTCCCGCTGAAGTGCATGGAATTCAGGAGTATATCCGATACATGCAGTATGTGTGTCGGCATTTTCCGATGTATAACATGGAAGTGGGAGATGCAGGTCTCAAGCAAAAAGTGAGTTACGAATCTTTACAAGCGGTTTTAGACCGNGCTCTTGTGTGTGAGGAGATTAAGGCTGTTTTATGTGGGCATCATTTATTGTATGCAGGAGCTCCTCAGGATACGCCGTTTTATTTACATGCGCTCATACAGAATTCCTATATCGAAGGGAGTTATAAATTCAAATCAGGAAGCGCCCGCTTAACTAAGGCACTGTGCAAACAAATTCAACATGCCGGAGGCCGTGTGTTCCGAAATACTGAGGTGATTCTTTTGCATGAAAACGAAGGAAATATCCTTGGGGCAGAATCCCGGAAAGGTGATTTTTTTAAAGCACGACACATGATTTCTTCCCTGCCTCCTGGTCTTACGTACGAACTTTTAAACAGTACGCGGATAAAGCCTGTTACGAAGAAACGGCTGGCCAATCTGCCGCATACTGCACCGGCGTTGATGTTGAACCTCGTGCTTCAACCGAAGCAAATACCTTATCGTAACTACAATATCTATTGTCATCAGGACGTGGAAGTTTGGAAGGACCTCATACAACCCACCAAAAATCATTACCATTCATTGGCTTTGTTTTTTTACGAAGACAAAGTCCATAAGGGTTGGGCTTCGGCGATGTCGGTATTGGCCTATACCTCATATAGTGATTGGAAGGAATGGGAACAGACGTATCATACAACTTCCGATACTTCTGGCCGAGGAGGATCTTATTTAAAACGGAAAGAAGAAGTTACTCAGCAGCTTATCCAACAATTACGGCCTCATTTTCCGGAATTGAATCAACAGATTTTGTATTCGGATTTATGTACACCGTTAACTTACCGCGACTATCTGGCTATCCCGGAAGGTAGTTTGTATGGATTTAAAAATGTTCATGATTTGGCAAGTACCAATTTTGCTACGCGAACCAAACTGAAAAACTTGTACCTCACCGGCCAAAACATCAATTTGCATGGGGTTTTAGGGGTTTCGGTCACCGCTGTATTAACTTGTGCTGAAATCATTGGCCTCGAAGATCTGGTACGCAAAATCCGTAGGGCTTCCTCGCATCTCGTTTGAAATCTTTACACGTGTCGTGATAGAATTCAAACCGACAGTGCACCGCGTCTTGTATCTTTGCCGCGTGAAGTGGCTGCGCCGAATTTTAAAATTCTTTGCCTGGTTTCTGGGATTCCTAATCCTCGTCTTGATGGTACTGGCAATTTATATGTATTCTGTGGCGGATATCGCACCGCCTCGGGTCCAGGATGTTCCGGCATTACGGTGGACTGTGCAGGCTGATGGTACCACCCGACGAATTCAGAACAACCTGTTACAGAAAAATGAATTTGGACTGTATGAAATGTATCTTGAAGGAGATGCCTACACTCGGGGCCTTGTTTATGGTAAATTAGCATCTAACTTAATACGACAGCAGGAGTTAGCTTTCACCAATGAAATACAGCGAATGATTCCCTCACAGCGGTATCTGAAATTCCTGAAATACCTGGTGGGCTTTATGAACCGGAACTTAAGTGATTACGTGATACAGGAATATCAGGAGGAGATTTACGGGATTTCTCAGGCAGCCTCACAGGAATTTAACTGGATTGGTACCAACTACTCCAGGCAGTTAAATTACCATGCCGCTCATGATATCGGGCATGCCTTAGCCAATATGATGCTGGTAGGATGTACCTCTTTTGCGGCCTGGGACGATGCTTCAGAAGATAGTGGCCTTATAGTAGGACGGAATTTTGATTTTTATGTAGGCGATGAATTTGCNAAAGATAAAATTATCGCCTTCTACCGACCTGAATCGGGTTATCCCTTTGCCTCTGTCACCTGGGGCGGGTTTACCGGCGTAGTCAGCGGCATGAATAATCAGGGACTCAGCGTTACCATCAACGCGGCCAAATCATCCATACCCTTTGGCGCAGCCACACCAGTTTCACTCGTTGCCCGTGAAATTTTGCAATATGCATCCAACATTCAGGAAGCTTTTGCCATTGCTTCTAAACGGAAAATGTTTGTGAGTGAAAGTTTTTTAATTGCATCTGCCAAAGACCATAAGGCCGTTGTTCTTGAGAAGACCCCGGATGACCTTGCGCTATATGAATCCACCACAAATCGTATTCAATGTGCGAATCACTACCAAAGCAATAAATTAGGGCCTTCCGAATTAAATCAACAACAAATGCAATCCAGTGCATCCGTATATCGCTATAAACGTTTGACTGAATTATTGGATCAAAGCGGACCCTTATCACCGCANAAAACAGCGAAGATTCTCCGTGATTATCGGGGATTGGGAGGAAGTGATATCGGGTTGACCAATGANAAAGCCTTGAACCAATTTATTGCTCATCATGCCGTTATTTTTGAGCCCGAAAAGGANAGGATGTGGGTAAGC
Organism: Bacteroidota bacterium; assembly: GCA_013414745.1. Taxonomy (GTDB): domain Bacteria; phylum Bacteroidota; class Bacteroidia; order Chitinophagales; family Chitinophagaceae; genus OLB11. The sequence goes on from CP058707.1 coordinate 2,857,086, forward strand.
ACAGCACCCTGGCAACTTGGGCGCATGATTTGTTACGACCTGAATCGCATTTTTTCAAGTCACGGGAGTGAAGCCTTACATACCGATTCTCTTAATGATATCGCTGCCGATTCTATCTTACAAACATCAACCTTCCAGCAAATTCAAACCTATTTACGATTGGAACAAGCGCACATTCGTCATCAAAAAGTTGACATACCCAAATTGATTGCCAGTAATCCAACGTATTACGACACCTGGCGAATTGCCGGNGATCAATACCGGATGCAGGGGCANAAAGATTCCGCACTGAAAATGTATAAACAGGCTTTGTTATTTGAAATTGCCACCGAAGACGAACGAATGCAACTACGACAAAAATAGAATCCCTCACCAACGCCAGACAATAATGCAAAATCAATACACGGCTAAAACACTATACGGGTTAGAGGAAATACTTGCTCAGGAGTTAAAAAGCATCGGAGCTGAAAAAATTGAAAAAGGTGTGCGGGCTGTTCATTTCTTCGGANNTCAAAAGTTACTCTACAAAGCAAACCTCGCTTGCCGGACTGCCTTGAAATTTTTGGAACCTATTGAGCATTTTCGGGCCCGCGATGAAAAACAGCTCTATGAGGGAATTTACCGTATGGATTGGTCCGAGTATTTACAGGTAGATCAAACACTAGCCATTGATGCAACGTGCAGTTCAACTTATTTTACGCATTCCAAATACCTGGCTTTAAAATGTAAGGATGCCATTGTAGACCAATTTCGAAATCGGGAAGGGCGCAGGCCGGGGGTGGATTTAACACTGCCTGATTTGCGATTGCACCTGCATGTTCAGGACGATCTTTGCACGATTTCAAGGGATAGTTCTGGTGCTTCCTTGCATTTACGTGGGTATAAAACCCAAGGTCATGTGGCCCCCATGAATGAAGTGTTGGCTGCCGGAATGCTATTACTGGCTGGCTGGAAAGGGCAAAGCAANTTTTTNGATCCCATGTGTGGTAGCGGAACTTTGTTGGTAGAAGCTGATTTTATTGCCCGGAATAAGGCTCCTAATTTGCTACGAAAAGATTTCGCCTTTATGCGATGGGCTGATTATGATGCGAAGTTGTTTGAAGAAGTCCGAAATGAATTGCAGGCTGCCGAGCATCCGTTTGAATTTACCATAGAAGGGCGGGATAAGGATTTTAGTTCGGTANNAAAGACTCGCTTTCATGCCCATGAGGCTGGCTGCGAAGAAATTAATAGTACAGCACAGGATTTTTTTACCAGCGTTAAAACAGGCGAAGACCCTTTATTTATTGCCTTTAATCCGCCCTATGATGAGCGGATCAATATTGCTATAGAACAATTTTATCGTTCGATCGGAGATACTTTGAAACGAGGTTATGCCAATAGTGAGGCCTGGATAATTACTGCGAATCAGGAAGCATTAAAACAGGTCGGGTTAAAACCTAAGGTTAAACTTAAATTGTTTAATGGTCCTTTAGAAGCCCGCTTGGTGGGTTTTGAACTTTATGCAGGAAGCCGAAAAACACATCTACCTAAAGAAGTCTGAGAAAGGAGAAAAATCGAAGGTCGACGACTTAAATTTCAATTTTAATCGTAATATTGCGACTCTTTAGCCCAGATGGCGGAATTGGTAGACGCGCTAGACTCAAAATCTGGTTTTCGCAAGGAAGTGCAGGTTCGATTCCTGTTCTGGGCACCGGATACAGCCGATCTTTATAGGTCGGCTGTTTCTTTACTACAACAGTACTTCAACATTTTGAATCCATTCTATCCCGTGATTTGTGTACCCACATATCACATTTCTATTCCAACTGCTCAGGTTGTTTCAAGATTGGAATCTGTTGACATTCCTAATTTCGTAGAGATAGCAGAAATATCGCTACAGACCTAAAACAGCGATGCGCTTCGACTTCAACCCAAATTTTGTCTCGTCATATAAGACGAGAAGCTTCAAATCGATTAAGCAAGCACAATGCTCCAAGGAACATCTTTCGCAAATGCTTGCTAAATCCCCGAACAACGGGACAGGCGGGGTTGCCCCCAACTGAGATACGTGTTGATATCATTACCAGCATTTGTATACGATTAAGCAAGAGTATTTCTTTTCTTGTTCAACTCTTGCTAAATCGGGGCAGGCGAGATACCACCAACAAAGCAAACGCACTTTACTGCAGCCTTTTGGGGTCTCGTCCTCAAAGACGAGACAAAATCTCGGTTCAACGAATCAGAAGCGCATCGCCTGAATCAGATAATAAATGGAACCGATGTTTAAGCAAATACTGCAATTAAGACGCTTTTTCAGCTTCTACTTTGGCAATAATTTTAGCTTCAATTTCCTCTGCCATTTCAGGGTTGTCGAGTAGGAGCTGTTTGACCGAATCCCGGCCTTGACCCAGTTTATTGCTGTCGTAGCTATACCAACTGCCGCNTTNTTGTATGATGCCATGATCCACGCCCAGGTCAATAATTTCACCTGTTTTGCTAATGCCTTCACCAAAAATGATATCAAATTCTGCCTGACGGAATGGTGGTGCCACTTTGTTTTTGACGATTTTAACGCGGGCCCGGTTCCCAATGGCTTCGTCGCCATCTTTTATCTGACTGATGCGACGGATATCAATTCGAACAGAAGCATAAAACTTTAACGCGTTACCACCGGTTGTTGTTTCCGGGTTTCCGAACATAACTCCAATTTTTTCGCGCAACTGATTGATAAAAATGCAGCAACAACCGGTTCGTGAAATGGTGGCGGTCAGTTTCCGTAACGCCTGACTCATTAAACGTGCTTGTAAGCCCATTTTACTATCGCCCATTTCCCCTTCCAATTCACCCTTCGGAACCAAAGCCGCCACGGAGTCTATCACTACCAGATCGATGGCTCCGGAAGAAATCAACCGGTCCGCAATTTCCAGGGCCTGTTCCCCATAGTCAGGTTGCGAAATCAAAAGATTGTCAATATCAACACCCAGCTTACGGGCATACGAAGCATCGAAGGCATGTTCAGCATCGATAAAGGCGCAAATGCCCCCTTNTTNTTGCGCTTCAGCAATGGCATGCGTGGCGATGGTGGTTTTACCAGATGATTCCGGTCCGTATATTTCTACGATGCGCCCTCTTGGGAAACCACCTATTCCTAAGGCCAGATCTACACCAAGCGATCCNNTAGAAATACTATCCATTTCCACGACTTCTTTGTCGCCTAATTTCATCACCGAGCCTTTTCCGTAATCCTTATCGATTTNTTCCATCGTAAGTTTTAGGGCCTTGAGTTTCTCATTGTCTATTGTTGCTGTCGCTGCCATTGTTATTCGTTTTAAACAAAAGTATTAAGATAAGGTAGTTAATTTTCTGCTGTTGATAAGTTTCTTGATTCAAGTCTGATGTCCGGGAGAACCCCGTGTTACCGGGGCTCCGTCGGACCTACTAACCTAATTCGTTGCAAACTTACCTGCCGAGGTACGTAAGGAGTTTACGCAGAGGAATTAATTTTAAAATTAACGGCATGTCAAAAACGATAATTGGCTCATTCGTCAGTAGGTAAATTTTTAGTTTGTTCGTTTTTCGCTGAGCCGACGTGTTCTCATAGCCTTGTATCACCAAAACAATTTCACCTTTTGGCGCATGAATATCAAAATGCTGAACTAATTCTTCCAGGGTTCCACGCCGGTGTTCTTCAAATTTTTACTCAATTCGCGGCATACACAAGCTTCCCGTTCTGGGCCAAAATAAGTACAAAGTTCTTTCAGGGTTTTTACCAGGCGATGCGGACTTTCATAAAATACCAGCGTGCGTTCTTCGGTCTGCAGGGCACTTAACAAAGTGTGACGGCCTTTTTGAGGGGAAGGAAACCTTCAAATACAAAACGATTGATAGGAAAACCACTGACTACCAAAGCAGGAACAAATGCAGTAGCACCGGGCAAACATTCTACTGCAATTCCGGATCGTAAGCACTCGCGCACGATCGAAACCCCGGTCTGAAATGGCTGGTGTTCCGGCATCGCTAATCAGGGCCATGGTTTTCCTCCATGCAATTCGGCAACCAATCCCTGCAGCGCTTTATGTTCATTGTGCTGATGATAGCTCCACAAAGGTTTTTGAATCTGATAATGCTGAAGAAGCACTTTGCTGGTGCGGGTGTCTTCGGCTAAAATAATATCTATAGATTTCAAAACCTCAAGAGCTCTTAACGTGATATCAGCTAAATTGCCGATCGGAGTAGGAATCAAATATAATTTCATGGCATTTAAGAGGGCTCGTAGGTTCGAAGGTAAATGAAGTTTGTGAGCATTTCTTTCTATCGGATAGTGTCATTAGATCTGCTCCTTTTTTCTCAAGGTTTCAATTTAGTGAAAAGACTGGGAGAACGTATTTCGTCTGAAAAATCCCGGAAAAGTGAAGCTTCCATGATTTCCGAAAATAGGTTTTTAATTAACTTTACAGCAGGCATGGTAGCAACCGAACAATATACTCTGAGTGAAGAAGAGGANAANAAATTAATACTCCGTGAGTATCGGGGACTCCTACGCCAATTAAAACATCGACTTAANAAGGGCGATAAGAATCTGGTGCGCAGGGCNTTTGAAATTGCAGCAGATGCTCACCAGCATATGCGACGCAAATCGGGAGAACCCTACATTCTGCATCCATTGGCTGTGGCGCGTATCGTGGTAGAAGAAATCGGACTGGGCGTCACTTCAGTCATTTGCGCCCTACTGCATGATACCGTCGAAGATACTGAGGTGACGCTCAAGGAAATTGAATTGGAGTTTGGTTCTACCCACTCCCGTATTGTAGAAGGACTCACCAAAATCTCCAATGTAGTAGAAACAAAGAATACCACTCAACAAGCCGAGAATTTTAANAAGATTCTTCTGACCCTTGCTGATGACCCCAGGGTGATACTTATTAAACTGGCAGATCGCCTGCACAATATGCGTACACTGGAGAGCATGAGCCGGGACAAACAATTAAAGATTGCCAGCGAAACTTCCTTTTTATATGCTCCTTTAGCCCATCGGCTGGGTTTGTATGAAATTAAATCGGAAATGGAAGATCTGTGTTTAAAGATAACCGATCGGGAGGTATACGAAGAAATTGTACAGAAATTAAAAGATACTAAGCGCGAACGGACCAAATACATCAATGAGTTCATTAAACCAATTCGCGAGGAACTTGAACAGCATCACTTCAATTTTGAAATTTATGGTCGCCCCAAGTCCATACACTCTATTTGGAATAAGATGCATACCAAACATGTGGGCTTTGAGGAAGTGTATGATTTATTTGCGATCCGCATCATTTTAAAAACTCAACTGGAAAAAGAAGATTGCTGGAAAGTATTCTCCATCATCACCAATCATTACCAGCATAGTGTAGAACGCTTGCGAGATTGGGTAAGTACACCNAAAAGTAACGGGTATGAAGCCCTGCATACCACAGTAATGGGTCCTGGCGGCCGTTGGGTAGAAGTGCAGATTCGCACCGAGCGCATGAATGAAATTGCTGAAAAAGGATTGGCGGCGCATTGGAAATATAAAGAAGGAGGCAATAATTCAGAGTCTAAACTGGATGAATGGCTTAAGCATATCGCCGAATTATTGAAGAATCCGGATAATAACGCTATGGATTTTATTCAGGANTCGAAGCGGGATATTTTCCTGGATGAAATTTATACGTATACTCCGAATGGTGATATGGTGATTCTGCCAACAGGTTCGACTGCCTTGGATTTTGCATTTAGCATTCACTCCGAGTTAGGTAAAAATTGTATAGGTGCCAAGGTAAATTATAAACTGGTACCGATTAGTCATGTGTTGCGTAATGCCGATCAGATTGAAATCATTACTTCTAAAAAGCAAAAACCGAATGAAGACTGGTTAAAATTTGTGGTCACCGCCAAAGCAAAATCCAGAATCAAATATTATCTGCGTGAGGAGAAACGAATTAAGGCACAGGACGGAAAAGAAATTCTCGCACGCAAACTTGATCGCATGAAAGTTCCTGCAAGTCAGCAGAACCTGCATGAGATTGCCAACTACTTTAACTACCATTCACCAACAGATTTGTTGTATTCCGTTGCAATTGGTGGATTCGATGTACGTGATCTGGCCCAGTTCACCGTGCAAGGCGATAAACTCATTGCCCCCGAACCGGTGCGCAAGGAAGAAGTAACTCCTGAACCAACTGATTCCACAGCCAAAAGTATTCCTGGCAAGGGCTATGAATTGGTGATATTTGGTGAAAGCAGCGATAAGATTCAGTATAAACTGGCCAATTGTTGTCAACCCATTCCCGGAGATGATGTTTTTGGTTTTGTCACCACAGGAGAAGGTTTAAAAATTCATCGGACCAATTGCCCCAATGCTTCCACCTTATTAGCCAATTATGGCCACCGGGTTGTGCGGGCAAAATGGGCCAAGAATAAAGAAATATCCTTCCTCACTGGCGTAAAAATCAATGGTCTGGATGATGTTGGCGTGATTCATAAAATCACCAATGTCGTTTCGGGAGAGTTAAAAATGAATATGCGCAGTATGAGTATCGATTCGCACGACGGCATNTTTGAAGGCACAATCATGGTTTATGTGAATGACAAAGAGGANTCGGATAAACTTTGTCATCGCCTCGAAAGTCTGCATGGAATTAATAAAGTAACTCGCCTCGATATGGAGGTTGCCGGTTAAGGTAAAAGGTGTAATCAGGTTAACCTAAGATTTTACATGCAAATTTACCCAAAGTGGAAAGTGATCGAGTAAGTTTCCGAACCGGTCTTAAACGCTTTTACTTCCAGCCCTCTTGAACAAAACACATAATCAATTCGTAATAAGGAGATACGTTGATTGAAGGTGGCTCCCAATCCCTTCCCTTTTTAAGAAAGGCGTCCTGAAGCGTATCACGCACCTTGAAATAAACGTAGGAGCTGGGTATGTCATTTAAGTCGCCACAAACTATCTGAAGGTGTTTATTCTTTCGAAGTATTTTGGAAACTTGTGTCGCTTCTAAGCCCCGGTTGATACTACTGCGTTCTAGTTTGGTATAAATGGATTTTGTTTTTGACAAGGCATCCTGTTTGCCCGACTTATTTTCGCCCGTGGTGACGAATGCTGTTTCAGAAGCATCAAACCGATTTGATTTAAGATGCAAATTGTATACACTTATGGTATCACGCCCGATGAGCAGATNCACTTGTTGCAATAAGTTACTACCCCGGGCATCTATATCATGATTGGATTTGTGAATGATCGGAAAGTGCGAAANAATGACATGCCCCCATTTGCCACGCTGATTTTCGTTGACCGGACACTCTGAAATAAATTCGTAACCGCAGGCTTCCCGAATAGATCGTATATTGTCGATTCCCATACTGTCGTTCCCGGTATAAAATTCCTGAAGACAAAGCACAGAAGGATTTTNCTCTGCGAAAAAATCAATCATCAATTGCCGGGTATTGGGTTTTCCGCTCCAGGAATACAAATCCAGCAAACGAACATTGTACGAGATTAAACTGAAATTGCCTTGCCGGCTCATATCCTGTTNTGCAAAAAAATGTCCAGCCATGAGCACGCTGAAAACCCGCCAGGAGAACAGAATCGCGATAAAAGGAATCAGGATAAATTTAAATTTTCGGGCAAGCAACCAAAACAGCACAAAAGATATTCACAACAGCCAATACCGGGGTAATCAATCCGAGTATGCCAACCATACTTTGTTCAAACGGATTGATGTTGGGAATAAAACGCGTAATGCCCAAGAGTAATGCACTTAGGATGGATGCAGTCAGGAAGGCATATTTAGCAGCCGCGCGTATCATAATTGTTTGCTGTATTCGTCGAGTGTTTTTCGTTCATCGGCAGACAGAGAATGCATTCCTATAGATTAATTTTATCCAGAATCCGGTTGATTCGTTCTTCTCCGCTGCGGATCATTTCAAAAGAATTGGTTTTTTCTGCACCGATTTGGTCAAAAAATTTCGGTTGTTTCCCAGATAAGCACTCAGGCTTTTAAGTATTCTCGTAAATCCATCATAATACGAACTTAGCACGGAGTTGTAGAATAATCCTGCAATTAGGGCTGCCCCGAAATATACGTACATGCCCGGATGGTAGAAATTAATTTGCACGAGTTGCAGGAGTATGAAGATGCCGGCAAAAACGTACAAAGGGATACCCCGATCAAATAACATCCAGAATTTATATTGAGGCCGATAGGATAAACTGGCCGACAGCACTGCCCAAATTCCGGCTTGTGCTCCGGTGAGTCCTTCGCTGTATGGGATATGCACTGCGTCACTGAAGGTGATGAGGCCCACTGCACCAAGGAAGGCTCCGGTAAGAAATACCGGCAATACGCGGAAGGGGCCTTTCAGGTCTTCGAGCACCGTACCAAAAATCCATAGCCAGATCATGTTGGTTAACAGACGTAAAAATGAGGTGTCCAGAAAGGCATAAGACACCAGTACCCAGGCTTTTTAAGTGTGGCGCTCCATNNGTTCCTCAAGAGTCAGATGCCTCCAGTATGTATCGGTAAACCCGGCCACTTCTTTGCCGCTGATGAGGTAAGTAATTCGAATGAAATGAACCAGTACAAAAAATAAGGTACTGAATCCAATAATTTTAATCAAATCACTTTTGAAGAACCGGCGTACTATTTCAGATTTAGAATTTGCGTGCATGGCGTTTTTTATTTCATGGATCGGTATCCCCAATAGCGTAAAAGAATCCNAGCCANAAGCATTCCACCCAAATGGGCAAAATGAGCCACGTTATCTCCCGCGCTGTTTTGGATGCCGGCTATCAATTCAAAAATGGCATAAAGGGCCACAAAGTACTTGGCTTTAAGCGGGATGAAGAATCCAACCAGTAAAACGCTTTCGGGAAAAAGAAAACCAAAAGCAAATAATATCCCGAACACGGCACCCGAAGCTCCTACTGTGCCTTGTGAAACCTGCAATTGATAAATTTGTTTCAGCGCGTTGCAAGCTTCACGGCTAAAACTATCGTTCATGGGATCTTCGGCCCATTGCGATTTAAACTGTAACAGATTTTGCCCGAGTCCTGTGCTCTGATCATATCCGTTTTGGCTGAGATAAATACTGAATTGTTTATAAGTAGGATTTTCAAGAAACTCGGTTACATACGCTTTCGCAATATGAAATTCATAGCTCAACACGCCCAGATGGAGGGCTGCTGCTCCTAGTCCGCACAAGAGGTAAAACGTTAAAAATCGTTTTGCTCCCATCCAGTTTTCCAACAAGGTGCCAAACATCCACAAGGCGAACATGTTAGAGAATAAATGCATGAATCCCATTTCATAATCGGGCTTTTCAGACCCGACATCTCCATGCATAAACAGGTGGGTGAGGGNTTGCCAAACCTTAAATTTCCCGGAGTCCCAATGGTGTAATCCTAAAATGTTCCCTAAATCAATACCACGTTGTCCAAGAACAATGGTCGCAAANNAAAGCAGTACGTTAATAATCAAAAGATTTTTGATGACCACTGGCAGTACCTGACTTCCACCCGGACGTAATTCCATAGGGACAAAGGTAAGTGACTCCGGCATTCACACGAATAAGCAAGTTGTATAGAACTTCATTTGTTTTGATTTCGCTGCTGATACTCAGGGATATCCTGATAATTCGAAAGGGTTTGTTGATTTTTACCCCGGAATTATAACATTTATTTAGGTATACAGCCGGTTCTTCACCCTATATTTGTGGCCTTCATGAATCGTCCTCTGCTCGTTTTTCTGCTTTTTAGTGTCTTTGCCATTTCCTGTGCCTCAAAATTTGANAAAATTCAAAAAAGCCGGGATTATGAATACAAATTGCAGAAAGCCAATGAATATTATGATAANAAGCAATTTTCAAAGGCCAATACCCTGTATGAAGAGCTATTAACCATTTTTAAAGGCACCAAGAGTTTCGAGGCGCTGTATTATAAATACGCTTACACCTTCTACTACGATAAAAACTACCTGGCTGCTTCCTACCATTTTAANAATTTCTCAGACCTCTTTCCTAAATCAGTCAATGCCGAAGAATGCGAATACCTGAATTGTCTGTGCCTGTTTAATATGTCGCCAGATTATACCTTGGATCAAAGCAATACATTGAAGGCGATGAATGAGATGCAGGTTTTTGTGAATACGCATCCCGAATCAAAACGCACCAAGGATGCGAATCGCATGATAGACCAATCCCGTGAAAAATTAGAGAAAAAGGATAATTACAACGCTGGTTTATATTATAAAATATCCGAATACAAGGCTGCGGCTGTGGCCTATGAGCAAATCATGCGCAAATATCCGGATTCGCCCAATGAGGAATATTACCAATTCATGATCGCTAAGGCCAGTTACAAATATGCACTGAACAGTATTCCGGATAAACAGGAAGAACGATTTAATAAGGCCATTGCGGATTGCGCAGAATTTACCAGTAAATTCCCAAAAGCCGCTAGAAGTGAAATTGATAAAATTAATACCCTATCTTTGCAGTCNCTTAAAAAATTGGCTAANACAATGACGTCGAAAAAGCTCTTGATTAATACCACTAACCCGACTATCGAAGCACGTGATTTATCCGTAATTCAATCTAAAACCGGGAATATTTATCAGTCTATTGCTGTGGCTGCAAAACGTGCCAACCAAATCAATACCAAAATCAAAGACGAACTGCATCGTAAACTGGAGGAATTCGGTAGTCTGACAGATAACCTGGAGGAAATCAGTGAAAACAAGGAGCAGATTGAGATATCCCGATTCTATGAGCGGATGGCCAATCCGGCTATACAGGCAACCCAGGAGTTGCTTGGCGACAAAGTATATTATAAAAGCGCGAGGAAATTTAACCCCGCGTTTTTGTATCTGACAGATTTTTATTGCTAACCTACTACCCAAGAATACCATGAAGGTATTAAATCTGCCGTTAACTAAAAACCTCCATATCCAGGTAACTAAACATGGGCCTTATCTACTCGAAATGGTTCATCATCCCCATTTGCTGAATCATTTGGAGACCATTCACAGTTCGGCATCCTATGCACTCGCAGAAATCAGTAGCGGATATTTCCTCAATACAGAATTTCGGGATATTGCAGACCAAACGATTCCCATTTTACGCGANATCGANGTGAAGTACCGTTTGGCAGGTGAAGGAAATTTGTATTCCAAAGTAGCATTGGTTGGTATGACGGATGAGGAAGTACGAAAAAAACTGTTGGCCCGGAAAAAAATTATACTTACGTTACAGGTCCGTTTGTACAATGAAGAAAATAAAATTGTATTGAGCGCAGAATTTGACTGGTTTATTACCTTGTCTACATAATTTATTAAGGATTGGGGCGTTTCATAAGGAGATTCCTTTATGCCCGGAAAGATTAAATGCTATACCCCTGCAATTCCCTCAGAAACAGTCTCGATTCAGGAAATTATCGCATCTTTGTTTCCCATGAAAGGAAAGCGCATTTTGTTGGGTATTTCAGGTAGCATTGCCGCCTATAAAATGCCACATTTTGTGCGCCTTCTGACCAAGGCCGGAGCGGAGGTTCGGGTTGTGATAACGCCAGCGGCCAAAGAGTTTGTCTCTCCGTTGGTTTTGGAAACCCTTAGTAAACACGAAGTACTTTGCGCCCTGGCGTCTGATAGCCAATGGGCCAATCATGTGATGCTTGGGCGATGGGCCGATTTGTTTCTGATTGCACCAGCCTCCTGCAATACGTTGGCCAAATCGGCTGCAGGGCTTTGCGATAATCTATTGCTAGCCACCCTCTTGTCGGCCACCTGTCCGGTATGGCTGGCACCGGCGATGGATGAGGATATGTGGCATCACCCTACCACCCAGCGAAATATGAAAACGCTGGAGGGTTTTGGATACCGCGTTTTAGATACTGAATACGGAGAATTAGCCAGTGGTTTATTTGGACAAGGTCGAATGCTGGAACCTGAAAAACTTGTTCAGCTTCTTGAAGATTTTTTTCTGCANGAGCAGGCACTNAAAAATTACAAAGCGCTGGTCACTGCTGGTCCAACTTACGAAAATATCGANTCAGTTCGTTTTATCGGTAACCATAGCTCCGGAAAGATGGGCGTGGCAATCGCTGAAGCCTTGGCTGAACAAGGCTGTCAGGTTGAATTGGTGCTGGGCCCCAGTAATCAAAGTTCTTCACATCCCGCTATTCATATCACCCGGGTTCGCAGCGCTGAAGAGATGTATCAACACTGTCTGCAAATTTTTCCGAACTGCCAAATAGCGGTGATGAGTGCCGCAGTAGCGGATTATACACCGGAACAGGTTGCCAGCGAAAAAATTAANAAGGCAGGCGAATCGCTGAATATTCAACTNAAAAAAACCAAGGATATATTAAAAAGTCTAGGTGAAATTCGAACGGAACAGCAAGTCCTGATTGGTTTCGCTTTAGAAACTCAGGATGAAGAAAATTATGCCCGNAAAAAGTTGCTCGAAAAAAATGCCGACATGATCGTGATGAATTCTTTGCGTACAGAAGGAGCTGGTTTCGGAACAGATACTAATCAGGTGGTTCTNTTTGAGCGATCCGGAGCCCGCCATGAAACCGGTCTGCTTTCGAAAAAAGAAATTGCCGCATTGATTGTCAAACGGATTTCTGAATTGGCATCTCAAAAAATCAACACATAATGGTGCTATGAAAAATGGATAATTCTTCTGCTCTGTGGTTTAGGCAGTTTGTATTCTGCAGCACAAGAGTTTAAAGCGAAAGTAATTGTGATTGCTGAACAGGTTCAGGGCACCGATCCTCAGGTGTTTAAAACCATGGAACAGGCCATTACTGAATTTATCAATACNCGCAAATGGACCTCAGAATCCTTTACGAATGCTGAAAAAATTGAATGTGTGATGACGGTAGTGGTGACAAAGTTGATAGAAGGTGTTGAAGGGGGATTCACCGGACGGATTTCCGTTCAGGCTACACGGCCGGTCTATAATACGAACTACACNTCGCCGATGGTTAATTTTGTCGACAAAGACCTATCGTTTAAATATGTCCAATTTCAACCCATCGAATTCAACGATAACCGAATAACCGGAAGCGATGCGTTGGTGTCAAACCTGCCTGCGGTGATTGCGTATTATTGTTACATCATTCTCGGATTGGATTACGATAGTTTTGCCCTGAAAGGAGGTACTGAGTACTTTAACCGCGCACTCAATATTGCCAACAATGCGCCGGAAAATAAAGCGATTAGCGGATGGAAGGCTACCGAAAATCAGAAAGACAGATTTTGGTTAATTGATCAGATTTTAAATAGTCGCTTTGCCGGTATGCGTGAGGTGGTTTACAAATACCACAGGCTGGGAATGGATGTATTAAGTTCAGATNNGGAATCGGCACGAAATACCATGAATGGTTTATTTACTACTATGCAACAGATTAATAACGAGAACCCATCCAGTATCTGGTTGCAATTCTTTTTTAATGCCAAGAGTGATGAGGTCGTGAATTTTCTTTCACAAGCGACGCTGATTGAAAAACANAAAATAGTTCCGATTGTATCCCAATTGGATGTGAGCAATGCGGGCAAATATGCTAATTTACTCAAATAGCTTACTACCTTCTGTTTATGATGAAACGCCTGATCGGTGATACCTTGTGGCCCAGTAAGTCGGTTTTCACACTATGCCCTAACACTAGACGCACTGTGCGCTTTCTTCTGTTGTTTGTGGTTTGCTGCTTCACAACAGGATGCCGTCAGGAAAGACCTGCTCTTGACGTAAAGAAGTTAGCTGTGATACTTCGTGATTTTCACCTGGCTGATGCGTATGCACAACATGTTCCCAAAGCCGATAGTTTCACCCAGGTATTGAAAAATGACGATACGCTGAAACGAGCGTATGCCCTTGTTTTGGCGAGGCATCAGGTCAGGGAATCGGATGCTTAGAAGCAGCCTCAAATGGTATGAGGCACGTCCGGATTTATTGGATTCTGTGTATCAGTTGGTACTCACAGATCGGCTATTCAGCAAGCGCGAATGAATCGGTAACACGATGCGCAAAAACATTTTAATACTTTACAAGGCATTTGTAAATTCTATCAGAAAATTTACGACTTATAATTCAAATTTATTGGACTCTGTTTTGATAACCCTTACATTTGTGCCCATTCAAAAACAAACTGTTTAGTCTATGGGACGTCTTAAGGAGCATTTTCACGAAACTGCGACCAAATATGCCGAAGAAATAAAAACACTCATCAAGGATCATGGTGAAACCGTCATTGATCAGGTGACACTGGCTCAGGTTTATCAGGGGATGCGTGGCATCGTGGGTTTGGTGACTGAAACCTCGTTGCTGGATGCTCAGGAAGGCATTCGCTTCCGTGGGTATTCCATTCCCGAACTGGTAGAGAAATTACCGCATGCCGAAGGTGGTTCACAACCNTTGCCAGAAGGTTTATTTCATTTGATGTTGGTTGGCGAAATTCCAACCGAAGATGATGTAGAACATTTGTCTGCCGTTTTTGCGCGTCGTTCGCATGTTCCGAATTATGTTTTTGATGCCATTGAAGCCCTTCCTTTACATACCCATCCAATGACTCAGTTCGGTATTGCCATCATGGCCTTACAAACTGAATCATTATTTGCCAAAGCGTATGCCGAAGGAATCAATAAAAAAGAATATTGGTCCTATGTGTATGAGGATACCATGAATTTAATCGCCCGTTTACCGCGCATCGCTGCCTATATCTATCGCCGTAAATACAGAAACGGTGATCATATACAGCCTAATGGAATGTTAGATTGGGCCGCAAATTTTGCGCACATGCTGGGCTTCGAAGATGAAGGATTCCGTGAGTTGATGCGTTTGTATCTGACCATCCATGCCGATCATGAAGGCGGTAACGTAAGTGCCCATACAACACACCTCGTTGGTTCTGCATTGAGTGATCCTTATTTATCCTTCGCTGCGGGCATGAATGGACTGGCCGGACCATTACACGGATTGGCCAATCAGGAAGTGATTCGTTGGATTGAAGAAATGAACAGGGAACTGAATACGGACAATCCAAGCAAAGAACAAATTGCCGACTATGTACAAAAGACCTTAACACAGGGTAAAGTTGTTCCAGGTTATGGACATGCTGTGTTGCGTAAAACGGATCCGNNTTTTACGGCACAAATGGAATTTGCNAANAAATATTGTCCGGATGACACTATGGTTCAAACCGTTTGGAAAGTTTATGAAGTCGTTCCACCAATATTAGAGTCAACCGGNAAAATTAAAAACCCCTGGCCGAATGTGGATGCCCATTCCGGAGCCTTATTGAAACACTACGGATTGGTGGAAGAGGATTTCTACACCGTGATGTTTGGGGTATCCCGTGCTTTGGGTGTTTTGGCCAGTCTGTGTTGGGATCGCGTTTATGGATTCCCGATTGAGCGACCAAAATCTGTGACTACCTTCCAGGTGAAACAGTGGTTGAATAAAGAAATAAGTTCTCTGGAATAAGAAAAGGAGGTCGTAAAGGCCTCCTTTTTTAATGTACGGTTTTACTTTATTTTTTGGCATTGGCAACGAGGTAGGCACTAATCAAGGCGTACTCATCATTATTCAATTTGGCTTTGGCACTCATAGGATTCATGATTTGAATCCAGGATGCTGAAGATCGTGAGCCGGGTTGATGTAATTCATGGCAATTACCACATTTGGCTTCATATAAATTGGCGCCGCTTTGGATGCGTTTATCATTAAAGTTTGAAAAAGCTTCCAGTTGTTTGTCGACCGGCATATCTTTAAATGCCGGAGTAGCTTGTGAGAAGGTGACAGATTCCTGCTTGTCGTTGTTGTTTGCAGGTTTTGTACCGGTGGTTTGACCCGAAGATTGTCGGGTGTCTTTCGAAGCGCTTGTTTCTTTTGCTTTTTTAGGAGAACAGTTCAGGAGTAAACCGCTATAAGGCCATCCATACGAGTATCTTTTTCATAGTTTTCTGAATAAGTAAAGGCTAATGTACATTCTTTGTTGAAATATTTTCTCCTTCCAGATAGCCGATTTTCTGTTTGATTCAATTCCTTATAGCAAAGAATGAACTTGTTGTAAACGGTCCGGTTCAGTACCACGCACCACTAAAAATGGCTTTCCTGTTGATTCAGCCAGGTGGGCATACCAACGTTCAAACATGTGACGATCCAAAGGATCGGGATTTTCACGCAGTGGATCAAATTGCCAGGGGATGTCGGCCCCGCAAACCACATATAAATCGGCAGCTTGCTGGCTCAGATGATTTAAGATATGCAATGAACAGTTGTTGTATTTATATTCACTCCACACCTGGATCGCATGCAAATCGGTATCGCAAACCATCCAGGAAGGAGATTGATTGAACGCTTTAAATTCTTCTTCACATTGTAATTCTGCAATGCGCCATAAATCTTCCTGCTCGTNAGGAGGCCCGATGCTCAAGGTGATCCGGGCCATTTCCGGAACCAGAATACCGCCCAGTTCATTGGCCAAGGTAGTTGCCAGTGTGGATTTCCCGGTGCTTTCGCCGCCTATGATTCGTATGATACGCATCTGATGAAGTATTCACCCCATCCGTTTATTCGGAACCGGTGTGATTAGAACCTAAATTTAATGCCGGGCATCTGAATGCACGCAGATCCATGGAAAATTTTAAGCAGGCAAAATTTTTTTTATGGAAAAAATAAAACACCCGCATCGGAGGTCAACAACTAAATTTTTCAAGATGAAATCACGTATCGCACTTCAAACACTATTCGGAATCGGATTGGTCTGCATTATCGCCCTGTCTTCATTCCGCCGGGAACACAACCCTGAATCACCTTCACCGAATCCTCCCGAAATAGGATACAGAGCAACAGGTAAATCAAGCACCTCACGAGGACCTCTCACGCTATCTTCTTTTTTGAAAATGATTATTATTTGAATACACAACGCATCGGACATTTTTATGCGGAGGTTAAAGCCAATGAATTTCTTCGCAATGGCTGGAGTCCGGCCCGCGTTCCATTGAATTTATCTTTAGTGATTGACCGCAGCGGATCGATGGCAGGAGATAAAATCCGCAATGCCCGGGAGGCTGCCAAACATGTGGTTGATNNCGAGATGGGCCCCGAAGATTATTTATCTATCGTGATTTATGATAGCCAGATTGATGTATTGCAACCTGCAACCCGGGTGATGAACAGACAACAATTTAAAAATATCATCGACCGGATTTATGACCGCGGTGGTACCAACTTAATGGGCGGTGCCATGAAGGGTTACCAGGAAGTACAAAAAAACTATGACGACTCCCGCATCAATCGGGTTCTGTTACTCAGCGATGGATTGGCTAACGAGGGCATCACCAATCCCCGTGAAATAGATCGCATTGTTCAAGGTAAATTGCGCGAAAACGGAATTTCAATTTCAACGTTTGGTGTTGGCAACGATTACAACGAAGACCTCATGACCGCCATGGCAGAAACCGGTTCCGGAAATTACTATTTTATAGGTCAGCCGCACGATATTGCAGGAATCTTTCAACGAGAATTGAATGGNCTTAAAGAAGTTCTGGCACAACGTACAGAATTACGTATTGAATTACCGGATGAATTGAATGTTGAAAAAGTATATGGTTACCGGTATCAGCAAAATGGTCGGATACTCACCGTTAAGTTTCATGATTTATTCGCCGGAGATACCAAAGGCATTTTAATTCGCTATAAGGTTGCACCGGGTATGAATCGTCCGTTGAAAATCAGTACATCGTTGAGTTTCTACGATGCCCAATCACAGCATCAGGAGCGAATGAGCCTTATGAATCGTTGCGAGTTTACAACAGACGAGTACACCTACAACCGCAGTTTCAGCGAATGGGTTGCCTCACAGCAAGCCTTGTATGAATCCAACGAACGTCTGGAAATGGCGATGAAAGAAGTGGATAAAGGGAATTATCAGGAAGCCCGTAAACTGGTGAATGAGAATAAAGAGTATATGAAAAGCAAAGCTGTTCTGGTTGAGAAATCAGAAGAGTTAAAACGTGCCGAAACAACCAATGCCGGTTATCAATCGAAGATCGAAGATGTTGAATCGATGCCGGTTGAAGANGTGAAAGTGATGCAGAAAGCCACAAAGAGTTCAAATTATCAGCTTCGTAATAAAAAACGATAGTCGTTTGGTGCGTAGTTGTCCCTGGGGCCCGGATTTATTCGGGCCTCTTTTTTGGCTTGTATCATGCGGGNGTGCCCGTACATATCTTGCCTCGATTGGGTGCTATACCCTAAATGCTGTAAAAGTTGAATGATGGACTCATGGTGCTGAGCTCCTGTTTCAAAATACAACGTAGGTCGTGCTTCCTGATGCGCAAAATGTGTAGCAATCTTCCGATAATAAAGACCAGGATCCTCTTCCGGAACAAAGAGCGCCAGTTCCGGTTCAAAGTCCAAAACATTTTNTTNCATCGATGATTTTTCCGAAGGGATGATATAGGGCGGATTTGAAACAACGATGTCGGGTTGTATTGTCAGCGGCCAGGATTTCTGATGCATATCCAAGAGAATCCACTCCACAGCTAAGTGGTGTACGCTGGCATTTTCGCGGGCTGTGTTCAAGGCCTTTTCTGAAACATCGGCACCACAGACCTTCCAGTTCGGGCGATAGTATTTTAATAACAAGGGGATGCAGCCGGAGCCGGTTCCAAGATCTAAAACCTGTAAGGAAGTTTGGGTGGGATGTTCTTCAAGAATCCAACGCACGAGTTCTTCAGTTTCGGGGCNGGGAATTAATACATCGGGTTCACCAAAGCTNNTTAAGGGGCCAAACCAGGTTGTGCCCAAAATATATTGAATGGGTTCCTGTGTTTTGAGTCGTGTAACTAAGGGTTCCCAATCGGCTAAAACGAATTCACATCGGGAGGCGCGTAATCGGGCCGGTGGCATTCCGGTCAGGTGGTCGGCGATGCAATAAAAAATAGCCTCTACTTCTGATTCATGGTCATAGGAGTCAACTAATTCTTTCTTAAACCATTGAAGTGTTTCGCGCAGGGTGGGCATGGCATCAAAGTTATACGAAGAGGTGTTGTGATACGCAACATCTCAAGTAAATATTTCAGCGATGCTATATGATTTCCATTAAATTTACGAGATGAAATACGTTTCTTTTTTAGTTGTTCTTTTTGTGGGATTCAATGCTTGTCAGAGAAGCTCACCGACCAATACCCCGGTTGATTTGCCCTGTTCGATAGATAGTGCGGCCCTCACCTGGTTTCAGCAAACACAGGGCATCACTACGGCCCTCGACGCCAACAGCATCCCCTTAAACAATGGCACAACGCTGTGGATGTTCGAATCCTGCAACCACAACGATTATGANTCGAGTGTAGGAACCGTATCCTGCTTAAAAGAATTCCACAACGGAGCCATGCTCCAACAGGCCAATGGGCAGATGCAGACAGTCAACAATTCTTCCGATTGGATTCCATCCAATGAAACCAATACCTGGTTTGAGCCTTTGCACGGTTATCAGTACATGGATACGTTGTATGTATTTGCCCGTAAGGTTGGAGGCTCGGCCAGTAGAACCTATATTGCTAAAGCTTTGATGCCGGGAATGCAGATTGTGCGTATTGACTCGATGGCCTTGTCGCAAACCGTGTATGGGCATACCATGATAGCCGATACGGCCGAAGGATTTTGTTATGTGTATGGATTCAGGAATCCCGGCGCTCAAAGTAAAAATGCGGTCTACCTGGCCCGGTTTCCGATGAACAATATACATTCAATCTGGTTGTATTATTCGGATGGACAATGGTTAAATCCACCTTCCTCAGCAACACCGGTTTTAGAAGCTCCGGCTGAAAATGTGAGTATTCGTAAAGTNAAAAGGAAATACCTCGCGTTAACCCAAGATGCCGGATTTTCCTGCAACCAGGGCAATACCTTATACGGACAGGTATCAAATTACCCCTGGGGGCCATTTCAGAATTATAAAAANCTCTATACGATAAAAGATCCGATCGGGCAGGTGAGTCCGAAAACCCGTTGGGCCCAGATGCATGCCTATCAGGTGAATGCACAACGTGAGTTACTGGTGACCTATACCATAGATGGTTATGAACCTTGTTTATCCACTTGCACGACAGGTTATGCCGCAGCCGATTACTACCGGGTGAAGACCTTACGCATTCCGCTTCAAAACTTTGATCCGGCATTGAAGTAGTAGGGCGAATCACCTTTAGTTTAATTTTAATGTGTAAAGGCTCCTACACAGGTGTAAAAAATAATTATTCCAAATCACTGATGAAGAATTCCGGTGTAAAGGGAATTTTACGTATTTTGACCTTCTGAAATTTTATTGCCTTTAATGACCAATCAAAACCCTGAACAAATAGCCCGTGACCATATTGACAAGCAACTGCTTGACTGTGGCTGGCTTATTCAGGATAAGTCAAAAATTAATTTGGGTGCCGGACAAGGCGTTGCAGTTAGAGAATACCAAACAGATGTGGGACCGGCTGACTACGTTTTATTCGTTGACAANAAACCGGTTGGAGTAATAGAAGCTAAAAAGAAAGATGCTGGAGTTAATTTGGTGACAGATGTAGAAAACCAATCTGCTGACTATGCTTCTGCTAAACTTAAATACTTGAATAACGACCCGCTTCCATTTGTGTATGAAAGCACAGGTGAAATAACAAGATTCACCGACTACCGTGACCCCAAGCCACGTTCAAGAAACGTTTTCACTTTTCACAGACCAGAAACTTTTGCGAAGTGGCTAAAAGAGGANAAAACGTTGAGAGCACGATTNTTTGACTTGCCACAGCTCATTGAAGAAGGCTTGAGAGATTGCCAGATAAACGCCATAACAAAATTGGATACTTCCTTTAAGGAGAACCGACCAAAGGCGTTGATTCAAATGGCTACAGGTTCAGGAAAGACCTTTACTGCCATTACATTCATTTATCGCTTACTGAAATTTGCGAAGGCAAAACGGATTTTGTTTTTGGTAGACACCAAAAACCTTGGCGAACAAGCCGAACAGGAATTTATGGCGTTTGTGCCGAATGACGACAACCGAAAATTTACAGAACTTTATGGAGTAAGCCGACTGAAATCATCCTTCGTTCCGAACAACAGTCAGGTTTATATTTCCACTATTCAGCGTTTTTATTCCATACTAAAAGGTGAAGAATTAGACGAATCAGCAGAAGAAACCAATCCCGGAGAAATCAAATGGGAAAAGCGTGAAGCCATTCCAGTGGCTTACAATGATAAAGTGCCGATTGAGTTNTTTGATTTTGTAATTATTGATGAGTGTCACAGAAGCATTTACAATCTATGGAAACAGGTGTTGGATTATTTCGACAGTTTTCTGATTGGTTTGACTGCAACCCCTGATAATAGAACTTTTGGATTCTTTAATCAAAACGTGGTGAGTGAATACACCCACGAGCAAGCCGTGGCTGATGGAGTAAATGTTGGCTACAATGTTTACAACATTGAAACGGAGATATCAAAAGGCAGTGTGATTTGGAAAGGTGAATATGTTGACCACCGGGAGAAATTGACCAGACGAAAACGCTGGGCACAATTAGACGAAGACAAAGCTTATTCTAACAAGCAATTGGATGATGAAGTGGTAAACCCCAATCAGATTCGTTTAATCATCAAAACATTTAAAGAACATTTACCCGAAATGTTTCCCGATCGATTTGATGAACACGGTATTTTTGAAGTACCAAAGACCTTGATTTTTGCAAAAACCGATTCACATGCCGACGACATCATTCAAATCGTTCGTGAAGAATTTGGAGAGGAGAACAAGTTCTGCAAAAAAATCACATACAATACCGAAGACCCCAAAGGAACTTTGGCTCAATTCAGAAATGATTATTTGCCAAGAATTGCCGTTACGGTGGACATGATTGCAACAGGCACAGATGTAAAGCCATTGGAGTGTTTGCTCTTTATGCGTGATGTNAAAAGCCGTAACTATTTTGAGCAAATGAAAGGGCGTGGAACCCGAACCATTGATTTGGATGCGCTAAAGAAAGTTACACCAACCGCCAAGTTCACCAAAGACCATTTTGTCATTGTGGATGCCATTGGCGTAACCAAGAGCTTGAAGACCGATAGCCGACCATTAGAGAAAAAACCCGGTGTGCCTTTGAAAGATTTATTGGGCGCTATTGCGGTGGGTGCAAGAGATGAAGATTTGTTTACTTCATTGGCGGGCAGATTGGCCCGTTTAGAAAAACAAGTAACTGAAAAAGAGAAAGCAATATTCCAAGAAAAGGCAAATGGCAAAACCATTTCGCAAGTAGTAAAGGAATTATTAAACGCTTATAATCCTGACACACTGGAAGAAATCCGATACAGGGTTGAAACACAATATTCAGACGAATCCCCTTTGTTGAAAGATGAAAAATACAATGAACAAGTAAACGCCTTACAAGAAAAAGCGGCTGCTGTGTTTAACGGTGAATTGAACAAATATATTGAAAATGTAAGAAAAGCCCATGCTCAGGTAATTGACCACATTAACCCCGACAAACTGGTGAATGTGGGTTGGGATAAGGACAATACTGAAAAGGCTCAAACCTTAATTCAAGACTTTACCGCCTGGATTGAAAGCCACAAAGATGAAATCACAGCTTTGCAGATTTTTTATAGCCAGCCCTACCGCAGACGGGANTCGACTTACAAAATGATTAAGGATGTGTATGAGTTACTGAAAACCGAAAAACCATTGTTGGCTCCTTTGCATGTATGGCGTGCCTATGAGCAATTAGGCGCTTCGACAGGCTCAGCACCCAACGGCTCGCCTAAAAATGAATTGATTGCTTTGGTTTCGTTGATACGTAAAGTAAGTGGCATTGATGCCAACCTCACAGCCTTCGACAAAATAGTGGACAAAAACTTTCAGGATTGGGTATTTAGAAAACAAGCCGGAACATTAAAATTTACCGAAGAACAAATGCAATGGCTACGCATGATTAAAGATTATGTAGCCAATAGCTTTCATATTGACCGAGATGACTTTGACCTGAGCCCCTTTATTGCAAATGGCGGCTTAACCAAAATGTGGAATTTGTTTGGTGAACAAACGGATGAAATAATTAACGAATTAAATGAAGCTTTAGCGGCATAGTATGGCACTTAGTAGGAAACCAATACAAATAGTTGAAGAGGGTAAGCACAAACTTTTAAGCAAAGCAAACCACTGGCAAAGAGTCTATTTGAAAGAAATAGCAACAGTGCAAAATGGCTTTGCATTTTCGTCAAGTCTATTTAGTAAATCAGGAGGTATGCCGCTAATTAGGATACGAGACATTGATTCAGATAAAACAGAAGATTTTTACACAGGCAAATATGACAATGAATTTGTTGTAAATCATGGTGATATTTTAATAGGAATGGACGGTGATTTCAAGGCTGCATACTGGAAAGGTGATATAGCCTTGTTGAATCAGCGAGTTTGCAGAATTCATTTAGACACTAAATTGTTTAACAGGGCATTTCTGTTTTATTGTCTTCAACCATTTCTAGATGCTATTCATGCAGAAACTTCTTCGGTAACAGTTAAGCATTTATCCTCCGCCACGATTCAAGATTTACCATTACCACTTCCNCCACTCAACGAACAAAACCGCATTGTAGATAAACTGGATGAACTATTAAGCGAACTGGAAAAAGGCAAAGAGCAATTGCAAACTTCTTTAGAGCAGTTGAAGGTTTATAGGCAATCGATTTTGAAACATGCTTTTGAAGGGGAATTAACTTTAACTGAAAGAAAGAANAAAACAATTTGGAGATACAAAGAGTTGGTTAAACAACTCCGTGAAAAGGAAAAGAACTTAACATCAAANTTGAAGTATCCAAAGATTAAGGATGATGAAGAACTACCGAACATTCCAAAAGAGTGGCTATGGATTAGAAACGAAGAGTTACTTAAATATGTAACAAGCGGTTCAAGGGATTGGAAAAAATACTATNNAAGTAATGCAGGTAGTATTTTTATTAGAACACAAGATATAAAAACAAATAACCTCAGTCTTGAGAATGCTGCTTATGTAAAACTGCCAACTAAAGCTGAAGGTAAAAGAAGTCTTGTTGAACAGAATGATATTTTAATGACAATCACAGGAGCAAATGTTGGTAAGGTTGCTTTAATAGAAAAAGAAATTCCCGAAGCCTATGTGAGTCAATCAGTGGCACTGATGAAGTATTTGGATAGCCGTTTGACTAAATACATGTGGTACTACTTTCAAAGTAGAGCTTTTGGCCAAGGTTTAATTAGCAATCTTGTTTACGGTGTTGGTCGCCCTGTGTTAAGTCTTGAGAACATGAAGGAAGTTTCTGTAGCTCTATGTTCAATCGAAGAACAGGAAGCTGTTGTTAATGAAATAGAAAATCGATTTTCTGTATGTGATAAAATGGAAGCAGAAATTCTTCATTCATTAAATCAGATTGAACCTTTAAAACAAGGGTTACTCCANAAAGCATTCGAAGGAAAACTCGTTGAGCAAGACCCAAAAGATGAAGCAGCAAGTGTATTACTGGAAAGAATTAAAAAGGAGCGGGAAGAATTTTTGACAACAGAAAAAGGAAGAAAGAAAGTTCAAAAAGCCAATAAAAATAAAGCGTTAGTGAATGGGTAAAAGCAGCCATACCAGTTAAGAAGAATGCNGGTTGCAAAAAGGCAACTGCAAAGAAAATGGCTGTGGCTGAAAGGAAGCAACTCACTATTATGGTTTCTTCTACTGTATATGGAGCTGAAGCTGACTTAGACCAAATTGCAGCGATACTTAGACAACAGTTTGGTTACAAAGTAATCATGTCAAAGGAGGGTAGTGTTTATGTTCCCGTTGGTTTCACTCCTGAACAAGCCTGTTTAAAAGCCGTGGAAGATTGTGACTTATTCTTTGGGATAATTTTTCCTCGTTATGGTTCAGGTATAACCCATAAAGAATTNTTGGAAGCAATCAGACTTGATAAACCTCGTTGGTTTATTTCTCATGAGAAAATTGAATACTTGAGAAAACTATTGCAACCAAAAATGTATACNAAAAAAGGTAAACGAACGAAGTTTTCCATACCAAAGACGACCGTATTGGATAGCATTAAAGTAGTGGACATGTATAATGACGTAAGAGCTAATTGGGTGCAGTCATTCACCCAGTTGAGTGAAGTCATGNNATTTTTAGAAACTCAATTTGGTGACATGCAAAAGCGAATTGACGAAATTGAAAATCTTAAAATGAAGAAAAAATGAAAGAAGAACAACTCATAAAAGACCTGATTAAACAGGGTGAAAGCGAACAGCTTGAATTCAAAGAGTCTGTTCGTAAAGAAGATATTGCTAAAGTACTCTGCAGTTTTTTAAACGGCAAAGGCGGACGAATACTGGCAGGTGTTAGCGATGCAGGAAAGCCCGTTGGACTAACCAATGCCCCAAAAACAGTTGAACAGTTAAAGGTGTTTTTATTATCCGTTATTGTGCCTGAAGCTCCGGTTACTATCAGTATTGAATCTGTGGATGAAAAGGAGATAATTTCCATAAAGGTTTATGGAGGTTCCAAACAACCTTATTTGTTTGATGGCAGCATTTATTACAGGCAGAAAGACAAAACCGTTAAAGCTACATCGCAACAAATTTCTCAATTGATTCACGACCGTCAGCAAGCAGATTTGCACTGGGAACGCCAACCTGCCTTAGGTGTTGATTTGACTGATTTGGATCAGCTGATTCAGTCTGTCATCAAAGAATCAAAGGCTAATCACCGAAGCAATTTTATAGGAACCGATGTCATTGAATTTCTTTCCCATTTTGGATTATATCAGAATGGTTCTTTCACCAATGCCTGTGTAATTCTNTTTGCCAAGACACCGGCTAAATACTTGCCACAAGTTAGGGTACGTTTAACTGAATATGGCCAGGGAAAAACAGATAAAGCCTTATTGCGTGATGAGGTTTTTGAAGATAACCTGTTTACCATTCACGATAAACTTGAGCGATATTTTCAGAATCTTGGCATTCGTAGTGTTTTTGCCGACAAACAATGGAAACGCCTTGATTTTAAATTTCCGCCCAAGGCACTTCAAGAAGGTGTTATTAACGCACTCATGCATAGAGATTACAGCAGCCATTCAAGTGGGGTATCAATTGGTATTTATCCTGATAAAATAGCTATTTCAAATAGTGGAAATTTACCTGCCGGCTGGAAAGAAAGTGATTTAAAGAGNAGNCACAGATCGGTGCCCCATAATCCGGATATTGCCCATGTGGTGTTTTTGAAAGGGTTGATTGATAAACTGGGAAAAGGAACCATTAAAGTATTGGAAGAATGTAAAAATGAAGGCCTTAAGGTGCCGAGCTGGATCAATTCAATTGATGGTGTTACACTTACATTTAATGGTCCTAAAACTTTAGCTATTAAGAAAGATTCTGTTAGAAATGATGGTGTAAATGATGGTGTAAATGATGGTGTAAATGATGGTGTAAATAAACTAATAAATGATGGTATAAATGATGGTGTAATTGATGGTGTAAATGATGGTGTACGACTGGAAATAGTAAGAGTGGTGGCACTGATAAGAGGCAAGGAAGGAATTAATGCTTCAGATCTAGCTGCAAAAAGAGGAAAATCCAAGCCAACAATAGAAAGATACCTAAGAATAGCAAAAGAAGTAGAAATAGTGGAATTTAAAGGTGCTCCTAAAACAGGTGGATATTACCTGAGCGCAAAACTCAAAAAGAGATTAAAATAAATATGTCTAGCACAATAGTTCAAAAGATTTGGAATTTCTGCAACACCCTTCGTGATGATGGCGTGAGTTATGGAGATTATTTAGAACAGTTAACGTACTTACTGTTCCTGAAAATGGCAGATGAATATTCAAAGCCACCGCATAAGAGGACGGATATTAATATCCCAACCGAAATGAATTGGGAATCGCTAACAGANAAAAGCGGTGATGAATTGGAGCGTCATTACAATAAAATTCTTCGTTCACTCGGCAAGGAAAAAGGTATTCTCGGACAAATATTCACCAAGAGTCAAAACAAAATTCAAGACCCTGCCAAATTGTATAAACTCATTCAGTTGATAGATGCTGAAAACTGGGTGGGCATGGGTGTAAAAGACAAAGGCGATATTTATGAGGGCATCCTGAAAAAGAATGCAGAAGATACTAAAAGCGGAGCTGGTCAATATTTCACACCAAGAGAATTGATTAGTGCGATGGTTGAATGTGTTCGCCCAGAACCCAAGAAAACCATTGCAGACCCTGCTTGCGGAACAGGCGGTTTCTTNTTGGGAGCTTATGANTTTTTGGCCAGTCA
The DNA here is from genome assembly GCA_013414745.1 of Bacteroidota bacterium. Lineage (GTDB taxonomy): Bacteria > Bacteroidota > Bacteroidia > Chitinophagales > Chitinophagaceae > OLB11. Next base: position 2,884,408 of record CP058707.1, read on the forward strand.
GGATTTAGACAAATCAGANAAGGAGTTTCTGAAATCAAATACCTTTTACGGAAATGAGATTGTAGCCAATACAAGAAGGCTTTGCTTAATGAATCTATTCCTGCATGGCATTGGCGACATCAGTGCAAAGGAAAGTTTTATTTCTTCGGAGGATGCTTTGCTTTCAACGCCCAAAACAACATTTGATTATGTGTTGGCTAATCCGCCTTTTGGTAANAAAAGCAGTATGACCATTACTAATGAAGATGGTGAAGAAGAAAAAGACGATTTGATTTATAACCGTCAGGATTTCATTGTTACCACAAGCAACAAGCAGTTGAATTTCCTGCAGCATATCATGTCCATGCTCAACACAACCGGAAAAGCGGCTGTAGTATTGCCGGACAATGTTTTATTTGAAGGTGGTGTTGGTGANAAAGTAAGACAGGCATTGCTTCANAAAACAGATTTGCATACCATTTTAAGATTACCTATAGGAATATTTTATGCGCACGGCGTAAAAGCAAACGTATTGTTTTTTGATGGCAAGCCAGCCAGCAAAAATGCCTGGACTAAAGAGATTTGGGTATATGATTACAGAACCAACGTTCACCACACACTCAANAAGAATCCTTTGAATATTGAAAGCCTTCGGGATTTCATCACTTGCTACAATCCGAAAAACAGACACAAAAGAAAAGAAACATGGTCAGAATCTAATCCTGAAGGTCGTTGGAGAAAATTTGAGTATGATGACATTATTGCCAGAGACAAGACTTCATTGGACATTTCCTGGTTAAAGGATAACTCATTAGCTGATTTAGATAATTTACCCGACCCTGATGTTTTGGTTGCAGAAATTATTGAAAATCTGGAAGCTGGTTTGGAAAGTTTTAAAACTATTGTAGCGACATTGAATAATAAATAATGATTTTAAAATGAATGCTATTTCTCAATACAACTCTGTTAAATCCTGCTTTAGAGCCATGACCCAAGAACTTCACCAGAAGGAAAGTATAAAAAGGGCAAGGCAGGGAAAAACTATTTGATGAGCTAAGTGGAGTTTATTTCATTTTTGAAAAGGAAGAATTGAACTATGATGGCGAAACGGGATACCGCAAAGCAGTTCGAAGCAGAATCCTGCTTCGAGGAGATTAGGGTATTTACTATCAATAAGCAGCAGTTGTGGGTAAAATGATTTTGATACTGAGTTTAAATTATAGACAATTGACCGGAGGTTGGTTAAAGCAACCCATGCATTTTTCTACCTCAACCCCGGGCCAACGATGGCAGCAAGTACCCTGCACCGACGCAGGAGGAAGCGTACTGCGAACAGCGTGGTGCCGCGGTGAAGGATAACGCGGTGCCCTGTGCAACCCGACCGCGGCAGGCCCCAAGCCAATTTTCAGTTGATTGAATACTACTCCAATCCGTTATATTTGATGATGCGCTTTTGGGTCTTCTTGTGGTGTGTGTTGTGTGGATCGGAGCATCTCTGCGCGCAAAATTATGCCATTGAAGGGCGGGTGGTGGATGCCGCCAAAGGAACCCGCTTGGTGAAATGCCGGGTGGAGCTGATGAGTTTATCCGACACGACTTATTTTCAGGATGAAACGAATTTGTACGGCAATTTTTATATCGGCCGAATACCCGCACCGGGTAAGTACTTGCTGGTAGTGAGTCAGGTGGGGTATGCCCGCTATGCGAAGGCGATTGAACTGCGCGAACCTTACCAAAAATTGGACCCGATTCGTATGGAGGATAGTTTGTATGTGCTCAACGAAACCAAGGTGAAGGCAAAACGGGATGCCCTGATTCAGAAAGGCGATACCCTGAGATTCAAACGAAACAATACAAGACCAACCCGGATATGGATGCCGTTTATTTTTAAGTAAGATACCTGGCATCAATATGGATGGCCATATCACCGTACAGGGTGATTCGGTGAGTAAGGTTCAAATTAACGGCATGTTGGTTTTTGGCGAAACCCGAAGTTATTGTTGCAGAATTTGCCCGCTTCGGTGATTGAAAAATTCAGGTGTACGATGATATTCCGGATGGCACGATCAAGGATTCGGTGAAGAAAAAATCAACCCAAGGTACTGAATGTGGTAACCAGTAAAATTATTTTAGCCGTCCGCGTGTGAAACTGGTTGCCGGTGTGGCTTCGCCGGATTTATATTTTGCAGACATCAATGTGTTTTCGCAGCGTAAAGAGGAGCAGGTGACGCTGAATGTGAACAGAAACCGGGGGCGCCTGAAAACGAATGATTATTTTGAACCGGCCGCACAATTTAGTTCGTATGGTTTGCCCGTAACGAATGATGTGAGTTTGATGTGACCAAACAGTTTTATAAAAAGACTACCCTGAATTTGGAGGCGGGTTGGTGGAGTGATGCCAATACCGTGCAGAACCGCAGCATACAGCGTTATACGGATGCCGAAGAATCACAGGGTTTGGTGAGCCATCAGAATACGAATACGAATAACAATCAAACGCCCTCTTTGCGGTTAAAACTGGAACATAAACCGGATTCGCTGAAACAAATTACGTTTCGGGAAGCGTGCGTTCTTCGGATTCGCGCCGATCGAATGTGCAGCATGCTGAAAATACCTTGTTGCTGATCGATCAGATTCGGGATACCCGAATCCGATCGAATACTTCGAATATAGCCGGAAGTGGTCAGTTGCAGTATTACCAGCAAAGCCGCGCTAAAAAAGCAGCATCAATATGCAGGTGCGTATGGGAACAGATAAAGGGTTTGCCCGTTCCAGAACGTACACGGAAGTATTTTCGGCCGATACGCTGTTGCAGCATTATCAGAATTTGTCGAATACCCGTCAGTATTTTATTGAACCTGAGCTTAGCTATCGCTACAACATAACCAGTAAGCACAGTCTGGAACTGAATCTGAGTGGAAGTCAACGCCAAACCCAAAATGAACAAGAGGTCTTGAATTTTTCAGCGGGCGAAGGAGATTATACACTCCCGACAGCAGTTTGTATGTACATACCTTACAAACGATTTCAGATTACAAAGCCGCGCTGCAATATACCCGGACGGCTGAGGTGTTGCAGGTAAATGCTACCCTTGGCCTGATACGCTACGCCATGAACAGTACAACGGCCGATTTTACCGCGTATGGACGGCAGTTTTTGTTGCCTGATTTTAGTTTGTATTTAGATTATACCCTGATTAAACATCATGAGTTGGGTTTAAGTTTGGTACGTCGCAATGAAATTCCTTCGTTGTGGGACTTAACACCTATCCTGAATAACAGCAATCGCCTGTGGATGAATATCGGTAACCCATCCTTGAATGTGGGTTCGGCATACCGCCTGGGTTTGCGGTATAAATGGAAGAATCCACGCAGCGATCGTTTTTGGTGTTTAGTACTTCGGCCAATCTGGTACGAAATCCCATCCGGCAGAATGTGCTACTGGCCACCAGCGATACCTTGTATTACGGAGACATTCCGATTGAACCCGGTGCGCAGTTACGCTATCCGGCCAATACCCGTGCTTACAGCAGTTACAGCGCCAATTTTAGTTATGATTTTCCGATTAAACCACTGCGCCTGATCGTGAAGTCGAGAATGGGCTTTAATTATTTTACCCGATACAGCTATACCAACTACCGTGAATTGAAATCGTTGAGCCGGAGTATCGATCCGGGTTTAACGGTGAACAGTACCTTGAGTGCACATATTGATTTTACGGTGTATTCGCGATTACGTTTGGAATGGATCCAACAAGAAATTCCTTTTACCGCCCGTGAATTTATGCTGAATGCGTTCCTGAATATTGAAGTGATGAAGAATACTTATCTGAAACTAGAATCCGTGAATAATCGCCTGAGCGGACAGGGCAAAAGTCAGCGCAGTGGATTCAGTATTTTGATATCAGTGTATCACGCAGCTTTTTCCCTAAAACACCTACCACCCTGACTTTTCTTGCCCATGATATTTTTAATTCATATAAGAATTACGATTTCCGCAACTATGTGAATTATACCTCAGAAGAATATAACAATGGCATACGGCGCTATTTTTTATTGAAGCTGAGGTGCGCCTCTGAGGTTTGATTTAGTTTCATGATGCGGAACATGCGCTCTACATCCTGAATCCCTTGAACAGCGTTAATCACTAACATCATATTGGTACCCACATGTTTAAATACAGCATTTCGAATATTGANTTGCACCATGCTGAGTAAATGCTGGAAGACTTCACTCTGGTAAAAGGGCGAATCTGNATCAGGCACAAAATAGATGCGGAGTTGTTTGTTTTTCAGCATCACCTTATCCATGCCTAATCTTTTGCCGAGCCAACGCACGCGGAGGGCCGTGAATAAGTCTTCAACCTGAATAGNAATTGGGCCAAAACGATCCGTCAGGCTATTCCGGAATTGTTCGAGTTCTTCTTCCTTTTCGCATCGATCAAGTTGGGTATACAAGGAGAGGCGTTCGGCGATACTTTCCACATAGGTATCGGGGATTAAAATTTCGAGGTCAGTATCGATGGTACAGTCGGCTACAAAATCTTCTTTCTCCAGAATTTNGTCTCGAAACACTTCGCGGAATTCGGTGTGTTTTAATTCACGAATGGCTTCATTTAAAATTTTCTGATACATCTCAAACCCAATATCGGTGATGAACCCACTTTGTTCGCCACCCAGCATATTACCGGCTCCCCGGATATCGAGATCTTTCATAGCGATTTGAAATCCACTACCTAACTCACTGAATTGTTCGATGGTTTGCAAACGCTTTTTTGAATCGGAAGGAAGTAGGCTGAGAGNAGGTGCCAGTAAGTAGCAAAATGNCTNTTTATTGCTTCTGCCAACACGTCCGCGCAATTGATGCAAATCGCTAAGTCCGAATTGATGCGCATTGTTCACGATCATGGTATTGGCATTTGGAATATCCACGCCGCTTTCCACGATATTGGTACTTACGAGGACATCGTATTTGCGGGACATAAAATCGAGTATGGTTTCTTCCAGTTCATCGCCTTCTAGTTGGCCATGCGCCATACCGATACTAATATCCGGACATAAGGTTTGAATATGGGCTTTCATTTCGGCCAGGCCCTGCACGCGGTTGTGGACAANAAAGACTTGTCCGCCGCGTTCCGTTTCGTAGTAGATGGCTTCGCGAATCAGCTCATCGTTAAACATGGCCACTTCGGTATGCACAGGTTGCCGGTTGGGTGGTGGGGTATTGATGACTGATAAATCACGGGCGCCCATCAGTGAAAATTGCAGGGTACGCGGAATGGGTGTGGCTGTTAAAGTGAGCGTATCCACATTCACTTTCAGGTTTTTGATTTTCTNCTTGGCGGCCACCCCAAATTTTTGTTCTTCGTCGATAATAAGGAGTCCGAGGTCTTTAAATTTAACCTCTTTCCCCAGGAGGGCATGGGTGCCAACGATAATATCAATTTTGCCCTGTTCCAGTTTTTCGAGGGTAAGTTTTTNTTCTTTCGTGGATTTAAAGCGGTTGAGGTAATCCACGGTGCAGGGAAATTCCTTGAGCCGTTCCTGCAAATTCTGATAATGTTGATAGGCCAGGATGGTTGTGGGCACAAGGATGGCGGCTTGTTTTCCATCCACCACAGCTTTAAAGGCCGCGCGTATGGCGACTTCTGTTTTTCCGAATCCAACATCTCCGCACACCAGGCGATCCATGGGGCTTTCGGACCNCATATCCTNTTTGACATCCTGAACCGCCTTGCTTTGATCCGGAGTATCCTCATACATGAAGGAGGCTTCGAGTTCGGTTTGAAGATAGGAATCGGGCATAAAGGCATGTCCTTTACTGGCCTTTCGGGCAGCGTAAAGTTTTATTAAATCACTGGCAATGTCCTTGACCTGTTTTTTGGTCTTGGCTTTCAGTTTTTCCCAGGCGCCGCTGCCGATTTTATGCATTTTGGGTTCGGTGCCGTCCTTGCCGACGTAACGGGTAATTTTGTGCANGGAATTGATATTCACATAAAGGACATCATTGTCTTTATATAAGATGCGAACAGCTTCCTGCGTCACACCATTCACATCAATTTNTTGCAGACCGCTATATCGTCCCACACCACGATCGATATGCGCCACAAAGTCGCCAGGTTGTAACTCCCGTAGAGCCCGCAAGCTGAGGGCTTTGCCTTGGGAGTAGGCCTGTTTCATTTTGTATTTGTGGTAGCGCTGAAAAATCTGATGGTCGGTATAGCAGAGGATGCGCAGGTTGTGGTCAATAAACCCGGAAGCCAGTGCTATTGGGATGGGCGTAANAAGAATCCGCGCATTCAGTTCTTCGAAAATAGAATGGAGGCGTTCCAGTTGTCTGCTGTTTTCTGAGCAGATAAACAGCGTATAATGTTCGGCACTTTTCTCTTGCAGGTTAGCAATGAGCAGATCAAAGTTTCGGTTAAAGGCAGGTTGTTCTTGTACTGAAAAGCTTTGGGTGGCATGCACGCCCATGTTAAAAACTTCATCGGCAAATCCTTTTCCAAATTCAATGATGCGTCGGGTGGCGGCTTGCTGAATAAATTGTTCCGGGGCAATGAAGTCCTCAGGTAAAATACGATACACCTGTTCCCGATCATTGTGAATTTCCACGGATTCTTNTTCCTGGATGATTCCATGTATTTTTCGCAGGCGTTCGATCAGAAACTCCGCATCATGTATCCAGAGTAGGGTATTTTCGGGAAGAAAGTCGAGGATAGAAATTTNTTCGGCGGCCTCAAAATGCGTTTCAATATTGGGTACGATGCTCACCTGAAGTAAGCGTCGTTNCGAGAGCTGGGTTTCCGGATTAAAGAGGCGGATACTTTCTACTTCATCATCAAACAGTTCAACGCGGTAGGGCAGGTCGTTGCCGAACGAGTAGATGTCGATAATTCCTCCTCGGATGGCGAATTGTCCGGGCTCGTACACAAAATCGGTTTTCTCGAATCCCATATCGAGCAGAAATTCCATCAGGAATTCGGTATCGAGTTTTTGGTTTTGTTTAATGAAAACGGTGTTGCGCGTAAAAGTGGTTGGATTCACCACCTTCTGNNCCAAAGCTTCTGGGTAGGTAATCAGTACTTTTTCCGAACCTCCGGNAGCATTCCATTTCATGAGGGTTTCGGCGCGCAACATCACGTGACTGTTATTGAGTTCACCGATACTCCCTGNTTNTTTATACGAATCCGGAAACAAACAAACATCCAGTGCTTCGCTGAGGGTTTCAAAATCGTTGTGGAAATAAGCCGCTGTTTCTTTGTCGTCAAAAACAAACAGGTGATTAAAATCCTGCGCATGAAACAGGGCTGCACTAANAAAGGCGAGCGCTGATTGTTGAAGGTTTTTTAATTGAATGAGCCGGGGGCTGGNCAATAACAAGTCATCTGCCAGAGGTTTCAGGCAAGGATGTTGAGCATACAGATTTTGCAGATACTGCAAATTCATAAGGGATGCGAAGGTAACGATGTAGGTCGGAATTTCAACGGGGCACGCAGCTAATTCGCGAACAACGCTTCGAGATGAACAGAAACAATATCGCCCATGGTTAAACTGTTTCCGCCTACTTTCCATTGGCGCCGGTCAATTTTAAAATCGGTCCACAGGCGGGTTTGTCCGGCTTTTAGTTCACGATGCAATAGCGACTTAAAGCGAAGGGTCAGCCCTTTGATGGTCAGGTCCCAGGTAACCTGAAAATTCCCGGCTTGCTCAGGTTCAATGCGAACGGATTCCATGCTGAGTTTTGGGAATTTTGGGGAATTAAAGAACTCACTTTTTCACGAAGGTGACGATCACGCAGGGCGATGCCTGTTTTAACACTTTGAGCCATTACTTCGCCGCTAATTTTTGAGGCAGAGGGATTTTTCGTTCCATTGAATGGTAGCATTCACCGGATTGAAGGAGCCGTCGACGGTGATGCCGGCATTTTTAATTTTAAACTCAGCGGTGCAGGAAATCACACGTTGACTTTGCCCGAACAGGGTCAGGTTGAGCGTAAAGAGTATAAAAGTACAAAGGGTAATTTCATTTAGTGTTTCAGTTTGTCTTTGAATACCTTTTTGAATTTTTCGACCTTGGGTGCTATTACAAATTGGCAATACCCTGNACTACTATTCTCGTTGTAATAATTTTGATGATAATTTTCGGCCGGATAAAATATCGTCAAGGGGGCAATTTCCGTGACGACTGGTTTATCAAACACTTTTTCATCGTTCAGACGTTTTTTATAGTCCTCAGCCAATTTCTTCTGTTCGTCGGACGTGTAAANAATTACTGACCGATACTGCGTACCCACATCATTGCCTTGTCTGTTTAATTGAGTGGGGTCATGGGCTTGCCAGAAAGCGGCTAAAATTTCATCGGTACTGATTTTTGAACGGTCGTAAACCACTTCAATCACTTCGGCATGGCCGGTCATTCCGGTGCACANCTCTTTGTACGTTGGATTAGGAATTTTACCTCCGGCATAACCGGATTNGATCGACAGGACACCTTCGAGTAATTGATATTGGGCTTCAACACACCAAAAACATCCACCGCCCAATACAAGAGTATCTGTTCCGTTTTCGGGATTTCCTGACTGATTCATCTGACTAAAAAATTCGGNGGTTTTTAATTTGTCCTTCACCGCCCTGACAACTACTGGTTTGCAGGCCAATGCAACTTAATACTATTGCGAAAATGCGTTTCATTTTTTATCTGTTTTTGAACCTTCAAAATCCAGGATGACTGAGTTGATGCAATACCGTTTGTAGGTGGGAGGAGGTCCGTCATCAAACACATGGCCCAGATGTCCGTCGCAGCGACCACACATCACTTCAATGCGGTCCATGCCATGCGAATGGTCCTCTGCATATTTAACCGAAGTGGCTGTGACCGGTTCAANAANACTGGGCCAACCGCAGCTACTTTCAAATTTTCCATCAGAGCGAAACAGGGCATTTCCGCAAGCTTTACAACGGTAGAGGCCCTTTTCATAATGATTCCAGAACTGTCCGCTAAACGCATATTCAGTTCCTTTTTCACGGGCAATACGATAGACTTCCGGACTGAGGGCTTTTTTCCAGGCCTCATTGCTTAGTTTAAGTTGGCTACTATCTTGTACGGAGTAGTATGGATTTTGTTGTTCGTTCATGGTAGTTGTAGTTTGCGCCTGAACGCATTGTGCAAAAGAATGAGCAGCATCCAGATTGGATTGGCCCTTCGTAACGATGGCGGAGCGATGCTCTTGTTTTTGTATTCATTATATGGTTTCGTTTCGTTTGTTCATCGGGTGGTTTTGTTGACCGACCACCCTGAGTCAACGAAATATTTATTACAAAGTACTTTCAAAGAATGCTATAAAATCATAAATATTTCCGATAAGAGATTTTCTAGGACTCAACCCGGAAGACCTTGCCATGGGTTTTGTATAATGGCCTGACGCAACCGAGCACTTTGTTTTGCAATGGTAAAAAGATACCGGTTAAAGGTGGCGTACAAAAGAGTTGTTGCATCCAACGGCCGGTGCGAATCCGTGAACCCATCTGCTGATTCCAACTTTTGATATAGGCTGTTTCGGCATCTTTCGTAGTCATGGTATGATTTAACAGTTTTATCAGGATCGGTGCCAGGATGGCTGCACTTCGGAAGGCATTACTCATTCCATTGCCAGTTAGCGGTGCGATACTTCCTGCCGAATCACCGATGTAAAAGATGCCGTCATGAACCGCTTTTTTTGCCGAAAAGGTCACATTGGATACCGTGAGTGGTTCCTGCCACAATTTGGTCGACTGGCTCAGAAACTTGGCCAACAAAGGGTTACTCTTTAGTACCTCTTCTTCCAGTTGGTCGATTCGTCCGCGGTAAGTTTGTAATCGCCTGGCACGTACCAGGTAACAAAAACAATACTTGCCTTCTTCAATCTGACTGGCACCGGCGTAGCCATCCGGAAACAAATACAAGGCAATTTGGTCTGGAGGCGCATCTGTTTTGAGGTGATACTTAATACCCACCCAATTTTCGCTGGGCCGGGCTGGCTTAAAAGTTCCCGCNNTCACCGACCTTCCAAACCCTGCTACGAGCACATCGCAAGTCCATTTTTGTTTACCACTACTTACTTCAAATACGGCATTGTATTTTTGGTAGCCGGTGCATGCAGTTTCTTGCAATACAACAACACCGGCCTGTTGTGCCAGTTCAAGTANATTTTGATCTAATGTATATCGGCTCACACCAAAACCGCCCTGTTGAAGATTTTCCTTAAGAAGATCCCCTTTGGTCCACATAAAAGAAGTTGATGNAATTTGCGGCCAGTTTTGTACATCCACATCAAGGCCGAGGTCTTTAAGGAAGAGTTTGCTCTCATTAGACACGTATTCACCACACACTTTATGCGCCGGAAATTTTTCTTNTTCAAGAACTAAAACCTTTTTTCCAGCGCGTGCTAATAAAATAGACAAGGCGAGGGATGCCAGTCCGGCACCAACTAAAATGCTATCGTAGTGTTGCTCACGTATCATGTTGAACCAGAATACGATGACGAAATGCCCAGGCCCAATTTAAGGTGTATGATTGGATGCCTGCCTGAGCTAAAAGTGATTCCCATTCACTGCGTTTAAATCCGCGCAATACACNTAATGGGGCATCCTGTTTAACCAGGTACGATGATGAGAATAATTGTGTTAGCCATCGGATCGAAAAGTATGCGCAAGGATGACGATGCAGATCATTGATGAAGAAGCCGCATTTCGAATTGGTGTGCATCCACCTGAGTTGCTCTGTGAGTTCTTCGTCGGTAAAATGATGACAAAACAAAGAACTAAAAATAATATCCGGTTTTGAGGCCATGGAAAGTTCACGGTAATCAGCNNGCATCCATTCTATATCGGGATTTTGTTGTTTGGCAAAGGCGATACAGTCTGGGTTGAGGTCTACTCCACTCAATTGAATGGCTTGCCCGGCATCTTTTGCTGCGGTCTGAATCACCCTAAGATTATCACCACCTCCACAGCCTATTTCCAACACATGCAAGGATTTACGCTGAGCGGCCAGCAAACGAAATGCCTTTCGGGTAATCCGATGTCCGCCCAGGTATGTATTGATAAAATTTAATTCACGCATATTCTGAAAGATATCTTCGGCTGGAATGTTGGGCGCATCCAGTAGTTCTTTTCGAAGGGAACGTGTTTTAAAACTCAGCATCTTTTTAGAGTCAGTGTTTCAAGGGTCAGACCGGGGCCAAATGCGGCTCCAATACNCATTCCATGTTCCTGGTTTTGTTGTGCGATGAAATGCAGTANAAAGAGCAGGGTCACCGACGACATATTTCCGTAGTGATTCAGAATGTGTTTAGAGAATGAAAGATCATCATCGTTTATGTTGAGCGCGGTTTGGATCTCGCGAAGAATTTTAAGTCCGCCGGGATGGATGGCCCAATATCGAATGTCATTTTGTTGTAAGCCAGATAGTTCAAGGCATTTTTGCAACATCGGCTGGATGCGGGAGGCAATCAAATTCGGAACAAAAGTGCTTAAGGTCATTTTAAATCCGGTACTACAGAGTTGCCAGGCCATATCCCGTTGACCTTCGAGCGCAACTTCAGAATAGAAATTCCGCAATTCATACAACCCGGATTCATTGCTGACAATAAGGGCTGCGGCATTATCTCCAAACAACATGGAAGAGGCCATTTGCTCCAGCGAATATTCGGATTGAAAATGTAAGGTGCATAATTCAATGTCTACAATCAACACGCGGGCATTGGCATCTGAATGACAAATGGCTTGAGCTTGTTTGAGCGCGTGAATGGCTGCATAACAACCCATAAAGTTGATGCTGCTGCGTTGTATGCCCGGGTTTAATTCAAGGGCTTCTATGAGTTGAATGTCCAGTCCGGGAGCAGCCATACCTGTACAGCTTACGGTAATAAGATGGGTGAGCTGTACAAGACTTCTATCCGACAATTGTTGAATTGCCTTCAGACACAAAGGCAGCGCTTCCTGAAAATAAACCTGCATGCGGGATTCCATATCCGGCACGTGGTTGGCATGAAATAATACGGTGCGTTGCTGTGCAGGATTAAAATCCGGGAGTACCGAATAACGGGTTGAAATCCNCGATCGATCATACATCCGTTGAATCTTGTCCATGTCCTGCGAAGGAATTTTGAAATGCCTTTGCATGAATGCACAGATATCCTGTTGTTGGTAGGTATAGCTTGCCAAACCCAATCCGATTTCCAGTATGAACGCCACTGTGTAATNATTAAATCAAAACTCGTAAACACTGTCAAGAACCCCGCTGAAGCGCATCATAATAAGCACCAGAAAACAAAGATTCATGCCCAGGGCAGAAAGGATGCTCATGCGCATACTTCGTTGGTAAGTGGCTTCGGTATCGGATTTCCAGACATCCCAGGCCCACAGCAAAAAATAAACGGTAGATGGAAACAAGCAGATAGAAAATAAAAGAATACTGGGCGGGTGGATGGCCATAAAATGAAAACTGAAACAGAGTGTACCAAGGATAAATAATGCAGCGCTGAACAGAAAAGTGCCTTTGTAACCAAGTAACATACTGATGCTGGTAACTCCATCGGCCCGATCCTGAGCATGCTGATAAATTTGCGATAAGGGATAGATGGCTCCGATTAAAGCACTACTGGAGATACAGAGTAAAAGTGATGGGTGAGGTTCGAGCAGTCGGCCCGTTAAGAAAAAGACTAAGGCACCCTGGCAAACAAATACGACGAGGAAGCCGGCGATCGGATATTNTTTAATGCGGATTTTTCGCCAACTGTACAAGCGAGAAGCAAATACATAAATGAGAAGCCCCACAGTGACATCAACAGGAAGGAAAACGCAACTAACTGCCAATGCGAACACATCCAGTACTATGGTGATAAGAAACAATGATTGTGGTGCTTTTTAGGGTGCTTNCACCAATCCGATACTGCCTGTATCGCGATCCTGAAGACTATTGTACGCATTGCTACTCGGGTAAATGAAAAGATGCAACACCACGCCCAATAAGATTACCTGAAACCAAGGGAAGGGTTGGGGCCAATCTGNCCGCGTATAGGGCCATAAGAAAACCGGAAACAGCAAGAGCGAAAACGGTAAACGCAAATGTTGAAGAATGGCCTGCATAGCGCGTTGGGATTAAGGGTGATTCAGCTGGGTTTTGTACAGGACTCGATTTTCATCCAGACTCAAAACCACTGGATAGGGTAAACGATGTTGATCCTTCTCCAGAATGGTGTAAACAAAATCGGGTTTTCGGCTCGTATCGGCCTGGTCTGTTCTTCGGATACTCCAATGTTGCTTTCCACTGTGGCGCAGATAATAATCCATGGCTGGTTTAAATTTCCAATGTACATCCAGAAGAGTTGTTTGTGAAGTGTCGTAGGATGATAGCCACTGAAACACAAATTTTGTTTGGTTATCATACCNCCATTCCCGAACACGATTCGTTTGAAGCAATACCATGCCGGAAAGCATCAAAACCAGAGCGCTTGCAGCTATTCGTTTCAAATGGTGTTTCTCATTTGGAAGAAAGAGAATCAGGGAAATCCACATACTATCCCATAACATAAAATACATGAGTGCTTTTCGTCCGTTAGGATAAAAGGTATCGGTGAAATTTCGTAGTCCGACAGACCATGCAATACAGCAAACTAAGATCGAGAAAAGAAAGATCGGGAAGCCGAGGTGGTGATTTATTTTGAGCTCTTTGCGATGCCTGAAGGAATACCTTAGCATCCAGACAAAAACCAGGAACATGACACCTTGTAAAAACATCGCCAACCAGGGGTTATCCGTATAGAGGTAATCTTTACTGAAACTATGTTGTGCATCAAACCATCCGTTACTGCCCCAGCGTAATTCGCCAGCGGCACGAATCCATTGCAACGGATTCCAAAGCACGACGGCCAACAGGGCATGCATCACTGCGGCCACAACGAAATAAAGNNCGATCGGGAAAATATACCTTGAATGCCTTCCTTGAAAAAAATAGAGTCCAAGAGCCATCCACCAGGCCATGAGTAAATTAAGCCAGGTCAGGTTGGCAAATACACTGCCGGCTAACATCAGCGCTGCCAGGGAGATACTTTTGAACTTGTTGTGTTGTAGGAATTGATAGGAGTGCACAAAAGCCAGACTTTGAAAAGCCAGTGCCAGCCCATAGCCGCGGCACAACGAAAAGAAATCGATCGCATAAGGATGTGCACAAAAGATAAGCAGAATGAGCGATTGAATAACGGCATCCGAAGAAAAACAGGTCGATAGTTTTCGGCAACCCCAAAAGTATGCCGGAAATGCCAGGACATTGGGTAAACGCAAAACCCATTCGGCATCCCCAAATAGGGATACACAGAATTTCATGAGCCAGGAATTGAGGATATGGTTATTTGCAGACGTGAAAGCCCGAGGGCTGCCGATAATATCCTGATAGGTGAAGGCTAGTAAATCAGTAGTACCCGCTTCATCGTGGGTGATTGAAAGTGCATAGGCCCGATAAGCGATATAAAGAAACAAGGTTAAACCGAAACCGATATGCCAGGGAAGGGCATTTACCCTTACTGCGTTTGTACATCGTAACCAGAGCGTTTGCATTAGTAGGCCAATAAAGAACCCAGGGCTTCAGCAACTTTTTCCTCATTCGGAAGCATCGCCTGTTCTAAAATAATGTTCATAGGTACTGCCGGTAAATCAAGCGCTCCTAGCGTTTTAACCGGAGCATCCAATTGATAAAAACACTGTTGATGGATTCGGCAGGCCAGTGCTTCAGCAAATGAATTACGAAGTTGTTCTTCGGTCAATACGAGGCATTTGCCATGGCGTCGTACGGTAGAAAAGATGAGGGCTTCATCAAGAGGGTACAAGGTGCGTAAATCTATGACTTCAACTTGTCCGGGGAAATTTTTAGCGGCATTCCTTGCCCAATGTACGCCCATGCCATAGGTAATCACACAAACGCTGCTTCCGTTTTCGATGTGTTGTTCATCGGCTTGTACTACTGACAACCCAATTCCGAAGGGTAAAATGTAGTCTTCAGCAGGTTCAATTGTTTTCGCTTCTTCAGTGCCGGGTACTTTACTCCAATACAAACCCTTGTGTTCCAGCATGACCACCGGATTAGGGTCGTAATAGGCGGCCTTGATTAACCCTTTCATATCGGCTGCGTTGCTGGGGTAGGCTACCTTGATGCCTTTAATATTTGCTAATAAACTCTCTACACATCCGCTATGATAGGGACCACCACCACCATAGGCCCCTATAGGAACCCGTAAAACCATACTTACCGGGAACTTACCACAACTTAAATAACAGGATTTAGAAATTTCGGTGACCAGCTGATTGATGCCCGGGTAAATGTAATCGGCAAACTGCACTTCCACAAAGGGCCTCAAACCAAGGGCACTCATGCCTATGGTACTACCAATAATATATGCTTCCTGAATGGCGGTATTAAACACCCGGTGATCGCCGAATTTGTCGGCCAGGGTAGCTGCTTCGCGAAACACACCACCCAAACGACCTCCCACATCCTGTCCGTAAAATAAACATTCCGGATGACGTCGCATCAGCTCTTCCACGGCGTGCATTGCGGCATCTACCATAACAACTTTTTCTCCATCTGCCGGGCAGCGCGTACCGCGTTCGTCTGCAATCGGGTTAGGTGCAAATACGTGATCGCTAACACTGGTCGCATCCGGCTCGGNGGCTTCAACCGCCTGGTTAAATTCCCGTTCAATAAATTCCTGTTCTTCCTGTTCAATTTTATCCAGTGCATCTTCGCTCAGCCCAAGTTCAAGAAGTCGATGGCGCAAACGAGTTGCAGGATTCTTTGCTTCATGCCGGGCCAGGTCTTCTTCGGTTCGATACCATTCTTTTCGCACTCCGCTGGTATGATGTCCGAGCAAGGGAACTTTGGCATGCACTAAAATAGGTTTTCTGTTTTCACGCACATAATGGATGGCATCCTGCATGGTACTNNAGGATGCTTCAAAGTCGCTGCCATCTACCCGCAAGCGTTCGATGCCTTTAAACCCACCGATAAATTCATAGGCATCCATGGTACGGGCTTCATCACTACTCACACTAATTCCCCATTCATTGTCTTCCACCAGATAAATAATCGGTAGTTGTTTTAATGCGGCAAACTGAAAGGCTTCGCTAACTTCTCCTTCGGTGACACTACCATCACCAAAACAGCAAACAACCACGGGCTTTTGTCCCTGGCGCACAAATTCATNGAAGTCCTTCAACCGCCTGGTCCCCCATACTCATTTAAGGTCAATATCGCTGGATCGATGGCGTTCCTGCATTTCGGTGGAGGCCATTCGTTCGATATACTGAACGGCCTGAGCCAATCCGGTGGTTGGAATGGATTGCATACCGGTCGCGCTGCTCTGATGGATTATTTTGGGTAAATGTTCTCGTTTCGAATTCGGATGATTATAATATTCTCGTCCACCTGTAAACGGGTCGTCTTTTTTAGCTAAAAGCTGAAGCATCATTTCATACGGTCGCCAACCCATTCCCAGCATCAGGCTTTCATCGCGATAATAGGGGCTAACATAATCATAGGGCTTGAGTTGGAACCCTGTGGCAAGTTGTATGGCTTCATGTCCTCGGGAGGTACTATGAACATATTTACAAATTGGCCGGTTGGCTTCATAAATAGCCGNCCATTGCTTTTGCGGTCATCATGCAGCGATAGGCCCGAAGTAATAAATTCTGATCCATGGTAATCGGGCGTAAAGATAGCCGACTACCCTGCAATGCAAAAACGAAAAACCAGAAATGCGGTCTCATCCAAAAAATGGAGTAAAATAAAAGCGGAATTTAAAAATGGTTTAATTTTAACTTGAAGCCTGCATCTTTTCACAGAAGCAGAATTCACATAGATAACATCCCTTAGTGGAAGCGGAGTCATTGGCTCCGCTTTTTTACATGATTTGTTTCAGGATATCTTCAATGGCTTGTCCCGAATTTGCAAGTCAGAACGCTTATCGAAGGATTTTTAATTCTCATACCCACGAATTCCCATCTACACAGTCGTCTGCGTTAAACTTAAGCAGTTCGGCTCGTGGGGATGTTCTCAAGTTTAACGAACAACTGAATGCTGTTAAATAGATATGGGCACGGGTTGCCAACTTTCGGCAGCCAGGGTTGAAATTTTACGGTTTGCAAAACAGCCAACCAGGGTACGCCATTACAAATGCCGAACAGAGGAGGGAATAAAAGTTGTGGTACTGCGCTCATTTTACTGTTCCATTTCTGCACCTGCGATGATGTCTAGCCCCGATAGAACGCAGGCCTACCGGAGTGATAGCGGGAACATCGCTGCATGTGCATACCGGCGATGCGCTTCAAAAATTTATCTTCCGTTCAACTGGAGTTCCGATTTCAGGAAACGACCCGTCAGACTCGTTTTATTTTTAGCAACCGCTTCCGGGGCGCCACTCACTACAACCTGTCCACCGCCTTTTCCTCCTTCCGGGCCAAGATCGATGAGGTAATCACAAACTTTAATCACATCCATATTGTGTTCAATCACCAACACGGTGTTTCCGCGATCTACTAATTTGTGTAGTACCTGCAACAACATATTCACATCCTGAAAATGCAATCCCGTTGTAGGTTCATCCAAAATGTAAAATGTTTTTCCGGTATCCTNTTTCGCTAATTCGGTAGCCAGCTTTACCCGTTGCGCTTCGCCGCCACTCAAGGTCACTGCGCTTTGCCCCAGCGTAATATAACCCAGACCCACATCTTCAAGGGTCTTTATTTTACGATACAAAGAAGGCATGGCTTTAAAAAACTCCACCGCCTCGGTGACGGTCATTTCAAGTACATCAGCAATGGATTTGCCCCGGTAACGAATCTCTAATGTTTCACGATTAAATCGTTTCCCATTGCAGCGCTCACAGTGCACATGTACATCGGGTAAAAAATTCATTTCTATCGTTTTTACACCAGCACCTTCGCAGGTTTCACAGCGTCCGCCTTTCACATTAAACGAAAAACGACCTGGTTTGTAACCTCGGATTTTTGCTTCGGGAATAATTGCAAACAACTGACGGACATCATTAAANNAGTTGCAATACGTGGCCGGATTACTTCGGGGTGTGCGGCCAATGGGAGATTGGTCAATTTCAATCACCTTGTCAATATGTTCTAACCCTTTGATAGAATGATACGGTAAGGCTTGCGATTTGCTGCCATACACGTGATGGGCCAGAATGGGGAAGAGCGTTTCGGTGATGAGCGTTGATTTTCCACTTCCCGAAACCCCTGTCACCCCAATCAGAACGCCGAGTGGAAATTGAACGTTTACTTTTTGTAGGTTGTTGCCATTCGCACCTTNTAGTTGCAACGAATGTCCATTTCCTGTACGACGTTGATCAGGAATTTCAACACGTAAATCGCCTTTGAGGTATCCCGCCGTGGGTGTTTTCTTTTTGATAAAATTTTGCGGACTCCCTTCGCTCACCACTTCGCCGCCATGTCGTCCCGCACCCGGACCAATATCAATCAGATGGTCGGCCTGTAACATGATGTCCTTGTCATGTTCCACAACGATCACGGTATTGCCCACATCCCTCAGTTCCTTTAACGCACGAATTAATTTCTCATTGTCGCGTTGATGCAAGCCGATACTGGGTTCATCCAGAATATAGGTGATGCCTTTCAGTTTAGAACCGATTTGTGTGGCCAGGCGGATGCGTTGACTTTCACCACCACTCAATGAACGGGAGCTGCGGTCAAGGGTCAGGTAATCCAGTCCTACTTCCAGTAAAANATCAATGCGTTCGTTGATCTCTTTTATAATTTCTGAGGCAATACGCTGTTGTGTTTTATTCAGTCGTTTATTGATATTTCCGAACCACTGCCGCAATTCATTCAGGTTCATCCGGCTCAGTTGTGCGATGTGGGTATTGTCGAGCCGGAACCACAAACTTTCTTTGCGCAATCGGGTGCCTTCACATTCCGGACAATCACGAATGATCATGTATTTTTCGGCCCACTGTTTTACATAGTCGCTCCCCGTATCATTAAACCATCGAATCACCATATTTACGATGCCTTCATATTGGGTCTGATACACGGTGCTTCCTTCTTCAAATCCGAATTCAAGATCAACGCGTTCTTCTTCGGTGCCATACAACAATACATTCATCGCCTTTTTCGGAATTTGTGCGATCGGTTTGTTGATATCAAATTTGTATTTTGTTGCCAAGGCCTTGACCTGCGAAAAAGTGATGGTGTCGCGGTCTAAACCCAGAGGTAAAATACCACCATCGGCAATGCTAACAGATGGATCCGGAATCACGGCATCCAGATCAATTTGATACACAGTGCCCAGACCTTTGCATTTGGGACAGGCCCCGTAAGGCGAATTAAATGAGAAGGTGTTTGGTGAGGGTTCATCATACGACAATCCGGTATCGGCACACATCAATTGTTTACTCAGCAGTTGTANCCGATCGGGTTTGTCGTGATTCACAATCAATACCTGTTCGTTGCCTTGTTTCAGGGCCGTTTGCAAACTTTCAATCAAACGCAACCTGGAATTGGTATCGGCGGTCAGTCGGTCTATCACTACTTCAATATCATGAATTTTGTAACGATCCACCTGCATTTTTTCCTTGAGTTCTAAAATTTCGCCATCCACCCGAACCCGCAGGTAGCCTTGTTTACGAAGTTGTTCAAATAATTCGCGGTAATGCCCTTTGCGTCCTTTTACCAGGGNGGCGAGCAGCACGATACGTTTATTTTTAAACTGCGAAAGAATATGATCTACCATTTCTTCTTCCGAATACCGCACCATCTTTTTTCCGGTATTGTAGCTATAGGCTTCGGCAGCGCGGGCATAAAGCAGTCGCAGAAAATCGTAAATTTCGGTCACAGTGCCCACAGTGGAGCGCGGACTTTTATTTGTAGTTTTTTGTTCAATAGCCACCACCGGCGATAGGCCGTCAATCTGATCTACATCAGGCCGTTCCATGCTGCCAACAAATTGACGCGCATAAGCCGAAAAACTTTCCATATAACGGCGTTGTCCTTCGGCATGTATCGTATCAAAGGCCAGCGACGATTTGCCACTACCACTGATGCCGGTGATTACAGTTAGTTTGTTTTTGGGGATACGAACGTTAATATTTTTCAGGTTATGTTCACGGGCTCCTGTCACCTCAATAAACTGGCTCATTGGGGTAAAATTACAGTTCGCTTCGTTGTTCGCCAACTCCGGGTTTTGATGCTTCGATCAAGGTGTAATTTTTTTGGGCAGCAAAGGCTGAAGTGCTGCTATTGAGTAGCCGTCCTGCTGTACGTTCATAGTCCCGGCCCTTGAAGTTTAATAATGGCGTATGCTTCCGAATCGGGGCCGGGAGCTATCCACTGCCATCAGGGCTGATAACGGTTGTCTGTCGCTGTGGCGGCTTGCTTATGCGCAACGAGGGCTTCTCTACGTTAGATGTTTTTTACGGTCATGATGAACATTTTCTGCACCATGGAAACTTTTCCGGGATACACTCACAACCGGAGGATTAATTTCGTCAATGAACATTAGGCCGTAAGGCGAAATCGGATAAACCATGAACATACATCGTAAAAGAACAATTGGCTACACGGTCATCATCACACTTGGGCTTTTTGGCTGGGTGGCCTGCATCAATAAAACACCTGTTAAAGTGCGCGGTTACCAGCCTGTATATCTGGCAGCAGACAGCGCAGAAATTATTACTAGTTTGCCGGGCCGCAGCATCCGGAATGGTGGCAAAATTTATGCGTACAAAAACCGGCTCTTTCAAATGGAAACGGGGATTGGTATTCATGTCATTGATGCCAATAACCCTTCGCAACCCACTAAGCTTGGTTTTATCGCGGTACCCGGTTGTTCAGAATTGTCCATTCAGAATGATGTACTGTATACGGATAATTTCAGAGATCTTGTGGGTATTGATATCAGTCAGTTCCCTGATATTGAACTACGTTCCCGATTAAACCAGGTGTTTCCAGGTGCCAACCAGGAATTCCCACCCTATACCGGCATCCAATTTGAGTGTGTGATCCGGCAAAGGTTATGTAGTTAACTGGATTGAAACTGAATTAACTGACCCAAAATGCCAACGATAATGAAGAAGTTTTTTCATTCGCTCCCAGTGGCTGTCCTGCTGTTGCTGGCCGCCTGCTCAAAGAATAATTCAAGTAGCGGAACCACCAGTTTTAATGGGGGAAATACCACCGGACAAGGAGGTTCCATGGCCCGGTTTACTATTGTTGGCCACTATTTATATACTGTTGACGGACGTTCCTTACGGGTATTTGATATTTCAAACCCTTCGCTTGTCCAATTAAAAACAGTCAGCTACTCGGTTGGGATATTGAAGCCATCTTTCCTTTCCGGAATAAGTTGTTTATTGCCTCAAATACCGCGATGTATTTATTTAATATCAACAATCCCGAGCAACCGGTGCAGGAAAGTTATGTTCAGCATCTAACAGGTTGCGATCCGGTGGTAGCCAATGATAGCGTGGCGTATTTAACCATACATGGGGGTAATCGCTGTGGGTCCAGTATCAACGAGTTGCAGGTGTACGATATCCGGAATGTGGCCTATCCGCAGTTTATTACCCGTATCCCCATGAATCGCCCCATGGGTTTAGGGATTAAGGACACGGTGTTGTTTGTTTGTGACGACAATGCGGGCATACGCCTCTTCAGCATTTCCAATCCCTATGCTCCGCGAACCATGTATATTGTTTCGGGCGATGCAGTGCAGGATGTGATTCCGATGGATACGACCCTCGTGGGCATGATGCCTCAGGGTCTGGCGATTTATGATATCCGGAATTTGAATCAGGTGAGCAAGCTGGGAGAGGTGAAAAATTAATCACTTTGATGCTAAATCGTTGGGGAAAGCCCGTTTTTAAGCCAGTTCTGGTAAAAATTACCCCATTTTAACGCTTGAGGCCAAAAAGTCTTGTTTATCAGGAATTATCCCTTACTTTTGCAGTCCTTAAAAATCAGGTAGCATGCCTACAATACAACAACTCGTAAGAAAAGGAAGAACCATTATTCGTGCAAAATCTAAGTCTCGTGCCCTGGATGCTTGTCCACAACGTCGTGGAGTTTGTACCCGTGTGTATACAACCACACCGAAAAACCAAACTCAGCGTTGCGTAAAGTAGCCAAAGTACGTCTTACTAATAAAATTGAGGTGATTGCCTATATTCCGGGTGAGGGACACAATTTGCAGGAACACTCCATCGTATTGATTCGTGGAGGTCGTGTGAAGGATCTTCCGGGTGTGCGTTACCATATTGTACGTGGTAGTTTGGATACTGCGGGTGTAAAAGACCGTAAACAAAGCCGCAGTAAGTACGGAACCAAACGCGAAAAAGCGAAAAAATAAATTTTTACCGGGGCTCACTTTCAGAGTAAAGTGGTAAAACTTGAAGAAATTCTGGAAGGAGCGTCGAATAACTAAAAATTACAAAGAATACAATGAGAAAACAACAAGCCAAAAACTTCCTCTGGCGCCGATCCAAAATTCGGAGACACCCTGGTGACCCGTTTCGTGAACTGCATGATGTGGGAGGTAAAAAAGTACAGCCCTGACCATTTTTTATGATGCGCTGGCGAAAGTAGAAAAAACACGGGTGAACCTGGTTATGACGTTTGGAAACGTGCCATGGCCAATGTAACTCCTTCAGTAGAGGTTCGTAGTCGCCGCATTGGTGGTGCCACCTTCCAGATTCCTTCTGAAGTTCGTCCGGATCGTAAAATTTCCCTGACCATTAAATGGATGGTACGTTACTCCCGCGAGCGCAATGGTAAAACCATGGCCGACAAGTTGGCAAACGAAATCGTTGCTGCGTCAAAAGGGGAAGGAAATGCCGTGAAGAAGAAAGATGATACGCATCGTATGGCTGAAGCGAATAAAGCATTTGCTCACTTCCGGGTATAATCTGCATCGAAAATTAAATTTAAGAAACCACTCGTATCGGGTGGTTTTTATTTCCGCATCATTGGAAACAATAACCAAATAATCTAACAGAAATCACTGGAACTTTTCAAGCCGGGCGAATGCATTCTTTACATCGTGGTAAAACAAAAACGTCCAGCCTTCTTCGCGGCCTTTAGCTGCAAATTCCTGTCGCACTTGCATCGCCCGTTGCCCATCGTAATCATATTTGGCCACGTATTTTGTCTTTAATT
This sequence comes from Bacteroidota bacterium, assembly GCA_013414745.1. Classification (GTDB taxonomy): domain Bacteria; phylum Bacteroidota; class Bacteroidia; order Chitinophagales; family Chitinophagaceae; genus OLB11. Next base: position 2,907,597 of record CP058707.1, read on the forward strand.
GTTTTAACTGCGGGGCAATATCTCCTCCAAAAAANNTAATCTCACCATCTTCCTGTATCCGGATGCCAAGGTGATATGGACAATGCCCTCCATAGGTTTCATACGAGATAATGCCGGCTAATTGTCCCTTCTCATCGAGCCATTCCGTTTGAGGGTGATGCCTAAGTAACTCAAAATCTTCAACATGATACGAAGGTGATCCTTTTTGCATGGCGTAATCAAATTCCAGCGCGCTGATGGCATACCGCGCATTCGGAAATGCTGTTGTCTGCACCCCAGAGAATTNTTCCAGCACAAGTCCTCCGCTATGGTCTTTGTGAAGGTGCGACATCAACACCAAACTCACATCCTTGGGTTGAAATCCATGTTTCCGGATATTTTCATAAATCTGCCATTCGCCGGATTTAGACCGAAATCCGAGGCCGGCATCCAATAAAATAAGCTGTTCGCGGGTTTGCACTAAAAATGGTTGTATCTCTACCAGCAGTGAACCAGTAGGACGATTTTCAAGTTTGTCTTTTCCGATCAAACGGGACCATAATTTTATCGTGTCCTATGGTAAACACACCTTCAGATAAGGGAAAAATTTTCATTCGCCGGAATTAACGTAAAACCATTTGCCGATCCGCATCCAGACGAATCAGGATAAAAATTAAAATTGAAAAAGTCATTAATGAGGTTCNCCCATAGCTCACTAAAGGAAGCGGAATACCGATAACCGGAGCCAGTCCAATCGTCATTCCAATATTGATCACCAGATGAAAGAACATGATACCGGCAACACCATAGGCATACACCCGGCTAAATTGCGAGCGTTGTCGTTCAGCGACGTGCACCATCCGTAAGAGAAAAACAGTGTATAAAANAATAAGCACTGTACTTCCCCAAAATCCAAACTGTTCTCCGATGGTACAAAATATAAAATCCGTGCGTTGTTCGGGCACCCAGTTGTACTGTGTTTGTGTGCCATTCAGGTAGCCTTTTCCTAAAANACCACCGGAGGCTATGGCAATTTTACTCTGACTCACATTATAATCCGATGTGCCGGTACGCACTTTTTCACCAGACTTTTTCACCTTGATATATTCATCCGGAACTTCTTGTCCTAATAAGGAATATATACGATCGATATGGTGCGCCTGAANAACATGTTTGAAAGCGAACGGAACAATGACCTGCGAAAAGAGTACGCCAACAAACCAAATGCCGGCCACGAGAATAAGAATTTCTTTATTGCGTTTTAATCGGCGCCGCTGCAAATACAGGAAGACTAATCCCAGCACAGTGAGCAGAATAAATAAAATGTTTTTAGGAATGAGCAGGGTTGCCAGCGTAAGCGCAATAATTGAAAAGCCGATAATTAAAACGATGTTGGGCAAACCCTCCCGGTACATGGCCAGGAAAAAGGAAAAATAAACCAGAGCCAGGCCGGTTTCATTTTGCAGAAGGATAATCAATGCAGGAAATATCGCGATGCCAGCACAGATCAACCGGTGTTTCATCGTCTGAAAATTTACTTCCTGCAAGGAAAGAAATTTAGCAATAGATAAAGCTGTAAACAATTTCATTAACTCACCGGGTTGAAAGGTGAAAAAGCCCAGATTAAGCCATGAATGGGAACCTTTAACCCCTTTACCCAGAGGTGTAAGTGCGAGCAACAGAAAAACCGTTCCAATCAGGTAACCCAGAAAAGGCACAGAAGTAANAAACTTACTATCCATCACCAAAATAACGAAGGCGATGAACAGTGAAATGCCAAACCAAACCAGCTGTTTCCAGTAGTTTTTATCGGCCATGATAAAACTGGTATCGGTTTCACGATGTTCTACCGAATAAATTGCAGTGATTCCAATCAAGGTCAGGATCACAANAAGAATGATGAGTGACCAATCGAGGCGTTCAATATAGGATTTCTGTTGGCGGTAACTCACGGTTTGCGGAAATAATAGCGGTTGAAATAATAAGCAGCCAGCACAGAATCTTTTACGTTGCACACTATCCTTTCTGGCCTGAAGTAATTTTAAACTGTCCTTCGACATATTTTTAATGCGATCTCTTTCCCGGGCTTCAGCTTTCTCCAACGAATCGAGGATATACGTATAGTTCGGGATGATTTTTGCATCTTTCATTTTCTTCACCAAAAACTGGCGCTTCGGAGAAATACTGTCTTTTAAATACTGTTCAATCATCAAACTGGCAATGGGTCCGGCCCAGGTAGCACCATACCCGGAGTTTTCAATGGCCACGGCTACGGCAATTTGGGGATTTTCGCGAGGAGCAAAGGCCACAAACATGGAATGGTTTTGGAGTTTAACGCGCTTACCACCAATCATCCGTTCGTTTTGTGCCGTCCCCGTTTTTGCACATACAACAATGTCAGCCATTTTTGCGATGCGGGCTGTACCAAAATCGACCACACCCTGCATCCCTCCAATCACATACTGATAGGCTGAGTCAGTGATATTGGCCACCTGATGTTTGGTTAAATAAGGTTTTAACTGAGCATGGCTACTATCACCTCCTATTGATTTTACAAAATGCGGTGTGTAGTAAAACCCTTTGTTGGCAATGATGCACATGGAATTGGCCATTTGCAGGGNGGTCATTAATACTTCCCCTTGTCCCATACCGATGGTACTCATGTTGCAACTATTCCATGTTCCGTTATACACCCGGTTAAAGTAGCTCGAATCCGGAATATGGCCTCCTTTTTCGTTAGGGATATCAATGCCTACCGGATGACCTAAACCAAATTCACTCATATAATGATGCCAGCGTTGCAAACCCACATGCACGTTACCATGCTTTGGGGCATCAATGGCTAATCGAAAAATATGGCAGAAATATGAATTACAGGAATACGCAATAGCATAAGCCAGGTTGCGGGCATGACCACCACCACTATGGGTACAACCAACTCGCCGGCCACAGGCATAATAACCACCTCCGCAACCATAACCATAGTCTGGCGTGATTACTCCTTCATCTAAAGCAACCAACGCTGTTATGGGTTTAAAGGTGGATCCGGGTGGATACACCGCTTGAATTGGCCGATTAAACAGGGGCTTGGTGGCGTCCAACAATAGTTTGCTCAGGTTTTTTCCTTTTGAGGCTCCGGTGAGCAGGGTCGGATCGTAGGAAGGGCCACTTGCAAAGGCCAGAATACCACCGGTTTTCGGATCAATGGCTACAGCACTTCCCAGTTTGTTGGCCATCATTTCTTCGGTGAGTTTCTGCAATTTGGCATCGATAAATAACTCTAAAGATTGTCCGGGGATAGCCATGGAATCAAGGGTGCCATTTTTATAGGGCCCTTGAATACGCTGACGAACATCCCGCAGCAAATACTGAACTCCTGGTTGGCCGCGAAGTACTTCTTCGTAAAAATTCTCAATGCCGGTGATGCCGATGTAGTCACCTTTTTCATAACCGGCATACTTTTCTTTTTNTAACTGGGTTTCTGAGATCTCATTAATATAACCCATAAAGCTCGCCCCACAGCCTTCTGTGAAAGTCCGTTCGGAATGTTCTACCAACTCGACACCGTTAAACTCATACACATTTTCCTGTAAACGGGCGACAGNTAGTGGGGAGAGGTTCCGGTACAAGGCCAGACCCTTAACATTCCAACCATATTTGTTGATCATGCGTTTGAACTGCTTATCAAAATCAGCCACCGGCACGTTCAGCAATTTGCAGAGAAACAAGGTATCAAATTCCTTCGTGATTTTTTTAGGCTCTACTACCAGGTCATAAACAATATTATTGTTCATGATGACCTTATGTTTTCTGTCGTAAATAATTCCCCGGGGAGGATAAATCTTTTTAATATAAACGGCCTGACCCAATGCCGCATCTTTGTAACCTCCGGCGCCGAATACCTGCAAAAACAATAGCCGGATCGCAATAATTACAGGCACCAACACAAATAGAATGCGTATATAATTGCTTCTGTTTTGTGTGAAGTCGGCCATGAAAAAGTGGGGAGTTTGCGCAAATGTAACCGCCGTCCTGCTCAGAAAAAATGAATGTTTTCAAGAGTTTTTCAACGTCAAAAGGTCGGAGGTCTCAGGCATTTATCTGACAAATTACACTGCTTTGATTTATAATCCGGAAAGGAAGTTAGGGTTTAGGTCAATTTGTCACGGAATCCCCTGCTGGCACATTCTTTGGAAAAAGGGATTAAAACAAGGAGCCATGCAAAAAGGACAAATACGTGTACAAACGGAGAACATTTTTCCCATCATCAAAAAGTTCCTGTACAGCGACCATGAGATCTTTCTACGCGAACTGATCAGTAATGCGGTAGATGCAACCAATAAATTGAAAACCCTGGCTTCGGTCGGGGAGTTTAATGGAGAACTTGGCGACCCACGGATTGATGTTATACTTGATAAAGAAAATAAAACCATAACCGTGCGCGATCAGGGTATCGGAATGACCAGGGAAGAAGTCGATCAGTATATCAACCAGGTGGCCTTTAGTAGTGCCGAAGAATTTTTGAGTAAATACAAAGGTCAAAGTGATAGCGCCAGTGTTATCGGGCACTTTGGGTTAGGATTCTATTCATCTTTCATGGTCAGTGATCAGGTGGAAATTAAAACTCTATCCTGGAAAGGGGGAGCAGCTTCCCGCTGGGTGTGCGACGGCAGCCCGGAGTATACGCTGGAGGATACCGACAAATCCGATCGCGGTACAGATATCATCATGCATGTGAATACTGAAAGTGAAGAGTTTCTGGATGATTATCGTTTGAAAAATATCCTNGAAAAATTCTGTGCATTTTTGCCTGTTCCGATNCTTTTCGGAGACGAACAAATTAATAATACACACCCGGCCTGGACCCGTAAACCGAGTGATTTAACGGAAGAAGACTATAAGAATTTCTACAAGGAATTGTATCCCTTCAGCGAACCGCCGCTGTTTTGGATTCACCTGAACGTTGATTATCCGTTTAATCTGACGGGTATTCTGTATTTCCCGAGTATCAAGAATAACTATGAAATTCAAAAGGATAAAATTAACCTGTACTGTAATCAGGTATATGTAACCGATGAAGTGAAAGATATCGTCCCAGAGTTTTTAATGTTGTTACATGGGGTCATCGATAGCCCGGATATTCCATTAAATGTAAGTCGAAGTTATTTACAAGGTGACCCGAATGTGAANAAAATTAATGCCCATATTACCAAGAAAGTTGCAGATAAACTCGACGAATTATTTAAAGCTGATCGCAAAGTGTTTGAAGAAAAATGGCATCATGTCGATTTATTTGTGAAGTATGGAATGATGACCGATGATAAATTTTTGGAGCGATCTAAACCGTATTTCCTGATGCAGGATATTCAATCGGATCGTTGGTATACCGAAGAAGAATACCGTCAGGAAACTAAAGATTTACAAGTAAACAAAGAGGGGAAGCACATCGTTCTTTATGCCACGGATCCGGTGAAACAAAATGCATTTATTAAAGATGCGCAGTCAAAAGGGTACCGCATAGTGAAGATGGAAACGCTGGTGGATAACGCATTTATCAACACCATGGAAATGAAATGGGAAAATACGGTTTTTACCCGGGTAGATGCGGATATTGCGGATAACCTGATCGACAAGAGCGAACAATTACCGGTCGCTTTAACCGATGAAGAACAAAAAACCCTCACCGGCTGGTATGAGGAATTGGTGAAATATCCTGGCTTGAAAGTGGAGTTGAAGGGACTATAGGCGGAATCTTCACCAACCGTAGTGACCCGTCCGGAAATGGCCCGTCGAATGAAGGATATGGCTTCAGTGAATCCGCAAATGAGTTGGTATGCCAACATGCCGGATGAATTGATTCTTACCCTGAATGGAAATCACCCCATTTACCAGAAGTTGTTGAAGGAAGAAGACCTTCAGAAACGGGANAAATCAATTAAAAATCTGGCNGATCTGGCCATGCTTTCTCAAGGGTTGTTGCAAGGTGAATCCTTGAGCGCGTTCGTTGATCGCAGTGTTTCTCTGATGCAGAATTAATCGGGTGTTTAAAAGCAACAATATTTTATCGAAAGACGGGGAGGCGTATTACCTCCTGCTNTTTTCGGAGGCGGAAAGCAAGGTGTTCTTTGACGGTCTGCAACAAGAGATTGCCTGGGAGCCCGACCAATTGCGCATGTTTGGAAAGTTGATTACCACCCGCCGTAAGGTGGCCTGGTATGGTGATGCGGGAATGAATTACACCTATTCCGGAATGGTAAGACAGCCCTTGTTCTGGAACAACATCTTGCTGGAAATTAAACAACGCATCGAAGAAAAAACGAAACATAGATTCAATTCATGTTTACTGAATTTTTACCATGACGGAAATGATGGTATGGGGTGGCATCAGGACAACGAAAAGGAATTGGGCGAACAGCCCTTGATTGCTTCATTGAGCTTAGGGGCTACACGTCCTTTTGATTTCAGGCATTTGCTGACGGCTGAAAAGACACGTATCTTTTTGGANGCCGGGAGTTTATTGTTGATGCAAGGGCATACCCAGGAATTTTGGAAACATAGTCTGCCTAAAACNGAAAAAATTTTGAACCCGCGAATTAATCTCACCTTTCGCGAGATTATTCAAATTAAAACCAGGAAGCCTTGTTGAATTCTGAATAAAGAAATTCGCCGAAGTCATTTCGAATAGCGTTTCATTGGTGGCCCTGCATGCATGAGAACGGCAGCAATTAATATGAGCAAAAATTATTGCGGTATCTCAAACCGTATCACGATTCTTGCGATGTGTTAGTGGTTATGGAATTAATCCAGTTCAAGACCAACAAGGAGAGGACTTCTTTTATTTCGTTTAAGCAGAGCAATTCGTTTGAACGATGTAAATAAGTGGGAATCCGGTTTGATTCATAAAATGGTTATATCTTCGGATAAACCAAACCAATCCAAACCAATGAAATCAATCTGTACATTTCTGGCACTATTTTTTGTTTTACAACTCCACTCAGGGCGCAATTACAAAAAATCACCTGTCATATTTACGTCCAGTTTCAGAAAATCACGCCGAATCTAAAACTCCATCGTATCCGATCACTGAAGAATTTTTTCAACATTTATACCATCCGAAAGGGTATCTATCATTGGAAGACCGTGAACAAAGGCAGTTGCTTCTGAATGCTATGCCTTCGGATCCGGGCAAAAAGTCCAGGGCAAGCGGTTGGGAGTTTATGGGTCCGCAAATCGTGAAAAACCCGGTACAGGTTCCAGGAGACCCTTCAGATCCTTATGTGAATTATGCGGGCAGAATTTCTACGGTCGAAGATCAGCAATATTTGCGCGTTTCTTCTGCCAGTGGTGGGCTCTTTCAGTATGTTTCGTTTGGTACCTGGTTTCCGATTTCCGAAACCTTGCCGATGAAAGCAATTGGTACATTTGCCAGCAATCCATTGAACCCCAATCACATCTTAGTTGGAACCGGCGAATATGCAGGATCCTATAATATGTTTCCGCTCAATGCGCAGGTATCTGCAGGTTTGTGGGAAACACGGGATGGCGGTTATACCTGGAAATCCATCTTTCTGCAATGGCCTGGAGGCCCTCAGCCTTCATTTAAACGAATCATATTTGATCCATCGGATACTGCCAAGGTATGGGCCGCAAGTAGTTACGGAGTTTATTACACATTGAATAGTGGTGGTTTATGGCAATGGAATAGTTATGGAAGTATTGGATTGCTTTCTTGTATTGCGACAGATTTTGCCCGGTGCAGCGATAATCAGCATTTTTTAGTAGGACTGGTGGGTACCAATAATCCATCATGTGTATATTATAATGCGGGATTTACAGGAAACGGCCAGTCGTTGGGAACAGAACTAAATGTGAATAACAAGTTTCCCGGTGATGTTAAGTTTGCATATTCGGCATCCAATCCTGCTACCGTTTACGCCAGTTGTTTCTATTATGATGACACAACTTCTGTCATTTTTAAATCGACCAATTTTGGAGCACCCGGTTCGTGGACACGATGTACTATTCTCGACAACGGTCAGCCTACCTATAACATTCATAATGGGCAGGGATTCAGGGACAATTGTATAGCAGTGAGTCCGGTTGATGCGAATAAAGTGTTAGTCGGTGGTGTTCGGGCTTGTCGCTCAACGGATGGACAGAATTTTACCATCATCGATACCCGGCATCCGGATAACAATCACTTTTTTGGAAGAGTCCGACTCAGGTTTATGTTTCTAACGATGGAGGATTGTATCGCTCTTTGGATAGTGGTAAAATCTGGCAGGATAATTTGTTGGATTATTTGCCTGTGATTCAACCATACACCTTCGATGTAGGCAGGATTCATTCGGATCGGATTACAATGGGCTCTCAGGATAATGGTACTATTATCTATGATCCAATTTTACAGGAATGGCAACATACGCAATGGGGAGATGGTTTCGCGGCAGTATATCATCCTTTCTTCGACAGTGTTTGCTACTCAACGACTGGATTATTTACACAAGGAAACGCATTTCAGCGAAGTCGATTTACAAATCATGGAAAGGCAGGTTCCTGGCAATCTATTGAAATGGTATTGCATCCTCGCAACAATTTAATCAACCTTTGGTAACAGATTTTGTTTCGCCGAATTACCTGTATACTTCATCCGGACCCAATCTTTATTTAAGCACCAATCAGGGGCAAACCTGGGATCATCTGAATCCCAACAGTCCTTCACCGGCCAATACCATAAAAATCGTTGTTAGTCATACAATAAATCCTTATGTATATTTTTGTTTTGCGCCTATGGCATCAACACAGTGGAAGGTAACTTTGCTTAAGGTGGGCGCATCAGGCAATACCTTGCAATACATTACTCAGGGCAATTTGGGAATTGCTCAGAATGACTATGTGCGTAGCGGTTGGTCAGAATTTAACTCCTTAAGTTCAACGGATACTGTTGTCTTGTGTATAGGAGGGTGAATCAAACACCATCAAACAGAAAAGTCGTAAAAACCGTAGATGGTGCACAAACATGGACGAATTGTACCGGCAATTTGCCGTTTCAATTATCTGTAACTTCAATTATTTGTAATCCAGGCCGCTCCAAAGAAATGATTATTGGTACGGATAATGGATGTTATAAAACGGATGATAATGGGGTGACATGGTATAAGTGGGATTTTGGATTTCCACCGGGAATGATTGTTTCAGATTTGAAATTCTCCTTTCAGAATAACAAAGGGTATGTGGTAGCTTCAACGTTTGGTCGAGGTATCTGGAAACGCGAAATTCAGGATGTAGAACCTTTCCTGCAGGTTTAGTACGTACGGAATATCGATTGCCGGAGATTACAGTTTACCCGAACCCCGCATCACAATTTCAAACCATTTTATTCGAATTGCTTGAAGAGAGCACTTGTGGTGTGCAACTGATAAATATGCAGGGACAGATAGTCAATGAAATCAGCCCTGCACGTTTGCGATCCGGTGAACAGAAGTTGGCGATCTACACGGGGAATTTGAAACCGGGCATCTATCAATATGCGATCACAATCAATGGAAGACGCGATATAAAAAGGATTGTGATTCAATAGCGTTAAGTACTCTTTGACACTTTAATTAATCTTAGCACATGGTAAATACTCAACAATTTTTAGCAGGAAAATTATGCCAGGATGGTAAGTGGACCTGGTTGTTTTTAATACGTTGAAATCTAATTTCATGAATAATAAACTAAATAAGTTTCCAAATTCCAGGTGGCTTTATTCGCGGTATGTGCAAAAGCTATTTTGCCTTTGTTTTTATGATGGCATCATGGACAACAACTTTTTCTTTTGGTCAAACATCCAAACGAATCCATAACGATGAAGTGTATTTAGCAGTTGCTTCCGTTTTGGACAGTTTAAACGCACGCGCGGCCCGGGCTGATTTCAACGCCTATTTTGCATTGTATGCCGATAGTGCCATCTTTATGGGTACCGATGCGACAGAGCGGTGGAAGAAACATGAATTTGCAGCCTGGTCGAAGAAGTATTTTGACCGTGGAAAGGCCTGGAATTTTACATCAGTCAAACGAAATATTTATACAGACCCCAGCGGACGTATCGCCTGGTTTGATGAACTGTTGAGTACACAAATGAAATTGTGCCGCGGCTCAGGTGTGCTGCAATTTGTGAATGGTCGTTGGCTGATTGTACAATATGCCTTGTCTGCTACCATACCCAANTCTTTGATGGATCAGGTCACGATTTTAAAAACACCCGAGGAAGATTCACTTTTAAAGCACTGATCAAATGAATTCCTGAGTTTATTTCCTGAAAACACTTCTACGGCTGAACNCTGGCGTAAAAAGACGGAAACAGGATCTTGTCGATTTAAAANAGCATCCTCTGCTCCGTAAAGTTGTTCGAAATCTAGTTGTATGGCATAGGACTGTAGCTCGGCGATTTTCCACGAAGGATGACGTACTTCGTATACGGTCGCCTCCTTGCCGGGTTTTCCGCCATATCCCCAATAGTGTTCCAGAATAAAGTGAGCCTCCTGACCTTCTTCTAATTCGCTGAGGATGCCATTGGTTTCAATATTCAGGTGATGCCAGTNTCGATCTAACACAGAATAGCTCACCTCAAATCCCTGTGCAGTTTGCATGTCGTGGTGCTTCATACGCCTTGTCACATAGTGCTCCTGATAAAAGGTATTAGCCACCGTCGCAATGAGTGGTCGGGGAACTATTTCGCGGATAAAAATCACTCCACGCCGATAGTCGTCCGGGGTAGGTCTCAGCACATATGCTCTCAGATTAATTTCTTCAAATGATGTATGGCCCGGTACCGGTATGCCCAGGACCCGGGTTTCATCGAAGAGAAACCNCACCAGGCTCAGGTAGCATCGTCCATTCCATAGGTCGGGAGGAGTCCCTCAGGGAGTTTCGTTTGCAACCAGGTNCGGATCGCAGAGATAATTGGCGCAAATGAGATTTTTCCAGTAAGCACTTAAAAAGCGGTAAGCCATAGTTTTAATTTAAAACAAAAGTAAAATAATTATCAAACTTTCAGAAATAATTGAAACTATAGTATATTTGTACTGAAATTCTGATGTATGAAACTGGAACAAGCAAAAGATCAATTTATTCAACTATGGGGAGCCCTNCGAAGTAGTTGGGGAATTAACCGCACCATGGCTCAAATTCATGCTGTGTTGTTAATTAGTGATGAGGCTCGCAGTATGGAAGATTTAATNGATCAATTGGCGATTTCGCGAGGGAATGTGAACATGAATGTGCGCGAATTGATGAACTGGAATCTGATTTATAAGGAATTGAAACCTGGCGATCGGAGAGAATATTATCGGGCCGAGAAAGATATCTGGGAGGTAGCCAAACGGATAGCCCGGGAACGCAAACGGNNAGAGATTCAGCCTTTGCAATCCGCCCTGAATCAACTTCTGCAACTGGATGAAGATAAACGCAATACTAAAATAAAATCGTTCACGGAAACGGTATCTCAAATTAGCCGCGTTGTTGATAAACTCGATCATGCCGTGGATACCATGATACGGGCGGATGAACATCAGGTACTGGGTGTGCTGATGAAATTGCTGAAATAAACTAAGACGTACTATGCCGTATTACTTCAAAACCAATCAAATACTATTTTATGATACCCATGAATCAGCACCTGTTGCTGTACGACCAGGATTGCCCGCTTTGCAGGTGGTATACCGAATGTTTTGTAAAAATGGGATGGATCGATGCCAGTGTCCGAACATCGTATCAAGAGGCGAACTGGCAGGATATGCCCGAAGTGAATCAGCAACAGGCTCGGAATAAAATAGCNGTTGTACCATCGCATGGAACGAAAACGTTTTATGGTATCGATGCGATGGCCGAAATTTTGAAGCGACCTTTCCCCTGGATTGANACGATGTATGCAGTGGCCCTTTTTTACCGGATACTCGATGCGGCCTACAAGTTTATTTCCTTTAATCGAAAAATAATTGTTCCGGTATCTTGTTCAAATTCCGGTTGTAGTCCTACCCGCAGCTGGTTCTGGAGATTGATGTTTGTNGCTTTTGCCGGGTTGCAGGTTGCAATTCTGGTTGGATGGTATTTTTCAACCCACTTAAGTGCATTTTATACGGGACCAGCCCTTTGGGGAGATGCCGCTTATTTCAGCGGGCAAGTTTTATTTCAGTATCTGGCATGTAAACTCTTGCACGAATCTAATTATTATGAATACCTCGGGCATTTGGCGATGGTTTCGCTTTCCGGTGCCTGGATTTTAACAGGATTTGGTCTATTTCTCAACCTGTTGGCATCCATTGGTATTTCAATTGTCTTGTTTCAACCCTTCCTGTATGGGGTGGTATTTACGATCATGTTTTTCGACCATCGCGGTCGATTGCTCTTAAGTGGTCTGGATACCCGTTTAACCTGGTCATGGCTGTTGTACCGAATAGCCATTTATCCTCTCGCATTCACAATTCACTAAAGATGATACCAAAAATAATCATTGCAGCAGCCAATGGATTTATGGGGCGCCATTTGGTAAACTTTCTAAAGAATAGGTATGAGGTTGTTACGCTAACCAGGCAGCCGGACCCTCAGCCTGGTGTGAAGAATTTACAATGGGATGGTGTAAACCCGGGTGATTGGGTGTCTGTGCTGAACGGAGCATGGGCGCTCGTAAATCTGGCGGGCAGAAGTGTTGATTGTCGGTATAATGCCCGCAATCGCAAGGAAATACTGGAATCCCGCCTGAACGCTACCCAGTGTTTGGGGGAAGCACTTAGCAGGTGTGAACATAAACCAGCCATTTGGTTGAATGCAGCAAGCGCAACCATTTACAGACATTCCTTACTGGATCCGATGACGGAAGAGCAGGGTGAATACGGACATGGTTTTTCAGTGGATGTTTGCCAACAATGGGAATCCGCTTTTTTCNNTTACCGGCATTTACCCATTCGTCAGGTGGCTTTACGCACAGCGATTGTATTGGGACAAGGTGGTGGTGTCGCAGTCCCGTTCCGTCGATTGGTTCAATTCGGTTTAGGTGGTCCTATGGCAGGTGGACAACAAATGTTTTCGTGGATACATAGCACAGACTTTTGCCGGGCTGTTGAATTTATTCTAAATAACAAGCACATAGAAGGGCCATGTAACATCTCTGCTCCATATCCGGTCACCAACTCCCAATTCATGCAGGCAGTATCCAGTCAACTGAACCCATTTGTTACCATTCCCACTTCACGTTTCATGTTGGAATGGGGAGCCAGAATGATACGCACAGAAACTGAACTTGTTTTAAAGAGCCGCTATGTAATACCTGAAAAACTTTGGTCGGCAGGCTTCCAATTTGAATTCCCTGATTTGAGCACCGCGATTCCGGATGTTTTTATAAAATGATGTGACCGTATCTTCGCCTTTGATGCGCTGCCTGCTGACCACTCTGAATGCCAAGTATATACACAGCAATTTGGCTATACGTATATTGTATGCGTTAAATCGCCATCATGCCAGTCTTGATTGGAAAGAGTTTACCATTAAGGAAGACGCTTCAGATATTGCAAGATCCTGTGCGACTTACAANTTGGTCGCCTTCAGTTGTTATATCTGGAATATCACCCAAACACTGGAGGTGTGCCGGCAGATTAAACAAATCAACCCTGAAACTAAAATTCTGCTGGGTGGGCCTGAAGTAAGTTATGATTATCATGAAGTGATCGTGCGGGATGAAGTGGATCTCATCATCGTCGGCGAAGGAGAACAACCCTTTTCAACGCTATTGCAGAAATGGCCTGAGGTAGCTGGTATTCCGGGAGTAGTCATTAAGTCCGGTTCTCAAATTTGCTACCTGCCAAACAACGAGACCTTTGCCTTAGAAAAACTGGAAGGGATCAACCCGTATGCTTTTGACGAGATAGAAACATTGCGTCCAAAAGTATTGTATATCGAAACCTCCCGAGGTTGTCCCTATAAATGTGAATTTTGTTTGGCCAGTCTGGATAATAAAGTTCGTTACCTGCCCATGGATCGAATTAAAGAGAATCTACTCTTNTTAATGCATCATGGTAAAACAATCAAGTTTCTGGACCGGACGTTTAACATGAAACGCGATTTTACCCTGGACATTTTTCAGTTTATTCTGGATCATCATCAGGCGGAGAATGTTTTCCAGTTTGAGATCACCGCCGATATTTTGCATCCTGATATTATTGCCTTTATTCAGGAGAAAGTACCTCCCGGTTTGTTTCGGTTTGAAATCGGAATTCAGACCGTGAATCAGCAGGCCAATCTGGAAGTAAAACGAAAACAGAATTTTGAACGTACCACCTCCATTATCCGGCAAGTAGAGAAGTATGTAACCCTGCATCTGGATTTAATTGTCGGGTTGCCACTGGACTATCTGGATGATATCCGACATAGCATTGATTCGGTTTTTGCACTCTANCCCCCGGAATTGCAATTGGGATTTCTGAAGTTTCTGAAAGGGACTCCGGTTCGTGAACGCTATCAGGAATACGGATATGTCTTTGATCCCTTGCCACCCTATGAAATTATTGAAAGTCGCTTTCTGAGCCGCCATGAATTGCAGCAAATTCGTGCGCTTGAACACGGATTGGAAACGTATTGGAATAAACCGCGTTTGGCACTCAGCTTACAATACATTAGTCAGAAAGAAGGTGTTTTCGAAATTCTGACTTTGCTTGGTGCCCGCTTATCCGATGTAAAATCACCCACCTTATTAAACATATATGAACTTGCACATCAACCAATCGCTGCGAAGTATACAGATGATGTGGTGATTCAAATTCTTTTTGCCCTGGATTATTACCGGCATTTTTCATAAAACCCGCACCCCGATTTGTGGACTTATGGCCAAAGGGCNAAGTGGCTACCTCTTCTTGAACAACGGAACTATCAGGTGCATTCGCTGCGTTACCATGTATTTTCTGTGCCGTTTGATGTACAGCATTATTTAGAAACAGGCAAGTTACAGTGGGGCAGAATGTCGTGGTGTTTNGAATACAACGGGAAAACAAGTCCTCGCATGGATTGTATCGCGCATCAAGATTTGTTACTCCGCTCGCAGGGAGACACTAAGGTTTGATATACAGGTAATCAATATTTTTTCACGAATCAATTGATTGTAATCCCGACGTCCCGGGCAATAATTTTGAAAACTAAGTATTTCTTCATCGGCCAGGGTTTTCAGGTCGTCCCAGGCTTCACGACTTTGGGCACTGGGAGCCGTATGCTGATTAACGGCATCGAACAAACCACTTAATTTATCATTGATACGAATCGGGTAATTCAATACATCCTGTCCGCTTTTAGCTTTTGTTTGATGCAGGCGTTCTTCGATGATGCCGATTCTTTTCACGATATGTTGCCCCAGGCTATCCAATTCTGCCGGATACTTTTCTTTTAAATTTTCTTTGAGTCCGTTGATTTGAGATCGTAATTGACGAATTTGTTTAATTGTGGTTTGCACTTCTTCGAATTTAATTTTAATGTCTGTCAGCAATTCAAATTGTTCGGCATATTCTTCGTCGCGGGTGGAATATTTCGGATCGCGTAAAATGCGAAAACGACGCTCCATACTGTCATTGTTGTATTTGAATACACAACGATATTCGCCAGGCGGTACCCGGTATTGACCAATATTACCGTTCCACAATACCATGCCTTCAACACGTTCGCATCCTTTAATCAAATGGTTCCAACTAAATACATTCATGCCAGTTTCCAAGTTCAACTGATCTTCCTTATCAGAACTTCCGCTACTGTAACTGCGTAGTAATTTTCCTTCAGCATCCAGAATGCGTAATTCGGCTTTGCTGCTATCGTTCCAATCGGGTAGCCACATTCTGAAAATAGTTCCGGGATAGGNGTTCATTCCTTCTTGAGTCGCTTTTGATTGCGGGANACCGGATAAACGGTAACTTACTCNGGGTTGCAGAAATTGCCATTGGTCAGCATTTTTTAACGCCATGGCCTGATGCAACTGACTCAGTTGATNCAAAACCCAAAAACTTCGACCCTGTGTTGCAACAATCAGGTCATCGTTTTTAATCGTCAAATCTGTGATTGGTACAATGGGCAGATTTAGCTGAAAGGGTTTCCAATGCATCCCATCATCGGTTGAAATGTATAATCCCCGTTCGGTGCCGCAGTAAAGGGTTCCCTGATGCCCCGGGTCGGCGCGCAAACAACGGGCGAACTGCGATTCCGGTATACCGTCAGTGATTAGGGTCCATGATTTACCCCGATCGCTGGTTTTATAGATATAGGGTGATTCATCTCCCAATTTGTAGCGTGTGCCAACGACATAACAAGTGGCCGCATCGAATGGGGAGGGTTCAATACAATTTATCATCATCCATTCCGGCATGTTGGTCGGATTAANCGAGATCCAGGATAAGCCGCCATCTTCACTGCAATGAATCAAACCATCATCACTGCCACACCAGAGCAGATCTTTCTGAACCGGACTTTCAGCCGCGGCAAAAATGGTGCAATAATATTCCACACCGGTATTGTCTTTTGTAATGATGCCACCACTGGGTCGTTGTTTGCTTTTATCGTTGGTCGTTAAATCAGGAGATAGTTGTTTCCATTTTTGTCCTTCGTTTTCTGTCACAAATAAGTGATTGCCGGCTGCATACAATCGTCGTGGATTATGGGGAGAAAAGAAAATTGGAAAGTTCCATTGAAAACGATACTTCAGTGTGTCAGCACCTTCTCCAATCGGGCTCACGGGGTACACTGAAACTGTTCGGTTTTCACCGGTCCGATGATTCAGTCGTGAGAGGTATCCGCCATAGTTGCCTCCGTAAACAATATCATCATCGTTGGGNNATGCTACAATATGGCCACTTTCGAAGCCGGCACTGCTGCTCCAATCCTGCGTTCCGATACTACTTCCGGTACTCCTGCTCACGATACGCACACTGCTGTTATCTTGCTGACATCCTAATATGCGATAGGGGACATGATTGTCGGTTGATACGCGATAGAATTGCGCTGTGGGTTGATTGTAGTAGGTACTCCAATGCTGTCCGCCGTCAAAACTCACCTGAGCACCACCATCATCAGCGACGATCGCACGTTGACCATCTTCCGGATCGATCANAAGATTATGATGATCTCCATGTGGAGTTCCAATGTCCTGAAAGCTTTTTCCACCATCGAGGCTTTTATGCAATTCAACATTGCAGACCCATACAATGTCTTCATNTTTCGGGTCTGCAAATACGCGGCTGAAATACCAGGCACGCTGGCGAATCTTACTTTCATCATTCATTTTCGTCCAGGTGTTTCCGGCATCCCTACTCATATACAAACCACCGGCAGCCTTGCTTTCAATCATGGCATAAAGCTTGTCTGAATTTGACGGGCAAACTGTGATGCAACAAATGCCCAGCGTATCTTTTGGCAAGCCTTTGTTTCGGCTGATATTTTCCCAATGTTCTCCACCATCGCTACTTTTCCAGAGCCCGCTTCCGGCTCCACCACTTTCAAAACTGTAAGGCGTACGTTTTACATTCCAGGTGCCGGCATATAAAATATCCGGGTTGCCGGGATATGACGAATCGGAGGCGCCAGCTTCGGTTGATACAAATAAACTATGCTCCCAATGTTTTCCTCCATCTACCGATTTAAAAATTCCCCGTTCCTGATTCGGGGCAANAACATGACCAATTGCCGCCACATATACGATATCCGGATTTTTTGGATGTACGACGATCTTACTCACATGTCGTGTTTCCTTAAGTCCGATAAACTTCCAGGATTTGCCTCCATCTGTAGATTTGTAAATTCCTTCGCCACTGCTGACATTTCCTCGTAAAGTACTTTCTCCGGATCCGGCATAAAGCACGAGTGGGTCGGAAGGACTAACTTCAATAGCGCCAATACTTCCGCCGAAATACCCATCAGAAATATTCTTCCAGTTATTTCCTCCATCTTTTGTCCGCCACANCCCTCCGCCGGTGGAAGCCATGTAAAATACCTGTTTGTTTTTGANATCACCACAAACACCACTGGCGCGTCCACCACGAAAGGGACCAATATTTCGGAATTCCATGGTCTTTAGAAGCGCTGAATCAACCGGATAACGTTTTATTTGGGCTTGTGCTGTTATTGTGCTTAAAATCAACAAGAGCTGAAAGGAGTAGTAAAATATCCGCATCTGAAACATATCAATTGAATTGTGGAGCCTAAAAATACAATAGGAAATCTGCTAAATTGCGGATAACAAAATAACTTCAAAATAAAAATGATATAAAACATATTGGCAGGAGCATGTCTGGTAAACCGCAACAGGCGAATAATTCAACCGATAAACGATAATCTAATTTATATCATCATGAACTTCGATTCGTTTGTCTTGCAGAAGCCATACGGATGAAGTAGCTTTACGTAGACCACAACCAATGAAACCAATTATTGAAAATAAAATCCGACAATTCGTTCTTGAATTTATTGATTTCTGGAATCGGGGAGATGTGGATTCGTTGAGTGCCTATATGAAACCGGATATCCGATTAACTTCGCCTTTATTGAGTTTAGTGCTGCATGGAAATACAGGTAATGAAATAAAAGGTCGAGAGGAAGTGATCGAATATTGGAAGAAACTCAGGCAGGTACGTCCTATTGTGTTGCTGGATATTAAGGAGTTTCAACGGAATAATCAGGACATACGGCTTAGTATTAATTTGAAAGATGAACCGATGGAAGTACAGGTTTCGTTCCGGTATACGCAATATGGAAAAATTGAAGAACTTCATTTTGTGTACCTTCCTGTATCCTGATTTTCGAAGAATGCCGCTTGCGCGTTAGGCTAAAACTCGTGTATGTCAGGTGCGATAATTACCTTTGATCCCAAAATTGAAAAATGAGTATCAGGCTTTTAATTACTGGTGGAACCTTCGATAAGGAATATGATTTAATACACGGTAAATTATTTTTTACCGATACCCATGTTGGAGAAATTCTGGAGCGTGGCCGAAATACAACGGATGTTCATATTCGTACCCTGATGATGGTGGATAGTTTGGAGATGACCGATGAGGATCGCGAATTAATTGTTTCGCAATGCGCCAAATGTGATGAGGATCAGGTAATTATTACGCATGGAACCGACACGATGGTTGAAACGGCGTTGGCAATCCAATCGGCCAAGCTAAACAAGACCATTGTTTTAACCGGGGCGATGATTCCTTATACTTTTGGTTCTAGTGATGGATTATATAATATGGGAAGCGCTATGGCTTTTGTGCAAACACTTCCGGTAGGAGTTTATATTGCCATGAACGGACGCTATTANCAAGGCGATCAGGTCAGGAAAAACAAACAAACCGGTTATTTTGAATCTATAAAATAAAAAAAACGCAGCCATTCAAGAGCTGCGTTTTTTTAGCCTGATTAGGTGATTACCTCACCTGAATTTTCTGATTTAGAAGCACATTTCCTTGTTGACGGATATGTACAATATATGTTCCTCCGGGAATTCCGTGCAATTGCAAGATTCCGTTGGTAGATAAATCGGATTTCTGAATTCGTCCGAATAAATCGAATACGGCAACTTTCAGATCATGAACGTTTTCAATTCCACTCACATGAAGTTGACCATCATCCACCAAAGTTGGGTAAACCCGAATAAATCCATCTTCTGTATTGAAATGGAATTTTTGTGCCAGGGTTGAAAACGTTTTACCATCTTCATCGGTAATTTGAAGGCGATAATAGCGGGCATTTTGTGATCTTGTCTGATCGGTAACCGTATACACTTCCTGATTAGATAGATGCGTTTGTGATTGAAGCGGTGTAAAATCCTTTGCATTGTTACTTCCTTCCAACGTATAGGAAACGACGTTTTTTTCTTTTATAGCATTCCATTTAATTTCAACTCCTCCCTGAACGGGTATAAACCACAACGGTGAAGTGGCAGACTGATCGGTGTAGATGCAAAAGGTATTACCGGGTTGTTGCCGGTGTTCCAGGAATCGCCATCTGATCCATTGGCTAAATTAACCGCATTCCCGGCCAGGTAAATTTCGAGGTTCGTATTTCCAGTCGCCGGTGCCTCCCAAACAAATGTCCAGGTGGCTATTCCGCCTGCGAGAATTTTAGGAGAGGAATGGGTGATTTCATTTGGGGAGAGAATATTCGTTCCAGGACCACCGGAAATGATCGTCCCGATATTGGTTGAAAGATTGAAACCTGCTGCGACTTGTGATGGATTAGAGACTGAAACCGTGAAGGTAATTTGCTGCCCGTTGGTGTAACTATTCGAGGTAGAACTAGCTAACACAAGAGTGTTTGAAGATTGACTGTTGTGACAAATACACCCCATATTTGAAAATCCGGAGATGCCCGATGAGGAGGACGTCGTTGAGAGATAGAGGATAAACAAGCCAATGGGGAGTAGTAGTGTAGATAGAATTTTTAGTTTCATATTCGCGTTTTGCAGGTAAATTAATGTTTAAACATCAATTCACCAAATCATTCCACACATTCTCCGATAAAGAAAACCTCCCAGAAGGGAGGCTTTCAATAAAGGCTTAATTTGTTATTTTAAAATTGAACGGGCTATAACGATGCGCTGTACTTCGCTGGTTCCCTCGTAAATCTGCGTGATTTTGGCATCCCGCATCAGGCGTTCTACATGAAATTCTTTCACATAGCCATATCCCCCATGTACCTGAACCGCTTCAGTGGTTACACGCTGTGCAATATCCGAAGCATATAATTTCGCCATAGCAGATGCGGCATCGTAGTTCTCGTGTTGGTCTTTTAACCAGGCCGCTTTCAAACATAACAAGCGAGCCGCTTCAATTTCAGTGGCCATATCCGCCAGTTTAAACTGAATCGCCTGATGATTCATAATTTCCGTACCAAAGGCTTTACGTTCTTTCGAATATTTCAAGGCCAGTTCATATGCCCCACTGGCAATTCCGAGGGCCTGGGATGCGATACCGATACGACCACCACTGAGGACTTTCATTGCAAACGTAAACCCAAAACCATCCTCTCCGATTCGATTTTCCTTGGGCACTTTTACATCCTGGAACATGATGGAGTGAGTATCTGATGCACGGATACCCATTTTATTTTCTTTGGCCCCNNTAGTCACACCCGGCCAGGCTTNTTCAACAATGAACGCGTTAATTCCTTTGTGTTTTTGNNCAACATCTGTTTGCGCAATCACCAGGTAATGTGTCGCTGAACTCCCATTGGTAATCCAGTTCTTGGTGCCATTTAATAAATAATGATCTCCCTTATCTTCGGCTGTGGTGCGCTGTGAAGTAGCATCACTACCTGCCTCTGGTTCACTCAGTANAAAGGCCCCTATCACCTGACCACTGGCTAAAGGCACCAGATATTTTTGTTTTTGTTCTTCGTTACCGAATGTTTCAAGTCCCCAACAAACCAGTGAATTGTTTACACTCATCACGACCGATGCGGAGGCATCTACCTTAGAGATTTCTTCCATCGCCAGCACATAAGAAATCGTATCCATTCCTGAGCCACCATATTTGGGATCGACCATCATTCCCAGGAATCCGAGTTCGCCCAGTTTTTTAATTTGTTCGGCGGGAAAAATCTGTTTATCGTCTCGTTCAATTACTCCAGGTAAAAGTTCACTTTGGGCAAAGTCGCGGGCAGCCTGTTGTACAGAAAGATGTTCTTCGGTCAGTTGGAAATTCATAGCCGTAATTTTCGTTTTTATAGTGGCCACAAACTTAATACAGAATTGCCACCTGAGGAAATCCCCCGAACAATTTAAGATCGAATCTATTGATCGTTTTATGGAGATACTTACCTTAACCTCGCTGGGATGCGACAAATGACTTGTGCTGATTTAAACCGGGTATTGACACCTTGAAACTTATTTACAAAGACTTGAATATTTTAACAATCCACTAAAATCGACGGGCCTATTTTTGTTGCCATGAGGATATTTGGAGTACGGTTGTATAGCATACTTTTTTATTTGCACTGCTTTCCTGTGCATCAGAAGGGCAAACCAAACCTCCTTCCGGAGAAAACCCGCCTCAGTTCGGTAAGGTGCTTGTTGATTTGACGGATACCAATAAACCGGAATTTAAACACATGATTTTCCGGTTGGATACTTTTTATAAACGGCAGGTGGCCTCAGGCTTTAATGGATCTGTACTGATTGGTTATCGGGGCCGGATTCTGTATGAACGCTATTTTGGATATAGCCAGAAGGAAAGCGGTGCTTTATGGAATGACGATACCCGAAGTCAGCTGGCATCCACCTCCAAGACCTTAACCAGCGGCGCCATTTTATTGCTGAAAGATAAAGGCTTATTGAATATTGATGACCCGGTTCAGAAATATCTTCCAACTTTCCCCTACGAAGCCATTACAGTTCGCATGCTGTTAAATCATCGTAGCGGACTCCCGGATTATATCAAATTTGCGACCAAACCGGCCAATAAGTTGTTTTTGAACAATGATGATGTGGTGGCCCTGTTTGCCACTAANAAACCTAAACTGCTTTTTACGCCCAATACATCGTTTAAATACAGTAATTCAAATTTTGCCCTGCTGGCATCTATCGTTGAAAGTGTATCCGGAATGAAGTTTGCCTATTTTATGAAACGGTTTATTTTTCAACCGCTTCGTATGGATTGTACGTTTGTATTGGAACCCGAGGAAGAAAAACAGTGTTCAGCTGCNTTTTGTTATAATGCCAAATGGTTGCTGGAGCCGGATATGCATTTAGATGGAGTGGCGGGCGATAAAGGCATTTATAGCTCAGTGCGTGATTTATATAAGTGGGATCGGGCCTTATACACGAATAAATTATTGAAATACTCTACCATCGAAGAAGCGTTCAAACCATATAGTTTCGAACATCCCGGCGTGAAAAACTATGGTTTGGGTTGGCGTATGCTGAATTATGAAGATGGGACTAAGATCATCTTTCACAATGGTTGGTGGCACGGTAACAATACTTGTTTTTATCGTTTCATTCAGGATAATTTTACCATTATTGTGTTAGGCAACCGCTTTAATAAAAATATTTATCGCCAACCCCAACAGATTTACAATATCGTGATGAATCGCGTTGAATCTGCAAGGAAAATCGTTGGACACAGAAGAGTAATCAATCAACCTTCCGGGTTTTAACCTGGTGTTCGATGTTCGATGTTTCTTGCAAAAATCTGGCAAGATTTCGTTTAGGTATTCCGGCTTGTATCAAACAGAATAATTGTAAGTCCTGCTGTTGGATGCGGGCATCAACTTGTTTTAACAGGCGCATGACCCCATTCATTTGCTGGTAATCAAATTCTAATTGATACGGGAGTTCTATATCTTTTTCTACACATAGTGCCTGTTGTAAACAAAGTTGGCTTGTAGTTTTGTAAGCGTTTATTAAACCGGGTACCCCCAATAAGGTTCCCCCAAAATACCGAACCACCACCACCAGGGTATTCACCAGACCCAGACTGTCAATCTGACCCAGTATCGGTTTGCCTGCACTTCCGGAAGGTTCACTATCATCATTGGCCCGAAACTGAGTACCTTGCCAGCCCAGCCGATAGGCATAACAGTGATGCACTGCTTTTGGATGCATCTCCTTTAAATGATGTAAGTGAGTTTTTATTTCAGAGAGTGTTTCCACCGAAAAGCATATCCCAAAAGCGACTGCCACGATCCCGAAATTCTGATTCTCGTGATTCGGCTAAGGTTTTATATGTTAGAATCTCAGTACTCACCCAATAAAATAAGAAGAATTGAAAGTACCGTGAGGGCCAGACCTAAATAATTGATCCATCAGACGCTCCTTGAAAATGAAAATACCAAACATACTCACTACNAAACAAAACGCCAATATTATTTACCGGAATAACCGCTGAACTACTCATGTCTGGGTTTTGCAGGGCTTTGACCAGAAAGTAAATCGAAAAGTAATTGGGGATGCCTAATACAATGCCAGCCATCAGGTGGCGAACAGCAAAGTGTCGCTTTTTCTGAATATACTGATAAGCCAATATGATGGAGCCAATAAGTCCGGCTATGAAAAAGCCACTGATCAAATAGGTATTTGATTGTTCCTGAGTTTTTAAATNAGATTTTTGAACATAGTTTGTCAGGCTATCAATTATCCCGCTGCTGATGAACAATAAAAGGGNGAGTGCAAGATCTTTTATTTTCCATGCACTGGCATCTTCATTCTGTTTTCGAAAACTAACCAGTATAACAGCAGCCAAAGCCAATACTAATCCGACCCATTTAAAGCTATCGATGGATTCATGAAAGAATAACCAGGAAAATAAAAAGGGAATCACCAGAGAAAGGCGGTTCGCGGTTTGGGTGATAGTTACACCAGCACGAACGGACGAGAAGGCAATTAAGTTAAAAACAGAAATAAACAGACTTCCCATACCGATCGACCACTTAAACCAGGGTTCCTGCAGGCTGCTGATTTGTATGGGGAAACCGCCAAGCATCAAGCTTCCAGTGAGCACACAGGTTATATAATTGAATACGATCGCCTGAAACAAATCGACCTGAAAACGTTTAAAGAAAACGAAAGCCAGACTGAGGTAAGCATTAAACAAGATGGATAAAATCAGGAAAGCCACGTTTGAGTTGTTACGTTTAAATACATGGATATGGTATCAGACCCTAAGGAGTAGTTGTCCATCAGATGCCAGTTTTTGCGCTTTTCGGGTGCGGGAAGATTACCACCAATACGGTGGTCCGATGAAATGATACGTAGCTCATCATACAGACCACAGCGGATGATTTTTTCGAGAAGATGTGGACCTCCTTCTATTAAATGGACCCGATGTTTTTGCAGGCAACGATTTAAAATTTCCGGAACAAAGTTATCGGCGTCGTCAATCAAAAGTTCTTTATCACCATGTTCAGAAGAATGAAAAACTAATTTATCACTGTTCCTGAATATCTTCAGCGTAGCAGGTAAGGAAAGATCCCGGTCATAAAATAGGGGTCGCGGAGATCGACCGGGTACGAAACGAACATTTAATTCAGGGTTATCGGTCAGTATGGTCCGATAACCAACCCAAATGGCATCCTCCTCTGTTCGCCATTGATGCACGAGTTGCTGACTCATGGCATTGGAAATCTGTATGCGTTCATCACACTTTCCCATCATCCCTTCGCTGTCCATCGCCCATTTTAAAATTACATATGGTCTGCGATGGATTTGTTGGGTCCAGAATCTACGATTCAGCATCCATCCGGCATCCTGATTCGCAAGCCGTTTTACTTCTACACCTGCTTGTTGAAGTAAATCTAATCCACGGCCTTGAACCAATGGGTTCGGATCAATATTCAGGATGACAACGGATGGTATTTNTTCCTGTATAATACGATCTGTGCATGGCGGTGTTTTACCGGTGTGGCAGCAAGGTTCCAATGAAACGTACAAGGTGGATTCAGGAATAAATTTGCGGTCCTCAGCACGTACGGCATTCAGACAATTTATTTCAGCATGGGCCTCACCGTAACAACGATGAAATCCTTCGGCTAGTATCCGGTTCTGATACACCAATACAGCTCCAACCATCGGATTGGGGGATACATGTCCTAATCCAAGCTGAGCAAGCTCGAGGCATCGTTGTATATAAAGGATATCATCATTCATCATGGCCATGCACAGAATGCACAAATGTAATACGGATCGCATTGCAGTCAAGAATGGGACAAAAACTTCGGTATTCAGTATGTGCTTTGAAACAATCGATAGGATCGCTGATTAACGTGAAAGTAGTTGCTATCATTGGATTCTGGTGTGGTATTAGCTTGTTTGGATGCACGGTAATGTTTCAGTTCTCATTGATAAGCATGCAGTTGATTTCCTGATTTTCACTTCTCACAGACATCTTCAAATTCTTCGTCATCCTTTAGTCCCGATACGCAGTGTCGGGAAGAAAAACTGTACCCCAGTACTATCCTGGACGCTTCCTTGAATTTGAAGCTCCCGTGAGATCACCAGCAGACCCTGGATAATTTCCGGTCAACAAAAAGCACCACGTAGTTGTGATGCTTTAAAATTCTGTCATTTACCTTAATTCGGGATTCATAGTTGGCAACTATTCCGAGTTACATGTTCTATATTAATCCTGTTTCCATTTTTTATGGTTGAAACGTTCACTCACCACCAATTCTTTACTACCTGCAACATGTTTGTAAAACCCTTCTCGGATTTTACGCCCAGGAAACCCTTGGACCATGTTGGCCAGCAAAGTAGCCGGAGCATATTTTTGATTCCCGAAGCCCATATGTAAAACGTGCATAATGCTATAGGTATCCAGTCCAATAAAGTCTGCCAATTGTAAAGGTCCCATCGGGTGGGCCATACCTAGTTTCATGATGGTATCAATTTCCTCAACACCGGCAACGCCTTCCTGCAATGCCAGAATCGCTTCATTGATCATAGGCATTAATATACGGTTTGAGATAAATCCCGGATAATCGTTCACGACGCAAGGAACCTTACCCAGATTTTCACTTAAATCAGAAATTAGTTGAGTGGTGGCATGATCCGTTCCATAACCATTAATAATTTCAACCAAACGCATCACCGGAACAGGATTCATGAAGTGCATCCCAATCACCTTACCCATACGTTTTGTGTGCGAGGCAATTAAGGTGATGGAGATTGATGAAGTATTGGTTGCCAGAATGGTTTNTTCCGGAGCAACTTCATCCAGTTGTTTAAATATTTTTATTTTCGNATCAATGTCTTCTATAGCAGCCTCTACCACTAAATCCGCATCAGCCAGCGCTTCCTTCATGTCGGTATACGTTTTAATCCGACCCAGTGCCGCATCTTTTTCTACTTCGGTGAGGGTTTGTTTGTGAATCTGGCGGTCCATATTCTTGGCAATCGTATTCAATGCCTTGTTCATGGCTTCCTGATTCAAATCCATCATGCTTACATTGTAACCATGCTGTGCAAATACATGGCAAATTCCATTACCCATGGTTCCGGCACCAATGATAGTTACGTTCTTAATGGGTGTATTGTGTTTGATACCGTCCATCATAATAGTTTCTTTGTGTTCTAAAGCGGGAGTACTCATTTAAAAAATTTTCAGGCGCAAAGGTAGTCCTTCCCAACGCAAATAAGCCGTTTTTAAGCGCTAATTTTGCACAATGCGAACCCCGATTATAAACATCCTTGGTGGTGTACTCCTGCTTTTGACGGCCTGTTCTGAACCCAGGAAAGAGATGCTTTGCAAAAAGTGGAGAACCGTAGCGCTCAAAAACGCCAAAATGGAAGCACAGATTCAACAAACCGAGGCGATGTTGGATACCTTAGGACAACAAGATCCGGAATTGCATCAGATCCTGAACGTGGATAGTTTGAAAACCCAGATTCGTCAGGAAATTGCCCGGTCACGGCAGGAACAACAGCTTGCCATGGAGAACATGTTTATGGACTTCCGATCGAATGGGGTGGTGTACAATACGTCTATCGATGGCACGGATTCTGCATACTACACGCTGGAAGAGAATGATATTAAAATCGATGAGGCCAGGCTAAAAGGATATGGTGAAACCATGACCATGACTGTATTGGGAATAAGCAGCGATACGTTGAGTTTGCGCTTAATTGATTTTGGAGATACCAGTTTTATTCAGTTGGTACCTGTAGTACAATGACCTGAGGTATTGGTACGTGAACTGCCAGTTGGTTTCAGACTGAAAAACTAGTTTTGGAGCATTTTATTCCTCAATCACCCGTAAGTCTTTGTCGCGCTTACCCAACACAACAGCTCCAACCATTGCACTCAGAAACAAAACACTGGCAATTTCGAAAGGAAACACATAATCGGTAANAAGAACCTTACCGAGGTNTTTAATCAGTCCGATTTCTGTGGCTTCTTTTAAATTAATGGATTGATCTTCCAATCCGGTTAACGTGGTTTTAATCGCCGCAATGAGAACCAAAAGCAAAACTCCTCCGGATATTACCCCGGCAAATTGTACCAGAAAATTCTTCTGTGGTTCGGTGTCTGAATTGAGGTTCATCAACATGATCACAAATAAGAACAAGACCATGATGGCTCCTGCGTATACAATGATGTTTACGACGGCTAAAAACTGCGCATTCATTAAAACATAATGCGATGAAATACAGAAAANAGTCAGAATCAGAANAAGCACACTGTTGATTGGGTTACGGCTCATGATCANCCCAACGGCAAAGGCTAGCGTTAATACACTTAGGGTCCAGAATATGGCTTGTTGTAACTCCATCAGAAATTTGTTTATTTGAAGGATATGGATCACAGGTCTTCTTTTTTATAGATAAAGCCTTTACGCTGGTAATTGGCCGGAGCAAAAGTTTGTGTCAGATAGATGGCATCTTTCGGACAAGCTTCTTCGCACAAACCACAAAAAATGCAACGTAGCATATTGATTTCATACGAAGCGGCATATTTTTCTTCGCGGTATTTGTTCTCCTCGCCGGGCAGTCGTTCTGCGGCTTCCATAGTAATGGCTTCAGCCGGACAAGACAACGCGCACAATCCACAAGCGGTACAACGCTCACGACCTTCTTCATCCCGGTTTAAAATATGCAGTCCTCTGAAATTGGCACTAAATGGTCTTTTTCTTCGGGGTAGGAAATAGTTGCCTTTTTATGGAAAATATGTCCAACCGTGATGCGTAATCCTTTCAATATTGAAGGGATATACAAGCGCTCTGAAAAATTCAGTGGGCGGCGATCAACGGCTTTGGCTCTGTCTGTAATAGTCAGTGAAGACATAATTAAGTAAGTTTATTGTTGGGCTAAGATGACCACTCCGGTAATCAACATATTTACGAGGGCCAGTGGAATCAAACTACGCCAACCCAAATTCATTAACTGATCATAACGAAAACGTGGTAAAGTCCAACGAACAAATATGATAAAGATAATGAAGAGGACAGCTTTCGTTAAAAGGACAACGATACCAATCAGAGAAAAGAACAACGGAGAAACCATTTCCTGAACGGCATCCATATACGGGAAATTATACCCTCCAAAGAATACCGTACTCAGAATTACTGAGGTGATAAACATATTGATGTATTCGGCAAACAAGTAAAATCCTAGCTTCATGGAGCTGAACTCTGTATGAAATCCTCCGATTAATTCCGTTTCACATTCAGCAAGATCAAATGGAGCCCGGTTTAATTCAGCAAATGAACAGACCAAAANAATAAGAAATGCAAGAGGTTGTTTGAATACGTTCCAACTGAACCAGCCGTCAGACCAGAATCCATGTTGCTGTTGAACCATCTCGTTCAAACTAAGGGTTCCGCTCATCATCACCAGGGCTATTAAACTGATGCCCATAGCCAATTCGTACGAAATGGCCTGAGAAGCTGCCCGAAGTCCACTCAACAAAGAATATTTATTATTCGATCCCCAGGCTCCTAACATGATGCCATAAACGCCTAAACTTACCACACCGAAAACAAACAAAATTCCAATGTTAATGTCAGCGACCTGCAACCCAAACAGCACATTACCTTGTCCGTCTGTCACATCGGGTCCCCAGGGAATGACTGCACTGGTAATGAGGGACATTAACATAGCCAAGGAGGGGCCAAGTACAAAAAGGAACTTCGATGAGAATGCCGGAATGATTTCTTCTTTCATGAATAGTTTCAATCCATCGGCTAAGGGTTGAAACAAACCGAACGGACCTGCCCGGTTCGGACCTTTCCGATCCTGNNCAATCGCCGCAACTTTCCGTTCTGCCCAGGTACTGTACATGGNCATTCCGAGCGATGCTCCCAAGATCACCGAAATAAGAATGACCTTTTGAAGAAGAAGTGAAAAAGTAATGGCCAATGTCAGCATACCGGGACAAATTATGTCGCCAAAAATACATCATGCCAGCTAATCTTAACCACTTTGTGGCTGATTATTTCAATTGGTTTTCTCAATGCCTGTGCTACTCGGCAGAAGCGTATTAATTCGTGCCGCTAATTCAAAATCACGTTGCGTGATGCCCTCGGCTTCGTGGGTAGATAATCGAAAACTGACCCGGTTGTAAATGTTTCGAATTTCGGGATGGCGATCGGCTTTCTCGGCTTCCAGACCAACCCGTAAAATAAATGCGAGGGCCTCTGAAAAACCGGAAAAATTAAATTCGGCACATAGGGCATCTTCTATTAACACCCAATGTGGCAGCGCACTTAACTGATGCTGAATAGTCTCCGGACTTAATCGAATCGCTTTCACAACGTCAGCTTAAATATCCCGATGACCATCAAAACGTTCCAATTCATTCGCTACTTNTGTCAGGAAACTGGCTCCCAGTGAGCCATCCACAATACGGTGGTCGTAACTCAGCGACAAATACATCATGTGGCGGATGGCAATCACATCGCCTTGCTCGGTTTCCAATACCATGGGGCGCTNTTTAATGGCGCCAACGGCCAGAATCGCTACCTGAGGTTGATTGATAATCGGGGTGCCCATCAGGCTGCCAAAGGTTCCTACATTGGTTAATGTAAAGGTACCTCCTTGCGTATCATCGGGTTTAAGCTTATTGGTGCGGGCTGCATTTGCTAATGCATTGACTTCTTTGGTTAAACCATACAGATTCTTCGTGTCAGCGTTTTTAATGACCGGTACAATGAGATTTCCACTAGGTAAGGTTGCAGCCATTCCAATGTTTAGATNCTNTTTCACGATGATTGAATTGCCTTCAACGCTGGAATTAATCATCGGATATTTTTTCATGGCGTTTACGATGGCTTCAATAAAAATAGGTGTGAAGGTTATTTTTTCACCATATTTCTTCTCGAAGGCCCTTTCACNTTTATTGCGCCAGTTCACGATACCGGTCACATCGGCTTCAGTAAAGCTGGTCACATGCGGAGAAGTGGCTTTGCTGCGAACCATATGGTCGGCAATGAGTTTGCGCATCCGATCCATTTCAATAATCTCCACATTGGAACCGGCATAAGCTGTGGCTGTATCGGGTTGAGATACCGGGGCTGTAACAGGAAGTGGTGCGGGTGCTGCGCTTGGTTGCACGACAGGAGTTGCTGGTGCTGCGGCTTGTACAGGTTGTGCGGCCGGAACTGCCCCGGATTTACGGGCAGCCACGTATGAAATAATATCCTTTTTAGTCACCCNGCCTTCATTGCCGGTACNCGGAATATGTTCCAGTTCACNCATGCTGACGCCTTCAGAAGCTGCAATATTTAAAACGAGAGGTGAGTAAAATCGGTTGGCGGTGGAGTTGGCCGGGAAGAGACAGGCGTTGAAACCGGAGTGGATGTAGTAGGCTGAGGTGCTGCGCCTAACCACTTCAGGCGTTGGAGCGGCAGCCTGAGCCGGAGCTGATGCCGATGCCGCCGCACCCGATGTGATACGGGCAATCACTGTCCNCACGGCAACCACATCATTTTCTTTAAATAAGATTTCGGCAATGGTTCCTTCACCCGTCGAAGGAACCTCACTATCTACTTTGTCGGTGGCTATTTCAAGGACAGTTTCGTCCATTTTTACGGAATCGCCGGGCTTTTTATGCCACTTCAGAATGGTTGCTTCCATAATACTTTCGCCCATCTTAGGCATCACCAGATCAATTGTAGACATAGTTGTTACTTTATTAGGCGGTAAAAATAGGAAAGGACTTTGAAAGAACAGACATGTTTCCTTTCACAACTATAAATTGCATGTTACAAGGCCCTGTGAAATGGCCTCAGAAAGCTTGTTCGCCTTAGGGAGTATTAAGCAACATGTTCGCTGAGCTTCTTCAACGCAAATGCTGAGTGAGAGGATTTAAGCATTCCGGGAATCTTTGCGCATCATATCCATAAATTCATCCACAGACATGAAGTCGTATTGCGTCACTTTTTTTCCTCTTCTTCCTGCATCCGTTTCGATTCAATAGCCCGTACGGGTTGCGCATCGTTAAACTGAGGTCGGCCAAATTGCAATAATTGACTAATCGCCTTAATCACCCAATCTTCCTGACAAAGAATGATGTCATAAATGATCTATTCTTGCTGATTTCAAGATTCATTTCGAATAACTTTTCACCAAAAATATGGAATTTATCAACATATAATTTACCTCTTTTGTGTAACTAAAAAATTGTTTATTGAAAATCAATCACTTATGAAATATTAACTCATTAGTTATTATCATAATGTCTATGAATGGGTGATTTGAGTCTATAAATGACTTGATTTTTACGATGATTTTTTTAAGAAAGATGCATTTTGTCGATAGACTATATTTGCACGATGACAATGAATCTGGATACAAGCAAATTACAGGAAACGGTCAATTATATCCGTAGCAAAACCGGCCTCAAGCCATTGGCAGGCATCATACTTGGAAGTGGCCTNGGNGGGCTTGTTGATGCCTTGGAGGTAGAAACCAGTTTGCTCTATGAAGAGATTCCTCATTTTCCAGTTAGTACGGTGAAAGGCCATGGCGGGAAGTTGTTATTCGGTCAGTTGAATGGCCGACCTGTGGTGATGCTAAGCGGACGATTCCATTATTACGAGGGGTATTCGATGCAGGAAGTTACTTATCCGGTTCGCGTGATGCAACAGCTTGGAGCCAACTACCTGATGGTTTCCAATGCAGCGGGTGGCATGCATCCTGATTTTAAAGTGGGTGACCTGACGATCATCCAGGATCATATCAATCTGTTNTCGGAACATCCTCTGCGCGGAAGAAATGATGAACGTATTGGTCCACGATTCCCCGATATGACCGAACCGTATTCACTTCGCCTCATTGCGATGGCGAAAGAAATTGCTGTTCAGCATCAGATTCATGTTCATGAAGGCGTTTATATCGGCTTACAGGGACCTACCTTTGAAACGAAAGCAGAGTATCGCTACCTAAGAGTCATTGGCGGCGATACCGTGGGCATGAGCACGGTACCTGAAGTGATTGTCGCCAAACACATGGGTATGGAGGTNTTTGGAATGAGCGTTGTAACGGATCTTGGAATTCGGGATGAAATGAACGCGATCACCCACGAGGAAGTTCTGGAAGCCGCACAGGCAGCTGCTCCTAAGATGGCACATTTGGTTAAGGAATTATTAGGACAATTGTAGTTGGGGTCGATTAATTTTGTGCTTGCTGCATGCCCCTTTCTCGCTTATTTTCTTGTTCACGTCTAGCCACGATTTGTCTGGTGATGCTCTGTTGTCAAAGCAGGGCCTGGGCACAGGTTTTTTCAAATCGACGAAATAGTACGCCAATTGGAACCGATCAGCGAATTCAATCGGATACCTCAAAAACNACGAAATGGAGAGCCGAGAAAGTTCGTATCACCCATTTCACATTACAAGACAGTACACGCCAATCACCGGATTCTTCAATTCAGTTTTTACACCGAAACCCCATTCAGACGAATTGGTTTCAGGACCTCGGTAATTTGGGTACTCCCGGCAAATCCCTGTGCTATAATTATCTGCCTCAAGCCAGCCTGCAATCCGGGTTGCAAAGCATGAACACGTATCTTTTAGACGAGCGTAAAGCGACCTACTTTAATACAACCAGACCATACACTGACATCTATTACCATATGGGTACCAAACAGGAACANAGTTCTGACCTCCTGCATACCCAAAATGTTTTTCCCTATTGGAACCTCAGTGCCCGTTACCGGAAAATCGGATCTCCCGGATTCTTTAAACAACAACGTAGTAACCACGATCAGTTACTTCTTACCTCGTATTACAAAGCACGCAACGATCGGTATGTACTTCATGCGGCCATGAGTTACAATAAGTTTCAATTGGATGAAAACGGAGGCATTGCCAATGAAGATTTTTTGGATGCCGCTATCTATACCGATCGACGGGTATTACCGGTCATCGCTGAGTCGTACGGTAGTGGAAATCAATCTTCCATTAAAAACTACTTACGCCGCGCAGCCTTTTTGCTGGACCACGTGTTGTATCTGGGTAAAACAGATTCATTGCGCGACAGTGTGGGAACCAGTCGGGGATTTGTATTTAAACCACGCCTGGGCATCCGACATCAACTGTATGGTGAATCAAATTATTATCGATACCTTGACCGTCTGCCGGATTCAAATTTTTATGCCGCCTTGGGCCCAACCGATCTAGGTNNGGGAGATTCCATTAAAACCAGGTATGCCTGGAATCAATGGGGAACTCAAATGGGTTTGCAACTGATTTTGAATTCGCGCGCTGCTCCTTTGTATCTGGAAGCCGGACTTGGTTTTGAACAACTGTCGATTTCCAACGAATGGAACAATCAACTGTTTGCGATGCCTTTCCTGTATGCGCAACTCAGGAAAAACCTCCAGTCCAATACCGTTTGGGAATATCAGGCGGGTTTAAAATCATTTTTAACCGGATACAATGCCGGCTCCTACACTTTAAATTTTGTGGCTGGCAGGAAACTGGGCTCAGGAACCACCCGCATAAAACTTGCTTATTATCAAAACCTGAACCGCCCTGAATTTTCNAACAGTGCCTGGTATAGTAACCTGATAAGTCAGCAAAACAATTTAAACCGGATGTTTACCCAATCGGTTGATGCCGGACTTGAAAATACCAAACAGCAATGGCAGGTAAATCTGAGAGGATTCTTGCACAATCAATTTATTTACCGCGATACTACCTTAACCGTGAAACAATANCCAGGGGGATTCCGNGTGCTTGTTTTACAGGGTGCCAAAACGTTTCAATGGAGGAAATGGGTGTTGTTTAATCAGATGGCNTTCCAATACAGTTCTGATAGTACGCCAATTCATTTGCCGCGTTGGATTGGACGACACAGATTGGCCTATGAAAATTTTATTTTACGATCCAAGCTGCAAGTGGCTACGGGCATTGAAATGGCATACCACACGCCTTATCTTGCAGATGGCTATCATCCTTATGTTTTTTCCACGTTCACCCAATACCAACGCACCCTTTCAAATTATCCGATGTGGACAGCCTTTTTCAATTTTAAGGTGAAACGATTCAGAGCCACAGTGATGGTCGATCAATTGCAACAATTATTTACAAGAAATTACATGAACTTCCCTNNTTATCCGAACCGCAATTTCAACCTGCGATTTGGNTTTCACTGGGTGTTTGTGAATTGATGCGCGTTGTGTATTGAGAGGACAGAACAAAGGCTACTTGTATAAAAATTGGTACAAGTCCTTATGGTTTGTTCCCATCATTTCTTGGGATAACAAAATTTCCCGTAAATTAGTTTTCACAAAACAAATTTATTATGAAACCAACGTGCTTGCATCGTAAAATCCAGTTTGGAACATTTTATATGCTCTTTATATGCTCTGGGTATCATTTATTCTTTTAAGGGGGAATGATTTGTTAGCTCAGGCATTTTCCGCTACGATCAGTTTCAAGCAGTTTCAAACTGAAGCAGCTTGTATACCAGGAAACGCTAAAATACGAATACAACTTTTAGCATGGACCCAACTTCAGCAGCCGAAAACTTTGAAGTGGAGTTAAATTATAATTCAAACGTTGTTCGCTTCTATTCAGGGTCAGTAACACCGTTAACTTCAATGCCTGCCATTCTCAGTGGGAACATAAGTTCCGGCGAGTGGGTGACAAACCATACTTTGCCTATGCGGATTAAAAATCCCCGGATATGGGTTCGGAATTGCAAATTCCGAACAGCAGATGTCATTCTCAAAGCCAGTTTACCCAAAGAGTATGTAAAGAGAAAGATTCAATTAAATGATATTGCCAGTGGTCTATACCATTACGAAATACACTTTTAGATGGAGATAAACAATTTGGAAAACTCTCAATATGTAAGTTCTACTAATAAGTGCAACCGGATTTTATCCCCTGTGGAGCGTAGAGAAGCGAAGGCGTAGCCGAAGCGAAACGAAGCTCCACAGGGAGAGCCAAAAACTACCTTTGTTATTACCACATGACAAAGAAGTATAATCAGCTCACCTTGGCACAAAGGTACAAGATCGAAGCACTTATCAAAGTCGGCAAATCACAATCTGAAATTGCCCAGATTATTGGTGTTCATAAATCGACAATACATCGAGAGCTAAAGCGAAATATCCCTGCTCGGGGGTAGGTGCTAAAATCTATGGCGCTCAAAAGGCACAGACAAAGACCGACAACCGGCACAAATTCAAAACGAAGCGAATTCGATTTACGGAGCCTCTAAAAAGCAGATGCTGAAGTGGATGGAGGAAAACGATTTTCTCCGGAATTGGTAGCTGCCCAGTGGAGCAAGGAAAACAAACCAGGTGTTTGTCATGAAACCATTTACAAATTCATATGGCATTGTAAGCACACAAATCAACGTATAAATAAACCTTACAAGAAGCTCTATACTAAACTGAAACATGGAAAACGTCGCAGAAAGCGAGGGAACTATAAAGATTCAAGAGGTATTATACCGAACCGTGTATCGATTGAAAACCGGCCCAAAATAGTAGAAAACAGAAGCCGATTTGGGGATATTGAGGCCGATATTATAGTAGGGGCAAATCACAAATCTGCACTATTGATAACCACAGATAGAGCAACAATTAAGACAACAATAGATAAGCTGAAA
This sequence comes from Bacteroidota bacterium, assembly GCA_013414745.1. Classification (GTDB taxonomy): domain Bacteria; phylum Bacteroidota; class Bacteroidia; order Chitinophagales; family Chitinophagaceae; genus OLB11. The sequence continues at coordinate 2,944,126 of CP058707.1, forward strand.
GGAAGAGATGCAGAGCAGGTATCAAAAATTATAATTGCCCGTATGAAAAAATGCCACCGATAAAAACCATGACCTTTGATAATGATCAAGCTTTTTCCAAACATGAACAAATTGCAAAAGCGCTGAATATAAAAACATATTTTACCCGTCCATACACGTCACAAGACAAGGGCACCATTGAAAATAGAAACGGCGTAATTCGTCTGTTCTTCCCAAAGAAAACAGACTTCGATAAAGTTTCATCCTCTGAAATCAAACGAGTAGAAAAAGAAATCAATAGCAGACCCGTTAGAAAATTTGGATACTTAACCCCGGATGAAGTATTTTTAAAGATGAAAGGTAGCGTTGCACTTATGAATTGAACTCAGCATACTTAAATAATGCGAATACTAATAATATGCCTGCTATTACTTTCTTTTAAACCTAGTTTCGCTCAAAATAAAAGTGGCAACACATGGGTGTTTGGGGATGGGTAGCAGCAACTGCTTCTTTTACTGACACTTCCAGACCAATTATCTTTCCACGATTCACTACTCCTCCGTTATACTTTACACAAGGCCATAGCAATATTTGCGATAGTGCCACGGGTAAATTATTGTTTAGTTGCAATGGGATGATACTCTACGATAGCAATTGTGTGATGATGGAGAATGGGGATAGTTTGGTGCCTGAAAAAGCATATACACATAATGCATTCCCTAATGGAATGCTTACACAAAACTCACTTATTCTACCTAAGGGAAATAATGGTCTATACTATGTGTTTGTTGTTTCTGTGACAGATTCGCTATACAATGCCGTATGGAATACCCAACATAGCTCAGAAAGAGCACCATTCAATATTTTAATGTACCATATCGTAGACATCAAAGCCAACAATGGTCTGGGAAAAGTTATATCCAAGAACAATGTGTTGTTTAGTGGTAAAGAGATGCACAAAATTGGCATGATGGCTTGTCGGCATGCCAATGGTCGCGACTGGTGGTTGCTCAAGCAAGGGCAATATGATACCAATCAGGTGATACGCTTTTTGGTTACCCCGATAGCATAGCAGGCCCTTGGATACAAAATGTAACCATGACGGATCTCGCTTCCTATCCANAAAACATCCGATCTTAGCGGCCAGTATGCCTTTAGCCCCAATGGAGAGAAGTTTGCCTATGTAAAACAAAAATGCCAACAATTATATTTAGCCGATTTTGACCGTTGTACGGGAGAACTAAATAATAGTAAGTCGATCAATATCCCCATCGATACTACGCCTAACCTCGATCCAAAATACAAGTATGATAGTTTACTCAACGGAGTATGTTTTTCACCCAATGGTCAGTTTGTGTATATATCCAAGCGATGGAATCAGTATCAATATGAATATAACCAACCCGATAGTAGTTTAGCTTGGTATCATATCATTCAAGGACCTGATACAAGTTATCAGAAGTTTCAAGGCTATAGTTCTATACATAGAGGTATCGATAATAGGATATACATAGGGAACTTCGCTGCACAATACAAACAAATGAGCGTCATCGACAAGCCAGATGTCAAAGGTGTAGGTTGNTCAGTTTTGTCGTAAATGCTTTAGGCTGATGATACTACCTATATGGGTTTTGGAGCACCACCCGATATGCCCGATTTTAATTTGGGTGCGAGTGGNGCAGTGTGCTGGCCCTTAAGCCAGAGTGAGAGTGAAGTGCGGAGTGCGGAGTGGGTGGTATACCCGAATCCGAGTAGTACTGTTTTTATCGTTCAAAATAAACACGGCAAAAAGAAAGACTTGTATAATGTGCAGGGTGAATTGCTTTTTACAACAAATGAAGATGTCATTGATGTAAAACCGTATGCGAAAGGCATGTATTATCTTCGGGTAGAGCATGAGGTGAAAAAGGTGGTGGTGGAGTGACCACAGAAAACACAGCGTTCACAGAAGGCACATGATCTAGGTAAATCAATAATATATGTCCATGGCAGAAAATTGGTATTTACCTTGGCCAACAGATAGTTTTAAAAAGACCCATGACAGAGTTTAGCATAAACAGAACGACCAACACTGCCATACCTCGTTTTCATCAAATGCACAAAACCATTCTGTGCACGCTGAGCCTTCTGTGTATTCAGCGGTTCAGACATTGGGCGCAAACAAGATTCCAAATGCGTTGCATCCTAAAATCGAGAGGTTGCTATGACAGACAAGAAACGGCATTTTGACATTAAGTTTTCTAAAAGGATGACTAACCAAACTATGCATATGCGGATTAAAAATCCCTGGATTCGGGTTCGGAATTGCAAATTCGAACAGTCGAAGATTTTGATGAATCGTCGTGAGTTATTACCATTCGACGATGAAGAGTGAGATGCACAACACGTAAATAAACGAGAGAGGCGGCCGCAGGCCCTCTCGTTTGATTTTTTTGAATCAAAATCTGAATTCAATTCTGCAACCCCAAGAAATTCGTTTTCGTCATACATCCAAAGACAAATGCTGATTGCACAATGTCTATTTGGAGAAATTAAACGTAGTGGTATTGGCAGATTCTTCTTCACACCACCGGAATAAGAAATACTGCTGACTTGTATCTTCATAGTGAGTGCACTGCTGCTCAATGAAGTCACATCGAAGGTGCCGGTTTGGAACCCACCGGTAAAAGTCAGTTTTTTGTATTGGCATCATAACTATATGTTCCCGAAGTTGATGAGGCCGGAATATTGTAATTGTCTGTCAATGTAGAACCACCAAAATCAAAAGTCACTTCATAATCATAGCCCACATTGGCGGTGTATGTGCCATCAGATTTTAGATTCAACGTGCCGCTAGGGTTGCTTGAGTTGGCTGTATATGTTGCCACCAGCACATCATCTTCTTTATACACTCCGTTGCTCTGAGACATGGAATTGAAGGTCCGTTGCCGACTACCACTGAATTGTTGGTACTGGTTGTTGTCGTGCTTGTTTTTTTCTTTGAACAGGATGAAACCATGAAGGATAGGCCTATTACGGCGATGAATAGATATTTCATAAAAATGTTTTTGTGAAAGTAAGGATAAGCTTTTGATTTTCAAACCAAATAGATTGAAGACAAAGAAGTGATTCGGTGGGGAGCCGGATGGTATGGTGATCTATTTTGTTCTGTTTGGTTGAGATTAGTTCATTTGCTGAAGGGCTGCGGGATACGAAGGGCAGCCCTGTGCCATGGATTTGAAGGCACAGGGCCGAAGCCCGGAGTAGCCCGGAATTAGCTGATTTAAAGATCGTGTTGATAGCCCCAATGACCGACTTCTCAGGTATCTGGTCATCTGCTCAACTGGAAACACCAAATACTCGGGATTCCCTGATGCCGGCAAATTATTATCTTTGAGTAAGACCCTGTGTCTAAACAAATATTCTTCCTATGAAAAAGTATCAACCTACTCCTGCTCGTGCTGCTTAGTTTGTCATCGACGATTGCTCTGGCGCAAGCTCCCCTCTATTTTAATTATCAAGGCATTGCCAGGGATACTTTCGGACATCCGTTAGCCTCCAAAACCTGGGGATCCGCATTTCTGTGTTGCCTGATCCGGATGCAAGTCCACGTTTTATTGAGGAGCATACCGTCAGCACCAATAATTTTGGATTGTATACCTTACGTATCGGCGCCGGTCAAGTAGTTGCGGGTAGCATGCATGCCGTTGATTGGCCAAGTGGTCAACAGTATATTCAGGTTGAAATAGATGCCACCGGAGGAAGGAATTACTCCGCTGCCGGAACCACCCAGTTGCTCAGTGTTCCGTATGCTCTGTATGCTAACGAGTCTGGTACAAACAAGACCCGGGCGGGGAACCAACATTATTTATCGAAGTTTGATGCTTCGGGTAGCAGCTCGGCTGAAATAAACAGTCAGCTTTATGACAATGGGACCAATGTGGGTATCGGTACCACAACGCCGGCGGCCAAATTTCATGTCAATCAGAATGTGGCGGCTGTTCAGGAGCATCTGCGCATGCAAAATCAGAGTGCTACCGGTGCCGGTCGTTTTACGATGTATAGTGATGCAGCGACCAACTATGCGACCTTTACAAAATACGGAAGCACGTTTGCCGGTGGGTATGCCGGAATTCCTGCGTTGTATCCGTACGCCAATTTGCTGGCCTTCGGAAATAACGGACTTGCAGCGGGTGATGGATTGGGGCGATTCCTGATTAGTAGTGGAGGAAATATAGGAATCAGTTTATTTAAAAGTGGTATCAGTAAATTGAAATTTCATGCTGATTTTAGTTCTGAAAATGTGGGTATAGGTGGTTCTGCCACACCAGTCAGCAGAGTTCATTTGAATAATACCGATGGTACCAATCTTGATTTGCGACTAACAAATACAACGAGTGGACATACGGCAACAGATGGTTTGCTGATTGGCGAAAATGGAACAAACGGCAGCGTCATGAACCAGGAAAACGGCTCCTGAGTTTGGGCACCAATAACCTACCCCGTGTGGTGATAGCTGCCGGAGGGAATGTTGATTTTAGCAATCAGATTAAAATTACCGGAGGAAATCCCGGAGCAGGCAAAGTGCTGACCTCCGATGCGACCGGATTAGCCAGCTGGCAAACACCTGCTGCCGGAGGAGGTACATTGGATCAGGCTTACGACAACGGAGGACCGGGCAATGGGCGCATCATTACAGCAGATTCGGGGGCGGTATTTATTCAGGGAACAGATGGTTTGCAGGTAACCGGAAATTATGGCTTTGGTAAACCGCTTGGATTATCGGGCCCGGGATCTAAGATGTTTTATTTCCCGAAAAAGGGGCTTTTCGAAGCGGTACGGTGAATACGAATTTCTGGGATGAAGACAGTTTAGGGATTTATTCATTTTCATCGGGCTTTGATACAAAAGCCACGGGTTCCAGTGCTATAACCATGGGTGTGGCTACTTCGGCTCAGGGCAAGGGGTGCTGCAATTGGCCAATATGCTGAGGCGAAGGGGAACGAGGGGGCCGTGGCCATCGGAAATAGTACCATCGCACAAGCACAATCTTCGGTGGCCCTTGGGATGTACAATGATCCGATGGCAAGCAGCAATCCAAATGCCAGTGTACCCACCGATCCGATTTTATTGGTGGGCAACGGAAGCAGCAATCTGAACCGAAGCAATGCGCTCACGATTTTGAAAAATGGAAATATTGGATTAGGTGAGAATGCACCGGCAGAGAAACTGGTGGTAAACGGACAAGTGCGAATCACCGGAGGAACACCTGGTGCGGGCAAGGTTTTAACCAGCGATGCAGCCGGAACAGCCAGCTGGCAATTTATTCCTTCCACTTTATTTGGTGCAACCACGTTGGATTCTGGCTTATGATTATGGTGGGCCCGGTTTAGGCCGTGTGATACAGGCGACTCATGGTGCAGTTTATATTAATGGTCCGGATGGCTTGCATGTGAATGACAGCGTTGGAATAGGAACAACCTCACCGGCAGCCCGCCTGGATGTAGCTGGAACCGTAAAAATATCCGGAGGAAATCCGGGGATAGGGAAAGTTTTAACCAGTGATGCGAATGGTTTAGCCAGTTGGCAAACTGTATCCGGAGGAAGTGCAAATTTAAATGGCACAACCAATCAATTGATTCGATTTAACAGCAGCAATAGCGGAATTAATTCACAAATTTTTGATGATAGTCTGCGGGTAGGAATAGGTACTACTTCGCCCAGAGGTAAACTGCATGTTCGCGATCAGCTGTTTCAGATACCGTGAAATTTACGAATGCATCTATAGGAAATTTGGCAACGGATGGATATGATATTCGCTTGACGAATCAGGAGGTAATTCATATGAATCGCGAGTCGGCAGCGATGAAATTTGGAGTAAAGGATTCTGTGTATATGACAATGGATTCGGTGGGTAGAATAGGGATTCGAAGTACGCCGACTTATCCTTTACACGTTGAAAACAACCAATATCCGATGACAAGTTATTTTACCAACTCATATTCCTTACCGAATGCATCTTCGGTAACGGGTTATTTTATTAATTCAAATCCGGATAGTACCGGCGGGGCCGTGGCGATTTTTGCAGGAACCAATTCAGGCAGGGGAAACCCGATACAAACTTCGATTTCGGGTTCCAATACAGCAAATCAAACTTCAATACTAAATTTCAATAATCATATTGGAGTTGGCCGGCATACGAGTGTATCGAATATTGTGAATGTCGGGTTGGGAGAGGTGTATGGCATCCGCAACCAGATTAATTCAGCAGGAACCCTGGCCCATGTAGGGGTTTGGGATAGTTTATATGGCATGGGTAGTGGCGAATTTAGTGTGCGAAAATCCTATATTTCAAATACAGGCAATGGCAACCACTATGGTACGGACCAAAGTTTTCGGGTTTAGGAAGCGGGGCGCATGTAGGAATGATTAATCGGTTTAGTCAGGGCTCAGGTCATTTAACGGGAGCCTGGAACGAATTTGCCGGGTTCATAACCAATGGTAACCAAATTGGGGTGTTTAATAATCATTTTGTAGGCGGCACCGGACTTACCTCAGGGATGACCACCTGGATTCAGGGCTCGAATTCAGGAAACGGTCCTCATTTTGGTATGCAACTGGAAGATAATAGTACAGGCAACGGCAACCATTATGGGGTGTATCATATTTTGGCCGGACCGGGTGACGGCGAACAAACGGGGTCTATAATAACATCTCTAATTCAGGTGATTCACTACATTATGGGATGATTAATCTTTTGTCCGGAAGTGGAAACAATTATCACACCGGGGTGTTTAGTAAATTCACGAATGGAGGTGGTAATCTGACGGGCAAGTGGAATGAATTTTCCGGAACGATCGGGAATGGGAATCATATTGGAGTATTTAATAATTTCTTTACCGGTGGTAATGGCATTCAAGCCGGATTGTATACCTGGATGAATAGTGGTATGACCGGTACCGGTGTGCAATATGGTACCTACGCCGCGAATAGTTCGTCTGGGAGCAGGTCATCATTTGGGAGCTATAATTTTTGGGAGGCACAGGAACAGGCCCTAAAACCGGTCAATATGTTTGGATTAACAGTAACAACGATACCACGCATAAAGGGGTGGAAGTCGTGTTGACGGGCACCGGGAATGGTACAAAAATCGGGCAACTCACCGATGTAACAGTGAACGGTACCGGAAGTAGTGTAAGCCAGGCCATTGCGTTAAACGTGAATAGTGCCACCAATGCCAATCCACAAACCGGGCAAAGTATCACGGTCACCAGCAATCATAATGCGATGGCAACCGGACAAAATATTGTAATGAATTCAACGGGCACCAGCACCTCAATAGGTAGCAATGTTTTTATACCTCTTCAGCGACTTCGAATGCCACGCAATATGGTTACTATTCACAAAACATCCGGAGGTTCGGGAACTCATGTAGGAGGGCTCATCTCTTGAGCGGTAATGCAAACGGTGCCATGTACGGAACAGATAACCGGGTAAATAACAATGGAACCGGATTGCATTATGGTACATACAATCTGATGAGCGGAACAGGGAAAAGCCTGAACTATGGATCGTACAACCGCATCACCAACTCGGGGATTCCACCCATTATGGAAGTTTTAATTCGGTTGAAAATACCGGCGACGGAACACATTACGGAACTTACAATGAATTAAAAGGTACAAATACAGGAATTCAATACGGGACTTATAATACAATTAATAGTGTAAACGATACGATGCAGGTAGGCACTTACAACGGTATTTCGAATTCCGGTGATGGATATCATTACGGTGTGCAAAATGTGCTAACTACTGCCGGAACTGGTCCTACGTATGGCATAACCAATTCTATTAACGTGACTAATTCTCTGAATAACTCGCTTCATTTTGGCATGAATAATCTGCTGTTTAACAACGGGCCCGGGAATATAACCGGTGCAAATGCCATTCTGACCAATACCGGAACGGGCAATGAGTATGGCTTTAGTGTGTATCATCAACCTTCTTCAACCGGGGAGGGTTACATGCCGGGGTCTCCAATTTTGATGTTTCACCGGGTGGCGGCACCCACTATGGATATTACAATGAAATTGGCAGCACCGGGAATGGAGAATGTATTGGGCTGTATAGTAAAATGACAAATTCCGGAACCGGTATCCATTCTGGCATTGAATTAGAAGATTTAGGAGCTGGTAGTGCCACCAAATACGGGATTCGGAATACCATGAGTGGCTCTGGTGGAGGAGTGATTTATGGGCTGCACAATACCATGACGAATACCTCAGCCAGCAGCCGATACGGAGTATATAATGATTTTTCCGGTTCAAGTTCTGCTTCGCATTACGGGGTGTACAATGACGTTGGAGGATCAGGGAATGGCGTCATGTATGGGGTTTATAATTTTATATCTGCAACTGCAACCGGAACCGGCAATAAATACGGAGACCGTGTTTTTATTTCGCCGACCGCAGGTGGAACACAATATGGATTTTATGCTGATGTGCAAAAGGCAGGAAGTTATGCCGGGTATTTTGTAGGTGATGTCCGAGTGGTGGAGAATTAGAACCTACAGTGAATTCAACAAGTTCAGCAACTGGTTTTTCGCTGGGTTCTTCTACACTACGTTGGCGGGATGCTTATGTTTGGCGTGGTTCTTTTAATGGATCGGATATCCGTTTAAAAACAAATATTGATACACTCGTTACGGTTTGCAGGAAGTATTGGCGATGCGTACCATAAAATATAATTGGAAATCTGAACCCCAGGGGAATAAGGAAATCGGTTTGGTGGCTCAGCAGATTAAAGAACTGATACCTGAAGTTGTTGAAACAGCCAGGGATAGTATGGGAACACTGATGATGAATTACAGTGCCTTGATACCCGTATTGGTCAATGCCATTCGTGAACAGCAAACGCAAATAGAAAGCCTGAAAAAGAGAAAGCTGGTTTACAGGATACAGTTCAGTCAAACGAAGCTCGTCTGGATGCTCTGGAAGCACGTTTGCAGGAACTAACAGGAATTCCATTGACGCCTTCAGCTCCTGTTAAAAGGTGTGTCGGAAGAATAGTGGATAGTTTGATTAACCTGGAAAGAATAGATTTGTGTTCAATCCTGTTTTGTTCGTGCCGACAAGATCAGGAGTTGATGCAGGTAAACCATCAAGTTCAAAGTGCCTCGCACGAATTCATTGGTCACTTCATAGATATTTTCTGATTCAAACCTTGGAACAGCAAAAATGAATTTCCTGTTAGGAAATGCTCAACAAATTCGTGAAGAAGGAATTGCAGCAAGCTTCCAATCGAAATCATAGGCTATTCCGAGTTGTGCTGTCACACAATCTTCGTACGCACGAAATTGCAATGCCCTCTCAGCATCGGGTATTGTATTCCTTCCCTGGCTCACAAATCCCTCTTTTAATTCGTCTTAAGTACAGAACGACTTTCATGAAACATTTTTAAAGGTTTAGGCATTTCGAGATTTTCATTTTTAAAACAAAACCTATTATTTTATGAAACGTTGCTTCATTTGGTTCAACATGGCTTTACTGCCTTTTATCTTTTCTTGCCGCAAAGAACGTCAGGTCACCAAGGATATACCCTGCATCCCGGCAGGACTCGATAATCATGTCATTGCATTTTATTCCTTTGCCAATGGCTCATTGAATGATTTATCCGGAGGGAATCATCACTTGACGAATTCAACAAATGCCCAACCGACTACCGACAGAAACGGTACGGTCGATTGTGCGTATGAATTTACCAATACCCCCGTATCAAATCAGTTTCTGCATCTGACAAACACGAGCTTTCTGAATGCCTTAAACGAATTTTCCGTATCTGTGTGGTATCAGGCTTTAGACTCTAGCAGTGTTCCTGTGAAGTATGAAAGTCTCGTACAACGTGGAACAGGATTTAGCTGTCCGGATCGGATAGGACAATGGTCTGTTGGTCTGTACGATTGTCGGAAAGCCGTTTTCGGTCGCACCAATTCAGTTTGGGATCAGCAGCTGAGTGCGTCAAGTTGCGACGATGAGTATAAACTTCGAACCGGAGTCTGGGTTCATTTAGCGGCTACATTCAAACTCCAGAATCTGGAAATGAAAATTTATCGCAATGGTGTTTTGCAAAATACATCAATCGGTACTGCCAATTGTAGTTCGGGTGTTCCTTTGTATCAGGATATTGGCGATTTATTTGTGGGTCAGCATTTTACCGGAAAATTGGATGACCTTGTTCTATTCAACAAGGCACTGACCGCACAGGAGGTGAATGGTATGATGAATATTGGAACGTGTTGTGAACCATAGAAAATTAATGGATACTTGACTAAAAACCCGATACGGAGAGTATCGGGTTTTTAAAATTAAATGGTGTTGTGGCGAGTTAACGCACCAAGGTCACATCGCCTTTCTTTACTCCGTTTTTGCCATATGGGTCACTGTATTCTATCAAGTAGAAATATACACCCAGTTCGCAGGGTTTGCCTTTGTAATTCCCATCCCAGCCCTTTTTAATGTCGGTAGTATAGAATAATTCTTGTCCCCAGCGGTTGAATATTTTAAAGGACTTCAGACTGATGTTTTTATGTATAACCTGAAAGACATCATTGGCCCCATCTCCATTGGGAGAAAAAGCATTAGGTACGATAAGGAGACCTCCGGGAATAATCTCTGCACAATGTTCCACAGAATCCGGGCATCCCAATTCGTTAATGGCAATCAGTTTAAAACAGTATAAGCCGGTATCCGTGGCGGTATAGGTGAACTGATCATTGGTATCAATCAGATTGTTTTGGTAATACCAGGCTATCTGATCATAACCGGTGCTGGTATTGTTTAAATTAAGAACAGGTGATTCGATACTGGTTTGTGTAGGACTGATGTTGAATGCGGCATGTGGATATGGCACAACGGTCACTGTAAATTCTTTAGTCCCCAACACCGGACAACCCAGACGTGTGGCTGAAACCGTGTAGGTGGTAGTGGTTCCTGCATGGATACTAGCCGAGGAACCACTTGCATTGTAATTGACGCTGCCGGAAGGATTAAATATGAATTGATACGAGTGTCCAGATTAATCATCACACTATCAGAAGTACAATAGGCGAAATTTTGAAAATTCGGCAGTGTATCCTTATGAACCAGGATAGTAAATGTAATTTGCCGAGGTGTAGGACATAGTCCGCTGGTAACGGCCTGAATCGTATAGGTTGTTGTACCAAGTGGTTGAAAGGTAATTTTGGTGGTGTCGGTATTCAGGGTGTATCCAGTCGCCGGCTGTATCGTAAGGTTATTGAAATCGGATGCTACATACATGCTGCTGGTATCTCCTAAACAAAGATCCAGATCCGCGGGTGGATAGAGCTGAAAGGTATCCAACTGTATGCCCAGGCAATTCATATCCGGTTCAAATTTCCAGAGGTCATTTCCTCGTGAAACATTTCCTCGCACAATTCCACCAAAAATCCAGGTGCGTTGGTATTTGTCAACCCACATGGCATGTCCAGTTCTGCAAGGTAACATATTGGTTGAAGCAGTTAGTCCACGGGTGCCATATTGCCCAAAATTTCCTTGCACGGAATCGCCACTCACCCAGGTCCAGGTTTTTGGACCCATCTTATACACCCAAAGGTCATTAAAGTATCCGAAGTTTTGACCACCGCAGAACCACATCATATCTTCAACACAGGTGGTTGTGTTTTGCGCGTTTCGGGCTTCCACACGGGATCCGGGGTTGCGATCATTGGAACCGGTGCATTGACTAATAAAACGGCGCCCTGCGTTAACCGTCACATTTTGCGCCCCATCAATCCAGGTCCACATGTTTGTAAGCGGATCATACCGCCAGATGGTCGTATTGTTCACGACATTAAATCAATATAGAATTTTCCGTTTTGGTCTTGCCAAAAATTGTAGACACTTCCTGCAACAGGCTGATTGGTCGGGGCTGGTACTCCCATTGTACCATAATTCACCAGATTGATTCCGGATCCGGGTCCCTTGAGCCAGGTCCACATATTGGTTGAAATACTGTAACGCCAAATATTTCCATCGTTATACATCCACAGGTCATCATTGGCATCTTTCCAGGATGCTTTGGATTCCGTATGCATGCCCGGAGTATTCAGCGGGAAGCCACACCTTGCATTCCGAACACCGCCGGCTGATTCCAGATGGCATATCCATTCATCCAGGTCCACTCATTGGTGGCAATGGAATACTTCCAAACGTCACCCCGTTTGTGTACCATCCATAAATTATTGTCTTTGTCGGTCCAGGCATGACTGGTCAATGCATGGGCAGGTGGATTGTTACTGGCAGCAGGTACGCCCAGTGTACCATAACTCCCCGCAGAATTCGTCACGATTTGCGGTCCTTTCATCCAGGTCCAGATATTGGAATCCGGTTCATATCGCCATAAATCATTCAATTCACCAACATTAAAAATCTGCCCCCAAATACCCAGAAATTGCCTGAAGTATCGGTCCAATAGGTGCAATGGTAGCGCCCCGGAATTTCATTGGCCGTATCTCGGACTCCAGTGTCCCATAGTTGCCCGGACTTACAGTATTTACCACTACACTATCACCTTTCATCCAGGTCCACATTCCGCCTTGAGCATAAAGTTGACAGGGAGCGAGAAAGAACAGGAGGGCTAAAAATTGTTTCATGTGGTTGGTTTCAAAGTTAAAGACCTCGATTGTTAAAATTTGGTTGGCTAAAAATGACAAAAAATGACAAAACAAGGCCAGAAATCTTGTACTGGAAATCAAGATAGAGTCAGTCACCTGCACTATTGTGGAACTTTTGAACGTTCAACTATGAATTCAATTCTAAACCATTGATTCGTTTCGGGAGTTACATTTCTTGAGGTCCGGTATCAAACTTTAACACTTGCGCTTTGGGCAGACGGATAAAAAAGATACTTTCAGGTATCAATTTATCGCACCGCTCATGAAAAACTGAATAGTACACTGTTTATTTTGTTTGCTCTGGTTAGTACCGGTATGGCACAACAAAATTAAAGTCCACGAAATTGATTCGGGCAGAAGGCATTGAAGAATTGTATCAGATTCAGACCAATGAGGCCGGGTATTTAACGGTAGGCATGAAGGGTGATGATGCCTTGAGCAAGAACCTGTGGTTGAATCAAATGGATGTCAATATGCAAATGCAGCGGGCAGTTGTGGCGAAAAAGTTGCAATTGTCTGATCCGTTTCATGTCCTGGATTTGGCCAATGGTGAGTTTTTGGTATTGGCCCAGCAGGAAGTGAAGGGATTCAAACAGTCGGTTTTATTTCGCGTGAATTCAAAATTTGAGGTGATCTGGGCGAAGAGTTTTCTTTACAAAAGGAAGGCCTTGAATTAACCGATCTGGTGGCGGGTAGTCAGCAGGAAATTTACCTGATCGGCAAAAGTATGCTTACTGGAAGTCTCGCTTATAATCAGGAATCACTATTTCTGCTTCGTCTGAATACGGATGGGCAGGTATTCTGGCAGAAGGCCTTTTCGTTTGGTCACACTGCAATCCACCCGAAACAGGTCCTGTTCCATAACGGGAAGCTACTCATTACAGGTCATTTGATTCAGCCAGAAGATAATAATACCAAAAGCTATTCCACCAAATGGTTTGCCCTACAATACAAATTACAAGATGAAAGTACGCAATCAATTTCTATTCCCGGTAAGGCGTATTACGGACATGCCCAAGGTACTATCGTTACTGACAACGGGTATATCAGTTTATTGAATGATGCCAACTATTTTGGGCAGACTGTTCTATTATCGATGAATGAAGCTTTGGAAATAACGGGAAGCCAAGAGTTGCTGGGCACCCTGATGTTATGTTCCGGTTTGATGCAACAAGGGGAACAATTGCTAATAGGAAGTGTATTCAGCAATTCATTCAAGGACTATTCACCGGGTTATATTTTGTACCACCCAGGTACTCAACACGTGCTGGCCAAATCGTCTCCTACCTTATTTCGTCACTTTTTGTGAGCAGCCTGCTTGCCTTGCCAGATGAACAATTCATGGTTAGTGGTATTGGTTACCAACCGGAAGAAGCATCCGATGTTTATCTGCTTCCTTTTAATGCCAAGGGTGAATCGGCCTGTAATTTAAATACCCAACAAGTTGGAATTCGCTCGGCATCACTTACTACAGCAGGGCCCTTAGCGGTGCAGGAGATAAAATCGTTGTTGCAGGTTAAATCATCTGAACTTCAATTTGAAGAGGTAAGGATTGAATCGAGTGATATCTGTACAGCTCCTGACGATTATACCATTGATCCCGAAAAAATAAATCCTGGGCCGAATGGCATAAGAACAATCAGAAAGCCTTCACCATCGAAGCCCCACAGGATTGGTTACAAGTGAGTCCGAATCCAACCGCAGGAAAAGTCACTGTTACATATCGTGGTATGAGTGGTACCGATATTTTGCAGCTTAAAATTTTAAATGCGGAATCGAAAGTGATTTACCATGAATCTATCCGTAATCAGGATATTTTGAAATCGATTTAAAAGCCTATCCTCAAGGCATTTATTATTTCAACATGTTTGATGGACGTGAAAGTCAGGTGGTGAAAGTGATAAAAGAATAAATCCGCAAAATAGTAGCTTACTTCTCATCGTATAAAACGACAAATTCCACCCTGCGGTTTTTTGCCCGACCTTCTTCTGTAGCGTCGTCAGCAATCGGAGAAATGGAACCCAGACCCCATGTTTCCAGTCGGGCTGTCGAAATGCCTTGTTGTATCAGCAACTGTTTAATTATAGATGCGCGCTCTTTCGATATTTTGCGGTTCTGATCATCCTTTCCACGACTATCCGTATGGCCAGATATCATAATGTTTGTTTGCCGATAGCGTTTTAAAGTAGTTACGAAACGCCGCAATGGTTCTTCATAGGCTCCATCGGGATAAACAGAACGGTTTTGATAGGTGATATGATTGGGAAAAATAACTTTGATACTATCTTCTACCAATTGAACTTCCGCTTCCGGCAAATTTTGTTTTAACTCCTGAAAAGTTTTTCNCAGATACTCGGATTTACTTAAAGGTGGAGCGACCACTTTTGGAGGTGGTGGGGGCAAGGTTCGTTTTGTAGTGTTGCCATATGGAGTATGAATGGGGCCATAGGAATAACAGGAAACTAAAGTTCCGTATATCATGACCAGGCAACCTAAAAGGGGTATTCGCATTGTATTTGTTTAACTGTTCACCGGTTGATTGGTTCGGACGAATTATACCGATTATAAATATTCTATAGTCCAATCTTCGCCCTGCTCGTTTGTACTATGAATCTTTATATCGGCATTAACCATTGTAAAATCATAAATTAGTTTTGGACCAATTTATAATTACAATTGGTATTAAAAGTCAAAAACAACAGGAGCCAAATTAGAACAATTCCCGTTAATTCCAAACAGTATGAGGGTTTCAAAACTCTACAGACTCCCCCGATGGGCTTTATTTCGAATACAGGTTTTATTCCTGGTCTGCATATAAAATAACAAATTCAACCCGACGGTTTCGTGCCCGGTTTTCGGNAGTGTCGTTAGTAAATAGAGGATTTTNTTCACCCAAGCCCCAGGTTTTTAAACGTGGAGCCAGCATCCCTTTGTAGACTAAAAATTGTTGTGCTGATTCGGCCCGTTCTTTGGATAACTTATTGTTGTATTCTGCCTCACCGGTATTATCAGTATAACCTGTGATCAGTACGTCTAAGCCCGGATAATATTGAAGCGTATTCACGAAGCGGGTTAAGGGTACTTTGAAATTTTCAAGAATTTCTGAAGAGTTCAGTTGAAACACAACATGTTCGGGGAAAATAATCCGAATACTGTCTTTCATATAACGAATATCCGAACCGGCCAATGAATCTTTGAGTTGAAAGTAAACGCTCTGTAAATTTTNTCGTTGTCGGTGTTTCACTGTTCTGCAGGATTGCGTGGCGAACAGGATGCAGGAAAACAAAACGATGAGGTAGTAGGTTTTTTTCATTTAGAGGGTTTTCAAAAATTCACTAAGTTCACTTTGCGTTATTGGAGTTCCTTTGATTTTGTTATAGGGGATGGCATCAACTAAAAACTCACCACGAATGATGCGAATTAACTGTCCATTGTTGATTTCCGGAATCACTACTTTTTTAAAGGCCTTTAAAATCGATCCAAGATTTTTGGGAANAGGACGCAAATAGCGCAGGTGGGCGTGTGAAATGGAATAACCTTCTTCCAGCATCGATTTTACTATAGTGGTGATGACTCCATAGGTTGACCNCCATCCTAAAACCAGTATATCTCCCGCATCAGCACCAAGGTNCAATTTTTGTTCTGGAATAGATTCTGCAATTAAATCAATTTTCGCCTGTCGGGTTAAAACCATGTGCTGGTGATTCTNCGGATCATAACTGACATTTCCGGTAATATCCTGCTTTTCTAATCCTCCGATTCGGTGTTCCAGTCCGGGAGTACCGGGTAATGTCCACGGACGAACACGACGTTCATCGCGGGCATAAGGATAGAACGTATCTTCTCCGGGGCCAAGTGCCTTCTTGAATTCAACGGCTATCGCGGGGATTTCTTCGGATTTAGGAAACTTCCAGGGTTCTGCGCCATTGGCAATGTATCCATCACTTAACAAAATGACCGGAGTCATGTGTTGAACGGCAATGCGCGCGGCTTCGAGAGCTGCCCAAAAACAATCGGAAGGTGTACTGGCAGAAATGACAGGCATAGGGCTTTCACCGTTTCTTCCGTAATAGGCTTGCAACAAATCGCTTTGTTCGGTTTTTGCTGGAAGTCCGGTTGACGGACCACCTCGTTGAATATCAATGATCAGTAAAGNGAGTTCCAGCATCAGGGCCAAACCCATGGCCTCGGTTTTTAAAGCCATCCCGGGACCGGAAGTTGTCGTTACACCGAGTAATCCACCATAGGAGGCTCCGATGGCAGAACCAATCGCAGCGATTTCATCTTCGGCCTGAAACGTTAGTACATTATATTGTTTATGCCGGCTCATTTCATGTAGAATGTCAGAAGCCGGTGTTATCGGGTAAGATCCGAGAAAAACCTGCAGCCCTGATTTTTCTCCTGCGGCGATCAGCCCAAGGGCCATAGCCGTATTTCCTGTAATGCTGCGGTATTCACCCGGAGCAACTTTTGCTTTTGCCACCGTATAACGCGCAGTGAAAATTTCTGTGGTATCCGCATAATGGTAACCGGCTTGAAGGGCTTTAAGATTACCTTCCAGAATTTCGGGTTTGCGTGAAAATTTTTCCTGCAGAAATTCTTTCGTGCTTTCCAGGTCGCGGTCATACATCCAGTACAACACACCCAGCACAAACATGTTTTTTGCACGATCTTTCTCTTTGGTTCCCAGCGATAATTCCTGCAAGGCTTCGCGGGTCAATTTGGTAACATCAATTTTTATCAGGGTATAATTCTCGAGTGCAGGGTCCTGCAGAGGTTGAGCACCTTCAGGATAGGCTGCCAGACGAAGATTTTTTGAATCAAACCCATCTGTGTTAACCAGAATAATTCCGCCTTNTTNTACGCTCTTCAGGTTTACTTTCAGGGCCGCAGCATTCATAGCAACCAATACGTCACATTCATCGCCCGGTGTGAATACGGCATCTGAAGAGAAATGCAATTGATACCCACTCACGCCGGGAACAGTTCCGATTGGGGCCCGGATTTCAGCCGGAAAGTCCGGAAAGGTCGACAAGTCATTGCCACGAAGGGCCGTATTGGTAGTAAATTGTGTTCCGGTTAATTNGATTCCATCGCCACTATCACCAGCAAATTTAATGACTACATGATCGAGTTCCTGTATGGTTGCCTGCATAAGGCTGCAAAGGTAATTCAGTGGCCGGAAAAAGGGGTGTTTTATCCTTCGTCGCTTAAGAATTCGAGGAAGTAAAAGACTTTTCGGGCCTCGTTTTTTTAACTGACTTCTATATTCCTTTTCCAAAACCGGTTTTAAGCCGATAATCAATTTATAAACAAACTGCAAGCAACTCTCGAACCAATATTGTTTGTATAATTTCTGCATCCCCGGAATACGGAATAATATGATCAGCAGTTTGTTTTCAAGGATGCGGCTGCGGATAAGCCCGTCGTATTTTTATTCAGATACGTATTCCAATGCCTGAACATGTTGTTGTTATTGAGTAAAACCTTCAGGATATTAGATTGGGTGATGCTGTTTGAATTCACCCGATACACACTTAATACATCTGGATGAAAATGGATAATGCCTTCAGGGCCGGTGAAGATAACCATCATACTTTGGTCGCCGGCGGTTACTTCGCCCATCCAGTCGGGCATGGGAATCCGGCGGTTACGAAATACAAAGGTTGAGGTTTGCGAAAAGGGTTGTTTTAAATAATCAGACAAGGCATATTCTTGTCGTTCGTCCGGGTTCACAAATTCTTTTGGGTAGTAATTCCTGCTTGTCCTGATAAAAAAGTTCACCCTTCCCACAGAAGTCATTACATCCGGTCTCGATTCTAAAAGGTCAATTTGTTTCTGGAGTTTTAAGGGATCGGTCCAGTAATCATCGCCTTCACATAAGGCTATGTACTTACCCCTGCATCTGGGAAAGTTAAATCGAAACATCATCCCCGAACGNNCCCTGGCTATATTGATTCACTTCCTGAAATAAGGGGAATATCCTATCGGGGTGTTTTGAAGTATNNACTCCTCAATAATTTCACGGGTATTGTCGGTAGATGCATCATCGTGGATGATTATCTCAAACGGGAAAGTCGTTTNTTGCATCAGAAAACCATCCAGGCATTGTTTGATATAAGCTCCGTGGTTAAAGGTGGTGCAGGATATGGATACCGTGGGATTCATGCAAATGATTTACGTTTTGGACTTCTTGCTGACTTTTGGAAACACCACACGCTTAGTATTAGTCGTCAGGACACGCGGTGTAGAATTTTAAGAATCCGGTCAATATTTTCTTCACTCAGCGCAGTGTATAGTGGTAAACACAGGACCCGTGAAGCAATATCTTCCGAGACCGGCATCCGTTCCGATCTGACATAGGATAATGTGTTCAGCGAAGGATAAAAATAACGTCGTGGAAAAATGTTCTCTTGGTTTAAGGCATCCTGAGCTACAAGGANGTTTTCTTCGGAATCAAATATGAGCGGAAAGTAGCTCGCATTCCATGTGGTATGTTCACGGATTTTTAAGAATTGATAACGATGGGTATCCAGACCGGCCTGATATTGTTCCACACATTTTTTACGGCGTTCCAGTATAAATTCCAGGTAGGGTAGAACACATAGGCCCATAGCAGCGGAAAGCTCAGACATTTTTGCGTTGATGCCCACGCCATGAAAATGATGAGGTCCGTTATGTCCGAAATTATGCCGATAAAACAATTCATGCAGTTGCTCCGCTGAATTGGTAAATAAGGCTCCACCTTCCGCTGTATGAAAGAGTTTAGTGGCATGAAAACTGGTGGTACTGATATCACCATAGGTAAACAAACTACGTCCTCTGTATTCTACTCCGAAACCATGTGCGGCATCATAAATCACCAACAAATTATGACGTTTTGCAATCTCATCAATGATGTCTATTGCACAGGGATTACCATACACATGGGTGGCAAGTATACCCCGGGTTTTTGGCGTAATGGCAGCTTCAATTTTTGATTCATCGATACAGAGGTATTCCGGATGGATATCGACAAAGACCGGTTTTAACCCTTCCCATACAATTGATGCNNTAGTGGCGACATAACTAAAAGGCGTTGTAATCACTTCATCACCTGCTTGCAAAAGTTTTAAGGCGATTTGAATCGGTAAAGTGCCATTGTTCGTTAAAAGAAGGTGCGGGACATTCAGGGAATCTTTTAGCTTTTGTTCAAGCTCCAGAACCAAAGGGCCACGATTGGTTAGCCAGGCGGATTCCCAGATTCGTTTAAGATAAATCTGGTATTCTTCGAGGGGAGGCAAAAACGTTTGTGTTACCGGAATCATGGTGTTACCACTCAGACACTTTTTACGTGCTGATGCAATTAAATACATCGAGAGGTAACATTCAACCCGAGGTGCGGTTGTATCGAACCCGAAAGCCACGCAACCAGGTCTAAAGCCAATATGGATAAGGTTTTACCTTGATATTAAAATTCAGTTAGAATTGGACCAACTAGAAATGGTATCCATTAGCATACCTCATTTCGACGTATTTAAATCATGGTCGTGAATTATATCATTTTGATAAGTCGATCAAACGATCTTGTTGTTCTTGGTTAAATTCGTTAAGGTAAACCGGAATACCGTCTATGTCCCGTAACAATCGATTGTCCGGATTAAACTTAATTTCATGGGTCGGAATCGCTTCAAAATGCCCCAGGGTTGCAGCAACCTGAAACTCTGCCATATTACAACCACCTTGAGCAAAGGAACTGGTCGCGGCGGTATGCCTTAAATTTATTTCCGTAATCAGCGGATTATTGGCGGTATCTCCTTTTAAGTCGACCGTATATATTCCGTGGGCCTGTGTGTTGGTGTGTTTTTCAACCGCACGGATGGCAGCAATCGAGTTGGTTAAAATTCGTTCATCATTTAGCAATCTGCCCACACTGATGTTTCCAGTAATTCCGGATGGTGCAAGGTGGGGCATAAAATATTCCAGACGTTCGTAAATAGCCTGTTGTAAAAGGTTGCCCTCATAAAACAACAAATTGCAGGCATAATTCCCACCGGGCAATACCTCCGAAACCAAATAGCTATTGATGCCTGGATTGATATTGAACCAGGCCCGGGCATCATCAACCGACTTAACCAAATAGGCCCNCTTGCCCGAAGAAGTTCCTTCTTCATAACAACGTACCCAAACGGGTCTGGAATCAAATTGATCGTGATAGACCGATTCAAACGGCCCTTCGTTTTTATGGTAAAGCAAGGAGTTTGGGACGAGTTTTTCATTGGTAAGCACACGATATAACCGGGCCTTGTTTCCTGCCACGACCGAAAACGCGTAGGGAGAAACTAAAACCGGAAAAAATGGTTTGTGTTTTCCCCAATAGATAGCCTCTTNTTCAGTCATGATGAGCACAGCATCCGGAGTCTCACGTTCTATTAACTCCTGAAATTTTGTGGTATAATTTTCTGCATCCACATGGGGCATCTTATAGCATCGGTCAAATAAACCTTCATGAATACCATAGGCATTGTGGAATATATCTGCAGCAACTAATTCAGCATCTTTATATAGTGCGCTTAATTTAATAGAACGGGCAATCGCCCGACCGGTTACACCGCCACCTCCTGTAATCAGTATTTTAATGGGCATGGCATAATTTATTTTAGATACAATGTGCGAATCTTCTCAAGAAATATTTAGTGTCGAAAGTACTGAATTAATATGAATGTTCTGTATTGATACGTCAGGATGCGCTATTCGTATGTTTGGATGCTCTTTCCGGGCTACAATTCCTTTCCAATCAGGTTATACAGCTGGTCAAATATTAAATCAACGGTGTAATGTGATACGCACCATGTAGGTTTCAAGATGGGTACTTAGTTTCAGGAAGTAGATGCCATTATTTATTGACTCATCGAATTGCAGTTCTTGTAGGAATTTGCTGTTGTTCACAGGCAGCGTTCCACTCTGCTTGTGCTGACCGGTGAGCGCCAATAGTTCGTAGTTTATTTTCTGAATACCCGGGTCATTACAGATACCTTCAAGTATCAGGCGACCTTCTGTCGGGTTTGGATAAACCTGAATAGTACCCAAGCCCGATGACCATGCTGTAAGCCCGTTCGGGATACTTATTTTAAGCATATTGCTGTTTGCCTGAGTAGGGCTGGCACAAGGTTCGTTGCTGATTAATGTACAACTCACTTCATCGCCATCTTGCAAGGTATTGGTTACGTAAGTGTTGGAATTGGTACCCACGTTCACTGTGTTTAGTTCCCATTGGTAAACCGGATTACTACCTCCCAGATTGGCGACGGCCGTAAAGTNTACCGTAGTGCCACTGCTGATGATAGTTCCCGGTGATGCGGAAATGGATATTCCGGGCGTTACATTCTGAAGCACCACAAGCACAATACTATCACTCGGAACTGTATTGCTCAAAACACAGGCCTGGTTGCTGGTCAAAATACACCGTACGGTATCCCCATCATTCAGGGTTGATGAACTGTACAAGGCTGTATTGCTGCCCACATTGTTGCCATTCACTTGCCACTGATACGCAGGGGCTGATCCTCCGTTACTGATACTTGCACTAAAATTTACCAGGGTTCCGGCACATACCGGATTTACCGGGGTAGCTTGTATACTGATTCCGGCCTGGCTGAAGGCAGTCACTGTCATGGTTAAGGCATTAGAACTGACAAAACCACTCCCTGCACAGGATGCATTACTCTGCATCTCACAAACGATCACATCTCCGTTTTGTAAATTATTAGCACCGTACACAGGGGTATTGCTCCCAACGGGAAGGTTGTTTTTCTTCCATTGAAAAACAGGGCNTGATCCGCCAGATTGTTGGATGGCTGTAAACGTGACACTATCTCCGGCACAAACAGCGGTGCCCGGATTGGCACTAATTTGTATTGATGGAATGGGAAGAGGGTTAACAACCATTTGTATGCTATTGCTGCTCGTGGTTGGTTGAGTCGCGCATAAAGGACTCGTTGTAATAAGTAACTGAATCTGATCGCCATTGGCCAGGGTGGAACTTGTGTATGTTGAACCGCTGGAAACCTGCACGGTGTTCAGTAACCAGGAATACGTCACACTGGGACCGCTGTTGATAATATTAGGATTGAAGGTAACAGATGTGCCACTACAAATGGTATCTGATGGATTCGCTGCAATAGACACAGAAGGATTCAGCACAGGATTGACTTGCATCGTTATGATATTGCTGGTGTCAGTACTTTGCGTCACGCAGGATAAATTACTCGTCAAAACACAATAAACTGNATCGCCGGTATTCAAAGTATTATCAGTATAACTTGACGCAGAACTTCCAACAGAGAGCCCATTTTTGAACCAACTAAACTGTGGATTGGATCCACCATTCACCGCAGTGGCAGTAAAGGTTACTGTGTTACCTGCACAAATCGTGTTACTCAAATTTGAAGTAATACTAACCACGGGAATTTGTACTGCATTCACTTGTATCGTGAGTGGATTACTCATTGCAGTGGAGGTGCTCAAACAGCTTGCATTGCTCTGCATCTGACAGGATACAATATCGCCATTTAACAAACTCGATGTAATAAATACCGGACTGGATGTACCTACCGGAGAACCGTTGATGGTCCATGCGTAAGTGGGTGAAGNATCTCCGTTGACAGGAACAGCTGTAAATGTAACCGTTGTTCCTGCACATACTGGGTTGGCTACATTGCTCGAAATACTCACCGTNNGGGTGTTTGTTGGAATGATATTCAGATTCAGCACATTACTGCTCACCACAGACTGTGTCGCACACGTTGAACTGCTTGTCATGGAACAAGATACTTGTGCATTAGGTGATAAGGCACTTAACTGGATGTTGGGTGCATTGATGCCCAAGGCAACTCCATTCAGGTACCATTCAAATATCGGATTACTGCCCCCATTGTTATACGTTGCCTGAAAGTTTACAGTATCCGATGCACATACCGTTGTGCCGATCAATGAACTGATACTGATAGCAGGAAGCACACCTGTCCCAACTTGCAATGTCACCGAATTGGATGTCACAGAGCCAATCGCATTGCTGACCACACAACGGTATTGGTATCCGTTCATCGCGGGAAGGACATTGGTAATGAGCAGTTGGTTTGAATAAACGCCGGAGTAAATGGCAGAATTTGNTAGGTTGATAAATCCTGTGCCCGGATTCACCTGCCATTGAAATTGATTCGTTACATTGGAGGTAAGACTAAAGGAAGCATTATCTCCGGCACAAACATTTTGATTGGCCGCCTGGCTCACAATGATTGGTACACTTTGGTTTTCACCAAGAATATAATCACCCTGAATAAAACGGAAATCACGGGAGGCGCTTACCAGCACCGGCGATACACTGGTAGGAGCCAGAGTATTCCAATTCCCGTTTAAGCCTTGTGCGATGATAAAGTTGCTATAATTTGCCAAGGGGTCAACATCTGTAGCAGGAAAATGAAACGACATGTCTGCAAACCCGGGGCCAAAAACAAGACCTCCGGATGTATCAATTCGAAACCATCGGTTCAACGACAGACTCGGATGAACCGGGCTACTACTAATTCCCGGATGGTCCGGCGTTACAGCCTGTACGGTAAGAAACCCAGGCGATACAACTGTTTGATTGCTCAGGATACTGAAGAAGGCCTTTGATGCAGATAATGAATCGCCCACCGGAAAAGTATGGTTGCTGGAAGAACCGGAGTTGATATACATTTTTAGTTTGCCATGCAACCAGCCCGAAGTAGACGATGCAGAAGAAGCGGTGAGTCCGGTAAGTGTGTTGGAAGCACCAATGGCAAGTTTCCCGGCAGTTAATACCAGATTCTGACTATAGGATAGATTTCCTGAATTTATGCTGACTCCATCCAATGAAGTATTATTCACTTCGAGCGAACTAAAATTGGCACTTGGGGCAGTCGTCAAATTTTGCAGGATGCCGTTCGAGTAAAGCGTTTGCGGTGCCGATGGAATAGACAAGGCTCCGTAGCTAAGGCCGGTGTTTTTAAATCGTAAGGTTCCGTTCGTAATTAAGGTGGTGAACGAATCTAACCAGATATCTCCACCCACTTCCAGGGTATAACCATTCATGTTTAAATAGGCATTTGAATCAATTAAACTCAATTGCCCGTATAAACTGGTATTGGTTCGGATTTTGCAAATTCGTGACGCCACAGATGGTGTGCTAAGAACAGATAAATTACCTAAGGAGCCTATAGTGTACAAACTAAATCCTGCGAGTCCTCCGGCAACCGTTGAAACCCCATTCCCTAAAATCAACGTATGGCCAGGGCCAAATCCCCCTCCAAAAAAACATCTGTATTGAGNGCTATGCGGATCAACAATTTGAAGAGNATCGCCGGTGGCATAGGTATAGCCTGGAGTGATATTCACATATGGTGTCGTATAGGAAGCAGATGCTCCGTTTCCATCTACTATTATGGTTCCACCAGTTTGATGATAAGCATCACCAATAATGTTAAAGCCGCCATTCACCCGCAACGTTCCATTGTGAATGAAGATTGAGTCCTCACTTTTAAACATTCTGTTTCCACCTCCTGCCGGTCCCGNATCCAATACACCGCCATCTAAAACGAAGCGTCCGTAATTATATACCAGACTGTCGACATGGATGGAATCGCTTTGCACAATAAAACTGGCTCCGGAATTTATTTGGATTGATTTGGCCTGACCAGCAGCATTCAGGATGACTGTATCGGTCGGAGAAACGATCACCTGATGCGATGGATTGGGGATGGCATTAATATTCCAGGTAGCCGGATTGTTCCAGGTTCCGTTATTGACCGAATAAACGGTGCTGGGTGGGGTAAGACCATCACCTCCAACATGATATGTTCCAGTTGTCATCTGACTCAAGGTTAATCCTGCCCGACCCGCACGCATAAATGCAGAGGGATTTGTAAAATTCACGTGCGTTCCATTCATGGTATTGTTCGCAAACAGGCGCCAATCACCCGGATTACCGGCCATATTGATACCATCTGTTATTACATACATTTGAATAATCGGTCCTAAGGTCAACGAAGCATCAGTTCCTAATTCCCAATAGGAATTTGATTTTCTGTNCACCGTATAAAGTCCATCTGGTATACTCAAACCTGTTTGATTTCCGGGTANGGAAACATGTCTGACCTGTAAAAATCCATCTGAAGTTACGGATGTTAAGGTCAATGATTTCAGTAGGAATGAACGATTGTGTTGCCCATCACCTAAAGGGAAAAGTAACTCATTCAGGTACGAGAAATTGTTAATGGAAATTCTGCGTTTAAAAAGCCTGTTGACGTTATGATATACCCCTGAATAACTTAAACTTCCGGCTTGTGTCGTTGATTTACCTAAGGTGAGCGTGTTGGATTGGATATTGATATCTCCACTCAGCATATTCAGTGAAGCAAGGGTTCGGTCAAATGGAATCGATAATTGATGCGCTGCTCCAAGGTCAGTTGTCATCTTGCTGGGCCCATAACTTGCAGGAAAACAAACAGCATCTGCAATCAGATTGCCTGTGTAGTTGTACTTTAATTCCGAATCAAGGGTGTCAAACCTCAGCGTCAAAGTCGTGGTAATCGGAGGCATTGCATTCGTCTGAATAGTGAGTCCACCTTTTTNGTCGATCTTAAAGATGTTGTTGATGCTGAAATTCCCTGTGCCATTTAATTGAATTCCATACGGATTCCGAATTGTATACATGAATTCACCTGCAAAGGAGGAATCATAACAAGAAACTACCTGTTGGTTGGCCGTACCATTAAAAATGAGTTGGGTCTGATTGTTGACGATTGGATTTTTTAAGATGCCCTGGGTTTGAATCAAACTATCAGAGATCTGATTGGTGGATGATAAATCAATTTTGCCTCCNNTTGTTGAAAAAAAGTTCTTCGACTGCAATACAGAGCCTTTCCAGGTTCCGGTTCCGGTAGAAATCATCCTGAAATTATTTTGAACCGTATCTAAACCGAAATTGGTATTGCCGTATTGGTTAGGAGCATGATAGGTAAAATTGTAAAAGTCTGACGAAAGCCATTGGCAACTCCATTGTTTGATAGTGTAAAACTGAGTGCGCCTATCACCTGAACGAGGATCCGGCTTCCAACTTGCAAAAGGAATATAACCTGGTGTGGTTGTATATTTATGTTCGTAAGTTCCGAAAAATCGCAGCATCGTGGCATCGCTCAGGAAGGGCTGCCCAGTCGAATTTCCGCCGGAAGCCAAAATGCCGGAAGCCGAAACCGTAGCCACACAGTTGCTAAAATCTATCACATTGGTCGTGCTCGAATTTTGCAACTCCAGGCGCCCCTCTATCAAAGCACGGTTATTCTGGTTGATGAAATTCATCTTCTGATTACTGGCTTTGATGCGCAAGGTACTTCCTGTGGCAATGTACAATTCGTTGGTGGTGGTATCATTGTCAGATGCCAGACTCAGGGTGATATTATTACTGGTTAAAAGTACCTGTGTTTGATTCAGTACACTCATACGACCTATCACCTGATTCGGAATGTTGACAATAGAATCCAGCAGTCCATCACTAAAAACCACCGATCGCTGGTTTGCAGTATGGTNGCGGGCCGGAGTCCAGTTGGCGGCTACCTGAAAATCCTGATTCACCGATCCGTTCCAGTTGTATACGGAAGCGGCCGGAGATACCGTCGGCACAAATCCTGTAAAGGTTCTTGAAATCGGATAATTACTTGCCGCAACAAAAACACCATTTTGTAAGGTGTCGCCGCTTAAAATGGAAGGGTAAGTTTGCCATACGCTGCCATCCCAGGATTGCATCTTGATGGAATTGGATAAAATTTCAGAACTATCCGGACTGATTTTAAGATTATAGGTATATGATGCTGTTGCAGTGGTATCAGTCACTTCCCAATAGCGGCTTACAGGGGCATTGCTTCCGGCATTCGGATGTAGGGCATCGTTTACCCGTATACCAATATAGCGAGCGGCAGTGTTTCCTGTCAGGTACAAGCGTCCCGGACTCACCTCTGCGACATTCGTTAAATCACCTAGCGNGATGATCTGATTGGAATTGCCTGCCGAGAAATTGGCATAATAGTAACCATTACCAGTGGTAGCTATCATTCGGTTTGTGTCGATTTGTGGCCCGGTTGTAGCAGGAGCTGTCAGCGTGTTTGCCGACAAATTCGAATGATCTAAAACGATGACCCCATCGTATAAAAACAAGGTGCCGGGTATACTTCGATGACCGGGTAAATAAAGTCGATTATCCGGTGAGCCAGACTCTAAATTGACAGTGACGGAAAAGGGGCCATTCAGCGCTGGCCATTCCGTGGCGGTTGCAACATGGCTTACCAAATGATTGTACTCCAGACTGGCATTGCCTCCGAATTGAAAAACACCCGGACCTGTCCAGGAACCCCGATCGATGCGGAGTTTATCCGTTCCACTCAAATTGATTTGTCCGTTGAACTGCGCACCAAAAGGGTTGTCTAAAACAACTAAACTTTGACCGCCTATGTACTGGCNCGAAAAATCAACATGGTTTTGACCAGGCCCACTAAAACTAACAACCGTATTTGCCGAATATACCTGAAGAGTATCTTTAGACGTGGTGGTAAGATCCGCATAAAAGCGGTACTGGCATACACTGAAACTTTTCCGGTATCTAACATCACATCTCCCTGAAAATACATTCCGCTTAAAATGTTCAGCTGCCCTTTAAAAGTCCGTGCGGCCATACACAATTTTATTCGACATGCTTAACGACCCAATTCCGGTATTGCGGATAATTAAGTTGCCATAAATGCGATTGATGGCATTTGGAATGGAAGTATTCACCACGGCCTGTGGAAAATCTAAAACTAAATTGCCTAAATAGGTTGAAACGGGTACTGAAACCATGGTGGGGCCTTGCTGCACAATATTTGTAACAAACACGGTAGACGTGGTATCGTAAATTCCGTATGGAATAAATGCACTGTCTTTCATCAATTCAAGGCGCGAACCGGATTTAAAATTCAGTGTGTCGTCGTAGCAGGTTGAGCAGGTATTCGAAAACAGCGCGCTGCCATGATTGACCCGCACGATTCCATTGATTCTCGAAATGGAATACCGCGTATTGTATACTGAGTTGCCATCCAGCGATAATAAACCATCGATACTTACGGCTCGTTTACCCGCAGCATTCAGAAAAAGAATTTTTAATTTGTTGGTTCCTCCCAGATGCAGGGCAGTTCCATACTGAATGGTTAAGAATTTTGAGAGGGTGAGCGAATCATTCAGCGTTGCAGAAAGTGTGACGTTGGTTGAATTGCTCACTTCAATGCCGGCCAAACTTTGGGCAGGAACATTGATTGCGGTGGATTGCCCGCCCTGATTAAAAATCAAGGTATCTAACGGATCGGTAAATGTTCGATTCGGAAGCCAATTGCCCGCCAATTGAAAATCTGCACTTCCGCTAGTTGGCAGCCAAACATATTTTCGGGGGCCTTTGGTGAGTATAGTATCAGACAAGATATTGTTAGTTTGATACACGGGGCCGATGCAGGAGCCCTGGTTAAAAGGAATAATCGTATAGCGATACGAGGCGATCGGGTTGAGGCCTCCATTTGTAAAATTCGTGGAGTTGCTACTTTGAACAATGGTGCCATTGCCTAAGGTTCCACTGTATTGAACTCCATTCACAGGCAAAACGGAAAGCGGAGCATTTTGAGTGCGTACCACCAAATAATTGGTAGCAGTAGGGTTGGATGGCGAAAAACTTCCTGATACACTGTTTGTAGTTGAGGTTAAACTTAAGCCATTAGCCGCTCCGGGTAGGTTACAAGGAGGAGGCGGTGTAAACTGATAGGTTTGTCCACTACTGGGATTGCTTCCGCCATTGTAAATAATATTCGCGGCGGCATTGCTACCTGCTGTTGTGCTACTCCAATTAGAGTTACTGGAAGTGCGGTTTAAAAAGANACTATTGTTTAATCCTCTTAACCCCAACTGAACCGATAGAACACTTCCGGTATTCAAAACCGAAGATCCATACATGACTTCAACCACATTAGAGGTTTCGTACAAACGAATTTGAAAATTGGCGGTCAAGGCCAATGAGCCCTGTGCTCCCATATTTTTCCATTGGGCCACAAAGATGCGATTGGGAGAAGCTCCCAAGGTAGAATAACTTAACTCCGTGTTGTTATTCAGGCTACTCAAATTATAATCGAAACCAGACACTACTCTGAACCCGGTTTGCGAAGAATCGATCATCCAGTATCCACTGCCCGGATCTGTATTGCCAAAACTAATAAACCCGTTCATGGCAATGTAAACGCTTGAATAGCTAACATTGTCGAATGTGAAATTAAATGGCAGATTGACACTGTACCGTTCATCATCAAAACCTAAACCAGCCGCTAAAACAGTTTGCCCACTTAGACTATTATAGATTCCCGAAGATTGAGAAAAATTATAGAACGGAATAAACTGAGCCAGGCAACCAGTTGATGGGATCACAAGGCTAGTGAATCCAAGAATAAGGCTGATTTTTCGAATGAGGTAGGCTGAACACATAAAGTAGTATTGAACTATCGAAAATAACCTATTCTGCGATAATCTGGAGAAATGGATTTTTGTGAATCCTTTCTTTGTGTTAGGTTCTGCGCACAATTCAAGAGATTATACCAATCGGCACCATCAGAGTTTGAAGCTTAAGAAAATACAAACGCCCGGATAACGTTCCTTTTACCGCATCACGACAATTTTTCGGGATGCCAACCGGGACTATGCAGAAAATAAGTGCCAGCAGCCAGTGCGGACAAATCCAGTTGAACTGAATTTGTTTGTTGCGCTTTCAGGCGATAAACTGGTTTGCCTGAAACATCCCAAATAGTAATTTCCTGCAATGGACGTGAAGCGTTCACGTGAAACCATCCCGAGCCCGGATTTGGAATAATTTGAATGCGCATTGGTTCAAGATTTTCCTGAACTCCAACATAAAATGCACCGACTTCAAACGGGTGAGTGAAAACCTGGGTATATTGTGAAAACGGCATGACACAATTGTTGTCTTTCGACATGGTGTAAAAGTATACAGTCCATTGACCGTAGTATCCGGCGTCCAACTGAATTTACAGCGTACACTATCCGTCTTATTATTCAGTATCTGGCAAGTGGCGTTTCCCGGTAAGGTGGAGTCTGCTTGTAGTTTTTACAACCAATTGGCCTGCCGGTAAACTGATTTTAACATCGTATTCAAAACTCAGGGAGTGTTATGAAAAGCTCTGATACGACCCGATGGTAACAAAACCCTCCACTTAGCGTAGCAGCATCCAAATGAAAAGAAGACAAGGGTCTGTTGGAAGGAAGCACTGTAAATTGGTTGAAATAAAATGTTTCGCTGGCAAGGATGCCGTTGCGATAGTCTTTAATGCTAAAGTACAGAAGGGGATGCATTTCAGATTGTGGGATATAGGAAACCTGACCTGTTTGCGCATCGAGCTGAAAGGTACTGTCGGTATCAAACGGGTTATACTTGGCATCATAGCGCAAGGGGTTAGGCCCTGTTTGGCCGGGTAAAGGAGCATACCAGTTTTTAATCATGAATAAGTCGTTGCTAAAATCACCATTCGCATTTTGCATCAAGAAAACTGCCAGTTTAAGGTTGGAAAATAACTTGGGAGTACGTTCGAATAAATGGTATCTGCAATTTTAATGTCCAGACTATCATGGTCTGGGTCAAACGGTGCCGGTGAAACCATACTTTTTGTCCAAGCGGCGAAACATGCCAGGGAGGGGTCAGGCAACGTGGCGAATTATTATCCTGGAAATCTAAATTGTTTATAGTAACCATATGCATACTTCCGTAATTCACCGGAATTGTATTGATTCCATTTGTATAACCTTGGTAAATAAAAGAATCTACATTCGTCATTTCGAAAGCTGCGATAGATGATGTTCCATTTTTGTTAGATGTACGAACTGCAAAGTCTCCCATGCCATTGCAATCAAACGGACTGATATCACCTATTGAAAAATGCCATTTGCTACACTTTTCAGGTAAGGTCACAACTCCTCGGTACATTAACTTGTAACGATTTGGAGAAGTACGGGTATAAGTGTCTGTATTTCCTGACATGCCAAAATTGTAAGGATTACTATAGCCACATAAGGAATCAAATTCTCCGTAGCCGGGTGTGACTTTAAACAAAGTATCAAAAGTAAATTATTGACGCAGGACACTACGCCCGGGCTGGTGCTGGTACAATTAAAATATGGTTTAGTATAGGTACATTCGTTCCAGTAATAAATTCCAACCCGACTGCAAGAATTCAGTGAAGAAAATATACTGCGTTGTACGTTTCCAACACAAATTCATAACTGGAATCTGAAATATCGGGTCTCCAATTCCAATAAAGTTGCTGAGCTCCACCTGCTGTAAATTGGGTGGGTTGGGCGTGGAGATGAAACCCCAATAGGAGAGATAAAATTAACTGAATACTCTGTCTCATAAGGAAAATTTAATAACTTCTGATGGACTATTGGAAGTGCTTTTTCTGAATAAAATAAATTCCTTTGGGCCATGCAGATACATCCGGTGTGAAGGTGTTATTGGCAGAACTTTCAAATAATTTCTGTCCTGAACTGCTGAATATACTATAACCAGTTAATATGAATTGTTCAGAATTTTAATGGTTGATTGACTGGTATTGAATTATTTGATAAATCACTGGTATTTTGTTTGAACCCTGTCCTTGAGTCTCGCAGTCGTTCGATTCAATTTGGTAATTATTGGTGAGGTAGTCCACAGGCAAATGAATAATGGTTGGGGCAAAATAGTAGAGGGTACCAGAGAAAATTATCAGCTACAAAATTTGTATGAATTATAAGCTCTTCGATATTGATACAATCATTCTGGTAATAATTTTCAGTACGGATTAACACATTCATTTCGTTGTAATTAGGTGGTGCATAAGCATGTTTCAGCGTACTGCCCATGATATAAGATTCATTGGGGAATGAAGAGATTGGCATTTCATGCATAGTATGTGAGGGGTAATGCAAATGTTGAAAATCGAGAAAGGGGAAAAAGTTGCCAATACCTATGTTTCCCATTAATCGGGGATAAGTATATGCTGATATAGGTTGATTCTGAAAAATATATTACTCAGTTCGAGATCTGAATATAACACATAAGTTAAAAATGGATAGGTAGCTGTGTTGTTCCATAAATTATATCTGTTATTTTCAAAGAAGGTGGCTCCTATGACTCCTTTAGTCTGATCATTTGATGGCATTATTTTACAAATTTTAAGTTTTCCGTTATCAGTGAATAAATTAATCTGGCCAAAATTTAATGGATTTGCCAGTGGGGTCGCTCCGTTAAGATTAGGATAAATCTGAATTCCTGGATTATTTAAGTTGACTAATTTTTGATAAAGGATGGCCCTGACGCCATTCTCCATTTCATTGGTTCCCGCAAACCAAACTTCTTCCTGAACCGGATCAAAATAAATATCACCGGCATGAATTTTTTCTCCGAATGATGCCATCAGTGGAGGGTAAAATTCAGTCGCAGACATATCCAAACTGTAATCAAGTCTGGCAAAAATATCGAACCCACTGCATTTGCATTTATATCGTTGGGGCCAGTTCCGGTAATTATAAAGCCTCCGTTGTTACCGGATAAAGGAATTTCAATCATTCGGCTAGGGAAAATAGCATTATTGAATTCAGGAACTCCCCAATCAAAATAGTTAAACCCGCTTGTTGGAAAACATAGTCGTTGATGGTCGGGTCATAATAGCATTGGCCGGCTACTAGCGTTTGTCCAGCGTTGAGTTGACATTCGGTTCAGGGTTCAATGAATTGGTTACGATGCCAGTATAGGCAAAACCGCCATTTGTCGCAGATAATGGCCCATTTTCAATGGAACAAATATCTGTGAGAAGAAGACCTAATGGATTGATGCCAGGCACTGCACAATTCAGGTATTCGGTTGTGATTAAATTAAGATCTTCATCTAAAAATAATCCAGGAATCATAAATAAGGGAAGAAGCATAGGATGTTCGCTTAAGTCCCATAATGGCGTAATGTTTTAAAATCGAATTGTAGCAGGAACTAACTGGTACGAACTCTTGCAAGGGAAATGGCCATGCCGCAATATCAAAGCACGATTTGGATTTTATAACATCACCATTGGCATCAGTTAATGTTATTTCAACAGGTCGATGGGTAAATTGATTGAAATAACTTTTAACCATAATGGTACCATCAAAATTATAATTGGCTGAAGGTCTAAATCGTTCGATGATATAGGACTCTGGATAATCAAACGGGCCAGCAATGTTATTGTCATACCATTTGGTGAACCATTGGCCATTTGCTTGGAAACTATAGAGAGTGGAAAGAAGAAAATAAAACAAACAAGTAGCACGACGAATGCCAAAAATTAATGAGGCTTTGAATTTAAATGCCTTGGAGTTGGTATTGTGGCTGAGTGGCTGAGTGGCTGAGTGGCTGAGTGGCTGAGTGAGATAGTTTTCATAAAATATATTTTACATGAAATTACTCAGTTTAATCCGAATTAACAAAAATTTAACATTTATGGTCTTGTCGAATGTACTGAATTAATCTCAAACCCATTTGGTTCTATGACCTATTTGAAACTTGTGTATTTAATTGAAAAATATCAAGTGAAATATTAAAAATACTTGCATTAGATGGATCGGTTTGCTTGTATCTAATACATCACCCTTATTTTTTATCCAAAAAGAATGAATAATGCTTTGCGAACCGGTTACAAATATTGTCAATGCTTTGTCGGCGGACATTCGTGGTATTGACAAAAGACAAATCACTCCTTCCTTTTACCGCATCACGACAATTTTTTCGGGATGCCAACCGGGACTATGCAGAAAATAAGTGCCAGCAGCCAGTGCGGACAAATCCAGTTGAACTGAATTTGTTTGTTGCGCTTTCAGGCGATAGACTGGTTTACCTGAAACATCCCAAATAGTAATTTCCTGCAATGGACGTGAAGCGTTCACGTGAAACCATCCCGAGCCCGGATTTGGAATAATTTGAATGCGCATTGGTTCAAGATTTTCCTGAACTCCAACATGAAATGCACCGACTTCAAACGGGTGAGTGAAAACCTGGGTATATTGTGAAAACGGCATGACACAATTGTTGTCTTTCGACATGGTGTAAAAGTATACAGTCCATTGGTAGATGTATCCGGCGTCCAACTGAATTTACAGCGTACACTATCTGTCTTGTTATTCAGTATCTGGCACGTGGCATTCCCCGGTAAGGTGGAGTCTGTTATAGTTTGTACAACCAATTGGCCTGCCGGTAAACTGATTTTAACATCGTATTCAAAACTCAGGGAGTGTTATGAAAAGCTCTGATACGACCCGATGGTAACAAAACCCTCCACTTAGCGTAGCAGCATCCAAATGAAAAGAAGACAAGGGTCTGTTGGAAGGAAGCACTGTAAATTGGTTGAAATAAAATGTTTCGCTGGCAAGGATGCCGTTGCGATAGTCTTTAATGCTAAAGTACAGAAGGGGATGCATTTCAGATTGTGGGATATAGGAAACCTGACCTGTTTGCGCATCGAGCTGAAAGGTACTGTCGGTATCAAACGGGTTATACTTGGCATCATAGCGCAAGGGATTAGGCCCCGTTTGGCCGGGTAAAGGAGCATACCAGTTTTTATACATAAATAAGTCGTTGCTAAAATCACCATTCGCATTTTGCATTACAAAAATTGCCAGTTAAAACTGGGAAAATAGTTAGGTAAAGCATTGGAATAAATGGTATCCGCAATTTTAATGTCAAGACTATCATGGTCTGGGTCAAACGGTGCTGGTGAAACCATACTTTTGACCAAGCGGCGAAACATGCCAGGGAGGAGTCAGGCAACGTGGCGAATTATTATCCTGGAAATCTAAATTGTTCAATGTTACCATGTGGAAGCTGCCCATATTAACTACAACGGATTGAATACTATCAAACCAACCGATATAGGTGAAAGAGTCAATATTACTTAATTCAAATGCAGGTGAAGAACCGGAGGCCTTTCTATTCGAACTCCGAAAGGCTATATCACCGTTGCCATTGCAATCATAGAGATTGATGTCGCCAATGGAGAAATGCCATTTGCCACATTTTTCAGGCAGGGTCACCAGGCCTTTATAACGAACTTTGTATCGATTGGGGGAGGTACGGGTATACGGGTCGGTTATGCCTGACATGCCAAAATTGTAGGGATTACTATAACCACATAAGGAATCAAATTCACCAGCACCCGATGTGACTTTAATCAGTGTGTCATATAGTAAATTATTTATGCAGGTAATTACGCCTAGACCGTTATTGCTATAGTTAAAATAAGGTTTGGTATAGGAACATTCATTCCAGTAATAAATTCCAACCCTGCTGCAAGTACTTTGTTGGGAATAATTAACTGTATTGTATGTTTCCAACACAAATTCATAACTGGAATCTGAAATATCGGGTCTCCAATTCCAATAGAGTTGCTGAGCTCCACCCAACGTGAATTGGGTAGGTTGGGCATGTGCAAATAAACCCCAGAAGTGTAGTAAAACAAGTAAATGAAAGCGTTTCATGCGATTATGTTTAGTTCTGTATTACCTTGATTCGGAATTTCCTTGGAAGGCATGTTTAAAATTAACGATGACCAATTTGATTGCCAAATTTTATAGTCCTCTCAATCGGTCTATTTTTTCTGAGGGTATTGAAATTGCTTCAGGGGAATAGTTTTCGAAACGTTTTTCAGACAAGGGATAAGCAACAATCCAAGCATAAAAAAACTCCACCCACAGGGGCGGAGCTGTCAACTTTTGTATCTCAGGATGTGATTACTTCTTTAATACCTCAGCCATGGTTTTGCCAATATCAGCCGGGCTATCCACTACATGAATTCCGCATTCACGCATGATTTTCATTTTCGCAGCTGCCGTGTCGTCCGAACCACCTACTATCGCTCCGGCATGCCCCATACGTCGTCCGGGAGGTGCAGTTTGCCCTGCAATAAAACCAACTACCGGTTTACGCATATTATCTTTTAACCAACGGGCCGCTTCGGCTTCCATGCCACCACCAATTTCACCAATCATAATGATACCTTCAGTTTGAGGATCGTTCATCAACAACTCAACAGCTTCGCGGGTCGTGGTGCCAATAATAGGGTCGCCTCCGATTCCGATGGCCGTTGTGACACCTAAGCCGGCCTTCACCACCTGATCGGCTGCTTCGTATGTGAGCGTACCGGATTTTGAAACGATGCCAATATTTCCCTTTTTAAAGATGAAACCGGGCATGATACCTACTTTGGCTTCTTCGGCAGTAATCACCCCGGNGCAGTTCGGTCCGATCAGTCGGCAACCTTTGTCTTTAATGTATTCTTTGGCGGCAACCATATCCTGCACAGGAATGCCTTCAGTGATGCAGATGATCGTCTGAATCCCGGCGTCAGCAGCCTCCATCACGGCATCGGCAGCAAACGCGGGTGGAACAAATATGATAGATACATCGGCGCCAGTATGCTGAACGGCATCAGCCACGGTATTAAAAACCGGACGATCCAGGTGAGCACTTCCACCTTTGCCCGGTGTAACTCCACCCACCACATTGGTTCCATACTCGATCATTTGAGTGGCATGAAAGGTTCCCTCGGTTCCGGTAAATCCCTGAACAATCACTTTACTGTTTTTGCTGACTAAAACGCCCATGGTTTTGAAATTTGCGTGCAAATGTAGCGAAGAAAAACTTTAAATAATGGGAAGATTTCTTTCTGTATCCACAGAATCTCCTGTATTCACATTTGTCTTGCGAACAGTTGACCCGGAATTCCCCAGAACCTCCGCGACTGGAACTGCGCAGCGAACAAACCCGTGCCGTGCTTCATGGCTAAGGCCCTCTCCGACGATACTAAATTATCAGGCCTGATTCTTAAAGCAGAATCTAAAAACCTGGTATGGACAATCAGGAATTTGAAGGCTTGTTGGCGTACATGTGCTGTATTGAGGCACTGATGGCTTCATAGATGCGCGTGTAGTTGGGATGATTCTTTAGTTTCTGCAGATGCCGGTCCTGGGTTTTGGCATCACCACGAAGGGCAGGACCGGTTTGTAATTCGGTGGCCGGCAGCTGTTTTAAATTCTGGACTGTTTCTTCGAGTATGGGAAAAGAATTTCTCGCGGTATCTGTACCTCTCCTAATAATTCTTCGCAAATCGCAAACAGGTGATTGGTGAAATTATTGGCCAGCACGGCCCCCAGATGAACCACAGGTTTTTGCGCCGCCTCCAAATGATAAATTGCGTCACTAAAACTTTGGGCCAGGGTGGTGGCCAATTGCACCGCTTCCGGGTTTTCACTCTCTATGACTACAGGTATAGTGCGGTGTAGTGGTAAATTTTCACTTCGGATTGAGTAAATGCACCAAATACTGGCATGCCGGGGAT
Source organism: Bacteroidota bacterium (assembly GCA_013414745.1). Classification (GTDB taxonomy): domain Bacteria; phylum Bacteroidota; class Bacteroidia; order Chitinophagales; family Chitinophagaceae; genus OLB11. The sequence goes on from CP058707.1 coordinate 2,982,246, forward strand.
TTAGGCGCTGTAATACGCTTGAGGGCAGTGAACCGGCTGTGTGCAACACTGCACACGGCATTTCAGGAAGGGTTTCGGCATACTGCTGAATCACATCATCGGGAGTAGCGATAAGTAGCACATCAATTGTTGTATCTAACTGAGCCACATGCTGAATACATTGCGCATTTAAGCGGTTCGCCAGGGAAGGGCACGCTGTGAGGAGCCTGCATAAATCTGACAGAGGGTATGCCCGGCATTTTTAAACGAAACACCCAAAAACTGGGCCATATTGCCCGCTCCAATAAGGGATATTTTCACGCTTTAAAGGTAGATACAAAATGGCGATGCATTTCAACCAATCTAAAACTAAAAACCTCCGGGTGAGGAGGTTTTTAGAGGTCTCGACCAGATTCGAACTGGTGTGGAAGCTTTTGCAGAGCTCTGCCTAGCCACTCGGCCACAAGACCGTTAGGGCGACAAATGTATAAAGAAATTGATAATTAGCAAGTGAGGCTTCATTTTTTCCAGTTGCTGGAAGCGATACGCAAATCCTAAGCTCAGCCGGTAGTTTTTCCGGGGATTCCAATAAATCCGGTTTCATCAAAAATCCAGGTTGTTTTTTGTTCCAGGCTAAAATGTTTACTCAAATTCAGTTGAAGTTCGGTTTGTCCGCTGATACGGTAATCCATCCATTGATTTAACCGGGGTTGATAGTACACGGTTCCCGCAAAGCGAAGCAAGGCTTTCAATGCATATTCCAACTGATATAGGCCGACAAGCGGTGCATATAACGATTTATTTCGTCTAGCTGACTGCGTTGCCATTCAAACAGATACAACGGCCCGATATAAACCTGCATGGCTTCCTGATCGATGCATTTTAACCGCGGACCAGTTCCTGCCAGATACCGCCAAGGCATATTCCAGATCCTGTTGTATTGGAGTTGGCTAAAACTTCCCATTTCAACAGGGGTTTTAATCGGTAATTATATCGAAGATGTGCATAGCCTCCATGGTTCACGGTATTCGACAAAGCACTCAGGTATTCCCATTGTCCGATGAGTAAAATGATATGCCTGTTTTTCTTAAACTGGATATGCGGATTAAAGTCGGCAAAAATACTGAGACCCTTATTTTCGATGAGTTGGGCCGTGGCGGCGAATTTTCCAGCCAACCGGGCACTATCCTGATTCCGTAATCGTTCTTTTTCGATATTGACGATTTGTGCAACTGTGTCGGATGCGATGCCTATTAAGATCAGTGCAATGACGGCAAAAATTTCATGGGTATTTCCGGGAGATTCAAATGTACAACATGGATTGTCTTGGGGCGGTAAATTAGGGTAACCGAATCCTTGTTGCCCGCAGGCGATGAATGATTTACTTTTACCGGGAAAATAAATGGCTATGCCAATTGAATCCTCCGAATTAATTATTACACCTGAAGGAAAAGTATATCATATTCATCTGCATCCGGATGAGCTGGCTGGATTGGTGATTACCGTNGGNGATCCGGACCGCGTGGCGGCAGTGAGTAAATATTTTGATGCTATTGAAGTTCGTTCGCAACACCGGGAATTTGTTGCCCATACTGGCCGCATCGGCTCCAAGCGATTAACGGTCTTATCTAGCGGTATCGGTCCGGATAATATTGATATTGTCATGAACGAACTGGATGCCTTGGTGAATGTGGATTTTAATACCAGGGAAATTAAATCAACCCACACCCGGCTTAGCATTATCCGCATGGGAACTTGCGGTAGTTTGCAAGCCGATATTCCGGTGGATAGTTTAGTGGCTTCTAGTCATGGCATCGGTTTAGATAATGTTCTACATTATTATGTGCCTGAACAAAGCGCTGAAGAACTCGCTTTGCAGGATGCTTTTGCCCAACACGCCGGTTTAAGCGATAGTCCGATTCGACCTTANTGCCATGGAAGGTCCCGCGAATTACTTGCCTGGTTTCAACAAGGATATCATCAGGGTATCACGGTCACTTGTCCGGGATTTTATGCGCCTCAGGGACGGGTAGTTCGGGCAGAACGGCGATTCCCTGAATTGGTTGACCGCCTGAGTTCATTTCGTTTTGGCGAACACCGCATTTCAAATTTCGAAATGGAGACCTCAGCCATTTTTGGTTTGGGACGTGTATTCGGGCACCGTTGTCTGGCTGTGAATACCATAGTCGCGAATCGGGTTGAGAANAAATTCAGCAGCAATGCCCCGGCAGCCATTGATCGCATGATACAACAAAGTTTAGAAATTATTGCCGATCGCTTATGAGTCAACAGCTTTCATTTTATAAATACCACGGCACAGGCAACGATTTTATTCTAATTGATAATCGCTCCGCAGATATTATTTTAAGTACAGAACAAGTTCGTTTTCTTTGCGACCGCCATTTTGGAATCGGTGCAGATGGTCTGATGCTGCTTGAACTGGCACAAGGATTCGATTTTCGTATGGTATATTACAACAGCGATGGCNNCGAAAGTACAATGTGCGGAAACGGCGGACGTTGTATTTCGGCTTTTGCAAAACGCCTGGGCCTGGTGAATGAACGGGTTCGTTTTCTGGCGATAGATGGTACACATGAAGCAGTATTTACAACATCGGGCCAGATTGAATTACATATGATGGATGTTGAGGCTTTGCGCAGTTATGAAACGTATTTTGAACTAAATACCGGATCGCCCCACTATGTGAGTTATACCGAGCATCTGGATGATTTGGATATGAAAAAGGAAGGGGCCTTGATTCGGTATAGTCCACGGTTTCGTGATGAGGGCATCAACGTGAATCTGGTGGAGGCCATAGATGCCAACAACATTCGGGTACGAACGTATGAACGTGGAGTTGAAGATGAAACCTTATCGTGCGGCACAGGGGTAACAGCCTGTTCGCTGGTGCATGTCAGGCATCAACACGGTTCAGCCCAGGTGAAGGTTCAAACACCGGGCGGCGAACTTATTGTACGCTGTGAGGTAGTTGCTCCGAATCAATTCCGTAATATATGGTTGTGTGGCCCTGCGGTAGAAGTGTTTTCAGGTACAATTCATCTGTATTGACCCGGATTCATGTTCTGTTCGAATTCAAGAGTTTTCAGTTTGCCATTCCTTTTTACCAATTACTTTTGTTTGCTTTGTTATGAACCACATTCCAATTCTCAATACCGGGAAACATCCCTTGCCGGCATACCAGACTGCTGGTTCGGCGGGCATGGACTTGTATGCGAATCTGGAAGAACCGGTCTTACTGAAACCTTTGCAGCGATGTAAAATTTCAACGGGTTTGCATCTGGCTTTGCCAACCGGATTTGAAGCTCAGGTGCGGCCCCGAAGCGGATTAGCNCTGAAACAAGGTATAACCTGTTTAAATACCCCGGGAACCATAGACAGTGATTACCGTGGTGAAATACAGGTCATATTAATTAACTTGTCAGATGCCGAACAAACTATATCGGACGGCGATCGGATTGCGCAACTGATTGTAGCAAAACATGAACAAATTCAATGGGATGTGGTAAACCAATTGCCTGATACCGAACGTGGGCAAGGCGGTTTTGGAAGCACCGGAATTTCATAAATCACAAAACAGAACAACACACATATGAATATTATTATTCCAATGGCGGGTATGGGTAAACGGATGCGGCCGCATACACTCACTACTCCAAAACCATTAATTCCAATAGCCGGTAAACCCATGGTGCATCGCATCGTGGAAGATATTGCCCGAACCACTGATCAGNNAAAAATTGATGAAATTGCGTTTATTGTAAGCCCCGTTTTTGGCGAGGAAGCCGANAAAAATCTCATTGCGGTGGCTGAAAAATTCGGAGCAGTGGGCAAAATATTTTACCAGCATGAACCTTTGGGAACAGCCCATGCTATATTATGTGCCAAGGAATGTTTAACTGGCCATGTCTTTATTGCTTTTGCGGATACCTTGTTTNNAAAAGCCGAATTTTCTATTGACGCTAGTAAAGAGGCGATTATCTGGACACAGAAAGTAGAGGANTCATCAGCGTTTGGCGTTGTTCAGTTGAATGAGGAAGGTCTCATTACTGCCTTTGTGGAGAAGCCCGATACCTTTGTATCTGATCTGGCAATTATTGGAGTATATTATTTTGGCAACGGCGAGCATCTCTGTAAAGAATTACAATACTTACTNGATCATGATATTAAAGTAAAAGGTGAATATCAATTAACGGATGCCATGGAAAACATGATGAAACAAGGCGTTCGATTTTATACCGGACAGGTGGAGGAATGGTTAGACTGTGGTAATAAGGATGCCACCCTGTATACATTAGAGCGTATGCTGGATATCAAACAAAGTCAGGAGACNCTTACAACACCTACAGCCCGTGTTGAAAACAGTACCATAATTCCACCTTGTTATTTGGGTGATGGTGTTGTGGTGCGAAATGCAGTAGTTGGGCCTTATGTTTCACTTGAAAAGGATGCCAGATTGAAAATGCGGTGATAACCCGCAGTATCATTGGCCAGAACAGCACTGTTAAGAATTCCGTAATCGGGAAGTCACTGCTTGGAAATTCCGTAATTTGCGAAGGAAAACCTGACGAATGGAGTCTGGGAGATTATTCCTTCACCACCTGATGCGCCGCAAACCATTTTACCTTTTGCGTTTATTCTGCTCTGTTCGGCCTGCCGTTCTACTAAACAGCATTCTGTAGCAAGAATGCCGAACAGTGGTTTAAATACCAAACAAAAAATTCAGGCCAATAAGGCATTGCAAGGCTTCATGACGGCGGAGATACTTCGTCTGGGGGATTTGCAGGATGCCATTCAGGCCTATAGCGTGCATCTGAAAATTTTCCGGAAAGTGATGCCGCGCATTTTGCCTTGTCTAAAATTTTTTTAGTCGAAGTCGCTTAAACGAATCGGAAGACCATGCCCGGCAAGCTTATGAATTATTTTCCGGCAATCCCCATTATCTGGAGCATCTATTGCAACTCTATATTTATCAGGGCAAATGGGCTGAAGCTGAAAAATTATATCCCTGTTTGCTGGAATTAAAACCCCGCAACATAGAAATTCTTTACCGCTATGCCATGTTAGCTTACAGGCAGGGCGCCTACTCCAACGCCATCGATCGATTGTGTCGGGTTGAAGAGATTACAGGATTTAATGAAGATGTGATTCTGCAGAAAAAGGGTATTTATTTAAAAATGAATAAATCGGATGAGGCAGTAGCTGAATTGATGCGCATCAAATTGGCCTATCCCCGGTCGGCCGAATGGGTATTACAAATTGCCGATGTGTATCAGGAGGCAGGTCGTACAGCCGATTACAATAGAATGTATGCGGAGTTGGAAAAAAACTACCCCAACGAACCGATCGCGCAAATGGCCTTGATTCAATTCTATCAGGATCGAAACGATACCGCTTCCTATCGAAAGGTCATGAAAGCCATCATGCTGAATCCGAATTTGGAGACAGAACAAAAATAAGTGTATTGCGTACATCACTCACGGGTAGTCAGGGCTCTGAACATGATCCACCGCAACGTTTTACCTCGCATTGGCTCAAGCATTGCATACGCAGGCTCCGGCAGATGTCAGGGTGTTGTCGTTGTATGCAGATATGTTGGCAGTTTTCGGGCAGCTTGATGTGGCACTGCCCGAGTACAAGAAATTGGTTAAAACCGATCATTCCCGGTTTGGCCCCTATCAACAAATCATGCTGGCTTATACCGATCAGAAAGCGTATGATAGTGTGTTGGTTTATGCCGCGCAAAGCAAATTGTATTTTCCGGATGAGCCGATGGCCTTTTTACTGGAAGGCAATGCCTGGCAAATGCAAAAACAGTATGATTCCGCATTAAAACAGTATCAAAAATTTTCACGTTACGGCATGTTCAGGCTGAATTAAAAGTGAAATTTTATCTTCGATGGGCGATGTCTATCATCAATTAAAACAATTTGATAGGAGCGACAGCTGTTTTGATGCGGCTCTGATGCTCAATCCCAAAGACGCTTCCGTGCTCAATAATTACGCGTATTATTTATCGTTGCGAAAAGATAAGTTGGAGCGGGCTGAAAAGATGTCGAAGGAATCTTTGCGTATTCAGCCGAATACCCAATCTTTTTAGATACCTACGGTTGGATATTGTTTCAGCAAGGTAAATTTGCCGACGCGAAAACGTATATCGAACAGGCTGTAAATCTTGATGAACCGGATGCGGTTCTTTTGGAACATCTTGGGGATGTATACTATAAATTAAATGACAAACAAAAGGCAGTGGAATACTGGAAGAAATCTCTGGCGAAGGGAAATTCAGACCCGACCCTGCAACGAAAATTAAACGATGAAACCTGGTACGAATAAAATTTATTTACTGCTGCTAATTGGCCTGATGCTGAGCCTGGGAAGTTGTAATCTGGTTCGACCGTTCTTTATTAAAAATAAAAAAAGAACGCAAAGAAAAGCGGGAGGAGAAAAAGAAGCTAAAAAAACGGAACGAAAAGACAGCAGTCTGGTTATCGTTAAGAAGGACTCNCTGGTTCTTCCAATGTATGATACCAGCAAGGTGCGTGATATACTTGCGAGTCGTCGAATCGAATATAAAACGTATCAGTGTAAAGCCAAAATGCATTTTGAATCGGGCGATAATCATCAGAACTTTACGGCCAATTTCCGACTCGAAAAAGGAAAGACCATCTGGGTGAGTATCAATGTCGGAATCGAAGTAGCCCGGGCTATTATAACTCCCGATAGTGTGAAGGCTTTTGAACGCATCAATAAAAAGGCATACCTCTATACCTATAAGGATATNCCAAAACTCATTAATCTTGAAGTAGATTTCGCCACCTTGCAGGANTCGATTATTGGTAATACGATAGCTACTGAAGGGATGATTACCGACGTTAAAAATCTGGCTGGTCTTAGTACAATCTTCGTGACCGGAAAGGATTTTAAAAATCAAATCACCCTGAATAAAACCGATAGTGTGGTGAAACAAATTCATTTACAAACCGAACGGGCAGTATCAACAAGTTCTATTTTAATCGGCCTAAACGATTATCAACTGATTGATGCCCGATACATCTCTACGAACCGCGACTACAATATTCAGGATTTGAAGGGCGCCGCCCAACTGAGTATGGAAGTCAATAAATGCGAATTCGACAAGGAATTAGAATTNCCTTTTTCGATACCCGCCAAATACAAATACCAAAACTAGTTTACACTATAAGGGAATAGTTGTACCCCACAGTATTCAGCCTCGAGGTCCAGTAATTTTTTGATGGCTAAGCCTCCGGTAAAACCAACCAACGAGCCATTTTGACCAATCACCCGATGGCAAGGAATGAGGATAGGCAACGGGTTTTTGCCATTGGCGGCCGCTACCGCACGAATCGCTTTCAGTTGCCCCATACGCTGCGCCAGTTGCGAATAACTCAGGCACTGCCCAAAGGGAATCGTTTGTAAGGTGGTCCATACTTTTTCCTGAAAAGGCGTTCCATTGGCAGCCAAGGGTAATTCAAATTGTTTTCGTTTACCTGCAAAGTATTCTGTGATTTGTTGTTCTGTCCAATGCANAAGCGGATGACTATTCGCGGTTAAATCGGGATGCTCACCAAACCAGATTCTCAGGAGGTGGGTTTCGTTGCAAAACAAACTGATCGCGCCAACCGGGCTATCCATCAAGGAGGAGTAAATCAGATCAGGCGTTTCCATTGCGTTCAAAAAGCCACTTGAGGGGTTTGAAATGTTGTTCGTAGCGCAACCCAAAACGTTCGATACATGCTTTCATATAATGAACGGTTTCTTCCACACTGTCTGTAATCAGCATCAAGTCAAGATCTTCCGGTGAAATGGTTCCTTCCAGTTTCATATGGTCGATGTAATCCAGTAATTCTTTGTGAAATGCTTTATTGAAAATCACAATGGGAAAGTTTTNGATTTTTCCGGTTTGTATTAAGGTAAGTGCTTCAAACAATTCATCCAATGTACCAAAACCACCCGGCATCACAATAAAGGCATACGAGTATTTGATCAACAAGGTTTTGCGAACGAAAAAATATTTAATCGTCACCCACTTGTCCAGGTATGGATTGTGTTTTTGTTCAAAAGGGAGTTCAATATTACAACCTACGCTGCGTCCACCTACTTCTTTAGCTCCCCGATTGGCAGCCTCCATTATTCCCGGGCCTCCGCCGGTCATTATCGTAAAACCGAGTTTGGCGATTTCACGACCCAGGGTTTGGGCATCCTTGTAATGCCGGTTATTTTCATCAAAACGAGCGGAGCCAANAATCGTGACGCAAGGTCCGGCAAAATGCAATACCCGAAACCCTTTAATAAAATCCCACACAGTGCGAAGGGTAATTTTAAAATCATCCCAACGACTTTGCGGGCCTTCAAGAAATCGTATCTCAGAGCGGTGTTTCGGTTCGGTCATAAACTAACAATTCAACCGAATGTACGAGGCGACGAAGAATTTATGAAATCAACTTTTCGATACTGCTATCATAAATTTCGAACCAGGTTTGTACAGATCCCCAATCGGCATCTCCAACAGTAATGGTTTCATCCTGCACCCGTCCGATCAGTTCAATATGCTGACCCTGAACAGCAGCTTCAAAATCAGTTTGCCTATCGGGGCGAACACTCACAACAATGCGGCTCTGACTTTCACCAAATAAATAGGCATCCGGGCGAATGTTAGCAGACATGTTTAACTGAAATCCTTTTTGCCNTTGCATCGCAGATTCTAATACGGCCACAAACAAACCTCCCTCTGCGCAATCGTGCGNCGATTGGATGAATCCCTGATGAATCAGATGCAATACGCAGTCCTGAACTAACTTTTCTTCGTTGAGATCATAAANGGGTGCCGGAGATAATTCTACCCCACAAATTTTTTGCAGGTATTCGCTGGAGCCCAGGTCTTCACGACTCTTTCCGATCAGATAGATCAGGTCTCCGCTTTGTTTGAAATGCATACTCATCGAGGCACTCACTTCTTCAATCAAGCCAACCATTCCAATAGTTGGGGTAGGATATACGGGGCCTTCGGGAGCCTGATTGTAAAAACTCACATTGCCACCAGTAACAGGCGTATCAAACTTCCGGCAGGCATCACTCATACCTTTTAAGGCATACACAAATTGATAATAGACTTCCGGATTATACGGGTTGCCAAAATTTAAACAGTTGGTAATGGCTGATGGCACAGCACCACTGCACACGATATTCCGGGCAGCTTCACTCACAGCAATGAGTCCGCCGGTGTACGGATCGGCATGTACATAACGACTGTTACAATCTACGGTACATGCAATTCCTTTTCGTGAACCTCGCACCCAGACCACAGCAGCATCACTGGGTTTGTTAGTACTTGTATTGGCAGTACCCACCATGCTGTCGTATTGCTCATACACCCAACGTTTACTGGCAATATTGGGCAAAGCCACGAGTTGTTGGGCAATCGTTTTCAGATCGGCCGGTACCGGAATGGTGTTTGCATCAAAGGCATCGCGTTGTTCGAAATAAGCAGGCTGGTGGTACTCCCGCTCATACACAGGGGCTCCACCTCCCAACACCAAACTCTCGGCGGGCACTTCGGCCACTAATTCATCGTGCATATAAAATCNGCAGCATCGGANTCGGTTGTCACTACGCCAATNTTGCTCACAATGGATATCCCATTTCTCAAAAATATCCGTAACCACTTTTTCCTTTCCTTNTTTAACCACAATGAGCATGCGTTCCTGACTTTCACTCAGCAACATTTCCCAGGCATGCATATTTTTCTGACGCGTAGGGACCCGATCCAGGTGAATAATCATACCATGTTCACCTTTGGCACTCATTTCAGAAGTAGAACAAGTGATACCGGCAGCACCCATATCCTGCATACCAATGATAGCATCTGTTTCTACCAGCTCCATGCAGGCCTCCAGGAGTTNTTTCTCCTGAANAGGATCGCCCACCTGCACTGCGGGAAGGTCTTTCGCGGAATCTTCGGTAATGTCGGCACTGGCAAAACTGGCTCCTCCAATACCATCTTTTCCGGTATCACTGCCCACAATAAATACCAGATTACCTTCGCCGTAGGAGGTGGCAGAAATGGTTTTGCCAACTTTTACCACACCCACGCTCATGGCATTCACGAGAGGATTCGTGTGGTAACAATCTTCAAAATAAACTTCACCGCCAACAGTTGGTACACCAAAACAATTCCCATAATGACCGATGCCTTTCACCACGCCGCGCAATAAGTGACGGGTTTTGTCATCGTTCAGATTTCCAAAACGCAGACTGTTGAGTGCGGCAATGGGACGAGCACCCATGGTAAAAATATCCCGATGAATTCCACCTACACCGGTAGCGGCACCCTGAAATGGTTCAATAGCCGAGGGATGATTGTGCGATTCAANTTTAAAACTATAGGCCCATCCATCGCCAATATCAATTAAACCGGCATTTTCTTCACCGGCTTTGGCCAATACCTTGCTACCGTCTTTTGGTAATGTTTTGAGCCATTTAATGGAGTTTTTATACGAACAATGTTCGCTCCACATCACACTATACATGGCCGTTTCGGTAAAATTCGNAGTTCGACCGAGTACTTCACGAATCTTGTTAAATTCATCTTCTGTGAGTCCAAGTTTTATGGCTTGATCAAGGGTAGCTACCTGCATCGTTTTAATTTAAGGGGCAAAAGTAACATATGAAGCGGCAATGCCTCAATTCGGGAATTGATTTTTATAAACGGCTGTACTGACTTAACATTTGCCGGAAAAGAAAGTAGAGTAGGGCAGGAAATTTGATGCAGACTCCTGGATTCCTGTGAATGATGTCCCATACAATCTCTGAAAACGGTCCCCAAAAATTAACTTGTACTGAATGTGACAAAAGTCAACTTCCATCTAAAAGATTACATGGACCTTTGCCATCAAATCACATCAAATGAAACTTGAACAAATTTATACCGGATGTATTGCCCATGCGGCCTACTATCTGGAAAGTGAAGGCGAAGCTGCGGTNTTTGATCCTTTGCGCGATGTGGAACCCTATCTGCGTCGGGTTGANAAAGATCAGACCAAACTTAAATACGTNTTTGAAACGCACTTCCACGCCGACTTTGTTTCCGGTCATCTGGATCTTGCNAAAAAATCGGGCGCAACTATTGTTTATGGGCCGACTGCTAAACCCCAATTTGAGGCATTGGTTGCATTCGATGGTCAGGATTTTTGGGTCGGTAAAATTCGGGTGCAAGCGATACATACTCCTGGACATACTATGGAGAGTACCTGTTACCTGATCTACGATGAAGCAGGTAAAATGCATGGGTTGATTTCCGGNGATACCTTGTTTATTAATGATGTCGGTCGACCTGATTTAGCACAACATGTGATTTCTGAATTAACTCCCCAATTACTGGCTTCGCACCTGTATGATTCATTGCGAAATAAAATAATGGTTTTGCCTGATGAGTTGATCGTATATCCTAACCACGGTGCCGGATCAGCCTGCGGTAAAAATATGAGCAAAGAAACAACAGATACCCTGGGCCACCAGAAAGAAGTGAACTACGCGTTGCGTGCCGATATGACCCGTGAAGAATTTATAGCAGAATTGTTAGANGGGCAAACTACTCCTCCCGGGTATTTTCCTAAAAATGTATTGATGAATATTCAGGGATATGAATCACTGGATACCATACGCGAACGTGCTTTGGTAGGATTAACTCCTGAACAATTTCANACAAAAGCCCGGGAAGAAGAGGCTTTGATACTGGATGTGCGTGATGCCGAAACCTTTGCTGCCGGATTTGTTCCCGGTAGTATCAATATTGGTTTGGACGGACAATTTGCTCCCTGNGGTGGGGCATTGATTTCCGATTTGAAACAACCCATCTTGCTGATTACTCCATTTGGCCGGGAAGAAGAAACGGTTGAACGGTTAACCCGGGTAGGCTACGATTTTGCAATGGGCTATTTGCGAGGTGGTTTGGATGCCTGGAAGGCGGCAGGTTTTGAGGTTGATTCCATCCAGCGATTGGATGCCAGCGAACTGGAAAGCCTGTATACTCATGAACCATTTATTCTGGATGTGCGGAATGCTGCGGAATATAAAAACGGACATCTTGTTGCGGCACAGCATGCTCCACTGGATTATTTGAATGATTATTTGCAAATGATTCCCAAAGACCGTGAAGTCATTTTACACTGTGCGGGAGGTTACCGCAGTATGATTGCTGCTTCTATTCTTCGTAGTCGGGGTTGGAATTTGTTGCGTGATGTGCGTGGAGGATATGCAGCGATTCGTGAAACCGGTTTGCCTGTTGAGGAGTGNGTTTGTTCGAAAACAGCAGAGCTTGGATAAAGCTGACTGATGTAAGTTCTGGCCGGGTTGGGTAGGCATTGCGCCCGCGATTGGAATGGAAAGCCCCGGTCCGGCGTTACGAAGTGTGCATGCGCCCTGGAAAACTGTATTGCAAGGAACAAATTATTTGCCGGACGGGGCCTTGCAATGAAAAGCGCGAATTGGCGCCCAAAAACAAGATTAAATTTGAAACATGTTTGATACCTTAAAAATTATTTGCAGGCAATCAGGACGATTTGCGTGCCATTGCCGAATCCGGTGCCACGATACTTGATGTGCGCACCTATCAGGAATTTATGAGCGGCCATATTCCCGGAGCCATCAATATTCCGGTTGATCGGTTGGCCAATAACTTATCAAAACTCAAGGATAAAAATAAACCCATTATTACTTGTTGTGCCAGTGGGATGCGCAGTGCATCAGCGAAAGGGTATTTGAAATCGCAAGGGTATACTGCGGTGTACAATGGTGGTGGTTGGATGAGTTTACAGGGGAAGATACGTTAGTTGAATACGCGGGAGAACAGTTTATCCGAGGTGATATTTGCGATATACCAATATATTTCGACTAAACAATTATCCTATTACTGATGTACTCTTTGTAATGCTCGTTCCGTGCAAACAAAGAGTTGATCGTTACTGGTGGTCTCGTAAACCATGACGAGATGGTCTATCTACCAAATTACATTGGTATTAAAGTTTGGTTTGATGCCTTTGGGGGCAAAATTTCTTCGGAGATTACATTCCAGGAGGTCGATTTCGGAAAACCTAAGTGGTCAGACAAACTCTTGCCAACGTTTTTAGCCGATTGGAATACCTAGTTGGATGCGCTGAATTCAAGGATTTGTTTTTGTTTCTGAAAATAAGATCTCCATAAAATTCAGCCACATGATTTAATCCGTCGATCAGGCTGTTGAAGTCTGATTGGATGAACTCATTGCCTTGCAGATACATTCTGGCCTGTTCAATGAAGGTGGAGAGACGCACAAAATGATGGGCATAATTGTGGCGCTGAATCTCCAACTCTTGCATCAATTCCCGTGCCGTTTGTACCGCCTTGCCTTCCAGGTCGGTGGCGCGGCTTAAGGTGCTGCGAACTTCCTGGATTTCGGTTAATTCTCCGCGAAAGATGGGCCNCAGGGTATTGAGTATTTCTGTGTGTAAGTCATTGTATTTGTTTTGCCGGGTTCGCCATTGCCGGCCCTGTTCATAGTCCTTTATAAATTGTTCCAGTTGGCCCTGAACTTTTGCCTGACGGGCATGGGCATGTATTAAACGGGCGTCCTGATCTTGAAGTTGTTGTTGCAGTTGTTCTTTTTCCTGCTGTAAACGTTCGAGGATATCCGGAGCGGATGCTTTTACATATTTAACGCCTTCAAACTCGAACCCTGCTACTTCAACCTCTTTATTGATGATAGTTTGCAGGGTGCTGCAGTCTGTTTCGAGTCCTTGCATTTTTTTGTTCAGTTGTTTGCTTTCTTCGGTGTAAAGTTGGCGCAGGTGGTCCACGTTTGGTGCCTCAGCGGGATTCGGTAGCACATCTGGTAATACTTTATAATCCCAATATCCGAGGGTATAAGGCGGTAAGGCATAGAGGTGTTGTTGTTGCTGATAGAAGGCGGAAGCAAACTGTCCGATCTGGTTTTCTTGTTGTGGTAGATTCGCTTGTTGATACAAGAGGGTGGTGAGTTCCGTTTGCACATTTTCTGCCGAAGTAAAAACTGTCCAGGCTGAAGTATGAATTTCGTCTGCCTGAATGTTAAGACGATTCAGTGCATCTTCCCGATCGGGTGTGCTGGGGTGTGAGGCCCATTGATTTTCGATATTGATGCGGGTCTGGTCAAATCCGGCAAACGTATCTCTGTTGATTTGTGGCAGTTGATGTTCAACAGGTAACTGATGTTCCTCACCCAGGGCCGTCATGATTGAAGCATGAACCGGGTAAATATTTTTTCCTGTTTGTTNTTCTTCCAATAAGCGGTTGCAGGTATTGAGGGCAGCAGAATACGAGGTTTCGGCCAATTCAAGCCGATACAACGATTGGACCAGAGGCTTNNTCGATCCGGCCACGGATGCTGCTACATTGTCCGCATGAAATTCCATTTCGCGCGAAAGTTTCATATTCTGCTTATTGAGCAGTTTGTACACCGCAATCAGAATGTATTGAATTCCCTTCACAATGCCTGCCACGGCGTGCATACAAATGGTGAGTATGATATGCACTCCCGCAATTCGGTTTAAGGTTCTGAAAAATCCGTCGTTGTCATACAATAGATTGTGGATGATGCGGTTGGCATTGTAAATCCAGGAACCCACTTTCATGCTTTNTTGTGAGAAATGTCCAAATTCATGAGCAAGTATGGCTTTGAATTCAGAGAGGGTGACGCTGTTTACTAATCCAAGACCAATCAGAAGGTTTTNTCGTACCGGAAGGAACATGCTCCAAAACGTCGAATCATAAAACACAGAGGCATTGACTTCATTGCTGAGGTATATTTNTTTCGGAAAGGGGCTTGNTGTTTCAAGGGTGATACGACGAATAAAATCAAAAAGTTGTGGTCGATCTTCTTCTGTAATTTGAACCAGATTACTGCGGTCCATTTTGTTGGAACTGAACAAAAATTTTAAAACGAAAAAGAGAATCAGTAAACCGATGAGTATGATTCCGCCTCCGGCCAAAAGAACCAGGGTGCCCCGAACCTGTTCAAAAATACCAAGTCCCAGTTTGATACAAAACAAAGCGAGAGTCACCGAAGCCGCCAGAAGGGCCAGGTAAACCACAATAAAAANTAACACGGCAAGAATGCACTTGGCAACTTCGGCCCGATACAAAGGCGATGGTTCAGTCACCTGAGGGTCAATGTTTGATGGAGCAGCAGGATAGTTCAACATAAGTACAACGTCATTAAAACGCTGAAAATACAATAAAGGTTGTAATTCAGGACGCGTAATTTCGGCTCAGCGCAGTGCCTGATAACCGGATAGTCTGCTGGTTGGCCCGTGTAATTTCAATAAGAATTTGTTGTATCGTCTTACATTTAGGCGATGAAAACATGGTTTTACATAGTTGGGTTTGGTTTAATGCTGCTCTTCGGCAACTCCTGCACAAGCCCAACGCATCGAACAATGACTCCGGCTCAGGAAACAGCGCTGTACTACTTATACAACCGCAGTTTGCTGAGCGACACCCTGGCCCGGATTCTTTGGCGAATTCCGGTAGATTTTCGTGGGTACGATCCGGAAGAAAAACAATTGTACTTTTTATTCAAACGCGATGTGGGCCGGGCAAAAGTGTTAACTGCGTTGTGTCTGGATACAAGCAAGGTAGAATTTGCACCTTGTGAGCGTGGTCCTTGCGAGTTTGGTGGAATGTCCGGAAACATTGATGGGTATTATGTATTTCGAATGCCGGAACAGAATTTAAAGGTGGATTCGAACCGTGCCATGAACTGCCTGCTCAAAGACTACCCCTTGCAGTTGAGTTTGAAGGAACTCTCCCGCTTACGGGATTCATCTATTACCTACAATACACCACCCTACATGGATTTGACTAAGTTTACCGGTTATCAGGTAAAATGTGGCAATATCGGCAGCTATATTTCTCAGGGTGGGAAAGATGAATTTATCAAACGATTGGCCGACCAACTGACTTCGGATGTGAAAACACCTGAAGAGAAGTATGCCAGATTACTGGATTTTGTCACCCANAAAATTTTGTACAGTTTTGAAGACTATTGGTATGAGGCCGAGATAACGAAACGGGCCCATGAAGTTGTATTTTCGNNGGAAGCCGATTGTAGCGGAAAGTCCACGCTGTATGCCAGTCTGTTGGAGGCCCTTAATTTGCCGTATTGTTTAATTTATTTCGAACATCACATGAATGTGGGTGTACCCGGCAATTTTCCTGCGGAGAACGGCTATCAGATCGATCTCGAAGGGACCCGGTATTTTATGGCAGAAACTACTGTGCCTGGNTTTTCGATCGGGATTAGCCGTTTATCGAATGCTGAAATTTTGGAGCATCCGGCCTTTTATCAAATCCCGAAAAAGAGCGAAGCCGTGCTGGAAGTTGGCGGTAATAAGCGTGTTCCGCTGATTTTTGAGGAGGAAGAAAGTCCGGAAGAAGAATAAGGGCAACGCATCCGATTCCTGTTAAAATTGATTACCAAGTTCGGCATCTAAACCCTATTTTTGTGCCACTTTTTAACAAATGCCTACACAATACTACCTTTTTTGGGCTTTGCCCTTTTCTGTATTGGTGTCATGGGGGTTTTGATGCGCCGAAATGCCATCATCATTCTCATGTGTATTGAACTGATGCTGAATGCCGTAAATCTCTTACTGGTTACTTTTAGCCGGATGCACCAAAATGCGGATGCCCAGCTCTTTGTCTTCTTCATTATGGTGGTTGCGGCGGCAGAAGTGAGCGTTGGCCTGTCCATCATCGTATTGATGTATCGGAAAGTGCGGTCCATTGATGTGAACATCTTAAACCGATTAAAAATTAAGTAAACTGTATGACCGATTCGATCAGGTTGATTCCACTGTTTCCTTTACTAGGATTTTTAATAACCGGGCTGGGGCGCAATCATTTGGGGAAAAGTAGCGGNGTGATCGCCTCTGCTGCCATATTGGCCTCCTTTGTATGTTCACTTCTGGTATTTACTGAGGTTCGTCATTTGCCGGAAAATGTATTTGATGGTGGCGGAAAGCCTTTGTTGGTGCATGTATTTGATTTTATTCATGTCGGTAGCATGCAGATTGGATTCGATTTTCAGGTGGATGCCCTCACCGCAGTATTTTTATTGGTCATCACCGGNATCGGGTTTCTTATTCACCTATACTCCATTGCCTATATGGGCCATGACGAGGGGTATGGGAAGTTNCTTGTTTACCTCAATCTGTTTGTCTTNTCGATGCTTTTGCTGGTGATGGGTGCCAATTACCTCATCATGTTTATTGGTTGGGAGGGCGTTGGTTTGTGCTCGTATTTGTCGATCGGATTCTGGTATAANAACCTCGATTATACCTATGCTGCCCGTAAAGCCTTTGTGATGAACCGGATAGGCGATCTGGGATTCCTGATGGGCATGTTTTTGCTGTATTCAAAACATCATACCCTGGATTATCAAACGCTGATTCAGATTTTTAATACATCTGCCCACGATCCGTTTTTTGTGGCCATGGTTGCCTTGTGCTTTATCGGGGCAACCGGTAAAAGTGCGCAATTGCCTTTGTTTACCTGGTTGCCGGATGCTATGGCGGGTCCCACTCCGGTTTCCGCATTGATTCATGCGGCTACCATGGTTACTGCCGGTATTTATACGATCACCCGCAGTCATTTTATTTATACCCTGGCTCCAGGCATTCAGCAAGTGATTCTGATTATCGGATTAGCCACGGCATCGATCGCTGCCACGATTGCTACCCAACAAAATGATATTAAAAAGGTTTTGGCCTATTCTACCGTCAGTCAGCTGGGATTTATGTTTATGGCACTGGGCGTCGGAGCATATGTAGCCGCGGTTTTTCATGTGGTGACTCATGCCTTCTTTAAAGCACTTTTGTTCCTGGGTTCCGGGTCGGTGATTCATGCAGTTGATGGAGAGCAGGACATCCGACACATGGGAGGCTTAAGAAAATATATGAAAGTAACCTATTGGACTTTCCTCATTGGTTGCATTGCCATTGCCGGTATTTTCCCGTTCAGTGGTTTCTTTTCGAAAGATGAAATCATGCTGCATCTTTTCACCCATGGTACCTATGGTAAAATTTACTGGGGATTGGGAATGCTGGCCGCTTTTATGACAGCCTTNTATATGTTCCGTCTTTTCTGGGTCACTTTTCATGGAACTTACCANGGCCCGCACGATAAACATCCGCATGAAAGCCCGGCCCTGATGCTGATTCCATTAATTGTGCTGAGTATACTTTCTGTATTGGGCGGACTAATCGGAATACCAGAGGTGATGGGTGGTTCACATGCCTTGCATCATTTTTTAACTCCGGTATTAATTCGTAGTACCGCTTCGCAAGCCATGACCCACGCTGTCTCACACGCGGCGGAATGGGCATTAATGGGAGTGGCCACGATAATTGCCTTGTTGGGCATCGCCATGGCCTGGTTTTATTTTAAATCGTACAACAGCAANAAAGAAGCCCGGGGTATCGCATCCTTCTTTGAACACAAATGGTATTTGGATGAATTATATGATGCCCTGATTGTAAGACCTGTTCAGCTGCTCAGCCGATGGACGGAACGCATTATTGAAAAATCTGGTATTGACGGCATCGTGAATGGTATCGGTCGACTTGTACAAACCGGAAGTACCCGCCTTCGGTTATTGCAAAGCGGATTGGTGGGCTTTTATTTATTTACGATCGTGGCCGGCATGATACTCTTGTTTGTCATTCAATTGTGGTACTCAAAATTTTAAACTAGAAGCGCATCGCACGGAATGGTAGTTTTACTTCTTATACTTATCCCGCTGATTGGAGGAATCATCACNCTTTTTCTCCCTAAACAAGCTGCATCTCCTGTGGCTATCCTGGTATCGATTGTCGAATCGATCCTGGGTGTAGTGACCTATCAGCAATACATTAAAGGACAACATGCGCTGCTGAAGTTTCAGGAAGTTTGGATTGAGAAACTGGGGGCCACATTTGCTTTGGAACTAAATAATGGCTTACCCTCNTTGATGGTATTGCTCACAGCTTTGGTGTTCCCTTTAATTTTTATTGCATGGAATAATAAACAACCGGAACAACCCGGCCGCTTTTACGGTTTGATGCTTTTGGCCCAGACTGGCTTGATGGGTGTATTTCTGGCTACGGATGCCCTGCTGTTTTACCTCTTTTGGGAAGTCGCTCTGATTCCGGTTTATTTCCTCAGTTCATTGTATGGTGGCCCGCGAAGAATTGCCGTTACGTTTAAGTTCTTCGTATACACCTTTGCGGGTAGCTTGTTGATGCCGATCGGATTTTTGTATCTCTATAATCAGGCTCCGCTTCATTCCTTTTCATGGGATAGTTTACTGAGCACAGGGCGTAATGTGTCGGGATTCAATCAGCAGTGGTTGTTTTGGATGTTATTTGTTGCATTCGCGATTAAGATGCCCATATTCCTGTTTCACACCTGGCAGCCGGATGCCTATGAAGAAAGTGCTACCCCGGTTACCATGGTTTTGAGTGCGTTAATGGTGAAAATGGGTTTGTTTGCTGTGATACGTTGGTTGCTTCCTTTGGTGCCTTTGGGTGCGCAGTATTGGATGAACCTGGTGATGTGGTTAAGTATAGCCGGAATAGTTTATGCGTCGTGTATGGCATTAGTACAAACCAATATCAAACGATTAATCGCTTATTCATCGGTAGCCCATATCGGTTTAATGGCCGCCTGTTTGTTTGCACACAATGCCGATTACCTCAATATTCAGGGGGCTGCGGTACAAATGTTTAATCATGGCATTAATATTGCCGGAATGTGGATACTGGTTGGTATACTGGAACACCGGTTGGGGACGCAGGATTTGCGTGAAATGGGAGGGATTGCAAAAATTGCACCGTATTTCACGGTTGCTTTGGTGCTGATTTCGTTGGCAAATATTGCGCTGCCGCTCACCAATGGTTTTGTGGGAGAGTTTATGATGTTTAATGCACTCTTTAACTCGCCAACTTCTTTTCCCGTTTGGATGACTTTGCTGGCCGGATTGGGAGTTATCTTATCTGCGGTGTATACCTTATCCATGGTTCAGAAGGTGGCTTATGGCGAATTGAATCCGAAAACCAATCAATTCGGCGATCTGAAACTCAACGAAAAATTAATTGTCATTGTCATTATGGTATTGATTCTGGTATTGGGTTTTTATCCAAAACCGGTACTTGATTTGGTCAGCGTGACAGGAATCAACCTGAATTGAAAATAAAACTGAATACACAATAATGAATTCCATCATACTTTCTGCTTTAATTGGAGTTGCCATGATGTTGAGCGGGATACTGGTCAAACGCAGCGTCGTAGTTCAGTTGATTGCAATCACCGGTAGTTTTATTCTGCTGGGAGCCAGCATTATGGATCTGATGTCCTGTCATCAAGCCCAGCAATATTTTAAAATGATTGAACTAAATCGTTTTTCGGCCTGGTTCAATGTCTTGATGAGTGGATGTGGCGTGTTGTATATTTTAATGTTTCACCGTCAGCTGGCCCGGATCGGGAAAAATGATGCCGAGTATTTCGCCCTTATTTTCTTCATCTTGTGTGGGGTGTATTTGTTATCGATGTACTCGAATTTGCCGATCCTGTTCATTGGAATCGAAATATTATCTATACCACAGTATATCATGTCGGGGGCGGATAAAAACAGTCTCAAAAGCAACGAAGCCGCTTTAAAGTACTTTTTAATGGGTTCATTTAGCACGGGGATACTTTTGATGGGCATCACCTTGTTGTATGGTGCTACCGGTACCTTCGATTTATTGAATCCGGCCTTCTTGAAGGCATTTCAGGCGGGTGCCGGAACCAGCTCACTGGCCATAGTAGGTGTACTTTTACTGGTAGTGGCATTTGANTTTAAAACATCTTCAGCACCTTTTCATTTCTGGACTCCGGACGTTTACGATGGGGCGCCCACGCCATTTACACCGTTTATGGCCAGTGTGGTG
Source organism: Bacteroidota bacterium (assembly GCA_013414745.1). GTDB lineage: Bacteria > Bacteroidota > Bacteroidia > Chitinophagales > Chitinophagaceae > OLB11. The sequence goes on from CP058707.1 coordinate 3,003,245, forward strand.
AAGGTGACTGTTTTTCTGGCCTTTATCCGGCTCTTTCATTTTTCATTCCGGGATATGGCCACGTCCTGGCAGTTGATGCTGGCTGTGATGATTGCATTGACATTACTGATAGGAAATGTAACGGCGGTGTATCAACAAAGCGTAAAACGTATGTTGGCGTATTCTTCCATTGCACAGGCCGGCTTTATGTTGTTTGCTGTTTTTGCGGCCAATGCGTCGTCCTGGGATGGGATCATTTTGTATAGTGTTTCATACACTCTGGCAACATTGGGCATCTTTGCGGTCTTGCAAAAGATGAAAGATTATACCTACGACGGCTTTCGGGGCCTNGGCGAAAAACAACCCGTATTGGCGCTCACCGCTACCATATCCTTATTGTCTCTTGCAGGGATTCCGCTCACAGGTGGCTTTTTTGCGAAATACTATGTGCTCAATGCAGCCATGGAGCAAGGGTTATGGACTGGACTATTGGTCTTCGCCGTGTTAATGGCCGCTATTAGTGCGTATTATTATTTTAAGGTGATTATGAGCATGTACTTTCAGGAAGGGGAGGCCGAATTGGAAGAAGAACCNAACTATACCTGAAAAACCATCCTATCGATCAATGCCGGACTCATTTTGTTGGTCGGAATACTGCCTGGGCTTTTGTTGAAATTCTCCTTGTAATCTTTTGATTTCCTGGTAAAAGAATAATGGATACATGATATCCGGCTGAAGAGTAGTTTAAACTTTTCAGCATTTGGGCAGCAATACCAATGTGATTTCGTATACAGACCATCTCCACAGCTCTGACAAGACGAACCTGTACCGATGCATTCATTGTTTGGGAGGAATGAAAATGACAGAAAAATCGGCAATAGGCTGGTTGTTTAGCTAAATTTCTTGGTTTAACCCGTACCGATGATGGGGATGTTTCTGAGGAAAGAAGCTTACAACCGCATAACCGGTATTACAAAGATCATATCGTTATCATTTTCTTTTTTAGGAGGCATCGATCAGGCCATCATCGATCTTTTTTATCATAAATAGTGTTAATGATAATGATAATAACAATAAATAAAATTTATTCATTCGGCTGGTTGAGATTTGCGCCATAAATCAAAAACCATGCAGAATACCACAATTACAGTTACCCGGGGCGATGGAATTGGTCCGGAAATTATGGAGGCCACCTTGCGCATCTTGAAAGAAGCCGGGGCCCGTATTGACATTGAAGAAATTGAAGTGGGTGAAAAGGTGTATCTGTCAGGAATTAGTTCAGGCATCACCAATGATTCCTGGAATGTAATCCGGAANAACAAGGTGTTTTTGAAAGCACCGATTACCACACCCCAAGGCGGAGGCTACAAGAGCCTGAATGTCACCACCCGAAAGTTTCTGGGTTTGTATGCCAATGTACGCCCTTGTACATCCCTGCATCCNTTTGTGGATACCAAACATCCCGAAATGGATCTGGTCATCATCCGCGAAAACGAAGAAGACCTCTATGCCGGAATCGAGCATCAGCAAACCGATGAGGTCATTCAATGCCTGAAACTGATTAGCCGTCCGGGTTGCGAGAAAATTGTACGCTATGCTTTCGAATATGCCCGCCAACAAAACCGGAAAAAGGTGACCTGTTTCACCAAAGACAATATCATGAAGCAGACAGATGGGTTGTTCCATCAGGTATTTGATGAAATTGCCCGTGAGTATCCCGATATTGAAAACGAACANTTGATCATCGATATCGGTGCTGCAAAAGTAGCCGATACTCCGGAGGCATTTGATGTGATTGTTATGCCGAATTTATATGGCGATATTCTGTCGGATGTGGCCGCTCAAATTGTTGGATCTGTCGGATTGGCTGGTTCGGCCAATATCGGTGAAGAATGCGCCATGTTTGAAGCCATTCACGANTCAGCACCGCAAATCGCTGGTAAAAATCTGGCCAATCCTTCAGGCTTGTTACAAGGTGCGGTGCTCATGTTGAATCATATCGGGCAAACCGATGTTGCAGAACGCATCCAGAATGCCTGGCTAAAAACTCTTGAAGATGGGGTGCATACCAGTGATGTTTTTCGCGAAGGNATCAGCCGCCAATGTGTGGGTACCCGCGAATTTGCTGATGCGGTTATTGCCCGCTTAGGACAAAAACCAAACACCTTAAAACCGGTGCAGTATGCAGAAAATGCACCGATGAATCTTCCAAAGTACCGTCGCAGACATCATGCCAGCAAGGAGTTAGAAGGTGTGGACATCTTCGTACATTGGAAAGGTGAACAGCCCGAAGAATTGGCCAAACAACTGAAGCAACTTGAAAATGAAGAAGTACAACTGAACATGATTACGAATCGTGGCATTAAAGTATGGCCCGATGGATTTCCGGAAACATTTTGTACTNNTGATCATTGGAGATGCCGGTTCAAACCATTGAGCGGTTCTACCCTGAACAAAAATCATATTCTCACTATCATGTCTCACGCCCTGGAACAGGATATCGACATAATAAAGACTGAAAACCTATATCGATTTGATGGAAAATCGGCCTATTCATTAGACAAGGACAATAATCGCATGCTACGATCAAGGTTCAATTATTGAACGGGGAATTTGATGCCCGGGATGCCAAAGATTTAATTGCTGAACTGATTCAGTTGAAAATTCGTTTTCATGAGAAAAATTGCCGAAGCGGAAAATGAAGAGGACATTAAAGAGCGGGAACGGAAAATTAAAAACTACATCAGGAATGGAGTGATATTCAACATGCCTTACGGGTACGGGTTAAAATGCATGCCGTGATTGAAGCCGAAGAATCCAACCCGCCAGCAAATGAACGCCGATCCGGGTTAGTCGACCTCGATTTCATCAATGAACAGGTAAGTCGGGTAACCTCGCCCTTCATGCCAATCAGGCATCTTGCCATAGTTCTTAGCACGCACACGTACAAATTTCCAGTGTGAATTCGTGACGTTTAGTTCGTTTAAACGAGCACGCAAATCACATGGAAACGATGCGATGCTCACCGTTAAATCACGATCACTTTTATTCGTGGCTATAGTTTGAATCTCTACCCAATGAACAGAATCTGTGCTCACCGCATAGCTAAGCTCGGTAGGGTAGAAGATCCATGAATTCCGATCTTCCAGGAAAGTGGTATTTATACGTTGCATGCTGCGGGAGGAATCAAAACGCAAGACCATTTCAATATCTTGTCCCTGATAGCCTTGCCAATCACCGGCCCGCCAATTGAGTTTGCCATGAATCTGATTCACTAGAGCCTGAGGTCCGCCTGCCGTATAGGATGCATGGGGTTTTGAATTCGTGAATACCTTGCGGTCTTTAGGAAGGCGGGTAAAACGAGCCTCCTGCATCCTGAAACTTTCGGTATTTCGAAGTGAATAGAATCGAATGCTGGCATGGTCAGAAAGGTAGAACGGTTCGGTGAAATTGGTGAAGGGGCCATTGTTGATTGAATACGAAACAGGCAAGCCAGGATTAGGAGACCCGAATGAAATGCGCACTGAATCTTCAAATACGCCATGGGTTCCTTCCATATATGGTACGGTTGCAAATTTTTAACTTGCCCGGGCGATGCGGAAAACCCGACTCCAATCACGGATTTTCATTTCCGGGCGAATGAGTAAGCGGGTAGCCTGAAAGCCGTCTTCATAACCAGTATGATACACCTTGCATAAATCAATTTCATGCGGGAAGTCCAGGTTCACCACAAAAGAAGCCGCAGTATCTACCGCATCATAATTGTTTTCACCGGGGCAGGTGGGGTATAAGCCGAGTTTACTGCAAACATACCAGGCACTCATTTGCCCGCAATCCTCATTGCCAATTAATCCATCCGGTTTATTGGTGTAAAAACTATCGCAAATTTGTTTAACCAGTTTCTGCATCTTTTCACGTTGACCAATATAATTGTATAAATAAACAATGTGGTGGCTGGGCTCATTACCATGCGCATACTGTCCGATTAAACCGGTGATATCCGACTGTTCTCTGCCTTCCGTTTTCGTGTTGGCTTGGAACAGATCGTCTAATTTTTTCAAAGGCTTCCTTGCTTCNNCCAGTAAATCAATGTATGCCAACACATCATGCGGCATATAAAAACTGTATTGCCAACTGTTGGCTTCAGTATAATTATTATCAACCATATACGGGGAAAACGGTTGATACAAACAGCCATTTTTTCGGGCCCGCATAAAGCCTGTGGTAGGGTCATATACATTCATCCAATTCCGGCTCCGATCTAAGTAATAATCATGGTCTTTTTNTCCGAGGGCCAGGGCCATTTGGGCAATACACCAATCATTGTAGGCATATTCTAAGGTCTTACTCACACTTTCATGGGAGTCATCGGAACGTACGTAGCCAAAGCGGTTATAACTTTCCAGGGCATCCGCATNCGCAGCGCGGGCCCGGGCTTCTTCTTTTAAATGCAGGCTGAGTCCTTCGCCTTCATAATCAGTGAAGTGGGTAGCGATACGGGTCATTGCCTCATAGGCTTTTTCGGCATCATAATCGCGAATGCCTTTGTTATACGCATCCCAAATCACACTCACAACATGATAGCCAATCATGCAATTCGTTTCATTGCTGCTGAGTTCCCAGATTGGTAATCGACCGCCTTCTTCATACTGCCGGATAAAGGTTTGAATAAAATCGTTGGTTCTTTNTTTATCGAGAATAGTTAGCAAGGGATGCAGCGCCCGATAAGTATCCCACAAGCTAAATACGGTGTAATAATCAAATGCTCCATTTGTGTTATGGATGCGGTCGTCTCGTCCACGATATCGTCCGTCCACGTCTGAATAAATGGATGGATGAATCATACAGTGATATAAAGCCGTATAAAATTTTTCCAGTTCAAGGGCAGGCAAGGAACCCACCGGCTGAATTTTTCCTAATTCCAGATCCCAGGCTTTTTCACACGCATTACGATAGGCAGCAAAATCCCATTGTGCATCAGGCATCTCCTGCAAAAGGTTTTTGTGGGCGCCTTCTTCATCCACACCACTCAGTACAGTTTTTACTTTCAACACGGCTTTTGACTCTTTGTTTTGTGCATGTTTAAATTTTAATATGGCATGCATCGACTTCTCCAATGCAATACCTCCGGTTAAACTTCCTTTTGGCCCCATGGCATCATATTGTATAGACTCAATAGGCAGACTGAATCGAATTTCATAGTAGAGTTTTTGTTGGTTTGCCCAGGCCTTTGAGAACCGGTAACCACGTAGGGTATATTCATCCACTTGTTCGATGCGGGAATCTAAAACCTGGTCACGGTGTTTTAAATCCAGAACAACATAAACATCCGAATTATTGGGATAGGTATATTGATGAAACCCACCACGGGTTGTTGCGGTCAGTTCAGCAAATATTCCGGATTGCTGCAATAAAACCGAATAGTAACCGGCTTGAGCTTGTTCTGAGGAATGACTATATTTGGAAGCGTACTGATACCGGTCCAAAGCCATAAACTTCGTTACAGGCATCAATAGAATATCGCCATAATCGCTGCACCCGGTCCCGCTTAAATGCGTATGTGAAAATCCATAAATCACTGAATCGCTGTAATGATAACCTCCGCATCCATCCCAACCTTCGAGGCGGGTATCGGGGCTCAGTTGGCAACCGCCAAAGGGCATCACCGCTCCGGGAAAGGTATGGCCGTGTCCTCCAGTACCAATAAACGGGTTCACTAATTTTGAATAAGATTGTGCTGAAAGTTTTGTAAAGGAAGCCACCAGAAGAAAGGCGGACAGTAAACGAAAATACATAGTCAAATGTAATGTTTTCAACAGAATAAAGAAAGCCGTGTATTTGCTTCTGCTGAAAACTCTCAAGCTGTGAGTTCACACCTGGCGGGGGTATCTGAATCAATGGGATGTTTTCGTTGATCAGCAACAGAAGAAAAATAGAAATAGACAAACCCCATACTGATTTTCAAAAAAGCTTCAATCACACAGGCAAAAGTCATCAATGTCATAAAGCAGGCAAATACAAAATCCTGTTTGCGGACTTGTCGCCATAATAAAACAAAATGAGCAGAATCAGAATCCCACCAGGCAGTCCGAGCGCGACCGAACTCATCAAGAACTGATTATGCGGAATCAGCGGGTAGATTTTTCCAACGCCAAAATCGCGGTCAAATTTCCGACGCATTTCTTCAAAAACATCACCATAACCAACGCCAGATACCGGGTGTTCACCGATCAATTCCAGGGCATAACCATAACTCGATCAGGCGGCCTTCATCACTGATATTGACTTCTTTTTATTATTTTGTATTTGTTGGATACTATATAACACATAACCAATTTTGGTTCTGGAATGTGACTGAGGTGTAGTACATCACCAGCGGTAAAATGATGAGACCACAAACTGCGAGGGCACCCCATCGGCGGGTTGATTGATGCCAGAGCGCATAACCAATTTGTAAGGCTGCAACTAAATAGAATGCGATCAGTCCGGATTTTACCGAAAGTATATGCAGGTAAAGCACATCCAGAATGATTATGATGGCCAGCATCATCTTATACCCAATTTGCCGGGCATGTTTTAATAAACGGATGCAGAACAGAATACTCATCACAACCGATAAACTGAAGCGAATACGATCGCGTTTAAAGGGGTTGGTATTTGATGCGAATAATGGTAGCCCGCATCAAACGCTTGTTTGTCGGAATAGTATTGAATTAAACTCCAGCCTATCCCCCTACATTCATTACAACAAAAAGAAGTAGTAACAGATGCACCCATTTGTTTTCCCATTTGCCGATGCTGATAAATGCAAATGGCAGGGTAAGAAAAGGAAGCAAAACCTGCATACGTTGCAAATAATATGGCTTGTCTGTGCTCCAAAACCGACAATGCGGCATACAGAAAATACAAAGAAAGAATAAGCAGGTGCGGTTGGCGCCGGAAACTCTTCCAGTACGATACAACCTGATGATTGATGAGGGCATTTCCAATTAACACCATCATGCCAATACTCATCATGGCCCTGGATAAATACATCCCGACAAGTACAAGCACACAGGCCAGAAAGGCAATCGTACGGTGTGGAATCTGTGTCAGAAGTTTGGTCAAGGTGGAATGCAATCGTTCTTGTTTTGAGGATGCTGACAATCGGTCTTATGAAGTACTTTTGTCGGCGACGTAAATAAACGAAAAAAACAGGCTTCATTGTGGATGATGCGATGAAATTATTACAGGGTTTTGCTGATGGGAATTTCAGAAGTATAGCTAAAGCAATTACTTTGGTAGAAAATGATTTGCCNGGAAGTTCCGAATTCCTGCAATCACTACAATTCCATGAAAAGAAGGCCCCGGTTATCGGAATCACCGGCCCGCCCGGAGCAGGTAAGAGCACCTTGGTGAATGCTTTATTACATTCCTGGACCCAACAAGGGAAACGGGTGGCTGTTATGTCGGTNGATCCTTCATCGCCTTTCAATTTCGGGGCTTTGCTCGGCNNGCATCGCATCCGAATGGCCGATTTTTATCTGCATCCCAATGTATTTATTCGTTCTTTGGCCAGTCGCGGTGCCCTGGGAGGATTGAATCATCGCATACTGGAAATTACCACCTTATTGCAGGCATCAACATTTGATTATATTCTTATTGAAACGGTGGGCGTGGGTCAAAGTGAAGTGGAAATTGCCGGCATTGCGGATACCACTTTGGTGGTTATAGTACCGGAAGCCGGTGATGAAATTCAAACGATGAAGGCCGGAGTGATGGAAATTGCCGATATTTTTGTGGTGAACAAAGCAGACCGTGCACAGGCCTCCGAATTGGTAAAACACCTTAAAGCGCTCGCTCACCANAAAGCCGGCGACTGGGAAATACCCGTACATGCTGCTGTTGCCACTGAAAACAAAGGCATCAACGAATTAACCGAATCCATCGAAAACATCGTCAGNTTTAATTCCGGTAATCAGTTTCGGAANACACATTTACTCACAGAAAAGATCTGGATGCTGATTCANGCAGGAAAAATGCGTTCAGTGCGTATCGAGGATATTCGGGAAAAAGTGCAACAAGCCGGAACAGAATTGAATATTTTTTCGTTTGTTCAGGATTATCTGAAGGCGTGTGATTGACATTTAGGAGAACACCAGAGTAAATTATTAACGTCTTGCAGTAATCAGGTTTTGCCGGGGCCCTAATTTGTATTACTTTTCCGACAAACATTTTATATGCTTCGCCAAACCTTACTTGCACTTTTAATAGGAATTGGGTTGTCTGCATCCGCACAAAAGACGGATGAAATAACCATGCGCCAATCGCAGGATTTTGAAACTCCGGGACGACACAGTATCAATGAACCTAGNCCNTATGGGAACAAAGGCATTTTTCAATTCAGTAATAAGGGTGCAAAGTCGGTCCATGTTCAATTGTTTGGCAATGATTTAAAAATGATTAAAGAGAATACCGACGAAATCAAAAGCAGTTTAAGCGAGCATGCCAATAACCCAATCATTCGGCGCATGGGTGATAAGATTTACCTGTTTGTAAGGGATGTATATCGGGATACAAAAACAGAGGGGGTATCGGCATTGGAATTTAATCCTGAAACGATGCGTTTTGAACAGAAAGATAAAAANCTTTTCGAGTCGTCGTCCAGAGTNCGCATTTTGGTCGAGTCGTTTTTTCTTCGGCACCTTTTCATTCGGTGATTTGGGTCCTTACAGTATGAATTTCTCCAAAAGGAATCCAAGGTTTTGTTCACCTACCGACTGGTTCCTGAAAAAAGAAATCAAAAGGAAAGTCATGATGAAATTGGGATGTATGTTTTTGATCAGTCCTTGAATAAAGTATGGGGCCGTGAAATTCGGATGCCCTATACAGAAGCAAAAATGGATAATTTAGATTACGCAGTAACCGATGAGGGTATCGTATATCTGTTGGCTCGTGTGTATGAAGGAGAAACGCCCCGTGAGAAACGCAGTCGAACCGCTCCCAATTACCATATCGAGGTATTTCGTTATNNGATGGACAAAGTGCATCCACAAATCATTCAAATTGCATTGGATGGATATGTGCCGAAAACAGCCCGTGTGTTTGAAACCTTGCAGGGCGAAATTCTGGTGGCGGGTTTTTACGCTAAAGCCTTGAATAAACCGACAGATGGGTCATTTGTTCTCAGTCTGGATGAAACTTCNCAAAAAATGTCCTTGAAAAACGGAGGCCTATTTGAAATTCCTACTGAGCCGATCAAGTCGTTTGTGAGTTCCCGTGAATTACGCCGACTGGAACGCAAAGAGAACCGGGATGAAGAAAACGATCTNGGGGTTGAAAATCTGAATGTAAGGGCCGTGTATATCCTTGAAGATGGTACGATTAAAATGTTAGCTGAGGAGTATCAGGTCGTTGAACGCACCACAACCACATATTCTCGTACAGGATCATTTACTACGACTTCGTATGACACCTATGCGGATGATATTTTTGCGATCAATGCCTCTCCGGATGGAAAATATTGGGTCCGAAAAATTCCAAAAGCACAGCACAGCCGTGATGCACACGGGCCTGAACTCTCCTTTAATTCTATCGTAAAAGGAAATGACCTGTACATATTTTTTGTTGACAACAAACGCAACAAGGATTTNGCAAAAGATGAAGCACCCAAAACGCATCAGCAAGGGAAAGGTGGTTACTTAACTGCCGTGAAACTGGATGCTTTGGGTAATGAAACCAGAACTTACCTGGGAGAGATTGATGAATTTGAGACTAATTTTTATATCCGCTATTTTGTAGATGGCGATCAGGATAACCTGATATATACCGCCCGCCGTCGTCGTAAAAACAGTCTGATTAGCATCGACATTCACTGATATGGTAAGGAAATGATAAAATTTGCATTTCCTAAGCATCAGCGATAGTTTGGCGACAGGTTACAATTTTTCGATTTGAATAGTCGTTAAGGCCTGATTCCAACACATTCCGGGATGAATGAACAACCCGGTATTAAAACCAACACAGTATGCCAACAAAATTCTTTGGATTGATGATGAAATGGATTCCTTGAAATCCCAAATAATGTTTCTGCAAAATAAAGGCTATGAGGTCGACAGCGTCTCCAATGGATATGATGGCGTTGAGCACCTTAAAACAAACCACGCCGATATTATTTTGCTGGATGAAAGTATGCCAGGGATGACCGGTCTGGAAACCCTGGGGCGTATTCGCGAACACAATACACATATTCCGGTGGTGATGGTGACNAAAAATGAAGCAGAAAATGTGATGGAGGAGGCAATAGGCTCTCAAATAACCGATTACCTGATTAAGCCGGTGAATCCCAATCAAATTCTGCATACGCTGAANAAAATCCTGGATCGAAAATCCCTCATCAGTGAAAAGACAACACAGAATTACCAACAGGAATTTCGTAAATTGTTTTTAACACTGAATTCCAANTCGGACTATGCTGAATGGTGCGAACTCTATAAAAAGATCGTGTATTGGGAACTGGAAATGGAAAAGGCGGATAGTAAGGAAATGCAGGAAATACACGCATCCCAGAAAGAAGAAGCCAATAATGCCTTTTGTAAGTATGTAGANAAAAATTACAGCAAATGGATACAGGGCAAAAATGAAGAGGTGCCAATTATGAGTCACAACCTCATGAAAAAGTATGTTTTCCCGCAACTGGANAAAGGGAAGCCCTTGTTCTTTTTACTCATCGATAATCTTCGGTACGATCAGTGGAAAGTAATACAACCCTTCTTCAACGATTTGTTTAAAATTCAGGATGAACGCATTGCGATGGCCATTTTGCCTACCACCACACAGTATAGCCGGAATGCCATTTTTGCCGGTATGCTTCCGCTCGATATCGAAAAGAAATTTCCGGTTGAATGGAAAAATGATGATGAAGAAGGAGGTAAGAATCTGTACGAAGAACTTTTTCGGGAGCAATTACGCCGCAACAACATGCAAAACCTGAAAGTATCCTATACTAAAATTACCAACCACGACAGTGGCGATCAGTTAGTAAATACCATACAGAATATGTTGCACAATGATATCAATATTATCGTGTACAATTTTGTGGACATGCTCAGTCATGCCCGTACTGAAATGGAAGTACTCAAAGAGCTTGCCAGCGACGAAGTTTCATACCGGTCTATCACCCAAAGTTGGTTTGAGCATTCGCCGTTGTATCAGGCCATTAAAAAAGTAGCTGANAAAAATATCAAGGTCGTTGTAGCCATGCATCATGGTAGTGTACAAGTAAAATCGGCCAGTAAAGTTATCGGCGATAAACAAACCACCACCAATATTCGTTACAAACACGGCAAAAACCTGCAATACGAAAACAAAGAAGTTCTGGCATTCCGCGATCCGAATGAGATAGGCTTACCCAAGCCCAATTTTAATTCCACCTTCATCTTTGCGAAGCATGATGGCTACTTGTGTTACCCGAATAATTACAATTATTACAGCAACTATTTCCGCAATACCTTTCAGCACGGAGGAGCCTCTTTAGAAGAAATGCTGGTGCCTCTGATCACCATGGAGAGTAAGTCTTAAGGCTGCCGTTCCTCAACTTCGCCGTTTTGCTGGTTCACACACCACCAGTTGCCATCGCCTAAGCGGAAGCAAATCTTAATGCAGTCTTTAGGTTCATACGCGCTTAATTCCAGTTCCATATTCAGTTGAACGGTTTCGCTGGATTCATTACCTAAATGCTCACGGGCTGCCTGCAAAGCTTGTGCAAAAACCTGGCGACCCAGATTGTGGTAATGAAAATCGTCTAAAGCATTTTCGTGTGTTTCAATGTACTCACTGTTTAACATAGTTTGAATGGTTTGTGCGAATTAACCGGATTTCATCTAAATCAACAAGAAAAATATGACATACGTATGACAAATTTGGCCCCATCCTGTAAAGATTCTCCAACTGAATCTCAATGAAAAGTCAGAATTTTGTGTTTTCATGAAGAGGCTTCTACTTGCTTTGCTGTGTTTTTCGGGTTGTGTACTGATTTCCTGTGAGCCGAAGGATAAACCGATTACCTTGCCNCCCAAAGGTGATGGTACGGTGATGCAATTGGATATGGGTGATAAGTATGAATACCAATATTATGTTAGTCTCGATCAACAGAAAATTGTATACATCAGTCGCAGCGACCAATGGCATCTGGCTTTTGAAACCGGATCTGCCTCTCATGGAATTTATTTGAACGGAGGGCAGGGCATGGCCGTCATCCCAACGGGGAAAACATCTTTTGCCGATGTGGGTTTGCAGGATACGTCCTCCGCAGCAAAACGCTGGCGTTATGATGAGCAACATGGAGGCATAGATTCAACCGCTATTGGTGATTGGCAAACATCCAATCAGGTATATATCGTCCGCCTCAACACCCAGGGAACTAAATTGCGGAAATTAAAAATTACCTATGTGGATGCCTTTCAGTATATCATCGAAGCGGGGATATTTCAGCTATCAACGGGCAACCCATTACCATACTGAAAAAGGAAAAACAATTATACCTATTTCTCCTTCGACCTCTTAAAGACTGTGGATGGTGTTGAGCCCGATGACAACAGTACCTGGGATTTGCAAGCGACCTTATATAGCTATGTGTTTTACGACCAGAATCCGCCTTTGCCCTATGTAGTGAATGGGTTTTTACTGAATCCGTATGGTACTACCGCTTATAAAGATTCTTTGACGGAACACAATAGCATAGATTTGAATTTTGCCAATTCCGTCAACTTCAGTGGCGAGCGCGATGTAATTGGGTTCAATTGGAAATCGTACGACATCGATAAAAATATATATACGATTGTATCGAAATATAANTTTTTAGTTCGTACCAAAACACAATCGGTCTACAAACTCCGCTTNTTAGATTTTTACAGTGCCAGTGGCGTTAAGGGGAGTCCGAAGTTTGAGTTTAAACGTTTACAGTAATTTTTTGGGCGTGCCCCGTGTGTCGGGGATGCGGTAGCTTCAGGCCACCATCAACACGGGGTCAGGCTGTTCGCTGCAAGTTCCGGGGCGGATAAATTTTGAGTTGCATCACTCGTAACGGGCCCCGCAAGCTTTTCGCTACCATCCTTCACGCGGGATTTAATCTCAAACGAAAACGAAATATACCGTGGCTCGCTATTAGAGATTTGCAATTCAAATCCAATTATCTGAGGATTTAAAATCCTTATGGAATAAAGGTGTCTAGGAAAGCATTTATCTGGTATCTGAGCGAAGCCGAATATCGGTATCAGAATGAAGTAGGCAATCGTTGTTCGAGCGAAGTTCGTATTGGGTTTCCGAGCGAAGTTCGTATTCGTTGTCCGGGCGAATTTCGAGTTCGTTGTCCGAGCGAAGTTCGTATTTGGTGTCCGGGCGAAGTTCCTATTCGTTGTCCAGGCGAAGTTCGTATTCGTTGTCCGGGCGAAGTTCGAGTTCGTTGTCCGGGCGAAGTTCGTATTCGTTGTCCGGGCGAAGTTCGTATTCGTTGTCCGGGCGAAGTTCGAGTTCGTTGTCCGAGCGAAGTTCCAGTTCGTTGTCCGAGCGAAGTTCGTATTCGTTGTCCGGGCGAAGTTCGTATTCGGTGTCCTAGCGAAGTTCGTATTCGTTGTCCGGGCGAAGTTCGTATTCGGTGTCCGGGCGAAGTTCGTATTCGTTGTCCGAGCGAAGTTCGTATTCGGTGTCCGGGCGAAGTTCGTATTCGGTGTCCGGGCGAAGTTCGTATTCGGTGTCCGGGCGAAGTTCGTATTCGGTGTCCGGGCGAAGTTCGAGTTCGTTGTCCGGGCGAAGTTCGTGTTCGGTGTCCGGGCGAAGTTCGTATTCGGTGTCCGAGCGAAGTTCGTATTCGTTGTCCGAGCGAAGTTCGTATTCGGTGTCCGGGCGAAGTTCGTATTCGGTGTCCGAGCGAAGTTCGAGTTCGTTGTCCGGGCGAAGTTCGTATTCGTTGTCCGGGCGAAGTTCGAGTTCGTTGTCCGGGCGAAGTTCGAGTTCGTTGTCCGGGCGAAGTTCGTATTCGTTGTCCGAGCGAAGTTCGAGTTCGTTGTCCGGGCGAAGTTCGAGTTCGTTGTCCGGGCGAAGTTCGTATTCGTTGTCCGAGCGAAGTTCGTATTCGTTGTCCGGGCGAAGTTCGTATTCGGTGTCCGAGCGAAGCCGAGGACAAATTCCAAACTAAAAAGACACAACTTTTAGCCTCCTAAGCAGGATTTTGTCAAAAAGCAGAAAAATAAGGACGAATTATCCCTTTTTACAAAAATATTTGCTCCATTCCGATTTCCGATTACCTTTGCACTCCCAAAATATATAGGGACTCCAATTTATGTCGCAACGAATTCGAATCAAATTAAAGTCTTACGACCATAACCTGGTGGACAAATCGGCTGAGAAGATAGCCAAAACAGTCCGCAGTACAGGCGCTGTGGTAACCGGTCCCATGCCTTTACCCACAGATAAGAAAATCTTCACGGTGCTGCGTTCACCCCACGTGAATAANAAAGCCCGCGAACAGTTCCAGCTTTGCACCCACAAACGCTTACTGGATATTTACACTTCTTCGTCTAAAACTGTCGACGCGTTATCTAAACTCGATTTGCCTTCCGGTGTTGAGGTAGAGATTAAGGCCTGATAAGTTCAACAACTAAACATTACAGATACCGTCATCCTCGCTTCGGCGCGGCGCTGACTAAAAATAGTAAAGAGAATGAAAGGAATAATAGGAAAGAAAGTTGGTATGACCAGCATCTTCGAACCCAATGGCAAGCAAACTGCCTGCACCATCATCGAAGCCGGTCCCTGCGTAGTTACTCAGGTGAAAACGGCTGATAAAGATGGTTATTCTGCATTACAGATTGCGTATGGTGAACGCAAAGAAAAACATAGCAACAATGCTATGATTTCGCATTTCGCCAAAGCCGGAACTTCTCCCAAAAAGATTGTTCGTGAAATTCGCAATTGTGAATTAGAAAAGAACGCCGGAGATGCGATCACTTGCGAAATTTTCGAAGAAGGTGAAAAGGTTTCCGTAATCGGTACTACCAAAGGGAAAGGTTTTCAGGGTGTAGTACGCCGCCACGGATTCTCTGGGGTGGGTGAAGCTTCCCATGGTCAACATGATCGTCAACGTGCTCCCGGGTCTGTGGGCNNATCATCGTATCCTTCCCGCGTATTCAAAGGAATGCGTATGGCCGGTCAAATGGGAGGCGATCGCGTAAAAGTAAAAGACTTGCGCGTACTGAAAGTATTCCCTGANAAAAATTATATCCTCGTGAGTGGTTCTGTTCCAGGCCACAACGGTTCTATTGTGTTAATTCAAAAATAAGCAGACGATCATGCAAGTAGATGTATTGAATATAAACGGACAATCAACGGGGCGCACCGTAGAGTTACCGGCTGAATTTTTCGGCATGGAGCCAAATAACCACCTGATTTATCTGGCAGTNAAACAATATCTGGCCGCCAGCCATCAGGGAACGCACAAAGTGAAAACCCGTGCCGAAGTGAAAGGGGCTTCCCGCAAATTGCATCGTCAGAAAGGAACCGGTGGTGCCCGTAAAGGGAATATCCGGAACCCCTTGTATAAAGGTGGTGGTACCATTTTCGGACCTAAACCACACAGCTACGATTTTAAATTGAATAAGCAGGTGAAAAACCTGGCTTTCTACTCAGCCTTATCGCTGAAAGCCAAGGGAAACAATATCGTAGTGGTTGAAGACATNCAATATGATCAGCCGAAAACCAAAGATTTTGTCCGCATTCTAAGTAATCTGAAGTTAAGTGACAAGAAAACGCTTTTCCTGATGCCGGATTACAATGAAAATACTTACCGCAGCGCTCGCAACCTGCCACGTGTAAAGGCTAACGTGTTTCACAGTGCCAATACGTATGATGTGGTGAATGCCGGCGCTTTATTGTTAACTGAAGGTGTGGTGAAGCAATTCGCTGAAGCTGAAGAAGCCACTGCTTAATCCCACACTCAAAACGCACGATCATGAATCCTTCAGATATCATCAAAAACCGATTGTCACTGAAAAGGTGAACAAACAAACCGAGAAACAGAACCGCTATACCTTCGTAGTTGATAAGCGGGCCAACAAACTCGAAATCAAAAAGGCCATCGAATCGTTTTATAACGTTCGCGTGGATGATGTAAATACTTGCGTGGTTCCGGGTAAAAATAAAACCCGTATGACCAAAGCGGGCATCCTGTCGGGTCGTAAACCATCCTACAAAAAGCTACAGTAACCGTGGCTCAAGGAGAAACAATTGATTTATACGCATTTTAATAGATAAAAAATGGCATTAAAGAAATATAAACCGGTAACAGCTGGAACCCGATGGAGAATCGGAAACGCCTACGCTGAAATTACCACNGATCGTCCGGAGAAATCATTGCTGGAAGCGTCCTCCCGTACCGGAGGTCGTAACTCACAGGGACGTCGCAGCATGCGTTATATCGGTGGCGGTCATCGTAAAATTTACCGCCTGATCGATTTCAAACGGGATAAAGCGAATATTCCGGCTACTGTAAAATCAGTGGAATACGATCCAAATCGTACGGCTTTCATCGCTTTATTGGCCTATGCCGATGGTGAAAAGCGGTATATCATTGCTCCTCAGGGCATTCAGGTGGGTATGACCGTGTTATCCGGAGACAGTGTTGCCCCGGAATTAGGGAACTGCCTGCCTCTGAAAAATATGCCTTTGGGTACTATCGTTCATAATATCGAATTGCATCCCGGACAAGGCGCATGTATCGCACGCAGTGCCGGTTCATCTGCTCAGTTGAATGCTAAAGAAGAAAAGTACGCCGTTCTGAAAATGCCTTCTGGTGAATTGCGTAAAGTTTCGATCAATTGTTGTGCAACAGTAGGATCTGTGTCCAATTCTGATCATGCCCTGGAAACCATGGGTAAAGCAGGTCGTAACCGTTGGAAAGGAATTCGCCCACGTAACCGTGGTGTCGCTATGAACCCTGTTGACCATCCGATGGGAGGTGGTGAAGGACGTTCATCCGGAGGTCACCCTCGTTCACGCACCGGTAAATATGCNAAAGGTGAAAAGACGCGTAAGAANAAAGGATCAGATAAACTGATCATCGTACGCAGCAACGGTAAAAAATTAAAAACTAACTTAAAAACGATACTGAATGGCTCGTTCAATTAAAAAAGGTCCTTACGTAGATGCCAAACTCGAAACCAAAGTTCTGAATATGAACGATGGTAAGACCAAAAAAGGNGTGGTGAAAACCTGGAGCAGACGCTCTACCATCACACCGGATTTCGTAGGCCACACCTTCGCGGTACACAATGGAAACAAGTTTATCCCGGTGTATGTGACTGAATTCATGGTAGGTCACAAACTTGGTGAATTTGCTCCGACTCGCAACTTTAAATCACACAGCGGAGGTAAATAATCTGTAAACAGCGTAAGCATTAAAGAAAGTAAACAACATGGAAGCAGTAGCCCGTTTAAATAATTACCCCACCTCACCACGCAAAATGCGTTTGCTCGCCGATGCGATCCGTGGTATGGAGGTAGAAAAAGCAGTGAGCTTTTTGAAGTTTAATGCACAACACTCTTCAGTTCCGTTAGAAAAACTGTTGCTCAGTGCTGTGGCCAACTGGAANAGTGAAAATGAAGGTGCCGATATGAGCGGGTTGTACGTTAAAACCGTTTTTGTAGACGGTGCCCGTACCCTAAAGCGTATGATGCCGGCTCCTCAGGGACGTGCCTACCGGAAGTTGAAACGTAGTAACCACGTAACCATTATCGTCGATCAAAACAAAATAACTAATACAAGGGCAGGGAAACCAGCCATTGAAAATAACTAAGCAAATGGGTCAAAAACAAATCCGATAGCAAGCAGATTAGGAATCATCCGCGGATGGGACAGCAGTTGGTATGGTAGTAAAAAGGACTATGCCGGCAAACCGATCGAAGATAACAAGATCAGAAATTATCTGAACGCCCGTATCAGTAANGGNGGGATTGCCAAAATCGCGATCGAGCGTATGTTGGGTAAACTGATTGTTACCATTCATACCTCACGTCCAGGTATCATTATCGGAAAAGGTGGTCAGGAAGTNGATCGTATCAAAGAGGAATTGAANAAATTGACCGGAAAGGACGATGTACAAATCAATATCCTGGAGATTCGTCGCCCTGAACTAGACGCACAAATTGTTGCTGATTCTATTGCTAAACAAATTGAAGGTCGTGTCAACTTTAAACGTGCTGTAAAGATGGCGATTCAGAATACCATGCGCATGGGAGCTGAAGGAATCAAAGTGAAAGTTGGTGGCCGTTTAGGAGGTGCAGAAATTGCCCGTTCTGAAGAAATTAAACAAGGTCGTACCCCACTGCATACCTTCCGTATGGATATTGATTATGCCAATGTATTTGCCTTAACGGTTTATGGTAAAATCGGCATCAAAGTTTGGATCTGTAAAGGTGAAGTATTGGCTAAACGTGATTTGAATCCAAACATTCTGGCAGGTAATGAAAAACGCCCGGGGTTTGAACGCAGTAACTTCGGAAACGACCGTCGCGATGACCGTCGTGGAGGTGGAGATCGCCGCGGAGGTGGAGGTGGTGGACGCCGTAATAAATAAGAATCTATTTTAAAACATTGTAATCAGAATAAGAGATCATGTTACAACCAAAAAGAACGAAACACAGAAAAGCGCATAAAGGAAGAATTAAGGGAGATGCGAAACGTGGCGCTACACTGGCCTTCGGAACATTCGGATTGAAATCACTGGAGCCTAAATGGATTACCAACCGCCAAATTGAATCTGCGCGTCAGGCAATGACCCGTCATATGAAAAGNGAGGGTTCTGTTTGGATTCGTATTTTCCCTGACAAACCAATCACCCGTAAGCCCGCCGAAGTACGTATGGGTAAGGGTAAAGGTAACCTGGAATTCTATGCGGCTGTAGTGAAACCCGGACGTATTATGTTCGAAATTTCAGGGGTATCTCTGGAAGTGGCAAAAGGAGCTTTGGCTCTGGCTGCACAGAAATTACCGGTTGCAACTAAAATGGTAGTTCGCCGCGATTATCACGAAGCTTAATCAGTTAAAACACTAGGAAATGGCTGCAAAATCAAAACATCAAATAAACAGGATCTGAATGCAATGAGTGCTGAAGAAATCCTGAACAATCTGCAGGATGCTGAACTCCGTCTCAAAAGATGATGTTCAGTCATGCCATCACCCCAATCGACAACCCAATGGGTATCCGTACCCTTCGTCGGGAAATCGCTCGGATGAAGACTGCACAGACTCGTAAAAACTTGGATTCTAATTAATAAATACCAGACAATGTCAGAAGTAACAACTTTAAGAGGACGTCGTAAGACACGTATCGGTGTCGTCACCAGCAACAAGATGGAAAAAACCATCACCGTTTCTGTGGAACGTAAGGTAAAACACCCGATCTACGGTAAGTTCCTTAANAAAACCACCAAGTTCATGGCCCATGATGAAAAGAACGAATGTTCAATCGGCGATGTGGTGAAGATCATGGAAACCCGCCCGTTAAGCAAAAACAAATGCTGGCGACTGGTGGAAGTGGTTGAAAAAGTGAAATAATATCAAGGCAGGGACTTCACATTGAAGTGAGCCCGGCCATTCAAGAAATAGGCCTGTGAAATTCAGACCACAAAAACTAAAGAGATGATACAACAAGAAAGCAGACTGAATGTAGCCGATAACAGCGGAGCAAAAGAGGTTCTCTGTATTCGTGTACTGGGCAACTCCGGTCAGGATTATGCGCATATCGGCGACAAAATCGTTGTAACTGTGAAGGATGCCATGCCCGGAGGCGGTATCAAAAAAGGTACAGTAGCCAAGGCAGTCATTGTTCGCACAAAAACAAACTGCGCCGTAAAGATGGTTCGTATATTCGTTTTGATGACAACGCTGTTGTTATTCTGAATGCATCCGATGAACCACGCGGTACCCGTATCTTCGGACCAGTTGCCCGTGAACTGCGCGATAAAGGATATATGAAAATTATTTCATTGGCACCTGAAGTGCTTTAACCAATAAATTGATAAACAGTGAAAACGAGATTCAAACCAAAATATACTATCAAGAAAGGGATCAGGTCGTCGTCATTTCAGGGGCCGGTAAAGACCGTACCATACCTCGTCAGGTACTCGCCGTGTATCCGGATGAAACCAGTCCACGCGTATTGGTAGAAGGAATTAATATTAAAACCAAGCACAAAAGCCAAATGCACAAAACCCGCAAGGGACGATTGTGAAGGAAGAAGCTCCGATTGCATTGTCCAATGTTATGTTGTGGGATGCTAAAGCCAAAGAAGGTACCAAAGTTCGTCGTGAACGGAAAGATGGTAAGGCGATTCGTGTTTCTAAAAATCAGGGGAGGTAATTAAATAATGGCAACAACAACTTACATTCCAAGAATGCAAACCAAGTACAACACTGAAGTTGTACCTGCGTTAATGAAGAAATTCGGTTATAAAACCGTCATGCAGTGTCCGCGTCTGGTTAAAATTTGTTTGAACCAGGGTGTAAGATCTGTGGCTGATAANAAACTGATTGATACAGCAGTGGATGAAATGAGCAATATCAGTGGTCAGAAAGCAGTTCCTACCATGTCGAAAAAGGATATCTCTAACTTCAAGTTGCGTAAAAATATGCCAATTGGGGCCCGGGTAACTTTGCGTGGTAAAAACATGTTCGATTTTCTGGATCGTTTCGTGGCCGTTTCACTTCCCCGTNNACGCGACTTTAAAGGTGTGAACGATAAATCATTCGATGGACGTGGCAATTACACGATAGGAATCACGGAACAAATCATCTTCCCTGAAATCGATATCGATCGTCTTCCTCGTATCACCGGAATGGACATCACTTTCGTGACATCTGCCCAAACCAACGAAGAAGCCTACGAATTACTGAAAGAGTTGGGAATGCCTTTTAAAAATTTAAACACTAAAAATAACTAATTTCCATTATGGCGAAGCAATCAATCAAAGCCCGTCAGCGCAAACGTGAACGTATGGTCGCTCATTATGCTGAAAAGCGTAAAGCATTGAAAGAAGCAGGCGACTACCAGGCCTTGGATTTGTTACCTAAAAACTCATCCAAAGTTCGTTTGAAAAACCGTTGTCAGTTGACCGGTCGTGGAAAAGGATATATGAGACATTTTGGACTCTCCCGTATCATGTTCCGTGAAATGGCCCTGAATGGTCTGATTCCTGGTGTTCGTAAAGCCAGTTGGTAATTAAATAAATAACTCAAACTGATCAAACAATCAGTGCTCAAAAAAAGTAAAATGGTAATGCATCCAATAGCAGATTTTCTGACCCGCATCCGTAACGCGCAAATGGCCGGACATCGTATCGTGGATATTCCGGCTTCGAATCTGAANAAACGTATGACAGAAATCCTGTATGATAAAGGATATATTCTGAAGTACAAATTCGAGGAAGATGGTAAACAAGGTATCATCAAAATTGCCTTGAAGTATGATGCAGCCACTAAGGTACCGGCCATTCGTGGATTGGAGCGCATCAGCCGCCCGGGTTTACGTCAGTATGCCAAACCCGCTGAGATCCGCCGCGTACAAAGTGGTTTAGGTATCGCCATCCTGTCTACATCGAAAGGTGTCATGACAGACAAAGAAGCAAAATCACTGAATGTAGGTGGTGAAGTGCTTTGCCATATTTACTAATTCAAATTAATAAGATCCGTAACAGGAAAAAATATAAGTCATGTCACGAATAGGAAAAAACGATTGAATTACCAGCCGGTGTTACCGTTACTGTGGCGAATAGTGAAGTGAAAGTGAAGGGGCCAAAAGGTGAGTTGAAACAAACCATCCATGGCGATATCACCGTAGAAGTTCAGGATAACACAGTGACTGTAAATCGTCCTTCCGACCAAATCAGCCACCGTGCAATGCATGGACTCTACCGTTCACTGATTGCCAATATGGTGAAAGGTGTTACAGAAGGTTTCAGTAAAAAACTGGAATTGGTAGGTGTAGGTTTTAAAGCCTCTAATACCGGAAATGTGTTGGATTTGGCACTTGGATATTCACACAATATCATTTTTGAAATTCCAAAAGAACTGTCTTTTGGAAACCTTAACTGAAAAGGGGCTAACCCGATCATCACCCTGAACGGAACCGACAAACAGTTGTTGGGTCAGGTAGCTGCTAAAATCCGCAGCTTACGTAAACCTGAACCATACAAAGGGAAAGGGGTTAAGTATGTTGGTGAGTACATTCGTCGTAAAGCCGGTAAATCAGCTGGTAAATAAAAATTGTAAAATCCGGGAATGGTTACTAGTCATTCTCATAAAAATAAAAGCATATGGATTCAAAAGTCATCAGAAGGCAAAAATTGAAATGGAGAATTCGCAGTAAAATCAGCGGAACTGCTGAGCGTCCTCGTCTTTCCGTTTTCCGCAGCAATACCCATATTTCTGCTCAGTTAATTGATGATACCAAGGGAGTTACTTTGGCATCCGCCAGTACCCGTAGTAAATCGTTCTCCGCAGCCGGAACTAAATCTGACAAAGCAAAAGCAGTTGGAATGGCGTTGGCTGATGCTGCAAAAGCAAAAGGAATTGTAGGTGTTGTATTTGATCGCGGAGGTTACCTCTACCATGGTCGTGTAAAATCATTGGCAGATGGAGCCCGTGAAGGAGGATTGCAATTCTAATCAATATTATTTCAAACGAATTCTTAAATAAAGAAAATGTCTAAAACAGAAACAAATCGCGTAAAATCCGGAGAAATGGAACTGCACGAAAAAGTGGTTGCAGTAAACCGTGTGGTGAAAACCACNAAAGGTGGCCGGACCTTCAGTTTCTCTGCGCTCGTAGTGGTAGGAAACGGAAATGGTGTGATTGGGCAGGGTTTGGGTAAAGCCAAGGAAGTTCAAATGGCCATCCAAAAAGGAATTGATGACGCCAAAAAGAATCTGGTTAAAGTACCTATTCTGCATGGAACGGTACCTCACGAAATCTTTACCAAAGAAGGAGCTGCAAAGGTTATCCTGAAGCCTGCTTCACATGGTACCGGTGTAATCGCCGGAGGATCAATGCGTGCGGTATTGGAAAGTGCAGGTGTAACGGATGTATTGGCAAAATCATTAGGTTCAGCCAACCCACACAATGTTGTGAAAGCAACCATTAAGGCACTTTCAGAAATGCGCGAACCTGTTCAGGTAGCCCGCGATCGTAATATCAACCTGAANAAAGTTTTCAACGGTTAATCTCCGGTAACGGACATTGACTGATTAAAAAGAACTGGACAATGAGCAAGATAAAAATTACACAAGTTAAAAGTGCCATCGACCGTACCAACCGTCAAAAGGCTACTTTAAAAGCACTTGGCCTGAATAAGGTCAACCAAACCGTTGAACACGAAGAAACTCCTCAGATTCTCGGGATGGTTAAAAAAGTAGAACATTTAGTCAAAACCACAAAATAATCGGGTCATGAATTTACATACTTTACAGCCTGCAGCAGGCTCAACACATACTCCTAANAAACGTCTGGGGCGTGGTAATGCCTCTGGAAAAGGTGGTACTTCCACCCGTGGTAATAAGGGAGCCGGTAGCCGGGCAGGGAATAAATACCGCCGGGGTAGTGAAGGTGGGCAGATGCCAATTCATCGCCGCCTGCCTAAACGCGGATTTAAAAATATTAACCGCGTTTCCTACAAAGTTTTAAACCTGGGCCAGCTTGACGCGATCGCAGAACGTTACGAATTAAGTGAAATCAGTCCTGAAACATTATATGTGACTGGTTTAATTAACCGGACAGACCTAATCAAAGTGCTGGGTAAAGGTGAACTTAAAACCAAACTGAGTTTTCGGATCAATGCCGTCAGCGATACCGCCAGAAAGGCCATCGAAGCTGCCGGAGGAACCATCGAACTGGTATAACTTTCTAAGACCCTCCGGGGTCTTTTTCTTCTAAGGAAGTATACTGAATCTGACAAAATTTAAGTTTGAAATTAGTCCCAGAAACATTTAAATTGCAGCCTCAAACTGCGAATAACGAAGCCGAATGAAAAAATTTATTGAGACTTTAAAGAATATCTGGAGTATCGATGAACTCAGAAACCGTATCATCTTTACCCTGACATTGCTTTTAATTTACCGTGTGGGTTGCCATGTTGTTTTACCAGGCATCAACCCCAACGAATTGCAAACAGGATCTAACCAAAGCGGTCTGCTCGGGCTGTTTAATATGTTTGCCGGAGGAGCGTTCAACAACGCCTCTATTTTTGCTTTAGGTATCATGCCTTACATCTCAGCCAGTATTGCGATGCAATTGGCTCAAATTGCCATTCCTCAACTGCAAAAAATGTCGAAAGAAGAGAGTGGCCGTAANAAAATAAACCTGATTACCCGTTATGTAACAGTTGCCGTAACCTTGTTTCAAGCCATTGGTTATATCGCTTACCTCAGAACACAAAATGGAAACGCAATCATGCAGGATAATTTCTGGTGGATGCTTTCTACGGTGGTGGTTCTTACCACAGGTACATTGTTTGTGATGTGGTTGGGCGAAAAAATTACGGATAAAGGAATTGGAAATGGTACATCCTTAATCATTACCGCTGGTATCATTGCCCGTTTGCCACATTCAATCCTTCAGGAATTCCAATCTAAAACCCAGGGAGCAGGTGGGGGCTTGTTGATTTTCTTAATTGAAATCGCATTGATGGTGGTAATCATTATGGCTATTATTATGTTGGTTCAAGGTACACGTCGTATCCCATTAAATTATGCCCGTCGTATTGTAGGTGCCACTTCTGCGAAAGACGTAACAGGCTCCAGAGATTTTATCCCTATCAAAGTAAACAGTGCCGGGGTGATGCCAATCATTTTTGCTCAGGCCATGTTATTCATTCCTTCGACTATCGCAGGGTTCGGATCCAGTGATACCGCTCAAGGATTTGCCAAAAACCTTAGTGACCCAGGGTCTTTCTGGTATAATATCGTATATGCAGTTTTGGTAATTGCATTTACCTACTTATACACTGCTTTGATTTTTAATCCGAATCAAATGGCAGAAGATTTGAAACGCAATAACGGATTTATTCCAGGTATTAAACCAGGTGAAGACACTGCCAGCTATATTGGCGCTATCATGGATCGCATCACATTACCTGGTGCCATTTTCCTGGCACTAATTGGTATCCTTCCGGGTTTAGCTGCTCAGTTGAAAGTGACCAGCGGATTTGCAGGATTTTATGGAGGTACCTCTATGCTGATTATGGTAGGCGTGGTATTAGATACCTTACAACAAATTGAAAGTCAGTTGCTGATGCGTCATTACGACGGACTCATGAAATCAGGTCGAATCATGGGGCGTCAGGCTATACCCACTAACGCATAATTGAATTCACAAATTATTAAAAGCCACCGTAAGACTACGGTGGCTTTTTTTGGTGGGTGATACGTTGACTTCACTTCTCCATCGTTTTTTGCAGAAGCCCTTCAGGATGCGGCAAGGTGAAAAGACTTTGAATTTGGCTACACAGAACTCCAGAGATACGCTATTGATCATTTTGCATGCTGATTCGATTTTGAGCCTTACTGCAAAAAATGGTTTGAAGGGTCTTTTCCTGCTATATTATCGGTAGAATATCAATCTGGGCTTATTATCTTTAGCCACTGTTATGCAACGTAGACGTTTTATTCAACTCCTCAGTGCGGGCACACCGGCTTTGTTATCTTCTGATTTGCTCAATGCCAAATCAACCTCTGATTCAGGGCCAGTCGTTATCAGTACCTGGGAACCGAATACCAAAGCCAATGAAACGGCGTGGAATACCCTGCAGCAAACACAAAATACCTTGGATGCCGTTCATCAGGGCGTGATGATTCCGGAAGCTGATCCCGAGGATACCAGCGTGGGGTATGGAGGCCTGCCCGACAGAGACGGGAAAGTCACTTTGGATGCCTGTATCATGGATCATCTGGGAAATATTGGATCTGTGATGGGCCTGGAACAAATTCGGCATGCCAGCAGTGTAGCTCGTTTGGTGATGGANAANACGCCCCATGTGCAATTGGTTGGTGAAGGAGCTTTGCAGTTTGCACTGGACAACGGATTTAAAGCCGAAAATTTACTCACAGAAAAGGCTGAGAAAGCCTGGAAAGAATGGTTGAAAACATCAAATTACGATCCCTTACATACCGTACATGAAATTGAAAAACGAATTGANAAAAATCATGATACCATAGGTATGCTTGCCATGAATTCAACGGGTGATATCAGCGGTGCGTGCAGTACCAGTGGAATGGCATTTAAAATGAGAGGTCGTGTTGGTGATTCTCCGATCATCGGATCCGGATTGTACGTGAATAATAAAATTGGAGCCGCTNNAGCCACAGGAGTTGGTGAAGAAGTTGTTCGTATTTGTGGAGCGCATACGATAGTTGAAGCCATGCGTTATGGGTACACTCCACAGCAGGCGTGTAAACTTGCGCTGGAACGATTGATTGAATTAAAGGGCGAGAAACATGCACAAACCATTCAAATTGGTTTCATTGCATTGCATAAAAGTGGTGAAATTGGTTGTTACAGCATGTTACCCAATTTTACTATGGCCGTTCGNCATCAGGAAGGGGCTTACGTGATCAAGGCTAAATCAATTTTTGAATAAGCTTTTAACTATGGCAATTCTTCTGGAAATTGCAGCATTTAACCTTGATTCCGCGCTGTTGGCGGAAAGATCAGGTGCCATGCGTATCGAACTTTGCGATAATGCTGCTGATGGCGGAACAACACCAGGACCTGGTACCCTAAAAGTTGCACGNAGAAAAATTGGGATTCCGGTTTTTCCGATCATTCGTCCTAGAGGCGGGCATTTTGTGTACAGTACATCG
Organism: Bacteroidota bacterium; assembly: GCA_013414745.1. Taxonomy (GTDB): domain Bacteria; phylum Bacteroidota; class Bacteroidia; order Chitinophagales; family Chitinophagaceae; genus OLB11. The sequence continues at coordinate 3,030,106 of CP058707.1, forward strand.
GAATGCGATAGTATGAAGTATGATATTGAATTGTGCCAAAATCTGGGCTTTCCCGGTGTTGTGTTCGGGGCATTAACACCACAGGGTGAGGTGAACCTGCCTGCCATGCAACAACTCATGAAATTGTGTGAAGGAATGGAAGTTACCTTTCACCGGGCCTTCGACCGAACGGTACATGCTGAAGAAGCCATTGAAGCAATTATTAGTTTGGGGTGCCGACGGATTCTTACAAGTGGAAGAGTGCCAACAGCCGATGAAGGGATGCAGGCCATTGCGGAATGGAATTTTACCTATGGCAGCAAGATTCTGTTCATGCCCGGTAGTGGAGTGAATCATACGAATATTATTTCCATTCTGAATACAACAGGTTGTCATGAAATTCATACTGCCGCCAGAGTACTGAATTCCAATGGGACCTATTACAATCAGCCCGGTATGCATGAAACGCCATCCTATACGGATGTGAGTATGAATGAAATTTCCATGTTGCGCGAATCAATTCGTAATTTATGATACGGTATTATCTTCTTCTGATTGTTCTGGGACTTTTTCCTCCATCAATGCTAGGCACAAACCGAACAAAAATTTCGCTCAACGGGAATTGGGAATTCAAACAAATGGGTCAGTCGCATTGGTTACCGGCGCAAGTTCCGGGATGTGTTCATCTGGATTTATTGCGAAATAAAAAAATTCCCGANCCCTTTTTTCGCGACAATGAAACCAAACTGTTTTGGATCAGTGANAAAATATGGGAGTATCAAAAGGTTTTTTATCTNGCCTTCCAACTGGCAAATCGGTCAAACTAAACGTATCGTTTTGAGGGAATCGATACCTATGCCGGCATTTACCTGAATGGAGAATTTCTCGGTGAGGCAGATAATATGTTTCGCAGCTGGGAGTTCAAAACCAATCGCCTGAAAGCCGGTCGCAACATAATACGCGTTGTTTTTCAAAGTCCGGTTCAGGTGAGTGATTCTCTGGCACGAAACGCTTCAATTCGCCGGCCTTGTGAAAACAATCGGCATTACAGTCGAAAAGCACAATATCATTTTGGCTGGGACTGGGCTCCCAGGCTCCCGACTTCCGGGATATGGCGCAGTGTATACATTACAAACAATGAAGACGGATCNTATCCATCGGCCCGGTATGCGCCGGTTAAATTGATTCAGGAAAAAGATAGTCTCGGAGAAAGTTTTTATTTTACTGTTGAAGGAAAACCGGTATTTATGCGCGGTGCGAATTGGATTCCGGGAGATGTTTTTCTACCTCGTATGACCAATGAACGTTACCGACAACTATTAATCGCGGCCAAACAAGCGAATATCAATATGCTTCGGGTTTGGGGTGGCGGCATCTACGAAGAGGACATCTTTTACGATCTGTGTGATTCACTCGGGATTTATGTCTGGCAGGATTTTATGTTCGCAGGCGCCATGTATCCCGCCGATTCTGGATTTATTCAATCTATTCGCGAAGAGGTGACCCAGAATATTTTACGGTTACGAAAACATCCATGCATCGTTTTATGGTGCGGCAACAACGAAATCGATGAGGCCTGGCATAACTGGGGATGGCAAAATCAATTTCAGTTAAGTGCATCCGATACTGCCTTTTTGTGGAGGGAGTACCGACAAATNTTTCATGAACTTCTTCCTGATTTAGTGAATCAGTTTGATCCGCAACGGAACTATATCACCACATCACCGCAAATTGGTTGGGGGCGAAAAGAAAGTATGACGCAGGGCGATAGTCACTACTGGGGCTTGTGGTGGGGTTTGCAGCCTATCACTATTCTGAAAGAAAAAGTGCCCCGCTTTATGTCGGAATATGGCATGCAAGCCATGCCGAATTGGTCTAGTATCTTAAAATACAGCATCCCTGCCGATTGGGATACGTCTTCTCTCGTTATGAAAGTTCACCAAAAGCATCCTATAGGATATAGTACGCTGGCGAATTATCTGCAACAGGAAAATCTGCAGGTGAAGAATTTTAAAGAATTTATCAGTNNGGCGACACAAGAGATACAACATCGTGCGATCAAGACCGCCGTTGAAGCACAAATCAATTCAAAAGGTAGATGTATGGGTTCATTATTCTGGCAATTCAATGATTGTTGGCCCGTTTGCAGTTGNGAGGTAGTGGATTATTATGGTGGGAGGAANAAGGGATATTATACGATGCAGAATGCGTATAAGCAGGCAGCGAAGTAGAGATGGGCAAGTATGTTGCAGAGAGGTGCAGAGGCATTTCCTTCCCACATTCAGGCAAGCGGCGTGTTTTCCTTTGAACGGGATGCATCGTCAATTCGTCCATCTTTCAATCGTATAATTCGTTCGGCATTTTGGGCAATGTCTTCTTCGTGGGTTACCAAAACTACCGTGTTACCAGCAGCGTGAATGCTTCGGAATAGGTCCATTATTTCACCTGATGTTTTGGAATCCAGATTACCGGTAGGTTCATCGGCCAAAATAATGGAGGGATTGTTCACCAAAGCCCTTGCAATCGCAACACGTTGACATTGACCTCCGGAAAGTTGATTCGGACGATGATGCCATCGATCGGCCAGGTTTACTTNTTGCAACACTTCTTTGCTGCGTTGTTCTCGTTCCTTTTTCGAAATACCAGAATAAACCAAGGGCAAGGCTACATTTTCCAACGCATTAAGACGAGGCAATAGATTAAACTGTTGAAAAACAANACCAATTTCTTTATTTCGTACAGCCGCCAATTCATTGTCGCGCATCCTACTCACTTCCTTTCCGTTCAGGATATATTGTCCGCTGGTCGGACTGTCCAGGCATCCGATGATATTCATCAGAGTTGATTTGCCNNTCGATCCTGAGGGGCCCATGAGTGCAACATATTCATTCCGTTCGATTTCAAGATCCAACGATTTTAAAACCGGAATACGTTGAGGCCCTAAAANATAGTCTTTTGTCAGTTGTTGTATGGAAATAACGGCAGCCATCGCGAAGGTGTAAAAATACTATATTTGCGACCCATGCCTATGGAATTTTTAAATTACTTCAGACAACTGACGGTTTTACAAATTGTAGACATCGTTCTGGTGTTTCTATTGGTTATTCAATTATTCAGAGCACTGCGTGGCAGTATCGCTTTCAATATTTTTATCGGGGCACTAACGATTTATATTCTGTGGGTCATCGTGAATAAATTAGATATGCCNCTGATGAACGAAATACTNGATCGTCTGGTCAGTATCGGATTAATCAGTTTAGTGGTAGTATTTCAGCCGGAAATCCGAAAATTCTTAATTGCTCTCGGAAGGCGATCGGCGTTGGGGAAATCAGGTTATGTATCCAGATTGTTTCAATCCAATACCTTAAACAAGTATATTATTGAAGAAGAAGTGATTAATGAAATAACAGAGGCATTGAAGCATTTGCAAGAGAANAAACTAGGTGCTATTCTGGTTTTGGCTAAGAGTGATTCTTATGAATTTGATACGAATTCAGGGCGAATGGTGAATGGAGTTGTCAGTGCCAAATTGTTGGAAAGTATNTTTTCNAAAAGTAGTCCGCTGCATGATGGTGCCGTGTTAATCGACAAGGACAATCTGGTGGCTGCCGGAGTTGTGCTTCCCATCAGTGACAGCCATGATTTGCCAGGAAACATCGGACTGCGTCATCGGTCAGCAGTTGGTGCCACTGAACATTCAGATGTATTGGTGGTTGTGGTGTCGGAAGAAAGCAGCCGCATTTCAATTGCCAAAGAGGGGCGCTTGCGCATGGATATTCCGCTGGAGCAGGTGAAGCGTGAAATGTATGAAGCTATGGTTGGGTGATGCTGAAGCAAAAATACCCATAGCCGGAATTTATTGAAATCCTGGATTAGTTATAGCGGAATGTCGTTGAGTCGTGTATTTTTGTGCCCACAAAATTGCATGGTATGAGCAGCATACAACATCGAATTATTCAGTCGCCAACCGGGAATACCTTACATTGTAAAAATTGGGTCGCCGAAGCCGCATTTCGGATGATACAAAATAATCTNGATCCTGAAGTAGCCGAACGACCCGATGAATCGATCGTGTATGGAGGATTGGGAAAAGCGGCCCGCAATTGGGAAAGTTTTGATAAGATACTTCACTTGTTGAAAGAACTGAATGAAGATGAAACCCTGCTGGTTCAAAGTGGTAAACCAGTCGGTGTGTTGCGCAGTCATGCCGATGCGCCTCGGGTGATTATCGCCAATAGCAATCTGGTAGGGCACTGGGCCAATTGGGAACATTTCAGAGAATTAGAAGCTAAAGGTTTAATGATGTACGGTCAAATGACTGCCGGTTCATGGATTTATATTGGTTCGCAGGGTATCGTTCAAGGGACGTATGAAACCTATCTCAGCCTAGCTGATAAACACTTTAATGGAAGTTTAAAAGGAACTTTAAATGTTACTGCCGGATTAGGTGGTATGGGAGGCGCTCAGCCTCTGGCGATTACCATGAATGAAGGTGTTTGTTTGGCCGCTGATGTGGAGAAATGGCGCATCCAGAAACGAATAGATACACGTTACATCGATCGNATGTTTGAATCGATTGATGAAGCGATCGATCGTGCAGTTCAGGCTAAACAAGATCAGGAAGCCATCTCCATTGGGGTGGTATGTAATGCGGTCGATCTTCTTCAGCGCCTNGTTGATCGCGGAGTGATACCCGATACCTTAACGGATCAAACTTCTGCGCATGATGAATTGGTCGGTTACTTTCCGGAAGGTTTGTCGGTGGAAGAAGCCAATGTGCTTCGTGAAAGCAACCCCAACGAATATTGTTCACGTAGTTTGGATACTATGGCCCGTCACGTGCGTCTGATGCTGGAATTGCAAAAGCAGGGAGCCATCACGTTCGATTATGGAAATAACCTGAGAGGGCAGGCCAAGGACAAACGNGGTGTAGCGAACGCCTTTGATTTTCCCGGTTTTGTTCCTGCCTACATACGACCTTTGTTTTGCGAGGGAAAAGGGCCATTTCGATGGGTGGCATTAAGTGGCGATCCTGAGGATATTTATAAAACCGATGAAGCACTTAAAAAGTTATTTCCTGAAAACAAGGGGCTCATTCGCTGGTTAAATATGGCCCATGACAAAATTGCTTTTCAGGGATTACCAGCCCGCATTTGTTGGTTGGGCATGGGTGAACGTGAAAAGGCCGGGCTTGTGTTTAATGAAATGGTTCGAAACGGAGAACTGAAAGCGCCTATTGCGATCGGTCGNCATCATCTCGACTGTGGTAGTGTAGCATCCCCCAATCGTGAAACGGAGGCGATGAAAGATGGCAGTGATGCGGTGGCGGACTGGCCTATATTAAACGCCCCGATCAATACCGCAGGTGGTGCGAGTTGGGTCTCGTTTCATCATGGCGGTGGAGTAGGCATGGGGTATAGCCTGCATGCCGGAATGGTGATTGTGGCTGATGGAACTGAAGCTGCGGCCAGGCGCTTAAAACGGGTTCTTCACAACGATCCTGCTATNGGGGTGCTTCGCCATACCGATGCGGGGTATGAAGAAGCCATTGAGCACGGTAAAAGATTCGGATTAAACTGTTAAGCCGCCTCACAAATTTTAGCTGAACTGCTGATTCGTGTTTTACCCGGTAACTCCGTGGTTTCAGGCATGTGAACCCTTGATATTTTTTGTTAACTTCGCAGCCGTCATGAGCGAAACATCGTATTATGTGCATCCAACAGCTNNAGTTGATGAAGGATGCCAGACNGGATCAGGTACCAAAATTTGGCATTTTAGTCATATCATGCCAGGATGCGTTTTGGGCGAGTCGTGTAATATCGGACAAAATGTAGTTATATCCCCGGAGGTAATTCTTGGTAGGAATGTGAAAATACAGAATAATGTATCCGTTTATACCGGAGTAACCTGCGATGATGATGTATTTCTTGGGCCTTCCTGTGTATTTACGAATGTGATGAATCCCAGAAGCGCCGTCAATCGGCGGGGGCAATATGATAAAACCCACGTTGGAAAAGGTGCCAGTATAGGAGCAAATGCGACCATTGTATGTGGTCATGACATTGGTCAATATGCATTTATAGGGGCGGGGGTTGTAGTCACTAAAACGATACCGGATTTTGCCCTCGTAGTGGGAAACCCTGCCCGGCAGATAGGCTGGATGAGTGAGTTTGGACATCGGTTAACGTTTAATGAAGATGGATTCGCCACTTGTCCCGAAAGTGAGCAACAGTATCAACTATTAAATGGTCTTGTAAAGCGAATTAAATAATGTCGAAGATAAAATTTGCAGTTGTTGGATGCGGACATATCGGAAAACGTCATGCAGAAATGATTAGCCGGAATGATGAAAGTGAATTGGTGGCGTTGATTGATGTTCGNGATCGGGCTACTTTGGGGCTTGACAATTATACTGCGCCCTTNTTTAATTCACTCGAAGATTTTCTGAAAGATCCCCTGGCCGCTCAAACGGATGCGATCAACATTGCTTCGCCCAATGGCTTTCATGCAACGCAGGCGATGCAGGCTTTGGAAGCAAAGAAGCATGTGGTGATTGANAAACCGATGGCGCTGAATAAACAGGATGCAGAGAAAGTTATCTTTAAAGCACTGCATGTACATAAACATGTATTTGCGGTTATGCAGAACCGGTATAGTCCGCCAAGTGCCTGGATAAAAGAGTTAGTAGAAAGTGAAAAACTTGGACGTATTTTTATGGTTCAGTTGAATTGTTACTGGAACAGGGATAATCGATACTATAAAGTGGATAGTTGGCATGGGAAAAAGGAATTAGATGGAGGTACCTTGTTTACACAGTTTTCGCACTTTATTGATTTGATGTATTGGTTGTTTGGAGATATTCAGCAGATTTCCTCGCGGTTTACCAATTTTAACCATGCCCACTTAACCGAGTTTAAAGAAGATAGCGGTGTGATACAATTTGAATTTGTGAACGGCGGCATGGGCTGTTTAAATTTTTCAACCTCAATTTGGGATCGTAATCTGGAAAGTTCAATGACCATCATTGCTGAGAACGGCAGTGTTAAAATTGGCGGCCAATATATGGATAAGGTAGAATATTGCCATGTACAAGGATACGATAAACCGGAACTGGCACCGACAAATCCTGGCAATGATTACGGGGCCTACAAAGGAAGTGCAGCGAATCATCATTTCGTAATTGAAAATGTGGTGGACGTATTAAAGGGACGAAGCCAGATAACTACAAATGCTCTGGAAGGATTAAAAGTGGTTGAAATTATCGAACGAATGTATCAGAGTGAATAATAATACAAGTTCAAAATCGAAGAATATTCTCCTGCTTGTTTTATCACAAGCAATAAATCTGATTATACTGTTTTTATTTACACCTTATCTGGTTCGCGCACTTCCTCAAGAACAGTTTGGTACGTATTCTCAGGTTTTATTGATTGCAGAATTCATCGGCGTTCTGGTATCGCTGGCTGTTGTGCAGATTGCTATGATGGTATTTACAAAACCAGATGTGCCCTTTTCTGATGCGTTTAAGACGGTCTTTCGGTTTAACCTGATTTCCTCTTTGCTCGGCGTTGTGTTCATGTGGTTATTCTCTACGTTCGCTTCATCTGTTTTCAGGAATGAGTCACTTACCTTTTTACTGATTTTGTTTTCTCCTTATGTATTAGGGTTAAAAATGAATGCCGTTTTTAATCAGGCCCTGATACGTTTAAATGAATCTAAGTTTATTCTTTATGTCACAGTCAGTATGAATCTGCTTAAACTGACTTTGGCCTTTGTAGCGGTTCATTATTATCATTCTTTGCCAGCCATGATGGTTGTATATGCTCTNGATCCTGTATTGCAATCAACCATTCAGTATATAAAAATTTATTTGCTGGGGCATACGAAAGGGCATTTTAGTATGAAGCTTTTAAGGATCTCATTCCCATTGCACTGCCATTATATCTTGTGGAGTTATTTGGGGCTTCCTATGCATACATTTCCGGGTTTGTTATCAGTATCAATATTAATGAGAATGCGTATGCCATTTATAAAAATGGCAGTTTTGAAATTCCGGTGATTAGTTCCATCTATTCAACCATTTCGATGGTCTTTATGGGTGATTTATCTAAAATGGTTTTCGAAAGGGATTACCTGACTCTGGCCCTGACAAAGAAAAAAATTATAAGTACGACTGCTTTATTGGTTTTCCCGGTGGCAATTTATTTTATGTTTTTTTCACGTGAATTTATTTTGTTTTACTACTCTGCCAAGTATGCTGCCACCATACCAGTGTTTATCATTTTCACCGGTGCCATGTTTATTCGTATTCAAAATTACACCGATGTGTTGGTGCTGATAGGAAACTCCAAATTAGTCTTGTTGAGTTTCTTTGTTTTTATGGTATCCAATATAGTTCTCAATATTTTATTGTCTTCATGGTTCGGAGTGGTAGGTTGTGCATTGGCAACAATTGTCAGTGTATATCTGTTGGTTGGTCTTCAACTCCAATTTACTATCAGGAAACTGCAGGTAAACTGGAGTGATTATATTGATTTAAAAAACTGTTTCAGATTGTTCTCTTAAGTATTCTTGTGATATTACCCGTCCGATTGATGTTTCATTATTTTGAAGGGCCTTATTGGTTGAATTTGATGTTGTCATTTTGCCTTAGCATGTCGGTATACGTATTCGTGGCTTTTAAAACGCGTATCGCAGAAATTGCTGTTTTTCAGCCGTTTTTGGAACGAATTCCGTATTTTGGCACAAGAATTTATAACCTGTTACGATGAGGTCCTTTGTTGGAAAAATAATTAAATTACTCTTTAATCCCCTGAATAGACCAGCATCAATTTGGATCTTCCATTTCCAGTGATATTTGTAAATCTTTTTTCAGCGGATTGCGAGAATAAACGGGAATGTTAAGTTTGTTGTACACTATACCAGTCTGGTCACTGATCANAAAGATATAGAGATCGAAGATTGGAGTCCGAGCGTTTTAAAGAGTTTTGCGGTGAGTGGAGGAGCCTATATTGCCGTGGCGCCAAATACGAAATTAAAAATTGGCAAGGATACCCTTTGGGCCTGGAATATCAATATTCAGACCGGGAATCATGATTTCTATGATCGTTCAAAATTTACCGGACAGGATGTGGTGATTGGTCGAAATTGTTGGATAGGTGGAAATGTTTCAATTTTACCCGGCGTGACCTTGGGAGACAACGTAACTGTTGGAGCAAATACGGTGGTGACAAAATCATTTCCTTCCAATGTAGTGATTGCAGGGTGTCCAGCCAAAGTTATACGTACGTTGGAGATTTAAACCGGAAGACGATCATGATGAAAAGATTACTTTTTACCCTGTTAATTTGTGTTGTCTGTTTCTGTCAATGGGGGTATTCACAATCCATTTCATGGGCCTTCAATCAGTCTATATATACAGCAGATACCTCACTTTCAAAATACCTTTATCCTGGTGTATATACACTGCCGCAATTAGATTCAGCTTACAGCCGATTTGTTTTTACATCCAATGAATTCTATGGCAGCTACAAACAAATCGCACATTCAAATACCATTCAACCGTGTGCAGGGAATGCGTTTAAGCTCGATTTCTCGCTGAATTCAAAGTCTTCATCAGCCTATTTCTATAAAATCGATACCAGTAGTAAATCAACAGCTGTTTTTATTATTCCAGGTACCGGAAATAACCAGAGTTCGCAGATTTTAAGCAATACCCTCCAAATTATCACAACTATTATTCCGAACATTTTTGGCTTGCCTGCATTGGCTGCACGTCATGGTGATTTGTATTTGTATATAAAACCGAACGATGATATACGAGCCATACGCAACGGGATGAACAAATTAAATGATCTCAATGTTTATCCCGTATTGACCAATCGAGGAACAAGTTATACCTCGAATTTGTTTATAGAATGTTTCGCAATGATTAAGTACCTTAAAAGTAAGTATGATCGCGTAATTGTTCTCGGGCTTTCTCAGGGAGGAACCTGTAGCATGATAACGGGAATTGAAACTGAACCAGCGGCTGTGTTAAGTTGTTCAGGGTATTCCACCATTTGGGATACGGCTTTTATGCATCCGGTACTGCCGGATTAATTCAGGATAGTTTGTTTCAGGTATACAGCTCACAGAATATTCTGGATTCAATGAAGGCAAATTCCAGTTATTATTTTTATTCCTGGGCACAGTTTGATGTGAATTCACTGAAGCATGAATTTACTCAACATAGCTCGCAAATGAAATGGGGTAATCCTTGTAATGTTCAATACCATTATGGCTCTTACGACCACTCTATCCCGCACGTAATGGCCGATTCTTTTATGAGCCGGGCAAATCGCAGGCCGTTGGTTCGCATTGAATCTTTACCAGGCCAATGTTTGGCAGATAGTATGGTGGTTCGGTTAAAATTTACGGGCACTCCTCCATTTCACTTTAACCTGTATCGTGACTCGCTGAGCAATTCTACGTATACGATTAATGATACCATTTACGATCTGACTTTATTTCAGGAAGGTAAATATCAAATACGTAATTGATCGATCAACGCAATACTCCTCTCTGTAAATCACGCGAATTTGAATATGTAAAATCATCTAAACCCTTGTTTAGCTTTAACTTCAAATCCAGAGACTGTTTATCTCATCTTGATTCGATCGAATTGCATTTTACCGGAATTCCGCCATTTAATCTTCAGTCCTCGTTACCCGGAATTCCTTCTAGTTATAGCACAAGTCTGTCACACCTTACATTGGGGCTGCCCCAAGGCCAGTATCCTGTTCTCAGTATTTCAGATTCAAGCAACTGTTCAAGTTTGCTTATGGATACCCTGCAAGTAACCCATGATACCCTTATGCTAGAAGTTGGGACCTCGAAGTATCATTGTGATAGCCAGAAAACGGCCATACCATTGCAGGTACAAGGCATCTTTCCCATTCAAATTAATTATTTCGAAAATGGTCTGGCTAAGTCCGATAATGTGATAAACCTCAACCATACTTTGTGGTTTCAAAATGGGAATTCCATTATTTCAACAATTGTAGATAGCGCAGGCTGTAATCTGGTTGTTAACCATGCGGAGAATTTTTCATATTCGCCATTGCAATATAGTGGGTATACCCGCACTTTTCGTTGCGATTCTAGATGAAGAAGTTATCTTTTCTATTCAGGGCAATTATCCCGTACGATTGTATTATCGTAAAAATTTACAAGTAGATAGTGTTTTTATCGCATCACCTGCCACGAAGATCTATTGGGAAATGGATCGTATCAATTGGATTCGTTGTACGATCAAACCCGATGTCACCTGGCACTAGCCGATTCATTTCAGATTGCACACGACACACTAGAAGTAGTTGTTACATCGCCGGTTTATCATTGCGACTCGTTGAAGTCGGCTTGCCATATAGGGTTGGAAGGTCATCTGCCCTTCTTGTTCCAGTATATAAAAGATGGAATCAGTCAACGATCCAGTTTAATCAGTTTCAAAATACCATATACCTGTCAAATGGTCAATATGTAATGCAATCAGTAACTGATGCCATGGGATGTCAGCGTTTTTAAATGCATCGTTCTCGATTCAAACAGATACCTTGGAAGCTCAATGGCTAAGTTCGAATTTTATTTGTGATTCAGCTAAAACCGCTGTGAACTGGTCTTTGGAAGGAATCCTCCATTTACGATGGCATTTTTAAAAATGGAATCCCGGATTCTGTGTCCGGACTTCAGTCTATGGCTTTGTATCCGGTAACAAATGGGCAATATCAATACCAATATGTCAGAGATATGACAGGATGTATCTTGCCACTGACGGTTGCACAAGTTTTAAATTTTAAGAATTTAACTGCTCAGGTTGAAAGCCCGGTTTATTCTTGTGATTCGAATAAAGCCCGTGTTAAGATTATTTTAAGTGGAAATCCGCCTTATCAAATGAATTACATTAAAGACGGGCAATGGTTTTCATCGGTTTTTACTCAGGATACGAATGCGCTCTATTGGTCAAACGGCTTGTATAGTTTAGTCAATATCACCGATGCAACCAATTGTACCATACTTCCTGCTCAGGCATTTTTAATTGATTACTCCTCGTTGTCTCTGAATGTTCAGCCAGTTAATTATAGTTGTGATTCCAATAAGGCTTATACTCCACTCACTCTTACCGGAAACCCTCCGTTTAATTTAAATTATCTGAAAGGAGGAATACCTCTTCAATTGACTTTGTATGCGGATACGACATTGTTTTGGGAAAATGGAAGTTATCAATTTCAGCAAATCAGCGATCAAACCGGATGCAGCGAGGCGTTAAGTCAAACAATGAATCTGGCATACAATTCAATTAACTGGAATATGAATATTCCGACTTACCAATGTGATAGTAATAAAACAAAAATCGAATTTGTATTTGATGGCAATGCACCATTTACACTATTTTATAAAGTGAACGGAGTTTCGACGCAAGAAACAACCTGGTCTGATACTTTGACAAAATTACTCGGGAATGGTAACTACCTTTTTGAGTCGGTGAAAGATGCAACAAATTGTTTGAAGAATATAAACCAATATTTTACTTTTTCTTTTCAGCCATTGGCGTATTCAATCCCCACTCAGTATTATGATTGTGATTCAAATCAATACAGATTGAATTTTGTATTTCAAGGAATGGGCCATGGACTTTAACTTATAGCAATGGATCACAAAGCTTTTTAAAAACGTTTAATGCCAATACTGGAAATTTATTCCTTCCGAATGGGAATTGGACTATGCTTCAGTTGACAGATCAAACATGTACTCAGGTACTTAATTTGCCGATAGTTGTTAATTATCAGCCGATTCTGGCTCAGATAACCAATCAGGTATTCAATTGTGATTCCAATAAAATGGCAGTCACGCTAAATTTGGCCGGGAATGCGCCCTGGAAATTAAATTATACCAAATTGGGAATCGTAAACCAATCAGGTGTTATTCAAATTCAACAACCGACTAGTACATTATTTTTTGCCCAGGGAGATTATATGCTCAATTCGGTGGTTGATAATACTTCATGCAGCTTTAGTTTAAATCATTTTCTGAGTCATAACATGGATTCCCTCAAAGCGACTAAAACTTTACAACAGTTTGATTGTGATTCAGGAAAGCTACATATCAGGTATCAACTCACCGGAAATCCGCCGATCATATTAACTTATAAGGAGATTCAATCTGGAAATACGACTCAGGTAATTTCAAATAACGGGACGGTTGATTTGTATTTATCCAACAGCTCCTTTGTTGTTTTACAGGCTTCTGATTTGTATTGCACCAAGGTAATTTCGGATACTATCACGAATACATTCAGGAAATTTGAAGTCCCGTTTTTGGATCGAAACGTATTATGCGATTCCGGAAAAAATCAACTCCTTCTGGCATTTGAAGGAGGGCAGGCACCTTATCAAATTGCGTATTCAATGAATGGGGGCTTCACAAAACTGGTTTAGTAGCCAGGATACGATCAGGCGTTTGTTAATAAACGGACAATATCAAATTCAATATGTCATGGATGCCTTGGGCTGTATGATACCCTTAAATTATCTTTTGAAGCGGATTATAATCGCATGACTGATACTTCATATGTCTGGACCTATCCTTGTTCTGGAGATTCAACCCGATTCCTCGTTGATTGGTATCATGCCGGTGGAGTTCAGTTGAATTATGCGTTCAACAATGTCACGGATTCATTGATTTTATCGCCCGGTCAAAATGAATTTTACCTTTCAAACGGACCGTATATTTTTCATTCCATTCAGGATAGTGCCGGATGTCAGTTAGTTCTTCGGGATACATTTCTACTCAGGAATGAACCCGCTACCATGAACATCACTTCCATCGAACCCCACTGTCAATTACGAAAACATATTGTGTATTTTCAAAATTCAGGGCTCGCCCCTGGGTACTCAGTTTTAATCAGGGAAATATAACCCATTCTAAGTGTTGAATGATAGTAGCGGTTTTATTCTTCTGGACCCTGATTTTTACCGATTGAATCAAATTGAAGATTCGAATCATTGTATTCAAAAATTGGATAGTTCGTTGTTTCTTGCTCCATTCGCACCATCGCAACCTTTGTTGGAAATTGAAAATCTGAACTCGTCATAAAGGATTCCGGTAAATTGTGGTATTGGTATCAGGATAACAATCTGATTGATTCCACGGTTACAGGACGATTAGTATTGCCCGGTAATGGTTCGATTTATGCCAGAATGATCGACCTGAACGGATGTGAGGTTATCTCGAATACCTTGACCTTCTCTGATGTGCCTGCTGTTAGCCTGTTTCCAAATCCGGCAAGTTCTTCTTTAACCATTCGCGTCTCGATGCCATTTGACGATTACTGGAGTTATAGTATACGTGACGCTGCAGGAAGGGCATTGCGAAACGGTATATCGGAAAAAACTCAAAGGAAATTGATGTGTCATCTTTGGCAACAGGTACTTACTACCTGCAAATTGAATTGAGTAAGAATTTCGATTCACACTCAGAGGTTATTCGCTTTCTCAAACATTAAATAGGACATCAGAAATTCGGGATTCAGTTTTAACCTGAGCATTTGCAGTTGAAACTAACAAACTAATTTAAACAAAACCTGTAAAGGATTTGTTTGGTAATCTCGAATTTGAAAATCATTCTGAGCCAATGGTACCAATTCAACGAAAACCAGTCCTAAAGCTATTTAATACCTTTGCCATAACTGAAGAAGTCCGATTTTACCAATGTGAATTGGTAGATAGACCATCTCGTCAGCTCTGACGAAACGTGAGTAAATGCCGATATGTACCGATGCATTCATTGTTTGTGAGAAACTGGCATAACTAAGAATAACTCGGTAATAGGCGAGTTGTTAGATCAGATTTATTGGTTTAACCTCTGCCAATGATGTGGATGTCCCTGAGGAACGAAAGTTATACCAATCCTATTTATAAAATAGTCCAACCTATTGAATAAGTTTAGCGTGGTGAATGCCGATATAGCTTGAAAATAGTTCAGGCGAGTGAAACGAAGATTGGACTATATTGAAAGCATCATCGGTATTACAACCACACCATCGGTGTTACAGAAATCATTTCGGCATTACTCCCGATTGAGTCCGGGAGACTAAACGGCTATTGAAACGGCATTTAACCATAACACTTTGGACCAATTTGACTTGTCTCGTTCACAGACGAGATAAATTAGTTTGGTATAAGGTCGTTCATTGAGGTTTATCCTTATGACTTCTTAGGGCAGGTATTGATTCCAANAAGTGTATACAAAGGGCAAAAACTAATTAAGCTGGTAAGTACAAAAACAGCCCCTAAAACAAGCAGGATGATACCACTGGTTCCAGTCACAGTGCCGGTGAAATACAGTGTGGCAAAAACAAGAGCAATCAGAATGCGGGCGATACGATCAAACGATCCCATATTGGTTTTCATGATGAGTAATTTTAAAACAAATGTAAACGCTCAGTTGTTGTTCGTTTGTATACCAGGTTACATATCCGGCATCAAGCGGATCTGATTCCGATACAAAACCAATTTGCCTTCGTGCTCCAGAGCCTTGAGCAATCGGGATATGGCCACCCTTGAACTCCNCAGATCATCAGCAATTTGTTGATGGGTCAGGGTGAGGATACGACTATTCAGGAGTTGGGCCCGGTCGCTTAAATACTGCCATACCCTTTCATCTAATTTCTTGAATGAAATGGAGTCAATGGTTTTAACCAATTCCGAGAATCGGTTGCGCACGGTCATCATAGTAAACTCCTTCCATGATTGGTATTTACTAAGCCAAAGGTTCATTTTATCTACCGGAATGGCCAGCAATGTGGTGTCTTCATCACAAACCGCATTCACTTCACTTTTACCGGATATCAAACAGGCGGAGAATGTCATGGCACAGGATTCCAGCGGCGTGATGTAGTAAAGTAAAATTTCATGGCCTTCCGCATCTGTAAAAACCCGCACATAGCCCTCTATAACAAGTGGCATGATGCGGATGGTATCGCCGGTTTTTAATAATGTGCTTCCGGCTTTAAAATCCATCACCGGAATGCTATGCAGGATATCTTCACTTAATTCAGTTTCAAAAATCCGCTTCAGCAATTGAAGTAATTCCATGATGAACTCATTAAAACTTAAAATTAAGTAACTTCGGGCGTTCATGTTAAAACTGGGGAATATAATCGCTTAACAATCGATCGGAATACCAGTGTCGGGTTCTACCTGACTGATGGAGAAGGAAATGATGTGCTGCTTCCTAAAAAGTATATCCGGCCGGGTTTTAAAATTGGATCTGAAGTGGATGTTTTTGTTTACAAAGATTATGAGCATCGCTGGATTGCAACTACCCTTCGCCCTTATATCCAATTACATCAATTTGCTAATCTGAAAGTCAAGGCCGTTTCCGAGCAAGGTGCATTCCTCGATTGGGGCCTTGANAAAGATCTGTTTGTGCCTTTTCGGGAACAGACGATTAAAATGAAAGAAGGGCATCGACATGTTGTGTATCTCTATATTGATGAGCAAACACACCGTTTAGTGGCCTCGGCAAAATTGAATCGNTTTTTNGATACAGATACGTCTTCGTTGCAAATGAATGATCAGGTGGAAGGTATTTTATTTGAAACAACGCCATTAGGATTCAATGTCGCATTTTCACATCGATATAAAGGGTTGTTGTATCATGCTGATTTGCGTCGGAATCTTCGGATTGGAGAACGGGTTACGGCCTGGGTACGCCAGGTGCGTGAAGAGGGTGGTGTNGATCTCAGCCTGGAACCTCTGGGGCTGCAACGTCTCGAAGATGGGGCTGAAAAAATATTGGAAATTCTGCAGAATAGCCGTTCCGGATTTCTGAAGCTAACCGATCAAAGTAGCCCGGATGAAATTCAGCGCATGGTTGATATGAGTAAAAACCTTCAAACGCTCTATAGGCATTCTGTATAAACTAAAAGATTGCCCTGGAAGAGCAGGGTATCCGGCTTATTGAAATTTAGTGGTTGACGCCTAAACTGGTTTTACTGAATAAAGGGATTATTCTGTTTTTCAAAACCGATCGTCGTTTCCGGTCCGTGTCCGCTATACACGATCGTTTCATTGGGTAGCGAAAACAAAGTTGAGGTGATGCTACGGTATAAATCCTGTGCATTCCCACCGGGAAGATCCGTTCGGCCCACACTCATCTGGAACAAAACATCGCCCGAAATCAGCACATGTTGTTCAGCCTGGTGAAAACAAACGGACCCTGGCGAATGTCCCGGAGTTAACAATATTTCAAAACGGTCCTCACCCAATTGGATGGATTCCTTTTCTTTCAGATAAAACGAAGGTTCCGGTGATTTCTCAAAAGGTAGGTCGTACAAGGCCCNCGCCGAGGTTGCCGCATCAAACACCGGTTTATCGGCCGCATGAAAGGCGAGTTGAATATTGTAGGTTCTGGCTACATGGGCATTCCCAAATAGACGATCCAGGTGGGTATGGGTATCGATCAGTAATTCGGGATNCAATTCATTTTCCTGAATGAACTGGTCGAATCGTTGAAATTCTTCCTGAAAATACATGCCAGGGTCAATAATGAAGGCCTNGCTTTTATCGTTGTATAACACATAGGTATTTTCACTAAAGGGGTTGAAGGTGAATTTCTTGATATGAAACATGAGGCAAAACTAACATTTGCATCGGATACCCCGTCCATCAATTCAGTTTATTGTGATTCGCAAAAACATATTCCTTAAACCATCCGTCGCAATTATGGTCTATGAGCGCCCTATTTGGCAATTTAATGTAATTTTAGCCTCAAGTGTTTCTATGAATCCGATAAGGAACTTGCTGAGTGGTTTATTGCTTTTTCGTTTCCACCGGAACCGGGTTGGCGCAGGCCTCCTGGGAGCAGTTTGGTCAAAATAGGGTGCAGTATCGGACNTTTTCCTGGAGTTACTACGACTCCCTGCATTTCAGAAGTTTTTATTACGATCAGGGTAAGGCCAATGCCATGTATTGTTTGAATATTGCCGAAACCGAGTTAAGCAATATTCTGTACGTGATGGGTGGCCGGCTCAATAAAAAATTGAATATTATTCTTTACAACACGTTCGGAGACTACCGGCAAACCAACATTGGCCGGCAAAGTGATGCGATCAATGAAGCCAATGGAGGTAAATATGATGTGGTTGGGGATAATATTCCGGTGTACTTTAACGGTGATCACAATCACCTCAAAAAGCAGATTCGCAAAGGCATTGCTGTTGTAATTAAAAACAATATGCTTTTTGGTGACAATCTGAAGGACATGGTTCGCAATGCCGTTAAAATGAACTTGCCTGAATGGTTTGTCGGAGGCTATGTCGATTATATTTCCGACGAATGGACTCCGGAGCAACAGGCCGCCCTGGAGGCCTTAATCCTAACTAANAAAAATCCCCGATTCATCGATCTGTCCCTGGCCAATCCCATTCTGGTAGGGCATTCCTTCTGGAAGTTCTTCGGCGATACCTATGGTGATAAAGCCATTTCCAATCTGCTTTATCTGACCCGATACCGAAAATCGGTGAATGCTGCCATAGAAATTGTAGTGCATAAACCGAATAAGGTGATTTATAAGGAATGGGAAGATTATGTTCAGAAAAAGGTGTGGTCAATCACGCCGAATTGAAAGATTCGCTTAAAGTANTTTTTAAGTGCGATTAAGGTAAAGCCAGGGGCCAGCTATTCGAATTATGCGCTGTCCCCATCCGGTAAGGATCTGGCGTATGTAGTGAAAAAAGATGGAGAATATTCTGTTTATGTTCAGGATACCCGTTTTGGAAAAAATTTTGTCATCGTAGAAGGTGGAATAAAAGCTGCCAAAGAACTGGAGGATCCCAATTATCCTATATTAACCTGGAGCCGAAGTGGCCGGAAACTAGCGGTTTTGTATCCGAAACGTAATGCCCTGAATCTTCGCATCTTTACCAATGGTTCGCGTAAAATGGAGAACCGCATTGTTCCGCCCAGGAAAGTCGATCGAATTACGGGCATGTGTTTTAATGAAGATGAAAGTACCCTCATCATTGCTGCAATTAANAAAGGCCAGAGTGATTTGTATAAACTCACCATTAAAAACAATCGGGTGGAGCCCATAACACAGGATTTGTTTGACGATAAAAATCCGGTATGGGTACAAAACGGGGTTTATACCGGGGTATTGTTTCTTTCGAATCGCACAACACCATACCTCGGCGAAAATGCCCGAAGTGATGCGTTTAATCCGCAATTCAATGTGTTNTTCTACGACCCGTCCCGGGGAACTAACTTGTTGCAGTTAAGTAATACAAACACGGAGTTACTGCAACCCATCCAGTGGGGCATGGAATCATTTGCCTATTTGCAAAACGAAGGCGGCCATCTGTCCCGAAAAATTGTGGAAGTGAAAAAAGACAGCAATTGGGTNGATACGTTTGAAGCTGTATCCTTCCAGNNGCCTCTGGCGTACAACCCGATCTGGCAGGAATACATTCATGAAAAAGCATCGATTCTGGAGGTGGCGCATCAGGGCAAAGAAATTCAACTCTATCTTACCCCGGTGAACATGTTGGTACAAGCGGATCAACAGTTCAGAGATTCGCTGGCAGAGGTGCCATTAATCACCGATTCATTGCAGGATGCTGAGGTGATTGAAGAGAATCACGATTATTATACCGAATTCGATACGGATACCAGNTACCAGTCTTTTCTGGAATCAATGTTTGCTACCACCTTCAGCAAAACATCCCGGTATCAATTGTATCTGGGAGCCCAACAACAAATAAAACCCCGGAAGTATATAACCAGTTTTACTCCCGATTTTATTCAAACAACCTTAGATAATACCCTTCTNTTTACACGCTATCAGTCGTTTGGATACAACGGAGGCCAATTTCAAAATCAACCCTTGTCCGGTTTTATTACTTCTACCCTCACCGATGTGATGGAAGATTACAAAATTACCGGAGGCTTACGTCTTAGTGCGGATATCCGGTCACTCGATTANTTTTTACGGTTTGAGAACTTTCGGAAACGCACGGATTGGGGTATTTTATATTTCCATAGTGCCCGCACAAATTTGTACGACTTCAGAGATGGAGTTCCTCCGAATTTTTCACCCTACGCCGTTCAGGGTAAAGTAGGAACCGATTATTTGCAGGCAAACTGGAATTATCCCTTCGATATCCTGAAAAGTATTCGATTAAGTTTTGGACTCCGTTATGATCGGATACGCATCAAAGCACAAGATAAATACAGCATTGGTATTGAAGATGATCTGCAACTCTGGACCGTAAGCCGGGCTGAGTTTGTTTACGATAACACCATACACCCGCTTCGAAATATTTACAAGGGAAGCCGGGCGAAAATTTTCGTCGAATATCAATATAAAGTGTATAACGAGGCCCANGGGTTCTATAACTTCGGGTATGATGCACGCAACTATACCGGACTTTATAAAAACGTGATTCTGGCATCGCGACTCGCCGGGGCCCATAGCGGAGGCAATGCTAAAATTTTATATTTTCTGGGAGGTGTGGACAATGACCTTAACCCCAAGTTTGACCCAAACATCGCCATCGACTTTTCTCAAAACTATGCGTTTCAATCGTTGGCAACCAATATGCGGGGCTACCGGCAGGGATTCCGAAACGGGAATAGTTATATGGTCGTCAATGAAGAGATTCGTTTGCCGATTTATGAAACATTNTTTAAGAAGCCATCNAAGTCCGGATTCATCCGCAATCTTCAGTTAGTTGCTTTTGCAGATATCGGAAGTGCCTGGAAAGGTATTTTACCCAACAGTGATAATATCTCCAACCCCATTGTGATNTCGCATCAAAACAGTGCTGTGACTGTTTATCTCGAGAATTCTAAATATGATTTTGGTTTGGGATATGGTTTGGGTTTACGTACGCGTTTACTCGGCTATTTTTTGCGAACAGATTTTGCCTGGAATATTGAAGGGATTAAAAAACCGATGATTCATATTTCTATGGCTACCGATTTTTAGCCTATGCCAAGAATTTTATCCCATGGATTAGTTCTCCTGTTATGTGTTTTTTTAAAGCGACCGAACTCTATGCGCAGAGTATTTCGGATTCCCTTCCACAAATAACCTTTGTGATTGATTCCTTGCGTCTGTCTCCGGATAGTAACAGGCAGCAGCCAATTTCTTTACCGGTAAATGCAAAGTCAGTAATACCTAAAAGGAAAAGAACTTCGGGGCGTAGTNACTGATTTTACCACTGGTGAGCCCATTTCATTTGCTATGTTTTTTCAGGGTACAGCGGTAGGTAAGCGCGCTGATTTAGAAGGGCGTTTTGAATTTATACTGGATGCCTGGCCTTCTGATACCCTGGTGGTGCAAAGTATCGGATATACTAAAAGTTTCTACCGCTTATTGTTCAGGAATCATTTTTACAANTTCCGGGTCGAAATGGAAAGATCTTCTGTTCAGATGCGGGATTTTGTGGTAAAAATCGACAAAGACCCTGCCTTGAAACTCGTGAAAAAAGTAATAGCCCGTAAAGCCAGCCACAATATGGATAAGGCCGATAATTACAGTTATGAGGTGTACAATAAACTGGAGATGGATATCAATAAAATTCCTCCTAAGGCTTTTCATCAGAGCCCGATTTTNAAAAACTTTTCTTTCGTTAAAAACTTTATTGATTCCAGTTCAGAAGATAAACCCTTTCTGCCCTTGTTTTTAACTGAAACCATTTCAGATTATTATTATCAGAAAAAGCCNAAAAAAATGAAGGAGTTTATTAAAGGCTCCCGCATTTCAGGGTATAANAACCAAGTTGTTTCGCAGTTATTGGGATCCATGTATCAGAATATTAATATTTATGAAAATCAAATTCCGGTCTTTCAGGTGAACTTCGTAAGTCCGATCGCAAATGATGCGCCGTTCTTTTACAAATACCAGTTGACAGATACGCAGTATATTGATCATAAATTATGTTATCAGGTCATCTTCACGCCGAAGCGCCCGGGTGAACATACCTTTCAGGGCGACTTCTGGATACATGATACGGATTTCGCTGTTCAGAAAATCAATACGATCGTAACGAAAGATCAGAATATTAATTGGGTGAATAAAGTCACCCTCTGGCAGGAATTTCACTGTTTTGAAGATAGTTTGTGGTTTCTGGTCAGGGATAAGTTTTATGTTGATTTTTTACCTCCNCATGGTGATAAGGTAGCTGGTTTTCTCGGGCGAAAAACAACCACATATAAAAATATTCGGGTGAATCAACCGGATATAGAACATACCATCGAAACCAAAAAGGCAAGCGGATACCGAATTGATCCTGATGCGATGAATCGGAACGAAACGTATTGGAATTCGGTACGGCATGATACCCTCACAAAAAATGAAAAGGCCATCTATCATATGATTGATACGATACAGAGCTTGCCCGTGTACAAAACATACTATTCGATTTTTTACTTATTGGGAACTGGAATCAAGGAAGTGGGCCCCATTGAAATTGGCCCTATCTATAATTTGTATAGCCGTAACGTGATTGAAGGCCCTCGTTTCAGATTCAATATCGGTACCACACCCAAGTTATTTAAAGATGTTTATTTAACAGCTTACCTGGCCTACGGAACCAAAGACCAGCGGTTTAAATATGCCGGAACAGCATTGTACTTACTTAAACGTCAGCCCAGGATGTATTTGTATGCCGAGTATCGACATGATATCGATAATACAGTGAATCAATATGATAATTCGGCATCCATTGATAATGTGTTTAGTTCCATTGGCAGAAAGGGGAATGTTCCNTGGAAACTGGCATTTGTTGATAAGACGCGGTTCGAGTTTATGCAAAGCTTNTTTAGTGGATTCAGCTATATGTTGTACACCGAACGCAAACAGTACACACCCTATGCTCCTTTGCCGTCCGCAGGTGTTTTTATAGATGCACAGGGGAATAGTCGAAATAGCATTGTTACGAACGAAATTGGACTCGATCGCATGGCCTATAAAGAGCAATTTGTGGAAGGNAATTACTGGAGAACTTCATTAGGAACACAATATCCCATTGTGCGGTTAAGTACCGGACTGGGTATCAGGCAGTTTCCGGATGGCGAATATAGTTATCTGAGAACAAGACTCAGTGTGAGCGATCATGTTCAACTTTCCCGATTGGGTACATTGTATTACAATGTTTTTGGCGGAAGGGTATTTGGTACTTTACCGTATCCTTTACTGGAGATTCATCCCGGGAATGAATTTTATTATTACAATGCCAGAACCTTTAACATGATGTATCGGTACGAATATATTTCCGATAAGTATGTGGGTTTAATTACCGAACATGCAATGGGTAGNTTTGTTTTTAAATATATTCCGTATGTCCGTAAAATGAAATTAAGAACTTTTTGGAATCTAAAAGGCGTGTATGGAAGTCTGAGTCCGGAGAATCAACGATTAAATTTAAATAAAGGATATGATTTTCAAACCCTGCGTGCGGCTCCTTATCTGGAAGCGGGTACAGGAATTGAAAATATTTTTAAAGTACTCCGGGTTGATTTTGTGTGGCGCATTCTTCCTAAAACAACCTTGAACGATACGCCAGAACGACGTTTTGGAATTTTCGGGAGCTTACACTTTCGTTTTAAGTTGATCCGGTTTAAAAAGATCTATTCTAGTTCGTGTTTGAAATCGCTGGTGATATAAAATTTAATATCCGGATTGTTACTGCGTTCTGTATTTAAATACCATGCACTTTCGGCCAGATAAACCAGATAACCTTCTTTGTCTTCTACAATATTGGCTTGTTTGAATCGGGTGAATTGACTCACGGCAGTATCGGGGCCCTTGATCCAGCAGGCTTTAAAGAAAGGCAACGTTCTGAAACTGCAGGCTGCCCCGTATTCCTGCAACAAACGATATTGAATCACTTCGAACTGTAAGTCGCCAACACAACCAATTATTTTTCGGTTACCTCCATGTTGGGTAAATAATTGTGCCACGCCTTCATCGGTTAATTGCCGGATGCCTTTCTCCAGTTGTTTTGTTTTCATCGGGTCGTTGTTCACCAATTCTTTGAATAACTCCGGTGAAAAACTGGGTATTCCCGTATAGGTCATTACTTCACCCTCGGTTAATGTGTCACCGATTTTAAAATTACCCGTATCAAATAAACCAACCACGTCACCAGGGTAGGCATCATCAACCACATTCTTTTCGCGGGCAAGAAACGTATACGGATTACTGAATCGTACATTTTTGTCGAGGCGTACATGATGGTAAAACGTATTGCGTTCAAATTTTCCCGAACAAATACGCAGAAAGGCTACCCGGTCACGGTGTTTAGGGTCGATGTTCGCATGTATTTTAAATATAAACCCGGTGAATTTATTTTCTTCAGGAAGTACTTCGCGTACGTCTGTCATGCGAGGGCGTGGAGAAGGTGCAATACGGATAAACAGGTCGAGCATTTCTTTTACCCCGAAATTGTTTACCGCCGAACCAANAAATACCGGTGCCAATTCGCCTTTCAGGTACTCGTTGGCATCAAAATGATCATAGACCCCGGTAATCAATTCCATATCTTCCCGCAATGATTGGGCATCTTTATCGCCTAACATGTCATCGATCTCCGGCGTATTCAAATCCGGAACCATCACCAAATCCTCGTCAGTGGCTTTCTGGTTGGCCTGAAAACGTAGCAGGCTTTTGTCTTCAATATTGTAAACGCCTTTAAAATCGCGACCCATATTTATAGGCCAGGTCAGCGGCTGGGTTTTGATATTAAGTTTNNTTTCAACCTCTTCTAACAGATCAAACGGATTTTGGCCATCCCGATCCAGTTTATTAATAAAAATAATTACCGGAGTATCGCGCATCCGGCATACCTCCATTAATTTCTCTGTTTGCTCCTCAACTCCCTTCACACAATCAATCACTAAAATTACGCTATCCACTGCGGTTAATGTGCGATAGGTATCCTCAGCAAAATCTTTGTGACCTGGGGTATCCAAAAGGTTAATCAGTTTGTCTTTGTATTCAAAACTCATCACCGAAGTAGCTACGGAGATGCCACGTTGCCGTTCTATTTCCATAAAATCGGAAGTAGCATGTTNTTTAATTTTATTCGACTTAACAGCGCCCGCGGTTTGAATGGCTCCTCCAAATAAGAGAAGTTTTTCGGTCAGCGTGGTTTTACCGGCATCCGGGTGTGAAATGATGGCGAACGTTTTTCGTTTAGCAATTTCCTGAGCGTACTTCATAAAGCCCGCGAAATTAGCGATTTTTGGCCATATTCTGCGTTACCTCGGAATGGCGAAAACGGCAGTGTGGGATTTTAGGTACTCATGAGTATGTTGAATCAACTTTAGGGTCAATGATTCTCTAGTTCTACCCTGAGTGAAGGCCAGAGACGATCCTTGTCAGACAATAATATATCTTTTTCCGGGAGTTGCCAGTCGATGCTCAAATTGGCATCCCCATAAAACACTCCCCNCTCTGCTGCTTTGTTATAGTAGTTGTCGCACTTGTATACAAAAATGGTATTGTCTTCTAATACCGAGTAGCCATGTGCGAACCNCCGGGGTACAAAAAGCTGTCGGTTATTTTCAGCGCTCAATTCAACAGCAACATATTGTCCTCGTGTCGCTGAATCCGGCCGTAAATCAACGGCTACATCCAGAACACGTCCCTGCATCACCCGAACTAATTTAGCCTGGGCGGCATCTCCTCGTTGAAAATGTAAACCACGCAAGGTGCCATAACCAGACAAGGCCTGATTGTCCTGAACAAATTCAATATCCAGTCCACTTAAAGCTGTGAATACTTTTCTGCTGTATGATTCAANAAAGTAGCCTCTTGAATCTCCGAATTTTGCAGGTTCCAGAATAAAACAATCCGGAATGGATGTGGGGATTAAATTCATTACAAGATATTTTTTAATTCATTGAGGTGATGGATTTCAAAGGTTGGACTTTCGTTATGCGCTGTGGCTTTCGGGTTAAAATAAACCTGATCCATGCCGACTTGCTGAGCACCCAGGATGTCGATATCTAACGCATCACCGATCATCAGACTTTGATCGGCCTGTGAACCGGNTTTCCGAAAAGCAAATTCAAATATTCCGGGATGCGGTTTCATACTCATCGCTTGCTCAGATGTGATCATCCGATCAAAAANATGATGAATACCTGCATTCGATAATTTCTGGTGTTGAGTGGCTTCAAACCCATTCGTGATCAGATGCAACTGATACCCTTTATCATAACAATATTGTAATACTTCTTTGGCATCCGGGAACAAAGCAGTTTGTTGAGGCAAAACTTCCAGGTAAAATTCGCTCATATGTTTGGCCAATGATTCATCATTTACCCTGTAATGGACCAGGGTCTGAAACATCCTTTTCCAGCGAAGTTCTTCGCGGCTTAAGAAGCCTTTCCGGAACCGATCCCACAATTTATCATTGATCGCATGGTAAACGATATTAAAATCTTCGAAATCCAAAATGCCTTTTGACTTTAAGCCGGTTTCCTCGTAAACAGTTCGGAGCGCTAACACTGAGTTGGTCTCAAAATCCCATAAAGTATGATCGAGGTCAANAAACAGTACCGGATAGTTCGGGTTCATGGATGTTTAGCGGCACCTGAATTTTAAGGAGGTTTGAAATGAAGCGTTTTTCAGGTGCAGCAAATATATTCCGGACTGAGAATTTTTAAGCGCAATGTTTTCAACCTGCTTGCCGCTGTGTATTTCAAGTAGTCCTTCCTGAATCTGTTGCCCTTGTAAATTCATGATCGATACGTGCATGGGTAATTCCCCGATGCTTCAATCGATAAATTCAGGGATTGTTCAACCGGGTTTTGAAGTAAACGGATGGTAGGGGCCAGTGTGCTTGTTGAAGAGACCCCCACAGCAATAGCCTTCCGTTCCAGTGGAATTTCCCAAACGCCACGTCCGTAGGTTCCGGCGCGTAATTTGTAGGTGGCATATTGAATTTCCAGATCAGTTACTTCTGTGTTTGGCAGGCCAGAGCCATAATACTGCCAGAGGGTGTCTAAATCTTTTTTAAAGTATACCCCGGCATCTGTTCCTAAATAAAGATCCACATTGTTACTATCACTGAGTACATCAATCTGAATACAGTTTACCGGTACGTTGGGCAAATTGTATGAGATGTTGTTCCAGGTTTGTCCGGCATTCGTACTCCGAAATACCTTACTGCCGGAACTAAAGCCCCCTTTGGTAATGAAGACCTGTTGCGCCCGGGTGGGATGCGCAAGAACACAACTCAGATTTTCAAAACTTCCGGAACTGGTTGGAATGGAACGTGGCGTCCAGGTGCTGCCGTTGTTTTGTGTCACCCAGAAATTGTTTTCGACCAGTGTAAATGATGCGTATTGGCTCTGGAAACATCCAGTACTTCTAATTTGTTGTTGTAGCTACCAGTCAGGTTATTACTTAATTTCGTCCAGTTATCTCCTTCATCCATACTTTGCCAAACATCGGCATAACCGGCAATCAGTCTGTATGGATTTTGCGGGTCTAACTGATAGGGCGTTACCCAGGCTGCCTTTGCCGTGTCTGGTGTGATTTCGTAATAGGTATCCTGATCCCATTGATCGTAAGAACGGTACAAGGTGCCGCCCCAATACGTTGTATACATGGTCATTTCATTTTGCGGATGAATGGCCACTTCCATACCATCTCCGCCATTGGTGGCATCCCATTGGTCAGGGTAAGCAATTCGTTTACGTCCGCCGTTATCCTGTGTCCCTCCAATCATAAAAACAGAGTCTGTTTGGCTTACGGCAATTTTATAATACTGGGTGATGATGAGCCCGTCAGATAAGTCTTGCCAGTTGCCACTGGGTTCGTGTAATCGGTATAAACCGCCATCGTTGCAAAAGTAGATATACTGGGGCGTGAGTGGGTTAAATTCAATTTGGCGCTGATCGGCATGTACGGTAGAATGCACACCATCGTTATACCAATGGGTGAGCTGTGAAAAATTCAGCCCACCATCCACTGACCGATAAATGCTGGTAAATCCTTCATAGATTCTGTTTCCATTGGTTGGTGAGGCGAAAATAGGATTGTTCGTTAGAGCGGAATTTACCAATGTATAGGTATCCAGTGAATCGTTGGAGCGATAAAGTTCTTTCGTTCCATTGTCGGTTACAAAATATACGGTATGGGGTAAGTGAGGGGTAACAGCCAACTCCACCAGATTTGCACTGGTTGCCAGGTTGGTTTTTTGAATCCAATTTAAGCCACTATCCACACTGCGGTAAATTTCCGTGCTTCCGGAGTTAGTATACTTTACCAGATACATCACTTCAGGATGCCCCGGTTTAAATTTAAGGTCGGTGATTTCTCCTGTAAACAAGGGGGTCCAGTTTAGCCCTCCATCTATAGTTCTGAATAGCCCGTTGTTTTGCGCGCTATAAAGAATTTGGGAGTTGCCCGGGTGCATCAGTAAACGATAATAGACTACGCCTGCACTAAAGGGCGCTGATTGACTGGTAGCCTGCCAGCTTTGTCCTCCATCAGTTGATTTATAAATCCCCAATCCATAATCGCTCCAATAGTCGTTGCGACCAATGGTGATATACAAGGTTGATGGATTTTGATGATCAACCACAATATTTCCGGCACTACAAAGGGCAACAGCTCGCCTAAGGCTGTCCAACTCTGACCGTTGTTTGTTGTTTTCCAGATTCCACCGGCTTGGGTGCCCACATAAAATTGATTGCTGTCGGTAGGATGAAAGGCCACGGCCTCAACACGTCCCATTCCATGGTATCCGCTTTCACTTACCCGTTGATTGATATTGATCCAGTTGCCACCCCTTTTTTCTGAACGCTTTTCAGTGTGCGTCCCAACTGCTGCTGTTCCCGAACATAATCAGGGTCAGGATAAGAGCCATCGGGCATTAAACGCCGTTGCCAGTACCATTGCCAGCGTTTCCAATGCATCCATTCGTTATCTGTGATTCCTGCCTGCGGTGAATAACCTGCAAAATAGGTTTCGGCCTGATTCTCGGCATCCTGAAAGGAACCTGCCTTCCACGGATTAAAATTGCTTTGCGAAAATGAACACAAACTGCATAAAGAGATGAACAGGGTTGTTGAGATTCTCAGTAACATAGTTTGTAAAAATAAACCTCCTTGTGCTAGTTCGTAGTATTGTTCCTCTATTTGCCATCATTCCAACAAGAATAGCGGTAATTAACCCGCAAAGGCGTTCAACAACCAACCTATGGGAAGAAATTAGAGTCTTTGAGCCAATTGAACATAGTAATTTCGCAATATGAATAAATTCTTCTCACTTTGCTTATTTTGCCTTCTGCAATGTATTTTGGTAAGCGCCGAAACTAAACGGGCACTATTTATTGGTAACAGCTATACCGCAGTGAATGATTTACCGAATACGGTTAAAAATCTGGCCCTTTCGATGGGCGATACCTTGATTGTAGATTCCTATACTCCGGGAGGATATACGTTTAATATGCACAGCACGGATGCGAATGCCCTGGCAAAAATTCAGCTGGGCAATTGGGATTTCGTGGTTCTTCAGGCGCAAAGTCAGGAACCCTCTTTCCCACCGGCTCAGGTACAAACACAAACGTATCCTTATGCGGCTACTTTAGATAGTTTGATTCATGTGTTTAATCCGTGTGCCGAAACGGTNTTTTACATGACCTGGGGGCGAAAAAACGGGGATGCTGCGAATTGCGCTTCTTATCCGGTGATTTGTACCTACGAAGGGATGCAAATGCGCTTGCGTGAAAGTTATCTTGAAATGACTCAGGATAACCAGGCAAGCTGTTCTCCGGTAGGGGTGGCCTGGCGCACATTCCGGAATTTATATCCCGGGGTCGAATTGTATCAACCCGATGAATCGCATCCCAGCACCCAGGGTACGTATCTTGCTGCCTGTGTNTTTTACAGTACGTTTTACCGGAAACATTGTAAAGGGGCACAGTTTATGCCAGCTGGAGTAACAACCAGCGATGGATACAACGCCCAGGTGGTTGCATCAGCTACCGTTTTAGATAGTGTTGAAAACTGGCAGCAATACGGTCATCTTCCCTGGTCTTTTTACCTCAACACAAAACGGAACNNCCAGGTTAATTTCACCAATGCTTCAAAACGTGCCATAAATTATACCTGGAATTTTGGGGATGGTAACAATTCAACGGTTGTGAATCCGCAACATACTTATGCAACAGCCGGAACTTATGTGGTTAGTTTAAAGGCCTCTTCCGTTTGCAATCAATCGCATGTGTATACCGATACGGTGGTAGTTAGCTCAGGCCCTAATGCACTGGATCCAATTAAAAAGATTGAAATAACTGCTTTGAATTATCAGGGTGGTACCTTGTATTGGAATATCCCCACAGCCTGGAAGAAAGCGATATTGTTTAATGCCCTCGGTCAGGAGGTGAAGGAGTATCCTTCGGGGAAAAATGAATACCGCGATACCCTCGAACTGCCCAACGGCAATTATACCCTGAAATTGATTTCCATCGAAGGAAAGAGTTATACCGGACGATTGCAGGTGAGCCATCGCTAGAGCATGCCTCGAAACAGGGGATAATTTTTTATTTTCAGCACTGTTTATTCAGAGACGGGACTAAATATATCTCGAATAAGTTTGAACTGCGGAGCCTGGCGAATACCTTTGCGCTGCTAAAAATTCAACATGTCCTTACTCATTGCAGGTACTATGGCTTTTGATGCCATTGAAACCCCCTTCGGGAAAACAGATAAAATTATTGGTGGCTCAGCTACCTATGCGGCTTGGAGTGCCAGTCATTTCACTAAACCTATCAAACAGATTTCAATTATCGGAGGCGATTTTCCGCAGGAGGAAATTGCAGCCCTTGAAGCCCGTGGCGTTGCGTTTGACGGGGTAGATGTACGTCCGGACGAGAAATCNTTTTTCTGGAGTGGTCGGTATCACATGGATATGAATACCCGGGATACCCTGGTTACTGATTTAAATGTGCTCACACAATTTGATCCCGAACTGCCTGAATCTTATCAGGATTGTGAATTTCTGATGCTGGGGAATCTGATGCCATCCTTGCAAAAGAAAATTATAGCTCAACTTAAAAATCGTCCCAAGTTAATCATCATGGATACGATGAATTTCTGGATGGATACCGCTTTAGATGAACTGAAAGAAACGATTCGTTTGGTTGATGTGCTTTTAGTGAATGATGGCGAAGCCCGGCAACTGAGCAATGAATATTCGTTGGTTAAAGCCGCACAAAAAATTATGGCCATGGGACCAAAGTTTCTGATCATTAANAANGGAGAGCATGGGGCCCTGCTNTTTCATGGTAGTCATGTGTTNTTTGCACCGGCATTGCCGCTTGAAGAGGTCTTTGATCCTACAGGAGCCGGCGATACCTTCGCTGGTGGTTTTATTGGTCACCTTGCCCGAACAAAGGATATTTCATTCAACAACATGAAGACCGCTATCATTATCGGTTCAGCGATGGCCAGTTTTGTGGTAGAAAAATTTGGCCCCGAACGGTTGCGTGAAATTACCTCAGAGGATATCAGCCGACGTTTGAATTACTTTGTAGANTCGGTTAATTTTGATATCGATTTGGTGTAATCTTGAATTTGGATAGATTAGGGTAAAATTCGCCAATACACTTGGCGATCCGGCGCTTCTCGTCAATGCCTTCATAACTGCGCTGAGGATCTGGTTTTCGCCTCCTCGTCCTTCGATGCGAAGGTCAATCACTACGTAAGCAAAATTTTGCATGAGGGTGTTATTGGTTTCCAGCAGATCCATCAAAACTGATCCTGTTTCACGCGCCCGTATAAATGAAAACCAATCCATAAATCCGCGTTGATCGAAGATAAGAGGCTCGTGATTGGCGGCAAAGGTAATCGTAAGCAATGATGTCTTCCATACGAGGAGTTTCATCGCTGTAGCCAACAATTAATATTTCCGCATACAAGGTGTCACGGGTTGTGGGGATTGCCAGTATACTATCGATCGGGGCTGAAAAACAATGTTGGCTTGTTGCCGGCGTTCAACACTAGTTCAAAAACATGTTTGGGAAATAGAACAGCCTTGGGGAATTTTTATAGGCGGATATATCCAACTGCATCGGTTCAGTTTGTTTGTTGAACAGTGCACGGATTTCATCCGGAGGACACCAGGCATTGCGTTGCCACATGGCAGGCCGGCCCGCAACGGTTTGATACTTAAATACTTTTTGGTAATGAATATTGGTTTTGACCTGTGCCTCTGCGCTTAAAATTAAACTCAACAGAAGTGCGCACAAAGAATACACGCTTTAGTCTTCTTCAAAAGTAACATCGCTGCGAGTTTTTATGGTGTCGTTGCGCGATACTGGGCTCATGCCGGATGGTTTAGTCTCTTCCGGTTTTACAGGGTTTTGAACAAGGTTTTGTTGCTGAGGCGGAGCGGTGCTTGTAACAGTTTCGGGGCCATGGTTAGATGTCGTAGCTGAAGTTGCATCGTTTTGTCCTTGTTCCGGAGTATCCTCGTTCTGCATTAATTCTGGGTTGTTTTTAAGCAAGCTATCGCTACGAGTTAATTCATCTATAGGGAACTTCATCTGATCTAGAGAAGGTAATGGTTTGCCCCGTGATTCAAAACGAACGGAATCCGGAATACGTTGTTTTTCTTTTAATAATTGATAGTTCAGATAAATTAACACGCTCAACAAGATGCTTACCAAAAACAATAATCCGATGGTAAGGTATTGCAGCCATGGACTTTGTTCTCCACTTTCCCGTTCACGGACACGGCTATTCAACAATTGAAGTTGGGTGAGTATCAGGTCTTCAGTTGTTTTGATGCGCATAGTAAACTGATTCAGATGCAAGGTGCCGAATTGTTGCATTTCCTCTTTCAGCACTTCAAGATTTACAGGCTGATGCTGACGAATACTACCTTCTTTATGCACTTCACTTTCAAAATCCTGAATTTTTTCGTTTAAGCGTGCAATCAATTCTTTTTGTTCCTGAACCATACGATTCAGATTCACAAAACCTTTGTCAACGATGCGAATAGTTGCTGAACTGCCTTGTTTAACCTCTTCTATAGGTTGCGGAATGGTCGGTTCTACACGTTCTGCAAGAGCTTCTTGTGCAGTTTCAGCAGATTGCTCTTCCGGTTGGGCAGGAGGTATAATCACTTCAGCTTCTTTGGCGCGTAATTCTTCAGAAGTACTTACCAGTTCGGCAATCAGATCGTATACATCTTTTTTAATGTTTTGTTCCACAGCAGGTGAATCGGGGTTGGGACATCAATCGGGTAAAAATACAACTTTTCAGGCACTTACTTTTAGCCAGTGATCGAGGTGTTGAAGTTCATTCACAAAGTCTCCACATTCCTTAACCGGTATTATTTCAAAGCATGTTGTTTACATGGGTACTAAATACCTATCGAAATCGTGGGTTGCTAGCTGCCAATGACTTGACATTCAACATTTAACTGGTCGAATTTGGTCACGCAGGTATTCAATTTTTTCGCGTTGAAGTCCTGATTGAAGTGCTAAAGAAAGGGCTCGTGTAGGAGAGAGGAGTTTAAATTACAAGCCAATATCCTTCATGGTTTGAATCGGGTNNGGAACGCTTCCTGATGCCTGAACCAGGTTAACTGGCGCTTGGCATAATTGCGGGTATGTTGTTTGATTAGCTGAATACAGGTGTTCTTGTCGAGTGCCCCATCAAAATAACTGAAGAATTCCGAATAACCAACTGTCTGCAGGGCAGGTAGCTGTTTAAAAGGATACAGTATTCGTGCCTCTGATTCAAGTCCGGCATTCAGCATGGCATCTACCCGATGGTTAATTCGATCATACAGTTCCTGACGATCGGNGTTTGTATAAAAACAGCGTATGGCAAAAGGGCGATGTTTTTTTCNTGCTGTATGGAACTGACTAAGTGGTTGACCATGGGTTTTAAAAANTTCCAGCAATCGAATCAGGCGGGCTGGGTTTTGCTGATCTACTTGTTGATAACCCACCGGGTCAGCCTTCCGGCATGCTTCCTGTAACCAGTTCAAGCCAAGTTCTTNCATAGCTTTTTGTATAGTTTTTCGAACGCCGGCATCAATTGGTGGAATGTCATCCAAACCCTGAATGAATGCTTTTAAATACAACCCGGTACCGCCCACCACAACGGCATAACCGGTTCGCTGCAGAATATCCTGAACCACCTGTACTGCAAAATTTTCAAACCAACCTGCATTCAACGAATCATGAACAGAGTGGCTGGCTATAAAATGATGCGGTATCCGGGCCAATTCCTCTGCAACAGGGCGGGCTACTCCTATTTGCATTTCGCGGTAGCATTGTCTGCTATCTGCCGAAAGTATTTCGGTGTGCANATTTTCGGCTAGTTCAATCGCAAGTGCAGTTTTTCCGCTGGCTGTAGGTCCACCAACCACAAATACAGTGCCGTGCGCATCGTTAGTATTCATCCACTCCCTGACTATCATCGGCTTCCTCACCAAATTCATCTTCGCGCTGATCATCCTCTTCGCCCTCATCACCAAAGCCATCACGGCTTCCTAAATCATATCGTTCTTCAATTTCCATAACACTGTCTTTTTCAGTTGGGATTACGCCCAATAGGCTTGGGGCAATACCTTCAGATTTAACCAATAGAGGATATTCACGCAATACGACTGGTTCCGGTAATAAGGCCAGCGTTTCAATCAGAAATACCCAGTTTTTGGCATGCATACTCTGGTAGATGAATCGTTGATCGGGATTCAGCATCAGGGCCCCTACCGGGGTTTTTTCATGCTGAGCGCCGGGGCATCCCGCAAGTTTTTCAATGGTGGATGACAATTCACGGCCTCGTACCCATCGATCATCACTCGTAAAAATGGATGCTTCCATTGTGGCTGGAAGTTCAAAGAATTTTTGATGCCTGCATGCAAATCATAAAATGACTGTGAAGAAAGAATTTCCAGTTCCCGGAAAGAATTATCATCTTCTTCCCAACTCACTCTGTACTTGATCGCGGCATACCAATTGAACGATTTTGTTGGCAGCAAACTTACAAAATTGGTTCAACATTCAATTCTTTTGCCTTCTCAATCATAAACGCAAACGCAGCATTGTACTCATTCGGTATCAACCCATCCAATATGGCCTCCCGAACTGCATCCTTGATAATGCCCANCCGTTTTGGAGGAGGGAGCCCGAAGGTCTGCATAATCAACTCTCCGGTGACAGGCGGTTGCCAATTCCGCAAATGATCGCTTTCTTCAACCTGTTTCATACGTTCGGCCACCAACTCATAATTCTNCCGGAACCGTTTTACTTTGGAAGGATTTTTAGAGGTGATATCTGCAGCACATAATTTCATCAGGTCTTCAATATCTTCACCGGCATCAAACAATAATCGTCGTATGGCAGAGTCGGTGATATTTTCTTTCGTCAGGCTGATTGGTCGTAAATGCAGAAGAACCAGCTTTTGAACGTATTTCATTTTTTCGTTCAGCGGTAATTTCAGCATTTTAAAAATTCCGGGTACCATCTGTGCACCAATCCATTCATGTCCGTGAAAGGTCCAACCCAGCCCGGGTTCAAATTTTTTAGTGGCTGGTTTGCCAATATCATGCAATAAGGCGGCCCAGCGCAGCCATAAGTCATCGGTGTGCGGACAAATCTGATNCAGTACCTGAATGGTATGGTAGAAATTATCTTTATGTCCCTTACCGTCGATATACTCAGCACCACTCAGGTCGTGTAACTGAGGGAAAATAATTTTCAACAGGCCGCTTCGATACAATAAATCAAATCCGATGGATGGTTGTGGACTTAGGATGATCTTGTTGAGTTCATCGGCAATACGTTCTCGGGATATGATTTCGATGCGATGAGCCTGTTCGCAGATGGCCTGAAAGGTTTCCGGAACGATGCTGAAATGAAGTTGGGTGGCGAAACGAATCGTTCGCAGCATCCGTAAGGGATCGTCTGAAAAGGTACTGGCTGGTTCCAGTGGGGTACGCAAGATGCCATATCGCAAATCCTCCTCGCCCTGAAAGGGATCGATGAGTTGACCGAAGTCGGAAGGGTTCAAACTAATGGCGAGAGCGTTTATTGTCGNATCGCGACGATTCTGGTCATCTTCGAGGGTGCCAGGTTCCACGTCTGGTTTACGGCTTTCGGNGCGGTACGATTCCTTTCGGGCTCCCACAAACTCAAGATCCAGTTCACCCAAACGAAACTGGGCTGTGCCGAAATTTTTGTACACATTCACTTGTGATATGCCTAATTGCTCTGCACAAGCCTGGGCCAGTTCTATTCCATCCCCGAGGCAAACAATGTCCATATCTTTGGTTGGGCGACCAAGAATTCGGTCTCGGACAAAACCACCGATCAGGTAAGCGGGAAAGCGTGTTTCCACACAAACCCGTTGTATGGTTTCCAGAATGTGGCGTTCTTCAGGGCTGCAGGAAATATACATGAATTGAAGGGCTGGCCGTGGAATTAAAAAATGTATGTCAGGCGGGTACTCCACATATTGTTGTATTGTTCCGCACGACCGGTAAGGAAGTTATGGGCATTGCGAATCGACAGTAAGGAATATTGAAATCGCAAATTCAAATAAAAACCTTTCCAGATATGGGCAGATCATGCAGTAAAAAATTCAGATCAAACTTTCTGAAAGGATACAATTTGGCATCTTGTTCATACTTGGCACCAAAACCGTCCTGGTAAGTTTCTTTACTTGAAAACAATTGGGCATAGGCTATACCACCTCCAAAATGATTCTTTTTATTATCGAAATAATTCAGTGTAAGCGGAACTTCTGCATAGTTCAACCGGATGCGGTAATTCACCAAAACCGTACTTTGATCATTCGCCAATCGGGCTTTGGTTGATCGGCTACCTTTTGTGAATACAGTAGTTCCATGCCCGCTGCAACCCGTTCACCCAAACGCGCAAATACAACTACTCCTGCATTGATGCCAACTTTATTATATCCGGCAAAGTTGTCGCCATCTACCTGTGTGAAATTACCTCCCAGCGTGAGGCCGCCAAAAAAGTGCGGTCATCTTCATCCTGGGCATACGCACAACATGTGAATAAAATAAGAACCCAGGTGGTCAGGAAAAAGCGGACGAACTGTAATTTAGCCGGGTGGAACTTGCGTTTCATGCTACAAATATATGAGTATAAAATATACCCCTGTTACGCTGAAAAATTTGAAGAATTGTACGATGAAATCGGTTATTCGGTCCGGTTCGAAAAAGGCAATTTTCATAGCGGGTATTGTATTTTGCAGGATAAACGGATTGCGGTGATCAATAAATTTTTAACGCTTGAAGGCCGGATCAATGCCTTGATGGATA
The DNA here is from genome assembly GCA_013414745.1 of Bacteroidota bacterium. Lineage (GTDB taxonomy): Bacteria > Bacteroidota > Bacteroidia > Chitinophagales > Chitinophagaceae > OLB11. The sequence goes on from CP058707.1 coordinate 3,067,453, forward strand.
TTTTGCCGTCTCTGGAAATTGATACAAGTAAACTTAGCGGGAATCACATCAGTTCTATGATTTAGTCATGTCCACCCCCATCGAAGGGCGCTAAAACACCCGGAACTACATGCTGAGCCTTGGCATCTAAAACGGGTTATGATCTCGTTGTAAAACCGGAAACCCCTCGACCACTTTCCGCTGAAATTGAACCAAATGCTCATTAGTTTCAGCCAGTTTCTAATTTTAGAGCCAGAATTCAGTTATTTCCCTCGAATTTTGACTTGAAATTAAAACACATGCTAAGGGTCATTATTTTTCAATGGTTGTTTTAGTTGGATTTTCATCTTCGGCACAACGGAGTGCAGTGCGCAGAGAAATTCAACGGGATCGGAACAGAAACAAGAACAAAAGTATTCTGAAGAACGTAAAAAGGAGAGAAGGCAGTTGATGAACGACTGGATCGGATGGATCGACTGGATGCTGAATACAGAGCAGGTGTGAAGCCTTTTCCTACCATGTCGTATAAGGTAACGATTGAGTATCCTGATAAACCAAAGAATAATACCGAAATGCATTACTACTTTAGACAATTTGATTGTGTGATGCTCATGCCTCAGAAAGAGGGAAAGTCGGAAGAAATGCGGGTCATCACCAATTTTAAATCAGGAAAGGCCACCACATTAACGACTGATAAAAAGGACGCAAAACAGGTATGGTAATGGATTTAAAGATGATGACGAGCATGGCCCGTGGCGTAGCGAATAAGGAGAATCAAATGCTGGAAGATGGACGCAGCGAGATTCGTATGACCGATGAGTACAAAACAATCAATGGATTTAAGTGCAGAAAGTATATTTATGACCATCCCAAGTATACCGCTGAAATGTGGGTAACTCAGGATAAGCTACCGGTGAATGCCAGCGATTTTACCTTTGGGATGGCCAATGCCATGAGTGGAAGTCAGCAATCGATCAACACTTCATATTATTCCAAAATTAAAGGCGGAGTTTGCATTCAAACTCACCTCATTCCTAAGGATAGGCACATGCAGGAATCCATCATGACCTATTCGGAATTTTCTGCACAAGCTCCGGATCAGATGTTCTCTACCGCAGGATACGAACTTCAGGAAATGCCGTCCTTGCGGGATGTTTGGAATAACTACAAGGAAGAAAAGTAAAACCAACCCAAATACCCCGATCAACCTATGGGGAAACCTGGCTTCGGCCGGGTTTTTTATTGAGTAGACCGTATTCGTATCCAAACTGAGACCGTTGCAAAAGTCATCTGGCAAAAAATGCAAAGTCACGCAGAAATTTGAAGCTAAATGACTTAGTCAATTATTTTTAATCGTTTTGCAAGGGTCTCATATTATAAATTCTTCAGGTAAGGTCTTTTGTTGCGGCATTCTACATGGATCGTCCTAAATCAGGAAGGCTACTTTTTTACCAATGTGAATTGCCAGATCGACCAATTCTTACCATGGTGATGTATTCATTATTTGCGAAGAACGAGCATGACAAAAAATAAATCGGTAAGAGGATAGTTGTTTAGATCGATTTATTGTTTTAAACCGTACCGATGATATGGATGTTCCTGAGGAAGGAAGGTTATTCCAATCTTATTTATAAAATAGTCCAACCTATGTAATAAGTTTAGAGTGGTAAATGCCGATATAGCTTGAAAATAGTTCAGGCGAGTGAAACGAAGATTGGACTATATTGAAAGCATAATCGGTATTACAAATATCACATCGGTATGATATCGATTTGGTATTACAGACAACATAGCCATTCCGGAGCACGTAAGAACAGGTTAGGACTTATCCTTTCAGTGGTAAGGTTTTAATACCTTCTGCTAGTTCATCCGGTAAGATACTGTTTGCCCCTGCTGTGTTCGGGGGCGTTGTAAAATAGTGATATGGAAGGGGAAGGATTCCTGGCTTTTCTGAAATAGTGTCAATAAGTATTTGCCGGATTGTGGACACACAAAAGAAAATTCCGTCCAGAATGAATCGCCTTGTTCCGGTTTAAATTTATCCGTAATAAAATCACCCAATCCGGGCATACCTAAACGCATCACAACCTTTTTAACCCTTGGGTCAGCCACCAACACAAAATGATACCAGCGTCCGGCTTCCAGTTGGATGAATACCGGATATTCTTCGTTAATCCGCGATTGGATGGTGCCCGTTTTATATAGCACAAAACCGCGTTGCTGATGCAGTAATGACAACTCCTTAGCTTTTTGGAAACCAGAAAATCGGTGCGTTGCAAGGCAGGAGTCGCTGATACCGTCTGATTGAGAATGATGCACAAAAGCAGTTAAGCGGATGGCGTTTAAACGGATTGTTTGATCGCATCGGACAGGACACCCCTCTAAATATTGAAGGCAATGATTCAAAAACATGTAGTGACTTTTTCAGCCACAAGATAATAGCCGATTTTACAAAAAGAACATTGGGCAGGATCGAGTGGGAAAAATAAAGCACCAAACCTTATGCCCGGTCTGGCAAATCGGCAAACAGTTTGCCGACAAGATTGTTGAACGTCTCGACCTCGTCGTGATTGAGTTTTTAAGAATGGATTGAAACGCCACGTCATTCACATCAATCTGATGGATAAGATCGAGGCCTTTCATACTGAGTTTAATTGCAAGTTTTCGTTTGTTCAGGGAGTTCGGTTTTTTCAACCAGTTCCATTGCTAAAGACGGTCAATCAGTCGTGAAACATCACTTTGTTGATGTAACATACGGTTTTTAAGCAGGTTGAGTTGTGTTTCCTGAGGATACTGGCCTTTCAGAATTCGTAGAATATTGAACTGCTGATAAGTGAGCGAATACTGGCTCAAATGGCGTTCCAATTCCAGAAGAATGATACTTTCCAGAACAATAACTCCGACAACCGCTTTGTAATATTCATTCACAAAAGGTTGTGATAGCTTAATGTGCTTCTCTAGGTTAGGGGATGACATAGCCTGTCCAAATATACAAAAAATGAATTCCTATTCTGTTTTTTTCAGATTAGTCCATTTTTCAAGCAACCGATCGATAATGTGATTGAGTGTTTTGATTTCATTGTCCTCCAGGCTGTCCAGCAAAGAAGGCGCTGAGCGTAGGGCTTCGTCTATCTCGCCCAATAAATTCAGAGCTTTTTCTGTAATAGTCACATCCACATGACGTTTATCCATGGTATTGCTATGTTTGGTAACAAATTCAAGTTTTACCAAACGGTCTACAATCCGTGAAGCATCGCTCATCCGGTCAATCATTCTGTCTTTAATCAGGTTAATATTCGCAGGCCTTGGGAATTGCCCTCTCAGGATGCGTAGGGTGTTATATTGTTGCATCGTGATGCCATAGGGCTTAAAGAAGTGGTGCTGAATATCCTGCATCTGATAGGCGATATACATAAAACCCACCTCAGCTTTAATGCGATCGGATGGGAATGGAATGCGTTGTTTGATGAGACGTTCTAAGTGGTTTGGCATACCGGTGAGTTTAACTAAATAAATAACTTACATCTTCCCGGGTCAGGTATTTAATCATATGCTGATCATTGCTGATTATATCCTTCACCAGGCTGTNTTTCTTTTCTTTTAATAACATGATCTTTTCTTCCACACTGTCTTTGCAGATCGTCCTATAGGCAAATATATTTTTGTTTGTCCGATCCAGATGGGTACGGTCGATAGCCTGTTGCTCTACCGCAGGATTCCACCAGGGATNCACGATATAAACATAATCTGCAACCGTTAAGTTTAAACCCATTCCACCAGCCTTTAAAGAAATCAGAAAGACCCGGCAGTCGGGGTTATTCTGGAAATCTAAAATGGCTTGTTCCCGTTGCATTGCGGTGAAACTTCCATCAAAGTACTGATATGTAATCTGATGTTCGGTGAGTTTCTGACGAATAAGGGCCAGCATACCAAGAAACTGCGNAAAGATCGACACCTTATGATCTCCCGTATTTTCTTCCAGCTCACGGGCCAATTCATCCAGTTTACAGCTATGGTTTTCAAATTGTTGGTGATCGCGTAGAATGGCCGGTGAGTCACATATTTGCCTCAGTTTCATGAGCCCTTGTAAAATGGCAAATTGCGAACGTTCCATGCCTTGTTGGTCGATGGTGCCGAGAATGCGTGAACGGTACATGTTCTTGTACATTTCATATACCGCACGTTGTTCTTGCCCCATTTCACAGAACAAAGTGATTTCGGTTTNTTCAGGAAGGTCGCTGGCTACTTGCTCTTTGGTACGACGCAACATGAATGGATAAACCAACTTGCGGAGATGTTCTTTTGTTTCCTGTTCCTGAAATTTATCGATTGGTTTGGCAAATTGTTCTTTAAAGAATTCTTTGTTGCCTAACATGCCGGGGTTCAGAAAGTGCATTTGTGAAAACAAATCAAATGTATTATTCTGCATCGGGGTACCGCTAAGTGCGATTCGATTCTTGGCTGGTATCGACATGGCGGCCTTTGCTGCTTTACTTCCCGGATTTTTAATGGTTTGTGATTCATCCAGAATAATATAATCTAATTCATTGCGGGCAAATAATTCGGCATCACTCCGCAGTGTGCCATACGTTGAAATGACTATTTCATACGCCAGGAGTTCGGAGGGTTTGGAAGTACGTGTTGCGCCATGGTGAATAAGATACGAAAGTCCTGGGGCAAATTTTTTAATCTCATTTTCCCAATTGTACAACAGCGAAGTCGGGCAAATCACTACGGCATGAAGGTGATGATGTTTGTTGCGGTAGTATTGTAAAANAGTCAGGGTTTGTACTGTTTNTCCTAACCCCATATCATCGGCGAGCAAGCCACCCCAGCCAATACGCTCCAGGTAGGCCAGCCAATGAAAACCTGCAACCTGATAAGGTCTTAATGTAGCCTGAATTTCTGCCGGTACAGGAATGTCGGAAGTCTGTTCNNGGTGGATTCACTCAGTAAGAGCATTTTTGGCATCCAGTTCTTTTAAAACTTCTTCATCGGAAATCGNATCCGATAGTTCGTCAATCACCCCAAAATTGAATTTGCTGANTGTAATTTTTTTCCCTGGGTATCGGCCATTTTAAAAAAGAAGTGCAAATTTTTGCAGCCATTCTTCAGGCAATAATCCTACGGTGCCATCATTGAGGCTCACGTAGTTTTGTTTTAGTGCCAGGGCTTTTTGTATATCGGCGGAGGAAACGGCCTGTCCGGCAAAGTCAACCTGAATCTCTGTATCAAACCAATCCAGATTCGATGAAATATATAAGGATGTATTGGGTCTGGCCTGATTAATGCGAAATTGCCTGAGGTTGTCATACCCGAACACATCCACATCAGCTTCTTTCAGTTGTTCGAAAAATCGAAAAAACCAACTCTGGCTGAAAACGTGTTTTGNATGCAAGGCAAAATGTGGTTCTGCTTCCGGCTTGCGTAAATTAGGGTGTAACACCGACAACCAATCGAGAAAACNCTGCTCGGCGGCCTTGTTTCGCCGGATGTAAATCAGCTTGCCGTTTCGTTCGAAATTTAATTGAACCTCATCATTCATTTCAGCCAGAATATCTCCATAACTGAAAACCGGCTTAATGATAAAATACGAATTTTGTTCATTTAAAAATACCATTGGTTTAGGCATTGGGGCTTCATGGTATTCGACCAGATCGGCATCAAAATTTAGTTCTATCCGTTTTGCGGCAGGTAATACCAACTCGTGCAATGCCTGACTCCATTGAGCCTGCGGGATAATTTGGTTTTGTTGTAATTCAGAAAATGCCAGGGCATCTCCGGGTTTATGAATCAGATAAAGTTGCTGATTGAAGAGGAAGAGTAGGGAGTTTTTCAGCAGGTTTTGCTCCGGAGTGAACACCAGATCGTCGGCATGGAGTTTGAACTGCAGGGTCATTTCTCCCGGATTGCGTTGTACAAAGGCCGATGGATACAGGTTATGATGCAAGTAACGAACAGGTAGCAGCGACGAAGTTCGATAAGGTTGATTTTCGGGTAGAAAGTATATCGGATTGGAAGGAGTTAATGCATTGAACAAGCGTAGCAACTTGGGATGCAGGTAGTCATAAATTTGTTTCCGGGTTTCTTTGTCCGGATGATCTCCCTCATGAGAAATAATATTCTNCCACAATTCACCGAACGGCGAGTTTCGGGCGAGGTATTTGGTTAATTCTGACCGATGTAATTTTCGTACCCAACCGGCTAAGTCACGGTCTTCCTGAGGGTACTTATCCAGCACCAGATATTTACTGGTATCTAATCGCTGTATGGGGCCACTGAATTCGCTTTGATGATCGGCTAACTCCCCTTCAATTAAATCCAATGCAAAATACGGATAACGGGCTTCCTGAACATGAATCACGATACCCAGGCGTTTGTTGAAATCTTCAGGTTTAACAATTTGTTCGGTCCGTTNTTGCTGAATTGGAATCCGATTGTACTTTTTTATCGTGGTATCCAGCACTTTCAGAAATGGTTTGCCATCCTGATAATAGAACTCAAATTTACCATTGAGGTCGTCATTCAAGGAGTAACCATACAATCCCAACAGTTTATNTTNTTGAGCATCCCAATTGCGAATGGCATCAAAATAATTTGGTCCGCCGGTATGTAATAATTGCAGGAAGAGGGCTGTTTTATGGGAACAAAGTGGATGTCGGTTTTCGGTACAATTGCAACTGGTATCGAATGATTTGTCATCATTACGAACGAGCTTGACCTTAAAAAGCGCATCGCCAACCTGAATATCTGCCTCAACTCTTTCGTTGGCGGCATATTGAATTTTTGCTTTGTTTAACCGTTCGATTTGTTCGGCCTCTTCAAATATTCCCGCAGACGTAAATAATCGGAGATGCTTCAGGTCTATGCTCTTCATTCGAATCATGGTATGCGACTGACTGAAACGTGCTTCCGATTTATCCAACTGCTGGTTGATGAGCATTTCATTCAGGTGAAAAAGTGCAGCGGCTTCATGGCGGCAAATTTCTCCCATGTTATATGGACACTGACATCGGGCGGATAAGGTATTTCCATCCTGGTATTTTGAAATGGAGACCTGGTAATGATTGTGGTACTGGTCATTTCGAACCTGAAAATGCAACTGGTTGGTGAGTTCATCCCTACGTAAAAAACGAACGCCCTGGGTAAGAAAGATTCGTTTGCCTCGTCGAATCACTTCGTCAGTGGCGGCATTGTAGATATGTTTAATGATGTGTGACAAATTGTTACGTAGCTGTCAGGTTGTGAACAAGGCAATTTGCGAAATTACGACATGTGGGGTGGATTTTGGCACGGAATGCGAACATGATTTTTAGTTTGGTTGAATGTTTTTCTTAACGGAAATTTGCCTATGCTTCGACGAATCCTGGTGGTGGTATTTTTCTGTTCCTCCGTATCGCCGTTTGGTCTCAATGTGCAGTGTGTACAAAAACCGCATCGACATTGGGCGACAAAGCTGCTAAAGGACTGAACGGGGGGATTATTTATCTGGCACTGATGCCATTGATTTTTATGGGCATTTTAGGTTATCGTTGGTATAAGAGCAACAAAGAATCCATTTAAGGAGAACGGCATCAGGATTTTACATCTAGTGCATCCCGCAGCGCGTTCCCAAGAATATTGAAAGCCAGCACGGTAAGCATAATGGCCACTCCGGGTACCAAGGCCAACATCGGACGGTTGGTAATTATAAAGTTGTAATTTTCTTTAATCATCAGCCCCCAGGAGGCGACAGGAGGTTGTACGCCGATTCCTAAAAACTTAACCCGGCTTCAATAAGGATAGCTGTGGCAAAATTACTTGCCGCCATAACCAAAGTTGGGCCTAATACATTGGGGAGGATATGATACAGTAAAATTCTGCCGGAAGAAAACCCCATCACTTTTGCGGCCTGTACATATTCTAATTCACGCAGACTCATCACCTGCCCGCGAATCAGGCGTGCCGTTCCAACCCACATCGTTAAGCCGACTGCAATAAAAATTTGCCAAAAGCCTTTCCCGAGTGCAAAGGTGATGGCAAAAACAAGAAGTAATGTTGGAATCGCCCAAACAACTTGTATAAACCAGGAGATGAGTTGATCAGTTCGTCCGCCAAAGTAACCTGCCATTGCCCCTAGTAAAACACCGATACTGATAGATAACAAAACTGCAATGATTCCCACACTTAAACTCACCCGGGAACCAACGAGTAATCTGGACAAGACATCTCTCCCGAACTTATCTGTACCTAACCAGAAACGTGCAGCATGCAGATGCTTATCGAGATATGCTTGTTTGTTGATGGTTTGAAGGCCTCCGACTCGGACCGATTCGGTAAGATCTTCATCAATAATTTTTCCAGTATCAATGTATCACCAACCCATTTGTATGAAGAAACCGGAATCCATTCTTTTTGTATCGGATATCCTGAAAAAGTCGCTTATCGTATGGATACCCTCCTGGCCTCACCGGGGCAAAAATAACATCGAAAGCCGGGTTTGCGGGCGCTGATTTCTAAGGTGATGCGATTGGCATCTTTTGTACGATCAGCAGACAATGGCACAGCCAACAAAGCCACTGCAACGAGAAGAGAGATATATACGACAGAAAAAGTGCCGGTTTATTGCGTCGAAATCGTTTGCTGAATCGGGATGCCTGCAAAATATTGTGGTTTAGTGGACCCTGCGTCCTTTCCATTGGTAAGGGCCAGCCTGACCCAGAAACCCTGAAACGACAATATACGGGATGTGGAGGAATTGTAAGATAGGAAAAACAGAAGTTCTTTTGGAGTCCGAAAACCGGGCTAATGAACGCACAAAAATGAATTCAATTACAATTTTCGCCAGAAGCGCCAGAAGCAGGTAAATCCACAATTGGGGAAAAAGAACGCCAGAGCCGTGCCGACAAGGAAGTGTAAATTATACATCAAAACCAGAGCAAGTACGGCAACAATTCGCTTGTCTTTGAAATGGGAAGCTTTGGATGCCCAACGGATGCGTTGATGGAAAAAGGAAGTTAAGGTGGACATTGGCTCGGTATAAACGATGGCTTCTTTATTTTTCAGATAGCTTAAACTACCCGGAAACGATTTTTCAATTTTATACATCAACAACATATCATCTCCGCTGGCGATATGATCGATGCCCTGAAACCCGGCTACGGTATCAAATGCTTTTCGGGTATAAGCTAAATTGGCCCCGTTACACATCGTTCCGATTTTAAAGTGAAGGACCGCTGCCGTAATTCCCTGCATCGTCATAAAATCCAGCGACTGAAACTGAGAGAACAAACTAAACGCTGAACGGAAAGCTACCGGACCTGCAAGCATTTGTGCACCTGTATGTTCATAGGCCTGAGCCAGACTTAGTAACCAGTAAGGTCCAGGTTCGCAATCGGCATCCGTAGTTACAATTAATTCGCCGTGGCTATGCCGGATTGCTGTTTCAATAGCCCGTTTTTTATAGGCGGTTGAAATTTTATCCGTCGATTGCACGGACATATCAATATAATAAACTCCTTTGAACGATTTTGCTATTGCTGCTGTTTGGTCTTCAGAATGATCGTCTACCACAATCACTTCAAGTAGTTGGTCAGGATAATATTGCGAAAAAATGGCCTTCAATAATTTCGGTAAATGGTGTTCTTCATTTCTGGCAGGAATAATTACGCTGATCCGGGTATTCACCGGCGATTCTTTCATTGTGCTTGTTTCGGGACTATCTTTCCATCCCCGAAAATAAAAACTGATCAGAACGGCATAGGCCAGACTGAGCAGAATAAACGCAGTTAGAAAAATTCCCAACATTCCTTGAAAACATAGCAAAGAAAGTGATTTCTACTGGCTAGCTACGAAAATTTTATCGACCTATCGCAGGAGAATAAACTCCGGGCGAATTACGGCGGAATCAGAAATATGGACAGAATGATTTTTCGGGTTGTGCATAGCGGTTAAACCCGAAAGAATAATTCTGAAAGGCATGCTCCTTGGGGCGAAAAAGAAATTATAAAGTACTTTATAAAGCCATAACTCCGAATGAATATTCAACTGATCGTGAAGGGAATCAGCAAAATGGGTTTTATTTGGGCAAGTGTATAAAGTGAAATTGGTAATTCGATTCCACTACAACGAATCATAATGGCTATTGGACAACAGGAGACCGTTACAAAAATTATTTTTGAGAATTAGTTCAAGGCTTTTGAATTTTTATGTATTGAGGCATCTTAAGGATATAAAAATAGGTATAAATTCAAAGTAAGGCAGAAATTTGAAGCCAAAGGACTTCGCCAATTATATATTGATAGATTTACAACGGACACAAAAGATGTGACCCTGTTTAAGGTCTGCTGATTGACGCTAAAGTCAGTGCACTTTGGCGTAATTTTAGATTATCCACGTGCTCGGAAAATTGCTTTGGATACGCAATACGAATCCTTTAGCAATCCCTTTTATACGGCTCACCGGCATCATCAAATTCAGCGTCATACTTTAGTCCGGGTAAGGCGTGTCGTGAAAACAAAGGGTATTATCCATTCACCGCTTTTTTGACTTTGAAGCACCTTGGAGATTATCAGCAGAACCAATTTAGATGAACGGCTACCGGAAGATTTAGACAGGTGAACGAGTACAGCGTGTGTTGATTCTCCAGTTCAAGGCATAAAGCCAGGCTCCAGTTTAAAATTAGAATATGCTTAGCGTATTAACGAGTTTAGTTCCATTGGAAGAGGTTTTGCTTTAAGCCTTTTTAAATTCTGACGATTCTATGACAAAAATGGCCGATTAGTTGAGTCCTTCTGCTATGATTTTCAATATTTTGGAGTAATTTCACCGCAGCAGCATCTGAAGAAAACCTACTAACTTTCCATCAACGAAGCTGAAATAATTTTTAACCGTATCATGAACAAACAAACAATTTTGTGGGTCGTGCTGATGTCGTTTTGGGGAAACAAACTTTTAGCGCAAGAAAATGCCAATAAGAAGTCTTTTGATGATTTAACTATACAGCAATGGATACATCAAAGCCGATTTCAGGCGGTACCGGTACTGGACTCGCAGGCGTTTTTTACTTTTTATGAACAACTTGGTTATTCGGTTAGTCCGGCCCGTAAAATGTTCAGTTTATTTCGTGTATTATGGAATCCACAAATTGCAGCAAAAGATCGTGTCCGATTTGGCATCTATTTGAATGAAACGTATGCGCAAGAAAATATACCTGTTCCGAATGAATTGATTCGAACGGCGATTCAGAACCTTATCAACACAACCAAGTAATGAAGAGAATTGTCGTTTTAATTGTTCTCCTATCGGGTACTTATTCGCTGCTTGCGCAGAATCTTACCGTATCTAATGTCGTACGTACCGGTTTGCTGGCAACATGTAATAATTCAAATCCCACAATTACAGCATCCTGGAGCAGCGGCAGCGGAACTTCCGTTTCCAATGGTACATTACTTTGTTCGGATCCTTGTGGAACAACTACCTTACTGGTTAATATCACCAATTTGAAATGGGAACAGCAAAATGCCGAATGGATACATTCCGTGTTTTTTCCAACAAATTCTGGATTCACAGTTTCCGGTATTTCATTGCCTAATGGATTTATTACGTATAACAATGGATGTACCGGGACATGCCCGGTTGGAATTACCGCCGGTCCCGGATTTTATTTTGATGCTACTGGAGGTAATTCATGTTGCCCGGGTGCGGTAATTAATGATGGCAACCCATGCAACAACTGGGGGCTGCTACATTAAATTGCAGTAATCCATTTGCAATTAGTTTTTATCTGACTTTCTGCAACTCTATTCTGACAACACCTATAGAGACCTTTACACTAACCGCGCAATCGGATGGGGGAACAGGTTGCTATGATATCAATAATTTTACGAGCCATACCGTGGCCTTTACGATCAATGTAAGCCCCTGCGGCCCTATCGTGAATCCATTGGCTAGTGCTCCTATACGGTCGTGTAGCAGTGGTAGCTTGAATTACACATCTACACTCACCGCCGTATGTAACAATGGAGGTACTGTCACCTGGTGGGATGCACCAAGTGGAGGCACTCAATTGGGTTCAGGTTCACCTTTCGTTTATGACCCTGTCGGTTCTACATGCCCTGGAGGCCAAACTGTTTATGCAACATGTTGTGCCGGTGANTCTACCTCCTGTGTTCCACGTAGTGCAGTAACAATTCCCGGAACTTGCACCGTGCCGGGTATTACTGCCGTGCAAACAACCATTGGAACCTGTGCTACCGGCGCGGGTATTACGAGTGTATCCACTTCCAATACGGTGAATCCGTTGACTTATACCTTGAATCCGGGTGGGGTTTCCAATAGCACCGGTGTATTTCCCGGATTAACGCAATCACAATATACCTTAACGGTTTCGGATGCAGGAAGTTGTACAGCCACCTCAGTGGTGAGTTTAACGCAGGCACCGCAAACTACTTTTTCATCGCCAAGCATTAATCCGGTTTCCTGTTGGGGATTGTCTAATGGAAGTCTTACTGTTTCAGCGTCGGGTATAAATCCAATCACAATGTCCATTAGTCCTTCGGCGACNACAGTCTCCGGCAGGAACTTTACCGGATTAAGTGCGCAGACGTATACCATTTCGGCGACAGATGGAAATAATTGCACAGCTACCACGACAATCACAATTCCTCAACCAACGCAGGTTCAATTGGCATTAACAGTGCCTCCAATTGCTTGTCAGGGAGGATCAACCAATATTACGGCGACATCCACAGGAGGTACTCCAGGGTATCAATTTAGTCTGAATGGTGGAGCTTTTCAAACAGGAAATCAATTTAGTGTTACGGCGGGTACTTATACCGTGACAACAATGGATGCCAATTCCTGCTCAACGGCGACCACTATTTTAATTTCCCAGCCTGCGAGTGTACAGTGCAGTGCATTGGCATCATCTATTCTTTGCTTTGGCGGAAATTCTACAATTACTGTAACAGCCACAGGTGGAACCTCGCCCTATCAGTATCAACTCAACAGTGGAAACTTACAAGGTGGAAATAGCTTTACGGTATTGGCAGGAAACTATACAATAACCGCAATTGATGCCAATAACTATAGTTCGGTTACTACCATCAGTGTTTCAGAACCTTTGGCAATATCTCTATCTCTTAACGCCTTGCCGATTGTATGTTCAGGAGGCAGTACAACTATAATCGCCAGTGCATCCGGAGGATCACCGAATTATCAATTTCAACTCAATAACGGAGTTTTTCAATCTTCCGGAAGTTTTCTGGTGACTACCGGTACCTATACAGTCACTGCTAAAGATGCCAATAATTGTAGTGTAACCTCTTCGCTGACCATCCTGGAACCTACACCTGTTTTGGTCTCCGTGAATACCACATCTATCGCGTGTACCGGTGGTCAAAGCACACTCACCATTGCCGCATCAGGAGGTACGCCGGCATACCAGTATCAATTGAATGCAGGGGCTTATCAGAATTCAAATTCATTTTTGGTTTCCGCTGGAACTTACACAGTGACGGCAAAAGATGCCAATACCTGTTCACAATCTATAGTAGTGACAATCACTGAACCACCGGTACTGAGTGTGAGTGCGGCATCAGGTACAATACTTTGTCAGGGCGGCACAACAAACATTACCGCTACAGGCACAGGAGGAACGGGAGCGTACCAATATCAATTGAATAGTGGAACGTACCAGTCATCCAACCTCTTTACGGTAAGCGCCGGAACGTATACCATCAGTATCAAGGATGCGAACAATTGCACCGGCAGTACTACAATCACGATCACGGAACCGAATCTGCTGACTTTGAGTTTAAGTTCAGGGAGTATACTTTGTTTTGGAGGCAGTACCAGCATCAGCAGTACAGCGCTTGGCGGAACGCCCTCGTATCAGTACAGTATCAATGGCGGTAGCTATCAGAGTGGATCAAACTTTACCGCCACAGCAGGAAGCTATACCGTAACGGTGAAAGATGCGAACAACTGCACGGCAAGTTCAGTGCTTGCGATCACCCAACCGACCTTATTACAGATCACGAATCTGAGTAATACCATACCAACCTGTGTACCAGGCAATGATGCCACACTAACAATCACAGCGAGTGGTGGAAGTCCGGGATACCAGTATAGTCTGAACAATGGCCCGAATCAAAACACCAATGTGTTTACGGGTCTTGGACCGGGAACCTATAGTGTAACTGTAACCGATGTGAACGGATGTAGTAGCGTGAGCAGCATACAGATTATCACACCGAATGCACCGATACTAAACACGCCACAACTAACGATGGTTGGTTGCAATGATCAAAACACAGGCAGTATTCAGGTGAGTGCAAGTGGAGGAACGGGTAGTCTGACCTATGGTTTACAACCGGGTAACCTGAGTTCAACGAGCGGACAATTTAATAACCTGACAGCGGGAACGTATACCGTCAATGTAACAGACGCATCCGGATGTTCTGCCAATACGGTAGTGACAATCATGGAACCACCGGTACTGAGTGTGAGTGCGGCATCAGGTACAATACTTTGTCAGGGCGGCACAACAAGCATAACCGCTATAGGCACAGGAGGAACGGGAGCGTACCAATATCAATTGAATAGTGGAACGTACCAGTCATCCAACCTCTTTACGGTAAGCGCCGGAACGTATACCATCAGTATCAAGGATGCGAACAATTGCACCGGCAGTACTACGATCACGATCACGGAACCGAATCTGCTGACTTTGAGTTTAAGTTCAGGGAGTATACTTTGTTTTGGAGGCAGTACCAGCATCAGCAGTACAGCGCTTGGCGGAACGCCCTCGTATCAGTACAGTATCAATGGCGGTAGCTATCAGAGTGATCAAACTTTNACCGCCACAGCAGGAAGCTATACCGTAACGGTGAAAGATGCGAACAACTGCACGGCAAGTTCAGTGCTTGCGATCACCCAACCGACCTTATTACAGATCACGAATCTGAGTAATACCATACCAACCTGTGTACCAGGCAATGATGCCACACTAACAATCACAGCGAGTGGTGGAAGTCCGGGATACCAGTATAGTCTGAACAATGGCCCGAATCAAAACACCAATGTGTTTACGGGTCTTGGACCGGGAACCTATAGTGTAACTGTAACCGATGTGAACGGATGTAGTAGTGTGAGCAGCATACAGATTATCACACCGAATGCACCGATACTAAACACGCCACAACTAACGATGGTTGGTTGCAATGATCAAAACACAGGCAGTATTCAGGTGAGTGCAAGTGGAGGAACGGGTAGTCTGACCTATGGTTTACAACCGGGTAACCTGAGTTCAACGAGCGGACAATTTAATAACCTGACAGCGGGAACGTATACCGTCAATGTAACAGACGCATCCGGATGTTCTGCCAATACGGTAGTGACAATCATGGAACCACCGGTACTGAGTGTGAGTGCGGCATCAGGTACAATACTTTGTCAGGGCGGCACAACAAGCATAACCGCTACAGGCACAGGAGGAACGGGAGCGTACCAATATCAATTGAATAGTGGAACGTACCAGTCATCCAACCTCTTTACGGTAAGCGCCGGAACGTATACCATCAGTATCAAGGATGCGAACAATTGCACCGGCAGTACTACGATCACGATCACGGAACCGAATCTGCTGACCTTGAGTTTAAGTTCAGGGAGTATACTTTGTTTTGGAGGCAGTACCAGCATCAGCAGCACAGCGCTTGGCGGAACACCCTCGTATCAGTACAGTATCAATGGCGGTAGCTATCAGAGTGGATCAAGTTTTACCGCCACAGCAGGAAGCTATACCGTAACGGTGAAAGATGCGAACAACTGCACGGCAAGTTCAGTGCTTGCGATCACCCAACCAACCTTATTACAGATCACGAATCTGAGTAATACCATACCAACTTGTGTACCGGGCAATGATGCCACACTAACAATCACAGCGAGTGGTGGAAGTCCGGGATACCAGTATAGTCTGAACAATGGCCCGAATCAAAACACCAATGTGTTTACGGGTCTTGGACCGGGAACCTATAGTGTAACTGTAACCGATGTGAACGGATGTAGTAGCGTGAGCAGCATACAGATTATCACACCGAATGCACCGATACTAAACACGCCACAACTAACGATGGTTGGTTGCAATGATCAAAACACAGGCAGTATTCAGGTGAGTGCAAGTGGAGGAACGGGTAGTCTGACCTATGGTTTACAACCGGGTAACCTGAGTTCAACGAGCGGACAATTTAATAATCTGACAGCGGGAACGTATACCGTCAATGTAACAGACGCATCCGGATGTTCTGCCAATACGGTAGTGACAATCATGGAACCACCGGTACTGAGTGTGAGTGCGGCATCAGGTACAATACTTTGTCAGGGCGGCACAACAAGCATAACCGCTACAGGCACAGGAGGAACGGGAGCGTACCAATATCAATTGAATAGTGGAACGTACCAGTCATCCAACCTCTTTACGGTAAGCGCCGGAACGTATACCATCAGTATCAAGGATGCGAACAATTGCACCGGCAGTACTACGATCACGATCACGGAACCGAATCTGCTGACCTTGAGTTTAAGTTCAGGGAGTATACTTTGTTTTGGAGGCAGTACCAGCATCAGCAGCACAGCGCTTGGCGGAACACCCTCGTATCAGTACAGTATCAATGGCGGTAGCTATCAGAGTGGATCAAGTTTTACCGCCACAGCAGGAAGCTATACCGTAACGGTGAAAGATGCGAACAACTGCACGGCAAGTTCAGTGCTTGCGATCACCCAACCAACCTTATTACAGATCACGAATCTGAGTAATACCATACCAACTTGTGTACCGGGCAATGATGCCACACTAACAATCACAGCGAGTGGTGGAAGTCCGGGATACCAGTATAGTCTGAACAATGGCCCGAATCAAAACACCAATGTGTTTACGGGTCTTGGACCGGGAACCTATAGTGTAACTGTAACCGATGTGAACGGATGTAGTAGTGTGAGCAGCATACAGATTATCACACCGAATGCACCGATACTAAACACGCCACAACTGACGATGGTTGGTTGCAATGGTCAAAACACAGGTAGTATTCAGGTGAGTGCAAGTGGAGGAACGGGTAGTCTGACCTATGGTTTACAACCGGGTAACCTGAGTTCAACGAGCGGACAATTTAATAACCTGACAGCGGGAACGTATACCGTCAATGTAACAGACGCATCCGGATGTTCTGCCAATACAGTAGTGACGATCACAGAACCACCGGTACTGAGTGTGAGTGTGGCATCGGGTACAATACTTTGTCAGGGCGGCACAACAAACATTACCGCTATAGGCACAGGAGGAACGGGAGCGTACCAATATCAATTGAATAGTGGAACGTTTCAGTCATCCAACCTCTTTACGGTAAGCGCCGGAACGTATACCATCAGTATCAAGGATGCGAACAATTGCACCGGCAGTACTACGATCACGATCACGGAACCGAATCTGCTGACCTTGAGTTTAAGTTCAGGGAGTATACTTTGTTTTGGAGGCAGTACCAGCATCAGCAGCACAGCGCTTGGCGGAACACCCTCGTATCAGTACAGTATCAATGGCGGTAGCTATCAGAGTGGATCAAACTTTACCGCCACAGCAGGAAGCTATACCATAACGGTGAAAGATGCGAACAACTGCACGGCAAGTTCAGTGCTTGCTATCACCCAACCGACCTTATTACAGATCACGAATCTGACTAATACCATACCGACCTGTGTGCCGGGCAATGATGCCACACTAACAATCACAGCGGGTGGTGGAAGTCCGGGATACCAGTATAGTCTGAACAATGGCCCGAATCAAAACACCAATGTGTTTACGGGTCTTGGACCGGGAACCTATAGTGTAACTGTAACCGATGTGAACGGATGTAGTAGTGTGAGCAGCATACAGATTATCACACCGAATGCACCGATACTAAACACGCCACAACTGACGATGGTTGGTTGCAATGGTCAAAACACAGGTAGTATTCAGGTGAGTGCAAGTGGAGGGACGGGTAGTCTGACCTATGGTTTACAACCGGGTAACCTGAGTTCAACGAGCGGACAATTTAATAACCTGACAGCGGGAACGTATACCGTCAATGTAACAGACGCATCCGGATGTTCTGCCAATACGGTAGTGACGATCACTGAACCACCGGTACTGAGTGTGAGTGTGGCATCAGGTACAATACTTTGTCAGGGCGGCACAACAAACATTACCNNGCTAGGCACAGGAGGAACGGGAGCTTATCAATATCAATTGAATAGTGGAACGTTTCAGTCATCCAACCTCTTTACGGTAAGCGCCGGAACGTATACCATCAGTATCAAGGATGCGAACAATTGCACCGGCAGTACTACGATCACGATCACGGAACCGAATCTGCTGACTTTGAGTTTAAGTTCAGGGAGTATACTTTGTTTTGGAGGCAGTACCAGCATCAGCAGTACAGCGCTTGGCGGAACACCCTCGTATCAGTACAGTATCAATGGCGGTAGCTATCAGAGTGANTCAAACTTTACCGCCACAGCAGGAAGCTATACCGTAACGGTGAAAGATGCGAACAACTGCACGGCAAGTTCAGTGATGGTATTGGCTGAACCGGATAGCTTAGTCGCATCAATTGTAAACAGCGTTCAACCAACATGCACCCAAGGTGGTTCGGCAACCGTACAAGCACTGGGAGGGACAGCGCCATATGCGTATTCCTGGAACACGGTACCCATTCAAACTACGGCAACGGCTGTAAATCTGGGTGCAGCCACGCATCAGGTGATTGTGACAGATTTAAATGGTTGTACCGATACAGTATCTGTTCAACTGGTGAATCCTTCTTGNCCACAATTTGATTCAATTCCAACACAAACTGCGAGCTGCTTTCCGGGTTGTGACGGAAGTTTGACAGTTTATGCATCGGGAGGTTTTGGGAATTATAATTATGCCATCAACAACGGAGCCTATCAAAGCAGTAATACATTTACTTCTCTTTGCCTGGGAACGTATACCATCACGATACAGGATGCCAACGGATGCACTGTACAGTCGGTTGCTGCAATTACTAATCCACCTTCGCCCACAATTACACAGATTCTTACCACGGCAGCCTCATGTGTTCCCGGCTGCGATGGAACAGCTACCTTGACTGCGAGTGGCGGAAATCCCGGATATACGTATTCTTCTGATAATGGAATTAATTTTCAAGCCTCATCCGTATTGACCGGATTATGCACGGGTATCTATACGGTTTGGGTCAAAGATGCCAAAGGCTGTACGGCCACATCTATCCTTCAAATTAATACGAGCAACGGGCCGCAAATTGATAGTATTGAAAGTACGAATAATTTATGTTTTGGTGATTGTGTCGGGATACTTTCAGCGATGACTACTGGTGGTACTGCTCCATTAACATATACCGTAATACCGAATGTTGGTAATCAGGGGCCTGCGGGTACGTTTAGTGGGTTGTGTGCTGGGGTGTATACCATTCAGGTTGCTGATGCAAATGGATGTACCTATTCTGTGGTCAGCTCGGTGACACAACCATCACAAGTGAGCGGAACGCTTGTTTCAACTCAAAATGTAACTGTATTCGGACAATCAACAGGAGGGGCAGTCATCAGTGCAACAGGAGGCAATCCGGGATATTCGTTCGTCTTATCTCCAAATCTGGGGACACAAACTACACCGGGCACATTTTCAGGGTTGCCGGCCGGGAACTATCAGGTGTTTATCGCAGATACGAATGGATGTCCGGATACCGTCTCATTCATCATTACTGAACCACCTCAGTTAGTTGTCAATGTGATTAATGTAATAAATAATCCATGTTACGGGGATAGTTTGGGTGGAATCACAGCCAACGCTTTCGGAGGTGTGAGTCCATATTCATATACTATCAATCCTGCATTGGGAATTCAAAATCCCAGCGGAGTTTTTTCGGGCTTACCGGCAGGGACATATACATTGCAGGTCCAGGATATGAATGGGGCATTAAATGATACAGTTCTTAACATTACACATCCGCCATCTATATTGATCAGCACAATTAATTTAACGGAAGAATCTTGTGTTCCTGGTCAGGATGGNGGAGTTACGGTATCTGCCGGCGGAGGCACTGGTCTATTGACGTTTCAATTAAACCCCGGAGGATACAGAATCAGNTCGGGTGTATTTAGTAATCTGTTCAGCGCGACATACACTATAAATATCATCGATCAAAACGGATGCCCCGCAGATACTATCCTACAAGTACCTCATGTGCCGGTTGTAGCCATTACGGTGAGTAAAACAGATCCTTTATGTTTCGGAAGCACTGATGGAGTATTGCAGGCATTGGCTAGTTTAGGAACATTGCCTTATCAGTCCTACACAATTCTTCCAGTTGCAGGTACACAGAATCCAGTGGGAACATTCACCGGATTAAGTGCCCAAACTTACACGTTGCAGGTAACCGATGCCAAAGGTTGTACGGCAACTTCATCGGCTCAATTATTGAATCCACCGGTTCTGCTTATAGATAGCATCAGTATCATTCCGGTTTCCTGTTCCGGATTTAGCGATGCACAAATTCAGGTATGGACGTCCGGAGGCACCGGTAATCTGAATTATACCTTAAATCCGGGGGCTNNTACTAATCAAAGTGGTTTGTTTACCGGTCTCGCATCGGCTGCGTATACGGTGTTGGTTACTGATGCGAATGGGTGTAGCAATACAAGTAGTTTGTTTATTACGCAGCCAACGCCATTGGTTGGAAGTGCTCCTGTATTAACTATGGTAACATGTTTTCAGGANTCAGATGGAAGCATCAGTGTGTTAGCGAATGGNGGCACAGCGCCTTACAACTATACGTTGTTGCCTGTTAATCAGACGAATGCCACCGGAATTTTTACGAACATTCCTGCAGGTACCTATACCATAGTGATTGGGGATGCGAATGGTTGTAACGAAACGATTCCCGGTATTGGAATTACTGAACCGACTCCCGTTCTTTTTACGCAGGTCACGCATCAGGATATCGCTTGTTTCGGAGAGTACAGTGGAAGTATTACCGTTGTCGCCAATGGTGGTACAGGNTTCAATTCAATATACCGTGCAACCTAATATCGGGTTGCAAAATCCTCCCGGCTTTTTACAGGGCTGAATGCAGCTATGTACACAGTTTATGCAACGGATGCATCGGCATGTTCAGTATCAACTATAGTCAGCATTGCACAGAATCCGGATATTCAAATTCAGTCGGTGGTCTATGGAGAACCAACCTGCCATGGCGATGGTGACGGATTTATGTTGGTTCAGGCTACCGGAGGAATTGCTCCCTTGGTATATCAGTTAAATGGTCAGCAATCCTTTGTTCCGGGACAGTTTAATGATTTGCAGGCTGGAAATTACTTGATTTCCGTAATAGATGCATTGGGATGCCGACATGATACCACACTGACATTAAACGAACCGGATTCTGTTTACTTTGCCAAACTAGAACTGTTTGGCGTGAACTGTCCGGGAGCATCCAATGGAAAAGTGATTGTACAAGGTCAAGGTGGACGCGGTGATTATACCTATTATTTAAAACCTGGGTTGCACTTCAATAAATCGGGATATTTCGAAGGTTTGCATGAAGGGAAGTATGTATTGCTGATTAAAGATAGTGCAGGATGTACCTTCGATACAACAATCTATATTAGTCCCTCACAGCCAATTAATTCAGAAATTACAAAAAAGGATCTTGGTTGTTTTGGTAAAGGAAATGAAGGGTGGGCCGAAGTAACTATGAATGGNGGAGAAGCGCCCTTTACCTATTTGTGGTCAACAAGTCCNGGTACAGATAGGCGCTCGGCAGATAGTTTGCGATTTGGATATTATTTTGTGGAAATTGTGGATGCCAACGGATGTACCTTAAAAGATACCGTTTACATCAATCCCGGGCCATGCTGTGAAGAGGTGTTTATTCCTAACGCATTTTCGCCAAATAATGATGGAAACAACGATTTATTCCGGGTTACTACCAGTGCAGGTATTGAATTGATTCAGTTTGCAGTTTACAACCGGTGGGAAACAAAGTGTGGAGTACCAATGATTTCAGAGCAGGGTGGGATGGAAAGTTTTGGGTCAGGAAGAAGACATGAATAATTTCTTCTACATTTTCAGATACACTTGTCTCACAGATGGACAAACGTATACCAAGAAAGGCGATTTGCTCCTGATGCGATAGTTGGGCTGATGCAGTTGAAGGGAGTTGAACCTTGAAGTAGGGCTTCCTGAATAACGACTCGTCTCTTTGTTTACAGGTGTTTAAGATCGTAAATGCACATTTGAAGTACAAGGGTTTAAAACGTATTTGTTGTATCTGCGAACGAAAAACCTTGCAGAAAACTGTCTACTCAGCTGCACTACAACTTCTTCGTCAAAGCCAAAGTCATGGCCACCAGGCCTATGCCTTCGACTTTTCCTTGAACCGAGATTTTATCTCGTCTTTGAGGACGAGACCCCAAAAGGCTGCTGTAAAGTGCGTTTGCTTTGTGTGTGGCATCTCGGTAACCCCGATTTAGCAAGCATTTGCGAAAGATGTTCCTTGGAGCATTATGCTTGCTTAATCGATTTGAAGCTTCTCGTCTTATATGACGAGACAAAATTTGGGTTGAATTTGCAGCACATCTGAGTTATTCAGGAAGCCCTAAGTACTGGATAAACTTTTAGGTGATGCTGCGAAAGATGGTCCATCGTAAAACTGCTTCAAGACATAAAAGAGCGAGTGCCAAAAATGCGTAAAATGCAAACAGTTCGGTATAACGCTTAAATGAACTGATTTCTACCTTTGTTTNTTCTAGGCGGTCAATTTGTTTGTAAATTTNTTGGAGCGACTGATTATCAGTGGCCCGGTAATATTGCCCGCCGGTTTCTGATGAAAATTTTCGTAAAAGGGGCTCATCGATCTGAACCGGCATTTGTTCCATATGGGTATTGCCAAACTGATCCTGTACAGGGTAGGGTGCAGAACCATTCGTGCCCACTCCTATGGTATACACTCTGATTTTATACGCTTTGGCAATTTCTAAAGCCGTCATGGGGTCAATCAGTCCGGCATTGTTTACGCCATCCGTCAGTAGTATGATGATTTTTGTTTTGGATTTACTATGTCGCAATCGCTCTACTGCAGTGGCTAAACCCATTCCAATTGCAGTACCATCTTCCAATAACCCGCTCCGGATATTTTNTAGTTGTTCAAGCAATACGTTTTGGTCTGTTGTTAAAGGACATTGACTAAAACTTTCTCCGGAAAAAATAACGAGTCCGATGCGATCCGTGATGCGACCCTGTATAAATTCCTTGGCTACCTTTTTGGCGGCTTCGATGCGGTTTGGTTTAAAATCTTCAGCCAACATACTACCGGAAATGTCCATACTCAGCACAATGTCAAGTCCTTCACTTTCAACATGCTCATTGATATGGGTATTTTGTGGTCGGGCTAATGCAATCACTAAAAATAGAAGTGCCAGTGAGCGCAATACGGGAAGAATTTTTCTAAATCGGATTTTCCAACTACTGTTTGACGATGTAGAGGTTCCTCTTGATGAGAGCGTGAAAGACAAATCTTTGAGGGACGTATGAACCAGAGCAGGGTAAGGCGAGCAAGGCCAGAAAANATTCGGATTCGCAAAACTGATCTGGTTTATGTCGATGAATTTCCACATACTTAATTCTTCTGGGTCGTATTGGTTTTATGCCTGAATTCTTCTTGTTGTCGGTGTGATTCTTCAATAAAATATTTACTCAGCATAAAACTCTCTTCATGTTCTTGCGGACTAGGTTGGCTTCTGGCAAACTTGACCATATCGGCAGTATNCAAAACCCATTTCAATTTTTCTGAAAATTTCCTGAGCTCTTTATCTCGTCGCAGGAGTTTTAATATTTCACCATTCGTTTNCTCGAAACAATCATACCCGAAAGCCGCTTCCAAATAGGACCTAAGCAAATCATTTAAAATAGTATGATATTCTTTCTCTTTTCCATTTTGCCATAGCGCTTTCGATTCTAATTGACTTAACGCATACATCGCCTGCTCAAAAGGTGTTCGTTGTACCTCGGGCTCTGTGGATTCTGTATTCGTTTTTCGNNAAGTTTTTCGCAAATACCAAATGGCTAATCCTATTAGCAGCAATGCTACGATGCCAATCACAAAATACATGGCCAGCTCTTTTAACGGCAAACCGGCATCACGCAAAGGCATAATTGGCTTAAATGGCTGGCTGGTATCAATATCCGGAATGCGAACATCAAGTTGGATCGAATCAGTCCACTGGTTGAGAGGAGCCGCACCATTTAAGGGTTGAATGTCAAATCGTTGCGCTGGGATGGTCCATCGGCCTGAGTCAAAACAAGTAATCGTAATCTGTTNGCCGGAAAGTCGTTTGTTCTCGCCCCAGTACAGTGTCGCTTTTTTACTAATCACTTCAATAGGTCCGATGGAATNCGGAATTGCGGGAAAGAGCACCCTGGACTTTTGCGGATCGAATCGTGCTTCAAGATAAACCTGAATCTGATCGCCTATAAAGCATCTTGCGGTATCAACATAGAGTCTGGTTTCCACCGCCTGAGCCATAGCCCCTTGTGCGAGAAAAAATAGTCCGACAAATATTCCAGAAAATCGTATCATGCTTTTGCCATTCTTCCTTTAAAAAACCTGAAGTTTTTGATGTAATCCTCATCGGTTTGAACGTGAATTAATGATGCACCCGCTTTTCGAAACGTATTTAATGTTTCTTTTTCGCGCTGAACAAAGTCGTGTTCATAGCGTTTTCTGAAATCCGGTGAAGAAGTATCCACCCACTGCAATTGACCGGTTTCGGCATCTTTTACCTGCAACAATCCAATGTCCGGAAAATCTTTATCGCGTTTGTCAAAGACATGAATGCCAATTAAGTCATGTTTTCGTGCTGTGATGCGAAGAGCCTGCTCATAGGATGGGCTAATAAAATCAGAAAGTATAAAGCTGATACAGCGTTTTTNTACAATGGCATTTAAATACCGGAGTGCTTCTTGAAGGTCGGTTTGCGAACCAGGATTGGCTTCCACGGTAAGTAGTTCCCGAATGATATACAGAATATGCGCTTTCCCTTNTTTGGGAGCGATATACTTTTCAACCCGATCACTAANAAATAATACGCCTACCTTATCATTATTCGATATGGCACTAAACGATAAAACTGCACACAGTTCAGTAATTAACTCCCGCTTATTCAGCTTTTTGGTTCCAAACATTGAACTTCGGCTAACATCAACCAATAGCATCAACGTGAGTTCTCGTTCTTCTTCAAATACTTTAATGAAAGGAGACTTAAAACGAGCGGTCACATTCCAGTCTATATTTCGTACATCGTCGCCATAGGCATATTCTCTCACCTCACTGAAACTCATCCCGCGTCCTTTAAATGCACTGTGGTATTCTCCACTGAAAATATGGTTGCTTAAACCTTTAGTTTTGATTTCAATTCGACGGACCTTTTTTAAAAGTTCAGCCAATTGTTCATCACTCTGCAAACTATTGGCTTGCACGCTATCTGGTAGGATGGTGTCGTTGGAATTTTTTCTTACTGAACAGGCTTGGCATGTCAGGGATATATTAAGGAACTTCTAGTATTTAAAATCTCGTTGACGATCATTTCACTGGTCATGTTCTCAGCTTCAGCTTCATAGGTTAGCCCGATTCTGTGGCGCATCACATCCATACACACGGCCCGGACATCTTCGGGGATTACGTAACCCCTGCGTTTAATGAAAGCATATGCTTTTGAGGCCATCGCCAGATTGATGCTCGCGCGTGGGGATGCTCCGTATGCCATCAGTGGCTTTAATTTATTGAGTTTGTATTCTTCCGGCTGCCGGGTTGAAAATACGATATCCAAAATGTAGCGCTCGATTTTTTCATCCATATACACTTCNNGAACCAGATTGCGGGCTTCCAGAATTTCCTGAGGATTCACCACCGGATTAATTTTAGGCTGAAGATGCGGATGAATATTTTGACGAATGATCAGTCGTTCTTCTTCCTTTTGCGGGTAACCTACAACAATCTTCAGCATAAACCGATCTACCTGGGCTTCCGGCAACGGATAGGTTCCTTCCTGTTCAATTGGGTTCTGCGTGGCCAGAACCAGAAACGGTTCCTCTAAACGAAAAGTATTGTCGCCCAGAGTAACCTGTTTTTCCTGCATGGCTTCCAGTAAGGCACTTTGTACTTTGGCCGGAGCCCTGTTAATTTCATCCGCTAAAATA
This sequence comes from Bacteroidota bacterium, assembly GCA_013414745.1. Classification (GTDB taxonomy): domain Bacteria; phylum Bacteroidota; class Bacteroidia; order Chitinophagales; family Chitinophagaceae; genus OLB11. The sequence continues at coordinate 3,093,704 of CP058707.1, forward strand.
AAATTGGCAAATATGGGACCTTTACGGACCTGAAATTGATTTTGTTGTTGATTATAGATCATCGTTCCAATCACATCAGCAGGCAATAAATCCGGGGTGAACTGGATGCGTGAGAATTTTCCGGCAATAGCAGTTGACAAAGATTTGATGGCCAGGGTTTTTGCCAGCCCCGGAACACCTTCCAGTAAAATATGCCCTTGTGCCAAAAGTCCGATAAGCAGGCGCTCTAGCATATATTTCTGCCCAACGATGGACTTATTCAATTCCATCTGCAACAGGTCGATAAAGGCGCTTTTCTGATTGATACGTTCATTTAATTCCCGAATATCCTGTGTTGAATGTTCCATAGCTGGTTGTTTAAAAGCCGCTCAAAAATAGAAACCACAGGCAATTCAGTCAGTTAAAAAGTATAATGTGAAGTACCTCCCCATCGAAGGATTTTGTATCTGGATTCTCAGATAGCCTGGAAAATGGTTCATAAAGAAAGCACCCTAACGGAGTGCTTTCTTGAATGATAAAAGACCTGTTTAGTCGTTCAAACGGCTTACTTTTCCTGAGAAGGCTTTTGAGCTCCTTTGAATACCTGAACATGATACATACCGGCTTCGAGGGCACTTAAGGCAACACGGAAAGTGTTGTTCCCTTCAACAGCCAGAACGGTATTTTCACTGACTAATCGTCCGCTAAGATCGAACAAACGAATTGTAATTTCTTCGCGAACAGAACTTGTCATATCAATGAACAGGATATCCTTAGCAGGGTTAGGATACAGGACAATATTGTCTTGTTCAACAACCACTTCAGCATCACCAGGTTTGTTGGCTAATGTCTGGAACGATTCAGGGCTCCCATGAACTTCTTGAGTAAGGAAGCGGTAAACAAACTGAACGAACCTGCCATTCGTACTGGGTATTAGGTATCAAACCAGCCAGATTTTTTGAATTTGGCGTAGTTGTACCCATGATAGCCGCAGACCAAGGATCGGTTGCTTTTTTGTATCGGGTTTCGTAGAAAGCAGCAGTTGGCTGAACAGCCCAGTTCAATTTAGCAGTTGTACCGGTTACATTCGATGTAAATAATCCGGTAGGAGCAGGACATGAAATCAGCGTAGTGAAGTATTCTGAAGCACCCCAAGGACCAGGATTACCCAAAGAACAGAATCCACGTACCTGAATTTCATAATTACCACCAGCAATCAATCCGATGATATTCTTAAAGGTTGTAGGTGCTGCTTGAGTTCCTCCACCCGTCCAGGTTGGATCTCCTACTAAACGGAAACGAACTTCGTACCAGCCTAATCCTGGAATTCCATTCCAATTCACTAACCGTATTGTCTCCAATATTACTCATATAAACACCTGTTACCGGAACAGAATTGGTTACCGTAATCGTGGCAGGAGCAGATGTATTGGTACATCCATTTCCATCCGTATAAGTGTAAGTATATGTTGTAGAAGGACCTGTATAGGGATTCGCAACAGAGAATGTTCCACCTGAAGGAGTTCCTACTAATTGAAGAGGGAATCCAGGGCATGAACTAAGGTCAGTTGCCGTCACGGTAGGCAGCGGATGAATGGTTAGATGCAATTCATAATCCTGACATCCAAAATACGCTGTATAGGTTCCTGAAGCAGAATATGTCACATTATTAACTGGCCAGAGATAGCTGTACGATCCATCCTGAAATTGTTGTGATAATTGGAGGATTCGGTGCTCGGTTACATCCCAAACACAAGTTGTTGTATTGAATGTTGCAGTTTCATAACAAGCTAATGTTGGCATAGCTGGCATAGATCCAGTGACATCCCACATACAAGTGGTGTGGTTGAACGAGGCCGTTTCATAACAAGCTAATGTTGGCATAGCCGGCTGCGATCCAGTTACATCCCACATACAAGTGGTGTGATTAAATGAAGCTGTTTCCCAACAAGCCAATGTAGGCATAGCCGGCTGTGAACCAGTGACATCCCACATACAAGTGGTGTGGTTAAATGAAGCAGTTTCCCAACAAGCCAATGTAGGCATAGCAGGCTGTGAACCGGTTACATCCCACATACAAGTGGTATGGTTAAATGAAGCAGTTTCCCAACAAGCCAGCGTAGGCATAGCAGGTTGTGAACCTGTTACATCCCACATACAAGTTGTGTGGTTGAAAGAAGCTGTTTCGTAACAAGCTAAAGTAGGCATAGCCGGCTGTGAACCGGTTACATCCCACATACAAGTGGTGTGGTTAAATGAAGCTGTTTCCCAACAAGCCAGTGTAGGCATAGCAGGTTGTGAACCAGTTACATCCCACATACAAGTGGTGTGGTTGAAAGAAGCAGTTTCCCAACAAGCGAGTGTAGGCATAGCAGGCTGTGAACCAGTTACATCCCACATACAAGTGGTATGGTTAAATGAAGCTGTTTCCCAACAAGCCAGTGTAGGCATGGCAGGTTGTGAACCAGTTACATCCCACATACAAGTGGTGTGGTTAAACAAGCAGTTTCCCAACAAGCGAGTAGGCATAGCAGGTTGTGAACCGGTTACATCCCACATACAAGTGGTGTGGTTAAATGAAGCAGTTTCCCAACAAGCCAGCGTAGGCATAGCCGGCTGTGAACCAGTTACATCCCACATACAAGTGGTATGGTTAAATGAAGCAGTTTCCCAACAAGCCAGCGTAGGCATAGCAGGTTGTGAACCGGTTACATCCCACATACAAGTGGTGTGGTTAAATGAAGCAGTTTCCCAACAAGCGAGTGTTGGCATAGCAGGCTGTGAACCTGTTACATCCCACATACAAGTGGTATGGTTAAATGAAGCAGTTTCCCAACAAGCGAGTGTTGGCATGGCAGGCTGTGAACCGGTTACATCCCACATACAAGTGGTATGGTTAAATGAAGCAGTTTCCCAACAAGCGGTGTAGGCATCGCAGGTTGTGAACCGGTTACATCCCACATACAAGTGGTGTGGTTAAATGAAGCAGTTTCCCAACAAGCCAGTGTAGGCATAGCAGGTTGTGAACCAGTTACATCCCACATACAAGTGGTGTGGTTGAAAGAAGCAGTTTCCCAACAAGCGAGTGTAGGCATAGCAGGTTGTGAACCAGTTACATCCCACATACAAGTGGTGTGATTAAATGAAGCTGTTTCCCAACAAGCCAGCGTAGGCATAGCAGGTTGTGAACCGGTTACATCCCACATACAAGTGGTATGGTTAAATGAAGCAGTTTCCCAACAAGCCAATGTAGGCATAGCAGGCTGTGAACCAGTTACATCCCACATACAAGTGGTGTGGTTAAATGAAGCTGTTTCCCAACAAGCCAGCGTAGGCATAGCAGGCTGTGAACCAGTTACATCCCACATACAAGTGGTGTGGTTAAATGCAGCAGTTTCCCAACAAGCCAGCGTAGGCATAGCAGGTTGTGAACCAGTTACATCCCACATACAAGTGGTATGGTTGAATGAAGCAGTTTCCCAACAAGCGAGTAGGCATAGCAGGCTGTGAACCAGTTACATCCCACATACAAGTGGTATGGTTAAATGAAGCTGTTTCCCAACAAGCCAGTGTAGGCATGGCAGGTTGTGAACCAGTTACATCCCACATACAAGTGGTGTGGTTAAACGAAGCAGTTTCCCAACAAGCGAGTGTAGGCATAGCAGGTTGTGAACCGGTTACATCCCACATACAAGTGGTGTGGTTAAATGAAGCAGTTTCCCAACAAGCCAGCGTAGGCATAGCCGGCTGTGAACCAGTTACATCCCACATACAAGTGGTATGGTTAAATGAAGCAGTTTCCCAACAAGCCAGCGTAGGCATAGCAGGTTGTGAACCGGTTACATCCCACATACAAGTGGTGTGGTTAAATGAAGCAGTTTCCCAACAAGTGTTGGCATAGCAGGCTGTGAACCTGTTACATCCCACATACAAGTGGTATGGTTAAATGAAGCAGTTTCCCAACAAGCGGTGTTGGCATGGCAGGCTGTGAACCGGTTACATCCCACATACAAGTGGTATGGTTAAATGAAGCAGTTTCCCAACAAGCGAGTGTAGGCATCGCAGGTTGTGAACCGGTTACATCCCACATACAAGTGGTGTGGTTAAATGAAGCAGTTTCCCAACAAGCCAGTGTAGGCATAGCAGGTTGTGAACCAGTTACATCCCACATACAAGTGGTGTGGTTGAAAGAAGCAGTTTCCCAACAAGCGAGTGTAGGCATAGCAGGTTGTGAACCAGTTACATCCCACATACAAGTGGTGTGATTAAATGAAGCTGTTTCCCAACAAGCCAGCGTAGGCATAGCAGGTTGTGAACCGGTTACATCCCACATACAAGTGGTATGGTTAAATGAAGCAGTTTCCCAACAAGCCAATGTAGGCATAGCAGGCTGTGAACCAGTTACATCCCACATACAAGTGGTGTGGTTAAATGAAGCTGTTTCCCAACAAGCCAGTGTAGGCATAGCAGGTTGTGAACCGGTTACATCCCACATACAAGTGGTGTGATTAAATGAAGCTGTTTCCCAACAAGCCAGCGTAGGCATAGCAGGTTGTGAACCGGTTACATCCCACATACAAGTGGTATGGTTAAATGAAGCAGTTTCCCAACAAGCGAGCGTAGGCATAGCCGGCTGTGAACCGGTTACATCCCACATACAAGTGGTGTGGTTGAACGAAGCTGTTTCCCAACAAGCGAGCGTAGGCATAGCCGGCTGTGAACCGGTTACATCCCACATACAAGTGGTGTGGTTAAATGAAGCTGTTTCCCAACAAGCCAGCGTAGGCATAGCAGGTTGTGAACCTGTTACATCCCACATACAAGTGGTGTGGTTAAATGAAGCTGTTTCCCAGCAAGCCATTGTTGGCAAAGCTGGCTGTGAACCGGTTACATCCCAAGTACACGTGCTGTTATTGAATGAAGCGGTTTCCCAGCAAGCCAGCGTAGGCATGGCAGGTTGCGGTGTAACGGTCAGGTTTAATGTCGTGACTACACAATTGGTAGTATCTACATGTGTGCCACTTTGGGTATAGGTCATTCCATTTACAGGCCATGTATAACTAATACAAGCAGATTCATTTTGTGTCACTGAAGTATATGAGGTACACAAGGTTCGGAAGGTTGTGATGGTAGACCAGTTGCTCGGAGAATGATCACCCGTGCAATAGGCAGCTACCTGAAAATCATAGAGAGTGTTAGGAGTTAACATCGAATAATTCTTCATTGCACCAAATTGGTCCATTGACCCAAGAGCCACTTGGCGAAACACGATAACGGGTAGCATACCATGCACCAGTAGCCGTCCAACTGATATTCGCACCAGTACTGGTTATTCCCCATACCGCTGTGATGGAAGGTGTAGGGCATTTTGCCAATGTTGTAAATTCCTGTATAGGAGAATAAGAACTGCTTCCCGCCGGACTATTACATATTGTTTGTACCTGGTATTCATAGGTCGTCAGGTCGTTCAGTCCGGTAAATGTTTTGGATGTGGTAGAAGAAGTACCATTCATCCAGGAACCGGTAGGGGTTTTAATACGATAACGTACCTGATAATACGCCGCATTGGGAGCGGCAGTCCAGGATACAGTGACCGTAGTACTGGTTGGTGAGGCACTTATTCCAGTGGGAAAAGCACATTGACCCATGGTATCGCTGGCACTAAAAGTCAGTCCTACGAATGCCATGAATCCAAGTAGGAACCGAAAACACGTTCGGTACCGAATGGGGGTGTTTGATCAGATTCATAATGTATGATTTAACGTTAAAAAATAAAAAAGGAAAATTTTTAAATGAGAAAAGTCAAGATTGCGAATAGCAATGGCATAGTATAGGTTAAGATTGGTTAATCTGCCGAATTGTTGGTTAAACAACAACGACAGAACAAAATTAGTCATATTAATTGATAATCAGATAATTATGTTATATATGGCGATATTTATGCAGATACAACTCACCCAAAATCAGGGCCAAAGAAGTCAGGCAGAATGAATTTAATGATTTTCCAATCTTTCTATTACCTATACCCTTATCAATTTCGTGTAAAAGTAAATTAAGGCAGCTTTATCCTAATCTGCACTTTTGTGTAGTTCCCAAAATCACTGATCATCATCATTACGATTGGTAAAAAAATATGCTGAAAATGAAGTTCCAAACCTGCCATAGTGCAGTACATTAAAAGGCCATGAAGACGACAGGGGTTAAGCCCAGCCCAAAAAAACTTTATTTTTTCCGGCTTTCTTCATCCGCTCTTCATTTTGTTTCTGCATCTCCATCATCCGTTTCATCAATTTGTTTTCCTTGGGTGCTTCATTCTTCTTGGCCTGTATTTGAGCATGAATCTTATCCGGGTCTATAATCCAGTTCTGAATCACAAACTGCAAACCAAGCGTAATCACATTGGACACAAAATAGTAAAAGGTCAACGCAGCAGGTAATTTATTAAAGATACCCANAAACATCACCGGCATGATAAACGGTAAATACTTCATCATCGGATTGCNTCGATCAGCCGCCATATTCATACTGTATAAGGCCATCAGCAAACTGGTAATCACAAATAATAAAGTAAATAAACTGATATGGTTTCCGTAAAACGGTATAGTAAATGGTAAATCTAATATGCTATCATAGGTCGACAAATCATGAGCCCATAAAAACTTCGATTGACGCAATTCAATGGCATGCGGGAAAAATGATAATAAGGCAAAGAATACCGGCAATTGCAGCAAGGCTGGTAAACAACCTCCCAAAGGATTCACTCCCGCCTGTCGATACAATTTCATTTGCTCCATACCAAACGCTTGTTTATCTTCTCNCAGTTTTTCACGCAAGGCATCCATCTNCGGTTTCAATGCCTTCATTTTGGCACTGGACACATAACNTTTGTATGTAAACGGCGACATCAGCAAACGAATAATAAAGGTCAGCAATAAAATCACCACGCCATAACTACTGAACAACCCGGCCAACCAATTGAAAATCGGAATAATGATCCACACGTTAATATATTTCACAAAACCGAAAATGCCATAGCTCAACGGAATCAATTCCTCTAACTCCAGTTTGTAACTTTTCAGCAGTTTATAATCGTTCGGACCTAAATACAGTTTAAAGCTAAAATCTTTCTGTGCATTCAACGTGAAATACGTACTCATGTTCGCTAACGCACGTTGTGCAGTATCCGTTTTATTTATGCTGCTCGTGATTTTACAGGATGTGANTAAAGGGCTGTTCAGGATCAGCGTACTATTAAAATAATGTTGTTTAAAACTCAGCCATTTCAGTTTTTCGGTAAAATTTTTATNCTTCTTTTCACCAATTGTAAAGTAGTCATACCCTTNCTTGTCCAGATTATAACACATGCGGGCATTGAGCCGCTGACTTTCAATATCCCGTTCTGTCATGGAGGCCGCGGCATTCCATTGCAAATTCATGGGAGCCGATAAATCTGCCTGGGTCAAGGTATTTTTTAACTGAACCATATAGCCCGTTTCAGGTAATTGATACGTTATATTCAGTTGCGGATGCTGAAACGTGAGAGTTCGTCGATCACTACCGATCTGGGCATCAAAATCTAATTCTTTGCTATGCACCATACCGCCCTGTAACGATTTAAAACCCAGATCCAGATAGTTTTTCGTCCCTTCCAGTAAAATCAACGGCTTCCCGTCATAGGTTTTAAATTTCTTTAGCCAAACCTTCTTCACCAAACCACCCTTACTGCTTAAGGTCAATTGCAATTCCTGATTTTCGATCACATGCAAGGACTCCGGCTTTGACACCACTGTGCTGTCTACACTGCTATCTGCCACCGCGCGNNCTGTAATTTTGCGCAGCAGGAAGCACTGCCGCCGGCGGATTTTTTTAACTTGCTCAAGAGAATCAATACGTTTCTGTTCCAGGTATTTCTGTTCCGACTGCCGATTGTAAAAAATATAGCCAATCAGTAACAACAACAACAACCCAAACCCAATCAGGGAATTTCTGTCCATCCTTTAAAAATTGGCTGCAAATATAGTCATTTCAGCCGTTCACCCTAAATCGTGCCCGGACACCACGAAATGTTTAACCAGCCAGGCCCACCCAGGTTATTCAGCTTTTGCAGCTTGTAGTTGGCGCATCCCCGGCAGGACCTAACTTCGCCGGTGTGAAAACCATGAAAAATCTCCTTCGGATTGGCCATTGGGAAGGTATTTCCTTTTTAATTCTTTTGCTCATCGCCATGCCCTTAAAATATATCTGGAACTGGCCCCAGGCTGTGCGTATGGTGGGTTCACTGCATGGTATTCTCTTCGTGGTATTTATCTATCAACTCTGGGTGGCCCGTCAAGAAAAACTGCTTACTGAAAAACAGGTCATTATTGGTTTTACTTTCACTGCTTCCTGCGGTACCTTTTTTCTGGAGCGGGTATGGCGTAAATCGTCTGCAACAAACTGATTTTTTAGGGCGTGCCCCCTGGCCTTCTTGTCGGCGGCCCGGGGTCAGGCTGTTCGCTGCAAGTTCCGGGGGATAGGCCATCCACCCCATGCATCCTGTTCCAATTCCCCGTACGCTTTCCGCTGCCATCCTTCACGCAAGCCACCGCCCGGTTCCTTTCATCAATCTGTAAATTCCTTGCAGGGATAAAAATTTTGTATGAACACTTTCGTTCTATATTTGCTCCCTCAATCTACTTCGTTGTGGGTGCACATATTAACTTCAATAAGGTCAGCGCGGCCGGCCTCCTTATCGCATTAGGAATTATTTACGGCGATATCGGAACATCTCCTCTTTACGTGTTTAACGAAATTCTTAAAGATCGACCGGTCAATGAGTTATTAATTGTGGGAGGTTTATCTTGTATCATCTGGACGCTCACCTTGCAAACCACCGTTAAATATGTGTTGCTTACTCTGAAAGCCGATAACAAAGGTGAAGGAGGGATTTTTTCATTGTACGCCTTGGTTCGAAGAAGNAAAAAATGGTTGGTTTTCCCTGCCATGCTCGGTGGAGCCGCCTTGCTGGCCGATGGCATGATTACACCGCCCATTTCAGTAACCTCTTCCATCGAAGGTTTGCGCCAATTGGCCTGGTTCAACGGTATTACCGAGCATTCCATTGTGGTCATAGTGATTAGCATCATTACCATTTTGTTNTTTCTTCAACAGTTTGGTACGGCCAGCATCGGTAAATTATTTGGTCCCATTATGTTTATCTGGTTTTTAATGCTGGCTGTTCTTGGAAGCATGCACATCAATGATGATTTATCCATTTTCCGGGCCTTTAATCCGATATATGCCGTAAAGCTATTGAGCCTGTACCCTAAAGGTTTCTGGATACTCGGAGCTGTTTTTCTATGTACCACCGGAGCCGAAGCCCTCNNTAGTGATTTAGGACATTGTGGCCGNGGAAATATCCGTTATAGCTGGTTGTTTGTGAAAGCTGCACTTATTCTGCAATATCTCGGGCAAGGAGCCTGGTTGTTAGCACACCATAAAGGGCATACAATCACAAAAGAAATTATTGACGGAGGTTTTAATCCCTTTTATGGCATTATGCCCCAGGAGTTCAAATTAATCGGGGTAATTATTGCCACCGTGGCTGCTATCATTGCATCACAAGCNTCGATCAGTGGGTCCTTCACGCTGATCAGTGAAAGTATGCGATTGAATTTGTGGCCAAAAATGAAGATCAATTACCCCACAGATGCTAAAGGGCAATTGTACATACCCAGCATCAATCTTTTGTTATTTATTGGCTGTGTTTCCATAACACTCTATTTCAAATCCTCTACCAATATGGCAGCTGCTTATGGATTGGCGATTACTTTGTGTATGTTAGCCACGTCTATTCTGTTTGCCAATTTTCTGGTGAGCAAACGTGTCAATCCTGTGTCGATCTGGGTATACCTTATCCTGTACATCGGACTTGAAATTTGTTTTCTCATCGCCAATCTTGAAAAATTTCCATTCGGCGGATACGTTACTTTAATTGTAGGTGGATTTTTATTTGCCATCATGTATGTTTGGTTTCGTTCCCGCAAAATCAAAAACCGATACGTGGAGTTTGTGCGAATGGAAGAGTATGTGCATCAGTTACAGGAGCTGAGTAACGATATGAGCATTCCAAAGTATGCCACACATTTGGTGTATCTTACTTCTGCCAATAATCCGAAAGAGATTGAACATAAAATCATGTATTCCATCTTAAATAAAAAGCCCAAGCGGGCCGATATTTATTGGTTTGTGCATGTGGATGTAGTGGATGAACCTTATCGCATGGATTATGTGGTTGAAACCATTATTCCGAACGAAATCATTCGAATCGAATTTCGTTTAGGTTTCCGCGTTGAACAACGTATCAATTTGCTTTTCCGGAAAGTAGTTGAAGAAATGGTGGCTAATAAAGAAGTGAATATTACCAGCCGCTATGTTTCATTANNCAAAAATAAAATTGCCGGCGACTGGCAGTTTATCGTTATGGAGAAATTCTTGTCGCATGATAATGACCTCCCATTAATGGAGCGTCTGATTATGCGGTTCTACTTTATCCTTAAAAAATTCAGCCTCAGTGAAGAAAAAGGATTTGGTCTGGATTCATCGTATGTTACCATCGAAAAATACCCCCTCATAGTTGCTCCGGTAAGTAACATCCATCTGAAACGGGTCTATCACGATTCGGAACATTAAGCAGGTCATCGCAGGAATCGATTCAGTTGCGTATTTAAAGTTTCAGGTAAAAGGGTTTTAAGAGTTTCCGACATGCAGAACTATATGCTGTTCCTTCGTGAATAAGCAATTCTTTACTATCCACTGGGTGATTTACCCACCCAAACTGAAAGAACCCATGTCGGACAGGATGCTCTCTGGAATGCCTGACATGCAGTGCTTTGTGAAGAAATAATCCCGCTTGGGATGCCATCGCAATGCAGGCTTCTTCCCGTTGTATGGGCAGAACGAGGCCCAAGGTACCCGTTGTACTCAGTAGCGTTGTGCTACACGCTAAAAGGTCGGTTAGTCGAAGGGCCGAAGCATGCCAGGCCAAATTTTTTAGGTTCACGGGCTGGTAACTGGTTTTCAAAANAGGCGGGTTACACACAATTAAATCATACTTGTATGCTGAAGTATAGGTTAATATGTCCTGTTCAAATACTGTAATGCGGTCGGTAAATGGACTTGCCTGAATATTCTCTTTGCTTTGCAAACTGGCCTCTGTATCCAGTTCCACACAATCGATATGGGCCAATGTTCGCTGTGCCAGCATCAAGCCCAACAAACCCGTTCCTGATCCAATGTCCAAAATTCGTTTTACTTCAGAAGCCGCCGGTACCCAGGCCCCAAATAAACAGGCTATTTCACTCACCTTCATCGCACAACGATCCTGGTGGATGCTGAATTGTTTAAAGTGAAACGGCCCCGGCATCCCTAATTTCTTTTGGTAAAAATTGTGGTGATGTTGGAAGTGAGTTTGCTATCATCAAGCCATTGCGCATCCAACTGATGACGTTGCGCCAGCGATTCCAGGAAGGCCTTGTTGATAAAATGAAGTTTGTTACTGGTTTTGTTAAAGCCAAACAGCCGCGTTGAAAATACNCTCTGTTAATTCAGTACCCCGGTGTCGTTCTTTGTAATCCTGTAACCCGTCACGAATAATCAGGCGCCCTCCTGCATTCAATTGCTGAATGCATCGTTCACAAACTGCAGCTTGTTTTTCCGGAATCAAATAATGCAATACATCCATTATCAGAATACAATCATACTTGTCATCTGTGGGGAAATCGAGGATGTCACCGGCCATGAATTGCAACTGATCTCCGCGGCCAAAACAATTTTTAGCCACTTCAATTTTTCNGGCATCATAATCCAGTCCGAGTAGGATTCTTTCAGCGGAAGTCCAGTGTAAGATAAAATCCAGAAAGCCATAGCCGCAACCTAGGTTTAATATGCGACCTTCACGAGGAACCAAGGATTCAATAGGCGTGTAATTTTTTTCTAAACGCGATTTGATGCGGCAGTACCATTCCAGCACCGGGCCTTTGTATTGAAAATTCCCGATCAGTTGCTCGCGGTAATACGCCGGCACTTCCCGTTCCAGACTGTATTGTTTGTGTTCAGCGCGAAACATCCGACCGATCATTTTTGCGCGTTCCCGGTAGGTAGCGCCAAAACTGCTATCGTCTTTGCCAATACGGGGCAGAAATTTTACATTAATCTCGCCATCCTTCAATAAAAAATCTCCTTTGCGCATCGTATAACCGATACCCTGAAAAAGAACCGGTTGTATATCCAGATTTAATTTCTCAGCTAAATAGAACGCCCCTTTATGAAACCGTTTTACTGTATCATCATAACTCCGGGTACCTTCCGGGAATACGGCAATACTATAACCTCGTTCCACCCAATAGGCTAATCGTTCTACCGAAAATTCGGCGCCTTCTTCCACCGGATAATAATCGGCCATACGCACCAAGGCGCCAAATACCGGCGAACGCCATACCCATTTGTTGGTCATGAGTAGTATTTTCGGATGCAACGAAATGATCCGCAATAAATCTAAAAATGAAGCGTGATTGGCAATCAATACAGCGGGTTTGCTGAAATCGGCATCCTGTTTATTCTCAAACCTCTTCCGGACATTTCCCATGATGTAAAGCAGACTCCACATCATTTTACAAAGCATCCAGTGAAAAATGTACTTCATCCGGTCTTTTGCAAAGGGAAGGCATTTGGTGATTATGAACCCTACGATAGTGAGCAGCTGACATCCGACCACGTAATACGTAAAGGCAAAAATGGTTTTGATAAAACTCCATAACGTAAACGGATGCCGTTTTTTATCCGCACGTTTTTGAATGAAGAAATCAAATAATACCGGTTGTATGCTTTGTGAAATAAACAGAATTGACAAAATGCCAATGACAGAAACTAAAGCAATCGATTTTAAGGCCGGGTGTTTTGCAAATACCAGAACGCCTAGTCCGATCGTGGTTGTGAGAGCCGAAAGGTAAATGCTGGTGCGGATGGAGGTGATTTNTTGTTTGCCGTATTTGTATTTCTCCAGCAAGCCATCTGTAATGAATATGCTATAGTCATCGCCAAGTCCAAAAATGAGCGTGGAGATAATGATATTAATGATGTTGAATTCAATACGCAACAAAGCCATCAATCCTAAAATACAGATCCACGTCAACACCATCGGAATAAATGAAATTAAGGCTATTTCTATCCGGCCATACGTTATCAGTATAGTGAAGAATACGATAAAGGAGGTGAAGAATAAAATCCGGTAAAAGTCATCCCTAATAAATTGTACAAAGCGTGTCGTCATAGACTGACGATCGGTTAAAATGGTTTTGGAATCCGGCCTGAATTCAGCAAGGGCTTNTTTACGTAATTCCTGAGATGTTTTTACCAATTGGATAATTTGAAACTTACCATCTTCCTGCATAATTTGTTCTGAAAGTAAATTCCTGAAACTGTTCTGAAAACCAGATTGACGGGGGCTATNAGGTTCCTCTATTAACTGCCTGAGTGGTTGAAAAGCATCCGCGCTAAATCCTACGTTGCGGCCAATTCGGTTCAGGCGTTCGAAAAATTCCTTCTGCTTGGGAGCGGTCCAGAATGTATTCCAACGATTAGCCCGCACATGTTGTTCTTCTTCACTCAGCANAAAGTACGACAAGGGTTGGTACTGACGAATAGAGCCATTTTGTTTAANGATTTTTAGTTGGGTTGATGCAACCTGCGCTCGTTCAATGGCCTCATTTAGTGTGTTGCCTTCGCTGATGCAAANAAGATTATTTAATGAGGAGGTATGACGTTGATTGATGATGCGCTGATTTGTTTGTAATGCTTCGCTGAGATAATTCATCTGCATCATGTCCTCAGTGAACGATACTTTTTTGGCAAAAAATGAAAGACCGATAACCGCTGAAAGTACCAACAGTAAAAACCAGGGTTTGCGACTGAAATGCATCTGTGAAAAACGGTCGAACCAAGTTTCCTGATTAACGGATTGTGGGCGGTTACCGATAAAATGGGGCAGAAAAATAAGCGTACAAATTGATGAGCCAATCAGATTGAACGCAGTAAATAAACCCAATTCCTTTAGCACCGGGGCATGCAATAAGGTTAGACTTAAAAAGGCAGCAATGGTGGTAAAACTCCCTATTGTCATGGGTTGGGAGAGTTCTAAAATAGTTTCCCTTTTATTTCCCGAATGCCGTAGGTGGGATAAAANATGCAAAGAATAATTTACTGCAATTCCCAGAATTACACTGGATGCGCCCAAAGCCATCATGCTCACTTTGCCTTGAATCAGATACATCATGGCCATGCCAAAACTGCCTCCGAATACAACCGGTATCATCACTAAAAATGGAGCGCTAAAGCGACGGAAGAATGTGATGAACACGATGAGCAGAAGGGCGATGGTGATACCCAGCGTCAGGTAGGTGTCCTGTTGCATTTGTTTGGCATTTCCACTAGCAACCAAAGTTCCACCGAAGTAATGACAGTTGATGGACTGCATCTCTGCTTGCTCTGAAACTTTCCGAATGGCTCCTTGCAGGAACGACTCCAGATTCCGGTTTTCTTTTGTATAGGACGAGGCAAATTGTGGATGGATAAAAAACAATAATTGATTTCCGGGTTCATTTACGAGGTAACCATCGTACAACGAAATGGCATCATCTAGCTTAAGTTGTTGCAATTGCCGGAATGCTGGCATCGACCATCCCAGAGGATCGGATAACAGCAATTGCTTCATAGCCATTCCCCNTGGAGAAATCAATGTGCGGTAATTGCGCTCTAAGGTTTGCTGCATCGCATCTTCCTGCATTAAAGAATCTATCCGGATATAATCTGATTCTTCCAGGAGATACGGGAGCCCACTTTGTATTTGCCTGACCAGATACAGAAATTCTTCTTCATCCTGCTTCTGCTCGATGCGTGCAATTAAGTGGTCTTTGTCTTGTTGTTGAAGTTCATGACTTAGTTGCTCGGTGAACGCGATCAGGGCATCCGGATCGCTTTGCGTACTATCTTTTAATGACACCGAAACCAGTATTCGGTCCAGTTGTTTGTTTTGATAGAGTAATTCGCTCAGGTCTTTTTTTCGCTTTTAGGCAGCATAGCCCGCAAATCGCTTTCGAGTTTTAACCGAACCGCTAATACCACAAAACAGGTAATGAGCAACACAAATAGTCCAAGCGCCAACCATCGGCGGCGCGCTAAAAATCATAAATGCCCGCAAAAATTGTTTTCATGCCAGGGCCTGCAAAATACATCTTTCATGGAGATTCTTTCCACTTCAAATTCAATTGTGCCCGGGTCAGAATTTTTATATCCTGAATCAAGTCGCGCATTTATTTTAAGACCATTTTATTGCAAGGCAGCCTGAAAGGTTTTTAAACATCGGGCCCGGGCAACAGCATGATCTACAATGGGACGAGGGTAACTCAGGCTTTCAAACTCCGGTACCCACTTTCGGATATAGGTGAAATCAGGATCAANACGAGCCGTCTGTAACGAAGGGTTAAATATCCTGAAATAGGGTGCCGCATCTACACCGCAACCCGCTGCCCATTGCCAACCGCCGTTGTTGGAGGCTAAATCAAAATCGTTGAGGTGTTTGGCAAACCAGGCCTCTCCCCATCTCCAATCAATCAGCAAGTGTTTGGTTAAAANAGATGCGGTAATCATACGGACCCGGTTGTGCATCCATCCTGTTGCCAACAATTCACGCATACCGGCATCCACAATCGGGTAACCGGTTTGTCCCTGACACCAGGCCTCAAATTCTTGTGTATTATTTCTCCAGGCAATACGATCGTAGGCAGGTTTAAAACTTTGTTGAATCACTAGTGNGANATGCCAGAGAATAGATTGATAAAATTCACGCCAGATGAGCTCGTCAACGTATTTGGTATTGCAAAGTAAGGCCTGTTTCATGAGTTGACGGATCGATATGGTGCCAAAGCGAAGGTGGATTCCGAGTTGTGAGGTGCCGGCCATAGCGGGAATGTCGCGGGTGTTGTGGTAGTTACTTAAAAGTTTGGTATCAACCTCGGGTGCAGGGAAAATGCCGGAGCCAGACTGAAACCCAATTTCTTCGAGATCGGGAAGTGGATAAAGTTCCATACCAGGGTGCAGGTTGGACGATTGCAGTAGGGTAGGATGTTCGACAAGCAGATCGTCAGTAAAAGNTGCTTTCCACCGTTTGCTGTAAGGGGTGAATACCGTATAAGGAGNACCATCCGGTTNTACGACCTCAGCACGTTCAAAAATCACCTGATCTTTAAAGGTCAACAGTTCAATACCTTTTTGTTCCAGAATCTCGCGGATTTTTCNGTCGCGCGTTGTGGCATAGGGTTCGTAATCATGGTTCGTGTAAACGGCCTGAATTTGAAATGATTTGGAAAGTTGCTTAANAACCTGCTCCGGATTTGCCTTAAAGACCCATAAACTGCTCCCGAGCGACTGCAATTGACGGTTCATTTCGGCTAATTTTTGATGGATAAATGCTACGCGCCGGTCTATAGCATCCAGATCGTNCAGTATCGAGGGGTCAAAAATGAATATCAACCGTGTAGGAAGTCCACTCCGAAGGGCCTGTGATAAAGCATGCTGATCGAATAAGCGCAAGTCGCGCCGAAGCCAACATAAATTCATTCGCATTCCGCAATGATACAAAGCGAAAAGGATTTTGGATTTGCATTCAGACAATAGCCCATAGAGGCCAGGTTTTACAAGGGTTTGGCCGAATTTGGTTAAACGGATTCAAAACCCGCACAGTGAATCGGTGAAAAAATGCAAAATCCCTGATTTTACTTACTTTTGCGCCCTTAAATTCAGCGCATGAAATTATCTCAGTATGTCTATGATCTTCCCCAGAATCTGATTGCACAATATCCGGCCAAGAACCGAGACGAAAGTAAGATGATGGTTGTGCACAAGGATACCGGGAAAATTGAACACAAACTCTTTAAAGATATTCTGGATTATTTTGATGACAAGGATGTGTTTGTGGCCAACAATACCAAGGTGTTTAACGCCCGTTTATATGGCCGCAAGGAAAAAACCGGTGCTAAAATTGAAGTGTTTTTATTACGGGAGTTGAACAAACAAAACCGTTTGTGGGATGTGATTGTTGAACCTGCCCGAAAAATTCGTGTCGGAAACAAATTGTATTTCGGTGCGGATAATTCACTTGTCGCTGAAGTGGTGGATAATACGACTTCACGCGGACGTACCATTCGTTTTTTGTTTGATGGAACGAACGAGGAACTGAAACATATTCTGGATCAGATGGGAGAAACACCTTTGCCACGTTATATCAAGCGCAAACCCGATGAATCAGATAAAGAACGTTACCAGACTGTGTATGCGAAACACGAAGGTGCTGTGGCCGCTCCTACGGCGGGATTGCATTTTAGTCGGGAGTTGATTAAACGCCTCGAAATTAAAGGAGTACGATTTTCGGAAATTACCTTGCATACCGGATTGGGAACCTTTCGCCCGATAGAAGTAGAAGANTCGACCAAGCATAAAATGGATGCAGAATATTATCGCATCGACGATTATGCCTGCAAGGTGATTAATAAAGCGAAAGAAGAAGGCCGCCGCATTTGTTCAATCGGAACTACTACGATTCGTGCTATGGAGTCTTCGATCGCAACTACTGGTTTAGTAAAACCTTCTGAAGGTTGGACCAATATTTTTATTTATCCGCCGTATGACTTTTCGCTAACCAATGCGCTGATTACCAATTTCCATCTTCCTAAAACCAGTTTGCTCATCATGACGGCTGCGTTTATGGGGTATGAATTAACGATGGAAGCCTATAAACAAGCCATCAAGAATAAATACCGTTTCTTTAGCTATGGCGATGCGATGTTGGTGATTTAAAACTAGCTTAAGCCATTGAAATCATAGACTAAATCGGGGTGGTTTGTACGTTCAAATCACTCGGTGTATAAAAATGAAGGCTGCCAGTTGATCTCCGGCAGCCTTTTTCATGGGTTGATTTGATTGGGTTTATTGTAAAACAAGTTTTTGGATAAAATCCCTTTCTGTTCCGTGTAATTGCAAATAATATACCCCTTGGGGAGGAAACTAAAATCGTAATTCCGTCTGAATTTTGGGTTCATTCGATCCTGATAAACTACCTGTCCGAAATTATTGGTCACGTTCAGAATGAGCTCATGTTCTTCAGGAATCGTTGAAAATTCCAGATAAACAGGTCCTGTACTCGGATTTGGAAAGACGCTCACCCATTGTTCCGTTTCCGGATAGTCAAAAATGACGTGACGGGTAGGAGTATATTTGAACTTCCCATCAATATCTACCATTTTAATGCGGTAGTAGGTATATCCGGCCCAGGGTTGCGGGTCCCAGGCAGTATAAGAAGCACCTTGGCGCTTATTCTGGCTACTTACCTGAGTTAAAAATTCAAAGGCTACGGCATCGCGACTGCGTTCAATCACGTAATGGCTGCTGTTCACTTCCATACTGGTCACCCATTCGAGTCGTGTCCGTTGCTGATCTTTGGTGGCTTCAAACGATACTAGGGTGACGGGTAATGGCCCCATAGGCGTGTACGATGCAGCCCATCCATCACCGCCTCCGCCATGCATGGCAGGAAAGGAATACGATGGGGTGGTGAATTTGGCATTCCAACCATCTCCACTGCCACCCTTAACTGCCGGATACGTATATGAAACAATGCTGGATATGAATTTCCATCCATCGCCTGACCCGCCTTTATTCGCAGGGTTGGCATAGGTTGAAAGAGATGACGATTTGTTGAAACCATCACCGGATCCCTTTTGCCGCCGGATGGGTATAGGAAGATGTACTGGATGTCATTCGCCAGCCATCACCTACTCCTCCAAAAAAATGGGATTGTTTTGGGCGTTGAGGTAAGGTGACAAGCCGACCAATACCACGCTAAATATCTTTTTCATTGTATATTCATTTAAATGAAAAAGAATTATTCAGCAGTACGAGCTCCACGTCCACCTAAATTATAAGAAGTTTTTGAAGTGGTTTGATACACACCATAGGTGCGATNCGAGATAGAACATTGTCCGGCACCCCCGGAAAGATAGGCCCCTCCACGAATACACAAACCCTGTCCTGAAAGTGTTGGCCAGTCGGCTACATCATGATCTCCATTCGCAGTTAATGTGCCATTGCCGTGTGTTCCTGTAAATCCATAACCATACGAATCACCTGCAGTGACAACCCACTCCCACAAATTACCTGCTAATTCCATGGCACCATAATAGCCCGCACCACTCTGCACGCGATTGCTGCTGGCCGTCGCTAAGGCTCCATTACGAATCAGGTTTCCGGAGCCACCACCGAAGTTGCAATTTCCGTTTGTCCAGGTTTCTGTATTTAATCCCTGATTAGTCGGACTACTCACATCCTGAATGGAAGTATTTCCCCATGGATATTCATTTGCAATGGGAACTTGTCCGGCACCCCGACAGGCCTTTTCATATTCGAACTCGGTGAATGGGCGCATGGCTGACCAGTCTAACCAAGCTAACATATCCAAACAACTGATATAACCCATGGCCCGTTCCGGATTGCTGGCAAATAAATTGGGGTGTGTGCCGGTTGTATTATATGAAGAATACGGATTTCTTGTGATGTATTTATTGTAATCAATGGTATTCAAAAAGTCAACATACTGTTGTTGCGAAAATTCATACTTCATGATCCAGAAGGCATTGTAACCTTTGGGGTAAGCTGCCGGTAAAGTGCCGGNAGAAAAATAACCTGTACTCGAAGTGGTTAAGTTACCAGCTGCATTGCCACACAGTATTGAATTTTCCGAAGTGATGGGGAAATACGTATCAACTGCTCCATCGCGGAAATGGTAAAATTCGGTACCACCGCTTCCCAGGTTAAAGGCTCCTTGCGGACAATAAACCATTTCTACAACGAACAAACGAATTTCTACACTATCATTATCGTTCACACCATCTGCTCCATAATTCCAGCGTAGTTTATTCGCTGTCCAGTTCACGGTTCCTGCACCGTTGGCTGAACGATACATCCAGACCCCTTTACCATCAGATGCAGTTTTAATGGTACTTCCACTGGCCTGCGTATGGCCACAGGCAGCTGCCGTTCCGGGGTTAACATAGTTTATTGTAGCATGTTGCCAGTTGCTGGCATTCACTTTCCGAAACTTGGCAAAAATCCATACACCATC
Organism: Bacteroidota bacterium; assembly: GCA_013414745.1. Lineage (GTDB taxonomy): Bacteria > Bacteroidota > Bacteroidia > Chitinophagales > Chitinophagaceae > OLB11. The sequence continues at coordinate 3,113,892 of CP058707.1, forward strand.
GTAATTCGATTCGTTGGTGGAAGTTCTCCAGGAATTCTCCCAACTGATATCATAGTTGATCAGGGAAAAATGTGAAGTGGTATTTTGACCACTGAGTCCTACGTTGTTGGTTTGAACATTGTTGGCTGAAACACGCATACAGCTAACGGCCAGAATCATAATTGCAAAAATCTTTTTCATTGTTTATTCATTTGAATACAAAATTATTCCAGCAAGGAAGCATGGGCAATACCATGAATAGGGTATATTTTGAACTGTTGGATGCTGTATGGATGTCATCGTTCAGGCAGTTGAACGCATCTCAACGAGTGTAAACCGAGTCTGATTAGGCGGTGATTATCTACAATCGTTCAGTGTATTCGTTTATCGCATACCAATCCACCAGGCCTTAAATAAGTTTTCTTTTCCGGGCAAAGTCAACAAGCCCCACAGCAGAATGAATATTCGTTTTACGGAATATATTTTNTCGGTGGGTTTCTACTGTACGTTCACTGATAAATAATTTGTCTGCAATTTGTTTGTTGGTTAAGTCCGCAGCAATACACTGAATTATTTCTACTTCGCGAAGTGTCAGATTCATGGCTTCGTTTTCTTCTTTCATTCGTTTGAACTGCCGCAACTCTTCCAGAATTTCTTTCGCAAAATAGGTTTCACCCCGAAAAATCGATTCGATAGCCTGAGTCAATTCCGTCTTATTTGAGGTTTTAAGAATATACCCTGCAACCTGAGCTTGTTCAATCATATTGTCTGCCAGATTGCCTTCTCCATTCATTGAAAGAGCCAATACGCGAATGGCAGGAAATCGATCACGCATCCTTAAGGCTACTTCTAATCCGTCCATTTCAGGCATGAGAATATCTGTAATTAAAATATCCGGATTTATTTTTTCGAGTTGGTCAAACATGGTTTGTCCCCGGGTGAATTCACCCACGATGGAGAATTGTTTCTGGTTTTCAAGCAGCAATTTCAGGCCATCAATAACGATTTGATGGTCGTCGAGAATTGCAATACGAATTTTCGTTCGGCCATTTGCCCAACAAGGTACTAACAAATTGAATGAATTCAAAATCAATTAGTTGGAATAAAAACGCAATTAAAGTTCCTTTTCCAGGTTGTGTATCAATATCCAAATTCCCTTTCAGATAATCCACCCTGGCCTGAATGTTCCGCATTCCGATACCGGACGGATTTTCAAGGTTCGCTTTATTAAATCCAATCCCATTGTCTTCGATGGTGACTCGCAAACCTTCTTCATCTTTTAAAATAGAGATATCTAATTTATTGGCTTTGGAATGTTTAATCACATTATTGACACATTCCTGAATAATTCGGTAAACGACAATTTCGATATTGGTATCTAATTTTTCCTGCAGCCCCTGAGTGTGCAAATGAATGATTATTTCCGGGGTATTAATTTTCTCTACAAAATCTTTGATGGCATGCCCAAGACCGGATTTAATTAAGGCATTTGGCATAATAGAGTGTGAAACTGTTCGAACTTCTTTTGCAGATTCTTCTACCAAATGCAGGACTTTCTGGTAAACCATCTGATCTTCTTGTTGTTGAAGATTCACGCGATCATGTAATCCTTCCAGGTTTAACCGAACGGCTGTCAGCATTTGCCCGATCCCGTCGTGCAGATGNNCTGCAATTCGTTGTCGTTCATTTTCTTCGGCCTGAATCACCGCTTTAGTTGCCAGATCCTGTTGTTCAATCATCACTTCCTGTAATTTTTCTTCGCNGCGGTGTTGCCGGTTTCTGAATATCAGCCATCCTACTAAAGCACCCAATGACAGAATGCAAAGCAGTATACCCAAATACCAGTTTTNTTTACTGAGTTCATACGATTGTTCAGTAATTACTTTTTCTTTTTGGCTGGTTTCATATTTTGTTTTAAGTCTGGCGATGACTTCTTCGTTATCTTTTTCCCGCAAGGAGTCCTTCAAAAATTTATGAAGTTTTAAATAGTGGTAGGCCGAATCAGCCATCTTATTTCGGGCATAAAAGTCACTCAAACTTTCAAGCGCTTCATAATGCTGTTTGTTGTTGCCAATTTCAATTGCTGTTGATAAGGCTTTACGGATCCAACGGGCCGCTTCTGTTAAATTGCCCCGGCGTTCTTCATTTTCACCCATGTAATTATAGGTATAGGCAATTTCATCCATTTCGTGTTGAGCCAAACGCATTCGTATGGATTCGGAAAGGTAATAGGATGCTTTTGCTGTTTCACCAAGAAAGGAATAGGCCGCCCCAATATCATTGTAACTAAACGCCACCGAACTGCTGTCTCCATTCTTTTTACTATGTCGAGTGCTTTGAAGTAGTATTCAAGGGCTTTGCGGTAGTCTTTTTTCGCGGTTTACGATGCCCAGATTTTCGTAGGTATTGCATAGTTCATGGGTAGCCCCTAATTTTTCACGCAAGGCCAAGGCTTTCAAATGCCATTCTTCGGATTCCTTTAATTGCCTGCGGGTCATATGGTAGATGCCTAAATTGCCATACGCTTTAGCCTGCAAATCTTTCAGGTCATTATTTTCAGCAAGCTCCACACATTTAAGGTAATAACTGAGCGCTTCATCATAGTTAGCCTTTCTGCGGAAAAGCGTTGCTCTGGATGCGTACACCGCGAATACAGCTCTTGGCTTTTTTACTTTCTCTGCCCACACTAAAGAGGTGTCGCTCACCAGTTGCGCTTCTTCTAATTCGCCTTGATTTTCAAGGGCATATTCTTTTAAAATATAGCTTTTCAAAATGGCAGAGTCTTCGCCAAGCTGTTTGGCCGATTGAATAGCCTCATTGGCGTAACTGAGTGCTGAATCTGTATTCAGACTGAGATAATGAAAGGAGAGCAGATTTAATATTTCTGTGCGTTCCGAAATCGTATTCGATTTTTTAAGGCAGTCTTTAAGGAATCAACCGTTCCGGCATTTAATTTTAAACACCCCAGGAAGTGGATTAACAGGATGCAAAACAGAATTTGATTCGCACTGCGATAAGAAAAGTTCATAGATGGTGTGAAATTAATCTCACCTGTCTGGCTAACCAATACCCGATTCAGGGTATTTCGTACGATGCCTGCCGTTTAAATAAGATTAAGTCTTATTTTGTGTCTCCATTAATTTACAGACCGCTGGTATTGTGAAAGACTTTACCGGGTATCTTTTTCTACCCTGAACTTGTTTTTGCAGCAAACTTATCCGGGACTGATTTTTGTTTTGACGGTCTAAGAGAACCAATACGGCAAGACCCATCAGAAACAAGCTTCCGATTTTATCGGTTTCGAGCAATTCACTAANAAAGTTATTAATAAAGAGTGATGCCAGCATCCCAAGCACCGCTAACAGGATGATGCGGTCTTGTCGGCTCTTTAGCCGATGATACAATCGTTGTCCATAGAAAAAAATAGCCCAAATTAGCAAAGCATACAGAATGAGTGCCGGATATCCTTGTTCCACTAACATAAACAGAAAGTAGTTATGGGTTGTAGATCGTTCAAAATTTCGGCTCACCCAGGTCCTGAACGAGGTAATCGTATACGCTTTATAAAAATCATAAAAATTATTCGGACCAACGCCTAATATTGGCCGGTCTTGACTCATTCGTATGGCCGCAATCCAGCGATAATAGCGTTCGGCAGAAGAAATATCAGTGCCCTGAATAGTAGCCATAATATGATCTTCGAGACTTTCGTGCATAATTGTTTTTTCAAACTTGGGTTTGAAATCTAAATAGTGATTGTTCTGAGATAACCAGAGTATCGCAGTAAGAACCAGCGCATAAAATAACAACATGGACTGATGCATCAGTTTGTAACGCACAAATAGCACAGCCCCGGCTGCAAAAATAACGCCCATCCAGGCGGCACGGGAATACGAAAAGTAAACGCCCAGAATAAATAAACCCAAACCAGCGAAAGTAACTAACCATTGCATACTCAACTTTCTGGACAGAAACAAGGCACCGGCAGTTAAGGGTATAAAACACGATATCATGGAACCGTACATCACATGGTTGATGAAAAAAGGTTGTATCGGATCATGAACTTCTTCGAACCGAAAACCTTTCGCACTGAAACGAATCAACACAAGCGATACAATAACAAACAAAATACCAAACATCCATTGGTAGGATCGTATCAATATTTTTCGGTCTGTGAAAAGCAACAAAGGCCAGGCAAAAAACGGAACAAGATACCAGATACGTTTCACCAGATATTTACTGGAAAGGGCCGGATTTTCAGAATAAATAACTGTTACACACATCCAAAGAAAGGAGGCTAAAATTATCAGGACCAAGGGGTGCCGCAAACCATGGCGTAAAGACCAGGTGCCATAATTTAGAAGAAGGAAGAGGGAAAACANAATGGTAAGCAGGAGCATGAGTGGTTCATCGGGAAAATCAATTCCCAATTGAATCATCCCTTCCAGATTAAAGGAGAGCGGAACAGCGAGGCATAACAACAGGAAAGCTCTTCGGAGGTCCTGGAACAGGAGACCCAGGATTAGGAGGGCAACTGGTATCAAACTGAGCACAACCTGGTCAGACCACAAACCCCAAAACAGAAACAGCAGAAAGACTATGCTACTTGCTGCAACAAAAACAGGCTCCGTGAAAAACTGCTCAGAATCATGGTAACATGCGGTGGCGCTGTGCTTGCATCACCTCTGCAATGGCAGCTACCAGTAAGGCGAAAAAGAAGGCAACAATAAATGTAGTGAGCACGCCCAATGTTCGGAATGGCCCTGCTTTGGGTCCGTTGGGTGTTGCCCAGGTAACGACATGTAACATCGGGAATCCGTCAAATGTGGCAGCCTTAAATTCACTCGATAGCGAATGGTATCTCGCCCGGTCAATAACCAATTTATCTTTAAATTCTTCCAGGCTTTGTATTAATTCCAAACCTTCGGCATAGGCCAGACCGCTGCCTTTAGGGGTAAATCCGGTTGCAGTGCGGCTTGGACTAATAAGGTCATAGATGCCATACCGAACTCGGGTACGAGCCAGGGAATCTGCATAATAGTTGATTTCACGTTCGAGAGAATCTTTTCGAATATCAATGGCCAGGGCGAGTTGACGGTTAATACTGGCATACAAGGTGCGCAACAAAAATTCGGTTCGGTTAATTGCCTCATTCACAATTTTCTGAGCTAGTTCATGATCGGGATCAGTGAAGGTAATTTCGATGTGTTTATNACCTGATCGGGAAACAATATAATTCTTAGCGAATTNTTTATAAATTTTCTGCGCCGCTTTCGGTTCAGTGGTATCGATAGCATAATGTTCTGCCATATCAAATTTGTCGATCAGATAGGCGATGACGTTGGTGGAAGTCGCCACCACATAAGTTCGGTCTACTTCATTTTCTCCTCCTATCATATCAATCCATTCTTGTTCTGTTTCCCGGAAAAGATTGATTCGTCCACTCATCACCGCCGAAGATGGAAAGAAGGANNTGTAGGCTTTGTAGTAGTTCTTTTNCGTCAGGAAAATTCCTGCGGCTACGAGGGCGGCAAGTATCGAAAATGATAAGATGTATTTTTTCCATTTTAAGCCCGTTCGGATTAAATCGAAAAGGTCGTATCGGATTTCTGTGTGTGGCATCGTGTTTATTGTGAGGGCAAATATAATCTGTAATGCGGATGTGAAAGGGCAGACAATTCCGCACAGGTGGTGGATGACTTGCCGGGTTTTCGTTTAACTTTCTCGAATGAAATAATCCAATGAGGAATTAAACGGTATTTCCTGGAGATAATTGTTTGATGAGGCCTCGGATTTCATGACGATTTACCAGGCGTGTGGCTAATAGAGAAACCATGTATAAAGGAACATTAAGAAGCAGAGAAGCTAACAGGGTTATCCCGATGAAATGCATGAAGAAATTACTGAAAGCAAACACCAGAAAGAAAGTGGTAAAGCGAAATAACCAGGGAAAATTGGTTTTAAGACTGAGTTTTTGTGTGGCCAAAATATACCAGATGCCCAATATCCATTGTATGGCGCAAAGGATATGGCGGCCTATAGATTGGAGAAAGAAAATCAGAAAAAATCCACCAAGTAAGGACAATGCACTTCCCCAGGCGGCAATACGTATGAGGTTGTTGAGGGCTCCGGCAGCAGTTAGTAGCGTGGAGTAAATATTCATCAGACTCATAGCCGGGAAAGAGAATAAAATAATCCGGTAAAGCGTAGTAAGGCTTTCAGAATCGTCCTGATAGAGTAGTTGCATCGTTTCGCGGGCATAAATCACTGCCCAGGCTGTGGCTGCCAAACTAATCGACATTAAAATATTAGTACTATTCCGTAATAAAGAAGAAAAATTATCCTGATTGGCTAACATGCGGGCAAACATAGGGAGTAACATGCCGGCAAAGAGATAGCCAACCATATTCAACATATCCAGAATACGAAAGGCCTCGGCAAACAGGCCATTCTCTTTGGCTCCTGCCAAACGTTCCAGGAGTAAAGGCGTACTACGGATGTAAATGGACATCAGTAAAATCAACACGGCATAGGNGAGACTGGATTTGATTAATGCCAGCATCTCCGATTTGTGGATTCTTGAAGGGTCGAAGCGTTTGTAACGTAATTGAATAATAAGCCAGGCTATTGCACAGGCCANGAGCCGTTGAAAAATTTGAATATACAAAAACCAGGCGATGGAGAACTCTTCACCGGTTGGGCCGAAAAGAAAATAGGCACAAAGTACCATCATTAATAGCTTATCTAGTACCGATAGGAAACTATCAATTTTAAAGTCATGATGCCCTGAAACGTTGCTTCGAAGAAAAAGCAGTAGGGAAGATAAAATTTGAGTCAGAGCCAGTAATAGAAGCAAATACAACGCATAACTTGTATAATTCAAAAGGTAACCGACTCCAAGAAGGGTTAGAGTAAACAAGGGGGCCAGAAGCAATTTTACAAGGAGTAGATTGGGTAGGGTGGAATCCAATAATTCTGCATCGGATGCGATCCGCTTATTATTAAAATTGGTGATACCTAAATCCAGCAGAATGCTAAAGATGATGCTCAGGCTGAACAATGCGTTGTACAATCCATAGGCGTCATGTCCCACCTGTAACTGAACATTCCGGTCGATTAAAANAACCCATGCCGGTTTGATGAGCAGATTTAANNAAATCAGCAGAAAAATATTCGTTATAAATCGCCCGGAAGCCATAGCACTGTCCTAACGTGTAAATGTAGTGGAAATAGATGCCTCATGATTTAAGAGGATAAGTATTCTTTCTAGACTTCCAGAAAAACTGAAACGCCCTTACGGGCGTCTCAGATGTTGAACTAAAACATTTTATTATGAAAACAGGGTAAAGGTAAAGTGGGAATTGTATTGTACAAAATTTTTTTAAGTACAGGTTCCATAAGTTTGAGAACTACCTGAAAACTGAAACGCCCTTGCGGGCGTCTCAGATGTTGAACTAAAACATTTTATTATGAAAACAGGGTAAAGATAAAGTAGGAAATGAATTGTACAAATTTTTTTAGAAACAGGTTCCGGGAGGTTGACAATTTCCTGAAAACTGAAACGCCCTTGCGGGCGTCTCAGATGTTGAACTAAAACATTTTATTATGAAAACAGGGTAAAGATATAGCCGTGATATGAACTGACAAAAAATATCAACCATGTGGAAAAAATGTTCATTTCCCGGGTTGCCGAAATCCTGATTATTCCTTTGAACGAATACTTGATCCACGGCATCATGGAATCCGAGAAAAATATCACTACGTTGAACATCCCGGAAGCATGTATCTTTACAACCCATGCGCATCGCAGTAAATAGTCGCTTTTTATTAAAGGGGAAATTGGANGGAATCGGATGGTTTACGCATGAAATCATCCGGCGTGTGGTGCTCAACCATCCTGAACATCAGTTTATTTTTTTCTTTGATCGACAACCCGACCCGCAATTCATTTATGCGCCAAACGTAGAGGTTGTCGTATTGCAACCACCTGCCAGGCATCCTATTTTATGGATGATTTGGTTTGAAGTCTCCGTTCGTTTCGCGCTAAAAAAATATAAAGCAGATTGTTTTATTTCAACAGATGGTTTTCTTAGTCTGGGTAGTCGCATTCCAACCTTGTTGGTGATTCATGATTTGGCCTTTGAACATTATCCTGAACATCTTCCAAACAAATTTCGGTGGTATCTGAGTTATTTCGGAAGAAAATTCGCACAACGAGCCAATCGGATCGTAGCCGTTTCAGAATACACCCGTCAGGATATTCAATCTACTTATGGAATCTCTCCAGACAGGATTGATGTGGTTTATAATGGCGCAAATCCATTGTACCAGCCTCTTCCATTTGAACAAAAACAACAGATCCGCCAAAAATACGCCGATGGAAGTGAGTACTTTGTATTTGCAGGCGCCCTGCATCCAAGNAAAAATATTTTGAACCTGCTCAAAGCGTTTGCGCTATTTAANAAGCGTCAACGAAGTCAAATGAAATTGCTCATCATCGGGCGTTTTGCCTGGGAGTCAGATGCCATTCGCAAGGCCTTGGAAAATCATCCATTTAAAGGCGATGCGATCCGGTATGAATATATGCAAGTGGAAGAATTATCACAGGTCATTGGTTCGGCGTATGGGTTAACCTTTGTTTCTTTGTTTGAAGGTTTTGGGATTCCGGTATTAGAAGCCTTGCAGTGCGGAATTCCNGGAATAGTATCGCAAACATCATCGTTGCCGGAAGTGGCAGGAAATACTGCATTGTACGTGAATCCTGAAAGTCCGGAAGATATCGCNCGAAAAATGTGTTCATTTTATAAGGACGAACATCTGAGGCAACAATTGGCAGCTTCTTGCGCTCAACAGGCGGCCCGTTTTAGTTGGGATCAAAGTGCACAAGGTTTTTACGACAGTTTAATCCGGATGATGGAACTGGCTTAAATTTTTTGTGCAATAAAGTTGATGCCAAAATAGAAATAGTTTCGAAGGAATTGGTTTTGCATCCTTTGTTCCTTTTGGGCTACCTCTTCAGCGGATTGTTTTCCATACCATTGCGGTGGAAGCAGACGGACGTATTGGTTGTGTTCGGGCAGAATATGCATACCATGGGTTTGTAGTAGTTTTCNCCAGGTTTGAAGAGAGCGAATGTTTTCGTTCCCCATGGTAATTTGTTTCTGTAATTGCTCATCCCAATAAGTAATGATTCGTTTATTGCCGCGTTGTTTGTATAATTTTAAATTTTGAATGATATNTGATCCATTCTCTTCAATACCAATTAACAGACCTTTTGGTCGTAAGGTTTTACGAANAATGTCCAGCGCCTGATCAATGGGTTCGAGATGATGCAGTGTATCCTGAACAATAATGATGTCCATCGATTCGGGCTCCGGATGCTGGTCCATGACATCCTCGTAACCGGCCCGGAACAAATTTGCCGGACCATAGGCTGACCAGAATTTTTNTCGTTTTTCAATAAATGGATAGTAAAACTCCAGGGTAGATCCATAGGTGGGGATGCCGTTCATCGCCAAAAACAGGCAGGTGGTTCCGTAACCACATCCGCAATCCCAGATACTGCTTTGAGCCCCCTTCTGAACTACATGGTCATACACATAATTTAAACGTTGCATAAAGTAATTTTTACGGAACGCCAGTTTAGAGGGATCACTTAAAAATTTATAGTAATGATAGAGTTCCGGGAGCTCTTGTAATTCCTGCAAAAACAGCTTGAAAAAGTGTCCGTATCCATGGGGTGCTGCAAAATGTAATATTAGTTTGATTTTAATTAAAAAAATTGAAGAAAAACCTTGGCGTCCGGTGTAGATGAGTACTTTTGGCACTTCATCTGAAATGGCAACACCATCCACTTCGTACAACATTAAAATTGACCAGTTTGAAGGTCCTTTCGACCTGTTATTATTTTTTATAGAACGGGACGAAATTGATATTTATAATATTCCGATCTTTCGAATTACCTCTGAATTTCTTGCGTATATCCAGCAATTGGAGAGTTTGAATATCGAAATGGCCAGCGAATTCATTTTGTTTGCTTCCACATTGATGCGGATTAAGGCCAAAATGCTACTCCCCAGAAAGGAATTGGATGAGTTTGGTAACGAGATCGACCCTCGTAAGGAGTTGATTGATAAGATTCTTGAATATAAACGTTTCAAAGAAGCTGCTGAGGAAATGAAAATGATGGAGGCCGAACGTATGTTACAAATGAAACGTGGTAACATGCTTAAAGAGTTGGCCGAAATTGGCGAAATCATGAGTGAGGGAACCGAAATTCAGTCGGTGAGCCTATTCAAACTTTTTCAGAGTTACGAAAAGGTGATGAAGCGGATGCAGGATCGACTGGCTAAACCCCAACATGTTGTAGTGAAGTACAATTACTCGATGGAGGGACAGCGAATTTATTCTGGATTGGGCTTTGCGGGAGAAAAAATTGCCTTTGAGCGCATCTTTCAGGCCTGTGAAACACGTATCCACGCCATCTTTAACTTTCTGGCGTTGTTGGAATTAGTGCAACAAAAATACCTGAGCATTCTGGTAGGTGAAGGCCGGAATAATTTTATTCTGGAATGGAATGATGACCGTGAGGAAGAAATCCAACTACCTATTCCAGGAACAGAAGCCTAAACTTGGCATCGGATCGAAGCCCATTAAGTTTGTGCTCCACGAGCCGGATATGGACTGTAAACGTTGCGGATATTTTTTGTGATACTAAAAACGCCTGACTTTATTTGAGTTGCATCAGCTTCTCTTTGTAACTATTCGTTTTAAATAACGGATCTAACTCTCCCAAATTTTCAGGGTCTTTCATAAAATTTCTCAGAAAACGAATGGCTCCATAACGTCCGAATTGGGTATCGAATAATTCGGCAATTTGTTTTATCGATCTTACTTCCAAACATCCGGTAAAAACTCTTCTTTTCAGAATCAGTAAACGGGTGTCATCATCATTTTCTGACGCAATTTGTCTATGGTACTGACAACTTCTTCTTCTGAGGACATGCGTTTACAATTTGGCTCTTGTTTTGGAGCGGCCTGTGGCGGATTTTGTTTTTTCTGCCACTATAGGTTGGGCTTCTGAGGCTTTTTGTTCGATTTCTTTATCGGCATAAACGGCAACAATTCCATTCTGTGCTCTGGTTTCGGTCAATTGAAGAGAGTCTGCCGGAACTTCGGAATCGTTTTTGCGTTTGCGTTTTCGTTTGGCCTTGTTTGCTTCTTCCAGGGTATCGACCTGTGGGCCTGTTGAAGGAACAAAAAAGTTAATTTTATTTTGATCGGTTGTTAAAGCAATATTGACATTGGTATTGAGTTCAACAATTTTTCCGGTATCGATCAGGTCCATCAGATAAAACTTATCATCTGCAGTTTTGGCAAGACGAAAGGCATAGGAGCTGCCCGGCAAGGCATCCAACACAAAATTTTGTTTCGGATACAGATCGCCATTAAAATTTATATTGACCTGAATTTCGCCACTTTTCTCCAGAGGTATCAGCACGTAATTTTTCCCATGGCAGCCTTTGGGGCGTTGTCAATTTCAATAAAAGGGTAGGCCGCGAATGCCTTCCAAATAGAGATAACTAACGGATTGTGCCTTAATATGAAGGGAAGTCAATAGTGTAAAACGACTATTGGTAACCATGAATAAAATTTTCGATGCCTCATTCGAATACCATTAATTCCTGTCCTTTTTCGACAACTTGTTTTTCCTCAACAGGAATTGATCGGATACTTAAATCTGCCGGGGCTTTGAATACATTTTCCATTTTCATAGCTTCTAGAACCATCAACGGTTCACCCGCTTTAACCTGTTGGCCCGGGGTTACCAATATTTTAAGAACTAGCCCGGGCATTGGCGCTTTAAGCTGATTGACTTNTTTAGAAGAGGTCATCTTCATACCCAAACTTTCCAGTAGTAGATCTACCGGTTCCTGAATCTGTACCTGAATCTTTTTGCCTAAAATGCGCAGCGTAACGGATTTGTTCTCTTCATCGATCTTGACGAGATCGGCAATAATTTTTTGTCCGTCTAATGTGCACAGGAAGCCTCCTGCCGGATCAGGATGTATTTCAAGATGCCCTAATTTGCCTTGAATATGGTAGGAATGGCCATCCCAATCCAGTTCTTTGGTCTCACCCAGTATCGTGGTTTTATACATGTGATTTTCGTTAAAAGGCAAGTCCTTTGGCCATATTCTGAACTTCTTTTCTAAACTATTCCCTAAATCGGACATGCCATTGGTTTTAGCTTCATTGGCCAGGAAGTTCAACGCGGTCAGGCTAAATTGAATATCGTCTTGTTTGAATTTGCGAATGTCAGAAGAAAGGCTATTGATATAATTCGNATCGTCTTTAACAAATTTCAGCAATTTATCGGCGATCCGTTTGGCCATATCCGTGCTACCGGCTTTTATTGAAGCCGCGCCCAGAAGAATCATGGTCCGGTCTTCCTGGGTAATCATGTAAGGATATGAACTCTCTGAAATAGCTTTCAATACGCGATCCAGAACTTTAATAGCATCCTGTTTACGTCCTAAACGCACAAGGCGATCCGATAATTGAACGGCCAATACACGAGGGGTGTTCAACATACGACGATTGGTTCGATCATAATGGATACCTTGCTTTTCGGCGTTTCCAAATTCAAATTTGTTCAGAATTAAATCCATACACTNTTCGGTATTCACCCGAATCGGCGTGTTCACTGTCGAGCCCGGAGTGCGAACGGGTATCAGTTTATAGGCCAGCCCTTCTAATTGAAGATATTCCTGTAAGCCTTCATAACGATCAGGGTCAATGGAATTCGCAAAATAAATCGGGCGTTTCCAGGCGTTGGCGGCCAGAATATTTAAGATGGCCAGATCATTTTTGTAGGCCACATTATTTGGAAGGGTAAACTGAACAATGTCCACAACGGCACTGGTATCCCCTGCAGGCAATACGTTATTTTGAGCAACCAGTTGTTTGTCGACAGGTATGAAAAAGTTCTTGGTTGGGAAGTAATTGGATGCACTTCCATCCATAGTGGGTAAGGTAGCCCNTCCGGCATCACTGCCAATAAAATTTAAGATCTCAGTCAGATTCACTGCCCTATCCTGAGGGAAATTTTTATTGTCCACATATTGAACATAATTCCGTTTTTCACCGCGGTATTGTTCCGATTTCCAAATCAATGGTACAGCAGGGGCATTATTTACTTTGTAACTTAATTGGTCGATATACCAATCAATGCCTAATAAGCTGATATTAATTAACCGGACATCAGTTCGGAATCCTTCCACTTCCTGAGCATACCAAAGCGGATAGGTATCATTATCGCCTTCCGTAAACAAAATAGCATTGGGTTCGCAACTATTCAGGTAATNTTTAGCACTAGCCAGGGCAAGGGTTTTATCTGAACGGTCATGGTCATCCCATTCTTTCGCAGCCATGAGCACCGGAACAGCTAACAGGCATATTATGGTGGCCAGGGCAGGAGACATGGTTCCTAGTTTGAGCTTTTAAACCANATCGCTGACCATCATCACGCCCAATCCTATCCAGATCGCAAAGGCATAGGTAGCACCAGCGTAGGCATAATCGCGTTCGCGAGGTTGTAAAGGGGTATTGTTCAGATAAATGACGATAGCCAGACCGGTGAAGAAGAACAACAATGTAACAACGAAAGCATTTCGTTTATCCTGCTGAAAATGGAAAATAAGTCCGATCAACCCTAAAATGAATGGTAAAAAGTACAATTCATTACGTGCCCGGTTATTTCGGAATCCTTCAGGCATTTTGTTTACATCACCCACGCGCTTGTTGTCCAGAAAGGAGATACCGGAAATCCAGTTTCCATTTTGGGGTTCACCCTGAATATTCTGAAAATCATTCTGGCGCCCGATATAATTCCAGCAGAAATAGCGCCACCACATTTGATTCACCTGATAACCTAAAAAGAATTTCAGATTATCGGCACTGGTTGGTTTGTCGCTTTCTGTCAGATTCAGGTAATTCCGGTAATAATTGGCATGGTTCGGATCATTGCCATCCCAGATGCGCGGGAATAGTCGGGTATCCGAAGGGTCATAGGTATATTCATCTTTCTTTTCGCCCAGTTCTTCATATTTCGTGGCTCCTTTCCAATACTCCATGTGTCCATCCTTCATTCCGTTGGGTTTAGAACAATAATCGGGGCCGGAAATTAAAGGCACCTTACCATATTGTTCCCGTTGAAGATATTTGATTAAGGTGATGGCGTTATCGGGATTCGTCATATCGATTGGTACATCGGCATTGGAACGAATGATCGTCGAGAAAAAGGTAGAGTATCCGATTAAGATAAAAATGAAACTCAGGGTACCAATATGAAGAAAGTATTTTCCATTCTTTTTGGCGTAGCGTAAAATAAAATAAGACAGAACCCCAAGTAGAATGATGGTAANAAACACCCCACTACTAAAAGGCAGTCCCATATTGTTGACAAACAGGATATCCATCTCCTTGGCCAGAATAGGAACGGCTTGTATGACTCCATATTGAACCACGCCGGTAATCACACAACCGATGAGAAAAGCCCAAATGGTACCTAAACGGCTGACCGGATATTNTTTAAAATAATAGACCATCACAATGGCCGGGATAGTCAGTAAGTTCAGTAAATGGACTCCAATCGACAAGCCCATTANAAAGGCAATAAAAACAACCCAACGATCTGCGTGGGGATCCTGGTCTTGGGTCAATTTATCTTCCCATTTGAGGATGGCCCAGAAAACCAGGGCTGTGAGAAAAGAAGACATCGCATAAACCTCGCCTTCTACTGCTGAAAACCAGAAGGTATCCGAGAAGGTATAGGCCAAAGCGCCGACGATACCAGCGCCCATGATCTTGATTAAATTGCTCTGATCAATATTTTCAGAATTGTTTAAAAGGATGCGCTTGGCAANATGCGTAATGGTCCAAAACANAAAGAGAATGGTCATACCACTACACAGTGCCGATAGGGTATTCACAGCCAGCGCGGCTTTTTNTACTCCGAAAAGAATCACAANAAATCGACCAATCATCAGGAAAAGAGGCGCACCCGGAGAATGCACAACTTCCATTTTGGCGGCACCGGAAATAAATTCACCACAATCCCAGAAGCTTACCGTAGCTTCTTTCGTCATCATATAGACAGTGGTGGCAATCAGACCGATGATCCATCCCACGATGTTATTGATCTTGTTGTAATTCATACATTTTCAGATTAAGGGGCAAATATAGAAAATGCCCGTAAGGTTAACGGTTTGTTGTGCGTTAATTTAATTGCAAAATGATGGGAGCGTGAAGGATATGACACATAAAATTTACAGGATGTATTCATTGGTGGACCTGGCATCTACATATCTGGCCCCGTGTGGTAAGCGGAAATAGTCCGATTTTTCAAGGATACAGTTTCCGGAAGTTGGCAGGAGGCCTCTCGATGGCATTTCGAGCAGGAGATCGATTGAAATGCAGAAGGACCAGGAAAGAGACATCTTTTTGGTTGAGATTGGTCAGGATATTTTCCGGATACAAGCTTAATCGCCATATCCTCCATCCTTCCTGCGTTTTAAGTTGCTATTTCACCTTACCTTTGCGGACTGGATAACATTTCCATAAATTAAACAAACTTAAACAAAAGAAAATCCTACTTCGAATGAAAAGAATTTTATCTTTTTTGATTGTATTGACCTCTTTAGTGATTGCAGGGAATCGGTTGAATGCCCAAGCGAATAACTATAGTTGTGTGCTTAAAAATATCCACTTGGCTTCAGCTACTGAACTGGAATTTGACATTTGGTTACAGTGGACAGGAACCAATACAGCGTACCTGGCATCTCTGGAAGCTGGCATCAATTTTAACTATGCGGGATTGCCAATGGTGGAACGCTCACAGGATCTTTCGTGCCAGGGTCTGCGGATCCAAGTTTGCCGGCTATTCAGCAAACTTTAAATTGTGAGGTGAATGCAACAAGTCTGCAGTTTCGCGTGTTTGCAGCTTTGGTTTCGCCAAATACGTCTGCTACACAAATACCGACCTCCGCAGCATTTCGTATCGGAAGATTTCGCATCACCAATACAGTGGCCTTCACGACCGGAGTCACCCTAATTTCGCCTGGTCTTTTACACCCACTACGGCCAATACAACACGATCGCGCATCACGGCATACATCAACAACAGTACAGTTGCATCCGGGCTTGTCATTCAGGCCGGACACACTGTTGCCAACAATTATCCACTTCCGGCGGCATTGGTCAATTTTACGGTTTCAGCAAACGGTTTAGCTAATCAACTGATTTGGACAACTGCATTTGAACAGAATAACAAATCCTTTTTGGTAGAGTACGCAAGCGATGGAGTGGCATTTAAAACCTTGGCAGAAGTTCATTCAAAGGCCTCCAATGGAAACAGCAATGAAACAATTAAATACAACTTCCTGCATACTGATGTGCCTTCAGGTATTAGTTATTATCGCTTGAAGCAACGTGATCGGATGGATCGGAACATTTGCTTTCCGAGGTTATTTCTATCAAACGTTCAGGGAATACTGCCGGAACATTTTATCCGAATCCTGCCCTCGATCGAGTTACAGTGCAATTAGAATGTGTTCGTCCAAGCCAGGCCTCCATCAGAATATTCGCTTTGAATGGCCGCATCGTGTTGAATCGTACGTTGAGCCTTGAAGCTGGTATGAATCAATGCCAATTTCCGATCGCTGATTTGCCTGCAGGTATGTATCTGATACAAGCCTTGGTTCAAAATGAGCAGGTATTGTCGGCCAGTTTGCAAAAACAGTAGTGAGGGCCTGCTGGTTATCTCACTGGCGCTTCAAATTCAAGGATGTGTTTAAGGGAGAATCACAATCCATTGAATTGTAGAACAGTCACATTCAGGCAAAGGATATCATCCACTTTCTCTTTGACCAGGGACCCTGGAGGAGATCAGGCATCCAGCAACGCAATACATTTTAATTCGATGGCGATGGGAGTAGGCAGACGATTGATCTCCACAGTTGTTCGGCAGGGTTGGGCAGTTTTAAAATACTCTGCGTACAGTCTGTTGTACGTGTGAAAATCACGTTTCATATCCACCAAAAAGACCGTAACATCCAGCAGTTGATCCCAACTAGCGCCACTTTCTTCCAAAACAATTTTTACATTATCGAATACACNTCGGCATTGGGCTTCAAAATCAAATTCCAGGAAATTTCCATTTTTATCCAGTACAAGTCCCGGAATTTCATCTGTGCCTGGTTTACGCGGGCCAATGCCGGAAAGAAATAATAAGTTACCGGCGCGTCGGGCATGCGGATAGGCACCAACAGGAGCCGGTGCTTNTTGTGTAGAGATGATTTCGCTCATAGTATCGACTTAAAAATTGGTGTGAAGGTATAAACTATGTCTGATACTTAAGACGGATTATGGAATGATCTAAATCGTATGATGCCAGTTTCATTCAAAATGAATGGACTAGATCTGGATTTGTTTAGGTTAATCTGTCTGCTTATTATAATACACATATAAAA
The DNA here is from genome assembly GCA_013414745.1 of Bacteroidota bacterium. Taxonomy (GTDB): domain Bacteria; phylum Bacteroidota; class Bacteroidia; order Chitinophagales; family Chitinophagaceae; genus OLB11. Next base: position 3,131,402 of record CP058707.1, read on the forward strand.
AGAAAACCTCTGTATACATTGAACAGTTTACAATCTATACAGAGGTTTAATGATACGATATGCAATTAGCTACATCCTGTGGTCGTACCACAATTCGGGCACATGTAACAGGTTCCGTTGCGCAAGGTGATATTGCCACAACTTCTGCACAATGGAGCATCGGCACTGGTACCCATTAATTTCTTTTTCTCCGTTTCATTCATCTGGGCCATAGCTACTTTTTGAGGAGCCAATTCTGTGACAACTGGTTTAGGATCCGGTCTGGAAGCTAGCGATGTCACACGAACATTAGATAATTCTTCAGTACCTTCTACCGGAATATCCCATTCATCTTGTCCTGTGTTTCCGATAGGGGTTTGTACATGCACTAAATCGGTGCGACCAAGATATTCATATCCCANAAGCCGGAAGATATAATCGACGATGGAAGTTGCATTTTTAATATTTGGATGGTCAACCATACCTGCCGGCTCAAAACGTGTGAAAATAAATTTATCGACGAATTCTTCCAGAGGTACACCATACTGCAACCCGATACTTACGGCAATCGCGAAGCAGTTGAGCAAACTACGCATCGTAGCACCTTCCTTACTCATATCGATAAAGATTTCACCCAGGGTTCCATCGCCGTATTCTCNGGTACGTAAGAAAACTGCCTGACCGCCCACTTTTGATTTGATGGTATATCCCCGGCGTTTAGCAGGCAATGACTTGCGTTCCACGATGCGGGAGAGTTGGCGTTTTAATTTGGTATCCGGACTGGNCTGAACACGTTTATTCACTTCTTCAAGTAGTTCATCAATCGTTAATTTACCCAAATCATGCATCACGTTTTCAGCAATTTCAGCAATGCTGGCTGCGGCCTCTTCTTTGTTTTCCTTTTTGTCGCTTTTGTTCGAGAGCGGTTGAGAAAGTTTACTTCCATCGCGATACAGGGCATTCGCTTTTAAACCCAATTCCCAACTCAACAGATAACATTCTTTGATTTCATCTACTGTGGCTTCGTTAGGGAGGTTAATGGTTTTAGAAATGGCACCACTGATAAAAGGTTGGGTAGCACCCATCATGCGGATATGCCCGGAGTAATGAATATAGCGCTGACCATTTTTTCCACATTTGTTCGCACAATCAAATACAGGTAAATGTTCGTCTTTCAGATATGGGGCGCCTTCCAGCATCATCGTTCCACACACATAATCGTTGGCTTTTTCAATTTCTTCAGCTTTGAATCCGAGTTCATCCAATAAGGAGAAGGTTGATTNCAGGTATTGTTCGGGAGTAAACCCGATGCGTTGCAGGCATTCTTCGCCCAGCGTAAAATGGTTGAAGACAAACGCAATATCAAATGCACTTTCAACGGCCTGGTCCAGTTTCTTTAATTCTTCGGCAATGAACCCTTTTTCACTCAAGGATTGGTGGTTGATGAAAGGAGCGCCGGCAANAGTTCCGTGCCCTTTGGCATATTTTACAATGGCATCATTTTCTTTTTCACTATATCCCAGGTTACGAAGGGCTGTTGGAATACTTTGGTTGATAATTTTAAAATAGCCTCCACCACTTAGTTNTCTGAACTTAACCAGGGCGAAGTCGGGTTCAACACCGGTTGTATCACAATCCATTACCAAACCAATGGTTCCGGTAGGCGCAATAACNNCAGCTTGGGCATTGCGGTAGCCATATTNTTCACCCCATTGTACGGCATCATCCCAAGCTTTGGTAGCAGCCTTTAACAAATAATCCGGACAATATTGTGCTTTGATACCTTGTGGTTTAATTTCGATCCCTTCAAACGCATCCTGTGCATCATACGCTGCTGCACGGTGATTCCGCATCACGCGCATCATATGCTCTTTATTCTCTGAATAACNGGGCAAAACTTCAAGGTGTTGAGCCATTTCGGCGGAAGTTTTATAGGCCACACCGGTCATGATAGCGGTTAAAGCACCGGCAATACCACGAGCTTGTTCACTATCGTAGGNGATGCCCTGAACCATCAGCAAAGAACCGAGATTGGCGTAACCTAAGCCCAGGGTGCGGTAATCAAAGCTCAGTTGTGCAACTTCCTGAGAAGGGAATTGAGCCATCAACACAGAAATTTCCAGAACTACGGTCCACAAACGTGTCACATATTCATAGCCTTCCACATCGAATTGATTTTTCTCTTCGTTGTAAAACCGACGGAGATTCATGGACGCCAGGTTACAGGCGGTATTGTCCAGGAACATGTACTCTGAGCAAGGATTCGAGGCACGGATTTTGCCACCCTCCGGACAGGTATGCCACTCATTAATTGTGGTATCGTATTGGGTACCGGGATCCGCACAACGCCAGGCGGCATAGGCAATTTGTTCCCACAGATCTTTGGNCGGCACTTTTTTCATTACCTTACCATCACTGCGGCCTTTTAATTCCCAGTCTTCACCTTGTTGCAATGCATGAAAGAATTCGTTAGGTACGCGCACGGAATTGTTTGAATTTTGTCCACTCACGGTGCGATAGGCTTNCCCTTCGTAATCATGACTATATCCGGCGGCAATGAGGGCCGCAACTTNTTNTTCTTCTTCTACTTTCCAGTTGATGAATTTTTCAATTTCGGGATGGTCCATATCGAGGCAAACCATTTTGGCTGCACGGCGTGTGGTTCCTCCGCTTTTGATCANGCCTGCGGCGCGATCACCTATCTTCAGAAAACTCATCAGACCGCTAGAGGTACCTCCACCACTTAATTTTTCACCTTCACCGCGTATACTGGAGAAGTTGGTCCCNNCTCCACTTCCATATTTAAAGATGCGGGCTTCACGGACCCATAAATCCATGATTCCACCTTCATTCACTAAATCGTCGTCTACACTTAAAATAAAACAAGCATGTGGCTGAGGGCGTTCATAAGCATTTTNTGATTTACTCAATTCTCCGGTCACAGGGTCTACATAATAATGGCCCTGAGGTTTACCGGTGATGCCATACGCCGAATGTAAACCGGTGTTGAACCATTGTGGCGAATTGGGGGCACAACTTTGATTAAGAATGGTGTACACCAACTCGTCATAAANAATCTGCGCATCTTCAGCACTGTTGAAGTAATTATATTTCTCACCCCATTGTTTCCAGCAATCGGCCATCCGGTGGGCTACCTGTTTGATGGAGGTTTCCCGACCAAGAGNTCCGTCTTCCTGCGGCACACCTGCTTTGCGGAAATATTNTTGCGCCAGGATGTCTGTGGCAATCTGACTCCAATGGGCAGGTACTTCCACATTCTTCATTTCAAATACAATTTCACCGTTCGGATTACGAATCACCGAGGTGCGGTAGTCATATTGAAAGAGGTCGTATACACTGGTATTATCCTGAGTATAGTAGCGGCTAAACTGAAGGCCTTTGAGGGAGGAGTTTTTTACTCATGGGGTGTTTAAATCGTGTTTATGGTGTAAGAATGTATGGGTGTTTTTTCATTGAAGGGCTGATAATCAGAACGTTCTGGTTGACAGAGGCGGAGAGAATCCACCCTTGGCCGAAAAATAATCCTTGCGGATCAAGCACGAAGATATTCGGTGACCTACTCTTTTAAAGGCTTTCTTTATTCACAGTTTGTGCATATTAACCATGTTTTTGGCATGGTTCAGTAAAATCGCATTGTATAACGTTGTGAATAACTTAAAAATATTTTTTGGAAAAATTGAGCGGTTGACAAATCCGGTTTGGGCACTTTCGCCTTTCTTATAAACCCTGCTTTTTTAGCGCGGTTTAATTCCTGATGAACAGGGGTTATACTTTACTGATCTTTATCAGATTGGTAGGCAGATGCTCCTGAACCGGAGTACTTCCGGTACCGATCACCACATCGCCCTCATTCAACAGGCCTTTGTTTTTGAGCAGAACCATTTGATCCTTGATGATGGCATCCAGACTGAGTTNCTGATCGTAAAAGAAGGCTTGTACCCNCCAGCTTAAACTGAGCTGATTCACCAGCGATTGCGNTTTGGTGAAAATGTATAGATGCGATTTCGGGCGAAAACTGGAGAGCATGAATCCGGTGTATCCGCTCTGCGTCATACCAATAATGGCTTTGGCATCTACGTCATCCGCTATTTTGCAGGCATTATAACAAAGGGCATCCGACAAGAAAGACGGAGAATGACTTTGCGGGATGAGATTCCGGTTGTAAATGATTTCTTCCTTTTCAACTTCCTCAATAATCCGACTCATGGTTTGTACCACCAAAGCCGGATGTTCGCCCATGGCTGTTTCCCCACTCAGCATCACCGCATCAGCCCNCTCCAATACGGCATTGGCCACATCGGTAATTTCGCTCCGGTTGGGCTTCACCCGATCGATCATACTTTCCATCATCTGCGTGGCGATAATCACCGGCTTGGCCCGATGAATACATTTGCGGATGATGGTTTNTTGAATCATTGGAATTTGTTCAACCGGAAGTTCAACACCTAAATCGCCGCGCGCAACCATAATCGCATCACTGGCCAATATAATTTCGCGCAAATGATCCAGCGCCTCGGGTTTTTCAATTTTGGCAATAATTTTTGCGTTGGATTGTCGTTCGCGTAAACGGTTTTTTAAATCTTCAATATCCTGGGGCTGCCGAACGAATGATAACGCAATCCAGTCAATTTTCTGGTCGATGAGAAAATCCAGGTCGTTTAAATCTTNTTCGGTTAAAGCCGGAAGTGAAATTTTGGTTTGAGGCAAATTGATTCCCTTTTTTGAACTGAGTATACCTCCTATAGTCACACGGGCTTTCACATCGTGGTTGGGCAATATTTNCAGTATTTCAACTTCGAGTTTGCCATCATCAATCAGTATTTNTTCGCCGGATCGCACATCTTTATGAAAATCAGGGTAGGAGATATATACACGTTCTTTGTTGCCGACGCAAGGTTCGCCGGTGAAGATAATTTCTGAGCCTTCTTCTAAGTGCACGCCATTGTTTTCAACCTGTCCGATACGCAGTTTTGGTCCTTGTAAATCCCCGAGAATGGCAATATTGAATGGATATTCTGCATTAATCTGGTTAATAATTTCAATCACATGGGCATGATCTTCGTGGGTGCCGTGCGAAAAATTTAACCGGAATACATCTACTCCTGCATGCACCAGGGCCATGATTTNTTCGTAGGTATTGCAGGCGGGTCCTACGGTTGCGATGATTTTGGTTTTCTGATTTTTCGGGTAAGCATGTGGCAAAGGTCCTTTAATTAACATTCTTTCCCAAATTACCTCTTGTGACATTGGCACATGCTATGGCATGACTTACCTTCGCGCTTTAAATTTTTTATTTATGGCTCGTCAATTAATTGAATGTGTTCCAAATTTTAGTGAAGGAGTTGATCAGGAGATTATCCGGCAAATTACGGCAACAATTGAAGCAGTAAACGGTGTATCCCTNTTAGATGTTGATCATGGAAAAGCAACCAACCGCACAGTGGTGACTTTTGTGGGTGAACCGGAACCCGTTATCGAAGCTGCGTTTCAGGCCATNAAAAAGGCTTCCGAACTGATTGATATGCGCCAACATCGGGGTGAACATCCNCGCATGGGAGCTACCGATGTTTGTCCCTTAATTCCGGTCAGTCATATTACGATGGAAGAAACGGTGGTATATGCTAAAAAGCTGGCTCAGCGCGTTGGTGAAGAATTGGCCATCCCGGTATTTCTGTATGAAGCCGCTGCTACAAGTCCTGAACGGACTAACCTGGCAACCATTCGTGCCGGGGAATACGAAGGACTGAAAGAGAAACTGGCCCAGCCGGCCTGGAAACCGGATTATGGACCACTGCATTTNAATGCCAAAAGTGGTGCCACTGTGATTGGGGCCCGTGATTTTCTGATTGCGTACAATATTAACCTGAATACCACCAGCACGCGACGCGCGAACAGCGTAGCCTTCGATTTGCGTGAAAATGGACGTGTGAAGGAAGTGGATGGTAANAAAGTATTGGATGCTTCCGGACAAGAGGTGCGTAAACCGGGTTTATTGAAATCGGTAAAAGCCATCGGTTGGTATATTGAAGAGTACGGCATCGCCCAAATCAGTATGAATCTGACCAATATTTCAGTGACACCGATGCATGTAGCATTTGATGCAGCCGTTGAACGAGCCCATGCCCGGGGATTGCGGGTCACAGGGAGTGAATTGGTCGGCTTGGTACCTTTGCAGTCGTTGCTGGATGCAGGTAAATANTTTTTAGCCAAACAGCGTCGGAGTTGCGGTTTAAGTGAACGTGAAATTATTCGTATCGCGGTNAAAAGTATGGGGCTGGATGAATTAGCTCCTTTTGATCCGATAAAAATTATTGAGTATGTCCTCACAAATAATTCCGGCGCATCAGAGAANAAATTGATCGGTATGAACCTGGTGCAGTTTGCAGATGAAACGGCCAGTGAAAGCCCGGCTCCGGGTGGAGGTAGTATCAGTGCCTATGTGGGCGCTTTAGGAGCCAGTTTAGCGACTATGGTGGCCAATTTAAGTAGTCATAAGAAAGGTTGGGATGACCGCTGGCAGTATTTCAGTGCGTGGGCCGANAAAGGACAAGCCTTAAAAACAACTCTACTGGACTTGGTCGATGAAGATACCAATTCATTCAACCAGATTATGGCTGCCTTTGCTCTTCCGAAAACAACNGAAACTGAAAAGAATCAACGGAGCCTGGCCATACAAGAAGCTACCTTATACGCCACGCAGGTTCCATTAAAAACTATGCAGGTTTGTTTTCAGAATTTCGAAATTGCACGGGCTATGGTCNNAGGGAAATCTAATTCGGTGACCGATGCGGCTGTTGGTGCTTTGTGTACCCGTTCAGCAATTTATGGTGCTTTCCTGAATGTAAAAATCAACGCCGGTGGCTTAAAAGATAAACAATTAGCCGAACAGTTGGTACAGGAAGCACAGACAATTCTGGATGCTGCTTTCGAACAGGAAAAAGAAATTCTTGCGCTAACGATGACAAAAATGTAATTGAATTCTGGATGCTGTCAAGCCTTTACGGTTGACTTGAATTCAGATCATTCAGCATGCCTCGGATCGCTGGTTATCTGGTTCCAGTTTTATTGCTTGTTGAAGCACCGAAGGAATCGATTTTTTTGTCCCGTTTGATACAAACAAACGGCCAGATTAATGAGGGTCTGAACATGATTGGGATCGCAATTTCGTGCCGTATTCAGATGGCTGAATGCCAGGGTAAAATCAGAAGATTGCATGGCAAGAACGCCTAAAGTAAAATGCGCCATGGCAAAGCGCGGATGTTGTTGGAGTATGAAGGTACAAATTGATTGTGCTTTACCTGCATTTCCTATTTTGGCATAGGCGGTTGCCAGTTTATTCTGAAAATCAAGGGCCAATGGTTTTAGTGCAACGGCCCGTTCCAGAAATGGAATCGCTTCCTNGATTTTTTGAAGTGCCATACAGGCCTCACCAATACGGTAGGCTGTCCAGGCATCCGGGATTCCCGTCGGTTNTGATTTTGGTACAATATCCAGCAGCGCACTGAAATTACTTTNTAAAANATGGAGTCGTATCCGATCGGCATCGGTTTCGGCAATCTCTTCTGCATCCAGGTAGGCAGCTGCGCTATCTAAAAACTGTTTCTGAGGCTCATACCGTTCGTAAAATTCTANAAAGGCCCTGGCCCGAATTTGTTTGGGAACATCATCGGCATTATAACATTTCATCGCAATAAAACGGGCTGCTTCTTCTTTAGCAGCCGCGGTAATCAGTTTGGCCCGGATGTAGTGATCGGTCACCGCAACGTGTGGGATGTCGATACTTCCGTTTCGTGGCATATGGCACTGCACACAATCATCTTTACAGTCGTCCGGGAGGCTTGCTGNTTCCTTACATTCAGACGAACTGTGGCAGGAAGCACAGGCATTCAGGTATTGGCTTCTTGGAGTTTCCTTTACGCTGACATGTGGGTTGTGGCAGGTGATACAACTTATTTNTTGAGATTGCAAAANACAGGCACTCATCTTCATACGTTCAACATGACTGGCCATGATCATATGATTTTCTGCGCCCGAATAAACCGGCATAANAACGTGCATCACATCACGCAGTGATTTGGATGGGAGGAAATCCGTGAAGCTTCGGCCCTGATTCAATACGGCAATTCCCTGCAAATGACAACGCTGGCATAAATTGTTTTGTTCGTCGATTGACAGGCGGCGGGGATTTACAATACTATAGTCGGGGCCTTGCGAGGTATCGATAATTTGTCCTTGGCGTTTTTCAGCAACATGAAGACTACCCGGACCATGGCATCGTTCACAATCTATTCCTTGTTGCACCTTCACATACTTGTTCAGACTATTGGTATCAAATTCCGGATAGGCATTGTGGCAGGTCATACATTCCATTTCAATTTTACGATCGAAACGCGTATTCATTCCTTTCTCAAAACCCGGTGCCAGATCCCATTTTCTCTTTTGGGTGTAAAAAGTAATCGGAGCCTGAAATAGAAATCCGTTGATATCAATAATGTGTGAATTAGTGTGTTGTCCGCTTCCTACAATGTATGACACTTTTTCTAAACGCCGATGAATTGTGTCCGAACCTTGTAAACGGAATTCGAGAATATAGAGACTGTCACCTTCCCAAAAAGGTTTGTAAAATAAATCGTTGAGTGTATCGTACACCAAAGCTTTGTGCGGATCAAAATCGGCGGCACTTTTTTGTCGGGTGGCCGATCNCCAACTTTGACCCATTCCCGTGCGCATAAATGTTTCATAAACCTGCCAATGGCAACTTTTGCAGGTTTCTTTACCTACAATTTCAGCCTTCGGGTTATCGATATTTCGAAAGGGTGAAGAAGTATCTTTCTTTGTGCATTGCGTTATGATTCCTATCAGAATCACCACAAAAATAACAGCAAGCAACCGGCGCGACATGGTGTAAAAATAAAGGGATGCGTGGTAAATTGGAGCGTCAAATTGTAAATGATTGTTTCATGCTTTGGGATTACCTGAAATTTTACCGACTCCTGGTATTCATGAATCCGGATGGCTGCATCGAACCCTTAAAACCGTACCTTTAACCCATGCGACTTTGTTTGAGTATTTGGGTAGTATGCTTTGGGTTGACTCTTCGTGCCCAANAATCCGGACATCAATTTATTGAAATCGATTCATGTGGATCGAAATCAAACAATGGATCCTTTCATGGAGGGAATTTCCAAAACAGAGTATGCGATAGGGATAGGTATTCCGGTTTCTTTATGTGCGGCGGCCTGGATTAAACGAGATCATCAATTGCTNGAAAAAGGAGTGAATATGTCTTTGGCCATGGTTTTGAATACTGCCCTGACCTTTTCTTTAAAACGTATCGTCAATCGCGACCGTCCGGGCCAACGGTATAGTTTTATTGAACCACTGGAAAATGAACGATATCATTCGTTTCCGTCCGGACATACTTCCAATGCATTTGTTGTGGCTACTTCACTGAGCCTCAATTTTAAGAAATGGTATGTTATTGTGCCGGCGTATTCCTGGGCAGCGCTTGTGGGGTATTCACGNCTACATCTTGGAGTACACTATCCTTCGGATGTATTGGCGGGAGCTTTGTTAGGAGCCGGTTCTGCGGTAGTGACTTACAAAGTGAATCAATGGCTTCATAAGAAATATGAAAAGCGCTTTGTGGCCAGCTGGCTTTGAGCATCAAAAGTAATTTTCCTTTCTTGGCTTGTATTTTGTACATTCGCCATGAATACCCGAATAGTCCGAGTGAAATCCATCCGATGCATCTTCCTGTTTTTTATGGTCTTTGGTGGCGATGTCGTCTCCCAGCGGAAACTATTTTTCAAATTTTAGTGGGCTATTCAATCATGCTCGCATGGTTTAAAGGATACAGACCTCACCGAAGAAGAAGCCGGAATGGAAGATGGTATGGATGAGGAACAGACTACCCGAACATACGAAGAACTTTTCCATCATCATACGGAGGTTTCTTTGATGGTATTTAATGACAATTCGCCCGGTGATTTGCCTGCAAAAGGGCTATCTACAAAACTCTACGGGATGTGAGTTATCCGTATACGGAGATCATGCCTCCCGAATTATCGAATCAGAACGTTTAGTGCGTTTTGCCGTTCTCTTGACGGTAGTTCAGTAAGCCACATTTTCTTTAAATTTTTAAGTGCTTCGATCGGCCCATAGGCTTGTGTCGTTTAGCAACCCACAAATCAATTTCAAATGAAGCCATCTAATATGTTTAAATCAGCACGCTACGATCTCCCGGCAGGGGTGGTTGTTTTGGTTGCATTACCTTTATGTTTGGGTATTGCCTTAGCCTCCGGAGCCCCATTTTTAGCGGAATTATTTCCGGTATTCTGGGAGGGNGTAGTGATCGGATTTCTGAGTTCATCGCGGTTGAGTGTTAGTGGTCCTGCTGCTGGTTTGGCCGCTTTGGTTTTAGCCGCCATTCACAATATCGGAGACTTTCGTTTATTTCTCTGTGCGGTATTACTGGCCGGAATCATACAAATCGCTTTAGGATTAATTCGTTTGGGAGGCATCGCCAATTACTTTCCTTCCAGTGTGATTAAAGGGATGCTCACCAGTATCGGATTTCTCATCATTGCAAAACAAATTCCACACGCCCTGGGCTATGATACCGATGAACAGGGCCATTTAACGGAGTTGTTACCTTTTGGAGATATGCATGAAATTTTTCAACCGTTGCAGCATATTGATCTTGGGGTACTTAGTATTTGTTTGTTCGCTTTGGCGATTATGATCGTGTGGGACAGACCATTTATAAAAAAACGTTTTCCTTTTGTTCCGGGAGCTCTCGTCGCTGTGATCGCCAGCGTTCTTGTGAATCTGGCACTGAGCGCTATAGGAAGTTCGTGGGCACTCGCGGCAGATCATCTGGTGCAATTGCCCAAGGCCACTTCAGTATCCGAATTCCTTTCATTTTTTACCTTCCCGGATTTTAGCGGGTTTATGAATTCAAAAGTGCTGATGACGGGTTTTATGATTGCGGTTATTGCTTCACTGGAAACCTTGTTGAGTATTGAAGCTATAGATAATCTTGATCCAGAACGGCATGTAACCAATACCAACCGTGAATTACTGGCTCAGGGTATCGGAAATAGTCTGTCTGGCTTAATTGGCGGACTACCAGTAACCAGCGTAATTGTGCGCAGTTCGGCCAATATAAATTCCGGAGCCAAGTCAAAACTATCCGCCATCTTTCATGGGGTCTTATTGCTGCTGTGTGTGGTAACAATTCCAGGAATTTTGAACAGGATACCATTATCGGCCTTGGCGGCTATTTTATTGCTCACGGGTTATAAATTATGTAAACTGTCGGTCTTCAAACAGATGATCGCCAACGGAAAATATCAGTCCGTTCCATTTTTTATTACGGTGGCATCCATTCTTGCGATCGACTTTTTGGCATCGTTCCCTCAGTGAAAGGCGAAGGANTTATTAATTGGAGTTGTTATTGGTTTATTGAGTGCATTTTTGGCNATTCTGTATCAGAATTTAAAAAATTCCTACTATTTCCATCGCGAGGATCAGGAGGGTTCAGCCCTCATTCGAATTCATCTGGCGGAAGAAGTCTCCTTTTTAAATAAAGCCAGTATCCGCGAAACTATGGATGAATTGCCTGAAAATTCAAAGGTAATTATTGATGCCACAGATACCGCCTATATCGATTTTGATGTATTGGAACTCATCAAAGAGTTCCGCGATATCAAAGCCCCATTAAAAAATATTCAACTCACTTTGAACGGTTTTAAAGATACCTATCANGGTAGAGAAAACCTATGCTATATCCGGTCACTAAATAAAAATATGCGTGCACATACCAAAGAAACTCAAGAAAAATTANNACCCCGTCAGGCCATGAATATTCTCATGGAGGGCAATAGCCGATTCGTTCAAAATCTGAAACAACAACGTGATTTACTATAGCAGGCCAATGAAACCCGCGATGGGCAATGGCCATTTGCTACCATATTAAGTTGCATCGACAGCCGCACCAGTGCAGAACTTATNTTTGATCAGGGACTTGGTGATATNTTTTCTATTCGAATTGCGGGTAATATCATCAATACAGATATTATCGGCAGCATGGAATTTGCCTGCAAAATTGCCGGATCTAAACTCATCATTGTGTTGGGCCATACCAAATGCGGAGCGGTGAAAGGAGCCNNTGATCATGTTGAAATGGGGAATCTCACTGAACTCCTGTCGAAACTTCAACCGGCGGTCTACGAAGAAAAAGACACTCAGGTAAATCGAACTTCNAAAAATGCCGAATTTGTTGAAAATGTTGCTACGCTTAACGTGAAACGAAATGTTCGCAACATTATTGAACGCAGTTTTATTCTGGAACAAATGGTTGAGTTTGGCGAGATAGGAATCGTAGGAGCTATGTATAATTTAGATACCGGGCGTGTGGAGTTCTATCCTGATGTAGAATTTATTAAAGATGCGGAAAACCCTGAATTCAGTGTAAAAAATTTACGCCATTAGTTGGTGAACGGATGCCAGCCACCACTGATACAACTCTGGCCAACCTTGCCATTCACGGGAATCACCCAATGCGAAATTGTGCCATATGGTGATGAGCTGACCTTTGGTGGTATGAATCACTTGCAGGTAATGTGCTAACTCTTNTTTAGTTTCTTCAGTCGATTGTTTTTGCTCAAAGCGGGCATTACATTCCATAAAACAAAATGGATGCACCTTCAATGTGGTGATTTGTTCGGCGCGTAAATCGTACCAAANAAATGAATGTGAAGTGGAAGCCCGAAACCCATTGATGCTCCCATAGCCCATGCTGTAATCATCGGTAATACCCTGGCGAATCAGCAGGCGATACGTTTCGGGTAGCGCAAAGCGGATGTAATGCTGGCGGCTTTTTGTAATAGGAGCGGGCANGATGATTTTTTCGGCGATCAGAATTTCTTCGTGCTGATGACTTTCCCAGGATGGGTGTATACCTATTTCATACTTTCTTCGCAAACGCTGAACCAGATTGCGCATAACGGGGCGAAACGGTGAAATATTTTTATCCAGTTCCGACCCCGCTCCGCTAAGAATAAAATAGAGTGGGTTCAGTTGATACGTGTGATGCCAGTCATCTAAAGCATCGTAACAATCATAGGGGTCTTTTTGCGACCCAGTAATACAAGAAANTCGTTCCTGAACTAAATTTAGTCTGCCGGAAAACAGATCCTCGATCCAACCACCGAGGGTACGTCGTAAGCCTTTACCCCGATAACTATAAGCAATATCGATATCATAGGTCGGTATAAAATGCGCCTTTTNTTCACGATACGGATAGGCCTTACCACTGGCATCTAAAAGTTGTTTCAAAGTCAATATCCACAAATCGATCAGGGGCAGTTGAAGAAACTGAAGTTGATACGCCATACTTTGATGATGTGGATAACGTTGAAAGGCATCCGGTTCATAGGCCAGATACTCTTCGTAGCGACTCAGTAAGTAAAATGATGCAGACAACAAATCAAAAGGGATATCGGCATCCGGGAGAGCAANAAAGGCCGGATATCCTCTCCAATGTGTGACACGCAAGTCTTTCTCGGAGATGTCGGTTTCATACAATAGGCCGGCACATGGTATCCTAAGGTCACAGGGAATACTTCGGTTTGAGTAATTAATACGTAAACCCGGCCAATTCCGAATTTTTTCTTCGTCGGTTGTTAGCAAACAGCTTGTGTGAAGCACCTCAGAAAATAAAAAGGAACTGATGTATTTCAGTCGCGGACTTATCACCCGACTAGAGCAGAATTGGCGGTGGCGGTTCCTGGGGTATTATTCGATTATTTAGTTTTCTCTTTCCAAAGATCTTTGAATGATTTTTGAAAGGTGAGCCCATCTCTTCGTTTGCCCCAGCTATCTTTAAACAACGTGTTGACTACTTTGGTTTTGATGCCTGCCCCGGCCAGGTCCATCATTTTTCGATGCGTCATCGCCAGTTTCCACATCTTCCAGGCTGTTGTTTCACTCAGCGCACTGTGGTGTTTTTCAACGGCGAGCGTGCGATTGTAATGCAACATGCCATGAATATTAATTTTTAATGGGCATACTTCGGTACAATTGCCACATAAGGAGGAAGCAAAACTTAAATGTTTGAATTCATCAAAATCCCGTAGATGCGGGGTAATCACCGAACCGATCGGACCACTATAGGTTGTTCCATAGGTATGCCCTCCGATGTTTTTATATACCGGGCAGGCATTCAAGCAGGATCCGCAACGGATGCAATACGCACTTTCCCGGATATGGATATCTTTTAATAAATTACTCCGACCATTATCAAGCAGAATCACATACATGTGTTTAGGACCATCTAGTTCATCCTTTTTCCGCGGACCGGTAAACAAGGTATTATAAACCGTCACATTTTGACCGGTGCCGTAAGTAGCTAATAAGGGCCAGAACAAATTCAGATCCTGAATACCCGGTATCACTTTTTCAATACCAACAATAGCCACATGCACATCCGGGAATGCGGTGGTCAGTCGACCGTTTCCTTCGTTCTCGGTCACACAAACTCCACCGACATCGGCCACTAAAANATNTCCTCCCGTAACGCCAACGCCGGATGNAGTGTATTTGGCTCTTAAGTTTTTCCGCGAAATGAGGGTGAGTTCACTGGGACTCAGATTGGGTTCTACGCCCAGTTTTTCATGAAAGAGTTTGGCCACATCTTCTTTGCTCTTGTGCATGGCTGGTGTTACAATATGATAGGGTGGTTCCCCATCCAATTGCTGGATATACTCACCCAGATCGGTTTCAACACTTTCAATGCCATGTTCACCGAGGAAGTCATTCAGGTGAATCTCTTCAGTCACCATGCTTTTGCTTTTTACCACCTGAGTGGCCTGGTGTGCTTTGCAAATTTGCAAGACGGCATCATTGGCTTGTTTGGCATCTATAGCCCAAATTACTTTGCCTCCATTTTTAGTGAACTGCTCTTCGAAACGAATCAGGTAGGTATCCAGATCTTCCATCACCCGCCACTTAATGTTCTTGGCTTTTTTACGGGCCAGGTCCAGATCAGAAAATTGTTGTTTTCCTTNTACGACGGTTTCATTGTACTTGCCAATGTTGAAGGCCAGTTTGCGTTTGTGTTCCGCATCCATTGCTTTCACCTCACTCTTATTCAGAAAAGTTGATTTCAAGACCTGAGCCATACGCAGATGTTTAAGCAAAAGTACATGAAAATGGCTTTGTTCGATAATCTTCCGTCTTCCGTTGATGCAGTATCCTTTACTCCGTTCAGGATACTACTACAAGCACTATTCTTTGATCAATTTCTGATGATATCGATGGGTTTTATATTCCAGTCTCAGATAATACGTGCCGGATGCCAGGCCAACCAGTGTGATAGCGTTCGTGTGATAAAAGGATTTTACCAGCTGCCCATATGGGGTATAAACTTCAATGACATCGATTGGAAACGAGCAAAGCAACTTACCTGTTGTTGGGTTGGGATAAAAATAAGGGGTGTCGAAATTATTTAAATTGGCAAGCTGCACATTGGTAACCGGGATACAACTGGAAGTATCGATACAATTGTTTTTAGAAATCTGAACGGCATAATCACCATTGCTCGTTGCAACAAACAGGGCATTGGTTTCCCGGCAAGCAGGGTATAGGCAGGACATTCCAACCACTGATATGTCGCACCTGTTTCATTAGCTTGTAATTGAGCACCTGTTTGGGTCACTGAATTATCCAAAGTTTGGATGCTCAGATTCAAGGTAATCAAACTATCACATCCGGCGGCATTGGTGAGGGTATCATAATAGATGCCTGAACTGCTGATGGATTGTCCGTTAAAGAAGAAGTTGTTACAGGCTGTTTCGTTGAGTGTCGATGAACTATTATTCAGGATGCTCAGATTCAAGGTAATTAAACTATCACATCCAGCGGCATTGGTGAGGGTATCATAATAGATGCCTGAACTGCTGATGGATTGTGCGTTAAAGAAGAAGTTGTTACAAGCAGTTTCGTTGAGCGTGGTTGAGCTATTATTCAGGATAGTCAGATTCAAAGTAATTAGACTATCACATCCGGCGGCATTGGTGAGGGTATCATAATAGATGCCTGAACTGCTGATGGATTGTCCGTTAAAGAAGAAATTGTTACAAGCAGTTTCGTTGAGCGTGGTTGAGCTATTATTCAGGATAGTCAGATTCAGAGTAATTAGACTATCACATCCGGCGGCATTGGTGAGGGTATCATAATAGATGCCAGAACTGCTGATGGATTGTCCGTTAAAGAAGAAGTAGTTACAGACGGTTTCGTTGAGTGTGGTTGAACTATTATTCAGGATGCTCAGATTCAAAGTAATCAAACTATCACATCCGGCGGCATTGGTGAGGGTATCATAATAGATGCCTGAACTGCTGATAGATTGTCCGTTAAAGAGGAAGCTGTTGCAGGCGGTTTCGTTGAGCGTGATTGAGCTGTTATTTAGAATAGTAAGATTCAAGGTAATCAAACTATCACATCCGGCGGCATTGGTGAGGGTATCATAATAGATGCCAGAACTGCTGATGGATTGTCCGTTAAAGAAGAAGTAGTTACAGGCGGTTTCGTTGAGTGTGGTTGAACTATTATTCAGGATGCTCAGATTCAAGGTAATCAAACTATCACATCCGGCGGCATTGGTGAGGGTATCATAATAGATGCCTGAACTGCTGATAGATTGTCCGTTAAAGAGGAAGCTGTTGCAGGCGGTTTCGTTGAGCGTGATTGAGCTGTTATTTAGAATAGTAAGATTCAAGGTAATCAAACTATCACATCCGGCGGCATTGGTGAGGGTATCATAATAGATGCCAGAACTGCTGATGGATTGTCCGTTAAAGAAGAAGCTGTTACAGGCGGTTTCGTTGAGCGTGGTTGAGCTATTATTCAGGATGCTCAGATTCAAATTAATCAAACTATCACATCCGGCGGCATTGGTGAGGGTATCATAATAGATTCCTGAATTGGTGATAGATTGTCCGTTAAAGAAAA
This sequence comes from Bacteroidota bacterium, assembly GCA_013414745.1. Classification (GTDB taxonomy): domain Bacteria; phylum Bacteroidota; class Bacteroidia; order Chitinophagales; family Chitinophagaceae; genus OLB11. Next base: position 3,148,418 of record CP058707.1, read on the forward strand.
AGCTATCGCAGGCGTTTAAATAAAGCACTGTATCGCTCACAAGGCAGCAAGATGTGGAGGAAGGGTTGTCACCATAAATTGTCCATCCTTTATTGTTTATCAGGTAATTTCGGGCAGATTGCACATTGGTTCCGTATTGACGCCAGTAAGCGCCGAGGGTTCTTCCGGAAGGTGTGATTGGGTTATTGCTCCATCCATATAAAGTGCTCGAGTAATTAGAGCAATCCATACCACAATCATCCAACATGCTGTTTATACTTACAACAGGGTTTAAGTTCCAGTTTCCAATGGGATGATTAAAGCTAATGGCATCACTAAACATGTTACTCATATTCACAACATTCGAAACGTTCCAGTTACCAATTGGTTGGTTAAAATTGGTTGCGCCATTAAACATGTTACTCATTTTTTTACATTCGAAACGTTCCAGTTACCAATTGGTTGGTTGAAATTAGTTGCGCCGAGAAACATGTTACTCATATCCTTCACATTCGATACATTCCAGTTTCCAATTGGGTGATTAAAGCTGACAACATCTGCGAACATGTTACTCATATCCTTCACACTCGAAACGTTCCAGTTACCTATTGGTTGGTTGAAGTTAATCGCATGAAAAAACATCCAATACATATCATTAACATTCGAAACGTTCCAGTTTCCAATAGGTTGGTTGAAATTAGTTGCCCCTCGAAACATAGCATTCATATCGGTAACATTTGAAACGTCCCAGTTGTCAATAGGTTGGTTGAAGTTTGTGGCATCTTGAAACATTCCACCCATGTAAATAACGTTTCCTACGTTCCAGTTGCCGATAGGTTGATTGAAGTTGGATGCTTGATAAAACATTTGAAACATCAGGGTAACATTACCAACATTCCAATTTCCGATGGGTTGGTTGAAGTTAAATGCACGATAAAACATTCCGCCCATGTAAATAACGTTTCCAACATTCCAATTTCCGATAGGTTGATTAAAACTGTGAGCGTTAAAAAACATGTTACTCATTGAGGTGACGTTTGACACATTCCAATTTCCGATATCCTGATTGAAGTTGGAAGCATTTAGAAACATACTGGACATATCTGTCACATTTGTAACATTCCAATTTCCAATGGGTTGGTTGAAGTTAACGGCATCATAAAACATATTAGACATATTTGTCACATTTGTAACATTCCAATTTCCAATGGGTTGGTTGAAGTTAATGGCACCATTAAACATATTAGACAAGTCTATTACATTGGTCACATTCCAGTTATTGAGAGGTTGATTGAAGTTTTTGGCCCAATAAAATATCCCATTCAAAGTTGTTACATTGCCTACATTCCAGTTATTGATGTTTTCATTGAAGTTCTGGGCCCCGTAAAACATCGCACTCATATTTGTCACATTGCTGACATCCCAGTTATAGATTTGATTAATCGTGGTAACCTTAGAAATTTTAAACATAGAGTTCAGGCTACTGACATTGCTGAGGTCAGGAATATCAGAGGCGGAAATATTGTACATCCAAGAAGAACCGTAAAATGCCGAATCCAATGAGGTCCAAACTGCTGTACCCCATTGTTCTACATCGATGATATGATTTGTAGTGGCGCTAATAGCCCTGAATTTCTATAGATTCGCTGAATCTAATTTTAATCGAATCACCGAGTTTGTCGGTAACCCACTCAGGGTATACACACAATTACAATTGATGATTCCACTGCCGGTTGAACCTGCAGGTACCGTTTCCCAGGAATAGCTAATGGGGCCTGTTCCACCCACGTAAAACTGAATTTGCTGACTTGTGGTAAGGTTCCATCGTGTAATAAACTCAGAGGCCTGAACAGAAAGGTCTGCCCACAGCAACAAGAATGGAAATAGAAGGGTTAAAATCGTTTTCATAGTGCTTGAATGGATGTTTTAGTTTCTTCAACGAACAATTGGTGTTTGAAAGGTGGCCCTTGAGATATAGGTGCGAATTGCCAGGCGAACTCGGAATTTTGTTTTCTCTTTAATGAATAATTGGTTTTAAAGTATGCTTGGATACTCTTGGTATTCAGTTCAACTTGTTTTTTAAAATTACCAAAAGATTTAAAAAGTATCGAGCTTTTCTGCCCTTTTTAGGGTAGGCATGGGTAGATTTCAATAAACCGACATCGTATTGTTAGAGATATGTAGGGAGCTTGTACAACAATCCGACTTTTCATTCGTTCTGATTGAAATGGGCAAAATTTGGTTGAACTGTATTGCAATGTTTATCATTTCCAGTTGCGGACAATCTCCTTATGAAAAATAGCCCCACTGGATAGCCCCAAAAATCTCCTGCTGAAGGCGACTGGCTAGCAGAGCATTCGGAATCGTATCAATCTTTGGCCGCCTATAAAAGTAGCCATCCAATTCAGGCAACGTCACAACGACCCTTTTTATATGTGGTGAAAATNGGGAAGTATTCCACCTGGGATGATTCCTTGTTTTTATACCAATGTGAATTGGTAGATAGACCAATTCATACAATGGTTTATACCGATTGGATAGTTGTTTCCCGATCCAGAGATCGGGATTACAAATATCACATCGGTACCATGGTATCCGAAGGTCTTTCAGCCTGTTTTCAAATTGAGGTTAAAGTACTAACACCTATGCCTGATTCGGTGATGAAGTCTTCGCTTATTCGGGAAAACGGACAATGGGATGCCAATTTTATCATTCAACACGTGCTGCCGCGAGTTATCCTGTACAACGCTGTGGCATTAATCGCTCTTAGTTCAAAGGATTTATATCCGGGCAACGACTGGAATTATGTTTTTGGTTTGGCGAGTTTNAAAAATCGCACNGGGGTATGGAGTGTATACCGCATGGGAAATCCGGCTTGCGGATGGGATGAATTTAAGTTAGCGGCCAAACGAACCTTGCATGTGGCATTACATGAAACCGGACATATGTTTGGGATCCGGCATTGTGTATCCTATGAGTGTATCATGAATGGGAGCAATTCTTTAAGCGAGTTAGACAGACAAACAAATTGGTTTTGTCATGATTGTTTGCAGAAGTTATGCTGGAACAGAAACATACCTCCTAAAAAACATCTCAAAGCCATGCAGGAATTTTATGCGCAACATTTTCCAAATTCTGCATGTTTAAATTATTATGTAGAGGCTGTTGAATTGCTTAACGACTAATCCATTTGCCAATCACAGGAAGCTGTGCAAATGTGGTGCGCTCTAATTTGAACACGATCAGGTAAGTGTAAAAGCCCATTAAAATTACACCACTGAACAAATGCATCGAGACGTTCGTAATCAGGTAACCCAATCCAACATGGACTCCATAGACCGCCAACATAATGCCTAGATAGAATAAGATACGTTTGATATCATAAGGCACCGGATAATATTTTTGTCCGAGTAAATAACTGCTCACCACCATAAAGAGATAACAAAATAATGAAGCCCAGGCACAGGCCAGATAACTGTAATGCGGAATAAAAATAAAATTGATGCCCAGGGTAATGAGGGTACCACCCAGGGTAATCCAGGCGCCCACCATGGTTTGATTAGAAATTTTATACCAGATGGAAAGGTTATAATAAATGCCCAGAAGTAGTTTGGCAAATAATAAAATGGGAACTACCACCAATCCGGCTGCATACTCCGGTTTAATGTCGACCCGCATAAAATATTTCCAGATGTCTAAAAACAGGGCGACGCCTAAAAACAAAATGAACANAACCAGTACAAATAATTTCATGATACGGGCATAGGTTTGTCCGGCATTGGCCTCAGAAGATTGTTTTAAAAAGAAGGGTTCGGCACCCATACGAAAAGCCTGAATAAAAAGTACAATCAGTATCGCCAGTTTGTAGTTGGCTCCATAAATTCCATTTTGCCCATTCTTAAACTCGAGACTGCCGGGTAATAACTGGGGTAACATCGTGCGGTCGATGCTTTCATTAATCATTCCCCCAAATCCTACTACAATGAGCGGGAGAGCATAAGTCATCATACGTTTCCACAAATCCATATCCAGACTAAACCGAAACCGAAAAATTTCTTTCCACAGGAGTAACAAGGTTAGCCCGCTGGCAAAGGCATTGGCTACAAAGGCATATCCAATACCATATTCCGGGTTATACCAAGACATGAAGGGCGCAAAGGTTTCCTGCTGATAAATTTTGGGGGCAATATGAATAAAGAAAACAACCAGAATGACATTCAATAAAATATTACACAACTTGATGATCGCAAAACGAACGGGGCGTTGTTCAAAGCGAAGTTTTGAAAAGGGAATCACGGCCAGGGTATCGAGTCCGACAATCAAGGCGAACAAAACCACATATTCCGGATGGTTAGGTACCGACCACAGCCGACAAAGTGGCCCCTGTAATGCGATCATCATACCAACCAATGGAATGGTGGTAAGTAGCAAGGATGTGGAGGAGGTATTAAACACACGTCCTTCTTCTTCATCCCGGGCAAATCGGAAATAGGCCGTTTCCATGCCATACGTGAAAATGATATTGAAAAAGGTGATATAGGCATACACCGTGGTGTACTCGCCATACTGACTGCTGCCTAATACCGTTAATAAAGGTGTGAGTAGATAATTAATGAAACGCCCCAGAATACTACTGAGACCATACCACATCGTTTGTCCGGCTAATTTTTGACACTCACGTTGAATTTTTGAGAGGCTAAAAGTATATCCTTTCCTGCACACAGGATGGTGAGAACTGAATTTTGTGATACAATTCGCCATGGCATCCTTTAATTTTATGTCTTGTTAACGAGAAAAGCCCGGGGTGAAATCAGGATAACCTGAACACAATGTATTTTTGCCTCACAAGAATAACTCTTGTATAAAAAGAAAAAACATGAAAAAGTACCTGCTTACCCTCGCTACAACTTGCCTGTTCACATTGAATGCGCTGGCACAAAATGCAAAAGTTAACACTGCCGAATTAAACAAAGTAAGCCGTCCTTGCGTTTCAGCCGACTATGGCATGTCGTATGAGATTATTGAAGGCGCCTTTAAAAGAAATTCACTGATTTGAAATTCGGGTCCGGTGATAAAACCAAAGATGGTTACCGCCTCTTCAAAGGCGTTGTTTTCCGGAAATTTCACCCAACAAAATGGATTTGTATTACCGCGTTGAAGATCGTAAACCCAATACCACAGTGTATATGCTGTTTTCTTCGGGGTACGATAATTTTCTGAAACCTGAGACCGATTCGGTAATCTACCAGAACGCCATCCAGTTCATGGATAAGTTTGTGAAAGATGCCACGGCCTTTCAATTGAATCGCGATATCGAGAAACAACAGGAAGTGATCGAGGATGTGGAGAAAAATTAAAGAATGCGAATAAGGATTTAGAATCCAATCAAAAAGACAAATCTAAAGCCGAAGCAAAAATTTCGCAGAATACCATCGAACAAGGTGCCTTGAAAGCAGAATGGGAGAGCCAGAAAAAATTACTGGAAACCGTGAAAGCCAAAACAGCCACTTTAGATCAGATGGATGCTTTAAAGAAAGAAGTTTCGAAGCAGGAAGATGCCACGGCCAAGGCTGAAAAAATACAATAACTCAGTGAAAGATGGCGAAGACCTGAGGAGACCTCAATAAATCAGAAAATGAAATCGGAGAATCGCAATTGGAGATCGACAAAGTGAAGAACGAATTAGCGAATGAAAATAAAAAGTTGGAAGATTTAAGAGCCCAGTTAAGCGCATTGCGTTAATTGAGTAAATCAGAATATTTTGAAAGGATGCGGCGGAGCCTGATCCTTTGCATTTTTACATTAACTAATCCGACTCCAAATCTCCTTATCCTTGCGCCCCATTAAAAAATTACGCAACCCCTGATGTTCAGGCAGCATCAAATCAGCATCCTGTTTCAAAATAACAATGGCGGCTTCACGGCTGCGTTCCATAATTGGCGNATCTTTCACCAGATGAGCAAGTTTTAAATCGGCCGCACCACTTTGCCTCGTACCATCAATATCCCNCGGTCCGCGCAATTCTAAATCTTTCTCGGCAATGGCGAACCCACTGCGCTCCTGCACCATGGTCTGCATCCTTTCCAGCCCGGTTGAACTCAATTTATTTGTGGTGAGTAAAATGCACCACGATTTGTCGGCACCACGACCCACACGCCCACGCAATTGATGCAACTGCGATAAGCCAAATCGTTCAGCGCTCTCAATCAGCATCACACTGGCATTCGGAACGTTTACACCCACCTCAATAACTGTAGTCGCTACCATGATATGTGCTTCGCCTTTCACAAAGCCTTCCATATTGCGTTCCCGTTCTTCTAAACTTTGTTTTCCATGCACCATCGCGATATGGTAACGATGTTCCGGAANAAATTGTTTCACTTGTTCATAGCCGCTATACAGATTTTCATAATCTAGTTNTTCACTTTCTTCTATCAACGGATAAACAATATAAGCCTGTCTGCCCTGGTCAATTTCTGTACGAATAAAATCCATCACCCGCGCCCGGTGCATTTCGTTGCGATGAATGGTTTCAATCGGTTTGCGGCCCGGAGGTAATTGCCTGATCGNCGATACATCTAAATCACCATAGCTGGTCATCGCCAGTGTTCTCGGAATCGGTGTAGCCGTCATCACCAAGACATGCGGAGGCAGGGTATTTTTNNTCCATAAGCTGGCTCGTTGGGCAACGCCAAAACGATGTTGTTCATCAATTATGCTCAGCCCCAGATTTTTAAACTGCACCTGCGCTTCAATCAACGCATGGGTACCCACCACCAGTTGTATATCACCACGGGCCAGTTCTTCCAGGATGCGTTTGCGCTCTTTACCTTTTACCGAACCACTCAGGTATTCAACCCGCAAGGGAAGTTCTTTCAGTAAATCACGAATACCGCTCACGTGCTGTTGGGCTAAAATTTCTGTTGGAGCCATCAAACAAGCCTGAAACCCATTGTCCAGAGCCAGCAACATGCTTAAAAGGGCAACAATGGTTTTACCACTGCCAACATCACCTTGCAATAGGCGGTTCATCTGGTGTCCACTTTGGGTATCCAAACGAATTTCCCGTAGCACTTGTTNTTGATCCTCTGTTAAAGCAAAGGGAAGATGCGCTGAATAAAACGTATTAAACAGCTCGCCAACCTGGCTGAATATAAATCCTTGTCGGGCATGATGATTTAACTTCAGCTTGCAAATGCCTATTTGGTGCACAAAAAGTTCTTCAAATTTCAAGCGGTAAATGGCTTGTTGCAGCGCTTCCCAGTGATCCGGAAAATGAATCTGACGCAAGGCATTCACCCGAGGCATCAGTCGTTCATGTTGTAAAACGGAGGCGGGCAGGTTTTCATGAATGTCCTGGTCTTTGAGTTGTTGCAGGAGGCCTTGTACCAGTTTCGCTAACAGTCGTGCATTAAGCCCTCGTGCTTTTAATTNTTCGGTGGTACTGTAAACAGGTACCATGCCCATTACCCATTCATTACGTTCCTGTTCCAGCCGGTCAATATCCGGGTGGGTGATGCTATATTGGCCATTAAAGGAACTTACTTTTCCATACACCAGAAACATTCCTCCTTCTTCAACTTGTTTTTGAATCCACGATATCCCCTGAAACCAAACCAGTTCCAATTGCCCGCTCTCGTCTTTAAAATGGGCCACCAGTCGCTTGCCACGTTGCTGTCCGACTACTTCGCTGTACAAGATGCGCCCCATGAGTTGAATCATCTGCCCATCTTGTCGAATATCACGCACTTTCTGAATTGTACTTCGGTCTACATAACGGAATGGATAATACAAAAGCAGGTCGCCAAACGTATGTATCCCCAGCTCTTTTCGCAGCAGTTCTCCCCGCTGGGGGCCAACTCCTTTCAGGTATTCAATCGGAGTTTTTAACAGATCATAGAATGCCTTAACACGGTGCAACAAAAATAGGTTTCTGTTTCGAGCTTCATTGCTTTTCTGTGTCATTGTGCTGTTTGCTGAGGCAGCGCAACTAAATCAAATGCTCAGCAATGGTCCTGCTTTTCGCTACTAGTCCCGTCTAGTCAATTTTGACCAGACGGGAGCTAACGCTGCAATCAGGGCTGTTACCCGGCGCAGCAACAAGTATCATCAGCGGATCCGCTCTTCTATACCCAATCCAAATAAGGCAAAATCATATTTTACCGGGTCTGCCGCATCCCATTGCTTTAAGGTATCGGTCAGTTGTCGGGCTTGTTTCCAACTGGGTTTGGGGTCCTGTAATAATCCCAGGCGGCAGGCCACACGACTCACATGAATATCCAACGGAATAATGAGGTCGGCTGCTTGTATGCGTTTCCAAATGCCAAAATCAACTCCTCCGTCAGACGATCGTACCATCCACCGCAGAAACATGTTCAATCGTTTGCAGGCCGAATTTCTGGCCGGTGTGGAAAGATGTTTGCGGGTTCGCGGAAATGGTCCAGACTAAAAACGTCTGATGAAATCCGATTAACATCTCTTCCATCCCCGGATTCTTTTGGTTCTCGATAAAGGCATCTTCCAGACTATCATATCGGGTGTAAATATTCTTTAGTGATTCGATGAAAAATACAAATCATTCGCATTAAAAGTCCGGTGTACAAAATTTTGCAAATCGATTAAATCGTTATCCGTATGGTGGCATATAAAATCATGCGGACTATTCTGCAAATACTTCATCAAACGCGCTGCATTTTTTAGTATTGTCGTTCGCTGTCCCCACGCGATGGTGGCTGTCAGAAAACCGGCAATTTCTATATCCTGTTTTTTGCTGAACCGGTGCGGAATCGCAATTGGATCGTTTTGAATGAAACGAGGATGATGATATTCTTTGTATTTTTGTTCAGAAAATCTTCAACAGACCAGGTGGACATACGCGCAAAAGTCCTGGTTAATTCGCTGTACTCCAAATTATCCCAAATACATTGGTTGAAGCCCGTAATCTTTTCGTTTTTACGAAAGGGTGAGTCTGTTAAAGAAGCCAGGGTTTCAGGAAGGGAAGCCCATCGTGGCGCTGTATGACAACCTTAAATCATACTTAAAATATTGCCTTGATCGAACTCAAAAGAAGCGTTCATCCCGGAATTCCTTGTTTTTTAAGCGGAAAAAGGTATTTTCAAACATCATTTCATCCAAACTTGCCAAGATACCCGTATCCCAGCACTAACTTTCGATGGCCTTGGGTCGTCTTGCCATTTAGGAAACCATCAATTGTCGACTATGAAAAAAAGTTATTCGTCTTTTTAGTTAGCCTCTTCTTTGCCGGCTTGGCCTCGAATGCTCAGATAACAGGTACCGTTTTTCGCGATTATAATCTGGATGGAATTTATCAAGCCCCACCCACCAGCAATGAATATGGGTTGGAAGGCATCATTATTAATGCCTACGATGCTACGAATACCATTATTGCAACAACCACATCTACGGCCAACGGTATACACACTCCCGTTTACAGTACCTGTTCGACTGGAATTTGAATTTCCGGCGCCAACATTATGCGTCGATTCAAATACCGATTTTCTTCGGTAGTCGGCGGTGGAGAAAATATCCGATTTATTAATGCATCTACACCCAATGTCAATTATGCGGTTCAGAATCCGGATGACTACATCGTATCGGCTAACCCCATGATTTTTATTCCTAAATTTAACCGGGGAGATCCTTTGGTTCCCGGATTATCAGCCGGCACCCTGGCATTTTTAAGTTATCCGTATTCCACCTCAGGCACCGTGATGCCAACGGTTAGTTCCATGTCTTCGCAAATTGGAGCCTGTTGGGGAGTAGCCTATAGTAAACAAGCAAAAAGGTTTTTACCTCGGCCTTTCTGAAACGCTTTGCCGGATTGGGCCCCATGGGAACCGGTGGCATTTATCTTTTGGAAGCAGCCGGTCCGGCATTCAATGTGGTTCAATTTTATGATATGGATGCGAACGGACATAGAACCCGGGCCGCCTCTACGGCAGTCGCTTTCGGCCAAGGGTCTTCCTATACTTTAAACGCCGGAAATTCACAAGCTACCTATCTCGGACCTGTTGATCCTCTCAGCGGTTTGCCCGAAGGAGTTGGTGTTGTCGGTGTGAACGGACCGGGTGGTCGTGGTCTGGACGGAAATACAAATGGACAATGGTACGATGCCGCCGCTATGGATCAGGTGGGCAAAGTCGGCATCGGTGATATCGATATTTCAGAAGATGGCAAGTTTTGTTTCTGACGAATTTGTATAGCCGCCATGTATTTCGGTTAGAACTCGACAATGCCTTTAATCCTACCTCCGTAATTAAAGTGGACAGTTTTGCCTTGCCAGCTACCATCGTGGCAAACAATGGTTTATTGCGTTGTTTTGGCTTAGCCTACCATCGGGGAAAATATTTGTTGGGGCGAATACAACCGGGGAATTCGGTGGACAAAATATTGTGGGTGGTGCTATAGATCTTTACGCTTATGTGTTTGAAATAACAAATCCATTGAGCGCAACAGCCGCATTAAATCCTACACCGATTATTACGTTTCCTTTAAACTATCTGAAAGGAGCTGTGATAGGATCGCAAGGCAATGGGTCCGATCAATGGTATCCCTGGAATGGCAACACACAAGCTATCCTGCCTACTGGTGAGGAATCTTTACCAACGCCTATGTTGTCGGATATTGAATTCAGTGATGGAGGCGATTTAATTATGGATTTCTGTGATCGTTCCGGACATCAGTTTGGAATAGGGGTGCTTCAAGATTTAGCGGTGAATACTGATTTTACAGCCTTTGATATCGGTGGCGATGTATTGATTGCCGGCATCGATTGTAATACAGGTCAGTTTACCCTTGAAAGCAATGGTTCGTTCACATCCAATGGCATTGTCCGCACCGGTTCAGGTGTTGGAACAAATGAAGGACCCGGTGGCGGTGAGTTTTTCATCAGGATCGATGGGAGGTGGATTTCACAATGAAACCAGTGTTGGTTCTTGCGCGGCATTGCGTGGCCGTAATGAAGTTTTAGTAACCCTTATGGATCCCATCAATGCCTTTTCAAATGGAACAGGCAAATTCAATACACAAAATGGTTCAACCAGCGGCAATGCGGAATTGGCCAACAATGATGAGTTTGGAAAAGGAAATTCACTGGGTGATCTGGAAGTTGCCGGTGATGAAGTACATCTGCAAATCGGTAACCGGGTTTGGAAAGATGATGATGGAGATGGGATTCAGGACCCCGGCGAAATCGGAATCAATAATGTGGAGTGGATATTTTCGCCGATTTTAATAATGACGGGGCACCCGATGGAGCCTCGCTTGGCACAACCCAAACTGCCACAGATGGCAATTACGTTTTTGATAAAAGTAATGTGGCCGATGGAGATCCCTTAACTACCGGAGCCCAACCTGGTCCGGTGCCCGGTAAGACCTACCTCCTCCGCATTGCTTCATCAGATTGGTCGGCCGGGTCAGGGGTGAATGACTTGCTCAGTCTTAGTCTTACACCATCCAATATTGGCGGTCCTGGTCAACCTGATGTGCGGGATAATGATGCCATCATCCTTTCTGCAATTCCGACTATTTCTGCGACTACCTTAAAAAGCGGTCAAAATATTCATAGCTGGGATTTTGGTTTTATGCCTTGCCCCAATATTCCGGTTGCGGATGTTTACCTGGATTGCCTCACAGATTCAGCCACCATCGGACCCACTGCTGTTGCCGGTACAACCTACGCCTGGGCACCACCAACCGGATTAAGCGCTACCAATGTCGCACAGCCGATTGCCTTTCCCAGTACAACCACGGTGTATACCCTCACAGTCAATAGCCTGTGCGTGAAAAATGTCACTGTGAATGTGGACAATTCTCCGCCAATCGTCAATCCCGGACAATCCAAAGTTTTGCAGTGTAATGAAACGTCTACCCAAATCGGATCGATCCTTTGCCAGGTTACACCTACTCCTGGGAACCACCACAAACCTTAAATGACCTAATATTGCAAATCCCATTGCCAGTCCATTGGTCACAACAACCTATACCGTTACCGTAACCGGCCCGAATGGTTGTTTTGGGAAAGGTGCTGTTACGCTCAATATCGATCGTTGTTGTGCCCGGGTATCCATTCCTAATTCATTCACCCCGAATGGAGATAATAAGAATGATAAATTCGGACCCGTCATTCTCGAAAATGTACAATCCATTTATCTTACCGTGTATAATCGCTGGGGCCAACGTTTGTTTGAAACAGAAGCCATGGATGGTAAATGGGATGGTACCTACAATGGAGAACCTTGTGAATTAGGTACATATTTCTACATACTCAAATACAATTGCGAGAATTTCTCTGAACCGAAAATGATGAAAGGGGATGTGACCTTAATTCGATAAAGAAGAGAAATTCCGGATGATACTACAAGGGTTCAGCCTTGTTAGAATAAAAACTACCCGATTGCTTGTGCCAGATCCTGAATCAAATCATCGGCATCTTCTATACCTACACTCAGGCGAATTAAGGAATCCGCTAAGCCATTTTTAATGCGCTCCTCCCGCGGAATAGAACCATGGGTCATGCTGGCCGGGTGCCCGATTAAACTTTCCACACCACCCAAAGATTCGGCGAGGGAAAAGAGTTGAGTACTTTTTAAGACTTNGGTGGCAGCCTCCAGGCTATCATCTTTCAAGGTAAATGAAATCATGCCACCAAATCCACGCATTTGTTNTTNTGCGACGCTATGGTTAGGATGGTCTTCGAATCCAACCCAATACACCCGGGCAACCTTCGGATGATTTCTTAGCCAATGCGCAACCTTAGCACCATTTTCGCAGTGACGTTGCATCCGAACATGCAGGGTTTTAATACCCCGTAAAACCAGCCAGCAATCGTGTGGGCCAGGCACCGCACCACAGGAGTTTTGTATAAATTTAATTTGTTCATGAAGCCCATCGTCATTGACAATCACCGCACCATGCACAACATCCGAGTGCCCACCTAAATATTTTGTCGCAGAATGCACCACAATATCAGCTCCTAAAGTCAAGGGATTTTGCAGATACGGAGAGGCAAATGTATTGTCGACAACCAACAACAGATTATGCTTTTTAGCCAACTGCGAGCAGGCCTCTATATCGATAATATTCAATAAGGGGTTCGTAGGCGTTTCTACCCATAACATCCGGGTATTGGAATTGATGAAAGGTTCAATAGATGATACATCAGACATGCCGGTAAAATGAAACTTCAGGCCATAACGTTCAAATACTTTTGTAAAGATGCGATACGTGCCTCCATACAGATCGTTTGTTGAAATGATCTCATCGCCGGGATTTAAAAGTTTCATCACGGCATCCGTGGCTGCTAATCCTGATCCGAAACAAAGACCAAATCGTCCTTTTTCAATGGCCGCCAGTGCATTTTGCAGCGCCGTACGCGTCGGATTCTGTGTCCGGGCATATTCGTATCCTTTGTGCACACCTGGGGCTTCCTGAACATATGTTGACGTTTGATAAATGGGCGTCATGATTGCGCCGGTTACCGGATCTGGTTCTACGCCGGCATGTATCATGAGCGTGTCTAAGTGTAATTTATTTGAAGTATCCATGCTTCGTGATTATTTCAGCCCGCGAAGATACAAACACCGGCCGAAATGCCCGGATTTTCAATGCATTCGCCCAAGAATCCTTGGTAAGGCCCCTTTAAGCTGTATTGCGGAAAATTCTATTCTCAGATTTTCGATTCCCCTTACTTTTGAGGAAATTTAAAATTGATATGGCTGAAGTTATCCGCATGCCTTTACTGAGTGATACGATGAAAGAGGGTGTCATTGCCAATTGGAATAAACAGGTTGGCGATCTGGTTAAGAGTGATGATGCCATCGCTGATGTTGAGACAGACAAAGCGACCATGGAAGTGATTCCATATGTGGAAGGTACCCTGTTATACATTGGTGTGGAGAAAGGGAAAGCAGCCAAAGTCAATGAAATTATTGCCATTATCGGAAAACCAGGAGAAGATATTTCATCCTACCTGAATGAGGTTCCTTTATCAAGTGGTGACTCGCCTGTTGCCACTCCGCAATCAGCCGCAACCAACCATTCTCCATCTGGTTCAACGGCCTTACCGAAAGAATTAACGGTAATTCGTATGCCGCTCTTGAGCGATACCATGAAAGAAGGAAAGATTGTTAGCTGGAATAAATCTGTTGGAGATGCTGTTAAGGCCGATGATTCGCTGGCTGATGTGGAAACGGATAAAGCCACTATGGAAGTTGTTGGGTATGCCGAGGGAACATTGCTTTANCCAGGAGTACCTGCCGGACAAGCGGCAAAAGTGAATGAAGTGATTGCCGTTGTAGGACCCGCAGGAACCGACCTGACACCTTATCTTCATGGTTTAAAATCAGCCGGAATTCAGGAAGTGGCTGACAATTCCGCTCCAGCTCCGGCCATGGCTGCGTCAGTGCATGAAGTACATACTCCTTCAAGTTCCTTAAGTCAAAACGAATCAGGGCGTATACGCATCTCACCCTTGGCCCGTCAGATGGCGAAAGANAAGGGGATTGATGTGAGTCATCTTCAGGGAAGCGGAGATGATGGCCGGATTGTGAAGCGTGACATTGAGAATTATAAACCACCAACGCCGTCGCTTGTTTCCGAAGTAAATCGCAGCCGATTATACCTCAAACCNCAGGGGAACGAATCCCATACGGATGTTCCGTTAACGCAAATGCGCAAGGTGATTGCACAACGCCTCGGTGAAAGTAAATTTTCGGCTCCTCATTTTTACCTGAAAATAAAGGTTGAGATGGATGCCCTGATGCAGGCCCGCCATGAAATGAATCAGGTGAGTCCGGTTAAAATTTCCTTTAATGATATTCTCATTAAAGCAGTGGCCCTCTCGTTGCGTCAGCATCCCGACGTGAATAGTAGTTGGTTTGGTGATTTTATCCGATTCAATCATCATATCCATATCGGTTCTGCTATCGCGTTGGAAGATGGTCTGATTGTTCCGGTGATTCGTTTCGCCGACCANAAAAGTTTATCGCAGATAGCCAGCGATGCATCAGAACTCTACGAGAAGGCCCGCACGAANAAACTTCAGCCCCAGGAATTCAGTGGAAACACGTTTACCATTTCAAACCTGGGTATGATGGATATTGATGAATTTACGGCCATTATTAACCCGCCGGATGCTTGTATTTTGGCTATAGGACGTATTGCAGCCACTCCGGTGGTTAAACAGGGTGTAGTTGAGATTAAAAATCTGATGAAACTAACGCTAAGTTGTGATCATCGTGTTGTGGATGGTGCTATAGGTGCACGTTTCCTGCAAACCTTGAAATCTTACCTGGAGAAACCTGCTACCATGCTGGTATAATGCATCAGTATGCATCGGTTGTCCTTTGGACGGGTCCCGCCCCAAGTCGTATTATACATAACTCACTTCAACCTTACGAATCAGGTGATTTTCGCTGTTGATGGTAAGGATGGCAATGGCTTTGTGTGATTGTTGGGGCGTGCTGTAATACAATACAATTTTGTTTTCGAACAGGCATACTTTATCTACGGCAAATTGTAGTTCAGGCATGCGATCCTGGACAAGTTCCCAGTAAGCCCGCAATAATTTTTTGTCTGTAATTTTTCCGTGAGATTCCAGAAACATTCTCAAGGCCAGGGATGAAATCAATTCAACATCTTCATCGTGCAGTTGCATAAAAGCGGCTATATCTCCTTGATTCCAGGTATTAATCCAACGGTGAGCCAAATGCTCAGCTTCTTTTATGGTAATAGGATGTTCATCCAGTTCGGTAAACCCTTGTTCTCTGTGGTACGAAAAAATAGACATGACTAAAATGATTTGGTATCAGAGTAGGATTCAATTTTCGTACCAAACTACCACTTAAGCAGCTCAAAGGGTGTCCGTATTATTCTACATGAGTTAGATCCTCGCGAATCGAATTCATAGGTCCTTCATAACCTATTCATTCACAATAATTCATGGTTAAACTAGCTAGTCCTTTCAAGGATGGTGGGCCATGCTCCGGTGTCCAGATTAACAAATTTTTAAATTTGAAATCCTGATAGGTTTTTCATCCGGAATTTTAAGTCGGGCGATTTAATTCATCAATTCAGGTGCCGCTACCAAAGGCATACCCGGTACTTTTAATGGCATCAAATCCTCCTAATACATTCCTCAGATTGTGAATACCCTGACGTTTAAGCAAGGATGCAGCAATCACCGAACGGTAGCCTCCTGCGCAATGCACGTATATATTGTCCGTATCTTCAAAATTAACAATTCGAGAGATCGACATGGTTTGCAAAGGGATATTGACTGCAGTTTGTACATGGCCATTGTCGAATTCCAATTCTTTGCGCACATCCAGTACCACCATATGATGGTCGTAATTTAAGTCGAGTTTTAGCTCGTCGGCTTCTATATCAATAATTATATCTACCGGTTCCTGTGCCTCTGTCCAGGTGTTAAAACCTCCTTGAAGATAACCATGAATTTGATCAAAGCCTACCCGGGCCAGACGAATAATTGTTTCTTCTTCTTTGCCGTTTTCTGTTATCAATACCAATGGGGCGTGAAAAGGCAATAAGGCCCCGGCCCATTCGGCAAATCGACCTTCCAAACCGATGCTGATGGCACCGGGAACAAAGGCTGAGGTGAATTCGGTAGCCTTGCGGGTGTCTAATAATAAGGCCCCCTCACTCANATTCTTTTTAAATGTTTCGAGAGAAAGTGGTTGAAGTCCTTTTGATAAAATACTATCCAGACTATGGTATCCGCTTTTATTGAGGGATGCATTTACCGGGAAATACGCCGGTGGATTGGACAGTCCTTCAGTAACCTGTTCGATAAATTCTTCACGGCTTGCAGCTTGCATAGCGTAGTTATTCAATTTTTCTTCGCCAATCGTACTATGCGTATTGGGGCCGAGGTTTTNTCCACAACTGGAACCCGGACCATGCGCCGGATAAACTTNTACCGCATCATCCAGCTGTTTTAATTTTTGCAAGGAATCATATAACATTGAAGCAAGTTCTTCTTTACTCAGGTTGCCACTAANAAGATCCGGACGACCAACATCACCTACAAACAGCGTATCTCCTGTGAAAACAGCTTCTACAGTATTCTGCGGGTTGATGAGGGCATAACATGTCGATTCCAGCGTATGTCCCGGGGTATGCAATGCACGAATCTTACAGGATCCTAGTTGAAATTCTTCTCCGTCAACAGCCTGGTNGCTTTTAAATTGTGTTTGGGCATCCGGACCAAAAACGATCGTAGCTCCGGTTTNTTCAGCGAGATCTAAATGACCACTCACGAAATCTGCATGAAAATGGGTTTCAANAATATACTGTATCCGGGCTTGGCGTTTTCNGGCCAGCCGGATATATGTTTCTACATCCCGCAGCGGATNCATGATAGCTGCTACACCTTCTGATTCAATATAATACGCTGCTTCAGACAGGCAACTGGTATATAATTGTTCAATGTACATGCCCCAAAGTTAAGTCTTATTTTTGCAGATAAATGGCATTGGCCTGATCCAAACAGGTTAATGTGACATCATTTATACAAACATGTGCCGGTAATTCGGCCAGATAAAGAATCGTTTGGGCTACATCATCCGGACCTAATGGTTGAAATCCATCATACACCGATTTGGCCCTGTTCTCGTCTCCCTTAAATCGAACCAACGAAAATTCGGTCTCACAAGCTCCCGGATTCACGGCACTTACTTTGATGCCATAGGGGAGTAGGTCGATGCGCATGCTCTGATTTAATGCATCTACAGCATGTTTGGTGGCACAATACACATTGCCGTTTTGATAAACAACTTTGCCGGCTGTGGATCCAATTTGAATAATATGTCCATAGCCTTGCGATTTCATGGTTGGCACCACCGCTTTAGTAACATAAAGTAATCCTTTTATGTTGGTGTCAATCATGGTATCCCAATCATTTAAATCGCCCTGATCTATCGGGCCCATGCCTAAAGCCAGACCTGCATTATTTAACAAGACATCAATGGTTGGAAAACGCTCAGTTGGAATAGATTGAATGGCCTCTTGCACCTGCCTGGCATCCTGTACATCAAAAATAAGAGGAAGAATGTCGACCGGATAGCGCGCCTGAATCTCAGCAATAACCTGATGTAATTTATCTTCCCGCCGGGCAGTCAGGATTAATTGATATCCTTTTGCTGCAAACAGATGGGCGGTACTGCGACCGATGCCTGAACTGGCACCTGTAATCAGTATGGTTTTACTCATGCGGTAAAATTAACGCAATAAGGTGACATCCCTTTACCGTTCGTGAGGTGCCATTTAAGTCAGTGGCATTCAAGATCAAGAAATAAACGCCTATTTCGCAATCCCGACCTCCCGATCGACCATCCCAACCTTTGTTAAAACTAGTTGTAGCAAATACNNGAGCTCCCCAGCGATTGTAAATTTTAAAACTGTTTAATTNTTTATATCCCGCAGCCAGTATTCTGAAGATATCATTGTTCCCGTCGCTATTCGGAGTAAAAGCATTCGGCAGGGTGACATATGGCCCCATGGCCACAATAATGTTGATGGTATCATAGCCGACACATCCATTTTCAGTAATGCCTTGTAAAACATATGTATGACGACCCGTATCGGCATAATACGCCGTTGGGTTAGCAATGGAGGCATCACTTAAAAAATCAGGAGGCGACCATGAGTAGGTTAATGCTCCGGTTCCATTTAGTTGTATCGTATTTTCTTTTACAATCACCGTATCATTTCCTGCAAATACCCTGACTCCCGGAATTTTTAAAACCTGTGAGCTTGTATCACGGCATCCAAAAGAATTACCAGCAATGAGTGTTACCACATAATCATTCGGATCCGGGTTCGTATACACATGGGTCGGATTTTGAATTTGTGCTCCGGAATTGTCCCCAAATGTCCAGCTCCAAANACTAACCGGTGCGTATGATGAAACCGATTTATCCGTAAAGTTGATCGGTTCATTCGGACAAAGGTTTCCTTTGTAGTCGAAGGCTGCATTAAAAGTGGGGTAAATTTTTACGATTCGGGTGATGCTGTCCGGGCAAGTAGTTCCCCGATTCACCACCAATTTTACGAGGTAGGTTCCGGAATNCGGATAAGTATAGGTTGGTTGAAACAAATCGGATGTATCTGTGTTGATGCCTTCAACTCCAAAATCCCAAAAATATTTAAAGCCACCTGTGCTTTGGTTCACAAAGTTGACGGTCTTGTCTTTACAATTGATAATATAAGTATTCGGCTCTTCTGAAAATTTTGGGATATTGGCTACAACGGCTTNTGAACAATTGGTCACCACAAATTGAAATTCACGGGTTACCGTGTTAATGACCTGGCCGGCCCGCCATTCCTTACAACAAACAGCCACCACAAAGCGGCCCTGTATGTTGGGAGTACCCGTAATCACTCCGGTTTGAGGATCAATTTGCAGGATCGGATTGCCGCCCATGGGTATGACCGATGAGAAGGGTGAACGATAATTCACGGAGGCAATTGGCGGAATAAAGCCTCCAATGTTCAGCGGTTTGGGATCGTTGGGGTCTGCTCCTTTTAAAGATTCACAAAATTCATAGGACAAGGAATCCGCATCCGGGTCAATGGCCGAATGATCGTAAACAAATGGATTGTTGACGCATATAATTTGTGGCGGATAATTGATATAAGCTGCACTATTATTACAGGTTCCTGGAGGTACAGTACACATGTAGGTAGCTCCTGTTGTTCCAGGATTTGAAATATTGTTTATCGTCTCATTCCGGCAACAACGCTGATAAACCACCTGATAGGGGGTGCTGCTTGGGGCCAGATACTTAATCAGTTTAAATTGAAGTCTGTTAATACAGGTGTTAGGGATATTGTTGATACAATCGTTGGCGAAGTTTACCGGAATCTGAAAACTATTGGAGGCATACAACGAATCGAATGAGTAGTAAAGGTTATTGTTATAAATGCTGATATACGCAGGATCGTCAGACAACAGGGCGGCTGGATTTCCTCCTCCCTGACTGGGTGGCAAACAATCCCGGTAAATATTTATCGTAAACTCATACACATTATTCCCCAAACAGATATACGTGACTTCACCCCCAACAATATGGGAAGACCGGCCACTGAATGCCATTAAACTGAGAATAAAAAAGTATGACTTGCTTCACTGCACAAATTTAACGTAAAAATCAGCCATAGACGTATTCAAGAAACCGATACATTATTGCATTCACCGCATCGGGGCATTCAAACATGCCGGTATGACCTGTGTTCTGAAGGCAATGGACTATACTTCTATCGGGAATTGAACATTGTTCCAAACCGTGTTTCATAGGAGCTGCCTGATCTTCCTCACCCAGAATAAATTGAAAAGGAAGGTTCATTTTTAAAACATCCGTTGAATCAGGGCGTTTGATCATGGCTTCGTAATACGCGGTTAAATGAGAAGACGGAATTGTTTGAGCCATTGTTAGATGCGCTTCTTTGTCGGGAATGCCGGATGTTTTGGATTGTTCGCTGTACAAGTTAGGAATCATGGCTTTTAGAAATACCTCTTTGCCGCCTCCTTCAATCAGACGAATGGCCTTAACTCGATTTTCTTTTTTNNGTTCATCATCCGCGTATGCCGAAGAATGGACCAGCGAAATACCGGTACAACAGGCAGGATAGTTTCGGGCAAATGCCAAGGCGGTGTAGCCTCCCATGGAGTGACCAAAAANTAAACACTGCGAAATACCTTCCTGATGTAATATTTCGTGCACGCTGGCTGCCAAATCATTCAAATCATTCACAGGATNCGCCTGCATCGAAAACCCACAACCCGGCCAATCGGGCACCACGAGTTGATNATTTTTAGAGAGAACCGGAATCTGATATTTCCAAATTGTAGCATCCTCTCCAAAGCCATGTAATAAACAGGCCACCGGACCTTCGCCGAAAACCTGATAAGCCATACCCTGGTATCGCTCAGAATTTAAAAATTTTTGCATGCATGCTGTTTTGAATTGATCCTTGTGCTTCCGTTTGGGAATAAAAACGCAGGCGCAGCCAAAGGGTAAAAATCAAGGGAAGAAATTCGAGTTCAAATTTCTGGTCAGCAAAAAATGNATAGATCAACGAAAGGGTTATCAGCCAGGTGGCATAGCCGGCATATACATGTACTTTTACGGAACCGGCAGCCAGCCAATAGGCAAAAATCAAATGCAAGGNGAAGGCCCAAAACAAATTCCGGTTCCAGGCGCACACCGCATGATCTGTACCGAACCACATAAACAACATAAAACATCCCAGCAAACCAACTAGCATGAACAAGGCAATATCGAAATAGCGCATCATCGTTCTGANGCGTGTCCATACGGAAAGCAAGAGATAGCATCCCATAAAAGCCAACATCGTCCAGAGCGGAATGTTCGTTTTGTTCTGAATGGTCAGCCGCTGCGGTAATAACTGATTTTCGGATGCTATCAGAACTTGTTCGCCTAAAATACTTCCGCCAAGACCACGTTGCAGATAATCCGGTAAAAACATGGCTTCTCTGGATTTCATTTTTCGATCGACCAGATCGCTCATGAGCAGGTTGATGCCAAACCGTTCCCAATGGGTATTTCGCTCATAGTGGTTTAGTATGCTGCGGAAAGTAGCACTGTCGTCGGCCATAGCAATACCCAGGCGTAAATCGGTTCCAAGCGTTTTTCTAANAATGTCCCGGATTCGTGTGGAGCAATTATCAAATAAAAAATCGTAACGATAGTTTCTGTTTTCCGGCAACAGATTTTTAGTAAAAATTGTTGGATGCCCAATGCCTGATCGAGAACGCAAAGCCAACACCTGTTCATCTACCCGGCGTCCATCTTCATGATATTCTTCCATGAACTGGTTGAAATCGGCATCACTGAGGTAGTAGTCTAATTTCCCTCTTGTAAATTTCCATACAAATTGAGGGTCGCCGAAATTAAACGTGCCGTAATTGTATACCAAATCGGTCTGATGCACCGAATCAACAATACGGATGGCACTGTGTCCGTAAATGGAATAAATATCTTCACCCGGCCCACAAGTAAGTATGGATATACGCAAATTTTGAGGACTTCTGCTTGCTGTATCTTGCACAGAAGCAAGGAGTCCTTTACACCAAAATGGAAGAATCAGGATGAAGAGCCAACGAACACACATGTCCGCTAAGGTAAGTGCTGTCAGTTAATCAACGGGAATAATTCGGAGACTCTTTCGTGACAACAACGTCATGGGCATGGCTTTCGCGCATACCGGCATTTGTGATACGAACAAATTGTGCTTNTTGCAAAGTCTGAATATCGGCTGCACCACAGTAGCCCATCCCGGNCCCGCCAATAAATTGATGCACCACTTCGGTGAGCGTGCCCTTATATGGTACCCTTCCAACGATGCCTTCCGGTACCAGTTNTTNTATGTCATCTTCTACATCCTGAAAATAACGATCCTTACTGCCTTCCTGCATGGCTTCAATACTTCCCATACCGCGGTACGACTTAAATTTACGACCTTCGAAGATGATCGTTTCACCCGGACTTTCCTCAACACCCGCAAAAACACTACCTGCCATGACTGATGAAGCTCCGGCAACCAGAGCTTTCACTACATCGCCGGTGTATCGGATCCCGCCATCGGCAATTACCGGAATACCCATTTTACGCAGGGCCGCAGAGGCTTCCAGAATGGCAGTCAATTGCGGGGCACCAGCTCCGGTTACAATACGGGTGGTGCAAATTGAACCTGGTCCAACTCCCACTTTTACCGCATCTGCTCCCGCATCGGCCAACGCCTTCGCCCCGGATCCCGTGGCCACATTACCAGCAATTACAGGCAGCGTTTTAAAGGTTTTTAATTTTTTCAGGGTATCCATCACTCCCTTTGAATGCCCGTGGGCACTGTCCAACGTTATCACATCCACACCACTATTCAACAAGGCCTCAACCCGTTGCAACACATCGGGGGTAATGCCGATAGCCGCTCCAACCAACAGTCGACCCATGGAATCTTTATTGGCATTCGGATGGCTCTTGTATTGCAGTATATCCCGGTAAGTAATTAAGCCGATCAGGTTTTTGTTTTTATCAACAATTGGAAGTTTCTCAATTTTGTATTCCTGTAAAATTTTCTCTGCTTTTTGCAGATTAGTACCAATAGGGGCAGTTACCAATCGTTCACTGGTCATGACGTCACGAACCAGTTGTTTTGGATTTTNTTCGAACCGCAAATCCCGATTGGTTAAAATACCAACCAGTTTGTTACTGCGGTCCACAATTGGAATCCCGCCGATTTTATTTTCCCGCATCATCAGCAAGGCGTCTCCGATGGTAGCCTCCGGATGTAGAGTTAAAGGGTCCACAATCAATCCGCTTTCGCTGCGTTTTACTTTACGCACTTGTTCGGCTTGTTTTTCAATACTCATGTTCTTGTGTAACATCCCGATTCCACCTTCACGGGCCAGGGCAATAGCCAGTTGAGCTTCTGTTACCGTATCCATGGCCGCAGAAACTAATGGAATATTGATTTGAATTTGTTTGGTAAGCCGTGTCTGAATATTCACTTCCCGGGGTAAGATTTCCGAATAAGCAGGAAGTAGCAACACATCGTCGAAGGTTAAGCCTTCGTAAGCAATCTTTGAGTTTGTAGCCATGTGCAAAGATAGGGACACAAATTAAATTGGCAAATCAAGCTTAGGTTCCATCACTTCAAACCAAACCGGTTTCGGATCATCCCATTCTCCGTTATAATTGATACAAATTTCCTCTCCGGCCTGAATATCCCGAACTGCCACGATTTCAATCACGCCTTGTTCAAAATCCTGCAAATAATCGGCATTCGAAGTGTACGAATGATTGTACACCGAAATCAGCCCTAAAGCCATACAGCATTGGTCGCCTTCCCAATGAAAATATAGTCGTGTAAACGGGTTTCATCCAGGAGTTCTTTTTCATTTTGCGTCATTACGACAACCGGTGAAACTTCCAGGGTAGTTCCTTTCCTGATGGCCTTTTGGTAAACACTCCCAGCCCCTCGCTTCGGTTTTAGCCGTAAATAAACAAGACAAAATCATGAACGAATTAATTCGCGACGGGCAAAAAGTAATTGACTCAATAAAACCAATAAGAGGAAGAATACCGGACAATATGGTCTTAAATAAAATAATATGAATATTTTTCAAACTCCAGATCTGCAATAGATAAAAGAAAAAATGGTGGATGAGCAGGGCAAGGGCCGCATAAATGATAAATGAACTAAAGCCCAGCCGGAATAAAGTAGGGTTGTACTTCCCAATTCTTTAATATGCTGCTGAAAAATAGTTTCAGTAAATACGGACGAACATAACACAATAAAACACAGGCTGCCGCATGCATCCCCGGCGTGTTGCAGAATAAATCCATGGTGAGTCCGGTAAAAAAACCACACAGCATCAGTACCACATGGGGAATATTCACCGGAAGTAACATCAACCCCAGTGGGTAGATAATGGGCGTAAAAACCGGAATGCCGAATAAGGTTATTGAAGATCGAATAACGATGTCATTCAGTAACACAATTTGTATCAGAAAAACAGCAACAAAATTTAATAGGATTCTTACCGGCAGACTCATGGTTGATTGTTTAATGTGGAATCTTCAAGTAAAATTCGTTCAATTTGTGTAATGTCTTCTATCACATAAACGTAATGTAATTTTCTGAAGTCATGGCTCAGCCAAACCTTGTACGTTGTTCCGTTTTNTGATTTTTCTGCCGCTCTTCCAATCAGAATGTTCTCCGGAANAATGCCAAATCCACTGGTTAAAACCGAGTCGCGGGGTTTAACTTTTACAGATTGCGGAATGCCACTCAACGTTACAAAATTCGGATCCTCACCATCCCAATAGAGCCGCCCAACAGTGCCATCACTTACCATGGCGCTAACATTAAATTTTTCAGACAANNGGATAGAGGATGCCACACTGTAATTCTCACTAACATGGGTAATCTTTCCTACGATGCCTTTGTCATAAATCACAGCAAAGTTTTNGCGAATGCCCTGCCGGCTTCCGGCATTTAAAGTGAGGTAGTTTCGTTTTTGATCCACTCCGTTATTTAATACTTTACACGGAATGTATCGGTAATGTACAGTTTGTTTTACACTGTCCTGGGTTTTGCTGACCGTATACGAGGTGTCTTTGAGGTGATTTGGAATCACTGGTAGCCCGAGCTGTTGCCGAAGTTTGGCATTTTCCCGCACGAGGCTATCATTCATGGATGACAGGCGGAAATAACTAGCCATCTTTTCTTTCCGGGCATAGATGTTTCCACTAATCTTTCGGGATGAATTAATCCAACTGGTTTGCTGGTACGAATTATTCCTGAAAAAATGATAAAACAAATCAGTTCCAGAAATAAAAAATAAAAAAGTGTAATAGCGTTTAAGAATGAATAAAAGATTCCTCACGATGGTAGATTCCTCGGTTCGTTAATCTTATTGCATCAAAACGGATATTTATTCACATGCTTTAAGGCCATGCCTGTTCCCCGTACAACACTTCTTAACGGATCATCGGCTACATGCACAGGCAGTTTGATTTTGTGTGAAATTCGTTTGTCCAATCCACGCAGTAGAGCACCACCGCCGGTGAGGTAAAGTCCACGCCGGAAAATATCCGCCGCAAGTTCCGGAGGTGTTTNTTCCAACGCTTTCAGGACCGCCTCTTCAATTTTGAAAATAGACTTATCCAAAGCATCCGCCACTTCCTGATAGCTCACCATAATCTGTTTCGGAATTCCGGTCACTAAGTCACGTCCGTTCACCGCGACATCATCCGGCGGGTTGTCGAGTTCTTTCAACGCACTGCCCACCTGAATCTTAATTTGTTCTGCGGTACGATCACCAATTAACAGACTATGGTATCTGCGCATGGCTTCAATAATGTCTGCGGTAAACTCATCGCCGGCAATACGAATACTCTCATCGCATACAATCCCGGACAACGATATAATTGAAATGCCGGTTGTTCCGCCACCAATATCAATCACCATATTTCCGGTAGGCTCTTCTACATCAANTCCTATCCCTAAAGCCGCAGCCATCGGTTCATGAATCATGTAAACCTCTTTGGCGCCGGCTTGTTCAGCACTATCCCGAACAGCACGTTTTTCAACTTCGGTAATTGATGATGGTATACAGATCACCATTCTCCAACTTGGCGCAAACAGCGGTTTTTTCGGATAAATGAGTTTAATCATTTCCCGGATCATTCCCTCTGCAGCGTTAAAATCGGCAATCACCCCATCCTTCAGTGGGCGTATTGTTTTAAGGTTTTCATGAACCTTGCCATCCATCATCATCGCTCGCTTCCCAACAGCAATAATTTTATTGGTNNCGCGATCTATAGCCACAATGGAAGGTTCATCCACTACCACCTGGTCGTTATGTATAATCAGCGTATTGGCCGTACCAAGGTCAATCGCGATATCCTGCGNTAAAAAATTGAATAATCCCATAAAAATGGTGTGAAATCCCCTGTATTTAAACGTTGGCGAAGTTAGAAGGATTTATTAATAAATGAAAATCAAATAAAACGGTTTTATGTTTTTTTGGCTTTTGTGGAAAACCTTGTGATAACTGCGTTGTAAGCATCCGGCATCGTAAAATTATTCCGATCGTTATTCAGGGCTGTCAACAAATTACACGGGGCATCGGTCATCCGGCTGCTCCGGGCTTCGGCCCTGCACGCCAGCGAAGAAGGCGTTGCAGGGCTTCCCCTGCGTATCCGGCAGCCCCTCAGCCTAAACGCTTTGGTCGGCTTATGGGTTCATTACATTGCATATTTCAAAATGAAACACTAGCTTTAAATTGTAATCTCAAACTATGAAACCTATTTTATTCCTTGTGGCAATTCTTTTGCCTTCCTTTTTATTCGCCTGAATGCGCAGGTTCCGTATCAATTTAACTATCAGGGTATCGCACGGGATGCTGAAGGCCAACCGCTCAGCAACCAAACAATCGGCATCCAGATTAGTATGCTCTCTTCACCGGATGCCACGACGACCTCCTATGTGGAAACGCATCAGATTCAAACCAATTCTTTTGGCTTGTATACCTTACAAATCGGTAAGGGCAGGGTACAACAGGGAAGTATGCAAAGCGTACCCTGGGAACAAGGCAATCAATTTATTCGCGTGGCCATTGATCCGCAGGGAGGTACGGCCTTTCAGGATGCCGGCACCACGCAGTTGTTGAGTGTACCTTATGCGCTGTATGCGGAACGTTCAGGTGAATCTAAATCAGCGTCAGGCACCCGGGCCGGGAATCAACATTATTTGTCGAAGTTCGATGCCAGCGGAAGCAGTAGCTCCGAAATAAATAGTCGATCTTCGACAATGGCACCAATATCGGAATCGGAACTACCAGTCCTTCTGCCAAACTGCATGTGAACCAGAATGTGGCAGCGGTTCAGGAGCATGTCAGGATGCAAAATACCAACGCGAACGGAGCCGGTCGTTTTACCCTCTACAACGATGGAAGCACCAATTATTCAACGTTCACTAAATACGGGAGTACTTACCCCGGAGGTTATGCGGGTGTTCCTACCTTGTATCCCTTTGCCAACCTACTGGCGTTCGGAAATAATGGCATCACGACAGGGGATGGCATGGGCCGTTTCTTAATCAGTAGCGGAGGAAATATTGGAATTAGTTTATTTAAATCCGGAGTGAGTAAATTAAAATTTCATGCCGACTTTACTTCCGAGAATGTGGGGATTGGTGGTTCCTCTGTACCAGTTGCCCGGGTGCATCTGAACAATACCGATGGGGCAAATATGGATATGATGCTGAGCAATAATACCACGGGCCATGCGGCTACCGATGGATTTGCCATCATACAAACGGGCAATGAAATTAATTTAAATCAGAGGGAAGCCGCAGCCTTACGATTCTCCACATCCAATACGGAACAATTGCGAATTGCATCCAACGGGAATATCGGCATCGGTACCAATGCGCCATCCACTAAACTAGATGTGAACGGACAAGTCCGCATTCAGGGCGGAAATCCTGGCTTGGGTAAAGTACTGGTATCCGATGCGAACGGCCTGGCCTCCTGGCAAACACCGGCATCCGGAAGCAGTGGTACCTTGAATCAATCCTACAATTCCGGTGGACCAGGTTCAGGTCGCATCATCACGGCAGATAGTGGTGCAGTATTGATTCAGGGTGAAGATGGTTTTCAGGTGACGGGGAATTTTGATTTGGTGAGTTGTTATCACTGAGTGGTCCGGGTTCCCGCATGTTCTATTATCCGCGAAAAGGGGCCTTCCGCTCCGGGACGATCAATAATGCCAATTGGGATGAAGACAGTATTG
This sequence comes from Bacteroidota bacterium, assembly GCA_013414745.1. Taxonomy (GTDB): domain Bacteria; phylum Bacteroidota; class Bacteroidia; order Chitinophagales; family Chitinophagaceae; genus OLB11. The sequence continues at coordinate 3,176,758 of CP058707.1, forward strand.
GGATTTATTCCACCTCGGCCGGTTATGATACCAAGGCTACCGGAGCAGCAGGTACTTCATTCGGAATTGCAACAAATGCATCTGGTCAGGGTTCGGTAGCAATGGGAGCCTATTCAGAAGCGAGTGGGTCTGATGGAGCCACGGCAATCGGCAATGGAACAATCGCACAATCGTATTCATCTTTAGCCCTTGGAATGTATAATGATCCGATAGCTTCTTCCAATTCTACTGCTTCCGTACCGACGGATCCGTTGGTGACCATTGGGAATGGTAGTAATGCCCTGAATCGAAGCAACGCATTAACTCTCTTGAAGAATGGTAACCTGGGTTTGGGAACGAATACTCCATCAGAGAAACTCGAAGTAAACGGACAAGTACGAATCACAGGAGGTACGCCAGGGGCCGGTAAAGTATTGACCAGTGATGCGAATGGAACGGCCAGTTGGCAGTTTATACCTTCTACTTTGTTTGGAGCGACTACCTTAGATTCAGCCTACGATTACGGTGGCCCCGGTGTAGGACGAATTATTAACGCAACCCATGGTGCGGTTTATGTGAATGGTCCCGATGGTTTGCATGTTGCAGATAGCGTAGGTATTGGAACCACAAATCCTCTCGCCCAACTGGATGTGAACGGACAAATTCAGAATTGCCGGTGGTAACCCTGGAGCGGGTAAGGTGCTGACCAGTGATGCCAACGGATTATCAAGCTGGCAAACCGGAGGCGCTGGAGCAAATGGGAAGTCTGTTTTAAATGGAACAACCAATCCATCAGCCGGTACCGGTGTGGATGGAGACTTTTATATCAACACGTCAACGAATCAAATTTTCGGGCCCAAGACGGCTGGTGCATGGGGAGCAGGCGTTTCGTTGGTGGGCCCTGCTGGTCCGACAGGAGCAACTGGAGCGACAGGTCCGATTGGGTTGACAGGTCCTGCTGGTGCAACCGGTGTTGCAGGAACCAATGGGAAAACTGTTTTAAATGGTACAGTAAATCCGGCATCAGGTACAGGTGTTAATGGTGATTTTTACATCAATACGGCGACAAATCAAATCTTCGGACCTAAGACAGCAGGAGCTGGGGAAGTGGAGTTTCTTTGGTGGGTCCAGCGGGTCCGACAGGAGCAACTGGTGCGACAGGTCCGGCTGGTGGTAATGGTAAATCCGTTTTAAATGGAATAACAAATCCAGTAGCAGGTACAGGAACTGATGGTGATTTTTACATCAATACGGCGACCAATCAAATCTTCGGACCTAAGACTGCAGGAGCTTGGGGTGCAGGAGTTTCATTGGTTGGGCCGGCAGGGCCGATAGGAGCAACTGGTGCGACAGGTCCGATTGGTTTAACCGAGCAACAGGTCCTGCGGGTCCACAGGAGCAATAGGTGCTGCCGGTCCGGCTGGCGTCAATGGTAAATCCGTTTTAAATGGAATAACAAATCCAGTAGCAGGTACAGGAACTGATGGTGATTTTTACATCAATACGGCGACCAATCAAATCTTTGGGCCAAAGACTGCGGGAGTTTGGGGAGGGGTGTCATTGGTTGGACCGGCCGGAGCTACGGGGGCAACAGGTCCGCAAGGTCCTGCTGGTTTATTAAGTGCGGGTTCAGCAGCAGGTAATACTCCTTATTGGAATGGTTCGTTGGGTTGTGAACAACAGTAATATTTATAACAATGGAGGTAATGTGGGCGTTGGAACCACCACTCCGGTATCAAAGTTAGAAGTAAATGGGAAGCCAAAATACGCAGCACAATATCGAATGGTCCTATTTTAATTGCCAGTAATTTGACAACTGCGCCAGTCACAAGTGCACAGACTGGAGTGTATTCCGAATTAAATTCAACCAACAGTAAATTTGGATTTTCAACGAATCTGGCAGGTAATGCAGCTATTGGAATAAGCACTGGTTTGAATACCCGTTTTGAAACTACCGGTGGGCAAAATTTGTTCGCAGTTTACAACACCTTGCCAGTACATCAGGAACCGGACTTTTGGTCGGTATGCGCAACTGGGTGTTGAATACTTCTAATTATAGTACTGCATCCATGACTGGTGTTAGTAATGACTTTGATCAAAATACATCTAACAATTCTGTTGTAGGTATTGAAAACAATTTTACCGGAACAGGTGAAAGTATTCGTTATGGGGTTAAAAATAATTATACCGGCAGCGATCCACATTTTACGGATATTACAATTGGATAGATAATGGATCCAGTACCCAGTACGGGAGCTATTCCAATTTCTCCAGCACCGGAGGAGGCACAAAATATGGCGACTACATTTATATGGCACCGTCGGCCGGTGGCACACATTATGGCCTGTATCTGGATGTCACAAAAGCCGGTTCATACGCAGCCTACATCAAAGGTCGGGTGGCCATAGGAAGCACCTCTTCAAATCAATACATTTTACCGGAATCTCGTGGTACTGCGAATCAGGTGATGCAAACAGACGTCAACGGAATTGTTACCTGGGTGAATCCATCTGCCGTATTCAGCGAAACGGATCCAAAGGTTGGAACACTTACGGCTAATTATATTCCCAAGTGGGGAACTTCTACATTGCAAAACGGAAGTATTTTCGATAATGGGAAGGTCGGGATTGGCACAAGTGTACCTTCAGCCCGCCTGCATGTTTCCGACAGCTCAGTAGTTTTTACAGGACCGGCTACTCTTCCAACGATAGCTGGTGCCACACCGGTAAGTGGTACTGGTGTTCGAATGTTATGGTATCCGGATAAAGCTGCATTTCGTGCGGGTGGAGTATTTATAGGTGATGCATGGAGTAAAGATAGTATTGGTAAATATTCTGTCGCTTGTGGACAAACAACCAAGGCTACTAATCATGGTACCAGTGCTTTTGGCTCATATTCGGAAGCATCAGGAGTCAACTCTTTTGCAGCAGGTAATATTCCAAGGCGTCAGGCTCCATGAGTGTGGCAATGGGTTCTTATGCGATTGCGTCCGGGGATTATTCTGTTTCCCTGGGTTCAGAAACAATGCCACCAGTTTTTCTTCATTTGCAATCAATAATGCGAATAGTGCAGTTAACTTAAACACATTTGCCGCAGGTTCCGGTACAACGGCTTCTGGGCAAACCGCTTTAGTACCGGGGCAAATACCACGGCCTCAGGAACGTGCGCATCATCATTTGGTATTTCTACTATAGCTGCAGGATATTATACAATGGCCTTAGGATATAATACAAAGGCGCACGGCTATTCTTCACTCGTAATCGGGAGATATAATGACACCATAGTCTCCCCCAGACGGCTATGTTAGCGAATACACCTCTATTCATAATCGGAATGGCACTGCTTCAAATGCTTTGAGCAATGTGATGGTAGCCCGAAACAACGGCCGTGTCGGAATAGGAGTGAATGCGCCGGGTGGATAGTTTGAATTGGGTTTAGATGAAGGGCGTAAACCGGGTACCAATACCTGGACCATTGTATCTGATGCTCGCCTCAAACAAATTCATGGCAGTTACGCCAAAGGACTCAACGAAATACTTCAACTACAACCTATCCGGTATCATTATCAAAATACAGAAAACAGACAGTTTCCTTTGGCTGTTTTGAACCAGGAACAAATTGGTTTTAGCGCTCAGGACGTTCAAAAATATTTCCGGAATGTGTGCAAACTGATGAGGATGGATATTTAAGTTTGAATACGCATGCTATTTTAATCGCGTATGTGAATGCCATCAAACAGTTACATGCCCAACAGGAAGCCCAGGAATTGGCTGCTAAAAACAGAGCGATGAGCTTCAACAATTGAAAGCCGATTATCTCAAACTTCTGGAACGGATTGAATCTCTGGAGAAGAAATAGAAGAAAATAGAAAAAGGGATCCGCCGAAGGCGAATCCCTTTTGACGGCTGCGATGCAGTTGCATGGAGCGTCGCAACTCCGATGAACTTTGTTCGTAAGCTGACAAAATCTACTCCATCTTCTGTATCCGGAAAGTACGGGAAGATTGCGGATGACGCATATTGAGCAGATAAATACCAGCCGGTAAGTGACGGATATCCCAGGTGCTTACCTGATAGCCCTGCGCCGGTTGAAGAGATTCTTTTCGTATACAATTACCAACCAGATCGATCGNACTCAGGGTTGTTTCTTCCATCGATTGGGTATACCATTTTAAATGAATCTGTTGTGTCGCCGGATTCGGATAAGGCTCAAAAAAAGTGGATGCTTCGTATAAGGTTCTNNCCAGGGTTGTCGTCACAAATCCGGTATCAATGAGTATGTTTTCATCACCATTCTGGTAATTGGTATAGGCAAAATAAACCAGCATCATTTCCTCATCCGTATCTTCTCCGGCGANAATATATTGTGGAGGGTTATTCGGATTGTATGGATTAGCGGATGTGTTGTCGTAAAATGCCGAAGCAAACAATTCCGTGCCTGCAGGAATTTTTTGAACCTGACGAAAATAGTAAGCCCCCTGCCATTTGAAATCCCATTTCGGAATATCAATAAGTGGAATGCTGTCTCCAAAGGTGTAGTTCCCNNTTGANNCGCGGATATTGCGGGCAATCAGATGCATATGTGGCGCAACCCCAAATGCTGAAATATCGATGGGTACAGTGTACTTTTCTTCAAAAGTCTTGGTGGTATTGGCAGCTAGCGCCAATGGTCCGTTGGTTATGGTAGTGCCGTGATTTAGTGGTGNCAGAAAAAATACTTCCCGAACATNTCCATTGGATAAGAAGAGGTGAATCTTACTACTATCCACATTCCGGCTGGAAGCATACGGGTAATGAATATTGAAAATGAGGTATGAATTCGCTGGCAGGCGCTGGCAAATCCTTGCGGGAATAAAAGGTGTCGACCCCGGAACATAGGCCCCTAATAATTTTGAACTTGCACTGCCCGTACCGCCAAACCCGGNGTAACCTACACCAGGATATGCGTTATCGGCATTAATTACAGCCTGTGAAGTATCTGAAANAATTAAGGCATGGTGAACATGCGCGGTATTGCCTGGAATGAACTCAAAACCCTGAATGAATTTTGTTGTAAGAANATTGGTAGGGATGACAAAGTTCCAATAAATATCATCGCTTGAACCTGCCAACGGTGTTATCGTATAGGTTGGCATCGAAAAGATATAATCCGGCGTTTGTGTTAGCATGGCTGAACTGGTAAATACCGGTTTCGGAGGAGCCAGCGCGGTATCGCCTAACAACGTTCCGTTGTTCACCCAGCTTTGTATCGTTTGTATTTCCTGATTGCTTAATCTCCTTTCATGGGCATAAGTGCGATAGGCCGGATTAGGCGGCCAAGGTGGCATGATCCCTTGTGTTGTATAATAATAAACAGCTTCCGGCAAAANGCTAGCCGTATCATAGTTGGTAAAGTCTTTGTGACCGGCACCTCCGGCATGGTGACAACTTGCACATTTGTTATACAATATCGGGGCGACTCCTGTGCTCCAATCTGCAACCTGAGCCCGCAGTTGAGCAGTGAGAGGCAGGATAGTATGAAAAGTATACCTTGCTTCATCGTTGTGGGATTTTGAAAAGGCCTCAGACCTTCAAAGGTCCAGAAGGTTTAAAGCCTGATTTAATCACCAATATACATCAGAATCCGGTAGATGTACTGACTTTTTTAAGATGCTTCAGAATGGTAGCATTCACTTCCAACGATTGTTCAATGTGCACGAAGTGGCCAGTCATAGGGTAGCTGTGCAAAGTAACCTGAATAATTTGTGCGCATGCTTTTTCGGCAATTTTTAATGTGCTAACCGGGTGTAAAACGATTGGGGATCGACATATCTTCTTCTCCAAAAATACGAGCACCTCACAATGTATGTTTTNGAGTTTGTGAAAAACCTGATCTTCCAACATGGAGGCAATACTAAGATCCAACATGCGCCGGTAACTTTCGCGGTTGTTCTGTCGTATGAAGTGGTTCAGGTCGTCAATGATAGTTTGCGTGGTTGTATTCGGACGAAAGAATGAGGCCTGTATCGACTGGGCAATATGCAGTTCATCCATATTCAGAAAATTTCCAAGGGTAATCGCACTCCGAAATAAAATGGCCTCTTCCGGGGTGTAATATTCAAATCCGGCCGGAGCCATCAAAATTAATTGTTGGATTCGGGCCGGGTTATTCAAAGCACTTTGTATAGCCACTTGTCCGCCCATAGAATGACCACATAGCACCACAGAATTTAAATTCAATGCATCCATAAATTCATCTACGATCTGGCAATAGAAGTTGATGCTGTATGGAAAGTTTCCCCGACTGGAATGTCCATTACCGGGCAAATCAATGGCAATACAGTGAAAATGTTCTTTGAGGAATTGAATATTCCATTGCCAAACCAACGCAGCATTGGCCAAACCATGAATAAATAATATGGTCGGTTTATAGCTCCGCCCTTCTTCGAGGTAGGCGATCCGCATGCCATCGCTTAACTCAATATAATGGATTGCCGGGTTCATTTTCTGGGATGCAAACATAAAACTTCCAACCCGAAGCTGTGTTGATCATTTTTCCTTAACCGCGTATTATTCAAAAGAGGCCTGCTGTTTGAGAATCTTTAACGTAAGACTCAAAAGGAGTATTCTAACTTTACCGCAGTGAATACACGATGAAATACCTACTCTTTTTTCTGATATGCGGAAGTGCTGCAACGATGCAGGCACAACAAGTTTTCCCGACAACCAGCCAGGATAAAAAAGTGAATCAGATNTATCGGGTACAGCTCAATGAGGCTGTCGTAGTGGATACCCGCATTTTCGCGAATGATACCCTGCGTTATCATTATAATCAGACCAAGTATTATGTAAAAATTATTATGCCTTTCGCGAACGCCGCCGTTAAAATGTTTAATGAAATTGAAACAGCAACGCTCGGTATGAATAAGCGCGAACGCCGAAGATATATTCGCACCCGGGAAGATGAAATAAAAGTCAATTTTGAAGATCGGCTTAAAAATCTGAATATCACCCAAGGNAAATTGTTGATTAAAGTAATCAACCGTCAACTTAAACGCAACTGCTATGACATCGTGCGGGAGTTNAAAAATCCTATTACGGCAGCCTATTATCAGTCCTGGGCGCGTTTAAATGGCATTAATTTAAATGAAGCATATGATCCTGAGCAGGAAAGGGATTTGGAAATGATTTTACGCAGTCTGGGTTACTAGTTTGATGCTGCAGACCAGGCATGCTTTCGTTAGAGTTTGATTTCCTGCTCTTTTAAATAATCTTCAGTCCATTCTTCCGGGCGGTTTTTAATCACCAGTTGCATCACCTGACGAATTTGTTCGGCGCGGTTCAGAAGTTGGTTTTTATTTCTTTATTTTTGATGCTTCTCCGGCTTGCTGGTATTGTTCCCGCATGGAATAAAGGGCCTTCATTGCACTCGAGCGTACAGTGGGGTATTTGTCTGTATCCGCGAGATGTCTTAAAACTCTAATTCATTNCTGATAGACCGGGTCCAGATTGATGGCATTCAATAACCTGGAAAAGCATTGTACCAGTTCAGCCCGTTGACGATTAANAATACCGAGGGATTTTGATTTAATTAAAGCTAAACCCTGACTATCTTTTTGCACAATAAAGAACTCCATACATTGCCGTTGCATTCCTCCACGGGCATTTGGAAATTCCTGCACGGCAATTTGAGTATATTCCTGGGGTGAAATGAAGTAACCTGCGCGCAATGCTTCTGCGCAAACCTGGTAAGAGGAATCATTTAAATTTTGTTGAAATAGCGTCAACAGGTCTGATCGTTTTAAAGTGCCCAATATTCGGGTAGCTTTGGCACGTACAGCCGGTGAAACATCATTGGCTGCCAGTTGAATCAGAATTGGTTCTGCGCGTTGCAAGGTTGGAACATGACTCCAATCGATCCATTCCAGACTTTTAACCCGGATATGTTCATCCGCATCCGATAATGCTTGCAGGAGAGTAGATCGAATGGTATCGGCCTGCTGTTGTATCGAACTGAGGGCCTCAAGCGGTCTCACTTTTTCAATAAAGGAGGATGCTTTGTTGTAGGTTTGGATATAATTTAAAANAGACTGGTGGTCGCGGAGTTCACCTANAAAGGTGGCTTCCGGATCTACAATCACCAGCGGCGCACCCACATAGTCATTGCTACTCTTTTTGATAAAAGACTTCCTTTNTCGTTGGATGCGGAAGGTGTAATTTTTTACCTGAGCACCTTGTCGCACTTTGAACGCTAACGGAAAATGGAATGNATCAACTGTATTATCCTGAATTTGTTCCACTTCTACTTTCAGGGTTGAAGTACTGTCTGACCATGCATACCGAATATCAATAATCGGATGTGATGCACGAAATATCCACTGCTGGAAGAAAGGACGTAAATCTTTACCACTTACTTTTTCCATCACCTGGCGAAAATCATCTATTTCAGCAGTTTGATGGCGATAGTTCGTGAGGTATATTTTCAGGCCAGCAAAAAATGCATCATCACCAATTACCGAACGCAATAAATGCAATACCCGAGACCCTTTTTGATAGGTTAACGTATTGAACATATCATCAGGTTGTTTATAATTAAAGTTGGCGATGGGGCCGTCCTGGACTTTGTTGGCATAATTGAGATACCGGTTCATGGTTTCATAACTTTCGCGTTGAGAGGCATTCACGCCGTATTTATATTCAAGCCACAATTGCTCGCCATACGTTGCAAACCCTTCGTTCAGGAACAAATGTGGCCAGGATTCACAGGTCACTAAATCACCAAACCATTGATGAAACAATTCATGGGCAATAATTTCATCGTTAGGTGCATCCAACAATTCGCGGGNGTGTTTTTGCACGGATTCGCCATGTAAAGTTGCACTTGCATTTTCCATAGCACCGGATACATAATCCCGAACAATCACCTGGGCATATTTGGCCCATGGATAATTTACACCGAGTTTGCCTCCGAAAAAGTCGATCATTTCACGGGTGTGCCTGAAAATTTGAGCAGAATAAGGATGGTAATCCGGCTCCAGGTAATAACTGATTTCCAGATTGTCGAGATACTCCCTGGATATTTTAAAATTCCCGATGGCCAGCATAATCAGGTAAGCTGGTAAGGGATCATCATTCACCCAGGTTTGCTGGTGAGTTGCTCCCAGGTTCTGATCGTTAATGAGTTTACCATTCGATAAAATGGTCATGTCAGAAGGAGCCGTTATTTGCAAGGTGGAAGTAAATTTTTCATGTGGATGATCGATGGTTGGAAACCAATTTGAATTGGATTCTGTTTCACCCTGGGTCCAGAGTTGCATCGGCTGATAGGCTTCACGTTTATCGGTATTGATAAAGTATAAACCCTTATCATCCCGAATTGCGCGCCCGTTTTTGTTTTCTGCTTCATCGGGGTGGGCAACATAATCCATTTCCAGTTTTACCTCTTCATCGGGCTGAATCAAACGTTCAAGTTTCAGTCGGANATACTTTTTATTGTAATCCACCAGATTTTGAATTTCATCACCTTCTCGATTCAATATGCGAACTTTCTGAAAAGTCATATTGTGGGCATNCAGAACGATAGAATCAGTAGGGTAGGCATATGGCTTGATGCGTAAGGTGGCTTTACCCATGCAGGTATGTTCCTCCCAGTTAAAAGAAACAGCCAGGTCCATGTGAACAATATNCAGTATACGATCGGCATGGCCTCTTAAATCATTGGTGCGGGTCGGACTGATACGAATTTCTTTAAGCTGTCNGTTTTCAGCATCATATGCATTGTATTGTTTGAAGGCGATTCGGCGCAACGGCATGCAGCCCACAAACAAGAATGAAATTAGCAGCAAGTGGCTGTGATGGAGTCTCATTGCAGCAAAGGTAATCGTGGGGAGGGAATGATGCGCTATTTCAACAAGTCAATCGCAGGCACTAGGAGATTCTGGAGTGCAATGTAAACTAAAATCAGCATGGACTGGTAGCGGAACAGGAATCATACGTTAATCTACGGTATCTTCCTGAAAACAAAACTTCCCGAAATTTCATAAAAAATTCAACGGTCGATTCTACATTTGGGCAAAAGCAGAAAATGGCATACTGGCTCATTAAATCAGAACCTTTTAAATACAGTTGGAATCAGTTTGTTCAGGATAAGAAAACCTTTTGGGATGGTGTGNNAAATTATGCTGCCAGAAATAATCTTCGCGCCATGAAAAAAGGTGATCGGCTNTTTTATCATAGCAACGAAGGCCTTGAAATTGTCGGTATCGCCGAGGTGGTAGAAACTGCTTATCAGGATCCCACAACCGAAGACACTGCCTGGTTAGCGGTTGATTTTAAACCCCGAAAGGCTTTGAAATTTCCGGTGAGTTTACAGCAAATCAAGGCACATACACTGCTAAAGAACATGGAATTGGTCAGGTTATCCAGGCTTTCTGTGAGTGCCGTGTCAGATGCCGAGTTCACTGAAATTTTAAAACTTGGAGGTACCAGTTTATAAGATGGGTTCCTGTTTATCACCAAAATCGGCAATGGGTAAATCAACAAAGAAGTCCGTGCCTATGTTCAAGGTGCTCTCAAAATGAATTTTGCCGCCAAATTGTTCAATGATATCCTTGCACATGGCCAACCCAAGGCCCGTACCAGAAGACTTCGTCGTGAAATAGGGTTGGAAGAGTTTTTTCCTTTNTTCAGGATCGATTCCTTCTCCGTTGTCCGAAACGGTGATTCGAACATAATTGTTCTTAATCTTGGTTACTTCCAATGAAATATTCCCACGTCTTCCGTCAGGAATGGCCTGTATGGCATTTTGAATGAGGTTGGTGACTACACGAATCAATTGACTCTTATCTGCAAGCACAGTAATCGGGTATTCGGGAATCAGGAACAGGAATTCATTGCTTTCATCATCATTGTACATGCCGGTCACCGTATACAACACCTCATTCAGATTGAAATTTTCTTTGTTCAATTCCGGCATCTTGGCAAAGTTAGAGAAGTTGGTAGCGATCGAGGTCAGATTGTCAATCTGTTCAATCAGGGTCGTGGTAACCCGGGCAGTCATTTCACCTATATTGGGATTGTTGTTCTTGATTGCCCGTTCTAACATTTGCAGAGACAACTTCATCGGTGTGAGCGGGTNTTTAATTTCATGGGCTACCTGTTTGGCCATTTCGCGCCAGGNCCATTCCCGTTCGTTTTTCGCAATAATCATGGAACTGTTTTCCAATTTGCGCAGCATGCGGTTGTATTCTTTCACCAACAATCCAATTTCATCGTTGTACGACCATTTCAGGGGTTGGTTGGTTTTGGTCAGGTTAATTTTGGTGAATTCCTTCACAATAATTGTAAATTGTTTAGTGACCCTTTGGGTGATAAAGAAGGCAAGAATCGAACTAAATAAAAACACAAATACATAAATATTGATGAGGGTAATCAGAATGGAACCTGTTTCAGAATTGATGACGCGATTCGATGAGATGTATGGAATTTGTAAGATGCCGATATTTTCACCTTGTTGATTTTTCAGAAAACAATATGAACTAAAATATTCGAATTGCTCAATGTTTTCGTTGTGAATAAATTGTTCCACATTGGCATGATTCAACATATAATAGGCCAGCGCATTTACGCGTTTCGACAATAAGCCATAATGGAAAAAATCAGGACTGGAGCTGAAAATGAGTTTGCCGGTTATATTCTGGAATATATTGATGTTAATGTTAAAACGATACGCAACATCCGAGATCGCGGAAAGTAATTCGGGTTGTTGCAGTAGGTCCTTGAATTCCGGGAGTAGCATGATTTGGTTCTCCTTCATGTAGTAGTTCAGTTCCTTCTGGATGAGTTGGCCATAATTACTGATTTCTGATTTGAGCTTATCCTTGGTGCGCGATTTTAAATAGTAACTCGTTGAATAGCCAACGGCAATAAACGAAAGAAAAACTACAATCAGAATGGCGACATGGACCCTTAACCGGAGATTGAGGCTGAGCAGATTCATAAAACGCCTGTAATCCAGATTGGAACGGGCAATGATATTTCCAAGAATGTATAAGGAGATTGTGACAAAGTAAANTGAAAAGATATAAGCAAAAAGGGTAGTGANATAAGTAAAGCCAACTGGTTTTTTTGCAATGATAACCTGCCCGCTCACCGACTCCGGAATGTACTTCATAACGGAGTAACCATCTTCCCGATAAAATCGGGTGGATGGCTGGCCGTTGATTTTTATTTTTGTGGNGAACGCAAACAACCCCTTTCTTGAAATGATATTGCCCTGATTGTAAATGGCTACATTGTAGTTGTAATCTTTCACGCGGTAATTATGCGGGGTGCCATGTACCAACTCATTAAATTCTTCATCTTCAAAATGCAAACTGGAATAAATCTGACAAAGGATCTGTCCCCGGAGGATTGAATCTTTTGTAGGGTACCAGAAAGAAGTATCCCTGTTCGTTGTCGTTTCGATAAGGCACAAATTCAGGTAGACTATCTCCAGTGTTCTTGAAATCAAGAATCTNNCCTGAATTTTTTGTTTGAGCGGAATAGAATCGGAGGGAGCCAGGTTGTTTCCTGCACTGTCAAACAGGTAATAATAATGTTGGTACTCTGCAAACTCCTTACTTAAATAGCGGGTGTAGAGATAATCGGTAAACTTATTGAACTCAACGTGTTGAGTATTCAGCATCCAACTTGATAAGGTAGAATCGTTTTGTAAAGTTTGTGAAAATTCAACTAATCTGTTTTCCAGCGATTTGTCTTCGGTATACAATAAACTATTCGCATGCTCAACCCGGTTTTTNNTCTCTTTGTCCGTAATCAACATGGACAGTAAACCTGAAGCAAAAAGAGAAATCAGAATAAACCACAAAAGCAGGTTGTAGGAGTTGAAGTCGAATTTGGTGTTGAACAGATTACTGTCCAGCATAAACATGATAATGGCAATACCAAGAAATGCGAAGTAATAACAAACTTCATATGTATGGGGTATCGCAAGCTGGAAAATCAGATATGAAATGAGCAGCAACAGATACTTGAGGAGGTTGTGAACTTTAAATAATTTAAAATACGTGTGTACGACAATCACCAGCAAAACCATGTTCGCGAAAAGGATCTGAAAGGTTAACAACCCTATGAACGAGTACAAATCAAATCGTGAGAAAATACTGGTGTCGTAGTTAATGGTTGTATCATTAATCAATTCATACGCCAGATTGCTGCAATAAATTGTAGAAACAATTAGAATCAACTGCCAGAAAATCAGGTAAGGCCATTTCCAGCGAAAGGTTTTGACCTNGGATCGCTTTGCCCTGCACATTAATCAGAAAAATACCAACAACCAGAAAATAAGCGACACATTGATGAATACATCACCCAATGATCGGTTTAAAGCGTCGCTGGCAANAAGCTCCGGACTAAATAGTCTTTCATCAGCATAATTGTCCGGAAATCCTAACAGATAATTTAAAGAACGGATACCGATAATGGTTAGTAAAATAAGTGAAAGGGTGAGCAGTTCACCATTTCGTTTCACCGTCACTTTGTAATACGTGTGTATCGAAACCCCAAACATGATAAAGGGTAAGACGTGGAAGAATAAATGCCAGCCATTGTCATTCATGCTTCCTAAAAAGTTATCCTCTTTTACCAGATAAAAAATAGTTTTGCCATCTAATACCAAAGGTTCATAGTTGACTTTTCCTGTAGGTTTATTCAGCGCAATGGAAATATCATCATCATGCGATTTGTTATTGGAAGTATACCTGTTGTTAAAGAAGTCGGATTTAAACGGGTAATTATTCTTGATCTTCATTAACATCCAGGCCGTTTTTGCCGGGAGGTATCACCCAAAGGAAGTTTGTACAANTATGAAAACCGACTGAGCAGTCTGATAGTAACAAGGCTGATTTAACGGAAAGGTGTCGACTGGTAAGTCGGTTACTGAATTATTCCAGAATTNTCGGGATTCCTTTTCAGTCAGAAAAACGGTATAATCTAATTTGAGTAGATCATTGACTTCATTGGGTTGCGGTTGGCCTAAATAGAAATTCGAAAAGTCAGACGTGCTTTGGGCAATGGATCGAAGGGACTCTGATTTCTGGTTAAAATCCTCTTTAATTTTTGCGCAAGACTTGAAGGTGTTGTATTCGGTAGAATGAATTGATTGACCTCTTTGATGGACCAGATAAAAAGAAGGCTGCCAACGCCAAAAACACCCTACTATCGATATCGAAGGGAAAACGGAATGGGGTGGCATTACTCTTTTTACGACTCATACTTTTTGATCTCGTTCCAAATGGCATCCATTTCTTCAAGCGTGCTCTGACTAAGGTCTTTTCCGGTTGAAATAATTTTCTCTTCCATTTGTTCGAAACGACGTTTAAATTNTTTATTGGTTTNTTCGAGGGCGTTTTCCGGGTCTACCTGCAAAAAGCGTGCAAGATTCATCATCGAAAACAGCACATCTCCAAATTCTGCCTCAATTTCATCCTGCTTGCCCCCAAGCAAGGCCTCATCCAATTCTGAAATTTCCTCCAGTAATTTGGCTTTAACTTCACCGGTTTCCGACCATTCAAATCCAACCTGTGCTGCTTTTTCCTGCAAACGGACCGCCTTGGTAATTGCAGGTAACGCCGATGGGACACCACCCAAAACAGATCGTTTACCTTCCTTGAGTTTCAGTTTTTCCCAGTTTTGTTTTACGGTTTCTTCATCGTCAGCCTTTACAGAATCGTATATATGCGGATGCCGGAACACGAGTTTATTACATACGGTTTCAATCACATCGCCTATGTGAAAATGGTTTTGTTCAGCGGCAATACGGGCATAAAATACCAGATGCAATAAAACGTCCCCCAGTTCTTCTTTCAACCCAGCCCAATTTTCATCAGTAATGGCCTCAGCTAATTCATAGGTTTCTTCAATAGTTAACTTCCGAAGGGTTTGTATCGTTTGTTTCTGATCCCAGGGGCATTGTTCCCGCAGGGTTTNCATGATGTTTAGTAAACGATTAAAGGACTGTGCGTATGAATCCATCTTAAAATAAGGATAAAGGTAATTCAATCGGTTCGTAAATAAAATCGACTGCTTATTCGCCTGATATTCAGTGAATTTGCCTGCAATATCCTATTCAGACGTACTTTCGCATTCAATTATGCAGGTGCATCCGTCCCCATTGGCGAACCGAATTCGAAAAAATTTACGGAGTTTAAAGTCTTTTACATGCCGANNAAAAATTTCCTGTTTTCGTGTATTTGATTGGGATATGCCGGAGTATCCGCTTTGTGTGGATTTTTATGAAGGCCGTTTACATGTGGCGGAATATCAAACACGACATCAATTGGGAGATGCAGCTTATCAGGCCTGGTTAGAAGAATGTATCGCAGCGCTAATGAACGTTTTCGGAATTACCCGGGAATCGATATTTTTAAAATTACGAAAGAAAGANCAGCGCTTTGAACAATATGAAAAAGTAGACCATACCGCAAATCGAGTAGAAGTTGCGGAAGATGGACTCAGATTTCTTGTGAATCTTTCCGACTACATCGATACCGGATTATTTTTAGACCATCGCCCGTTACGTAANAAAGTGCAGTCTGATTCCCGGGGTAAACATGTTCTGAATCTNTTTTGTTACACCGGGGCTTTTTCGGTGCACGCAGCTTCAGGAGGAGCCCTAACCGTAACTTCAGTGGATTTATCTACCACCTACCTGAATTGGGCCAGAGAAAATTTTAAGTTAAATGGCATCAATATTACACGGCATTCATTTTTACGGGCAGATGCCAAACTATGGGTTAAACAGAATCCGGTTCGATTGTATGATATCATCGTATTGGANCCNCCCACTATGTCAAAAAGTAGAACCGCCACCTCGGCTTTTGATGTTCAACTCGATCGTCGTCAATTAATTCAGGATACCATGAAACACCTGAATCAGAAGGGTGTGCTGTATTTTTCAACCAACTACAGGAACTTCAATCCTGATCCGGCATTAACTGCATCTGCAGATGGAGAAATTACTTCATGGACAATACCTCCAGATTTCAGGAATAAATTGATTCATCGTTGCTGGAAGATTCAGCATCGTTGCTGAACCTGGCAGGTATCGCAGGGTATGGTAAAATTACCTTGATGCGTTACGGATGTTGCAGCCTGCCTTTATACGAATGTGAATGGGCAGTCAAACGATTTCATATCTCGTATAGTCTTGTCCGAACTGACGAGATGAGGCCGTTGCAAAATGACTTAGTCAATTCGTTTTGATCGTTTTGCATCAGTCTCTGTTTGTGAGTCAAGAGCATGACAAGGAGTACATCGGGAATAGGATAGTTGTCCGATTCGGAAATTGAAATCACCCCGGCTTCGCATTGCGGTAAGGATAATCTTCTTCAAATAGCAAGCCATGCAGCCAAAAACAGGGCATTCGATTACCGCAAAATGCTGAAACCCACCATATACCTGCGTGGAGCCTGGGGATAAAAATAATTCCCGGTGATCAGTTCCTGATTATAGATATACGAAAATGTGTATCCGTTGTTTACATAAGATGCGTTGGTGATGTTTTGAATCCCCAGGCGAAACTGTCCCTTAAATGAGTTCAACGACCAGGGAAAAGTAAGATTCACATCAACAAANNCGAATAGGAGGATGCTTCGATCCGGGTTGGCAGTATTATCAAGAAATTGCCTGCTCACGTATTTCGGGGCTATATCCAAACNTAAATTCACGACTCCACGCCGGTACGTCTGGAAGTGCCGCAAAGGGAAAATTGAAATACGCCNCCCTGCAATCCAGGATGGTGAAAAGGAAATAGTTGTTGAGGGGTAAGNATTTTTAATTTGAATCCCCTGATCGTAATCGTCAATATATTCCGTAAAATTCAGAATCCGGTTTCTCGAAATACTTGAATNTGAGTTGCGATCAAGCATCTTATGAAATTTCCAATGGATTTCAGTTTCCAATCCCAGGCGATAACTTCTGGCTATATTGCTCCGGGTATAAGCACCAACATCGTTGATTTTTCCGGTCAGTACCAGTTGGTCGCGATAGTACATCAAAAATATATTATTTCGCACAATCAATCCTCGGGGTAATACCAAGGTATTCACGAGCTCGGCATTATATAGTTTTTCTGGTTTGGGCAATTGCGTTAAGCCGGTTTCAATATCGTCGCGATTCGGTTCTTNTTGTGCCAGCCCGAGTGTAAGTTGCCATGAACATTTAGGCCTGGAATAACTTAGCCGGAACTTCGGATTTAAAAAGTCAAAACGAAGGTCGTAGCTGATTCCGGGGTTCTTACGGAAACCGTTTAACTGATACTGCACATAACGATACTGTAAGTCGGCATAGAGTCGCCAACGTTGATTCAGTTTGTATTCAAGCATGGCATAACTATTCGTTTCTGATTTCGTGGCATCCAAATCGTACCATTTCCAGTTATCCGGAAAACCCCNTTCGGCCCAAATGACCTGACCGAAATGCCTGCCCTGATAAATATTGTGATTCAAGTACAAGCCGCCCTGCCAACGCGAGCGGGTATAATTTATATAGGTTTTCAGGCCGGCGTACGTATTGTCTAACCACAACTGCCGAATTAAATCAGTTTCATCAAGGGTGTCCTGTCCGTTGATCAACTCCGGTCTTCCATAATCCGCAAACCGTTCTCCGTTTTTGTATTCTTCGTAATACCCTTTTCCCCGGGTGATGAATGCGATCGCCCCTGCACTCCAGAAGGAATTGATGTTGAAATCATAAAATAGCTGATAATAATCTTGCTGATAATTGTCGGTCTGGTTCGGGTAAAAACTACCATCTTCACGTTGACCCAGTTCATTCCAAGTCGGATTCGTTTTAANGCTGTCTTCAGGAACCCCATTCCAGGCCTGTCCTGTTTNTTCCCGACCTCCCAGATAATTAAATGTGAGACGATGTTTTGTGTTGATCTTCCAGGAGGTGGTCCATTGCAAGGAGCGTAAATCAGATGCTGACCGGTCAATATAACCATTTGAAGAAAGTTGACTCATGCGCAGTGTAGAAGACAGTCCATTAGGTAAAGGACCGGTATAAACCTTAAGGGTATTCTTAAAGGTCTGAAAAGATCCGGCATCTGAATGAAATGTTATTCCAGGTGCTGTTTGGTGAATATCCAACGTGTTGATAGAGAGGATGCTCCAAAACTTCCTGCGCCTACTTTTGTTTGNTCCGACACCTTTCTCTAATTGAATCAGTTGGGCCGAGGAGGCCAGATCCGNGGTATTCACAANAAACACCGCCTGACTTTCGGGGTCATTCACAGGAACGCCATTTAAGGTTACATTGATCCGGGTGATATCCGAGCCTCGTACCCGAATCCCGGTATAACCTGTTCCTGTTCCGGCATCGGATGTACTTACTACCGAAGATAGGCTTTGCAACAATACAGGAAGGTCGTTGCCCTGGTTGCTACGTTGAAGATATCCAGAGTCCGGCGCATTAAAATATAAAATTTTCTGAACCACAGACCGTATCTGAATAGGCGCCAATTCAATACTCCGGAGGAGTCGTCCTGCATGGTTTGCGCAAAGCCATTTAACGGGAAAAGGAGTAATAATAAATAGTGTTTCATACCAAAATTCTTGTGCTTTTCAGCAAGTTGTTAGCGGCAAGAGAATGGGAAGATTCACTTACCTTTCCTAAACAGCATTACCTGTTCCAGGTTCACGGGTTTAATCTCAGATTCTGATGTTCAGAAACACCCCGAGGTTTGTGTGGTTGACAGAGCCTAAAAATCAGATTCTGGTCGCAAAGATTGCGGTTTCAACCAATCACGCGGTAAAAATACAATACGTTCAGGTAAAATGCCCTAATTTTATTTCTGGTTTAGTCGTCTTCCTTTGAAGAAGGCTATTTCATTGAATGCTGTAAACTATGCGAAACATTCTCATTCTACTTTTTCTGTTGCCGGGCATCAGTCTGGCGCAGCAACATACCCGTATTCAGGTCCTCAGTCAGCAAGCAACGCAAACCCTGGTTGACATTGAAGTTGGAGGACTTAAACAAGCTTCAGTGATGACCCCTTTAGGTCCTGCCAGTACCGTGCAAATTGAACAAGGGACTGCCATCCTCGAGAAGGGTTGTCCGGANTCACCCAAATTGGCATTCTCCTTGCAGATTCCGGGAGATCGCGAAGCCGAAGTAAGTATTGAATCGGCTTCTTATACTGATTATCTGGGCGTGATGATCGCACCCGGCAAAGGCAACTTATCTCGCACCCANAAACCCTCTGAAGTTCCCTTTACGTTTGGTTCGGTGTATCAGAAAAATGAATTTTATCCGACGTCGATGGTGGATGCCGCTAAGCCGTTTATTTTACGAGATTTTCGTGGACAAAGCATTCAAATATTTCCGGTTCGATACAATCCGGTGAGTAAGGTTTTGCGGGTGTATCATCACCTGAAACTAAAGATTCAATACACCCGACCCTCTGCACACAACGTGTGGACNTTCCTGGAAACCCCGGAAAAGGTAGTCGCAGAGTACGATGATATTTATAGAAATTTGTTTGTGAACTATGGATTGAAGGGTACGCGATATGCTCCGGTGAAACAAAATGGTTCGATGCTGGTATTGTGCCCGGCATCCTATCTGAATGCAATTCAACCTTACATTGAATGGAAGGAACANAAAGGCATTGAGGTCCTGTTGGTGAATACAGATACCCTTACCGGTGGGGTTTTTGAACCTAGTNNTTTGAATCTGGTGAGTCAGTATTATTCCGAAAAACAAATTGCTTATTTGTTGATCGTAGGTGATCATCCGAATATACCAACCCGCAATGCCAACTGGAACCAGTATCCTGATTTGTTGGGACCTTCAGATAATGCCTATGCTTACCAAAGTGGAAATGACCATGCACCGGAATTTATCGTAGGGCGNTTTTCCGGCGAATCTGTAGCTGATATCGCGATACAGGTTGAACGTACTTTGCGTTATGAAAAAATCCCTACCTCNGGATCGGCCTGNGTACAAAAACAAATTGGCATGGCGAGTAATCAGGGGCCCGGCGACGATTGGGAGTACGATTATGAGCATATTCGTGATATCTGCGATTCAAACATCAATCAATACACCTTCACGGCAAAGTCTGAATTTTATGACGGCAGTCANGGGTGGGGAGATGCCTCAGGAGATCCACTCATACCGGATGTCTTGAATGCATTTAACGGNGGTGTTGGCCTTATGAATTATTGTGGTCATGGTAGTGTTGGTGCCTTTTCAACTTCCGGTTTCGGGGATGCGGATATTCCAAATATGACCAATGATTTAGGACAATGGCCCTGTATATTTTCAACGGCATGTGTGAATGGCGATTTCGTGAATAACACGTGTTTGGCTGAGGCTTTTCTGCGGGCTAAAAATGCATCCAACCAACCTACCGGTGCTGCGGCTACTTTAATGAGTACCATTAATCAAAGTTGGGATCCTCCAATGCAGGGACAAGATGAAATGAATGCCATAATGCGTGGTGCCAGACCGGGGAATCGAAAAACAACTTTTGGTGCTCTTGCCGTGAATGGTTTTTTAAGCGTAAATGAACATTACAATACCCTTAGTAATCCGGATATGGGGAATGAGATAACAGATACATGGACAGTCTTTGGAGATCCTACCTTGGAAATCAAAACAGATCATCTGGGCCAGTTACAATGTACGCATCCATCCATCATTGCGCCAGGAGGAACTTATTTTCCGGTCTTTAGTTCAACAGATGATGCTTCAATCGGTCTGTATTATAAAGGACGTTACTTGTCTTCGGGCGTCATCAGTGGCGGGATCGCTCAGATGGGAGGCTTTACTCCGGTTTCNCTTGGGGATACGATTTTTATCACAGGTACAAAACAAAATTATCTGCCTTACTATGGTTACGCCGTGGTGCAGAATTATCCGGCAGGTATAGTTAATGAAGAAACTGCCTCCTGGAGTCTTTATCCAAATCCGGTAACTGATCGTTTGCGGATTCAGAACTTGAATTTAAACATCGAAACAACCTACCGCATTGTTGATATCACCGGCAGGCAGTTGATGCATGGTGAACTCGAAACTGAAGGACTGTTAGTTAGCGACTTGCCGGCAGGGTTGTATCAATTACAGATTCGCGCCGGAAATCAGGTAAGTACCCGAAATTTTGTGAAGCAGTGCTGTAGGAACTATTTAATATTGCGATGATTTATCTTCCATTTCATCTGGTCTGACGTACATTTGTGCCACATTAAAAGGCATGAAAAAATCAAATATACTGGGTTTGGTATTGGTTGCTGCGGCCTTGGCTGCTATAGTTGCCATGGTGGGCGATTTCAGTAGTTACGAAACCTTTGCCACGGCTGAACAGAAGCCGGGTAAAGAATTCCAAATTATTGGTAAGTTAGATACGGTAAATTATAAAATGCAATACGATCCGATTAAGGATCCGAATACTTTTATTTTCTACGCCAAAGACGAAAGCGGAAGTACCCGGCAGGTGCAGTTTACCGGCCCTAAACCACAAGATTTCGAGCGCAGTGAACGATTAACCATGACCGGNAAAATGGAAGGAGGTGTTTTCAAATGCAACAACATCCTGATGAAATGCCCTTCTAAATACAAAACCGATCAGGTTGTTGTCGGAAAACCATCCTAACAAACTAAGTCATTAACTCCTCAATCGATTGGAAACAAGTTTTTAAATGAACACCTCTTACCTGGAAAATGGGGTCAGTTCTTTGTCATATTATCCTTCGTCAGTTCATTATTTTCTGCACTGGCTTACCTGTTCTCCTCCAATTCAGCAAATGTTTCTGAAAGAGGGTGGTTAAAAACTGCNACGATCTTTTTCTGGCTTCATTTGTTGTCAGTCATTGCCATTTTTTCAACACTTTTTTACATCATTTTTAATCACTATTTCGAATACCATTATGCCTGGNNGCATTCCAGTAGGGCATTACCGTTTAAGTATTTGTTGTCTTGTTTTTGGGAAGGCCAGGAAGGGAGNTTTTCATTGTGGACCTTCTGGCATGCGGTATTGGGCATTTTTGTGATGCGTAACGGCAACCGTTGGGAGGCACCGGTGATGACCTTGGTAGCATTTGTTCAGGTNTTTCTGGCATCAACGGTCTTGGGAATTCATTTCGGCGATATGCACATCGGTTCCACTCCGTTTATTTTATTGCGCGATCAGATGTCGAATGCGCCTATTTTTCAGCAACCCAATTACCTATCCATGATTCTGGATGGTAACGGTTTGAACCCCTTGTTACAAAACTACTGGATGGTGATACATCCTCCCATTTTGTTTCTCGGGTTTAGTGCAACCTTGTTTCCCTTTGCCTATTCGGTAGCCGCATTATGGAAAAACGATTATCAGGAATTGCAAACCCCTTTATTGCGTTGGAGCCTCCTCACCGGAATGGTGCTTGGAACCGGCATCATGATGGGTGGGGCCTGGGCTTATGAAAGTTTGAATTTTGGTGGCTACTGGGCCTGGGATCCGGTTGAAAATGCTTCACTTGTTCCGTGGTTGGTGGCCGTAGCGGGTTTGCATACGACAATTATTTACAAGTCCACCGGGTTTTCATTACGCGCTACATTCCTCTTTTTCATNTTTTCTTTTATTCTGGTGTTGTATTCAACATTTTTAACACGTACCGGAATATTAGGTGAAACCTCTGTGCATGCTTTTACTGGTGAAGGGGAATCCCTGTTTTATCATTTGCTGATTTTTATTTTTGTTTTTCTGGCATTGGGGATGGCTTTGTTTGCGATCCGCTATNNAAAAATACCAGATCGAGTTAAAGAGGAAGAGGCATTAGGACGTGAGTTTTGGATGTTTATTGGGGCACTGATTCTGATGATCTCAGTGATTCAGATTACCTATACGACCTCAATGCCCGTTTGGAATAAAATGTTCGGGACTAAACTGGCAATAACAGACCCGGTGAATCACTACAATAAAATTCAAGTTTGGATTGTCATTCTGATTCTTTTGCTAACCGCAAGCATCTACTATTTAAAGTTCAAACAAAGTAATCTCCGGGAAGTTTTCCGAAAATTATTGTGGCCCTTGATGCTCTCCGTGGTATTCACTGTGCTCATCGCCTGGTCTCAGAATTTACAGTCTGTTCCTATTGTTGTTTTTCTGTTTTCTGCTCTTTTTGGTGTGCTGGGTAATTTGTTTTACCTCATCCGAACAATTGGNCCCCGGGTGATTAAATGNGGAGGAACAACTGCACATCTGGGGTTTGGTTTAATGATGGTTGGCATCCTCTTTAGTGGATATAATAAAGAAGTGATTTCAGTAAATCGATTAGGGGTTGAATTTGATATNGGAAAAGAAAATGCAGCGGAGAATAANAAGGAGAGCCGTGAAAATGTGTTGCTGTTCAGAGGGATTCCGGTGGGTATGAGTTCGTATCAGTTAACCTATATGGGCGATACCGTTGTAGGCCCGAACCACTATTATAAAGTACGTTATCAGAAACTTGAAAATGATACAGGACGGATTGAAGAGGAGTTTATTTTAGAACCAAATGCACGNATCAATCCTAAAATGGGGCTTATTTCGAGTCCGGATACCCGGCATTACCTGACCCATGATATTTTTACCTATGTCACCTCCACGGTAGATAAAAGTAAAATCACGGATAGCAATCAATTTAAATCGAAACAAGTGAGTCCGGGTGATTCCATTTTTGTAAGTAATGGGTATCTGATNTTTAAAGGATTCAATACCCGCATCCAAAATAAAAACTACCAGGCCCGTGAAGGGGATATTGCGGTAGCCGCGCATCTGGAATTTTATGANTTTAAGTGGAAAACGGAAACGGCCGATCCGGTGTATTACATCCGGGAACGTCTGGAAACAAGTATTACCGATACCCTCGCAGCCGGGATTCAGACCCGCCTCGTGAAAATTATTCCGCATCAAAATGCCGCAGAAATTGAGTACAGACAGGCTTCCGCGATGGATGACTATATCATTATGAAAGCGATTAAATTCCCTTTCATTAACGTTTTGTGGCTTGGAACCGTCTTGATGGTGATGGGTTTTGGAATCAGTTTGATAAAGAGATTTCAGGCCAAATAAAAGAAAATCATTTTTTATGCTATATTTACCCGAAAGAATGATACCACCGAAGATGAAAAAATTGTTCTAACAGCGCTATCGACACTTTTGGTATTTTTTGAGTCACTTACACCTCCTGTAAACCCGATAAATGCAAACATGTATCCTGTGCCTACGGAGGTACCTGTAAAGACGGTGCTTGTGTTTGTCAGATTGGCTATGAGGGAGAACATTGTGAAACAGTGACCCGCGAGAAATTTAAAGGCATTTGGAATGTGAATGAAGATGGAACCATATCCGGTGCGGCTCAATATGCCTTGAGCATTGAGAATGGCAACAAAATCAATGAAGTGGCCATTAAAAATTTCCAAAACAATTTTACCGAAGATGCGATCGGGGTTTGTGTTAGAGATACGATG
Organism: Bacteroidota bacterium; assembly: GCA_013414745.1. Classification (GTDB taxonomy): domain Bacteria; phylum Bacteroidota; class Bacteroidia; order Chitinophagales; family Chitinophagaceae; genus OLB11. The sequence continues at coordinate 3,201,210 of CP058707.1, forward strand.
ACCATTCCGGTGCAATCCTTCAGCAATGGAAGCACGGTAGAAGGTTGGGCTTACATCTATGAAACAACAGGATTGAATCAACATTACTTTCAGCATGCCCGCATGAACTTCTATTACAAAGTAACCAATAGTTTAGGTCAGGTGAATGAATATGANTCAGGTGGTGCAGGCCCTTCACTGTGGGATAAATAAGGCATTAAATTTTAGAAATGGATAAGCGGACGATGTTCCGCTTTTTTAGGTCTTAGCTGCTCTAGCTATACTATGCTGAGACCATTGAATAAATCATTTGGCCAAAAGAAATTAAAGTAACGCAGCAATCTAAAGCCCAATGAATTCGCCAATAATTTTGATCGTTTTTCAACGGTCTCTTTTTGGAATTGTAGAGAATCCGGTTTGAAATTAAAGCGTTCCAAGAAGGCCATCATGCCCAAAGTCCAGGTGTTTTCCTAAAGTGCCATAGAGGCGTTGGCGCAAGGTTTTTATTTCTTTTATTGAGATGAAGTCCTTTATGGTATGGTTAAGATCAACTTCTGGTTCATGATCCAATAAATGGCGGATNNATGTTTTTACCACAGGCAAATGCGTGATGTGTGAAACATAACGATTTCNGGTGTGAAACATTAACATCATCGATTGGTAGGGATCTGTTGTTAATGCCAATTTCTTAAATCCTTTCTCCTTGGCCAGTAAATACGAGAAATACACATTTTCTGTGCTGTGTCGGGCACGGGATTCTACGTGAATATGTTCAGGTCGTACGCCCAGTGCCTTCGCATAGGTGGCCATTACTTCGCCTTCATGATAGGGTGTATAAACAGCTGAGCCTGAAANAATCAAGTTGCGTACCACACCCTTATGGTACAGCAGGCAGGCCCATAAAACGCGTTCACGCATCGTTTTATTCCATTTGCCATTATCTATAGGAATACCAGTAACGATAGCCGCATCAAAAACCTGTTTTCTTTTAAGCGCCGAATTAAATTTAAGATGCGCCCGAACATGTGCCTTCGACAGGGGGAAACCGGATGCAACAAGCTGGAAACTCAGGCACAACCAGGTAGCTAAAACAATTTTCATCATAGTACAGAATTAAAGTTTTCCCAAACGTTTGTCTGGCCCGTAATACACTTGCTTCCCCATCGTGCCCATTAGTCTTCTTCCTAAACTTTCCTGGTCAACAATGGAGATAAAACCTGGTTTATAAGCCAATTGGTAATCGATGGACAATTGACTATGGTCCATTGATTTGATGATATCAAATATGACCGNAATATGCTGAATGTGCGAACGGAATCGCCGTTTGGTATACGAACCCAGCATCACACTCTGAAAAGGATCTGTCGCCAATGCCAGTTTTTTAAAGCCTAGTTTTTTTGCCATGAGATAGGAATAATAAACGTTCTCCGTACTGTGTTTAGCTAAAGTATCGTAATAAATCCGATCAGCTGGTACACCCAACTTTTGAGCGTAGAGGCCCATGGCAACAGCTTCATAGTAGGGGGTATACACCGCTGCCCCAGAGAAAATAATATTTTTTGTCATCTTCTCTTTGTATAAATAAACAGCCCACAGCACCCGCGCTTTCATCACCGAATCCCACATGCCTTGTTGCAAGGGTACCCCAGGAACAATGATGGCATCATACGTTGTTTTTCGGTGCGAACCGCTGAGTACAAGTTCTCAGCACGTTTCAAAGCAAGTGAACAGGACTGGCTGATAAAAAGTACTACCAAGAGGGGAAGAATAAGGGCATTGAGTTTCATACGAACTGGATTTCGTATCAAATGTAGCCATAGATGAAAACTATTGAAATCGGTAAAAGTTATAGGCTATTAAAAAGCCTCCCCAGTTGGAGTCCTCCTTCCACTACGTCGTGTACTTCAGCATCGCCTCAAGTTTTGCAGGTAACTCGGGCAGTAGCCTCCGTTGAATCAAAAAGGAAGTGAGACGGCAAANTTCTTTAAACACATAGTGGGTATCTGCAGCAGCCTTGAGATAATCAGCTCCGGTACTTCCTCCGGTGCCAATACGTCGGCCTATCATACGTTGTACCATATTCATATGCCGGTAACGCCATTGGGCCAGCAATTCATCAATATCCAGTAAGGCATTGATAAACTGATAAGGCGCATTCAGCAAAGGGTAGTCGCGATAAAGCATGATAAATAAGGCCGCCCGGTTACTTGTCAGGGAAAGGCGCCGGCCTGTATCGTAAGTATCACGCTGCATAAATACCCTATCGAAACTCTGTAAATTCTGCTTCTCACCATCCTGCAAGGAGGCAGCATAGGCACNCTGATAAACATCAAAGAATGAATCCTCATGGTCCCAATAGGTACCTGCCTTTAGAAAGGGCATGCGTTGTAGCCATTCATTCACTAAGTTAAGGAGTGAAACTTGTTGCTCGGCCTGCTTGACCCGATCGACATCCAACGGATTGAGTTGTGATAAATAATATTGTTGTCCGAATCGTTTGTCAAAGGGTAAACCCAGCAAGGCCTCCATAATTTTAAACTGTATGCTTTGGAATCCCGAAGCTGGCCGCAGAAAATCTCTGAAATCTAAAAAGTCCAGTGGCGTCATGGTTTCAAGGATGCCCAATTTATTCACCAGCATTTCCAGAATTTTAACTACCCGCCGTAAACGGTGTACTACGATATGCATGTCGGAAGAATTATCTTCAACCTGCTGTTTTAAAANAATTTCGCGTACAATTCCAACTTCATGCAGAATCTGTTTGAACCACAGTTCATACGATTGGTGGATGACGATGAAAAGCATCTCATCATCTGCCCGAACTCCGTTTTTCTTGCTTTCTTCTTCCTGGGCGTTCAGAATTTTATCTAGTTGCAGATATTCACTGTAATAAACCGGTTTCATAGTATAATCAATTATAGAGGTATCCTCGCCGGACAAATATAACCGAACTTACCCTTGGCTTTTTATGATTTATATCAAAAGGCATCACCAGGCCTTGCATCTCTTAAAGAATCAACCGACATTTTAGTTCCTTCGAAATCTTAACTCGTTTAGACGTCGGAATTAGTACATTTGCGCCGATGTATTGGCGGATATTAACCACCTTGGGAATCCTTGCTTTGTGTTCTTTCGGGAATACGAAAACAGAAAAGCATTTAAAAATCCACCCAATTAACCTTCGGGGGCGACAATGCAGAAGCTTATTTTAGTCCGGATGGGCGCTACCTTAGTTTTCAAAGTAACAATAGAGCCTGGGGCCTGGAATGCGACCAGATTTTTCGATTAAACATTGAAGCCGCTGCCGGAGATAGTTTTTACCAACCAGATCCTATCAGTACAGGCGGCGGACGAACAACATGCAGTNNTTTTATGCCCAACGGACGCGATGTGTTATATGCCTCTACTCATCTGGGCAACCCGGCCTGCCCGCTGGAACCCATGCGTGGCGGCNNAAAATACCTTTGGTCGATTTATTCAGACTACGATATCTTCATTTCCAANTCCCAGGGAAAAATTAANAAGCAATTGACGGACAACCCCGGTTATGATGCCGAGGCTACCGTATCACCCACAGGTGACAAAATCGTTTTTACATCTACCCGAAGTGGGCGATCTGGAGTTGTGGACGATGAATATCGATGGTTCGGATCCACGTCGATCACCCACGATCTGGGCTACGATGGTGGCGCTTTTTTCTCCGGATGGACAAAACTTGTTTTTCGGGCATCCCGTCCAAAAACGGAACAGGAAATTTCTGAATATNNAAAAAATCTGGAACAAAGATTGGTAGCGCCCAGCGACATGGAAATTTTTGTCTGCAACGCCGATGGAAGCGATTTGAAACAAATTACACATCTTGGAAAAGCCAATTGGGCACCCTTTTTTCACCCTTCCGGACAGAAAATTATTTTTTCCAGTAACCACCACAGTGAACGAGGTTATGATTTTCAGCTCTTCATGATCAACCTGGACGGAACTCACCTGGAACAAATTACATTTGANAAGCCGGTTTAATGCGTTTCCGATGTTTTCACCGGATGGCAAAAAATTGTATTTTCATCGAATCGGAATAATGGTGGCGGACGGGATACCAATTTGTTTATTGCTGATTGGGAAGACTAAGCCCCTTCAAAACTTGACAACGTATGATAAAAAAATATTCTCTTTATTTGTTATTTGCGAGCCTCNACCGTTGGAGCGCAACGTATCAATGTCGACAAAATTACAGACCATATTTCTTACCTGGCTTCGGATAAATTAAATGGACGTGGTGCCGGAACCGAAGATGANAAAATCGCGGCTGCGTATATTGCGGGACAGTTTCGTGCCATGCGCCTTCAGCCAAAAGGGAATAATGGATTTTATTACGATTTTTCATACAGGCATCAGGTCGGAGATCCGCATAATCTGAAACCGGATAGTGCACAACAACGANNCGCTCGAGGAATGTGATTGCTTTTTGATAATGGGGCTCCGCATACCATAGTTATTGGAGCGCATTACGATCATTTGGGTTTAGGATTCGATCATAACAGCCTTGATCCTGANACCTGCCGAAAAATTCATAATGGAGCCGACGATAATGCCAGTGGAGTTGCAGGGGTAATTGAATTGGCTCGCTATCTCTCCAACAATGGATTCAAAGAGAAATCCAATTTCTTGTTCATGACTTTTTCGGGTGAAGAGCTGGGCTTAATCGGATCAAAAAATGGTGCNGAGAATCCAACCTATCCTTTAAGCAATATCAACTACATGATTAACCTGGATATGGTTGGGCGACTCAACGACTCAACACGTAAATTGTTGGTTTATGGAGTAGGTACATCGGCAGATTTTATTCCGGCCCTGGAAAAAGTAAATACATACTTTGTTTACAAATACGATAGCTCCGGTGTTGGACCCAGCGACCAAACGAGTTTTTATTTAAAGAATATTCCTTGTCCTTCATTTTTTACAGGTCAACACAGCGATTATCACAAACCTATAGATGATGCCGATAAAGTGAATCCCAAAGGNGAGGCTCGTATTCTGGAATTAATCGTCGATCTGATTTATGCGCTTGAACATTCACCCAAATTGGGCTTCCTAAAAACACGATCTCCGGAGAATGATGCAGTTTCCTTTAAAGTTACCATGGGGATAATGCCCGACTATACATTTGAAGGTCCTGGTGTGCGTATCGATGGAGTTGGTGACAATAAACCGGCATTTCGTGCAGGAATTGTAAAGGGAGATATTATNTCTGCATTGGATGGAACGGATTTAAAGGATGTTCAGGCATACATGAAAGCCTTATCCGGGTACGAAAAGGGGCAACAGGCTGAAGTGAAAATCTTACGCCAGGGAACGATTATTTTTAAACAGGTTACATTTTAAATCCTAACCCAATATTATGGAACATCCAGTAGTGATGGAATTAAAGAACGCCAATATTTATCANGGGCGGCATTTGATTCTGAATGATGTGAACCTGACTATCCGTAAGGGTGAATTTGTGTACCGNATCGGAAAGACAGGTAGCGGTAAAAGTAGTCTGCTGAAAACCTTGTATGGAAATATTCCTTTACTTCAAGGCGAGGGGCAGGTTTGTGGTTTTAACCTGCGGGACCTAACNCTGAAGAATGTTCCGTTTCTGAGAAGAAACCTCGGAATTGTGTTTCAGGATTTTCAGTTGCTAACCGATCGCGATGTGAATAATAATCTNTTATTTGTGCTTGAAGCCACTGGCTGGTCGGATAAAAATCTGATGCATGAAAAGGTGAATCATGTACTCAGTAAAGTAGGGTTAAAGGGCAANGGAAATAAGATGCCCTATGAAATGAGTGGNGGTGAACAACAACGTGTGGATATCGCCCGGGCCTTGCTCAATAATCCAAAATTAATTCTGGCCGATGAACCTATAGGNAATCTGGATCCGGATACATCGGATGAAATTATGCAATTATTACATTCAATTTGTACCGATTACGGAACGGCAATAATAATGGCCACCCACGATTATTCGATTATTCAGAAATTCCGATCCCGTATTTTACGCACCGAACACGGTCGGGTTATTGATAATGCCTCTATAGTGTATTAAGGAGAATCTCCACATTCTTGTTGTTCTTGTAAAGATGTAGATTTTGCTCTCTGCCAGCGATGTCGGCCGAATTAAATTCCTGCCTCCAAAGTTGATTTATTTTTTCAGTCATTGAAGCCGCATCTTCCGCAACATGAACAACATCCTGTAAATGGGTACCGTTTAGCATCATGGAATTCACCAGACAATGTCGGCCACAAACAACGCATGCAACAATTTTAACTTAATGCCGGTATCCTGAAATGCCGGCAAAACATGAATATGCGCCTGCTCTATTAAGCGTTGCAATCGGTCATGGTCAGGGTTCGCAATAATTTGAATTTTTCTGACCCCAGCGACTGTAAAATTTTACCCGGATTTTTCCTGCAATTATAAATGGGATGTCCAGATGATTAAAATTTTGTAGCCAAATACAAGGCGGCTTTTTCATTTTCAGCAATAGACAAATTGCCATGGTACAAACAAAGTTACCTCGTCCTGGCTGAATGTTCACACGGTCTTCAGGATGAAAGGCTGGTAACCATGTGCTGACTATAGTTTTATAATTCTCTGAAAATAACGGGTATCTTTTTCCGAAATACAAAAAGATGATTAGCGTGATGTAGTTTTTTTCATATTGCCGAAGTAAAATAGATTCACGGTATAAATACACGTCGAACAAAAGAGGTTGTGTGGCCGGCCAGTTGAAGGTAGTAGTCGTGTTCAATATTATGTGTTCGAACCCAGCGGGCACGGTGTTGCAATGCCGGACGATCTAGATAGGCCGTGGTATGTAATCCTTCAAATAAAACAGGACCCGATCCGGTCTGTAAGTTCTTTAGAAGGGTGGCATTTCTACGTGAATGCACAATGTAGGGTTCCTGAAAGTTAAACCTCCCAGGCCGCTGCGGCGAGGATAATAGGAGACCTTTTCGCAAATCTCAAGTAACCGATCTTGTTTTAAGCGCTCACCATATTCAAAACAATGTAAATGAATTTTTACACCGGCTTCCTTTAAATTCCTGCACCGATGGTATACATCAATGGCCCCGCCATAATCGGCAGGCCAGGGAACATCCAGGTGACAATATCAAGTACAGGATTCAAAGATGTTTTTATAGAATGAAAGTAATTTTTTCTTCCTCCTCCCAGCAATATTCTTTTCGTGCCAATAGTGCTTGTTCGTGCATCGATTGCCAAAGTTCTTTCTGCTGTAATATCCTATTTAAAGCTTCAGCGATACGCTCACTGTCGGTGTGTTGAAGCAGCACGGCCAAGGGGTACTTCTGCTGGCATTTGCGATATTCCGGATAATCCATGCACAATTGCGGAACGCCTGAATGCATATAGTCGAAGAATCGGTTGGCCATAGACAAGTAATTGCTTTTCCCAACCTGACTGAACAGCGTAATCCCAATCTTGGCTCTACGCGTAAACTGTTTTAATTCGTCTGGATCAACAAAGCCTTGAAATGTGATACGGTCTTCCAGGTGGTGCTGTTTGACCAATGCCCTGGCCTGTTCAAAAATTACCTTTACCGATAATCAGTAAGGGGAAATTCACCCGGGTCATGGCGGGAATCAGGGTTTCAAAACAGCGGCCTTCATTGACGGCTCCCTGATATAAAATAAATTCACCTTTGGGCATCGGAGGCAGGCTGGCATCTAAGCGTGTGGCATTACGAACAACTGCATAGTGTACCCATACATCCTTCGAAATTCATCGGCATAACAGGCTCCAATTGTATAACCTAAAGGAAATTTTGGAACTACGTATTGTTCGATGCGTTTCCAGATCCGATAAATAGGTGGACGAGAAACAATTTCATCCATTTCACAAAACAGTTCATGGGCATCGTAAACCCGTATTTTTTCGCCACCGTGATGCCAAATAACCAGGTAAGATGCTATCCAGGTCGATGCTGCAAATAAGGTCACAGGAGCACTGCAACAGATAAACGAGCAAACGTATTTGGAATTCGACGTAAAAATTTGCCTTTATCGAACCAGCAATTTAAACGCACCTGATGAAATTTCCGGGGCTGAAGTTCTTNTGAGGACTTTCTTTTTCGGCCAACCAAAGTGACATGGTAACCCGCATTGGCCAGCGATGTGCAGATACGGATCATACGCTGGTCGAAATTTAAGTCGTTCGTCACCGTACAGATTATCCGTTTTTGNNCTCCATGTTCTGCTAAGGTAAATCTTTTCTCNNCTTGTATGATTGTATACGGAGGTTCAAAGCCAGGCATATAGGTCGCCCGAATATGGCGATCAATTTTCTCTTCCGGCCAATCCAACTGAATGTGTTTGATGGAATTTATTTCGTTACGATAATGCAACTGGGAGCCTCTGGCCTTCAGGTAGTGTTCCTGTGCGATTCCGGCGACCTCCCCTCCAAGGATTCCGGCTATGTGTTCTTCAAATAACTGAACTGATGCTTCATGGGTCAATTGATACAAAGTTTCTACCCAACAACGCTNGGGAATTGGAAACCGTTTTTCTGCCAGAATATCACCATGATCAATACCTTCATCCATCACATGAAGCGTTGTCCCGAATTNCTTCTTCTGATCAAGCAACGCAAACGAAAACTGATTGCATCCACGGTATTCGGGCAAAGGAGCCATGTGCAGATTAATGGCTAAGTGTCTGGCCTTTTCAATATGTTGTTTTTTCAGAATTTGATGATACTGTACCGAAATCAGGAAATCACAATCAGGAATTTGATCGGGGTTTTCGATGACCGGTAAATGATGGTCTTGCGCTAATTTCAGCAAACTGAGTTCCGGGTTGAACCGCTGATTGTCGTTGGTCAGAACCCCACACAGGGTGATGCTGAGTTCGTTCTGCTTTTGAATTAGATGTTCCAGGCACGCATACCCAATTGGTTTGGATCCAAGAAACACGACAGACTTTGGCATCCGGCAAAAATAATCAACTATTTTGGCTTTCTTTGATACTTGAAACCCGTCATGAAGATCTTGTTATTGACCCCACGGATTCCTTATCCATTGCGTGATGGAGGAGCTATTGCCATGAATCAGATGTTAGAGGGTTTGTTGGATGCCGGTGCTTCTGTCACCCTGCTGGCCATGAACACTGCGCGGCATTGGATTGAGCCCGAAACACTTCCTTCGGTATATAACCGATTGCAGCAAATGGAGACCGTTTATATCAACAATAGCATCAATCCATTCAGCGCTTTTTTAAATCTTTTTACAGACAAGTCGTATAATATTTCACGATTCATCAATAAAGATTTTGCCCAGCAATTGCGTAAGATGTTACAGGCGCAGGAGTACGACCTGATTTTGTTTGAAAGTATCTACACATCGCCTTATCTCTGGATAGCCCGCGAACATTCGAACGCACTGTGTGCTTGTCGGGTATATAATATTGAACANTCGATCTGGCAGCATCTTTGCGATAATGANACAATCATTTTTAAAAAGAAATATCTCCGACTATTAACTTCCCGATTGAAGAATTATGAAATTGATATCCTGAANAAATTCGATTTATTGTTGCCTATTTCTGTGAAGGAAGTTCCATTTCTGGAAGAGCTGAAAGCAGGAGGCATCTGGCATGTACCATTTGGTGTAGATGCGACCCCACTTCAAACCGACATCGATCGGGATCCCAATACCTGTTATCATATCGGAAGTATGGATTGGGCGCCAAATGTAGAAGGCATTGAGTGGTTTTTAAATGAGGTTTGGGATCATATCAAGGCATCGTTTCCCGAAGTGACNTTTTATGTGGCNGGGAAAAATATGCCGGCCCGTATTTTATCTAAACGAAGTCCGCAAACCGAGGTGGTAGGAGAAGTGGATGATTTTATAGCCTTTAGTTTGTCTAAAAATATACTCATCGTTCCCCTGCGATCCGGAGCCGGCATTCGTGTAAAAATTCTTGAAGCTATGGCGCTGGGTAAACCCATTGTAGCCACCAGTATGGCGATGGAAGGGATTCCGGCCCAACATGATAAGGACGTTTTAATTGCGAATACACCCGATGAGTTTAAACAGGCGCTGATACGCTGTTTTCAGGATACCGGTTTTGCACAACAATTAGGAAGTAATGCCAGGGACTTTGTACTTTTGAATTTTGATAAGCAACAGGTTTATTCAGCCTTGTATGAACAGTTGCAGAAACATCAGCGAGTTGAGTAAAAACGAGTAGCGATTATATTATCCAGGTTCCCTTATCCATTGGATAAAGGAGACAAACTCAGAGCGTATCATCAAATCAGGGCCTTATCAGCACATTATTCGGTATACTTATTTACACTCTGCGACAGAATACCCGATGATCAACAGTTAAAGGCTCTAGCTCCATACTGTACCGAAATACACTATGTNGGTGTTGGTGTAACACAAAGGCTGGTCCAAATGGCACTCGGTTTTTTCAGAAAGGATCCGGCGCAAGTAGCGTACTTTTTCAGNTATCAAGCTAAACAACAATTTGATGCCTGGATTGGGCAATGCCAACCTCACCTGATATATGGTCAGCTTTCCCGAACGGCCCGTTACTTGCTTCCGGTGATGAAACCTACTATGCTCGATTTTCAGGATTGTTTTTCAGCGAATTATCGTCGGATGGCAAGGTCTAAAAATGGAATAGTAAAATGGTTTTATTTGCGTGAAGCCCGACGCATGCAGGAATTTGAAGGCCGTATGTTACAATGGTTTCAACATTGCACCATCATTTCAGCATCAGACAGGAAACAGATTCCGGCGGCNGATCAGATGCGGATTGTGCCCAATGGGGTGGATAGCAGCTATTTTAGACCAACTAAAACAGACAAACTAGTTGAGCTTGTCTTTGTGGGTAACTTGTCATATGAACCCAATATTCATGCCGCAGAATTCTTGGTGAACGAAGTGATGCCACTTGTCTGGAATCAGATGCCTCAGGTGCAACTTCTGCTGGCCGGTACTACGCCTAGCCCCAGGGTGAGGAGATTGCAGGAAAAGCGTGTGCAGGTGAGTGGTTGGATGCCGGATATTCGGCAAGCCTATGCGAGTGGTAAAGTATTTGTTGCTCCATTATTTACGGGAGCTGGTTTGCAGAATAAATTACTGGAGGCAATGAGTATGCANTTGCCATGTATCACAACGCCTTTGGTGAATGAATCCTTGAATGCNCCTCCCGATCAGGAGTTGCTTATTGCAAATGACGCGCAGGAATTTACCACCTGTATCCTTGAACTCCTGACACAGCCCCAACGCAGGGAGGAACTCGGAGAAAAGGCCCGGAATTTTGTGGTATCAGCATACAATTGGCAAAGTGCCAATGCACCTTTGTTACAATGTGTGCAACTTTTGATCAATTAAACTACAGCAATCATAGAGATCTCGACCCGAACACCTTTGGGTAATCCTTGAACAGCAATAGTTTCGCGGGCCGGGAATTGTTCAGTAAAGTAAGATGCATACACGGCATTCACTTCCGCAAAAANGTTCATATCTGTTAAAAAGATGCTGGTTTTTAAAACCTGCTCAAAACCAATACCTGCCTCGCTTAAAATGGCTTTTAGATTCTGCATCACACGGTGGGTCTCTTCCGTCAAGGAGGCATTGTCTAAAGTATCTGTTCCGGGTATCAAGGCAATTTGGCCTGAGATAAATAAAAATGAGCCCGATTGCACAGCCTGGTTATATGGGCCAATAGGTGCCGGCGCATCTGAGGATTGAATAATTTTTTCTGCATCTGACAAAAGTAGCAATGAATAGGAGAAGATAGAACGGGATATAGCCACGTTTTAAAATGATGGTTATGCCATAACTTTATTCAACGTGAAACGAAACAAGGGACTTACTTTTGTTTTTATGTCGCGCATATTATTTCTCGATACTTCCGCTTCGCAAACGAGGTGTTTTTGGATCGAGAGAGACCACGAACCTCTTGTTGTGCTTTATGAATCCGGCAATGAACATGCGAAACAAATTATTCCGGCATTAGATCAGTTAAAACAATTAATAGCTCCGCAACCAGTTCAACCGGAGGCGGTGGCTGTGTTAAATGGCCCGGGCTCTTACACCGATTACGCATCGCACTTTCGGTAGCCAAAGGCATTTGTTATGCCTATCAAATTCCCTTGCTTTTACTTTCAAATCTTGATGTCATCGCCCGGGCATCGAAATCATTTGGCCATCATGCACTTTGGGTCATGAAAAAGCCCGTGAGGGAGAGTATTTTTGTGCCTCTTACAATCCGGAGGGTAACCATATATTAGAACCACAATTAATACATTCAGGCAGTCTGGAGGCACTCATGCAGGCGAAAGACTATCATCAAGTGATTGAAAATGAAGATGATAGATGGGGTAGTGGGCCATTTGAACTCGTGTACACCGATCCTGAAACCATTAAAATCGCCTGTTTAGAGGCTTTCTCCGATAAAAATTTGCAGATTGCTTTCTTGCGGAGCCGTTCTATTTGAAAAATGTTCATATTAACAAAATAAACAAGTTATAAACATTTGTTTTTAATAATATTTTTACTTTTACAGAACGGAAATGTGTAAATCGCTACCTGCTGATTAGCTGATACCTACACATTCTTTAAAATTTAATTTCACAAACTACGAAACAGGGAACTATGGAACATTCTAACTCTCAATCTAACATTATCAGTTTTAATGATGGCGGACAAGGGCACATTTCCCGGATTAATTACCTGGATGTGAANAAAGCCGCGGCTATTTTACGTGCCATCAATCACAAATTGCGCCAGTCCATTATTAAGTTATTAGAAGAAAAAGACAACCTCACGGTGACAGAAATTTATGTCAAGTTGCGTGTTGAACAATCGGTTGCCTCTCAGCATCTGGCTATATTGCGTCGGGCTGAGTTTGTAAAAACTACCCGTGAAGGTAAAAATATTCACTACACGTTAAACCTCGCTCGTCTTGATGAGGTGAATACCTTCATTAAACAATTACTGAACGAAGCCTAACAACACTTTACTGATTCGATTACGAAATCACAACTTCTTTTAAAACCCCTTTGCGGGGTTTTGTTTTTTGCGCCCGGATGAATACTCCTTTTAAACTTGGTTCTTGAGGAGCCCCGGCTTTCATCATTCACACGGAAACTCTTTTNTGTATAACTATCTTCTGTTCGTTCAATGCGAACTGATCGCCCGAAAGCCTGTACATTTTTAAAGCCGTTTAAAATCCGTTCTGCACTTCTGGCATCTGTTTCAAAAAAAGAATACACCCCTTTCATTTGAATATCCTTAATGGCATGCCCACTCACTTTGGACGCTTTAAAAATTAACTCACGCATCTCATCGTAGCGGATATTGTCTTNTTTACCTAGGTTGATAAATAAACGTGTTGAGTCACCAGAACCTTTGCCACTGTTTGAACCAGCATATGGTTTACCGGATCCTGAAGTTTCTGATTTTCGTTTGGGTTTGGTTTCATCCACATTTAAATCTTCCTGTATGGCCGCCCAGTTGATTCCCTGCAATTCTTGTTGGAGCAGGATACGCACAAGGGTTTCCTTTTCAAGTTGCATCAATGGCGTAATCCATTCATCGTTAATTTCAGGAGTTTCCGTTTCTTCAGCCTGACTGTATTTTTCAACTACCCGCTGAACTCGTTTTTCAAGAATGGATGATCCGGATGGGATAATAAATTNTTCGAATTTAACACCTGCCATTTTTTCAATCTGATGCAACTTATAAGCTTCCCGGATATGCAATAAGGCAATTGAAATTCCTTNTTNTCCGGCCCTTGCTGTTCGCCCACTGCGATGGGTGTAATTTTCGATATCGTCAGGCAAATGGTAGTGAATGACATGGGTTATGTCATTTACGTCGATACCACGGGCTGCCACATCGGTAGCACACAGTATCCGAACAGCACGTTTCCGGAAACGTCCCATCACTTTATCCCGTTGTTGTTGTGAAAGGTCTCCATGCAGGCAATCCGCATTGTAACCCGATTTTACCAAGGCATCACTGATTTCCTGGGTTTCGATTTTCGTTGTGCAAAATACAATGCCAANAAAGTCGTCATTAAAATCAATAATCCGGCGCAAAGCAGCTTGTTTGTCTTTGGCATGAACCACGGCGTATTGATGACTGATATCGCGGGATGCCGCATTTTNTTTACCGGAGGCTACTTCATCATGTTCGCGAAGATAGTTGTTGGCAATTCGTCGGATTTCTGTTGGCATGGTCGCACTAAACAATCCAGTGATTTTATCGGCTGGTGTTTGCGCCAGTATGGTCTCCATATCTTCCTGGAAACCCATATTCAACATTTCATCGGCTTCGTCTAAAACCACGGTTTGCACAGCATCTAAACGAACAGCTTTTCGCTCCAGCAGATCGATGAGTCGACCAGGGGTTGCTACAATAATCTGGGCACCCTGACGAATTTCTTTGATTTGTACCACGATGCTACTTCCTCCGTAAACCGCCGTAATACGAACACCTGGAATGTATTTGTAGTTTTTTAAATCGTTGGTAATCTGTAAACACAATTCACGCGTGGGTGAAATAATCAGTGCCTGTACGTTTTTGCGAAGNNTATTCAGGTGATGCAAAATCGGTAATCCGAAGGATGCCGTTTTTCCTGTGCCGGTTTGAGCCAGCGCAACAAGATCGCGTTCTCGGCGTAAAAATACAGGAATCGATTTTTGTTGAATTTCAGTGGGGTGTTNGAATCCTAATTCAGTAATAGCATCCAATAAGGGTTGTTTTAAACCCAGGGTTTCAAATGTCATAGCGTTTTTATTTTCAATTACTTTACCAAACTTGTCTGAAGCAGAGAAAAAGAAAGTTGAAAACTCCGATAGGACATTAAAACCGGAAATACCCACAGACCCCCTCAAACAGGTTCAATATGACGTCATCGACGCGCCGCGAAGATAATTCATCCAATTTGGTCAAATGCTATTGATTTCCTAATACGGATGCCGTGATACAACCCGGCGAATCGTATTTCCTCACCGTCAATCGAATCCTTTCAGGGTGTCTTTTAAGATGCGCACATCCGGATCCGCTTGTAAAAACGGGGATAGNNGTTGGGTGGATGGAAACAAAGCCATTTTAAAACCGCGCACTTTGCAGGTCATGTATTGTTGTGAGTCTGGAATAAAGCCGTATGCTGCATAAGGTGAGTAAAACATGGCCTCTACATAATGACGACCTTTTACATTGAATAAAATAGTGGGCTCTTCAAAGTGCAGCCCCGNGAAGATCTNTTTGTTATATTTTAAATCGCTGACATAGGTATTGTTCGAATCGTCTTTCCCATGTTCTCTTGCCATCGTATCCGGACGCAATTGGATACATACCGCCACGAACAAAACTATTCNCAAAATCCATCGGTACCATTTTGCCATGGCTACTTCCAATTGATTTTCCAGGAAACGAATTCCCGAACCGGCCAGCATCATAACGGGCAGTATCACAAGCAGCGGGTAAGACATCATTTTGGTGGCTGCTAATGAATAAAACAAGAAAACGAAAGCAATGGTAAGGATTAAATAGAGCCCTAAATAATCTTTACGAATATGACGAATAGCCTGAATACAACCCGGAACAAAAAGTAAAGCGACTACCCAACCAAACAGTTTGGGGAAATTCACAAAGTGAAAGAAAAATGNACCACTATGCCCTTCCAGGACTTCGGTAAAATGCCTGGCGTTGTAGGCTAATTCATACAAGGCTTCTTTCGGAAATTTTATCAGAATGTAGATTTGCCAGGNGAGTGCCAACAGTATAGTAACACCTAGAGCTATCCCGAAATCAACGAGCGCTTCGCGATGAAATGAACGCTTAATGAGGTACATGAACCAGGGTATAAATACCAGTAATCCCGGTAGCCATTTGGTTAAAATGGTTGCAGCGGAGAATAACCCAATGAGGAGTACCCAATACTTTTTCGTTTGAACGTNATATTCGATAAAGGCCCATAAACTTAAGCTAACATAGCCCATGAAGGTAAAATCATTCTGATCGGTACATTCCCGACCAGCCAGCAGATTAAGGATATAATACGAACTGACAAACATTAAAGAGGCATAAAATGCGGTTTGCTGATTCAGTAATAATCGGGTACTTCGGTAAATGGCAGCCAGAGTTGCCAATCCCATGAGTATGGATGGAAAACGCAGACTGAATTCAGAAACTCCGAAGGCTTTAAAGGAGAGCATAATTTGCCACAAAANAAGCGGCTGTTTATGGAGCCAGATATGTTTCCGATCCCAGTCATCATATTTCATTGGCATGAAATCGTCATCAAACAAGGTAGGCATCCAGGCATGCCTGCGCATGTTTTTAGCTACCAGCCCATGAAATCGTTCATCCCATAAATTTAAAAATGGATCTAACAAGGCAGCCAGGGTAAATAAACCGGCAGCACCTAAAAGAGTGTGATNTAATAAATTCTTTTCCTTCTGCTGCGCATTGTAGGTTATGGACAAAATCAGGCAGAACACCGAAAGAAATAATAAGACCTGATGAACAGGAGTGAGTGCACTAAACCACATAGATTGAAGGCGAAATTTAGTACAGATCAGGAAAGTACCTACGGTTTATTCAGCTGATTTTTAATGTATCGACGAATCAGCCAAATTACAGAACAAAGAATCGAATCTGCCGGACCATTACAGAAGCAAAGGGATAACTTTTCTCCTACGCTCTGTAAAGACGATATTCGATGTATTTTTGATGGATGTTGTTCACTAAGTTGCTTCGTTGTTGTGTTGTTGTCGCGCTATTTTCATTCTGCCTATTGCGGCCGGCAGGCGCACAGGTAATCATTTCACAATATTATGAAGGCACAGGTACCAACAAGTGGCTGGAGTTAACGAATTTAGGCAGCACAACAGTTAATCCGGCCTCAACCGTTTTAAAAGTTCGCATCTGGTCACAAACCAGTGATACCGGTTTAATTGCATTTACGGGGAGTATATCCACCATGACCATCAATGTGCCGATACCTGCCGGAGGAACAATATTGTTGGGGAATTCAAGTAATGGTACAACTGGCACTAGTGTACCTTACCTAACGGCCTCAAGTGCAAATCAAACAAATAATTCCGTAATTGCGTTCAATGGGAATGATGGTATTGCCTTGTTGGATGCGAATGATAATGTCTTGGATCGTTTTGGTACCGGTATCAATGCTAAAGACGTGAGTTATATCAGAAATCTAAATGTTACCGGTCCAAGTACAACATATACGAGTAGCCAATGGACAGCAGTTTCGCTCAATGCTGTGCATACAGCTTCTACAAATTCTTCGGTCCGCTTAGGGTTCATGGGGCATCCTGTCAGACACCCACCGATCAAGCCACAAACGGTATAGTGAATGCGGTGAGTGCCAATCAGATTACCGCTAGTTTTACTGCATCAGCATCAGCCGATCAATACCTGATCATACAAACAACATCACCAACTTTATCCCTATTGCCTCAGGATGGTGTGGTTTACACGGCAGGAAGTGCAATCGGTAATGGCACCATTTTGCAGGTATCGAATCAGTTGTTTTTCACTGCCAATAACCTACAACCAGCTACAGCGTACTATTTCCATGTATTTTCAATTCGTCAGGCTGCTTGTAATGGAGGCCCGCGTTATCTGACGTTGAATCCATTACTCATTACCCAAACTACCTGGGCGCTTTGTCCAACTCCGGTTTTTCAGGCTGCCAATCTTCAAATTACCCCACTTTCATCCAGTAGCATGCAACTGCAATTCAGCGCTTCACCCGATGCCGATGAATACCTCATCGTTCGTAATACCAATACAACAATCAATTTACCGGTTGATGGTATCACTTATCAACGGGGCATTCCCTGGGCTCTTCAGTAGTTGCCTATCGGGGTCCACTCACCGCATTTGTAGACTGGGGACTTGATGGGAATACCTGGTACTTCTATAAAATTTACTCGATTAAAAAGAATAACTGCAGCGGCGGTCCGGTTTACAAAAAAATGCTCCGCTAAAAGGACAGTCAACTACTCCGCCTACCACGTTGCAGTGGTATTATGGTAATCTGCATTCGCACACCGCATTGAGTGATGGAACCGGTCCGGCAACGGCAGCTTTTAATTTTTCAGTGGCCGCCTTATGCATGGACTTTCTGGGTGTGAGCGATCATAACCATGCCACAGCGGGTATGTCCTTAGCGAATTGGGCTCAGGGAAACAAGAAGCTGATTCGTTTTCGAATCAAAATTTTCTGGCATTATACGGCATGGAATGGGGAACGATTTCAACTGGAGGTCATGTGGTGGTTTATGGAGAAGATTCTCTGGTGGGATGGGAGACAGGGAACTACCAAAAGTTTGTGAATGAAGGAAATTATACAGGTTCGGGTGGTTTGTTTAACGTACTCCAACAAAGTGGAAAAAAATATTCACGTCTCTGGCCCATCCGGATAACGCCGATTTTAATCAACTCAGTACAACCTATATGGCCAGTGCAGATAATATGGTGGCAGGATGTGCTATTGAGAATGGTCCTTCTACCTCGAACGACACACTTTATTCGGATTATCCCAGTCCGATGGCCTACCTGAGTTATTTCAGAACCTTGTTGGCGATGGGATATCATGTTGGTCCGACGATCGACCACGACAACCACAATCTGACCCATGGGCGAACCGCTTTTTCAAGAACGGCAGTACTTTCAGCTTCACTGGCCAAACATCATATGATGGATGCCTTGCGACAAAAACGGTTCATGGCTACACAGGATTGTGGGGCTGTGTTGGATTTTAGAGTGAATGGTGTACTAATGGGTTCACAAACTGTTCAACCCGGAGTTCCCACCATACAGGTGAGTGCCTCTACCTCGGTTCCAATCAATACACTGCGCATACAATCCGGCGTTCCGGGAAGTGGTACCAATGCCACCATATTAACGAGTACCACAACTTCAACCTTGAATTTTACACACCTGGGTTTGGCAGATGGAAGCACCCGCTATTATTATGTTGATATTACCTTATCGGATGGCCGTCGCATCATTTCATCACCCGTGTGGTATACGCGAAATGACGGACTCATTGCCACAACCAATGAACCCGTCGTAATTCAGGAATTCTTACGCCCCGCTGCTGATACAAATACACTCCGTTGGTCGGTAGGGAAACAAGAAGCTGGTCAATATTTTGTATTGGAAAAGAGTAAGGATGGGATTCAATTTGAATTCTTGGGAACCCAAACCATAGCTTACTCCCGTGAAGAAGAGGTCAACTATCAAAGTCCTTTCGCAGAGGAAACTTCCTTGGTTCGACTCTCTTGGTATGATGCATCCGGCCATTTGTTAGACCAACGGGTAATTTCCTTAAAACAGAATTCAGAAGACTTGGTTATTTTACGGAATCCGGTCACAGATTATCTAAGTCTGCACTGGGGCGAATTGAGTGGAACAGCACAATTTCAAATCTTCTCAAACGATGCCCGACTTGTTCGGTCTGGTTTCGCTAACATGGTGCACGGAAAATGGAGATCCACGAAATGGGCCGTCTGGATCCAGGCCTATATTTCATTCAATTAAAGTTTGGCGATCGTATCGAATCCGAACATTTTTTAAAGCAGTAAGAAAATAACCTATTCAGTACGAAAGGGGCATCGGATAAGCCCTACTATTAAAATTGCGCCTTATACCATTTTTTAAATTCAGGATGATTAAATATTAACTGAAACCAAATAGTGTATCGCTCTGGCTTTTGTTCAAGATCATGTTCTAAGGCATTATACGAAATGTATTTCCAATCGCTTACTTCCAANNTATGTCGGGACATGGTTTTTTCAGTGATGCCCGTAAATACATGATCCAATTCATTTTCAACGAGCTGATTACTTAGCGTAGCGGTATAGCGAAACCGAAATAAACTGGAAAGAGCGGTATGTATACCCATTTCTTCATTCAATCTTCGTTCAGCTGCTAGCGCAATATTTTCTTCTGGCCTCGGATGCCCACAGCAGGCATTTGTCCAGAGTCCTCCGGAATGATATTTGGTAAGTGCCCTTTGGTGCAACAGAAAATCGCCATGTTTAGTGAACAGAAGCACTGAAAATGCCCGATGCAATAAACCCTTTTGATGGGTTTCCATTTTTTCCATCTGACCCACTTCTGCATCCGATTCATTCACTAAGACGAGCATTTCTGAATCCATGATTCAAATGTAACCGATTCGATGAATTGCACAGCACATGTTCAATCACTTTAATCGATGAAGATTTTTGTAGGAATTAATTCTGAAAGAGTATCTTGTCAAAAAAACCAATGAAGATTCTTTACAGTCTCATTCTTTTCGGTATGCTGAGTCTGGTAATTTCAACTACACTGAAGGCTCAAATAACGATTACCCGGGCTGATTTGCCCAAACCAACGGCTTCCAGTATCTTACCCGACAGCGTTGCGTACACTCAAGGGCAGGCCAATGCCACTACAGCACAAAATTTTTCTGGTGCCAATTTAATTATTGATGAATCGCAATTGGATGGAACACCACAATATGCCCGCTTTGTTCCGATGAGCGCAACTCCTCTTATTTTTCAGTTGGTTTTTCTTTCCTGCGATTATGCCCGCCCCTTGTTAGGTAGTCAATCGGTGGGGAATGGAACCTTGAGTGATGCCTACGAGTATTATAATTATTCATCCAACAATGACCGGTTGGAAGTGAAAGGATTTGGTGGAAATCTNTTGATTCCCGGACAAGCAACAGCCTTACCGATTCCAGCTCTGTATAGTAGTCCGGATGTGATTTACAGACTTCCATTGAATTACGGCAATACCGATAGTTGCATTTCAGGATTCGATGTGACAGTTCCTTTGGGAGGCTTAGGCAACATTCAAATCAAACGTGTGCAAAAGCGGGTGAATGAAGTGGATGCCTGGGGAAACCTGCAACTACCTACCGGCAATTTTCAGTTTCTTAGAGTTCGTTCAGAAATTGATCGGGTTGATTCATTGATTACACAAATCGGGGCATTACCCTTTTCCAGTAAACCAGTTGAATATCGTTGGCTATCTCCTGCATTGAAAATACCTGCATTGGAACTAAATGGAATTCGCACTGGCAATACGACCAATTGGACGCAATTGAATTTTTGGGGTCATGTAAGCACCGGATTAATGCCACATTCCGGGAATTCCGCATTTACATTGTATCCTAATCCGAGCTCCGGATCGCTTCACATAAATTGGCGTTCAGACCCATTTACCGAGACAACCATAAAGATCGTAAATTTGAATGGTCTTGTTGTAGCCGAATTTCATTTTAAGATTCCTTCAAACGGAGAATTGAATGCCTTACTTCCATTGGAAGAATTACCATCAGGAAATTATTTCCTAACTGCAGAAAATAAAGGCATCATGATCACTCAATCCTTTTAATACAGTAATTTACTACCAGCTTACTTCATGCAAAAAATTGAATTACGGTCAGATACATTTACCCATCCAACACCAGCTATGCTTGAAGCCATGCTGCAAGCTCAGGTTGGCGATGATGTTTTTCAGGAAGATCCTTCAGTGAATGAACTTGAACATGAAATCGCAGCGTATTTCGGAATGGAAGCGGCTCTTTTTTGTCCGAGTGGAACCATGAGTAATCAAATCGCTATACGATGCCATACACAACCGGGTGATGAAGTTATTTGTGAACAAAACAGTCATGTTTATTTGTATGAAGGAGGTGGCATCGCCGTGAACAGTCTTTGCCAGGTTAAATTGTTGCAAGGAGATCGGGGACGTTTAACGGCATTACAAATTGCACAAAGTATAAATCCGGATGATATTCACCGCCCGGTAAGTAAGCTGGTGAGTATAGAGAATACAGCAAACCGTGGAGGAGGAAGCTGTTATGATTGGAAGGAAATTATTGCCATTCATGAATTGTGCAGAAGCAGGAATCTTCGTTTGCATTTAGATGGAGCCAGAATATGGAATGCGATCGTTGCCGGAAATGAAGATCCAAAGGAATATGGCCGCTTGTTTGATTCCCTCAGTGTTTGTATGTCGAAAGGAATGGGTGCTCCAGTGGGAAGTCTGGTGGTTGGCAGCCACAACTTGATTAAACAGGCTCGAAGGGTGCGTAAAGTTTTGGGTGGAGGAATGCGACAGGCAGGATATCTTGCAGCAGCTGGTTTGTATGCTTTACATCATCATTTACCAGTGCTTCGTCAAGATCGTGTCCATGCCCAGCGTGTTGCAGAAATTTTGATGCAAAAAAANTGGTTGAAAACGCTTCAACCTGTTGAAACCAATATACTCATTTTCTCTTTGCAGGGAGAATCAACTCCACAGGAATTTGTTCAGTACATGCAGCAATTTGGTGTGGAGTGCATGGCGATTAGCTCCGATCAGGTGAGAATGGTGTTTCACCTGGATGTTACGACAACCATGGTAGATAAAGTTTGTGATATTATTCGGGAAAAGGAACTGTGATTTAAAGAGAATTCTTCGTGTGGAAAGGAATCTTAAGTTCCCTTAGGAATTNTTTAATTTCTGCGGCATGAATACACAATCCAACATGCAGGAAGGGGTNGTTCGTCATACGCATCATTTTGCCTTCTATCATCATCTCTTTATTCAGCATATCAAATCCAAGATGCAGGTGACTGGTCATGCTTTGCATTCCGTAAATATTTCCTGAGGCATCAAACAATGGGCCTCCACTTTGTCCGCGCAGGCCGGGTGTGCTCATTTCAATCATAGCTTTAATACCTTGAATCATGGTAAAGCGTGTAACTATGCCATCAATAGGAAAACGAGGAGTGAGTGCCTGCCCGTAGTTGGTAAACTCCACCTGATCGGTTTGATCCACATAATGGTAGTTATTAAATTCGGGGAATGGATAACCTAAACGGCAAAGTAATTCACCCTGACGAACCTCATAGTTGTCTTCAATAAACTCTGCATAATTCTGATACGACTTGGCCTGGTAATCGCGAAATTGAATAACCGCTAAATCCAGAACCGGGTGACGATGAATTTTAATTTTCTTAAATTGATCCAGGGCATTGATAAACTGATTCTTGATCTGAATGACGGCATCAGGAAAATAGCCATACTGTTGTTCTAATTGCCTCAGGTGTTGCTGGTAATTGGCATCTCGCGGAAGCTGGTTGCGATCTGAGCGAAATTGAGTATACCGGTTGTTGAGTCGCTCTGAATCCAGAATAAAGTCTACCACATGCCGGCAAGTCACAGCATCCCCTTCATCATTGACAAAAAACATTGTTGCCGATCCGGGAACCATTCGCCCATCATAATGACGGATAACAGAATGGATTGGTCGCGTGAATTGATCAACTTTTTCGATGGCATCTGCAAACATGATTCTCGTATAAGGGTTGGAAAGGTAGTTCATTTGTAAAATTCATAAACAGCTGGCGCTAAAAAGCGAATCAATTTAACTTTAACATCAATGAAATTTGGCGTATCCCCTAGTTTTGTCTGAAACACATCATGGAACCATTAAAAAATATGTTTGGTAGAGCGTACTACCAACAGTTGGCCCGGGCACTCACTCAGGAANNAAAGAATTTTGATGAAAAGGCATTCATACAACGTTGCATGAAGCCAATTCGCACCATGGAATTAAATCAACGCTTGCGTCACACGGTTGATGAGTTAGAAAAAGAACTTCCTGACTCGTTNTTGAAGGCTTTGCCGGTTTTGAAACGTTTGATACAACATATGCCACATGGATATACCAGTTTGGTGTTTCCCGAATATGTTGCGAAAAATGGATTATCCTTTCCCCATCAGTCCATGGAGGCTTTGCGNTTTTTCACCAGTTTCGGATCCAGTGAGTTTGCAGTCAGGCANTTTTTGCGACAAGACTTTCAAGGGACTATCGGTTATTTAAATCAATGGGCTACCGANTCCGATCATCATGTTCGACGTTTAGCGTCTGAAGGATGCCGGCCACGTTTGCCCTGGTCATTTCAATTGACAGAGGTTATACAGAATCCAAATTTAACCCGATCTATTCTCGACACCCTGCGGGAAGATCCTTCGGTCTATGTTCGAAAATCTGTTGCAAACCATATCAACGATATTTCTAAAGATCGNTCGGAGTACATCGTTCATCTGGTGAAAAACTGGCAAAGCGACAAGTCTTCAACACAATGGATCATTCGGCATGGAACACGAACTTTAATCAAAAACGGGCATCAAGAGCTGCTTAAGGCATTGGGATACCAAGCCTGCGAAAAGGTGGTGGTAGAGGAATTCAGAATCGGCACCNNAAAAGTTCTATTAGGTGAATCGCTCGAATTTGTACTTACCTTGCATTCACACGAAAGGCGTACGCAAAAAATTATTGTTGATTACATGCTCACGTACCAACGAGCCGATAACAAGTCGTCCTCGAAAGTTTTTAAATGGAGGGTGTTGGAACTTGAACCGGGAGAACGNGCAAACCTTAGAAAAAGCAAAGGATCGAAAGATTTTTCAACCCGCAAACATTATCCCGGAAAGCATAAGGTAAGCATTCAGATAAATGGAATTGAACAAACCAGCGCTTATTTTGATGCGCTGATTCCATCATCGGAGCAGGGCTAATTTTTCGTAAAATTCAACAAATCTGTTCCTCCGTTACCACCGCTTACATCCTGCAGTTGAATCAATGTGTTGTTTTGTGAAATCACATGCCAGTCATCAGATAGTTCATCCCAGGGATCCACGTTGGCAAACGATAATATCAGTTTGGTTTTACTNNTGTCGTCGTTACCACTCGACCAGCTTCCGGTTACCGTATTACTCCTGTTGGAAGCTGTTAAGGTTCCGTCGGGATTAAATGTGAAGAGGTAATTGTTGAATTTATAGGTTTCGTTGGTGCCTGAATCCTGAAACAACGAAACGCGCCACGCACCGTTCTGAACAGCAGACGAAACCTGAGAAGGGTTACNAATGGATTGTTGTGTAACAGAATTGGAATGCGTGCAAGCACTTGCCAGAAGCAAAAATACGAATACAATGTTTAGTGGTTTCATGCGTTTTTTTCAAAGATGAGTTATACTGAAGGATCAGATAAGCAGGAGTTTGATGAAATCGGAATCTGAGACTATAAAAGAAACCGCTTCCAGGAAGCGGCTCAAAACCTTATTTTGCACAACAGTATGTCGGTCCGTTATGCCTAGTAAATCTACTACAAAGCGTATAAAAATTCAATAGCATGCGATGAAACTGTATTTTAACCAGACCAGCAGTTTACCAACTGGTTTCTTCGTTGCGTTGAACGGTAAACACACGGGATAAATTAAATCCGATTTGTATTTCACCCTTATCCCATCGCTGGGTTGTTTCCGTAATAANAGCCTTCTCATTCATCCCCGNGGAATTTGAAACATGAAGTTGGAACACATGGCCTCCGGTTTCAATATCCAAACCGATGGAGGGGTANNAACGATTGTAGTTTGACCGCGCTCCATAAAGTAAAGGGAAGGCGTCCAAAATGAGGGCACTTCGATTGGTGAGTTTTAATCGGCTTCCAATACCCAAAGCCAGCATATCATTTTTGTCTGAGTTGAGATCGACCAAATTTCGATGAACAAAGGTTGGAGACAATTGAAACGTAAAGATTTCTCCAAATTTTCGGCCTACAATGGCTTGATGATAATACCCCAGGCGGTTACTAAAAATATTGAGTCGACTGTCTGTGATTTTGGTCGTATTCAGGGTGATGCCTGATGTCCAGACCAATGAGAATGGAATAGCTTTGTACCCCTTATGCTGGTGTATGATACGGTATTTCACAAAACCGTCTACTTCTTTATTAAAGGTACTTCGTCCAACACCTAATGTGAGATTTTTAGTCACTCCATAATCAAAACCAAATCGCATGGAAGCTTGGTCGAGTCCAAACAGTTCACGGTATCCGTTTTTAATCATCCCAAAACGATGAAGGATGCGAAAATCCAATACGCCCTTACCGATAAACTCCATCGAATGTCCGTTGATCACTCTGGATGACTTAAAGGCATTTTTAATAAATATTTTTTTACTGGATGTCTTATTGTCTTGTTCCAGCATTTTTCAAGATCATTCGAATTATCCTGTACGCTATCTGGCTGAGCAAATAATGTGCTGGATAAAAGTAAACATACTATCAGGCTGGCAATGCTCAGGAGGGTCTATTCATAACAAGATTCCATTAATTTAATTTCTCCAACGTGGCGTTTACATTCACTTTAACTTCTTTGGCTANTTTGTCTTTCACTGCCGAAGGGATACTGATATTGTAATCAGCCAGTAATAGATTAAACAAACTGGTAAGCATTAGTTTGCCGTTTCGAACGATGACTTTGCCCTGATAGGTGACGTCACGGGTTATACCATGTATAGTCAATTTTCCTTTGGCTTCGGCTTTGTACTCTCCATCCTTCGAAAAGTTAATTGCGGCGAGGTTGGTAATAACCCCTTTAAAGGTTGCCTTTGGAAATTTATCCTNCTCCATGTAGTTCTCATTAAAGTGTTCTTGCAGCAATTGTTTATCAAACACAAAGCTCTTTATCTGAACAACAAAATCCAGTGCACCTGTTTTAGTATCCAGCAGGCAGGCCACGGCTTTATTTTTTCCTTCGATGGTTTCTAATGGGGCTTTCGAATTGAAATCAATGGTGCCGGNTTTAGTCATGTATTTTGGCCCATTGCTTGTAATGAAACGAAGGCCAGAAGGGTGAAAACTATTTTTCATGATGTAGTTATTGTTTTGATTCAAGATTACAAAATTCATTTCTATGGTGTTTCCCAGTCCAAGGTCTGTATCTATTGTGAAACCGCTCAGTTTTCCTTTGATGCGAATCTGAGCACCGGGTTGCAATGTTTCAGTTCCTTCCAAATGGCGTTGATCCATCTGGCAGGTAATACTGGCCATTGCATTTGTATCACCAAGTTCAATGGTAATATCAGCAGCTTCACGCTGAATGCGGCGTATTGGACCAGTTACAACGATTAGCTGATGCTTTCTGCTGATTCAAACGTGGTATCTGAATTTGTTTTTCCAGAAGTTCTTCTACTGAAAATCGTGCACTGGGCTCTAGTCGGGATACGTCATCGGTTTCCTGATAGACGTATTGCCAGCCGATGAAAGCCGTAAGCCCCAATATGACCAAAGCAATCAGTACTATTTTAATTTCTTATTCATTAGGATTAATTATTTGGTGCTCCGGCATTAATCCAGGCTTTTAATTTTTGTAGGTAACAGGATTCCAGTTTGGACGCACCTTGGGGCATTGCACTATAGCCGCTTTCATGATTTGCTTTCCCCAAGGCNNGACCATTGTCAACAATGGCCTTAACATTCGTATAGCCTTCTGTTGAAATGCCAGCGGATGGTGNAGTCCCGCCATGGCAGGAATTGCATGAAGACACAATGACCGGATTGATTGTAGTACTGAAGCTAACGGATGTTGTGTCGCATCCCCTGCATTGGTTAAAAGATGCTTGTTTGTTGTCGTAATAACAAGATTGCATCAGAGCCATCCCTATTAAAAAAACGATTCCACTCTTTATATTCATTGGTTAATCAATTTAATTCATCATGTTTTGAAGAAAAGGAATTCTGTTTAGATCGATCGAACGGAAAACCGAATTTTTGACTGTTTATTTTCAGGTGATTTAAAAACGAATGTAATTCCATGTTTAAGAATGTGGGTATCAATTTAGCGACATTAACTGCTGAATAAGAAAGCCAGCTATCGCATAAAGTTGAATGAATCCTTAAGCCAGAATGAACGTTTTCAGGCAGGCTAAACTGCCAGAATACGCGATGGTTTTCAGGACCTTGAAATTGCAGAAATTCAGGGTACTGACAGGATGCTTTTTTATAACTGCACAACAAGTTTCTGATGTACCGGCTTTAGAATCCAGGAATATTGGCAGACGAACATATTTAGAATTCCTGTTTAAGCCATTTTTTAAATAATGATGAACGCTCGCTGCTGACAAGNNATGCTTCTATCGATGTGGCTGGTGTTAGCGTTAGTAATGCTTTGGCCTTGTTACCCATCTGGATATNCACAATGGCATNCACGTGCTGCAGTATTTGCCGGTTGATTCGAAAGAATACCTGTGGATCNNGAAGCATTTCCTCTATTTTATCTAAGGAATGATCGATGGGATAGGATTTGCCATCCTGTCGCANAATGAAGCTGATTTTATCCCGTGAAANAAAGTAGGCAATTTGGGGCATTTCAATCGGTATCAGTTTATTTCCTAATTTAACCACAAATCGATCTTTATACGGTTTAATCGTCTGTTCAATCAGATTNNCTACCAGACCCAAGGCATTTGGTTTAAAATGAACCAATTTTAATTTATGTATCGCGCGCTGTAAGTCTTCGGTTTTAACCGGTTTTAAAAGGTAGTCAACACTATTGACCTTAAAGGCTTCGANGGCGTATTCATCGAAGGCCGTGGTAAAGATGACCGGACAATGCACCTCAATTTCTTTGAAGATGCTGAGACTATTTCCGTCAGACAAGTGAATGTCCATTAAAATAAAATCAGGATGAGCATTTTCCTTTAAATAGCGCACACCTTGCTCTATACTATCAAGAACGGTGAGTATTTCAATCGTCGGATCGCACTCCTGAAGTATCCTGGTTAAACGTTTTACTGCAGGGGTTTCATCTTCAAATAAAATGGTTGTCATGCAGAAGCTTTAGTGATGGAAAAGTACCGCAATTAATTGTTTAAACATCTTTTGGCACATTTTCTGACGACGAAACTAGAATTTTGGGGGATGAAATTATTACAGCTAGTGAATGAATCCGTTCAATCTATGCGGGTATCCGGTACGCATAATCCCTTTTAAAAGTGCATTATTTGCCAATGGCATTAAGCCAGGGTATCTTCTGTAAGCCGGATCGGTGGAATACAAACTTTAAAATGAATCCCATCTTCGACCACCTGAACGGGTTTGGTGTTGAGGCTTTTAAACCGGTTACGGATATTATGTAATCCAATGCCTTCTCCTTTTTCAGGATTGGTTTTGCGCTGAATGTTATTGCTGAATTCCAGAGTTTGATGAACGATTTGTAATTGGATACTCAAGGNGCGCTGAATACTCACCCGATTGTGTTTAATAGCATTTTCAGCTAAAAGTTGCAGGGTTAATGGAGGTATCCAGTATTGCCGATCGAAGCTGTGGGATTCCGGAAGTCTGAATAAAAGTGCATCTTCGAAGCGCATTTTTGNTAGAAAAATGTAGTTATCCAGTACATTCAATTCTTCTTCCAGGGTAATCAGATTCTTGGTGCGGTAGGAGAGTATCGATCGGTAAAAGTCACTCAGGCGCGAAGTATATTCCATCGCCTTCTCCTGGTCTTCCTCAATCACCTGAAGTAAGGTATTAAAACTATTAAACAGAAAATGCGGACTAACCTGGTTCTTAAGCACCTCCAATTCAGCGATGGCTTTTTCTTTTTCCAGTTCCTGAATTTTGTTCAGATTTTTCTCTGAAGCGAATGTGATCCAGGCTAAATAAAGTCCAATGAGTCCGATAACCACAATGAACCATACACGTTTCCAAAATGGAGGAGTGATTGTAAAGGAATAGCGATGCACTGAGGCTTGATAAAATTGCCGGTTGTTTGAATTGGATACTTCCAGGGTATACTCACCTGGAGGTAGCCGGGNGAACACGATTTCATCATTGGAGGTGACACTCCAGATGTCGGATAAGCCCAATAAGCGATAGCGGTAATACACCAACCCACCTGTATTACTCCGATCGGAAAGTGAAAAGGAGAAATAATTTTGCTCGTGATCGAAGGTGGTCGTACTCAGCGGAAAATGGGAATTTAAAACTTTTAAATCGGTGATTATAGCCTGAGGTTCAAACAAGGTTCGGTATTCCGGAATCCGAAATTGCAAAATGCCGGCATTTGTTCCGATATAAACGGCATCTTCATTGCAGGAAATGGATTGGTACTCCGGCTCAAAACTGACACTAAAGCTACTCGCATCGTATCTGGTAATACTTAAGGTTTCTAGATTAATTAAGTCAATTCCTTTGCTGGTAACTAACACGATATATTTCTTTTTAAAGAAATCAAAGCCCAGAATTTCATTGTCACTCAGGCCTTGTTCGGTGGTCATATGGACCACCTGATTGCCTTCGATACAGAATAATCCGGCATTGCGGGCATTAGTCCAGATGCGCCCTTTGGTATCCTGGCCGGCATGATAAAAGTCCATCGATTGAATCTTGAGTTGCTGACTCAATGGTTTGAACTGGCCATTCCGGTATTCTATTAATCCATCGCCATCTGTCGAAAACAAATATCCTCCGGAAATCGGAANGAATATGGTTAACCAATAATTTTTCATGTCGGCCTTTTTCTTCTAAACAGGTAAAGAGGATTCATAACTCTTTTTTTCCCAGATGCCATTTAAAGTACCCAGACAGATAGNATTCCCGGTAAATGAACTTGAAATTATACTATTGGCAGGTAGGCTATCCGGCAGGGGGCATCGATTCCCACTNNTCAGCGCTTTAGGAAGGATGCGGTAAAGGCCATAATTTGATGTAGAACAATATATGGTATCCTCTACATGTTGAATGGATGTAATATCCGACTTCAGGTCAGGATGAGTTAATGTATATTCATCGCAATGATTGTTATCTGTTGACCAGCCCAACAATCCTGATCAGGCGTAAANCCAAACCGAACTATCCAGAGCTAAAATGCTATGTACATGGTGTACGGCATGTTGAGCCAACTTTTGATCCATTCAAATTGTTCTCCGGCAAATAGTTCAAGACTATTTTTGCCTCCATAAATAATATTTCCCTCAGATCATGTTGCAAACAATAAACCGGCGNNTTCCTACTGATAAACTATCCCGGATGCTAAATTTTGCATCCAAAATAAAAAGACCGCGTTGCGTACCCAGCATGATTTGGTGATCAAGCTTAAGGATGGAATTTAATTGTCCGGGGCTTGTGAATTGAACGGTTGTTGAATCAGCACCCGTTCCGGCAAGTGGGCGCATCCCAATCTGACCTTGTTGTGTAATAAACCAAATACCAGCGCCGCGAATACAAAAATCATTGACTAAGGGGTCGGGAACCTTTTGTGAAANTATAGGTTGGAGACTGTATTGAACCGAACATTCGATAGAGTCCCCATCACATGAAAACCAGATGTCTCCCTTTTCGTCTGAGGCAATTTTGTAAATGAAATTATCAGGTAACCCGGTTGATTTGGTATNAATGTTGAACAGACCAACGTGAAATTTATAGATGCCCTGACCTTGGGTAGCAATCCATACTGTTCGATCCTGGTATAAAATACCTGAAATTCTTCGGTTTAATTTAGCAACTGTCACAGAAATCCTTCCACCGGACGGTAGCATGTTGATGAGACCCTGACGAGTTCCGAATACCACATGCTGATGAATTAATTCAAGGGCAGTGACCGACCACCCGAAGAACGCGGGATTCCAACCAGTTCATCATTTCGGTAAGTATATAAGCCCGAAGATGTGCCAACCCAGAGTTGATTGTCAGGACTCACCTTCAAACATTGATAGCTAAATTTTGCATCCAGTGTTTTGGCTGTTGAGGACCAACAAATGCTAAACGTACCAACCAAAAGCAGCCATATTGTACGAATTATGCTCAAGTTTTTGATTTAATCAAGCTGCAATCTACTTCCACCTCAATCAGTTCAGCAAGCTTTTTATGTACCATACNGGGAATTTTTATGCCGAAGTCATTTAACGATAACTGGAATTTGCAATGAATTCGAATTTCTATCGCTGAAATGATCTGTACATCCACCAGTAATAACATATCCTTCGTCAGGCCGTGAACCGTAAAATCACCTTTGGCACGAACCGATAGTTTTGCAGGCGTTTCCCAGGTTAGCGATTCAATAATATGCCCCCGAAAGGAAGCGTCCGGATGACGGTGTGTTTCAATGTAGTTTTCATTAAAATGTTCTTTCTGCAATGGGCTGTTGAACCCTTCAAATTGAGCCATAGGGACTACAAAATGAAACTGACCATTTTCAGCATCTACGATCCCACGCAATTGGGAGTTGACTGCCTCGATCGTTTCGAGCGTTTGGACGGAGGTAAATCGAACTTTTCCTCCTTGGCATTTATAAATGGTTTTGCTGAGCCCGAAATGCAAATCAGCAGTAGTAATATAGTGCGCATCTGGATACAAAATAAAAAATCCCGGACCATGTTCCGGGATTTAACAACTGAGTTCAATAAGTTTAGCGGACGAGGTGAAATCTCCTTGAAGGTTTCAACCTGATTGTCTCGGTATTTTACACGAACGATGTACTGGTATGTACCCACTTCGCAATCACGGTTTTTGTATTTTCCATCCCAGCCGTCATTTACATCTTTCGCACTATCGATTTGTTTTCNCCAACGATCGTATATAACCATGTCCAAACCAATCGCATCTTTTCCTAAACGCACACTGAACAAATCATTGTTTCCATCGCTGTTGGGTGAGAAGGCATTCGGAATAAATACAGTTCTGTCGATTGCTGAAAGATTTGGAATCGGAGGAGGAGGTGGTGGTGGTGGTACAAATTCAAACTCTGCAACAACCGTCTCTTTATCCTGATACCCGAAGGTGACTTGTTTTTCTATTGCCGATGGAGTAAAAGTCGTATTCGCATTGTTTTTGTTCCAATCGATGAATTTGTGACTCACAGCTGGGGTAGCTACCAGATTGTAGGTAAAGCGGCGATCAAGAGTCAGGGTCGTTGGATAGGTACTGAAGGTATTACCATTCAG
Source organism: Bacteroidota bacterium (assembly GCA_013414745.1). Taxonomy (GTDB): domain Bacteria; phylum Bacteroidota; class Bacteroidia; order Chitinophagales; family Chitinophagaceae; genus OLB11. The sequence continues at coordinate 3,234,010 of CP058707.1, forward strand.
CGTAATCGTTCCAGTTCCCGGAGGTGTCACGTCAAAGGTTACATCCACTGAATCGTAGTTGAAATATTTGAAATAAGCGATGACCGAGTCTTNTTTCTTGAAATTCCACTGTACCTGATCGGTTGTGGTATTTGGCGACATAGAGTTTGTCAAATCCTGATACTCCCAATGGTCAAAGGCCCAGTANNTTGTCCTAGTCGGTGTTGCTTTTAAGGTGTAGATGGAATCTCCTTTAATGACTTTCTCCCAGACATAGGGAGCCTTCAATGATCCATCCAACGTAATTTCTCCTGAATTTGGAGGCATTACATTCAGTTTTAACATTTGTGGGTTTAAATCCATGCAGGAATCCAGTTTGGTTCCGATTACTGCACATCGATTTGAAATTTGACTGCGCATATAATCACAGTTATTATTCCAGTCTGCGATGGTTCCTCCCCAACGGTTAATTTGAGCCTGCATTTCAGGGGCGATCAATGCCCGGATCGAATCAAAATGGAACAAGATCTTACTACATTCAAAAGGACCATTGAGCAAATCAATCCACTGCCGATCATACATTTGTTTGAATTCGGCATTTTGCAGTAATTTGGTCAGCATCTGTGTGTGCTTAATATTCGTGCTGTTCTGAAACAAACTGAATGGATCACAAGGATCATTCTGCCAGGTCGTATTTCCTACTCCGGTATAGTTTTGTCCCAAATCCAGAATATTGTCTTCATCCCACAATGCATAACGCCATTTTACATAATTGTTTGTTCCCCGTCCTCTCCACCAATGCGTATTCCAGTTCAGCCAATCGGTGTTTACCAGATACTGATTGAAAATAAAATATTGAGCAAAGCTCTTTACGTTTAAGCTATCCTTTACAATGTCATAGTTGGCCTGTACCGCCATATTGTTGTTATCGATGTAGTTAGTCAACCAATTCCAACCTGCAGTTGTACCCGGACCGACTATCATACCTCCCCAATAACGGAGATTGTCCACTTTGTTCTCTTNTTTACCGTAATAATATTCGAAGTAATCTTTGTCAACACGCTCGCGGATTTCATATACACCCCAATATTGTCCGTTTACAAATACGATGGTTGGGGTATACCGGCGATAATCCATTTCAAGTTCATACCGTTCAGCCAGAGTATGTGCAAAGGCATCCCGCATATGGCAACTCACCTGAGGACCTCCGGGATAATTATCGGATGCACCCGCTTTAAGAATTACCATATCGAAGGTGTCGCGTAAACTGGTAGAGAAATACTTGTGTTCCATTTTTGCCTGATAGCTGGATTCGTCATTGGCATACACTTTAAATCCTTTTTGAGGGTAAGCCCATGAGTCATGACCGTGCCGTTTAGCGCGACCTTCAAATTCTTCCACAAAATTTTTGTTCTTGTCGAAATATTCGTAATGACAATAAATAGGTTGGGAATTCCAGGTAAACAGAGTTTGTGTGAATGGACCGCTCACCGAAATGATATTGAAGGTCGTATTCTCATTGATGAAATACGTATTGGTTTCGGTAAAGGATGGTGCAATAGAAGCATTTGTACTAAACGCTTTTGCCCGAATCACCGTAGTTGCCGTCACCGCGATAGGTGCAGTGTACGCAGTTGACGCAGCGGTTGGGGTAGACCCATCAGTTGTATAACGAATCGTTACATTCGGATCTGGCGAACTTAACACGATGTTTTGTGCGGTGGTATAAANACTTGCAGCCACATTCATGGATGGTTTGGTGGCATACANACAAATAGGGGTAGAACCCGCATTCGATGCATTGGGCGTTGGAGTTTGAAATAAAGAGAATGTTGCCGCACCGTCGGTGGTTCTGCCGCGTGAATGAGCACGTTGGGTTTTATTCAAATGCACAGAATCTACCAAAACACCGGACGCATCAGAAATAAGAAACCATTCTCCGGTATACCGGGCTTGTGTCAATTTAAACGAAGGGTGAATATCCCCATTGGCAGCTACCACGCCGCGATCGCTGCAATAAACCATTTTCCGACCTCCTGCATTAATTGGAGTAACTGCCGGAATCTGCCATTTCATAGGTTCGGCCGGATCATCGCTGAGGTAGTATCCAGTCAAATTCAAAGTTGTCGCTCCTGTATTGTATAGTTCAACCCAATCATCGTATTCATTAAATGAATTCAATACAGTATTGGTATTAGAGCAGGAATACTCATTGATTACTACTTGCGACCAACCGACTTGCAAGCTCAGAAAGGCTGATAAAAGGAGTCCAAGTTTCTTCATGTTTGTGCGATTATTGATTTGATTTAGTTGTTTTTGTTTTGATTTTTTCCGGTTTCCTCTTAAGAATAAAAAGAAACTTATGCCACAGAGACGCCGGAATAAGGGTGAAAGTTAGGCTTTTGTGCGTTGAACAACAAGAATTTTAAGGGGAGTTCTGTCAGTTTGTCGGTTTATCTCAAAAAAGCAAGGTAAACAGCAGTAGACAAGATTCTAATGCAATATTTCGTACTTTGCCTTCCCAATATTATTAAAACATGAAGAAATTATTACTCTTGGTTTGTTCTACCATTTTGGCCTATAGCGGAAATATCCTCAGGGCTCAAATTACCAGCAATTTGCCTATCGTCATCGTGACCACCCCAACGGCTATCTCAAGCACACAAATTCAAGGGAGCATCAGTATAATCGACAATGCCAGCGGATTGAACAATCAAACGGACCCGCCAACGTTCAATGGTACGATCGGGATTAGAATCCGGGGCGCATCCACCACTCCAAAACTTTCGTACAGTGTTGAAACCTGGGTCTCCAATGGTGTTTCCCTCGATACCGCATTATTGGGCATGGCCAGTGATAATGACTGGGTTTTATTGTCAGCGTACAATGATCGTTCCCTTGCCCGAACTGTGCTTACAAACCGTCTGCATGAATCGATGAGCCGGTATGCTCCTCGCATGGAGCATTGTGAGTTGATCGTAAACGGAGCTTANTCAGGAGTTTANCCTTTTGGCGAAAAGATAAAACGAACTGCAGGGCGATTGGATCTTTCAAAATTGAATGTCACCGATAATTCTGGATCACAGCTGACTGGTGGGTATATCTGGCGATTGGATGATGGTACCCCACTTTGGACCAGTTCATTCCCTCCTCCTTACGCTACCACTCAGCAAATCAATTTCATTATCGACTATCCGGATGCAGCGGATATTACTCCGGCACAAACCAACTATATTAAAGCGTATGTAGATAGTTTTGAGAATGCCATGAATGCCAGCAATTTTCAGGACACTCTTCTCGGATGGAGACGTTTTGGTGCTGTGAATGGTTTCTCTGATTTTATTATACTCAACGAATTGGCGCACAATTATGATGCCTATCGGAACAATTATTATATGTATAAAGATCGNGGATAAAAATTACGTCCCGGCCCGGTATGGGGCTTCGATCTGGCCTGGTACAACACATCAGATTGCAACGCATCAAAAGATACTGGTTGGTGTTACCAGGTTGGTGCAGTTTGCGGAACCCTTGGGAAACTACCTCCTTTCTGGTGGGCTAAACTAACCACAGACACCGCTTTCATGCGTAACCTAAAATGTGAATATAAAACCTACCGCATGCCGGGAAATATTCTTGATACCGCGAAAATTTTCTTTGTGCTGGATTCCGTGCGCACACGCCTCAATGCCAATGGCGCTTTAACCCGTAATTTCACTCAATGGCCAATCTGNGGGGTGAATCTCAACAATGAACCTACACCGATGGCAACCAATTACAATGAGGAAATTGATGCCTTGAAACAGTACATTAAGAAAAGACTTAGTTGGCTGGATGCGCAATGGGCTATTACGAATTGTCCATGGCCCGTAGGAACTGAAAATGTTTCGATTGAAAATTCATTTTCCGTTTATCCAAATCCCGCCGGTTCTGAAGTGCAGATTAAACATGCAGCGGGACATTCTGATGAATGGAATTATACGGTATTGGATTTACAAGGGCGTAGNCTGTATTCAGGAGTCAGCAAGGAACAACGTCAAACAGTCCGATTGTCCGGACTCAAACCAGGATTCTATCTTCTGCGCATCCAACAACATGGCCAAACGCATACCGTGAAACTTTATCACGAGTAAACGAAATGAAATGTCGGGCGTGGTTCAGGAATATCTTTTATTAGAAGTTTGTTGAACATCCGGTGGCTGCATCAAGGTTGGTTTGCCATGAAATCTTTAAATAGATCTTATGCAAGTACTTCGTAATCAAGTGGTGCCTGGTTATAACAATATGCCTATACTTTGGGATTTGTTTCTTCCGGAAACACCAGCCAATACTGTTTTGTTGTATTCCCATGGGTTTAACGGATTCAAAGATTGGGGCGGCATGAATTTAATAGCCNNGAATGGTTTTGTAGCCGGGGATTGCTTTTTCAAGTACAATGCTTCGCACAATGGAACAAGTCCGGAGCATCCTGAAGAGTTCGTGAATCTGCAAGCCTTTTCACAGGATAATTTTTCTATCGGATTGTACGATCTTTCTATGTGTATGAATTTGCTGACACAAAATGCAAACCACTTTCAAGGGTTTAAACATATTGTGTTGTTGGGGCATAGCAAGGGTGGTGGACTTTCAATTCTTCAGACGGCGAAGGATGCCAGAGTGTCTGCCTTGATTACCTGGGCATCCGTTCATGAATGCAAAACACCCTGGGGGCGCTGGAATGATGAACAAATGCAACTATGGAAGCAGAATGGGGTGGCCTATTATTTTAATGCACGAACGGCTCAGCAAATGCCCTTGAATTATCAACTGGCACAAGATTTTTCNGATCATGAAGAGGCATTTGATTTACAAAGTAATATCTCCCGAATCCAACAGCCGATGCTCCTGATTCATGGTACGCAAGACCAGGCCGTTCCTATCACTGCGGGGCGTTTATTACGCAGTTGGAATCCGGTTGCAGCCTGGATGGAACCGGAAACCGACCATGTATTTGGGCGCAAACATCCTGAATCAAATACGGCCTTACCGGAGCTCTGTTTTGAGGTGATGGAAACCATGATAGATTTTTTAAATAGGCAGGAACTCATGTAATTGGAAGTCATGCTCGTTTATTGGCATTTTTAACGAAATTTGCCATCCAAAATAACAAGACGCATGATCGACATTAAAGTACCTCCGGTGGGCGAAAGTATCAATGAAGTGACCCTGGTGAAATGGTTAAAACCAGACGGGGCCTATGTAGAACGCGACGAGGTACTATGTGAATTAGAAAGTGAAAAGGCCACTTTTGAGCTGAATGCCGAACAAGCCGGCACCCTCAAACACGAGGCGGAGGAAGGAGCTACCTTACTCATTGGCGATCTGGCATGCCGTATCGATGAATCGGCAGTTGCTCCTGAAAAGAAAGCAGAGGCGCCTGTTGCAGCACCCACCTTATTTACGGAATCTGTCGCAAAATCAGAGCAAACCAGTCCAAAACCTGCACCACCAGTGGCACCCGCTCATGCCACTCCGCTGGCGAAAGCCATTATCGAAGAAAAGCATCTGAACGTAAGCGGAAAACAAGGCAGTGGTCCGCTTGGTAAGCTCACTCGTCAGGATGTATTGAATATGTTACAGTCTAATGCGTCCGGAAACGATACATTGCAACGGGATGCGCGTCGTGANAAAATGAGCAATTTACGCCGTACCGTGAGCCGACGTTTGGTAGAGGCNAAAAACTCCACGGCGATGTTAACCACCTTCAATGAAGTGGACATGTCGGCGATCATGGAATTACGTGCCAAATACAAGGATACATTTAAAGAAAAGCATGGTGTCGGGCTGGGATTCATGAGTTTCTTTACCCGGGCCTGTTGCATCGCACTGTCTGAATGGAAAGCGGTAAACGCCTATATTGACGGCGAAGAACTCGTATATCACGATTATTGTGATATCGANCAGGTAAGTGCTCCCAAAGGTTTGGTCGTTCCGGTAATCCGGAATGCAGAGCGTTTAAGTATGGCCGAAATTGAACAGAAAGTTGGGGAACTGGCGCAAAAAGCCCGTGACAATAAATTAAGTATTGAAGAAATGACAGGTGGTACGTTTACCATCACCAATGGTGGCGTATTTGGTTCGCTCATGAGTACGCCCATCATCAATATTCCGCAATCAGCTATATTGGGGATGCATAAAATTCAGGAACGCCCCGTAGCTATTCAAGGTCAGGTGGTGATCCGCCCCATGATGTATCTCGCATTAAGTTACGATCATCGCATCATTGATGGCCGTGAAAGTGTTGGTTTCCTGGTTCGTGTTAAAGAACTTCTTGAAAATCCGGCGTTGTTATTGGTGGGGCATGACCCAACCAAACTTCTGCTTGAACTGGTCTGATGTTTGTTCTGGCTTACCTTCACCGGGCACAGGCTATCGTTGAAGCCTATCAGTTGCAACAGCCTCTGGCACTCTTCCTGAAAACGTATTTTCGGAATTACAAACAGTTGGGATCCCGTGATCGNAAAGTGATCAGCGAGTTGGTTTATGCATTTTACCGATTGGGACCTCAGCAAGACCAGGCTGTTCGCGATAGCCTCCTGCATGGAGCCTATCTTAGTGGACGTTTCCCGGCTATTTTCTTCGAAAAGCTGAACTATCCATTACCTCTGTCGCAATCCATTGCAGACCGCATCAACGAACTGGAAGCCATTGGGGTAGTGCCGGTTTTACCGGATGTGCCGCTGACCTCAGGCATCTCCCGCGAAGCGTATGTAAATTATTTATTTGCGCCTAAAAAGGTCTTTCTCCGTTTGCGCCATGAAAAGGTGATCAAGCATCTGGATCAGGCAGGTGTAGTTTATCAACGTGAGAATAAACAATGTATTTCCTTCCCTCAAGCCGTTAAACTCGAATCGCTTAAAATAGAACCGGCACTCTATGTGGTTCAGGATTTAGGTTCTCAATTGGCCGGATCANNTTTACATCCCCGTCAAGGCGAGAACTGGTGGGATTGTTGCGCAGCCAGTGGAGGGAAAAGTTTACTCTTGCTCGATAAAAAGGTACCCATTCGTTTAACGGCCTCCGATATTCGGGAAAGCATGAAATTTCAATACATTCAACGACTTGAAAAATATGGTTATTACCGGACTCCTTTTCATTGTATCGATTTAACACAATCTCTCCCTGACGAATGGCTGTTTCGGTTTGATCAGATTCTGTGTGATGTTCCTTGTACCGGCTCAGGAACATGGTCGCATGCACCGGAACAGGCTTACTTTTTCGACNNTGTTGAATTGGAATCTTATACCACGCGGCAATCTCAAATTCTCGAAACAGCCTGGAAGGCACTGAAACCCGGCGGTGTTTTACATTATATGACCTGCAACGTTTTTTTTGATGAAAATGAAGGAGTCATCCAACTGTTCTTGAATCAGCATCCAGAGGCAAAACAAATGACTAGTGAACATTTTTTCGGGATACAGGGCAGCGACGGAATTTATTTGTGTCAGTTGTGGAAACAGCCTGAGCAGGGCGAATCCCATGCTTTAAAGTGAGCCGATGCGGCTCGGGAATCAGCCAGTATTTAAGTTTAGGTACCCCGGGATATAGCGAATCAATTGAAATACCTTCCAAAGTCCCTCCTGTCCCCACGTCAAGCCGAAGTGCAGCTTTTGTTTTACCACAGGATGGCATAATTTCTTCTGGATGAACAGCAGCAATGGATACCGCAAACAGCCCAGATGTTTTCGGTATTGGGCAAATAAATCAATCGTCAAAGGGCTGGGGACCAGATTCCGATGCAATTCAATTTGTCGTACCCGTTCAAAATGGATATAATCTTCAGGAAGATCCGGAATTTCTAATCGCCGGCCAATGCATAGAAATACGTCCAGTATATCTTGTTTGTCTGAGTAACAGAGCTTTTGGTGTATGGCTTCATAGGCCCGAATAGAATTATCAATCAGCATGAACAAAACATCGCGGTAAGCCCAGTCAGGAATACGTTTACNCCTGGCAAGTTCAACTTTTCCGTGTATTTGCCGGATCATTGCCAGTGCCTTTTCGGCTTCTTCCCGTTCTGAAANAACTATTTTACGGGCATACTCCAATGTCGAAAACATTCGGCCAATGGGGTCATTCGGAATTTTACCCGTAAAGTATAACCAATCTACCGTGCGATGTGCGGCAAATTCAGCGGCGCTGGCAGCAANAAGAAACAGGATACATTCATCCTCACTCCATATTTTTCGAACAATATGGCCGGAAGGAACAAAGGTGGAAACAGAAGATGATAGCATAACAGGAAGAATTAAAATTCAGTGGGTTCCACTTGCCGATGATGCTCTTTATAATGTGTATAGGCGACGGCAATCAGTATACTGAGGGTGCCAGGCAGGCAAAACAAATACAGCTCAGGATCCATTGATTCGTCAAATTGTTGAAATACAGCAAGAAGTAAAACTGCTGCATAAACAAATGTGATGACCGACATCGCTAAATAACGAAGTACCCAATTGGAAGGAGCTGGCAGGTTGATGGCCATGCGTTCGAGGTAATAATAAAGAAGCAGCAATGGAATACCTCCAACAAATGAAAAAGCTAAAAATATTCCGGCAATCAGAAGTAGAATCCCGGAAGCTTCTCCTTCTCTTCCAGCAGGCAACGAGCTAAGAAGCCCGATCAAATAAAGAACAACCACAATGAGGAAGTTGATGAATTGGGCACGAAGCCAGAGTGAAACAAATTGCATATAAAAGTACTTTGAATTACAAAGTAAATGAAACAAATTGAATTCGTCAACAGAAATATTGATTTTAACTTTTTGCACGCACGCTCATTGCCGGATCTGTCACATCAGATTTATGCGGTGATTTTTCAGAATTATTTTTTGGGGTCAACAGCATCGCACGCATCAACTCATGGGCGATGGCACCGTTTGAGGTGCGGAAAGCATCGAACGATTATTCAAATAAAAATAACATCCCAGTACAGCAATTGAAATCGCCAGGTTGTGAGGCCAACCATAATCAATTCTGCGCATATCAGGAAAAATGTCGGTGAGGGTTAATACACAAGAAATAAATCCAAGGAGCGCACCAACAATCATAAAAAATAATCCTTTTCGGGAGCGTAGCTCTTGCCTCTTTTCTTGAAATAATTTAAATGATACAATACATCTTCTTCTGAAGAAAATTGTTTGTTCAGTTCAATTCTCGCTTCCTCGATACTCAGGTTTTGCGCTAACCACGCATCGATAAACGAAGCTTGGGTGGTATGATCTCCAGACATATTTTGGATTTTTCTATACTAAAAATAAACGATCTGAATCAGAATAACCTATTGAATCCGGCAGATTAACATCTTTAACCCGTCGTGTTTCTCCTTGCCACGGAATTTTTACACTTGCCCGCAAAACAACGCCTTCTGGGTTGCTCCGGGTTAATGTGTTTTTCCTTTAAAATGCGCAGAATCCAGAGTAACCAGCCCGCAAGAAAACTTACTCCACCCAAAGGAGTAAGAATGCCTAAGCCTCCTAAGCCGATTTGCGCCTGCGCCTTCAACAAGCACAAGGCATAAATTGAACCTGAGAATAAAAGAATGCCAACTACAAATAGTAAACAAATGGCTTTTATTTTCGGGCTGTTTCGGGCATATAATCCCAGACCGATCAAGGCGAAACCGTGATACATCTGGTACCGCACTCCCGTCTCAAAACTCTGCAACAATTCGGGCGTGAAAATGGTTTTGAGATAATGGGCACCAAAAGCACCTAAAATCACGGNCAAAAAACAAGCCCCTGCGCCCAGGGCTAAACTAATTTTTGACATACTGTTCAATTCGTTTTAAAAGGTCGGGGTATTCATGTCTGGTTCTTCTANAACTAGTTCAGCCTGTTCATACCACAACCTGCGTTCTTCCAGAAGTTGTTGCATCAGGCTTTCCCGTTGGGGTATTTCTGATAAAAGGGGTCTGGAACTCTGATCCTTCTGGAGGTTATGCAAGAGGGTTTGCAAAGGCAATTTCAGGTAAATCGTTAATCCCTGTTCCTTCAGATAGTTCATGGTCGGATTGTTGCAAGGTAATCCGCCTCCTGTTGAAATCAACACGTTGGAATAGTTTTGGCAAAGTGTCTTAATGCAGGCCGCTTCTAACATTCGGAAATGNNCGCCTCCCTGAACTTTGAAAATCGTTTCGATTGTTTTGCCCGCCTTTTCCTGTATCCAGACATCGGTATCTACATGTGGCAGACCACAGTGCCTGGCCCACTTATGCCCCCAGAAACTCTTTCCGGAACCAGGCATTCCTATCAGGAAAATTCGCATCGGGTAGCTTTTCAGAATGCCTGCAAGTTATACCAATTTGTGTTTCTGAAATAAGGACTATTTGGTGAAGAACTTACTGGTCCCAAGTCAAGGTTGTCAGCGGCATCCATAGAAATTGAATTAGTATTGCACTATAATTCATAGTTAATTCCGAAAGAACAAGATGGATTGTCACTTACCGAAGGATTTATTTTATACGCTCCCCGCAATGATTCAAGACCAATGGGATGCCCTCTGTGAGGCACACGATGGTCATCCGGTATCTTCGTTGCGCATCCATCCGGTAAAAAAATCTGTGGATATCACTTCCTGCCGCCCCATACCCTGGTGCAGAACCGGTTATTATCTTGATGAAAAGATGTCGTTTGTTGCTGATCCGCTATGGCATGCCGGAGGGTACTATGTGCAAGAGGCCTCCTCGATGTTTCTTGAGCAGGTTTTTGTTCAGCTGCCATGCCATTTCGAAAATAGATATGTCCTGGACCTTTGTGCAGCACCNGGNGGTAAAAGCACCTTGGTTTCCTCTTTATTAGTGGATAACGATTTGCTTGTTTCCAATGAAGTGATTCAAAGCCGAATTCCGGTACTGAATGAAAATATGATTAAGTGGGGGCAAATGAACACCTGGACTTGTCAGAATGATCCTGCTCATTTCTCTGCCATGGAAGGGGCTTTTAATATGTTGTTGGTAGATGCNCCCTGCTCGGGATCCGGGTTGTTCAGANNAAAACCTGCCTATCGTGAAGATTGGAATACCGATTTGGTGCATCTGAGTGCCGAACGTCANAAACGTATTCTTAGTGCAAGTTATCCCGCACTCGCAAGGCATGGATACCTTGTTTATATGACGTGTTCATTGAGTCAGCAGGAAAATGAAGATATCGTTGATTTTCTCTTACAGCATTTTAATCTGCAATCCATCCAATTACCCTTACCTTTTCAGGGTGTTCTGGAAACGAAAAGTATTTCCGGTGGATGGGGATATCGACTCATGCCCCATCAATTGGAAGGAGANGGGATTTTTCTGGCGGTNATTCCAAAATCAGATGGAAAAGATTGGAACAACCCTTCGACCGGAAAACGATCTCAGGAATGGTTCGCTTGTCTGGATGCTTTTGTTCAGAAAGAATCTCTATCACTTGAAAAACAAGGAGACCTGATGATAGGAATTCGACCCGAACATCAGGCNATTTTATTCGATGTATCAAAAGACCTCCGCTGGAAACGAAGGGGAATTGCTTTGGGTAAAATTTTNAAAAATCAACTGATTCCAGACCATGAATTAGCCATGTTTACAGGCAATAGTTTCAAACAACGAACTGCACTGGATTATAAAGATGCTATTGCTTATTTACGAAAAGAGCATTTTTCGTTGGAGGCAAATGAAAAGGCATGGTATCTGGTTGAATATGAAGGAGTACCCTTGGGATGGGTTAAAAACCTTGGGAATCGCCACAACAATTATTATCCGTCGGCATACAGAATTTTAAAACAAAGTTTTAAGTCACGCTAAAATTGTAGAATTTCGCGCACCTGGCTTTACTTTCGTTACCACTACATGGCCATGTTTTTCCGAATAGCGAAAAATAAAACTACAATTAGGAGATGAAAAAAATATACCTGACTTGTCTTTGTCTTTTCATGATTTTGATGGCTAAATCTCAAAGTGACTTTGTGGTTGGTGAATCAGAGGGGACCTTGTTCATTGAGCATCAGTTGCAAGAGCATGAAACCCTGCAAAGTTTAAGTCAGTATTATCTGGTGCGACCCGGAGCAATCCAAAAGCTGAATGGTTTAGAAATGAACCAGTGGCCAACTGTAAAAGAATTTATACGGATCCTCTCTCAGAAACAAATTTTATTAAAGTCAGGCCTGCTGATGCCAGTGCAAACATTCATGCCCTGCACTTTATGCTGGGTTCTTCAGATAACCTGAAAAGTTTGTCTGAACTGTTGTTCATCAGCCAGGAGACGCTCAAGAAGTTAAACCCAGAATCTCAATTCCGTAGAGGAGAGTTGGTTTTAATTGGTTGGATGCATACCTCGGACTTCCTCAAAAAACGTATCCGTTCCTTCCGGGAAGATTCCGCATCAGTTCCATCGGCCGCTTCAGCCAATACACAACCTGCACGCCGGAAACAAGCACCTCTGGCTAAACCCGTCCTCGTGAAAAATGACCCCAATCGCACTGTGCGTCGGGTACGGACACCAAAGGAGAAAGGTAGTAAAAATCGTTTCGTCAGCTATGGGATGAATTGGTGAACGGAAAACCTAAAAATCCGGTTTCTTCAGTGGCATCCTCACAAAATCCGCCAAGGGTAAACCGTCCGGTGAAGGATACTTCAGGAAAGGCAGGATATGCGAAAAGAACGGAGAATTCCGTCTCTGCTACCCCTGGTAAACCAAAACAGGAAGGAACGGCTACACTTCCGAATAACCCTGAATCAACAAACAGCCCGACGGCAAACAAACCTAAAAAGAGTTTTAAGGAGCGTTGGGATTTATTGGTAAACGGTAAGCCAAAACCGGTTGAAAAACGCAGTCAATCACCAACGCCCAAGCCTAACCAAAATCGGGAATCCAATAACAGCAACACCTCCTTGAATAGTAAAGATAAACCAGCGAATCAACCTGAAGTAGATACTAATGCATCCCGAAAGCCCAAAAAGACGTTGAAGGAGCGTTGGAATACATTAGTGAACGGTAATAAACAAACGGTTTCGGAACCAGCTGTGAATCAACCTAAAACTGAACCTATAAAAACCACGAAGCCCGCAATTACGAAATCAACGCCTGCGGTGAGTGATACCACAACTTCCGTAAAAAAGAAAAACTCCAGGAACGTTGGAATCATTTGGTGAATGGGCCCGAAAAAGACAACCGTTACGTCAATCCCGGCTAAAGACCACTCCGAAAATCGTTAAAACACCCGAACAGAAAACTCCTCAGTCGGTTGGTAAAGGAACCACGCAGAAGCCGAAGGAAACCACCGTAACCACCTCCTCGCCGGATACTTTGGTAAATACTACAGACCCATTTGCAGACGCGGCCAAAGTGGTACGTTCTGAAACACAAGTTCTGAATGGAGAAGCCAGAAATTTGGAATTTAAGCAAACTGAAAATGGTAAAGCGGCCTGGTTTTTTAGCGGCCCGATAGGAGGAAATTTTATGTTGTGACGAATCTTGTGGCGAAAGGTCAATTGGTTAAAGTGGTGAATACACAAAACGGGAAATCAGTGATTGCTGAAGTGATTGGCAATTTACCTGGCAACGATTTGACCAAGGGACTCATTCTGAAGCTGAGCGACAATGCGAAACTTCCCTGGGGCAAAAATCCGGTATTCTCGGTGAAAATCATGTATTGATTGAAACACAGCATATGCAGATTCTCATCATTCGTTTTTCTTCAATTGGGGATATTGTTCTAACCACGCCTTTGATTCTGNNATGTATCCGAAAGAAATACCCTCATGCCCGAATTCACTTTCTAACCAAATCGTCTATGGCCGGTGTGCTAAAAGGCAATCCGCATATTGACGAATTCCATTATTTCGAAAAGGATCTTCAAAAAACCGTACTCGAATTAGTGCCATTAAATTTTTCGTTGGTATTTGATCTGCAAAAACTTTCGCAGCCGTTATGTCACCGCTTATTGAAACAAGCGTTCAATAGTCAGGTTCAGTTGTTTTCATTTCATAAATTAAACATCAGGAAGTGGCTGGCGGTGCAGCTTAAATGGAAGTCCTTGCTTCCGGACAAAAGTATCGCANNTCGTTATTTTGAAGGAGTTCGTTCGCTGGGAATTGANAATGATGGACTAGGGTTGGAGTTTCATATTCCCGTAGAAGATGAAATTTCAGGCGACGACCTTCCTATGGGGCATCAGATNGGGTTTATAGCCTAGGTNATCGGAGGTCAACACCAAACCNNAAAAATGCCGGTGGAGCAATGGCAACAACTCATTTCAAAACTGACCTGGCCGGTGGTGCTCCTNGGTGGGCCTGAGCATCAGGTTACCGGCGATCACATTGCACAATCAAATCCGGTTAAAATTTACAATGCCTGTGGAAAATTTAATCTGAAAGAAAGTGCAGATATTCTCAAAGAGCCAAGGTGGTTCTTTTCGCATGATACCGGTTTGATGCACATGGCAGCAACACTAAAGAAGCCCCTTGTTGCCATCTGGGGTAATACCATTCCGGAATTTGGTATGTTTCCGTTTTATGGNCCAAATAATTTGCTCACGCATCCCAGCCCAATCCTAGCCCATGCTGAAGTGGATGGGTTGTCCTGCCGCCCTTGCAGTAAAATCGGATATTCAGTTTGCCCGAAATCGCATTTTAAGTGCATGAAAGATCAGAATCTTGAAGAAATGATTCGTCAGGTCGATCAATTGTTGCAGGGCCGTTCTTAATCATTTAGCAGGCCATTCTGTTGTCCATAGCAGTTCACGGTACTTGTGTGGCTTTTTCTTAATTTGCAGCGTAATTATATGCTGAGAATCGGAATTATTGGCGCAGGGCAATTTAGCAAACAGCACGTTGAACAACTTCAGGAACTTCCACAGGTTGAAATTTCCGGCATTTTTGATAAGGAGGCCGGTCGTGCCACAAGTAGGTACGCAATTTGGGATACCCGCCGTAGCAATTTTGATTTATTGGCCCATTCAGATGCGGTTCATGTGGTGTGCTCGACCCATGCACATTTTGAAATGGCTTCNCAGGCTCTGCGTTTGGGCAAACATGTGTTTATTGAAAAACCAATGACAGCAACTCCCGAACAAGCCGGAGAATTAATTAAAATGAGTTTAGAAGCCGACGTCAAATGTATGGCTGGGTACAATGAACGGTTTAACCCGGCATTTCAGGCAATGGAAGGGCGTTTGAACCGCCTGGTTTTTGCCGAAAGTCATCGGGTGACTCCATTTACGCCCCGTACTGGAAATATTAGCGTTGTACTCGATTTAATGATACAGGATGATNNCCCAATCCTTAAACTGGTCAAAAGCGATATTCGTCAGATTTCAGCTACCGGGGTCAGGGTNTTAGGAGATACCCCGGATATTGCCAATGTTCGTCTGGAATTCAACAATGGTTGTGTCGCCAATTTAACTGCCAGCCGTTTGCCGATNCGTGAAAAAAGCTTGCGTTTATTTGAGCAGGATGCCTATTACAGACTCAATCTGCTTCATCANAGTACCAGAATCACTTTGGCTCAACGTTCTTCGTTGCATCAGGCCCATGCCATCCAATCTGAAAAAGTTCATATTGAGAAGCACAATACCTTACAAGCTCANGTTTCACGCTTTATTGACTGCATCCTGAATAATAAACCCTGTCCGACCAGCCCGCAGGAAGCATATTCGGCGATGGATGTGGCCTTTCGCATCATGAAAAATTGAAACACAAGGTAATCCATAAAATAATTGAATTAAACTACGTTCATGTTCAGCACGGCTATGGTAAAAACTATTCCCTCCTTTTAATGGTCTTTGCCGGAATCTGTACTTCCTGTAATCTGGTGAATCCGAAGGAGCCCATTCCAACGTATATTCAAATTGACAGTGTTCGGCTGATNCCTACATTGAGTTCCGTGCATGGTTCACTTTCTCACAAAATAACGGATGTGTGGGTGTACTATAACCTGCAGTTAATTGGGGCCTTTGAATTGCCGGCTAAAGTTCCGGTATTGGCTGAAGGGCGTGAGGCAGTACAAGTTGTTGCAGGTATTTGGGATAATGGGCTTATNGGTACACGCACAAAATATCCGTTTTATACGATTGATACCTTTTCATTTGACGCGAAAGCCGGCCAGACTATNTACATACCGGTGTTTAAATACCGTACTACGGATACACCTAAGGTGAGTTATATGGTTGAAGATTTTGAACAAGGCAACAGTTTTCAAAAAAGTGGTAGCCTGGCCAGTTTGGTTAAAACAAATACCCCGGCGGAGGTGATGGAAGGTGATTGNGGTGGTAANATTCAAATGAATGATACACTGAGTGATGCAGAAATAATTACGACCTCAGAATACCTTTTGTTGCCGAACAGGGATGCCTACCTTGAATTGAATTATAAAAGCGATGTACCATTTGTGATTCGTACTGAAATTTATCATGTCGGNAACCTNATGTATTCGGATATAATTGGTTTAAAAGCCAAGGATAACTGGACCAAAGTGTATCTTAATCTTGGAGGCTTTGCATCCAGTTTTCAATACGGGAAATTTAAGTTTATCTTAAAAGCCAGTAAACCTGCCGACCAGGCCCAACCCAAAATATTGATTGACAATTTTAAAGTGATTTTTAATTCGTGAAGAAGGAAATAAGAAAGGGGATTACCTGGTATGCATTGGCAGACTTTCTGACCGCGGCACTGGCGTGGTTGGGCTTTCTTTTTACCGCAAAATGTTTTGCATTCCATAGGGTTTGAACAATTTTTTCAGGACATCAATAGTAAAGATATTTGGATTGCCCTTTTATTTGTTCCACTATTCTGGCTTTTTATTCATTTGTTTTCCGGGGCCTATTTCAATCCCTATCGTAAATCGCGATTTATTGAAATTTACAGAACAATGATCAGTTCGATTATAGGTTCAATTATTTTGTATTTCATTATTGTATTGAATGATACCCACGGTAATTCAGCCTATTATTATAANGTCCTTTTTGTGTATCTCCTCATTCAATTCATTGTAAGTTCATTGGGTAGAATTGTGGTATTAAAAGGAATTAAGAATCAAATTAACAAAGGACGTTTCGGACACAATACGCTAATGATAGGTGGTAATCAGCAGGCCGTGAACATCTATAAAGATATTCTGGAGAATGAAGTGAAGTTGGGGTATACGTTCAAAGGATTTGTTTACGCCGAAAACGCGGCTAACAATGGTATGAGCCATTACCTGCCCAAGCTTGGCAGTATACACGAACTGGAGGAAATTATCGATAAGCATCAGATTGAAGAAGTGATCATCGCTATTGATACGTCTGAACACAATCGTTTGCAGATGATTCTCGCACAGCTTTCGCACCGTCAGGTCATCATTAAAATTACACCGGATTTGTATGATATTATATCAGGATCGGTTCGAACCAGTAACGTGTTTGGCGCCGTATTAATTGAAATTTATCCGGAGTTGATGCCAGATTGGCAACGCGTAATCAAACGTGCTATTGACGTTCTGGTTTCATCGTTGGTGCTGGTTTGTTTGAGCCCTCTGTATCTGATTGCCGCTATAAAAGTAAAGTTGTCTTCGCCGGGCCCAATATTTTACAAACAACAACGCATCGGTTTGTACGGAAAACCATTNTGGATCTATAAGTACCGCAGTATGGTCGTAAATGCCGAAGATAATGGCCCGGCCCTTTCGAGTGAAACAGATCCTCGAATCACTTCCTGGGGCAAAGTGATGCGTAAATGGCGCATCGACGAAATTCCGCAGTTTTGGAATATTATCNNCGGGGATATGTCTTTGGTAGGGCCTCGTCCGGAACGTAAGTATTACATTGATATTATTTCGCAAACGAATCCGCATTATCGTTTTTTGCACAAAGTAAAACCCGGATTATCGTCGTGGGGCATGGTGAAGTTTGGTTATGCCCAGAATACGCAGGAGATGATTGAACGGATGAAGTATGACTTGTTGTATATCAAAAATTGCTCCCTGGTTTTAGACTTCAAAATCATGATTTATACAATTTTGGTTATCTTGCAAGGCAGGGGCAAGTAACATGCGAACATTCTTTTTTCTGCTTTTTATTCTCTCTGTTCAGTGCAGGGCTCAGGTTAAACCCGGATATTTTCAACAGGAATTGTCGTACGATATCCAGGTGGCTTTAAACGATAAAAGTCATATCCTCAGAGGTTTTGAGAAAATTAAATATACCAATAGGTCATCCGATAGCCTGAAATTTATCTTCATGCACGTTTATCCAAATGCCTACCGTAATGACCGCAGTGAATTTGCCAAACAACAGGTTGAAAATGGTGAAACAGCATTTTATTATAGCCATAAAGATCAGCGTGGTTTTATCGATAGCCTGGAGTTTAAGGTTGATGAAGTTCCGGTTGGGGTGAGCGAATACAATAATTTTCAGGATGTGCTGGTGCTGGAACTCAATGAACCTCTGGCACCCAATACAAGCATTGAAATTACTACGCCTTTTCGGGTCGTTCTTCCGGAGGTCTTTTCGCGCATGGGGCATTCAGGATACAACTACCAAATTACCCAATGGTATCCGAAACCGGCTGTATACGATAAAGCAGGTTGGCATCCAATGACCTATCTGGATCAGGGCGAGTTCTACAGTGATTTCGCAGATTATAAAATGACACTGACTCTGCCGGAAGATTACTGGGTGGCCGCTAATGCACAACTCAAATCCAGTACTGAATCGATCGCATTAAAACGGCCTTGCATGCGAACAAAGCGAACGGAAAACTTAACGGCNCAGGCAGATAGTAATATAAGTCTGCCCTCTGTGAAAGCGTTAAAAACGATACAGTTCGAACAAAAACGAATTCATGATTTGGCCTGGGTCGCTTCGCGCAATTTTAAAATGTTGCATACCACATCCAAATTGGCATCCGGAAAAGAAGTGGAATGCTATGTGTTTTATCTTCCTCAACATGTTTCCGTTTATCAGGGAAGTGAACTGAAATTGGCAGAGATGGTGCGCGCCTTGTCTGACTGGGTGGGCGAATACCCTTATGAACAAGTGGTTATCGTAGATGCTAAGTTATTGGCAGGAGGTGGCATGGAATACCCCGGATTGTCTATTATCGGGCAGGTTGGCTCCAAACCGATGTTGCATCGGGTGATGGCTCACGAAGTCGCACACAATTGGTTTTATGGAGTCCTGGCCAGTAATGAGCGTGAGCATCCCTGGATGGATGAAGGCATGACTACATTTTACGAAAGGAAATTGGTCGACTGGATACAACAGAAGGANTTCCCTGATAGTAATCCTTATTTGCGTTTGGCTACAACAGATCAGTGGAGTTACTTCCTGGCAGCAA
This sequence comes from Bacteroidota bacterium, assembly GCA_013414745.1. GTDB lineage: Bacteria > Bacteroidota > Bacteroidia > Chitinophagales > Chitinophagaceae > OLB11. The sequence continues at coordinate 3,253,312 of CP058707.1, forward strand.
AACAAAATCAGTCACAACCATGTACTCGCCCCGCAGAAGAATATTCTGAAATGAATTATGGGGCGAGTATCTATGAAAAAACTTCCGCTTGTTTTGATTACCTCGAAGGCTATCTCGGGAAAAACGTATTTCAGAATCTGATGCAGGCCTATTATCAAGGTTGGAGCTTCAAGCATCCTGANTCGCAAGACTTCCGCAAGATTGCCGAAACAATGAGTGGCAAATCGTTGGATTGGTTTTTTAACGAATGCCTGGGCAGCTCAGTGGGCATCGATTTTAAANNTTTAAAAGTAGAACGCCATGGGGATACCTCATGGATTTTTGTAACAAGTCGTACTGATTTTAAAGGTCCGGTTCCTGTAACAGCCATGAATCAGCAAAATCAGGAATCAACCGAATGGATTGATTATCCCTACAAATTNTCCCGTTTTGTGGGTAATTTCAATCAATTTCAAATTAATGTTGATCATTCGGTTCCCGAGCGACGAATCAACAATAACCGTTGGAAAAAGGGCGTATTTCCAACCTGGCAACCTGCGCTTCGNTTTTGGATTAGATTCGGACTGCCGAAGAAGTCCACGGGCTATGTTCTTCCGGGCTTGGGGTACAATGCGCAGGATAAATTGATGGCAGGGCTTGTATTGCATAATTTAAAAATACCCAACGAGGCCTTTCAATTTGCCGTGGCACCCATGTATAGTTTTACATCCAAATCGCTCGTGGGTACAGGGATAGTGGGATATTCATTTTTCCCGAAATCNTTTGTTTCGGAAATTACTGTTTCAGTCCGTGGAAACTCCTTCCACCATTCCAGTAGCAAACTGAATATCAATAAACCCTTGTTTGCCCGACACCTCCGTATTTCGCCGGCCATCGAATTTGATCTTAAACAGCACGTTGATCGGTCCACAACTCATGACCATTTTTATCTCCGATACGATTTTGTCCGTAATCAGGAGTTTAAATATGCCTTTAATGCAGAAGATAGTTTGTACCGTCCCAATGTGGCATGGGCATCCCCGAAACACCTATTCCGTTTGGGCTATCGGCATGAACAGCATCGTACATTAAATCCATTTTCCTGCCAATTCGATCACCAGGGAAATCAGGATTTTTTAAAAATGGGTTTAAGTGGTGATTTCAAAGTAGATTACCANCATGCCCAAAAAGGATTTTATATCCGCGCTTTTGCCGGGAAATATTTTTATTTAAACAACAACGAATTGTCTTTTGAACTACAACCCACCTTGTTGAATGCCACTTACGCNTCCTATAACGACTGGATGTATGAAGGTTATTATCCGGATCGTTCGGGTCAGGATACCTGGTTGAGTCAGCAGGTGGATATTCAGGAAGGCGGACTTAAAGTACGGACCTTAAAACTGGCAGCTCCGTTGGGGAGGAGTGACAATTGGCTGGTGGCCCTAAACCTGAAATCTGANTCGCCGTTTAAATTTCCCGTTCCTATACAGTTGTTTTTTGATGCGGCGACTTTCTCGGATGCTGCCAGGTTAAATCCATCCGGGAATAAAATTTTGTTTGACGCAGGAGCCCGNATCAACCTGCTCGACGAACGCATTTCGGTGTATGTTCCGTTGTTGATGAGTCGTGATTTTAATGACTATAGCAANAGTGTTTATACNCAAAATCGCCTTCTGCAGAATATCAGTTTTCGATTGCGACTATCCCGACTTGATTTTTACAAACACAAGAGAAGTTGGTAAATGGTTTTTGAGCATACCTTAGGCATGCTCTTTAACCAATTTCTGCCCAACAGCATTTAGAGACTGTTGCAAAACAATCAAAAATAATTGGCTAAATCAATTGGCTTCAAATTTCGGGGTGACGTTGAGTTTTTACCAAATGACTTTTGCAACAGTTTCATTTAGTTTTTGAAATTGTTTCCGGATTCAGTTTTTACTATCGGCATAGTTCATTGCAGCATGAATAAATCCACTAAACAAGGGGTGGGGGTGTTCAACGGTCGATTTTAATTCGGGGTGATATTGCGAACCAACGAAAAACGGACGATCCGGAATTTCTACTACTTCCACCAAACCGGTTTTAGGGTTGCGTCCGGTTGCTTTCATGCCAGCTTGTTCAAAAGCTTCAAGAAATGTATTGTTGAATTCCCAACGATGCCTATGCCTTTCCGAAATAAACTCTTGTCCATATACTTCGTGAATTTTGCTTCCTGCTTTTAATTCACATTCATAGGCCCCCAGACGCATCGTTCCACCCATTTGAATAATGTTCTTCTGGTCTTCCATAATATCAATTACCGGGTAAGGAGTATGTTTATCCATTTCCGTAGAATTGGCTGTAGGGTAACCAAGCACATTTCTGGCAAATTCAATCACACTGCATTGCATCCCCAGGCAAATTCCGAAGAAAGGAATTTTTGNTTCACGGGCATATTGAATGGCTAAAATTTTACCTTCAATACCCCGACTTCCGAAACCGGGTGCTACCAGGATACCATCAAGCCCACTGAATAATGTTCTGACATTGTTTTTCAACTTNNCTTCCGAGTGAATATTCCGAACTTCTACCTTGCATTCATTCACCGCTCCGGCATGCACAAAAGCTTCGAGGATCGATTTATAGGCATCCTGCAACTCCACATATTTTCCAACCAATCCAATTACAACTTTCGTTTTCGGATGCTTTAGTTTATTCANAAAGCTCTTCCAGTTTTTTAAATCGGGTTCGTTACGCAAAGGCAGTTGTAATTTTTCAAGACAGATAGCATCCAGATTTTCCCGCATCATGTGTAACGGCACATCATAAATTGTTTCGGCATCGGCTGCTTCAATAACAGCATCCTGTTTAACATTACAGAATAAGGCTATTTTTCGTTTGATATCGGCATTGAGAGGTTCTTCGGTGCGACAAACGATAATGTCGGNGGAAAGTCCGTTTTCACTCATCAACTTCACCGAATGTTGCGTGGGTTTTGTTTTTAATTCTTTCGCGGCTTTCAGGTATGGAATTAAGGTCAGATGTACGATGATGCAATTCTCTTCACCCATTTCCCATTGCATTTGCCGGATCGATTCGATGTAAGGAAGACTTTCAATATCGCCCACGGTTCCGCCAATTTCTGTCAGAATTATATCGAACTCGTTCTGCTGCGAGAGGAGGGTGATTCTGCGTTTAATTTCATCCGTGATATGTGGAATAACCTGAACGGTTTTACCCAGATAAGCGCCTTCACGTTCTTTATTAATGACGTACTGATAAATTCTACCTGTAGTCACATTATTGGCCTGTGATGTTGGAGTGCCCANAAACCGCTCATAATGCCCTAAATCCAAATCGGTTTCTGCTCCATCATCGGTCACATAACATTCTCCATGTTCGTACGGATTCAGGGTGCCGGGGTCTACATTAATATAGGGGTCCAGTTTTTGTATGGTAACTTTAAAACCACGGGCTTGCAATAATTTCGCCAATGATGCGGCTATGATGCCTTTACCCAAAGATGAGGTTACTCCTCCGGTAACAAAAATATATTTCGCCATCGCTGTTTATTTCGCTTTGACCTGATCGATACGCCCTAAATGTGTTGGAAAATCCCGAAGGTCGTGCAAAGGTATATTATTTCTGTAAGGGTTGCTAATGGATTGCTTCGCAGGTGGATATTTTGTGATTAAAAGGACTTGTAAAAGATGTGCCAAATTTGCCGTAAGAATGTGAACTTTTTGTTTTTATGCTTACCTTGGTTAATCTTTGCCGGAATAATTCCGTCTGAGCCCATCTCTTTCTGATTAATATAAAAGGTATGAAGTTAAAAGCTCCTGTATCTATAGCATGGATCGCCGATTTTGTTGAGGCTCGACTCGTCGGGGATTCTACGATTCAGGCTGATGGTATCAATGAGGTACACAAGATTACAAAAGGTGATATCTCATTTGTGGATATTGAAAAGTATTATGCACGAACTCTGGAAAGTGATGCCTCAGTAATTCTGATTAATAAAGAAGTGGAGTGTCCTAAAGGAAAGGCTTTACTAATTACCAAAGATCCGGCCGGAGCCTATGTGAAGTTAGTCAAACATTTCTGCCCGTTCGAACCTTCCAGTAAAATGATCAGTGATACCGCTGAAATTGGTGAAGGCACGATCATTATGCCAAATGTATTTATCGGGAATCATTGTAAAATTGGTAAAAATTGTATTATTCATCCGGGTGTGGTCATCTATGATAGAACGTATATCGGGAATAATGTCATCATTCAATCGAATTCTGTCATCGGGGGATGCTTTTATTTCAATAAACGGAGTAACGAAGAATTACTCTACCTGAAATTAGAAAGTTGCGGGCGAACATTTATCGAAGATGATGTGGAAATCGGAGCCTGTTGTACAATTGATAAAGGGGTAAGTGGTGATACAATTATTGGCCGAGGAACCAAATTCGATAATTTTATTCATATTGGTCATGGCACTGTCATTGGTAAAAACTGCCTGTTTGCAGCGCAGGTTGGTGTGGCCGGAAAGGTGACCATCGGTGATAATGTATTATTATACGGACAAGTTGGTGTTAGTAAAGACCTCGTGATTGAAAGCAATACCGTAGTACTCGCAAAAGTGGAGTGGGTAAATCATTGCCTGGTGGTAAGTGTGGTTTGGTATTCCGGTTCAGGATGCAAAAGATAAAATGGAAGAACTGGTTTGGGTGAAACGCATTCCTGAATTGTGGGACCGCATGCGAGGCGACTTTTAATTCACTATGGATGCGGGTTTTTTCAGAGCATCGAAAGGCTCATTTTTCTTCCCCCTCTTTTTCTTCTCATTTCGTTGCTGATTTTTTCAGCTTGTCAGGAGATTAAACATCCGGATAAATCATCAACCGGGGCGAATACCGTCGATTATAATGAGTTGGTTAAGGAACTGGCCATTGATTCCTTACCGGAACAATCCGATAGCGCCAACCTATTTGATAAGCCAGGTTTTGATCCTATAGATTCTTTGGCCTTATTTGATTCTATCCAATCGGGTTACCAGCGCGATAGTTTGATGGTACGCCGTTTGGCCATCCGGGATTCGGGTATTTTAAACCAGCTTCCTGATACCGCCCTGAGTAACCCAAGAGATTCATTTTCAAATCAAATCAAAAAATCAACACCGATGAATTAAAGGCATTAAAGTACAATCTCGATCAACTTCGACGAACGGATACCACCCGAACGGCTTTGTGCAAACAACTTCAATGCAGAGTCTGGGCCCGTATCAGTAAAAAGATCAGCGATTGCGTTTATACCTCGACGGACAATTAGTGGATACTTTTAAGTGTCTACCGGAGATCGAAAACATGAAACCCCGTTATTTGATAGAAGACCGAGCGGCCCTTCGTTTCAGAAATATACGTCTAAAAATTTCCAGGGGGAATTATAATGGCCTCGGAAACATGCCTTATGTGGTTTTTATTAGCGGAGGGTACGGAATACACGGAACAACACGTGGAAATATTTCAAAATTGGGAAAAAGGCCTCCCATGGCTGCATTCGATTGCATCCTGATCAGGCCAAAATTTTCTTCGAATTGGTTCGTAAAGTGGGCATCGAAAATACCTGGATCACCGTGCTCGAAGACTGATGCAGGCCATCTCGCTGCATTTCAGTAATAAATTCTAAATTTGCGGTTTAAACCATTACCTTGATTCACTTAAAAACTCCGGAGGAAATTGAACAGATTCGTTCAGCGAATTTATTGGTCTCCGCTACACTGGCCCACTTAGCCGCGCAACTTAAACCCGGTATTTCTACCCTTGAATTAGACCGCATGGCCGAGACCTTCATTCGCGATCATGGGGCTACACCGGCTTTTAAAGGGTATAAAGGATTTCCGGCAACCTGTTGTATCAGCGTGAATGAAGAAGTTGTTCACGGTATTCCAATGGAGGATGAATTACAGGATGGTGATTTGATCAGTATTGATACGGGTGTGGTGCTGAACGGTTTTGTAGGTGATAGTGCCTATACTTTCGCTATTGGCCAAATTCCGGAAGCCCATGCGCAATTGTTACGGGTTACCAAGGAATCATTGTACAAAGGTATTGCACAGGCCCGGGTCGGTAATCGTTTGGGCGATATTTCATGGGCAGTTCAGGAACATACCGAAATAAAACACGGGTATGGCGTTGTTCGTGAATTAACCGGACATGGCGTTGGAAAAAANTTGCATGAGGAACCCGAAGTGCCGAATTACGGACGTCGGGGAAATGGAATGAAATTACAGGAAGGACTTGTGATTGCCATTGAACCAATGATTAATCTGGGTAANAAGGACATTTATTGTGCCGATGATGATTGGACCATCATAACCAAGGATGAACTGCCTTCTGCGCACTTCGAACATAGTATTGCCGTGCGCAAACAAGGCCCCGATATTTTGTCAAGCTTTGAGGATATTGAGAAGGCAGAACAAAAATCCAAATCTGTTTTTTGCCTACGAAGTTTTGGCGTTATCCTGATGCCAGTCGCTCACTAATAGCGACATCAACAAAGAATCGCGGTTCACTCCATCTAACCGGAAATGCCCCCGCATGATACCTTCCTGCTGAAATCCTGCCCGCTCAAGCACCTTTAAGGATGCCATATTTTCCGGACTTAGAGTCGCTTCCATCCGCACAAGTTGCATCGATTCAAAACCAAAGCGAATTAATGTCGGAAACGCTTCGCGCAAAAGCCGTGTTGCCGATCTGCTTCATCAAAAATGGCGTACCCGATTTCGGCCCGATGGTGGCGGGTATACCAGGTATGAAATCCCATGGCACCCAGTACTTTTTTACTTTCGCGTTCGAGTAAGAAAAATGGTAAAAACTCCGGTTCCATCCCGTTAATCCAGCCTGCCATTTCTGAATTTCAAAATCTTCCAATGCATCATTTCTGAAACCAAAGTATTTGCGGCGTCGATCCGATCCGAACGCATCATTTCATCATATTTTAAGGATTCAGCCCCGCAGGATTAAGCGTTCTGTTTCAAAATTGATTAATGGAATATCGGAATGCATGAACCGAAAATAAAAATTCGTTCGGATTAATTTTTACCGAATTTTCAGGATGTCAGGCCCTTAGTTAACCCGTATCGTTTTTAAGTACATTTGCACTCCTAAAAACAGACCATGTTCAATAGTTTAACCGAGCGGCTCGAAGGTGCCTTTAAACAACTGAAAGGGGAAGGACGTATTTCCGAAATTAATGTTGCCACTACGGTGAAGGAAATCCGGCGTGCTTTGGTGGATGCCGACGTGAATTACAGCATCGCCAAAGAGTTTACCGATCGCGTTAAGGATAAGGCCTTGGGGGAAAAGGTTCTGACCTCAGTGACGCCGGGGCAATTAATGGTAAAAATCGTTAAGGATGAGCTCGTTGAACTCATGGGTGGGAAAGAAGCAGATTTACAAATTGATGCCAATCCAACGGTTATTTTNATCGCCGGTTTACAAGGGTCTGGTAAAACCACGTTTAGCGGAAAACTTGCCAATTACCTGAAGACAAAACGCAACAAAAANCCATTGTTGGTTGCCGCTGATATTTACCGCCCGGCGGCCATNGATCAATTGACTGTATTAGCAGGTCAAATTGATGTCCCCATTCATGTGGAACGTGAAAACAAAGATGCGGTTTCTATTGCGCGAAACGCGGTCGCCTTTGCAAAAGAAAATCATCACAACGTAGTCATTATTGATACCGCAGGACGTCTGGCCATTGATGAAGAAATGATGACGGAAGTGGCCAACATCCGCAATGAAGTAAAGCCTCAGGAAATTNNCTTTGTGGTAGATTCCATGACCGGTCAGGATGCAGTAAACACGGCCAAAGCATTTAATGAACGATTGGATTTTTCAGGGGTTGTGTTAACGAAACTGGATGGGGATACCCGGGGTGGAGCGGCATTAACCATTAAGTATACCGTACAAAAGCCCATCAAGTTTGTCAGTATGGGTGAAAAGCTCGATACGCTGGATGTTTTTTATCCGGATCGTATGGCACAACGAATTTTAGGGATGGGTGATATCACTACCCTCGTTGAACGGGCCCAACAACAGTTTGATGAAGAACAAAGTAAGAAACTTGANAAGAAAATTAAAGCCAACAAGTTCGACTTTGATGATTTTAAAGCCCAGTTGAATCAAATTAANAAGATGGGGAATCTGAAAGACCTTCTGGGGATGATTCCGNNTGTTGGAAAAGCGATTAAAGACATCGATATTTCAGATGATGCGTTTAAAGGAATCGAGGCAATGATAAATTCGATGACACCTTCAGAACGAAAAAATCCTGAAACTATCGATCAAAACCGGCGTAAGCGCATCGCCCTGGGAAGTGGCAAAGATATCGCGGAGGTTAACGCGTTTATGAAGCAGTTCGAACAGATGAAAGAAATGATGAAGATGATGAATAAAATGGGTGGCATGGGTATGGGTATGCGTTTGCCAGGAATGCGTTAATCCGCAATGATGTCTGGTACTCAGGAACTACTTCAAATTTATACCGACGGATCCGCCCGGGGCAATCCGGGGCGGGGAGGTTACGGGGTGATACTGCATTGGAAAAATACCCGCAAAGAACTGAGTGCCGGATTTCGCTATACAACCAATAACCGCATGGAGTTATTGGCAGTAATTGTTGCATTAGAACAACTGAATCGTTTTCCTCTGCAAATTGTCATCACCACCGATAGTAAATATGTGGCAGAGGCCATCGAAAAAATGGGTCTTTGGTTGGGAGAAGAAAATTTCAAAGACAAAAATCCTGATTTGTGGAAACGTTTTCTTCCACTCTATCGAAAACATCAGGTGAGCATGCATTGGGTGAAGGGACATGCTCAGCATCCTGAAAACAATCGTTGCGATGAACTGGCCACTTTAGCAGCCGATCATGGTCCTTGGGAAATTGATGCAGCGTACGAGGCTGAAAATCCTTGTCCTCGTTAGTGGTTTATTCTACGATATCTTCTTTACTGCGCTTCAATTGTTGGCTTTGGCCCTTCCGTAATTTATTCCGGGTTGCCTCTGTATACCCTTTACGTTGTCGAATAATGTCGATACAGAGATACAAGGCCTCCAGAAATGAACTGCGCATCGGCTTTGTTTTTCCGGCAATGTCAAATGCGGTACCATGGTCAGGTGAGGTTCGCACCACGGGTAATCCGGCGGTATAATTTACGCCAAGTCCTTTATCAAAACTCTTAAACGGAATCAATCNCTGATCATGATACATGGCCAAGGTGCAATCAAATAGCTGGTCTTGTTGTCGGGCAAAAANAGCATCAGCACTATACGGGCCATAAACAAGGATACCTTCATTGCGCAGTTTTTCAATGGCAGGTACTAATATGTTTTCTTCTTCTTTGCCAATCAATCCTGNATCGCCGGCATGCGGATTCAATCCTAATACAGCAATTTTAGGTTTATCAATGCCAAAGTCTTTGATTAAACTGTCCTGAATTATTTTCACTTTCGAAATCACTGCATCCTGAGTGATGGCACGGGCCACTTCGCTGATTGGTAAATGCTCAGTAAGTAACGCCACCCGTAATCGATCGCTCACCATCATCATCGCAACATCCTTCGCTGCAAATTTATCTTTCAGAAAAGGCGTGTGACCGTTATAGTTAAAATCCGGTGTTTGAGAATTCTNTTTGTGTATCGGATTGGTGACCAGTCCATCTAGTTGTCCATCTTTCAGGCATTGTGTGGCCACCATTAAAGAACGAATTCCATACTTACCTCCCAGGTCGTTCATCACGCCGGGGTNAACCGCCACCTCCTCATCCCAACAGGTAAAAATATTGATGCCTTTTGGATTCAGTGTGTTCAAATCCTTGGTACNCGAATATTGCATATGGGTATCACCCAAACTATTTTTGTAGTGATGCACGACTTTATTGCTGGCAAAAACGATAGGTGTTACAAAATCCAACAAGCGATGTTCGGCGAAGGAGCGAATAATTAATTCAATGCCAATTCCATTGATATCGCCCGTGGTAATTCCGATCCGGGGTTTGAATGTTGTAGTTTGCATAGGGAGAGAAACGTGAGCGCAAAGATAGTTGCAAATTCTTCACTTGTTCAGGAAAAGGAAACCGGCACATTTGCAAGACTGGCATCAGCTCATGAAGGCAAGTCAATTTTCTGAATGGTAATTTGCGTACCATAAAATAGTCGGGCTGTTTTTTCGAAATGAGCAGTTTGTTCGCTCACAAAAACGTGTTTCCTCCCTGCCGCGACTCAGCCAATAAATTGTTCTCCGACAGATACTTTTTACCGTATTGGCCAGAGGGGCGGCATTGTCGTAAATCCGTTTGGTGCCGGAAAAAAATCGGAAATTTCCTGACGCAGCAAGGGTAGTGCGTACACGCTAATAATAGGGCTTCACATTCAGTAAATCCGGGGTGGCTCAGGTATTGATGCAAAACAGCTTTCGAAACCTCGGTATCCATCAGGCCCTCTTCGATCATTGGCGCCAGAAGGGGGTGGCAAGTTGAAAACATCAAGAGTGGATCCATATTCCTGAATCAATTGTGGATATATTCCACTCCCAATGGTGGCATGGGTGCCCAGAATACCCACAGAAGAAATCTGATCCTGAATAATTTGCTGAATCACCGGACGAATTACTCCAATAATTTCAACAAGTTGCCAATACTTGCTTCGTAGGTAACTGGCAGCTATGGCGGAGGCTGTATTACAAGCTATCACGATCAACTTAACGTGCTTACTCAATAGAAACTCCACGATCTGCTCACAATAGTCACGAATATGTTCAGGCGATTTTTCACCATAGGGCATGTGCACCGTATCACCAAAATAAACCAAACGCTCATTCGGAAGGGCTTCTGCTATCGCTTGTGCCACGGTGAGTCCTCCCACGCCGGAGTCAAAAATGCCAATGGGCTGTTCAGGGCGCTTCATGCGACAAATCTAAGGACAGACAGGGAGCAAAAACAAAAGGATTTACACGATATAGAGAAGGGTATGATGAGCACTTCATTCAGCCTAAAACAGCATTCCGGGTAGCCTTTAATTTTGGAAAGCTGAAAGGAGTGGGACTGCCAATCCAAAGCAAGCGGTTAGAGATTTGTTAAATAATTTGTATATATTCGCACATTAAAACCCAATTACATTTAATTTTTTAGATGTGTTCGGCGTCAAGCCGGTTTCTAAGTGGAATGATGCGAAAGGATCAATTAATAAAATGTTTAACAGAAAGCAACATGGATATGGTTATCACAGTGGCGGCGGCGGTAGTCGCTTTACTTATAGGCATTATAGCCGGTAAATTTATTTTTAACAAAAACACGCAAAAATTTGTAGAAGACGCGCAAAATCAGGCAGAACGAATCGTAAAGGAGGCTGANATCTCAGGCCGAAACGCTGAAAGAAGAAAAGCTCGAAGCAAAAGAATATTATCTTCAGCAAAATCCGAACACGAGAAACAAGTATTGCAACGGAATCAGAAGATTGCGGATGCCGAAAACCGGATCAAACAGAAGGAAAAAGAGTTGAGTGAAAAGACGCAGCAAGCGCAGAAACAGGTTCAGGAATATGAAAGCAAGAAGGAGAATCTGGACCGTCAGTTAGAGGTTGTTACCAAGAAACAGGACGAACTCGCCAAACAACATGAAGAACATATTCGGCGACTGGAAAAGGTGAGTAATTTAAAAGCAGAAGAAGCTAAGGCCGAATTGATTGAAGCGATTAAGAATGAAGCCAAAACGGCTGCCATGGCCCATGTTCAGGAGATTATGGAAGATGCTAAAGTGCGGGCCAATAAAGAAGCGAANAANATCATAATTCAAACGATTCAACGCACAGCTGCCGAGCAGGCCATTGAAAATGCCATTACCGTTTTTAATCTGGAGAGTGATGATATCAAAGGGCAGATTATCGGTCGGGAAGGTCGAAACATCCGCGCACTTGAGGCAGCTACCGGTGTTGACCTGGTGGTTGATGATACNTCGGAAGCCATCATTTTAAGCAGTTTCGATCCACTCCGCCGGGAAATTGCCCGATTGAGTCTGCAACGCTTGGTGCAGGATGGGCGTATGCATCCAGCACGTATTGAGGAAGTTGTTGANAAAACGAANAAACAAATTGAAGAACAGGTGATGGAGATCGGAGAACGCACGGCGATCGAATTGGGCGTTCATGGCCTGCATAAGGAATTGGTTCGCATGGTGGGTAGGATGCGTTTCCGTTCATCCTATGGGCAAAATTTGTTGATGCACTCCCGTGAAACGGCAAATCTTTGCGCCATCATGGCCTCTGAATTGGGCCTAAATCCTAAACTGGCCAAACGCGCTGGTTTGCTGCACGATATTGGTAAAGTACCCGACGAAGAAACAGAATTGAGCCATGCCTTGCTGGGAGCTAAGTTGGCTGAAAAATACGGCGAACATCCATCTGTCGTCAATGCGATAGGAGCCCACCATGATGAAATGGAAATGAAATTTGTGATTTCACCCATCATTCAGGCATGTGATGCTATTAGTGGTGCACGTCCCGGAGCCCGCCGCGAAATCATGGCGAGTTATCTGGAGCGCATCAAAGACCTGGAAACATTGGCCATGAGCTATAACGGAGTTGAAAAGGCCTATGCCATACAGGCCGGTCGCGAGTTGAGGGTGATTGTTGAAGCAGATAAGGTAAGTGATGCGGAAAGTGAAAAATTATCCTTCGAAATGGCCGATCGCATCCAAAAGGAAATGCAGTATCCGGGGCAGATTAAAGTGACCGTAATTCGCGAAAAACGCTCCGTGAATTTGGCCCGTTAAACAGTAAACGTCAGGTACATCGACAATTTGAACATTCACCGCACAATGGCCTTATTAAACCACACATCAATCAGGTTAACCGCTAATGGACTGTGCCACTGTTGTGTTAACAAATTCTTCGATTAATTTTACCACGAGATTAACACGATAATAAAGGAAACTCTATATTTACACGCTTTAAAATTTAATAACAAATGAGTAAGACTTTTAGACTTCTGATCGCCCTTCTGCTCCTGACCTTTACAGGGTTTAGCCAACAAGGTTCCGGTGAAATTTACGGTAGGGTTGTGGATGAAAAAGGACAACCATTGGATTTTGCCTCCGTGCAGGCTTTGGAAGGAGGATTGACCCGTGGTGGCGGTAAAACGGATATCAACGGGAATTATAAAATTAAGCCCTTGTCTCCCGGTCGGTATACTATCAAAGTAACATTTGCAGGTTATAAGACCCAGGAAATCCAAAATATTGTCGTTGGGGTTGATAAGCGCGTAAATGTGGATATCACCATGGAGCGCAAAACCGTTGAGAAAGAAGGTGTGACCATTAAAGAATTTAAAGTCAAATTAATTGATGCAGGTAATCCTGGTAATAAATCCATGACCAAAGAGCAAATTAAAACTTTGCCATCTATTTCAACGGGAGACTTTGCCGCGATGCAGGGTGGGGTATATCAGCGTAAGGCCGGTGATGCTAGTTTGAGTATCGGTGGTGACCGTTCTTCTTCAACCTTGTATATGATTGACGGGATGATGATACGTGGAGGACGAAATGTGAATTTACCAGTAGGATCTATCAGTAACCTTGAATTGATTTCAAACGGGATGAGTGCTAAATATGGAAATGCTACCGGNGGTATCGTNGGAATCACGACCCGGGGTATCGAAAGGAAATTCAATGGTAACTTACAGGCACAACATTCCATAGAAGGCTATAATAATAACCTGATTTCACTGGATCTCTCCGGTCCATTATATAGCGTGAAGAAGAATGGAAACAAACGTCCTGTGATTGGGTTCGTATTAAATGGGGCATTCACCTATGACAAAGATCCCGATCCTTATTACTACAAGTACTATGAACTGAAGCCTGAAGTTTTGAAGAAAATTCAGGAGCAGCCATTGGTGGCAAATCCCAATGGAACAGGAAACTTTGTGGAGGCCTCAGAGCAAGTCACGCTAAACGACTTTCAACGTGTAAAGGCTCGCCAAAATGGGCAATCTTTGGGTGCTAACTATCTTGGTAAACTGGAATTTCAACCTACTGAACAAATTCAGGTAACATTAGGAACTTACTTTGTATATGGAAATTCAAGGGGGTATAGCTTTACGAATTCACTGTTTGCTCCGGAAGCCAATTCGATATCCAATCAATATTCTGCTCGTGGATTCTTACGCTTAACCCAACGTTTAGGTAAAAGATTGGATCAGGANAAACAGGATGCGAAAAAATCCGCAATCGGAAACGCATTCTATACCTTACAGTTCACGTATCANAAAGATTACTCTTACGGAGCCAACCCTGAACACGAAAAAGATATCTTCCGTTATGGATATGTGGGCCAATTTGAAAATCACCGTCGTCCATTCTACGTACTGGATACTGTAAAGGGTGGTTATCAGGCCATTAAGTACTTCGGTGATTTTATTGATTCTGTAACCTTTACTCCAGGTGGTGTGAATCCATATCTTGAAAATTATACTAAAGCAGTTTATGCCGATGATCGTTTTACAGTTCGTAACCTCACTCAGTTACAAGGCTATGGGGGCTTAAGAAATGGTGATGGACCAAGTAGTGCCTACAGTTTATGGACAGGTCCCGGGGCTCAAATCGGAAGTTATGGTTATTCAGAAGCTGATCAGGTTTCGTTGAATTTGGATGCCTCCCTGGATATAGAACAAGGTTCTAAAAATTCCAAACGCAAAGATCCGATTACCCACAACATTCAATTCGGTTTAGGCTATGACCAACGGACCAGTCGTTCCTACTCACTGGGAGCTTCAGGACTTTGGAGCTTGATGCGTTTATTGGCGAATCGCCATATCCAAAATCTTGATCTGGACAATCCACAGTTTATTGTAGGTGGACAATCCTATACCTTGGCAGATGTGCAATCCGGTGCCGTGGTGGTCAGTCAGTTTGATACAGTGAAATATGATCGTAAGTATATCGGAACAGATCAGAGTCGTTTTGATGCTGAATTGCGCAAGAAATTATACGGCAGTGCGACCAATTTGAGCCTGATTGATATAGACTACCTGAATCCAAAGACTTTTTCATTGGATATGTTCTCAGCCGATGATTTATTAAATGATGGAAATGACCTGGTGGCTTACTGGGGATATGATTACTTAGGAAATAAAGTAAAAAAACAACCAAGTTTCAATGACTTCTGGACTAAAAAGGATGCTCGTGGAGATTACCAAAGACCAATTGGTGCTTTCCGCCCGATTTATATGTTCGGATACATTCTGGATAAATTCTCGTACAAAGATTTGAATTTCAATATCGGGTTGCGCGTAGATCGTTATGATGCGAACCAGAAAGTATTGAAAGATCCATATTCCCTTTATGGTGTGCTTAAAGTAGGTGATTTAAGTTCCGGTTCTACCTGGTACAATTACGCTTTAGCCATTGACAAAAACAATAACAATAAAACAGCTCCGGCCCCAACTTCGTTTGATAAGGACTATGTCATGTACGTAGATAACAACCAAAGTAACAAACCAACCGTTGTAGGGTATCGGAAGGGAGATATTTGGTATGATCCATTTGGACAGGAAATTTCCGATCCAACCATCCTTTCCGGTTTATACGCTGGTGGTTTACCTATTCAACCTTGGTTGCGGAATAATAAGGATAGTATCAAGAGCCCTACCTTTAATCCGAATAATTCCTTCGAAGATTACAAACCTCAGGTGGCCTTGTCTCCTCGTATACAATTCTCTTTCCCGATTTCAGAACAGGCCTTATTCTATGGAAACTATGATGTGATTACACAAACGCCAAGTTCGAGCAATTTTGCAACACCAGATGATTATTATTTCCTCGCTGAACGTCAGGCAGCCATTGCGAACGCCAATATGCGCATGGAACGTGCGATCAACTACTCATTGGGTTATCAGCAAAAATTGTCTAAACGTTCAGCCTTGACTATTGAAGCATACTATCGTGAACGGAAAGACCAAATTCAAATTCAACGCTATTTGCTGGCCTATCCAATTACTTATACTTCGTTCGGTAATCGTGATTTCTCTTCTACCAAAGGGATGACAGTGAAATTAGATTTCCGTCGTTCCNNGCCATTGCGTATGAATGTTGACTATACCTTACAGTTTGCAGAAGGAACAGGTTCCAATACCACTTCGCAATCATCTTTGTTGGCTACCGGTCAACCGAATTTACGTACCGTATTCCCGCTGAATACCGATTCACGTCACTTATTAAATGTTACACTCGATTTCCGTTTTGAACCAGACAATAAGGGTGGAAACCGTGGACCGAAAATCGGCAACAAATATCCGTTTGAGAATGCCGGTATCAATTTGTTGTTCNNAAGAACTCGCAGTGGAGAGCCATACACCCGGGCAGCACTGGCTACCCCATTGGTTGGTGGTGATTTCCAAAGTACCCCAATAATCGGAACGGTAAATGGTAGCCGATTACCTTGGCAGTATGAACTAAGCACACGTATCAATAAACAGTTTATCATCAAACGCAAATCGAAAAAAGACAGTGAAGGAAATGTGGTAAAAAGTAAAGCACCATTTGGCTTGGATGTTTACACGTATATTACCAATTTGCTTAATACCAGAAACACCCTTGCTGTGTACGGATACACCGGAGTGGGAGATGATGATGGATTCCTGAATTCCCCACAAGGTCAGCAATCATTGAGCAACTTCCAGTTCCAACAGTCATACCGTGATCTATATACCATGCGTTTGGCTAGCCCGGGTAATTTCAATAACCCACGTCGTATTTATATTGGTTTCACATTCGACTTTCAATAATAATTACTAAAACAATGATTCTTCAGAATATGAAAAGTTGATAATCTTGGGTTTAACCCTTCTGACCGTGCATAATTTGCAGGCTGCTCCGGTGCTGGGTGCTAAAAGCAATCAGTCCCAGGGTTTAAATAAAACGGCTGCCGGATGTAACGCAACAACTGCCGTCATCGATCTGGACATTAATAATGTTCGGGCGCATTTGATGAACGGAGGTGACATGTGGTGGGATATTCCCACAGGTACTGCATTCTATGAAGTACCAAAAGGAAGCAACAAGAATTCTCTCTTCAGTGGTTCAATCTGGATTGGTGGTTTTGATCGCGCAACCGGTGTATTAAAAGTGGCCGCGCAAACCTATCGTCAAACAGGGAATGATTTCTGGTCTGGTCCGCTGGATGAAACCAATGGGTATAGTATCACCTTTCAAACCTGTGCGGATTGGGANTGTTTCTGGAAAATCAATGCTTCTGATGTCAATAAATTCAAAGGCTTTTATCAGGGACTTACCGATCCTACGCAAATTGCCAATGCATTAAGTTCAAAAATTTCTGATATTCCGGATATCATCAAACAGTGGCCGGCTGAGGGAAATCCGGATATCAAAAGTTCCAGCAACGGTAGCATTGCTGCTCCCAAACGGGACATGGCTGAATATGTGAACGTGGATGGCCAACCGGGTTATAACTGGAGAGGAGGAGATTACCCGAAAATTTTGGGAGATCAGTACATCTGGTGGGTATTTAACGATCGTGGAGATGCTAAAACCGAAACCACTTCAGAGTCCATTGGTTTGGAAATTCATGCGGCCGCTTTCGCATTCGCTACAAATGACTGTTTGAACGAAGCCACGTTTTACAATTACAAAATTTATAATTTCAGTACCAATCCTTTAGACAGTACCTATATGGCTACCTGGTGATGCGGATTTAGGATATGCCTTCGATGACTTCGTAGGTTGTGATACAGCCCGTGGTTTGGGTATCTTATATAATGGTGACAACTACGATGAAGGTGCACAAGGATACGGTTTCGAAATACCAATGGTTGGTGTTGACTACTTCCAGGGGCCAAAATATTTTAATCAGGCCACCCAAAGGGATACCGAATTAAAGATGACTGTTTTCACCTACTACAACAACGTGAGTGGGGTAACAGGAAACCCGGATGTGCTGGATGATTACTACCAGTTTATTACCGGTTCATGGAAAGATGGTCAGTGTTTTACAACAGCATGTAATGCCCGTGATGCCGGACCATGTACCAAATTCATCTTCTACGGTGATCCTTGTAAAGGGGGATGGACCGAATCCACTTGTAACAATACACCCAATGATCGTCGCTTTATTCACTCCTCTGGTCCGTTCCCACTGTTGCCCGGGGCTGAACCAAATAACATAACAATTGGTGCCGTTTGGGTACCAAATACTGGTGGTGGTTCTTCCGCCTGTTTCTCAAAAATCCAGATATGTGATGACAAAGCACAGGATTTGTTTGATAATGCCTTCAAACTGCCTTTTGGTCCGCAAGCTCCTCAGGTAGTCGTACAACCTTTAGATCGTAAACTGGTATTTGATCTCGACAATCTTCCATCATCTAACAATTTTGGAGAAGGTTATGGTACTAACTTAACCAATCCATACATGCGTGAGGTTTCCAAGAAAGCTGTGAAAGCAGGTTCTGCCGACTCTTTGTATAAATTCGAAGGCTATCTGGTTTATCAATTGAAAAACGAAAATGTGGCCTTGTCTGACATTCGTTCAAAAGATGGTTCTGTGAATACCGATGTGGCTCGTATCGTGTTTCAGTGCGATAAGAAAAACGGGGTGAAAGATATTTTGAACTTTGAAGTAGATCCAGCAATTTCTTCAGATTATTACGTGCCGAAATTGATGGTTTCGGGTACAGATGCAGGAATACGCCACTCGTTTGCGATTTTACAGGATGCCTTTGCTACCGGTACNTCAAAAAGCCTGGTTAACTACAAATCGTATTATTATCTGGTGGTTGCTTATGGTTATAATAACTTCAAGAAATTTGATGCGGCTCGCACAGATTCCACTCAGGATAAAGCCTATATCGAAAGTCGTACTGATGGCTTAGAGCAACCGATAAAAGTGATCAAGGCAATGCCTCATCCTGCTATAGATAGCCTGTATATTCAAACCTATGCCGACTATGGAACCGGAATTCAGTTGAAACGTATTGAAGGAAAAGGAAATGGAGGTATGGCCTTGGAATTGACAGAGGAATCTGAAGAGGAAGCCATTAACAATGGTCATGTATTCCATCCAATTTATAAACCATGGGGTGGTCCAATGACCTTGGCTGTGGTGAATCCGGATAGTATAAAAGCCGGAGAGTATGAAGTTTGGTTTGACGTAAAAGGCTATCACACTTCAACCTTGGATACTTCACGCGGTGCGAAGAAAGATTCTGCGCGTTGGTATATCAAACGTATAGGTAGCAACGAGGTGGTTTGGAGTGACGTAACTTTAGCCGAATACAACGANAAATACTTACGGAAATACGATTCAATTGCCTCCAATGGTACGTATCACCGCGGTTTTGATTGGGGACTTGCCGCCGCTGCCGTACAACAGGATCGCCCGGGAGATAATCCAACCAGCAAGGAAAATGGGGTGATTAAAGTGGAAACTGAAGTTTTATTTGAGGATGTGAACGATACCTGGTTATCCGGTATTCGCGATCAGGATGGAAAATCGTTTAATAACTGGATTCGTGCAGGNATTGAATTTAGCGACAACACAGATGCATCGATCAATGATTGTTCAATGAAAGACTGGGATAACGGAATTGGACAGGATAATTTGCCAGTGCTCAATAACCGCGATCAGTTAGGAACNCTTGAAGATGTTATTGCCGGAACCTTTGCACCTTATAACTTGGCAAATAACCAAAATCTGGATGAATGTGGACATGGCGTGCAATATGGTTTGGGGTCNGATCGTAACTTCAACCGCCTTCAGGATGTGTACTCTGTGGATTTAGTGTTTACACCGGATAAAAGTAAGTGGACACGATGTGCAGTCATTGAAATGACGGATCAGCTGTCAAATTCACAGGTGTTTTCTGAAAACGGAGCCTACAAATACAATCTCCGCAAACATGCAGGTTGGAATAAAGATGTGGATGCCAATGGTAATCCGGTCTATTCATCAAATCCATCCGACACAGGTATGAGTTGGTTCCCGGGTTATGCAATTAATCTGGAAACCGGAGAACGTTTGAATATCTCATTTGGTGAAGAATCCTTCAATGGAGCCGANTCAGGACGTGATTTACTCTGGAATCCAACTTCGCGTGCCTTTGATGGTGTCAACTTTGACCTGAAGTGGGGCGGTAAACATGTTATCTATATTCACCGCACCAAATATGANTCAGGAGCCGCATTTGCTTCAGTCATTAAAAAGAATACCAGCAGTACTTCGGATAATGAATTGCGTGGAGCTTATCGTACTATGATGTGGGTAGGCGTTCCGATGCTGGCCCCTGGTAGCAAGTTAGCCAGCGTTAAGGATGGTATCATCCCAACCAATACAAGAGTGAAATTACGTGTGACTCGCCCGTATGCCATGTATCAACCCGATCCAAACCAGACTTTGCGGAATGGCGGATGGCCTTTATATACATTCAGTACAAAAGATATTGCCCCGGCCAAATTGGGTGATGCGAACAACAACTATACCAACAACAAGGATGAAATTTTCAAACGGATTCATGTAGTACCTAATCCATACTATGCTTACAGTCAGTATGAAGCCAACCGCGTTGAAAATAAAGTTCGTATCATCAATCTTCCGATNCGTGCCAGCATTAAGATTTACACCTTAGATGGTGCATTAATTAAGACCATTGAGAAGAATGATAACAAAACGGCCTATGTGGATTGGGATTTGAAAAATAATAAAGCCATTCCAATTGCCAGCGGAATGTACCTGGTACATGTTTCAATTCCTGGTGTTGGTGAAACAGTGTTGAAATGGTTTGGAGCCATGCGACCAATTGACCTGATTAGCTTCTAAAATGATTCTCTTACGATAATTAATTTGAAACGATGTTAAACAAGAAAATAAAACTAAGCGCTGTAGCTCTTCTTTTCGCCAGTGCCGTCATCGCTGGTAACCGCGATCGTACTGGTCAGTCAGGAGCCGGAGAATTATTATTAAATCCCTGGGCCCGCTCGAGTGGCTTGTTCGGACTAAATGCCGCCAATGTAAGTGGTATTGAAGCCATGAAATGTAATATTGCCGGATTGTCTTCTACCAAAAAGACGGAAATCGGATTGGCCCATACCCGCTATCTGGCAGGTACCGGAATGTCGATTAGTAACCTCGGGCTTGCCCAAAATCTTGGAGATGTCGGGGTACTCGGGGTGAATATTATGTCATTCGGATTCGGAGATATTCCTATTACCACCGAAAATTCACCTGAAGGTGGAATCGGAAATTACAAACCCACATTTTTGAATATGTCTATAGGTTTAGGACATAGTTTCTCCGATAAAATGTCTGCTGGTTTAAATGTCACTTATGTCAACGAGGCCATCAGTAATATCCGGGCATCCGCCATTGGATTCGATGCCGGTGTTCAATACACCAACGGTAAACGCAATAACCTGCACATTGGTATTACCCTTCGAAATGTAGGAACAAACCTGCGTTTTTCAGGAGATGGATTTAGTTTTAATGGATCCAGTCCTGATTTTGCAAAGGAGTTGACTGTTCAATCGCGTGCGGAGAAATTTTCATTGCCTTCTCAACTAAATATAGCCGTGGCTTATGATTTTTATTTAGATGAAAAGTCGGCCAGTTCGGGTGGTGACGAAGCCAACAAGAAAATGCCCAAGCACCGTTTAACACCCATGTTCAGTTTTATTTCAAATTCATTTATGAATGATTGGACCGGGTTGGCTATAGAATACGCGTATAAGGAGAAATTTATGTTACGCGGAGCATATCGCTACGAACGTGATGTAACCGATAAAGACGCCTCTACCACNCTTTTCACTGGCTTGGCATTGGGCGCTTCGTTTCAAGGGGCTATCAAAGGATCTAAACGCGAGCAAAAAATTGCGATTGAATATGCCTATAAACCTACCCGAATTTCATCTGGTGTACATACTATCGGGCTACGTTTGAATCTTGCACCAAGTGAAGATGAGGATGAATAAATTTAATTAAGAAAGTTTTATCTTTGTGCATCAACGCTTTCCTTATCGGGAGGCGTTGATTCTTTATCTAAATAACTATTGTATGAGTGGAATATCGTACGTAACCAAAGAGACGTTCGACCAGATGCTGGAAGAACTGAATAAATTGAAGTCTGAAGGTCGGGCCGAAATCGCGCGGGCCATTGCTGAAGCCCGTGAAAAAGGTGATCTGAAAGAAAATGCAGAGTATGATGCGGCCAAGGAAGCTCAGGGACATCATGAAGCTAAAATTGCCGTACTCGAATCAGCCGTCGCCAACGCCCGAATTATCGACCTAAGCACAATTGATACCAGTAAGGTCACTATTTTGTCAAAAGTGACTATGCTAAATATGGCTACTAAAAAATCTCTTCAATATCGNATCGTATCAGAGAATGAAGCGGATTTGAAGGCGGGTAAAATATCGGTTTCTTCACCTATTGGTAAAGGCCTTTTAGGAAAAAAAGTAGGAGAAGTGGCCGAGGTGCAAACCCCTGGTGGTTTGATGAAATTTAAAGTAGAAGACATTACGATCGATGCCAAGTATATTCACCCGCATCATTCAAGGGGAAATACCTTGTTACCGAATTGCCGAGAATGATTCCTTTATGGCATTTTTAGATGTTTTCCCTTAGTTCGGGGCCATGTGCTTGTTGTACCTAAACTGAAATCGATCGATTATTTGACGTTCCGGATCATTTGTTGAACGAGTGGCTGGTTTTTGCAAAACCTATTGCAAAAGCTATCGAGCGGGCATTTCCTTGTCAGCGGGTCGGTATCAGCGTCATCGGATTGGAGGTGCCTCATGCTCACATGCATCTGGTTCCGTTGCAATCAGCAGATGACTTGAATTTCACAAAGGATAAAATGACCTTATCGCAAGAAGAACTCTTAGTTGATCAGAAACTTATTCTGACTCACTTGGTGCACTCGGATTAATAAATCGGAATCCAACACCATGGATGGTTTGAATTTCGATTTCCGTTTCTTCTTTCAGATACTTGCGAATCTTTGTAATGAAAACGTCCATACTTCGCCCGAGAAAGTAATCATCTTTACCCCATACTTTGGTAAGAACCTCATCGCGTTTCACAACCCGGTTTGGATTCATGCAGAAGAAACGCAAAAGATCAGCTTCTTNTTGGGTTAAACGTACATCCGTATTCGGACCTTTAACGGTCAGGTTTGGAAAATCAAAACTGGTTTGACCGATTTTAANAACCAACTCATCCGGATCGGTGCCTTTGGTACGCTTTAAGAATACCTCAATCCGTAACATCAACTCTTCCATGCTAAAGGGTTTGGTGATGTAGTCGTCACCACCTGCCTTAAACCCGGCAATCTTATCTTCCTGCATACTTTTGGCAGTAATAAACAAAATAGGGATATGGGTATTTTTCCGACGAATCTGATTTGCCAAGGTAAATCCATCCTTTTGGGGCATCATCACATCCAAAAGGCACAAGTCGTAGAAGTTTTTCGAGAATTGCTGCCAGCCCATATTGCCATCTGTGGCATGGGTTACCTCAAATCCACGTTCTTCTAAACTATCCTTGATGACATAACCCAGAGAAGCATCATCTTCAACGAGCAGAATTCTTGTTTNTTGTGGCATACAGTTAACGTTTACGTATTTGGGGTATAAATATACAAAATTCTGAACCTTTATCAAGTTCGCTCTGAACTTTTATATCCCCTCCATGTTGCCGGACGATCAATTTGACATAGTTTAATCCTAATCCGAATCCCTTCACATCATGCAGGTTACCCGTTGGTATCCGGTAAAACTTATTGAAAATATTTTTGAGGTTCTCTTTAGACATTCCGATTCCATTGTCACGAATACTAATTTTAATCTGTTCACGGTCGCGGGTCGCATCGATATGTATTTNCGGTACCTCTTTGCAGTACTTAATCGCATTATCTAATAAGTTCACGATAACATTTTTAAAATGCAATTTGTCGGCTTCCACACTCAATCCAGGTTCTACCTTCAGGTCAATTACACCACCTCGCGATCGAATAAGGGGCTTGTAAGNTTTGTCAATAATTTCTTCCAGTTGAGGCTCCAGTTCAAAAACTTCTTTGTTCAGGGTAATGGTTTCTTTTTGACTTTTGGCCATTTGTAAAACCCGCTCCACCTGATTGGTCAGATGCATACATTCATTATTAATGATCGTGGCATAATTCAGCAGACGTTCAGGATTATTGATGATATTCGGGTTTTTGAGCACTTCTGATGAGATTTTGATCGTTGCCAAAGGCGTTTTAAATTCATGGGTCATATTGTTCACAAAATCTTTCTGAATTTCGGAAAGCCTTTNTTGTCGGAAAATAATAAAGATGGTGTAAGCCAAAATCACCATAANAATGATCAGAACAAATGTCGAAACAAACCAACTACTCATTTCTTTGGTCAGGAATGTAGATAATTGCGGAAAATGAACCGCGAAGTAATTGTTCTCTTTTTTGTTTTTAGGGAATTCAGTAGGTAATATATCATCCGGCTTGTCCGTGTTCGAGAAACTCACGTAACGACCATATTTCATATTTTCACTTTCGCAATCATACACACTGTATTCAAAATCGGTTTTAATTTGTTGTGCCAGTAATTCACGTTTCAGCAAAGGCTCTAATACCGTCGAGTCTATTTTGTCATTCACCTGTACAGTGTAATATTTGTCGTTCACTTTGGTTACAATGTTGTCAACCGGACTGTTGTTATTGTTCATGCGCAACAATTGCACCGCCACATTTTTAAGGCAATCGTGACCTGGGTACTAAACAGTTTTTTTCCAGATTGTAGGCGTTTCTGACCCAGAAGTATTGGGTAGCAAACATCAGGACCGTAGAGAGTACGGCAATCAAAAAAATGATTCGTAAGGCTCTGTTACTCATATTCAGTAAAAATAATTGAATTTTACGGTGTCCTTACTTTTAGTCTGTTAATGGCTCAAGACCGGGGAAGTGGGAGCGGGGTATGTTCTTCGAATTGAATTGTGGCTCATTTTTTATGACCCGGTCGGCGTGTTTCTGAATAAATTGTTCCCAGTTTTTACTGTCCTTACGGCCTGGTAGTTGTTGCCGGGTTTGATAATAATGACAAAGTGCTACAGCTACCGCATCTGTCGCATCCAAAACTCCGGCCTTGTCATCGAATTTCAAGACTTGTTGCAGCATTTTCCAAACTTGTTCTTTGCTGGCATTGCCATTACCCGTAATCGACTGCTTGATTTTTTTGGNGGCATATTCTTCTACATCAAGCCCCGCCTGGATCGCGGCTGCAATTGCCACGCCCTGGGCACGCCCTAATTTCAGCATGCTTTGAACATTTTTTCCGAAAAAGGGTGCTTCAATGGCGAAACGCTGCGGGTTAAATTGCCGTGTTAGTTCACCAATTTTCTGGTGGATCAGTAATAATCGGGTATGAGGGTCTTTATATGCGCTTAATTTTAGCACACCCATTTCTAACAACTCCACCCGACGCTCCTGAATTTGAATCAAACCATACCCCAGAACAACTGTTCNCGGATCAATACCCAAATGATCTCTGTATTCCGCTTCAAGCAACTTAATTTTACGGCAGGTGAAGAACAAAAGTATCAAAATAATCTTCAAGACGTCGATCGGAATCATTCTGTTTTTATGGATGGCTTATGCTTTATATAATCAGATACGTCGTCAGGAGGATTTGCAAAATGTGTTACACCAGATGCTCACCGAGTGGGATGTAACGCGCATCTCCGAAGTGCTTGTGGCGATCGTACTGATGATTGTGAACTGGACGATTGAAGCCCAGAAATGGAGGTTTTTACTGAAGGGTACAGAGAATTTTTCCTTGTGGACTTCATTGCAATCTGTACTTACCGGATTGGCAGTTTCGGTAATTACGCCGAACCGAATCGGAGAATATATGGGGCGCATTCTATATCTGCGAAATGTTCACAAACTTCAGGGAATTACGGTGACTATTGTTGGAAGTTTTGCGCAACTCATCGTCACTGGATTTTTAGGATTAGTTGGTCTGTTATTTTATATGAATCAGGTGACGCCGGATACCTGGTTGTATGTGCTGTTAACTGCAAGCATCCTGCTCTGTGCGGGCTTAGGATATTTTTATTTTAATCTTCCTGCTTTGGTNGATCGCATTGCATCCATACCCTTCCTCCGCAAAATCCGGTTTTACCTGATGGTTGTTCAACGCTTCCATTGGCAACAGTTGATTCGCATACTTGGCATGTCCTTATTGCGATATTTCGTGTATACCCTTCAATTCATACTCTTACTAAAAATTTTGTATGTGGATGCGGGATGGCTGCAATTGGTATGTACCTCCTGGTTAATTTTCTGGGCGATGGCCATCGTACCGACTATTGCCATTGCCGAAGTGGGGATACGGGGAGAAACTGCTCTTTACTTTTTGGCACCGTTTAGTACCAATCACATGGGTATTGTGTTGGCTACGGTACTTCTATGGTTAATTAATCTCATTATACCTGCTTTATTTGGATGCCTCTTTGTATTTCGCATGAAAATATATGATGATGAATAGGCCATGGTTTAATGGATCGTCCAGCTAAACAGGATATTACCAGCTACCTCCGGCTCCTCCGCCATCGAATCCACCTCCACCACCAAATCCGCCAAAACCTCCTCCTCCGCTGCTACTGCTGCCGCTACTGCCGCTATTCCACCCGGAATCACTCCATCCACTTCCTCCTCCAAACCAGCCGCCACCCCAGCCTCCCTGATCGTATTTATACCCTCTTCGACTCACGTAGATGTCTTTTCTGCGGCTGAATAGAAAAGCGATAACAAAAAGAGTAAAGCGAATGCAAAAATTAAAAAGACTCCCATCCATACAGGTAANGCCTTTTGAAGCCACCGGCAAATCATTGATAAATTCACCACGTGAAGCAGCCATAATAGATTCAATACCTGCATCGAATCCACCATAATAATTACCTTCCCGGAATCGAGGTAAAATATCATTACGTATGATGCGGCCACAAACGACATCAGGTAGTACACCTTGCAGTCCGGAGGCTGGTGCAATAAAAATTTTTCGATCGCCTGAACTCATCAACATCAACACGCCATTATTACGCCCTGCTTTTCCAATTTTCCATTTGCGGGCAGTTTCTTGCGTAAACTCGCCCACTTCCATATCATGTAAAGTAGAAACTGCGATCAGGGTAAGCTCATTACTGGTTTCGTTGTTAAATTTCAATAACTTACTTTCCAAACTAAATTCCTGTTCTTCACTGAGCAGATCGGCAAAATCATTTACGAGGCGAGGAGGGGTCTGAGGATTCGGAATGAAAGCATGAAACTCCTTTTCGTTTTCCTGTGCTGAAACCTGTGCTTGCTGACCATATTGTATCAGTAGCATCAGTAACAAAAGCTTATGTAACCTATTGACCAAAACGATTTCATCGGGAAGTTCATTTTTTTGTTCCCCATGTAACGGGAAATGCTGAGTTAATAGGCTGCCAACGGCTTGGATGCAATTACATAGACCATCACAATAGTGTTGATGGTAAAAAGCGTTCGCTAATTGATTGGCCAATTGTTTCCACTGCAACGGTGCAATGCATTGATACAATCCACTGTCTGCGAACAAGGCGAAATCATGATCTTCAGAGGCTATGTAAATCAGAACAGCATTTCTGTTCCGGGTTTGATGCATCTTTAAATTAATAAAAATTTCCCTGGCCCGAATGAGCGGATCTACCCATCTACAATGTGACTCGATAAATATCCGGATTTCACCCGAAGTTCTTGACTCGCTGAGGCAAACTTGTTCCTGAATTTTCTTAAGTTCTTCGGGTTCAAAAATGGCTTGCTTCTTTCTGAAAAACATAACCGTTAAAATTGTACGGTTGGGGCTTTTTGGGCTGCCGGATCAGCTTCGAACATGGGCTTGGATTTCATACCCAGCATTCCGGCAATCAGGTTTANAGGAAATCGTCGAACGCGTTGGTTGTATTCTTTCACGGCACCATTAAAATCATTTCTGGCAGATGCAATGCGATTCTCTGTACCTTCCAGTTGCACACTTAAATCTTTGAACTGTTCCGTTGCTTTCAATTCAGGATAATTTTCTGTAATCATCATCAAACGACCCATAGCCTAACTTAACTGACCCTGTGTTGCCTGAAATTCCTGTAATTTCTCGGGTGTCGNATCGCCGGCATCCACTTTCATCTGAGTCGCTTTCGCCCGTGCCTCAATGACATCGGTTAATGTTTNTTGTTCAAAATTCGCCGCACCCTTAACGGTGTTAACTAAATTCGGAACCAAATCGGCCCGGCGTTGATACTGCGTTTGAACCTTGGCCCATTTTTCCCGGACATTTTCATCCAAGGGAATGAGGCCATTATACGAACGCCAGGTCCAGATACCCAGTATACCAAGAATAAGCAGCGCAATTAAAAGTCCTTTCTTCATAATTTTTGTAGTTTAAAGTGGTGAACGAGCAGGTTATGACAACGAAACAAAGAAAATCAAAAAATGCTTTTAAATATAAAAATCTTACAATACTTTTGGCACGTAAAACAAAAAATTATATATGAAAAAATTGATTATTTTCTCGTTGATGATCGTGTCAGCGCTTTCAGTAGATGCCCAGAGAAAAAGAACCCGTACAGCAACTTCACAAGGAAATGTTGTTGTTCGTTTGGGTATGGGGGTGAACTCTGAGAAAGTAGATCCGGATTTAGATCCAGTTTACCGTGAAACACGCGTATCATTTAAACCATCTGTTGGTTATATGGTGGTAGACAATCTGGAACTGGGTGTAAACTTTGGCGTTTCTCACTCAACGATTGAAGATGTCACTTTGCAATCACCTACTTTAACTAAAATGGATATGCGCGCTACGGATGTAAACTTTGGCGTTTACGTTCAAAAGTATTTCCCATTGAACAACTGGTTTGCATTTTATACTTCAGCCGACTTGGGTCTTTCTACTGGTTCTTTCGAAACAGATAACGTAGTCGGTGCAGTGACAACTCCTGTATTGGCTCAATCAGGTATCCGCAACGGTGTCGGTGGTTCTGCTAACTTCGGTTTCTCTTTCACTCCATACAATGCTTTGGCTTTACAAGCTGATATCGCGGGTTTAGGCGTAAGTTCCATGAAAGTAGATTACGATGGTGCGAACAACACAATCAATACTACAAATGCAGGTTTCAACGTATGGCGCAACCCATACAACCTGTCTTTGGTATGGTATTTCGGTCGCGGATTGTGGAAGAAATAATTTTACATCAATTTAATCAGGAAGGCTACCTCGCGGTGGCCTTTTTTTATGGAAGGTCTTCCTGTTTATCATGTTCACCAGAAATCGCAGCACATCACCGCATTGTACCATTAAAATCTTATGGATTGTTATGGTATTGGTTCTGCAATTTCAGATAGCCAAGCCACAAGATTCCCGTACCTATCCAATTCAACGCATCCAGGATAAACCGGTTATTGACGGAGAATTGCAAGATGTAGTTTGGGCCAGCGTGCCTGTTTCAGAAGGTTTCACTCAAACCATTCCCGAACCGGATAAACCATCGCGGTACAAATCCGAAGTTCAAATGGCGTATACTAATCAGGCGATTTATGTTGCAGCCAAACTTTACCAACCAGAATCAATTCATGCCTTGCAGTTAACATCAAGAGATGGACTGAGCCGTATCAATGCCGATCAGTTCAGCGTNTTTTTAGATACCTATCAGGATAAACAGAATGGGTATGTATTCCGGGTAAGCAGCCANGGGGTGCAACAAGAAGAACGCCTGATAGAAGGGGATGAATATGGCGATATTGCCTGGGATGCCGTTTGGGCCAGCGCCACCCGCGTTTCTTCCGATTACTGGACCGTTGAATTGGAAATTCCATTCTCAGCGCTCCGATTTAGTTCAGCCGAGCAGCAACAGTGGGGAGTTAATTTTGGGCGTTTGGTTCGGNNAAAAAATGAAAGCAGTTTCTGGAATCCAATCAATCCGCAAAAGCAAGGNTTTTTAGCCCAGGCCGGAAACCTGACAGGGTTGAAAGATATAAAACCACCGGTACGACTTTTCTTNTTTCCTTACCTCTCCACCGGATATTTTCAACAACCTGAATATGGTTCTACAACGCAGCGCTGGTTGCGGAGTGGGGGATGTGATATTAAATATGGGATCAATGATGCGTTCACACTGGATTTAACTTTGATACCTGATTTTTCGCAAGTTATTTCGGATAATGTGATTCGGAATTTATCTCCCTTCGAACAACAGCTCACCGAAAACAGACCCTTCTTTACCGAAGGCACAGAATTATTCAATAAACTAGGAATGTTTTATAGTCGGCGTATCGGATCTACCCCTGAAAAATACTATCAGGCCAGATCGGANATTCGAGATACATCGAAATACAACATTGAGAANAATCCGAACATCACCTCCTTATATAATGCGATAAAAATTTCTGGCCGGAATAANAAGAAATTGGGCATCGGAATTTTTAATGCCGTTGGTGCCCCGTCATACGCTCAAATTCTGGATAAAACTATAGGAAGTAAATTTCGGTATCAAACAGAAGGGCTGAATAACTTTAATGTGATTGTTTTGGATCAAACGCTGACTGGCCAATCGTTTGTTAATTTAACCAATACCAATGTGTACCGCCAATTGAACCGTTCAATGGCGAATGTGACGGGTTTGAAATGGAATCAATTTTTCCGAAACGAAAGTATGTTGTTCAGTATACTCGGCCGGTTTAGTCAGCAACAGATTACCTCTGAACAATGGAATCGCGGTTTGTCTATTGGAGTTGAACAAAGTAAAATCTCCGGAAATTTTCGGTACACCTTGGGGGTAACTACCTCGCACCACAGNTTCGATCAGAGTGATATGGGATTGCAATTTGATTACAACAACAGTATNTCAGATTATTCAGGCATCCTGAGAGAGAATAAACCAAAATTGAAATTTATTCAAACCTATGAAATAGGAACTACACAGCAAATCCATTGGAATGCCAGGCCGTATAAATTTAAATTTTACCAGGCAGAAATCTATTATTTCATTTTGTTTAAAAGTTTCTGGGACCTCACATTCTCTATGGAGAGTAAACCAATTTCCCCATCNGACTATTATCAATTCCGCAGTTTTGATAAACAATTGAAGTTGTTTCCCTATCTGTATGGTTCTGTATCAGGGAGTTCCGACAGCCGGAAGAAATTATTCTGGAGTTTTTATCAGGGATACGGTGGTTCGGGCCGCCCGCATACTGGCTACATTTACACCGAGCAGGGATTGCGCTATCGGCTTGGAAATAGAGCTGAAGCCAGCATATCAATGTGGTATAAGAACGACCAAAGTAATCTTGGATATGCCACCTTTGATGCCCAATTAAATGAGCCCATCGCGGGCCGCCGGGATGTGAACGAAACCAGTGGTGAATTGTCGTTTAAATACAATGTCAGCCCGCTCATTAATTTGACAGGACGTTTCAGACATTATCATTCCAATATCCGTTACCTTAGTTTACATCGACTAACATCCGGAGGTGAATGGGAATCAAACGAATATCCTTTGCAAACCAACTTGAATGAAAATTATAATCTTCAGAATATCGACATATTTTTCAACTGGATGTTCCGGCCTGGAAGTCGACTGGTTTTGAGTTATAAACAATGGCTGAACAATGCATATATCTTAAATGAGTATGGAAATGCATCTTACACCAGAAATGTTTATGAAGTGATTAAAAAACCAAAGGCATTTGAATTGAATGCCCGCGTCATTTTCTTCCTGGACTATAATCAGTTTCGGAAGAAAGGGCTTAAGAATTAATTCGTTTTTCTATCGGTATAGGAGATGTCAGGTTGCTCCTTTCTTCTCATCCCATTGTACTTTTGTGGACATTTTGAGATCTATGCGTAAGGTTATGCTTCAGTGGTGCGTCCTCAGTTTAATGGTCATGATGGGATTTGTTCAGGTAGTTCAGGGGCAGGTGTTTACTCAACGCATTCACGGACAGGTTGTAGATAAAATTTCTCAGCAACCGCTTGCCAATGTCAATATTTTATGGCAGGCCNNGGACACAAAAGGAGGTACAGAAACAGACAGTAATGGCCGCTATTTCCTTAGTGATATACCCTTGGGGCGTGTACAGCTGAGTTTTTCGTTGGTGGGGTATCAACCCCGTAATTTTCANGGATCGATGCTGAATTCCGGAAAGGAATTGGTATTCAATATAGATATGGAAGAACGGGCGATCTCGGCCAAACAAGTGGTGGTNAAAACAAAAAGAGAAAAGGATAAACCGCTGAATGAAATGGCAATGGTCAGTGCCCGTATGTTTAGTGTTGAGGAAACCAATCGTTATGCGGGTTCATTGAATGACCCGGCTCGCATGGCGCAAAATTTTGCAGGCGTGCAGGCCAATGGCGACACCCGAAACGATATCATTATTCGNGGGAATAGTCCGCTGGGTGTGCAATGGCGGCTGGAAGGGATTGACATTCCTAATCCAAATCACTTTTCCGGCATCGGTACCAGTGGCGGGGCTATCTCAATTTTAAATAACAATAATCTTAGTAATTCCGATTTCCTGACTGCAGCATTTCCTGCCCAATTCGGTAATGTGCTTTCTGGGGTATTTGATTTAAAACTGCGAAACGGGAATGACCAAAAACATGAACACACCATGATGTTTGGCATGAATGGGTTGGAAGCGGGTACGGAAGGGCCCATCCGGAAAAAGAACCACTCTTCATACATACTGAACTACCGGTATTCTACACTGGGGCTTTTTGATGCCATGGGAATTAATTTTGGGGCAGCCTCTGTGCCAAAGTATCAGGATGGTGTTTTTAAGGTCCATTTTCCCTCACAGAAATATGGCGTACTNGATTTATTTGGGATCGGCGGATTCAATACCTCAGCCTTTTATTCGAAGGACTTTGATACCAGTGGTCGAAAACTGAACCCTCTGCCCAAAGGATTCAACACCTGTTTTACAAATTTTATGGGCGTTTTGGGTGTTACCCATGGATACCGTTTCAATAAAAGCCTTNNCGGTAGACTGACTGTTACGTATGCCTTGAGCGGCAACCAAACACAAATTGATAGTTTGTATGCGAATGAAACGAAAGAATTTGATTGGTTAAATCGTATGTATGCCGAACAAAAACTGAATGCCCTTTATACGTTGAGCTATAAATTTTCTTCGCGCAACAATACGCAATTCGGGTTGAATTATAACCGCACCTGGTTCTTGATGAAAGACAGTGTATACCTTTCTTTGTTGCAGAGTTATCGCCGTATACTGGATGAAAAAGGACATGCAGATTTGATACGAGCATACGTGCAACATCAATACAANACCCTTGATCGTATGACCCTGGTGGTGGGAATACATGCCATGTGTTTCCTGCTCAATAAACAAGTGGTGATTGAACCCCGCCTGGGAATACGATACCAGATTCGCTCAAATATATGGGTCAACGGTGGTGCCGGAATCCATCATCAGCAACAACCTACGATCACGTATTTTCATCGAATCCGATTGCAAAACGGAAGTGACTCGGCTACTAACAGGCATCTTGGATTTACCCGTAGCAGTCATGTGGTGTTAGGTGCAGATTGGATACCCTTTAAGGATATTCGACTTAAAGCTGAAATCTATTATCAGTTGATTACCGGTATCCCGATAGAAAGTAAACCCACNTCCTATTCGCTGATTAATGAAGGGGCTTTCTATTATTTTATCAACCGACCTTATTTGAGCAATTCCGGACAGGGATATAATCGCGGTCTTGAATTAACCCTTGAAAAATTCTTTAGTAAAAATTACTATTTTCTGTTGACCGCCTCCTGGTATAAATCTATGTATAAAGGCAGCGATCAGGTGTGGAGACATACCGCNTTTGATGGCACCTACGCAGCCAACGCCCTGNNGTCGGGGGATTTAAAACTTGGTAAGAAAGGTATTTTAAGTTTGAATGGTAAAATCACCTTTTTGGGAGGCCGCCGATATACACCCATTGATGAAATGGCATCGCAACAAGCCCTGGAAGTTGTTTACATCGATTCTCTGGCATTTACCAAACAACACCCTGCCTACTTCAGACCGGATATACGTATTGCCTATCGCCTCNNAACTGGAAAAATATCGCAGGAATGGGGATTGAATATCAACAATGTCATAAATCGTGATAATATACAGGCTTTGGAATACGATCGTACCAAAACAGAGTCGGTTACNAGCTATCAAATTGGTTTTTTTCCTGTAATTCAATATCGACTGGAATTCTGATTCAATTTTTTCATTTATCCTGAGTTTACTTAAAATGAGTATCTTGCTTTCCTGTCTATGAAAAAACATGTCATTGATTTTATCGCTTTGGCGATCCTCTTACTTCTTTTTGTAATGCATGGATTGCACGCCAACGGAATGAACATTTCAACACAGTTATTGTTTGTATTCCGTCTTCTTGGAGCATATTTTCTGTTCTATGGTTGGACCAANAAAAANTTGCCTACCTGGATTCTTGTAGCCATGCTAATTGGTATTGAGGTGGGATACGATGTACCGGATATCGCTGTGAAATTAGATGTACTGAGTAAGATATTTTTNAAAACGATCAANACAATAATTGCTCCGCTGATCTTTGCCACGCTGGTTGTAGGAATTGCCGGGCATTCCAACTTGAAACAGGTTGGTCGTATCGCCTGGAAATCCATTGTTTATTTTTATGCTGCCACAACAGCTGCTTTGTTTATCGGGCTGGCAGCCATTAATTTAACGCGGGCTGGTCAGGGTATCGAGTTACCTGCAGACAGTAATCAGGAGATGCCAACAGTTCCTAAACAGACCTGGCAGGATATCCTGCTTCACATTTTTCCNGAAAATATTGCTAAGTCGATTTCCGAAGGACAGGTATTGCAAGTGGTAATTTTTAGCATCATTTTCGGAATCGGACTTGCCATGTTGAATGAACGCATGAAAAAACCAATGTTGGAGTTTTCAGAAAGTTTAGCTGAAACGATGTTTAAATTTACCAACATCGTCATGTACTTCGCCCCGATTGGTGTGGGTGGCGCCATTGCCTATACCGTTGGTAAAATGGGTATCGGNGTGTTACTCCATGGCATTTATCTGGTACTGACTTTATACGGGGCCTTACTTGCTTTTGTTTTACTGGTGTTATTACCAGTAGCCATGATAGCCCGCCTGAATTTGAAAAACTTATGGAAAGCAGTTTCAGAGCCTTTTACGTTGGCTTTTGCAACAGCTTCCTCGGAAAGCGCTCTTCCTAAAGCATTNAAAAATATGGAGCAATTCGGGGTTCCCCGAAAAATTGTTTCTTTTGTGATGCCCCTCGGTTATAGTTTTAATTTGGACGGTACAACCTTGTACTTATCACTTGCCAGCATTTTTGTGGCCCAGGCTTGTGGTATGGAACTCAGTTTCGGTCAGCAACTTTTTATTGTGTTTACATTAATGATAACCAGCAAAGGAGTGGCAGGTGTACCCCGGGCATCTTTTGTCATCTTGCTCGGAACTGTGGCCTCTTTCGGCATGAAAGAATGGCCGCTGTACATTATTTTAGGTATTGATGCTTTAATGGATATGGCCAGGACTAGCATCAACGTATTANNGAATTGTTTAGCCAGTGCAGTAGTAGCACGCTGGGAAAATGAACTTGATGAAAATAAAATGAACAGCACCAACGTACTAAGTAATGCTTACGAAGAGGTTACGCATCCCATCCATTAAATGAATCGGCTCATTCAATACCGACTCGCCTACGGGTGAAGGAATAATTTAGCGCATAACATGAGACCAAATATCCTAATCATTTATTATTCACAATCTGGCCAACTCCGCACCATATTAGAGCTTTTGGTGAAGGATATCGTTTCAGATTGCGAAATAGAATTTTTACCCATTCAACCAGTTCGTGATTTTCCTTTTCCCTGGAATACCNNTATGATTTTTGATGCCATGCCCGAATGTGTGCAACAGGTTCCTGAAGAGATTTATCCCTTGCAACCAAAAAGGACTACTTACGATTGTGTTCTGTTCGGTTGGCAACCCTGGTTTTTATCACCGTCTCTGCCGGTTACCTCATTTCTGAAAAGTCAATTTGCCGACATCTTGCGTGGGCAAAAAGTGATATCGGTTTGTGGAAGTCGCAATATGTGGTTGAATGCCCATGAAAAAAATTAAAGAAGGCCTGTTGGCCTGTGGCAGAAGCAAGTTGGAAATCTGGTTTTATTTGATCGAAATCCAAATCTGACTTCTGTGCTTACTGTAATTCGTTGGACGTTTAAGGGGCAAAAGGAAGCTTCCCGCTGGCTTCCGGCGGCGGGTGTGCAGGAAGAGGATATGCGTAAGGTCCATCGCTTTGGTCCGTTGNNATTGAAGCTGCCGCCGTACCGGCGCGTGGAATCAATTTCAACAAAAGTTTTAGAACTGGGAGCCATTGAATTAAAACCCGGACTTATTGTCCTGGAAAAAAGGGCTATTAANAATTTTCGTAAATTTTCGTTATTCATTCTTAGTAAAGGCAAACGCGGTGAGATGNNCCGCAAACCAGCCGTACTTCTCTTTAAGCGATTGTTGTTGGTAGGCGTTTTTATTTTATCGCCAATTAGTCAATTCACGGCGGGCTTGAAAACCCTCTTTCAGCGAAGGAAATTAAACGAGGAAGTGGAATATTTTAAAAATATAGAGTATAAACAAAATGCCCTTTAGCCTTTTTCGTTTTTAGGTTAAACTTTGTTATTTTGCACCCGTATTAAAGTTCCCGGATGAGTGAGGTCTACATAAACCGAATAGCCAAGTTNTTACCCAACGAACCTGTTGCCAATGATNNCGAGATGGAAGATTATTTGGGTAAAATTGATGGCCGACCTTCCAAAGCCCGGAGCATCATTCTGCGAAACAACCAGATTAANACNCGGTATTATGCCATCGATAAACGGACCGGGAAAAGTACCCATACCAATTATCAGCTCGCAGCCCGGGTTGTAGAAGGCTTACTGGATGCCAATTTTCANAAGGATGACATTGAATTATTGTCTTGTGGTTGTGTTGCGCCAGACCAGCTTCTACCCAGCCATGCCGCTATGGTTCATGGTGAGTTGAAATGCAAACCAACCGAAATTGTGTCAATTTCTACGGCTTGTTGTGCAGGAATACAGGCTTTTAAGTATGCTTTCATGAGTGTAAAATCAGGAAATAGCAGAAACGCAGTAGCAGTTGGGTCTGAAAAGGTGTCCGGATGGTTGAAAGCCGATAAATTTGATGCTGAAGCGACGGATTTAAAGCATCTTGAAGAAAANTCGATCGTTGCATTTGAAAAGGANTTTTTACGTTGGATGCTCAGTGATGGAGCTGGTGCGGTGTTGATGCAGAATACCCCAAATGCCCAGGGGCTGTCGCTGCGTGTGGATTGGGTGGATGTGATTTCTTACGCCAATCAGATTGAGCCATGCATGTATGCGGGANNTGTGAAGAACGAAGATGGTACGCTAACCGGATGGGCCGAACTTACACCGCACGATTGGGGCGCTCGTAGCATATTTGCGTTTAAGCAGGATACCCGATTGCTGGGTGAAAATATCGTGAANGTGGGGGGCATCATGTGGAAAAAAGATGTGTGAGAACACCAGATTGATCTTGATAAACTGACCTATTTTTTACCCCATTTATCTTCNCAGTACTTCCGTCCGAAAATCATGGAAGAGCTGGATAAAATCGGATACCCCATTCCAGCCGAAAAATGGTTTACTAATCTTACTTCCGTTGGCAATATTGGTAGTGCTTCGCCTTACCTGATGTTGGATGAATTATTTAATCAGGGGCGCATCAAGAAGGGTGACGTTATTGTTTTAATGGTTCCGGAGAGCGCCCGGTTTAGTTATGGATATGCCCAGTTGACCGCTGTATAAACCCTGCACTTAGTTTAATTGAGATTTTGCGGATGAATGCGTTATCTCACGTATTCAGGATTCAAACTGACTGGCGTCCCATTCCTGTCCCGCCGGGAATAATTGAGTGATACGTAGTTTCATTTCCAGGGCAACTTCTGAACTCCAACCTCCCGAAGNTTCAAGCTCCCTGATGATGTTACGGTAACTGGCTTCATCCCGATTCTGGCTTAACTTAAACACATTTTCCAGGGTATCTACCTTGATTTCTATTCCGGCAATGGCCGNCATCATTTGCAGAAATGTTTCAGGAAGATTCTCATAGATGGTTGGGGATGCCAGATTGCCTTGTTCAAATTTTAAAGTCAAGCGTTGCATGAAGTCAACCAGCTCGTTGTCATCCATCCATCGGATTTGTCCATGTGCATGTATACTCATGTAATTCCAGGTAGAACCAATTTGTGGTGTGCTATACCAGGAGGCGCTCACATAAGCATTCGGAC
Source organism: Bacteroidota bacterium (assembly GCA_013414745.1). Taxonomy (GTDB): domain Bacteria; phylum Bacteroidota; class Bacteroidia; order Chitinophagales; family Chitinophagaceae; genus OLB11. Next base: position 3,291,741 of record CP058707.1, read on the forward strand.
CGGTGAATACCAATGTTTTTGGGTNTTCCAGAAAGCATTTATGGTGATGCGTATTTTTCATGATATGGCNCTGGAGATACAATTCACCATCCCGCTCTAAAAGCAGAAGAGGAACCTGAGTCGCTAAAGGAGTTTGGTTAGTTGCACATCCCGTCACAAAGGCGAGAGGATATCGATCGATAAATTCAAGCAAGGTTTTCCGGTCGTTCTCTTTGAAGTAGTTAAAGCGGTACATGATTTCGAATCGTTTTTCGGATGCTACGCACTGCAAATTTCCAAACAAAATGTGCAAGCTGTGAAATGCTCACGAATGTAATTGATTCCGTCAATTTTATTCGGTGTGTACTTCAAATTAAAAGACCCGGACAACATGCACTGTCGGGTCTTTCTAAAAAATGACTGATTTTAATGAAACCCTTTTTCGCTCAGGTAACGTTCCGCATCCAACGCAGCCATGCATCCGCTTCCTGCAACGGTAACGGCCTGGCGATACGTTTTGTCCTGCACGTCTCCCGAAGCAAACACACCTTCCACATTGGTTTTACTGCTTCCCGGAACAGTCAGGATATATCCGGTTTCATCCATCTGGATATAAGGTTTAAATATTTCGCTGTTGGGTTGATGCCCGATGGCAACAAACAATGCACTGACCGGAATATTGCTGATTTGCTGATCGGCATTGTTTTNTACGTTCAACGACTGGATTCGGTCTTCGGCAATAATTTCATCGATAACAGTATTCCAGTACCGNNCAATATTCGGTGTGGCTAAAACCCGGTCCTGCATGACTTTACTGGCACGCATCTTTTCGCTCCGAATCAACATGTGCACCGTAGTACACATTTTACTGAGGTAAATAGCCTCTTCACAAGCGGTATCACCGGCACCTACAATAGCCACTTCCTTGCCTTTATAAAATGCTCCGTCACAAACGGCACAGGCACTAACCCCACCACCTGAAGTAGCAAGTTTTTCTTCTTTAGGGATACCCAGCCATTTTGCCGAAGCACCGGTTGAAATGATTACTACATTGGCTTCAATCCAGGTTTCTTCATCAATCTCCACACGATAGGGTTGTTTTGAAAAATCAACTTTTGTGGNCAATCCCCAACGAATATCTGCTCCCATCCGGCGCGCCTGCTCTTCGAATTCTGTCATCATTTTCGGACCCATGATGCCTTCAGGATANNTCGGATAATTTTCAACTTCGGTCGTAATAGTTAATTGTCCTCNGGGTTGCAATCCCTGGTATAAGACAGGTTTAAGATTAGCTCGCGCAGCTANTATCGCTGCCGTATAACCGGCCGNGTCAGNATCAATAATAAGGACTTGTACTTTTTCTGTTTCGTTCGTCATGATGCTTTATTTAAGTGTATCGGTAATTGTGTAAAATTGGGCGTTGTAGCCACCCCACACGCCTAAGGCATCACTAATATTTCCTTGTACTTTAACAGGCGAGGCGAACGGGTTCCCAACGGCTGAGGTTGAGTATACGAGAGTTTCCCAAAATTTGAAGACCTTCTTATCGATGGCCGCCCATTTCACCGTGACGGTGTCGCCACGGCGAATAAAACCAGGGTTTGGAAATCTTCATTGTTATAGGTTTTGATTATCGTAGCCCATATCAATGGTAACCGGAAAGCGCGATCATTAATAATGGCATCATCGTACACCGGATTAAAGGACGTGAGAAAAACTTCCGGACTTCCGTCTTTCCGGAATTTTCTGTTCAGGGTCTGGATTCGAACGGCATTGCCAAAGGTATCGGATGCATTGTACATCACTTTTACCACCGAAAAACTGTCTTCGCGTCCGGGTACCGGTTCTGTCCAAATAGAGTCCAACCCGTTGGCATAAGGAATTGCGGTGACGGAGGAGTAGGATTTGCCGTTCGCCGTGATGTTTAAGAGATACGAATGGCCCTGAATTCCTTTAAAGTTCATGGCATTGGGATCGCTTTGATCCGTAAAAATATTGAATTTAAAGGTTTGGTTACCAAATGTGGTATCAATCTTATATTCTTTCAAGGTGATTTTATTCCCTGAACTTAGATCGGTAACCTCTATTACTGCGTTCTCCACATAACTCAAACTGTTGAGATCATTTTATCAAAGAATCCCATGCTATTTGTGAGGGTGACATATGGCTGTTGATCGGTTTCAATAACCCTTCTACTACGATTTGTTTTTCTCCGGTAGCCAAGGTGATATTGACATCCTTTTCGCAGGAGAAAGACTCAGCAACAGTATTGCACTTGCCAAGAGCGTTGATGTCTTTCATGGCGCAAAAGTACGGCATCTGACTATTCTTAGCTATTGCAAATGTCGTAAGCAATAAATAAAATAGATGGATTCCCTCGAATGGTGCAACAAGTTACAAAAATCTCCGGGTAGTACGATCGAACGATTGTCAGCTTAATATTTGTATCAACGCACGCATCATTCAATGAATTTTAAATTAAACTCCGGCCATGCATTCGCAAGGATACAGATTCGGATTCTGGAACTGGCTTCTATTTATATCGCATCCACTTAATCACTTCCTTCCAGGTGATTTTTTTACCATACATCAGGATACCTGTTCGGTATATCTTAGCACTTAACCAGGTCATTAAAATAAAACCAAATACCAGAAGGACCATTGAGGTTAGTAATTGCCAGGTTGGAACATCATAAGGAATTCGGGCCAGCATGACGATGGNGGAGGTGAGCGGAAACAAACTACCAAATACCGCCAGTGAACTATGCGGATCGTTGGCCGTGGCTGCCATGATAATAAAGCCGAAAATAATGGGCATGGTCACGGGCAAGGTTAACTGCTGGGCTTCTTGCGGGTCTTCATTGACCAGGCTACCAACGGCCGCAAACATAGAAGCATACAGAAAGTATCNCCCAAGAAAATAAAATAAAAACGAAAACAAAATAAATCCCCAGTTCTGATTGGCGAGTGCCATGATCGTCTCTAATTTTTCATTTCCCTGGATCGATTTAATGATTGAAGCTCTTTGGTTCCCGATGACATNCTCCGTAAGTTGCGAGGGATTCATTTCGGCCANGGAAGGTATTAAAACAGGCAGTAAGAACTGTAAGGCAATCATGATGAGCCCCCAAATCAGAAATTGTGTCAGGCCAACCAAGGCGATTCCAACAATCTTACCCATCATCAACTGAAATGGTTTTACACTGCTGATAATTACTTCGGCAATACGATTGGTTTNTTCTTCCATCACCCCACGCATCACCCCAGCGCCGTAAATAAATAGTACGAGATAAATCAGGAAACCCATAATATAACCGATTGCTGAGGCCATTTCTGCACTGGTTTCTTTTTNCTCTTTTATGTCGTAACTTTTAATACTCAGTTTTTGCGAACGGATACTGTCGATACTCGATGGTTGAATACCGGCCTGTTCCATCAAGTGGGTCTGATACAACTCGTCTACTTCAGATGAAATAAATTCCTTTACGGCCAGACTCACGCCACCTTCTTTTAAAATAACCACACTGTCTGGTTTTAGAGATGGGGCCCNCATGATGTCTACCAGAATATCAGCATCNNATATTTTTATTATTGAATCTCCACTCCAATTGTGCATCGATGGATCGGAGTATATCAGTTTATAATGCGCTCGGCTCGAATCCAGCTGATATGCAAATTGACCGGTATGATCNNGCACCACAATTTTTGATCCCTCTGAACTTACTGCCACATAGTCGTTTGCAATTGCAAACATCAAGAGTGGAACAAGAATAGTGGTGACCAGAAATGACTTNNTCTTTACCCGGCTCAGGTATTCACGTTGAATGATTAACCAAATTTTTCATGCGTTCACAGGTTTTTCAAAGGAGCGGGCAGCCTGACCATCAACTGCCTGTATAAAAATTTCATTTAATCCGGGAAGTAATTCTTCGAAACCACGAATTTCAATATTTTGATTTAAGCATTTTTTCAGAATGGATTGAGCTTCTGCCAGGTTTTCAAGATTCAGGATATATCCTTCTTCCGTTTGTTTCAGGATTTGATGCCACAAAATTCATGGTATCGCTGGTTTTAAAGAAGAATTGATTTTTTTAAATTTATTACGGATCTCTGNTACTGAACCGTCAAGGACTACCTTGCCTTTATGAATTAATACAATGTCTTTACAGATTTCTTCAACTTGTTCCATACGATGGGTGGAGAAAATAACTGTGGTACCTTGTTTGGCCAATAGGTATATTTCTTCCTTGATTACTTCGCTATTCACCGGATCCCAATCCACTAAAGGTTCGTCTAATATTAATAAACGCGGCTGATGAATTACTATAGTTACGAACTATAGTTTCTGAGACATCCCTTTACTCAGATCTTCTACTTTTTTATTCCACCACGACATCATTTCCAGTTTTTCAAACCAGGCTTTGATTTGTTTGTTGGCGTCAAAACGACTCATTCCTTTAAGCTGGGCCAGGTAAAGTGCTTGTTCACCAATTTTCATTTTTTTATACAGGCCTCTTTCTTCAGGCATGTATCCTATCCAGGACGCATGGCGTTCATTATTCTGCTCTTCGCCTGCAAAATAAATTGTTCCGGAATCGGGGANGGTTATTCCCGTAACCATGCGGAGGATGCTGGATTTACCGGCGCCATTGGGACCCAACAATCCGAAAATTCCACCTTCCTGAACCTGAAAACTAACATCATCGACCGCTTTTTGGGTGGCGTAGTATTNTTTCAGATGAGACAGTCTTAGCATAATTAAAATTGAATGAACGAAGTTACTGGTTGATACAGTAAACGCTTTAAATAATTGACAAGTGGTTTTTATCTTGGATGAAATGCTCAGGACGCGGCCAGGCCGGCAGCTCCCAAAATGGCGGCATCACTCTCGGNTAGTGCCGATAGCAGAATTCGGACCTTGTGTTTATAGATGCTGAGCAGGTTAGCTTCGAACGCTTCACGAAGTGGTTGCATGATTAAGTCGCCCGCTTGAACCAGACCGCCAAATAATATAATAGCTTCCGGGCTGGTAATGGCTACCGCATCTGCTAAAGATTGTCCTAAGATTTCACCTGTAATTTCAAAAACACGTTTCGCAACGGCGTCACCATGTTGTGCAGCCTGTGCAATTTGTTTAGCACTTAATCCTTCTTTTTTAAGGTAGTACTGTGGGGAAGNTTCATTGATTAGTTCCAGGGCCGTTCGCACTACGCCAGTTGCGGAGGTATACGCTTCGAGGCATCCATTCCGTCCGCATCCACAAGCACGTCCCTTGCGAATGGCGATAACATGACCAAGTTCGCCGGCAAATCCATCATGACCATAAACCAGTTGACCGTTGGCCACAAATCCACTACCCACTCCGGTGCCCAGTGTCACCAGGATGAAATCACGCATGCCGATTGCTGCACCAAATTGCATCTCACCCAAGGCCGCTGCATTGGCATCGTTTGTTAACCGAACTTGTTTTGNAAATTGTTCTACCAGGAGTGCCTGCANGGGTATAATGCCTTTCCATTCAAGATTGGGGGCGAACTCAATTTGTCCGGTAAAAAATTGCCATTTGGTGCACCCACCTATGGCTTCCACCCGATTAAATTCATCAGGTCCTAAGGCTTGATGAATAGAGTNGTACAGTTGGTGGATATAGCTGGCCACATCATCGTATCCTCGGGTAGAAATTTGCCCTCGACGTAAAATTTGCCCACCGGATGCAACTAGTCNCCACACGGTATTGGTACCGCCTATATCAATGCCCAGTACTGTTTTCCCCATCATAATTAATTCCTTGTTTCTTTAAAATACCTTTCACCACTAACGCAAAAATGGCGAGGTAGGCAAAACAAATCACAGCGATCCAATAGCTGGTGTGAATACCAAAACCAACTTGTTCCTGATGACTGCTTTGTAAAAGATCGACCAGCTTGCCCTGCACCGGAGGAATAATTCCACCTCCCAGAATCATCATAATTAAAAACGCCGAACCTTNGGTGGTATATTTTCCGAGGCCTGCCGTAGCTAATGAAAAGATGCATGGCCAAAGCACGCTACAAAACAGTCCACCACTTANAAAGGCATAGGTGGCCTGCTTACCTTCAGTGAAAATACCTACCACCATAGCCATGGCGCCTAACAAACTAAAGGTGAAGAGTGTTTTAGCTGGTTTATCTTGAGTAAAATAGAATGCAGCCACCAAAATAAGCACACAAATAAAATACATATACAAGGGTTCCATATTGTTTTGAACAATGGTATTTACTGCAATCACAACTCCAANAGCCACCAACGGAACAATGAGAAGTAATATTGTTTTGAGTGATTTTCCGGGTCGGAAAACATTGATGGCTCCAGCCCAGCGCCCAACCATGAGGCTTCNCCAATACATGGAGACATACGCCGCAGACTCAGACGATTGGAAGCCACCAAATTGTGGTTGTTTCAATAACTCGCTTAAATTACTTCCTATGGCGACTTCTACACCCACATAGATAAAAATGGCCAACATACCTAAAACGAGCTGAGGGTAGCGCATGGCACCCCATCCCTGTTCATTTCGTCGTGCCATTAAAANGGAAATGAATAAGGTGAGTACAACTGCAAGAAAACCTATGACCAGCCACTGCATTCGCCCGAGTTCAACATCCTGTTTCAGTGCAGCATCAGTCGTTTCAATTTTATAACTATTAAATACAGGAATAAAAACAATCACCAATAAAATCGTCATCGTTAAAAGGGCAACAAGTGCTTTATTAGCTTTTTCGGTGGTTTCGGTTGAAATTCCCGCAGGTACTTNTTTCGAAAAGAAAAAGATGGCCGCTGCAGTTAAAAACAATCCACACACAAAAGCATACAAAATACTCACTTTATCCAGGCTCAGATTATTGACCTGATCATCACTGGCCTTTGTAACTCCAAATAGTGCCAGGGCCACTACGATGGGGCCAATAAATGTTCCGAACGAATTGATACTTCCTCCCAGATTAATTCGATTACTTCCGGTAGCTGGATCGCCCAATGACAATGCAAAAGGGTTTGCGGCGGTTTGTTGCAATGAAAAACCGAGGGCGACGATAAAGAAACCGAGCAACATTCCAGAGAAGGTGTTACCATTCACAGCAAGTATCATGGCCACTGCACCTAACGCCGAAAAGGTTAATCCATACACAATGCTGCGTTTATACCCCCAATGGGATACCAGATCTTTCCCGCTGAATGAGGTATATATGAATAAACCGAGGGCACCAATGTAGTAAGCGCCATAAAATGCAAAGTCTACCAATTGGCTTTGAAACTGATCTAGATTAAAGTAATGTTTGCAAAATGGAATAAATACCCCATTCCCTGCTGCAATAAAGCCCCAAAAGAAGAAAACAATAACTAACGTACTGAGGGCTCCGTAATTGGTAGGCGTCAGGTTTTTGTTCAGATGACATAGTATGGTTTGAGCCAATAAATGTATAAAATTCCCTGAACAAATGTATCAAGTGTAAAATATCCTCAGTGGCCTTACTTGTGAGCTTGCAGAGAAAGGAGTCAGTTAAAGCAAATAAGATTTAACGCGAAAGAGTTCCCGTTGACCACCACAATTTATTGCGCTGAATTTGAAGCTTAGCGACCAATAAAATATTTTTTGTTGGGTTTCCAAGAGTTTTGNCTCCCGGCTGTTAATCAGGAAGAGCGAACTTTCTCCATTTCTGAATCGTGTATTTTCACCATCCAGTAAACTTTCCTGATTTCGAAGTAACTGTTTTTGGGTTTCCAGAATATTGACCAGTCCCTTAAACTGATTATATTCTGTACGCACCTTACTGAGCACTTGCTGCGTTTTTAAATCCTGGTCTAACTTCGTTTGTGCTATGGCCAGATTAGCCTGGCGGTACATTCCACGGCCCTCCGAGAGTCGAAGTGGCATACTGAATTTCAATCCCAGGTTATAATTTTCGGTGAGCAAGGGGCTGCCTGGAAATTCTGATTTTGTCAACATATTGTACTTGAGATCAANCTTGGGGAGAAGCTTTTGAAAAGCCAACTTTCGTTCAATATTCAGGTAAGATAACTTGACCGGAATGGCATTGAGTGCGGGATGATTTTGCAAAGCAAGTTGTTCTAATTCAACAAGGGTACCCATGTTCCGATCCGTTGGCTGTCCGTTTAATGCTGTTTCTGCGGGTTGTAAACTGGTTGGCAATAAACGAATGTTCCCATTTTCATTCCAGGTGTATACCGACAATTCAATTAGCGCATTTTGGGTTTGAAATTCAGCTTCCGTTTGCAGAGCATCCAGAAAATTTAATTGGGTAAGCGCTTCAACAGAATCGATAGGTGCACGTTCCCCGATCGCTATGCTGGTATTCACCCAATCCAACCTTTGCCGGACATTTTCGCGGGTCTTTCGAATCAGTTCAAGATTCTGCACCTCCTGAACCCACATCCAATATTTGGTGACCGCTTCCAAAACCAGATCATTTAAAATCAGTTGTTGTTCGTACTGACTCAAATTCACCATCAATTGTGCTTTTTGCAGCGCCGCTCTGCGCTTATCAATCACTAAATTCTGCAACAGTGGAAACTGCACTCCCAGGTAACCCAATGTACCCTCAGTGCGCTCCGGATTGATATAGTCACCCTGGGCCCGTTCAAAACCGGCATTTACTTCAATGCCATACCAGGTAGGTATTCGTATTCTACCTTCACTATACTGATAATACGTGGTGTTGCTTANGTTCTTTTGTTGATTTCCTCCCTCCAATACGGGGTCAAACTCGCCCCGTGAAATCGTCACTTCAGCCTTGGCTGATTNCGATCGAAAGGATTTGCGGGCAATGGGATGGTATTTTAGCACTATGGCAATAAACTCCTTTTCATTTAGGGTTTGCGAATTCGCATCAGCAGGATTTAAAATGAGGCAGGAAAACAGAAGTAACCAAACTCTTGTTAGTTTCAGAAGACTATTGCTGCAATTAAGTTTCATTTTTGAGAAGAGGATTGCGTTACGGTAAATCATTAAATTCATCCNCCTGTATTTATTTTGAGGATTCCTGTTTTCTGAAGGTTTGTAAAAATCCGGTGGGAACCCATTGATATTTCGCCACAACTCGTACCAAATGGGTACATTTTTAAGTAGGGCAATGGCCTGTGCCCCGGCTCCCATACGCAATTCCTTAGGCCAGGGTTTATCGGTTGAATCTGCCTGAACAATCACTCTGAATTTGCCATCCGGATTCACCGTGCTTTCAACACTGCGTACTATACCCCCAAACGTTCCGTAACTCGCCTGAGGCCAGCCACTGAATACAATGGCTGGGTAACCATCAAAAATAAACCTGATTTNTTGTCCGGGTGAAACCAGGGGTACGTCTAACGGTTTTACATATAGTTCTACTGCTTGCGGGCCTGAATTGGGAACAATGCGGGCAATTTGATCCCCTTCTTTAATCACCTCACCAACACCATTTCGTCGCATCTGAACTACCTGTCCATTTTGAGGAGCGATGATAAAGTAAAAACTATTTCGACGTTCATAGGAACTCAGCTNGGTTTTTAGTTTGGCCACTTCTCCGGCTCCACTGGCGGCTTGCGACAAAGCCTGCATGATTTCAGATTCGGTTTTATTGATTTTNNCCTGATAATCCTGTTGGGCAGTCAGCATCTCTAATTCGATATTCTGAAGTTCCTGCTGGTTATTGCTCAAGGTATTCTCTGCAACCGTTTTCCGGGCTTCCACGGTTTGAAAGGCCGCAGAACGTTGTTCAAGCTGTGTAAGAGATACGAGGCCTTTTCAAATAATTCCTGTTGCCGGGTATATTGTTTTCGGGCAATGCTGAGGTCGTTCTGAATGGCCTTCAGGTTGGCTTTGTCTGATTCAATTTTTAATATCTGTTGTTGTTTTTACCTGAAGTTGATTCAGTTTCAGACGCATCGCTTCATTCAGATTGCTTTGTTGTTTGCGTTGGGCTTGTGATTTAGCATTGTAATAATCAACACTCTGATCTTTGGCAATTAATTGTTCTGAAGTCCGCTGAACCAGTTGAGGATNCAGATAATCTTCTTTAACCTCGGAAATACGCGCGATGGTGTCGCCGGCTTTCACATAATCACCTTCCCGGACGTACCAATGTGTGATTTGTCCGCTTATCACGGAGTTGAGTTGTTGCGGTCGGTCTTCCTGTTGTATACTGGTCACATTCCCGGTGGTACGGATGTTCTGGGTCCAGGNGAGGAAGAGAATGATCGGGAAAATCACAAAACCTACACTTAGCATCCTGCTAATCCGATACGTTTTTGAATCAGATAAATCTTCTGATGGGCACTTAATTCTTTTTCATGGGTTAGCTATTTAACTGAATGACTTGATCGGCATATTGATAAAAATGAGGATCGTTCGTTGAAACGATTAATGTTTTGCCTTTTGATAGTTCCAGGATCGGTTCTGTGATTCGTTGAATTCCCTCAGCATCTAACTCCGCGAAGGGCTCATCTAATATGATGACAGATTTGTCACCGATCGGGGCCCGCAGCAGAATAATTTTTTCCAGAAGGTACGATTCAATCTTCGGGTTGTCAGGTCTGTGTCCGGAGATCACTCTTCTGAATTCTTCAATAATTCCGGCCCGTTCGCACAATTTGGTGAGTTCCTCCATCGAAATATCTTCACGGCCAACTAAAATATTTTCAAATACATCACCTGAGAAAATTTCCTGATGCCCCAGCGATAAACCAATTCTCGATCTCAGATGGTCCAAATCGAGTTTATCATGCGGTATCCCATTGAAGTAGATGGTCCCCTGATCAAGCAGGAATAAGGTTGACAGGAATTTTAATAAAGTTGTTTTGCCCTTGCCATTGGCTCCGGTAATGACAACTTTTTGGCCAGGCTGGATATTCAGGTTGTAGTTCGTAAAGAGAGGGTGGTGTGCTTCATAAGAGAAAGTCAGGTCCTGAACTTTGATGCCAAGCGGACCTTGTGACGGAATGAAACCTTGTTCGGGCTGAAATTCTTTTGGTTCAGGTGTCAGCGTTTCTAGTTTGTCGAAGGAACTCAATGTATCATACACACTATCCAAATTCAAAATCAACTTTTCAACGGAATTGATCATCGTAATGATGATAATTTCAGCGGCAACAAATTGCCCGATATTCAGTTGTTGATTGATTAAAAGATACGATCCCAAAATAAGCATGGACGCCGCAATCAGCAATTTGAGCGCAATCAGGTTTTTATATTGAAAGAGTAAGATGCGGAAGTGTTTGGTTCGGTAGGAGAGGTAGTTGCCACACGTNNTCATCCAATACTTGGTCCTGCCATGGTGGCTCACATTCATTTTAAAAGCCGGAATACATTTGGCTACGTAATTCAACCAGGTAGTTACCTGATACTTTGATGTACTTTCTTTAATGCTGGTATACAAGGCTTCTTTACTACTCAGGTAAAAAATCGCCAGAATGATGAGTAGGAAAATGAACACCATGATAAGAGACAAAGGATGGTAAATTGCCACAATACATAAGCCCAGAATAATCTGCATGCTGGCCAATGGAATGTCTAACAGTATTTTGGTCAGACTTTNTTGTAAGGTGGTGATATCCAGGAAACGATTCATCCATTCCGGATAGGCCGCACTTTTTAATGAGGCAAGATTCAGACTCAGTAGGAGTTGGCTGAATTTAAACGCATAGTGCAGGAACAGTTNTTGTTGAATGCGTTCTATCACATTCATCTGCATAATTTGTAGTACACCGGTTAAAAAGATTCCCAACAATATCAGTGAAATCAAAACAACCATCGAAATGGAAAAAGTGCCTGCCTGCACGAATCCAATAATGGATTGTATGCCCAATGGAAGGGATAGTTGAATGATCCCACTAAAAATTGCCAGAGAATAAATGGTATACAGGTCTTNTTTCTCCAGAAGCTTCAGTTTTCGAAATTGGTTCAGCGGCATAAATTAAATTTTCGGAACAAAAATAGTAGAAATATCAGAAATGATAGTAAAACTATTGTAAAATATTGTAAAACTATTTATTTTTGCAGTATCAATATTACCAATCGATATGCAACTTGATTTACGCATCCGAATGAATTCGTCGTTGTATTTGCGTGATCCTGAAATGACGGATTTGGGGCAAAACATCATTCGCCACTCCATCGAACTGATTTACGATCTGGGGTTTGAACATTTTACATTTAAAAAACTGGCTGAGCATATCGGAACTACTGAGGCCAGTATCTACCGATATTTCGAGAATAAACACCGTTTACTCACGTATCTGGTTTCATGGTACTGGAGCTGGATCGAGTACCGGATTATTATGCAGATTCGGAATATGAGTCGCCCGAAAGAAAAAATTCAGGCTGTATTACAAATTATTTGTACCCGGATGAATGATGATCTCAGTACCAGCCATATTAATGAGGAACTTCTTCAGCAAATTGTTGTAGCCGATGGATCTAAGGCTTATTTGACAAAACATGTCACTGAGGATAATCAGTCTCAATTTTTTAAGCCCTATAAAGAACTGAGCATGTGTATCGCCGAGTTGGTGCAAGATGCCTGTCCGAACTATCCACATCCCAAATCGCTGGCAACTACTTGGCTCGAAATGAGTCATTCTTTTCACTTTTATAAACAACATCTTCCTTCACTCACTGAATTTTCAAAAGGTCCGGATGACGAGCAAATGATCGATTTTATGAAATCGATGCTGTTTTAATTTTACCCGGATGACTCCCCTTTATTTAAACTCTTCGCCAACCTCTTAGGAAGTCATTGACCGACATTCGGCTTTTTCCTTCAAGTTGTAGTTCCAATATTTTTATCACTCCATCGGAGCAAGTATAGGTAAGTTCATCCTTCGTGAACTGATAGCTGCCTGTTTCGAAGGAAGTTTGCCCGGATTCAAATAATACCGAAAATACTTTTAATCGTTTACCTTCAAATGTGGTAAATGCTCCCGGATACGGTGCAAGCCCCCTGACATGACAATCAATTTTTTTACCCGGCCAATCCCAGTGAATGGCGCAATTCTCCGGAAATAATTTAGGCGCATGGCGGTTTTCAGGTAAACTTTNTTGGGGTACCCCATGCAATGTTTCGTTTTGCAGTCCATGAATGGTTTGTACCAGTAACCGAGCTCCGGCCAGCATCAATTTATCATGTAAACTGCCTGCTGTTTCATCGTTGGCAATGCCAACTTCTTCTTGCAATAAGATATCTCCGGTATCAATAGCATGTTGTAACTTGAACGTAGTGACCCCAGTTTTNNGATTGCCATCTATGATCGCCCAGTTGATAGGTGCAGCTCCCCGGTAATCGGGTAAGAGTGATGCATGTACATTGATGGTACCTAAACGTGGCCGGTTCCAGACCAGCTCCGGCAGCATTCTGAAGGCCACAACCACCTGAATATCGGGGTTGAATGCATCCAGTGCACGAATAAATTCTTCAGATTTTAGTTTTTCAGGTTGCAGTACCGGAATGTCATGCTGAATCGCAAATTCTTTCACGGCACTGGGATGCATTTTTAATCCTCTTCCCGCAGGTTTATCCGGTGCGGTCACAACGGCCACAACCTGTTGTCCGGCATCTAACAGGGCTTTTAACGAAGCCACGGCGAAATCAGGAGTTCCGAAAANAATAATTTTAAGATCCTGCATATTACCAGATTCGAACACGTTCTGCAACCGGACGATACATTTTACGGGTGCTATCAACCTGAAAGGCATCGTACCACGCATCACAATTACTCATCGGACCATTTACCCGCAAAANGATCGGTGCATGCACATCAGTTAACAACTGTGTCGCCAACATTTTTTCGGTTCGCGTTTGCATCCAGCCATACGCGTAACCCATGAAGTAACGTTGCATAGGAGTTAAACCAGCAATGGATTTCCCTTCCTTATATTGCGATGNTTNTTTAAAGGCATCCAAGGCAATCACAAGGCCGCCCAGGTCTGCAATATTTTCACCGAGTGTGGCTTCACCATTCGGATGCTTATTGCCTAAAACGGTATATTGGTTGAACTGTTCGATGAGCATAGCAGCTTTCTTTTTAAATCGCTCGGCATCTTCGGGGCTCCACCAGTTTTNTAAATTTCCTTTCTCATCAAATTGGCGACCTTCATCATCAAAACCGTGGGTTAGTTCATGACCGATGGTAGATGCGCCTACATAACCGTAAATAACCGCATCATCAATTTCTTCATCTTTATAACCAGGTGCCGTAAAGATGGCTGCTGGTAAAACAATTTCATTGTTGGATGGGTTGTAATAGGCATTATAGGTTTGTGGTGTCATTCCCCATTCCATGCGGTCCACAGGTTTGTTCAACTTGGCCGTTTCGTATTTAAAACGCCAGAGATTGGCCTGCATCACATTACTACAATAGGAGTTACGAGAAATTTTCATTCCGGAATAGTCTTTCCACGTTGTTGGATAGCCTACCTTCCGGGTGATGGCATTTAACTTATTCAGCGCCTTGGTTTTGGTACTGTCACTCATCCAGTCTAATTTCTGAATATGCTCGCGATAACTTTCTACAATTCGCTCTGTCAGGTCTTCGTATCGTTTNNTTAGTTTTTCGGGAAAATATTCTTTCACAAACAATTGACCCAGTGCATCTCCCAAAGCATTCTCTTCGGCTTGCAAAACGCGTTTCCAGCGAGGACGTTGTTCTTTAGCCCNCCGCATCGTGGCACTATAAANATTAAAATTCTCCTGATCGAAGGACGAATTCAGATAGGGTGAAAACGATGAAATTAATTGAAAAGTCAGATACGATTTGATGACATCCAGCGGAGTGGTAGCCATTAGTTTGCCAGCCTTTCTGAAAANATCCGGTTGTCCAACAATCACACTATCGACTTTAATTTCCATTTGGCTAAAATTCTTCGACCAATTCATACCCGGAGTTAAGTTATTTAATTCAACCAGACTCATTTTATGGTAGTTCGCATATGGATCGCGCAATTCAGCAAGTTTTTGTGNTGATGCTGCGAGTTCGGTTTCAAAACGTAGAATATTTCCAGCGTCTTCGTTGGCTTTTAAACTATCCATACCACTCAAACGAAAAACCTTCGCAAGATGTTCGAGATAGGCTTTGCGTATGGCCTTGGTTTCGTCATCTGCGTTGAAGTAATAATCTCTGTCTGGCAATCCCAAACCTCCCTGGGTTAAAAACANACATATTTTTTCACTGTTCTTCGATCTTTGCCCTACATNATAGGTTATACAGGGGGCCACTCCGAGCATTTGCATCTCATTGAGGATGCGCTCAATATCAGCAACTTGTTTCAAATTGGAGATACGCTGCAAAAGATCTTGCAAAGGCTGCAGACCTTGTTTTTCAATATTCGCTGAATCCATTCCAGCAAAGAAAANATCTCCGATTTGCTGCGAGGCACTTCCGGCTGATGCATTTTGCGCACTGGCTTCTTCGCTGATTTTACGCAAACGGGCAAAATTTTCATCAGCAACCAGATTAAAAATACCCCAACCATTTTCGGATGGAGGAATAGGATTCTNTTTGATCCAAGCTCCGTTGGCATACTGGAAAAAGTCATCGCCCGGATGAACCGTACTATCCACATGTGAACCTAAAACATCCCCAGGATTTTTAAGGGTAGAGGAAGGCTTTTCGTTCTGACAGGATGCGATGAACAGAAGCGGAATGATGAATAATTTTCCGAAGAATAACGAATGCCGATGGGCAGAGAAAAAGTCTGCATTGCTTGTAGTTTTAGGTGTTGGCAAATGTAAATTTTTAACCTGATTCCGATGAAGGAATCTCCGGAAAGCAGGATTTGCCAAGTTGTTTAGCAGTCTGATTCAGATTCTTTAAAAGGGAGTATACAAACGGATATTGAAAACATCATAATTCCGGCTTACTTTTGCCCAACCGTTTATTGACTAAACATTAAAACCTACTTATATGATTCAACGAATTCTACCTTTCGTCTCCCTTGTATTATGCCAATTATCGCTGCGGGCCACCGTGTTTACCAATACTGCCAGCATTACGATTAACGACAACGCCGCGGCTTCCACGTATCCCTCCACCATCAATGTGAGTGGGATGTCTGGTACAATTACTAATCTTGAAATTACATTATCGGGTTTAACCCATGCCTATGTGCATGATGTTAGCCTCTTACTTCAATCACCCACCGGAGAGGCGATTTTATTACAAAGTGGTTGTGCTGAAAACGAAGCCGCTAGCAACCTGACTTATACTTTTTCCGATGCCGGTGCCACTCAGCTTTCCTCAACGCAAATTTGGTTGAATAACGGAGTATATAAACCAACCAATTATTTTCAGGACATGTTTTGGTTGCCAGCCCCGGCACCCCCACCAGGTGTCGGAACGTATTTTGTTCCCGGACCGTTCACGTCCACAGGTACATCCACCCTGGCTTCGGTTTTTAATAGCCTGAACCCGAATGGTACCTGGAAATTATATATTGGTGATTTTGCCAGTGGAGATGCAGGGGTACTGGCTGGCGGCTGGTCATTAAATGTAACTACAACCACGGTAACCTCCACCTTACTTCAGTCGTTTGTTGCCCGGGCAAATAACCATCAGGTGGTACTGCAATGGAAGGTAGATCGGCCTCAAACCTTGCAACATTTTGAAGTAGAACATAGTACAAATAAAAGTGTGTTTACTCCTCTGGCAACGTTTTCAACCGGTACAAATGATGAATACAGGTATACGTATTATGAAGCAGCGAATGGACTTCAATATTACCGCCTGAAAATGAAGGATCGACATGGCATGGTTTCGTACAGTCCGATTCAGGCATTAAAGTTGGATGCGCTTGATACCTATTCAGGAATCTTTCCAAACCCAACCAATGATTTCGTAACGATTAAATTTAAGGCGAATTCAAATGTGCTAAGAATTTTCGATCTGTTTGGTCGCATGATTCATCATACCCAGGTGGATGCTAATGAACTTGAATTTTCGATGAAACAACTGGGCATTCAAAGTGGAATTACTTTTGCAAGTTGAAAATGAATTCGGTACTTCTGTTCATACCTTACAAGTGCAATAAAGGTTGAAAGGAACCGCAATTAGTTTGCAGGAATACTTTGGTTTGCAGAAAATCAGATACTCAAACGCTTCAATTTCGAATCCTGATTTTATCCCTGGGTCGGATTCCAGACCTAATTTTTCATCAATCAGGTAATGATTTCTATCGCTGGCATTGCGTGTAATCAATTCTCCCAGAAACCCGGCCAGAAAGAGTTGAGTGCCTATCACCAGTGAAATAATACCAAGGTAGAATAGCGGACGTTCGGTCATTTTGTACTGCATGAAGGCAAATTTCATTACAGCCAAATAAATCCAGATGCCAGCACCCAACAGGAACACCAGCGTGCCCCACAACCCGAAAAAATGCATGGGTTNTTTACCGTATTTTCCAACGAAGAGGATGGAGGCCAGATNCAAAAATCCATTCACAAATCGTTCCCAACCAAATTTACTGACTCCATATTTGCGGGCTTGATGCAAGACTGGTTTTTCCGCAATCCGACGAAACCCGGCCCATTTAGCCAATACCGGAATGTAGCGATGCATTTCACTGTACACCTCAATACTTTTAACTACTTTCTTCCGGTAAATTTTTAAACCACAGTTCATGTCGTGTAGCTTCACGCCACTCATTTTGCCCGTCACATAATTGTATAATTTCGAGGNGAGGTTTTTAGTAAGCGCATTGTCATAGCGCTTCTTTTTCCAACCACTCACGATATCGAAATGGCCTTCCTGAATCATTTGCATCAACTNCGGAATTTCGTCGGGTGAGTCCTGGAGATCTGCATCCATAGTGATAATATATTCGCCCTGGGCAGCCTTAAAGGCTTCATTTAATGCAGCGGACTTACCATAATTCCGCTGAAACCGGATCCCTTNTACGTTAGGATTTTTTTGGCGCGCAGCAAGCACTTGTTGCCAGCTGGAATCGGTACTTCCATCATCAACCAGAATTATTTCGTACTGATAACCCTGGGTATGAACNNCACGTTCAATCCATTGAATCAACTCCGGCAGCGACTCTTCTTCATTTAAAAGGGNGATGACAAGCGAAAGGTCCACCATTATTTTTTGTAAATGTATAAAAAATGTAACTGCAGAAAAGGGATGACAGTAATCCACTCAAACTATACGCAAATATTGACTTCATCATCAGAAAAGTAATCTCCTTACCGGATATTGCTCCTTTTGAAAGTAACAGGTACATCAGAATTTGTCCGATAATTAACAGAACCACTGAAGTAGCAACCGTCTTGGCATTGTGGTTGAACGATTCAAAAAAGTAATGCCTGCATAGTGCTTATACAACAAGGCTGAGGAAACAAGCACCCCGGCAAACAGAATGGCAAACTGAAACAGGGTAAGTGGTGATTTTTCATGAACGCCTAAACGATGCAAAATCAATAAGTAGAGCAAAATACTTAATCCAGTAATGAATCCGCTCCGGGTAGAAATTTTTTATTCATGGATGCGGTACTTTCCTTCATTGATAACAGCCAGCACTTTGCCCTTGAGTTCCCGACCAAGAAGCACAGCATTGGCGCTTTTACTTTTATTATTCTGTTCGGTATACATCCAGCTCACCGCTGTACTAAATACATTCAGGCATGCTGGTAATCNCTGTGGCAATTTTTCCTGCCTCAGATTAAAAATTCTTCTGGGGTTATTGGTAAGTAAATGAATCCAATTTTCCGGAGTTAACTGTTCGGGAACGTTCATTAATAAATTCAGCATCGTCTGCAATGAAATCATCCCCTGACCGGCATATTCAAATTCCACTTCTTTGGCATCCCAGTCCTGAGGAATATGGTGGCTGCTAATCACATCAATAGTGCCGTCAAGTAGAGCTTTTACCAGGGCTTTGCGGTCTGATTCAGTGCGTAAGGGTGGAGTGATTTTATACAAACTATGGTATTGCGACACGGCATCATCTGTATACAGGAGATGAGCAGGATGCACCGAACAGGTAATGGCAATACCTCGTTNTTTAGCTTGTCGGATGAGTTCAATCCNCCGTTTGGTGCTCACTCCGCTGATATGCAATTTCGATTGGGTGTAATCGACTAATTCAATATCCCGTTGTATCAGGATACTTTCGGCAATGTCGGGTTTACCGGCCATCCCCAGGCGTACCGAGTTATTACCTTCATGCATCAAGCCATGGGCCGATAAACTCTTTTCTTCGGGTAACTGAACTAAAATGCCATCAAATGATTTCACGTATTGCAGTGCTTTCATGAGCAGTCCGGCATTTTGTACCGGTAAATGTCCATCCGTAAAGGCTCTGGCTCCGGCATGAAACATGTCGTACATCTCCGCCAGGTCTTTCCCTTCCAGATTTTTTGAGATGGCTCCCATCGGGTGCAGGCGAACAAGATCACTCATTCTCCGAATGCGCTCTATCTGGGCCTTTCCGGTGAGNNGAGGATTGGTATTGGGGACTAAAAATACATCCGTATAACCGCCTGCCATAGCTGCTTCTGATCCACTTTCGAGGGTTTCGCGGTGTTCTGATCCCGGGTCGCAAAAATCACTGAAAGTATCTACCCACCCTGCGCTGACGTACAATTGAGGGGCTTCAATCACCCGAGCTGATTTCACTTCCAGCCGGTCTGCGATGTCTGCAATCTGCCCATTCCGGATATGAATGTCTTTCTTTTTGGTATGAAACTTACTTTCCGGATCGAGGATGACGGCTTTTTNTATGAGGATATTCATTGTCCTGCTGATAAATTCAAGTGAGTAAAAACTACTTCATCCAACGAATGAGCGCAATTTCAACTAACATAAAAATGAGCGCTAAAATAATACAAACTTTCCATAAAGGCATCCCGGAGCTTANTGGCACCAAGTCCATTTTTAAATCAATCTGATCAGTAATCCATTCAGCATTTCGGAATTTAAAATTCGATTTCAGTTCATCCAGCGTCCAGAATTGCAAAGCAGACTNCGAACGATCGTAGTTAATACCTGCAAAAACGGTATCCGGACTGCCCGGTAGATAAATTCCATACAAACCGGCTTGTTCAGCGGCTTGATTCACATTCAATACGATTTGATTTCCGATGGCTCGTTGTTCCGGGATAGCATCCCAGTTGCCCTTGCGGATATGATAAATTGTTTTGTCGGATAGCTTGGAATTCTCGATGCGTAAATTCGCCTGTGGGCCTAAAATCAGGGACTGAATGGCGTGTTGGCGACCTGAAAAGGCCATTTTATAAATAATGGGAAGAAACCAGTACGATTTCGGGAAATTTGTGCTTTGGAGTTCAGCCGGTGAAGTACATATAAACAGTTCCCCTTGCCCGACACGGAATCCCGTCAGAAAGGCATCGCCATTCGAAAAGGTAAATAATTTTTGTTCGCTACTTAAGGCACTTTGGCTTAACTGGTAATGCCGAAATACCAACGGAAGATCAATATTTTCAGGCGTTTTAACAAAAAGGTCTTTAAACAAGGCATGCGATTTGTTGAAACTACTTACATAGGATTTGGCCGTATCTAATCGACCCAAATTGCAACCAACGGTTTCGGTCAGAAACTGATTCAATTCGCCGGGTGGCACATTGGAGGGTGGGAAAATGAGCACATGCCCGCCCTGATTCACAAAATTTGTGAGCGCCTTTCTTAAATTGAGTGGCAGGGTTGTGGTGCCATTTAAAATAATCAAGGAATAATTCGGGAGGATCGAAACTGGCACGGAAGCCGACTGATGATTGTCCATTCTGAACTGAGCTCCCGGTCGGAAAACTGAGCTTAAAAATGGATTGGATTGAGACTGGTTGATGACCAAAACCTGGTACGCTGAACTTACTTTACCTGCTACATAAAATGTATCATCAAAACTCATGGGATAGTCGGTCGTAAACAAGGTAATTCGCCGATCGCCCGCTGTGGAGGTGGAGAATGAAATACTTTCTTCCTTAGTTTCCCGGGCTTTTAGGTCAACATTTTGCACACTTTTTAATTGTCCGTTCACCATTAAGGTCAAGGCAGTTTGGATAGCTTCTTCACCATAATTTTTCAGACGCACCGTCATTGGATTGGCTTCATTCAACACCAGTGAGGGGTTCTCAAAATAGGCCGTATCCAGCGACAGGTTATTATTTTGCTCAGGTTGAATCCGGATAAAGTACTTCAAAATAGAGTCATTCGCTGGAGTGCCTTCGAGAAATTGGTTTTTTTGAAAATCAGAGATAAAAATTAATTGTTGTTTTCGGCCCGGCAAGGTGGCAAGTAGTTTCTTCTGTTTGTCGAAGATTGCCGATGCTTTACGTAGTTTTGACGAAATCTGTATCGTTTCAAGATGCTGTAAGGCTTCATCCTTCTGCATAAATTTTCCTTCATTGGAACCGAAGGAATTGCTCAGGATTTGAATTTGATCATTTTCCTGACATTGGGCGATGATTTCCGNAGCCTTGCTTTTGGCAATGTCTAACAAGGATAGGTTTCCTTTTGTGCCCCCATACTGAACGAATTATCCAGGTAAATACTTAAAGCCTTGGGACCGGCAGTGACTGAATCACGATCCTTCTCGAAAAAGGGTTGGGCAAATGCTAAAACCAAGCAGGATAAGAGCCCCAGGCGGGCCAATAGAATAAGAAGATGCCTGAGTTTCGACTGTTTTTTGGTTTGTTCCTGTAGTTCCCGCAAAAACGAATGTCCGGGAAAAGGACTTTTTATACTTTCTGAAATTAAATAAATGAATCAGGATGGGAACAGCCAGGCTGAGACCTGCAATCAGAAATAAGGGGTACAGAAAACTCACGGGGACAAAAATAAGGGATTCACCATGAAATGCGTCCCTTGGCGCTGATAAGGAAATGATAAAGGATATGTAGGGTGAAGCTTAAAGGAGCAAGCAGGAAATTTGAATTTAAAAATCTTCGAAATGGCTGGATGCAAGAGGAGAAATAAAAAAGGAATCTCTCAGGATTCCTTGTATAAAATTGATCAATAATACCTTCTTTACAGGTCAAACTTGATGCCTTGCGCTAAGGGTAATTTGTTGGTAAAATTGATCGTGTTTGTTTGACGACGCATGTATACTTTCCAGGCACNGGATCCGCTTTCGCGTCCGCCCCCGGTTTCCTTTTCGCCACCAANAGCCCCGCCAATTTCAGCACCACTGGTTCCGATATTCACATTGGCAATGCCACAATCACTGCCGGCATGCGAAAGGAATTGTTCTGATTCACGCATGTTCAGCGTCATGATGGCACTACTCAAACCTTGTGGTACGGCATTCTGCAACTGAATGGCTTCTTCCAGCGTTTTGTATTTCATGACATATAAAATGGGCGCAAAGGTTTCATGCTGCACGATCTGGAAATGATTTTTAGCTTCAATCACCGCGGGTTTTACGTAGCATCCGCTTTCGTACCCCTTGCCTTTTAGCACGCCTCCTTCAACCAATACTTTTCCACCTTCCTCTTTGGCAGCATCTATGGCATGCAGGTAGGCTTGAACGGCATCCTGGTCAATTAATGGCCCGACATGATTTTTCTGATCCAGTGGGTTGCCTATTTTAATTTGTTTGTAGGCATTCACCAGTTTTTCTATAAATTTCTTATAAACCTTTTCGTGAATAATCAAACGACGGGTTGTTGTGCATCGCTGTCCCGCAGTTCCAACGGCGCCAAATACAGCACCAATCAGCGCCATATCCAGATCAGCATGTTCCGAAATAATGATGGCATTATTACCACCCAATTCCAACAAGCTGCGTCCTAAGCGTTGCGCAACGGCAGCGCCAACCGCTTTACCCATGCGTGTACTTCCGGTGGCAGAAATTAATGGAATTCGTGCATCCTGCGTGAGCCATTCACCGACTTCACGACCACCGTTAATCAGGCAACTCACTCCTTCGGGGATGCCATTTCGTTTGAATACAGCTGAAATAATATTTTGACAGGCTACACCACATAAGGGCGCCTTTTCGGAAGGTTTCCAGATACAAACATCTCCACAAACCCAGGCCAGCATGGAGTTCCAGCTCCAAACAGCCACCGGGAAATTAAAGGCAGAAATTATACCAACAATACCCAGTGGGTGATACTGTTCATACATACGATGCCCCGGACGTTCACTGTGCATGGTAAGTCCATAAAGTTGTCTGCTCAGTCCAACAGCGAAATCACAGATGTCTATCATTTCCTGCACTTCACCCAAACCTTCCTGCAGACTTTTACCCATTTCATAGCTGACCAACTGGCCTAAGGNATCTTTAAATTTTCGTAACTCATCGCCAATCTGACGAACAATTTCGCCGCGTTTTGNGGCTGGCATTAAACGCCAGGTTTCAAATGCTTTTGAGGCGGTTTGAACCANCTTGTTCAAATTCTTTTTAGAGGTAGACCGCACTGAGGCAATCAATTTGCCATCAACTGGCGAATAGCTATCTAATAAAGCCTCTTTGTTGGTGACCCATTTCAGTCCGGTTGATGTGCCGGAGTTGACCTTCGAAATGCCGAGTTGTTTGAGTATTTTTTGCATGAGCTATAGTATCGATTTAGGGTGCGAAATTAACTGAATTCCAATGAATATCCCGTAGGAATACCCTGGCAACAATTTTGTTTGTCTGGATTAGATGGTTTTACGAATGATAGAAATACCATGCGACGAAGGAATGACGATGCATGCTGTCTTTCCATGCCCGGACCAGGCGTTACCGAAATTTATAAAATGAGATCTTCCTGAAACTACGCATTGGCCTATAAGGGATTTGTGGCTCAATCAATCGATCGATGTATTTGGAATCCTTACTTTTCAAATAGTTCACCAGCTGCATGGCTCCGCACAATTTGCGATGGATTTGATATTCTTATTTGACCGTGTTGTTATTGACCTTGCAACAATTTATTGGTAAGTTTGTGAACAATCATCAAAGATTATTTATGAAAACACTTATGCTCCCCTTTCTTTTCACCTTTTGTTCTTTGTTTGCGCTGGCTCAGCCTGATTTGGAACACAGTTTGCACATTAATTATAAGAAATGCTGGCCACGCAGTGCTTCCAATATTCGATTGGGGCATATTTACCGGGCAATGCAACATAGTAATGGCAGTGTGTATGGTTTCGTTACGACATTTAATAGTGCTACTTCTAGCGATGCAAACGGCTTTGTTCGTTTGAACAATGATTTTGATACTATTTGGACAAAACAATTTGGTGGAAGTAATGAGGACAATTTGTACTATTTACATGAAATGCCCAATGGCAATATTCTATTAGTGGGCCTTACCTATACAAGGATGGAGACGTGTGGTATGGGCGACCCTTTGCTTTTGTAGATATGTGGGTAATGTTGGTGGATACCAACGGTAACATTTTAAAGGGGAATGTATTTGGAGGCTTTTCGGGGCATTTAAGTTCTTCGTGTCTTGGAGCAGATGGTTCAATTTATATGGCCGGATTCACCGAAGACAATACCCTTGATTTTACGCATGTCCAATATAGCCCTGGAAATACCGATTTGTGGTATGCCAAATTGGATACGGGCTTAAATCTACTATGGTGCAAAGTGATACCAGGAGACGAAGTTGACTTCACGACCATCATACGAGTGTCAATCGGATCGTTTGGTGTTGTGTTCAGCGAGCCCCAGTATGAACGCTGACTTTCTTCCGGCGGAGGCACGGGGTGGAGTAGATCACTTTGTGTGTTATTTAGATACCGCAGGAAATGCGATCTGGAAACATCGTTATGGCGGAACACAGAATGATTTACTTCAGGATATTCAGGTAGATACTGCACGGCAGCTTATTTACCTTTTAGGAAACAGTCAGGCCGGAGGGGGAGATTTTACCTAGTACAACCGATTTATACGGGCAGGCCACCCCTAAATCTGAGAATATGGGTTTTATTTGTCTGGATACCTTGGGCAATGTAAAGGGTGCTCAGATGTACGGAGCGGCTACTAAATACAATAATTGTGAAGGGAGTGCTTGGTATGCAGGAGCTAAAATTTATAAAGGCCGTCTTTGGGCAGGAATCTATATACTAGGGAGCAGTTATCCCTTGGGACCGGGATGGGGTGATGCCGATAGTAATGTGAGCTATGCAGGAAATACTTTAATCGTTGTGATAGATTCAACGTGTACCCTCAAAGCCAAGTACACAATAAATGGCACGGGAAATGACGAGGTTTGGGATAATTTTATAAAAGACTCTGTTTTATACTTTACAGGATTTAATGGGGCTTACCGAATAATCAGACGAATACTTTTCGATGTGACACGGCGAACACCTTTCAATTTATTATAAGTTTCACAAATACTCCTTTGGAAGTTACAGAACCTCCATCAAGTTTGAACAATAAGAAATTTACAATTTACCCGAATCCGACACAGGACATCTTAACTATCCAACCTCAGGAATCTTCAGCCCAGGAAGTATATACTTTAAGGATATTGAGCAGTGATGGGAGGCTCTTGTATCGAGCATCCAAATTGAAAGGGCGCAGGCAATTACAAATAGCAGATTGGCCGGTGGGTGTTTATTATGCCGAACTAGAACAGAAGGGCACCAGACAGAACATTACTTTTCTAAACAATAAAATGCATCATTGCAAAACAACCAATACAGAATTTGCAATTCCTTTCAACGATTGAAGGGTTTCTGATTCGTTGATTTATGAAGCTGTTCCATTGGTTGACACCACCATAACCTGATAAACAAAACAACCAGCCATCAAGACCGGTTGTTTTCAAGGTTTTAGGGTGCTACTCCGTTGTTATCATATAATAATACACCCCACGGTAGTTCGGATAGATGCCTCCCAGTTGAAATTCCCGTTCGCCGGAGGATAATATTTTCTCTAAGTCCACAATGGAATTCACTTCCTTTTCATTCACCTGGGTAATAATGAAATTTACCTTCATGCGGGTTTGTTTCGCGATCCAGCCATTCGATTTAATTTCACTCACTAACACGCCACCCGGAACTCCTAGTCGTTGACTTTCTGTTTTCTTCAGATCGCGCAAGGTAGCCCCTAATTTTTCAGTGGTAC
The DNA here is from genome assembly GCA_013414745.1 of Bacteroidota bacterium. GTDB lineage: Bacteria > Bacteroidota > Bacteroidia > Chitinophagales > Chitinophagaceae > OLB11. The sequence continues at coordinate 3,317,767 of CP058707.1, forward strand.
TGGCTTTTACTACATCCGTATTCCCTAAGCTGTTTTTCAGTTTTGCTTTACTTTCATACGCCTTTCCATTGCGCAAAAACGTGATTGAAATTTCGTCACCCGGACGGTACATGGCAATTTGCTCCATCATTTGTGGACCGGTTTTTACCGAAGCGGCATTGATTTTCGTGATAATATCGCCTTCCTTCAAACCGGCATCTTCTGCGCTGGAGCGTGGATAAACCTGATTCAGATAAATTCCATCAATTTTATCTAGTCCATAAGCGCTGATTTGTTCCGGACTGGCATTTTTGGTATCCAGATAACCCACACCCAAATAGGCCCTCTGCACATTGCCATATTTCATCATGTCGTTGGTGACCTTCCGAACGATATTGGCAGGTATTGCAAAACTATATCCCGCGTAGGAGCCTGTAGGAGAGGCAATGGCCGAATTAATACCAATCAACTCACCACGGGAATTTACCAATGCACCACCGCTGTTACCCGGGTTCACAGCCGCATCAGTTTGAATAAAACTCTCAANTGGCATTGCTTCCACTTTTGATTGATTGATGCCAATATTGCGGTACTTCGCACTAACAATACCTGCTGTAACGGTAGTTTCCAGAGTAAGCGGATAACCGACCGCTAAAACCCATTGCCCTAATTTCACATCATCAGAATTCCCAAAGGAAATAAAGGGAAGGTTACTTTCATTAATTTTCAAGAGGGCCAAATCTGTTGACGCATCATTCCCGATCACTTTAGCCGTATAGGTTTTTTTATTATTCAAAACCACATTTACCTCNNGATCCGCTCCATCCACCACATGGTTATTCGTAACGATATATCCATCAGCCGTAATAATCACCCCTGAGCCGCTGGATTGCTGGGGTTGTTGATAGAAGCGAGGACCACCACCAAAAATCGATCAAAAGTCATCGCCAAACGGACTACGGTACTGAACCGCGCGAGCCTTGGTTTCTGTTTTGATATGAACAACTGCGCGACTTGATTTTTCGGCGGCATCTTCCAGATTCACATAGGTGCCATCCGGAGATGGGGTGTAAGATGCAAATTGCACATCATCTGTTTTACCGCCCTGTTCAACAACAGGAACAGGCACAATGGTATTCAGATACTTTCGGGCAACAACATACGTAGAAATAGAGGTTAGAAAGGCGACCAAAACAATTCCAAATATCTTTTTCATCTTCTTTGATTTTAGAATACAAAATTAGCCGCCCTTCAAAATCCGAAAAACAGTTTTAATCTTCTTTAACAGCAAAAATCTGTTAAGAAAATCTACAGGCTATTGAGAAAATGAATTGTATTGATGCCATCGGCAAAATCATGCAGTTCCGGAGTTTGCAGGCTCCCGAATGCGTTGAATCCCTTCCCCGCAAATGCCTGAATATCGGGGTGATTGGTATATTCGGTTTTCAATTGTTCCTGGTTCGTGTAGTAACTATAATGCAAGACCGATACCGGTGAAAAGATGCCGGGATGTTCAATCATCAGAATGGAATCATTACACATGTAATACTGCTTGTTCAATATATACAAGGCCAATTGATAATCGAGGTTATTTCTGTATTTATTATGATCCTTCAAGTAATCATACCTTCTGAAGGCGTTTAATAACTTCTCAAAAGGATATTCAACGGGAACAAAGAGATGTGTCACATTGCGGCATCCTAAACCAANAAACCGATACACATCATCGGCTAATGCAAGTAATTCATTCTCATTTTCATTTCCATCCACAATGGCCACAGAGGTTTTATTCGGTTTGATCACGTGCGGATACTTTCCAAAATAATATGNAAAGGTTTGAGCCGATTGGCGGCTACCAGTCGTAATATAGGCATCACAGGATTTCAACATGTCCGAAGATTGAATGCGGGATTCTACTTCGGGAAACCAGCGTACTAAACACCGGATGAGATGGGGAAGGAGCACATCATCTTTAGAGGAAAATTTAATTTTTTGATGATGCGGACTTAAAAACACGGTCAGGAAATCGTGGAACCCAACAAGAGGAATATTACCCGCCATGATGATACCCACGATTTTAGGATTTGAAGAGTGTTCCAGTCCCGAGGCGTATGATTCCAGTTTTGAAGGGTCCAGGTAATTCGTTGTGATGGCGGCGATGGCTTCTTGTATAAATTCCTGCGTAAACCAGGGGTTTTTTCGTTCGGCGATTTGCTGTATTTCAACCCATTCNNCATCGGATGACATCATATAATCTCTGAGTCGTTGAAGTTGTTCCAGTTTGGGTTTAAGCGATGGCATGAAAATCTTAGTATTTTGCGTTGCGAAAATCGTACTTTTACCCCGAATTTTTAACCAATAAATTCTAAACAAAAATGGCAATCAAAATAACAGACGAATGCATCAATTGCGGAGCATGTGAACCCGAATGTCCGAATAATGCAATTTATGAAGGTGGGGTAGAGTGGGCCATCGCCGATGGTACCTCCGTGCGGGAGGCCTACACGTTGATGAATGGTGAACTTGTTGAAGCCAGCGCCAAACACAAACCCATTGCCGATGATGTATATTATATTTCACCGGATAAATGCACCGAATGTCAGGGCTTCCATGAAGAACCCCAATGTGCTGCGGTTTGTCCGGTAGATTGTTGTGTTCCGGATGAACTGTATCGGGAAACGGTGGATGAACTTATGGCTAANAAATCTAAGTTGCATCTTTAGAGCCCATGTTAGGTTTCCGATACGCCTTGGTATTCCTTCCCTTTGGCCTCTTTGCTCCAGTGGTTCATGCACAGCCGCAACGTCCTGGTTTAAAATTGGATACAACCCGTGTCGTACAAGGCGACGAAACACGCATTACGGTTACCTCCACGGACGGTAAGGTAGTCGAAGAAGGGATTCTCATTGGAGGGCGACGAGAAGGAGTGTGGTATATCTACCACGACAACGGATTTCCTAAAACGGTCATTCCATATCGACAAGGTCTGAAAGAAGGGGCCGAATTGCATCTCGGAAAGGATGGGTATCTGGAAGAACAAATCAGTTATTCCAAAGATATTCTTCATGGTCCAAGCCGGCAGTATTTTAAGGGGAGCCGATTACAAAAGGAATCGTTTTTATACAAGGCGTTGAGGAAGGCAGACGTCGGGTATATTATAAGGATTCCGGACTACAAGAGGAAGGTTATTTTAAGCAAGGGCTACGTGACGGACCAACCATCTGGTACTATTCAAATGGAAAAAGGCCGCCGAATACAATTATGTAAAGGGCGAAATGGAAGGTGCCGCGAGCGTATACAATGAAAAAGAAATTGTTACCCAATCCGGAAGTTATCAGCAAGGGAAACAGGTTGGACGATGGAAAGAATTCAATGATGATGGCCAGTTGGTTGCAGAAGGAGATTATGTGCAAGGATTAAAAGAAGGGAAGTGGAAGCTATATGATGCACAAGGTAAGGTAGTAAAACAGTTTCCTACCTGCATGGGGAGCCAAAATCTTAACGTTATACCCATGAACAAATCACTTCCTGAGCAATTTGCATCTATTCGAAATTTTGTTTTTGATATTGATGGCGTAATGACCAATGGGCAACTACTCCTGCATCCTGATGGGGAATTGTTACGTGCCATGAATATCCGGGATGGCTATGCGCTGCAACTGGCGGTGAANAAAGGCTATAGCGTGCATGTTATTTCAGGTGGGCGAGGCGAGGCTTTGTTGAAACGGTTGAATGGACTTGGTATTCAGCAGGTTTATCTTGGTGTTGACGATAAACTGGGGTGCCTTTTAGATTGTATGAAACAATTGGANCGATTGGCGGAAACTACCCTCTATATGGGTGATGATATGCCCGATATAACGGCACTTTCGGCAGTAAATCTACCGTGTTGCCCGCAAGATGCCTGCCCCGAAGTACAATTGATTTCGAAATACGTTTCTCCCTTCGCCGGTGGTCAAGGTTGTGTGCGCGATGTTATTGAGAAAGTACTTAAATTACATGGCCATTGGGGCTAAAATACAACCCATTAAAATACTGTAAAAGACCATCCGGAAACGGGAATTAGTCCCTGTTACTTTGTGCCCGATTCACAAAGATCGGGATATAATAAATTAACATGGCTACGGAGCTGATTGCTGCAACGATATAGGTTCGGGCAGCCCATTTTAAGGCATCTTCTGCTTTATCATGTTCTTCACCTGTGGTTAGCATGGTTTGATTCATCCAGGCCAGAGCCCGGTTGCTGGCATCAAATTCTACGGGTAGGGTCACCAAGGTGAAAATGGTTGTGATGGCATAGGCCATGATGCCTAATAAAAGAATCCATTGATTTCCATGACCTAATCCCATCACCCCCATACCGATTAGTATCAGCCATTGCCCCAGATAGGTGCCGATTTTTACAGCAGGAACCATTAAACTGCGCATTTTTAGCATCGAATATTGGGTGGCATGCTGCACAGCGTGTCCACATTCATGCGCTTCAACGGCTGCAGANNATGAAATACTACTTCCTTCGAAAACCTCCGGACTTAAATTCACCGTTTTGTTTTCAGGATTGTAGTGGTCGCTTAAAAAACCAGNGGTAGAAATGACCTGAACATCGTAAATACCATGGTCTTTAAGCATTTNTTCGGCCACCTGGCGACCGGTCAAACCTCGGGAAAGAGGAATTTGGGCATATTCGGTGAATTTTGATTTTAATCGATTGCTGACATACATCCCAACAAGGAACATGATACCACCAAGGAGATAATAACCTATCATATGTGCTACTTTTCTTAATATGTAGCAAATATAGGCCCAATCTGAATTTCAGAAAAAAATAAGACAATATGGCTTTTATTTTTATCATTTATTTGACAATATGACATAAATTTTATTTACTCTGGTATGAAGTCTGAGTAAATTTTTTTGAAGTTTCAGGTTTAATTTTTTTGAAATGAGGGGGCGAGGCTGTACTTTAGCAATGAATTTTATGGGTTAGTAAGAAAAGGGTCGACCAGTTTGGGCGACCCTTTCTTCATTTTTGGATTGTATCTATTTCTGAATCGCTACTCCGTTTTATCCTGTCTGTTTTTAATTTTTGCAGCGTGAATAAGTCGCTTCATTCAGATTTGTAAGTCATCGAGTTAGGGAATAGCTTGCACCAAAATTTTTCGGTGGCAAAAAGTAAAGTGTTTTCGCTTGTCAGCATTGTGGATTTGAAAGCCCCAAATGGTTGGGCAAATGTCCTTCCNNTTGTCAATCATGGAATTCNTTTGTGGAAGAAATATTTCGAAAGAAGATAAAACAAAATTGTGGTCCGATGAGAAACGCTCCNACTGGCAGTCGACATGCTCGCCTCTTGCATGAAGTAGTTGCGCATCAGAGTCAGCGGTTTCGCACCGAACATCAGGAGTTAAATCGGGTATTAGGCGGTGGCATCGTAAATGGTTCCGTTNNTTTGGTTTCCGGAGAACCCGGTATTGGAAAAAGTACGCTGTTTCTTCAATTGGCATTACAAATAAATTCCTTTCGCGTATTGTATATCAGTGGGGAAGAAAGTGCCGAGCAAATTAAATTACGGGCCGACCGTCTGGAGCGGAGAAATGAAAATCTNTTTATTTTAACTGAGACCGATACGCAGAAAATATTCGCAGAGATCAAATCGCTATAGCCTCAATTAGCGATCATTGATTCGATTCAAACTTTAGAAACACCCTTTATTGAAAGTNNGCCTGGGAGCGTTTCGCAGGTCCGTGAATGCACTGCTGAATGGGTGCGGTATGCAAAAATAGTCAGGTGGCCNGTTTTTATTATTGGACATGTTACTAAAGACGGAACCATTGCCGGACCCAAGGTTCTGGAACATATGGTAGATACCGTGTTGCAATTTGAAGGGGATCGTCATCACAGTTACCGTATCCTGCGTACCCTTAAAAATCGATTTGGAAATACGAGCGAATTGNNCATCTATGAGATGCGTGAACGAGGATTGCGGGAAGTAAGTAACCCGTCTGAAATTTTACTCACTCANAAAGATGAAGCACTCAGCGGTATCGCTATTGCTGCCAGTATGGAAGGCGGACGACCNTTATTGGTAGAAACACAAGCCTTGGTTTCACAAGCGGTATACGGAACGCCTCAACGTACGGTTAGTGGATTCGATTTACGTCGATTACAACTTCTTCTTGCCGTACTTGAGAAACGNGGTGGCTTTCATTTTGGCATGAAGGATGTTTTTTTNAACCTGGCCGGAGGTTTGCGCATCGAAGATCCTGCGTTGGATTTAGCTGTATTGGCTGCTTTGTTATCTTCGTATGAAGATAAACCGGTACATCCTGGGTATTGTTTTGTGGGTGAAGTGGGCTTAAGTGGCGAGATCAGGGCAGTAAGCAGAATAGGTCAACGAATTCTGGAAGCAGAGAAATTAGGCTTGATCGATTTTTTATCTGCGTATAATAAAAAAGGACTGGACGTATCGNNACCCAAAAACGGAATTGATTTTATTCAACGCATCGACGAGCTTTACGCTTATCTGTTTTAAACCTGAATAACCGGGATACAGAAAGATTTGGCCCGATCACTAATTTGTTCAAGGCATTTTGGAGTGGGCTTTTATTTTCGGGATGAATTAAACTTGTATGTTGAATTTATTCTTTGGCAGGCTTTTGCATCCCTTCCGTGTGTTGTTATTTCCCCAACTGTGTTCGGCCTGTTCANNCAAACAACTTGTTCAGGGCGAACACTTTGTTTGTTTGGAATGCCTGGAAACCCTGCCTCAAACAAGGTTTCATCTACAGCAGAATAATTTAGTCGAGAATCGTTTACGAGGTAGGATACCGCTTTATCGTGCCACTAGTTTCTATTTTTTTCAAAAGATGGCCGGCTTCAGNGAACTTTTACACAATATAAAGTATCGGCAAGGGCAGCGTTTGGCTGAATATATGGGGAACTTTTTGGCCGTNTCGTTGAAGTCGGTATACTGGGTGCAGCACATTTCGGTATTGATACCGGTTCCGCTATCAGAAAAGAAACGCCTTCTTCGTGGGTATAACCAGAGTGAACACCTGGCGATTGGTTTAGGCCGGGTGTTGAATTTAAGGGTAGATACTACCTCACTGATTCGTTCGCGCGATACGGAAACGCAAACCCGTAAAACAAAAGAGCAGCGGCTCGACAATGTGGCTGATGCCTTTCAATGCAATCCATCCGCTTTATATTCAGGAATTCATATCGGCTTGGTTGATGATGTTTTTACAACCGAGCCACTAGAGGCTTGTGCGCTGGCCTTTAAATCGATCCATGCGCAAATCAGCATACTTACCCTGGCATACGCAATAGAATCTTAAAGTTTGCGTTACATTTGTTAGAATGAAAATCGTTTTTAGGCTCAGCCTCTCCGCCGTTTTTATTGCCTTATGCACACTCATGTTTTTTTTAAATAGTTGCAANAAACAACGGATTTTACAGAGTGGGGGTGATTTGGCATTTTCTATANNAGATACCTTGAAGTTTGATACCGTATTTACCACNCTTGGTTCTGTAACCCGTTCATTTAAAATATACAATACCAATAACCAACCGGTCATTTTAGAATCGATTCGATTACAAGGTGGTGCAAGCTCNACCTTCAGAATGAACATTGATGGCGTACCGGTGAAAGAAACCACTACTATTGAATTAGCCGCCAATGACAGTCTCTATGTTTTTGTGGCTTTGACNCTCGATCCGGGTCAGACTAACTTGCCATTTTTAGTAAATGATAAAGTAGAAGTAAACCTGAATGGAACGATGCGGGAAGTTGTTTTAGAAGCCTTTGGGCAAGATGCGCATTATGTGGTTGACAGTGTGTTAAAAACACAAACCTGGAGCAATGATAAGCCCTACGTGATCATTCATTCGGCATTGGTGGATAGTGGGGAAACGCTTACGATACAGAAGGGATGCCGGATATATATGCATCAGGATTCAAAGTTGTATGTAGCCGGAACCTTACGCGTATTCGGAACCAAACAAGATAGTGTGATATTTCAGGGAGATCGTTTAGATCGTGATTATTTCGGGTATAAAGATTTTCCGGGTGAATGGCGAGGAATTCATTTTTTGGGATCTTCTCAATTAAATACCTTGAATTATTGCATCATTAAGAATGCCGGTTTTTCAGATGCAGCGGTATACATTCAACCCCCGACCACCAATATTGGTTCAAACTGGATGGTGGAAATGAATAAATGTGTTGTTGCCAATTCCGCTGGATACGGAGTGTTGGCGTTTAATTCACGGTTTCGTTTAAACAATTGTTTGATTCATACCTGTGGACTGCAAAATCTGGCCTTGATTGAAGGCGGTTTTTACGAATTTAATTATTGTACCATCGCAACCTTTGGCGGATTGNNCATCAATCATGCCCAGCAACCAGCCGTGGTGGCGATTAATTATCGGGATACCAGTCTTACAGGTTATACAGGAGCCGATCTGACAGCCCAATTCACCAATTGCATTATTGATGANTCTCTGGACGACGAAGCGGTTTTTGCCGGAAAACAGAATTGGAATTATAATCTGTATTTCGATNNCAATTCGGCCATCAAACGCAATAGTGGTTTTGCCACAAGTCCGGTTCAGATGCAGGATTGTTTGTTAAGTCCGGTATTTCAGTTTGTCAATTATGGCAAGTGGGATTTCCACTTACCTGCGGGTACNCCTTTGGCCGGAAAGGGTAANAAACTGGCAGCATTTATTGACGATCTGGATAATGTGACTCGCAACGACCCGCCAACCATTGGGTGTTATGAAGCCCAGTAAGCCAATCTCATTGGTGTTGCGATATTGAGAGGTACTTCTATTCACCATTTTGTTGTCCTTGATTGAATGATCAGCGACAGTTCAATTTTTAGTGGCTTCAGGTGTCGACTTCTGGATTTCTGAATATTGAATTTTAATGCATCAACGCAATATTTATCTCTTTGTAGACATAATGACATTGGATTAAGTAATAATCGGACACATTGGCATTAAAATTCCTCGTATTTGGTCAATTTGGCCATCATTTTAGGCGTGGTACAGGACTTGATAAGAAACTACCAAACAATAAAAACAAAAACTATGACACGCTTTAAAGTAAAAACGATGTATTGGTCCCAGGATTTTTTAACATGATGGACCGTTTTCTGAATGAGGAATTCGCTATGCCGAAAACAAATCAGCCTTCGGTGAATATCCATGAAACGCCCGGTGGATATGCCTTAAAGGTGATTGCACCAGGTTTNGAAAAATCGGAATTTAAAATCTCAACNCGACAAAACCTGTTGACGATTTCCTACGAACACAGTGAAGAGAACAAAACCGAAGATGAGAAACTGATTCGCAATGAATACCAGTTCAGTAGTTTTAAACGGACGTTTACCTTGGGTGAGCAACTCAATCGCGAAGGCATCACAGCAAAATATGAGGATGGCGTGTTAAACATCTTCATCCCCAAAGCAGAGGAAGCCAAGGCAGAAATAAAAAGTATTGAAATTGCATAAGGATTGCAAGGAGCATAAGCAAAATCCCCGAATACCGGGGATTTTTTAATGAATACTATTTAGAAAACACTATTCCGCAGCCGGAGTTTCCTCTGTGGAGGCTTCTGTTGCAGGTGCTTCAGTAGGTGTTTCTTCGGTAGCAGCTACCGGAGTTTCTTCAACTGCAGGCGCTTCTTCAACTGCAGGCGTTTCAGCCACAGGAGTTTCTTCTACCTNTTTAATTACAGGTTGTATGCGGGAAGCGGNCTTCGATTTACGATGTGCTTCTTCGCGTTTAGCTACCAATTGTTCATGGCCAGAATTCCAGGCCTCAAATTTTTGCATAGCCGTTGTTTCATCAANAAGTCCCAGTTTAACACCACGCATCAGATGTTTCAGGTAAAGTACTCCTTTGAAGGAAAGGATACGGTTTACTGTGTGTGTAGCTTCAGCACCACGGTGTAACCAATGCAAGGCACGTTCCCGGTCGATTCGCACAGTTGCAGGAACCGTTANTGGATTGTAGGTACCTAATTTTTCAATGAATTTTCCATCCCGGCGAGACGTTGAATTTGCCACAACGATAAAATAGAATGGGCGCTTTTNTGCTCCATGACGCTGGAGTCGAATCTTAACTGACATAAATAATAGAAATTATTTTTGTGAATAAATAAAAGAAAGACCGCGAAGGTAATCGGATTTATTGAATTTCACGCATTTTAAGCGTAAAAATGTGGCTTTTTCAGTCATTTTAACGAGTAGTCTGAAAAACAGGGTAAAAGNTGATCCCACCCCCGGCTCAGATTGTACTTCAATTTTACCCCGATGGGCTTCAACAATGTTTTNTACATAGGTTAATCCCAATCCGAAGCCTTTCACATTGTGAATATTACCCGTATGTGCCCTGAAAAATTTTTCAAAAATATGACCTTGGGTGTCTTTATCCATACCAATTCCATTGTCTTGAATCCNGATTTGAATCTGATNTCCGTTGTTCAGCGTACTTACACGAATGAGGGGATTATCTTNTGAATATTNTATGGCATTGTCGATCAGATTATAAATAATATTTGTGAAGTGAACTTCATCGGCATTAATAAACGTACTCTGGGCCTGGAGTTGAGTTTCAAAGCGGGCGCCGATTTCTTCCATTTGTAACTTGGTATGTTCTGTAACCTTGGCGATGATCTGGTGAACATCGATCTNTTTAAGTTGTAGTTTTATTTCATCCCGCTCCAGTTGGGCGGCTTGCAGAATCTTCTCCACCTGTTTATTCATCCTTCTGTTTTCCTCCTTAATTATTCCGCTGTAGTAACGAATTGATCCTGGTTGGCNAATTACCTTTTCGTTGTTTAGTGCATCTGAAGCTAATTNGATTGTTGCAATGGGTGTTTTGAACTCATGCGTCATGTTGTTGATAAAATCTGATTTTATTTCAGAAAGTTTTTTCTGACTCAACATGGTTCGTATTGTGAGAACGAATGCGGTAATAATAATTGAAGTGAAAANTGCAGCGAATAAGAGTAGGGTAGCTAAATGATTTTTGAAATAATTTTCCGGTTCAACAATGTAAATATTCAAAGTCTCGTTGTTGATGATACTTTCGCCGGATAAGATGGTTTTATGATTATTATTGGTTTTGGTTGCATCAAGATACTCCATCTTATACCCGCTACTGTATAAAATCGGGAGCTGAACTTCGTTGGTGATACAATATTCAAACGGTTGTTTGATGTTCTTACGACGCAATTCATACCGGATGATTTCCTTTAATTGGTAATTACTGAGTACACTGGACGTAGGAATATAATTGCTGAAGGAGAGCGGCTGAAACTGGAAACTGAATCCAATCGTGGCTTTATCTTTTCGTCGGTTAACACTNNTGTCCTTGATGTTCTGCAAACAGAAATAGATATCGCTATCATATTGTTCACGTTTCAGTTTCATGGCCCNCGAAATCCATTCTACCTGTAAGTNAATCAGGCCAAACATCGAGAGTACGATGAGGGTAATAATGACTAGAAAAATTCTTTCACGAAGCAAAAGTAGGGAAGTCCATCCAGCAGGATGAATTTACATAAGAAGTTTTAACAGTCTCTTGGAAGCGATTAATTGCTGGCGGCTGCTTTGCGGCAATCTTCCAGAATGGCATCCACCTTTTCAGGGGTAAGAAATTCTTTATAGTGTTTACCCAACTGCATCATGGGTGCATAACCGCAAGCTCCTAAGCATTCTGCCGTCTTTAAGGTGAACAGGCCATCGGCAGTGGTTTCGCCGTTCTGGATTCCGAGTTTTTGTTTGATATATTCAATAACTGNATCGCTGCCCCGCAACATACATGGCCCGGTTTGACAAACTTCCAGAATATATTTCCNCACTGGTTTTAAATTAAACATCGTGTAGAAGGTAGCCACTTCATATACTTCAATCGGGGTGATATGAAGTAAACGGGCCACCTCATCCATTTGTTCTACCGTGAGAGACAAATTACCTTGTTCCTGAATCAGATGAAGCACGGGAATAAGTGCGCTTTTTTGTTTTCCTTCCGGGTAGCGTGCGGCGAGGGCATTAATTGATCGACTATTTCTTGTGAAAACATGAGGGGTTTGTAATTTTTTGTTTTTATGCATCCAATTCACCGGCAATCAGGTTCATGCTACTCATCGTAATAATGGCATCACTCAACATGGCTCCTTCAATCATTTCCGGATAGGCCTGATAGTAAATAAAACATGGTCTACGGAAATGCAATCGGTAAGGAGTTCGACCGCCATCACTGATGAGGTAAAACCCGAGTTCACCGTTACCGCCTTCAACGGCATGATAGACTTCTCCGACCGGAAGTTCCGTTTCACCCATTACAATTTTAANATGATAGATGAGCGCTTCCATTTTTGTGTACACATCTTCTTTTAAGGGAAGGTAAAAGTCGGGTAGGTTGGCATGAAATACCGAAGGGTCAAGATCCTTTAACTTTTCCAAAGCCTGTTTAATGATGCTGATACTTTGCCAGATTTCGGCATTGCGCACTAAAANACGATCATAGGTGTCTCCGGTTGAACCTATAGGTACATCAAATGTAAAGTCTTGATATGAGCTATAAGGATGTGAAACCCGTATATCGTAATCAATTCCNNTTGTAGCCCGTAAATTAGGTCCGGTAAAGCCATAATTTAAGGCACGTTCTGCGGTGATGGCTCCAGCACCAACTGTTCGGTCGTAGAAAATTCTGTTACGGGTTAACAAACGTTCAAACTCATCCATGGCTTTTGGAAAGGTGGCCATAAAATGGTCGATCTTTTGAANAGCGAGATCAGAAAAATTACGTTCAAGTCCTCCGATGCGTCCGATATTGGTGGTTAACCTCGATCCGCAAATCTCTTCAANAATTTCATAAATTAATTCCCTGAATTCAAACACATAAAAGAAACCAGTTGCTGCTCCGGTATCTACACCAATCACCGAATTACACACCAGGCGNNCATCGGCAATCCGGGAGAGTTCCATAATAATTATCCGGAGGTATTCTANCCGCTTCGGTAATTCGGCCTGAATTAATTTCTCAACGGTCATATGCCAACCCATATTATTGATGGGTGAGGAACAGTAATTCAAGCGATCGGTGAGGGTAGCGATCTGATAGTAACTTTTACGTTCGGCGAGTTTTTCAAAGGCACGGTGAATATACCCGACNNTAGGCACCGCGGACATGATACGCTCTCCGTCCATTTCCAGAATGTTCTGAAACACACCATGGGTGGCAGGATGCGTAGGCCCCAGATTAATGGTGGTGGTTTGTTTGCCCAGTGAACCTTCCGGTAATTGAATATTTTGTTTTTGACTCATTGCTTCTTATCCATTTTTAGGAGGAATCATCGACCGAACATATCGTCATCTTTGTCAATACGGTCTGATCTTCAACCGGGTATTCTTTTTCTTAACGGGAAATAATCCATCTCATCCACATTCATGATACGAATCAGATTGGGGTGACCAACAAAGTTGACCCCAAAAATCGTAGGCTTCGCGCTCCAGCCAGTTAGCTGTTGAAAACAAATTCACGGCTGTAAACACATCCGGTTTTTCAATTGGCGCATATACTTTAAAGCGAATTCGATGTGCCTTGCGGATGTTCTGAACCATATAAACTACGGCCAATTCACGTCCGGTTTCGATCCGGATAATGCACCGCCGTCAGGTCGTTTAAATAATCATATTGTAATTGCGATCTTCCTTTAAAAGGTCAGAATTTTAAGATTTAACTCTCTGGGAGCTTCGAAGGTAAGCAGGCCATAGGGTTGCTCAAAAGCCGTTAACTGCTCACCGAATTTCTCCTGAAGTTTTTCCTGAACGTATTGGTTTAAATCCATGGATGTTTTGCTTGGGTTATTGGATGCCGTAACTCTCCAACAAATGTTTGTACTGTCGCTGTAACGTCTGCGTAAACTTTCGGTTTTTACCGCATCCTGAATCCGCATGAAACCATCCAGAATGGCTTCGGGTCTTGGCGGGCATCCGGGTATATACACATCCACCGGTACTCACCCGATCGATTCCCTGTAGAACGGAATACGAATCAAAAATCCCACCACTACTTGCACAGGCTCCAACGGCCATTACCCAGCGAGGTTCGGCCATTTGTAAATAAACCTGACGAACCACCGGAGCCATTTTTTTGAAATGGTACCCATCACCATCATTACATCACATTGACGTGGTGTGAAGGCCATACGTTCGATCCAAATCGCGACAAATCGTAGTGCGCAGCGGCGGTGGCCATAAATTCAATACCACAACACGATGTGGCAAAGGTAAAGGCCAGATTGAGTTACTTCGTGCCAAACCCACTGCCTCACTCAATTTGGTCGCAAAAAGCCTTCCCCGGAAAATCCATTAGGAGCTTCAACGGTTTTTATTTTCAGGTTATGTGTTACTGGTCGCATGAATGCTTATTTAGTTGAAAACACTCGATTTATTCTTCCCATTTCAGGGCTCCTTTTTTGAAGATATAGGTGAATCCGATCAGAAAGAATCCTACAAACATGGCCACAGCCAGAAAACCATCCCATCCTAGCTCGCGGAAATTCACAGCATAAGGATAAAAGAAGATGACTTCCACATCGAATAATACAAATAGAATAGCTACCAGAAAGTATTTTACGGCCAGAGGTTGTCGTGCATTTCCCTCCTGGTCGATACCACNACTAAAATTTTCGAGTTTATCGGAGGTTTTTCTACTGGGCCCAANCAAATGGGTAGCCCCCATCATCACAGCCACAAACACGATGGCGATGATGACCTGAACAACAATAGGGAAGTAGTTTACCGGGCTATTTACTGCTTCGATCCAATATGAGCATACAATCGATCTGAAAATTCCGACAAATTTACTTAACAAATGCGCAAAATGTCAAATTATTACTTCCTTCAATTCAAGAATTCTATCGATACCCCATAACCTAAAGATTCCTTGATTTTAAAGGGTTTTCAGTCTGTATAAATACCCATGGTTTTAAGGCTATTTGTCTGATGATTAAAACACACGGTTCCCTGACTATTCCCAATCATTGCCTTTTTATGGTTGCAGCTATGGCACATGGGTTGCAAATTCGCTAATTCGCTACTGCCCCTTGCTTTTGGGAATGATGTGGTCGATAGTCATCAACTCAAATTCGGCGGTATAAAGGTCAATATGGTAACCTCCGGCAGAATTTCGAGCCTCGATCAAATAAACGCCTTGTTTTGAACAGCCCGCGCTGGAGCAAATCAAGCCTTTGTGGGCGAATACCCGCAAACGCCGATGCCCGGCATATCGACTTTTAATAAACCTAAATCAAGGTTTTCAACAAAGGTGTAATCATGGCCCAATTTGGCAGGAAATGTTTTCATATCCGCAGTACAAGTCAAAGTTGAGTAAAAACATAAATTTGCTGCTATGGCCAAAGAAAAAAATATCACTTGTTCCTTTTGTTTAAAATCAGGACAAGAAGTGCGCATGATTGTGAGTGGAGCAAAAGCCAATATTTGTGATGAATGTATTGAAAATGCNCCGACGATCGTGGAACAGGAATTAGCGAGTTGCCACCGGTGAACAGAGAAAAAATCATCCGCCCTGCAACCTTTCAACCATAAGCCCAAAGAAATTACCCGTTTTCTNGATCAATACGCGATCGGTCAGGATGAAGCNAAAAAAGTGCTGAGGGTTGCCATATACAATCACTATAAACGACTCAATCAGGTTACCCGCGATGATGTTGAAATTGANAAATCAAACATCATTACGATCGGTGAAACCGGTTCNCGAAAAACACTTCTGGCCCGTACAATTGCCAAAATGCTGAATGTTCCTTTCGCTATTGCCGATGCTACGGTGTTTACAGAGGCGGGTTATGTAGGTGAGGATGTAGAAAGCATTCTTTCCCGATTGCTTCAGGCCGCTGATTATAATGTAGAACTCGTAGAAAAAGGAATCGTTTTTATTGATGAAATTGATAAAATCGGACGGAANAGTGATAACCCTTCCATCACCCGGGATGTAAGTGGAGAAGGCGTTCAACAAGCGATGTTAAAACTCCTGGAAGGTTCAGAAGTATTGGTNGCTCCGCAAGGTGGTCGTAAGCATCCCGACCAGAAGATGGTTAAAATTAATACCCAAAATATTCTCTTCATTTGTGGTGGCGCNTTTGAAGGCATCGATAAGGTGATTGCCCGTCGATTGCAGTCCTCCGCGATCGGTTTTAAATCGAACAGCGAACATGCCGGACTGGAACAGGAAGCCATGATACAGTATGTGAACGCAATNGATCTTCGTTCGTATGGATTAATTCCAGAATTGTTGGGCCGATTACCTATCGTCACTTTCCTTCGTTCATTGGATCGGGATGCCTTACGTAAAATTCTTACGGAGCCTAANAATGCCTCGATCAAACAATACAAACGCTTGTTTGAATACGAACAAATTGATTTGGAAGTGACCGAAGCGGCCATCGATTACATCGTTGATAAGGCAATTGAATTTAANTTGGGTGGGCGCGGACTTCGTTCAATCTGTGAGCTGGTTATGACGGATGCCATGTACGACTTGCCCGGACAAGGTGTGCATCAATTTGTGCTGAGCGAGGAATATGCCCGCGATAAAATCGAAAAATCGAAATACGCTTATCTTAAAGTGGCGTAATACCACAGAATCTTTACTTAGGAGTACTTCTTCATTCGCCCATAAATTTATACTTATGATACAGATACAAACCGAAATTCAGGCGGGCCTTCAGGAAGTCTGGAATTGTTTTACTCAACCAGAACACATCGTCAACTGGAATTTTGCATCCGACGAATGGCATTGCCCCAAAGCAACCAATGACCTTCGTGCAGACGGTAAATTTTCATATACCATGGCTTCAAAGGATGGACAATATTCCTTTGATTTTTTGGGTACCTACAAACAAGTTGACCCAATGAAGTTGATAAACTATATGTTAGATGATGGTCGGGAAGTTTTGGTGCGCTTCGAAACAAGAGATGGTTATGTTTTAATTATTGAAGAGTTCGAACCTGAATCACAAAACCCGATTGAAATGCAACAACAAGGTTGGCAGGCCATTCTTGACAATTTTAAACACTATACAGAACAAAAAATTAAGACCATGGGACACGTAGCCACCTATTTAAATTTCAGCCGCGAAACCGCGCAAGCCTTTGAATGGTATAAAACAAGTTTTTCGTTCAGAATTCGCGGATGGGGCATCATGCGCTTTGGCGATATGCCGCCTATGGAAGGTGTTCCGCCGGTTCCCGAAGAGGATAAAAATCTGGTGATGCATGTGACCCTGCCAATTTTGAATGGTGCTCATCACTTAATGGGAACGGATGCTCCGGACAGTATGGGATTTACGGTCAACAAAGGGAATAATGTTCATATTAGTTTGTCGCCGGGAAGTAAAGAAGAATGCGATCGGCTGTTTCAGGAACTATCCGCGGGAGGTAAAGTGACTATGCCCTTGCAGGATACCTTNTGNGGGGCCTATTTTGGTTCATGTACCGATCAATTGGGCATTCACTGGATGTTTAACTTCGATTATCCGAAAGCCTAAATTCGCTTATTTACCGTATCTTGAACCATTAAATTGATACAATTATGCAGCAGGAAAGCAGTATTGAACAAATACAAGACTTTAAAGGCGCTTATCCCAAACAAATCTGGGGGCTNTTNTTTAGTGAAATGTGGGAACGGTTTTGCTTCTATGGGATGCGTGGAATGCTCACATACTTCATGGTTTATCAATTGGCCATGGATAGTAAACAAGCCAATCTGCAATATGGGGCAACCCAAGCCTGGGTGTATTCTTTTACCTTCATTGGCGGCCTTTTCGCCGATAAAATTCTTGGTTTCAGGAAGTCGCTCTTTTGGGGAGGCTTAATGATGATTATTGGTTCGGTCTTACTGGCCATCGATCCGCACAAATTATTNTTTCTTGGCATTGCATTCAACATCATTGGAACAGGNTTNTTTAAACCGAATATCTCGTCTATGGTGGGGCAACTGTATAAGGATGGCGATGCCCGCCGGGATGCCGGTTTCCTCTTATTCTATTCAGGNATCAATATTGGAGCGTTTCTGGGAGGATACGTCATTACCATCGGAAAGGGAACCGCGCTGGAGTGGATGTTCCCTGAAAATATTCGCTGGAATGTGGCGTTTGGTTTGGCAGCGATAGCCATGACGATTAGTTTGATCACCTTTATTTTTACGAAACGTAATTTAGGGCCCATCGGATTGCCTCCTCAACATCCGATCGAGTCTTCAAAGCGTTGGCAGGAATATGCCGTTTATGCAGGAGCTTTATTGAGCATNCCGTCGATCCGCGTGATGGTNAAAAATACCCAATACACCGATTGGTTTATGTACTGCATCGGACCATTCAGCTTATTGTATTTAATTTATGAAATGCGGAAGAACACGCCGGATGAAAATAAAAAATTAATGGCGGCGATGCTATTCATTTTATTCAGTATTGTTTTTTGGGCCATTTTTGAACAGGCAGGTGGGTCGCTCAGTTTATTTGCGGCCGACAATATCGGTGATACATTGTTTGGTTTCTGGAAACAAGACCCGAATGCCATTAATAATCCCATCAATGCGTTATTCGTGATTTTGTTTGCACCGCTCATTGGGTTGCTGTTTATACAACTGTCAAAACGAAAATTGGAGCCCAATACAGCGATCAAATTCGGACTGGGATTTCTATTTTTAGGGGCTGCATTCTATTTGTTTTATGCGATTCGTTTTACAGCAGATGCACAGGGCGTGGGTAGTTTGAATCTTTTCACCTTTGCTTATTTTGTTGTTACTCTGGGCGAATTATTCCTTTCACCCATTGGCTTATCCATCATTACAAAATTGTCACCCGCGCGATTACAAGGTTTCATGATGGGGATGTGGTTCCTGGCCAGTGCTTACGGACAATACGTTGCCGGTTTATTTGGCGCGAGTATCACACCGGATGCTATAGCCTCTAAAATGGACAAAATGATTACCTATACCTCAGGATATAGTCAATTCGCAAATTACGCGCTCATTGCCGGCGTTTTGCTGATTCTTATTTCGCCNCTGATGCGTAAATTGATGGGTGAGGTGAAATAAATTTACAAGTATGGGTTGGTATCATTGACCTTAGTTTAAAACTGTATTCGTAACTTTGAATCGTCTGAAAAGAGCAACCTCCATATTACTTCTTTTGATGTATTTATTTCAGTCCACTGAATTGCATCAATTTATGAAGTTGCCTGATTTTGTAAAACATTACCAGGAACATCGTGCAGAAGATCCGGCCATGTCATTGTTTACTTTTATTGATATCCATTATGGACATGGAAATGTGCTGGATGACGATTATCAGGAAGACATGAAATTGCCGTTTAAAACCTGTCATTCTGATTTTAGTAGTTGGCAAGTAGTTTCGAATCATCCGGAATATGCATTTCACTATATTATGCTTGCACAACCAACGTCAGGCATGCCAATGTATCAGGAAAACGTAGAATTGCAATCTTATCTTGATGCGATCTGGCAACCTCCCCGAATAGCATAATCCTTCCTTTGCAGGAAGAAGTCTTCATGATTAGTAGAACAACAGGCGGGTTCTGGTTTGTTTAAGTTGCATTACAACGAATGCGTGAAAATCTGCGTGGAGTAATCAAACAAGGAAAAATCCGAACATTAATTTAACCAGTATTAGCGAAAACGTGCTGTTGTGGCAGCAGGAATTGCACGAGTATGGATAGGCGATTAGCCTGAATTGAGCGAATCCGCAAGTAGGGGCTGAATCACTCGGAACCCTGCGTTTCAGAATTGCCCGCCCGGATTTCCTGGTTTTATAATCTCTAAACAGAACTTTTGAACGATTCGCTGTGACGAGCAACCTTCTGTCATGATTGGCAAAACAGTTTCATGAATTTAAACTAAAACGAATTTTCAGGATATGATTAATAACATCATTGCCTTCTCGATAAAAAACAAACTCATTGTGGCGATCGTCATACTCGGCTTGATAGGGTATGGNATCCACGAATTAACGCGCTTACCCATTGATGCCGTTCCCGACATTACTGAAAATCAGGTTCAGGTGATTACGGTAGCTCCTTCATTTGGAGCCACAGATATTGAGCGTTTGGTGACCTTNCCGGTTGAGCAGGCCAATAGCAATATAGCCGGATTAAAAACCATACGAAGTTTTTTCGCTTCGGCCTCTCTGGTCACTTTGGTATTTCAGGATGGCATTGATATTTATTGGGCNCGGCAGCAAGTTGCCGAACGATTAATCCAACCATAGAGTATTATACCACGCGATATAGGCATTCCGGAATTAGGACCGATCAGTACCGGGTTGGGAGAAATTTATCAGTATGTAGTTCGACCCAAACANGGCTATGAAAAGCGCTATGACGTCACCCAATTGCGTACTATTCAGGACTGGATTGTCCGACGCCAATTGTTAGGTGTGGAAGGTGTGGCTGAAGTGAGCAGTTTTGGNGGTAAGGTAAAACAATATGCTATTGAAGTGAATCCGGAACGACTGGCTGCCATGGGCTATACCATCCGAAACGTATTAACCGCATTGGAACGTAATAACCAAAACACCGGCGGTGCGTATATCGAGCGAGGTCCGACTGTTTTANNTATTCGCAGCGAAGGATTGATNAGCGCAAAAGAAGATCTCCAATGGATACAGATTTTGATGATGCCGGTAAAAACCCGGTGGNNCCTTAAGAGATCTGCAGAAATCCGGGAGTCCTATGCCACCCGTTATGGAGCCTTATGTTACAATGATGCCGGTGAAGTGGCTGGTGCCATTGTCATGATGCTGAAAGGCGCTAACAGCAACGAGGTGATTCAGCATATTAAACGGAAAATTGACCAGATTCANAAAAGTTTACCTGAAGGGGTTGTGATTGAACCANNTTTTTTGGATCGTACGAAAATGGTAGCCAATGCCATTCATACCGTTCGCAACAATTTATTAGAAGGAGCTTTGATCGTCCTGTTTGTTCTGGTATTATTTTTAGGACATCTCAGGGCAGGTTTGTTGGTCGCTTCTGTGATTCCGCTTTCGATGTTGTTTGCAGTGATTCTGATGAACTTTTTTGGTGTGAGCGGCAATTTAATGAGTTTAGGTGCCCTTGATTTCGGATTAATTGTTGACGGGGCCGTAATTATTGTTGAAGGCGTATTGCATCGTTTGGCACACCATAANAAAATGAACCAGATGCTCCATCTGAGCCAGGATAAAGTCGATGATGAAGTCCGTNNAAACATCACAAAAATGATGAACAGTGCCATCTTCGGACAGGTAATTATTTTGGTGGTCTACTTACCCATTTTTTCCTTGCAGGGTATTGAAGGTAAAATGTTTAAACCGATGGCTCAAACAGTTGCGTTTGCTTTGCTGGGTGCATTTATTTTATCCTTGACCTATGTACCCATGATGAGTGCCTGGCTACTGCATTCGAANAAAGCCTTTCAATTGAATTTCTCTGATCGTTGGATGGAACGCATCCAGTCCCTGTATCGCAAATCGTTCAATCGGTTAATTAAATTTTCAAAACCAATTTTTGCAGGGGTTCTCATATTGTTCATTCTGAGTATCGTGATACTAAGCCGCTTAGGAGGTGAATTTATACCTGCCCTGGAAGAAGGCGATTTTGCCGTGGATACCCGGGTACTCACCGGAAGTAATTTACAAACTACGGTTGACGCTACGCAAAAATGTGCCCGCATATTATTGAAGCGTTTCCCGGAAGTAGAAAAGGTGGTGACCAAAATAGGAAGCGGTGAAGTGCCCATGCATCCAATGCCCATGGAGGCCAGTGATATGATGGTAATTTTAAAGGATAAATCGTCCTGGAAATCGGCCCGGACCTTCGATGAAATGGCTGCTAAAATGGGGGAGGCTCTGCAAGATATTCCAGGTGTTACCGCAGGATTCCAATATCCGGTGCAGATGCGCTTTAATGAACTGATGACAGGTTCGCGACAAGATGTGGTTTGTAAAATTTTCGGTGAAAACCTTGATACACTGGCAAAATATGCTGANTCTCTTGGCGATGTGGCTAAACGGATTCGTGGAGTGAAGGATGTTTATGTTGAACCCGTATCCGGTTTACCACAGATCACAATACGCTACAATCGTTTGGCATTGGCTCAGTATGGAGTGGATATCGAAACAGTGAATCAGCTTATCAACACCTCATTTGCAGGGCAATCGGCCGGACAGGTTTTCGAAGATGAAAAACGATTTGANTCGGTGGTGCGTCTTGCATCGGGAATGCGTAAAAATCTGGATGATATCCGTCATCTGCCTGTAAGTACCTCTNNCAGGGGGCAAATTCCATTAGCATTGCTTGCTGACGTAGCCATTGAGGATGGACCGAATCAGGTTCAACGTGAAGATGCCAAACGCCGTATAGTTGTTGGATTTAATGTGCGGGCACGGGATGTGGAAAGCGTGGTTGAAGAAATGAAAATGAAAAGTGAGTCTAAACTGAAAATGCCTGCCGGATATTTTACAACCTATGGAGGTTCGTTTGAGAATTTAAATGCAGCTAAAAACAGGTTGTTGATTGCGGTACCTGTTTCTTTGTTGCTGATATTTTTATTGTTGTATTTCGCATTTAAATCGATTCGTATGGCGGTGCTCATCTATTCTGCCATTCCACTGTCTGCCATCGGTGGAATTCTNTTTCTTGCCATGCGAGGGATGCCATTTAGTATTAGTGCCGGAGTCGGATTTATCGCTTTGTTTGGAGTAGCCGTTCTGAATGGTATTGTATTGGTAGCTGAATTTAATCGACTTCGTACCGAATGTCCTGAGAAAAGTCTTACGGAGCTGGTTCTTGAAGGGACTTGTACCCGCTTACGACCTGTTTTAATGACAGCATTTGTTGCATCCTTGGGCTTNTTGCCAATGGCTTTGAGCCACGGGGCCGGAGCCGAAGTACAACGCCCATTAGCCACAGTGGTAATTGGCGGACTGTTAGTTGCTACATTTTTAACGTTGTTCGTACTACCTTTCTTATACCTCTGGGTAGAAAGTGGATTCAGGTGGCAATGGCGTAAGTCAAAAGCCAATTTGTTATTGGTACTTTTTATGGTTCCTTTGTTCGTCCATGCCCAAAAACAATTACACTGATCAGGCCATTTTTATGGCACGGGGCAAAATCCTGAAATGCTTTTGCGGAATAGTGAGAATGAACTTTTGTTGCAACGTGTCAATCAAGTAGACAAAGCACTGCCAACTTCATTGATTAGTGAACTGGGGCAGTTTAATGGTCCGGCATTTGATGTGAAATACGGGATAATTCAAACTTTCCGGCCTGCCGAAGTTTATCGGGCACAACGCGACTTTCGGCGAGAGGAATGGAAACGCGGGTTGGATGAAAATCGATGGAAACAATTCGACATGGAACGTTTGGTTACCATTGAATTTTATACCTGGCTGTATTTTGATGCAAGAGAAAAATTACTCCTCCATCAGGATAGTATGTATGCGGAATTTCTTCGTAAATCAGAATTGCGTTTTCAGAAAGGAGCAGCCAATCAAATGGAACTGAGCAATGCACGTTACGCCCGAAGTAAAATGAAAATGCAACTGCGTGAACTCATTCTGCAAAAAACGAACGGATATAAACGGTTGCAATTTTTGCTGAATACCACTGATACATTGCAACCGATAAGTCCATCACTCGAATTCAAAGGACTGGACGCGATGGCGTTGGANAAACATCCCTATTGGACCTGGTTCGAAAAAGAACAAAACCTGATCACGGCCCGCACACGCATCGANAAAAATAGTGTCAAACCTGAAATAAACGCCGGTTACGTTTGGCAAACTATGCGCGGAATTTCTCCAGATGCGAGTCCTTTCTCTGGATTATCCTATGCACAGATCGCAGTGAATATTCCTCTTATAGGCCATCAGGTTAAAAACCGCTTATATGGGCTGCAATTGGAATCCAGGATGTTGGAACAGAAGAAATCATTTCAGTTTAAAAAAGCCTCCTTATACCTGACCGAATGGCAACGAAAATTAAAATGGTCGGATGAAAAGTTGTGGTATTACCGCAATGAGGCTAATCCGGAAGGACGCACCATGAAACAACTTGCTGAAACCCAGTTTTTAAACGGTTCAATTGATTATTTACAATGGATGCTGATCATGAATCAGGTGCTGGAAATGGAACACGCCTATTTGGAGGCCATCCATGAAAACAATCTCATCCGAATAGAACTGGCATTCCCACAAATCGAATCGATAAACTCTAGCTATGAATAAAACATCACCTGTTCAAACTCAAAACTCCTGGTAGCAATTTCTGTTGTACTTTTTGTCGTCAAGATGCTGGCCTGGATACTTACCGGTTCAGTGGCCATACTGACGGATGCCTTAGAAAGCACGGTGAATGTGATTGCAGGATTTGTTGGCTTATACAGTTTAATCGTATCCTCAAGACCAAAAGATCAGGACCATCCTTACGGCCACGGTAAAGTGGAGTTTATATCATCCGCTATAGAAGGGACTTTGATTTTGGTGGCCGGCNNGCTGATTATTTATGAAGCCATCCTCAACTTATGGCATCCGCATGCCTTANNAAAACTCGATTACGGTTTGATTCTCGTGGGCTCTACGGCAGTTCTGAATTATATACTCGGTCACTATTGTGAACGGAAAGGACANAAGAAAAATCACCTNATTCTGATTTCCAGCGGGGTACACCTGAAATCAGATACCTATTCTACCTTGGGCCTCTTACTCGGCATCGCCCTGCTTTGGTTTACAGGATATAACTGGATTGATAGTGCGGTGGCCATTCTATTCGCACTCCTGATTATGTATTCAGGATATCGCATCCTTCGCAAATCAGTTTCCGGTATTATGGATGAACAGGATGATGACATCATCGCTGAAATTGTCGCTGTGTTGAATGAACATCGCCAGGCTCGCTGGATCGATGTGCACAATATGCGGGTGATTAACTATGCCGGGTTTTACCACATCGATTGTCATCTTACTGTACCATATTATTTAAACGTGAATGAAGGACATCAGGTATTGGATACTCTGACTTCTACCTTGACGGCGCACTTTCAGGATAAGGTAGAGTTCTTTATTCATATTGACGGATGCATCCCAACAGAACAATGCAGTATCTGTAAAATTGAAAATTGCTCCGTGCGACAGTCAGCGTTTGTTGAATTGCTGCCCTGGACACCGGACAATATTTTATCGAATCAAAAACACACCAATAAAACAAAATGAACTTCAATAACCTATTTATCATGTCCTTTATGCTGATGCTTCTTTCCTGTCAGCAAGAACCAACTCGTTCTGGAAACGATGAGTTACCTGCCGAAGATAACACGGTTATGCTAACAGCGGCACAACGAAAAAATGCTGAAATAAGTATTGGTAATCCAGAGGAAAAACAGCTCAGGCAACTACTGAGATTAAGAGGGCACCTTGAAGCCGCTCCTCAAAATCTGATTGTTATTTCAAGTACACTCGGGGGTATTATTCGATTCAAAGAAGTGCTTCCGGGTATGTATGTGAATAAAGGAGAATTGATAGCAACGATGGAAGATGCCCAGTATTTACAAATTCAGCAAGACTATCGGTCAGCAAAGGCACGGAATGAATTGGCCTACTCGAATTATAAACGGCAACAGGAATTGTATGAAGCCAGGGCCAGCAGTGCACAGGTAGCCCAGGAGGCTGCTGCGCAATACCGATTGGCTCAGGCTGAGGTTCAGGCTCTGGAACAAAAATTGAGTTGGTTACAGCTTCCGCTGAAAAGTCAGGGTGCCATGACCACACAAGTTTCTATACGTGCACCAGAATCGGGATACATCACCAAGGTGCATACCATGAACGGAAGTTATACCCGGGCTTCTGAAGTGTTATTTGAAATGGTAAAACCCGGAGATATTCATATCACGCTGAAGGCCTATGAAAAGGATATTCCTTTCATTCATGTCGGACAAGCCGTATCGGCATATTCGCCTGCTGATACACAGAAGAAATGGCCTTGTGAAGTTGTTTTGGTGGGGAAAGAATTTATGGCCGATCGCAGTACTGAAGTGCATTGTCATATTAATGCCCGGCAAGAAGGTCTCTATCCTGGCATGTCGATGTTTGCCGAAATTGAAACAACCACTGACCAAAGCCGGGTATTACCAGAAGATGCAGTAGTGCACTTTGAGGGCAAAGACTATGTGTTTATTCAACTCGGCGAAAACAAATTCAAGATGGTTGAAGTGAGTTGCGGACAGGCAATGGATGGCTATGTTTCTATTTTACAAGGGGCTCTTCTCCATTAAAGNGCAGTAGTTGTCAAGGGGGCTTATACTTTATTAATGGCNCTTAAAAATAAAGAGGAAGAATAGAGGGTCAGCTTGTAGATTTTAACTTGCGTTGTACCAGAATCTGATCGTTGACCTATAGCATAGCTTCAATAAATTCATCCTTGTNTTTAGGCGATATAACTACCGAACTCGCTTTGTCAAGATGTAGTTCGAGTCGGTCCAGGGAAAGTGCTGGTGAGCTCATCAACGTGTTTGTTTCAGAAATTTTCCGAATCCGGGCAACGTCAATCACTTTGCGATACAAAAATCCGCATCGGATATCCAGCATGCCCTGGTCCAGGATGTATCTGGTATTCAAAAACATGTTCAGAATAAAAAGAATCACCAGGATCGGGGNAATTAGACCAGCTAATGCGCCTTCCTGAATAAAAGCAAGCATTAAAATGCCAAGAAGAATAGCAAGAGGAACGAGGATAAAGGTTCCGATTTTAGAAACAAAAACCTTTTTCATGGTAGGTAAGATCGGACGTAAAATTATCTATTATAAACCATGCCAACATTCAATTTGTGATCTGCGGATAACTGGTTGGATAAACGGCTTCTAAAACTAATCTTTATGCCAATTGCGCTGTAATCCTCCGGCTAAAACAAACTCAATCATACGGTATTGCACAGAGGTTGACATAAACGGATCGTATTCAAAACTGATCGGCTGACTGAAAATATCGACCAGATAATACCGGACAAAAAAGGAAATGAAGACACTGCGTTTGTTTTCGCGAAATGTGGTATTGAGTAGGGTATTTCCAATTTCGATGAAGGGCAACGGTTTTCGAACCGAATATGTTGCATTATAATTACCTCCTATGGAATAGCCTTGTCCGCTACTGAATTCACTATCATAAACAAAGTATCCTGCCCCCAATCCGATGTACGGAAGATGGGTCATGAAGTCGCGTTGAATTTTAAATCCTGCTCTAACCCGAGCCTGAAACTCTGGTCCCTGGATGCCAATTTTAGTATAGTTAGGGTATTTGTAAAACGGAATGATACGTGGCGTTACGCCAACACCCAATCCGCCCCAGAATAAGTTATCACTGAATTTGCCATATTCAAAGGTGAAAGATGGTAAGAAGTGAGAACTAAAATTGGGTCGACCCGCCAATTGACTTTTGTACATTACCTGGGTGAGTCCAACCTGGAAACCCAATCCATGTGTGACCTGAGCCTGCAGGCTGCTGTGCCACAGGGTTAAACCACAGAAAAATCCAATAACTCGAAGTAGCATTTTTGTTTCATCACAAAAGTAGAGATTCTTCAATAAGACGTAAATGCAAGGTTTGGAGTTAGTCGTCTTTACTTTACGGATGCGCCGTTCCGCGCCGGGGTAGCAGGGTTCACAAAAACCAATTTGCCTGTTTCATTTTCCGACATCAGGATCGTTCCGTTACTTTCAATACCACGCATTTTTCGAGGCGCGAGATTGGCAACTACCGTCACCTGCAAACCGACAATATCTTCCGGATTGTAATGGGCTGCAATACCACTCACCACGGTACGCTGCTCGAATCCCAAATCCAACGTGAGTTTCAAAAGCTTATCAGCTTTCTCTACTTNTTCGGCTGCTACGATAGTTGCAGTGCGTAAGTCGATGGCATCAAATTGTTCAAATTGTATAGTCGGTTTAATACGATTCACTTCGCTTTCAGCAGATGGCATTGATGGGCTGTTACTCACCTGATTGGGAACCGCATTGGCATGGAGTTTTTCCATTTGCGCCTGTATCTCGGAATCCTCTATTTTGCGGAAGAGCAATTCCGGGGNATTCATACTGTAACCAACAGATAATAATTTCAGACTACCGGCATTTTCCCAATCCAGCATGCGTTCTACAACTTTCATCATTTTACTCAATTTGCGGGCAGTAAAAGGTAAAAATGGATTCATGAGAATGGCCAGATTCGCACACGATTGCATCGTCAGGTGCAGGCAATTGTCGATGAGATCCTGCTGGTCTCCTTNTTTCCAGGGCTCTTTTTCTTGCAGGTATTTATTGCCTTCGCGCGCCAAATCAATCACCTGAAACAAGGCATCCCGAACACGGAACGATTCAAGGAATGTAGTGATATCCGTTTTGGTTTGCTTGATTTNTTGGAACAAGGCATCATCGGCATCATCTTTGAGATTGCTGTGAAATGGAGGGATTTTTCCACCGCAAAGTTTATGCAGAAGTACAANAGCCCGGTTCACAAAATTGCCAAGAATGGCTACCAGTTCATTGTTGTTTCTGTCTTGAAAATCCTTCCAGGTAAAATCATTGTCTTTGTTTTCCGGTGCATTGGCACACAATACATACCTCAGGGTGTCCTGCATATCCGGAAAGTCTTTTAAATATTCATCCACCCAAACCGCCCAATTTCGGCTGGTACTCACTTTTTCACCTTCAATATTTAAAAATTCGTTGGCCGGAACATTATCGGNGAGAATAAAATCGCCATGGGCTTTCAGCATCACCGGAAAAATGATGCAGTGAAAAACAATATTGTCTTTTCCCAGAAAATGAATCAGCCGGGTATCTTCTTTACACCAGTAATCTGTCCAATTCGGGAGCAATTCTTTAGTGGCTGAGATGTAACCAATGGGAGCATCAAACCAAACATACATGACCTTGCCATCGGTATCGGGTAGTGGCACGGACACTCCCCAGTTGCTATCGCGGGTCATGGCTCTTGATTGCAATCCCTGATCAATCCAGCTTTTGCATTGTCCGTACACATTGTTTTTCCAATCGCTATGATCCTTTAACAACCATTCCTTCAACCATTCTTCATAACGCTGTAAGGGCAGATACCAGTGTTTCGTGGCCCGTTTAACCGGCACCGAATCACTTAATGTACTT
Organism: Bacteroidota bacterium; assembly: GCA_013414745.1. Classification (GTDB taxonomy): domain Bacteria; phylum Bacteroidota; class Bacteroidia; order Chitinophagales; family Chitinophagaceae; genus OLB11. The sequence goes on from CP058707.1 coordinate 3,346,991, forward strand.
TTTGGTTGAATTAATTCATCCGGGCTTAAGGTGGNATCGCATTNTTCACATTGGTCACCATAAGCTTTGTCGTTGGCACATTTCGGGCAAGTACCTGTGATATATCTGTCGGCGAGAAAGGTTTGTTTCTCCACATCATAAAATTGTTCAGTTTCCTTTTCTTCAAAGAGACCCTGATCGTACAGGCGTTTAAAAAATCNCTGTGAAGTCTGATGATGAACGGCATTCGATGTTCTGGAAANAATATCAAACGAGATGCCCATATCGAACAAGCTATGACTAATCATTTCATGGTACTTGTCCACGATAGCCTGGGGGCTTACACCTTCCTTCATGGCCCGGATGGTGATGGGTACTCCATGTTCATCGGTACCACAAATAAATTTCACATCACGTTTATTGGCTCGCAAATAGCGGGTATACACATCGGCAGGTAAAAAATTTCCGGCCAGATGCCCAATATGTACCGGCCCATTGGCATAGGGGAGGGCAGCGGTTATCAGGTAACGATTAAATTCTTTCATGCGGTGGGATCGTTAGGCGTATTTTTTCGTAGAAAAGCGGTGTATATGGCTAAACCCAGACGAACGGTTCCATAAATCACCATGAACCAAGCGAGGGTTTTATTTTGATGCGGTCTGGTGAGAATGATAAATAACCCGAGTATCAGCAATAGGGCTCCGGATATCAGGCCAAAATACCGGCTGAAGAATGTGTTTGGTTGCATGAAATCAAATTTGCGGCACAAAAGTACAGAATCCAATGGAAGAACGTGCAGAGTGTATGCAGAGCCTCTTTTACAGTGGTGATGCGTTGTTCACGAAAACGGTATGTATACTGTCACTCAGAGGTAAATGAAGAAGGATCGCCGGAGGCGATCCTTCTTGAAGTTTTAAATTGAAATTTTATTGAATTTGAATGCGCTCCGTATATGTATCACCTAGCTCGGTGCTCAAACGGACAAAGTACATTCCGGGAGTTTGAATTCCCTGAGCGGCAGGCGACCATTGAATGGTGTGGGCACCGGCAATTTCAAAACTGGAATAATCAGAAGATACGATACGACCAGCTACATCCAGAATTTCCATTTTCACCAAAGCATCCTTCTTTAAACTAAAACTGGTTTTTACCAACTGTTGCATTCCTGCAGGATTTGGAAAACTAGGCATACCACTTAAAAGGGTATTGGTAGTGAGTCCGGTAGGATTCCAAAACTTCAAAGGCAATTGCTCGGCATTCAGAATTTCTTTTTGGTTGGAAGCAACATCGCCATCATAAGCTACAAAAGCAATCACATTAATTTGTTTTGGAACCCAGGATGAACCCAACACAAAGCTGATATCTTCAGTATATTCTGTACCTACTACCGGATTGGCAGGAATGGTTGTAGCAAAACCCCAATTACCTCCAACTGCCTTGCGTAAGGTGGCATTATGAAACCAATTCACCAAAGGACTGGCACCACCCTGAACGGCAGAGGAATAATTACTTTGTTCGTTAGCGCCGGTGGCTGCAATGCTGTCTTCTGTCAGGTAAACATTCATTTTTAAAGGAACTCCACTTGTAGGAGCGGTCACGAATTTTACTTTGATTTTAGCCGTATAGGTACCATTGTTCACGCTCGGATTCGCGATACTTACACTAACAATGGCTGGTGTGTTTTTCGGGTNATTGAACGAGGAAGTCCATAAACTCCTGGACATTGGAACTTTACTTTGTCCGGGAAATTGAAAACGATCTAGNNCGCCATTTGGATATGCGGTCACATTTAACCCGGCATCAATCGCAGCTCCGGCCGGAATCTGCAAGGCATCGCCATTGTGTGATGCCACCGGAATAAAGTTGGTTGGATTGGCAGCCAACAAATTTTCAATCATCACGGTGCCTTCCGGACACCAGCCGCACCAGGTTCCGGTAAAATCTTCAAGAATCACTTNTTTAACAGGGCTTTGAGCAGCTACAGATAAACTGCCCAGAAAAAGAAAAGACAGGAAATATTTTTTCATGGTATACGTATTTTAACCAAACCTAATGCAGTTTGGTAACATTACCAAGTCAAATGTGGAGATGCTTGATGAAAACCTATCCCAGAGGCAAATATTATTTGGAGTTATTGGTTGATGACTCCACAAAACCTAATTCTTTTCGGATGATTTTTCGAGATCATATAAACTCATTTCGGCACCGATGATTTTGCCTTCTTTCACCAGAATTTTGTGGGGTATAGACTGCACGCCATAATCGATACAAGCCTTCCCTTGAAAACCGTAAGGGTCATTCACTAAAACAAACGGCATATTTAACTGCCTGCACATGTTCACCCAATTATAATAGTTTTTGTCTAGTGAAACGGCATAAACATCTAATCCGGCTTCGTGGTATTTGTTATACAGAGCCACTACCTCAGGCATATACTTGACACAAGGATAACACCAGGCTGCCCAAAAATCAATTAATACCAGTTTCCCGTGCACTTCGCTTAAAGGCTTCCATTTCCCCAGAGAATCCGGTAAACGAATTTCCGGAGCCGCTGCACCAATTCCAAGCTGGCTATAACCATGCTTTGAAAGGATAGTAAAAATTAAAACGATTACAAAGAGGATGGGTCGCATAGTTGAAGAAACTAAAACAAAGGTAGAATACTTTGTTCGGAATTGCAGCCTTTCTCTTCCATTGGAAGGGCATTTGCTGTAGGTTAGTTTCTGAGGTATTAAAACCTGTTGTATTTTTAGAACTTCATGACACTCTTCAGCAACAGGCACAACGGTTAGTGTTTGCGACCCGAAAATATCCTGCACCCATAGCTTTATCTATTCTGGCGTTCATGCTGGTTATTTTCGAGATGCATGGCATACGTCCTGGCGGATTTTTACACCGTAACATGGTCATTGTTAAATTGATTCTGGAATGTGTTTCCGGGATTTCGCTGTTTGCTGCGTTTGATATTTATCGTGTTTCAAGAGGAATTAATTCCAGTACACAATGGGGATTATACCTGCTGGGAGGATGTATTTTGGGTTTACATTACTATTCCATTCCTCCTTCCATATTCGACAAAGAAACGGTATACATCAGCAGGTATTTAATTTTTGCCGGTGCTTATCATTTACTGGTTTCGGGGTTGCCTTTAATCGCAGCAATGAGATGAATGCGTTTTGGCAGTACAATACCTTTCTTTTCTTTCGATTTTTTACCGTTTTACTTTATACCCTGACTTTATTTGCCGGATTGGCCGGAGCCGTATGGGGTATCAATGCTTTATTTGATACAGCATGGCCGGATACTGTTTTTTATGATTTGGCCGCTTTCCTTTTTTGCCGCTCCATACTACGATATTTTTATGGGCTTTCCGGAACATTTTTCATCCTTTTCCGAAGTACAAGCATTTCGGAAGTCGTTTAAAGTTATAGTACAGTATGTGTTGATTCCACTCATCGGATTATACACCCTCATTCTTTACTTTTATTTGTTTCAAATTGTCATCACCCGCGAATTACCAGATGGAACTGTTTGCATACCAATTTTAATTTATGCAGGTTTAGGAATACTGGCCTATCTGTTGACCTATCCCATGCAACATGATCCGACTGAAATCATTGCCCGAATTTTTACCCGGAATTTCTTTTATGTGTTGATTCCATTGTTAGTCATTTATTTTCTGGCTATCGTGTTGCGCATCAAACCCTATGGGATAACGGAAGACCGGTATTTCATTTTGGCAATCGGTATCTGGTTAAGTTTCATATCGATTTATTTAATCACAACCCGACAAAAAAATATTGTCTTAATTCCTGTGAGTCTTTTTATTGTCCTTTTGTTAGTGCCGTTGGTCCCTGGGGAATGTTTCAATTGAGCGTCAGAAATCAACACGCCCGTTTGGAACGATTGCTAAACAGGAATCAATTATTGCAGAATAAGAAACTGATTCGTACCCAGGAAGATAAAGATTTGTCAGACCCAGATATACAAAGCATCCATTCCATTTTGAGTTATCTGAATAAGCGCAGTCGATCCGATTAATTGAACATTGGCTGGGTGAGTCGGAACGAAAGATGCTCAGAAAGGCTGAAAAGGACGATGAACTTTTTGCAGTGAATGCCATCTTTACAGGCAAGGGAATTGCGGTGGATACCACTAAAGCACTCACTCTGGAAATTCAATCTGATTCGGCATATGGTTTTTTGTATCCTTTACCCATAGATAGTTTTCAACACGCCTTGGAGTTTTCCTATTTGATGGATCGGGAGTTCAGCGGATTGAACGTGTTACCTGATCGCGATATGCAAGGCGTTTTTTTCTGTTTTACCGGGATACACTGGGATATCTTAATGTACAGGAAGTGAGTAAAAACTAGTAACACAGTATTATCAACAGGAAAAACTAAGAACCATGAATAATGAGTTTGACCATGCTATTAATCTGGAATCTGACCAGATAAAGAATTTAAAGGCCCATCGCGATAGTTTGGTGTTTCCTCACAATCACGGGAAGGTTTTCCTGCGTTCGATCAGTATTTACCATGTGAGGCAGTCGAATACGGTGGTTGGGATGCAGGGGTATTTTTATATTGATTTTGGTACCATGAGTTGTTCGGCACACCAACGATCGACGAGATTCAGCGGATATTCTAAGGGTTTTAAACATGATTGTCTGGTTGATTTCTCTTATTTTAGCTAAAAATAAAACGCATGAAAAAATTAATCGTTCTAGCCGGCATACTGTTTGCCAGTCTGACTCATTTGCCAGCTCAGGAGTACAAGGTAGTTACTGTGGTAGAATCAATAGTAGCCGGTGGTGCAGGCCGCTCAAGAATCATAGATAGCAAGGAATCGATAGACTATAAAGGCTTGACAACATCGCGTGATGAAGGAAAGGATAGCGATCAGGGAAAAATAGACCGTAGTGATGCTAAAATTGACAAAATGGAAGAAACCAAACTGCTGAATTTTTATAGTCTGGTGGGCATCAACTTTCAGAACATAGCCTCTAATGATGCCATTATTACCTCTAAATTGAACGCCCTGGCCAAAGAAGGTTGGGAACTGTTATTTGTGACCAGTGGTGTGGAAAGCGATGCCGGAGAAAAAGATGGTAAAGGAATTTTTATTACACGCTTTGTATTCAAACGAAAATAGGTCATCAACTTCTGGATGTTCAGGATATTCGTCGATTTGTCATCCATCTGTTTGGAATGTTCCACAATAGCTCTGTTCGACATTTGTAACGTGGTACGGCTATCGGCGATTTTTTAAACCGCAATCGTATGTTCTGTGCTAAATAGTTTCTCGCGATTCTGCGAAGTAGTTTGGAGTAAAAATCACAGATATTGGTTCGGAATTTCGAATTCTGAATGGTGGATTCCGTACATACTCAGCGAAACTGGTTGGCTAAAGTTAATATTTCACAATTTTTCGTTTCTGTATTACCTGGCCATCATTGTCTGTTAGTGAGAGGATGTATATTCCTGAAGATTGGTCGGTTAGGTCAAGGTTGGTAACCTGCTTTTTCTCTACAATGATTTGCCCTGTCAGATTGGCTAATTGTATATGGCACGGTGAGGAGAAGTTTAACCAACCATTTGTTGGATTTGGATATATCTGAAATGAACCATTACTAATAATATCCAAAATCCCTGTTGCAGACTTGTCTAATTTGAGTAAGAAAATATCTTGTGATCCAGCCGAAGTCATGTCATAGGATCCAACTCCCGGATCAAAGTCAGCGGTACCTTTAAAACGACCGGTGATGTAAACATCGCCTACGGCATCTAGTGTTATAAAATTGCTATTATCATCATCGGCTCCTCCCACACTTTNTGCCCAGACAAAGTTGCCGGAATTATCCAATTTGGAAATATAAATATCAGCACCTCCTGCCGAAACAGGATTGAAAGTTCCTATTCCTGGATCGAAGTCAGCAGTTCCCGTAAATGAACCTGTTGAATAAACATTACCTGACGCATCTAGCGCTATCGAAGCACCCTGATCATTCATTGTTCCACCCATACTTTNTGCCCAAACAAAATTGCCTGAAGCATCTAGTTTAGAAACGAAAATAGTGAAATTGGATGCTGAAGGTGATGTAAGATAAANGGATCCTGCACCTGGGTCAAAGTCAGCAGTTCCTTGATAACGACCAGTGGTATATACATAGTTAGTCGCATCTATTGCAATGGAACGACTAAGTTCAGTTGAAGTTCCTCCCATACTTTNTGCCCAGACAAAGTCGCCGGAATTATCTAACTTGGAAATGAAAATATCATAACCTCCTGCCGAGGTAAGATTAAATGTTCCTGCTCCAGGATCAANATCCATTGTACCTGAAAAATNACCGGTAGTATACACATTATTCGAAGCATCAATAGTGATGCAATTGCTGTTATCTAATCCACTACTCCCCATACTTTTTGCCCAAACAAAATTGCCTGAATTATCCAATTTCGAAATAAAAACATCACCTGATCATATAGAACTGAGATTGAAAGAACCTGCACCTGGATCGAAATCNNTAGTGGCATTAAATCGGCCGGTGGTATATATATTGTTGGAAGCATCAAGCGCTATTGACCAACCCACGTCTTCCATGCTACCTCCCATGCTTTTTGCCCAAACAAAATTGCCAGCATTATCTAATTTTGAAATGAAAATGTCAAAACCTCCTGCTGAAATAAGATTGAAAGTTCCAGCGCCAGGATCAAAGTCAACAGTCCCTTGAAAATAACCGGTTGTATAAACATTTCCCGATGCATCCAACACTAAGGAACTACCCGAATTACCAATACTACCTTCCATGCTTTTTGCCCAAACAAAATTGCCGGAAGCATCGAATTTTGAAATGAAAATTTCAGAAAATCCCGATGAAGTGAGATTGAAAGTTCCGGGACCTGGGTCAAAATCCGCAGTTCCAACAAAAGAACCGGTTGTATAAACATTTCCCAAAGCGTCTATTGCTATTGAATTGCCGGAATCATCAANGGTTCCACCCATGCTTTNTGCCCATTGAAAATTTTGTGCGTTTAATGTGCTTATAGCCATTGCAAATGCAATAAATAGCATGGAAATAGTTTTAAACATAACTTATTGTTTTTAAAAGCAATTTACGATTTTAAAATTACTTTATTCCCTTGCCAGGTAACTTATTTTATCATCTGTTGGGGAAGTTCAACAATGGCACTTATCGGTATTTGTAATGTTTTAAAGTTATCTGCGGTTTTATCTATCGCATAGACCACTCCATCTCTTCGAGATGTTCCACTAAACTCTGTTCGTCATCTGCACGGAATGTTCCACCATAGTTCTGTCCATCTGTTTCGTATGTTCCACAATAGCTCTGTTCGACATTTGTAATGTCTTACGGCTATCGGCGGTTTTGTAAACCGTATATGCATATCCCTCTCGCCGTTGTTGGTGTTCTTCCCGCTCGCGCTATTGTATTTTAAGCAGTTTGTCTAGCGCGGGTTTGTAACCCGTGCAATCTGATAAGAGATGATTATCTTTAAAAAACGGTGTGCGTAATGAAATTAAATTCATAAGTGAATAATACTGAAGGAATACAGGTACGGGTGGCAAACCCTGTCCAGCGGGGTATGAGTATGTCCTGTCAAAGAGTAAAACCAGCGGTTTCATACATTAGAGAGAAAACATTATCTTAAATATCTTACCGGGATCGATGGATAAAAATGTTTTTAGGATGCAGAGGGGCATTTGTTAGAATAGATTTATTTTAGCGGAAAATTTATTATGAAAACTATTTTACTCGTCCTTTGTATGCTCTTAAATTTTCACAACCTGCAAGCACAAGTGGATGACGAAGATCCTATCTGAGCCCGCTTTACCTTTCTGTCATCTACCAATTTAGTAAATTGAATTCAACCAATGTAGGACTCGCACTTCAGGGCTATTTATTGGATGGTAGAATTCAACTGAGCGGATCATTTGCTCATTCTTTTTATCCGGTTGATTATTTGATGCCAGATAATGCGAGTGACTTTTTCAGAAATTTAAAATATTTAAATGGTGCAGAAATTGCTGGGAATCCCAATGGTATGTTTTACGAAACTGAATTTGGCATTGTTTATAATTTTAAACGTTCAGTTAAGACTACAAATTCTCGAATTCCATTATTCTCAACCGGAACCAGAGATTTTCATACAACCTATTATACCAGAGGAGATGTTTCCAGTATCAAAATGTCGGGCATTAGGTTTGGTTGGGGCCAATATCGAAGGCCTACCATTGAGCCAATGAACGGGTATAAGCTTGAACCCAATCCCCAGTTACCGATCCGACTGTGATTACCTTAGTAACTGAAAGATATTTTAATTTGGGTGTGCAAAGTACACGGGTGGTGAATTATGCCGTTGAAGGTGGACTTCCGGAGCGCAGAGCTACTCGATTAATATTCTATACTGATTTGTTGTTCAGGCTGGGTAGTCGATTTTCTGATGTGGAATATCTTGGCCAAACGTATCAATGTACCACTGTTGATAATGATATATATGTTCCTATAGGTTATCGTTTTGGTTTTTTCTACTCCGGTCAGATATTTTAAACCATCTTTGGAGCTGAGTTCGGTGTAGCTCCAACTCATTACGATAATTACCAGTATGCAACTCTGAATTTACCTTGGTATGGTAAATTTTCTCTGATACTTGGTTTCACATATCCGTTTAAAAATATATATACCTGAAAGTAATTGATTTATTATGTTTTAATTGAAGGGCAATCATCAGAAATAATGCACAAAATAGATAGCATGGATAGAAACTTGCTCTGATTCAGTAATTCTCTTTTAACTTAGATAGGAGCTGCATCAATAATTGCGAACATCTTTCCCGTTAGGCGAACTACTTGAACAGTTGCAAGAAGGGGATATACTTTTGATAAGTGAGTTAAGCCGTTTAGGTCGTAGCTTGTTTGAGGTAATGGAAATTCTTTGACACCCCATCTGTTCGAGATGTTCTCGCTGTTGTTGGTGTACATCCACCATCTGTTCGGGATGTTCCTTATCGGTATTTCTAATGTTTTAAAGTTATCTGCGGTTTTATTTATCGCATTGACCACACCAGAGAGAATCAGTCGATAATAGAAAATGAACTCTTCTATCGAATCCCGAAAAGTATTCATTGAGACATTGGGAGAATAGTCTATTGCGCAGATTCCAGTTCTGCTGGGGTGACAATTTTATACCCTTCCGGAACTTTGAAAATTTCAGCATCTATTGCCTTAATATCAACCAAAGATGCTACAAATCGCATCAAGAGTGTAGGTGAACTTTNTACTTCGTACTCTAATGGAATACCCTTTAAACCTGGAAACATGGTATTTAAGGATTCCAGCATCGGCGTTAAGTCTGAGGTATAATATAATTTGGCCTTATCGCCGGTTTTATAATTTATTTCAGCCCCTGNGCAGGTATAACCGGCCAGCTTTTTACACCNTTCCAACGAAGTATAAGTCGCCTCATTGAACCGTTCATTTTNTTCCGNAACATCATCAGGTTTTAATTCTAAGGCATATTTCTGATCGCCCTGAATACTTAGTGAATGCGTAATTCCGGTCTGATGATTATATAAGGTGATATTGTGGTAACCACTATTCATGGAGATTTCACGTCGAATGAAATTCCCTTTAACAGAAATCACAAATACGCCTTCCGGTTTATCCGAATTATTGAGGTAGATATCATATTTGATCTGTCCTTCTGAGAAAATCTTTTGAGCGAACATCGGAATGCCTGCTAAAATGAACGTAAAAAGACAAAGTAGGTTTCGGAAATTCATGTCCGTTTATTTAGCATAAAGATAAGCCCGGAATATTCGGTCATTGTTTATTACAAGTTAAGTGTGCGAATCAGTTCTTCCTTTTTTCGCCGACTCACTTCTACTTCGGTATTGTCGCTCATGATAAGCAGGTTGGAGTCGCCTTTGATCAACTTACTCACGTACTTCAAATTAATCAGATGAGAATTATATACCCGGCAAAAACTGGGAGCCGATAACATACTTTCCATTTCTTTGAGCGTTTTAGAAACCAGGATGCGTTCTCCTGAATTTAAAAATATATACGTGTAGTTATTTGTGGACATACACCGAACAATATCGGCCGCATTAATAAACTTCAACCCATCCGTGGTGGGTAAGGCTATTCGGGCAAACGGATTGTTGTTGTTGAAAAGCTGAATATTCTCTAATAACAATTTTATTTNTTCAAACGGGTTAGAGAATTTCCGGTGTTCCACAACACGTCCAAAAGCAGACATCAGTTCATCGGTGTCGATAGGTTTCAACAAATAATCAATCGCACTGAACTGAATGGCTTTAATGCCATACTGACTATGGGTTGTAGTAAAAATAATGTCAAACTGAACAGCCGGGANGTTTTCCAATAACTCAAATCCATTCATTTCCGGCATCTCAATATCCAAAAACACCAAATCGGGCCTCAAGGCCGGTATTTGCTTCAGGGCATCAGCAGGTTTCGAACAAGTTGCCACAACCTCAAGTTGGGGCAAGTAGTGTTTTATGAGTTTTTCCAATACCTCTGAGCTGGTCACTTCATCGTCGACAATGATAGCTCTCATGCTGTAAACTTACACTATTTTATACGGGATTTGAAATTTTAGTACCGAATTCCAATGCCAAGGAGAAAGTTAATTTAAGATTTTTCAAGTCAGGACATTCTTATGATGCGGATTTTCGTCTTACCTTGCAACCCGCTATAAACAAGTAGCTCCAAGACGCTGATTTATGAAAGTTGTCATTTTTGCCGGTGGTTTAGGTACCCGCATCGCTGAAGAAAGCCATTTAAAACCCAAGCCTATGATTGAAATAGGCGGGCGTCCGATACTCTGGCATATCATGAAGATTTATGCCTCACACGGGCACAACGATTTTATTATATGCTGTGGATACAAAGCCAGCGTGATTAAGGAATACTTCCTGAATTATTACCAATTCAATGCCGATTTAACAGTAGATCTTGGCAACAATTCCATTGAGGTGCATCAGCATAACGTAGAACCATTTAAGGTTACCCTCATCGATACCGGATTAAATACGATGACCGCTGGCCGGTTGAAACGGGTATTACCCTATACACAGGGTGAACCGTTCATGTTAACTTATGGCGATGGTGTTTGTGATGTGGACCTGGATACCTTGTTGGCTTTTCATCAAACCCATGGTAAAATTTGTACCATGACCACCATTCAGCCGGGAAGCCGTTTTGGAGTGGTTCGTATGGATGATCAAGGTGTGGTTGAACAATTTGAAGAGAAACCTGAGGATAGCGGTACCTGGATTAACGGAGGCTTTTTTATTTTGCAACCTGAAGTTAGTCAATATTTGCAATCTGATGACATGGATAATACCATGTGGGAACGACAGCCCTTATATGATCTGGCAAAAATCAAGAAATTGTCGGANTATCGCCACCGCGGATTCTGGAAATGTATGGATACCATGCGGGATAAAGAAGAACTTGAACACTTGTGGCTGACAAATCCACTCTGGAAAAATGGTAAGCATCGCATCTATCCGAACTAGTTTTAAAGACAAGAAGGTCTTGCTNNAACCGGACATACCGGTTTTAAAGGAAGCTGGTTATTGCAGATTCTGGCATACTGCGGAGCNCCGGTAACTGGTTTAGCTCTGGCTCCTGAAAAGCCGGAAGATTTGTACAATCAAATCGATGGAGATAGCCTATGTGCCGAAAGTGTCATACATGATATCCGGGATGCCGACTTCGTTCAGCAGTTAATTCTTCGTGTTCAACCAGACTTTATCTTTCATTTGGCAGCTCAACCCTTGGTATTAAAAGGGTATCAGGATCCATTATATACCTATGCCGTGAATACACTAGGTACGGCGCATGTTTTGGATGCATTGCGATTTTTACCGCATCCTTGTGTAGCTGTTATGGTTACCACCGATAAAGTTTATGAGAATCCGGAAGATGGAACACATTTTAAAGAAACAGATCCTTTGGGAGGCTATGATCCGTATTCTGCCAGTAAGGCAGCCTGTGAACTCATTATTGCTTCATACCGAAATTCATTTTTCTCCAATGCGACACTGNNGATATCCATCGTAAATCCATTGTGAGTGTGGGCAGGCAATGTAATTGGTGGNGGAGATTATGCNGATCACCGTATTATCCCTGATATTATTCGCGCATTGCATCGCGGTGAAGACATTGTACTGAGAAACCCAAATTCTACCCGACCATGGCAACATGTACTGGAGCCACTGGCCATTTATCTGGAATTGGCCTGCCGCATGGTTCATGAACCCGGTCGATGGAATTCGGCGTATAATGTTGGTCCTTTACCGGAAGATGTACTGTCTGTTGAAGATTTAACCCGGGAGGCCATTCAGATCGCAGGAAGGGGCAGGATTCGCATCGAACAGAATTCCAAACAACCCCATGAGGCAGCTTTACTGATGCTGGACGTTGGTCGGATTCAGCAGGAGTTGGGGTGGAAGCCTGTTTATTCAGCCAAAGAAGCTATTGAACAAACCATAAGTTGGTATTTTGAAACCGATGACGCCGGATCCCGATGCCTCAGACAGATCAAATCGTTCTTTGGGGATACGATTGAAGGCGATCAAAACGGAGATTTGTAACCTATGCAAGAACTTGAAAATTTAGCGATTCCGGAGGTCAAATGCTTCACCTTGTTTCAAGCCAGTGACAACAGNGGGGAGTTTAGAAAAGCGTTTAATTATTCNTTTTTGAAATCACAAAATATTGATTTTCAATTAAAAGAGAGTATTTATTCAACTTCAAGTTTAAATGTTTTGCGTGGCTTACATTTTCATTCACCACCCTATGACCATGCCAAAATTGTGTTGTGTACCGCTGGAGCTATTTTAGATGTAGCGCTGGACCTGCGGGTGGGTAGTCCGACCTATGGGCAATCGGTTAGCCAGGAATTGTCGTTCGAGAATCATAAGGCCTTGTATATTCCCAGGGGCTTCGCGCATGGATTTTTGGCATTAACGCCCTCAGCAACCACGTTTTATTTTATTGATGGCGAGTATGTAGCTTCTGCTGATGGCGGGGTACGGTGGGATAGTGCCGGGATAACTTGGCCGGCAGTGCATCCCATTGTTTCAGAACGCGACCAGGCTTTTCCGGCATTCGATCATTTCCAATCCCCATTTCATTTATGAGAATTTTTATTTCCGGTGCCAGCGGACTCGTTGGAGGAAACTGTCTGAAGCATTTTACTGAACAAGGACAGGAAGTAGTTGGAAGCTATTTTTCNTTTCCGACAGACCAAACGGTTTATTTTAATACCCTGGATTTATCGGATCCTAAGAATTTCGACCTGGGTACATTTGCTCCTGATGTGCTTGTGCATTGCGGAGCCTTAACCCATGTGGACTACTGCGAAGATCATGAAGAAGAATCATATTTGAAAACGGTAACTTCGACTGAAAATTTAATTAAATATTGTAAGTCATTGAATATCAAAATGATTTACATTTCTACGGATTATGTTTTTGATGGCCATTCCGGGCCATATTCTGAAGAGGACACCTTGAATCCGCTCAGCATTTATGCTCGCCATAAGCTGGAAGCCGAAACTAAAGTCTGCCAGGAATTGCCCGAAAGTTTGATTTTGCGGGTGACTAATGTCTATGGGCATGAAGCCAGGAACAANAACTTTGTATCCCGTATTATTGAACAATGCCTTCACAATCAAGCACTTACCCTTCGCTTGCCGGCCGACCAATATGCCACACCAGTTAATGCCTGGGATATTGCCCGGGCCATGCTTTTATTGCTTCAAGGTGGGCATTCCGGAATTTATCATATTGCATCTACCGATTGGATGAACAGGGTTGAGCTGGCTTTGCACGTGCTGAAGTATTTCCCATATGCCAAATTCACCTTGGAATCATTGAAAACCAGTGAATTAAATCAAGCGGCCCCCAGACCATTGCGTGGAGGGCTTCTTAANACCAAATTCTCTGAATTATTTCCGGAATTCCTTTTCAGCAATGTGGATATGTTCGTTCAAGAGTGTCTGAATGCATCAAACCCGGAACGGAATCCCTAAACTTCAGCGTTTCATATTAAATTTGTCTGCCTAAACCAACAGCTATGCCCTCATTCGATATCAGTAGTAAAGTAGATCTTCAAACCTTGGATAATGCCGTCAACACAGTAAAAAGGAAATTGGTAACCGATTTGATTTTAAAGGATCTCATGTTGAGATCGATCTGAATAAAAGGACTTCTCCATTGCCCTGGAGGCCGAAAGTGACATGAAAATGGAGCAAATTCTGGATGTTCTGGTTTCACGGTCGATGCGTCAGGGTTTAGATGGAAAAAGCTTTGATCGAGTAAAGAAATTACCCCTTCCGGTAAGATTGTTAAAAAGTGTGCCGGTCAAAAATGGTATCCCTCAGGATGAAGCGAAAAATTGTCAAAACCATCAAAGATCCGGTTTGAAAGTGCAATCAGCCATTATGGATGATATTATTCGGGTGACCGGGAAAAAATTGATGATTTGCAAGAGGTTATCGCCTTATGCCGCAATACAGAATTCAATGTTCCCTTGCAGTTCGTGAATATGAAAAGCTGATTTTCCTATTTCTTGTAGTTTTCTTTGGTAGAACGCCAAAGCTTATCTAATTTCGCAACTTCTTAAAATAGCATGGTTAGTAATCATGCACAAAAACGATACAAATGAAAAAAAGGAATCCACCCTGAAAACTTTCGCTTTGTGGTGTTCAAAGACATGAGTAATGAACACATGTTTCTTTCCTGTTCAACTGCCGCTTCAAAAGAAACGGTGCAATGGGAAGATGGTAATGAATACCCATTAATTAAACTGGAAATTTCCAATACCTCGCATCCATTCTATACCGGTAAAAATGTTCTGGTGGATACAGCAGGTCGTATCGATAAATTCAACAAACGGTACGGGAAGAGAAAATAATTTGTTTTACACGATCATCAGGGGACCTCAGGGTTCCCTTTTTTCGAGGATACCAGCGCCCGCTTGGAATTGACTCAGGTTATGACGAGGACCCAAAGCATGGTTCCTACTCTTAACGTCTGGTTGTTGAATTCACGAAAGGAATCTCCGCCATTCTATTGCGTATTTCTACGTAGGCATCTGCAAAATCTAGCCTAAAAACACTACTTTTGCCCCGCTATGAAAATTGAAATTACCGGTGGCNNGCATCTGACGCTTAAGGAGTTTTATCATATAGTTTACGATAAGGCTGAAGTGGGACTGAATAAGAGTGCGTTAACCGAAATAGACAAGTGCTTTAAATTTCTGAAAGAATATTGTGAAAAGAAACTGATTTACGGTATCAACACCGGATTTGGTCCGATGGCACAGTACCGAATCAACAATGAAGATCGTCATCAACTGCAATATAACCTCATTCGGAGTCATGCCAGTGGTTGTGGCGATATTCTGCGTCCTGAATTTCTAAAAGCGACCCTGGTAGCCCGCTTATCCAGTTTGATGAAAGCACGTTCAGGCATCCATCGGAATACGGTAGAACTTTTACGCGATTTTATCAACCACGAAATTCTTCCTCAGATTTTTATTCACGGAGGNGTTGGAGCCAGCGGCGATCTGGTGCAGTTAGCCCATTTGGCACTGTGCCTGATTGGCGAAGGAGAAGTGCTCTATCAGGGGAANACCGATCCTTCGAAAACGGCCATCGCCAAAGCTGGTTTGAAACCGTTGCAGGTTCAAATTCGTGAGGGCTTGTCACTGATGAACGGTACAAGTTGTATGACAGGCATCGGAACGATCAATACCATTTTAGCGTATCGTGCTGCCAAATGGCAACTATTGATGAGTGCTATGGTGAACGAAATTTCCGAAGCGTATGACGATCACATTAGTAAAGAACTGAATCAGGTGAAACCACATGCCGGACAACAAACAGTTGCTACCGCCATGCGNAAAATTCTTCGGGGTAGTAAGCTGCTGAAAAACCGCCATGAACACCTGTATGATAAAGAAGTATTGGCCGAAGTACTGGATGAAAAGGTGCAAGAGTATTATAGTTCACGGTGTATCCCTCAAATTGTCGGACCTATTTGGGATACCATTGCCTATACGGAAAAGGTTTTGACGGCTGAAATTAATTCAGTGAATGACAATCCGATTATTGATTATCAAAATGGAAACATTTACCATGGCGGAAATTTCCACGGTGATTATATAGGATTGGAAATGGATAAACTTAAAATTTCCATCACTAAATTGAGTATGCTGGCCGAACGCCAGTTGAATTACCTGTTGAATCATAACCTGAATCAAAAATTATCGCCTTTCATTAATCTCGGCAAACTGGGGTTAAATTTTGGGATGCAGGGAATGCAATACACCGCCACCAGTACCGTGGCCGAAAACCAGACCCTAAGTAATCCGATGTACGTGCACAGTATCCCGAATAATAACGATAATCAGGACATTGTGAGCATGGGTTCAAACGCCGCACTTTTATGTAACCGGGTAATTGAAAATACCTTTGATGTATTTGCCGTTCATCTGATTGCCATTTGCCAGGCTGTTGATTACCGGGGAATTCAAAGCAAACTGGCGCCGATTACCCGGAGCGTGTATGATACGGTACGCAAACTTTGTCCGAAATTTACGATTGAAGATCGCGCCCGGTATACAGATTTAGCCAAGGTTAGAAAATATATCAGTGAGACCGATTTATATTAATTGGCAGCAGCAACAAAATCTTGATTCCTTAGGTGAGGTATTCCGTCATGGAGTTTGAATATCTGCACGTCGGCCTAGTTCAATCACTTCAAGATTTTCCACCTTATCACCATTAATGCTGAAACGCATCAGGGTTTTTACCTGGTGCCAACCTTGTAACCCACAGGCACCGGGATTCAGATGCAGTAAGTTGTGTTGGGCATCAGGAATCACTTTAAGAATATGCGAATGACCACATATGAATAATCCGGGTTTTTCTTGCTGAATGAGCGGACGACTTTGCGGATTGTATTTTGGAGGATAGCCTCCAATGTGCAGCATCAACACCTTCAATTCTTCACAGGTAAATGCCAGGACTTCTGGATAACGGATGCGCAGTTCTTGCCCGTCGATATTTCCGTATACCGACCGAAAGGGTTTAAAATCTTCTAAACGTTGGGCCAGTTCCAGACTGCCCGNATCTCCGGCATGCCATATTTCATCAACATCGTTAAAATGGGTGAATACCTGTTCNNGCAAGTAGCCGTGGGTATCCGAAAGTAAACCTATTTTTCGCATCTATTTTTCAACAATCTCCACCGGAATTAATAAAAGGTCCCAGCCCAGGGTTTCCAGATAAATTTTATCTTCTTCGCTGAGGTTTTTAGGATCCTTTTTACTTTTTTCGAGTTCTTTTTTTCCACTGCAGTTGCGAATTCGCGGTATCTCCCGTATTGATAATCGGTGAGTAAGGCCTTCAGATAACGATCCCGCTCTGTTTTTAATTGAATGCGTTCTTTATAAAGTATTGGTTTTAAAGTATAGTTTTTCGTCTTCAGATGCACATAATAGCGCTGAATGAGAGAGAACAGGAAATCTTCACTTCGCTTCGTTTGCAAACTATCCAAAGCAGCCCGCTCCTCGATCAATCGCACAGATTCACGGGCGCAATAGGCTGCATGGGTATCGATCGATTTCAGATCCTGAATATTTACTTTAACCGGTTTGGTATTTTGCGCCAGGGTTGCGAAGTGAAGGGCCAGAATACTCAGCAATTGAATCAGGATTTTCATGAGGCTATAATTAGATGTTGTTTTTTCTTCCCTTTCTGAATCAGGAGATATTTTCCGTTCAAGAGACGCTCAGAAGTAATTAGTTCGTTGGGGTCGTTCAATTTAATTTTATTCAGCGACACACCGCCTTGCTGAATCATTTTCCGGGCCTCTCCTTTACTAGGGAAAATACCTGTATCGGCTAGTAAACTGATTGCCGGGATGCCGGTTTGCAATTCGGTGAAGGGGCACGAATGACGATCTAACCCATCCAAGATGTCCAGTAGTTGTTCTTCCGAAAGTTGGGTTAACTGATCCGCTGTATTATCGCTGAACAACAACTGACTGGCTTTCACGGATTCTTCGTAATCGGTGCGTGAATGCACGAGGCAGGTTAATTCTTCGGCTAGTTTTTTCTGCAGGATGCGTTTACNCGGATCGGTTTCATGTTCACGAATCAGGTCTTCAATAGCTGTTTGAGAAAGAAAGGTAAAGATGCGGATATAATTGGCGGCATCGGCATCGCTGGTATTCATCCAAAACTGGTAGAATTTATACGGGGAAGTTTTCGTTCGATCGAGCCAGATATTTCCACTTTCGGTTTTGCCGAATTTTCCGCCATCTGCTTTTTCAANTAGGGGAGCCGTAAATGCAAAGGCCTCACCACCTGCCTTNNTGCGGATTAATTCGGTACCGGTTACAATATTTCNCCACTGGTCGGAACCACCCATTTGTAATTGAATATTATGCTTCTGATGCAGGTAAAAGAAATCGTAACCTTGTACCAATTGATAGGTAAATTCGGTGAAGGACATTCCGGTTTCGAGGCGTTTCTGCACCGAATCTTTGGCCAGCATGTAATTGACGGTAATGTATTTACCTACATCGCGAATAAATTGTANAAAGGTAAATTCTTTAAACCAATCGTAATTATTCACGACCACCGCAGCGTTTTCCTTTTTGGCATCAAAATGTAAAANATGCCCCAGTTGCCGCGCGATGCAATCCGTATTGTAACGGATCACTTCTTCATCCAGCATATTCCGTTCTTCACTTTTTCCGCTGGGATCGCCTACCATACCTGTTGCACCGCCTACCAAAGCATAGGGCTTATGACCGGCACGTTGGAGGTGCATTAATAAAATGATAGGAACCAAACTACCGATGTGCAGGGAATCGGAAGTGGGATCAAAACCAACATACCCGGATACCTTTTCTTTCAGTAACAATTCTTCTGTTCCGGGAATGATATCCTGAATCAGGCCTCTCCATTGTAATTCTTGAATCAGATTCATAGGGGAGCAAAGGTGCAATTTTCCGTTTGAATTTCGGCATTAATCGGCTCAAAATGACTATTTTTGGTAGTCGCAGGCAATATAGTCTGTAGTTCAACGTTTTGTTGGGATTCAAGCAAAAACTATGGTAAAAAATCGGAATACTTGGTCTGGGATTTCTGTTTGTGGGTTTAGCGCCTATAGAGGCACAACAACGGAAATATGTGAATGAGTTTTTGAATCTTGGAGTCGGGGCCAGAGGCATCGGAATGGCTGGTTCGCAGGCTGCTTCGGTGAATGACGTTCATGCCGCATTCTGGAATCCTGCCGGTTTAAATCATATCTCAGCCGACCTGCAATTTGGAGGCATGCACTCCGAGTATTTTAGCAGCATCGCGAAATTTGATTATCTGGGTTCTGCATTCAAACTCAAGAACAAGAANGGGGTTATGGGATTGTCGCTGATTCGTTTTGCCATCGATGATATTCCTTATACCATCAATATGATTGAGCCAGATGGTTCGGTCAATTACAGCAAAATAAAATCGATTTCAGCGGCTGATTATGCCGGACTGATCAGTTATGCCCGGCCACTCACCTTAAAGCGGTTTCAGGACCGGGAGGATATTGATTTATCCGTAGGTGGTAACTTTAAAATCATTCATCGAACCGTTGGTTCTCTGGCTAATGCCTGGGGAGCCGGTATCGATTTAGGCGCTCAGGCCCGGATTGGTTTGTGGAAACTGGGAGTGAACGTGCGCGACATTACGACGACTTACACCATGTGGTCTTTTAGTTTTACGGAAAAAGAAAAACAGGAATTTGCCAAAACCGGAAATGAAATTGTTTCACGGTCAACAGAGGTGAATACCCCTCGCATTATTTTAGGAGGAGCCCGGACGCTGCCTATCCATTTGAAAGATTCCAGCAAATCGGCCTATCTGATGGCTGAATTAAATCTGGACATCAGTACAGATGGTAAGCGGTATGGCAACTTGATTAACCTGAACCCACTGAGTATCGATCCGAAACTCGGATTGGANATTTGTTACAATCAAAAGTTNTTTCTGCGGGGCGGCCTGGGCGGTTTTCAGCGGGTGTTGGATGATGCCGATACCAGCAATACCAANAAACGCACGATGTTTCAACCTTCTTTGGGATTAGGGGTGATGATTCGTCAATTTAATATTGACTATGCTTTTTCCTCTTTAAATGTGCANGGAAATCCTCTGTATAGTCATTTTATTTCTTTGCGATTGAGTATTCGGCATAAAGGAGGCTACGGAATTGCTAATACCGATCTGGATGAGCAGGCTCGTAGCATCAACAAGAAAATGAAAAACAATAACTAAAATCGTTTGTACCCTATGCGATTGAACTCGATTAAATTATTACTTGTTGTTTTACTTTGCTGTGCAGGTAATATGTCGTTTGCCCAGACCTATGGCAATGAGTGGATTAATTACACACAGAACTATTATAAATTTAAAATACATAAAGACGGTCTCTACCGTATTCCAGTGGCTCAATTACAGGCTCTGGGGTTACCCAATACCGTGCAGGGGAATCAATTCCAGTTGTTTCGGGATGGGGTGGAAGTTTGTTTGTTTGTTAGCGCCTCAGGTAGTTTAAGTAGCGCCGATTATATTGAATTTTATGGCGAAAGGGCCAATGGGTTATTAGATACTGCGCTGTACAAACAGCCTTCCCATCAATTGAATCCATCAATCAATCTCATCTCAGATACGGCCTATTATTTCTTAACCTATACGACCTCCGCAACGAATAAACGCTATACTGTGTTGGCGAATAATTTAACCGGCGCCCCGTTAAAGGAGACGTTTTATTGGGAACGTATCCGTTTGAATTATCGCAATATTTTCGCCTACGGACCTTCTTATTTTGGTCAGTACAATACACCGGTTATTTATTTGAATTCTTCGCAATATGAAGATGGGGAAGGTTATGTGAAATCATTTGATACTGCCAAAGACTCGCTCACGTTTACGCTTACGAAACCGTATGTGGTTAGTGGTGGACCAACAGCCTATTATAAAACAACTGTTGCTGGAAATTCCTACCTGACTCAGCATCGGGTGAAAATTGCGGTGAATGGAACGGAGCTGGCCGATTCCACATTTTCATCGTTTGGCTATAAGCGATACAATATCTCCGTACCGATGAATCTGCTGAATGCGCAGAATAAAATGTTGATGAAGTATACCAGTCACAATTCAATTCCATCGCAGAATTTATACGATCGTTTTGGTATAGCTTCGGCTGAATTGCGTTATCCCCGACGGTTTAACTTTAATAATGCCAGTGAATTTTACTTTGAATTAGATCCTAAGGTAACAGACTACTATCTGGAGATTGATAGTTTTAATACGGCCAATGTATCGCCTCGATTGTATGACATGAGTAATAATACCTACCTGATTGGAGATATAGCCGTTGCAGGTAAAGTTCGTTTTAAGATTCCTGCTTCCAATGTCGTGAAGCGACTCTTTCTGAAAAGTTTGGGATCAACGAGTTACGATACAGTAGGGGCCTTACAACCAGTAAATTTTGTAAATTATACCAATACGAATAATCAGGGTGATTATATCATTCTCACCCATGCTGGCTATTTATCCGGAAGTACCTCCTACTTACAAGACTATAAAAACTACCGGTCATCGTTGGCGGGTGGAGCCTACAACCCGGTGATTGTAAAAGTGCAGGATATCTATAACGAGTTTGGATACGGGTATAATTATAGNTCCGCAAGCCATCAAGAATTTTTAAAATTTGCGGTCCGCAATGCACAATGGACATCAAAACCAAAATCTGCTTTTATTATAGGGAAAGGAATTGACTACAAAGATTTTCTGACCTATTCACAAGCTCCGTACAGTAGCTATCCATTTTATGCTGTTCCGTCGTTCGGAGAACCTTGTTCAGATAATCTGTTGACGGATTTTGATAAAAACAGTAAATTTGGTTTAGCCATTGGTCGTTTGCCCGTGATGAGCGATTATGAGATCAGAGATTATCTGGATAAGATCGGGGATCGTGAAAAACGTATCAACACAACAACTTATCAGTTTAGTGATTCTATATTATGGCAGAAGCGCATCTTACATCTGGCAGGAACNAAAAATGCATCTGAACAGGCTCCTATTTTAAATTCACTCAACAATCAGGCGAATATCCTGAGTAATGTCAATTTTGGTGCCCGTGTAACTACCCTGAANAAAGGAACAACTTCGGAGGTTGAAGAAATCAATAGCAAACAGGTAGATGATTTGTTCAATTCCGGCGTCGGCATCATTCAATTCTTTGGTCACTCTTCGGCCAGTGGGATGGATTATAATCTGGATTACCCCGAGAAGTATACCAACTATGGCCGGTATNNCCTCTTTTTTGCCAATGGATGTGGAGCCGGTGATATCTTCATTTTAACCGGCCAGAAATCGTTAGGTGAAAAATTTGTACTTACTCCAAATAAAGGGGTGATCGGATTTCTTGCCAGTGTGAATACCGGCCTATCAAATAGTTTGGGAACGTATACCGATTCATTGTATGCCCATATCGGGAAATACGACTATGGAAATGAACTAGGGGTGCAGGTGAATAAGAATATCAACAAACTCATGAATTCTTATCCATTTGATAATTTGCTTCGTTTACATGCCGAACAGATTACTTTGAATGGAGATCCTGCTACAAGTGTATATCATTTTGAGAAACCCGATTTTGCCGTAGAGGAAAAAGGGGTTCAATTTTGNCAACAGAATCTGACGACTAATATCGACACACTGGANTCAAAAATCGCAATCCATAATTTAGGTCGGTATAGTGGGGATAGTGTTTCCTTGCTGGTTAAACGAATTCTTCAGAATGGGGTGGAGTATGTGATGCTGAATCAGAAAATTGGTAAATTATCTAATTCCGATACTTTGCAACTACGGGTACCAACGATGGGTGATGCCGGACTCGGAAATAATGTTTTGGAGGTATCATTGGATGAAGAATCGGTTATTGACGAAATTTCTGAATCNAATAATTCAATTCGCCGAACCTTTGTTATCTATAATGATGATCTGGTGCCGGTTTTCCCTTATGATTTCAGTATCGTGAGTAACCAGGGAGTTATGTTAAAGGCTTCGACCTTGAATCCTTTTCAGACATCAAGACGNTATGTGCTACAAATCGATACCACTGCCCTGTTTAATTCGCCCTTGTTGTTAACCCAGCGAATAGACAGNCAAGGCGGTGTACTGCGCTGGCAGCCTTCGATCGCCTTACGGGATAGTGTCGTGTATTACTGGAGGACAACAATGGATACCTTGTATGGAAATCATGAGCATCGTTGGTCAAGAAGTTCATTTGTCTATATGGACCAAAGTTTACCAGGCTGGAACCAATCGCATTTTTACCAGTTTACCCAGGATCGATATCAACAAATGAATTTAGACTCGGCCAGTCGACGGACCCAGTTTTTTGATTTGAACAANAAGTTACAGGTTCAAAATGTTTGTATATACGCACCTCCGCCATATCAGTACGACTGGCCGGAATACGTTGTTAAATTGAGCGGAGCAACCTTATTTACTTTTGGTTGTGACCCCTGGCCCGGATATTCCAGTCTGCAATTTGTAGTCATTGATTCATTGTCCGGACAACCGTGGATTAATACCAAAGATACCTTAACTAATTTGGGCCGTTTTGGAAGCTTTGCACCTTGTCGTATTGATGAACCGAATTTCCGTGATGCATTNTTTGAATTTCCATTTAATACCGCCATCGGGCGTAAACGAATTATGGATTTTATTGATTCCATACCNGCAGGGGCTTATTTAATGGCACAACCCCGATTATGCGTAAGCCCATCCATTAGCGGACTAAATATATGCGGATCCCGAAATACTACGTTTATCAATCAATGGAAGGCAGATACGACCACGCTGGGTTCAGGAAATTCCTTGTATCATAAAATGAAGAATATGGGATTCACATTGGTTGATTCCTTTTATAAAAATCGCCCGATGATTTTCTGGACTCGAAAGGGAATGCCTGCTACTGTGCAACAGTACACAGAATCAGATTCGACGAAGAAGTTGTATGCCGAATTTGACTTTAAATCCTATCTTTACGAAGGCACTACGCGCTCTACCGTGATTGGTCCTGCTATGGTATGGAATAGTTTTAAAAAGCGGGCCGTTTCTCTCGAATCCNNCCCAAGTAAAGATTCTGTAAGATATCTGATTCGCGGGATCGCTCCGGATAATCAGGCCGATTTGTTGGCAACGGTAGAAGGAGATACCTCATTAACGTTTATCGATGCCAAGAATTATCCGAAATTACAAATTGAGATNGATGACTCCGACAATGTGTATACCACTCCGGAACAACTTTCGATGTGGAGGGTACATTATCAACCCGTTCCGGAAGCTGCGTTGAATCCTAACCGATATTATACGTTTAAAGACAACTTAGGACAAGGGCAAAAGATCGAAATCGGTGTGGCCATTGAAAACCTGACTCAGATNCCTATGGATAGTTTGCTGGTGCGTTATGATGTGTTGGATCGCAACAATAACCGCATACCGATGGGGATGAAACGATTTAAACCCTTGCCTATTCTGGATACGATTCAGGCTGAATTTGAATTGTCCACAGCAGGGCTTTCGGGGAATAATACCCTGGTGGTAGAGGCCAATCCGGACGGTGATNNCGAAATGGAACAGTTTCATCCCAACAATATTGGTTATAAACCTTTTTATGTGGTGGCAGACAGGCAGAATCCGCTGATTGATGTCACTTTCGACGGAGTGCATATTCTTGACAAGGACATTGTATCGTCTAAACCATTTATACAGATCGCCTTAAAGATGAAAATAAATACCTGGCTTTAGATGATACTTCGTTGGTATCGGTTTACATGCGGTATCCCGGCGATAATTTAACTGCTGAAACGTATATTCCATTTGATGGTTCGATCCTCAAATTTATTCCCGCAGAAAATTCAGAATTGAATACAAAAAACCAGGCCAAACTGGAGTTTCGTCCCACATTTACCAAAGATGGAAATGATTATATGCTCATCGTTCGAGGTAAGGATAAATCAGGAAATACTACCGGTGAATTGAGTTACAAGGTCGGTTTTGAAGTGAAGACTACCAATGCCATCAGTTCTGTATTAAATTACCCGAATCCTTTTAGTACCTCAACCCAATTTGTTTTCACGATTACCGGATCGAAGTGCCTTCTAATTTTAAAATTCAAATTATGACACCCACAGGTAAGGTTGTTCGTGAAATTTTAAAGTCAGAACTAGGACCTTTGCATGTTGGACGCAACATCACAGAATTTAGATGGAAAGGTGATGATCGGTTCGGACAACCGCGGAAATGGAGTTTATTTATATCGTGTGGTCACAGGTTTGAACGGGGGCTGATGGAACATTTTAGTTCTGCCGCCGACCAATGGATTGAAAAGGGCTTCGGAAAAATGTATATTATGCGTTAGGCCTGATGTGCCTGCCTTTTCCGATTTTCACGGTGTGATGCTACAAAACGATTTGTTTCCACTTTGAACTTCTAAGGTACCACGCGCTCATCAGGAGTAGACTTAACCAGTAAACAAATTCTGAACACCAGGCCCAGTGCAAGGAAGATGCCAGAANTTCAACAACCTGAAAGGTATAGGTTAAATACAAGACGATTGCAATCATCTCAATATACATATTCACCCGGGTATTTCCGGTACCGACTACGGCATTAAAGCAAACCGTTGAAACCGATAAGATCCAGGTGGCTAATATGACAATTCGCAACGACACGATTCCGGTTTCAATAGTCATAGGGTCAGTGGTCATGCGACTTAAAAACCATTTTGGGAATACCAGCAAGGAGTNTCCTATCACGACCGCACATAAAAGACTTAATCGAATAATTTTCAGGATCGACGGAATAACTTCTTCTTTTCGGTTTTGTCCGATTAAATTGCTTACCATCGAATTGCATGTTGCTCCTAAGGCCCAGGCAGCTACTCCCACAACACCAAAAACAGATCGCAGAATCTGAGATGCTGCCGAGGCTGCCGGACCGATATGTTCAACCAACATATAAAAAATCAACCACGCTCCAATGCTTAATACGTATTGAACGATTAATGGGGAAGATTTCAGTAAAATATACCCGATCAGTTTAGCATCAACTGCTAGTCCTTTCAAAATTCGNNGTAGGCTTTGCGATGAAACTTGTCGCATCATGATCGTTCCTGCACATGCTGCGGTGATATCAACCAGGCAAGAGGCCCAGGCTGCTCCGGCCAATCCCATTTCCGCAAAATTGAACTGGCCATAGATGAAAACGTAGTCGAAATAAATATTTACGATGGCATGCGTTATCGCAGGAACCATAATTCGTCGGGATTGAGAAGTGGCTAAGAAGAACTGTTGATGAATCTGATTGATAAAAAGAAAGGGCAGGCTCCAGTAACGGATACCTATAAATTCAAGGGCCGCTTCACGGATGACAGGATCATGAATACCCCATTGCAGCAAGGTGGGAGCTAAAAATAGTGAAATCAGGATAAGGGTCACAGAAAAAGCAGACGTAATCAGATAGCCTTGATTCATGAGTCCGCCAATAGCCAGACGATCATTTTCACCAGCTTTACGGCTCATCAGCATAAGTAAGCCGGAGGATAAGCCAAAACCAATCATGGTTAAGGTCAGGATGTAAATACCTCCTATACCAGAGGCCGCTAAAATGTGTTGAGTTCCAATTTTGTCCGACTCAGGGATATAATTCCCTAAAANAAGCGAATTACACAACATGCTCAATTGCGGAATAAAGATTGAAATAGCCATAGGCCAGGCTAGTTTGAAGATATGCATCAAACTAGCCTGCGCTTTAANATTGAAAGTTGTATCGGGCATCCTGACAAATGTACTGGCATTTAATAGTTAGCCATCACATCTGTTCAGAAAAGCATTCTTCTTTATTAAAAAGATGAATACCGATGAAATATTTGTAATTCGGATTGTGTGGTTGAAATACCGATTATGCTTTCAGTATAGTCCAATTTTCGTTTCACTCGCCTGGACTATTTTTACGCTATATCGGCATTTACCACTCTAAATTTATTAAATAGGTTGGACTATTTTTTAAGAAGGATTGGTATAACCTTCGTTCCACAAGAATATCCACATCATCGGTAAAGGTTAAAAAAATGAATCTGATTTAAACAATTATCCTATTACCGATTTATCCTTTATCATGCTCGTTCCTCGCAAACAATGCATGCATCGGTACAGGTCTGTCTCGTCAGAGCTGAGGAGATGGTCTGACTACCAATTCACATTGGGATAACTATAACACCCCGAAATTTCAATGAGGCCACATAAAAAAAACCGCCTCCGAAGAAGCGGTTTGAACCAAAACCCCAATTGATTCAGAAAAGATTTCCAGGCATGAAACAATTGGAATTAATTGTTGACGACTTGAAGTTTTAGTACGCCTTGCTCACGACTGCCGGTATAACGAATCCAGTATGAACCGTTCGACCAATTACTGGTTGCAATGCGTAAAGGCTGATTGCCTGATATGGTTGTTTCGAAGATGCGTTTTCCGGTAATATCAATCACTTCGATTTGCATACCCACTTCTTCGGTTTGTAATTCAAAATAGGATTGTGCCGGATTCGGATAGGCGCGTAAGTAAGAAGCATTTTTAATTTCAGGGAATAGAAGTTGGGAAGGCAGTCGTAGGATTGATGACATTGCTATTCACTTCAAAATTCAGGTTAGCCGCTGACGGATTCCCACTATTTAAATTGACAGTAGCAGGTATGCTGCTTTTATTGAGCAATTCACCGTACACTTGTAATCACCCAAAGGAATATTTGTGAACGAATAGCTTCCGCCAACTTCAGTTTTTGTATACGCAACAGGTTCGTTGGTTTGAACGTCTACTAAAATCATACTCAATCCATCCAGCGCAGAACCACTTCTTGATTTATTTGCTCCTTGTAATACGTTACCGGTAATGATACCCGGACCGCCAGCATTTACACCGGGTACCAGATACACATCTTTGTTATACAGATTAGTGTTCGCCAAAGTAATTACGTTGGCATTATACCACATGGTGCCGCTTTGGAAGTAAGTAGGAACATTGATGCTGAAATCCGGACTAGAAGGTTTTAAGGCTACCTTGATGCGATAGTCAAAAATTGGTTTGTTCATAAAACAGTAGCCACCGTTTGCATCAGTTAACACACTGTCTATGGCATCCAATTGTCCGCCCGGAGCTAATGTCACCAAATAAACTATCGCTTCGTTTTGACCAGTTGGCGTGTAATTGAAAAATCCGTTTCCTGATTTATACACAGTACCGCAAAGATCGAAAAGTGTCGCCTGTGGGGTATTCACTGTTACATTTTGACAAGCAGAATTGCAGGTATTTCCGGTGAGGACATCTGTCACCATTAAACATACTGAATAGGTTCCGCTTTGCGTGAAAGAGTAGGTAAACAATGGATTGTATGTAGAAGTAACATAAATATTATCGACAATCCAGGTATACACCAGATTACCAGTACCATTGCAAGTGGCATCAAACACATAATCGCTGGTTGTGCCGGCTACTGGCGTAATATTCAGGCAGGATTGACATGGAGGAGCATAAGTGGTAAACGATTGGAAACTGGAGTCGCAGATCGCATTGGAAGCATCTTTAATATACAGTGCGATTCCATGAAAACCCGGAGCGAGACCACTCAGCGTAATTTGGGAATTTGTTTGAGGTAAAACATTGCCATCCAGATACCATTGTATTGAACCACCAGCCGGAATATTGCTGCATGAAGCATCTGCCCAAACCGAATCCACATTCGCATTTAATGGAGTATGGAAGAAACAGGAATAACAACCAGATGAAGAGGTAGGGTATAAAAGGTTAATGCACTCGAGCAAACCACACCATTCGTATCGGCAATATCCAATTCGAGGGTATTGGTAAATGCCTGATTTAAAGTAAACAAATAGCTCAGTGAAGGACCTTGTTGGGTAATTACTCCATTTAACTTCCAGATAAATTGAACGTTGTTGGGATTGTATTGACTTAAACCGGCATCGGCTAAATAGTCATTTGGTCCGGGGCCTATGTTCATCACGTTAATCATTGCATAGCAATTGGTGGTAGCGGCAACACTACACTATCACACCAGGAAGCTGAACACCCCCAAAGGCGGTATCTGAAATGGTGAGACAAACATTATACGTACCGGGATTACTGTAGATATGTGCCGGAGTCATAGATGTAGAGGTATTTCCATCGCCAAAATCCC
The DNA here is from genome assembly GCA_013414745.1 of Bacteroidota bacterium. Lineage (GTDB taxonomy): Bacteria > Bacteroidota > Bacteroidia > Chitinophagales > Chitinophagaceae > OLB11. Next base: position 3,376,349 of record CP058707.1, read on the forward strand.
AGAAATAACTGGCGGTAGTAGAATAGTTATTGCTGTAGAAGTAGGTGTAATTCCCACTTTGGTAGGGTTGAAAAGTGGCCGTACAATTTACCGGTATGTTGATGCTTTGCGCCGAGCTGTCACTGCATCCTATAGAGGCATCGGTGATCGCCAGGGAAATGGTATGCGCCCCCGGAGTAGAAAATGGTATCTGAAAATAGGGAAATGGCCATGCAGCGTAAGGGACTCCATCAGCAAACCACTCATAATATACATTTCCCGAAAATGCTGGTGTGGAGCAGGTCGCATCCAGGTTTATCAATCCAACACTGTTGGTGTCAAGAGTCGCTGTAAAACAAGCATTACAGGTTTGTGCTTCCGAAGCCTGAGACAGGCCCAGGATACAGAGGAAGGTAAGAAGAAGTTTTTCAGTTTCATATTTATTCGTTTACGCCAATAAGGACGACAAACAAAAACCAAAATGTTAGCAGGACCATCCTATGAATTCTGATAGCCTATCAATTTCATTGATTAGCGATGTAATGATATGAAAGAATACGATACAATTTAGCATACTAGCCGTTTTGGTAGAGCTGATTCACTCTGGAAATTGGCAAGCCCATGACATTGTAAAAACAACCGCGGATTGAGCGGATGGCCACTGCACCAATCCATTCCTGAATGGCATAAGAACCTGCTTTGTCAAAAGGTTTGTAATTGTCGATGTAATGAACGATTTGTTCTAATGTAAGCGGGTGAAAACTCACTTCTGTACAATCGGAAAACTGATAGACTGAATCGGATAATTTTAAATAAACTCCTGTAATCACCCGATGTGTAGCCCCACTCAGTACCTGAAGCATATGAATCGCATCTTGGCGGTCCTTGGGTTTACCAATAATCTGATCTTTGATAACAACAATAGTATCTGCGGCCAGAATATCCCGATCCTGATGTTGGTTAAGGATAAAACGGGCTTTTTGCTCGGCGATGTGAACCGGAATTTGATCGATGACCAATGTATCCGGCCAACTTTCATCGGTATCGGGTATCTGCACCTCGAAAGGTATTTCAGCCATAGTTAGCAATTGGGCTCGGCGGGGCGAGGCGGATGCTAAGATTAGTGGACTTTTCATATAAATAACATCGATAATATTCCGGTAAGGGTCACCCATTTAATCCATCGGCTCAGAAGGCGGTAATCTTTGGATATCCGGGCCCGGTAAAGAAAAANACTAATGAGCAGTAGTGGGCTGCATACAGCCAATGTGAAATAGAGAATTAAGAGCTGATTACTACGAAATTGCCAGATCACCATCCCCATGATGATAAAAAGTAATAATACCAAAATTACAATCAGTGAACGCGTACGGTCAATACCCCAAACCAGCGGTAAGGTTGTGCACCCACTGGAACTGTCCCCTTTCACATCTTCGATATCCTTAACCATTTCACGAATCAGGGTGATCGNAAAGGCAAAAACAATATATACCCAAAGTAACTTAACATGGTATTCGGTGGGATGAAAACTTTTAAAGCCTGGTTCATAAACTCCGATACTTAATACGGTAAGAGCAGTTAATACAGCGATGCTGAGATTCCCAATGATCAGTTTGCGTTTAAACGTGGATGAATAAACGGTCAGCAGAAGAATGGAAAGTATCTGAATCCNAAATGAAACAATTGAACCACATTGTAAGGCCGCCCAAACAGCGAGAAGGAGTGCCCCAATGTTTAGCAGAATATGCGCGATAATGATGGAGCGCCGCTTAAATACTTTTTCTATGGTAACACGATGAGGTTTGTTAATCGCATCAATCCCAATGTCGAAATAGTCGTTGATCATATACCCTGCTGCGGCGATACAAACTGTACTGAATACCAGTAAACAGAATGGCCAGAAATCAAGATGCTGATTGGCCCCGGTGTGCAGAACCGTTGGTTTTANCAATAAAAAATACACCATGACCTGTGTTAGCGCTATGAAAAGCAGGTTGGGTAAACGAATCAGCGTAAACACTGCCTGAGTGGTCTTCATCCCTAACTTAAGAAAAGGCTTTTAAAGCGGCAATTGTTGCCAGAGGATGCGGGGATGAGAATACTGTATTGCCTGCAACCAATACATCTGCACCAGCCTGAATAATTTCAGCGGCATTGTCTAAGGTAACTCCTCCATCAATTTCGATAAGTGTAGAGGTGTTCCTGCGGTGTATTTCCGTTTTTAATACACGGATTTNTTCGAGAGTTCGCGGAATAAATCGCTGTCCACCAAATCCCGGGTTCACACTCATCAGGCAAACTAAATCAATATCCTCTAAAACATCGTACAGAAATTCAACCGGGGTATGCGGATTCAGCGCCACGCCCGTCTTCATTCCTAGCCCTTTAATTTGTTGCAGATTGCGATGCAGGTGTGGGCAGGCTTCCCAATGCACCGTTAAAATATCGGCACCGGCCTTTTTAAAATCGTCGGCATATTTACCAGGCTCCTCAATCATCAAATGAACATCCAAAGGTTTAGCGGATTGGCGTTTGATGGCTTGTAGTACCGGCATTCCAAAACTGATGTTCGGTACAAACCGGCCGTCCATGATATCCACATGAAACCAATCCGCCTCAGAGGAGTTGATCGTAGTAACATCTCTGCCAAGATGCAGAAAATCGGCCGAAAGAACGGATGGTGCAATTAATGCCATAGTTATTGTTTTAGTTTGGTTTTAAGCCTGGCCAACGCTTCCTGAACAGGTCGTATGTCGGGGTTAAATGAGAGGGCTTGTTCATAGTCGGCTCTTGCCGCAGCGTAATCACCCAATATTTCATGGCAAAGCCCCCGGTTAAAATAGGCTTCCGGGTAATCGGGTTTTACCTGCAAGGCCATTTCGAAATGTCGCTTTGCTTTTTCGATGCTATCTTCCTGCAAAAGCATCCAGCCTAAGTTGTAATACGATTTCGGATAGTTCCGGTCTTTGGCAATGATTCGTAAACAAACTTTTTTNNTGGCTTCAGCAAAACGGTTTTGGTTTTGCCAGAACATGATTTGTCCATAAAGGGGTTCTACCGAGGAGGAATCAGCCCGATAGGCATTTTCGTAATATTGCAATGCCAAAGGATCTTTTCGGGCCTCGTAAATAATGGCCAGTTGAATTAAAGCATCTATGTATTTCGGATCGGTTTGAACAGCAGTCTGAAAACTGGAAATGGCTTTATTGGTATCCTTCATATGTTTATAACACATGCCTTTTAAGAAGTAGGCTTCAGGATTATAAACGTTTGAACGGAGTACGGTGTTGATTTCTGTAAATGCTTTCGGATAATCTTCAGTGAATAAAAACAACTTGGCCATTTTCAGATGCGCAACCTCATCATTAGGATTTAAGGTAATGGCTTNTTGAATCCATTGTACACTTCCACTCACATCCTTGTGTTCGAATAAAATGTCACCGATAGCGCTGAAATATTCGGATTTGGTGGAGTCTAATTTTACCGCCTGCTGAAAGTCTATCAGGGCCATAGAATCCATTTTCAGACCACTGTACCATTTCCCGCGCGAAAAATAAAGGGAGGCATTATTCGGGTCTTTTCGGATCGCATCGTTTAATTGTTGAAGTTCAGCAGATACTGGCGATTTGGTGTTATTGGTGCCGGTCGGATTCTTACAGGCTGCCTGAAGCAGAAGCAATACTAGTGAACCGTAAAAACACAGGTGTTTCATTGGGCAGCAAACCTACAAAAAACCAGAGGATGGCAAGTGGTAGCCAGGTAATATGCTTTGAATCCTGTATATCACAAGGCCTGTGGTATTCGGCGAATGCATTCTGGTTGAACATGCTGACAACAATTCACCCGGCAAGAACAAACCAGCAGCTTTTATCGCAATAATGTCACATCTCCTTTTAGCAGAATTATTTCATCACTCAATGGACAACGGTAGCGCGCCAGATAAAAATAGGTTCCTACATCGCTATCCGTGCCTTGATATTTTCCATTCCATCCTTCCTGAATGTCTTTGGTGAAAAATACTTCGTTGCCATACCGATTGTAGACTGCAAAGGAAACCAGGGTGAGGTTGCCATAACGCAGCGGCCGGAACAAGTCGTTGGATCCATCACCGTTGGGTGAAAAGGCATTGGGAATGGTTAGCCGGCAACATGGATCGTAGGTGATTTCAAATTCGGTGGTATCACTACATCCTAAACTGTCAGTCACCTGTACCTGATGCACACCATATACCAGGCCGTCAACCTGATATAAGGAAGATGCGGAGCCTGTCCAATTAAACTGGAAAGGTGCTTTCCCACCAATCACAGTGGCTTCAGCTTTACCGTCGTCTCCAAAACCAAGACAAGAAGCCGGGGTTGCTAAAACCTGCACTTCGATCGGGTTACTCGCATTCAGAATAACCGTGGTATCATTATAACAACCTACAGTGTCCCAAACCTGAATGAAGTAGCTACCATTACTGATTCCTGAGGCCACACTAATCGGGCCAAATGGTACTGAATTGACAGCATACTGGTAGGGTGAGANACAGTTTATGGCATGCCAGTCGATTAATCCGTTTTTATCGCCAACACAGATCACTGGTCGCAATTCATCAATTAAAATTGTTGGCTTCAGATCAGATGGTTTTACAACATATTTTCCGGTTGATTTGCAGCCGATGGAATCGATGAGTTCAACGATATACTCACCAGGTGCCAGGTTATTGTAAAACGTGTTGGCGCCCTGGGCAGAACCATTGATGGAATAATTTAATGGAGGCACCCCAAAACTACTGGTGACGGTTATCGCTCCGTCTGTGACTCCAAAACAGGAAATGTCTTTGATGCCTAAAAGTTTTAACTCGGCAGAAAAAGNTGGTTCGCCCACATAGGCCGTTGTATCATCAATACAGCCGTTGGCATCTTGTATGTTGATCGTGTAGTTGCCGGTTATCAATCCGCCAAAACTGGGGCTACTCTGAAAATTAATTCCGTTGATTGAATAGGAATAGGGCGCCGTACCTCCCGATGCCCCTGCGGTAATACTGCCGGTACTATCGCCCTTACATTTGTTATCCACTATATTTATTATTAGGGCCATGGCCGGACTTAACGGCTCCGAAACAGTAAATACACTATCCTCCGTACATCCAATACTATCCATCACTGAAATGGTATACGTGCCGATGCCTAAATTGGAAAAAGTACCTGATGTACCATTCGGGATAGAATTCAGAAAGAAATTGTATGGAGGTACACCACCAACGGCACCCAAAGAAATTGAACCGTCATTACCGAATTTACAACTAACATTCTGGATGTTTACATTATTGAGATTCATATAAGCAGCCGCGTTCAGTTGTATCACCGAATCCGTGGTGCATCCATTAAAGTCTTGTACATAAACAGTATAAGTACCCTGAATCAGATTTAAAAACGTATTACTCGTGGTAAACAGAGNGTNATTAATAGCATACAAGTAGGGTGGGGTGCCACCGGTTGGATTCATCGAAATGGCCCCATTGGTAGCCGAACTACNAAAGGGTTGTATCATGGGAACTGAATTCAGCGTCAGGGGTGGTGGGGTATTTATAAAAACCACAGAATCTCCAACACAATTCAAACTATCCTTAACATAAATTGTGTAGTTGCCACTCGCCAGATTGGTAAAGGTATTGCTGCTTAAATAGGGCGATCCGGTAATGGCATAAGTATAACCACCGGTGCCTCCAATACCAGTAAAACTGAGGCTTCCGTCGGCATTACCAGGACAACTCACTGGAGTCGTCAGTGCATTCATGATGTTTACGCCCGGCGAGGAAGTCATTGTGACAACAGTATCTATATAGCAACCGGTCAGGTCTTCAATATGGATCGTATGCACGCCGGAACTTAATCCCCCGATAAAACCTGAGCTTTGCGGGTTGCCGCTGTTAAACGTATAGGTCACCGGAGGATTCAGCGATGATGCAGATACAGAAATAAATCCATTGTTATTTCCCGTACACACATTGGCCGAGTAACTTAAGGAATTTAAAGTCATGATCGATTCAATGCGAANTGAAATCACCGTATCACGGATACACCCGTTGGCATCCTTAATGTGCACAGTATGAGAACCTGAACCCAATCCTGAAAAACTTCCTGAGGCCTGATAGGTACCCGTATTCACAGCATAGGTGTAGGGCGAAACTCCGCCTGTTCCACTTAAACTGATATATCCCGAAACGCCAAAACAACCGGGTGTAATGACTGTTACATTGCTGATGCCGATGGCCGCTGGTTGACCAATAGTGAACACCGAATCCCGGGTACAATTATTTAAATCTTTTATACTTAAGGTATGCGAACCAATAGAAAGGTTACTGAAATTTCCGGAAGCCTGATAAGCTCCCCCATCAAGGCGATATTGATAGGCTGGGATGCCACCATTCCCGGTACTGCTTACAGAACCGGTGGCCGTGCCCGCACACAGCGCCGGACTCACATTCACCGTTGCGAATCCAAGTTTCACAGGTTGCCCTAGAGTAATTACGGAGTCCTNTGCTATGCCACTGGCATCTATGGTGTGCAGGGTATACGTGCCGGATGCCAGATTGCTAAACGAATTGTTGGTGCTAAAACTACTGGTGTTTAGCGCATATTGATAAGGAGGCACTCCACCAGATGCAGAAAGGTTAATTGNTCCGGTATTGCCGCCGAAACACAACGGTTGCGTTTTGACAATGGATGAAATGGTAAAATTGCCACCACTGTTTAAAACGATACTGGTATCCTTAGGGCAATTGGTTGAATCTAAAATATGAACGACATAGGTTCNCGCTCCTAAACCGGTAAAATTGGCAATAGGTCCAAAAGGTCCATTGTTTAACGCGTAGGCATATGGAGGGGTTCCTCCACTGGCACTTAACGCAATACTTCCGGTTAAAGAACCATTGCAGCCGGCATGACTAATCACCAGGCCATTAATTTNGAATCGGAAGAGGTTGAAGTAAAATGATATNNTGGTATCATGTTCACAGCCATTGGCATCTTTCAGCGTAATATTATAATTTCCCGCTGGTAGACCCGTCCAATTACTGGTATTACCGAAAGCCCCGTTGTTTAAAGAAAACGTGTAGGGTTAGANTCCTCCGCCTCCGCCTAAACTGATACTTCCAAAACCACCATTGCAAGGTGGGANAATAATGATAGGATTGGTGAAATATAAGGGTGGTGGTGAGGTAATTGTAACGATTGAATCACGTTTACAACCATTCGCATCGTGCAGCGAAACGGTATACGTTCCGGCACTCAGCCCGGTAAATACCCCACTGGTATTTGAACTGTTGTTCACGAAGTAGGTGAGAGGATTGGCACTCACGGTACCATTCACAATTATACTTCNCCCAGGAGGTTGAAAACAAGGGGAATTACTCACATTTAGCGAATTATATTGTAGCAAGTATGAGCTAGTAATAACCGTAAGTGATGTGAGCGTGCAGTTACTGGCATCCTTAACGGTAATGGTATAACCACCGGTATTCAGATTCGTAAAGGATCCAGAACTTTGCCAGGGGCCGCCGTTAATGCTGTATTGGTACGGCGGGTTGCCATTGCCGGCCACAGCCGTGATGCTTCCTGGCGNGGTACCTCCACAGCCCACATTCACTTTGGTGAATTGAGTAAAACTCATCGTATTGCTGGAGTTCAGATTGGCCACCGAGGAGTTGGTACATCCGTTCGCATCTTTTATGGTAATGGTATAAGAACCCTGGGTTAAGTTAGAATATGAAGATACCGAATTGAACGGGGCTCCATTAAACGAGAAAGTGTAAGGAGCTGTTCCGCCAACAACATTTGTTGCGATACTACCCGAGTTCGGAAAGCTGCAACTGGGGCTAACAATGCTGAAACTGCTGATGGTAGGTAATTGCACAGCATTTAGTAATATTGTTGTGTCGTGAATGCATCCATTCGCATCCTTTAAATGGACTACATAGGTACCCGCGGTTAGAGGACTGAATACCGACGATGCTCCATAGGCTCCGGTATTTATCGCAAAGGTATAAGGAGCAGTACCTCNCACTCCCCCAACTGAAATGCTACCTGGAATTGCACAAGTAGGGAATACGACATTCGCATTCACAAAATGCATATTTCCTATCGAATTTAAAGTAGCTACGGAAGTAGCTGTGCAACCATTGGCATCTTTAATCGCGATCGTGTAAGAACCACTGGGTAGATTGTTGAAACTAGTTGAACTACTGAAGGCCGTACCATCTTTTGAATAAGAATACGGTGTTACTCCTCCAGCGCCATTCACTACGATAGTCCCTGAGTTTCCGGCGCAATTGGGCTGAGTAATATTGAGGCTGGTAATTGCTACCAGGCTGATTGGTACAATAGTAACCACCGTATCCCGCGTACAATTGTTACCATCTTTAACGTGAAGGGTGTAGGAGCCGCTGGAAAGTCCGCTAAATGTACCCGAAGTTTGGAACCCACCTGTGTTTAGGGCATAGTTGATAGGAGGAGTTCNCCCAAAAGCACTCAGCGCAATGCTTCCATTATTGGTACCACAACTGGTATTTACCACCAGCAAGTTATTAATGAGTAATTGACCTGGCGCCGATANAAAGGCCAGGGTATCTTTAATACAACCGTTGGCATCTTTTACATGAACGACATAGTTTCCCGGTCCAAGTCCGGAAATGGTATTTGAAGAGCCATAGGGTGAAACATTCACCGCATAGGACAACGGAGGATTTCCACCTGTTGCATTTACGGTTATGCTACCGTTGTTGGCATTGTAGCAACTCAGATTCGTACTGCTGATTCCGGTGATCACAATTGGGGCCGATGGAGTCAGCGTTACAATGGTATCATCAATGCATCCATTCTGGTCTTTTACTGAAATGGTATAGGTGCCAGCAGTTAAACCGCTGTAGGTACTGCTGCTTCNCCAGACGCCGTTGTTCAGTTTATAGGTATAAGNGGTGGCTCCGCCGGATGCAGATGCGCTAATGAGCCCGGAAGGCGTTCCATTGCAGCCGAATTGAGTAGAAACCTGAACATGTACCGGTGGCTGAATGGTAAATGAAATTGAACCACCAGTTGGCATGCTGTTGCCGCAATTATCGATTAAGGTGTTCCCATCTGTTCCGGTGGTGATATTGATGCTATACGTTCCAGGAGTTAATGGCGCTGAAAAATTTAAAGTGAATTGATTCGTAAAATTACTACCTGAAGTACAGGCTGTTGATGCAACCGATGTAATCGATGCTGATGCCGGATTTAACGTAAAATCGGATCCGTTTGTTGCAAGGGAATTACAGAGTACATTTTNCGACATGACCAGCTTGATGCTGGTAGGACCGCTGCATCCGGCCGGAAGCGTATCACTTTTAAAATAGGGCGGGTAAGTGTCGGTAATCTGGCAAGTAGAACCGGCAAAGCTGAGGGTGTATCCACTGGTGTTACCACTGGTATTATTCACTAAAATGGCAAAGGTTTGTCCGGCCGTGGCATTAATTGAACTGCTGAATGAGCCTCCGGCACCAATAGAGGGGATGCTTGAGGAAGTAGACANACTTGTAGTTCCACCTGCGGACGAGTTAATTAATGAAGCATAATTGCAGCGAATGGGAGCCATTCCGTTACTGATTGCCGAACAACTTTTATCCGTCAAATCCCATACCGCAAAATCATAGTCGGCTGGGGTGCTTGGCGTGAGTGTGAATACAAGAACCCCGTTGGCTGAGGCACTCAGAATATACCACACGGAGTTGCTTTTCCCCGTTGTTAAACATCCCTGGTTCGTGGCGTTTAACTCATTAATCGTTCCATTACCCGAATACGATAAGTTCTGGGTAAATGTATTTTGGCATACCGGAATGGCACCCATACAATTTTGTACGGCATTCTGGGCCTGTGCTTCCTGCATCCCCCAACACAGCAAGAACAAAATGGGTATAAAAATCTCATGGCAATCAGGATAAAGTTACGTCTGCGCCAACATGAATTCTCCTGTGAAGCCGACAAATCGGTATTTTTGACAATCACATGACCAAAAACCGTTCCAGATTCAAAACAGGATGCCATCCTGGTTTGGAAATGTGAAAACCGGTTGCCTGGGTAGTTGTTCGATGGCCTTGTTTGCCTTACATTTGCGCCGTTCTAAAACGTACTATGCCATACTTATTTACCTCTGAGTCAGTTTCAGAAGGACATCCGGATAAAGTTGCCGATCAAATTTCAGACGCATTGATAGACCATTTTCTGGCCTATGACCCTGCTTCCAAAGTGGCCTGTGAAACGCTGGTGACTATAGGNCAAGTTGTCTTGGCCGGTGAGGTAAAGTCGGAGGCCTATCTGGACGTACAGGAAATTGCCCGTAACGTGATTAAAAATATCGGATACACGAAATCCGAATATATGTTTGAGGCGAATTCATGTGGTATCCTTTCTGCGATTCATGAACAGAGTGCCGACATCAACCGGGGTGTTGATCGTAAAGTGAAAAAGGCAGGCTTTGAAACATTGGCAAATGCCCAGGGTGCCGGAGATCAGGGCATGATGTTTGGTTATGCGACCCGTGAAACGGAAAACTATATGCCATTGGCACTGGATCTTGCCCACAAGATTTTGCAGGAATTATCAAAGACCCGTCGGAACGGGAAAGAATTAAAATACCTGCGTCCGGATGCNAAAAGCCAGGTGACCATTGAATATGATGATGCCAACAATCCTGTTCGCATTGATACCATAGTTGTTTCAACCCAGCATGACGAATTTGCGACAGAAGCAAAAATGTTGGAGACCATCAAAAAAGATATTATTGGAATTATTATCCCTCGGGTGAANAAACAATTGAAGCCTTCGCTGCAANNAACTTTTAATGATCAAATTACCTATCATATCAACCCGACAGGTAAATTCGCGATCGGTGGACCGCATGGAGATACCGGTTTAACCGGTCGTAAAATTATTGTAGATACTTATGGAGGTAAAGGCGCTCATGGTGGTGGGGCATTCTCNGGTAAGGATCCAAGTAAAGTNGATCGTAGTGCTGCCTATGCCACCCGACATATTGCNAAAAACCTGGTTGCCGCCGGTTTGTGTGATGAAGTGTTAGTTCAGGTTTCTTACGCGATCGGTGTGGCTAAACCCTGTGGTTTGTTTATTAATACGTACGGCACGTCTAAAGTGAATAAAACCGATGGAGAAATTGCCGCTATCGTTGCCAAAATTTTCGATATGCGCCCTTATGCAATTGAACAACGCCTGAAACTTCGTAATCCGATTTATTCAGAAACTGCTTCTTACGGTCATATGGGGCGTAAAAATGAAACGGTCACTAAAGTTTTCAATAAAGGAAAATCGAATGAGAAAAAGGTAACGGTCGAATTGTTTACCTGGGANAAATTAGATTATGTCGATCAGGTTAAAAAGGCATTTAAATTGTCCTGATGCCATATTGAATTTTGTAATTCTATACCCCGGTTGATTCAATAAAAATAAAAGAAAAAGCGCCTCGTTCGGGGCGCTTTACTTTTTAGTATTCGTCTTCGTTGAAGAAGAAATCCTCCTGAGTCGGATAATCAGGCCAAATGTCTTCAATGCCTTCATACGCTTCTCCCTCGTCATCTAACTCCTGAAGATTTTCAATCACTTCGATAGGAGCTCCAGAACGAATGGCGTAATCGATCAGTTCATCTTTTGTGGCCGGCCACGGCGCATCTTCCAGGTGTGAGGCCAATTCTAAACTCCAGAACATATTTATTTATTTTTAACTTGTTTACTGTTTGGCGCAAATGTAAGATTTAATTTATATCCGCCAAATCTTTATGTTTGCACCATGTTATCCACACGGAATCTCAGCAAAAGCTATGGTAATCTGCGGATTCTGAATGGGGTCAGTATCGATGTAGGCGCCTCTGAAATTGTCAGCATTACGGGGGCATCTGGGGCCGGTAAAAGTACCTTATTGCATATCTTGGGCACCTTAGATAAACCAGACAGTGGGCAGGTTCTGATTGAAGGGCAGGATGTNTTTAAGCTTTCCGAAACCAAGCGGGCTGATTTTCGCAATCGTAAAATTGGTTTCGTTTTTCAGTTTCATCATCTTCTTCCTGAATTCTCTGCCATCGAAAATGTTTGTATGCCGGCATTGATAGCTGGTCGGTCTATGAAAGAAGCCCANGGGAGAGCTACTCTTTTGCTGATCGANTTACAACTTAGTCATAGATTACAGCATAAACCTTCTGAATTATCTGGAGGAGAACAACAACGAATTGCAGTGGCCCGTGCTTTAATGAATGAGCCGCGCATCGTTTTAGCCGATGAACCTACCGGCAATTTAGATAGCCGCAATTCATTGGANGTTTTTGAATTTATTCAGGCATTGCGAAAAGAATTCGGACAAACTTTTGTGCTCGTAACGCACAATGAAGATCTTGCTGCGCAGTTTGATCGTATCTTACACATGGTGGATGGAAAAACAGTTTAAATGAAGTTTGAAGTAACCCGTCTTTCATTGGAAAGCTGTACGCAAATTCAGCGCCTTTGTTCTAGATTATGTGAATGAATCCGAATCCATTCGACCCTTCATTCAGGATTTTCCGAACAGAGAATCGCTGCGCCAACAAATCCTGCGCAAACAACAACAGGTGGTGAACCGGGAAACATTGCAACAATGTATACAGGCTCAGTTTGCCGAACTCGAATTGCATCCTCTACAAAAAAGAACCTGATCAATTAACAGATGCTACAACCTTTACCATCTGTACCGCGCATCAACCGAATCTTTTTAGCGGACATTTATATCTTATTTATAAAATTGTACATGCTATAGAATTGGCCGCCTGGTGTGAGAAAGAATTTCCGGAGTTCCATTTTGTTCCGGTGTATTATATCGGCAGTGAAGATCATGATTTAGACGAAATTGGTGCCTGGAATTATGAAGGTCAAACCCACCACTGGCAAAGTAATCAACAAGGAGCGTGTGGAAGCATGGTACTTGAAAATATTCAACCTTTTCTGGATCTCGATCCGTCAAACCTATCGAACGGATATCCCGGAAGAAAACGCATTGCTTCAATTGATTGAATCAGCCTATCAACCCCAGCATACACTTACACAAGCGATACGCCGGTTGATGCAAGGGCTTTTCGCACATAGGATTACTGATGCTGGATGCGAATGATGCTTCATTAAAACAACTCTTCACTTCCCATATTGAAAAGGAGTGTTTTGAAAATTTATCTCATAAGGCATACACCGAAACGATGTCTGTCTGGCCCGAACACTATGTTGCTCAAGCGTATTCACGACCCATCAATTTGTTTTACCTGAAACCACAACTTCGGGCGCGCATCGAACAACAAGGCGAATTGTGGCAGGTTGTGGATAGTGCGATAAATTGGGATGCCAGTTCCTTGCAAGAAGAAATCAAACAGCATCCTGAACGATTTTCTCGAATGCGATCACACGTCCTATGTATCAGGTGTATTTTACCCAATATTGCGTTTGTAGGTGGTGGAGGTGAATTGGCCTATTGGGCCCAATTAAAAAGTCTTTTGATGCAGCGCAAATTGTTTTTCCTATTCTGATTCTCCGAAATTCATTTCAACTGGTGACTGCCCACACCTGACAGCCATGCAACGCTATCAACTGACTTATGAAGATCTTTTCAATCCCCTGAACAATATACAAATCAGCTACTGCAAGAACATGCCGTCTTGAACAGGCTGGCTGAATGGAAGAGTCATTACACCAAATTAAAAATAGAATTACAACGCTTAAGTGCAGAAGTGAACCAAAATTTACAACAGAGTGCTGAGGCGCATTTAACCTCAATTGACCATAAAATAAATCGAATCGAAGAGAAATTTCGTTCGCATCTGCGTAAGGAAAATACAGACTTACAGCAACGATTCCGAAAATGGCATCAGGTGTTATTGCCTGAGGGGCACCTACAAGAGCGTCATGATAATTTGCTGACCTGGTTCAAGCGCTGGCATCAAAACGTACTCATCAATTTGCATCACTATGCTGAACCACTTGGGAAGGAGTTTATTGTGATAGAGGAACTTACTGAGTCAGATAAATAAGCGTGGGGTAGTGGTCTGAATAACCATCATTCCATACACCATTACTATAAGATCGTTTCGTATCCTTTGTACTGCCCGAATTTTTCAATCATAAATGACTTGTTGAATACTTCGGCTTCTTTGTAATGCAGTCCGGACTACTCGTTTAATAAAACCATAGGAGATGATAATCTGATCAAACAAACCCCAGGTATCCTGATAAGCCATGGTGCCAAGTCCTTTTTATAGAATGCTATGGATTGTATAAACCTCCTTTTTCTACATCATCCATTTTCCATTTTGTCGCCAGTACTTTGGTGATACTTTCATTAATGGGGTCGTCATTTAAATCGCCCATCACGATCACTTTGGTCAGTGGATCCAACTTCATCAGTGAATCAATCACATGTTTGCTTACACTTGCTGCGATTTTCGTTTTTCGCGGGTAGCGCTTTCGCCACCCTGACGCGATGGCCAGTGATTAACGAACACATGCACCGGATCACCGGCTAATTTCCATAAACGTATAAGACATCACGGGTAGGGCGGTCGCCCAATTCAACGGGAACAGTTAATGATTTCGCCGATAGAACTTTAAACAGATTAGAATTGTAGAGTAACCCACAATCTACACCCGTTCATCCGGGCCTTCAAAATGAACCACTTTCCAATTTCTGTTTTTAATTTTTGGATGGTTACACAACGTTTTGAGTACGGCTTCATTTTCAATTTCTGCCACCCCTAAAATAGCCAGGCCATCAGTGGTTTGATCCAAACCCATCATTGAAATCACATCAATCAGGTTTTCGACCTTTTTCGAAAACTTCGGGTGAATAGGCATTATGCCATCCGGTGTAAATTCATCATCGTTTACGTTGGGGTCATTGATGGTATCGTAATAGTTTTCAAGATTATAAAATCCAACGGCAATTACAGGTTTTCGTTGTGCATCCGTATCTTGAGCGAGGATACCGAAAAGAAACAGTAGGATATATTTTTCATGGCGTGAACATGTTCGGCAATTTGCCGGAGGGTGAAATTAGTGGTTTGCATTATACGGATGCATTATGGATTTGTAAAATAATGATCGTAACCAGATTGCGGCGTTTCAAATTAATCATTTCCGTAAATAGCTACCTGATTAAGGCCGGTTTGGTTTCGTACGCCACGATACATGCCATCACTATTAAAGGTTAAGGAGAAGTCGCCATTCGGGGCTACACCAATAGCACCTCCTTCTCCACCCAGCTTAACTAATTTATCAAGAATGACGCGATCCATAGCTTGTTGCAGAGTAAACCCTTTGTATTCCATCAGGCAGGAAATATCATACGCTACAACTGCCCGAATAAAATATTCACCATGGCCGGTACAACTAATAGCACAAGTTTGGTTGTTGGCATAGGTACCTGGATCCGATAAGTGGCGTATCGCCCACACGGCCATACTTTTGTTGGTCATGCCACCAGTAGACGTGGCAGCAGCAACATTTCCAAATTGATCCAGAGCAACTGCACCCACCGTTCCAAATTTTTTTCCCGATGAATATGGATCTTTGTCGCTGTGGTCAAGTTGGTACTGATCGCTGTGTTTTATTTCCTGCCATTGGGCATAGCGAAAATCATCATGAAAGTAGTCAGATGGAGCAATGTCTAATCCCTGTTGTTGCGCGCAAACTCTAAAGCGCCATCGCCGGAGAGCATCACATGCCCCGACTGCTCCATGATTTTACGTGCCAGATGTATCGGATTTTTAACACTTTTAACACCGGCTACGGCTCCGGCATCCAGGGTTAGACCCTCCATGATAGAGGCATCCATTTCATGCTCACCGGTATGTGTGAAAACGGCCCTTTGCAGCATTGAACAAAGGATTATTTTCTAATTCAAAAACGGCTGCTTCAACAGCATCTAATGCAGTTCTTCCGTTTTCCAGCACAGCATAACCGCGGTTGAGCGCTGCTTGCAAACCGGATTTGTAGCGTGTTTCCAGTTCAGAGTCAATAAGGATTTTAAAATGGTTCCTGCTCCTCCGTGAATCACTAATGTTATCGGGCTCATGTAAAATTCAATTGCGACAAAGGTACTGCATCCGGCATCAAACCGAAATTTCATTAGCGCAAAAGCATGATATCTCCTTTATACAGGTAGGTTTTGCCAAGAACATCTGATATCTCAGCAAGGTAGAAATAGGTTCCCATTTCACATTTCTGGCCTTGAAAACTTCCATCCCATTCCGGTTTCTGACTGTAATTCCTGAAGGTGAAGACAGCCTGTCCCCAACGATTGTAAACCTGAAAATTTGAAATCGTAAAATCACCATGAATGATAGGGCGAAAGACATCATTTAAATTATCGCCATTTGGGGAAAAGACATTCGGAAACTGACGATACCATTTTCAATCACCTCACAACATTTAGTGATAGAATCTATTTGGTTACAATCGCCCTTGGCAATTAGTGTAAAACAATAGGTTCCGGTTTGCGAAAAGGTATGGGTAAGATCCGGACTATTCCCCAGATACACTCCGTTGAGTACCATTCGTACGAGGTGGCATTGGAGGATAGATTGTTTAATTCGACCACGGGATTTGTGAGCGATACGATTGCCGGCGACAAGGCAAAATCCGCATGAATGAGGTTGTATCCGGAAATGCTAAAACTTATGGTATCGTTGATAAAACAGGGATCATTGGGATTCAGTGAATTTGCGCTTACGGTGTAGGTATTTGATGAAGGTCCATAAAATTGTATTTCACCGGTCCCACTGTTGTAAGAATAACCCACATTGGGTTGAATATCAATTTGAACATTGGTAGGAACCAGTAAGGTGATTGTATCTCCCGGGCATAGTGTAGTTTGTGCCGGTGGTTGCAAGGTAACGCCAACCAAGCCTGTTTTAATACAACTGGTATCCGGAATAAACTTCCAGAGGTCGTTCATAAAAGACCATCCTGTACTCCCATTACCGCCGCCTCCAAATATCCATAAATTACCCAGGTTATCGGTCCAGGTACAAGTTCCACCCCGACCGGGCGGTAGGTTGGAGTTGGAAGGTACTCCCAGATTACCATAATTAAATGGTACGATATTAGAATTAATAGATGCCTGTCCGTTCAAATGGGTCCACTCATTCGTATTTGTATTAAACAACCATAAATCATTGTGCGCATTGCCTGCAAAATCAAAACCGCCAAACGTCCAAAACGCATTTACACAAGTACTATTGGTTTGGGCTGTTTGATTTTCGATGCGGGCGGGGGTATTTGGTGGCATCAGGTTGACAAAAAGCCGGAGTCATACCCGGATGGTCTATACTATTGCTACCGTTGATCCAGGTCCATAATTTGGTTTGTAAATCGTATTTCCAGGTGTCGTTTAAGCCATTCACTTGAAAAAATCCAAAGAAGGAACCTCCGGCAAACAAATAAAGGTTATTATCGGCATCTTTCCACTTCGTATACGAACAACGGGCAGGTGGTTCGTTCGTAGGACTTGCAACACCCAAGGTGCCGTAATTTCCCGGAGCATTCACGTTGCTGGATCCTCCTTTCCATGCCCATTGATTGGTGAGCGTATTGTAACTCCACAAATCACTCATTGCTCCGGAAGTATTATCCTGCCCTCCGAACAACCAAAGTTCGTTGTCGATGACCCAACCTGATTTACACTCAGCCCGGGAACCTGGATAATAGGTGGGGCCATAAACACCCAAGGGACCGTAGATCGGAGAAGTACCTGTCAGCGTTCCACTACCGGATACCCAGGTCCATTCATTGGTCGTGATAGTATACCGCCAAAGGTTATCGCTGTTAATAAAATTTGATTGGTCAAATCCACCAAACAACCACAAATTGCCAGCTGTATCGGTCCAGCAATTTGAGCCAAATCCTAAGGCTGGCGGATAATTCGTAGTGGAAGGAATCCCTTGGGTCCCGTAATTCCCCATAGGATTTACGCCCGTTTGTTCTCCACTCATCCAGGTCCACTCGCCGGTACTGACCGAATAGCGCCATAAGTCGTTATGACCAAATCCGCTGGCTTCCGAGCCACCAAAAATCCAGTAATTGCCTTGCTTGTCGATCCAATAAGCAGCCTGATAACGGGCGGGAGGCATATTGCCAGGAGCCGATACACCTTTAACTCCATAATTGCCGCTGCTATTGGGCGAAGAACTTCCGGACACCCAAACCCATTGTCCACTTTGGGCATTCGATAGCCCCATCATTACTAGCAGGAAGCAGAACGTACAAACCAACACTTTTTGCATGAGATTAAAATTTTTCATGTTCCGGAATGTCAGCAATTTTATTTCCTTCATGATCGATGAAATAACGAATGCCGTTTTCATCACCAATGCGCTGCCATTTTTAAAAGGAAATGCTTTGTCAAATTCAACGGGAATCACTTGTTGATTTGAACGGTTTATATATCCAGGTTTTCCCAGACATACCGGAGCCAAACCTTCGGAAAAGTCGAAAGCTTGTGAATACATCTCTGGAATGACTTCCTGCCCCTGAGTATCGACAAATCCAATTAAATCATTTTTTCACTCGACTTAACCCTTCTGAAAATGGAAATGCCTGGGTATACTTTGGAGTCACTTTCCATTGGCCAACAATATCAATAAAGCCATAGAGGTCCCCAAACTGAACAATGGCCGTACCATTTGAAAACGGGAAGGCATCCCGGTATTTGGGGGCAATGATCTCCTGCCCCTGGGAGTTGATATACCCTTTGAGGCCATTTCGGACTACAATGGCAAATCCATTTATGAATTCACTTCCTGCTTCGTATCGGGCCTCCACCAAAAGTTTACCGGAAGCATCCCGATAACCAACCTGGCCTGCTGCATAAAATCGGTTCTGTGCTACCAAGGAGAAGGGTAACATAAGAAGCAAAAGATAGGCCATTCTGAAAAAGGAAATCGTCCCTTGCTGGGAATCATAGTCATTCGATTTACTTCACAAATTACGGCATTCAGTTGGTTTGTATATTATTTTATGTCATACCATCGTCAAATCGTGTATTACAAAGTCTCAGCTAGTAGTTGTTAACGCTATATCGGAATGGGTAAGGAAAATTATTTTTAGAGTTGTTTGATGAAATCTTTATCATGATTCAAGGAAGTATTTGGGTCAATAAATTTTAGTGCGCAACACATTGGTTATCCACGATGGCCTTAAACCAAACCAGGAAAGATTATAAGGGAATAATTAGTGACTGGGATTGGACTACTCAACAATCAGGAGGCCTCTGGAACTTCTTACCAAAGCAGACGAGTAATTTCCAAGAAGAATGAACTATAGTCAGCAAATTCTTGCGATATTTGGGTACATTAAAAACGTTATAATGCGATTTAAATCAACCCTGATTTGTATTGGCTTCTATTTACTTCCGATGGTGATGCACGGTCAATCCTTTGAATGGGTGGGAGGATTTGCTACACAACCTGTTTCTTCTTATGGAATACAGGATCGTATCATTAAATTAGATAAGGATCAGAATACGTATTTGTTTGGCAATTTTCTGGGTACAATTGATTTTGATCAAGGACCCGCGGTCTCTAATATTACGGCCACTTCCGGTATGAATGGCTTCCTNGCTAAACTCGACTCACTGGGCCATTTCGTATGGGTGAAAGCCTTTTCAGGCACGGGCACCATTGAGCCAATGGTCATGGAAATCGACAGCATGAACCAGATTTACCTTGGAGGAAGATACAGCGGTACGGTTGACTTTGATTTNGGGGCCGGAGTGTATAATCAAACTTCAAGTAATTCACATTTTTTCCTGAGCAAATTAGACTCGAACACAAACTTAATTTGGGCGAAAGATTTTAATACGTTTAACGGAAATAGTTCCATCTCGGGCTTGAAAGTTGATCAGACCGGTCAGATTTTAATGGCCGGTTCATTTTCAAATTTTATANNGACTTTGATCCGGACCTGCTCAGGTGTTGGATACGGCCAGCGGATTTAATATTTGGTCGGGTTTTGTCTTAAGTTAAGCGATTCAGGTTCTTATGTATGGCATATTTCAGTTGGTACATGGATCGATGTAGATGTAGATGCTAACGGAAACTTTTACTTTACGGGAGCGTTCTCCGGTACCTGTGATTTTGATCCGGGTGCGGCGGTTTACAACCTTTCTGAAAATGGCAGCTTTAACGATGTGTTTATTGCCAAATACTCAGCGAACGGGAGTTTAGTCTGGGCCAAAAGTTTGGTAGGAAATGGAACCGCAGATCGTCCTTCTGCCATTCGATGCAATCAATCTCACGTGGTCATCAGCGGTGCTTATGCATCTACCACCCCGAATCCGGTTGATTTTAATGTAGGCAGCGGAACTTATCATATGCCAACCAATGGACATACGAATGGCTTCATTCTTAAATTAAGCAATGCCGGCTCTTTTGTTTGGGCAAGACAAATTTATTCCAATCAATCCATTGATATCAGCGATTTGGCCATGGACAAGAATGGGGATGTCTATGGCATCGGTACCTATAGGGATAGCATCATTTTTAATTATTTAAGACCGGATGATACATTTTCAGTAAGCGTACCATTCTTACCTAATTTGTATGTATTTAAAATGTCGGATTCCTCCTTTGAATGGATGCGGTTTTATAATAATCCCGGAGCATCGTTTGAATCGAACAATATTGAATTAGATGACGACAACGGTGTTTATATGGCAGGTTATGTTCAAGGAAATCAGGTTGATTTTAATTTGGGCACAAATATCAATACCATTCATGCTCCAAATTTTCCTTATACATATATCCTGAAATTAGGTGTTTGTTCCAATTCAATGCAGACACTCAATATCAGCGTTTGCGATAGTTTTTCGATCGGTAATCAGACGTTCTCTAATTCCGGAAACTATGCCTTGAATTTACCAACAGCCAATGGATGCGATTCCATGGTGATGTTGAATCTGACCATCGCGCAATGGTCGAATGCCATACAACAATCCGGAAATTATTTATCATGCATGATCCCGTATGCCATCAGCTATCAATGGATAGATTGTAACACGAATCTGGCTATTCCAAATGCGAATGGACAAACATATTCTCCACCAGCNTATGGCATTTATGCTTGTGTAGTGGCGTTGAATAATTGTACCGATACCTCGAATTGTGTTTCATTTATTCCGGCAATGCTTACGGATACGCAAACGGAAAAATTTCAGGTTTATCCCAACCCGGCAAATGATAAAGTCATTTTTAATCCCCCTCGTCGACCGGAAAGNTGGAGCCTTCGCATTCTTCAGATAACCGGTGAAGTTGTTTACCAGGAAGAATTTTCAGAGCGGCCGGTAAATTACACCATCGAATGTTCGCAATTTTCATCAGGTACTTATTTTTATATCATCGAGGAGGAAAACGCATCGTCGCATAAGGGTAGGATCATGATTCAACGTTAAGCTTCCACTAATTCTGTGATTTACTGGTCCGGGTACGAAATTCAAAGAGGCAACATTAGAAATGAATCTGAGGTCATTCTGTCTCTTTTCCGCAAATCCGAGTCGACAATACAAATGTTCATATCCATTTTCAGGATCTCACTGCATCTTGTACTTCGTAGCGATCTTCTCAATTACCTTTGAGTCATGTATCATCGGATTCTTTCTTTTATGGGATGCCTCTTTCTGCTGTTCCCGACCGCGCTGGTTTCGGCACCACCCCGTAAAATTCAACGCCCCGAATACATTCTGTTTATGTTGAACCGTTCAGAAAATGTATTGGAATCAATGCGCAAGAGAGGCATGGATTCAAAGACATACAGGATGTGATCGATGCAGATGAAGAAATCAATTCTTCAATCATCGAGGATTTTGGCGTCAATTTTAAATTCTGTGAAGTGTATTTTTTCAATTCTGAGTACCTCAATTTTGTTATCCAACAGCAATGGGATAGCGTAATTTTCTATGATTACGACTACCAGCAAGGGAAAAGAGAATCAAATTATCGCAACTTCAATCGTATTATATCGCCGAAGTGAATCATCCGCCGGCTCCGGAATATCCTGAAATAGATTCTAATCAAACCCGACCGGGTTCCCTATTGGATGGAGATGATCCCTATGTTTCCAGTCGGGATTATGGAGTGCGATTATATACACCTGCCTTTAAATTGGTGCCCGGTAAATTGCAGTTTACGAATGGTACCCTGTATCGCAAAGGAAATATGTTTTCGCCCAAAGACCTGAAATGGCACTTTACCGGAGCTAAACGTTTTCATCAGAAACTAACTAAGTACTACGCAGAGCCATAAACCAAGCCGTTTTAGATCGGGTTCTTCTTTTTGAAATCTAGGGGTGAATGCCTACTTTTGCCACCTAATATTTGAATACATGAACTACGATGTGATAGTAATTGGCTCAGGCCCCGGAGGATATGTGGGCGCCATACGGGCTTCGCAATTAGGGTTTAAAACAGCCATCATTGANAAAGAAAGTCTGGGTGGAATTTGCCTGAACTGGGGTTGCATCCCTACCAAGGCCCTCCTGAAATCAGCTCAGGTATTTGAATACTCAAAACATGCCGCAGATTATGGTGTGTTGGTTGAAAATCCTAAAGCCGACTTCTCCGGTATGGTNAAAAGGAGTCGCGGTGTGGCAGAAAAAATGAGCAAAGGTGTTCAGTTTCTCATGAAGAAAAACAAGATCGATGTGATCATGGGCTTCGGNAAAATCAAAGCCAAAGGTCAGGTTGAAGTCACCGATGCCTCAGGCGCTCAAAAAACATATGATTGTAAACATATCATCATCGCTACAGGTGGCCGTGCGCGTACCCTGCCCAACCTGCCTATTGATGGACAGAAAGTGATCGGTTACCGTGAAGCCATGGTTTTACCTCAGCAACCAAAATCAATGATTGTTGTCGGTAGTGGAGCTATTGGCGTTGAATTTGCTTACTTCTATAACAGCATCGGAACCAAAGTAACCATCGTTGAATTTATGCCGCGTATTGTTCCGGTTGAAGATGAAGATATTTCAAAAGAACTCGAAAAGAGTTTTAAAAAGCAGGGCATGACCATCATGACCAATGCGTCGGTAGAAAGTGTGGATACCTCAGGAAGCGGTGTGAAAGCCACGGTTAAAACAGCAAACGGAACCGAAATTCTGGAAGCCGATGTGGTATTAAGCGTTGTAGGTGTTGTTGCAAATATTGAAAATATCGGATTGGAAACGCTGGGTGTTAAAACGGAGAAAGGCCGCATCCTGACAGATCCATTTGGTCAGACAAATATTCCTGGTATTTACGCCATTGGTGATGTGCTTCCAACTCAGGCACTGGCACACGTCGCCAGCAAAGAAGCCATCGTATGTGCTGAACATATTGCGTTCATGGAAAAGAAAAGTCATCATCAGCCCGAACCCATCGACTATGGAAACATTCCGGGTTGTACGTATTGCAGTCCGGAAGTTGCCAGTGTAGGAATGACTGAAAAGGCGGCNAAAGAAGCCGGCTACGAATTAAAAATTGGTAAATTCCCATTTGTAGCAAGCGGTAAGGCTGTTGCAGCAGGTAATACAGATGGATTTGTGAAAGTGATTTATGATGCCAAATACGGTGAATGGTTGGGAACCCACATGATTGGAATGAATGTAACCGACATGATCGCTGAAACGGTATTGGGCCGAAAACTCGAAACTACCTACAAAGAAGTTCTGAATGCAGTTCACCCGCATCCAACCTTAAGCGAAGCGGTGAAGGAAGCAACTGCTATGGCGTACGGAGAGGCAACAGATATTTAATTCATCTCAAGAATCGAAATCATACAACGCCCCGTTTGTGGGCGTTGTGCATTTAAATAATTTCATGAAGTTTTTGCATCCCAATACAACGTTGTTATTCAAACAAATGGGAATGATTTTGGGACTTTTCTTCATCTCACGTTGTCTGTTTTTTAGCATCAATCAGGCTTACTTTCAGGATGTTCAACTTTCAGATTTTTTAAGGTTTTCTTTCTATTCCCTGCGTTTTGATTTTTCCACCTTGGGCATTCTGAATGGCTTATATCTGGCCATGCTTATTCTTCCTGTTTCCTGGAGCGTTTCCACAACCTGNGATCAAAGCCTGGCAGTTTTGGTTTTGCCGGTCAATGGNATCGCCTTACTTTTTGATTTAGCTGATATCGGTTACTTNTCCTATGTGCGTAAACGTATGACCTCAGAGGTCTTCCATTTAATCGGTACAAAGTCTGATTTTCTGGATTTATTACCCAGTTACCTTTTACAATTCTGGTATGTGGTATTGGCCATCGTTGTCATAATCGTTTTATTATTTCGGTTNCAATCAATTCCTCATTCGTAAAAAGGTGCTTCCGACAAACTTCCATTCAGAATAGCTTTTCTTTTCAATGGCTACTTACAATTGTCACTTTGTTTTCTGATGATACGGGGCGGGTTTCAATTGCGTCCAATTCAAACATCTACTGCCTTGTTATATTGTTCTTCGAACCAGGTCCCCTTGGTGGTGAACACGCCGTTTCAGATTATTCACTCCTTCGAACAGCATCGTTTAAGCAGAATGAACGATTACCCGCCAGACAAATTAACTCAGCTGTTTAATCCGATTCGTAATTATTCCGGAGCCGCCAGAATGCGTAAAGACAATGTTGTGGTGATTATTCTGGAGAGTTTTGGAAAAGCATATACCGGACTGGGCGGACGAACCTCTTGTACTCCGTTTTTAGATAGCCTGATGCAAAAATCCCTGGTGTTTAACCGGGCTTTTTCTAATGCGTATTCTTCGGCAGATGGTGTGCCCGC
This sequence comes from Bacteroidota bacterium, assembly GCA_013414745.1. Classification (GTDB taxonomy): domain Bacteria; phylum Bacteroidota; class Bacteroidia; order Chitinophagales; family Chitinophagaceae; genus OLB11. Next base: position 3,401,167 of record CP058707.1, read on the forward strand.
TGTGCTGATGGGGTGGCCTCACCTGATTCCGGAATCCTGGATGTATTCACCTTATGCCGATAATTCATTTGAAAGTATTTCTTCCTTGTTGCGCCGGCAGGGGTATTCGACAGCCTTTTTTCATGGNGGAAGCAATGGAACCATGAATTTTGATGCCTTTGCTTTGAGTGCAGGTTATCAAAAATATGTTGGCCGGAAAGAGTATGGAAATGATGCTGACTATGACGGTACCTGGGGAATCTGGGATGGTCCTTTTCTTCAATTTACGGCTGCGCAATTATCAAAGTTGAAGGCGCCTTTTCATGCATCCATTTTTACACTTAGTTCGCATGAGCCATTTAAATTACCTGCTTCCTTTAACGATTCTGCTATTCACGCTGCCAAAGGCATTGAGCGTGGCATTCGTTATACCGATCGGTGTTTAAAAGCGTTTTTTGATGCCGTTTCTGAAACAGATTGGTTTGCCAACACCTGGTTTGTACTTACCGCCGATCATCCTTTAGCGACTCAGGATAAACAAGGTTATTACAACACCAATATGGGATTGTACTCGATTCCTGTTGTTTTTTTCATNCCTTCTCACGCTGAAAGCGGCCGGGTGATTTCGACAGTTTTTCAGCAGATTGATATTCTGCCCACCCTCATGGACTTAATGAATTANTCCGATTCGTTTTATGCGCTCGGAAGTAGTGGACTGGATTCGAATCGGCAAGCCTGGGCGTTTAATCAACTCGATCAACATATCCAGTTTTTATCAGATAATCTGATTTTGACCTATGAAGACACCAGTTTTCAATCGTACTTTAATTTTGAATCTGATAGTTTGATGCATTTTCCGCTAAAAGAGCAGGATAGTTTATTCAACCGGGTACGATTACAATATCAGGCGATTCGGCAAACCATGATTAATGACCTGATCGATAACCGGCATTCCATTAAAACGCGCCAACAACTAAACTAAGTACGGCAAGATTCGCTAACGGATTCTTCTTCCTCACAATGCACGAATTGTCCGAAACGATTATATTCCATTGTTAAAGTCGAATACCTTTTGAAATGATTTTCAGTTGAAACCTTTACTTTTGCGGCCGAATCATACAAAAACTATGTCTACAATCGCAAATTCAAAGATTGATCTTCAATTACCCTACAAAGTAGCCGATATGAGTCTGGCTGAATGGGGACGCAAAGAAATCCGCCTCGCTGAAGCCGAGATGCCGGGTCTGATGGCTATTCGTGCTGAATATGGGGCTCAGAAGCCACTACAAGGTGCCCGCATCGCCGGATGTCTGCATATGACCATTCAAACTGCCGTTCTTATCGAAACCTTGGTTGAATTAGGTGCTGAGGTAAAATGGAGTAGTTGCAATATCTTTTCAACCCAGGATCATGCAGCCGCGGCTATTGTTGCAGCCGGTATTGGTGTATACGCCTGGAAAGGTCAATCACTGGAAGAAGCGGATTGGTGTATTGAACAAACCCTGTTTTTTGGCAGNCGAGATCGCCCATTAAATATGATTCTGGATGACGGTGGTGATCTCACAAATATTGTATTCGATAAATATCCTGAATTGATTCAGCACATTAAAGGGTTGAGTGAAGAAACTACCACCGGAGTGCACCGTTTATACGAACGCATGGAAAAAGGCACCTTGCCAATTCCTGCTATCAACGTGAATGATTCGGTTACTAAATCGAAATTCGATAATAAATACGGTTGTAAAGAATCTCTTGTGGATGCCATTCGCCGGGCAACGGATGTTATGATGGCCGGCAAAGTAGCTGTTGTTGGTGGATATGGTGATGTAGGAAAAGGTAGTGCCGCCAGCTTACAAGGTTCAGGTGCCCGCGTGATTGTTACTGAAATTGATCCAATTTGCGCTCTTCAAGCCGCTATGGATGGTTTTGAAGTGAAGAAAATGGCAGATGCCGTAAAAGAGGCCGATATTATTGTAACCGCTTCAGGGTGTCGTGANTCGATCACTGAGAAACATTTCCGTGCGATGAAGGATAAGGCGATCGTTTGTAATATCGGACATTTTGATATTGAAATTGATATGGCCTGGTTGAATGATAATTATGGTCACACCAAAAATACCATTAAACCACAGGTTGATATGTACACCATCGATGGAAAAGATGTGATTGTACTGGCTGAAGGTCGTTTAGTTAATCTGGGATGCGCCACCGGACACCCAAGTTTTGTGATGAGTAACTCGTTCACCAACCAAACTTTAGCACAAATTGAATTGTGGACTAACCACGGGAACTACAAGAATCAGGTGTATGTTTTACCTAAACACCTCGATGAGAAAGTAGCTCGTTTGCATCTTGCTAAAATTGGTGTGGAACTTGAAGAGTTAACTACAGATCAAAGTGATTACCTCGGCATTCCGGTAGCCGGACCGTATAAACCCGAACATTATCGATATTAATGAATGAAGAACCGGCCCTCCAGCCGGTTTTTTGGCATTGTCGTTTGGTATCCGTTCAAATGAAAATTTTGAATTTGCAATCCGAATACACAGAATCGGCATTAAACACTATTTTTACGCTTTAAATCCTGAATATGAAACAATCTTTTTTTATCCTGCTGGCTACCCTGAGTTTTACAGCTTGTCAGAATGAACCATCTGGTCATGCCGGTGAGGCCAAAACAGAAACAACAGCTAAATCAACAAAGACAAATTTTTGGTGAAAAAATTACCGAAGATGGTGCTAAACCCACAGATAGCCTGAAAGCGATGATGGGTACGAATACCATGATGAATTGTAAATTGGTTGGCCATATTGAAGCGGTTTGCCAGAAAAAGGGTTGTTGGATGGAACTGAAAAATCAGGATGGAAGCACGATTCGGGTAACATTTAAGGATTACGGATTNTTTATGCCTAAAGATGCTTCCGGGCGCACTGCTATCGTTGATGGATTTGCAAAAGTTGAAGTTACTTCAGTGGCCGACCTGAAAGAATATGCCAAGGATGATGGTAAATCAAAAGCAGAAATTGATGCCATTCAGGAACCCTTGAAAGAACTGGTATTTGAAGCCAAAGGTGTAATACTGAAATAAATATGAAAAAGAATTTATTGGCCGGGATACTGTGTGTACTCTTCGGGTTTCTGGCATGCCAGAATCAGGAATCTTCCCCGACATCGAAAGAAACGGAAACGGAGGAGTCCTGTGTGAATCCACAAAAGATCCGAATGATGTGAAACCTATGGCTCGTATGATGCGTACCATGGCGGATTACTGCGATACGATGCGCCTCGAACTTCAAAATGGGAAAACAGTGGATTCTGTACGTTTTCCGCTAATGCCATTCTGGACAGCCGAACCCACAGATTCCAGTGTCCTGGAAACCTTGTTCTTTAATAATGCTAAAACTTTCGCGGCATCCTGGCGTACACTGATGTCTTCTGAAAAGATCAGAAAGCCAATTATGAATTGGTGATTGCACAATGTGTGAACTGCCATAGCAGTTATTGCAGTGGCCCTTAAAACGGATCCGAAAACTTCCGTTAGAAGCAGTTCGGTAAGTCAATTGCGCCATGAATCTGGAACAACTCAAATACCCGATTGGACAGTGCCCTTATCAGGATGAATATACCGCTGATTTGATTCAACAGTATATCACGAGTATCCGTTATTTTCCGGAGCATCTGGAGGGTGTTGTGCAGCATCTGAATGAAATACAACTTCAAACNCCTTATCGGCCCGGAGGTTGGACGGTCAATCAGGTGATTCATCATTGCGCCGATAGTCACATGAATATGTTGATTCGTTTAAAATTGGCACTCACCGAAGACTGTCCTGTTATTAAACCTTACCTCGAAGCGATGTGGGCAGAAATGCCTGATTATGCCCTGCCGTTTAATGTGGCTCTGACTATTCTGCATGCCGTACATCGTAAAATTGATGCGATTCTTCAAGGGATCGCACCGGAACAATTAAAAAGTACCTATGTGCATCCACAATACCATAAAACCTTTCGTATCTCAGATGTCATTTGTTTGTATGCCTGGCATGGAAAACATCATCTCGCCCATATTACTGAACTGATCAAACGAAACCCATGGGAAAACGTAAAGTAATTGTATTCGGATTCTTGTTACTGTTTTTGGCTTGTTCCATCAGGAAGACCACCCAGGTGACGCTAAAAATAAAAACAATTACCCCATAAAAATAACCCTTCGCACACTGAATGTGGAACAGCGTTTTGGTAGTATTGCGGCTGGTGAGACATTGAAAGCGCAATTTGATTGGACTGAATTGGAAAAGGGCGATGGCTCCTGGATCGTATTTGTTGAGTCGCCTACCGGACGTGATAGTTTTGCACACGGCTATTTCACCCATGGCGAATTAACCAATTATCTGGAGGCTGAGGCGGAAGGGGATCGATTAAAAATCCGATTGAGCAATTAAACGGAAGTGTTTTAAGCCAATTCTTGTGAAAAAGGGGAATAATTTTTGATTTTTCTAAATAAAGAAATACTTTTGCGACCCAAAACAGAAATTTTTATATGTTAATTATTGATTCAAAAGATTGCGAAAGCATCGACAAGGCCCTGAAAAAGTACAAGAAGAAATTCGAGAAAGCGCATATTCTTGTTCAATTAAGAGACCGTCAGTCTTACACGAAGAAGTCTGTACGTCGTCGGGGAGTTGTTCTGAAAGCTGTTTACAAACAACAGATTCAGGCCGGCGTCGTCGATCCGTCGAAATAATTGACGTACCTTGCAGGAAATCATGCCATGTCACACATCGCATCATTCCTGCAGTATATCGAATCGGAGAAACGTTATTCTATACATACTGTTCAAGCTTACCAACGTGATCTTGAACAGTTTTTTATTATAGATGCCTCCTTTGGGGAGATGCTGCTTAACACGATTTCGCATATCCATGTNCGATCCTGGTTGGCTTCACTGAAGGAGAACGGAATGGAATCGCGCTCTATCAACCGAAAAATTTCTACGCTCAAATCTTTCTTTAAATACCAGATGCGTCTAGGNGTTTTGGCTAAAAATCCCATGCAGAAAATTATTTCGCCCAAGAACCCCAAGCGCTTGCCNGGTTTTGTGAACGAACAACAAATGGATCATTTGTTAGGAGATGTTGAATTCCCGGAAGATTGGAAGGGTAAAACAGATCGTTTGATTCTGGAACTACTGTATCAAACCGGAATGCGCAGATCCGANATGATCCAATTACAAACACATGCTGTGAATTTCGCTTTAGGGCACCTCAAAGTGATGGGCAAAGGAGGTAAAGAGCGACTGATTCCGATGGCATTACCCTTGCAGCAACTCTTGAAAGATTATCTTGAAGAACGGGAAAATTGTCAACCGCAAAGTAAGCAGCTTTTGATAGATGAAAACGGGAAGGCGCTGAATGTTAAAACGGTTTATCTCACCGTNAAAAATTACCTCGCCGTTTCCACCACACTGAGTAAGAGAAGTCCACACGTTCTTCGTCATACGTTTGCAACCCATTTGTTGAATAATGGTGCAGACCTGAATGCAGTGAAAGAATTATTGGGGCATGCCAATTTGAGTGCTACCCAGATATATACCCACAATACCATCGATAAACTGAAAGAAATTCACGCTAAGGCTCATCCCCGCTCGGATTCCTGACACTGGTTGTCAGGCAGTGACTTCACAAAGCGCAGTACGGAAATCGGAACGTGGAATCTCGAGCCACAGATCAGGATAACAAATATCACTTCGCCGGCATTATCTTCGTTGTCTCTATATTCACCATGCGTATTCGCTTCACATTTTAGGTACCGGTACCTCCCAAGGTGTGCCCATCATCGGATGTGATTGTGCAGTTTGTACTTCACCGGATCCCAGAGACCAGCGCCTTCGATCGTCTTTGTTGGTTGAATCAGATACAACTACGGTAGTGATTGATAGCGGTCCGGATTTTCGGCAACAATTGTTGAGGGCCGGCGTAACCAAATTGGATGCACTGATTTTTACTCACGGGCATAAAGATCGCGTGGCGGGCCTGGATGATATCAGGGCCTTCAATTACCTGCAAAAGAAACCTGTTGATGTTTATATGGATGCGAATACCGAAGAGGTGATTCGTCGTGAATTTTCCTACATATTTGAAAATACCGGTTACCCCGGCATCCCTGAACTAACCATTCATCGCATCGCTAAAGAACAGTCCATTCGCATTGGTGATCTNGATTTTGAACCTATTGAAGTGTTGCATTATCAATTGCCTGTGTTCGGATTTCGTATCTTTAATTTTACCTATATCACAGATGCCAACTGGATTGCCTCCGTTGAACAGGAAAAAATTAAAGGCAGCGATTATATTGTATTGAATGCCTTACGCCGAGAACCACATATTTCTCATTTTACCCTTGAACAGGCCTTACAACATCTTGCATCCTGGCAACCGCAATGCGCCGCGTATCTTACGCATATCAGTCATCAATTGGGGCGACACGAACAGGTGAGTTCAGAATTGCCCCCTCATGTTTTTTTAGCTGAAGACCAATTGGTTATCGAATGAGGTATAAGCTGTTCGAAATTCTGATTGAAAGAGAGTATCTTCACATCTGTATAAAAGAAATATGGAATCCCGGAATAAACCAATGGTCAATGTGACCTATTCGTACAATCCATTGGAGGAGACCCTGGAATATGCCCACAANAAAAAGTCCTTATTTATTGGCATGACGAAGGAGACATCCTTCGATGAAAACAGNGTAGCATTAACCCCACAAGCTGTTTCAGTATTGATTCAAAATGGTAATCGGGTGGTGGTTGAACATCAGGCAGGACTCGCCGCTTCCTTCTCGGATAACCAATATTCCGAAGCTGGGGCACAAATTGCTTCCTCGAAGAAAGAAGTNTTTGATGCAGATCTTGTNTTAAAAACGGCTCCTATTGCAGCGGACGAAATTGAATTATTGAANAAAGACCAAATCATTATTTCACCGGTGCATTTGCCTTCGCTAAGCAAGGCGCATCTGCAAAAATTAATGGAGAAAGGTATCGTTGCTATTGCCATTGGAAACATTAAAGATGATGCCGGGTATTANTCAATTGTTCGTTCCATGAGCCAGATCGCCGGTGTACAATCCATCCATTTAGCTTCCCGCTATTTGAGCAACCTGGAGCANGGGAGTGGCTTGCTGATGGGCGGCATAGCAGGGGTACCTCCTGCCAATGTGGTTATTATCGGAGCTGGAATGGTTGGTGAATATGCTTGTCGCACCGCTTTAGGATGCGGTGCCCAAGTAAAGGTNTTTGATAATTCCATTTATAAATTGATGCGGCTGCAACGCACTGTCGGACAATCCGTTTATACCAGCGTCATTGATCCGATNCGACTTTCACGGGCTCTGGAAGAATCTGACGTGGCGATTGGAGCGTTGAAGATGCAAAAGGGTGTGATTCCTATGGTGGTGACCGAAGCGATGGTGAAGCGTATGAAAGCCGGTGCAGTGATTATTGATGTCAGCATCGATAATGGAGGTTGNTTTGAAACTTCCGAATTAACCACGCATCATAATCCCACGTTTATTAAACATGATGTGGTGCACTATTGTGTTCCGAATATTGCATCCGGAGTATCACGAACAGCATCTACCGCTATCAGCAATATTTTAATGCCGCTGTTATTATCCTGTAATGATACTGTCGGAGGTAGTGATGATTTGATACAACACAAACCCGGCCTGCTTTCAGCCACTTATCTCTACAAAGGTAAACTAACGAGCAAGGCCTTATCCAGAAAGTTTAACCTAAAGTTCACGGATTTGAATCTTATCTTTTCCGCCAATATTTAAGGATATGCCAAACAACAGAAGACGCCTGAATAAGCCAGTTTCCGGTTACCACATGTTGATGATATTAAGTGCTATAGATTACAGTTTTCATATTGAAGAAGAAAAAATCATCCGGGAGTATATNTTTCAGGAGTTTCCNTTTAAGGTGAATCTGGACAATGAAATTGATTTGATCGCTTCATTAGATCATTCAGAATGGCATCAGCATTTTTTGCAATGCATGGATGANTTTTATGCTGATTCTACTGAAGAGGAACGGAATAGTCTATTGAAATTTGCTTTGTATCTCGCCAAAGCGGACGGCATCATTACTTCTGAAGAGAATTTTTATTTGAAATCGTTGTTTGAAGCCTGGGATCATTCGCATGAATAGCGAGCATTTCAGCTAGGCCAGCCGCATTTTCCATACGCCTAGTATGGCTTCTTTTACGATGCCTTTCGTCATTTTAGACTGACCTTCCTTGCGGTCGATAAACGTAATAGGAATTTCACGGATTTTGAAACCTTTTTTCCAGGCCCTGTATTTCATTTCAATCTGAAAAGCATACCCAATAAACCGGATGCCATCCAAATTAATTCCCTCGAGTACTTTACGGGAGTAGCAAACAAATCCTGCTGTGCAATCTTTCACCGGCATCANGGTAATTAACCGAACATAAACCGAAGCCCCGTAGGAAATCAGAATGCGGTTCAGAGGCCAATTCTCAACCCGTCCGCCCTGAACATAACGTGATCCAACAGCTAAATCAGCATGGCCCGAGAGACATTCCTGATAAAGACGGTTTAGGTCGACCGGGTTATGTGAAAAATCAGCATCCATCTCAAAAATGTATTCGTATCCTTGTTGCAAACTCCATTTAANACCGGTGATGTAAGCTGTACCGAGTCCTTGTTTTCCGGCCCGTTCAATTAAATATATACGATCGGATGATTNCCGCATCAGCTCTTTAACGGCTGCTGCAGTACCATCGGGTGAGCCATCATCGATGATGGNTAAATTGTAATCACCTTCCAAATCCAGCACGGCCTGAATGATGCTNNTGCTGATATTTTCAATCTCGTTATAAGTTGGTATGATGACTATCTTGCTCAACGCGTAAAAATAAGTTGTTTCGGGTGTGCGAAAAGAATGACTTTTAACTAATCCAGACTTAATTTTTTTAACATCGTTTCATTAAATATCTTGCTGATGACGTTCTTGGTATNCAACGCAAAATCACCTTTCATCATCCAGTCGTAATAGCTGGGTTCTTTGCGAAAAATATCTTCTACGGATTTGTCTTTGTATTNTCCGAAATTGAAGACCGGTTTTCCATCTACCAGCCGGATTCTTCGGGTATAATCTAAGAAGTCTTCACCTTTGGAGAATTCGCCAAGAAAAGCCACATCATTTTCCAGGTCGGCATAATGACTGATTTGCGCTTCCAGAATTTCCATTGTGGCCTCTGCATCCGCCTGGGCGCTGTGGGCTCCGATGAGTTCTTTCTGACAATAAANTTGATACGCAGCAGCCAAATTGCGGGGTTCTTTTTTAAAGAAAATTTGCTGCACATCCACCAGATGACGGTNTTTAAAATTCACTTNCAGTCCGGCCCGCAAGAATTCTTCGGTAAGAATCGGAAAATCAAATTTGTTTGAATTGAATCCGCAGAGATCGCAATTGTCAAGAAACTGTTTGATACCGTTCGCTAACTCTTNTAACGTTGGTTCTCCGGCCACATCTTCATCGCTGATGCCATGTACGGCAGTCGCCTCAGGTGGAATGGGAATGGTCGGATTGATGCGTCTGGTTTTAATGTCCTTCTTTCCATCAGGAAATACTTTCACAATGGAAATCTCCACAATCCGATCCTGGGTAATGCTTACTCCGGTTGTTTCCAAATCAACGCAGGCAATCGGTCTAGTTAATTGTAATTTCATAGTATATGTTTTATTCAGCCGGGCCGGTAAAGGTAATGGGGATCGCTTGTTTTTTCAACCAATTCAGGATATCTGATTCCTGCAAGTTCAGATAATTTGATTCCCGAACCACCGTGGTGTCTTCCANCCAGCGGATACCGGGAAACTGGTTTCCATTCATAGCAATAAAATCTTTTGGTCCATTAAACAAGGAATAGGGTATTTGTTGTAAACAGGTTTCATCCAGGAAGGAGTTCAGCTGGCTGCTATCTCCGTTAAGGATTGCGTAAAAAGGAATTTCGGGGTATTCATTTTTCATGATTTCCAGTCTGCGGGCTGCTTTTCGACAAAAATGGCAGCTTAAACTTANAAACAACAGAATATGTTTTCCCTGCCGCAATTCAACCGCAGGAGGGTNGTTTTGCGTTTCATACAAAAGGCTTAAGGGGATAGGCTCCTTCAGGTTGGCATCTGCTTTATAAAGATAGATGCTCTCAGGAGGATACATTAAAAGGAATGAGTACAGCGCCAATACCCAGAGCCAGTGCGATCCATTGATCCTTATGAAATCNNCCCAGGGTTTGGTTAGTTTGAATTGAATAAAAAGCAAACTGAGCAGTATACAATTCTTGATTAATGACTCTAAAGGGGTCATACGTATGACTTCACCGAAACAACCGCAGTTGCCCTCATTGCCTCGTTGCCAAATAACCATCATCAAATAAATTGAAAATAAAAGGATGGTGGTTACCGCCCATGGAAAAGTGATGCTCTTAATACGAAACTGAAAGAGGTAGAAGATGCCGAGCAATAATTCAAAACCAACCAACAGCCTGGCCAACCATTCGGATAGTGTCCAGTTTANAAAGGTGGTTTCAACGATGGTCCAACCGAAAGACTCCAACTCCGGGATTTTAGCCCAGGCTGAGAAGATAAACGAAATGGCAATGCTGGTCGATAAGATCCAGAAATAACCTGGAGCAAAGTTGTACGGAAACGTTAGGCATCGGCTTGTAAAAATACAAGTTCAGCCCGACTCGCTAAAAATTATCATCCATTCAGGTCAAAGAAATCTAAAAGGATTGCAAACTGACATCACGGCCTTTCTCCAACTGTTGATGAATGTAGGTGTAAAACTCTTCCGTGTTGAAATTGTCCAGTGGTTTTAATTCCTTATTATAACTTTTAAAGGCCATGTTCCAGGAGGTGAAACGGCAGGAATCGGCATATCCTTCCTGTATTTTTATCACCCCGTCATGACGTCGATCGATACTTATTTTCTCAAACAACTCCAGGATATCCTGCGATTGCCTTCCAAAATTTGAAAAAAATGCTTGTTACAATAAATGAGAATACCCGTGATATCCTGTTCGGAGTTGTTTTTGTTCGAACTTTCAAGAATTTCTTTGATATCCTCATATTTCAAACAATCACACCTGTGCTCACATAGGATAATTGGTATACCTTGTCATCGTTCATGAGGTAAAAGTAAAAATCCCTGCAATAAGTTCACATTGTAATACTAAATGAAGCATAAAGAGAGCAAATAGACCCCAAATCGACAACGGAAGTTTTTGACTTGCGGTTTCGAAGCTCTCACTGAATCAGTATCTTTGCCCACCATGAAACAAGACGATAAGAAGGTATTTACCGATTCCGGTATCGAAATACAAAAATGGTATCTGAACGCCCCCGCCATGAACGAAAAACCAGGACAATTCCCATATACCCGGGGTGTTCATGAAGGCATGTACCGTGATAAACCCTGGACGATGCGGCAGTATGCCGGATTTTCTACGGCAGAAGAATCNAACCAACGTTATCATTTTTTATTACAACAAGGCGTTACCGGTTTAAGTGTGGCCTTTGATTTGCCCACGCAAATAGGCTATGACAGCGATGATCCTATGGCAAATGGCGAAGTGGGCAAAGTGGGCGTTGCCATTGATACCCTCGAGGATATGGAACGCTTATTCAAGGGAATTCCATTGGAACAAGTGAGCACTTCAATGACAATCAACGCCACAGGGTTTATCTTATTGGCATTTTATATTGCGCTTGCGAANAAACAAGGTGCCGATCTGAANAAAATTTCAGGGACCATTCAAAATGATATTCTGAAGGAGTATGCCGCCCGTGGGACCTATATCTATCCTCCTCAACCCAGTATGCGCATCATTACAGATATTTTTGCGTTTTGCAGTCAGGATGTACCGAAATGGAATACCATTTCAATTTCCAGTTACCATATCCGNCAAGCAGGAAGCACTGCTATAGAAGAATTGGCCTTTACNCTGGCCAATGGAAAGGCGTATTTGAAAGCGGCCCTTCAAGTTGGGTTGGATATTAATGTATTCGCTAAACGATTGAGNTTTTTCTTTAATGCCCATAATAACCTGTTTGAAGAAGTTGCAAAATTTCGGGCGGCCCGAAGAATCTGGGCGAAAATTACCCGGGAGTTAGGAGCTACTTCGGAGGANGCTTGCAAACTCCGCTTTCATACGCAAACCGGTGGATCNACCCTGACTGCGCAACAACCAATGAACAATATTGTACGGGTCACAGTACAAACTCTGGCCGCGGCGTTAGGTGGAACTCAAAGCTTACATACCAATGGTTATGACGAAGCCCTGAGCNNACCCACAGCAGAGGCTGCCTCGCTGGCTTTACGCGCAGCAAATCGTGCAGGAAGAAGTGGAATTTGCGATACCGTTGATGCTNNTTTGGCCGGATCGTATTATGTGGAAACCCTGACCGCACAAATTGAGGAGGCTGCTATAAAACTAATTGAACAAATTGATGCCATGGGTGGAGCCGTNAAAGCCATTGAAGAAGGTTTCATACAGGATCGTATCGCTTCAAGTAGTTACGCGTANTCAAAAGCGATTGAGGACAAACGTAAGATTTTGGTTGGGGTGAACAAGTACCAGCAAAACGAAGAAACCAATATTCCGATTCTAAAAATTGATGCCAGCGTGCAGGAACAACAGGTTGCTCGTTTAACGCAGTTCAAAGCGTCTCGCGATGCCGGACTGGTAGAAGCCAGGCTCAGCGCAATACAAGAAGCAGCGCAGGGACCCCAAAATCTTATGCCGGTAGTGATTGATGCCGTGGAGTGTGGATGCACTTTAGGTGAAATCGCCCATGCTTTGCGTAAGATTTGGGGGAATTTAAAGGCTGATATCAAACCTTTTTACAAATTCCGAATCACTTCATCGGCAAATTCACTCGTCTTCAGAAGTGTGGCATCTTTCATCAATTTGTGAAAATCAATGGTCACTTTTTTGTTTTTGATGGCCTGGCCGATGGCATGGGTAATTCGTTGGGCAGGTTCATGCCAACCCATGTATTCCAGCATCATAANCCCACTTAATAACACTGAAGAAGGGTTCATGGTGTTGGTATTTGCGAATCGGGGTGCGGTACCGTGCGTGGCTTCGAAAACGGCATGTCCGGTTTTGTAATTAATATTGGCACCTGGAGCAATTCCGATGCCCCCAACCTGAGCCGCCAGGGCATCACTGATATAGTCCCCATTCAGATTTAAGGTAGCGATAACACTGTAATCTTGCGGAGCCAACAAGGCTTGTTGCAGGAAATTATCGGCGATGGCATCTTTAATAATAACCCGACCACCTATGGAGGCTACTTTCATTTCTTCGTTAGCCACCGCTTCACCATNTTCTTNTTTAGTGGCTTCCCACTGGTTCCAGGTATACAGCTGTTGTCCGAATTCACGTTCTGCCAATTCATAACCCCAGTNTTTAANGCCGCCTTCGGTGTATTTCATGATATTGCCCTTGTGTACGATGGTCACTGAGGGTAGTTTATGGGCAATGGCATATTCGATCGCTGAACGAATCAGGCGTTCACTTCCTTCCCGGCTCACCGGTTTGANTTCAAGCGAAGTGGTTTNCGGAAAACGGAATTTAGTCACACCCATTTCCTGAATTANAAATTGTTTGAGTTTTTCGGCTTCTGCAGTTCCGGTCATGTACTCGATGCCGGCATAAATGTCTTCAGTATTCTCCCTGAAAATGACCATATTTACTTTTTCAGGATGCCACATGGGCGATGGGGTTCCCTCGAAATAACGAACTGGTCTGAGGCATACATAAAGATCNNGCTCCTGACGCAAAGCAACATTCAGACTGCGTATTCCTCCACCCACCGGAGTGGTTAAAGGCCCCTTGATAGAAACCAGATAATCTTTAAATGCCTGCATCGTTTCGTCTGGCATCCAGGAACCTGTTTCATTAAAGGCGCGTTCTCCGGCCAGCACTTCTTTCCAGTGGATTTTGCGCAGCTCGCCATAACTTTNTTGCACAGCGGCATCAAACACNNACACAGCAGCCTTCCAAATATCCGGCCCAATGCCATCTCCTTCAATGAATGGAATTATCACCTGATCGGGAACCTGTAATTGTCCATTGCTTCCCATTGAAATTTTATCTGCCATCAAACAAATTTTGAGGCGCAAATGTAGGACTTAAAGAAAAATTTCGTTAATTTTCCATTCGGATTTCTCTATAGTACATGGCTTCCCGGCAAGTTTTTCTTTACATCTTCTGCTTGCTGTCTATTCCATTCATTTCAACACAACGCCTTGGAGGCTAAGGTATACTGCTTTGAGTCTGGTCAGGAATTCTTTAAATTCCTGGCTTTGATTCTGCTTCAAGGGCCGCAATGGATTGGATTTACGGGCAATCAGGAAAATAAAAATGAATGGGAGAAATGAAAAAAACGAAAGCCTTTATTGAAAAGACCGAAAATTGCCACTCCAAAAAAGAAACCGATAAGTAAGGCGCGGATAATTTTTCAGATTTCATTTTTTGCGCAGCAAGAAGTTCTTCATCGGAATATGTTTTGTAGTCTACCTCATTCATCGTGATCTAATTTAATTGAAACCGTTGCAAATGGCATTTGGCAAATAAAATCAAAGTAACGCAGAAATTTGAAGCCAAATGACTTAGCCAATTATTTTTAATCGTCTTGCAACGGTATCTAAATGGACAAATTATTCAGATTCCGTGTAATTACCCGTAGCAATTTGTTTTAAGGCCTGATAGAATCCTTCACCAAATCGGCGAATCAAAGGCTCTTTCAGAAATTCATATACTTTGACCTTNNTTCTTTTTCCTAATCGACAGGCAGGTGCACACAGGGTTTCCCGCGGACTATAATTCAGTGAGGTGTTAAGTTTGGTTTNGATTTCTCGAATCGGGTAGAGGTGGCAGGAGATCGGCTNTTTAAAATCGCTTCGTCCTTCGTTATAGGCTTNTTCAAACAAGCATTTTACGATACCCTGTTCATCGGTATAGCCGTATACGCAAATCCCACCATTAATCGCCGNAGTCACATACCCGAATCCTTCTTCAGTGGTATAGGGGCCGCTACGTTTAATTTCCTGCATAGCCTCTACCTNTAGCTCATGTTTAATCACCTGATAGGCTTGTTTTAAGGTCTTCAGTTCTGATTTCGNCAAAGGTGCACCAGCATCTCCATCGACACAACAACCTCCTTTGCATTTTTTTAAATCACAAATAAACTCTTCTTCAAGAATTTCATCGCTAATCAGAATATCATCAATAATAATCATCGGGTCCAGTTTAAGGTTTCAACAAGGTGTACGATATCTTTACGCAGAAAGTCGTTCACGGGTTTTAANNAGTCTGCATTAGGTGTTACATCAAAGTAAAGTGCTCCACGCAGGAAATGGTTGTGTGAATCGGTGGCAANAAATTGAAAGGCAGATGCCGCATTTCCACCAACATCGTAATACAAACCATGTACTCCGGAGGCCGTATGAAATTCCGGTTCATTAATATAATCTGCGCGTTTGGTATGGTAGTGCGACATCTGGTAAGAGTCTTCGAGTAATTTAGCCAGGGTATTGGCGCCATTGATTTCTTTATAACTCAGATAAATAGTCCCACCAAGTTCCGGAATCTGAATATTAATCCACCATGGATTTTCGGCTTNTTGATTAAAGAACAGAGAATCTTTTTCAATTTTTCCATACACCGGCATTTCAAAGGAATAAGGATATCCTTCCTGAGTAAATCGGGTATACTTTTTCGGGAAACGGAATATTGAAATATCCCGGGGTTTCGGGATATATGTTTCTTCCCGACATGACATGAACAGCAAACAAATGCCACCTATTAAAATGTAAACTACTCTCATTGGCCAATAACAAAACTTTGTACTACGGGTTTTTCTGATCGCCTTTGTTGTATACCAGGAAGTACATTCCGGCCGGTAAATCTCCGCAAGGATATTGCACGGTAAATTTACCTGTCCGATACTTATCGCTAAATAATCGGGTAATTCGCCGACCGCGAACGTCCCAGATTTCCGCACTGACCAATTTCCCGGACTCTGCATCAAAATCAAAATTAATTATATCGCGGGCCGGGTTCGGATACACGCTCACTCCAGCCAAAATATTTTGGGATGCGGGTACTGTGTTTCCGGTATAATAGGATTCAAATACGCCACCTCCATGCGTTGCGGCAGCCACATAGCCATCCACCCTTCGAACACGAATATCCGTTACAATATTGGCGCCAATTAAATCCGGACTCTCCTGAACCCATGTTGTTTTATTTAAGCCGGTGGAAGTGGCCAATACCAAAGAATCGGTACTGTATAACCCCACACTGGTACCTGCAAAATAGATGCGTTTACCATCTGCCTGGGGTAAAATCGCTACACAACGTACACTGGATTGTGCTCCGGTATTGTTGTACGTGCTGAGTTCAAGGTTGCCCCCAACAAAAAACCAATTTCGTCCGGTGTCGCGGGTATAATACAAACTGGTAATTCCATAGTTCGAATAACAAATTAATACGCTGCCCGCACTATCCGGATGCCCTGCGATGCCACTCACATAGCCATTCCCGGGTAATCGGTTTACACTCCAGGGAATCAAAAACCAGTGNNCTCCTTTTCTGGCATTTTTTATTACATAAAGCTGTCGGTTGTTGGTGCCACAATACAAAATATCCGGATGGCTTGGTGCATAGGCCAGGGCCGTAATTTCGGCTGCACTCCCTGATGTTGTTGGTTTAGATCGTATCGTATCGGAACTCACTGTCCATCCGGAGTTGAGTTTATTGTTATCATCAATCACCTGAATATTGCGCACATCGTTCAATCGGGCCATTCGTTTGCCGATGGCCATAAACAAGGTATGATTTCCAGAGGGATGCACGGTCAGTTGATTGATAAAATTGTATAAACTTTTGTCGTAGCCGGATGGGTCAATGCGTTTGGCTTTCATCACCTTGCCGGCACGGTCCAGGCTTACTTTACGCACATTGCCCAATTGGGTGCTGATGATAAAATATTCGCGGTTCGGAGCAATATAATTGTAAGATCCATCTCCATTGATGGTCATCTTCCACAGATGTTGCGGATTGTTCGAATAACTGATATAGTTTCCGTTGTCCTGCAAGCCCACNNCCAGCATCCACTGATCGTATGCTTTACTTTCATCAATAGCGATGGAATAAAATTGTGAGGTGATATAACCATGACTTCTATCCTGCCAGACAACAGGGTAGCATANAATATTCTCAGTAAACCGTACCCCACCATCCGAAACAGACCAGGCTTGTTGACTGTTCTTTAAAANATACAAATTGTGTTGATCGGGATGATGTTCAGGGTACACGCCAAAGTTTGGAAGAGTAGTAGAAAGCGCGTAGCCTCCAATTTGTGTAATTTGTTGTGGCGTTGTAAAACCATCCAGTGAGCGGTAAAGATTTGTGCCGCCAATATAAACGGCATTGCTGGCTTTTGNGGTCCGAACCATTAAATCATAGCCACTCTGTACATTAAACTTATCAAAGGGGGCTGCCGATGAAACCGGTAAGTTGATAGAAAGATTGGTCCATTGTCCGCCCGTTCCACTACCGTCACCTGAAACATAGGTGTATTTAAATAAACTGACCCACTCCGGATCGCCTTCATAATTGGAGGTCGCTACACCTCCGGACGTATCAGAAGGTAACTCACTTANAAAGTACANCTCATTTTCATTGTTCACGTTAATTTCTATCACGGTGCGGTTGTAACTCTTAAGTTGACTGGGAGTGATATTCGTAAAATTCACTCCGTCGGCACTTCGGTAAAATCCACGGATTCCGCCATCTGAACTTAAGGCTGCATAAACAATTCCTGGACTGGTTATGGCCAGATCCGTGAAATACGAATCGTTGCCTGCACCCAGAACGGCCTTCCAGGTTTNGCCGGTGTCCGTACTTCTGAAAATACTTCCGTAAGTGGCCATATAAATATTCGTTTTCGTGGTATCGGCAGGCGAGCATTCTATTTTCCAGCCTCCCTGAAACGAGGTGGTGAATGAGCCGGGGACTCCCGCAGCCGTAGACTCAATTGGATTCCAGGTAATACCATGGTCTATCGAAAACATGGCACCATCACCCAAATAAAACGCTGAGCCTCCGCTGGCCGAGGTTCCGTATAACTCGCCGGAGAGGGCATACCACATGTTTTCGCGACCAGGTCGAGGGTCTTGCGCGATACTCACTACGCCCGGATGATCTAGTGGGGCGCTTAATCGAGACCATGTTTTCCNCGCATCAATTGAACCCCATAATCCACCGGATACCCCTCCTGCAATCAGGTGATTTTCATCGTTCCGGTCAATGGCCATCGATCGGGTGCGCCNCCCGACATTCCATGGTCCTCTGAAACGCCATGATGCTCCCCGACTATTTTTTGATGCCAGCGCAGCAGGTTTTAGTATTTCACGGTAGGTGGCTAACTCTTTTAAACGGATACCCTCCGGAATCTTACCGGTAAGCGGATCGGCTAAACGATTGAATTCCCATAGTAAACGGGCTTTGGATTCTTCGCCGGGAGTATGGCTGAAATTCGTTTCTGTTTTCTCGGCGTCCCGCTTTAGAATGAACAGAGACAAACTTAAAAACAGAGCCAATACGGTAAGTAGGAGGAGGCGTTTCTTTAGTGAAATCATAGCAATATAGAAACGCTAAAGTTACAGGCTAAGATTGAAAAGCGTAAGATGCTTTATACACAGGTTCCCGGTAGAACCTACGGCGGAAATGAAGTTAAACGAGGTTATGATATACTTTTTGCACATCATCATCCTGTTCCAGTTTGTCTACGAGTTCGAGTACCTCATTGGCCTGGCTTTCATTCAATTCCACGTGTGTGGTTGGGATNNCCAAGGTTAATTCCGCTTTGAGAGGAGTTAATCNCTNTTTCTCCAGGAAATCACTCATCTTGCCGAAATCGTTAAAGCTGGTACGAATAATGAGGTTGCCTTCAGCATCCTCACCCATTTCTTCCATGCNCACATCGANTCCTTCCAATTCTAATTCCTCCAGGTCAAGTCCTTCATTTTTCAAGGTGAATTCTCCCATACGATTAAACAAAAACGCTACTGAACCACTGTTTCCCATAGCCCCATTTCCTTTATTAAAGATAGCCCGAACATTGGCCACGGTGCGCGTCCCGTTGTCGGTAGCTGTTTCAACTAAAATGGCTACCCCATGCGGACCGAATCCTTCATACACAATTTCTTCATAGTCGACCGNATCTTTCCCGGAAGCCTGTTTAATAGCAGCTTCTACACGATCTTTGGGCATATTTACCGCTTTGGCATTTTGCATGCATCTGCGCAAAGCCGGGTTATTGTCGGGGTCAGTGCCACCATTTTTAACTGCAATGGCAATTTCTTTTCCGATGCGGGTAAAGTTCTTGGCCATCTTGTCCCAGCGGGCAAACATGGCGGACTTACGTACTTCAAATATGCGTCCCATAGTATCTTCTGATTAATTTAAAAACGCGCAAATTTAAGTGAAATTTTTCGGCATTATAGCATCTATTCCGGTTGCTGTTCGATGAGGCAGACTTGATTTTAACTGCCAGTGTAACTCAAGGGCAGGATCATCCGATACGAATCAAATACCCTAAAGGAATCCCTTTGAATTAACCTTGTTGTTCAGCCATCAAACGCATTTTTTCTTTGAGCTGGCTATGAATGAACAAACTATTGATGGATTTATTTTCATGCACGTTCCGTATGGCCACAGAGAACAAATCGGAGGTACTCAACACCTTAATTTNTTCGCTTTGTTGTTTTAGAGGAATGGTATCACAAACCACGAGTTCACTTAAAACGGAGTTTTCAATATTTTCATAGGCCTTGCCACTCAATACCGGGTGGGTACAGAAAGCACGTACACTTTNTGCGCCTTTATCCATCAGCATGGCAGCACTTTTGGTAAGCGTACCTGCGGTATCACAGATATCGTCAATAAGTACCAAATCCTTGTCGCGAACATCACCGATAACCGTCATGGCAGCTACTTCATTGGCCCGCTTCCGTTGTTTATCACAAATCACCATATCAGCGCCGAAATAACTGGCTACTTCTCGCACTCTGTTTGTACTGCCTACATCCGGTGAAGCAAAGGTGAGTCCGGGAATATTCAGATTTTCAATATAAGGGATAAAGATGGCCGAGCTATCTAGATGATCTACCGGAATATCGAAAANACCTTGTATTTGCGGCGCGTGCAGATGCATGGTCATGATGCGATGCGCTCCGGCTGTGGTAAGCAAGTTAGCTACCAATTTGGAGGCGATGCTCACCCGGGGTTTGTCTTTTCGGTCCTGACGTGCGAATCCAAAATAAGGAATCACTGCGGTGATGTAACCTGCCGATGCCCGACGTGCCGCATCAATCATCATCAGTAATTCCATCAGGTTATCGGTGGNGGCATTGGTACTTTGCACCAAGAAAACATAATCGCCCCGTATGCTTTCATTAAAAACCGGCTGAAATTCGCCGTCAGAAAACTTCTGGATAGTGGCTTTTCCGAGAGGTTGTCCGTATAGTTCTGCAATTTNTTGGGCTAAAGCGGCCGAGGAGTTTCCTGAAANAATTTTGACGTTGGGGAGCATCATGTTCATGGCAGACAAAGGTAGAAATCAGCGGTGGCTTATGAAATCTTTAATTCACATTGTGCATAACTTAGGCTTTATGCAGAATCATCAATTCAGGGATGAAACTCTGTAAATATTAATAGCATCCGCCTACCTTTGCGAAAATTTTATTGGAATGTACAGATCTCTCTTAGGCTTGATGCTGGGTACTGTTTTGGTTCAATCGCTGGTTGCCCAGGAGCGTCATGGTATCGGTGTTCATTTTGGAGGCTATGACTATTTCGGGCCTCAAACCGGGACCTATTTTATGGATAGCCGGACCTTAAATAACGGTGATAAAAAAATCAACTCTATTGGGATCCTGCGATTCGGGTCAGCTATTGGAATCGGTACACCGTCTTATCGAACTCAGTGCCGCGCTCAGCTTAAGCCAGATTCAATACCCGGATCATCAAAGACAGTTCATTTATCAAATCAAAAACTGTTGAGAATGCTTACAAACAAAGTCTGCCTCTGACAACGCTTGAAGTTCGTGGAAGTTTTCATTTTTTGATGCGTGATCGGTATATCGCATCACCTTTTGTCAGCCTGGGAGCCTCTATAAGCGTTTCAAAATAATCAACAGATTTTTCAGCCCCGGTAGGCTTAGGGTTGATGCTACGTTTAGCACCTCAAACCTATCTTGATCTGGAAACCCAATATCATTTGGCACAACGAACGCATTTGTTCCATAGTTTAGGAATTGTATATCGCTTTGGAGGTAAAAAGGAAAAAGTGATTGCCCCTCCACCTCCTCCTGTTGTATTGGATGCGGATAACGATGGGACCCCCGATGCCAGTGATGAATGTCCGAATTTACCTGGTCGTCGTGAAACCAAAGGTTGTCCGGATGCCGATATGGATGGTATCGTAGATAAATTAGATGATTGCCCGAATCAAGCAGGTTTACCGCAATTCAGAGGTTGTCCGGATACAGATGGGGACGGCCTTTCGGATAAACAGGATGCTTGTCCGACTGTTGTTGGAATTTCCAAATACAAAGGTTGCCCGGTTCCGGATCGCGATCGGGATGGATTTAATGATGAAGTAGATGCTTGTCCGGATGAGGCCAGTTCAGTGAATAAAGGTTGTCCGGAAGTAGCACAGGAAATTGTTGAACAGGTGGTTGAAGCTGCAAAAGGTGTATTTTGAAAAGAACAAAGCCATTCTGAGTAAGGAATCGTTTGATAACCTGGATCAATTGCAGAGGTTCTGAAAAAGAATCCTGAATTGAACGTGGACATTGAAGGCCATACGGATAATACCGGATCGGCTGAGCGCAATGCCTATTTGTCACAACAGCGGGCCGATGTGTGTAAAAACTACCTCGTGAAAAAGGAATTGCTGCCGAACGGATTACCAGCACAGGTTATGGGGATATGAAACCCATCGCAACCAACGACACCGAAGAGGGTAGGGCGCAAAATCGTCGGACGGAGTTTATTTTAAGCAAGTAATTAATTTGGTTTTGATAGATGCCCGAATTTCTGAACTTTAACGTTGGATGAATGAACGTTCAAGATCAAATTGAACAATATTTGTCTTCACTCGACACTATGAAACAAAGGGATTTGAGGCAATTGCATCAATTTGTTCTGCAAGAATTTCCTGGAATTCGATGTTGGTTNTTAGATGGGAAGAATGCCTCGGGTAAAATTATTTCCAATCCTAATATTGGCTATGGTGAAACCAAACTGAAGTATAAAGATGGTTCTCATCGGGTATTTTATCAGGTTGGGTTGAGTGCCACTTTGAAAGGATTGTCCGTTTATATGATGGGGCTGTCGGATAAATCAAGTTTATCGCGGGAGTTTGCAACACGAATTGGTAAGGCAACAATCACTGGATACTGTATTCAATTTAAAAACCTGGAGCAGATAAATTTACTCGTCTTGCAACAAGCGATCTGTTTTGGGTTTGATTCATCCCGATAGTCAGTTTACTGAACACCTCAAGTGCGTTTTCCTCGCTGAGGAGCTGGTGATTATTCTTACTTGCACATCTCATATTCAATTTATTAAAAATATTAAAAAATGTATATAATAGTAAAATCAGTACTTTTGGGCGAATAAGGCATTAAAAATCAAGGCCTTATAATTTTCTGGCATTGCTTTTGAATAAGTAATTGTGTCACAACAATAGTTATTTAAAGTTCTGATTATGAAAAGTTACACTCCTACCTCCTCGCTGCTTTCGCACTTCTTCTTTCCCTGAACGCTACTTCGCAACAAAAAAATGAGGATCATGTCAAGTTATCCTTCGATTTAAAAGTGTCGGAGTTGTATACGAAATACAAAACAGATGGCTTTGTAACTTATAAAGGAGGTAATTTAGATATGCAGCGCAATACGGAGTTCCCGATTTTTGTGGATTTGGTAGAAGGACGTTGGTATCAGTTTTGTGTTGTTGGTGATCCTGAAGCGAAAAAAATTGAAATGAAGTTAGGCCTTGAAGGAGTTGGCGATTTTATTACAGATAAATTTAAACCCGAAGTGACCAACGAACATTGGACACAATTCTCTTTCGTTTGTCCGCGTTCTGGTCGTTATCTGCTGACNCTTTTTCAACGCGGTGCTAANAAAGATATGTTAGGACATGTTGCCATTTTGCAACGTCCTGTAAAAACCAGTCAAGGGACTGTTACCTATTCAATGCGTTAACCCCTAACGCAAAGGCTCAAAACCTAAATAAAGTCACCTGAACGGGTGATTTTTTTGGGGATACTGTCACAGAATGATGGAATACCATCCGTGCATCAAAAAGACAATCATCATCCATTTCTGACCGGTCAGCGCACCTTGTTTAAGGAAACAAAAGGAAATCAACCGGGTTTATGTGTTGGCTGCCGACTTAAAAATGAGGCGAATATTAAATGTCACTTCCCATTACGCGTTGAACAGTCTTGAGGAACACAAGGCAGTACTTATTAAGCGATGCGAAATGCCACTCTAGTTAAACTTGAAATTGTAGGTAATACTCGGAATAATCGGGAAAATACTCACTTGTTTTACTTTGATTTGTACCCCTTGTTGCGACTGTAAACCGCCTTCTAAATTCAGGTACATAAAGTAGGGGTTCTGGCGACTGTAAACATTGTAGATCGAAAAGGTCCAGCTTCCGCGGAGCTTCTTTTNGGATTCTGGTTTGGGGGTATAAATTGCTGCCAGATCCAAACGGTGATAGGGTGGTAGCGAATAATTGTTGAGTTGGTCGTACTGCTGTAATAGTTGATTATCGATCATGTATAAATTCGTCGGCAGTGAAATTCGATTGCCCGATCCAAATACGAACACACCGGAAATCGTCCATTNTTTGTTCACTTCATATGTGCTGGTAATACTCAAATTATGTCGCTGATCGTACTTGGCCCAGAAATCCTGTCCACCATTCAAATCTTTAAAACTTCGGCGTGTCCAGGCGAGGGTGTATGAAATCCAGCCTGTCCAGCGACCTTTCGTTTTATTGATATAAAATTCAGCCCCATACGCATAACCCCTTCCAAACACAAAATCATAATCAACATNCCGCAGGCTGGAAGGCGTATATCCTTCACGATACTCAATTAAATTCTGCATGTCTTTGTAATAAACTTCCACGCTGGTTTCTAGTTTATTGTCGGCAAAATNTTTAAAATACCCTACACTGTATTGCCAGGCTTNTTGTGGGCGCACGAAATAGGTGGAGGGTGTCCAGATATCGGTTGGAAGGGTAGATCCGTTGTTGGTAACGAGATGTAGGTATTGATATGTTTTTGCGAGGCCGGCTTTGATGGATGAAGTGCCATCCACTGTAAAACGAATGTTCAATCGCGGTTCAAAGCCACCATAACTTTTAGCCACTTCACCGCGCTGATAGGTTACGCTATCCATTTTTTTATCGTTCTGATCAAAGGTATACCGGGTATAAGGGCCCATTTGAATGAACTGTGAATAGCGCAATCCGGCATTGACCTTGATGCGTTCTCCCAAATCAAATTCATCTAAAACATAGGCGCCAATTTCATGGGCATATTTCTTGAACGATTGATCGGGTTTTAGTTCGGTTTCTCCAACCTGTCCACTCACGGTGCTGGGTGTAAAAGTATGCCAGGTATAAATGCCTCCCGCCTTAAAATTGTGGTTGAATTTGCTGTAATAATCCAGATCGACTTTCGCACTCCAGTCGCGGATGCCTGAAAATAATTGAATATTAAATGCTTCCTGCTCACCATTAAATGTGAAGTCATAATCATTGTAGGTGAGTGTGGTGTTCATAAATAGTTTGTTGTTAAACTCATGGTTCCAACGCAAGGTGCCTGTTCGATTTCNCCAGGGAACTTTGATGTTAAAAGTTCTTTCTTTGTTTTTAAACGTGAACACATCGCGTCCGAAATAGCCACTCGCAAACAGCCGGTCTTTTTTAGATAAAGTATAGTTCATTTTCGCATTCAGGTCGTAGAAATAGTATCCCGAGCCACTGAAGGAACTTTGTTTGTTGACGAATGGTTTAATCAGGGCATCGATATAGGTTCGACGAGCGCTGATCATAANAGAAGCCTTGTTTTTCAAGATAGGGCCTTGAATCGACAAGCGGGACGCGATTAATCCAATGCCACCTTCGACCTGGTATTNTTTATTGTTGCCTTCTTTCATGCTCACATCCACTACCGATGAAAGTCGACCACCATAGTTCGCCGGAGCTGTTCCTTTAATGAGTGTCACATTTTTAATGGCATCACCATTAAATACCGAGAAGANATCAAAAAGATGTCCCGTATTGTACACTACGGCCTCATCTAACAGAATTAAATTCTGATCGGGTCCACCACCACGCACATAAAATCCGCTTTGACCTTCACCTGCGGAATTCACGCCAGGCAATAGTTGCAATGATTTTAAAACATCTACTTCTCCCATAATCACCGGAAGTTNTTNTACCCCTTCCATGGAGAGTTGGTGCATACCCATTTCTGTGCTTTTTACGTTTTCATCTTTCCGAACATCCTTTATCACGATTTCTATGGTTGATACACTTTTTCGGAAGCATCTCAATATTGAGTTGTTTGTTCTGATCCAAATTCAACGAAATGATTTGAGTTTCATACCCCAGGTAACTCGCCTTCACCTGGTATTGGCCTTTTGGAAGAGAGATCGAATAAAACCCATATCCATTCGCATTCACTCCTTTTTTAAGTTCCAAAATGCCCACCGTAGCTCCGGAGGGTTTCACCGCTGTTCGCATCTTTAATATATCCACTCAGGGTAAATTTTTCCTGCGAAATGCCTGAACCAACAAAACCCAATACAACCGCAAGGAATAAGAAAATCTTTTTCATAAAACTAAGTGGCCGCAAGTTACGGGTCTCATACCGCACTCTGTGTTTTCTGACTGTGAATTCAAATAAAATCTTTTATCCAATATTCCGTGAGAATACCATGCGATTCAAACGAAGTATCCAATGCAAATGCCTGAATCTCCCGTAATTAAGTATTTCAACA
This sequence comes from Bacteroidota bacterium, assembly GCA_013414745.1. Lineage (GTDB taxonomy): Bacteria > Bacteroidota > Bacteroidia > Chitinophagales > Chitinophagaceae > OLB11. The sequence goes on from CP058707.1 coordinate 3,427,335, forward strand.
GGGAATGAAATTTTTATGGTGAGGGTTTATACCTGCAACCTTGGCCGATATGTCTGGCAAGGTGAATGGATTTCCCTGGAGCTGCATGAACCATTTAAAGCGCGTTATTTCATCTTGTCGAATGCCAATTTCAAATTTTAATTTATGTTCTGATTATTAGGAAATTTGGTTACTTTTGCCTGCGTTTGTATAAAACGTATTAAATAATTGTATATATAACATGGCGAAACAAGATTTATATACTGCCCCGCGTCAGGTTCAGGGTGCTGTTGTTGTTGATGATGAACCATCAGCAGAAGAGAAACTGAAAGGTGTTGAAAGTTGGTATCAGTCCAACAGTAGCATGGTGAATAAAGTGCTGATAGGTATTCTGGCAGTTGTGGCAGGATATTTTGCATATACCAAATTCTATAAACAACCGAATATTGATAAGGCCAATGACGCCATTTTCCGGGCGCAGACCTATTTCGGGATGGACTCCATTAACTGGGCTTTAAATGGGGATGGTAACAATCCGGGTTTCATTAAAATTATTGAGAAATACGGAAGTACCCCTGCCGGCAATCTGGCACACTATTATGCCGGAGTTTGTTTCCTGAANAAAGGAGAATTTGCTAAAGCAGAAAAGCACCTGAAAGAATTTGATGGAAAAGGCACCCTGGTTGCGAAAATTGCTCAAGGCTCTTTAGGAGATGCGTATATGGAACAGAATAAAGTTGAAGATGCCATTAAAGCATATCTCGAAGCAGCCAATGATGAGGATAACATTTTGGTTTCACCGATTTACCTCGAACGTGCAGCCATGGCCTATGAAATGAAGAATAATACNTCAGAGGCCATCAAACTGTACAAAGATTTATACAACAAATTCCCCGGAACCGGACAGGCGCAAAATGCAGTTAAAAACCTGGCCCGACTGGGTGAATACAATCCTTAATTTAACAACATGGCAACTCCACAGGACCATGCCAGTTTATTAAACATCAACAACCTGCAGGTTCCGGACTCGCAGGTTGTTGTCGTNTATACCGAATGGAATGAACCCATCATTCAACACTTACTGAAAGGGGCCCAGAACATCTTTGATCTGTTCCCATCTGTTTCGGTGCGATTGCTTCGGGTTCCGGGTGCCGTTGAGATTCCCTATGCCTTAAAGATGGCGTATCGACATCTGAAACCTGATGCGCTGATTGCCTTTGGTTGCATCATTCGTGGNGAGACTCCGCACTTTGAATATGTGAGCCAATCGGTAACACAGGGTATCACCCAATTGAATCTTGATCTCGATAGCCCTGTAATTTTTGGCGTATTAACTGTGGAAAACGAGCAACAGGCCATTGAACGCCTGGGTGGNGAACACGGGCATAAAGGNGAAGAAGCCGCCATTGCCGCNCTTAAAATGATCCATCTTAAAAACCTCCTGCGCACAAAGGCCTGATCTCATGAATGTACAACTCTTCATCCCTTGTTTTGTCGATCAATTGTATCCCGAAGTGGGTATGAATACAGTGCGTGTGTTGGAACAAGCGGGATGCACGGTGCAATACAACAGCAACCAAACATGCTGCGGGCAGCCGGCCTACAACGCTGGATACATGCAAGAAGCGCGAAAGGTGAGCGAAAAGTTTATTGCTGATTTTCCGGCTCCAGACTACATTGTTGCACCCAGTGGAAGTTGTGTCGGGTATGTGCGTGGCAGCTATGAAGAAATGTTCAATAATACCTCCTGCCACAACGATGCTAAAGCATTAACCGGACGTATTTACGAATTATCTGAGTTTCTGATTGATATTGTGAAGAAAGAAGATTTTGGAGCCAAATTAAAAGGCGTGGCCACCTACCATGATGCCTGTGGTGCTTTGCGCGAATGCGGTATCAAATCAGGTCCACGAAAATTACTGGCTCAGGTGTCAGGATTGGAGTTACGCGAGATGAAAGAGTGTGAAACCTGTTGTGGTTTCGGAGGCACCTTTGCCGTAAAATATGAACCCATTTCGATTGGCATGGCCCAAACCAAAGTTCAATCCGCTTTAGAAGTTGGAGCAGAGTATCTTATTTCTACCGATATTTCCTGCCTGATGCACATGGATGCTTATATCCGTAAAGCAGGCATCCCATTAAAAGTGATGCATCTGGCCGATGTACTGGTAAGTTCATAATTGAGAAATCGGTCGGGATTTAATTTGCCCAATTAGTTCAAATAAGGTTCAAGCAGGTGCACATTATTTTTGGATTTTAAAAGAAAACACACTACATTCGTTAATAAAATACTAATTATGAAAACATCTTTTTTAAATCCAAAACTTGAACTCCTTCTACAATTACTAGTTCTTTTCCTACTTAATTCTAAAGTGTCACAATGTCAATGTACCGTAGATATGTTGAACATATCCACAGGAGTTAACCAACAAACATTACCTATTCCTACTGAATTGCAAGTTAATGAAGCAGACCCTTATTGGGCAATTGTGGCGGCACCGACAAATTTTACGAATTACACCATCCCCGTATGTGCCACCTCTTGGGGGCCAACAAATTCTGTTTTTCAGGGGCGAGTACACCAATTAGCATAGTCAATTTTTGGCAAAATTCTGATGCCAATATAAGACAAAACTGCAATAACTTCTTTCAACCATATTCATTTCAGCGTAAATTCAAAATTGCTTCCTCTGCTACCGGGACTTTATTTTTTCAATTTGATGTTGACGATCATGTAGAAAGTGCAACCTTGGCTGGCCCTATAGGATTTAATACAATTCAACTCAACGCTAATCCTTGCCCAAACAATGGTGTTGTAACAGTCAATACTAATATTAACTTTATACCCGGAATTTATACTCTAACATTTAATGTTTCAAATTATTATTTGTATGGAATTTACAGCAATTTAAATAACCCAACACCAATGCGGTTTGAATTAGAGGGATTTGTTTCGACTCTTCCTGTTCAAGCAATTGTCGATAATAACCATTTCGGACAAAATACCACATATCAGAACCCTCAATTTTGCTCAACAATACAATATTTCCCTTTAGAATTTGTTATTAGTTCCAGTTCTGCTTGCGTTGCAAGCGGTAACACATTCCTTTACATTGACAGATTTTTACAACGCCCCAGGCGAAAATACCTACAATGTGACTGGTCCAAGTACACCAAGTTTTACCAATATTAATTTCGTCAATCACACCGCAAACCTGAATGTCGGCCCTGGAATTTATACCATTACTTCAACTGATGCTTATGGTTGCACATATTCAACAAGTGTTGCGGTACATCTTCAACCTAATTTGGTATTGAATTATCCCCCTGTGGCACAACTGGAATTTCAGCCAATGTATACACTACCCAAACATCAGGCGGAACACCTCCATATAGCTTTTATAACATAACAACTTCTTCTAACATCAATACAAATCCATTTCCATTTCCGCTGCCTGCAAATTCCAGATCCCATATACATTATTCAAGTAACCGATGCAAATTCATGTACAGTAACCTCTAGCGTCAATATTAAACATGTAGGAGTATCAATAACCGCATCACCTCAGTCAATTTGCCTAAACCAACAGAGTACTTTAACCGCTAATACTACCGCAAGTTTGGGGTCCACCATAATTGGTTATTCCTGGAATCCGGGAGGTTCGACGACAAACCCAATAACAGTTTCACCTTCAAGCAGCACTAATTATTTTGTAATGGTGACGAGTTCGGATAACTGTACAGCGGTATCTTCACTTCCTTTAGTTGTTAATCCACTTCCTACACTTTCTATAACCTCGAATAGTCAAATTTGCTCGCCTACTTTAACCGCAACGGCTAGTAATGGAAGTTCACCTTATACTTATACCTGGGTTGGTACTCCAAACTTTAGTTATATTCAACAATCAGTCACACCAATGTTAACGCAACCTCCTTTTACTGGAACATTTACGATTTCAGCGGTTGATGCAAATGGGTGTTCTGGTTCAGCCACATATTTCTACACACAAATCCATTTTGCTGTGGTGCCTCAAACTCTAATCAAATATTTCAACAGCCCGGAACAAAAACGTTTTCTTCGTCACCGAATTGGGGAAACAATGGTAGTGCAACTGATGTGATTTCATCCTTTGTTTCATCAATCATTTCAACATAAACAATATTATATTCGATGGAAATATTGTTATTGATCGATCCATAACTTTTGACAATTGTGCCAATTTATATTTTACCGCTAATACAAGAATTGATTTGTTGAATGGTGCGACTTTGACTTTTACGAATTGTCATTTACAATCATTGTGCGACTTTATGTGGAAAGGTATTTTTGTTAGTGGCTCAAACCAGTCTGTGACATTACATGATTGTATTGTTGAAGATATGTCCGAAGGTATTACTTCAAAGAATGGTGGTTATATCCGAATAGAGTATAATGAGTTTATTGATAATTATCGGGGAATATTTATTTATGCAGCGCCTAGTAACTTTGATGCCGCAAATGGTTGTATTATATATAGTAATAGATTTACTAGTTCTGCAAATTCTTTGAAAATGCCATTAATGGTCAATCTAAAAGCGAAATTGGTATTGAAATAAGAAACAGTCAATCTGCACAAATCGGTTCACTCGCGTCTTACACCACTGGTAATGTTTTCAAACAGTTGTTTAATGGAATTTTAATTCGTAATTCAATTCGATCAATGGAAGATTTGGAATTTATGACAATTATTTCGATGATATCAGAAACTTAAATTCAGGCAGTAGCCCTGAGTATACAAAGATGCTTGGATGGGCGAATGTAGTTAGAGGTTCTGGTATTTATTGTTCATTGAATGGAGCTAGTTTGTCCAATACATCTCTTATTGATGTAGACTATTCTGACAATGATAATCTGCAAAAATTCAATAACTGTGATAAAGCAATTCTTGGATCGTATTTTTCTGCTAAAGTGCATAACACGTGGGTTCTGAACTCCTTAATGGGGTTTTTGTTTAATAATTCGACGAATAAGACTTATAGAATATCATACTGCCACATGGAGGATATTATTTACGGTGTGCATATTTATGGAAATACAAATTCAAGTCAAGTATCCACCAATTCATTCTATGCCAGAAATGTTCCTGTTATTGGTACACCTGCTCAAGCCCCTATTTATCCAGATATTGTTAAATATTGGTGCATTCCTCCTGTACCTTCCAATTCAGGTATACTTTCTATAGACCAAAATTATTGTAACTTACAAACTATAGCGGGTAGAGCATTTGCACTCTTTAGCACCAATTCCAATACCAGATTACAAGATAACTATATTGATTTAAGCATTTCTACTCCATCTTGGTCACCCTACTCAGGGAACGGTATTTCACTGGAAAATGGAAACGGAACCTATTTTATTGGAAACCAAATTATAGGTAATAATTCGTTGTTAGGTGTAAATAATCAAATTCACGGTATGATTCTTAAATCCTCTCCAAATTGTCATCTGGAATGCAACGTTTTTAAAAGACACGTATGGGTTTACATGTACAAGGTGGATGCTTCACTGGTAATGCCGATGTTCTTGGTAATGAATTTAATCAAATGGGAAATGGTATCCGTTTTACAGATATTGGCAGTGTTACTGCTACATTAGGTAATATAGGAACGGTAGCCAACGACAATGGCAATATCTTTAACAATGCCTCTCTTTTACACCGCCTTTTAATTTTCTTTGTACAGACAGGCAGGTAATTCAAGTTCTCCTGGAAATTACTTTTATCTGACAGGTAGCGCATTTGCACCGACTAGTGGGAGTAATATTTTGGTGCAGAGTATGTTCCTTTTGCAATTTTACCATCGAGTTCGTATTATCAGTGTCCTGTTAGCCTCATGTTGAGTTCCAATAACAATATGGCAAATGCTATTGAATATCAGGGCGAGGAAATTGTCTCCGATCAAATTGCACTGGATTCATTGGATATGGTAAATGATTGGATAGAAGAAAAAAGACTTTATCATTATATTGTTGCCGATACCCCGGATATTGTGAATTCCCAATCGAGTCTGCTGGGGTTTTACAATGCCATACAAACTGAACCTGTCAAGGAGTTAGTTGATTTTGATAGGGAGTTTTTGCATTTACATGATTCTTTGTTTGTATCAGATTCCCTAAATTTAGTAGGATTAAAAAGTAATTTGGTTTTAAAAATAGTCTAATTGTCGCTACAAATTTCTTGTTAGCAAATGAAAAATGGGTCAACACCGTTTTAATTAAATGGTGGTTCGATGGCATAGAAAGTATTACAAATCAAGAATTACTTGAGCTAGAGGAGATGGCCTACGCTTGTCCTTTTGTAAAAGGATCGCAGTTTATAAAGCCCGTTCCTTGTATCAAAGTATTCACCCCGAAGCCATCATTGATACTCGATCATTTGTTTGAGCGGGGTGTCGGCAAAAAACTATGAATCTGAACCTGAAATTGATTTGAATAAAATTACTAATTCCAGTCCCTATAAAATTTATCCCAACCCGGTCGCTGACAACCTACAAATTGAATGGAATCTGAATGGCGATTCTTCAGGTGTGGCGCAACTTGTAGATTTAACTGGAAATATCCTGCTTGATATTGCATTCAAGCCCGGATATCAAATTAAATCCATTGACCTCAGTGCATTGAATTCGGGAATTTATTTACTGCGCTTTAGTTCTAACCGTCAATCAATTGGGTATGAAAAAATTATTAAACGTTAGAATCTTTCTACTCATACTAATTGGCGCATTCACAAAAACTCAAGCGCAAACCAAACATGGCAATCAATGGGTGATTGGCCATTTGCAGAACGTATTGGATTTTAATACATCTGTCACACAACTAGATACTTCCCTGAATTATGGTATTCTGTTGATGGCTCAAGGGAAAAGTAATATTTGTGATAGCAATGGTCAATTATTGATTCTGTGCAATGGAATGCGTTTGTTTAATGCGTCAGGGAATTTAATTGAATCCGGAGATACTTTGGTGCCCGAAGCTTATTACGTGGGCTACGCTTCGGTTTCCGCTGTTTCGCAATCATCGATTATTCTTCCGGTTGACTCCGACCAATATTATGTATTTACTCCTGTACCTACGGACAGTAATTTTAATACAAACTGGGTGAATGGATATGCCTATTTCGATGAATTATGGTATCATCGCATCGATATGCGAGCCAATGGGGGCGGGTAAAGTGATAGAAAAAGAGTGCCGCTTCTTCAACAGGTTAAATTAAGTCAAAGCCAGATGATGGCCTGCCGGCATGCCAATGGAAAAGATTGGTGGTTGGTAAAAATGGCCTTGGATAGTAATAAAGCCTATGTTTTTATGTGAGCCATGATACAATCATGCTCCAGCATACCATAGGATTTCCGCCCTATTTAAAAATTTTGGGGAACTGCATGGGCAAAGCAGTTTCGATGCCACGGGCGAACATTTTGCCACCGTGAGTAACAAATTCGGGGGTGAATTTTTATGGGGATTTTGACCGTTGTTCCGGAATACTGAGTGGTATCAAACGGGCAGTGGCACCACCCAAACCGTTTAGCTCAGTGATCGACAGCAGCATTACTGGATTGAGCCTGTCGCCCAATGGTCAACTGATATATGTAATCAAGAAATCCCACATCCTGCAATTCAGGATATCGGATTCTACCTGGTATACTGTGAGCGGTCCGGATACTATAGATATTGCTTTTCATGGCTACAAAGACTGTGCTGTGGCGCCGGATGGTAAATTATACATCGGTACTTATGGTTCATTGTACAAGAGTATGAGTGTTATTGATACCCCGAATGGTTTATTGTCTAATTGTAATTTTTGCCGTAGATGTTTACGGAGTGAGGCTAGCTCGGGTTTCCTGGGAGCCCCGCCCTGTATGCCGGATTTTAAACTGGGAGCATTGTCGCCCTGTTGGCCCAATGCGGTGGAGGAGGTAAAATTACAAGCTCCCTATAAAATTTATCCCAACCCGGTCGCGGATCGGCTACAAATTGATTGCTTAACCCGGGATATACGCTCCATTGAACTTCACAATCTGAGTGGGCAACTGATTGAACAAAAAACCTTCTTCAAGGATTACATCATTTTGAGTTGGATTTGACGGAATACAAACAGGGCATTTACCTCTTAAAGCTAATCTTAAACTCAGGAGAAATTTATTCAGAAAAGTTGATAAAATGAGGAATATGATGTGATAAGAGGAACCATGACAATGCATCAGCAATCCGGATAACCCAATATGTCTCTTAAGTGCACTGATAAATGTTTATTTCATCTGAATCAGCTGTACCTATTTCTGTGTTCCAAATTCTCTCATGGAAATCGGATAATTTATGTTGAATGAGATACAAGACCGTTGTAAAAATCATTTGGCAAAAAAATCAAAGTAACGCAGGAATTTGAAGCCAGATGGCCTAGCCGATTAATTATGATAGTTTTGCAACAGTCTCCCTAGATTAGAATCTTGTTGCAAACAGTGGCGACCAAGTCTGTTGTTTGCTACCTTATTTTCCTTTCTTTGCGTGATAAAACAGAACTATGTCGAAAAAATCAATCTGGAATTTAATAAAAATGAAGATGGTATGAAGTTGGCGGTCAGCGATATGAANAAGAAGCTGGCGGTGATTGANAAAGGAGGCGGTGAAAAGTCAATCGCCAAACAACATGAAAAAGGCAAGATGACAACCCGTGAACGCATCGACTACCTGATTGATAAAAAATCAACCTTTATTGAATTCGGAGCCTTTACCGGATTCGAGATGTATAAAGAACATGGCGGTTGTCCGGCCGGTGGTACAGTTGCCGGCATCGGATATGTNAAAGGCCGACAGTGTATGATCGTAGCGAACGACCAAACCGTGAAAGCCGGAGCCTGGTTCCCGATTACGGGCAAAAAGAATTTACGGATGCAGGAAATTGCCATGGAAAATAAATTGCCGGTGATCTACCTGGTTGATAGTGCCGGGGTGTATCTGCCCATGCAGGATGAAATATTTCCGGATAAAGAACATTTCGGACGCATCTTTCGCAACAATGCCCGTATGAGTAGTATGGGCATCACCCAAATTGCCGCTGTGATGGGTTCTTGTGTGGCCGGAGGAGCCTACCTGCCTATCATGAGCGATGAAACCCTGATGGTAGAAGAAAATGGTTCTATCTTTTTGGCCGGTCCTTATCTGGCAAAAGCAGCCATTGGCGAAGATGTGGATATTCAAACCCTGGGAGGCGCTAAAACACATACTGAAATTTCAGGTATTGCAGATTATAAATTCAAGACAGAAAAGGAATGTCTCGATCAGGTGAAACGCATCATCGATAAGTTAGGACAACCGGAATCTGCCGGTTTTGATCGCATCAAGCCACAGACTCCTCAGAAAGACATGAAGGAAATTTACGGACTAATGTCTCCTGATAACAGCAAACCCTATGATGTGGTAGAAGTGATTGAACGCCTCATAGATAACTCCGAATTTGATCGGTTTAANAANGATTACGGTAAAACCATTGTTTGCGGTTATGCTCGTATCGATGGTTGGGCTGTTGGTATCGTGGCCAATCAACGCAAGATAGTNAAAAGCGGTAAAAATGAAATGCAACTGGGTGGGGTGATATACAACGACAGTGCCGACAAGGCCGCCCGATTTATCATGAATTGCAACCAGAAAAAAATTCCTTTGGTTTTCCTGCAGGATGTTACCGGATTTATGGTGGGCAGCCGAAGTGAACACAGTGGTATCATTAAAGATGGTGCTAAACTGGTGAATGCGGTGTCTAATTCAGTTGTGCCAAAAATCACAATCATCATAGGTAACAGCTACGGAGCAGGTAATTATGCTATGTGTGGGAAGGCCTATGATNNGCGCTTTATTTATGCCTGGCCCAACGGAAAAATTGCCGTGATNGGGGGTGAACAAGCCGCAAAAACTTTGTTGCAAATACAGGTGGCCGCTTTNAAAAGTAAAGGCGAAGAAATCAGCCCGGAAAAAGAAAAAGAAATGTTAGATCGTATCATCGAAAAGTATTCTACCCAAACGACAGCTTATTATGCCGCGGCCCGTTTATGGGTGGATGCGATTATTGATCCGATTGAAACCCGAACAGTCATCTCCGAAGGTATTGCCGCTGCCAATCATGCCCCTATTGAGCAAGGGATGAATGTGGGCGTATTTCAGGTATAAAGAGTCAGCCAGTGAAAAAATTGATATCCATACGCATATCATGCCGGAGCGCATTCCCAATTGGTTCGAAAAATTTGGTTACGGTGAATTCATCCATCTAGAACACCATAAACCTTGTTGCGCCCGTATGATTAAAGGCGATAANATTTTTCGCGAAATTGAAAGCAATTGCTGGGAACCTCAGGATCGGATTCCGGAAATGGATGCCACCGCCGTTGATATTCAGGTATTGTCAACCATCCCGGTTTTATTTAATTATTGGGCCAACCCCCAGGATGGACTGGAAACTTCGCGCTTCTTCAACGACCATATTGCACAATGTGTAGACTTCTATCCTGAACGTTTTATCGGGTTGGGTACTGTGCCTTTACAAGATATCGATTTGGCTATTCGTGAAATGGAACGCTGTGTGCGGGAATTAAAGATGCCCGGTATTGAAATAGGCAGCAATGTGAATCAGGTGAATCTGAGTGATTCCCGGTTTGATCCGTTTTGGCAAGCCGCGGAAGAATTGAATTGCAGTATATTAATTCATCCCTGGGAAATGATGGGTGAGAATGATATGATGAAATATTGGCTGCCCTGGTTGGTTGGTATGCCAGCCGAAACTTCACGGGCTATTTGCAGTTTAATTTTTGCCGGAGTTTTCAANAAATTTCCAAAACTAAAATTTGCATTTGCGCATGGAGGTGGTTCTTTTCCGGCTACTGTCGGTCGGGTAGAACATGGGTTTAAAGTCCGGCCGGATTTGTGTGCCATCGACAATCCGGTGAATCCCCGCGATTACCTTGGTCATTTTTGGGTCGATAGCCTCGTGCACGATGCAGCGGCTATGGAGCTATTACTAAAAACCATCGGTAGTCAGCGTATTTGTTGTGGAAGTGATTATCCATTCCCTTTGGGCGAGCATCGTCCCGGAGAACTCATTGAGTCGATGCTCTTGTCAGACTCTATCAAACAAGCCATCTTGTGGGACAATGCCCTGAACTGGTTAGCATAAACCAATAGCATCATGAAACGAAAAAACTGCTTATCATTTTCGGCGTGTTGATATTGGCTGGCGGATTTTGGGCCTATCAGCGTTATTTAAAACCGAATGTTACCTCGTTTGAAGGCACCCGTTATTTGTATGTGCCAACCGGTGCTACGATGCATCAAGTGATGGATTCCTTGCGCCACAATAAGCTGATTTTAAACCCGGAGTCGTTTGCTGCTATGGCTTCATCGATGGGGCTGGATAAAACTATTCAACCGGGTCGCTATCAGATGGAACCGGGTATGAGCAATTTTAAGTTGATTCGTATGCTGCGTAGTGGTCGGCAAAGTCCGGTGAAACTGGTACTGAATAAACTGCGCACGCCTCAACAAATCATTGCAAAATTATCCACCCAACTTGAACCGGATTCGGCCGATTTTGCCAGGTTGTTTCAGGACTCCGTNTTTTTNAAATCTTATCAGATTAATGCGAATCAGATTCAGGTGTTGTTTATGCCCAACACGTATGAATTGTATTGGAATACACCGGCACAAAAATCGGTAGAAAAAATTGCAAAATCGTTTGTTGCCTTCTGGAACACCGAAAGAAAGTCGAAGGCGGCTGCACTGGGTTTAACTACCCCACAGGTGATCGCTGTGGCGTCCATTATTGAAGAAGAAACGAATAAGAATGATGAAAAACCACGCATCGCCAGTGTGTATCTGAATCGACTAAAAATCGGAATGCATTTAGGTGCAGACCCTACTGTAAAATATGCTGTCGGCAATTTTGCCCTGAAACGAATTACCGGCGAGCATACCGGTGTTTCTTCACCGTACAATACTTACCTGAATCAAGGCTTACCGCCCGGACCCATTTGCACCCCATCGAAAGAAAGTATTGAAGCTGTTTTAAATCCGGAGCAAACCAGGTATCTCNNTTTTTGTGCCAAAGAAGATTTTAGTGGATACCACAATTTTGCAATCACCTATGCCGAGCATCAAAAAAATGCACAACGGTATCATCAGGCCTTGAACGCCCGTAAAATTCGATAGTCGGTGATATGAAGGAATATGGCATCATACAACCTTGATTGGGACAAGGACTTAACACATTTTTATTATTGCACCGTAAGCGGTAATTCAAATACATCGATACCAACCTTCATGCGTAAACGATAAATTCCTGCTGCAAAGTCCGATATATCAATGGTGGTTTGAACGTTAAGTTGGTCAGAATTCAAATACCGGGTAAAGAGTCGCTGACCTTGCAGATTGTATATTTCAACACTGATATCATCGGATGTTTCCAACAAATTCGCCGTCACTGTAAATTGACCGCTATTCGGATTCGGATACAAACTCACCGTAGACTCTTTATTGCAATAACAGCTAAAGTACAATTCGATGTTTGAAACAGTTTGTTCGCAATCGCTTCCAACGGGTCTGACATGTACCTGATACAATCCATTGCTGAGGTATTCAAATACATTGGAGGCTTGATAAGCTCCGTCATTAAGAGCGTATTCAAAACTAACTCCGGAAACGGGCATCACCTGAATTTCGATCCGGGCGGAGTCGCCACCGTGGCAGGAAGTATCCACAGCCAGGATTTGAGGGAAGGCAAAAACGTTCACATCAACCGTGATTGGAGCTGATGCACATCCATCTTCTGTTCGACGAACTTCATATACACCATTCATGGCTTCAGTGGAATTACTACGTGTGATAATATCCCCATTCGCCGAAAAACCGCTCGCCGGGTGATACCAATAATAGGCACCTCCGGAAGGCCCTGTTGCAGATAATATAAGATCTTCTCCTACACAAACGGGTTGGTTGTAAGATGCCGTGGTTGGTGGACTGGCCAACAAACCTGACGATAAGGTGACTGGAATGATTTCAGCGTGGTTCGGACAATTGACATCGCTCACATGAATCGAATAGGTAGAAGCCGATAACCACTTGAATGTAAATGGTGAACTGGCTTGCTGGCAATTCATCGCAAAATCATTACAGAATTTATACTGACCACTACCACCTGTTGCGGTCACAATAATCTGACCATTGCCCTGGCCAAAACAATGTTCATCGATGCCCTGCGCTGACACATTCAACACGGGTGGGGTGGCTACTGAAATTGTGGTATTCGAGGATTGGTTGGTACAACCATTTCCGGAGTGTTGCGGTGTAAACGCCACTGATACCCGGTGTTGCCGGCACGATTTGAACCGGATTTTCGGTAGACACAAATCCACCCGGTCCATTCCACTGGATCGGAAGTAAGGTATTTGCAGATAATTCCAATGTATCGCCACTGCAATAACTCATTTGATTTTGAGTGATGCTCACCGCTGAAAGTGAATTCACTAAGGCAATATCTACAATTTTTGTACTGAAGAGCACGGGCCTGCGCCATCGGGATCATCGGTGGTTAATACTAAATTCACGATTCCATTACTTAACTCGGTAGCGGATGGCGTGTAGATGACATTTAATGGACTGGCACCACTGCTCACATTAAACGATCCTCCTCCGGATGAACTCAGGTAGCATTTGTAACATTGGTGAAGCTGGCATTTAAGCCAATCGGGGTGAGGCCGCATGAAATCAGTGGGTGACTCACAGTAATCACAGGTTCGTTTGGACAAGCACAATTGGGTATTGAAATTGGTAAGGAAGTGATGCAGTTGGTTCCACTATTTTTAACCTGCAGCGTATAATTTCCTCCGGCTAAGCCGTTGAAGTTGGCCGAAGCCTGGAAATTAATTCCATCAAACGAATACGTCATGGGATTGGAACAGGTGGCATCCACCGAGATCACTGAACTTCCACTCACACAATTGACCTGCACATGATTAATCACAGGGGCTTCTTCCACCAAAACGGTTACACCCACAGGAGCAGAGGCGCATCCATTGTTGTCGATTTGTTTGGCCTGATACAATCCGCTCATGGATGGCAAGGCATTGTATCGTGTGACTGTATTTCCGAGGGCATTAAAATTATTTCCGGGAATGTCCAATTAATAGTTCCTGCTGCTGTTCCACTCAGTACCAGGGATTCGCCGGCACAGGTTGTAATTTGCGCGGGAACAACCGGTAAGGCCACCGTGTTTCCCGGGTTCAGCGTCGTCGGATAGGAGAACACGGCATTCGGGCAGGCAAGATCTTTTACCGTAATGGTGTAAGTTCCGGAAGCTAACCAATTGAAGGTGGCCGAATTGCTGTTCTGGCAATTATTCATACTGGGTGAACTACAAATTTCATAATTCCCACTACCGCCGGATACACTTACTGCGATGGAACCATTTCCACTGCCTAAACACAATTCATGATTTGGAGTAGTATTGACTAACAGGTTCGGAGGGGCCACAACTACAACATTACTTTGTGCAGTAACAGCACTGCATCCGATTCCACTTAAAGTGAGTTGTAAGGTTCCGTGCATTCCGGCCGGTGTTGACGGAATAGAATCTACCTGAGAAGAAGAGGTGTATCCATTAGCACCTAACCAGGCACTTGTTCCAACCGGGCTATTGTGCGAAAAGGTGAGTGGCCCATTTTCACACGCAGGTGAAGATGTGATGATGCCAGGGGCTACCAGCCCGTTTAAAAGCTTGATGCGTCGGGATGCCAGAGATGCCGGACATGGGCCAGGGCCATCCGGATCATCCGTGGCTGCCGTAAGGATGACATACCCATTGTCTAAATCATTTTGTGTTGGGGTATATGTAAAGCTACATGGGGAACTTGCGCAATTCATCAGACTAAATGTCCCGGATCCACTACTCAGAAAATCGACGGTAGTAGCATTTTGAAAATAGTTGTTTAGATTGATGGCATTTAGTCCGCAGACCTCCGAAGGCGCAACCAGCGAATCGTGTGGGATGGCGGTACAAGCAGTTGATACGGGGCAGTACACACAATGTCCGTCATAGAAACTGATACAAGAGCTATTTTGTTCCCGGGCAGCTACCACGAAAAGTGAACCTGGCGCCGTTGTAAATACAGGTGAGGATTGGAAAGCACCTCCATTTAACGCAAATTCCAGGTTGGAGCCAGTGGCATTGACAGTTACCTGCCCCGTGTTGGAAACACATGCTGTGGTAATAAAATTAAACTGCGGTTTATTGCCTGCTTGTATCGTATACGTAGCCGGTAAGGCACAGTCGATTCCGGTTAAATTCACCGTATAAACACCATTGTCCGCTGCCGAAAGTGCGTTGATGATGATCACTGAATTTCCGGGTGAAGGTTGGGTGATACTACCGGTGAATCCTCCCGGTGTATTCCAAAGAATGCTCGCTGATGGCGATGTACTCACATGGAGCTCAATATTTTGTCCTAAACAAAAATTGGCATTCGGGTAAGGAATGATTTGAGGGGTGTTTGAAGGAGTGACGCTCAGGTCTAATTGAGCGATACTATCACATCCGGCAGCATTAATGTACGACTGTGTAAAACTACCTGCTAAATTATATTGAATACCATTCCAGGTGTAAGGCAAGTCGTTGGCGCAAATAGTATCTGCAAAATGCGTGGTATCATTTAACCCGATGTTCAGCGTCAGATACGCCACACTATCGCATCCCGCAGCATTAAGCGTGGTATACGAGTAATTACCTGCAGAAGAATAGTTGTTCCCATTCCAGGTATAGGGTAAAAATTATCACATACCGTAATTGTTGTTAAACTCGAGGTTGGATTCGTTAATGTGACACTTACCAGGGAGGTGTCTGCTGTGCAGGGTGAAATCGCCGCAACAACATATCTGAAGGTACTTGTTCCGGAACTTCCGGATGGAATGAACACCCCTGTACCTGGAGTAAAACTACCTCCGCTTCCACTCATTCGGGTCCAGCTACCACCGGCATCCTGACCGCTGAGTACAGTATTTAAATTCAGTCCCGGGTGATTGGCGCACAACTGTGTACTAACATCAGCACCAGCGAAAGCGGCTGTTTCAATGGTTACAAAAATGTCTATGGTATCCGTACAACCGGCATATGCAGTTCGGATAGCATGGTAGGTGCCGGTGTTCAGTGGACTGCTCACGGTTTGATATAAATCATCATAATATTGATTGTATTCAACCTGATTCAGGAAGGTACTGAAGGTGGGAATATTATTACTACAAAAGGTGACCGAGGTATCAGAAGGGTAGGTACATGTAACGGCTGCCACATTAATAAACGTACTCGTGGAGCCACTCACGGGGCAGCCAAAACCATCAAAGGCGGCAGGGTTACTACCAACTGAATACGAGTTACCAGAAATTTTTCCTGTAAAATGGCCCAAAGCGGTGTTGTCGATCTGGTTATCGCATTTTAATAAATAACAATCATTGGAAGCAATCACCTTAAATTGAACCACTGTGCTATCGTTCCCAGGAGGAGTAAAGGACACTTTACCTCCGGATGAAGCTGTTGCACCTGTTCCAATATTGAATTTCAGGGTACGTTGAGCTGCATAGTATGTCGCCTGATCATCGCCACCGGCATCCGTTTTGGATCCGGCATTTGGGCCGGTTAAAATAGTCATTGAATTCGGGATGTACTGGGAGTTTTCATCCAGGGTATCACTAATGAAACTATTGATAGAGGTATCCGATCCAATGTTTTTGTAGGTAATCTTGTACGTGAGTGTATCGCCCGGGTTTACCGTGGCCATATAGGCCGAAGCGCCGGAATTGGTGAACACTTTTTATCCACACGCACATCAGGTTCAAACACATCAATGGCGGTACTCAACATTTGGGTGAGGTAAACATCGCCTCCGGTTGTCAGACGAAAAGTGGCACTTGTTTGACTATTATTTAAAAACGTTTTTAAAGAGTTATCCGGTGCATAGATGTCAGCATCCAACGCCGCTGTATTGTTCAGATTTGGAAGGCGATAGGGATTTAAAACACCTTTATTTGAAACCGTCCCATTCATGACATCATTGTTTGGATTCAGACCATTCGACATATTGATGTACGATCCTGATGTTCCAAACCACAGCATCTGATCTCCGGTACTTCCGCGGTCGCCATCATGGGTGAAGTTGCCAATTTCAAAATTGACCGGCCCGGTGGGTGGGGTCAGAAATCCGGATATGGTTACATTCACCGGAGAAGAACTTACATTAGACAAACCATCAAATACGGTTAACTGCCGCATCGATTCCAATTCGTTTCCATAAACTACTACGATACTCCAATTAGCCCATTTATTGGAAACTCCGATGCCATCAGTCGGTATGTCGGCCAGGGTAAAACGGGCTTTGGTACCAGCAGCCTTTACAATATTCGTGATATTCTTAAAATTATGATAGGAGACATACCCTGTTGTGTTTGTGAATTTCTCATCGGCAACAATCGTTTGATAGGATCCTGAGTTTACCCGGAGTTTGATATTGGCATTTCCCTGAACCGAAGTTCCGTTGCCTCCCAATACAGGCCAGCCCATGTTATTTGCGAACAATTCGGAAGATTTAAACTATCACTTGAACTTTGAAAGGTTGAAGGTAAACCATCAATGTCTACATAAGCCGCATTATAACTATTGTTGATGTAGCTACCAGAGGGAGGATTTTGGGCGGTACCTGTTTGGCAGGCACCTCCGGCAACCGGTGGGTTGGCAGCGCAACTAACCGCTGAATTGGCGAGATACACGATGCCGCCTTTTGTGTTGCCTGATAACGAATCGCAAAGGGTTTAATAACCTGGGCGGACATTTGGGAGCTACATAAAAACAAAATGAGAGCACCCCACGGTAAAAAATAAGCAAGCTTCTTCATGATCAAATTGCGTGATTTTAAGTTCTTTCTAATGCAGCAAATTCGCGGCCAGCTTTTTAGCCTGGGTGCTGTGTACCTATTGCATGTATTAAGTAATGTGAAACAGCTCTATATAAATTGAAAAAAATAATAATATAATTGCATTTTTTCTAAGAATTTCAACGCCAAGATGAATGGTAAGTCATTCTGAATTTCAACTTACTTTTACCCGAAGTGACCCGGCTGGAATTTTATATTATCCGATCGAAACCCGTTCTGGCACTCATACAATGGCTCAAGAATATTCACCCACCGGGTTTTGAAGGAGTTTCGTTATATGATTCCCTCAATTTTTCCGAAAACAAATTTTTCAAACCGGTTTTACAGCAAAGCCAGTGCAATTTCATTTTCGTTTTTAATGGCCTTGCCGCCTTTGTTATTATTCTTTTACCCTGATTCCGTTTTTGCCTTTACCGGAGGATAAAATCATCGGTATGCTGAACGACATGTTAACCCTACTGGCACCAACGCCTGAAATGCAGGAAAAAGTGAATGGGGTGATACGCGATTTTATTACCCATAAAAAATGTACTACTTTCTTTCTCGGTATTGCTGACGGTATATTATTCCTCGAACGGTATGATGTCGTTGTTAAATAATTTTGAGAAACGCTTGCCAGGTTTCCGAAAACGGCATTGGTTCAAACAACGCATTGTTGCCATATTACTCACATTNTTTCTTGTTCTGGTTTTTATCAGTACTTTATTGTTGATGCTTTTTCAATCCTGGTTTTTTACCTGGTTGGGATTTGCCTTCCTCAAAAAGAACGTTGTCCTAAAATCGATCGCTTATTTGCTCATCATGCTGATGTGCCTTCTCACGATTTCGTTCACGTTTAAATATGGCACGGCAACGGTGAATCGATTGCGTCTGGTTAGTCCGGGTTCGCTCATTGCTACGTTGTTAATTAGCGCCATAACAGGAATCTTCTTNTGGGCGGTCAATAATTTAGTGAGTTACGATAAAATATACGGATCGGTAGGAACACTGATNTTTTTCATGGTATGGATTAATCTCGTTGCTCAGGTATTACTGATTGGTTTTGAGTTGAATGCCAGCATTATTGTGCATCGCAAATTAAAANNCCAGACGGCAAAACAGCAAAGGCTTTTAAAACAGACGATAATGAAGCGTAGTTGGTATCTGGTATTTTTACTTTTAGTCTTGCTGGGATGCAGAAATTCGATCGAACATCCGAATTACGCGCAACACATTGCTCCGATCATCTACCGCGCATGTACTCCCTGTCATCGAAGTGGTCAGATTGCACACTTCAGTTTAGCAAACTATGCCGAAGTAAAAAGTCATGCGGATAAGATTGTGTTTGTTGTAAAAAACAGATTGATGCCACCCTGGCCGGCNGATCCCCACTACACTGAATTTTTGGGACAAAATATTTTAACCGAAGAGGAGATCGGGTGTATTGAACGATGGGTACAGGAAGGATGCCTTCTGGGTGATTCGACCAAACTACCCGCACCACCCAAATACTATAGTCGTTCGTTTCTAGGTCAACCTGATTTAGTGGTTCCGGTAAAACCTATACAGATTCCGGGAAATTTTGAGGATCGTTTTTTACTGATTAAAGTACCGTTCGAATTGCCTTCGGATACCTTCATCCGCGCCGTCGAGTTTGTTCCGGGCAATACGAAAGTGGTTCATCATGTGAATGGTGATATGGTGCGCTTTGAAAACGGTCGTAAACAAAATGTTTTTGACGGTACCCTGGTCAGCGATATGAAACTGGATAGTACCATATCGACAGCCTATCGCAGCATTGGTGTTTTACATGATGATGGCAGCTATCCAACTCTGGTAAAATCTGTGGTCAACTATTTACCCGGAGTAATTGCACAACAATATCCTGATGGCATTGGAGGCTGGAAGGTCAATAAAAAGAACGCTTTTCTCCTGGCTGATTTGCATTACGGCCCTGCAGCAGAAGATACCTGGGACAGTTCGTACATCAACATCTTCTACGCCCGTATTCCGCCTCAACGTCCGATCAAAGAATTTCAAATGGGGACCTTGGGCGTGTCGAAAATTGAACCGCCTCTGGTAATTCCACCCAATGTCGTCAGAACATATACCACGCGATATACCTTGCCCGAAGCCATATCTGTACTGACAATCAATCCGCATATGCATTTATTGGGGAAGTCGTTCAAAGCATACGCTCTCAAGTCCAACGGAGATACCATTCGTATGATTCATATTCCACGTTGGGATTTCAACTGGCAATACTTTTATACCTTCAANAANATGCTGGCCCTACCTGCAGGAAGTACCATTGTGGTGGAAGGTGTTTTTGATAATACTGAAAATAATCCATTGAATCCTTTTCATCCCCCACAAACCATCCGCGACAATGATGGCAGTATGAAAACAACCGATGAAATGTTTCAGTTTATTATTTCGTATTTACCTTATCAAAAAGGAGATGAACACGTTTCGCTGGAACGCTCAGAATGAAAGTTTTGAAGAGTTCGCCTTGAAAGTTGATTCCAGGCATACAAAAATGAAATCGAAACGTTTTACGCTTAATGACTAATTTAGCACAACGCAGATGTTGAAAACCTATTTGAATTGGAAGATGTTTCTGGTTGTTGTGGCTGTTTTTATTGCAGTTATATCGTTGTATTATGCGAATAATCTGACTAAAAANCTGGCCATCGAGGAACGAAAAAGGTTGAGGCCATGGGTCTGGCTTTTGAAGAAATTCTGCAANTCGAAAGAAGGAGATATTTATAATCTGGCATCTTCGTTGATATCGGAAAATACCACTATACCCGTCATTTTTGCTGATAAAAATGGAAATATTCTGGATAGTAAAAATATCGATTCAGTGAACA
Source organism: Bacteroidota bacterium (assembly GCA_013414745.1). Taxonomy (GTDB): domain Bacteria; phylum Bacteroidota; class Bacteroidia; order Chitinophagales; family Chitinophagaceae; genus OLB11. The sequence goes on from CP058707.1 coordinate 3,448,157, forward strand.
ACAAAGTGTTGATGCGGGAAAACTTCTTGAACTTAAAATCGCATGAACCCATCGAATATGCAGTAAATAGCCGGGAGCGTCAGTTTATTTATTATGGAGAATCGGAGTTGTTGACGCAATTGCGTTATTTTCCTTATGTCTTGTTAGTGATTCTNTTTCTGTTTTTAATTATTGTGGCTTCATTTATTAATTCAACGGGCAGGCAGATGCAAGACAGAGTTTGGGTAGGCATGAGTAAAGAAACGGCTCATCAACTGGGCACTCCTTTAACTTCACTTGTAGCCTGGATTGAATATTTGAAAGAATCTGAGGTAGAAAACCGNGCTCTTATTGAAATGCAAAAGGACGTGGCACGGCTACAATTAATTGCNGATCGATTTTCNAAAATTGGCAGTGTACCTCAACTCGAGGAAGAATTCTTGTTAGACCATTTGCAAGCCATTGTGGAATACATGCAAAAAAGGGCTTCCCGAAATGTCAAATTCAGTATCCATTCCAATAAACCGGATGTTTTGGTCGTTATAAGTGGTCCGTTGTTTGATTGGGTTATCGAAAATTTAATTCGGAATGCATTGGATGCAATGGACGGACAAGGAAGTATTTCGATTCACGTGATGGATGAAATCACCCGAACTAAAATCGACATTACGGATACCGGTAAAGGGATAGCGCCTAAAAATATTCGTAAAGTATTTAAGCCCGGTTTTTCAACAAAGAAAAGAGGGTGGGGTTTGGGTTTGTCTTTATCAAAACGAATCATATCAGAATACCACCACGGAGAACTATTTGTGAAACGCTCTGAACCCGGAAAAGGGACTACCTTCCGCATCATTCTGAAACGCTGATTTAATGTTGAACCCTGTTCGCTGATAAGGTTTTGTAGTATTGACGATCTGCAATTAATATAACTTCCAATATTCCTTGAAAATCAGATTCTTTTAAGGAAAGATTCAGGTTGTGTTCACCAGCCTGTAGTAGACCAAATTCACCTTGTTGCATTATCTGGCCCAAAGCGTTCAAAAGTATATATTCAACCGTGGCAGGTCGGGGAGCTGTCATTTGAATTTTTATCGGATTAGAAATGGGATTTGGCACCAGCCGGGCTTCCCAGTGCCATTGTTCAGGAATGATTACATCCTGACTCAGAGGGGCGCGAGTCAAGCGTACTTCATACAGGGTAGGGGAAGCTGCGGTCTGATTAGTTTGATTGTTAGTAAATGGGTTTAGTGTCGGACTGCTTATTCCGCCCAGGATATAGCCCAAACGGATGGTATCTCCTAAAANATCATCCATCCGGAATAGTTCATGGTTTTTATGGGGTAAATTCAGATTGGGAATAAATTCGGAAGNCGATCCCAAATAACCGGGCATGAGGGTTCCCACCTGATATTCAGTTAGTACACCTTGTGCATTTCGATGCAGTCGGCTGATGGTCTTCACAAAAGGGACATTTTGGTCTTGAATTAATGTTCCATTCTGGTAATAATACTGACTCATTCCGCCAANAAGAAAACTATGCATCTCATTGGAAAGGCTATCCCAAAGACATGCATAAGCAGTGTGGTAATGACTTAGATATTGATTGAAAGAGGTGACTGGCTGATACCCTGTTGCTGTAATTTCAACCGGGTATAGGTAAGGAAGGTCTGCTGTTACCTGAAAAACGCCTGAGGATAATGTATAACCTTCTTCACCATTTGGAAAGACCTGTGGTAATAAGTTATAATCTCTTCGGTGCAAATGAACCGCATCTGCCCAGGTACTGTCTGCAGTAAAACTGAGTTGTGCTCCACTATTATTAAATCGAAATCGTCTGATCGCGTTCGAATAAGTTTGCGTGTACGTTGGATTCCCCATGGGATTATAATTTCCATCAAACTGATGCCCACCTACCAGCAAATACTCATTCTGAATTTTTCCCAGCCGACCTCCTGTGATGGCAAAACGGTTATCTTCAATTTGTTTGAAGAAACCGGAAATGGAAGTTCCATTGATAACCGCATTCATTAATCCTGATACATGAATTGCTGTGAGATAAGGAAAAGTAATTTTACTGCCTGAGGTACTGGATAAGCCATAGCCTCCAAGAAAATACANAGTGTCTTCATCCTGATAAAAATTCATGTTGGTGGACTGAAGGCGATCGGTCAGGTTTGCAGAAAGGCCCTGTAAGGGTGAAGTCCATAGAGTATTCGCAACCGGATCAACGACCCATATTGCGGTATTGCTACCCGATGCAGGAAAAGCATTAAAGGGTTGGCGGGCATGCAAACCATCCGTTCGACCTCCCACAATAAGCCATTTGCCCTGATGTTGAGCAAATGCGAAAGCTTGTATACCCGGCATGTTTGGGATGGTTTTTGGTTGGAGTTCAACCTGATAGGGGAAAGTTGTTTGTGATTTCACATGACTCAAAGTGAATGCCAGAATGATTGAAGCTAGAACCCGAAATTTCATACAACAAATTTCCGGAGAAAAGAATCGAAAATTTGTGATAAAAGTTACTCAAATAGATGGATGCTCTTCCAGGAAATGTCAGTTTCCGGGCTCTCGTTTTACGAATCAGCATTCTTTTGATTTTCAAATCAATAGAGTTTGGCGTCTTCAACTGAAAACTACTTTCATCGCAGAATTAATAGTTTTCGCAATCACTTGAATGCTTTTTGTGTCGTTTCCTGTATTGAAGATTGAATAACTATTAACTTCAAATAAAATTTATAAGTTATGAAACGTACAATCCCAACTCTGTTGCTCACCGTTTTTCCTGCGATTCTTTTTTCACAAGTTGCTACTGCCGATCTGGACATCAATCACGTACGCGCTACCATTCTAACCCATGGCGATATGTTTAACAATCCCAATACACAAACTTCAGGGTATGAATTTCCGAAAGGTAGCGGGAAACATTGCGCGTATACTACTGGCTTATGGGTAGGGGATNNTCGAAAAAATTCCAATACCCTTAAAGTGGCTGCTCAAACGTATCGACAAACAGGAAATGACTATTGGTCCGGTCCGATCACTAATAATGGTTCAGGCATCGATTCGCTCACATCCCTGAAATGGGAAAAGATCGGNAAAATCAATAAAACTGATGTGGATGTCTTTCTGATCACTTCACCGCACACAGTAGCCAATACACCACAAGTTATTTTAGAATGGCCGGCCAAAGGGAATCCTCATTGCAAAGATGCATTTGGAAATTCGCTCAATGTCTCAGAAGACATGGCCCCGTTTATCGATATGAATGGTGACGGGAATTACAATGCATTGGATGGTGATTATCCGCTCATGAAGGGAGATCAAATGCTATGGTGGATTTTTAATGATGCATGCCTGCATACGGAAACAAATTCCAGCGCGCTGATGATACAGGTGAAGGCCAGCGCATTTGCATTCGAATGTCATCCTTCGTACAGGAACGTAACTTTTTATTCCTTTGAAATCGAAAATTTTAATACATCAGGTTATGATAGCCTGGTTGCAGGAATTATGGCCGATGTTGATTTGGGATATGCATTTGATGATTATATCGGATTCGATTCGCTACGTTCATTGGCCTACGTTTACAATGGGGATGCATACGATAATGGTCCGGATGGATATGGTTATAACCTCACGAAACATGGATATAAAATGCTNGCAGGGAGTGGCAATCATCCACCATTAGGAAATTTCTGTTTCTACAATAATGTGAATGGTCCTACCGGTAATCCTGGTACACTGTCAGAGTATTACGGATATTTGAATAGTACCTGGAAAGATGGATTGCCCTACACAAAAAGCTGGAATGGCAGAGACCAGAGCATGCCGGTCACTACATATATGTATTCCGGTGACCCCTGTTTAGCCGGGAGCTTTAGCGAAAAAGCTTTCTCNAATGTTCCTGATGACCGACGAATCATTCTATCAACCAAACCAATCGATGTCGCAGCAGGAAGTCAGCCGCTTTTATTTTCTTTCGCAATTCTGAATACCGAAAATGATACCACATGCTCTTTACTCAAACTGCAAACCTTGAGCGATTCAGTCAGTTTATTGGCAGATAATAATTTCAATTATCCATGTTCAGGTGCAAGTACTGGAGTGTCGGAGTCGATTGAATCCGTTCCAGGTTTTAGGGTGTATCCAAATCCGACAAGTAACACCTTAAACATTGAATTTATAACAGGTAATACGAACGGAAAAACTACCCAGTTTGAAATTTATAACATCTTAGGGCAAAGTCAGAGCCTTCCGTTTGAGCGTAATTTGAATAGTATTAAAATCGAAACAAATACCTTAGCAGATGGTCTTTATTATTCGATCATTGAACATCAGAATAAACGGGTCATGACAAAGTTTCTGAAACAAAACTAACTCTGGATAGAAATACTATCGAAAAAGCCCCTTCATTCGGGGCTTTTTTATAGTGCGGAAGAGGAGATTCGAACTCCCAAGCCCTTTCAGGCACTACCACCTCAAAGTAGCGCGTCTACCAGTTTCGCCACCTCCGCATTTTCGGACAGCAAATGTAATAGAATTCAATGAAATTGTAACAAATTACCTACCCGCAAATAATTGAAATCAACTGTTCCCGGGTTGCCGATTGCTCATGCCTGTCCTTCTTCAAGTTGTTTCCTGCGCATGAGGTATTTCCCGATTAAATCAAATTCCAGGTTCACTTCATGCCCAGGTTCTAATTCAGAAATCGAGGTGTGTTGTAAGGTATATGGAATAATGCTGATGCAAAAACTTTGGGCTGAAAGCGAATGACAGGTTAAACTGATGCCGTTCACGCAAATGGAACCTTTTTCAATAACTAATGCCGCAAAAGCCGGNNGGAATTCAATTTCAAATTCTACACTACCTGTTCCTTCCGTGCGTCGAATACAAAGGCCCCGTGTATCAACATGCCCTTGTACAATATGTCCATCCAGGCGCGCATTTAAACTCAGGCATCGTTCCAGATCGATCTTTTNTCCTTGTTGCCAAAGACCGCAGGTAGTCTTTGAAATCGTTTCGGCGATGGCACAAACCTGATGGGTGCTTTCAACAATTCGAGTAACTGTCATGCAAATCCCCTCGTGGGCTACGGACTGATCGATGCGAAGTTGCGGGCTGATTGAACTTTTTATGGTGAAATACAAATTACCCGCTTTCTGGTCAACATTCGTTACTTCGCCAACTGTTTCAATGATTCCCGTAAACATGCTTAAAGTTTTGTAGCGGTGCCACTGTGTTGAATCAAACCAGTATCTGTTTGAATTTGAAATGAGAATTTAATCAGGGCGGTATCAGCTATCCCTTGTTTAACTCCTTTCCCCGAGATGGTATCATCTAAACCGCAATATTCCTGTCCGTTACCTAACAGACTATCCAATGTAAACTGGAAAAATCGGGAGGCTTTAGCGGTGAAAAACCGCTGCTACAAAAACCACTTAAGGTTAGATGTACCGAATCCAATACCTGAATCTGAATCGGGAAGGAATCTGTTCGAACGACTTCACCGGTAGAGTTATAGGTTGAATCACGATAAAAATAATTTCCCCAAAAATTTGTGCCGGGTAAATGCATACCGAGTTATCAGCTACACCGGGAAAATCCCAATTGTAGTTGATGGCCGAAGGGTCGTTACAATATTTATTTTTTATCCGGGATCGGTAAACGGTTCAGGGTCCTTATATTTTTACAAGCACCTAAAGTTAATATTACCAGTACCAGCCAGATTCGCATAAACGCAAATGTAGTCGGAATCATTCAGCCGGTAAACGAATTGAACTAAAAAATATTGCTCCCGGTAATCAAATGATGTACTTTTGACGCGTAAAAATCAGAGCCATGGGAATGAACAAAACTGTAGCCAATGCTGATGAAGCTATCCGGGATATTCAGGATGGCATGACCCTGATGTTAGGAGGATTTGGATTGTGTGGAATTCCGGAAAAGTGCATCGAAGCGCTCGTACGTAANGGGGTTAAAAATCTGACCTGTATTTCGAATAACGCAGGGGTTGATGATTTTGGTATCGGGTTAATGCTACAACAAAAGCAGGTTAAAAAAATGATTTCTTCATACGTTGGTGAGAACGACGAGTTTGAGCGACAAATGTTGAGTGGTGAATTGGAAGTTGAATTGGTTCCGCAAGGTACATTGGCAACACGTTGCATGGCCACTGGTTATGGGATGCCGGTGATTTATACACCAGCTGGTGTAGGTACGGAAGTCGCAGAGGGAAAGGAAACCCGAAAATTTTCGATGTATGGTGTGGAAAAAGAATATTTNACGGAGAAGGCCTTCGAAAGTGATTTCGCCATTGTGAAAGCCTGGAAAGGAGATACCCAAGGGAATCTTATCTATCGTGAAACCGCCCGTAATTTTAATCCAATGATGGCGATGGCCGGAAGAATTACCATTGCAGAGGTGGAAGAATTAGTTGAACCCGGCGAGTTGGATCCANNTCAAATTCATACTCCAGGTATTTTTGTTCACCGCATCTTTAAGGGGGAACACTACGAAAAAAGAATCGAACAACGTACGGTTCGTCCGAGGGGATAAATTTTAAACAATGTTTCATAAAAAAATGGGAACCGATAGGATCCCATTTTTTAATATCCGTTCGAACACTATTTCAGCACCGCCAGTCGAATAACTTCCATCATTTCTTTCACATAATGAAATTTTAGTCCTTTTATAAATGTTGGATTAATTTCAAGAACATCTTNTTCATTTTGGGCGCACAGTATAATCTCCTTCATGCCGGCTCGTTTGGCAGCCAGTATTTNTTCTTTAATGCCACCTACCGGAAGCACCTGACCCCGTAAAGTAATCTNCCCGGTCATCGCTAAAAATGGTTTTACCTGCTTACCGCGTAAGGCACTCACCATAGCCGTGAGCATAGTAATTCCTGCACTGGGACCATCTTTAGGCACTGCGCCTTCCGGAACATGGATATGAATATTGGTTTCTTCAAATAACGCATCCGGAATATTCAATTCGCTGGCATGAGATCGGATATAACTCAAGGCTGTACTGGCACTTTCTTTCATTACATTACCTAAATTACCGGTCAGCGTTAAACCACCTTTTCCTTTATTCAAACTGGTTTCAATAAATAAAATTTCTCCGCCTACATAGGTCCATGCTAGTCCTATAGCCACGCCAGCCGGATTGTTACGGGTATAGAGTTCGTTCGAATAGCGTGGCTTTCCCAGAACTTTCTGCACCAATTCTTCACTCACCTGAAAACTGCGTAAACTATCGTCACTGGCAGCTTGCATGGCAATATTTCGCATGATAGAAGCCAGTTGCCGGTCTAATTCACGGACTCCACTTTCACGGGTATACTCCTGAATGAGTCGGGTTAAAACGGACTGATTGAATTTAATTTGGTAGTCTTTTAATCCGTGCGCTTCTTTCTGTTTAGGGATAAGATGGCGTTTGGCTATTTCAGATTTCTCTTCAACGGCATATCCGCTTAAATCAATAATTTCCAGGCGGTCGCGCAGGGCCGGTTGAATTTCATTCAAACTGTTGGCTGTGGCAATAAATAAGACCTTACTTAAATCGTATTCCAGTTCGAGGTAGTTATCGTAGAAGGTATTATTCTGTTCCGGATCTAAAATTTCCAGGAGTGCTGAGCTAGGATNCCCTCTGAAATCTTTTCCGATTTTGTCAATTTCATCCAGTATGAATACCGGGTTGCTGGATTGGCATTTCCGAAGGGATTGAATGATGCGACCAGGCATGGCTCCGATATAGGTTTTGCGATGTCCGCGCAATTCACTTTCATCATGTAAGCCACCCAAACTAAAACGAACGTATTTGCGCCCAATGGCATGGGCAATCGATTTTCCCAACGAAGTTTTTCCAATTCCCGGAGGACCGAAAAAGCAAAGGATCGGAGACTTCATATCTCCTTTTAATTTCAGCACAGCCAGATACTCCAGTATCCGGTCTTTAATTTTATCCATGCCATAATGGTCATCATCCAGAATGGTTCGTGCCCGTTTCAGATCGTAAATATCTTCGGTATATTCTTCCCAAGGTAGATCCAGCATCAGGTCCAGATGGTTGTATGTCACCGAAAAATCTGGCGTCGTTGGGTGCATTCTTTCCAGTCGCTCAATACCTTTTGTAAACATGTCGGCAGCGGCCTGACTCCATTTTTTAGATTCGGCGCGTTNTTGTAGATCTTTTAATTCCCGTTCATTGCTATCACNCCCTAATTCATCTTTGATCGCCTTTAATTGCTGGTTTAAGAAATACTCGCGTTGTTGTTTGTCTAATTCGCCTTTGGTTTTGTTGGTAATTTTATTTTTAAGTTCTACATGTTGTAATTCAATTTGTAAGAGGCGCAATAAATTCTCCGTGCGTTTGGTAAAGTCGTTTTCTTCCAGCAAACTCTGTTTCTCTTTTACATCACAATTCAGGTTGGAGGCCACAAAATGAGTCAGGAAAGCAATGTTTTCGATATTTCGTAACATGATGCCGGCTTCCTGAGGGATATGATTACTTTTCATGAGAATTTGTTCTGAAAGCTCCCGAACGGAGGCAATCATGGCACTAAATTCTTCGGTAAACGGAGGCACCACATCAGGCATATATTGAACACTGGCGGAGAAATAGGGTTCTTCTAATTTCCATTCCTGTATCCGGTAACGCACTCTTCCCCGGATAAAGACAGTCAGACTGTCATCCGGCATGCGGATTTGTTTGAGTATCTGGGCCACAGTACCTACGGAAAAGAAATCGGAGGTACCGGGATTGTCATTTTTGGNATCCAATTGCGTAATTANCCCTATCATTTTTCCTTTGCGCTCGGCTTCTTTCAGGGCTACGATCGATTTTTCACGCGACACTGTAATTGGCATCACCACATTTGGAAATAAAATCATATTTCGAAGAGGCAATATGATCAGGTCTTCGGGTAGGTTATTTATTTCTTCCTGACTGATTTCATCTTCATTCAGTGGAAGAATCGGCATTATGTCCGAATCTTCATCCATTCCGAAAAATTGGCGGTTCATATTCATAAACTTCGTTCTTTTTGTCAGTTGCAATGGGCTGTATAGTCTCCTTTTAAGGGTTTCGCCTCTATTATCAATAGTCGTGCCATGGCAGATTAACAAAAAAGACCCTGCAACACAGGGCCTTTTAAAGAATCAAGTAGTTTAAGTACCAAAAGATTCGCGATGTTACCATTCAACGAATTCTATGGTTCTTATTATTCCGGCATCAGCAAAGCATGCAACACATTTTCGAACTCAAGTACTGATTGGCCAACTTGGTCAAGTCGTCGATGCGCACATTACGCACGCGTTCTTCGTAGTTGGTCATATTCGCTGTAGGCAAACCATATTGTAAATACTTTTGTATAGAGCCCAACCAGAATCCATTGGTTTTAATCCCTGTTTTATATTTTTGAATGGCGGTTTCAACGGATTTTTGAAGTTCTTCGGGTTTGATGTTATTTGCCTGTTTTACTTCCGATATAATATTCCAAAGGGCCACTTTTACTGGTTCCGCATTTTCCGGACCACAAGGCAGAAAACTGGTCATGGTGAATTNTTCTTTAGGAAATTTTTCCAGTCGCATACTAACACCTCCACCATAAATCGCACTCATTTNTTCACGAATGATATCGGTGATTCGATTATTGATCACTTCACTCAAGAGATTGAGTACAAGTTCGTCGTTTTGTTTATAGGGCGTGTAGTTGTACAGCATTTCATTCACCATACTTTTAGGTTCGGTACCTGCTTTCAGTGTAAAGTTGTTTTCGCCCTGAATTGGTTCCATGCCAATGTCTTTGGCCTTTACCGGTATCTCTGCCCCAGTTAAACCTCCGATATATTTTTCAACAAGTGCCTTGAATTCAGGTTCAGGAATACTTCCTACAAAGCAGTAGTTCATTCCGAATCCGGAATTAAAGCGGGTAGTATAAAAACTAATTGCATTATTCACACTGATTTGTTCAAAGTCCTGAACGTCCGGAATTTCTTTACTTCGTGGATGCGATTTGTACATGAATTTATTTAAGCTATCCATGTAAAGTGATTGAGGATCAGATTTTTGCTGCGCCAGCATTTGGATTTGTTTGCTTTTAAACGATTCAAAGGCCTCGGCATCTTTACGGGGCGAAGTACATTTAAGGTACAATAACTGCATTGCTGTTTTAAGGTCCTTGACCGATGAACGTCCACTGATCGTTTCACGATTCAGTTCAACAATCGTATTGACTGTCACATTTTTCCCACTCATAAATTTGGATAAATCGCCGGTTGAAAATTCACCGTAGCCCATTTCATCTACCACATTATTACAATAGTCGGCACTCATATAATCTTTACCTTCATAAAGAGATGAGCCACCCATACGATACGCAGAGAAAACGATCTCATCATTTTTAAAATCGGTGACCTTATACGTTACTTTGGCACCATTGCTTAAAGTCCATGTTGTTGTACCCAGGTTTCCATCTTTTTCAATACTCACAATTTTTCCGGGTGTAGGTTCCTTCACCAATAAGTTGGCAGGGAGCGCTTTTTCAACGTAGGCAGCCACCTTCGACTTTAAAGCCTCGTCAATATATCCTTTCAAATCGTTATCTGATGGAAGTTTATCGGAGGATTTTGTAGTAACCAGGGCAAAGTAGGTCTTGTCGATGGTTATTTCGTCCTTTAAAGCATTTACTTCGTTCAATGAAATTCCGGCCAGGCGTTTCTTCACCAAATTATATTCCCATTCGATACCAGGTACTGGTTCATTAGTCAGAAAATGACGAACCAGTTCATTCACCTTATCCTTGGAGTCGGTTTTATCCCGTTCGTTGTACGACTTTTCGTAATTGGCCAGGAGTTCTGCTTTAGCCCGTTCCAATTCGGCAGCGGTGAATCCGAATTGTTTAATTTTTAATGATTCGCGAATTAAAGATTCGGAGGCCTCTTTTATTTTATCATTTCCGCAAACGGCAAAGAGTTGAAAATTCTCCCAACCGCGGGCCCAACCACCCTGATATCCACCTGATCCAAATACAAATGGAGGGTTGGGGACATTGCGTAATTCATCGAAACGGGCTCCCATCATTTNGATTAAAAGAGCCTGTTTTATATCATTCAGGTATTCACCAACAGTAGTTGCAGAGGCTTTGTGTGAGCTATTTCCAATAATCTGAACCATGGTATAAGGCATCTCCGGATCACTCAGCACCATGGCTTTACTGCTTTGACGAGCCGGTAAATTAAAAAATTCGGGCCTTGGACGCGGATTGGCCGGGTTTTTAAATCCACTGAATTTTTGTTGAATTAAACGTTCGGCTTCATTCGGATCAATATCACCAACCACAATCACCGCCTGTAAATTCGGTCGATACCAATCACGATGAAAACGGCGTAAAACTTCCGGGTCAAACGTTTTTAACAACTCGTCGTCTCCAATCGGTAAACGCTCAGCGTACAATGAGCCATTTAAATATTCTGGTAACCACTTTTTCATCATGCGGTCGTCGGCTCCTTTCCCAAGTCGGCTTTCTTCCAGCACCACATTTCGCTCTTTGTTGATTTCTTCGGTTTCCAGTAAAGCGGCACCGCTCCAATCTGCGATAATTTGAAATCCTTTGTNCAATTTTTCCTTGTCATCGGCTGGTATCGGTAAAATATATACCGTTTCGTCAAAACTGGTATAGGCATTTAAGTCTGCGCCAAAATCAACGCCTATGCTTTGCAGATAGTGGACCACTTCATTTTTCGGAAAATNTTTAAGCCCATTAAAGTTCATATGTTCCATTAAATGCGCAAGCCCCAGTTGATCCTTGTCTTCTAAAATTGATCCGGCGTTTAGCGCTAATCGCAATTCAATTTTCTTTTCAGGTTTTTNGTTCTGAACAATAAAATACTTCAGGCCGTTCGATAGGGTTCCTGTTTTAATTTTGGCATCTAAAGGTATTTTTTCATTGTCAGACTGGGCCTTTGAAATAAATGGCCATAACAGGGTCAGGCAGACCAGTATTCGTTGGATGGTGCGCATAGAGTTTATTTTAATTCCGAATGTAAGACGACTTAGGTTTAATAAAAAGTGAAATTGATGGAATCCTTGAGTATTTTGAGTCAGATGGCCCTGAATAATTTCATTCCTGTTTATTTGTAATTTTTCTTAAAGAATTTCATATATCCAAGGATATCGCGTGACTTAAGCACTTCCTGGTAGTTGCTTTTGGAGATAAGACAAATTTCATACTCGGAGCTTTTCAGTTGTCCGAAGAGTANATTTTCATCTTTAAACTCATTCATATATTTTTTAGCGAAGATCGAATTGGCGAAATCATGAATCGTAATGATAGCCTGTTGAGCAGTTAACATATTGAGCCCGGTAGAGTATTCTTCTACATTGTGACGGAGTAAATTGTAATCGCTGATTCCTGCTTTTAATCCCATGGTTCGGCCGTCGGCATTTCTCAGGAAAACCATAACGAGATGAGCCGAAGAGGGGTCAAAAGTAAAAACACCTTTTCCTTCGGCTTGCACCAATTCGGACATTGTACTCATGAACTCTAAACTATCCAGCGTCTTGGATTGATTGGGTTGGATGGCTACTGTACCAGCCACAGCGCTATCACCCATTTCACCATTTTGAGAACTGGCGATGAGGTTCAGAATTTCCTGGGCTCGTTTTTGTTCATCACTATTCGGGTAATCTGCAATTATTTGTTTGANAAGAGATTTGCAGGTGTCTAGTTGTTTTAATCCGGCAAACGAAATGGCTTCTACCAACTGGAATTTCGGCATCAGCTCATGACCTTTGTATTGCGTTTTGGCCAGGTTCACTCCGGATAAAGCCTCGTTATATGAACCGGCTTTGTAGAAGTTGTAGGTGGATTCATAATGATTCGCTGCCGATTGACTTTGGACAACCAATGGATTTTTATATTCAGGATTCTTCGCTAATTCAGCCAATTCACTGCCTTGAAATTCTCCATTCAAAGNAGATTTATAATATTCCGCTTTCTNGGACATTTTTAATTTGTCATGATTCAGGAATAAAGCGTAATACGTTTGCTTTTTATTCGGCGTATTTGGAAAACGGGACAAGAGGGTATCGAACGATTGAATTGCATTGGGATAATCTTCAAGCTGCGAATAATACGTCAATCCCAGGTTATAATAGGCCTCACTGATTTTAGCCAGACAAGCATCAAGCTGAGCAGGTGTTTTGGGTAAGGCTTTAAGCATCGTGGCAATATCACCGGCATTGGTTTTCCCGTCCTCAGTATCATCTTCCGATTCCGATTCGGAAGCGGCCGCCATAGTCGATGCACTGCGTCGCCAATTGTCTTCCAGCTTTCGTTTTCCCCATTTTTGTTCAAATTCCTGTGATCCTTTTTGAATGATCGAATTATTATAGAAATACCAGTTTGATTTTGAATTTCCGGCTTGTAGGGCTACTACTTTCGTATTTTGGTCGGGTTGTGTATTCTGCAATTTTTTCTGCCGTTCTAAAGNCCTTTTTTGCTGCTGCTTTTTGTTCTTTTTCACTTTTCTTACTCGATCTAACAATGAATCTTGTTCGCGTATGATGCGACGGTACTTAACCACTTCAGTCAGAACTGTTTTACGGGTATTTACCAGGTCAATATTGTCTAAGGGTGGGGTAGTTCCAAAATACGACGCACTATCATAGGCCATTTTAGCCAGTTCATATTCCGTTTGCTGATAATAGAGTCGTCCCAATTCAGCAAATGCTTTGGCTTTCACGGTTACATCTTTGTTTTCGGGATTTGTTATGCTTTTATTCAGCAAGCGGATGGCCTCCGNAACATCATCCATCGCTTCAATTCCAGCCAATGTATTCAGCGCCAGGCTTTTAAACTTGGTGTATTTAGGATCGTTCACCAGTTTTTGCAATTGATGTTTGGCAAATGATTTATCACCTCCTCCTTGTGCCGCATTTTGTGCCATGAAAAGCTTGGTGTAGAAATCCATGTCCGGATTAGTTTTTCCACTGATCGNATTTTTAAAACGAGCAGTGGAAGTGCTAAAATCCTTNNGCTGGGCATAAAGTTGTCCTAATGCAAAGTTGACCCTGGAGCGTTGAAGTTTTGACATGCTATACTTCAAACTTTNTTCCAATGAAACGATGGCATCCGAACCATTTTGCTGTTCCAATTCTAATTGGGCTTTGGCCAGATACAATGCAGGTTTGTNATTTTTCGGGAGATTCGGATCTTNTTCAAGGGTCGTATACAAAGCCATCGCCTCGCTATGTTGTTCTGCGGCGATATAGGCTTTTCCCAGCCAGATCAGCGCTTCGTTTCGGCTCAGTTTATGACTTAATGCACGAATTCCTTTTCGGTTTTCAGGGGTAGCAATCGACATAAAACCGGAAGTATCTATCGACTTTTGGTGNNGATGTTTTGCTGTTTTTTTCTTCCCAAGGTCTTTGTATTCGTTGGCAACAAATTGAAGGGTACTGATGGCTCCTTCAAAATCATTTTTAACAAAGGATGCCTTTCCCATTAAAAGGTATAAATTGTCGAACCATTTTGAACGAGGGTCATGTATTTGCGTACTAAAAGAACATTTCTTAATCACCGTATCCATTTCTGAACCAACAGAAGGGCCAAGTTTCAGCGGGTCGTAAGGATAAATTGAAATGGTTTTAGTATAATCTTCTTTATGATTTTNTGTTAGGGTTCGTATCGCATCATTGTATTTGCGCCGAGCGTTGTAGTAATAATTGTATCGGGTAACCGTGTTTTGGTAGATGCGTCGGGGTAAACTCCATTTTCGCTTTAGTAATTTTTCATTACTCCATTCCACCATCTTTTNTTCATGGATTTGAACAGCTAGTTTTTGTTCTTGGCATCCTTGGTNTTTAGCATCCGCCAGCCCCTTATCTTTTTCCTTTTGTTTACGCACTGCAGCCAGAGAATCCATGCGCAATTTTCGGGCTGCCAACATACTGTCTTTAATCTTATCGCGAGCTGTTTTTACTGAATCATTGTAATTTTCCCGGGCAATTTTTAAGCTGTCGTTGTATTGTTCTCGGGCCAAGCGGATACTATCATTCACCCGCTGTCGTTCAGCCATTATTTTATCCTGTTCGGCTTTACGAATCGATGCCAAACTATCCTTGCGGGCTTGTTTTGCAGCTTCTACACTATCTTTATATCGTTTGCTGTTTCGGTATTTGTCTAATTCTTCCCGGAGTTTATTTGCTTTTTCACGAGCGATCTTNNTTACACTGTCTGAATATCGTTTTCGCGCAGCAGTCAGGCTGTCGCGTTGTCGCATTTCTTCTTCCCGGAGTTTGTCGGCCTGAATTTTGGCTTGCAACAAACTATCCGACTGACGTTTCCGGACCGCTGCGGCAAGACTATCACGTTCATTTTGTTCGCGAATGAGTTTCAGCTTAGCTTCAACCCGGCTACACTATCGGCTTTTCGTTTCGCGATTCGTGCCGCAGCCAGACTATCCCGGTATTCCTGAATTCTTTTCTTTTGATTNCACTAAATTGAGACTGTCCTGAACGCGTTTCTCACGCATGGCAGCAAAGATGCTATCCCTGCGTTTATACTCATTCTCAATGCGTTTTTTAACAGCGGCACTGTCTTCGCTGCTTTGTTTAATTACAGATTGAGCCGTTGTTTCCAGCGATGAACCCAAAGAAACAACACTACACAGAGCAGACTATGTATAAAACGCTTAAAAGTCACGATCGTAATAAACTCAAAATAACAGAATTTATTTTACTTTTAGGGCATCGTTTTCAAAAGAATTCTCCAGTAGCTGGCAAGTTTATGATCGAGTTTAGTACGGGAAGCCTGGGCTTAGTGTTCAGAAAATTCTTCAAAAAGCTGAATGCCACCTATCAGGTGACCGTCACCAACGACGAAACATTGCAGGAGGCCATGGTGATTCATCTCACGAAAAGGAGCGTATATCTTTTCTTATCGGCGTTTCTGGTCGCCTTATTTCTGGTGTTTTCAGGCCTGATTTTTTACACCGATCCGCTACTATATCCCCGGCTACAACCGTGATATTTCGCGTGAAAAATTAAAATCCTTGCAGGTATTGGGTGATTCGATCGGGAAACTTAATGCGCTTCGTGAGCAGTATGTATTGAACCTGATGCAGGTAGCTCAGGGGCATGTTCAATTCAGTCAGGATACACAAATGCTCACGGACCAGGAAATCCGTTCTGCACAGATCGAGAATGATAACCGGGTTGATCGGGCTTCTCGGTACGATTATTTAAAGAATCAAAAACCAGATACCTTGAAAAACACACAGGGTGTGGATAAAGATACACTCAAGCGCTGAGCATAATCCTTCTTTGCCGTTATTTTTGTGAAAAATCAAAACAGATGTCAATTTTCTCAAGCAATAAAGACAATAAAGAACCACAGCCTGCGTATACGCCCCCGGCACCAAAGCCAGTAGCCGCTTCAACCCCAAGTTATTCGGCGCCATCTTCCAATATGACGAGTATTGCCGATGGAACTGTATTGGATGGACAAATTAAGGTAGAAGGGGATATACGTATTGAAGGTATCATTAAAGGTACAGTGACCTCAAAAGGAAAAGTGATTGTTTCGGCTTCTGGTAAAATTGATGGCGATATCATATGTGGAAATGCTGAAATTTCAGGACATGTTACTGGTAAGCTTAAAGTGGCTGATATTTTAATCTTACGTGAAAAGGCCAATATTGAAGGGGATATCAATACCGGTAAACTGGTTATTGAAAATGGAGTGAAATTTAACGGAAATTGTTCAATGGGTAGCGCTGCTGCTGCTGCTTCGGCACCGGTTCCACCCAAAATGGAGCAAACCGTAAAACCTAGCCATTCCGTTGTTAATGCCTGATAAAAACTTTCTGAAGTATGCCGGAATGGCTACTCAATTCTTAGCCACGCTGGGCGTGGCTTTTTCGTGGGAATGAAATTAGATGTCTGGATAGGTTGGAAGTTTCCCCTTTTTTAATACTCCTTCCGTTGCTTGGTTTAGCCGGAACACTGTGGGCTGTTTATAAGGATACGAATTCAAAACCATGAAAAAAAATATTATATCGTTTGGATGGCCTGCACCTTTTGGCCTTGTCAGGAGCCTACTTTATAGACCATTCAGCTGGCTGGTTACATTGGCAAATAACCGCCCCGGCTATTCTGTTCATTGCAGGTATTTTTGGGATATCCTTTCGGCTCAGTAGCGGAAAAGTGAATGATGACAACCCCAATAAATTTGTTCAGGGTATGATGTTGGGAACAACGCTGAAATTTCTTGTTTTTATTGCAGCAGCGGCTCTTTATCTTTTTATACAACGAAAAATCTGCACAAGCCCGATTTGTTTTATGTCATGGGCGTGTATCTCGTTTTTTAATCAAAGAGACTTATTTCTTATATCGGGTGGCCCGACAGAAACCAGAATAGGTATATGGTAGGCAATTTCTGGTTCGGATTTCGGTTTCTTCATTAAATCAGCGAATTTATTCGGTACCTAGGTGCTCAAAAAAATCTTTGTAGTTACTACCTATAGGAATCTCCTTGTCGTTCTTCAACAAAACTCTACGCACATTTACTGANNTTTCGATCACTGATTTATTTACAATATAGGAGCGGTGAACCCTGAGAAACATGTCTTCGGGTAATTTCTCCTGCATCGATTTGGTGGTACTTTTTGTAAGTACATGTTTGTTATTTTCCAGAACTATCCGAACATAATCATCTCTACTTTCCAGATATAGGATCTCGTGGTATCTGACTTTTTCCCAACCATAACCTTGTTTTACCATCATAAAGTCGGTGGGCTTGTCCTGTGTTTTATTCTTAAATTCAAAATAGTCTTTCACTTTAAGACAGGCCTGTTCAAAGCGTTCAAATGGATATGGCTTTAGCAGGTAATCCAATGCTTTGACTTCAAAACCATCGATGGCGTATTCCGAAAAGGCGGTTGTGAAAATGACAGGTTGATCCGGATGGTGCGTTTTATAGTAATGCAGTCCGTTCATTTCGGGCATTTGAATATCCAGAAATAAAAGATCAATTTCATGCTGTTGAATGTACTCCTCTGCGGCTTTCACATCGGTGAAAANCTCCCGGAGTTCCAGAAAAGGGACTCGTTTACTGTAAGTATCAATTAATGTTAAGGCCAAAGGTTCATCGTCAATGGCAATGCAACGTATCATGACAATTTGATTCTGAGGTTTAATATATACTGCCCATCTTCTTCACGCGTAGTTAAACGATACTCCGGATAATCGTGTTCCAGTCGGCGGCGCGCGTTGTCCATTCCGATTCCTTCAATCGCATCCACTTGCAATTTTTCAACAGAAAGCGCATTGGCCGTATTTAATTCCAGATAGGGAGGATCCAAATTGATTTGAATCGTAATGGTTCCGGGACGACTGGTTAAAATACCATGCTTAAAGCAATTTTCGATAAACGTGAGCAATATCATCGGGGTAATCCAACTTTCGGGAAATTCGCCTTCAATGGTATAATTTAATGCCATGTTGGGCGGCAAACGCAATTGTTGCAAACCGATATAATTCGTAATTTGTTCCAATTCAGTTTTTAACGGGACCTTCTCCTGGTGCGAATCTCCCATCATGTAACGCATAATGGAGGACAAATTGTAGATGGCTCTGGATGTAGCCGGGCTGGACGATTCGCTCAAAACATAAATTGAATTGAGTGAGTTAAATAAAAATGATGATCGATCGCGACTTCAGGTAACGAAGTTCCAGTAAATTCTTTTCCGTTTGAGTTTGTATCCAGTTTTTAAACGAATAAAATAATAAAGGAACCAGGCATACAATAATGCTCATGAAGAAATGAATGCCCTGGTCCGGCTTAAAACGAAAAAACATGTGCATGTTCGTGATGGAAGGTGTGTGGCATTGTCGGATGTCCCATCTCCCGGTGCGGATGACGCCCATGAAAATGATGCATTCTCCATTCTTCAGGTAAAGATCCAATTGCTTAACGTTGGCCAAAGAAATACCAGAACAAAACAAACGAATAACCACCAGGCATACGTACGCACCTTTTTATTGGCTAAATATCGCGGGATCAATACGTTTTTATTGATGTAATACAGGAAAATAAACTTGAGGTTTTTCACTATAAAAACATCAAAAATGCTGACCCGGATTCTTGCCAAACCGGACGGTGCCCCGGAGGAGCCGGCATCATCAGAAGGGGTAAGGAACAAAATAGAATCCAACCGCTTAATTCTAATCCATAGCGTATCCATTTGTTCTTCAAAAGCATCTCTCAAATGTAGTTGCCCGCAATTCGGTTTGTAACCTTAGTAGGTTGAATATCCTACTTAGTCGGTAAATCATGACCAGGTCACACAACAAAACCGAATTAACTCAATAGTGAAGAATGTTCAGTTGAGCGGCAATGCGGAGTTTCGTGCATCTGATGGTTTAAAAATAAGCTGGTAATGGCCATTTGGTATGCCTACAAGGTCTATGCGATGTACTCCCGACTCCAGACTTCTCACGATAATTCGTTTCCCAACTAAATTATACAATTCAAACAAACCGTTCTGATTGGTGTGAACTTGTAAGACATCGGTGGCAGGATTGGGGTAGAAACGAAAAAGCTCTTCGCCGGGTGATTGCAGCGTGTTTGGTTGACACATAATTTGTTTCAATTTGATCCATAGGGTGTCGTTAAACAAGGTGCTGACTTCAGCGCCATTCGGGGTATCACCCATACGGATGACTACCATTCGGGAAGAGGGAACCACATTAATGAGTTGTCCGTTTTTCCCTAATGCTGCAAACATATCCGCAGGTGCATCTGGCATCAAATGACCTGGAAAATTAAATTGTGTGCCGGGTAATAAAAACGACGATTTTCCATTTAACCAGGTCAGGTAGCCATACGAAGGATTCATAGTTTGTGAGGTATTCGTCATCGCATCAAAATAGTTACTATCTGTCAGTACCGGAGTGCTATTCCATTTTCCCTTGTTGAGTAGGAGCAGGCCAAATCGGGCCATACTTCGGGCTTTGCTGTAAAATACATTATTGAATCCCGATGGAAAAAAGGCGCCCGTCATACCTGTGGGGATTTTTATTTNTTGGGAGATCCATTGATTCAATGTCATGGAAGTGGCATTTTCAATTACAGCATCCAATAAAGTGTACGGACCATTATGATAGGCCCAGCGTGTTCCTGCATCTGCCAAGTACTTTAAACAAGTATCCAAAGTACAGTAGTGGTCTGTTACATTGTCATCCAGTCCACTACTCATCCGCAATCGATCTAATACAGTGATTAATTTTTCTTTTTGGGGAGGGGCTATCGTCCAACCGGGGCCTAAATATTTCGAACTACTATCCTGGATATTCANAAATCCTTCCTGTTGGGNCAATTCTACAGCGAATGCCGTAAGGGTTTNTCCGGCAGACGCCCAATACCAAGCACTGTCCTGGGTAAAAGTTCCGAAGTATTTTTCCAGGACTATTTTTCCATCCTTGAGCAAAATAAATGCTTTGGTATTGTTCTGGTCAAGATAGCTGTACAAAGAATCAATATACTGCACGCACCATCCTTGCGCACCGGGAGATAAAGTATCCCAGGTGTTCCCGGTCAGCGGAGGGAAATAGAGTGATTGCCCCTGAACCTGTAAACCCAGAAATAAAAAAAATAAAATCGCTTTAAGATGCTTCAACATATTGTTTCAGAATTTGATGGTGAATCGCCAGAATTTGTGGAATGAGAAATTCATGTCCGGCATTTTGAATCTGGAACCGGCAGAAAGGTTTACGCATTTTATCCTGCCATTGTGCATCGATACGTTGTTGAATTTCTTGCATGCTCCAGTCTGGGTTTCTCTTTAGTTGTTCCAGTCGCCATGGCATCGGAGCACTCACCAGAATAATCGCATCTAATTCTTTATAGGCGCCACTTTCCAAAAGCAATGCCGCTTCTTTGATGCCATATGGCGCTTTTTGTTGCTGAAACCAGGTTTTACTCAATTGGCCAACTCTCGGATGAATCAGTTCATTGATTTTGTGGCGTATTTCCGGATTCGAAAAGATATGGGAGGCGAGAAGTGATTTATTGATTTTTTNCCCAAGATAAATATCCCGACCAAGTAAATGAATCAGTTCATGCCGCACCTCTTCATCGCTCTCATACAAGGCTTTCGCTTCCCGATCTGCATCAAACACCGGAATATTCAGGCATTGGAACACCCGGCAAACGGTTGTTTTACCAACACCCATGCCACCGGTTATCCCGAGTTGCACGATCCGATGTGCTGCCTTCATTCCTACAAAGATAGGGATGATAATCCTACCACGAATAGTTCAAATCAATGCTTTCTTCCTTTCTTTGCACAATGAATAGCATTTCCAGTTTATATCCTCAATACAAACCCGAAAGGCAGTTCTTTCTTTTGGCCGGACCATGCGTTATTGAAAGTCCTCAAGTTCTGCGGGAAACGGCATCGGAGTTGAAACGACTGTCCATAAAGTATGAAATACCGTTGATTTTTAAATCCAGTTTTACCAAAGCTAACCGCAGTAGTCTTCACTCTTTTACCGGAGTAGGCGATCAAGTGGCATTAGAATGGTTGGCCAATGTAGGACAGGAATTTCAAGTGCCTTTGGTGACGGATATTCACCAGGAGAGCGATGCCGCCTTGGCCGCTCCTTACGTGGATATGCTTCAGATTCCGGCCTTTTTATGCCGGCAGACTTCGCTATTGGTGGTTGCAGCTAAAACCGGAAAAATGGTCAATATTAAGAAGGGCCAATTTCTTTCTCCGGATAGTATGCAATTTGCTGTTCAGAAGGTGGTAGAGGCCGGCAATGAGCAGGTTTTTATTACAGAACGCGGCACAACATTTGGGTATCAGGATCTGGTGGTTGACTTTCGGGCATTCCCGATCATGAATGCATTTGGCAAACCGACCATTATGGATTGTACACATGCCCTGCAACAGCCCAATCAGTTGAGCGGCGTTACNGGAGGTCAACCCCATCTTATTGAAACAATGGCTAAATGTGGTTTGGCGGCAGGTGCCCATGGATTGTTTATTGAAACCCATCCTAATCCGGCTGAGGCTAAAAGTGATGGAGCCAATATGTTGGAATTATCGAGAATGGACGCTTTGTTGGCTAAACTGGTTCAACTAAAACACGCTTTGCAGTAAGGTATGGCATTGAAAGACCATCCCCTGGAATCAATTCGACAATTTTTACCCTCCGGCAGTTTCGAAGATGTGGTGGAACTGATGCATCGCTACCCATTGCATCTCAAAATTAAACGGGAACGGAAAAGCNNTGTCCTGGGAGATTATCGTCCGGGCAAACCTGGGCAACGGCATACCATTTCTGTGAATGGAAATTTAAACCCCTACCATTTCCTGATTACCCTTTTGCATGAATTAGCCCATCTGCTGATATGGGTTGAGTTTAAGGATGGCGTGAAACCGCATGGTAAAGAATGGAAGAAATGTTTCGGGATGCTCTTAAAGACTTTTCTGAAAAAAGATGTATTCCCAAAAGATATTCGGGAAGCTATGCTACGTTCACTACATAATCTCTCCGCAACCACTTGCAGCGATCCCGACTTGTTTAANGTGTTGCATCAGTATGACGGCCCTTCGGGTAAATTGTTGGTGGAACATATTGGCGTTGGTGGGGTTTTTAGTTTACCGGATGCACGAAAATTTAAGATTCTCAGCAAACGAAGAACCCGTTATGAGTGCATCGATTTAGAAACAGGAAAGAAATATTTATTTCCTGCAATATTCGAAGTTTTGCCGCTTCCGCTTATCGCGCATCACGATAAAGGCTAAAATTTAGGTTGGAATTAGAAATTATAAACCTTTTTAATATATTTGTAACACCTTAAACCACTTTAAAATTGAAGTGCTGGCGGGGTATTAGGCCCCGTTAAGAAGGTATCTACGAAAATTGCAACTCATGATCAGACGCATCTTAGTATTCTTCCTGTTATTGAATGGTATTCAGGTTCAGGCTCAATACGATTATTCACCCAATGGCCGAAACGATGCACCCACATTGGGGATGAATTGGGGTTTTGTGGGCGGAGGTTATACCTCGATGTTGACTAACCGCGATGATATTCAGGCAGACCAACGACTGGATATTGAAATGATGAATTTCAATTGGGCCGCAGGAATTGAAGGTGTTTACTGGTTTCAACGTACCGTAGGTTTCGGTGGGCAGATGCTCTATTGGAACGGAGGTTCTGCCTATTCAGGTTCAGATACGATTACCGGATTCAACTTGTCTGCCAAAACCAAAATGACGTATGCGAAGATGCCGCTTATGTTTTATTTTAAATCCTATAACCGGTATTACCCCAACCGTCGAACCCGATTTACAGCACAATTCGGACCTTATGTAGCCATGTTGCTTGATTATAAAGAAGATGTGACCAGAACTTACAAAGACGATCCGAGTATTAAAACCAATTATAAGTTTTCAAAAGGAAGTTATTCTACCACCGGTATCACAGGTACATTGAGTGGCGATTTATATAATCCATTCGAGTTGGGCTTTACTTTCGGAATCGGAGCTGAAGCCCGCCTTTGGAGACGCACCGTGGTGGCTTTCAACCTAAGAGCCGATATCGGTATTTCAAATGTGGAGAATACCAAAGTGATGACCATGAATTACAGCGATGGTAGCCGGGATACTATGTTTACCTATTTTTCAAAAGATTATGCAAAATATAATGCGGCCAACTCAATCGATCAGGCTGGAGGCTGGTTGCCAAACCGACCTGCAACCAAAAACTTTTCTGTTGGAGCCTTNTTATCAGTTCGTAAATACTTTGGTAATTACCGACCATAATTAAAAATTAGAACACTGCCTGAACGGAGCGTACCATGAATAAATATTTTAAGAGTTTACTGATCCTGGCTATTATTTTGCTGCCATTTTTTTCGGCCCGGGCTCAAAATGAAGGCCGCTTTGGGATATATGCCGGCGTAGGGTACTCTACACTCATGAATGCCGATGACTATTCCTATGGGGATTACCTTCCNACGTTTAAGCCCACAGTAGGACTTTCTGCGGGGTACTTTTTTACCTTGTTCAAAGCGTTGCCCTTGGGTTTTTCGTTCCAGGCGGAGCGCGCTCACACCGGTCAGAATTATCGTGGGTATTATGTGGATAGTACCAGCTACTACGCGTACACCCGTTTAAATTATTACCGCATTGGATTCGCTTTTCATGCAGGTACCAATCCTCGCCGACAAGTTGCTCTCACTTTTTCAAGTGGGATTAATTTTGGATTCCTAAGCGGTTATCAGGATCGATATGAATTAATCCGCTATAACAATGACCGCTACATTCTNGATATTAAGAATGATAATGTCACCATTTATGATAAGGTTGANAAGAGAGGCTCGCTCAAAGCACCTTATTACAACAATTTCGACATGTTATCTTTTACCACCCTGGGTCTTGATTTTTGCTTTCCTCTAATACCGTATTCGGATTTCATGGCCGTTTGGATTATGGTTTTAAACCGGTTGAAACGAACAACGCCAATGCCATTAATCTGGATACTAATCCCGTTCAGGTGATTGAATTTCAACCGGCGAATCTACAATATAAATACCACGGACCGTATGATACAAAGCCTGTTCGTTCTACCACAACTAACCTGGCAATTGGTATGTATTTGTCCTTGAAATATCGCCTGTATAATAAAGAAAAGGTGAAGTTCTATTATAAGGAAAAGTCGTTCTAGTTTTGGTGGACAAATTCAGTTAAGTGTACCCCAAATTAAAGACGTATGAACTGATCAAAACATCTTAAATTTAAACCCATTGAGTACACAAAAATGAGGCTAAAATTTCCGTCTGAGTTCAAGGCCAAAGTTGTACTCAAAGCGTTGAAGGAGAAAAGTAGTATGGAAGAACTTGCTGGGAATACATCGAAGTGGTTTGTATTACAAGCCGGTTGAGGAAAGCCAAGAGAACATGTATCTGATGCGTATAATGGATGAGCAATATATGCAAATACCGTTCAATGGTATCCGTCGTATGAAGGCGTGGTTAGAAGATTAGGGATGTAAAGTGAATCGGAAGCGAGTGCAGTGTTTGATGGGATTAATGGGATGGCATACGATTTATCGTGCGCCTAATACGAGCTTGTCGAACAAAAAAAGTATCCATACTTACTCAAAGGCCTGCAAATAGACCGTCAAAATCAGGTATGGGCCATGGATATTACCTATGTTCCGATGAAGCGAGGCTTTATGTACCTTGTTCAATCATCGACTTACACACAAGGTACGTCGTCAATCGGAGCGTGAGCAATACGATGACTGCGGAGTGGTGTACCGATGTAGTTAATGAAGCGATTGGCTGGTATGGGAAGCCACAAATCTTCAATACAGACCAAGGTGGAAGCGAAGAGAAAAGCCATTAGATTATAGTTGGGACATTTGTAAGTCCCCCTAAAAATCGGACTGGTTATAAATTGGCAATTGTCTAATTTTAAACCAGCAACATGAAACGAACAAAATTCACGGAAGCGCAAATTGTGAAGGCGCTCAAAGAGGCCGAAGGAGGCCGCCCGGTCGCAGAGATCAGCCGGGAACTGTGATCAATCCTCAGACCTTTTACAACTGGAAGAAGAAGTACAGTGGTATGGACGGGGAGCAGCTTCGCCGTTTAAAAGAGCTTGAAGAGGAGAACCGTAAGTTGAAAAGCATGTACGCCGATTTGGCCCTTGACAATAAGATGCTCAAGGATGTGCTTTCAAAAAGTGGTAAGGCCTGGTGACCGCAAGAACATTTTAGCTTATCTTCAGGAAGCCCATGAGGTAAGTGTGACCAGAGCCTGTAAAGCCATAGGGCTACCCAAATCGGTATTGTACTACCATTCTGTCAAAGATGACAGCGAGGTTGTACAGAAGCTCCAGGAACTGGCTGAATTGAAGCCAACGAGAGGATTTCCGTACTATTTCTCCCGAATCCGGAATGAAGGCAAAATATGGAACCATAAACGGGTTAAAAGAGTATACGACCTCTTGGCGTTAAACAAGCGCAAGCGACGCAGGCGGCTGCCGCAGCGCCCTTTGGAGGCGCTTCAGCAGCCTACTGGAATGAACTACAATGGAGTATGGATTTTATGCATGACACCCTGGCCAATGGCCGCAAAATCAGGATCTTGAACATCATAGATGACTACAATAGGGAAGCTCTGGCTATGGAGGTGGATTATTCCCTCTCGAGCCACAACCTGTGCCGGATTATGAAAAGGCTCATAGAGGAACGTGGTAAGCCTGCAGAAGTGCGCTGTGACAATGGGCCGGAATTTACATCCGGCAACTTTACGGACTTTGCGGCCAGAGAGAACGTTCAAATCAAATACATCCAACCCGGCAAACCGACACAAAATGCCTATATCGAACGATTCAACAGAAGCTACAGAGAAGACATCCTGGATGCTTACCTGTTCTTTTCCCTGCACGAAGTACAAACCTTAACGGAACATTGGAGGCAGGATTATAACCACAACCACCCACATCAGTCACTCAATAACAAAAGTCCGATAGACTACCTCACTGAAAAACAAACTGAATTGCATACCTTCNNATTTCCAATTAATACCCAGTCCGGAAAATGGGGGACCTACACTGAATTTCAATATTTGAAAACAAAGTTTGTATCTTAAATTCATCATTACCTTTTATAAAGTATTTACTATCAAATTCGGGACTACCTATTTTAATATCTTGACTTCCAAATATTTTCTCAAGGGTCTCGATTAAACCCTGATTAATAACTCTAAATGATAATTTATCTGGTGAATAGAATTCCAGTCTTACTCTAAAAATTCAGTTTCATATGTTGAACTGGAAACTACTACATAATGAATGTATGAATCAAAAATTATTTTGTATTCTCTGAATGCGATTTCTACCGAATCTTGATTGTCATATTTGCCAATGATAAACTTTCCAAAGTTATCTGCACTAAATTGTCTTAATAACAAGTTGTAACATTTACTAAAGGTTGATTCAAACATCTCAATTTCGCGTTATTCTCGGATTATTGTTGCTTGCAGGTATCGGTTCGCAGCTTTGCGCTGGGCGGGCCTTTGGAACCTGAAATATGCTATGGAAAAGTAATCCCCGCCTTGCGCAAAACTGTTGTTACAGGCTCGTGCTTGGATTAAAAATGGCGGGATTCCTAAGCACTGTTTCATGGTTTTCAATCCAAATATAGTAAAAAAGCGAGGCAGGCCAATCTGCATTCTGTTTGCAGCGCTTTCCAACTAATTATTTTGAGTCACGTTTATCGTCCGTGTAATGTTTGTGTTCTTAAAATCTTCGAAGCGCTGCGTTTTTTTTCGAGATGAGTAGCAGATTGTCCGTAAAACTAAACTGAGCGTCCTGGTTTTAAGTCTACGGAAATCGTATGTGGTTTTCATGTTCTAATATGCCAGCTCATCATCTATGAAATACGATAGGGCGCGAGTTGAGGAACGCCAAAGTCACGGTTAAAATCTCCAATGCCTGCCGGTTTTAGGTCTACGGATAACCGCCATTTTTTGTCTGTATTCTCTCGGTAATTCTTAGCCCAAGCATGGCCTGTAACGGTTTGCAGATTTGCGATGGGCGGGATTTTTACCACTAATGTTGATGCGGAGCACCAAATTTTCGGCTACCACTAAACTGTCTGCGGAGTGCGAAACCCCGCCTATTGCAAATGTGCTGTTAGCTGCCGTTATTTTCATTCTTCTGTCTCGCCTGTTAGTTGAATAAAGTCAACAATTAGTTTTACTACTTGTCCGTTTTTGTCAAAGCCAACATAACGAGGATAAATGCCGTCACCCCGGCCAGAGCCAAACATAATAATATTTGAATTTGAATTTGTTGGAGTGTAATTTATCCAGTCTTCACNCCTTGAACTTGCAGGTATATTTGCGTTTGCTTTAAAGTGATTTTCTAAAATGTCATTGTAATAATTTCCGTCATTGTTAGCTGTATAAAAGTCAGCAATTTCTTGGTTGTATAATTTCCAAGTAGTATAGTCCGAAAAACTCCCAAGTCCATTTTCAACTGGAAACATTCCGTTCATCATTTTCTCAAAGTCGTCTGCTAATAATGATTCTGAAATCAAAGACAACTCCCATTTAACTGGCACTTCGTCCATGAAATTAAGCTCNNCATAAGCAACTCGTCCGCCAAAATCGTCATCAAGTCCAATGTAAAGATAAACTGGATAGTCGCCAGGTGTTACAGTCCAAGATTGCGGAAGTCCTAATTCTCTATACATTGGGTCTGCACAAACAACTTGTCCACTTGGTAGTTTGAGATTACAAGCGAAAANACTATCGTAAGATTTATTTGCTTTTAGGTTTTCAAAGTCTGAGTAGTCAAACTCTGTCACTTCGTTGAAAATCGTCTGCTTGACTTTTTGTTTGTTGTATCGTTTGCAGTCTGAGAAGTCTTGCCGGATAGCTTGTCAAATAGTCCCATATTTATTTTTAAAATTGTCTTGTTTGGTAACTTTCATTGTCATTGTCTTGTCCTGAAATAGGTTGACCTTTTAAAAGTTGTTTTAGGTTTTTAGTTTTTTCTTTCCCCAAAATTATTCATTTCGAAACAGGGCAATATTGCATGTGTCTATAATTTTGGAAGATGCATGTTTTTGGCACTATCCAGGTTGCACCTTTGCAGAGCCTGTTTCCTTCCTCACATGCATTTGTCAAAAGTACTATTTTAAGCTGCATGTTTTTTGTAACTTTTATATTCATGTTTATTGAATTGTCTATGTGCATTTTCTGGAGTTGTGAGTCCTATGCTCCAGTGTATTCTTAGGTTGTTATAAATATCAACTGCTTCTTTTATCATCTTTCTAGCGAGATGAACAGAAGCTAAAGTCTTTCGTAAACCAAATTCATACTTCAATATTCCATTGATTCTTTCTGCAATAGCATTTTCGTATGGATCTGATTTTTGAGTAGTACTCATGACAAATCCCAATTTGTTTGCAAATTCAGTATAATCTGGACAACAATATTGCTTTCCTCTATCACTATGGTGAATGATTGATTTGGGATTAAATCTACAATTCTTATGCGCCATTTTCAGGGCTTGTTTAACCATTGAAACTTTCATGTTATCATCAAAGCTCCATCCCATAATTTTCTTGGAGTAGGCGTCAGTAACGAGGGCTAAATAGGCATGTCCCTGATCCGTCTTAATATATGTAATATCTGAGACAAAGGCTTGCTCGGCATGCTGAATATCTAGGTTTTCAAGTAGATTGGGAGATTTTCGGAATGAATGTTTAGAGTCAGTCGTAATGTGAAATTGTTTTGTTTTTCGGATTAAGAGGCCTCTGTTACGTAATAGATTGAATAATGCATCTCTTCCCATCTTAATGTTATTTTGAGTCAAGAAGAGTTGCAAATAATTAATAAGTTTTCTGGTACCAGCAAAAGGCATTAACTGTCTTATTCTGGCTACTTCTTCAAGTACCAATTGATTATCATAATCTTTCTTTTTTGAAGCTGTTTTACGTTGGTAATAAGCTTGTTTTGAAATCCCGAACACCTGATACAACCACTTTATTTTGAAAGCTTTTTNTTCTTTCGTTGTATCTCGTTTGCTAAGTGATCGGGCAAGTACTTTTTGAGAGTTCTTTTCCGGTTACTTTTTCAAATTCTACGATGATATCTTGTTGAAAATCCTTAATGCACTCCAACTCTTGGATGCGCTCTTTTAGTTTCTTGATTTCTTGCTCTTTACTCATACTTTTTGATTTAGAGACATAGTTACTTAGCTTCTTGATCCAATATTCAATAGTACTGCGGGAGATATTGTATTTTTAGAAGCATGATTCCTCGAAATTTGGCCATTGTTAATCTGTTCAATGACATAAATTTTGAATTCAAAACTAACACTTTTGCCATTTCTTTTCGGCATACTTGGTTTTCCTGATGTTCTTTGTTGACCATAATTTGTTTAATTTTTGGTCAACCTATTTTAGGACGATACACATCATATAATGGCAGCTAACGTTTCGGGTATTGCCGAAGGCGGGGTGGGATAGTATTTACAAAATTTTGAAAATTACACACCGAGCTTCTACAATTTTCAAAGATAAATCTAAAGCCCCGCTTTTGGCAATACCGTGTTGGCGGTAGTAGATTATTTATTCTTCATGTAAATTCTCACAAATGCAATTGTTAAAATTATTAGTCCATAAATCACTCGATTAATATCACTTAAGTAAACCTCATCTTCGGGAACAATATTCGTCGGGTTCTCAAGATTGAGATACAAATGGATTTTTCGTTTTTACTTCTTCTTTGAGTACTTGTATGTAAAATTTCAAAATTCTGATTCTCATGAGTATAGCTCACTTTAGAATAGTATACTTTCTCTTCTTGTTCTTCTACTACTTCCGTATCTGTGATTATCGCTTTCAACTTTTTCCATTTTCTGTTTTTATAAATCGTAAGGTAAGGACAAATGATGGAAGTAAAAATTAGTATCAATACGGTTGCTATGAAAGCTATAAGTACAGCAATACTTTCAGTCCAACTAATTCAAAAATTATCCAAATCACTACAAGAAGTGGGTAAATGAGCCAACAAAGAGTCTTGGTCATAGAATTCTGGTGATTTTAAATCTTTTCTTCGTAGAATGGAACCCTACTATAATTTTCTCGTTCGGTAAGATTCTATTACCGCCAACGTTCCGGGGCTTGGCGATCGTGCGGGGAGTTGGAGTAGGAATTTCAATTAAGGCTGTGAAGGCTTTTATTTGCGAAGCCAAGCCGAAACAGCCGCACCGCCAAAGCCCGTGGCGCCAAACCCCTGTTGTAGGCAGTGGTATCATTTTAAAATTTCTTTGATTCGGGATAGCATTTCAGAAAGCATAGTTTCTTTAATTCTCCATACAATTTCAAAATCAATCCCGACATAGTCATGAACGATTCTGTTTCTAAAACCTCTTATTCGATGCCAATCAATATCTTGATATCGATCCTTAAAATCATCTGTTAATCTATTTGCAGCTTCTCCAATAATTTCAAAATTTCTTATCACTCCATCAATGACTAGTTCGTTTGAAACAAACTCATCAAATGTCATATTTTCGGTATATCGTAGAATTCTATCACCACTATCAATGATATCCTGCAATAACAAATTGGAATTTCTTCGATTAGACATAAACGATTTCTTTCTCTATTTCCGCATAATAGTTGGNNGCTTAACACCTTTTTTCGATACCAAATCAATTCTTCGATGAAACTTTGATTCAAGAAAATCGGCAAGATCTATAAACTCAACCCCAACTGGTTTTTNGAATTCAACAATAATATCGATATCGCTATTTTCAGAAAAATCGTTTCTTAAAACTGAACCAAATAATCCGATTGTGTCAACGTAAAATCTTGTTGATAATTCAGGTTTTAGCTCTCTGAGGTCGTTTTTAACTGTCTCTAACAAATTCATAAATCAAATTTAGTTCTTTTGATTGTCTTTCCAACCATTGCCTACAACGTTCCGGGTATTGCCGAAGGCGGGGTGGGCTAGTAGTTATATTTTTACGAGTACTAAACTCCAGGCTTCAACAATATTTCAAAGATAAAACCAAAACCCCGATTTTGGCAATACCATGTTGGCGGTTAGTATGCGTTTTGGCGGATTTCCCATCGGCTGTTTATATTCCTGCATTCAAAATCTAACCACAAAGCAAGGCGGGCGTATGAAATTCGTTAAGTGGCGCCTTCGATCCACAACAGAATAGCATTAAAATTTTCCGCTTGATATTCTAACGGTTAATGCCATGAAAGCGCCACGTGTTTCTTTTCTTTGTGGGTATTGATTTCAGTTTTATTAGTCAAACAGCGCCGGTCTTAGATTTCTTTAGATGTGAAATTTCCATTTTGGTTTTAGTTTTGGGTTTCTATTGGAAGTCCAACCGGCGCGGAGTTAAGGAGCGCCCACAAGACATGGTAGAAAATTCTGGTTAGTGTCAAAATAGCGCCAAGCCAATCAGCATGTAATTCTAAATGTAAACTAGTGATAAGTCCCCGGTAACCAATTTTGGCGCGACGAAAGAGGTAAAAAGCGATCGGTTTGTTATTCTCAAGCCCGCCGTCTTAATGGTAATTAACACCGCCAAAATCTAAGCGTAATAGTGGTTCGCATATTACCGCCAACGCTTTGCCGCTTTGCGAAGGCGGGGATTTTAGCACTAAAGTTCAATCGAAGAACTGCACTTGAACTTATCACTAAACTGTCATACGAAGAACTGAACCCGCCATTACGCCAAACCGCTGTTATAGGCTGGCGTTCTTGTCTGTCGTGGGTTACAACCATTTTTATGTCGTCTGTTTGTGTCATTTGTCGAGTGCTTTTTGTCTGGCCTGTGTGTCGGGTGTTTTATTTTATTTTGAAGCGTTGGAAATTTTTTAAAAACAATTTTTCTTTTGTCGGCTTTGCAAGCTCTATTAAAAACTTTGGTCGTGTGTCGGCTTGTGCGGTTTTTAATTGTGCTTGCAAATTGAGTTGGCTCATAGTTTTAGTGAATATTCTTTGCTACTTGTTCCCATTTCTTAGATACGTCTTTTGAAATTAAAAGAGATTCTTCATTCGCAACTTGTTGTCTTTCGTTTTTACCAAATGACAAAAAGTTAAAACTTCCGTGTATGTAATACTCGTTGTCTTTGATAACAAGTTTTCTGTGCGTTCCAGTCAGCCTTGAGTGAAATTCTGCAAAGTGTGTCGGCAAGTGAATAAGTTTAAATTTTTCCTTGTGTTGCTTTTGTAATTCTTCAACTTTTCTCAATGTATAAATGTCGTGTTCGTCTTTTTCACTAATTCCGTAAAGTATTGTTAGTTGTTTTTTGTCTTTCAAAAGCTTTTCAANAAGCGGAATGTATTCTTGTATTGCTCTTTTTATCCAAGGGCTTTCAATCAGAATTTNTTCTTTTACGTTATTCAACGCCTCAATAAATTTCTGTTTAGTTTCCCAAATTGTCAAAGTGCTTAAATCGTCTGTTTGTGATTGAACTTTTGGTTCTTCGTGAATTATGGTAATTTCTTCAAATTCTGTCCTTTCAGAACTACTAAGCGAATAAATGTAATGACGATATTCAGAATTGAATTTGGAAGTCAAATTTTGATNTTCTTTTAGCGTTTCAGAATTCCTAACTTCTAATTTTGGTTCTTGATTGCTTTNTCTGTCAGGAATGTATTCTATGAGCCAAAAATTACACCAATCGTTAGAGTCGTATTTTATGTCGTCAGAAGCGTAGCTTATCAAATACGCCTTGTTTTCATTGTCTTGTTTATAAGTGTCTGCCAACTGCTGAAATTTCCCTTCAATAAGTTCGGGGTTTCGGTTGGACAGTTTAACTTCTGGGTCTAAACTTTTCAGTAGTTTCTTTTCAGTTCTGTTTTGTCGTGCCGACATTATTTCACCCGAAATTCCGTCAATCAAAAACTCAAATTCTTCTTTTTCTTCAATACGAAGTATTTTTCNGTCTTGAATAAATTTTTCACCTTCTTCTGTTACAATCCACTTTTCAGAAACCAAATCAACAAGACCTTTTTCACGTAACGTAAACAATTCACGCAAAACAAATTCGTCTGTTTGCCCCAAACCTAAAAACGTGAATAATTTGTCTTGTGATGAAAAACCTGCTTGAATTGCACGCAAAAGCACATTGTAAACTTTTACCAAAGAGCCGTCTGGCTGCTTGTTTACAAGCACGTCTAATCTAATTTTCCGAACAGGGTAGCTAAACTGAATTAATTCGTTCAGTCTGTAACCTGTCGGGGCTTTATCTTTTAGTTGTTTATATGCTTCTTCCTCTGTCATTTAAAAAGTCTGTTTAGTTGTTCGGATTTAACAATCCAATCTTNTTTCAGTAGTTCCAAATAATTTTGCAAAGCGGCTTTTTCGCCCTTTAAACGTCTTGTCTTTGCATTGATAATACCGTGGTAATCACCAACTATTATGAGCAGTTTCTTTTGGCGTGATAACGCAACATTGATACGATTTGGAACTTCCAAGAAACCTAAATCAAGCCCCGCACCGCTTTTTACTAAATCCACAATTACTATATCACGTTCTAAACCTTGAAAACGGTCAACGACCGAAACTGTGAGTTTATCTGCAGTTTTGTTCCATTTACAAATCGAATTGATTTTACCTTGAAAACGCTTTTTATCAATGTTCTTTTTCAGTTCACGGAATTGTGCTGTGTAGCCCGTGATTACGCCAATAGAATAATCTTTTACCTTTTCGTATTTGTTCAACAACTCCAAAATTTCTGGAATGATTGTCGCACTTTCTTTATTCAAAGACGATGAATTGGTGTCTTNTTCATTTTTGTAATGACTTCCAATGTCAATAAAAAATAAAGAACTATCAATTGCTAAAGGCAAGTTGTGTTCTGCTGAAATTTCTCTGCTAACAGGTTCAATCGGTTCATCGCCTTCGGGTTCGTAAAAGCACTTTGAAGTAAGTTTTACCTGTTCGGCTGATGAACGCCTACACTCTGTTAATTGTGCTTTGTAATCGTAATCAATATTTGTAATGACTTGCTCAAACAAACTCGGACGATTGAAATAATCTTCCCAATTTTCTAATTCCCCTGCTTCTTTCTTGAATTTTTCACGAAGCCAACTTTCAACTTCTCTTGTGCTGGTTAGCATTGGCCGCAATTGTCTGTGGTCGCCAACGTAAATTAGATTTTTGCCTGTAATAATAGGAACAAGAGCTTCGGCAGTTGTTGCTTTACCTGATTCGTCCATTATCACATAATCAAATTCAAAATTGTATTTGGCATATTTCTTAGCTGCGATATGGTTACAAGTAGCACCAATTACACGAATGTTGTCTATGAGTTTCTGATTGATTGCACTTTNTTCGTCCAAAGAATTTATTGTAACAATCCAATCTCTGTGTAAGTCGTGCAACTTCAAAAACTTGTCAAATCAATCTGCAAAACTTGTTCAATCTTTTCAATTGCACTTTCTCTTACGGTTGGCAAATTGTGTAATTGATTTAAGTTTTGAACTCTTCCAACAATGTTTTCAATGTTTNNTGCTTTGCTTTTTCCAATCGCTTTGTTTAAAAATGATTTCAGTTATTGAAACAGCAAACGGATTTTTCCCCTTTAAACTTTCTAAAAACTTTGTTTCTTCTTTTTTGAAATTCTTTTCGGCTGTTTCACGAACTTCTTGTTTCCAACCTTCCAATTTTCGGTCTAACGTATGCTTGCGAATACTTTGTATTCGTGGTTTTGTAATTCCACTTAAACGCAAAATCGGAATTTCGTTTTTCAAAAGATTTTCCAAAACTTGGTCAACCGCATTGTTGGTTTGCGAGGTGATAAGGATTTTTGCTTCGGGTTNTTGTGCAAGAATTTGAAAAACAATTTCTGTAATAACGGTTGTTTTTCCCGTTCCGGGCGGACCTTGAATTACTGAAAGCGGACTGCGATGCAAAGCATTTTCAATAGCACGTTTTTGATTGTATGAATAAACAAGCGGTTTACCGCTTGTGTCTTTCTGAAATACAAGCAAATTGTCCGAATGATTATTGTAAATAGGTGGTAATTCGTCAGGTTTGAAAAGAAAATAAATTAAGTCAGGGTTTTGAACTTCGTTTTTATCAACTTTTCTAATGGCATCAAGTTGTCTGTTTTNTTCTTCTTCTTTTTTGTTCGTGTTTTCAAACAAAAATCCCGATTGCGGAATGCTGTCTTNTTTCAACCGTTCGCAATCTTTGATTTTAAGNNAAGCATATCTTTGTATGAAATTCGTAGGGCTTCCTGCAAACTCAACTGTTTCTTTGTTTTGCTTTCTGTCAGCATTAGCGGAAACAACATATTCAAAGCCTTCTGAATTTACGTCATTTCCGTCCTCAATATGTTTTAAGACAAAACCAACGCTACTACTTTTGTCGTTTTGTTTAATTGTAAAAATTATTTCATCACCTTTTATTTCATAGTTTGAGTATTGAAGTCGCAAAGAATTTTTGGCAATAACTTNCTNTTCCTTTTCAAGTAGTTCACGATAAAAATTTAGTTCTTCTCTTACGGCTTTGCGGTTTTCACGAAGTGAAACCTGCTCTTTCTTTTGCTCAAACCATTTTTGGAAATGGGGTGTGAGGTCTGCCTTATTATGTGTATAGTCAACGGTGTAAACGAATTTGAAAGGTAATTTTTTACCGTCCTTAATTTTTCTTTCTACAATTTTACTATCAAGTGAATTAAGTGGTTTTATGCTATTGAATAGCAACTTATCTTCTGATTTTACCCAAATAACACCTTCACAAAGCCAATTACCAATAATAACGTCAAGCAAATAGTTTGCTCCTTCCTTTGGTGAAATATCAAAAATTGGATTCGATGAATTTAATAGGTCTAATATTTCGTATCCATTGGAAGAACGAAAACTAACTTGAACAGTTTCCGTTTCCGAAGCAACGGCAAAGTTTTTTAATGTATCAATAACTTGTTGCCAATTTGGTCTGTCAACAGGGTTTTCTGCAAGTAACCGTTGAAGCTGAAAAGCATATTCCTCCGCAAGTTCCATTTGCCTTTCGTCAAAAAACCATTCAACAACTTTACCGATTGAAAAATGTCAGCCTGAAACGGAAAACCCATTACAAGTTTGTTCAGTTTTTCTGGTGCTGCAAAACCTCTGGCAAAAATTTCAAGTTCTTTTGTTTGGCTTAAAGTTTTTGTGATGTCTGCAAGTCCAAAATCTACAAGGTAGAATTGCCCGTTTTTGTCGATTAGAATATTATCAGGGTGGATGTCTCCGTGATTGATTTTGAATTTCAAATGCAATTCTTTCAAGCAATCTGCAAGGTCAAGAAGTCCGCTAATTGCACCTTGTGTTTTTAGTTCAAAACTTTCGTTTCAAAAGTTTCTACTTCTTCTAAAAGTTCATAGACAATGGCAAAAGCATTTTGTTCTTCATCATAGCCATATTCAATAATTTCGGGTATTGCAGAATGTCTAGCTTTTGCAAATGACGAAGTTTATCCGCTAAAATTTTTGCTTTTGTGTCGTTCTTTTCAATTCCTAAAATCCACTTAACCCAAAACTCTTTACCTTCTTCATTAAAGGCAAGTGAGCTTTGCGAATAGCCTCTTTTGTTAATGCCAAATTGGTTATATTGATATTTATTGAAAAGCATTTAGTCCGTCAAATGTATAATGTTTATGAAAGTGTCGTTAAAAGCGTTGGCAAAAATGGCTCTTTTGGTTTTGCGAAGGGTCGGCTTGTGTGTCGGGAAAAACCAAATGTGCCATTTGTGCGGTTGGCTAAAATTGTTTTAAAAAAATGCGGGTTGGCAAAAATAAAACACGAAGCGTTGGGCTGTCGTGTCGGAAAAAGTCCGCTGTTAAGTTTATATGTCGTCCTGATG
This sequence comes from Bacteroidota bacterium, assembly GCA_013414745.1. Lineage (GTDB taxonomy): Bacteria > Bacteroidota > Bacteroidia > Chitinophagales > Chitinophagaceae > OLB11. The sequence continues at coordinate 3,485,560 of CP058707.1, forward strand.
TTTCGATAATTTTCTATCTGTTTAATGGTTGTTGTGTCGTCTGTTACGCTTGCCTATAACGGTTTCGGGCTTTACGTACGGGCGGGCCTGATAGAAGGCGATTTGACCGGATTCCGTAGATCAAATGTAGAGAAATATATGAATAAAGCAGATTAGCCTGCCTGGCGTAAAACCCGTGTTATGCACAGGGCTTTATTGTTGTCTGCGTCTTGCGTTTCTTGAAGTATTCCAATATTTCTTTCTTTGTCATTTTGGATAACTGCTCGCTTAATTTTTCTCGTTGTTGACGCATAAACTTTACTGCATCGAATGTCTTTTCAGTCGTTTTCATATTTTTCAAATTCTCTAGGTGAACGTATTTCTAATTGTTTGTACCCGTTTTTAATGTTGATTGAGTTGTATCCCCTTATTCTTTCAATATTAACTATATGTTTGAAGTTCCAACTAACTAAAANATCAGCGCGGTTTATTGTCGCTAAAGCGATATGCAAGCAGTCTGCATAACTTGTTTGTCCAACTACTTTTTCATCAATATATTCTGTTGCCAAGTCAACTGATTCGTCTGTTATTTCAATAAATTCTGTTTGGTCAACTCTTAGACTTTTTACAAGTTCTTTTACTCTTTCAGGTGCGTTTTCTAGTTCGTCTTGAGTAACGGCTGAGTAGAGAATTACAAATTCACCTGCTTTGATTCTTTCAAATAAAGGAATAGTATGTTCTTTAAACTCATCATCAAATTGTCCTCCAAAAACTGNAGTGTCTATGTAAATTCTTTGTCTCACTTTTTAGCTTCTCTTATCGTTCTCAAAAATACGATTTTAAATGTTTAATAAGTATGTTTATTGTAAGTATGTGGTCGTTTTGCCTTAGGCATAACGGTTTTCGGCTTTGCGATGTTGGGGAATTCAAAGTACGAATGTTCAATTTAGTACAAATGCTCAATAGAATTCCAATGCCCAAACTTAGTACATCAGCCCCAATATCGCAAAACCGATGTTGGTGGCAGTTATATTTTTTCTGTTTTACTTGCCTGGTAAGTCTTGAATGTCTTATTTCCCATTCATCCATTTTCGATGTGTCTTTAATGTTATACAAGAAAATGGTGTCATTTCTTAAGACATATTCTCTAGGTGGATAAACCTTTCGAAATTCTTTTCTTCGACGGTATTGTATGGTGTTTTGGAGAATTATTGAGGAATCCGTTCGTTTATAAGTACCAGAAGAATATTTTTTAGTAGCGGTATGATTGTTACCCCAATAATAATTAAATGTGGAGTCACTAAATAATCTAATTTCCTTTTGTTCGCTACAACAATATGAATAAATTTCAACAATTTTAGATGAATCAGAAGCCGAAAGCAATTCTTGATTGCTATCACCCCTTAGTAATAAAGTCAAATAAAATATTTTTCTATAATCCAATCCATAAATCAATTGTTAGTTATCAAAGGAGATTGTAGTTCTTTATACCTGTTCTTTTAGTAAAATGTTATTTAGCCTTTTTAATTAAATCTTTCTGCCCATTTATTCGTGCTTTTAACCAAAATTCATGCATTAAGTTTTTATGTTTATTTAGTTCTACGACAATTGCCACCAACGGGGCCGGGCTTTGCGTTCGGGCGGGAAATCGAAGCACAAAAGCTGATATTATTACTAAAGTTTAATTGAAAACTGCAATTGAATTTGCACATCAGCCCGCCTGACGCAAAACCCGTGTTGGCAGTAGTACTTTATTTTCTCAATTCGTTTAATTCTTTATTTGCGTCTTCTTTGGCTTGTGTATCTCCATACTTTTTGTAGAGTTCAAAATATTTTATTGCGTTTTCTTTATCACCTTTTCTTTTATAAGTTTGGGCAATATTTCCAAGTACAATATAATCTTTTTCGTTCAACTTTTCTGCAATTTTCAAATATTCAATTGCTTTATCAAAATTGTTTAGCAAGGTGTATGCTACAGCAGTTATTGATATTATTTCTACTTCAGTTGGGTAATATTGAATTGTCTTTGTTCCGATTTCTATAATGTTGCTTAACAAATCATCATTATTTGTATTGTATAATTCAGCTTCATAATCATAGATTGTTTTTAAAAAGAACTCTTTACCATTTTCTTTCTTTTTATTTGCACTCCAAAGCCATTCATTATTATTCGTTCTAGAATATTCAATGGTTTCAATAAGTTCTTTTGTGAAATTTTTATAGTCCTGCATTTCTATTAGAATGTAACATTTTCCAAATCTTAAATCTAATCTGTTCGGAAATTNTTTAATTCCTTCTGTTGCATATGAAATAGTTTTGGATAATAATTTATCATCAAAAACAGTATTTGAATTCATAAAATATTCTTTGCCATCTTCTGCTGTTAATTTTAAGACATCTTTGCTATCATTCTTTGGTTGGCTTTCAATAGATACAATTTCAATATGTGATTTATCAAAATAATAATTCAAAGCACAAACGTAAAATTCAGCATCTACGTTTTTTCATTTTCCCAATTGGAAAGTTGTTTTTTAATATTGGTTGTGTCTTTTGCTTTGGAAAAGGAAATAAATTTTCATAATTAGTCTGTCCAAATGCAAAATTTGTCAAAACCAAAAGTGCTATTGAGGTCCAAATTTTTGTCATATTTCATTTGTTTTATGAGTCTCGTGGTATTACTGCCAACGGTTTGGGTATTGCCGAAGGCGGGGATTTTTAGCACAAAAGTTCAATAGAATTCCTGCTGTTGAACCTTGCACAGATATTTCATAGAAGCACTTCAGCCCCGCTTTTGGCAATACCTTGTTATGGGCAGGTGTACTTCTCTCGTTCATTTGTCGCTAAATTTTNTGGCTTAAAAATAGTGATTGTCAAAATGCCCCAAACCGTTATTAAAAATCCCATATAGTTCACAATATTTTTGTCAGCAAGGTCTGCTGTAAATGCGATGTCTATGGTTGAGTGAAAAACAGCACAAATTAAAACACTTGCTCTTGATGAGTTATAAAGCCAAGTCAATAAAACACNTCCTGTCAATAAGCTAAATGTCCATCCGAATATACCTGCAAAGTCCATTGAAGTGTAACCGGGTCTGTAAAAGAAAAGTGGCCAATGCCAAACAGCCCAAAACATTGTCAAAATAATACTTGATGTCAAAGCATTAAACTTGTCTTGAAACCTTGGCAATGCAAAACCTCGCCAACCAACTTCTTCTCCAAGTCCAAAGAAGATTAAGTTGTAAATGAAAAATGTCAATAGGTTGAATTGAGGGAACTCTTTTGAAGTTAATAGTCCCGAAAGATTAATGGGCGATTTGTCAACAAAGTAGTTTATGATTGTCGCAATGAAAACGAGTAAGAATGGACTTAAAAGTGCGATTGTAAAATAAATTAGTGGTCTAACTTGTAAGCACTTTTTAATCANAATTTTTAAGCCTACACTTTTTTGAAATATCCAAGTCGTCAGAAACGAAGCTATTAACGGTCCAAGTCCACCAAGTCCATGGTGATATGGCAAGGTCGGCAAATTTGTCAAACCAANAGAGTGTCCATACAATGGAAGCCAAATTGTCCAATTGATTAAATATGCAAGTCCGAAATATGTTATTACTTGTTTCATTTCCGTTTAAACGTTGTCGTCATGTCTTGTCCTGAAATAGGTTGACCGTTTAAAAGATGTTTTAGGTTTTTTTAGTTTTTCTTTCCCCAAAATTATTCATCTAAAAACAGGGCAATATTGCATGCCCCTATAATTTTGGTACATGCATGTTTTTGGCACTATCCAGGTTGCACCTCTGCAGAGCCTGTTTCCTTCCTCACATGCATTTGCCAAAAGTACTACTTTAAGCTGCATGTTTTTGTAACTTTTATATTCATGTTTATTAAATTGTCTATGTGCATTTTCTGGAGTTGTGAGTCCTATGCTCCAGTGTATTCTTAGGTTGTTATATATATCAACTGCTTCTTTTATCATCTTTCTAGCGAGATGAACAGAAGCTAAAGTCTTTCGTAAACCAAATTCATACTTCAATATTCCATTGATTCTTTCTGCAATAGCATTTTCGTATGGATCTGATTTTTGAGTAGTACTCATGACAAATCCCAATTTGTTTGCAAATTCAGTGTAATCTGGACAACAATACTGTTTTCCTCTATCACTATGGTGAATGATTGATTTGTGATTAAATCTACAATTTTTATGGGCCATTTTCAGGGCTTGTTTAACCATTGAAACTTTCATGTTATCATCAAAGCTCCATCCCATAATTTTCTTGGAGTAGGCGTCAGTAACGAGGGCTAAATAGGCATGTCCTGATCCGTCTTAATATATGTAATATCTGAGACAAAGGCTTGCTCGGCATGCTGAATATCTAGGTTTTCAAGTAGATTGGGGGATTTTCGGAATGAATGTTTAGAGTCAGTCGTAATGTGAAATTGTTTCGTTTTTCGGATTAAGAGGCCTCTGTTACGTAATAGATTGAATAAAGCATCTCTTCCCATCTTGATGTTATTTTGAGTCAAGAAGAGTTTCAAATAATTAATAAGTTTTCTGGTACCAGCAAAAGGCATTAACTTTCTTATTCTTGCTACTTCTTCAAGTACCAATTGATTATCATGATCTTTCTTTTTGAAGCTGTTTGACGTTGGTAATAAGCTTGTTTTGAAATCCCGAACACTTGATACAACCACTTTATTTTGAAAGCTTTTTTTCTTTCGTTGTATCTCGTTTGCTAAGTGATCGGGCAAATACTTTTGAGAGTTCTTTTCCTGTTACTTTTTCAAATTCTACGATGATATCTTGTTGGAAATCCTTAATGCACTCCAACTCTTGGATGCGCTCCTTTAGTTTCTTAATTTCTTGCTCTTTACTCATACTTTTTGATTTAGAGACATAGTTACTTAGCTTCTTAATCCAATATTCAATAGTACTACGGGAGATATTGTATTTTTAGAAGCATGATTCCTCGAAATTTGGCCATTGTTAATCTGCTCAATGACATAAATTTTGAATTCAAAACTAACACTTTTGCCATTTCTTTTTCGGCATACTTGATTTTCCTGATGTTCTTTGTTGACCATAATTTGTTTAATTTATGGTCAACCTATTTTAGGACGATGCATCACTTACACTTGCCCATAACGTTCTGGGTATTGCCGAAGGCGGGGTGGGATAGTAGTGATATTTTTAGGAGAACTAAACACCAGGTATCAACAATATTTCAAAGATAAAACCAAAACCCCGCTTTTGGCAATACCATGTTGGCCATCAGTGTGCTCATTTGGCGGTTTTCCTATCAGTTGTTTATAATCCTGTATTTAAAATCTAACCACAAAGCAAGCCGGGCGTAGGAACTTCGTTAAGTGGCGCCTTCGATCTACAAAAATGGCATAAAAAATTTTCCGCTTGATATTCTCATGGTTAATGCCATGAAAGCGCCACGAGTTTCTTTTCAATGTGGGTGATGAATATAGGTTTATCAGTCAAACAGCGCCGGTTTTCGATTTTTGCATATGTGTAATTCCCATTTTGGTTTGGGTTTTCGGTTTCTATTGGTAGTCCAACCGGCGCGGAGTTGAGGAACGCCCACAATACATGGTAGAAAATTCCGGTTAGTGTCAAAACAGCGCCAAGCCAATCAGCATGTGATTCTAAATGTGAACTAGTGATAAGTCCCCTGTAACCAATTTTGGCGCGGCGAAAGAGGTAAAAACAATCGGTTGGTCATTCTCTTGCCTGCCGATTTAAGGTAGAAATCACCGCCAAATCTAAGCGTAATGGTGGTTCGCACATTGTGGCCAACGGCTAGCGGCTTGGCGATGGCAGGGCATTTGAGTATTAAAGTTGAGGATATTCCTAATGCCAAATATAGAGAAAGATGATTTTATTTCCGAAGCCCTGCTTGCGCCAAACCGTTGTTAGCGGCTGGCAGAATGGTCGTCATTATTTTCTAAAAGTTTGTTTAGTTCATTCTCAAGTTGTTTTTATCAGGCAAGTAAAGTTGATATTTACTTATAAAAAGTTGGTTACTTATGCTTTCGGTCGCATACTCCACTAAAATATGGTCTTTTGCTGCTCCTAAAACTATTCCAATTGGTTCATTGTCGCCTTCGGTGCTTACTTCTTTCTTGAAGTAGTTCAGATATAGATTCATTTGTCCTACGTCTTGATGTGTTACTTCGCCACGTTTCAGGTCTATGAGAACGAAACATTTTAAAATACGGTGATAGAAAACCAAGTCAACGGAAAGTGTTTACCACTTATTGAAATTCGATATTGTCTTTTTCAAAAGTGAATCCCTTTCGAGTTCTAATAGAAAGTGTTGAAGATTTGAAATCAGTTTTTCTTCTAATTCACTTTCTAAAAATTGATGACTCTCTGGAATGTTTAAAAACTCCAAAACATAAGGGTCTTTAAAATATCTTCTGCCTTTTGGATTTCTTGTCCTTGCTCGGAAAGTTCCATAACTCCTTTCTTGTCCTTGCTCATAGCCAAACGATGAAACAGCATACTTTTCATTTGGCGTTTAAGTTCTCTCACCTCCAATTTTCTTTCTCGGTCTGTTTGGCGTAGAAGTTGATTTCAAGTTCGTTGTCGGTACGTAAAATCTCAAAATAATGGCTCCAACTCAATACGTTAGACAATTGTCTCACTTTTTTGGGAAGTTCAAATACAACTTTCTCATATACAATAGATTAGCTCTGCTGAATCCCTTGCCGTAAAGTTGTGTCAAGTCTTTGGAAAGCTTCTCAAAGAGAAAAGTACCATACTCCGCTTTTTCATTACCACCTTGCTCATATTCAACGATGCCTGCCGATTAACCAATAAGTCTGAACTAAAATTGAGTTTACCGACTTGGCAACTTGTTCTCTTCCTTGCTGTAATAGTCCTCCAATTTGATTTATTAATTCCGTATATTTTGATTGTTCAATATCCATTTCGTCAAAGTTAAAAAATGATTATAAAAGTGGTCTCATTACAGACAGATTTCTCTTTATTGAAGTATCGTTGTCTTGTCCTGAAATAGGTTGACCGTTTAAAAAGATGTTTTAGGTTTTTAGTTTTTTCTTTCCCCAAAATTATTCATCTAAAAACAGGGCAATATTGCATGCCCCTATAATTTTGGTACATGCATGTTTTTGGCACTATCCAGGTTGCACCTCTGCAGAGCCTGTTTCCTTCCTCACATGCATTTGCCAAAAGTACTACTTTAAGCTGCATGTTTTTGTAACTTTTATATTCATGTTTATTAAATTGTCTATGTGCATTTTCTGGAGTTGTGAGTCCTATGCTCCAGTGTATTCTTAGGTTGTTATATATATCAACTGCTTCTTTTATCATCTTTCTAGCGAGATGAACAGAAGCTAAAGTCTTTCGTAAACCAAATTCATACTTCAATATTCCATTGATTCTTTCTGCAATAGCATTTTCGTATGGATCTGATTTTTGAGTAGTACTCATGACAAATCCCAATTTGTTTGCAAATTCAGTGTAATCTGGACAACAATACTGTTTTCCTCTATCACTATGGTGAATGATTGATTTGTGATTAAATCTACAATTTTTATGGGCCATTTTCAGGGCTTGTTTAACCATTGAAACTTTCATGTTATCATCAAAGCTCCATCCCATAATTTTCTTGGAGTAGGCGTCAGTAACGAGGGCTAAATAGGCATGTCCCCGATCCGTCTTAATATATGTAATATCTGAGACAAAGGCTTGCTCGGCATGCTGAATATCTAGGTTTTCAAGTAGATTGGGGGATTTTCGGAATGAATGTTTAGAGTCAGTCGTAATGTGAAATTGTTTCGTTTTTCGGATTAAGAGGCCTCTGTTACGTAATAGATTGAATAAAGCATCTCTTCCCATCTTGATGTTATTTTGAGTCAAGAAGAGTTTCAAATAATTAATAAGTTTTCTGGTACCAGCAAAAGGCATTAACTTTCTTATTCTTGCTACTTCTTCAAGTACCAATTGATTATCATGATCTTTCTTTTTTGAAGCTGTTTGACGTTGGTAATAAGCTTGTTTTGAAATCCCGAACACTTGATACAACCACTTTATTTTGAAAGCTTTTTTTCTTTCGTTGTATCTCGTTTGCTAAGTTATCGGGCAAATACTTTTTGAGAGTTCTTTTCCTGTTACTTTTTCAAATTCTACGATGATATCTTGTTGAAATCCTTAATGCACTCCAACTCTTGGATGCGCTCCTTTAGTTTCTTAATTTCTTGCTCTTTACTCATACTTTTTGATTTAGAGACATAGTTACTTAGCTTCTTAATCCAATATTCAATAGTACTACGGGAGATATTGTATTTTTAGAAGCATGATTCCTCGAAATTTGGCCATTGTTAATCTGCTCAATGACATAAATTTTGAATTCAAAACTAACACTTTGCCATTTCTTTTCGGCATACTTGATTTTCCTGATGTTCTTTGTTGACCATAATTTGTTTAATTTATGGTCAACCTATTTTAGGACGATGCACGCTAACTGCTTAGCCGGTAACGGGCCTTGGCTTTGCGTTCGGTGTGGAATAGAAAGCACTAAAGTTAAAATTTTGTATAAAAGCTAATAGAAAGTATGGATGTTGAGCCTAGTACAAAAGCCACACTGACGCAAAACCAATGTTAGGCGTAGTTTTTATTTCGTTCGTAATTTTGGTCAAATTTCTCGGCAAGTTTCATATATTTTTCTATCCAATTATTCATCATGGAATGTTCTTGAAAAGTAGAAGTCGGAAGAAAATGTAGATATACATCTGAAATTGCTTTTATATCTTGTTGTTCAAGTCGTAAAATTATTGAATTGATTTCTGAGTTTAATTCTTCGGCATTTTCATAAGAAGTCCAAAGAAATTCAGAGTCTTCGGTAATGTTTTCTTTTATAGATTCCAATATTTTAATTGTACTAATTATGTCTGCCTTTATTAAGTCAGGGTTGTTTTTATTTGGATTTTCTTTCTTAAATATATTCCAACTCATAATGTAAATTCAATTTTTCTTGGTTCTCAAATTNTGCAAAAAATAATCTGTCTTAAAATTTGTCCATTTCTAAAANATGTTGTAAGATTTTTTNTCTACCTGGATTATAAATTANTGTCTGATAAATTGAGTATTCTTGTCTTACGTTCTGAAAATAAACTTTATATGTTTCAATATCTTGTCCCAAAATAGAAAGGTCAGCATCTATGAATAAATTTGTATCAATATCTGAATTGTCTTGGTGTGTTTTCGTTGCCAAAATTTGAGATTTACAGTTTTCTATAATTTCTGTTGGCACATTTATTTGTTTCATTCTTAATTCAGCAAGTTCAGCACTTTNTTCTTCGTTGTCTGATTTCAAAGCGTTATAAACTATGTCNNGATAATATAAAGTAAATAATATTGATTCCCAGTTTGTGATTTTGTTCACTTCGCAAAGTTGGTTTTGCAAATTGTCCAAATGTGTAAGCGTATGATAGTATCTTTNTTTGTCAGAATAATTCTCTTCGATTTCTGTCCAAAACTTATTTGTCAAACTAATATCGTCTGTAAATTNTGTCAAAAGTTCTATGAATGTTTCTTTTAGCACGTTGTCTATTTAAAATTACGCCTAACGGGACGGCAGTTTGCGCTGGGCGGGCATTTGGAACCGAAAATTGGCTATGGAAAAGTAAGCCCCGCCTTGCGCAAACTGTTGTTAGCGGGTCGTGCTAGTTCATATTAATCAGGTCATCTATGCTTTCACTAATTTCTTCCCACTTGCATTGAGAGATTTTCTAATCTTTAATTTTGCAATCCTAGCCTTATCCGCCTTAATGAATTCACTAATTGCTTTTTTCTTTTTCAGTGAGCGGCTTACCACTAATTACAAAATCTACACCATATGGTTCTTTAATGTGTCCCATGTTATTTGCTTTTAAAATATTGTTCAACAAGTCTATTCGCGGCAATTGTATTAATTATCATTAAATGGCCTCCAAATGATAAGCACCTAATGTCTTCACATAGTGTTCAATAAGTTTGGTTTTGCTGTAAAAGAAATATAACCGTCAAATCCATGTTGAAATGACATTTTACAAGCAAAGGCAACTAAATTTCCAGGAACGCCATCATACAGCTTATTCTTACCTCTATTAAATGGAGCGCTTTCTGCATCCATATAAATATGGTCTGGTTCAATTGTGAGGCTCAATAAACCTTGAATTATATTTGAATTATTAATGATGGTTAATTTGTAGACTTCTTTAGCATTATCATTAAATTCTGATTTCCAATTAAATGCCCAACCATTTTTCTTGGAAACTTGCTTCAAATCTACATTCGTTACATGACTAATTTCAGTTTGAAAGCTATCTCCTGAAATAGTATTTTGAATTGAATTTGTCAGTTTGTCTACCACAAAATCTAGTTCTATTCTATTTCTTTTTTCACTCAACAAATCTAAATTAAATTGGGCTTTTGTCAAGCGAATTCTCTATTTAAATCGTGTAGGAGCATGCCCGCTAACGGGGCCGGGCTTTGCGTTGGGCGGGTTGTAGAGCACAAAGTTTCAATTTATTACTAAAGTTCAAGAGAGGCATAAAGCACCAAGTTAGCACTTCAGCCCGCCTGACGCAAACCCGTGTTATAAGCCGTTTTTCTATTTATCATTCGTGTCAATTAGCTTGAAAATTAATTNTGTCAAAGTCTTTACGTCACTTTCAATTGTTCCTTTCATATATCGTTCAAAAACACCTTTATTGTCTGGTGGATTAAGATTTAATGTCAAGCNCTTGTCTAATGCCAACAGTCTTANAAACTCTCTTTGAGTTCTTCCGTTTCCTTCTCTGAATGGGTGTAAATAGTTAACGTTATCTAGAATTTCCGCCAATTTCTCAGCAAGGAGTTTTTTGTTTCCTTTNNGAATTTTCTTGAACTCAGCAATTATTTGGTCAATGTATCTGAAAGCGTTGTTGAAGTGCGAAGTAGGGAAGAATTGTTTACCATCTTTGCTAATTTCAACTGTTCGGTTCTTTCNCGCCCAAACGTAAATGTCTTGAAATAAATGTTTGTGAATTTCAANAAGGTTGTCTATTCCTTTTATTTTTGTTGGACTTTCGTAAAGTTCTTGAAGTCGTTTTGTTACAGCACCGCTCTCAACAAAAAGTAACACATCGGGGCNTGTTATGTCTTGTTTATTCCGTAAAAGTCCTGTATCGGGGTCAGTGTAAGTAAAGTCAGGTTCTATGTATTTGTAGGAATTAGACATAGGCCTTTTGTTTGGCAAATTTCACAAGTTCTGTTAGTGATATTTTTCCTGTTACATAGTCCCTTATTATTTCAATACCTTTGGTGTCGGTTTAAACCCTTCAAACATATTACTCCCTAGGCATTTGCGGTGCTTTCTAAGGTTTTCAAGTCAGAAAACTTAATTCCCATTATTGTCAGATTGCTTTGTCTATTTCTATCGTGTTGAACATATCTTTCAGTCTTAAATTCTTTTCAAATTTATAAAATATTTAGGTCAAATCGGTTGTTTCGGTGGATTTAAAATGGCTTATAACGGGACGCAGCTTTGCGCTGGGCGGGCATTTGGAACCGAAAATTTGCAACGGAGACGCAAACCCCGCCTTGCGCAAAACTGTTGTTATAGGCTCGTGCTTGGTTTAAAAATGGCGGGATTCCTAAGTCCTTTTCATGGTTTTCAATCCAAATATAGTAAAAATGCGAGGCAGGCCAAGAATTCTGTTTGCAGCGCTTCCAACTAATTATCTTAAGATACGTTTATCGTCCGTGTAATGTTCGTGTTCTTAAAATCTACGAAGCGCTGCGTTTAGTTTTTCGAGATGAGTAGCAAATTGTCCGTAAAACCATACTAAGCGCCCTGGTTTTTAAGTCTACGGAACCTTGTGGTTTTCATGTTCTAATAAGCCGATCATCATCTATGAAATACGATAGGGCGCGAGTTGAAGAAGGCTAAAGTCACGGTTAAAATCTCCAATGCCTGCCGGTTTTAGGTCTACGGATTACCGCCATTTTTTTTGTCTATATTCTCTCGGTAATTCTTAACCCACGCATGGCCTATAACGGTTCGCAGCTTTGCGCTGGGCGGGCCTTTGGAACCTGAAATTTGCTATGGAAAGTGATCCCCGCCTTGCGCAAAACTGTTGTTACAGGCTCGTGCTTGGTTTAAAATGGGATTCCTAGGTCCTGTTTCATGGTTTTCAATCCAAATATAGTAAAAGAGAGCAGGCCAATCTGAATTCAGTTTGCAGCGCTTTCCAACTAATTATCTTGAGTTACGTTTATCGTCCGTGTAATGTTTGTGTTCTTAAAATCTACGAAGCGCTGCGTTTAGTTTTCGAGATGAGTAGCAAATTGTCCGTAAAACTAAACTGAGCGCCCTGGTTTTAAGTCTACGGAAACCGTGTGTGTGGTTTCATATTCCTAATAAGCCAGCTCATCATCTATGAAATACGATAGGGCGCGAGTTGAGGTACGCCAAAGTCACGGTTAAAATCTCCAATGCCTGCCGGATTTAAGTCTACTGATAACCGCCATTTTTTTGTCTATATTCTCTCGGTAATTCTTAGCCCACGCATGGCCTGTAACGGGCCGTGGCTTGCGTTCGGTGTGGGGTAGAAAGTTCTACTGTTCAAATTTAGTACAAAAACCATAGAAAGTACAATTGCTGAACCAAGTGCCAAAGCCACACTGACGCCGCTGTTGTGCGTTCGTGCTTTATTTAATTGTCAATATCACAAGTTTTTCATTAGGTTCTATATTCTCTATATGCTTTCTATTTTCATTTGAATAAACCATAAATGGCTTGATTATTTCAAATCCATAGTATCTGAATACATTTCCGTAATTGGATTTGGATCTTGAAGCAAATTGTTTGATGGTATTTTTTTATATTATATTTTCTGCCAATTACTTTAACTCTTGTCCTTGGTAAAATGAGATTGAAGTTAAGTCCAGTTGTTGTCCTGCCGGTCTAAATAATAACAGTTTTCCTGAAAGTTTTTAGAGTTAATGTTCAATTTGTCTAAGTTGGATTTGTCTGAAAACTTTCTTGAATAATGTAAACTGTCAAACCAACTCGGGCAGTCACATGCAAATCTCATGTCTACTAATTCAATGGTGTCAATTGTTTGCGAAAGTCCATTTCTTTTGTCATTAAGTAGCAATGCTGAATTTGACATTTTGCTTTTAGATAAAATTATTTCTTTTCTTTGCTAGTATCATTTAGCATATTCCCATTACTCTTATTGCTTATATTTCCTTGTTTGTTTTCATTGATAAAACAAGATAAAAGACAACTGGATATCAATAAAAATAGGAGTATTCTCATTTAGAGTTAATTTCTTTTATGCGGTTTGGGCATGACGCACAACGTGGTTGCGCTTAGCGAAGGTGGGGTTAAAAAGTACTCCAGTTCAAATTTAGAATCAAAGATAATTGAAGTACAATTGCTCAAGCTAGCACAGAAGCCCCACTTGCGCCAAACGCATGTTGTGCGTTCGTGCTATTTCAAATTAGTCCAATCCTCCAATTTAATTCCATTGATTTTTCTGAAATGGTTTGTGTTGTTGGTAACCATTGTCAATTTATGCGTAACAGAGGTCACGCCAATTAAAAGGTCAAAATCGTCAATAGGTGTACCTGCCTTTTGAAGTCGAGCCTTTTCTTTTGCATATAAGTCTAGAGAATGAANAATTGGAAGAATTTGCACACCTGATAGGAAGTTGTCTAAAGCTTTTCTATTTTTTTTCAGGCTTCACTTTTTTTCTATGCCGAATTTAAGTTCTGCTAATGTCATTTCAGAAATATAACAGTTCTCTACTTTTACTTTATCAAATTTGGTTTCAAGGTCAAACTTACCTTTCATGTAAAAGATAACAATATTGGTGTCAATTAGATACTTTTTCAAAACGATTCAATTAGTCTTTTTGAAACTCTGCTATTCCGTATTTCTTCAATAATTTCTTCCGCTGATTTTTTGGAGTCAAATGCTCCAAAAGCTTTTTTGAATGAAGATTTTTTATCAGTCAAGTCCGATTTGACCGAAGCTGATAATTTTGATATAAGGTCAAGTTTATTATCGGTACTTAGATTATCTAAAGTCCAAGATAACCATCCACAATGGTAGTATTGATTTCTGCCGTTCTCATAATGCCAAATATACTAAAATTAATTTGTATTTTACTTCTCAATCGATCCCAAAGTCTTAACAACGCATGACGCACAACGGTTCGCGGCTTGGCGATGGCAGGGCATTTGAGTACTAAAGTCGAGCTTATTACTTATGCGAAATATAGTGAAAATGTTGAATTACTTCCAACAGCCTGCTTGCGCCAAACCGCTGTTGGGTGCAGGCAAGAGTTATTTCCATTCAATTTCTATCTTGTAATTTCTTATAGTTTCATCTACGCTTAACAATATCAATCCTTCTGAAATGCATTGTGAAACAATAAGTCTGTCGAAAGGATNGCCATGGATGTTAGGTAATTTTGACAAACTATTCAAATGGTCATATGCAATCTGTATAATGTCAAAGTGATTGTTCTCAGCATACTGAAAGAGTTCTTTGAGTGATAATTTTAAATCAAGCTTTCCAAGTTGTTNTTNTATGGTAATTTCCCAAAACGAGGCAATACTTAAGTAGCAGGAGAATCTATATTTTCAATTTTTGTTTAAGTCCTTTAGGTAGTTTTTATCTCCTGAAATAAACCATAAGAAAATATGAGTATCAAGCAAATAACCCATTACATGTAATCTTTAAATTCAATTAGAGGTGAATTGAAATCCTCAGACATAATTATTTTCCTTTAGCATAACCAAATTCACGTTTTTTAGGTTTTTCTTCTTTGATTTTTTTCTTCAAAAAGTCTACAAAATCAGCAACTTCCTCTTAAAAGCTTTCGGAAGTGAATTAATATCAAAATTTAGTGTTCCCGTTGTCATGATGTTTCAAATTTAATTTATTTCTACAATTTGACAAGTGCTTGCACCCAACGGTTCGCGGTTTGGCGATGGCAGGGCATTTGAGTACTAAAGTTGAGGCAAATTCTAATGCCAAATATAGTGAAAATGTTGAATTACTTCCTATAACCCTGCTTGCGCCAAACTGCTGTTATAGGCAGCCAAACAAAATTTCATGGTTTGAAATCAAATTATTTTAACTGACTATTCTTTTAATTGATAAAATTGTCATGGAAGCGAAGAAAAGCCATTAGGATTATAGTTGGGACATTTTCTCTAATGATTTTATTCTTATTTCTTTCAAAAAAAGGTTTCAAGTTCAGATTTTATTAATGTGTTATTCTTCAATTGCCTTACACCACAAACTAAAAGCGGCTTATCAATTTTAGATTCTATGTTTATGGATTCAATATCAAATATCACTTTCATATGGAATGAAAACCTTCATTTCTATTAGACAAATATTAATTACTTTTATGAAGGGAGGCATACTTTGCATTATCACAGAAATGAAAATGAATTCCTTTAGTAGTATCCTTAGATTCCATTAATTTACGAATACTTAATTGAGCAGTTAGAATTTTACTCTCAAGATTATTATCATTTCCATCAATAATAAAGTCGGTATAGTTTTAAGCGGATGACTTTCTAGTGGATATTCATTAATTTCTTTCGTGTAAAGCCGGACTCCCAATTAACTTCAATTACGCGTCTTTTTCAAAGGCATGATGATAATCTAACAACAATAACCCGGATAATGGAAGTAGAACGAGACTTATTAACCCAGTTGGATAATAAATACGTTTTGGTCTAAATCTATTCTCATTCCAGAAAAATTTCAATTATTTTTTGAAGATTCACCAATCAAAATATGGTTGCCTATAACGGTTCGCAGCTTTGCGCTGGGCGGGCATTTGGAACCTGAAATTTGCTATGGGAAAGTGAGCCCCGCCTTGCGCAAAACTGCTGTTGGTTGCAGTGCTAGATTTTATATTTTCGAACTCTAATCTTGTTTTCGTTATCGTAATGAAGCCGGAGATCTCTTGATTCAGAAACCTATTTAAGGTGCTAATAGTACTCTTCAATTTGTGAATAGTTTGGTTGATCGTATCTCAAAAACATAATTGAGACATCACCAATCGAATGGGCAAAAACAAGTTCTCCAAATCTTTGTCTTCTGTAATTAGTAAACCTTTAAAACTCTTGACAATTTCTATCACTTGGAGATCACTTACACTTGGTGTTTCTCTCTAATTGATATGAATTCTATTCCTAATTCATTAATTACATCAATCCAATACTGCTCAACATTTTCATCAAAGATTATCATACCAATTCAAAAACATCTTCGTTTGCAATTAAATCGGCGGTATATTCAAGAGCAGCTTTGATTTGCTCTTCTGTCAAATGTGGGTAGCTTTCCAATATTCCAGAAACAGAAAATCCCCCTGCTAATTTTCTGACAATCAACTCAACAGAAATTCTCGTTCCTTTAATAATAGGTTTGCCTTGGAGTATGTCAGGGTTTCGTTCAATTAAGTTATTGTAATTCACTTTATGAGTCTTTTGGTAAAGTTATTTAGTATCCGAATTCTCACAAAATTATCTTTTTGCATTGCAACCAACGTTTTCGGGCTTTGCGTTCGGGCGGGTTTCAGAGGACAAAACTGTCAATTTGCACTGAACTTAAATAGAAGCACAAAGCTCCAAGATTGCACGTCATCCCGCCTGACGCAAAACCCGTGTTAGCAGTAGTAGTTCTATTCCTTAAAGCTGTTTCCATCCACATAAAGGTCAAAGTTTATCGATAGTTTTAAGTCATTCATTCTTCTTATATCGTCCGTGTCAATGTTGTGTCCACAATCATTCCGTTTGCGTTATGAATGTCCATTGCAACTTGAATATAGCCGTTTGCCTTGTCCACAAGTCGTTTAATTCCTTCTTTGTCTTGCTCCAAAAGTCAAGTAGCTTTTTAGCTTGTCTTCAAACTCGTCAGGCTCAGAATTGGGCAGAATTGTAAAGATGCTGAATGTATAACTTGAATTCCCACTTTTTCTAATTTCGCCTTTATTCCAAAATTCAGTTAGTGCCAAACGTGTCATTGCTTTTAACTCGTCCGCTGATAATGTTTCTGATATCGCTCTGAAATAAACTCGCTGATATGCTTCAGTCCCAACACCTGTTACTTCGTTTGTCTTTGTGTCAATGTAAACTGCGAAATAAAATTTCTCGTCAAGCACAGGCAAGTAAGCGATAATTAGCTCGTCTTTTCTGTCTCGGTCAATGCGGTCAACTTTTAACTTGTTGTCAGTATAGATTGGACTATGAATTTCAAGATACTGCTCAGTCACCCCAAGCGTCTTTTCCTTGAATTCTTTCTCTATAAGTTCTGTGGCTTGGTGGTCTGTCATACTATTACTGCTAACGGTTTACGTATTGGCGATGGTGGGGCATTTGAAAAACGTCAGCCCAACATTTGCACAAATGCCCAATAAATTACAAATGTTGAATTTACAATTGTCAGCCCCACTATTGCCAATACGATGTTAGCTGCCGTTTTCTTTTTGTCATTTGTCGGGCATTAGTCCTGTTGTTTNGTCGGAAAGTTNTTCCCACTCTCTGTAAGATTTCATTTNTTGTTTCTCTATAAACTGTCCTGTCCAAGGATTGAAAACATAAACGTCAAATTTATATTCAATTCTGTTTCGTCCACCTTTTGGTTCATGTTTAATTGTCTTAGTATTTATAGCCACCTTGTAGGTAAAGTGTCCGTTGAACAACTCTAATTTCTTGTTCTCGATAAATTGCCAACTTAAAAATGTAATCGCTTTTGTTGTGTCGTTCTCAACTAAACCAAGCTGTTTTGCTTTGTCAATGGAAATTTGTTTTGTCAATACAAAGCCGTTTTTAGTATTTATGTTTTCAAATCCTTTGTTGTCGTCATAATTAAATGGGAAAAATATTTTGCCAGCAGAGTCTAAATNGGTTTCAAACTGTTCATAATAAATTTCGTCCTCCGAAAGTTTGATTGAGTAACGAAGTAAAAATTCTTTAGGCTCCCATTCTTGATAGTCATACCACGTAACTCCGGCACCTTTCCCATTATAAAAGCNTGAACCTTCTGGAGACCAAACCACATACTTGTCAAAAGCNNGTTTTCCGTAATTAGCAATTATTAAACTGTCAANCGTACTTTTCCTTTTGACTAGGGTTTGGTAGTATGGGAAGTTATCAAATTTTACAACCTCCCATATCCCTTTATCATGGTCTTGGATATATTCAAGTTGTCCATTTGTATTGAAGTGTTTTGTAATTCCTGTCAAATCTCCGCTTGGAAGTTTGTAGGAAATGTTACTCTCTAAAATTTTTGTGTCGTTGTAATAGTATTCAACATGCTTTATTTTCTGGTCTTTAGGATAAGTCGTGATGCATCTAACATAAGGATACCGTTCTCTAGTCAGCATAGCTGTGGAGATTAGAAGAGTGTCAGGTTTATACATTCCATTCTTCGATAAAAAGTCGTCTTTGAATTTAACGACTTTCTCCACTTCAGATTTTGTCTGTCCATAGCAATTACCAAAACTTAAAAGTCCAATTAAAAGTAATATTGTTGATGTTTGCATGGTCGAAATAAAATGGCACCTAACGGGCCTTGGCTTTGCGTTCGGTGTGGGGTAGAAAGTACTTCAGTTCAAATTTAGTACAAAAGCTATTAGAAAGTTCATATGTTCAGCCTAGTACAAATGCCACACTGACGCAAAACCAATGTTATGCGGTCGTTGTTTCTGCTAAATGTTTCTTTACCACATCAGATATTGATTCCTTTGAAATTTTCTTAGTCTCACAATATTTGCTTTTCAGCCAGTCTTCTAGTTTCTTATTTCCCTTACTTGCATTGCATGAACCACAACAACCAGCAATATTTTCGGTGCCGTTAATTCTAATGTCGTTAATAATATGTTCCCAAGTTCTTCTTGTTCTTCGGTTTCCATCTATTTCGGTAAATGAAACCCCACAATAAAAACAACTCAAGTCTCGTTGTAANNAAACAAACATTTCAACTTCTTTTGGTATTCCCCAGCGGTTGGACATATTGCGATTTACTTTTCGTTTGTTTCAAACTCTTTAAGTGTCCTACCGTCTTTGTTTTTCCATTCAGTTAGTCCATTTGCATTTCGACCCATTATCATAACAGCGGCAGTTGATGGACTAGAAANAATATAGTCATCTGTAAATTCAAAGTACTCTCCTTTGTTAACTATAACTCCTTCGTTGATAAGTTTTTGTCTATATGCAATGAAGTTAGGTGTCATTGAATTAACAATTGAGGCAGCTGCTTTGGAATNTTTGAAAACAACAAATCCGTCGGAAGTTGGTTCCCCTTGTCCGTCTGCGCCGCGAACAGCCTTGATAAAAAATATTTCTTTTTNTTGCTTTGGTTGAAATTCTCTTTTCTCTTCAAATACTTTATGTCCAAGTGTATTAACTAACATTTTTATATGCTCAATAAATTCTTCCATCTCTGCTCTATCTGACTCAGATATTGAAGATTGTGTAGGTACGATAGAATTATCAACGGAATATCGATTGGCATATTTCGCAATTTCATGTAGACGATTTTCTAAATATTTAATATGGGCTTTATTTAAATTTTCATCTTTACTAATAAATACAATTGCTTCATTCCAAAAATCTTTTGNAGTTAATTGTTGATTGAGTCTTTTTAGAATAGATTCTGCTTCGCCAATATAAACTTGGTCTTTCCCAGTATCATCTTTTCCGAACAGTAAGTACACACCTGTACTAGTTAGATCTTCTCGGTCTGAACAGTCTTTGATCTTAATTCGAGGGATTTTGTATGCTTTTCCAGACCAATTGGAAAGTTCACAACTCATTCGTCCGTTAGGTTCTCCGTCAATGAGAAAAATTTTTATGGTCTTACCAAATTTCATGCGTATTCTGTCTTTTACAATGCCGCATAACGTGGTTGCGCTTGGCGTTCGTGCGGGATTTCAGGGCACAAAACTGTCAATCCAGCACTAAAGTTGATTTGAAAAACTGAACTTGAATTTAAGCACATCACCCCGCATGACGCCAAACGCATGTTAGCGGGTCGTTGTTCATTTCTTCGTTTCATATATCAGTTGCACAACGCCTGATTTAAATGTATTTGTCTTAATCAAAGTTAAATTTATTCGTTCTTTCAAGTCTTCAAAAANGGGTTTGCCACTTCCTAATACAGTCGGATGAACGGATATTCTGTAAATGTCAATTAGTCCAAGTTGAATAAATGTTTTAATCAGACTTGCTCCACCATAAAGCCAAATGTCCTTACCTTCTTGGTTTTTAATATTTGCTACTTCGTCCGAAATTCCTGAACTGATAAATGTTGCATTTTGGTCTTGTCTGTTTTGTTTTGAAAATACATATTTTCTCTTTGAGTGAACTCCTTCCCAAAGTTTCAACTCCGTTTCACTTGCATTTTTTTCAGGATGAAAGTTCCCCCATAAATCATAACTTACTCTTCCATAAAATATGGTGTCAATGGTTGATAGAAAACCATCAAAGTCCATATCATCGTCCATTATGCACCAATCTATTTCTCCATTAGAACCTTCAATATATCCGTCAAGAGTCACTGCTAAATCTAAAACTACTTTTCTCATTTACTCAATCGTTTAGTGAATTAATGCCTTGTTCTTTCAACTTTTCAAGATGTTCTTTCATTGTCTTTACTTGTTCCACTGGGTGTCCTTGCCAAACTGTCACTTCTCCAACAACTCTGAAAGGTTGAGTAGAGCGAAAAGATTGAGTTGGATTTCCGGGAAATTTTTTATCAGTCAAGTCCGGGTTATTCTCAATTTCTCCTGTTGGTTCTACCAAATAAATTCTTTCACGTCCGTCACCAAATGCAAGCTCTGCTCCCCAAGTTGCAGCGTCCAATGTCCCTGTAAGGAAAATGTATTTTGCGTTTTNTTGTTGTCCGTAGTTTGAATTGTAGCCAACTTCAATTAAGTCGCCAACTTTCAGGTCTACCTTAGTCCCTTGAAAATAGGTTTGGGCGAAAGGTGTCGCACCTTGTCTTTTTGATTTTTGTCCGGTGTTGGTCTGCTCCATTGTCACTCTTTATGTTCTTGTTTGATTGTCTTTGGTAGACTGTCTTTTACAATGCCCGCTAACGTTCTGGGTATTGCCGAAGGCGGGATTTTCAGCACTACTGTTCATTAGAATTACTGATGTTGAACCTTGCACAAAGGCTTCGTAAAGTACTTTTGCCCCGCTTTTGGCAATACCTTGTTGGGCGTAGGCAAAGTCTATTTGGCTGTTTGCAATTTATTTTTTCAAGTATTCCTTAAATTCTGCAAAGGTCATTTTATCGGTTTCTTTTGCAATTTTTCTTTGATTTCACGAAAGACTTTGACTGTGTCAAACGATTTTACTTTTTAGTTGTCGTCTTCATTATATACAATTTCTTTTGGTGAACGAATATCAAGCTGAGAATAACCACAACGTAAATTTATTGAGTTGTAACCACGAATTCTAAAAACGTTTACAATATGTTTGAAGTTCCAACTCACCAAAATGTCTACTTTATTTAGTGTTGCTGTTGCGATATGTCTGCAATCGTCAGCACTTGTCTGACCCACAACTTTTTCGTCTAAATATTTCTGCGCAAGTTCGTAAGCTTCTTCCGTCACTTCTACAAACTGCATATGGTCTTTTGGTAAATCCGTGAAAAAATCTTTAACTCTTTGTGGTGCATTTTGAAGTTCTGTTTCTGATAAGTCTGAATAAACGCAAATAATTTGTCCCAACTTTACTTTTTCAAAGAGTAAAGCGGTAATTTCTTCAAATTCTTCGTCATAAACACCGCCAAAAACAGAGTGTCAAAATATAACCTTGGCTTCATTCAGCAAATTTACAAATAATTGGTGAAGTCATAGCTAACGGTCAAGGTTTAACAGTCTGTGGATTGCTTACGCCCAACGTTCTGGGTATTGCCGAAGGCGGGGTGGGATAGTAGTGATATTTTTAGGAGAACTAAACACCAGGCATCAACAATATTTCAAAGATAAAACCAAAACCCCGCTTTTGGCAATACCATGTTGGCCATCAGTGTGTTCATTTGGCGGTTTTCCTTCAGCTGTTTATAATCCTGTATTTAAAATCTAACCACAAAGCAAGGCGGGCGTATGAAATTCGTTAGTGGCGCCTTCAATCCACATCTAAAGGCTTGAAAATTCTAAGTTTGATATTCTCACGGTTAATGCCATGAAAGCGCCACGAGTTTCTTTTCAATGTGGGTGATGAATATAAGTTTAGCAGTCAAACAGCGCCGGTCTTCGATTTCTGCATATGTGTAATTCCCATTTTGGTTTCGGTTTTCGGTTTCTATTGGAAGTCCAACCGGCGCGGAGTTGAGGAACGCCCACAATACATGGAAGAAAATTCCGGTTAGTGTCAAAACCGCGCCAAGTCAATCAGCTTGTAATTCTATATGGGAACTGGTGATGATTCCAAAGTAACCAATTTTGGCGCGGTGAAAGAGGTAGAAAATTGTCGGTTGGTCATTCTCTTGCCCGCCGATTTAAGTAGAAAATCACCGCCAAATCTAAGCGTAATGGTGGTTCGCACATTGTGGCCAACGGCTAGCGGCTTGGCGATGGCAGGGGATTGGAGTACTAAAGTAGAGCCTATTTCTTATGCCAAATATAGTGAAAATGTTGAATTACTTTCTAAAGCCCTGCTTGCGCCAAACCGCTGTTACATGCAGCCTTTACAATCTTAAGCGAATCTTCCGCCTATTAAAATAATGGTCATAAGAATTCCTATTAATAGTANTAAAAAGCCATGCTTTTGGTAACCTATAGAATAACCTTGAACAATCTTGCCGTTGGGAAGAGTTTTCTTATGAGTCATTAGGAAGAAACCCCAGAGCATTCCGATAATACCTCCGAGTAGTGCAAATCCATATCCGACAAGAATCCAGTAAAAGGAAGGGTCGTCTGGTTTTGATAATTCTTTTATTCTTTGTTNTCTAAAATCATTCAGTTGGTCATCTGTCACAACCATCCCTCTTTTTATTAGAATTTCCTTTGTTAGGCTAANATCAATTGTTCCCCATTCGTCTTGTTTCTTTAAGATGTTTATCAATTCTTCATTCGTAAATGAATAGAGATAATAATCTGTTGGTATTTCATTTTTAGAAAATTCAACATTCGATAAGAGTAGCTGGTTTACTTTTACAAAATCTTTTCCTTTAATCTTAAGAAGTAATTCAGTATTGATTGGAGTCGTGATTCGGGGATCAAAATGAGGCGTATCATTTTCAACAATATAAGGTATTTGGTTATCAACTAAAACTGCCGTTATCTCATTCAGCTTTGAGGAACTGTCAAATCTCTTATAGACTAGAAATGAATCACTTGTCATGAAATACGGATTGATGGTTGCATGTAACGGTTCGCGGCTTGGCGATGGCAGGCATTTGAGTATTAAAGTTGAGGCTATTCCTAATGCCAAATATAGTGAAAAAGATGATTTTATTGCCAAAGCCCTGCTTGCGCTAAACCGCTGTTAGCTGCTGTTATTCTTACTCTATTCAAAATATCTTCTAATTTTTGTCCACCAATTTGTTGTCTGTTCTATACTCACATCTGATAAATTATTGTGTTGTTTGTCTATGTTATGCCATTCGTGATTACAACCATCTTTGCAAAAAGTTTCTCGTCTCTTTGTGTCTGAATATCTAAATAAAGTTGAAAGTGTCATAATTGATTTTTCTAGTTCATTTTCAGGTAAGTCACAAATTTTCAATAGTGCTGTTTTGAAGTCATTTGTTTCCAGGATTACAATGGGTGTCATTGTTTTTTTAATTGGCATATTTGAAATCGCATTATTAATTGTCTCTTTTGTTGGGTGTGACTGTTCTATATATACTCTTAACCAAGAAAGTTCGCTTCGCTTTTCCTCATTAGTCATTTCATTAAATGCTTTTAATATGATTTCGAGTTCAATTTTGTCTTGAGCAAACAAGTTAATCAATATTGAAAAATCTTTGTCATACTTTAATTTAGCTTTCAGTTCTTTCTAATGTCTCGGTTTCTGGTAATAGCAGCTAACGGTTCGCGGCTTGGCGATGGCAGGGCATTGGAGTACTAAAGTCGAGGCTATTTCTTATGCCAAATATAGTGAAAATGTTGAATTACTTCTATAGCCTGCTTGCGCCAAACCGCTGTTGGCAGTAGTTTATTATTTTCTATTCCTTTTTCGTAAACATTTATTCCAATAGCCACAAGAATACACAGAAATTCAAATAAATATGACCAAATTTTCATTACGATAAGATCTTGTTGAAGTAAGCTTTAAAATCACTAGAAAAGTTTAAGTGATAAAAAGTCCAACTGTAAATGAAAGTCATTGTTATCATGGGAATTTTAGCATTGAATGAAGAGTTTCCAAAAATCGTTACTATAGCGAATAATATCCCAAGCCCAAGTAACAAACTAAAAATATCTTTAGCCCATTTTTTCCCCTTCAGGATAAGAAACATCAAAGTAAGGGTTAAGCAAAATCGAATTATTTGTTGAATAATTTTTTACCTCTACATTTGGTACCAGAATATTATAGGTTACAATAACATATATTGAAATTAATAAACAACTTGCGAAAATTCGGATTGTTTTTTGTTTTCCTCGTAGTTCTGCTTGATTCATTTTTCAATTATTTAGGTGGAAATTAATGGTTTATGAGAATCTTTTGAAGGTATTTTATCAGTATTAAACGTCGATAAATTACTACCAACGGCTGTTGGCAGTAATTTTGTACATTATCTTGTATTATTTTCAACTCTTCCGATTTCAGGAGAAGATACGGCTATGCGTACTTTATACACCCCATTGGGAACCACAATTTCCTTGAGAGGTTCCATGATTCGCTCAATAAAATACTCTTTCCCATTATAGCTATACTTAAGTCTGACTCCCTTTCCGTACTGAAAATATGACAATATCCTACTGTTCTAGCTGTAACGTAAACAAAATTATTATTCATATTGTATGCGAAATAAATCATTTTTAAACCCCATGTGATGAATCCTAATCCAATAAAAATTGGTAAGAAGTTCCTATATACTTTTCGTTTTCTGTAAAGTTTCACCGAGTTCAAGACGATTTTAATGGTTACAATTGCAAATACAACTGTAAAAAGAACTGGAATTATGTATTCGTCATAATAGGTCATTTTAATCTATCCAATGTATATTTCTTGTTATAAAATTTACCTTATTTCAGTTGCCTTTGATTCTTATTTCCAGTTCATGAAAAGATTATTTGTCTCTTACTAAAATTACTGCCAACGGTTCGCGGCTTGGCGATGGCAGGGCATTTGAGTACCAAAGTTGGGGCTATTTCTTATGCCAAATATAGTGAAAAAGTTGAATTACTTCCTATAGCCCTGCTTGCGCCAAACCGCAGTTAGGCGATCGCCATTGAGCTAGAAGTTGAATTCCTTACTGACTTCTTTAATAGGTTCAATGTCGAAAAACATCCGGAACATGTTCTAATTACTCCAGATTTATTTATTATTTGTCGAATTAATTTTAATTCTGTGTTCTCAATTGGAACCCCGATTTTCTTGAGTTTATAAAATCCGTTAACTCCATAAATCTGTTTTGTGGAATTGCTGGATTGTAACCATTTCTTCAAGGAAACTTTATCTCTAAATTTTACTAATGAATCAATAATATTCATATTGGCAGGTACTTCACCATCAATTCCACATCCATCACTATAAAATTGTAGTTCAAAACATTCATTAAGATTAAAATTTACATCGTAAAAATTCTGAAATAGTTTCTATAGTTTGCTGAAATGATCTTTATGGAAAGTATATAGTTTAACGGGGGCAAGATATTTGCTAAAATTGCTAGAATGATAGAAATACAGGTTGCTTTCATTGCGCAAATCGTAGTATACAAGAATTTCATTAAACCGAATGTATTTTACTTGGGCTAGAATACCATTTTCTATTATCTGGCCATAACTAATGTTAAGATAACCAGCTTGATAGCCACTAATTATGTCTGAATAGTCACTGTAAGATATTCTAAAACTAGAATCTGTTTTTTCCAATTGTTTAATGCTATCAATTTTTCTGAAACTCATTTCAGTCAAAGCGCTTGCAAATTCTCGTTCTATTTGTGCTTTTAACGTGGTAAAAGTCAGCACAGATAATATCAGTAAAATCGGTTTCATATGGTGTCGCCTAACGGTTCGCGGCTTGGCGATGGCAGGGCATTTGAGTACCCAAGTTGAGGCCATTTCTTATGCCAAATATAGTGAAAAAGATCCTTTTATTCCCGAAGCCCTGCTTGCGCCAAACCGCTGTTATACGGCGTTTTTTGGCAATAA
This sequence comes from Bacteroidota bacterium, assembly GCA_013414745.1. GTDB lineage: Bacteria > Bacteroidota > Bacteroidia > Chitinophagales > Chitinophagaceae > OLB11. The sequence continues at coordinate 3,511,896 of CP058707.1, forward strand.
TTACTGTATGTTCTTCAGAATCTGTTTCTTTAGTGTATCTCACTCTCTTGATAGAAATGTCTGTAAAGATTGATTTCTTTAGGTTCTGAACAACCTGATCTAGTTCGTGGTATTGAAAGAAAACTCTTCCAGCAGGACTTTCTTTATATGTTGAATTCGCGGAGTTTCCTTCTACAAAGCTTAAATAAATTCTGCCATTATCTTCTAATAGTTTTCCTGATTGATAAATGAATTTCATTCTTTCCTCGTCTGATAAGTAGGGTAGGCAAAATCCACTTACGATTAAATCAAATTTGTCATTCAAAAGTTCGATATTTCTTGCGTCAAATTGCATGAATTGTGCAGATGGGTTATTCCGTTTGGCAATTTCAATCATATTGGGCGCGCTATCAATTCCTAGGATTTTGAAATCAGGTCTTTTCTTCAATAGAAACCTGGTAATATTACCTGGTCCGCAGCCAATTTCTAAAACCTTAGCATTCTGTTTTATGTCGGAGGAGCAAAGGGTATTGTAAGTATCATTATAAATATCCAAGTCCATGAATTNTTCTTCATAAATCGAAGCGATTTTATTCCAAGTATTCAAAGTTTCATGGTACTTATCCATGGGGTAGTAGTTTATTAAAAAATGCCGTATAACGGGCCTTGGCTTTGCGTTCGGTGTGGGTAGAAAGTACTTCAGTTCAAATTTAGCAAAAAGCTAATAGAAAGTACAAATGTTGAGCCTAGTACTATAGCCACACTGACGCAAAACCAATGTTGTGTGCCGTTATTTCAATCCAATATTAACATCTGGATAGGTCGTAATTAGAAAAGTCAAACATTCTTCAATTGTTGAAAGGAAATTATCATATTCTACGTTTAGGTTATAAAGCTTACCAATTTCATTCTGTGGACAAGGGGCTCTCCAGCCCTTCCATATAAATTTGAGTTGTTCGTTATGTTCAATCACAACTATTTCATATGCATCTTGAGTTTCATCTAACCTAACACAATGTTTGCCCCAAAGATTATCAATCACCGGTAAATAGTCATACATAGGATCGAATTCACTTTCCAATTGATTTGATTTCATAATTACTTCAAATATTTCTCTATCTGTTAAATCAGAGAATAGTTTATTGAAGAGATTGGTTCTATTTGATTCTAAATGTCTTTTAAATTTGTCTACAAATAATGTCCATGTTCCTAGCAGACAACATTCATCAGGAGAGCCAATAAAATGCTCTCCTAAAATAAAATGGCAATACGCAACATCATGAATATCCTTAGAATTCTCATAGGGTTTGTATGAAATCGCAAATGTAGATTTGTCACCAAAAAGCTTACTAGAGTTTTCTATCATGAAACAAATTATTTTATCTAATCATATTGTGTTTTTGAGTTGAACAATGGCACACAACGGTTCGCAGCTTTGCGCTGGGCGGGCATTTGGAACCTAAAATTTGCAATGGAAAAGTGATCCCCGCCTTGCGCAAAACTGCTGTGTGTGCAGATTATTTTCTATTTCTTTCTTTAATAGTTAATTGGTACAACTCCTTAGTAGTTATAATTTTATTCCAATTCTTCTTAGACAAACCTTTAATTAAGATATTGTCACTTGTCCAAAGTTTCCCTTGATATGTTCAGTTAATGCAACAAATTCAGTATCATCTTCATCAATATTTGAAGTGATTTCATGTGCGAATTCGTAGTGCCTTTTTGGAATAAGATCAAAATTAATGACTTTTATCTTCTGGTTATTAATTCGAATGCCCTTTGAAAATCACTTTCAGAATACTTCGATATTGATATGAGTTTTTCTTATGTTTATTTAGTTGTAAGTTCTACTAATAAGTACTTTCGTGGAGCTTCGTTTCGCTTCGGCTACGCCTTCGCTTCTCTACGCTCCACAGGGGATAAAATCCGGTTGCACTTATTAGTAAACTTACAATTCTCATTAAAATGAATTTCTAATGTTTTGCTTTCAAGATACCAAGCCGATTTTTCAAATCTATGCCAGTCGTCAAATACCTTGCTTAGTTCTTTACCATATAATTTCAAATTCGCACAAGGAAGATAAAAGGAATTGCTAGTATACTTCTCAACAAATTCCATTGGTGTCACTTTATTCAAGAGTCTTTTTCTCCATAAGGATTTCTAAATAGCTTTCTCCAAAATATAGTTATTATCAAAATCAGAACTGCAAATATTATCTTGAGCATTGTGTCTTATAAATTGGTGCTAACGGGGCCGGGCTTGGCGATCGTGCGGGGAGTTAAAGTAGGAACTTCAATTAAGGCTGTGAAGGCTTTTATTTGCGAAGCCAAGCCGAAACAGCCGCACCGCCAAAGCCCGCATGGCGCCAAACCCGTGTTAAACGTTCGTGCCCGGTTAAAAATGGCGTTCTTCTCAGGTTTGGTTTCATGCTATTCAATCCAAATATAGTAAAAAAGCGAGGCAGGCCAATCTCCAAATTTTCTTTGCAGCGCAATTCGGATTTTCGTTGGAATTCCTTCGTTTTCGGGATGGTCTTGTTTTCTTAAAGTCAATGAGGCGCTGCGTGTAGAGTCTGTTAATGGTAGTCTACTATCGGTTATTAAAATCTGAGCGCCCAGGTCTTAAATCTACGAAGCTCTGAATTCAAATGTGCTTCTATTATTTTCCTTATCTATGAAACATGAATAGGCGCGGGCAGAGGAGCGTCAAATTTCGGTCAGTAGTTTTATGGCCTGCCGGTTTTAAAGTCCCAAAACAAACGCCATTTTTTCTACTCTGTTTTTCTCGGTTACGGTGGGACCGGGCATGACGTTTAACGGTTCGCAGCTTTGCGCTGGGCGGGCATTTGGAACCTAAAATATGCTATGGAAAAGTGATCCCGCCTTGCGCAAAACTGTTGTTACAGGCTCGTGCTTGGATTAAAAATGGCGGTATTCCTAAGTCCTGTTTCATGGTTTTCAATCCAAATATAGTAAAAAAGCGAGGCAGGCCAATCTGAATTCTGTTTGCAGCGCTTTCCAACTAATTATCTTGAGTCACGTTTATCGTCCGAGTAAATTTTGAGTTCTTAGAATCTACGAAGCGCTGCGTTTAGTTTTTCGAGATGAGTAGCAAATTGACCGTAAAACTAAACTAAGCGCCCTGGTCTTAAGTCTAAGGAAACCGTATTTGGTTTTCATGTTCCAATAAGCCAGCTCATTATCTATGAAATACGATAGGGCGCGAGTTGAGGAACGCCAAAGTCACGGTTAAAATCTCCAAGGCCTGCCGGTTTTAGGTCTACGTATAACCGCCATTTTTTTGTCTGTATTCTCTCGGTAATTCTTAGCCCACGCATGGCCTGTAACGGTTTTCGGCTTTGCGATGTTGGGAATTCGAAGTACAAATGTTCAATTTAGTAAATTGTTCAATAGAATTCCAATGCTTAAATTTAGTATATAAGCCCCAATATCGCAAAACCGATGTTAGGCGTTCGTTGTTTATTCTTCTCAATTTGATTACTTATGTTTTACTTTAAACCATTCAATATTTAATAAGCCTTGATAATTTTCAACTCGAACAGTATCATTAACTTCAAGGGTATTATAAAATTTCTTCGAAATAGAAACCTCTTCATTTTCAGTTCTGCCATTCCAAGGAGTTAATTCAATGTCATAGCTTGTGTGTTTTCCTCTATCAATACTCATTTTAACCACTTTAACGTAGTTTACTTTGGGGTTTGATTTATCATAGTTACAGTTGATAAAAGAATTGTTGCGTATGAATAGCCAAATATAAACAATACAACACTAAACAAATCTCCAGATGTTTTAAAGGTTAGGTTTCTAAATTGGTTGCTCCTAAGATAAACAATTAAGAGTAATAGAATAGTCAAAGAGATACATGAGTAGTCAAATACATTATAGTCTAAAAGACTTCGCAGGATTAAACTTATTGAGCTAAGAAACACAGCCATATACAATGAAGGTCTATTAGAAATGTTTTCATAATTTAAGGTAATAAACCCTTTATTAAAAATATTAGTAAAATACATCCAAAAGTAAAAGTGTCGTTGTTAAAATTGCAACCTCATAAGGTCGATGGATAAATAAAACCCAAATCAATAAAGCGAAACCCAGTCCGTTTAATATTTTGGTTGATTGTCTAATTAAGTCTAATTTCTGATTCATGAATATTCTTCATAGTAGCGTTAATCAATGACGCCTAACGTCTAGCGGCTTGGCGATGGCAGGGCATTTGAGTACCAAAGTTGAGGCTAATTTCTATGCCAAATATAGTGAAAATGTTGAATTACTTCCCGAAGCCCTGCTTGCGCCAAACCGCTGTTGGCAGTAGCCGTTTTACTTTTCTTTTACTATGTCAAATGGTCTTCCAAACGAACCAATACTTATTAAATATTCTTTATCGTCTTCTGTTAAATCGTTTGTTCCAAGTGCAACATCTTCCCATACTCTGCCGTCTTGTCGTTTAAGTGCAAATTCAATTGCTTCTATTTTTGGCTTTCTATTTAGTCCTAAAATTGTCAAGTCCATAAACTNGCTCCTTTTGATTTCTCCTTTCGTAATTTGTCCAAGCAAAANAAAGTGTCTGCCCGTTAATTGAAATGAACTATCAAGTTTAAATTGTGCAACTGTTATATCGTGCCAACTATTCCCACAATGTCTGCATTGTCTTGCATAAGGTGTCCTTGTAAGTTTGTTGCATTTGAGGCAAGTATTTAAGAATACCTTTTCTGGTGTTTCTGTCATTATTCGTTTTGCTACACGAAGTTCAAATTCTTCATAACCGTCTTTGAGAAAATCTTTTATGTCTTGTCGTTCACTAATCCACCCCCTTTCAACCATCATTTTTCTCATTTCGGGGTTGTATTTAGTTTTATTAGTATACATATGGTATTTCATTGCTAACTTTTCATCGTCAGTCATTAGTCTACTAAAATAATTTTNTATATAACTAGCTGTTTCTATGTCCACGTTATGTCTGTTACGGTTACTGCCAACGTTTTGGGCTTTGCGCTGGTGGGGTGTTAAATGTAAAATATTTCCTTTCAGCACTAAAGCTCAATAATAGTTTGAACCCAAAACTTAGCACAAAAGCCCCAATTGCGCAAAACCCGTGTTAGGCGGCGTTGCTATTCATATTTTCTATTTTTTGGTTCCTGACGATTATCATAAAATCTTAAGAGAATTATTTCTTTGCTTCGAATTTGGTAAAATAAGGTTAGTTGCTTTACAATCACAAGGCCTCGTATTCCTAACTCTTCTCTTTCAATAGTACCTAATTTAGGAAACTCCGCAAGCAAGTCCAAGGTATTAANAACCTTTCGCGTAAATTTCTTCACGGATGAATCGCCCCAAGTTGCTTGCAAATACATCTGAATCAATTCGAAGTCCTTCATGGCCTTCTTAGACCATTTAATCTCTAAAGCCATTTACTGTTCTTTGCAGTCATTTCAGCATGAGATATTAAATTACTTTCAATATGAGATTCCCTTTCTGTTTCAATCAAATTTTGTTGTTCGCTTATTGACAGGCTTCTCCATAAAGCCCCAGCTTTTCTTTCCTTAGTAAGTGAAAGCATTTCATAAAACTGATTTAACACTCATTATCAGTGATTTCGTCTATCAACTTGTGAAAACTTGATTTCAACTCTACTGTTGTCATGACTCGTAATTTTATTCAAATTTAATCAAATTCGGATATTTCTGTACCATATTCGAAATCAAAAATTATCCTCACCAGATTTTCAATCTAATAATTAATTCTAATTAACATGGCTAGAACTAATGCTGCCTAACGGTTCGCGGCTTGGCGATGGCAGGGCATAAGAGTACTAAAGTTGAGGCTATTTCTTATGCCAAATATAGTGAAAATGTTGAATTACTTCCTATGCTTGCGCCAAACCGCTGTTAGTGGTAGGCCGATATCAGTTTCCATCCTTTTGATACGAGGTAATTCGAACAACAATTACAAAATGAAANTTCCTCATCCAATGGATTTCCTCCTTCGGCATCTCTCATAAAGCAAGTTTTTCNTTTACAATGTGGTAATCCTTCAGTATGTCCTAATTCATGCAAGATTACTTTATAAAATTGGTCTACTTTTTGTANTTTAAGTCTAAATGTAGAAACTACACAAGAATTTCCTGGTCGGTAGCCTAGGCCCATAACTCNCCAGTCATTAATGTCATTTTNTGTGGTACTAATGTCTTTGTTCGTAAGTCCAACAATTATATGGTTTTCTCCAATTTGATTCTTTAAATATCTGATGATAGAATCAGCTCTATATCTGTTTCTGGGCGAATAATATGAACTTTTAGGGAAAGGAATGTTCTTTCTAAGTTCGACATTGGGATTAACACCTTGTACTCTTTTCTGAATATTCCTTGAAATGGATTCTGGGAAATAATNCAAAGGTTGTAAAACAATTGTTCTTCCTTGAGAATTGTGCCTATCCGTTTTACAGGAAACGCAAAGAAGAACTATTAATCCCACTAAATATTTCATTTTATCTTGGAGGAATTTATGTCAAATGGCTTACCACTAACGTGGTTGCGCTTGGCGAAGGTGGGGGTTAAAAATGCACTAAAGTTCAATTTTAGAACCAAAGATAATAGAAAGTACAATTGCTCAACCTAGTACAGAAGCCCCACTTGCGCCAAACGCATGTTGTGTGCAGTTTTATCCATGACTATTTTCATTAATGTCATATTCATAAAGCGTCTTTCAATAAAATTCAATGCTACCAATGGAATGATTAAATTTATGTTTTCGGCATCGATTTTTCCTTCGAATCCAACTCTTTGTATATTGATTGGAAGTATATTATAACACTCTACTTCAAAACTAATTTCTGAAAATGCATCTTGATTTGTACAGGATATTTTAAATAAATATTGTAACTTCTTATTCTTATGAGTTATATCATCACTTCTATACACCCCTACATTATACTGAATATTTTCAAAAATTATTTGCTGAGTTCAATTCATAAGTGCAACGCTACCTTTCATCTTTAAAAATACTTCATCCGGGGTTAAGTATCCAAATTTTCTAACGGGTCTGCTATTGATTTCTTTTTCTACTCGTTTGATTTCAGAGGATGAAACTTTATCGAAGTCTGTTTTCTTTGGGAAGAACAGACGAATTACGCCGTTTCTATTTTCAATGGTGCCCTTGTCTTGTGACGTGTATGGACGGGTAAAATATGTTTTTATATTCAGCGCTTTTGCAATTTGTTCATGTTTGGAAAAAGCTTGATCATTATCAAAGGTCATGGTTTTTATCGGTGGCATTTTTTTCATACGGGCAATTATAATTTTTGATACCTGCTCTGCATCTCTTCCTTTCAGCTTATCTATTGTTGTCTTAATTGTTGCTCTATCTGTGGTTATCAATAGTGCAGATTTGTGATTTGCCCCTACTATAATATCGGCCTCAATATCCCCAAATCGGCTTCTGTTTTCTACTATTTTGGGCCGGTTTTCAATCGATACACGGTTCGGTATAATACCTCTTGAATCTTTATAGTTCCCTCGCTTTCTGCGACGTTTTCCATGTTTCAGTTTAGTATAGAGCTTCTTGTAAGGTTTATTTATACGTTGATTTGTGTGCTTACAATGCCATATGAATTTGTAAATGGTTTCATGACAAACACCTGGTTTGTTTTCCTTGCTCCACTGGGCAGCTACCAATTCCGGAGAAAATCGTTTTTCCTCCATCCACTTCAGCATCTGCTTTTTTAGAGGCTCCGTAAATCGAATTCGCTTCGTTTTGAATTTGTGCCGGTTGTCGGTCTTTGTCTGTGCCTTTTGAGCGCCATAGATTTTAGCACCTACCCNCCGAGCAGGGATATTTCGCTTTAGCTCTCGATGTATTGTCGATTTATGAACACCAATAATCTGGGCAATTTCAGATTGTGATTTGCCGACTTTGATAAGTGCTTCGATCTTGTACCTTTGTGCCAAGGTGAGCTGATTATACTTCTTTGTCATGTGGTAATAACAAAGGTAGTTTTGGCTTCCCTGTGGAGCTTCGTTTCGCTTCGGCTACGCCTTCGCTTCTCTACGCTCCACAGGGGATAAAATCCGGTTGCACTTATTAGTAGAACTTACATTTTTCCAATAACAGAAAGTGGCCAGATTTGCCATGTGTCATATATTTCCACCTCTAATATTTTTTCATGGCCTAACACTAGTAAAAGAGTAGTATTTTTAAAAACTTCCTCTTGGCTAAAATTGAATACTCCAAACCTCCAAAGAAATATAATTTTTGCCTCCATTAAATATGCTTTCTCCAATTATACCTTTTTCTTTGTCTATTACGGAGTATCTGATGGGATAATCATCTAAATTCGTCGAGTAGAATGAATTGTCTATTTCTTTTTTAGAATCATTTTTTAACAATTAATCCTTGTATCATAAAAAATTGCACACAACGGTTTACGTATTGGCGATGGTGGGGCATTTGAAAAACGTCAGCCCAACATTTGCACAAATGCCCAATTGAATTACAAATGTTGAGTTTATAACTGTCAGCCCCACTATTGCCAATACGATGTTAGCGGTTCGTTGTTTTTACTGTTCATTTTGTTCGTTGTCATTTTCGTCCTCAATTTCTGTCTCGTCAATGTTTAGTGGTAGCAAATTAGTTGATACTTTTTTGTCCGATTTTAGTCCCAAATTTTTTAGTTGAATAGCTTGATTGACCAAATTTCCTCTACCGTCTTTAAGTTGTCCCAAAGCCTTATCGTATTTTTCTTGGCTTGATTTTATGCTATTTCCTACTTCTTCAAATGTCTTAGTAAAACCAACAAACTTTTCATAAAGGGCTTCGCNCCTTTTCACAATGTCCATTGCGTTTTTATTTTGCCACTCTCTTCTCCATAAGTCTGAGAATAATTTAACACAAGCAATTAATGTTGTCGGACTAACCAATAAAATTCTTTTAGAATAAGCATACGACCATAAATCAGTGTCGCCTTGAATTGCCAATAAATATGCAGGTTCTATTGGAACAAACATCATAGTAAAGTCTAATGATGTTTCAATATTGTCATACTTTTTTTCACTTAATTGGTCAATATGAAGTTTAGTAGCATTGATATGCTCTGCTAAGAANNCCTTTTGCTCTTCACTGTCTTCACTTGCAGAATAATTGTCGTAAGCAATTAGAGAAACTTTTGAATCAATAATGATTACTCTGCTGTCAGGAAGATTCACTCTTACATCAAGTCTTTGAGATTTGCCTTCGTCATCTTTGATTGATTGTTGAACAAAATATTCTCGGTCTTTTGTCAAACCTGATGATTCAAGTATCCTTTCCAAAATCATCTCGCCCCAATTTCCTCTTTNTTGTGCTTTACCTTTTAAAGCTGTCGCCAAGTTATTTGCTTCGTTGCTTACTTTGTTGGTTTGTTCTATTAAACCTTTTATTCTTTCTTCTAATGACGTTCTTTGCTTGGTTTCTTCCGTATGTGTTGCTTCAACTTTTCTTTGAANTTTATTTATGTCTTCTTTTAACGGGTTTAGAAGCGTTTCAATGTTTGTTTTGTTAGTTGCAGTAAATTTTTCAGATTTTTCCTCAAACAATTTGTTTGCAANTTNTTCAAACTGCAAATGAGCCGTTTTTTGAAGTTCTTCAACTTCTGTTTTTTGACTTGTAAGTTTATCGTTCAAAGCTGTGTTATTCGTTGTCAGTTTGCTGACTTGCGATGTCAAGTCGGTAAGTTTTGCTGTTAGCTCTTCTATTTGCTTTGTTTGTTTGTCGTTCGTTACACTTTGCTTTTGTAGGTTTTCAGTGATTGAAGTGTTGTTCGCTGTCAATTCGGAAATTTTCTGCTTGTGTAGATTTATTTCGTCCTGTTGACTTTTATTTGTCTCAAGTTCGGTAGTTAGTCTTTGTGAAAGGTCATTGATTTTACTTTCGCTATTGTTTAGTTTTTCTTCTAATGATGTCGCTTTTGTTTGTAGCTGAACAGCTTCGTTTTTTTNTGCAGTTATTTTATTTGAAAGACTGTCATTTGTTTCTTGAAGTGTTTGGGCTTTATTTTCATACAGTCTAAGATTTGTAATTGTTTCGTTATGTTTTGCGGACAAGTCGTCAAACTCTGACTTTGAAACATTTTTTGTCTTGTTAAGCAAATACAAGATGATGTAAGCAATTACACCACCAATTAAAAGTCCGATTATTAAACTTGTTATTTCCATTTTAAGTCGTCTGTTTTATTTGTTACATTTTTCAGGGTCGTCTTTTTACAATGACCGCTAACGTTCCGGGTATTGCCGAAGGCGGGGTGGGATAGTAGTGATATTTTTAAGAGAACTAAACACCGGGCTTCAATAATATTTCAAAGATAAAACCAAAACCCCGCTTTTGGCAATGCCATGTTGGCTGTTAGTGTGCATCTTGGCGATTTTCCCATCAGCTGATTGAAATCCTGCATTTAAAATCTAACCACAAAGCAAGGCGGGCGTAGGAAAATCGTTAGGTGGCGCTTCAACTCCGCAACTAAAGAGTCAGAAAGTTCTTCAGTTGTTATTCTCACCATTAATGCCATGAAAGCGCCACGAGTTTCAATTCGTTGTGGGTATTGAATTCGAGTTTTTAAGTCAAACATCGCCGATTTCCAATTTCTTGCGTTTTGGAATTCACTTTTTCGGTAACGTTATCGGTTTCTATGAGAAGTCAAACCGGCGCGGAGTTGAGGAACGTTCACAATACGAGGTAGAAAATTCGGGTTAGTGTCAAAACAGCGCCAAGCCAATCCGCCTGTTTTTCTAAATGGGAACTGGTGATAAGTCCACAGTAACCAATTTTGGCGCGGTGAAAGAGGTAGAAAACTGTCTGTTGGTCATTCTCTTGCCCGCCGATATATGGGTAGAAAATCACCGCCAAGTCTAAGCGTAATGGTGGTTCGCACATTACAGCCAACGGGCCTTGGCTTTGCGTTCGGTGTGGGTAGAAGGTACTTCAGTTCAAATTTAGTACAAAAGCTAATAGAAAGCACAAATGTTCAGGCTAGTACAAAAGCCACACTGACGCAAATCCAATGTTGGCTGAAGTTGTGTTCAATTATAATAGTATTTACATCTTTGACCGATTCGATTTCTAAAACGAGTTACACATTCAACTATTCTATTATTTTCGATTATCCAAGTATATTCAGTCTTTGTTTTATAGTTATTCCAAAGATTGGTTTGAGTTATGGATTTAACTAATTTCTGTCCCTGCTTACCAAAAATGTTTAAGAGACCAAAATCAAAATTACGAAGGAATAACGAGTAAGAATTATAGCCTGTAAAGGAAAGTACTGAATATTCTTGGTCACAATGGTGTCATTATAGTATTCGAATTCTATTACATAGTCTGCTTCCATAGAGTTTTGAACATGGATATGTAAAAGGCTATCCACTTCATTGTTTTTGTATGTATATGTAGTTAATGTGTAATGATTAGATCTTCTTATCAATTGATTTTGAGAATTGTATTCAAATTGGTCGTTAAATTTACTTAGATTAATTATTTTATTGTTTTCTAAAGTTGCTTTAACTAATGATTCTTGATCATTTAAAATTATTGAATCCTGAAAGTAAGTTAATGTTCTCAAAATTTGATTATTGTAAGTTATATATTTTATTTGAGAATTGCTATCGGTTGTAGTTATATAGGATTCATTTAAAGATTGATGTCGAATCACGATAGTATTCGAATTTATATGGTCTAGGATTTTCAATAATCAAAGGACCAAAAGCATCAGCGGGAAAGTCTTCGAAATCCATTACTTCTTTATTGCATGAAGTAAGAATGGTTATAATAATAAATGAAATCAAATATTTTTCAATGCTCATAATCATTTAAAGTTTATATCGTTACGCAGTTTTTATGCGCTTTAAATCCAAAGTTTTCAATGGCATAAAGTTCCATTTTAAAATTTCAGCCAACGTTTTCGGCTTTGCGATGTTGGGGAATTCAAAGTACAAATGTTCAATTTAGCACATATGCTCAATAGAATTCCAATGTTCAAATTTAGTACTTCAGCCCCAATATCGCAAAACCGATGTTACCTACAGCAAATTGTTTTCTAAATACTCTTATAATCAGAATCAATGATAGTGCAATTATTAAAATGAAGACTATTTCTTTTTTTACTCTTTTCTCTTTCTCGATTATAAAGCCATTCTTTTGAGAACATCATCTGATTTCGATTTATTTTCATCCATTTTATTTTCTAGAGTGTAATACAAATTCCAATTTTGAAAAACTCGCTATATCGCGTAATTTCTTGGTTGTTAGTTCTGTAATCAATTAGGTAAAACTTATACATTGCCTCACCCCAACCAATAACATTCAAAATTTGTAAAGTAATTCGGCATGGTCTAGAGTCAATAGAGTCTAAATATATTAATTCTCTTACATGTTGACCATCAAAATCAAAATTAGACTCCTTAATTAAATGCTGGTTTTTGTCCAGGATAGATTTAGTTAAGTTATCATAAAATTCTTTATCAACTTCCGCTATAGTTCTTCCTTTATAATCTAATGGATTTTTTCAACTGTTATTTTTAATGTCACACTATCTGTATCACAAATGTAGGTTTGTTTTAGTTCGTCATTAATAATTGTTGGTTCTTTAGGGAAATGGACTAACAAATCTGGTTTTAACAGTATCTCTTTCCAATTAGTTTCATTCTGCCCAAAGACCGTAATAGTAAGAAATGTAAAAATGGTAACTAATATTTTCTTCATGTTAATGGGTTTTATCTGTCTTGTCCTGAAATAGGTTGACCGTTTAAAAAGATGTTTTAGGTTTTTTTAGTTTTTTCTTTCCCCAAAATTATTCATCTAAAAACAGGGCAATATTGCATGCCCCTATAATTTTGGTACATGCATGTTTTTGGCACTATCCAGGTTGCACCTCTGCAGAGCCTGTTTCCTTCCTCACATGCATTTGCCAAAAGTACTACTTTAAGCTGCATGTTTTTGTAACTTTTATATTCATGTTTATTAAATTGTCTATGTGCATTTTCTGGAGTTGTGAGTCCTATGCTCCAGTGTATTCTTAGGTTGTTATATATATCAACTGCTTCTTTTATCATCTTTCTAGCGAGATGAACAGAAGCTAAAGTCTTTCGTAAACCAAATTCATACTTCAATATTCCATTGATTCTTTCTGCAATAGCATTTTCGTATGGATCTGATTTTTGAGTAGTACTCATGACAAATCCCAATTTGTTTGCAAATTCAGTGTAATCTGGACAACAATACTGTTTTCCTCTATCACTATGGTGAATGATTGATTTGTGATTAAATCTACAATTTTTATGGGCCATTTTCAGGGCTTGTTTAACCATTGAAACTTTCATGTTATCATCAAAGCTCCATCCCATAATTTTCTTGGAGTAGGCGTCAGTAACGAGGGCTAAATAGGCATGTCCCTGATCCGTCTTAATATATGTAATATCTGAGACAAAGGCTTGCTCGGCATGCTGAATATCTAGGTTTTCAAGTAGATTGGGGGATTTTCGGAATGAATGTTTAGAGTCAGTCGTAATGTGAAATTGTTTCGTTTTTCGGATTAAGAGGCCTCTGTTACGTAATAGATTGAATAAAGCATCTCTTCCCATCTTGATGTTATTTTGAGTCAAGAAGAGTTTCAAATAATTAATAAGTTTTCTGGTACCAGCAAAAGGCATTAACTTTCTTATTCTTGCTACTTCTTCAAGTACCAATTGATTATCATGATCTTTCTTTTTGAAGCTGTTTGACGTTGGTAATAAGCTTGTTTTGAAATCCCGAACACTTGATACAACCACTTTATTTTGAAAGCTTTTTTTCTTTCGTTGTATCTCGTTTGCTAAGTGATCGGGCAAATACTTTTGAGAGTTCTTTTCCTGTTACTTTTTCAAATTCTACGATGATATCTTGTTGGAAATCCTTAATGCACTCCAACTCTTGGATGCGCTCCTTTAGTTTCTTAATTTCTTGCTCTTTACTCATACTTTTTGATTTAGAGACATAGTTACTTAGCTTCTTAATCCAATATTCAATAGTACTACGGGAGATATTGTATTTTTAGAAGCATGATTCCTCGAAATTTGGCCATTGTTAATCTGCTCAATGACATAAATTTTGAATTCAAAACTAACACTTTGCCATTTCTTTTTCGGCATACTTGATTTTCCTGATGTTCTTTGTTGACCATAATTTGTTTAATTTATGGTCAACCTATTTTAGGACGATGCAATCTAGGTGCTTGCAGGTAACGGTTCGCGGCTTGGCGATGGCAGGGCATTTGAGCACTGCTGCTGAGGCATATTCCTATGCCAAATATAGTGAAAAGGATGAATTTATTCCCAAAGCCCTGCTTGCGCCAAACCGCTGTTGGCGGTAGTAAATACTAGTGATAAGTCCATTCGTTTGTCACATGTTTTTCAAAATTCGAATAATACAGAATGTAGCCATAGTTATTGAACCAACTTTTCATGAATAAAGCTTCTTTTTGTCCATCTCCGTCAAAATCATACACATCAATTAATTCAGTATTTGTATACAGAAATTGAATACGGTTGCCATTAATTATTAGAAAATTCAGTTGGCCGCCTCCATAAGATCTATTTGGCTCAGTGAAGCAAATATTGCCTTCGGGTATTTCTATAGTGCCAATTTTAGTACTGTCATTAAAAATTCTAATTACTGGATTTATCTTCGCATTGAGAACCGATATGAAGGCCGTACTGTCGTTACACATTTCAAAACAAGATTGACATTTTAGTATTAATTCCTTCTGGATTATATCTTTTCTAATCTAGTCAAGTTTAACTGTTTCAAGGATACAGTTTGATGAATCTCCTCATTTTCGGTAATGACAATATAGCTTTTAATATCAGAGTTTTCAAATCCTCTGGAAATTGCAGTGGGTATTTTTATAAATTTCAAATTCGTTTTGTCAATCTCAAATACTTCGCATTTTTCTGGATGGATTAGCTGCCCTTTAATTATAAGTGGTTTGTCCTGATTTCTTATTTTGAAATTTATCAATTTAGTTTTTGGTTGAGTAGAATCATTATTACAATTGTAGAAAGGAATCAATCTTCATTTTGTTTGAAAAAATTGTCCTAAGATGGGCTCTGTAATGTTTTAAATTCTTAGAAAGGAAATTGGAATTCTCTATGACTCCAATTTTTTGAGCGTCAGAGAAATAATTTAAATGCAGGATTAAAGTCAGCAATATAGTCTGCTTCATAGTCTTACTAAAGTCAAAGTAATCTATATAATTTATTACCGCCAACGGTTCGCGGCTTGGCGATGGCAGGGCATTTGAGTACCGAAGTTGAGGCTATTTCTTATGCCAAATATAGTGAAAAAGATGATTTTATTCCCAAAGCCCTGCTTGCGCCAAACCGTTGTTGGGCGTAGTTACCTTTCTATTCGATAAACCATAATTATCTTCCCTTTATAAAGTACTTCGATTTTTGTCGTTGTCTTCTTTTGGATTCTATATTTAAGACATATTTTTTGTTTTCGAATAAGTACTCAGCCTTAAGTTTTTCTTCTAAAGTTTCTCTTGAAGGCAAGTAGCGGAAATTGGATTTATATATTTTCGTTTTTGGATCTATATAGCTTTCTATAATAACAAGTGAACTATCCGTTGTATTTTCAAAGTCAAGATCAATATCAATTCTTTCGGTAGAATCAATTTGAATGACGCCGGACTTAGGGAAGTAGTCCTTAACCCCCATGTTGAAAAAATCATCCGTTAAATATGGCGCCGAAAAGAATGATTTCTTACTTATGCCTTCTTTTAGGAGTGTCCATTTCGATTCCTCAGGAAGGTGGTTTGTAATGAAAACATGAGAAGGAGTTAAGTAGTATAAATTGCAAAAATCTTTATAAAATTTGGTTCTTGCACTGTTACAATATCCACTCGCCCAGGTCACGTCAAGAAGATTCCATTTTTATTCAATAAAACAGCATTCCAAGAGTGATTAACATCACCAGTTATACCAATTTCATTTGAAAGAGTTCTACTGTATCCTTTTATAATGACTGCTTTAATTTGGGACAAATCACATAAGTATTTAAATAATCTTGAATATCCATCACATACAGCCCGCCGCTCTTTAAAGACTTTCTCAGCGTCCAGTTGATTATATTTTTCTTCATATGTGCTTGAATCAACATTTTCTAATTTCTTGTGAATTTCGGAATATATATTTTTTTATTGACTCCAATTAAATCGTAACTAATATTAAAAGTTATCCATCGAAATATAGCACGAACTTTTTCTTCGTCTGAACCAAATTTATATGTTAGCTTGTAATGTAAGCTATCTAAAGTTCTAGCTTGAGTAGCAATGGCAAATTTGTCAATTCTTGAGATTTCTGATTGGCCAAAAATGGTCGCAAAATAAAAGGTGAACAAGGACGTAAAGCTAATTCTGATTACGTGATTTTTCATTTTACGGCCTCTTATGATTTTTTTCAGTTTTCATAGTTCTCGAAATGGATTTGAAGGTAATTATGCCCAACGGTTTCGGGCTTTGCGTTCGGGTGGGTTTCTGAGCACAAAGTTTCAATTTATTACTAAAGTGAAATAGTAGCACTAAGCTCCAAGTTTGCACGTCAGCCCGCCTGACGCAAAACCCGTGTTAGCGGTAGTACATCTACTCAAATTTAAGTATTTCAGTCGTGTCTCTAACTGTTGTCTGTCCGTCATTATCCAATTCGTATTTGTAAATAATTGTATTGTNTTTAAAACTAAAATCGTCTTTTGNAGCGTCAATAGGTCTTTCAATGTTTATATAGCCTAAATGTTTTTCAAAAATATAGAGTTTAGGTTCAACCACTTCGTATGAACAACAAGGAGCCATAAAACCTTGAAATCTGTCATAAATCTTTATCGTCTCTGTTTTATACTCTGTCTGTTTAGGAACAATTGGGAATAATACAAGTGAAGACAAAATAGCAAGGAAAATTCCGCCAAATAAAAAGAACAGTCCTGAAACAACACCTGAAATTGGGTAAAACGAAAAGTAAATGGCTATTTTCTTAAAAGGTTTGATTGTGGTCAAGAACAAAACTAGTCCTGTCAAGTATAAAATTACTTTTAGTATAAATGTCAAGTTTTGATTTAGTCTATACCCTGTAATTAGTCCTATTCCAAAATTTATGAGAACAAATCCAAGTAAATAGAAATGCCACTTTCTGAGTCCAATTTTATTTATGAAGTCAGTCATTTTTTTCTTTTTCGTCTCGTTGCGTCTCGTCTTAGTATTACCGCTAACGTTCTGGGTATTGCCGAAGGCGGGGTGGGATAGTAGTGATATTTTTAGGAGAACTAAACACCAAGCATCAACAATATTTCAAAGATAGAACCAAAACCCCGCTTTTGGCAATACCATGTTGGCTGTTAGTGTGCATCTTGGCGGTTTCCCATCAGCTGTTTGAAATCCTGCATTTAAAATCTAACCACAAAGCAAGGCGGGCGTAAGAAATTCGTTGAGTGGCGCTTCAAATTCACTGGAAAGGATCGAAAAATTCTCAGCCTGATATTCTCACCGTTAATGCCATGAAAGCGCCACATATTTCATTTCAATGATGGTATTGAATTCCGGTTATCAATCAAAAGCGCCGGTCTCTAATTTCTTTCGTTTTGGAATTTTCTTTTTGGTTTCGGTTATCGGTTTCTATGAGAAGTCAAACCGGCGCGGAGTTGAGGAACGCCCACAAGACATGGTAGAAAATTCCGGTTAGTTTCAAAACAGCGCCAAGCCAATCAGCATGTAATTCTTAATGGAACTGGTGATAAGTCCCGGTAACCAATTTTTGGCGCGATGAAAGAGGTAAAAAGCAGTCGGTTTGTCATTCTCTTGCCCGCCGATTTAAGGGTAGAAAATCACCGCCAAGTCTAAGCGTAATGGTGGTTCGCACATTACAGCCAACGTTTTACGTATTGGCGATGGTGGGGCATTTGAAAAACGTCAGACCAGCATTTGCCCAAATGCCCAATAGAATTACAAATGTTGAGTTTACATCTGTCAGCCCCACTATTGCCAATACGGTGTTAGCGGCTGCTGTGCTGTGTCTTGGCATAGTTTCGTTAATTGTTGGTTGTGAAATGAATTTCCAATAAAAACTTTAAAGTATTTTCTGCCTTACTTTTTATCGTCACTAAATGGTTAGGAGAAAATACTGGGTCAATGTCGTGGGTTCCTTTTTGAAATATGTCTATGAAAGCAATTGTTGCATCAACATCTTTTTNTACAAACGTATTAAATGGGTCGTTGTTGATGTTACGGCAAATGAAAAGTAGTCGTGCTTTTCTTGTCGGTCTTCCTCGTGNATAATATGTCGGGTCGCTTGTCCNATTTTTTATGGCTTCGTCTGGAGCTAAAATGTGGAGTAGATGAGTATACAATTCTCTTATTGAAGTTGAGAAATGTCTAACCTTGTCAGAATTGTTGGAATTATACGCTTCAATTGCACCTTTCCACATTTTATATAACCCTGCATCAATTCTTGGCAAATGGCTACTCAATAAAATTTCATTCTCGTACTGAATTTCATTTTTCAAAAGTTCTTCTTCGGGAGTAGTATCTTCCTCAACAGAGATTGCCTCAAGTAAGTTAGCAGTTGAAAAATATTCAAGTGGTGCTATCCTTGATATTGACGGACTTATTTGTGTGTAGGAAAGCGGATTACTCTCGAAAGACTTTAAGAGCGTTGAATAGCTGTCCGAAAGTCCAAGAAATGATGATGTCAAATAATTCTTTGGCTCAGTCGCTAAAGCTATTCTGCTTCCTAAATTTTCTGTTGTTACTGCATACAAAGATTTTTCTGCGAACAAAGAAAACTCGGTCGCCTTAACAATACTTGATTGAAGTGATAAAGCAGACAAGTTTTGTGTGCCTAATATTGTCGCTAAGTTTTTGCTTGTGTCAGCAAGATTTAATGTTGAGTAAGCTGTTGCTGAAAGGATAGAGGATTTTGCAATGTTCGCTTCATACCAAGGTTGGTAGTTTGTAGCAACAGAGGCGGCAAGTCCTGTCAGTACTGATGGCGTTGTCAAACCTGAA
Source organism: Bacteroidota bacterium (assembly GCA_013414745.1). Classification (GTDB taxonomy): domain Bacteria; phylum Bacteroidota; class Bacteroidia; order Chitinophagales; family Chitinophagaceae; genus OLB11. The sequence goes on from CP058707.1 coordinate 3,530,948, forward strand.
ATTGCCAAAGTCGCCTGTCTAGATAAGTCCATCATTGGCGAAACGGCAGCCAGATGATCAACTTTTGGTAAATAAGATTGGATTGTCCTAAAAGCAGAAAGATGACTTTGTACACCTGTAACAGCTGTCAAAATGCTTGGTTGATACGCTGGACTTGTCAAGAAGTTAATCTGATTTGTGACTGCATTTAGCTTTCCTGATTGAGCCGAGATGTAATCAATTGCGGTTAAATAATTTTGGGGTTGAACTGTAGCAGCAGTCGCCAAATCAAATGCACTAACAGTTAACGGATTATTAGTTTGCACTTTGCTCGTCAATAAATCAGATACCGTCACCTTCATTTTAGGAATATCTTTTTCTTCGTTATCCATTGTCTGTATTATTTTGTCTGTTTGTTTTTAGCATTCTGTTCAAAGTTTGCACCGTCTCCCAACAGTTGCCGCTAACGGTTTGGGGCTTGGCGATGGCAGGGCATTTGAGTACCAAAGTTGAGGCTAAATTCTATGTCAAATATAGTGAAAATGTTGAATTACTTCCTAAAGCCCTGCTTGCGCCAAACCGCTGTTATAGGGCGTTTTCTTGTCATTATTTAGTCATCAGGTTTCTTGCTAAATGTCCACCAAGTCAAAATACAGAAATTAGGGTTAAGTATTTAGCGTCATTTAATTTGGTCAAATCAAAAGTTTGGGGGTGAATTGATTAGAATGGGATACTTTAAATTTCCGTATAACTTCAGTTTCTTTTGGCATACTTACTTTATGAAATATATTTTCCTATGACATTTATTGTTTCATTTTATTCCTGCCCATTGGTCAGCAAATTCCAAATTTTCAATTTAATGGTCGACGTAAATTTCAACTCTTCGCATATCGTCTTTTAGGATTAACTGTTAACGTGTGTTAGGGGTGTTTGATTATTCTTCCAGACATATCTGTATGGGTAACCAAATTCTTGTACTTACTCTTGTTCCTCTTACAGTTCCTGGAATCCATGTAGGCATATTCTCTATTAGTTTATATACCTGGGATTGTACATCGAATGGCACAAAGTTGTCAATACATACGTTTCTTGTTTTACCCATTCTGTCAATAACAAAAGTTACAAGGATTCTTCCTGGCCATTCTGTGTTTGAAGATGAAATTTTAATGTTCCTTCTTATGTATTGCAAAAGTGCATCTTCTCCACCGGGAAGTGAGCTTTACTAATTGAATCTTTGTACACAATTTGGTCTTCAAATTTATCAGGATTTGAAACGCAATTGTTCAATTGATTCTTCCCGTTTTTATAATTCTGAGCTAAAACACATATAGAATTGGGCGAGATATTAAGAACTATTAGTCCAACTACTATTTTAAAAATGAGATTCATGTGACGAATTTTGATTCTCAGAAATGCCCTATAACGGCTAGCGGCTTGGCGATGGCAGGGCATTTGAGTACCAAAATTGAGGCTATTTCTTATGCCAAATATAGTGAATATGTTGATTTACTTCCTAAAGCCCTGCTTGCGCCAAACCGCTGTTATGTGCTGGCGCTTTTCTACATCTCTTTAGATTCTTTCAGTGCCTGTAATTCTATATCTGCGGATAAACGAAAGTCTGTTAGTTTAATCTTATCGAGAAGAGGTTTGATGGATGGAACAATCCCTAAAAGTTTTGCCTTAACTATCACTCCAATGGTTCCTGTATATGCGAGTCCAAGTTTTTCTGCTATCCTTCTAGCTTTATAATCGTCTAGGATAATTGTACTATTTGGTGTCTCAAGTGCTAATGCAATTGCACTAGATTCACCTTTGTCGATTTGCATTTCTAACAGTTGTTGTTTTGACTTGTCAACTACATTAGCAATTTCAATCCAATCGGGTAATATTTCTCCATACTCGGTAGCTATGTCAATTGTCGTAACAATTTGCCCATACACTTTATACAGAATATCTAGTTCTCCAATGTTCGTAAGAATGATAAAACAGCTAGTGTCGGAGATTATTGTCTTATGCATTCGCTACGTCTTTGGATAAGTCGGAAGCAGGATAATTGAAAATCGAAACGTTGTAACGACCTAACATCTCAGCAAATGTTCGTTTGGTTAATCCAGCTAATTCGGCAGCTTGTCCGAGTGAGAGTTTTCCTTGTTCGTAGAGTCTAGTCGCAACCAACATAGCCAAGTCGAGGTTGTCAACATCTAGTGAGTCTGGTATATTCAGTGTCAGTACTTTCATATTTCAAATATAACATTTTGCTTTTCTAATCAAAATGTCAAGTTAGAGTCGGTCGCTTGCACATAACGTTCCGGGTATTGCCGAAGGCGGGGTTGGATAGTAGTGATATTTATAGAGGAACTAAACACGAAGCTTCAACAATATTTCAAAGATAAAACCAAAACCCCGCTTTTGGCAATACCATGTTGGCCATCAGTGTGCTCATTTGGCGGTTTTCCTATCAGCTGTTTATAATCCTGTATTTAAAATCTAACCACAACGCAAGGCGGGCGTAGGAACTTCGTTAAGTGGCGCCTTCGATCTACAAAAAATGGCATGAAAATTTTCCGCTTGATATTCTCATGGTTAATGCCATGAAAGCGCCACGAGTTTTTTTTCAATGTGGGTGATGAATATAGGTTTATCAGTCAAACAGCGCCGGTCTTCGATTTCTGCATATGTGTAATTCCCATATTGGTTTCGGTTTTCGGTTTCTATTGGTAGTCAACCGGCGCGGAGTTAAGGAACGCCCACAATACAAGGTAGAAAATCCCGGTTAGAGTCAAAACAGCGCCAAGCACTTCATCCTATTATTCTAAATGGGAACTGGTGATAAGTCCCCGGTAACCAATTTTGGCGCGGCGAAAGAGGTAAAAAATGATCGGTTGGTCATTCACTTGCCCGCCGATTTAAGGGTAGAAATCACCGCCAAATCTAAGCGTAATGGTGGTTCGCACATTGTGGCCAACGGGGAGCAGCTTGCCGAAGGCGCAGACGAAAGTACGATTTTTGACGATAGTAATTAACTGCGCGCTTTTGGCAAGCTGTCGTTGTACGAAGTTATTTTACCCGTCAAAGTATGGCTTCAGATTTTTTGAACGATGGCTGGAGTCATTTTGTCAATCCCCGATTGATGAAGTTACTCCAGCCATGGGTCATAGATGCGCCTAGTAGAAATCTGGTCAGCAACAACTCAATGTCCAGGTGTGGAAAAGTTAGCCGATATTAAGTGCTTACAAGTGGATTATTAAATTTCTGTCGGCTAACTTCGCCAAAGCTTGTCGGCTTGTCCGACCGAAAGCGAGCTTTCGACGGCCTCGCCGAAGCTTTTTGAAGTCCACTCCTTATCGTCGTGTACTCCACACCTGACCATTTTCGTTGCTGCTAAACGAATCTCCGTTCGGGCGATCGATGACCCAAGTTCAAAAAATCTGAAATCTTTGGCGACGGGTAAAACAATTGCGTACAACAGTTTGGGGCTTGACGCAGTGGGGGATTAGAAGCCCAAATGTTGAGTTTATTACAAATGTTCAATCGTAGTACAAATGATGAATTTACCTCATCAGCCCCCATTGCGTTCAAACCCTTGTTACCTGCTGCCCTTCTTGTTGTCATTTAGTTTCTACCTTGTTTTGGTAATTTGTCATTAAACCAAACATCATCAATATTGCCGTCAAGATAATTACTTGAATTACTAATGATTTATTTGCTATTTCGATATTTTGTGAAATTGGAATTGTCAGGAATAGCAGGATTGTAATAAGTCCACGTGGTGCAATAAAAGTAATGGTTTCATTGGCAGTTTGTATTGTTTCAGAAACAACAGCCGTATAATAAAAATTGCTATTGTTATACATAAAGCCCAACCTATTGTTTCTACATTAAATAATTCAGACAATTGTATTAAATATCCAAATAAAAGAAAGAATAGAGACCGAACTAAAAATGCAATTTCTATAGTGAGTTCTTTAAACTTATAAACTTCTCCATTAAGAATATCTGGTTTTAGTCTTTGAATAAACTTATGGTGTTTGATTTCATCAAGGTTTCCAAAAAAGCCCAAACAACAAAATAAATATTAATGCTGGCAAATGATATATTTTAGAAACTGCATAAATCAAAACTACTGTCAAAATAATTGGGGCAAATTTTACGTGGTGTTTTATCTTACTTAAAAGAAATGCAAGTGCAACAGTTGAAATAAAGGAAATGAGAAGAATTGTAATTATTTCTAACAAAAATGTCCAACCGATTTTGTCCCAATATTGTCATTTAGAGTAATGAAATTGAAAAATATAACACCAAAAATGTCAGAAGGCTACTTTCATAGGTAATAAATTCTTTGTCTTTGGCAATTAGGTTTTGAGCACTTGGTATTGCAATAGCACTACTAATAATTGCAAACGGTATTGCGTTTGCAAGTCCTATTTTAAATGTTGTATTTCCGAAGTATTGAAAAGCAAAAGCAAGTCCTAAGCTAAAAAGTAGCATTGGTAAAAAGGCTATTAAAGATGCTTTGCCAACAAAAGAAAATTTTGATTTGTTAAGTTCTAATTCTAATGAGCCTTCTAAAACGATAAGAATTAGTCCGACTGTTCCCAAAATAGGTAAAATTGGATTGAGGTTTAGTGTCGGGATTTCAAGTCTGTTTGATATTTGTCCAACGGTCCACCCTAAAAGTAATAGTAAAATTACAGAAGGAATTTTTGTTTTAGAAGCCGTAATGTCAAATACATAAGCTAATAAAAGCAATATTGAAATTGAAATTATAATAGATATAGTCATATTTTAAGAAGCAAAGTAGGGTAATAAAATGTCTTCAAAATTATATAGTCCTGCCTTTTTGCTTACGAGATTTTGAGCAACAAATAATGCACCGTTCCCAAATGCTTCTCTGGAAATACTTTCGTGTATAAGTCTTACAGTTTGATAAGGAAACCCAANAATAACTTCGTGTTTGCCTACAATTCCACCTGCACGAATAGTTTTAATTTCTTCTTTGCCAATGTCCAATGCATTTGCAATTTTAATAGCAGTTCNTGACATTCCTTGTTTGTCCTTAAAATGCTCTTCAATAATTTCAATGTCTACCCAAGGTGCAANTTNTTTCAAATACCTTGAAGCAAAAGTAAATAATTTGCCCAATGTAATATTTGGCGACCAAAACACTACGCAAGTTTTAGAAAGTTCTTTCAATAACTCAATTTCTTTCTCAGTATAATGCGATATGGCTGAAATAATTTTAACATTTCGTTCATTAGCAATTTTTCCGTAAGTATAAATTCCTTCGGTGGAAGAAAAGTCAATAATAAAATCAACTGGTTGTGAGTCAAGCAAATCATTCAGGTCGGTTGTTGCCAATGAGTATATTTTTCCTGGTTCGTCAGAAGCAACACCTAAAAATTCAGGCACACTTCTGTTTTCAAGCAAGGTGCTTTGTCGTAAGACCCACTCCAAAGAAAATTCTTGATTTTGTAAAATGACATTTGCAACTGCTTTTCCTGTCTTGCCAAATCCAATAAGTCCTACTTTTAATTTCATATACAAAGATAATAAACTTTATGTTGAGCTGTTTTCGTGAGTGTCGCTTTAGGGTTGCAGGTAACGGTTTTGCGCTTTGCGTTCGGTGTGGAATAGAAAGTGCAAATGTAGAGCCTTTAATCCAAAGCTAAAAGAAAGTAGAAAAGTTCAGTCTTGTACAAATGCCACACTGACGCAAAACGCATGTTAGCAACAGTTTTTATTATCTTCCGTTTTTCAAGTAATCGTCAAATCTTTCGTAATCTCCGGTTATTATATTCTGTTTGTCAATTGTAATATAATGTCCTGGCTTGCATTTAAGATTATCAATTAGTCTTTTGTCCAAGCTATATTTCTCAAAAATTGTTTCAATGATTATATAGTCCGATTTACTGTCTGAAAATTGAATCGAAACTTCACCGTCATCATGGCTATTAATTTTTAGACCTTTTTCTAATTCTATCTCACAGTTATGAATGTAGTATTTTGGGTTTTTAGGAAAAAGTCATTAAAGTCTTTAACTGTAATAAATTTTTAGTTACTTCCTTATCTAAATATTCATTGTCGTCTGTATACGAGTACAATTCTGAAAAAAAGTATTTTCTATTTTGGTCAATTAAGGTCGTTGCTTGTAATGTTGACATTTCAAGAAAATAATACCTTTCAGTCAATTCTGTTGGTCTGTCGTATCTAAGCTGAATTGTCAGATAATTATCTTCATCTAATTGTGTATCCATAAAATTGGTGCTAACGGTTCGCAGCTTTGCGCTGGGCGGGCCTTTGGAACCTGAAATATGCTATGGAAAAGTAATCCCCGCCTTGCGCAAAACTGTTGTTACAGGCTCGTGCTTGGATTAAAAATGGCGGGATTCCTAAGCACTGTTTCATGGTTTTCAATCCAAATATAGTAAAAGCGAGGCAGGCCAATCTGCATTCTGTTTGCAGCGCTTTCCAACTAATTATTTTGAGTCACGTTTATCGTCCGTGTAATGTTTGTGTTCTTAAAATCTTCGAAGCGCTGCGTTTTTTTCGAGATGAGTAGCAGATTGTCCGTAAAACTAAACTGAGCGTCCTGGTTTTAAGTCTACGGAAATCGTATGTGGTTTTCATGTTCTAATATGCCAGCTCATCATCTATGAAATACGATAGGGCGCGAGTTGAGGAACGCCAAAGTCACGGTTAAAATCTCCAATGCCTGCCGGTTTTAGGTCTACGGATAACCGCCATTTTTTTGTCTGTATTCTCTCGGTAATTCTTAGCCCAAGCATGGCCTGTAACGGTTCGCAGCTTTGCGCTGGGCGGGCCTTTGGAACCTGAAATATGCTATGGAAAAGTGATCCGCCTTGCAAAACTGTTGTTACAGGCTCGTGCTTGGTTTAAAATGGCGGGATTCCTAAGTCTTGTTTCATGGTCTTCAATCCAAATATAGTAAAAAAAGCGAGGCAGGCCAATCTGAATTCTGTTTGCAGCGCTTTCAACTAATTATCTTGAGTTACGTTTATCGTCCGTGTAATGTTTGTGTTCTTAAAATCTACGAAGCGCTGCGTTTAGTTTTTCGAGATGAGTAGCAAATTGTCCGTAAAACTAAACTAAGCGCCCTGGTTTTAAGTCTACGGAAACCGTGTGTGGTTTCATGTTCTAATAAGCCAGCTCATCATCTATGAAATACGATAGGGCGCGAGTTGAGGAACGCCAAAGTCACGGTTAAAATCTCCAATGCCTGCCAGATTTAAGTCTACAGATAACCGCCATTTTTTGTTTGTATTCTCTCGGTAATTCTTAGCCCAAGCATGGCCTGTAACGGTTCGCAGCTTTGCGCTGGGCGGGCATTTGGAACCTGAAATTTGCTAGGGAAAAGTGATCCCGCCTTGCGCAAAACTGTTGTTACAGGCTCGTGCTTGGTTTAAAAATGGCGGGATTCCTAGGTTCTGTTTCATGATTTTCAATCAAATATATAGTAAAAGCGAGGCAGGCCAATCTGGATTCTGTTTGCAGCGCTTTCCAACTAATTATCTTGAGTTACGTTTATCGTCCGTGTAATGTTTGTGTTCTTAAAAATCTACGAAGCGCTGCCTTTAGTTTTTCGAGATGAGTAGCAAATAGTCCGTAAAACTAAACTAAGCGCCCTGATTTTAAGTCTACGGAAACCGTGTGTGGATTTCATATTCTAATAAGGCAGCTCATCATCTATGAAATACGATAGGGCGCGAGTTGAGGAACGCCAAAGTCACGGTTAAATCTCCAATGCCTGCCGGATTTAAGTCTAGGGATAACCGCCATTTTATTGTCTGTATTCTCTCGGTAATTCATAGCCCATGCATGGCCTGTAACGTTTTGGGCTTGGCGAAGTGGGGATTAGAAGTACAAATGTTCAAATTAGCACTAATGTTGATAGAAGTACAAATCCTCAATTTAGCACTAATGCCCCCATTTTGCAAACCCTGTTGTAGGCTGGCCTTTTGTTTTTAATTTTTGGATATAGTGAATTAAAGTCATTCAAAATGTCATCAACATATTGCCATGGTGATTTTGCCATTGGGTGTCCTTTTCAAGTACTAGTTTAAATAAATTCAAATTTTTCAAGTCGACAGTTAGTTCAGATACTTTACTACAATTTATTATAACATCGGAAATTCCTTTTATTTGTTGTAATAATGCTTCTTTATTGTCTAAATAACTTTTTGCAATTGTGCTGTTATTTGAGCTCTTTCCGCCACTACCTTTTTACGTTAATAAAAGCTATTCTAGAAAGTACATATTCGTTATCGATAGTTGCTGTTTTGGTATCCAGGTCTTCCATTCCATTAAAATCTTTAAACAACTCGTTATGCAATATTCCATATGAAGCATAAAGTATATTTGAATAAGTATTCCACCATGGATAATTTTACCCTCTCTGTTTTGCTTTGTAATATCTTTATGAAATTCTCTTTGATAGAATAAAATAGGATTTTCCTCGTCCCCATTATTTGCTTCTTTCAATATCCATAAAATTTTAACTGGTGCTTTTTGAAATTCTTCAATGTTTGTTATTCCATCAAAAGTTGCACTTTCGCCCCAATTTTTTTAATTTCTTCATCAAAAAAATCTTCTTTTAGTGTCTGGTTCATATTGTTATTTGTTTTAAAAAGTTCTTTAATTTTAATTGTTCTTGAATGTTTTGTAATTGTGTCTGCTATCGAAATAAAATCTAATAGAGCTTTTTCAATTTTGTTAATAATGATTGCCTCTTCAAAATTTTGCGTATTAATAAGTTTCTTTTTTATTTCGATAATTCTGACCAAGTTTTCATTTGCTGGTATTTGAATTTTTCTCAATAGTTCTTTTAGTTGTTCGTCTATATTCATTGTAATTATAAATTAAATTGCCTACTGTTTAAATGGATTATCGGCTTATTCCAATTATGAATTGTAAAAATACTTACCAACTAAGCAACCAATTTACGCAGTAAAATTCTTTTGAATATTTTACCATTTCTTGTCTCAAGCTCCAATTAATATCGCTTTCAAATAAATTCATTTCAAATCTACTACATAGTTCTTCATATTTAACAACGCCAAATGCATATAGTTCATCTAATTCAGTTTGTTTTTAGAATATTGTTTTGCCATATTCGCAATTTGTTTATTATCAAATTCATTAACTGATAAATTTTCAGTTTCAGTATCGGCTTTAATTTTTAATTGTCTCATTGTTTATTTTCGGGTTTCGTGGCTTGCCTACAACGGGACGCAGCTTTGCGCTGGGCGGGCATTTGGAACCGAAAATTTGCAACAGAACGCAAACCCCGCCTTGCGCAAAACTGTTGTTATAGGCTCGTGCTTGGTTTAAAAATGGCGGGATTCCTAAGTCCTTTTTCATGGTTTTCAATCCAAATATAGTAAAAATGCGAGGCAGGCCAATCTGAATTCTGTTTGCAGCGCTTCCAACTAATTATCTTAAGATACGTTTATCGTCCGTGTAATGTTCGTGTTCTTAAAATCTACGAAGCGCTGCGTTTAGTTTTTCGAGATGAGTAGCAAATTGTCCGTAAAACCATACTAAGCGCCCTGGTTTTAAGTCTACGAGGACCTTGTGTGGTTTTCATGTTCTAATAAGCCAGATCATCATCTATGAAATACGATAGGGCGCGAGTTGAAGAAGGCTAAAGTCACGGTTAAAATCTCCAATGCCTGCCGGTTTTAGGTCTACGGATTACCGCCATTTTTTTGTCTATATTCTCTCGGTAATTCTTAACCCACATGGCCTATAACGTTCTGGGTATTGCCGAAGGCGGGGTGGGATAGTAGTTATATTTTTAGGAGAACTAAACACCAGGCATCAACAATATTTCAAAGATAAAACCAAAACCCCGCTTTTGGCAATACCATGTTGGCGGTTAGTATGCGTTTTGGCGGTTTTCCATCGGCTGTTTATAATCCTGCATTCAAAATCTAACCACAAAGCAAGGCGGGCGTAAGAAATTCGTTAAGTGGCGCCTTCGATCCACAACAAAATGGCATTAAAATTTTCCGCTTGATATTCTAACGGTTAATGCCATGAAAGCGCCACGAGTTTCTTTTCAATGTGGGTATTGATTTCAGTTTTATTAGTCAAACAGCGCCGGTCTTAGTTTTCTTTAGATGTGAAATTTCCATTTTGGTTTCAGTTTTGGGTTTCTATTGGAAGTCCAACCGGCGCGGAGTTGAGAAACGCCCACAAGACAAGGTAGAAAATTCTGGTTAGTGTCAAAATAGCGCCAAGCCAATCAGCATGTAATTCTTAATGGAACTGGTGATAAGTCCCCGGCAACCAATTTTGGCGCGACGAAAGAGGTAAAAAACGATCGGTTTGTTATTCTCAAGCCCGCCGTCTTAATGGTAATTAACACCGCCAAAATCTAAGCGTAATAGTGGTTCGCATATTACCGCCAACGGTTCGCGGCTTGGCGATGGCAGGGCATTTGAGTACTAAAGTTGAGGCTAATTCTTATGCCAAATATAGTGAAAATGTTGAATTAATTCCTAAAGCCCTGCTTGCGCCAAACCGCTGTTACATGCAGCCATTACAATCTTATGCGAATCTTGCGCCTATTAAAATAATGGTCATTAGAATTCCTAATAATAGTATAAAAAAGCCATGCTTTTGGTANNACCTAGTATAACCTTGAACAATCTTGCCGTTGGGAAGAGTTTTCTTATGAGTCAAAAGGAAGAAACCCCAGAGCATTCCGATAATACCTCCTAGTAGCGCAAATGCATATCCGACAAGAATCCAGTAAAAGGAAGGGTCGTCTGGATTCGATAATTCTTNTATTCTTTGTTTCCTAAAATCATTCAATTGGTCATCTGTCACAACTATACCTCTTTTTATTAGAATTTCCTTTGTTAAGGCTAAATCAATTGTTCCCCATTCGTCTTGTTTCTTTAAGATATTTATCAATTCTTCATTCGTAAACGAATAGAGATAATAATCTTTTGGTATTACATTTTTAGAAAATTCAAAATTCGACAAGAGTAGCTGGTTTACTGTTTCAAAATCTTTTCCTTTAATCTTAAGAAGTAATTCAGTATTGATTGGAGTCGTGATTCGGGGATCGAAATGAGGCGTATCATTTTCAACAATATATGGTATTTGGTTATCAACTAAAACTGTCGTTATCTCATTCAGCTTTGAGAAACTGTCAAATCTCTTATAGACTAGAAATGAATCACTAATCATGAAATACGGATTGATGGTTGCATGTAACGTTCCGGTATTGCCGAAGGCGGGGTGGGCTAGTAGTTATATTTTTACGAGTGCTAAACACCAGGCTTCAACAATATTTCAAAGATAGAACCAAAACCCCGCTTTTGGCAATACCATGTTGGCTGTTAGTGTGCATCTTGGCGGTTTTCCCATCAGCTGTTTAAAATCCTGCATTTAAAATCTAACCACAAAGCAAGGCGGGCGTAGGAAATTCGTTAAGTGGCGCTTCAAATTCACTGCATAAGGGTCAGAAAATTCTTCAGTTCTTATTCTCACCGTTAATGCCAAGAAAGCGCCACGAGTTTCAATTCGTTGTGGGTATTGAATTCCGGATATCATTCAAACAGCGCCGGTCTTCGATTTCTTTAGATGTGGAATTCACATTTTAATTTCGGTTATCGGTTTCTATATGAAGTCAAACCGGCGCGGAGTTGAGGAACGCCCACAATACAAGGTAAAAAATTTCGGTTAGTGTCTAAACAGCGCCAAGCAAATCAGCATTTAATTCTAAATTGGAACTAGTGATAAATCCTCTGTAACCATTTTTGGCGCGGTGAAAGAGGTAAAAAACCATCGGTTGGTTATTCTCTTGCCCGCCGATTTAAGGCTAGAAAATCACCGCCAAGTCTAAGCGTAATGGTGGTTCGCACATTACAGCCAACGTTCAGGGTATTGCCGAAGGCGGGGTGGGATAGTAGTTATATTTTTAGGAGAACTAAACACCAAGCTTCAACTATATTTCAAAGATAAAACCAAAACCCGCTTTTGGCAATACCATGTTGGCTGTTAGTGTGCCTCTTGGCGGTTTTCCCATCAGCTGTTTAAAATCCTGCATTTAAAATCTAACCACAAAGCAAGGCGGGCGTAAGAAATTCGTTAAGTGGCGCTTCAAATTCACGGCGAAAGGGTCAGAAAATTCTTCAGTTGCTATTCTCACCGTTAATGCCATGAAAGCGCCACGAGATTCATTTCAATGATGGAATTGAATTCCGGTTATCATTCAAACAGCGCCGGTCTCCGATTTCTTTAAATGTGGAATTCACATTATGGTTTCAGTTATCGGTTTCTATGAGAAGTCAAACCGGCGCGGAGTTAAGGAACGCCCACAAGACAAGGTATAAAATTCCGGTAAGTGTCAAAACAGCGCCAAGCCGATCAGCCTGTTTTTCTAAATTGGAACTGGTGATAAGTCCCCGGTAACCAATTTTGGCGCGGTGAATGAGTTAAAAAACTGTCGGTTGGTCATTCTCTTGCCCGCCGATTTAGGGTAGAAAATCACCGCCAAGTCTAAGCGTAATGGTGGTTCGCACATTACAGCCAACGGTTCGCGGCTTGGCGATGGCAGGGCATTTGAGTACCGAAGTTGAGGCTATTTCTTATGCCAAATATAGTGAAAAAGATGATTTTATTCCTAAGCCCTGCTTGCGCCAAACCGTTGTTGGGCGTAGTTACCTTTCTATTCGATAAACCATAATTATCTTCCCTTTATAAAGTACTTCGATTTTTGTCGTTGTCTTCTTTTGGATTCTATATTTAAGACATATTTNTTTGTTTTCGAATAAGTACTCAGCCTTAAGTTTTTCTTCTAAAGTTTCTCTTGAAGGCAAGTAGCGGAAATTGGATTTATATATTTTCGTTTTGGATCATATAGCTTTCTATAATAACAAGTGAACTATCCGTTGTATTTTCAAAGTCAAGATCAATATCAATTCTTTCGGNNTAGAATCTATTTGAATAACACCGGACTTAGNGGAAGTAGTCCTTAACCCCATGTTGAAAAAATCATCCGTTAAATATGGCGCCGAAAAGAATGATTTCTTACTTATGCCTTCTTTTAGGAGTGTCCATTTCGATTCTTCAGGAAGGTGGTTTGTAATGAAAACATGAGAAGGAGTTAAGTAGTATAGATTGCAAAATTCTTTATAAAATTTAGTTCTTGCACTGTTACAATATCCACTCGCCCAGGTCACGTCAAGAAGATTCCATTTTTTATTCAATAAAACAGCATTCCAAGAGTGATTAACATCACCAGTTACACCAATTTCATTTGAAAGAGTTCTACTATATCCGTTTATAATGACTGCTTTAATTTGGGACAAATCACATAAGTATTTAAATAATCTTGAATATCCATCACATACAGCCCGCCGCTCTTTAAAGACTTTCTCAGCGACAAGTTGATTATATTTTTCTTCATATGTGCTTGAATCAACATTTTCTAATTTCTTGTGAATTTCGGAATATATATTTTTTTTATTGACTCCAATTAAATCGTAACTAATATTAAAAGTTATCCATCGAAATATAGCACGAACTTTTTCTTCGTCTGAACCAAATTTATATGTTAGCTTGTAATGTAAGCTATCTAAAGTTCTTGCTTGAGTAGCAATGGCAAATTTGTCAATTCTTGAGATTTCTGATTGGCCAAAAATGGTCGCAAAATAAAAGGTGAACAAGGACGTAAAGCTAATTCTGATTACGTGATTTTTCATTTTACGGACTCTTATGATTTTTTTCAGTTTTCATAGTTCTCGAAATGGATTTGAAGGTAATTATGCCCAACGGCTAGCGGCTTGGCGATGGCAGGGCATTTGAGTATTAAAGTTGAGGATATTCCTAATGCCAAATATAGAGAAAAAGATGATTTTATTTCCGAAGCCCTGCTTGCGCCAAACCGTTGTTAGCGGCTGGCAGAATGGTCGTCATTATTTTCTAAAAGTTTGTTTAGTTCATTCTCAAGTTGTTTTTTATCAGGCAAGTAAAGTTGATATTTACTTATAAAAAGTTGGTTACTTATGCTTTCGGTCGCATACTCCACTAAAATATGGTCTTTTGCTGCTCCTAAAACTATTCCAATTGGTTCATTGTCGCCTTCGGTGCTTACTTCTTTCTTGAAGTAGTTCAGATATAGATTCATTTGTCCTACGTCTTGATGTGTTACTTCGCCACGTTTCAGGTCTATGAGAACGAAACATTTTAAAATACGGTGATAGAAAACCAAGTCAACGANAAAGTGTTTACCACTTATTGAAATTCGATATTGTCTTTNTTCAAAAGTGAATCCCTTTCCGAGTTCTAATAGAAAGTGTTGAAGATTTGAAATCAGTTTTTCTTCTAATTCACTTTCTAAAAATTGATGACTCTCTGGAATGTTTAAAAACTCCAAAACATAAGGGTCTTTTAAAATATCTTCTGCCTTTTGGATTTCTTGTCCTTGCTCGGAAAGTTCCATAACTCCTTTCTTGTCCTTGCTCATAGCCAAACGATGAAACAGCATACTTTTCATTTGGCGTTTAAGTTCTCTCACNNACCAATTTTCTTTCTCGGTCTGTTTGGCGTAGAAGTTGATTTCAAGTTCGTTGTCGGTACGTAAAATCTCAAAATAATGGCTCCAACTCAATACGTTAGACAGTGTCTCACTTTTTGGGAAGTTCAAATACAACTTTCTCATATACAATAGATTAGCTCTGCTGAATCCCTTGCCGTAAAGTTGTGTCAAGTCTTTGGAAAGCTTCTCAAAGAGAAAAGTACCATACTCCGCTTTTTCATTACCACCTTGCTCATATTCAACGATGTGCCTGCCGATTAACCAATAAGTCTGAACTAAAATTGAGTTTACCGACTTGGCAACTTGTTCTCTTCCTTGCTGTAATAGTCCTCCAATTTGATTTATTAATTCCGTATATTTTGATTGTTCAATATCCATTTCGTCAAAGTTAAAAAATGATTATAAAAGTGGTCTCATTACAGACAGATTTCTCTTTATTGAAGTATCGCTAACTGCTAGCCGCTAACGGTCTGGGGCTTTGCGAAGGCTGGGATTATAAGTACGAATGTTCAAATTTAGCAAAATGTTCATTAGTATTCCAAATGTTCAATTTAGCACTGAAGCCCAGCTTTTGCAAAACCCCTGTTGGGCGATAGTGCATCATTCTTTTATTATTCTTTGAGTATAAGTTCTATCGGAATTCTTAATAATCAGTATATATATTCCACTTGTAAAATTTTCAATATCAATGGTTTCATTAGCATCCTTACAGTCTCTTTTGAATATTGAGTTTCCACATATTGATTTTAATTCTAAAGTATAATTCTCTGAAGTGGTTTTATCAAGTTCAATATTAATTTTATTTCTTGTCGGATTTGGATAGACTCTAATGTTAAAGCGTTTGTCAATATCATAGATTCCTAAAGGTAAGTCACAATTTAAAGAACTGTCACCGTAAAGTACTGTCCCATTAAATTTTATACACTTTGTAAATGCACCATTTTCAAAACCTGGATCATAGCTATAAGCTATAAATCCAAATTCAGAACCTAATCCTTCAATTAGTTTCCGTTGAATATTTCCAAATGTATCCTTTGTAGCGATTACCTTTCTTACTATCCCACAGTAATTAGAATTATAAATTGTATCAATTGTAACATCTGGTCCCCACCCATTACCTATAGTACTATACAATGAATCTCCAATTGATAAATCAAAATTATAAATTAGGTTGTCACTGCCATTTATATAGGCATAAACTTTTTATTCATNTGTATCATTTCTTAAGTAAGTATAATAGTCAACAGGATAAAAAACAGTATTAAAGCCTGTATGTTTTGTAATTGTTCTAATTACATAATATTTCATACCACTAATGCTTGTGTCCTTTATACTTTCTGATTTGATTTCTAAATTCCCCACTCCCGTGCCAAGTGAATTGTAAGCGTCAACTTTCCAATACGTCCCAATGTCTAAATGCAAAGGTGTGTATTGAGCCGACAAATTAATTGTCATAAATAAAAATCCGAAAGTGATTAACTGTTTCATATTTCTAAAATTTAATTATTGTAAATTTATTCTTATGGCATTTCGCCCAACGGTTCGGGTATTGGCGTTGTAGGGAAATCAGGGGACGCAGCCGAAGCTTGCACAAAAGCTAAATTGAAATACAAATGTTCAGCCTATGACTGTCAGCCCCTATAACGCCAATACCTTGTTATGCCCAGTGCTTCTTGTCGTTAAGCCCAAACCAGTTCCAATTGTTGTTCTTTTGGTTTGGTTCTCTGTCCGTGATTGTGTTGGTCCATTTGGTCTGTGTCAAAGTTGCAAACAAGAGCTTCCACAACTGTCCGTCTGTTTTCGATGCTGCCTCCATTGTGATAAAAATGGTCTTTGGTAACTATGTTGAACTTGCTCCAAAATTTATTAATCATTTCATTTTCCCGCCAGTCGTTATGATGCCACGTTGAGAGAATGAATTTTGCTTTGGTCTCTGAAAGCAGGTTAAACAATAGTTCTTCGTCCTGTTCTGTCCAGCCGTTATAATAGTCAACGTGTCTACCGTAATAGGGTGGGTCACAATAAATGATGTCGTTTTCTGTCGCAAGAGGAATGATGTCAGCAAATGACTTGTTGTGAAATGCCCAATTAGGTTCAGGTTGGATAATTTGAGAAACGGTCGCAACTTGATTGGTTATTTTCGTAACATATGCTTGTGCGAAACGGTCAGGTTNTTTACAAAACGGAATATTCCAATTTCCTTTACTTCCAAAACGCATCATTCCATTAAAACCTGCTCTTGAAAGAAAAATAAAATCATAAGGCGAAAACTCTCCACTATTGAAACGAGTACGAACTTTTAAATAATGTTCATAGCCGTTATTTTCTGCTTCACTTAATAGTTTACCCTCTTCTTCTAAATATTGCTTCATTAAAGGTGCAGAAATGGTCTTGTCTTGTATTCCTTTGTAAAAGCCGATTATATGAGGATTTGTATCGTTTAGAATTGCCTTTTTATAACCCGAATTAAATGCTACTACACCAGTTCCTAAAAACGGCTCTATCCATTTTCCTTTTTGATTGGCTATGTTTACCAAATCCTTTATCCAAGGAACGAGTTTGGTTTTGATACCCTGACTTTTTATTGGTGGTACAATGACTTTCATGGCTTAATCTTTTGAATTTCTTGTTACAATTTTATCCCACAAATCCGTTCTGCCTTTAAATTCTAAGAAGTCCTTTAGGTTGGTAATTTTTGTGGTCTTTCCTTCCTTCACCATTGTTGCAGACCCAAAGTTTATCCAATATTCGTCAAACCATTCTTCACCAAGTTGGCTGAAAACGCCATTTTCATTGCGTAGGTCGTCAATGCTTAATGTAGAGCCGATGTTTGCAGTATTGCCAGAGCCTTGCTTGTCGCTGGCAATTTTCCATTTTTCAGCAGCAAAAANATCAAAATCCTTAATTACAGAGGTAATAGACTTTAAGTTCTTGACGGTGGTTACTTCTCGTTCGCCAACTTTTTTGTTTGGTGTTTCATATTCTTCTTGAAGTTCTTGAACTTGATAGATTTCTGTATCAGTAGGGTCGTCAGCATTTATGTCTGTTCGTGTGTAGATAACGCCCAGGCAATAATGTCCTAAATATTGGTTGTAAGGGAATTGAATATTTTTCTTCTTATCTCGTTCCTTGAAATAGCTTCCGTGGCTTCCCAAAGTAAAACTGGAAATACCATTTTTCTTCCGATAAGTCGTTTTCAAGTCAACGGCAAATTTTACTTCCTCGTTTTCCTTGCTGATAAATGTTAAGTCAGGATAATAGTTTTGATGTTCAGTCAGAATGATTTTATATCCGATTTCGTCAGCAAACTGAAGGATTTGAGGAAATATATGTATTTCAAGGATTTTAGAAACGATTTTAGTGTCAGATGAGATTGTATAGATATTCTTGTAAACATCTATGAAACCTTTTACCGACCAGTCGCCATTGTCGGTAGAAACATACTTTTCTAACTTTGTCGTGAAATTGTCAAGTGCTTNTTTAAAGTCCGCTTTATATTTATCTTTTTCCTTTGCTGTCATTGGTCAAATTTACTAAAAATTTTGGTCTGTTTTCGGTCTGTTGATGTTAGCACTGTCGCTCGGTAGCATTGGGCATAACGGTTCGCAGCTTTGCGCTGGGCGGGCATTTGGAACCTGAAATTTGCTATGGAAAAGTGATTCCCGCCTAGCGCAAAACTGTTGTTACAGGCTCGTGCTTGGTTTAAAAATGGCGGGATTCCTAAGTCTTGTTTCATGGTTTTCAATCCAAATATAGTATAAAAGCCAGGCAGGCCAATCAATTCTGTTTGCAGCGCTTTCCAGCTAATTATCTTGAGTTACGTTTATCGTCCGAGTAAAGTTTGTGTTCTTAAAATCTACGAAGCGCTGCGTTAAGTTTTTCGAGATGAGTATCAAATTGTCCGTAAAACCATACTAAGCGCCCTGGTTTTAAGTCTACGGAAACCTTGTGTGGTTTTCATGTTCTAATAAGCCAGCTCATCATCTATGAAATACGATATGGAGCGAGTTGAAGAACGCCAAAGTCACGGTTAAAATCTCCAATGCCTGCCGGTTTTAGGTCTACGGATAACCGCCATTTTTTTGTCTATATTCTCTCGGTAATTCTTAGCCCACGCATGGCCTGTAACGTGCCTTGGCTTTGCGTTCGGTGTGGGGTAGAAAGTACTTCAGTTCAAATTTAGGACAAAAGCTAATAGAAAGTACAAATGTTCAGCCTAGTACAAATGCCACACTGACGCAAAACCAATGTTATATGCCGTGAAACTGTTTGACCATGTCTGGAATGTCCTTTATATCCAATTGCTCTATTTGTGTATTCTTTACTCCTGAATTAAAGTTATAAAGTTGTCTAAGCTCTCCAAATATTCGGATATACACGTTCAAAATCAGCCTAAAGTCATCAATTGCTTTTGAGATTCTGATTCCTTGATTTTGTAATTCTCGTAATACAAATTAATCTTTTCAAGTAAATCTACAATGTCAATATTGTTATTGACTTTTCTAATTTGAAGCGGTTTGAAATTATAATGTCTTATGTAAATCTGTGGGTTCTCCTTTTCAATATTTCGTGTTGGATTAACTGTCAACAAAAGTGCGTTTGTTAATCGTTTATTCACTACGATAACAGATGGAAAATAGTTGTCATTTTCTTCTTTAAAGCCTTTCACTCAAATAACATAGTGTTTTAAATCTATCAAAGTAATTTGTGTTGTCATTATGAATAATTCGGTTTCTAATTTCAATAAGGTATTTCATAAAGTCAACTTTTTGTCCTTTCTGAACACTCTAAATCATTATCGTTACCTGAGAAGTATTTATTTTTTCAAGTACGACAATTCTATGAATGGATTTTCCAAGTTTTATGGCATTTATATTTTCCTGAATAAATGTTGTCAGATTCTCCTTGGGAGTTAATGCCCAAAAATCAATATTTGAAAGAGTTATATAGTAATCTCCAGTTTGCATTGTTTCTCCAAGAAGTCTTGTAAATACTCGCCGCATGTATTCATAATTTTGAAGTGAAGGTAATTGAACTTCATTCTTGTTTAAATCTTCTATAATTTTAGTCTCCTTTTTAATTCGACTGAAAGCTGCGTTAAGAAGAAATTCATTCTTAGTTTTTAATGAGCCTTTTAGGATTCAAAAACTAAAACAGCTAATGAGGAGGCTGTTCCATATCCATGCATTGCAAAAGAGTAAAATCAGTTATTATAGGAATGCTGAGTTCAATTCATAAGTGCAACGCTACCTTTCATCTTTAAAAATACTTCATCCGGGGTTAAGTATCCAAATTTTCTAACGGGTCTGCTATTGATTTCTTTTTCTACTCGTTTGATTTCAGAGGATGAAACTTTATCGAAGTCTGTTTTCTTTGGGAAGAACAGACGAATTACGCCGTTTCTATTTTCAATGGTGCCCTTGTCTTGTGACGTGTATGGACGGGTAAAATATGTTTTTATATTCAGCGCTTTTGCAATTTGTTCATGTTTGGAAAAAGCTTGATCATTATCAAAGGTCATGGTTTTTATCGGTGGCATTTTTTCATACGGGCAATTATAATTTTTGATACCTGCTCTGCATCTCTTCCTTTCAGCTTATCTATTGTTGTCTTAATTGTTGCTCTATCTGTGGTTATCAATAGTGCAGATTTGTGATTTGCCCCTACTATAATATCGGCCTCAATATCCCCAAATCGGCTTCTGTTTTCTACTATTTTGGGCCGGTTTTCAATCGATACACGGTTCGGTATAATACCTCTTGAATCTTTATAGTTCCCTCGCTTTCTGCGACGTTTTCCATGTTTCAGTTTAGTATAGAGCTTCTTGTAAGGTTTATTTATACGTTGATTTGTGTGCTTACAATGCCATATGAATTTGTAAATGGTTTCATGACAAACACCTGGTTTGTTTTCCTTGCTCCACTGGGCAGCTACCAATTCCGGAGAAAATCGTTTTCCTCCATCCACTTCAGCATCTGCTTTTTAGAGGCTCCGTAAATCGAATTCGCTTCGTTTTGAATTTGTGCCGGTTGTCGGTCTTTGTCTGTGCCTTTTGAGCGCCATAGATTTTAGCACCTACCCCCGAGCAGGGATATTTCGCTTTAGCTCTCGATGTATTGTCGATTTATGAACACCAATAATCTGGGCAATTTCAGATTGTGATTTGCCGACTTTGATAAGTGCTTCGATCTTGTACCTTTGTGCCAAGGTGAGCTGATTATACTTCTTTGTCATGTGGTAATAACAAAGGTAGTTTTGGCTCTCCTGTGGAGCTTCGTTTCGCTTCGGCTACGCCTTCGCTTCTCTACGCTCCACAGGGGATAAAATCCGGTTGCACTTATTAGTAGAACTTACAAATTAGTAGAACAAATATTATTCCCAAAATTGATAAAAAATCTTTTTACTAATAAATGCCAGTATTTCTTGATTTTGAACAATAAAGGGAAATAACGCTAGAGTGTACCAGACATTAGGTTAGAAATAATTAAATTTTTCTTAATTCCCAGTAATCTTTAAATAACTTGAAAATTTTTCGCATGTTTGATGTTTTGGTTAGGTTTTGGATCATGGCATATAACAGTTTGGGGCTTGACGCAGTGGGGATTAGAAGCCCAAATGTTGAGTTTATTACAAATGTTCAATCGTAGTACAAATGATGAATTTACCTCATCTGCCCCCATTGCGTTCAAACCCTTGTTACCTGCTGCCCTTCTTGTTGTCATTTAGTTTCTACCTTGTTTTGGTAATTTGTCATTAAAC
Organism: Bacteroidota bacterium; assembly: GCA_013414745.1. GTDB lineage: Bacteria > Bacteroidota > Bacteroidia > Chitinophagales > Chitinophagaceae > OLB11. Next base: position 3,552,258 of record CP058707.1, read on the forward strand.
CAAACATCATCAATATTGCCGTCAAGATAATTACTTGAATTACTAATGATTTATTTGCTATTTCAATATTTTGTGAAATTGGAATTGTCAGGAATAGCAGGATTGTAATAAGTCCACGTGGTGCAATAAAAAGTAATGGTTTCATTGGCAGTTTGTATTGTTTCAGAAACAACAGCCGTATAATAAAAATTGCTATTGTTATACATAAAGCCCAACCTATTGTTTCTACATTAAATAATTCAGACAATTGTATTAAATATCCAAATAAAANGAAGAATAGAGACCGAACTAAAAATGCAATTTCTATAGTGAGTTCTTTAAACTTATAAACTTCTCCATTAAGAATATCTGGTTTTAGTCTTTGAATAAACTTATGGTGTTTGATTTCATCAAGGTTTCCAAGAAAAAGCCCAAACAACAAAATAAATATTAATGCTGGCAAATGATATATTTTAGAAACTGCATAAATCAAAACTACTGTCAAAATAATTGGGGCAAATTTTACGTGGTGTTTTATCTTACTTAAAAGAAATGCAAGTGCAACAGTTGAAATAAAGGAAATGAGAAGAATTGTAATTATTTCTAACAAAAAATGTCCAACCGATTTTGTCCCAATATTGTCATTTAGAGTAATGAAATTGAAAAATATAACACCAAAAATGTCAGAAAGGCTACTTTCATAGGTAATAAATTCTTTGTCTTTGGCAATTAGGTTTTGAGCACTTGGTATTGCAATAGCACTACTAATAATTGCAAACGGTATTGCGTTTGCAAGTCCTATTTTAAATGTTGTATTTCCGAAGTATTGAAAAGCAAAAGCAAGTCCTAAGCTAAAAAGTAGCATTGGTAAAAAGGCTATTAAAGATGCTTTGCCAACAAAAGAAAATTTTGATTTGTTAAGTTCTAATTCTAATGAGCCTTCTAAAACGATAAGAATTAGTCCGACTGTTCCCAAAATAGGTAAAATTGGATTGAGGTTTAGTGTCGGGATTTCAAGTCTGTTTGATATTTGTCCAACGGTCCACCCTAAAAGTAATAGTAAAATTACAGAAGGAATTTTTGTTTTAGAAGCCGTAATGTCAAATACATAAGCTAATAAAAGCAATATTGAAATTGAAATTATAATAGATATAGTCATATTTTAAGAAGCAAAGTAGGGTAATAAAATGTCTTCAAAATTATATAGTCCTACCTNTTTGCTTACGAGATTTTGAGCAACAAATAATGCACCGTTCCCAAATGCTTCTCNTGAAATACTTTCGTGTATAAGTCTTACAGTTTGATAAGGNNAAACAAAAATAACTTCGTGTTTGCCTACAATTCCACCTGCACGAATAGTTTTAATTTCTTCTTTGCCAATGTCCAATGCATTTGCAATTTTAATAGCAGTTCCTGACATTCCTTGTTTGTCCTTAAAATGCTCTTCAATAATTTCAATGTCTACCCAAGGTGCAATTTTTCAAATACCTTGAAGCAAAAGTAAATAATTTACGCCCAATGTAATATTTGGCGACCAAAACACTACGCAAGTTTTAGAAAGTTCTTTCAATAACTCAATTTCTTTCTCAGTATAATGCGATATGGCTGAAATAATTTTAACATTTCGTTCATTAGCAATTTTTCCGTAAGTATAAATTCCTTCGGTGGAAGAAAAGTCAATAATAAAATCAACTGGTTGTGAGTCAAGCAAATCATTCAGGTCGGTTGTTGCCAATGAGTATATTTTTCCTGGTTCGTCAGAAGCAACACCTAAAAATTCAGGCACACTCTNGTTTTCAAGCAAGGTGCTTTGTCGTAAGACCCACTCCAAAAAAATTCTTGNATTTTGTAAAATGACATTTGCAACTGCTTTTCCTGTCTTGCCAAATCCAATAAGTCCTACTTTTAATTTCATATACAAAGATAATAAACTTTATGTTGAGCTGTTTTCGTGAGTGTCGCTTTAGGGTTGCAGGTAACGTTCCGGGTATTGCCGAAGGCGGGGTGGGATAGTAGTTATATTTTAGGAGAACTAAACACCAGGCATCAACGATATTTCAAAGATAAAACCAAAACCCTTTTGGCAATACCATGTTGGCGGTTAGTATGCGTTTTGGCGGTTTTTCCATCGGCTGTTTATAATCCTGCATTCAAAATCTAACCACAAAGCAAGGCGGGCGTAAGAAATTCGTTAAATGGCGCCTTCGATCCACAACAAAATGGTATTAAAATTTTCCGCTTGATATTCTAACGGTTAATGCCATGAAAGCGCCACGAGTTTCTTTTCAATGTGGGTTGATTTTAGTTTTATTAGTCAAACAGCGCCGGTCTTAGTTTTCTTTAGATGTGAAATTTCCATTTTGGTTTCAGTTTTGGGTTTCTATTGGAAGTCCAACCGGCGCGGAGTTAAGAAATGCCCACAAGACAAGGTAGAAAATTCTGGTTAGTGTCAAAATAGCGCCAAGCCAATCAGCATGTAATTCTTAATGGAACTGGTGATAAGTCCCCGGCAACCAATTTTGGCGCGACGAAAAGGTAAAAACGATCGGTTTGTTATTCTCAAGCCCGCCGTCTTAATGGTAATTAACACCGCCAAAATCTAAGCGTAATAGTGGTTCGCATATTACCGCCAACGGTTCGCAGCTTTGCGCTGGGCGGGCATATGGAACCGAAAATTTGCTATGTAAGTGATCCCCGCCTTGCGCAAAACTGTTGTTACAGGCAGGTTTTATTATCTTGTAAGTTCTATCCATACTTTCATTTTGTCGGGCAGCAGGTGAGTTTGTTCGTATAAAAATTTACAGATTACGTCTGGGTCAATGGTTTTGATATTTGATTTAGGTTTTCCATGATATTGTCCCGATGTCGCAAGTAAAAAAATGTCGGTATCAAGTTTATCGTAGTCGTCAATATTTAAAGGTGTCCAACCGCTTTTACTTGCAACAGCACTTTTTCCTGTTTGTCTATGTTTAAGTTCAAATTCGTAAGTCATTGTGTCGTCTTTGCATGAACTTGGAATAATGTGATAGTCCTGCGTAACTTGTAAATAAATTGCCAAAGCATCTTCGCATCCATCAGTTGATAATAGTGAAAAATATCTTCTCCGCTAAGTTGTCAACTTCGTAAAATGATTCTCCTACTTTTGGTTGTATGCAATTTGTGAAATAATNNACGTATCATCTTCAATTACTTGAACAGTCCTTGCAGGTCTAAAACTGCTAATAACTTTTCCTGGCACAGCTTCTTCTGTTCCAATTTTATGCCATTCGCATTTGCGAACATTTACAATGTCAGCTTTGGAACAGTCTTCTGCAGTGTCATAATACCAATCACTTAATATTCGTCCCAAAAAATAATTTCCCGACCAGTCCCGCGTCCAAATTAAGTCGTCAATTTGTATTCTATTTTTAATTGCGTTTAGTGCTGCTTTCAACTGCTATCNGCCATAAATGTCTTCTGCTTTTTCCCAATATTCGTCCCAAGTCACGTGAACTGTTTCGTAATCTATTTGCCAACCTACACCAACTATTCCTTTGTCTAAGCAAAGTTGTCGTTGGTCAATGCCTGCTTGAGAGTCTGCTTTCAAGTGTATTCTCCAAATATTCATTTTTGTATAAAGTCGTTTTGGTGTGGTCGTCTAAACTTGCCTGTAACGTTCCGGGTATTGCCGAAGGCGGGGGGATAGTAGTGATATTTTAGGAGAACAAAACACCAGTCATCAACAATATTTCAAAGATAAAACCAAAACCCCGCTTTTGGCAATACCATGTTGGCCATCAGTGTGCTCATTTGGCGGTTTTCCTATCAGCTGTTCATAATCCTGTATTTAAAATCTAACCACAAAGCAAGGCGGGCGTAAGAAATTCGTTAAGTGGCGCCTCCAATCTACATCTAAAGGCTTGAAAATTCTCAGTTTGATATTCTCACGGTTAATGCCATGAAAGCGCCACGAGTTTCTTTTCAATGTGGGTGATGATTATAGGTTTATCAGTCAAACAGCGCCGGTCTTCGATTCCCTTAGGTGTGGAATTCCCATTTTAGTTTCGGTTTTTGGTTTCTATTGGTAGTCCAACCGGCGCGGAGTTGAGGAACGCCCACAATACATGGTAGAAAATTCCGGTTAGTGTCAAAACAGCGCCAAGCCAATCAGCATGTGATTCTAAATGTGAACTGGTGATAAGTCCCCGGTAACCAATTTTGGCGCGGCGAAAGAGGTAAAACTGTCGTTTGGTCATTCTCTTGCCCGCCGATTTAAGGGTAGAAATCACCGCCAAATCTAAGCGTAATGGTGGTTCGCACATTGTGGCCAACGTTTTTGGGCTTGGCGAAGGTGGGGAAAAGCACCAAAGTTCAAATTTAGTACAAAAGCTAATAGAAAGTACAAATGTTCAGCCTAGTACTAAAGCCCCACTTTTGCCAAACCCATGTTACCTGCAGCAGTATATTTACTTGATAACTATTTTTTCAATTCGTAATCCTTTTGAAGTCAACATGTGTAATATATACATTCCCTTTTCAACAAGTTGTATTTTGGCAGTGGTTTTAAGGTTTGAATTTGATCTGATTACTTCTTGCCCAAGAATGTTTGTAATGAAATACTCAATATTTTCCTCTGGAAATTTCAAGTTAAATTCCCCATCTGAAGGATTTGGATAAACAAAAGCTTCAAAATTATTGGCAGGCGTTTCTGATAAGGTAGTATTAATGGTTGGGAAGGTGGAGATAAATTTTCCAATACCTTGCGGGGTATTTCCAACTGGAATGGTATTTATTACCGTATTTGTGATAGTGTTGATAATACTAACTGTATTATCTCCCGAATTTGTTACAAGGAGTCTTGTGCCGTCAGGGGTTAATGAAATGCCATACGGCACAGCACCAACGGGAATTGAAGCAATAATTGAATTATTAGAAGTATTAATCACATCTATTTCATTATCAGTATACTTGGCTACATACAATTTTGTTCCGTCTGGGCTAATTGTCAAACATAATGAGGAGGAACCAATATTAATTGAGCCAATAGCTGTATTTGATACTGCATCTATTATATTAATAATTGAATCACCATCATTGGAAACATATACCTTGCTTCCATTTGGATGTACAGCAACATCAAATGGACCATATCCAACTGGGATTGTAGCTACCACAGTGTTGCTAGATGTGTTCAAGACAGAAACTGTTTGTCCAAAAAGATTAGCAACATAAGCCATCGTACCTGACGAATTAACTGCCACGCCTTTGGGAGCATATCCAACAGGCTTGCAGTCTATAACTGCATAGGTAGAAGTATTGACTATACATACAAAGTCAGACGAAGAATTCGTAACATATAATTTTGTCCCATCCGGGCTTATTGCTAAAGCTTTAGCATTCCCAAATGTTCCTGAAAAACAGTGGTTACAGTGTTAGTAGCGGTGTTGATTTCACTTATTTTCCCATTCGTACTATGTCCAATATAGACTTTCGTTCCATCGGGGCTGACAGCAACCCCTGAAGGATAAATTTGAGTTGGAATTGTAGCTATTACAGTTCCAGTATTAATATTAATAACCGATACGTTGTTGCTTGCTGAATTTGGAATATAAGCAGTTTGCGCGTTGGCAAAGTTAAGTGTTGAAACTATAATTGCTATAGCATTTAGTAATAAGTTCTTATTCATTTTTGTCATATTAGTTTATTTTAATTAGTTATACAGTAGTGGTTTAGCTGTTGCAGGTAACGTTCCGGGTATTGCCGAAGGTGGGGTGGGTGAGTAGTTACGTGGTTAAGAAAACTGAACACCGAGCTTCAACAACATTTCAAAGATAAAACTAAAGCCCCGCTTTTGGCAATACCTTGTTAGCGGCAGTAGTTTGGTGGTATATTATGTCAAAATTGTTTCTTTCATCATTCCAGTACCTAACCAATCTTTCTCTGGCACTTTTGTATGAGATTAAATGCAAAGTGCCGTCTTCAAAATAATNAGAAAGGTTTGTTCCTAACCGGAAATAACTAAAAGAGTTTCTGTTCATTAAGTTTGTGCCTCTCAATAACGATCTTATTGTTACTATACTATTGAATTTAGTCTTAAAGTGGGGTGAGAGATNCTGATCATATACTGCCTTCTCAACCATTATATTTGAGTATTTTGTGTCAAACAATTTTAGGGCTTCTTTAATTTGGGAATTGAAATCGAAATCAGTCTGTAATTCAATTGTATTCTTATTTTTGATTGATATGTTTTGATCTAAAACATTATTTGGAATTTCATTATTTATGGGTAAATATTTTAAGTTATACCTATTCAGTGCTGATATGATTGGACAAGTCACTTGTTGGCTACTGTCCGCTTTTAAAGTGTTAATGAAAAATGGGACATCAGATTTCCAAGGATCTCTCATTAAAAGTTTGACAATTTCTCGACTATACTTAGCTTGGGGTAATAATTTCAAGAGAGCCTGCCTCGCTTGCGCATTTTTGAAATTTTCAATAAGCCTTCCAGCTACGTTCGATTCAATTCCTATTAAGTGTAATGTGTAGATTGTACCAATTTTACCATAGTCGTTCGAACCATTTTTAAAAANATTAAGTAAAACCGGAATGGCACTATCTCTATGATAGGCAATAGAGAACATGTTTTCGGTATATCCAATCCAATAGGATTTTCCTGTTTCTATAAATTTCCATTTAGAATTTAATCGCGTAACCAGTTCGGATATGGATGCATTGGTGTCAATTTTCATCTCAATGGCTCCACCTTCGACTCTCAAATAATTAAGGTGGTACTTATTGCCATGCTCTTGCCTGTCTTTGCAGTTATTAAAGAGGAATAGCAATAGCAGAAAAATTGTAAGTATTTTGGTCATAAGAATTTCTGCGAATCTATTGCCGCTAACGGTCGGGTGCTTGGCGAAGGCTGGGATTAAAAGTACGTTTGTTCAAATTTAGTACAAAGTTCATTAGAATTACAAATGTTCAATTTAGGACTTAAACCAGCTTTTGCCAAACTGCTGTTGGCGGTAGACATAAATAATTTTCGACAAGGTATGCGCAAATTACTACTATATAAATAGCCTAATACATTTTTAATAATTACCAATTTTCTTTACAAAATATTGTATGCAACTCGTTACAGTTTGGAAATCATTGTATCCAACTTTAAAAGAACCTTGGGCGCATAGCTTATTGTTTGGTGCTTTCAAAATCTGGAATTGACAAGATTTTCCAATTCTTTCAGATTTGCTTGTAAAGTGATAAAGTAGAACATAATCGGATTCGTCCTTGGTTTGCACTGGTAAGAATTTATTCTTTTTCAATTCTCTATGTATTTTCTCTACCACAGCTTGGTCAAATTTTGTATCAATAAAAATCCTAGCGCCTGGTCGCACCTTATCAAATTCTTGATACCCAAAAATTTCTGCAAATGGAAAATTGATACTGGAATTGTACTATTAGAAGTTGTTGGTTCTATTGTCAACCCAGCATTAACTGATTCAGGAAGTTTTGCAGTTACCTGTTCGATCGGAATATTCTCTTTGTTTGATCCATTTTTCAATAGCCTAATTAATTCTTGTGCAGAATTGTCTATAAAATTCGAAAATTCAGANNAGATTCGTAATAATATATCTTTGGTTTTTTTGCTACTGCCTTTTACATAAGTACAGCCATCTTCACATGGTTTCTTGAAAAACTTGAAACGTCCTGCTATTTGATTTGATTTTATTATTATCACTCTGTACTCTATAAACATTCCATTTCCAATAATTAATTCATCAGTTTTTAGTATAGACTTTGTCTTGTTTGAATTAGATTTAAGTAATTGATTAGAGTAATATTTAAAATTATCACTGTATTCTAAAACTTCGATTATCAAATCTGTATTTGTCAAATTACTAATTTCTGAATACCTAGTCAGGTTAGTATTACCTTGCAGGAGATTGTTAAATATTGATCTGTCTCTAACTAAGTATCCACTTTTTACAAATTGGTTCTCAACAGAATTGTATACCTGATTAGNAAATATTTTCTCTGTACTTTGCGAACTTGAAGAAACTCCGACATTTATTTCATTTCTTGTATTATTATCTTTAATTGATGAATTCAAATTGCTTTCTGAACTATGCTTCACTATTTTATTCTCTGATTCTAAAATACTTGAACTAATTTGAGGTACACGAATTACAACACTAACTTTCCTATTAATGATTAGATCATTAAGTTCTTGGGTTAAAAAAATTCATTTTCTTTTGTTGGGAAAATAACAGTTGTAGACTTACAAGCATAAACAAATATGGCTAGTAAAGAAAAAAGGCAAAATCTAATAACGCAATTCCTAATTTTGAGCAACATATGTATATCTAATTGTATTCAAAATCAAAACTAATTAGTTTACTATAAATATCAAAATGAAAACAGCAGTAAACAAGCATACTCAATTTATTTTATCATAGAGAATTCTATTTAGCAGATAAAAGAAATAGTGATATAGTTTGATTTTCCTGTCCTGTTAACACTGGTGCATCCTTATGTTCTAATGTTTACCGCCAACGGAGCCGGGCTTTACGACCGGGCGGGCTTGATAGCAGGCGATTTGACCGGAATCCGTAGATCGAATATAGCGAAATTTATGAATAAAGTAGATTAGCCCGCCTGGCGTAAAACCCGTGTTACTCGCAGGCGGCCTTTTCGGTTTGGTTGGCTTTCTTCTCTTGATATGAAAGTCTTAATACCCTTTCTAAGCATTTCGAAGGCAAGCTTTAGAAATTCAAAATATCTTCTCTGCAAATAACCGCTCCCGGTTTCTGAATTCCAGTTTATCGTCTAAGCAGTGAATCAAAACTAAATTCTTCAATTTCTTAAAATCAATTTACCGGGAGCGAATTCAAAGCAGTTTATCAAAGCGAACTGAATTTTTCTGGGAGTAGGGTGGTAAGCGCCCCAAATTCCGCTGATATGATTTTCAAAACACAATTCTTATAAATCCTAAACAACGAAATTCTTCACGTGAAAAATGTCTAAGCGATATGGTGATCGGGGCGCTGAAGAACGTGACTAATTTCTAAGCGGTTAAAAATCTCAGTGCTTGCCGGTCTATGAAAAAAGCCAACCAAATCGAATCTTAATTTCTCTGGTTGTCCCCAAGGCCGCTTGCGAGTAACGGTTCCGGGCTTTGTGCTGGGAGGGCTTGATGGTAGCGGTTTTGACCGGAATTCGTAGTTCAAATATAGCGAAAAATATGAATAAGGTAGTGTGGCCCTCCTTGCACAAAACCCGTGTTACAGGCAGTGGGTCTGTCGGTTTGGTTGGCTTTCTTCTCTTGCTGTGAAAGTCTTAATACCCATTTTAAGCAGTTAGAAGGCAAGCTTTAGAAATTCAAACTATCTTCTCAGCACAAACACGCTCCCGATTTCAGAATTCAAGTTTAGCGTCTAAGCATTTAAGCTAAATGAAAAACTTCTTTTCCTTTTATTCAAAATCTCGGGAGTGATTTCAAGGCAGTTTATCAAAGCGAACTGAATATTTTCTCTGAGTAGGGTGGTAAGCGCCCAAAATTCCGCCGATATGATTTGCAATACACAAATTATCCAAAACCGATACAACGAAATTCTTCTCATGAAAACTGTCTAAGCGATATGGTGATCGGGCGCTGGAAATCGTGATTAATTTGTTCGCGGTTAAGTTCCTCAGTGCTTGCCGGTCTGTGAAAAAGCCAAGCAAACCGAATCTAATTTTCTCTGTATGTCGCTCAGGCCCATTGCCTGTAACGGTTTGCAGCTACCCGAAGGGCGGGAGTTTGAAAACGAAATTAATTTAAAAAACTGAGGATTCTTTTACTTTTCAAGATTCATTCGAAGACGAAAGCCCGCCTTTTGGGTAGGTGCTGTTGGCAGTAGTGCATTATCTTTCAAGTTCAGAAAATTTCTTAATAAGTTCAAAGTAATCTTTCCAATTTTCAGGACTGTTTTTGGGATTTGTCGCATCATTGTAAAAAAATACTCTTGATATTGTTCCATCTTCTTCTCTCTGAATTGCAGTCGAATCTTTTATTATTCCTAATATTTTCTTTTCTGTTAAACCTTTGTATTTTGTATAGACTGGTAAATGTCCATAAGCGTTTTCTTTATAAATGCTTTCATGATTTTCTGTTGTATTCCAACCTAAAGGAACATACTCTCTATTGAAAGCAAACCATTCGTCATTGCTATTTCGTTTAATGCCATAAGGCATATTAATTCTAAAAAAATCTGATAGTGCCATTATATGTTTGTGTTTATTAGTGTTAGTAAATTTTCAATTCGTTCATTCCATTCTTTACTTTCTTTATATTCTCCTTGTACTTGCCAAATTTGTTCATTAAAAATACAAGTTCCGAAATTTTCCAATTCATTCAATGTGTCATAGCCTACTTTTCGTTCTGAACTTCTCATTGAAACAAGGGCTAACGAAATTTCTATTTTTAATTCTATGCAAACAGAAATTATGAAAGTAAATGTTCTTGATTGTTCAGTTGGTGCACCAGCAACGATTAATATGTTTTTATTTTTGTAGGTTATTAAAAATGTGTCATTAAATATTTCAGTTCCAAGCTCACACTCAATAAATTCTTTGTCTCTTAATTTTTTAATTGAACTAGGATTTAATCTTTTGCAAACCTCATTCATAGTTGTCGATTTGCCAGCATCTTTTGTGCCTCTAATTTGTATATATTTCATTGTGTTTTATTTTTGAGGTGTGTCTGTATTGCATTACTGCCAACGTGGTTGCGCTTGGCGAAGGTGGGGGTTAAAAAGTACTAAAGTTGAATTTAGAACCAAAGATAATAGAAAGTACCAAAGTTCTGCCTAGAACAAAAGCCCCACTTTCGCCAAACGCATGTTGGCCGAAGTGAAAATTCTATCGTAATAAGTCATCTGGTTTGATTTTCGTAATTAAAAATTCATCATTGAAATATTGCTTTACTATAGTTTTAATTTCACAATCATTTTCTATTGTGGATTTGATTCCACTGTAAATTCTTCGGAAATACATTCTTGGTAACCGGAATTGTCCCTGAAAGTTAGAATATACTGCCCTTACTTCTCGTTCATTTTGCCAAGATGAGTCTTTGGTACATATCCACTTTACAAGAGTATTTTCAGTATTTTCAAAATAGTTTAATTTTTCGTTAGAACCAGAATAGTCAACATAAAGAAGTTAAGATCGCTATTGACAAGATTATTGGTAAATTGAAATTCAATGCAATAACCCATATGTTTATCAGAATAGTGTGCCCAATTCATATTAATGAATGGAGATAATGCGAAACATGAAATGCCAAAGCTATTTCTAATCTCTCGAAGGGCATCAATTAAATAATATTTCAATTTGTCCGGATTTTCCATGCAATAGTTCCGGTAGTTGGATTTAGCATTTTCGTCAAAGAAATCTGGCACTCGAACCAAATTTAAATAATTGTCTATTTTGTTATCAAATGAAAAACGATCTATGTCCAATTCAAAAATGTCATTGAATTTAGATGGAGGACTAAAAGGATAGTTCGAGTCTCTAAAATTAATTTTAGTGTCTCGAAATTTACATATTTGAATAATCTAATTTCATCTAGGTCAACTAGAAATTTATTATCAATTGTCATCATACAATCATTTTGGCCAACGTTTTGCGGCTTTGCGAAGAAGCGGATTTCGGAGCACTAAACTGTCAGCATACCATAAAAGTTGATGCGAGGTAGAATGTTCAATTAACCACTGAACCCGCTTTTNTGCAAAACCGCTGTTAGCAGTAGTGGTTCTTCTGTCTGTCATTTTGATAGTTTTAGAATTTTAAATGCTCCTTGTCCAACGATGAAAAATACAATTGTCCCAACGATAAGGTCGGGATATTTTGAGTTTGTCAAGTAAACAAGTCCGCCTGCTATAATTACTCCAAGATTTACAATTACGTCATTAGATGTAAAAATCATACTGGCTTGCATATGTGCTTCCTTGCTTTTGCTTTTTTGAAGTAAATACAAAGAAAGTCCGTTGCCGATAAGTGCAAAAATTGAAATAATAATCATTGTCTGAAATGCAGGGATTGTTTCAGTCCCAATAAATCGTCTGATAACTTCAATGAAACCGAAAACGGCAAGTGTCAATTGAAAATAACCTGCTGATTTTGCGATGTTCTTTTNTCGTGTCATTGTTCCATCAACTGCAANAAGTGCAAGTCCGTAAACAATGCTGCCGGCAAGCATATCTAAACTGTCAGCGACAAGTCCCATTGAGTTTGAAATAAAACCTGTCGTAAGTTCAAGTGCAANAAAGAAAAAGTTGATAGCTAAAACTTGCCAAAGCAATTTTCTTTCTCGGTCTGTGTTGTCTGTTGTTTCTGTGTAATTGTCTGCTGAACCACTATCAATTAGTGAAGTGTCAAAATTTAAGTTATCAAGTCGCTGAAAAATTTGGTCGTACTTGTCCGTATGAAAAACGGTCAGTTTTCTGTTTGCAATATCAAAGTCTAACGAGTTGATATTTGTCAAGTCGGCAAGTTTCATCCGTATCATTTGTTCTTCGGATGGGCAGTCCATTTTTGATATTTTAAATGTCGTTTTCTGCATTCTTTATCTCTTTCTGTTGGGGCGTCCTACCATTACTGCTAACGGTTCCGGGCTTTGTGCTGGGAGGGATTGATGGCAGCGGTTTTGAATGGAATTCGTAGTTCAAATATAGCGAAAAATATGAATAAAGTAGTGTGGCCCTCCTTGCACAAAACCCGTGTTACAGGCAGTGGGCCTGTCGGTTTGGTTGGCTTTTCTTCTCTTGCTGTGAAAGTCTTAATACCCTTTCTAAGCAGTTAGAAGGCAAGCATTAGAAATTCAAGATATCTTCTCAGCACATACCCGCTACCGATTTCTGAATTCAAGTTTAGTGTCTAAGTGAAAACTCAAGAGGACAACTTCTTATTCTTTTACTCAAAAACTCGGTAGCGATTCCTGGGCAGTTTTCAAAGCGAACTGAATATTTTCTTGGAGTAGGTTAGTAAGCGCCTAAATTCTGCCGATAAAATGAGCAAAACACGACTTAATCAAAACAAAATCAACGAAATTCTTCTCATGAAAAATGTCTAAGCGATATGGTGAGAAGGGCGCTGGAAAACGTGAATAATTTCTATTCGGTTAAGATTCTGAGTGCTTGCCGGTCTGTGAAAAAGCCAACCAAATCGAATCTAATTTTTCTCTGTTTATCGCTCAGGCCCATTGCCTGTAACGGGGAGCAGCTTGCCGAAGGCGCGCAGACGAAAGTACGATTTTTGACGATAGTAATTAACTGCGCGCTTTGGCAAGCTGTCGTTGTACGAAGTTATTTTACCCGTCAAAGTATGGCTTCAGATTTTTGAACGATGGCTGGAGTCATTTTGTCAATCCCCGATTGATGAAGTTACTCCAGCCATGGGTCATAGATGCGCCTAGTAGAAATCCTGGTCAGCAACAACTCAATGTCCAGGTGTGGAAAAGTTAGCCGATATTAAGTGCTTACAAGTGGATTATTAAATTTCTGTCGGCTAACTTCGCCAAAAAGCTTGTCGGCTTGTCCGACCGAAAGCGAGCTTTCGACGGCCTCGCCGAAGCTTTTGAAGTCCACTCCTTATCGTCGTGTACTCCACACCTGACCATTTTCGTTGCTGCTAAACGAATCTCCGTTCGGGCGATCGATGACCCAAGTTCAAAAAATCTGAAATCTTTGGCGACGGGTAAAACAATTGCGTACAACGTTCCGGGTATTGCCGAAGGCGGGGTGGGGTAGTAGTTACTTTATTAGGAAAACTGAACACCGTCCTTCAACAATACATCAAAGGTAATGCTTAAGCCCCGCTTTTGGCAATACCTTGTTGGCTGCAGTGAATTGTCTATTCTAGCCGTATTCAGAATATTATTCTCAATAATAGATACCATAAGAAAAACGAAACCAAAATCAGTATTAATCTTTGAAATATTTTCTTTTGTAGTTTCCTTGTCCAGATCCCAAAATTCTTTTAAAGGATTTATTTGTATCAGAAGTGATAGCGGAAAGAATATTACTATTGAGGTCATTTCAATTATAGTATAACTCTCGGTTTTGTTTCTTGTTAAGTTGATTTCCTTGCGTTCAGAAATTTTCTCTAAGAGTTTAATTCTTTTTTGTCTTTCTTTTTCAATTAATTCTTTAGTGAAATTCCTAATGAATAATTCTTCTTTGCTAAGATTTGTATCTCTTTTCCCCATTTTTCATTGTTGCTGATTATATCGAATAATTCATCTGTGGAGCGTTTATTTACAGGTGGTGAGAATTCCATGAAAAATGATTTCAGCTACGAATTATTATAAATTGTTATACTTAGAGCATTGGGATATTGAATTAGTCTAGCTACATAGCTCTCAACATTTAAGTTTTTATATCTGTCTTTAGAGTCCATTAATTATGACTATTCAGTTTAGATTTGTCAAAAATTTCACAGTTATAATATTTCTCTTGTCAATACGGGAATTGAAATAATCTTTTGTTCAACTCAGCAATCAGGTAAATTTTCATTGCAGCCAACGTTCCGGGTATTGCCGAAGGCGGGGTGGGATAGTAGTGATATTTTAAGAGAACTAAACACCGGGCTTCAATAATATTACAAAGATAAAACCAAAACCCCGCTTTTGGCAATGCCATGTTGGCTGTTAGTGTGCATCTTGGCGGTTTTCCCATCAGCTGATTGAAATCCTGCATTTAAAATCTAACCACAAAGCAAGGCGGGCGTAGGAAAATCGTTAGATGGCGCTTCAACTCCGCAACTAAAGAGTCAGAAAGTTCTTCAGTTGTTATTTTCACCGTTAATGCCATGAAAGCGCCACGAGTTTCAATTCGTTGTGGGTATTGAATTCGAGTTTTAAGTCAAACAGCGCCGATTTCCAATTTCTTGCGTTTTGGAATTCACTTTTTCGGTAACGTTATCGGTTTCTATGAGAAGTCAAACCGGCGCGGAGTTGAGGAACGTTCACAATACGAGGTAGAAAATTCGGGTTAGTGTCAAAACAGCGCCAAGCCAATCCGCCTGTTTTTCTAAATGGGAACTGGTGATAAGTCCACAGTAACCAATTTTGGCGCGGTGAAAGAGGTAGAAAACTGTCTGTTGGTCATTCTCTTGCCCGCCGATTTGAGGGTAGAAAATCACCGCCAAGTCTAAGCGTAATGATGGTTCGCACATTGCAGCCAACGGTTCGCCGCTTGCCGCAGTGGGGGATTTCAGAGCACTTCACTGTCAACCAAGCACAAATGTTGATAGAAGCACTGCACATGATTTAACCACTCCAGCCCCATTGCGGCAAACGGCTGTTAGTGGCTGGTGTTATTGTTATTTCAGTCCAGGTAATAGTTTTTGTAACCATTCAAATTGTTTGT
Source organism: Bacteroidota bacterium (assembly GCA_013414745.1). Classification (GTDB taxonomy): domain Bacteria; phylum Bacteroidota; class Bacteroidia; order Chitinophagales; family Chitinophagaceae; genus OLB11. The sequence continues at coordinate 3,567,623 of CP058707.1, forward strand.
TAACGTCCGCCTGTCTTTGCCAATTTCCCTGATATTCTTTAATCAATTTAANTGCCTGCTTTGTCCCTGCGTGTTGGTGGTGTTGAGCCAAGTCGTTCATAACACTCAAAAACTTAGGATACAAGTCGTCTCCGTTATAAAAATATCTTTCTACAATCCATTTTTCCATTTCGTATGAGTCGAAAATTCGTCCATTGCTTGCGTTCCAATGTTTGCAAAGTCTTACGACACTGCGAACAATATTATTTCCATAAGATTGGTNTTNTTGTGCTAATGTATCATTAATGTCATTTGGCTTTGTCCCACGCCAGCCGTCACTTGTGTCGGGTATGTAATAAGTAAAACTGTCCCAAATACTTTCACTTTTATATGCAGGAACTATGTCAAACATTATGTGATTTAGTTCAAGTTTGACAACAGGAAAATCCTTTTTGANAATAGAGTTTGGATAAGCATTTGATACAACATCAATTAAGTTCTTACGATATGTTCCTGCTGTTTTAGTTCCATTTGTCGTATTGAAGACAACCATTAAGTCAATATCAGATTGTAGGTCATATTTTCTCGGTAAAATCGTATTTCGTGTCCAAGAACCAAAACGAATAAACTCTTTGATATTGTNTTGCAATTTGTCTTTAAGCACTTTTTCTAATTGCGTTAATGACGAGTTTATTTTATCTCTTTCAGTAGAATTATATCCAAGCACTAAATGCTGCTGTGCAAAGGTCGTGAGTATAGTATTTATTGTTGCCATCACTAATTTTTAAACCAGTTGTCAGTTTCTGGGTCGTTTTTTCTATTGATTTTTGCCCAATTTCTCGCAAATGCTGGAATTTCAGGTTTTTCTGATTGATCAAACTTGCTTACTTTCTTACCTAATTCTTCAACCTGTGTCGAGTTGATATTATTCANAAAGTAGCAACTTCTAATTTCTTTGTGTAAGGCTAAATACTTTTCAGCAGCGGCTTTGTGTAAAGCACGATAATTTTTGCCTTCTCCTTCGTTCCAAATTAGCAATGCGATTGTTCNCAAAAGTCCAATAGCAGAAAATATTTTGTCTACCAACGGATTGATTCCAATAATTCCAATGACGTTTAAAATTGCACAACTCCAAATAGTATATGTTATCAACTGTCTGCGTAGGTCACAAGCTTTAAAGTGTCCCTTTGCAGAGTATATTGTTTCTTCTCCAAGTTTTTAAAAGTTCTTTTTCCATTGTTTCCTTGTCTATTTCGGGGTCGTCATACACTTGCCACTAACGGCTAGCGGCTTGGCGATGGCAGGGCATTTGCGTGCCAAAGTTGAGGCTAAATTCTATGCCAAATATAGCGAAAGAGATGAATTTATTCCCGAAGCCCTGCTTGCGCCAAACCGTTGTTAGCGGTAGTGGTTTTCAGTCAAAGTTGTGATTTAAGAATTTTCTGTTGTCAAGTGTTGATCTTTCTTTTTTGTTTTAATGTTAAGTTTATATTGGTTTCCCCATTCAGCCATTGATTGAATAATTGGTGATAAAGTAAGCCCAAATTCAGTCAANNAGTATTCTACTCTTGGGGGAATTTCTGCATATATTTTTCTTGCTATGATGCCATCATCCTCCAACTCTCTTAACTGTGATGTGAGCATTGATTGAGTAATTCCAACTACACTTCTTTTCAATTCTCCAAATCTTGCAGGTGAGGTAAAGTAGATAGCATTTATTAGAATTGGCTTCCATTTACCACCCAAAACTTTCATTGTTGCCGTTACGGGACAAGTTTNTTCATCAAAAATTATTTTTTTCTGNNGCTTATCATATTGATTTCCAATAATAGTATTATTTTTCATACTAAGGCATTTTATTTGTCCTACTTTTAGGTTAGCATTTTACAGTATATTTTTGAATTACAAACCAAAATTAAAGTAACTAAAATAAAGTAAAATGGAAAAATTCATTCTATTATTCAGAGGCGGTAATACTCATATTTCCACAGCAAATTCACAAGCCGCAATGGACGTCATTCAAATCTGGAATGTTTGGATGCAAGGACTTGCTGAAAAAGGTATTCTTGCAGGAGGTGATGCACTTCAAGTAACGGGTAAGTATGTTAAAGGAACAAACAAAGTTGTTTCAGATGGTCTGTATGCAGAAGGAAATGAAATGGTTGGTGGATACTTAATCGTAAATGCAAAAGACATTGATGATGCAGTAGAAATTTCAAAAGGGTGTCCAATTTTGAGTGAAGACGGAAGTGTAGAGGTTCGTCCAATTCAAAAGCAAAATTAATGTCTAACTTCTCAAATTTAATAAAGTGTTTGAACTATCTCAGTTTATGAATTTGGTTGCAGCTATTTTGTAATGTGAAAATTGAAGTATTGTAGTCTATCCACTGTCGTAAGGCGTTATATCAAAGGGACGTTTACCATTACCGCTAACGGTTCCGGGCTTTGTGCTGGGAGGGCTTGATGGTAGCGGTTTTGACCGGAATTCGTTGTTCAAATATAGCAAAAATATGAATAAAGTAGTGTGGCCCTCCTTGCACAAAACCCGTGTTATAGGTTAGGCGGCCTGTCGGTTTGGTTGGCTTTCTTCTCATGCTGTGAAACTCTTAATACCCATTCTAAGCATTTAGAAGGCAAGCCTTAGTAATTCAGAATATCTTCTTAGCACACAAACGCTCCCGATTTCAAAATTCAAGTTTAAGGTCTAAGCAGTGAATCAAAACTAAATTCTTCAAGTTTATTAAAAAGCAATCCTAAGGGAGCGAATTCAAGGCAGTTTATCAAAGCGAACTGAATATTTTCTTGGTGTAGGGTAGTAAGCGCCCTAAATTCTATCGATAAAATGTGCAAAACACGAATCCATCAAAACCAATTCAAGGAAAATCTTCTCATGACATAAGTCTAAGCGATATGGTGAGAAGGGCGCTGGAAAACGTAATTAATTTCTATGCGGTTAAGTTTCTGAGTGCTTGCCGGTCTGTGAAATAAGCCAACCAAATCGAATCTAATTTTCTCTGTACATCGCTCAGGCCGCTTACCTATAACGGTTCGGGTATTGCCGAAGGCGGGGATTTTAGCACAAAAGTTCAATAGAATTACTAATGTAGAACCTTGCACAAATGTCCAATCGAAGCTGTTCAGCCCCGCTTTTGGCAATACCGTGTTGTAGGCAGTTTTTATTTTTATGTTTTGTCGCCTTTTCGTTTTAAAATGTATCTTGTGCTTTTAATTCGGTGTAATTGAGTTCAATGTTTTCAATATCGTAAACACTAACATCTAACATCTTAAATTTATTAGGATTGAATATTGCAAGATTTACACCGTTTTGATACAATGAACTTTTAAACTCAATACCGTCAAAGCCCATAGATTTTATTAACTCTGACAAATATTGTGTAGGCAAATAATCTAATTCACTATCGCTTCTTCTTCTCGGTTTTGATAGTTCTTGTTCTAATTTATCAATGAAAGAACCGTGAATCATTACTTCTTCCAAAGACTGTAATTCTTCTAACTCTGCCAGTTCAAAAATATCATAAGTGGAATGACTTAAATTTATCACTCTTATATTTTCTTCAAGTCTAAATGTTCCTACCGTAACATAATCAAACAAACTTGCTCTTACTTCATACAAGGTTGTAAGAACGTCATTGGCTAAATACAAATAGGAAATACCGTTTGGATTTGCCCTGCCACTTTNTGCTGATGTATTAGGTGGATTACCCATTTGGTCAATAGCATAACCTTTGGGGTTATCACTAATTCTTGCACGATAATATTTCTTCCCTTTGTAAATCTCTTTTCTAAAGTGTTTGAACAATGATTTCAATTTTTCCAAATCCAACGGATNTTTCAGATGAAACCTATTTACTGTTTTTATTTCTTCTGAAAATTTATCCCAAGAAAGGAAAAGGGGTTGATTAGCGTTTTCTTCGTCTTGTTCATTTTGAAACCTCAATCTTACAGGATTATCTAATAGACTTTGATAATCGGCAATATCATCTTTAATAATTTCAGAAATAAGTTGCTTAACGTTAACAGTTTCAATTAAAGTTTGTGTAAAAACCTTTTTTGAAANATAATCAGAAATGATTTGGATTTCTAACGGTTTACCGTTTTCAACATCAACAACAAACAAGTCTAAAATACCTGCAAAATTACGATTCAATTCAGAAGCCTCATAAATAGAAATATTCTGTGATTTACAGTAGTCGCAATTTCCTACCGTTTTATTATTCAAAATGATAGAATTTATGTATCGGCTTTCAAAGCAATTTATACAACAATTCATATCAAATCAATTTCAAAACTAAATCAATGTGGTTCATCAGAGAAAGTTTCTTTAGTGTTCCTAATCCCGGAAAGTGCCCGTCTTGATGATATTCTCTGAATATTGGAATAGCAATAGAGTTATAGCCTGTTGCATCACACCAAGCAATCAATTTATCCAATGCTTCTGCAAATTTTCCTGCAATATCTGATTGGTCGTCATTTGAATTTGAAACAAAGTGTTTTACTCTAATTTTNNTTGTTGCTTCATCTGCATAAGACAAATGTATTGCCACTGCATAGGGCAAAANACCTGTTTCGGAATACTCCTCGCCTATGGAAAGATAATCGGAAAAACCAATAAAGCCCTCTTCTTTGTAGTAAAGGTGTTCTTCTGAAANACCACTTTCATCTACCTGTAAATAATCAGAATTTTTTGTTTGAGCATTGAAATAATCGTCAAGCTCAACTCTGGTATTTTCATCGAAATTCCTGTGGTATCTTTTACTTGTTGCGGATAGATTTATTACATTATACTTAATTGTAAAATGTTGTTGATATAGTGCGAGAATATCTGTGATATTATCAAAAGCTGTATTGTGGATAATGGATAATGCAGGCACAACATCAGCGTATTTTTGCAAAACCTCTATCGCTTTATTATGGTTACTTCTACTGTGAAAAATTATACCAACTTGGTAATTTTTACTATTTCCAACAGAACTTTTGATAGCATCGAAAATAGCATCAATATCGGTAAATGTACCAACTTGCGGATTTGCAATAATTGTAAAGTTAATATCACTACTAACTAACTCCTTTAGGGTGGTTTNTAGTGTTGATGAATTTTNTACAGGTTCGATTATAGGCGATACTTTCGTTTTGTTTGGCAAAAGAACAGATGTTGCTAATTNCCTAATTCCAATCAATTCAAATTGCTTACCTCTTAAATACGGTTGGTACATACGGTATTTGTTGCTAAAAAATTATATAATTTATGATACTCCTGCTCATTAAAATCCAAAGAATTGCAGATGTGCTTTAATTCTTTTGGGGTATTTGATGATTTCAGAAAGTCGGGTTTTAGTAATTTTCTTTCTTTAAGTTTGTTCAAAACCTGTTTTTGAAAATCAACTATGTCTTTACTTGCCAACAATTCGTAACAAGCTCTGAAAATTTGAGTATTTGGAACATCCGGAATAAACCCGAAATTATCAGCAACTAAATCAAGGTATTCTTGCTTTCTTAGAATTTTGAAGATTGTATCAAAATCGAATAACGATGTATTACTACCTGCTTCCTTAATTGTTTGCAATTTATTCTTTGCGTCAAGTACGATAATACCAATGTTGGTATCTGCATACTCAATTTTAATTTTTCAGCATTCCTTTCATCTGTAACAATACTTACTCCGTCCGCAAACTTTTGATAGTCGTTTAATTGTTTGGATAGTTTGGAAAAATCATCAAGTTCTGTTTTGATTTCAAAAATCCGCACCATACCGTTTAACATTACTAAATCGGCTTTTGAAGCACCAACTCTAAACTCGTTTAATGTCAATGTATCTTTTAAACCGTGTTCTTTAATAATGTCAAGAAATATATTGTTTTTATAGACATACTCACATCTATATTGCTTTTGCAATGCTTTATACAGAGATTTGATGATGTCTAAATTTGTATTATAAGAAGAAGCGTTGAAATACTTGGTAGTTTGGTTTTCAAAAGTGCAGTATCATTTTCCCGCACTATCTTTTGAAACATAGGCGGTGAGAATATTTGGGATAAAACTCTTAAATTCTGCACTTTCTTTAAACTAATTATTTATCTTACAAAGGTAAGAATTTACTAAAAACTTATTTGCAACGAGCTTAAAATAATCAACTTTGTTGCTAAACTTTGTCGTCAAACTGCCCCATGATTTTAGGTCATCCTAAAATTGCCTACAACGTTCCGGGTATTGCCGAAGGCGGGGTGGGATAGTAGTTATATTTTAGGAGAACTAAACACCAAGCTTTAACAATATTTCAAAGATAAAACCAAAACCCCGCTTTTGGCAATACCATGTTGGCTGTTAGTGTGCTTCTTGGCGGTTTTCCCAATAGCTGTTTATAATCCTTCGTTTAAAATCTAACCACAAAGCAAGGCGGGCGTAGAATATTTGTTAAGTGGCGCCTTCGATCCACAACAAAATGGCATGGAAATTTTCCGTTTGAAATTCTCACGGTTAGTGCCATGAAGGCGCCACTAGTTTTATTTCAATGAGGGTAATGATTTCAGGTATATCATTCAAACAGCGCCGGTCTTCAATTTCTTTAGATTTGGAATTCCCATTTTGGTTTCGGTTTTCGGTTTCTAGTGGTAGTCCAACCGGCGCGGAGTTGAGAAACGCCCACAAGACAAGGTAGAAAATTCCGGTTAGTGTCAAAACAGCGCCAAGGAATTAGCATTTATTTCTAAATTAGAACTGGTGATAAGTCTTCGGTAACCAATTTTGGCGCGGTGAAAGTGGTAAAAAACTGTCAGTTGGTCATTCTCTTGCCCGCCGATTTAAGAGTAGAAAATCACCGCCAAGTCTAAGCGTAATGGTGGTTCGCACATTACAGCCAACGGTTCTTGGCTTTGCGAAGGTTGGGATTTAGAATTCGTATGTTTCAATTTTGTACAAATGTAAATTAGAATTACTAAAGTTGAATTTATTACAACTGCCCAACTTTCGCAAAACCAATGTTGTGCGTTCGTACTTACTTCTTACTATATTCTTCAACAATAGATTTAATAAGGGGGTTTCTCTTTATTTTGAACATTAGGCTATCTAGTATTCCAGGGTCTTTAATTTGAAAGTCACTTATACTTGATTTCGAGTAAATCTTTGATACTCTTTNTTCAATGTCGTAAAGAAATATATGACTAGATGTTTCTCCTAAATAATTCAAGCAACCATAAGTTCTATCAGTTGAAATAATGTTTGAATTCTCTTTAAATGAAATTTGGGTATTATCCTTTTTATATCGCTTATCATAGGCATTGTTTAATGTAGAAAGCAACATAAATACCACAACAACTATCATAGATATTGAGATGAAAATTCTCAAATTTGTATCATTTGAAATTCTTGAGATTAAATAATTGAAATACACAATATATGCTGGAAAAATAATGAGNNCAGATGAGGTAAAAGCGATAACAAACATTCCCAAAAGCCACCCATAATTTAAACTTAAGTATGAGCTGTGGAAATTTTCATCGAATACATTCTTAATTCTTTCTCTGTTTCTTTTGGAATAGTCCTTATATTTCTTTAAAATTCCTTTTTATAAAGAGTGATATTTTCATATATTNNAGAGCATGAAAAAATGTAAATATGATAAATATGACGAATTCATATACGAGATTATTAATAAAAGTTGAAAGACATACTCAATACTAAAAANAAGCAAATCATTAATTCCAATATAATTGAATACAGGGATATTGAAGCTCTTGTAATAAAAAAAGTAATTAACGAAACTAACTGAATAAATTAATAACAAAGTATATGTCAAGTTTTCCTTGAGAAATAAAAGTATTTTCTTCCAGTCATTCATTTCTTATGTATGGTTTTTGGGTATGACGCACAACGTTTCGGGTATTGCCGAAGGCGGGGTGGGATAGTATTTACAAAATTTTGAAAATTACACACCGAGCTTCTACAATTTTTCAAAGATAAATCTAAAGCCCCGCTTTTGGCAATACCGTGTTGGCGGTAGTAGATTATTTATTCTTCATGTAAATTCTCACAAATGCAATTGTTAAAATTATTAGTCCATAAATCACTCGATTAATATCACTTAAGTAAACCTCATCTTCGGGAACAATATTCGTCGGGTTCTCAAGATTGAGATACAAATGGATTTTTTCGTTTTTTCTTCTTTGAGTACTTGTATGTAAAATTTCAAAATTCTGATTCTCATGAGTATAGCTCACTTTAGAATAGTATACTTTCTCTTCTTGTTCTTCTACTACTTCCGTATCTGTGATTATCGCTTTCAACTTTTTCATTTTCTGTTTTTATAAATCGTAAGGTAAGGACAAATGATGGAAGTAAAAATTAGTATCAATACGGTTGCTATGAAAGCTATAAGTACAGCAATACTTTCCAGTCCAACTAATTCAAAAATTATCCAAATCACTACAAGAAGTGGGTAAATGAGCCAACAAAGAGTCTTGGTCATAGAATTCTGGTGATTTTAAATCTTTCTTCGTAGAATGGAACCCTACTATAATTTTCTCGTTCGGTAAGATTCTATTACCGCCAACGTTCAGGGTATTGCCGAAGGCGGGGTGGGATAGTAGTTATATTTTTAGGAGAACTAAACACCAGGCATCAACAATATTTCAAAGATAAAACCAAAACCCCGCTTTTGGCAATACCATGTTGGCTGTTAGTGTGCATCTTGGCGGTTTTCCCATCAGCTGTTTAAAATCCTTCATTTAAAATCTTACCACAAAGCAAGGCGGGCGTAGGAATTTCGTTAAGTGGCGCTTCAAATTCACTGCGAAATTGTAAGATAATTCTTCAGTTGTTATTCTCACCGTTAATGCCATGAAAGCGCCACGAGTTTCATTTCTATTATGGAATTGAATACGGTTATCATTCAAACAGCGCCGGTCTCCGATTTCTTTAAATGTGGAATTCACATTTTGGTTTCAGTTATCGGTTTCTATGAGAAGTCAAACCGGCGCGGAGTTAAACAACGCCCACAAGACGTGGTAGTATATTCCGGTGAGTGTCAAAACTGCGCCAAGCCGATAAGCCTGTTTTTCTAAATGGGAACTGGTGATAAGTCCCTGGTAACCAATTTTGGCGCGGTGAAAGAGGTAAAAACTGTCGGTTGGTCATTCTCTTGCCCGCCGATTTAAGGGTAGAAAATCACTGCCAAGTCTAAGCGTAATGGTTTTTCGCACATTACAGCCAACGGGACGTAGCTTTGCGCTGGGCGGGCATTTGGAACCTATAATATGCTATGAAAATGTAAGCCCCGCCTTGCGCAAAACTGCTGTTGTGTGTAGTGCAACCTTATTCATTTAGCAAAATTTCAATTTCTTTCTGCAGAATTGGAAGGTGTTTAATTACAATTCNCCAAATTATATCGTCCGAAACAGAATCGTAACCATGTATGATTCTATTTCTTACGTCAACTAATTTTCGTGAGTTCGAAATGGTAATTGTTTCATCCGCTTTAAGAATCCGATTCATAGCTTCACCTATTATTTCCACATTTCTTTCAACTGCTCTTCTTGTTCTAACATCAGCTTTGTAATTCGAAAAGTCTTTTGTTTGTTCAGTAAAGAAACTTTCAATTTCCATTATAGCATTTAGAATATCGAATAGCCACGTTTTAATTTCATTGTCCATAAATGAGTTGTTTTTTTGGTTTACGGACTGTCTAAAAAATGGATTTCTAATCGCTTNTTCTTCCAATAAATCTATAGGTCTTTTTAATATTTCTTGAAGTGAAAATTTGAGATCGAAATAATTGTCTGCATAATCTTCCACTGCAATGTTTGAAAAATCAACGATTAAGTCTAAATCACTTTCATTGTTGAATTTTTCTGACAGAACTGAACCAAAAGCGTATAGACTTTTAACTTTGTGATTTTCACAGAGTTTTGTTATGTCGGAACTATATTTTTCTAATGCGTTCATTTAGAGGATGATGAGCCAAATTTACATTTTTTCTTCAAAAAATTTACAATCTAATCTTACCTAACAAACCAGATGCATTACACACAACGGCTAGCGGCTTGGCGATGGCAGGGCATTTGAGTACCAAAGTTGAGGCTAATTTCTATGCCAAATATAGTGAAAATGTTGAATTACTTCCTAAAGCCCTGCTTGCGCCAAACCGCTGTTATATGCAGCCTTTATTCAAGAGATTTTATTAATCTGATCATTAGCAAATGTCTCATTGATTTCGTTCTCCCATCAATATTAATAAACTCTTTAGTCAATCCTAAATAGTATTTATACTCTGGACTTAAATACCATTTATTCAATAATTTGAGTCTATAATTTATACTTCCAGATAATCCAAAATTCGATTTATAACTTTTTTCATTTGTCCCATTCCCAATTTCTTGAGAAGTTTGGGCATTTGTCATATTCCACTTAGATTTTTTTCCAATGATTTTTCTTCCAGTAAATAGCTAAATTCTCTTCCTAGGCTAAGTTGTATGTCCTGGTCAAGGTAAAAATTCAATGGATAAAGTCCTAAACCAATATTTGTTTTACTAACGTCTACATCAATTTCATATCCAAATCCTAATCCTCCGTCAGATATTTTGACGCTACCTTTATATTTATTAACAAAAGAACAATTCTAGCTCGTTTCAAAGAATCAACTTTTAAATCGTTCACGCCAAGAAAAAGGAATAACCCAATTTTGGACTATAGGAAGATGAAAAGTTGCCATAATCCTTCTTGAAATTACGAAGATCATAAAACATGTTGTAATTTCCTCCAAAGAAAACTCAATTGATTGTCCAAATGAAATTGAACAAATCATTATAAATATTATTGTCGCGAATTTCATCTCTGTCTTGTCCTGAAATAGGTTGACCGTTTAAAAAGATGTTTTAGGTTTTTAGTTTTTCTTTCCCCAAAATTATTCATCTAAAAACAGGGCAATATTGCATGCCCCTATAATTTTGGTACATGCATGTTTTTGGCACTATCCAGGTTGCACCTCTGCAGAGCCTGTTTCCTTCCTCACATGCATTTGCCAAAAGTACTACTTTAAGCTGCATGTTTTTGTAACTTTTATATTCATGTTTATTAAATTGTCTATGTGCATTTTCTGGAGTTGTGAGTCCTATGCTCCAGTGTATTCTTAGGTTGTTATATATATCAACTGCTTCTTTTATCATCTTTCTAGCGAGATGAACAGAAGCTAAAGTCTTTCGTAAACCAAATTCATACTTCAATATTCCATTGATTCTTTCTGCAATAGCATTTTCGTATGGATCGATTTTTGAGTAGTACTCATGACAAATCCCAATTTGTTTGCAAATTCAGTGTAATCTGGACAACAATACTGTTTTCCTCTATCACTATGGTGAATGATTGATTTGTGATTAAATCTACAATTTTTATGGGCCATTTTCAGGGCTTGTTTAACCATTGAAACTTTCATGTTATCATCAAAGCTCCATCCCATAATTTTCTTGGAGTAGGCGTCAGTAACGAGGGCTAAATAGGCATGTCCCTGATCCGTCTTAATATATGTAATATCTGAGACAAAGGCTTGCTCGGCATGCTGAATATCTAGGTTTTCAAGTAGATTGGGGGATTTTCGGAATGAATGTTTAGAGTCAGTCGTAATGTGAAATTGTTTCGTTTTTCGGATTAAGAGGCCTCTGTTACGTAATAGATTGAATAAAGCATCTCTTCCCATCTTGATGTTATTTTGAGTCAAGAAGAGTTTCAAATAATTAATAAGTTTTCTGGTACCAGCAAAAGGCATTAACTTTCTTATTCTTGCTACTTCTTCAAGTACCAATTGATTATCATGATCTTTCTTTTTTGAAGCTGTTTGACGTTGGTAATAAGCTTGTTTTGAAATCCCGAACACTGATACAACCACTTTATTTTGAAAGCTTTTTTTCTTTCGTTGTATCTCGTTTGCTAAGTGATCGGGCAAATACTTTTTGAGAGTTCTTTTCCTGTTACTTTTTCAAATTCTACGATGATATCTTGTTGGAAATCCTTAATGCACTCCAACTCTTGGATGCGCTCCTTTAGTTTCTTAATTTCTTGCTCTTTACTCATACTTTTTGATTTAGAGACATAGTTACTTAGCTTCTTAATCCAATATTCAATAGTACTACGGGAGATATTGTATTTTTAGAAGCATGATTCCTCGAAATTTGGCCATTGTTAATCTGCTCAATGACATAAATTTTGAATTCAAAACTAACACTTTGCCATTTCTTTTTCGGCATACTTGATTTTCCTGATGTTCTTTGTTGACCATAATTTGTTTAATTTATGGTCAACCTATTTTAGGACGATGCACTCACAAAGGTTGCATATAACGGGCCTTGGCTTTGCGTTCGGTGTGGAATAGAAAGCACTAAAGTTAAAATTTTGTACAAAAGCTAATAGAAAGTATAGATGTTGAGCCTAGTACAAAAGCCACACTGACGCAAAACCAATGTTAGGCGTAGGCAAGGGAACTATGGTTCTTCTATTTTGTCCAATTCGCAATTTCAAGTCCTTTTATTCTTTTAAAATGTTCAGTATTGTTCGTTATTAATTGCAACCCACTAGTCATTGAAATTCCAGCAATTAGGGTGTCTGTGTGTCCAATTTCACTNNACCTTTTTCGCAGTTCTGCTTGTATTTTGGCAGCTGCCTTGACCATAGGAATTGTCAGAGGTATAACTTTATTTAATTCAACAAACTCCTCAAATTTTGATAATTGTTTTTTTGCGTCTTTGTATAAAAGCCCATTAAAAATTTCATAATAAGTTATAATACTCAAATTTATATAGCCATATTCTTCTAAGTGTTCTTCAACCTTTGATATTACTTTGGAATNTTCCCTAAGAAACTCCGAAAGAATGTCGGTGTCTAGCATTGATAACTTCATAAGTCTATTTTACGGTCGAAAAGTTTTGTTCTAGTTTTCTTTGTATGGCTAATATAGTCATCATAGTCCTTAGTACTCAAGTCACTAAATGCTCCACCGAATGATAGAATTTTCTTTCGCAATGTCTGTGTTGGCTTTGTTTTAGGAGTCATCGAATGTACAAGTTGATAAAGTTCTTCAAGTCGATTGACTGGAACATCTTTTAACTCCTTTAGTATTGCATTAAATGTCAACATGTTATTCATTTTCGTTGCAAAGGTATAAAATAAATCTGTTTGGTTATTGCATGGAAATTCCGATGTCCAAATTGCTTACGCCTAACGTTCCGGGTATTGCCGAAGGCGGGGTGGGATAGTAGTTATATTTCTAGGGAAACTAAACACCGAGCTTCAACAGTATATCAAAGATAGAACCAAAACCCCGCTTTTGGCAATACCATGTTGTGAGCAGCTATTCGAAAATGCTTTTTGTGTCAAGATGGTATTCATCTGGGTTATTTGGATTGATATATAATTTTGTATTCTTTTTAATTCCACAAAACATTTCCACAGTTATTTTATCTTTATTAATGATTCCTGAATAATATGTTCTTTGAATATTGGTTACGTCGTCAATTTCTTTGTAAACAATAATCGTTTGATTTATTCTTTGAACAGAGACATTTTTGTCTTCATAACCCATTAGATTATTCATGGCTGCAGATGCGCCACTTTCGATTTCTATTTCGCGATAAAAGTCATTACTTTTAAATTCACATTTACTGAGATCGATTGTTCTTGTAATGTAGTTTGATAAAAGGTCAGTATCAATTTTCGTCTGAATCGGGTTAGATTTCCTAAATTTAAATACATAAAAATAGATCGAAGTCGATATTCCAATCAATATAATTAATCCAATTTTAATCATTTTCAAATCGGTATACTAGTTGCACACAACGTTCCGGGTATTGCCGAAGGCGGGGTGGGCTAGTAGTTATATTGTTAGGAAAACTAAACACGAGGCTTCAACAATATTTCAAAGATAAAACCAAAACCCCGCTTTTGGCAATACCATGTTGGCTGTTAGTGTGCCTCTTGGCGGTTTTCCCATCAGCTGTTTAAAATTCTGCATTTAAAATCTAACCACAAAGCAAGGCGGGCGTAGAAAATACGTTAAGTGGCGCTTCCATTTCACAACGAAAGGGTCAGAAAATTCTTCAGTTGTTATTCTCACGGTTAATGCCATGAAAGCGCCACGTGTTTCAATTCGTTGTGGGTATTGAATTCGAGTTTTAAGTCAAACAGCGCCGATTTCCAATTTCTTTCGTTTTGGAATTCACTTTTTCGGTAACGTTATCGGTTTCTTTGAGAAGTCAAACCGGCGCGGAGTTTAGGAACGCCCACAAGACAAGGTAGAAAATTCGAGTTAGTGTCAAAACAGCGCCAAGCCAATCAGCATGTAATTCTAAATGAGAACTGGTGATAAGTCTTCGGTAACCAATTTTGGCGCGGTGAAAGAGATAAAAAACTGTCTGTTGGTCATTCTCTTGCCCGCCGATTTAAGGTAGAAATCACCGCCAAATCTAAGCGCAATGGTGGTTCGCACATTGTGGCCAACGGTTTGCGGCTTGGCGAAGGTGGCGATTTTACCACAAATGTTCATACGAAGCACCTCTCTTCAAATTTACGATAAACTGTCATACGAAGAACTGAACCGCCACTTTTGCCAAACCGCTGTTAGTGGCTGGGCTTCTTTGTTTTCCGTCTGTCAGCAACATTNTTTGTCCTGCTGAATTGGTGGACAAGCAACAGCTCCGTAGCTACAATAAACACAGCAGTCGCCTTGTTTTGGTTTTAGAACTTGTTTGCATTNTTCACATTCGTAAAAATATTGGCAAGCGTCTGTCGGCATTGTTTCTTCTTTCTTATGTCCGCAGTTGGGGCAAGTTATTGTTGATTGTAATTTGATTTCCATTTTAATTTTCTTTTTGTCGGTTACAGAATATCCTGTTGAGTTTATTGCTTTTTCGATTTCAGAAATATTTGTTTTTGAGTTGTCAAATTCTATGATTGCATTTCCATTTTCATATGAAGCGTTTGAACTTATTATTCCTGTCAATTTATTTACTTCGTGATTTACGTGTTCTTCGCAACTCGCACAAGTCATTCCGCTAATCGTAAATTTTACTTTTTGAATATTGGATTTGTCCACTACTATGATTTGCTTTTCTTTCTTTGGGTAGAAAATGCTTGAATAGTATGGAAAGGCAAGCATAACGATTGCAAATGCTGTTACAATTCCTAAAAACATTTTTGACTGAATGAATTTTGGTTTTTCTTCTGTCTCACAGTTGCAGTCAATTTGCTTTTNTGGTTTCAACTTTTGATACCAAGCAAAACCAAGCACTAAAATTGTCATTCCGATAAAATACGGTCGGAAAGGTTCAAGCCAAGAAAAAGTTGAGGCAAGTCCGCTTGTTCCTGCAATGAGAGCCAAAACAGGTGTAATGCAACACAATGAAGCTGCAATTGCTGTTAAAAGTCCTGCTCCAATTAGTTTGTTGTCTGTTTTCATAATGTTTCCAAAATTTTGTTTTCGTCAAGTATTTTGAAAAACGGTTTCAGCATTTTTCATACTCTTTTGTTAATGAGTAAAAAATGGTTTGAGCTTCTCTTTCTGTTTCAATGAGTTTTCTGTCTTTGAGTTTTCGCAAGTGTTGTGAAACCGCTGAAATTGTCATACCAAGAATATCGCTTATATCACAAACACAAAGTCGTTTTCTTCATAGATCGAAAGAATTTTCAGTCTTACGTTGTTTCCTGCCAATTCAAGTCCGTTTGATAAATAGTCAAATGAGCCGTTGAGTTCTGAAACTCTGTCTTTACAGCGATTTATTTGTTTAATGTCCGCTTGTTGTCGTATGCAAGAATTGTTGTCCATAGTACAAAGGTAGTCAATTTGCTTATTTAAGCAACTACTAAAATACAAAATCAAAAAGAACCCGATTTGTCTGTCGGGTTGTGTCGTCATAGCCTTGCCACTAACGGGGAGCAGCTTGCCGAAGGCGCGCAGACGAAAGTACGATTTTTGACGATAGTAATTAACTGCGCGCTTTTGGCAAGCTGTCGTTAATACGAAGTTATTTTACCCGTCAAAGTATGGCTTCAGATTTTTGAACGATGGCTGGAGTCATTTTGTCAATCCCCGATTGATGAAGTTACTCCAGCCATGGGTCATAGATCGCCTAGTAGAAATCCTGGTCAGCAACAACTCAATGTCCAGGTGTGGAAAAGTTAGCCGATATTAAGTGCTTACAAGTGGATTATTAAATTTCTGTCGGCTAACTTCGCCAAAAAGCTTGTCGGCTTGTCCGACCGAAAGCGAGCTTTCGACGGCCTCGCCGAAGCTTTTGAAGTCCACTCCTTATCGTCGTGTACTCCACACCTGACCATTTTCGTTGCTGCTAAACGAATCTCCGTTCGGGCGATCGATGACCCAAGTTCAAAAATCTGAAATCTTTGGCGACGGGTAAAACAATTGCGTACAACGGCTAGCGGCTTGGCGATGGCAGGGCATTTGAGTACCAAAGTTGGGGCTATTTCTTATGTCAAATATAGTGAAAATGTTGAATTACTTCGTAAAGCCCTGCTTGCGCCAAACCGCTGTTATACGGCGTTTTTAGCAATAATTACTGTATGTTCTTCAGAATCTGTTTCTTTAGTATATCTCACTTTCTTGATAGAAATGTCAGTGAAGTTAAATTCCTCCAAGTTCTGAACAACTTGATGCAGTTCATGGAAATGAAAAAACTCTCCCAGCCGGACTTTCTTTATATGTTGACTTCTCGGATTGTCCTTCTACA
Organism: Bacteroidota bacterium; assembly: GCA_013414745.1. Taxonomy (GTDB): domain Bacteria; phylum Bacteroidota; class Bacteroidia; order Chitinophagales; family Chitinophagaceae; genus OLB11. The sequence continues at coordinate 3,584,344 of CP058707.1, forward strand.
AAGCTTAAATAAAATCTTCCGTTATCCGCTAATAGTTTTCTGAATGATAAATGAATTTCTTTCTTTCAACTTTCGAGAAGTATGGTAGACAAAATCCACTCACGATTAAATCAAATTTGTCATTCAATCGATTGATATTTCTGGCATCAAATTGTACGAATTCTGGTTGGGTTATTTCGTTTAGCAATTTGAATCATGTTGTTTGCGCTATCAATTCCCAAGATTTTGAAATCAGGTCTTTTCTTCAATAAATACCTGGTAATATTTCCCGGACCTGTTCAACTTCTAAAATCTTAGCATTCTGTTTAACTTCGGAAGTGCAAATAGTATCATATGTTTCATTGTAAATATCCAAGTCCATGAATTTCTCTTCATAAATCGAAGCGATTTTATTCCAAGTATTCAATGTTTCTTGGTACTTATCCATGGGGTAGTAGTTGATTAAAAAATGCCGTATAACGTTCTGGGTATTGCCGAAGGCGGGGTGGGATAGTAGTGATATTTTTAGGAGAACTAAGCACCAAGTATCAACAATATTTCAAAGATAAAACCAAAACCCCGCTTTTGGCAATACCGTGTTGGCTGTTAGTGTGCTTCTTGGCGGTTTTCCCATCAGCTGTTTAAAATCCTGCATTTAAAATCTAACCACAAAGCAAGGCGGGCGTAAGAAATTCGTTAAGTGGCGCTTCCACTTCACAACGAAAGAGTCAGAAAATTCTTCAGTTGTTATTCTCATGGTTAATGCCATGAAAGCGCCACGAGTTTCAATTCGTTGTGGGTATTGAATTCGAGTTTTTAAGTCAAACAGCGCCGATTTCCAATTTCTTGCGTTTTGGAATTCACTTTTTCGGTAACCTTATCGGTTTCTATGAGAAGTCAAACCGGCGCGGAGTTAAGCAACGCCCACAAGACATGGTAGAAAATTCGGGTTAGTGTCAAAACAGCGCCAAGCCGATCGGCCTGTTTTTCTAAATGCGAACTGGTGATAAGTCCACAGTAACCAATTTTGGCGCGGTGAAAGAGATAAAAAACTGTCTGTTGGTCATTCTCTTGCCCGCCGATTTAAGGGTAGAAAATTACCGCCAAGTCTAAGCGTAATGGTGGTTCGCACATTACAGCCAACGGTTCTCGGCTTTGCGAAGTGGCGGATTTTCAGCACAAATGTTCATTTGAAAAACTAAACTTGAACCTTGCACTAAACTGTCATAGAAGCACGAATCCCGCCATTTTGCAAAACCGATGTTGTGCGTTCGGCATTCTTTATTTCCGTTCATATATTACCACTATAATATTGTTATAATTGTCCTGTCTTGTAAGCTTAATTTCAACGTTTATCTTGTTTTGTATTGTCCAAAAGTACGATTGATTTTTCTTTTCTTCATTTATCGAATTAGGTTCGCCAAGTTCATTAGTTAGAATCAAAACAAGTTCTTTAAATCTATTCAAGAAAATTTCACTTGCTGACTTTTCGTTACCAAATTCTATTTTATCAGTCTGTGTTTNTTCCCAATTAATTGTTATAGCTCTAACCAAATCAGTTTNTTGGGTAGCGTAATACATAATTGAGTTTGAGATAGTAGAATCTTCAACAACAAGGTAAGATTTGTTAATGTCAATAGCATAATTATTAGGATTCCAACTTTCTCCAATGCCAATTTTGTGATTTGGGGTAATGTCAAAAGATTGCCATTCCTTTTCTTTCGCTTCTATTTTCGTCAGGGTCAGTTTTGAAAAATCAGAAAGGGTTGTTTTAAGTCTATTTTCAAAAATTTTGTTTGACCTTTCTTTTCCTAATGTTTTCGGCTTTAATTCAACATCATTGACTAAATAGGTTACATAAATTTTGTTACCCTTTATTGTTGTTAGACCATAAATGTGGTCATTTTTTGTGTTGAATTTGAGCAATTCATTAGAGCCATTTAAGTTTTTACAGCGATACGAGTAGTACATATTGAAAAAACTGACTTCATCAAGTATTTNTTCAAATGGTTGAATTTTATTATTAACAATCCTTGATAGATAAGAAACTGTGTCTGTTTCATAAATGTGAAGAAGTTCATTGTTAAAGACAAAAGAGCTGACAATCCTTGGGTGATATGTAAAATCAAAATACTCTACATTTTCATCTTCATAAATCACTTCGTAGCCTTTTGATTGACTGTACCAAGAGTAATTCTTACTTGTCTTTTCTATGTTTTCATATGTCACATCAATATCACATTTTGTAAGCTCCTTAGGATTATTAATTTTAAGAACCTTAAAAGAATTAGTCAAGTAATAACTATTGTAAATTTTATTAATCAATGGTGTTGTGGATTCTAAAACATATTGGCTTCCTGTTTTCTTATCTTTGAACCAAGTTTTTCCACCCCACTCGCCAAAGTCTAATGAGTAAACATAAAAGTCTGAATCTTGAAATATTAAGTCGTCTGTTTTATCAATCTTGTTCCACTTAAAATTTGTATTATCAAAATGGTAGCTCTGCTTATCCATATATGGCTTTAAAATAATACTGTCGTTCTGCACATAAAAATCCAAATAAACAGTTTGCATTTGTTCTGGGCAGTCAATTACCGTTTCTAATTGATTGTTTGAAANAATATAAAGCCATCTTTTTCCGTAGCCACCATATTTCATTAATCTTTGTTCAAAAAGCACATAATATTTGTCGTTGTATTCTAATGCGTGAGTCATTCTGCCATTTACACTTATTGAAATTGTGTCTTGAATTAAAGAAAAACCACTTTCTAAATTAATTGTATTTGTCTTATGCTGACTTTCTGCACTATTACAAGCAAAAGTGTAAATGATAAAATTAGTATTGCAAAAGTTCTTTTCATCTTCTTGTTTGTCGTGAGTTTTTATGCTGACGCACAACGGTTTCGGGCTTGGCGAAGGTGGCGATTTTTACCACTAAATTTCATACGGAGCACCAAAGTTCAAATTTAGCAAAAACTGTCATACGAAGCACTGAACCGCCACTTTTGCCAAACCCGTGTTACAAGCTGCCCTTCTTCTTTCGTCAATGTGTTGTCCTGTCGAGTTAAGCACAGTCGAAGGGTTGGATTGGCAGCTCTTTTGCATTTTTGGGATTGGCTTTTGCGTAGGAAAATGCAAATGTGCTGCCAATAGCGTTGGCAATTTATTTTCAAGTGTTACTTATAGTCTTTGATTTATAGTCAACATATTCTGACTTTTGTCCCGTGGATGTAAAAGAAAAATAGGTCAACGAATAAAGGAACTCCGAGAAGCGTCAAGTATGTCGCAGAAAGATTTGTCCTATGCTGCCGACCTTGATAGAAGTTACATTGCAAGTGTTGAAAATGGGCAAAGGAATATTTCCATTGTCAATATTGAAAAAATCGCCATCGCACTGGGCGTAACATTAAAAGAATTTTTTAACGATGGCGAATTTAATAAGCATACAAGAAGCAGTAGATAACTTTAAAGAACTAATTGAAAGTTCGATNAAAGAAGGTGGCATTGCCGCAAAAGAAGCAATGATTAGGTCTTCTAAGCCAATTAATAATATTCACGAAGCTGTAAAGTCAGAGTTAATACGAAGCGGAATATCCCCAGGTAGGATTCACCCGCCACTTGGTGCTACAAGTCCAGAGTTAAAATTAGCGGGATTTATTAAGCAAAAGCATCAAGATGTTTGTGTATCCCCTGAAGGATATATACCTGAGGAAGAAACATTGACTGAAGGTATTTTAAGAGAAGCAATGGATTATTATGGAAAGGACTATACTGAAAGAACTATTTCAATCAATGTTCGAAGTCAAATGAGTTCATTGGCCAAAAACTTCGATACACTTTACGAAAGGACAATTGCAGAAGCTCAAAATCTTCACGTTAGATGTCCTAGAATGGTGCTTGGTGAAGTTTATATGATACCTGTAAAGGAATATGATGCAGAAGCAATGAAAGATAATGAGGTTAAATTCATTGATAGAATTGGAGCAGTTGAAAAATATATCAAATCATTTCAAGCTATTAATGGTCGATTAGATTATTCAAGAGAAGATTACAAATATGAACGTGTTTGTTTATTGCTTGTTGATTTCGAACAAACTCCAGCAAAAATTTACGGACATAATTCAGAATTGTATGACGATGGGCTTCTAGATAGAAAATCTGATGCCTTTATTGACGAGTTGTCTTGGGAAACTTTTACTGTAAATATTTTAAATACTTATAACGCAAGATTTGGTAAGGGGAGTGATAAGTGATATTTACCAATCAAAAAGTCATCAATTTCTTGAGGATTTGAAATACTTCTAATAGTTTCAATTTCCTCTTGTGTTAATTCGGGAATTGTAAATTTTTCAATAAAATTCTTCTGATAACAAGGATAACCACCTTCAATTGCAACACTGTCTTAGTTACATAATAGTCCATTACAATTGAGTTAAGAATTTTTGAACTACGTCAATGTTCTCCAATTTGGTAATTGGATTAATGAATTCTCCAAATAGTTCGTTGCTTTCTTGTTCACGGAAATATAGTCCGTAACCATTAGTAAAAAATCCTTCCTCTTCTTCTACCAATAAAAATCGAGGATGCTGACTAAATGTAGGATTTAAAATTTTCTTTCCTTTCCTTGTTAATCCTTGTGTTCTGCCCCAAACAAAGAAAGGTTCAAATTTTACTTTACCCTTATCTCTGGCTAAAAGATTTTCTTTCTCAGAAAGAAAATAAGCATAGCATTTTGGATATTTCTTTTTGAAATGCTTTCAGGAATTGCGATAGCAATTCCGTTTTTTATATTGTAAGGACATATAATTTTCCTCGTATTGCATTCAACTTCGTCCTGTGTTCTGAAATCTGAAATTTTGTAAACTGGTTTTACAATTTCTTTTTCAATCTCAAATGTCCCGTTGTCGGTTGTTTTGAGGTAATAGCCGTTTTTTTGTTTACTACCATCAATAAAGAAAATCTCATCTTTTAAAGTGGTAATTCCAACACAAATATCAAACAGTTTACCGATTGGCTTGCCTATCGTTTCTATTGTTTTGATATTTTGTTGTTCATCAGTTTTGAGCAGTCTCCACTTTTTTACATTTAAATTTTCTAAGTAATTAGGTGAACCGTTTGCATTTGCTAAAAACAATTCGGGGCTATAACCATCTTTAATTCGGTCATACGTAATTGCATCGTTTTGTTGTTTGTTTAAAAAGTTATCGCTGTGTAGGTCTGTGCGTCAAATACCTTTTGTGGCTAAAATCAACAATACGTGTAACACACTTTTGATGCAAAAATACTTTCTTAACGCTTCTCCTGCTAAGGATGTGAAGTAATTATTTGGTGTTATGTAACCAAGTTTACCTGTTGGTTTTAACAGCTTATAACCAAGCTCAAAAAAGCAAAGTATAAATTGAATGTGCCACCTTCAACCGTTGTCCAATGTTTTGCTAAATAGTTTCTGTTGTCGTCTGTAAGGTCTTGAAATTTTACATAAGGCGGGTTTCCAACTATATTATCAAAACTCATTTTCCAGCTTGTTCTCAAGTTGTCTTGATGATATAAATTAAAGTCGGTGTCTTTTAATTGCTCACCATTTTGTAAAGCGTAAATTGTCAATATAAGTTTAGCTCTATGAATGTTGTATTCCAGAATGTCGGAGCCAAAAATATTTTCCTTGATTATTTTCTTGATAGGTTTATTAAAAGTCCTTTTATAATAGTCTGTCAAACCAACTAAAAATGCACCACAACCGCAACTTGGGTCAAGATTGGTGTCGTTCTCTTTCGGTTGTATTTCGTTTATGATAAAGTCAATGATGTAGTCCGGTGTGAAAATGCACCATTAAATTTTCTGTCACCAACCGGAATAATTAACTCCAAATAATTTTCAAGTTCTTTGATACTTGAAATATTAAGTGAAGAAGTGTCAAAGTATAGTTGTGGATTTTGCTCAAAGTCCTTGAAATAACTTGTCAGTATAGGATTTTTGTCAAATTTGAGTTTGTTATTTGTCAAGTAGGAATAAATCAAATGTCGCTCAAGACTTGTCAAGTCGTGAGTTTGTATGAGTTGATTTAGTATTCCTTTTTAATCATTGTCGTGCTGACTTTAAGTAACAAAAATATGTAATAAATTTGGTTCTGTCAAACTGTTGTTGATAAATTTTGTGCGGTTGGAAAATTTAGCTCTTTTGGTTTTGCGAAGTATTGGCTTTTGTGTCGGGCAAAACCAAATGTGCTAAATGCGGTGAGCCTTTTTTCGGTCGGTTTATAGTAGGAAAGTCGGCCTTTTAGGGTTGCTTGTAACGGTTGGCGGGTTGGTGAAGGGTGGGGTTTTAGAGATGTTTACATTCATAGGAGTAGAATAGCCCACCTTGCACCAACCCGCTGTTAGCAGATAGAGCAGCATTTTTATTGCCGCCGCTTTATCCGGCGGCATAACGTAGAACGGCGCCACCGACAAATTTATAAAAATGCTAGCTTTTCTGCTAACGGTTTGGGGCTTGACGCAGTGGGGGATTAGAGGCACAAATGTTGAGTTTAGTACAAATGCCAAATAGAAGTACAAATGTTGAATTTAACACATCTGCCCCCATTGCGTTCAAACCCTTGTTATGCCCTAGTGCCTTTTCTCGTCTGTTCATTTTATCTATTTGTTGTTGTGTCGTTGTGAGTTGGCTTGGTAGCTCTTTTGCATTTTTTAGCGTTGGTTTGTGTGTTGGCAAAAATGCAAATGTGCTATCAAATGAGTAGGTTTCTTGTTGTCTTTGTTGTATTAATCTCAATAATGAATTTCTCGTCTATAGCACCTCGTTTTCTAATCGAAGTAATGTTATTTCTTTACGCCCCCAATACATTTCTATATGTAGTTTAAAACCTCATCCTTTGTATCCTGACTGCATTTAGAATAGCTAATAAAGCTACTCCAACATCTGCAAAAACAGCTTCCCACATTGTAGCTAAACCGCCTGCTCCAAGGATTAAAACAATGGCTTTTACAGAAAATGCCAATATGATATTTTGCCAAACAATTTNTTTAGTTTGTTTGCCAATGTTTATTGCCATTGGTATTTTACTTGGCATATCATCTTGTATTACTACATCTGCTGTTTCAATAGTTGCATCACTACCTAAGCCACCCATTGCTATGCCCACATTGCTTAATGCTACCACGGGTGCATCATTTACACCATCGCCCACAAAGGCAACGGTTTCATTTCTTGCAATTATTTCTTTTACCTTGTTTACTTTATCCTCTGGCAATAAATCACCATAAGCATTAGTAATACCTAATTTATTTGCCACAAATTGCACTACATTTGATTTATCGCCACTTAACAAAGTGGTTTTTACAACTATAGATTTTAGTATGTCTATGCTAACTTGTGCATCTTCTTNTATGCTATCGGCAATGGTAAGATAGCCTACAAATTTTTTATTGTAAGCAATGGCTATTAAAGTATAAACTATGGTTGTGGGGTCAATATCATAAACAATATTGAATTTATCCAATAGCTTAAAATTGCCTACTAATAATTCTTTTCCGTCTAAATTAGCTTTTAATCCGTAACCTGATATTTCTTCTACATTTTCTAATTTGATATTGCTATCTACATTGCCTACATAGTTATGGATAGCCGTTGCAACTGGGTGNNTACTTTGGCTTTCTAAAGCATTGACCATTTGCATTATTTCATCTTTATTAAATTCAGGTTTCAAAATAACTTCTTGCACCTTAAAAACACCTTCGGTCATTGTGCCTGTTTTATCCATTACTACATTTTGAATATTTGCAATAATGTCTAAAAAGTTACTGCCTTTAAACAAAATTCCGTTTTTTGAAGCTGCACCTATTCCACCAAAATAACCTAATGGAATACTTATAACCAATGCACAAGGACAAGAAATAACCAAGAAAACTAATGCTCTGTAAAGCCATTGACTGAACACATAATTTTCTACAAAGAAGTAAGGAGCTGTAGTAATGAGTATAGCAAGAAGTACCACTATAGGTGTATATANTTNTGCAAATTTTCTTATAAATAATTCGGTAGGTGCTTTTTGTGTTGTAGCGTTTTGTACTAATTCTAAAATTTTGCTCAACTTACTATCAGTGTATGCCGTTGTAACTTTTACTTGTGCTACGGTGTTTAGGTTTATCATTCCTGCCAATACGGTTTCGCCTTTGGTTTTGGTGTCTGGTTTGCTTTCGCCTGTAAGAGCCGAGTTGTTGAAAGAAGCAGTTTCAGTTAAAAGTTCTCCATCTAATCCTAATTTTTCACCTGGTTTAAGTTGTATAATATTACCTATTTGTACAGTTTCTGCTTTAATTGTTTTAGTTTGATTGTTTTCTAAAATAGTTACTTCATCAGGTCGTTGGTCAAGTAAAGTTTTGATATTGGCTTTGGCTCTTTTTACAGCTAAGGATTGAAAGACTTCGCCCACAGCATAGAATAACATTACTGCTATAGCTTCTGNGTATTCGCCTATGGCAAATGCTCCTATTGTAGCAATGCTCATTAATAGAAATTCAGAGAATATTTCTCCCTTATTAATACTTGTAAAAGCATCTTTTAATACAGGTAAGCCAACTGGTGCATACGCTACGATATACCATATAATACGAACCCAACCTGTGAACCAAGATTGAGGAAACCAATTGTCTAATGCAATGGCTATAAGTAATAAGACCAAACTTATTATGGCTGGTAAAAACATTTTAATAGTGCTATCGCTACCGCTTGAATGGTCGTGTCCATCCTCTGCACTATGTTCATTGTGTTGGGGTTCGTNTGTAGCACAGCAACCTACTTTNNTATGTTCTTGTTTCAATTGCTTATTAGCAATTAGATTTATTTTTTCTTCTTGTGTGCAGCAAAGTTGTTTGTCTTGTGCATCGTATTTGTGTTGATGTTGCATAATCAAGAATGATTTTTTAAAATTTCTTGTAATTCAGTTGGTATTTCCATTGGTTTGAGTGGTGGCACATTTGCACCACCTGTATACCAATGGGTACTGTGCCAACAAATGATTTTACACCACCAAAAATCAATCTAGTAATTTGACCGAATACTTCTTTAGTGCTTTTTATTTTTATGCCAAATTTCAGCATTTGCCAATGTATATAAGAATGTTGCAATGGGTAGCGTTGTCCAATTATATGTGCCCTTTCATAATGTCGCCAACATTCTTGCAATTTATTTTCTTTCAATAATTCTGTTGCTTTTTCCAATTCTAATTTATAGAATGGATAAAGTTTTTTGGAATATTATAATATAATTTCATCTTTATAGGTTTAATGTTAATGCATATTTGTATCTACTACTTTCAAATTCTTTACCGTCAAAAACTCCTTTTGATTATCTTTGTAATCTACATCAATAAGTAACATTCCCTTTGCTTTTGGTAAAACAAAATGCCATTATTATCGGTCTTTATTTTAAACACTATAGCTTTGTCTGTGGTGATACTTATTTCTTTATTAGCAAAAGGGGTATTATTTAAAAGTAGTTGATACTGCTTTTATAAGGCATAATATCTATTTTACTTTCAATGAATGAAGTAAGATTATTATTTTTTGTTTTACCTACTTTATAAAGTGCTTTCAAATTTTCAAAAGGTCTAATTATCCCTAAGCCGTGTTTGGTCCAATCTTGCACAGCTCGGCTATCTTCTTTAAAAAAACAGTATAAATACCCTTGCTATTTGGCACAAAAAGCTTTGAAACAATTTGTATCTTTTTGTAACTTCAAATCTATCTTAACTCCATTTTCATCTTTATTCCAAACCGTAAATGTTTCCATATTTTTCAAGAAATAAGACTTGTTTTCTTTTAATTTATTCTCAAATTCTCCAAAACAAACTTAGTGTTACTGTATCATTTACTTTTCCACTACCCTTTACCTCTAGCCAATAAGAATGAGCCATAACTGTGTATGTGCTGCACATTACTATGGACAAAGCAATTACTTTCTTAATTAAATTTTTCATTTTTTAAAACTTTTATTGTGTTATTTTAATGTTCGTGTTCGCCTGTGTTAGACAATTNTATGTTTATAAAGAATGCACCTTTGGTTACTATTTTTGCATCCTTTGGTATTTCATTTATAAATGTAATAGAAGTATATCCCATATTGGAAACGCCTATTACTACTTCTGTTTTTTCAAAATTGGTGTGTTTTGTTTTTCTGTTTCCTGCCTTTTCCTGCTTCGCTATGGTCGTGTCCTTCTTCTCCTTCTTCGTNNGGTGTTCTTCTGGTTCTTTATTGGTAACTATAAAAATATAAAATTTACCATCGGCTTCTACAATAGCATCTGTAGGTACTGAAGGTGTGGTTACATTATTTAAGCTAACAATACCTGTTATGTTCATTCCATCTATAAGCCCTGTTTTATTGCCNNTTACATTGCAGTGTACTGGTATGGTTTTACTATCATTTTCAAAGGCAGTACCTATACTATATACAACTGCATCGTATTCAGTAGTAGGGTTGTTGGTTAGTGTAAAATGAATTGTTTGTCCAACTCGTAGCATTGCTAAATCTTNTTCAAATACATTCAAATCTAAATGTAAAGATCCATTATCTACAATCTCGGCAACTGGCGAAGAAACATCTACATAGCTACCAATTTTGGCAAATACATTGCTAACCGTACCGCCGATAGGACTTGTAACCACTAAGGCAGATTGTAAATTACTGTTTGAAACATTGTTTGGATTTATACCCATTAATTGTATTTGCTGTTGTAATGAAGCTCTACGAGTTCTCAGCGTTTTGAGTTCTGCATCGGCACTTTGTAAGTTTTTCTTTGCACCTGCATTGCCTTCATTGAGTTCTTTTTGCCTTGCTAATTCTTGCTCTGTAAAAGTTATTTTACTGGCAATCGTTAAAAATTCTTCTTGTAATTGTATGAATTGAGGATTGGCAATAGTGGCTATTACTTGCCCTTTACGAACATAAGAACCAATTTGAACATTTANGGATTTGATAACGCCACCATACAAAGAAGTGGCATTGCCTTTATTGTTGTTTGGCACTTTTAAGTTTCCATTGGCTTTTATGGTAGCTGTTAGTTCTTTCATTTCTACACTACCATAAGTTATACCTACCGTTTTTATTTGTTCGTCTGTTAATGAAGCAATGGTACTTGGGGCTTCTTCGTGGTGTTCTTCAGTTTTGGCTTCGGTTTTTGTTTCGGTTGTGCCGTGATTATGGCCATCGCCATCTTTGTGATTGTGGCAAGCTGTGAGTATCATAGATAGTATGACTATAGCACTTATTTTAATATTTATATTGAATGACATATTTTGAATTATTTATTTATTATTGAATTAATGTTTACTACTGTTTGATTGATTTGTTGAATGGCTTGCAAATATTTTAATTGTATATCCGTTGCTGTTTGCAAAGCATACAAATACTCTACATAACTTATATCTCCTGTACGGTAGCCTAATTGGGCTGCTTTTACAATATCATCTGCATTGGGTAATGCTTGGTTTTNGTAATAATTGTATTGCTGTACATCTTGTTGGTATTGTGCTAAGGCATTTTGCAACTGTGTATTGAGTAATGTGGATTGGTACTCTGCTTGTGTTTGTAAACTTTGTTTTTGATATTCTAAACTATTGATTTTTGCTTTGGTAGCTCCAAATGTTAGTGGTATTGCAATTCCAATATTTACTACATTAAATCTATTACCTGCTCCAAAGTATTTATCCACTCCATTTATAGTTTGTATGCCTATTAAAGATTGATTAGAATATCCAATTTTGAAATCAGGCAATCCTTGTGCTTTTTCTACTTTTTTNNTGGTTTGCTCTGCTATTTGCATACTTTGGTAAATAGATTGTAGCATTGGGTGGTTGGCAATGGCATTAGTATCTATTAAACTATTTACTTGTAAAGGTGTATAGGTAGCATTTGAAATTATCACAATACTATCTTTTGTGTTTAATAATGTTCTTAAACTTTGATAGGCATTTTGTAAATACACTTGGTTTTGCTGTGCTAATAAATTTATCTCGCCCTNTTTGGTTTCGGCTGTACTAATTTCAAGCCTTTTGGTATCGCCTGTTTTGTATCGCAAATTGGCAACTCGTATAAATTCATTATACAAGCTATCTAAACTCAATAATTTTTGCTTGTTGTATTGTAAATATTCTATTTGATAATACAGACTATGAACCTGATTTTTGATTTCGTAAACAGTTAGTTGCTGTTGAATTTGCTTTGCTTTTACTTCTGCATTTATCAATTCTTTTTTTGCTCCAAACAAAGTGGGATAAGGAATAGTTTGTGATAGCTGAAAAGCATTGTCAAATTTTATGCTGTTGTATTGCCCAAGCTGTGTATTGAAATCTAATTTGGGTAATTCGTTAGCAGTTTTTCTCAAACTTTCAGTTGCTTTAATTTCTAAATCATTTGCCTTAATAGATTGGTTGTTTTGAATTACCAAATTAATGGCTTCATCTATTGTAAGTTGTTTAACTGTTTGTGCATTTGTATTTAAAGCAAACATCAATAAAAGAATTGTAGTAGCTGTTGTTATATTTTTCATTTTTGGTTTTCTTAAATGNNAAATTTTAGAATTAAAAATGATATACAATAAAGGCAAAACAAATAGTGTAAGGAAAGTAGCCGTAATTAAACCTCCTATTACCACTGTGGCTAAGGGCTTTTGTACTTCTGCACCTGCACTGCTGCTTAATGCCATTGGTAAAAACCCTAAACTGGCTACTGTGGTTGTCATTAATACGGGTCGCAACCTAATTTTTGTGCCTTCTATTACTCTTTTTAGCACATCTGTAATGCCCTCTTTTTCTAATTGGTTAAATGTGCCTATTAAAACAATACCATTTAATACAGCAACCCCAAACAAAGCAATAAAACCAATACCTGCACTTATACTGAATGGCATACCACGAAGTAACAAGGCAAATACACCACCTATGGCACTCATTGGTATTGCAGTGAAAATTAAACTGGCTTGTTTGAAACTACGAANAGTAAAATAGAGTAGCATAAAAATTAGTAATAGCGAAATTGGAACAGCTATCATTAATCTTTGACTGGCTTNTTGTAAGTTTTCAAAAGTACCTCCATAGGTAAAATAATACCCTGAAGGCAGTTTTACTTGTGTGCTTAATTTTTGTTGAATTTCAGAAACGACACTTTGTACATCTCGATCTTNTACATTAAAGCCAATTACAATTCTTCGCTTACCTGCTTCACGGCTAATTTGTGCTGGACCTACTTTAANATTGACATTTGCCACTTGTGAAAGTGGAATTTGATTGCCTGTACTGGTTGGTATCATTAAATTATTTACATCGTCAATACTACTTCTATGGGTACTATTCTAAGGAACTACTAAATCAAATTTTCNTTCGTTTTCAAAAACTACTCCTGTGCTTTTACCTGCAAATGCTGTGCTTACAATATCGTTTACATCTTCTATAGTTAAACCATAATTTGCCAAACGCAATCTGTCGTAAGTTACATTTATTTGTGGTAAGCCGTTTACTCTTTCTACTTGTGGGGTTGTAGCACCTTGTACCGAAAGGATTACACTGTTTACCTTATTGGCATAACTTGATATGTCCATATTTTCTCCAAATATTTTTACTGCTACATCTTGGCGAATGCCTGTCATTAGTTCATTAAATCGCATTTGGATAGGTTGATTTTTTTCAAAAAATATACCTGGTATGGCTTCTAATTTTTCCATAATTTCATCAGCCAATTCATTGTAGGATATATCTTNTTTCCATTCATTTTGAGGTTTTAGAATTATCATCATATNCTAGGAAGCTTCTGGTGGCATAGGGTCGGTAGGCACTTCGGCACTTCCTGTTTTGCCCACTATCATTTTTACTTCATCAAATTGTTTGATAATTCTTGAAGCCTGCATAGAAGTTTCAATACTTTGGCTCAATGAACTACCTTGTGGCAATATGCAATGAANAGCAAAATCGCCTTCGGCAAGGGTTGGTATAAATTCGCCTCCCATTCGGCTAAATACTATTAATGAAACTACAAACAATGCTACCGTACCACCTACTAACCAATATTTTATTTGTATGGCTTTTTGTAATAATGGTTGGTAAATGCCTTGAAAGAAGTCCATCATTTTATCGCTAAAATTCTTTTTGTGGCTTATTAATTTAGGTAGGAATAATGCACACATCATAGGTATATAGTCAGTGATAAAATTAATGCCCCTAATATGGCGAAGCCAACTGTTTGAGTCATAGGGCGAAACATTNNTTACCCCAATACCTATTAATGTTAGAATAGGAATATATACAATAAGGATAATGANTTCTCCAAAAGCTGNACTGCTACGGATTTTGGAAGCTGNATTGAAAACTTCTTCGTCCATTTCGGACTGAGTAAGTTTGTTGATTGATTTTCTTAATCCTAAATGGTGTAAAGTAGCTTCTACAATAATAACTGCACCATCTACAATTAAACCAAAATCAATTGCACCTAAACTCATTAGATTGGCACTTACACCAAATACATTCATTAAACCCAATGCAAATAACATAGAAAGTGGAATGGCAGAAGCGACTATTAGACCTGCTCTGAAATTGCCTANAAAGAGAACCAAAACAAAGATTACTATTAAAGCACCTTCAATTAAATTTTTTTCTACTGTGCTTATGGCTCTTTTTACTAAATCTGTTCTGTCAAGATAAGGTTCTATTACAATATCATCAGGTAGTGATTNTTGAATAGTGGGTAGTTTGGCTTTAATACTATTTACCACATCGTTGCTGTTTTCTCCTTTTAGCATCATTACTACACCGCCTACTGCATCTACTTCACCATTAAAGGTTAATGCTCCATAGCGTACTGCATTGCCAANACGAACTTCGGCAACATCTTTTATAAAAATGGGTACTGCTCCTGTGTTTTTTACCGCAATATTTTGTACATCTTCTAAAGAAGTAACCAAGCCAATGCCACGAATGAAATAAGCGTTTGGTTTTTTGTCAATGTATGCACCACCTGTATTTTGGTTATTTTNTTCTAAGGCATTGAAAATATCTGGAATACTAACACCCATTGCTTTAAGGCGACTTGGGTTTACCGAAACTTCGTATTGTTTAAGTTCGCCACCAAAACTATTTACTTNCGCAATACCGGGTGTGCCATTGAGTTGTCTTGCTACAATCCAATCTTGCATAGTACGCAAATCTTTAGCGTTGTATTTATGCTCACTTCCTTNTTTGGGGTGAATAATGTATTGATACACTTCGCCAAGCCCTGTACTTACTGGTGCAAGTTCTGGTGTACCTATGCCTGTGGGNNGATTTTCTTCGGCTTCTTTTAGTTTTTCGTTTATGAGTTGCCTTGCAAAGTATATATCTACTTCGTCTCTGAACACTACTGTAATAACCGATAACCCAAAACGAGATATACTGTGAACTTCTTCAATGTTGGGAATGTTGGCTATGCTTTGCTCAATTGGAAATGTAACTAACTGCTCTACTTCTTGACCTGCCAATGTGGGGCAAGTAGTAAATATTTGTACCTGATTATTGGTAATATCGGGTACTGCATCTATGGGTAATTTGGTGGCACTCCACACTCCCCAAAGGATTAGTAACAAAGTCATTGCAGCTATAATGAGTTTGTTTTNTATGCTGAATTTTATGATTTTATCTAACACTATTCTTTATTTATTAAAATGAATTTATAAGGATAGATAGCCGAAGGCTATATCCATTTAAGAAATAAATGTTAATGATATAGTGCTATTTGCCTTCGGCAAATAAGTTGAAGTATTTGAAATGAAATAAAAATTACTAACTGTTATACATTAACAAGTAGTAGTAATTTTAGGCGGCTGCCAAATGTTACCAAAATAA
The DNA here is from genome assembly GCA_013414745.1 of Bacteroidota bacterium. Taxonomy (GTDB): domain Bacteria; phylum Bacteroidota; class Bacteroidia; order Chitinophagales; family Chitinophagaceae; genus OLB11. Next base: position 3,600,189 of record CP058707.1, read on the forward strand.
TTGGAAACAAAGGAGAAGTTACGAATTGTAAGCTTTTCAGTTATAGAGAACTCATTTGGTATTTTTATTTGAAAAAGTGCAAAGTCCAAAAAACAACAGGAGCACTATAGCATGTACAAATACAGAATGGACTACAATTGTCATCTTTATCTTGTTGGTGGTCGTGGTTTTGGGTAAGTCCTGTTTTGGAATTTTTGTCATTACATTCATTATGCACATCACTACAAGGTACTGCACTCAGTACCAAAATGTAGATAGCCATAAAAAATGCAAATACTTTCATTGGGGCAAAGATAAATATTATTTGTTAAAAAAATATTGTTTTAAATATGGGTTGTGAGTGGGCTTGGNTGCGTTGGGGTAAAATTAAATGTGGTGCAAAAGCGTTGGCTTTGTGTGTTGGCTTGCACCTCTTTTAATTTTAAGAAGCGTTGGCTTTTCTATCGTTTTTTGTCGGTCAGNTCAATAATCGTAGGGTGTCTCTTGGCATTGGGCATAACGTTCTGGGTATTGCCGAAGGCGGGGTGGGATAGTAGTGATATTTTTAGGAGAACTAAACACCAGGCATCAACAATATTTCAAAGATAAAACCAAAACCCCGCTTTTGGCAATACCATGTTGGCCATCAGTGTGTTCATTTGGCGGTTTTCCCTTCAGCTGTTTATAATCCTGTATTTAAAATCTAACCACAAAGCAAGGCGGGCGTATGAAATTCGTTAAGTGGCGCCTTCAATCCACATCTAAAGGCTTGAAAATTCTAAGTTTGATATTCTCACGGTTAATGCCATGAAAGCGCCACGAGTTTCTTTTCAATGTGGGTGATGAATATAAGTTTAGCAGTCAAACAGCGCCGGTCTTCGATTTCTGCATATGTGTAATTCCCATTTTGGTTTCGGTTTTCGGTTTCTATTGGAAGTCCAACCGGCGCGGAGTTGAGGAACGCCCACAATACATGGAAGAAAATTCCGGTTAGTGTCAAAACCGCGCCAAGTCAATCAGCTTGTAATTCTATATGGGAACTGGTGATGATTCCAAAGTAACCAATTTTGGCGCGGTGAAAGAGGTAGAAAATTGTCGGTTGGTCATTCTCTTGCCCGCCGATTTAAGGGTAGAAAATCACCGCCAAATCTAAGCGTAATGGTGGTTCGCACATTGTGGCCAACGGTTTCGGGCTTGGCGAAGGTGGCGATTTTTACCACTAAATTTCATACGGAGCACCAAAGTTCAAATTTAGCAAAAACTGTCATACGAAGCACTGAACCGCCACTTTTGCCAAACCCGTGTTACAAGCTGCCCTTCTTCTTTCGTCAATGTGTTGTCCTGTCGAGTTAAGCACAGTCGAAGGGTTGGATTGGCAGCTCTTTTGCATTTTTGGGATTGGCTTTTGCGTAGGAAAATGCAAATGTGCTGCCAATAGCGTTGGCAATTTATTTTCAGTGTTACTTATAGTCTTTGATTTATAGTCAACATATTCTGACTTTTGTCCCGTGGATGTAAAAGAAAAATAGGTCAACGAATAAAGGAACTCCGAGAAGCGTCAAGTATGTCGCAGAAAGATTTGTCCTATGCTGCCGACCTTGATAGAAGTTACATTGCAAGTGTTGAAAATGGGCAAAGGAATATTTCCATTGTCAATATTGAAAAAATCGCCATCGCACTGGGCGTAACATTAAAAGAATTTTTTAACGATGGCGAATTTAATAAGCATACAAGAAGCAGTAGATAACTTTAAAGAACTAATTGAAAGTTCGATAAAGAAGGTGGCATTGCCGCAAAAGAAGCAATGATTAGGTCTTCTAAGCCAATTAATAATATTCACGAAGCTGTAAAGTCAGAGTTAATACGAAGCGGAATATCCCCAGGTAGGATTCACCCGCCACTTGGTGCTACAAGTCCAGAGTTAAAATTAGCGGGATTTATTAAGCAAAAGCATCAAGATGTTTGTGTATCCCCTGAAGGATATATACCTGAGGAAGAAACATTGACTGAAGGTATTTTAAGAGAAGCAATGGATTATTATGGAAAGGACTATACTGAAAGAACTATTTCAATCAATGTTCGAAGTCAAATGAGTTCATTGGCCAAAAACTTCGATACACTTTACGAAAGGACAATTGCAGAAGCTCAAAATCTTCACGTTAGATGTCCTAGAATGGTGCTTGGTGAAGTTTATATGATACCTGTAAAGGAATATGATGCAGAAGCAATGAAAGATAATGAGGTTAAATTCATTGATAGAATTGGAGCAGTTGAAAAATATATCAAATCATTTCAAGCTATTAATGGTCGATTAGATTATTCAAGAGAAGATTACAAATATGAACGTGTTTGTTTATTGCTTGTTGATTTCGAACAAACTCCAGCAAAAATTTACGGACATAATTCAGAATTGTATGACGATGGGCTTCTAGATAGAAAATCTGATGCCTTTATTGACGAGTTGTCTTGGGAAACTTTTACTGTAAATATTTTAAATACTTATAACGCAAGATTTGGTAAGGGGAGTGATAAGTGATATTTACCAATCANAAAGTCATCAATTTCTTGAGGATTTGAAATACTTCTAATAGTTTCAATTTCCTCTTGTGTTAATTCGGGAATTGTAAATTTTTCAATAAAATTCTTCTGATAACAAGGATAACCACCTTCAATTGCAACACTTGTCTTAGTTACATAATAGTCCATTACAATTGAGTTAAGAATTTNTTGAACTACGTCAATGTTCTCCAATTTGGTAATTGGATTAATGAATTCTCCAAATAGTTCGTTGCTTTCTTGTTCACGGAAATATAGTCCGTAACCATTAGTAAAAAATCCTTCCTCTTCTTCTACCAATAAAAATCGAGGATGCTGACTAAATGTAGGATTTAAAATTTTCTTTCCTTTCCTTGTTAATCCTTGTGTTCTGCCCCAAACAAAGAAAGGTTCAAATTTTACTTTACCCTTATCTCTGGCTAAAAGATTTTCTTTCTCAGAAAGAAAATAAGCATAGCATTTTGGATATTTCTTTTTGAAATNGCTTTCAGGAATTGCGATAGCAATTCCGTTTTTTATATTGTAAGGACATATAATTTTCCTCGTATTGCATTCAACTTCGTCCTGTGTTCTGAAATCTGAAATTTTGTAAACTGGTTTTACAATTTCTTTTTCAATCTCAAATGTCCCGTTGTCGGTTGTTTTGAGGTAATAGCCGTTTTTTTGTTTACTACCATCAATAAAGAAAATCTCATCTTTTAAAGTGGCAATTCCAACACAAATATCAAACAGTTTACCGATTGGCTTGCCTATCGTTTCTATTGTTTTGATATTTTGTTGTTCATCAGTTTTGAGCAGTCTCCACTTTTTTACATTTAAATTTTCTAAGTAATTAGGTGAACCGTTTGCATTTGCTAAAAACAATTCGGGGCTATAACCATCTTTAATTCGGTCATACGTAATTGCATCGTTTTGTTGTTTGTTTAAAANAGTTATCGCTGTGTAGGTCTGTGCGTCAAATACCTNTTTGTGGCTAAAATCAACAATACGTGTAACACACTTTTGATGCAAAANATACTTTCTTAACGCTTCTCCTGCTAAGGATGTGAAGTAATTATTTGGTGTTATGTAACCAAGTTTACCTGTTGGTTTTAACAGCTTATAACCAAGCTCAAAAANAGCAAAGTATAAATTGAATGTGCCACCTTCAACCGTTGTCCAATGTTTTGCTAAATAGTTTCTGTTGTCGTCTGTAAGGTCTTGAAATTTTACATAAGGCGGGTTTCCAACTATATTATCAAAACTCATTTTCCAGCTTGTTCTCAAGTTGTCTTGATGATATAAATTAAAGTCGGTGTCTTTTAATTGCTCACCATTTTGTAAAGCGTAAATTGTCAATATAAGTTTAGCTCTATGAATGTTGTATTCCAGAATGTCGGAGCCAAAAATATTTTCCTTGATTATTTTCTTGATAGGTTTATTAAAAGTCCTTTTATAATAGTCTGTCAAACCAACTAAAAATGCACCACAACCGCAACTTGGGTCAAGATTGGTGTCGTTCTCTTTCGGTTGTATTTCGTTTATGATAAAGTCAATGATGTAGTCCGGTGTGAAAAATGCACCATTAAATTTTCTGTCACCAACCGGAATAATTAACTCCAAATAATTTTCAAGTTCTTTGATACTTGAAATATTAAGTGAAGAAGTGTCAAAGTATAGTTGTGGATTTTGCTCAAAGTCCTTGAAATAACTTGTCAGTATAGGATTTTTGTCAAATTTGAGTTTGTTATTTGTCAAGTAGGAATAAATCAAATGTCGCTCAAGACTTGTCAAGTCGTGAGTTTGTATGAGTTGATTTAGTATTCCTTTTTAATCATTGTCGTGCTGACTTTAAGTAACAAAAATATGTAATAAATTTGGTTCTGTCAAACTGTTGTTGATAAATTTTGTGCGGTTGGAAAATTTAGCTCTTTTGGTTTTGCGAAGTATTGGCTTTTGTGTCGGGCAAAACCAAATGTGCTAAATGCGGGTGAGCCTTTTTTCGGTCGGTTTATAGTAGGAAAGTCGGCCTTTTAGGGTTGCTTGTAACGGTTCGCGGCTTGGCGATGGCAGGGCATTTGAGTACCAAAGTTGAGGCTATTTCCTATGCCAAATATAGTGAAAAAGATGACTTTATTCCTGAAGCCTGCTTGCGCCAAACCGCTGTTATAGGGCGTTTTTCTTGTCATTATTTAGTCATCAGATTTATTTCTAATTGTCCACCATTTCCACTTGCAAATATGTTAGCAAAGTATTTTCGGTCTTTTAAGTTGGTTAATTCAAAAGTTGGGGNGCAATCAGTATGGAATGCTCTACAATCCTGTATAATTTGGATTTTATTTGGAATTCCCACTTGTTTCGTTAGTGTCATTGTTGTCGCGGTTACACCATGTGGCANTAAATTAAATCCTTTTTCATTTCTTATACCTTGTGTTATAGTCAATGGTTTAAATTTTCCAGTTTCGTTGTCACCTCCTACCTAATAGTTAAATTCTANAAATGGTATTTTAAGTTTTTCAATTCCTTTATTCGCATTATAGTTAGGGAAAATGTGATAGTCTTTTAACTTTGTCTCGCCAGTATAGGTCATCAATTTAAGCAATTCTGTATCAGGCTCATTTTGATAAGCGTTGTAAAAGTAATAGCCGACATTAATCGTATCATTGGACACTTTGCCTTTAACAACCTGAATTACTTTATACTTAGCAATATGAATTTTGTCTCCATGTCCTGGTACAATTAGTTTCGCAATAACTTGTATGGTGTCATTGTTTGTTTGTCCATTGGTCAAGAAAGTTAAAGTGTCAATATAATTGTCAGCGAAAATTTCATTCGTTTCTGTCGTGTTTTAAAATGCCCTATAACGTTCCGGGTATTGCCGAAGGCGGGGTGATAGTAGTTATATTTTTAGGAGAACTAAACACCAAGCATCAACAATTTTTCAAAGATAGAACCAAAACCCCGCTTTTGGCAATACCATGTTGGCTGTTAGTGTGCCTCTTGGCGGTTTTCCCATCAGCTGTTTAAAATCCTGCATTTAAAATCTAACCACAAAGCAAGGCGGGCGTAGGAAATTCGTTAGGTGGCGCTTCAACTCCGCAACGAAAGAGTCAGAAAGTTCTTCAGTTGTTATTCTCACCTTTAATGCCATGAAAGCGCCACGAGTTTCAATTCGTTGTGGGTATTGAATTCGAGTTTTAAGTCAAACAGCGCCGATTTCCAATTTCTTGCGTTTTGGAATTCACTTTTTCGTTAACGTTATCGGTTTCTGTGAGAAGTCAAACCGGCGCGGAGTTGAGGAACGCTCACAATACGAGGTAGAAAATTCGGGTTAGTGTCAAAACAGCGCCAAGCCAATCCGCCTGTTTTCTAAATGGGAACTGGTGATAAGTCCACAGTAACCAATTTTGGCGCGGTGAAAGAGGTAGAAAACTGTCTGTTGGTCATTCTCTTGCCCGCCGATATATGGGTAGAAAATCACCGCCAAGTCTAAGCGTAATGGTGGTTCGCACATTACAGCCAACGGTTTGCAGATTTGCGATGGGCGGGATTTTTACCACCAAACTTTATGCGGAGCACAAAACTTTCGGCTACCACTAAACTGTCTGCGGAGCACGAAACCCCGCCTATTGCAAATGTGCTGTTAGCAGCTGGCATTCGTTTCTGTCGTGTCATAATGTTTTCCTTTTACAATTTTCGCAAATGTCTTTCAGTTTGATAAATGCGTTTTTCCATAGGGCAGAGTTGTATTCTAAATGAGTTAACTCCTCTAAATATTTATTCACGCTTTTGTCAAGCGATTCAAGAAATAATTCTGCGTTAATTGAAAATTCTGTTTTGTCAAGCAGTTTGCCAACTCGAAGCACTCTCCAAGCATTTGTCGTTTCTGATTGATGAAGAATTCCACATCTTATATGCTTATAAAATTCGCTCGATATTTCTTCATTAAAGTCAGGGAAATTGTCTTGCTCGTTTTTGAAAAAGTTTTTAAACATTCTTTGCCCTATACCATTCGTGTCGGGTTCGCCTTCCCTAAATGATTGCAATGTTTCTATTACGAAACAGGAAACAGCCATAGTTAGAAAACCGCTGTCAATACATTTTATATGTTTCAAATACCTGTATTCAAATCTATGCCTTATTAGTTTAATAATTTCGGTTTTAGAATGGTCTGTTTCTTCGTCCATCCACGTCTGAAGTTGTCCTACTGTAACATCATTTGTCAGTTTATATTCACTTATTTCTTTCATTGTTCATTTGCTTGTTTCGTGTAGTTACTTTCTGTTTGTCAATGTTAATGCTTTGTAAGTTCTACTAATAAGTGCAACCGGATTTTATCCCCTGTGGAGCGTAGAGAAGCGAAGGCGTAGCCGAAGCGAAACGAAGCTCCACGAAAACCAAAAACTACCTTTGTTATTACCACATGACAAAGAAGTATAATCAGCTCACCTTGGCACAAAGGTACAAGATCGAAGCACTTATCAAAGTCGGCAAATCACAATCTGAAATTGCCCAGATTATTGGTGTTCATAAATCGACAATACATCGAGAGCTAAAGCGAAATATCCCTGCTCGGGGGTAGGTGCTAAAATCTATGGCGCTCAAAAGGCACAGACAAAGACCGACAACCGGCACAAATTCAAAACGAAGCGAATTCGATTTACGGAGCCTCTAAAAAGCAGATGCTGAAGTGGATGGAGGAAAACGATTTTCTCCGGAATTGGTAGCTGCCCAGTGGAGCAAGGAAAACAAACCAGGTGTTTGTCATGAAACCATTTACAAATTCATATGGCATTGTAAGCACACAAATCAACGTATAAATAAACCTTACAAGAAGCTCTATACTAAACTGAAACATGGAAAACGTCGCAGAAAGCGAGGGAACTATAAAGATTCAAGAGGTATTATACCGAACCGTGTATCGATTGAAAACCGGCCCAAAATAGTAGAAAACAGAAGCCGATTTGGGGATATTGAGGCCGATATTATAGTAGGGGCAAATCACAAATCTGCACTATTGATAACCACAGATAGAGCAACAATTAAGACAACAATAGATAAGCTGAAAGGAAGAGATGCAGAGCAGGTATCAAAAATTATAATTGCCCGTATGAAAAAATGCCACCGATAAAAACCATGACCTTTGATAATGATCAAGCTTTTTCCAAACATGAACAAATTGCAAAAGCGCTGAATATAAAAACATATTTTACCCGTCCATACACGTCACAAGACAAGGGCACCATTGAAAATAGAAACGGCGTAATTCGTCTGTTCTTCCCAAAGAAAACAGACTTCGATAAAGTTTCATCCTCTGAAATCAAACGAGTAGAAAAAGAAATCAATAGCAGACCCGTTAGAAAATTTGGATACTTAACCCCGGATGAAGTATTTTTAAAGATGAAAGGTAGCGTTGCACTTATGAATTGAACTCAGCCTTGTTTGAATGCTCTTTGAAAGTTTGTCTGTTGTCCACTACTTGGAAAAGGTATTCTTATATCAACTACTTTAAAGCCAAGTTTAGATAGTTCTTTATACGCTGAATCATAAACATTCGCTTTTATTAAAATTATGTTCGTGTTGATGTCTGCTATCTTCTTTACTTTTTCAATTAAGTTAGGAACAAAGGTTTCAACTTTAACGCTTTTCAGCATAGTTATAGGGGTGTCGGATAAATCTATTAAGTAATAACCGTCTTTCTTGAGTTTGTTAAGTATATCAGATTTCTTTTCGGGTGTTCGTCCACTTGCAATAAATTCTGCTTTTAAGTTAGGATATAATGCTTCCGTTACTCCAAGGAAAAGGTAATCTCTTTCTCTTACGTTTTCGTAATAAAAAAACGTTCTAAGCTGTCAGGTGGTGCTTCTGCTACCAACAGAGTTTTTACGCTTTCAGGTTTGTATTTTAACCTTGCGTTGTCAATTTTCTTTTTGTCTTCTGCTGTCATTTTGTGTTATTGTCGCTTTGGTTGCGGTCGGTCTTATGCTTGCTGCTAACGGTTTACGTATTGGCGATGGTGGGGCATTTGAAATACTTCAGCCCAACATTTGCACAAATACCCAATAGAGTTGCAATTGTTGAGTTTACAACTGCCAGCCCCACTATTGCCAATACGATGTTGTGCGTTCGCTTTTGTTCTTTTCATACCATTCCATCATTTCTTGTCTAACAGTTTGTTGGTTTGTCGTGTCTGCAAGAATTTGTTTGTAAGTCATTTTTTTGATATCAATACAATACTGAACTAATGTCCAATAGTCGTAATACTCTTTTGGTGCGATTGTACTGTCACTAAATATTACTTCCCAATTATTTTTCTGTCGCAATGAGTCGTTCTATATTTTTGAAAGGTCTTTCTGATCTGTGTTTTGTCGGGAAACAAATTCTGCATAACCTTCCCATTTCCAATTAGGGATATTAGCAATAGGTTTTGATTTCCAAAATCCTAATTTGTCAAACTGCAAACAATGTGTCATTTCGTGTGCTAAAAGTTGAGTCAAGTTCCATTTGTAGCCATTTTGTTCAACATAATTTTCATTATAGTTGGCATTTCCTTGCAGAACAACTTTATTATAGAAGCCCCACGCAAAGGCTTGTCCTCGTATAGCTCGTATAAGTTTTGGATATTTTGAGCCGTCATTCAGACAAATGTCAAGGTGTAGGTCTGGATTGTAAAATTCACTTGCTTTTGAAAGTTCGGTCGCTTGGTCAAGCTTAGTTAACAATGTCGGGTCAAGTGTTTTATTATGAAAAACGGTAAGGTTGTTATGTGTCGTTTTGTTGGCGTAAGTCAAAATTGGATTAAGAACAATAATGAGCAAAAGTCCTGTAATAAGCAGAGCAGTAGCTGTAAACCGAAGTGTCCATTTTTNTATTTGTCGTTTCATACGCAATGTCTGTGTCTTGTCCTGAAATAGGTTGACCGTTTAAAAAGATGTTTTAGGTTTTTAGTTTTTCTTTCCCCAAAATTATTCATCTAAAAACAGGGCAATATTGCATGCCCCTATAATTTTGGTACATGCATGTTTTTGGCACTATCCAGGTTGCACCTCTGCAGAGCCTGTTTCCTTCCTCACATGCATTTGCCAAAAGTACTACTTTAAGCTGCATGTTTTTGTAACTTTTATATTCATGTTTATTGAATTGTCTATGTGCATTTTCTGGAGTTGTGAGTCCTATGCTCCAGTGTATTCTTAGGTTGTTATATATATCAACTGCTTCTTTTATCATCTTTCTAGCGAGATGAACAGAAGCTAAAGTCTTTCGTAAACCAAATTCATACTTCAATATTCCATTGATTCTTTCTGCAATAGCATTTTCGTATGGATCTGATTTTTGAGTAGTACTCATGACAAATCCCAATTTGTTTGCAAATTCAGTGTAATCTGGACAACAATACTGTTTTCCTCTATCACTATGGTGAATGATTGATTTGTGATTAAATCTACAATTTTTATGGGCCATTTTCAGGGCTTGTTTAACCATTGAAACTTTCATGTTATCATCAAAGCTCCATCCCATAATTTTCTTGGAGTAGGCGTCAGTAACGAGGGCTAAATAGGCATGTCCCTGATCCGTCTTAATATATGTAATATCTGAGACAAAGGCTTGCTCGGCATGCTGAATATCTAGGTTTTCAAGTAGATTGGGGGATTTTCGGAATGAATGTTTAGAGTCAGTCGTAATGTGAAATTGTTTCGTTTTTCGGATTAAGAGGCCTCTGTTACGTAATAGATTGAATAAAGCATCTCTTCCCATCTTGATGTTATTTTGAGTCAAGAAGAGTTTCAAATAATTAATAAGTTTTCTGGTACCAGCAAAAGGCATTAACTTTCTTATTCTTGCTACTTCTTCAAGTACCAATTGATTATCATGATCTTTCTTTTTGAAGCTGTTTGACGTTGGTAATAAGCTTGTTTTGAAATCCCGAACACTGATACAACCACTTTATTTTGAAAGCTTTTTTTCTTTCGTTGTATCTCGTTTGCTAAGTGATCGGGCAAATACTTTTTGAGAGTTCTTTTCCTGTTACTTTTTCAAATTCTACGATGATATCTTGTTGGAAATCCTTAATGCACTCCAACTCTTGGATGCGCTCCTTTAGTTTCTTAATTTCTTGCTCTTTACTCATACTTTTTGATTTAGAGACATAGTTACTTAGCTTCTTAATCCAATATTCAATAGTACTACGGGAGATATTGTATTTTTAGAAGCATGATTCCTCGAAATTTGGCCATTGTTAATCTGCTCAATGACATAAATTTTGAATTCAAAACTAACACTTTTGCCATTTCTTTTCGGCATACTTGATTTTCCTGATGTTCTTTGTTGACCATAATTTGTTTAATTTATGGTCAACCTATTTTAGGACGATGCACGTTAATCAATGACGCCTAACGGTTTACGGCTTTGCGATGTTGGGGAAATCGAAGTACAAATGTTCAATTTAGTACAAATGCTCAATAGAATTCCAATGCTCAAATTTAGTACATTAGCCCCAATATCGCAAAACCGATGTTGGTGGCTGCCATTTTATCGGTTTTGTTTGTCGTGTGTAATTGTCGTTTTGATGAATGATTGATACTGCTGAAATTTTGCACTAAAGTACAAGCTCTTTGCAAAAGTGTTGTTGGCGTTTCGCCCTTTTGCAATGTGCTTGTAGATAGTAGTAATGAAGTGGGTCTTTGTCTTGTCGGTGTCTGCATGTTGTGGGATGTGAGTTTTCTTTTTCCGTATGCAAGATGTCTTTTGTGTATGCCAACTGTCTTTTTCCGTATTAGAGTTTTCTTTTTAAGGTGTGAGTTTTCTTTTTCCGTATGCTAGTAGCGTTATTGGATAGTTAAGAAGTCTTTTTCGGATGTCAGTTTTCTTTTTCTGTATGCTAGTTGTCTTTTTGCGTATGTGAGTTTTCTTTTTACGGATTGCAGATGTCTTTTTACACCAAGTTTGATTTTAAGCCTTTTTGGTTTTGAGAATTTTATTTTGCTTAATTGTTTGAACTCTGGCGATGATATACCATAAAGGGACTTTACATAGTTTTTTACGTCTGTGATTACATCGTACATTCCTGTTTNTTCTTTGTAAAGGGTTTTGTCTCTTGCTATTCTTGTATTGGAAACGGCTGTGTAGGCATTTGTTACGTTGGTGTTGGCTGTTTTAAATGCTGTTAGCTGTGTGTTTAATGTTACTATTTTTAAATCGAGTTCGTTGGGTGCGTAATTTGCTTCGGGTGTTTTTAGTATTTCTATTAATTTGCCAAAGTGTTCGATTTGTTGGTCATAGGATTGTTGTGATGCACTGATTGTTGTGGGTACTGGTGCATTGGGGTCGGTTGGTGTTTCTACTCCTTTGACTCTTTTGCCTTGCAATTTTCTATTAACTGTTTTGGCATCTTTGATTAGTTCTTTTGTTGCATCAGTTGAAGAAAGTGCTTGAACTAATCGTGTTGAAAGGCGTTGTAGTGGTTCAAACAAAGTGGCACGAATGTTTGAGGTGTTATTATATGCAACGCTTTTGTTCATTACATTATTGATGTCGGATTTTGCTTGTACGAAAATTGCATTAAGATTTGCTAATTTGATACTTGCTTTGGTTGGATTGTAGGTTGCTCCGTAGGCTGTTACGAATGAAATAAAATCTTCAAAATTTGCTACGTTTTTTGCATGTCCTGTTTCGGATGTACTTGCCATGATTTTTAATTTTAAATTGTGAGTAGGAAAGGTAAAATTTATTTTTTTGATATGAAATTATTGCTGAGTTCAATTCATAAGTGCAACGCTACCTTTAAACTTTAAAAATACTTCATCCGGTGTTAAGTATTCAAATTTTCTAACGGGTCTGCTATTGATTTCTTTTTCTACTCGTTTGATTTCAGAGGATGAAACTTTATCGAAGTCTGTTTTCTTTGGGAAGAACAGTCGAATTACGCCGTTTCTATTTTCAATGGTGCCCTTGTCTTGTGACGTGTATGGACGGGTAAAATATGTTTTTATATTCAGCGCTTTTGCAATTTGTTCATGTTTGGAAAAAGCTTGATCATTATCAAAGGTCATGGTTTTTATCGGTGGCATTTNTTTCATACGGGCAATTATAATTTTTGATACCTGCTCTGCATCTCTTCCTTTCAGCTTATCTATTGTTGTCTTAATTGTTGCTCTATCTGTGGTTATCAATAGTGCAGATTTGTGATTTGCCCCTACTATAATATCGGCCTCAATATCCCCAAATCGGCTTCTGTTTTCTACTATTTTGGGCCGGTTTTCAATCGATACACGGTTCGGTATAATACCTCTTGAATCTTTATAGTTCCCTCGCTTTCTGCGACGTTTTCCATGTTTCAGTTTAGTATAGAGCTTCTTGTAAGGTTTATTTATACGTTGATTTGTGTGCTTACAATGCCATATGAATTTGTAAATGGTTTCATGACAAACACCTGGTTTGTTTTCCTTGCTCCACTGGGCAGCCACCAATTCCGGAGAAAATCGTTTTCCTCCATCCACTTCAGCATCTGCTTTTTAGAGGCTCCGTAAATCGAATTCGCTTCGTTTTGAATTTGTGCCGGTTGTCGGTCTTTGTCTGTGCCTTTTGAGCGCCATAGATTTTAGCACCTACCCCCGAGCAGGGATATTTCGCTTTAGCTCTCGATGTATTGTCGATTTATGAACACCAATAATCTGGGCAATTTCAGATTGTGATTTGCCGACTTTGATAAGTGCTTCGATCTTGTACCTTTGTGCCAAGGTGAGCTGATTATACTTCTTTGTCATGTGGTAATAACAAAGGTAGTTTTTGGCTCTCCCTGTGGAGCTTCGTTTCGCTTCGGCTACGCCTTCGCTTCTCTACGCTCCACAGGGGATAAAATCCGTTGCACTTATTAGTAGAACTTACAATTTTTTAATTTCTTTTATATTGACAACATTGTGGTCTTTTGTTATAGGCTTCGTTGGGTGCTGTGTATTTATCGTTATCATAGCCTACTTGTGCTATTCGTTTTAGGATTGCATCGGCATTGGTTTTGGTGCTATCGTAAGTAATGACTATCATTTTTGTGTTTTGATTCCATGTGCCTTTGGCTATGTTTTTTTGCTTTACTGCTTTTCTATGGTTTCTTGACACATGCCACAATTACCCCAAACTTTATGGGTTTCGGTTTTGGCATTTTTATTTTGGCTTCGCAACTTGTGAAGTTTAAACTGATTGCTATTAAAAGCATTATGATTTTTATACTTTTCATTTTATTTAATTTTTAATGATTTTGAATGTTTGTGAATTATTTTTGTGTGAATTTTTAGTAGGTAATTACCTTCTGTTAATGATGAATTTTGAATTGTAAATGTTGAATGATTGATTTGTTTTTCTTCTATTAGTTTTCCTATTGTGTTAAATAATTGGTAGGNAAATAATGTTTTGGTTTTGGGTGTTTTTATTTGCCATGAATGATTGGAAGGGTTGGGATAGATTGTAAAATTGTTTTGTTGCTGAATATTATTTGTGTTTAATGGATATTGTGTTACCAAAANACTTCCCATCATGCCATCGTCTTCGTGGTGAAGGATGTGGCAATGATACATATAGGGTACGCTGTCGTTTGCAAAGTCTTTGAACTCGGTTATGAAACGCACGCTATCGTTTGGCATGATTAGGACTACATCTTTNNTTCCTTTTTCGTAGGCTGGTGGTTGCATTCCGTTGATGTCTAAAATATAAAACTCGACATCGTGAATATGGAATGGGTGGGCTATCATGGTTTTGTTGTGAATAGTCCAAACTTCTTTATTATTAAGGATTACATTTTCGTTGATGCTATCCATATCAAATANATTTTTGTTGAATGCAAAAGGTCCTTGAGCAAAATTGGGTGTTATGCTCATTGCATCGCTTATGGTATCTATTTCAAATTTTCGGTAAATGGTGTTTGCATCAGGCACTAATGGTGTTAAGGTGCTTAATGTTGTGGGTATGGTTGTAATTGGATTTGTGGTAGGTGCTGTTACTCTTATTTGTAGTAGATTAAAATCTGTACCATTGAGGTAATTATTATAGTAATCATCTATTTTATTAACTCCTGCATCGCCTACGCTATCTGCTCCATAAATGCCTTTGGGTAATTCGCTACCAAAACATTTTAAATAAATAGTATCGTTTTGATGTGCTGATAAATCAACTAATATTTCGGCTCTTTCGCCATTAGATAATAAAAGTCGGTTTAGAGTTTGGGNGGCGTCTAGTAATCCTCCATCATTGCTGATTAAAGAAAAATTCATGTTGTTGGAAAAACCTACTTGAAAGGTTCGCTGTGATGCTCCGTTTAATAATCGTAAACGAACTACTTGTGCAGGAAGGTTTTGATATGCGTTTGGTGTTGCATTGACTAAAACCAATGTATCTAANNAAGTTGCGATAGCAATTTGATTGAGTACATCAAATTCTTTGGTTTGAATACATAAAGGAAAATCATCTACTGCATAAGTTCGTGGTAAATTCAATGTGGCTTCTTGTGGGTCTTTTACTATAATAAATCCTGCAATGCCTTTTGAAACGTGTCGGTCTGTTTTGTTGTCGCCATGTGGATGATACCAAAATGTACTTGCATCATTCATTACTTGAAAACTTGGCGACCATGTTGAGCCTTGATTGATAACTTGATGTGGTCCTCCATCGTTTTGGGGTGCAACGTGTAAGCCATGCCAGTGCATAGTGGTTGCATTACCTGTGCCAGTGAGTGAGTTGGTTACATTTAAAGTTATGTTGTCGCCTTTGTTTAGTATGAGGGTTGGTGCTAATATATTGCCATTGATACCGTAAGTGTTTGTATTAATTCCATTCCAAAATTGTGTAACTCCGTTTTGTACATTCAAATTAAATGTAGTGCCTGTTAGAGTAGGTGGAATGTATATGGATTTTGAGCCAAAGGTTTTGACTGCAAAAAGCATGATGAGAAATTTTATGAATTTCATTTTTAATAATGATGAATTTTTAATGATGAATGATAAATAGTTTTATTATTTAGAACAGTTAAAAAATAATTTCCATTTGCAAAGTGTGAAGTTTGTAGGAATGTATTTTTGAGTTTGAATGATTTTGATAAATTATTCTCCCTGTTATATTAGTCAATACATAATCAAAACCATTTTCAAAAGGTGTTGAAATATTTAAAATTTCAGTTGTGGGATTTGGGTAAATTGAAATATTATTTTTTACGTTTTGATTTTCTATTACTAATGGTGTTGTTGAAATTATCCAAGTAAGTGTATCTATTTGATTGGGTGTTGATGTTTCCCAAAATAGAACTTGTACTATGCCTGTGCCTGATTGAAAATGTGGGTTGAGGTGTAAACTTATTAAACCAATATCGCCTGTAACGACTGCATCCATTGAAGAACTATCAACTATTGATGTATAACAATGACCTACATCGCAAATACTTGCTTCCCATGTATTTGGCATTGTTACATTTAGCTTTTTCCATTTAAAAATAATGTATCGTTGGTTGGATGTAGTTGAATTATATTATAGACATTGAAATCGTCATAATTAGCATTGGCAATAATGGTATCGTTAGGGCTGTGCGTATAACTCTGTGCAAAAGTAACTTGTACCGTTGCCATATAAACAACGATACAAATTAAACTTTTGAGTAGAAATTTTAATGCGTAACATTTAATTNTTCTGTTTGCTATTTTCCATTTGCATTGATACGAATAGAATACAAGCCAGATACTAACGAATCGGTATTGAATTNTTTAGTTATGTTGCCATGTTGGTTTTTATCATTGCTAATAGTAGCAACCAATTTGCCTGTAATATCTAACACATCAATTTGTAAATTAGTTTGTTCTTTTAAGTCTATTGAAATATTTACAAAGCTTGAAGTAGGATTAGGATAAACATCTATTGAATTAATATTTGAAGGAATTTCATTTAACCCTGCTGGTGCAAATAATGCTAGTATACTATCTCTCATTATGGTAGTATCGCTTGTAGTGAAACTTAATGTAGAAAACAAAACTCGGCTGTTAGGTGCTTTACCTCCTAATAACACAACGGTTGGCATTCCGAAACCTCCATAATTTGCTACTTGTACTGCTCCACTATCGTAAGGACTATATAAAGGAAGATTGTTTGTTGTAACCCAACTAGAAGTTGCTGTACAAGTTGTTGAATTATTGTATGGCATTGCATAAGCTGTAACCATATTAGGATGTGAGACCANAATGTTGTTTACCATCGTTTGTATTTTTGNTGCAACTGGTGGGCATGAGCCACAATTTGGCATAAAGAAAAATACTACTGATGCTTTACCTGCATTTAGGTCTGCAAATAGGTCATGGCTTGTTCCGTTACAGTCGTTGCCATTTATTTGCATTGGGGTTTGTGCTTTGGAAATCGTTGTTATGAACATCAAAGCAATGGATAAAATTGAAATTATTTTTTAGACATTTTATTTATTTTTAAATTTTGAAATTGATTTTTTTGTGTTGAATTATATATAACACAAATAGCTATTACAAATTGTAATAGTATTAAGACTATAATAAAAAATATCAAATTAAGAAAACATTATACAGAATGTATAATGGTTGGGAATAATTAGGTGGGTGTTTAATTCCAAATGTGTAAGAATGCTCTTTATTGAACTTTACATTCTTATTAATAAATTCTATTGGATTTGAAACTGCATAATCTTGAATTAGTTTTTTTGTAGAAACTATTTTAGTCGTTTGCTTGTCTTGGTATTTGGCTTTAACTATCGTCTTTTTGTCTTTGCAACATTCTTTGCTATGTTCTTTACTATCATGGTCGCATTGGCAAAGTGTGTTTAAAGAAATTCAAATACGCTATATGATTTTTCGTTACCACATTCATGTTCTTCTATGCTAAAGCCAACTGTTGAAAACAGATGTGAAAGTATTAGAAATATGGAAATGAAAATTTTCATTATTTTTGACAAAACAAAAGTATAATTTTTGTTTATAATTTTTGTTTTTGAATGACTTACCTTTTATGTATTATATTAGGGGATTTGGGGCAAGCCCCAAATCCCCTTTCTTATTGTCGTTTTATTGAGTAGCACAAGCAAAGTTGAATAATGTATTTTTCAAGCTCTTTGCAAAAGTGTGGTTGGCGTTTCGCCCTTTTGCAATGTGCTTGAAAATGATGAGGTTTGTTCTTCTGTTGAAGAAAGTAATTTGTTTGTTTTAGCGTTTTGTTGTCGGCTTTCTGTTAAGCGTTGTGGGTGTCTTTATGGTTGCCACCAACGGGACGCAGCTTTGCGCTGGGCGGGCATTTGGAACCGAAAATATGCCATGAAAAAGTGAGCCCCGCCTTGCGCAAAACTGCTGTTAGCGGCTGTTATATTCTGTCTGAATGTCGTCATAGTCCAAATGAAATGGCCAAAAGTAAAATAAAACCTGTCCCGATACCCAACGCAATGAACATAGATTTTTGTCAACTTGATAAACCTCTCTCATATTTTCTTTGCACAAAGTCCAAGTCAGCCCACCGAAAACTAAAAGTGTCCCAATATAAACTGTTGGCGATGTTGTCGGAAATAATCCGTCAAGTGCTGGAAAACCTGTCGGCTTAAGGTTAAGTTCCATTATAAACATTGGAATTGTTCCCGCTGCAGTATATGAGGAATAAATTGCCGTAAGTGTCCAACCGANTTNTTTCCTAAACCAAAATAGAAGTCCTGCTGTCGGCAAAATGAAGAAAGGTAGAAAATATAAGACCATACTAAAGTCCCACTTGCCTCCGTCACTTGTAAACATAAACTTTAACATTCCAAACTCTTTGTAAAGCTGGTAGAGAANAAGCCCGCCAATAAAAAGCGAAATGATTTTTATGAAACTGTCAGTGGTCGGTGACTCCTTTTTAATTGGGCTAAAAGTGTCAGCAAGTGAAGAAACAACGGACTTAAACTTATTCTCAATGTCCTTGACTTTTTGTTGTTTNNGCTGGCTTTCTCTTGTCGTCTTAAATCTTGTTTTTTTAGCGTCTGCAAGTTGTTCTTGTGTCAGTTGTCGGTTGTCAAGTTCAAGTCGTGCTGCTTCAACTGCCATAGGTTGGTAGTCGCTTGGTCTGTCAATGATTTCCATCAATTCTGAAGTGTCAGTTGTCTTGTAACGCTGTATGAATGGATTGTCAGTCATTTTTGTCAGTAAGTTTGATATTAGCACTGTCGCCAAATAATAGCCGCTAACGGTTCGCAGCTTTGCGCTGGGCGGGCATTTGGAACCTAAAATTTGCAATGGAAAAGTGATCACGCCTTGCGCAAAACTGCTGTTGTGTGCAGGTTATTTTCTATTTCTTTCTTTAATAGTTAATTGGTACAACTCCTTAGTAGTTATAATTTTATTCCAATTCTTCTTAGACAAACCTTTAATTAAGATATTGTCACTTGTCCAAAGTTTCCCTTTGATATGTTCAGTAAATGCAACAAATTCAGTATCATCTTCATCAATATTTGAAGTGATTTCATGTGCGAATTCGTAGTGCCTTTTGGAATAAGATCAAAATTAATGACTTTTATCTTCTGGGTTATTAATTCGAATGCCCTTTGAAAATCACTTTCAGAATACTTCGATATTGATATGAGTTTTCTTATGTTTATTTAGTTCATGATATAAGAAATTGGTTGTGTAAAGATTCAGTTTACTCTTGGGTTGTAAAATTATTCTTGAAAGTTTTCCTTGAGTATTGAGGATCGCACTAAATACAATATTAGTGTCAACAACTATCCTCATAAGCCAATTTTACTTCTAATGCTTTCCCACCTTCCCTTTTCGATTCACTAAGTAATGTGTCTAATTGTTTCTGCGTGGCTTTTGATTTTCTCGCAAGCTGTTTAAATTCAAACAGATTAGCTAAGTCTTGTAAATCTTCTATTTTGGTATTTTTAGGAACCTTAAAAATAATCTCTTTGCTAGTATGTTCGATTGTCATTCAAATTGATTTTCAGTAAAATTACGATTCATTATTTATTAATCTAGGAATATTTTCGATCGTAGTTACTTGCACACAACGGTTCGCAGCTTTGCGCTGGGCGGGCCTTTGGAACCTGAAATTTGCTATGGAAAAGTGATGCCGCCTTGCGCAAAACTGTTGTTACAGGCTCGTGCGTGGTTTAAAAATGGCGGGATTCCTAAGTCCTGATTCATGGTTTTCAATCCAAATATAGTAAAAGCGAGGCAGGCCAATCTGGTTCTGTTTGCAGCGCTTTCCAACTAATTATTTTGAGTCACGTTTATCGTCCGTGTAAAGTTTGTGTTCTTAAAATCTTCGAAGCGCTGCGTTTATTTTTCGAGATGAGTAGCAAATTGTCCGTAAAACTAAACTGAGCGCCCTGGTTTTAAGTCTACGGAAATCGTGTGTGGTTTTCATATTCTAATAAGCCAGCTCATCATCTATGAAATACGATAGGGCTCGAGTTGAGGTACGCCAAAGTCACGGTTAAAATCTCCAATGCCTGCCGGATTTAAGTCTACGGATAACCGCCATTTTTTTGTCTATATTCTCTCGGTAATTCTTAGCCCACGCATGGCCTGTAACGGGGAGCAGCTTGCCGAAGGCGCGCAGACGAAAGTACGATTTTTGACGATAGTAATTAACTGCGCGCTTTTGGCAAGCTGTCGTTGTACGAAGTTATTTTACCCGTCAAAGTATGGCTTCAGATTTTTGAACGATGGCTGAGTCATTTTGTCAATCCCCGATTGATGAAGTTACTCCAGCCATGGGTCAGATCGCCTAGTAGAAATCCTGGTCAGCAACAACTCAATGTCCAGGTGTGGAAAAGTTAGCCGATATTAAGTGCTTACAAGTGGATTATTAAATTTCTGTCGGCTAACTTCGCCAAAGCTTGTCGGCTTGTCCGACCGAAAGCGAGCTTTCGACGGCCTCGCCGAAGCTTTTTGAAGTCCACTCCTTATCGTCGTGTACTCCACACCTGACCATTTTCGTTGCTGCTAAACGAATCTCCGTTCGGGCGATCAATGACCCAAGTTCAAAAAATCTGAAATCTTTGGCGACGGGTAAAACAATTGCGTACAACGGTTCCGGGCTTTGTGCTGGGAGGGCTTGATGGTAGCGGTTTTGACCGGAATTCGTAGTTCAAATATAGTGAAAATATGAATAAAGTAGTGTGGCCCTCCTTGCACAAAACCCGTGTTATTGGTAGTGGGCCTCTCGGTTTGGTTGGCTTTCTTCTCTTGCTGTGAAAGTCTTAATACCCAATTTAAGCAGTTAGAAGGCAAGCTTTAGAAATTCAAAATATCTTCTCAGCACATACCGCTCCCGATTTCTGAATTCCAGTTTAGCGTCTAAGCAGTGAATCAAAACTAAATTCTTCAATTTCTTTAAAATCAATTTACCGGGAGCGAATTCAAGGCAGTTTGTGAATGCGAACTGAATATTTTCTGAGTAGGGTAGTAAGCGCCCTAAATTCTGCCAATAAGATATTCAAAACACGAATCAATCAAAACCTGATCGACGAAATTCTTCTCATGAAAAATGTCTAAGCGATATGGTGATCGGGCGCTGGAAATCGGGATTAATTTCTATTCGGTTAAGTTACTGAGTGCTTGCCGGTCTGTGAAATAAGCCAACCAAACCGAATCTAATTTTTCTCTGTATATCGCTCAGGCCCATTACCAATAACGGTTCGGGGCTTGGCGTTCGGGCGGGATTTTAGCACAAACGTTGATGCGAAGAACCAATGCCAAATTTAGCACAAATTTTCATACGAAGCACATCAGCCCGCCTGACGCCAAACCCTTGTTACCTGCTGGCGTTTTTGTCTGTCCGTTTTTAGTAATTTATTGTCAGTCCTGCACCAAAACCCATATCGCTGTCGTAATGTGTCCGCACACGCATAAAGCGATTTACGATGTAACCCAATTCAAGCATATATTCTTTGTCGGTGTTTACCATAAATCCCGCTCTTAGTCTTTTCGTAATTGGAATATCCTCACGCATTAGTTGTAGTCTTACAATTCCATCGTGAAAAACTTCCGCCTGAAACACAATAAGCATAGGCAATGTGTAGTTAAATCCTAAACTTACTGCTGTTCGGTTGTCTTNTTTATTGGTTTGTCCGAAGATATTTTTTTCCTGTTCGTCAATTCCCATTTTTCTGTAACGCCAATCAAAACCAATAAAAGGCATAAACCATTGCATTTTTCCAACATACCGCCCAATGTGTGTTTCAGTTTCGTAACCGTGCATATTGTTGTAACCCAAACGCCATTCTGTGCCGATACTCCAACGTGTATTTTGCAACATCATTTCTCCGTCATTGCCGTTAGTTGCAAAATCATTTTCAATCATAAAATAAAATTTTCTGTCGTCTGCAAACAACTTTCTTTGTGCTAATTTCGGATTGGGAATAAGCGGATTTTTNNCTTGATTTTCATAACTGAAAACCCTGCCCATTCCACTCATCATATGATACAGAATGTGGCAATGAAAAAACCAATCGCCCTCTGCATTAGCGGCAAATTCCAATGTGTCGGTTTCCATTGGCATAATGTCTATAATGTTTTTAAGCGGTGCATATTCGCCTTGTCCGTTTAATACTCTGAAATCGTGTCCGTGCAGGTGCATTGGGTGTCGCATCATTGAGTTGTTGTATAAAACCATACGGACTGTTTCGCCTTNTTTGATTAGAATTTTGTCGGCTTCTGAAACCACCTTGTTATCTAAACTCCATACATAGCGGTTCATATTTCCTGTAAGTATAAATTTCAACTCTTTTATGTGTGCGGTGTCTGAAAGACTTGTATTTACAGGCGATTTGAGCATTGCATAATTGAGCGTAACAATGTTTGACAGTTTGTTTGAATTGTAATTTTCTTCTGTCATTTTCATTTTTCGGCTTTTNNCCTTTTTCTTTTGTTCGCCTGTAATTTCGGGATACATCACTACATTCATATCCATTTGGTTCAAACTCATATTCATTCCCATATCGTCCAAATTGCCGTTCATTTTCATCATTCCGTTCATCATTTTCATTCCTTCAAAGTATTTGAGTTTTGGCAATGGTGTGGTTAGTTGTTTAATACCACTCCCGATATAAAGCGAAGCCGATTTTATGCGGTCTTCCGATGTTGCCAAAAACTCATACGAAGTATTTTCTTTGGGAATAGTTACAATGATGTCGTAAGTTTNCGAAACGGCAATAATCAACCTGTCCACTTCAACAGGTTCTACATCGTTGCCGTCATTGGCTACAACCGTAATTTNTCCGCCTGCATAAGTGAGCCAAAAATAAGTGGAAGCACCGCCATTGGAAATTTGCAAACGCACTTTATCGCCTGCTTTGAATTGCGAAAGTTGTGTTTCGGAATTTCCATTGATTAAAAACCTATCGTAATAGACATCGCTTACGTCCATTGCTAACATTCGCTTCCATTCATTTTNTAGTTTCACACCTAAATAACCTTGCTTTGCTGCTTCGGCATAACTTTGCGTTGTTCCTTTTTNTATCGCAAACCAATCGTTAGCATTGTGCAACATTCTGTGAACATTTTCGGGTTTTAGGTTTGTCCACTCACTTAGCATAATAGGAATTGTTGGCAAATCATCAATGCCTTTTCTGAATGTAGTATCGTCATCACGCTTTTTTAAAATCATTGAACCATACATACCGATTTGTTCCTGTAACCCAAAATGGCTGTGATACCAATGTGTTCCGTGTTGAATAATCGGGAAACGATACAAATGTGTTGTATGCGGTTTTATGGGCATTTGCGTTAAATACGGCACACCATCTTCTTTGTTGGGCAAAAACAAGCCGTGCCAATGCAAAGCCGTGTTTTCGTTCAGTTCATTATGCACATAAATTTCTGCCGTGTCGCCCTCTGTAAAAGTTAGCGTAGGCATTGGTATTTGTCCGTTTACTGCAATAGCTCGTTNTTCTTTTCCTGCAAAATTTACAATCGTGTCTTTTACATACAAATCATAACGAACTACTTTTTGGGCAAACAACGAAGTTGTTGCCAACAACANAAACACTAACGACAACAGCGTTTTTTGAANAAGGTTTTGTATATCCATTTTAAGAATTTCATTTTGTTGATATATAAAAGGCGTAGCCGCAGGCTACGCCTTTTCTGTTATTTAATCGTTTCTGTTGTTTTACCGCAAGTGAGCATTTGCGAACCGTAATACGGATTTTTGATTGCACTTTCTTTGCTCAACCAATTTGCACCTTTGCCGTCATTATACATTGGGCAATGCTGATAATAAACAGGTGTTTCCTGTTTTGAAACTTNTATCAGTTTGTAAACATTGTCGGAAAGCGTTGTAAAATGGTCTCGCTGATGTGAAACATCTTTTGTTTCGGAAATATGCTCTGCGTCAAACGAAAGGTCTTTCATCACTTTCATAAAAGCGGTGTGTTCTTCGGTTGTCAATGTTTCCATTTTTACAGAAGAAATTGCATTAACCAAATCTTTGGCTTTTGCAGAAGCGGTGTTTCCGTCCGATTTTACCAATGCTTCTTTTAAGGCAAAGTAGTTGTCAANAACTGCTTTCAGTTGGTTTACTTGCTGGCTTTCTTGAACCGTGTCCGTATGGTGTTCGTGATTTTCCGTTTCAACTTTCGGTGTTTCTTTTGTTGCAACGGTTTTGTTCACTCTCTCATATTGGCAACATTGTGGCAATGCCGAATAAGCATTGTCGGGTGCAAGAAATTGGTCGCTGTCGTAACCTGCCAACGCAATACGTTTCAGTATTTCGTCCTGATTGGTTTNTGTGCTGTCGTATGTGATTGAAGCCATTTTTGTGTCTTTGTTCCAATCTACTTTGGCTACTTTTTNTACGTTCCCTGCTTTTTCAATTTTGCTTTCGCACATTTCGCAGTTGCCGTAAATTTTTACGGAAGTTGTTTTTGCATTTTTGATTTGTGCATTGCACGCTGTGAGCGATAGCGATATGCACATCGCTACCAATAAAACTATTGATTTCATTCTTTTGAAAATTTATGTTTTTGAAAATAAAATTTGGCTGAAAGCAAAAATGTTGCTTTCAACAGGACAGACTTATGGCTGTCAAGGAAAGAAATCATCCTATTTTAGGCGGTAGCCAAATGGAATGAAAACCCGAAGAAATGTAAGGGTCTGAATAAGGAAAAAATTGTTTTTNTGAAACAACTAATACATTGTATTTGGGTTCTGATGTAAAAGGAAGTGTGCAACCAAAACAAACAGTCGGGCAATGGCAAGATGAGTGTCCACATTTGCCACCGCAACCGTCATTGTCTTTTTCGTTGTCAGAATGATTTTTGCAACAGTCTTTTTTCTCTGTCTGTGAAGATTTTTGTCGCAACAAGATTTTCTGTCTTTGNNTATGAGATTTACCACAAGCATAAGAAAGCGTTGGTGTCAAAAAGAAACCAAGCGTTGCTATCAGTAATATGTAAATCTGTTTTGTCATTTATTTTCTGTCCGCAAAGGTAAACATTTTTCGGTCGGTTGTGTTAGCACGGTCAGTCGTTACGCTTGCAGGTAACGGTTTGCAGCTACCCGAAGGGCGGGAGTTTGAAAACGAAATTACTTTAAATAATTGATGATTCTTTTACTTTTCATTATTCATTAGAAGAAGAAAACCCGCCTTTGGGTAGGTGCTGTTGTGCGTTCGCCCTATTTCCTACGATATATATTTAATGTTTTAAGCTTTTCAATATCTAATTTTTCTCTTGAAAATGTTCTTTCGTTATGCGGAAATGAAACTTCATTAATTTGATCGTTTGTCATCGGTAAATAAACCCATGACTTTTCGTTATATATTTTGTCTCTCTTACTTAGATTTACACAGTCTTCGTATACGAAACTGCCAATATGGTTCTCATCATTACTTCCAAATATTGCTGGCGACCAGACCATTTCTAATGTCCCACTGCTTATTAATTGCCGATCAGACCAACTAAAAGGAATATGTCCTTGACACATGGTATTTTGAAAAACAAGATNAAACATATTTCTAAATACATTCTTCTTATTGGACTTCCTTTCAAATAACATTATTTTGGGGCAACCATAAGTAAAGGTTATTGGCATTTTGTAAAATGACAAATATTCAAATCCTCCATAAGGACAGTTGTCATTTAGTTTTAAATAGTTTCGTGCGAATTCGTAATCATTATAATGAGTTTGAGGTAACATGGTTAGAGNCAATTTTACAAGTAGTTTGTAAACATTTATAGGAACATAAGGTTTTCTTTGATAGTCAATAAATAGTCCAGTATTATTATCAGCAATTCTGAAAATATTATTCTGAAAATCTAATCTGTCAAATGAAATTATTTCATGGTTAATAGTCTTTGTTGGAGTGACATTCAATACATCACCTTTAAATTTTGGAACTCGATTCCCACCTTTCTTTTTTTNTCCTTCAACAAAGTTTAGAGTCAAATCCAATCCTAAGAAGTTTGCCAAATCATTTTCGTACTTAGAAAACATGCCATTACAAATGTCACATTCGTTATAATATACCAACTTTCTATTGCCAAGTAATTCTGGAATTAAATGTGCATCTTTGTAAATTTTGCTATGGGAAATTTCTCTTTGCAGAAATAGCAAATTCTGTTTTCTTTCGGCACAAAATTTACTATNGTCATGTTCACTTGATATTTCAGAAATTAACTCGTAATGCTCTTTAAATTTTTCTGCTCTTTCTTTATGTTTCTCCAAGAAGTAATAATTGCTATTTATGAAATCTGCTTTAATCATTATTTTGCGGTGGGAATTTTAAGGGTGACGCACAACGGTTTGGGGCTTTGCGTTCGGGCGGGAAATCGAAGCACAAAAGCTGGTTTTATTACTAAAGTTCAATTGAAAAACTGCCGTTGAATTTTGCACGTCAGCCCGCCTGACGCAAAACCCGTGTTAGCGGTAGTTTTTATTTTGTCTGTATTTAAAATATAGTAGTGTCGGCTTTTTGTCTTGTCCTTCGTTTGTTATTAGCATATCGCCATTTTCATAAAAAGTAATTCCTTCGGCTTTGTTGAACATTGTCGGGTTGAGTTGTTCAATGTGGTCAAGGTCTCCGTTCATATTAAAGATGAAAAGCAAATAGTCCGATGCGGAAAGAAGAAAAAGTTTTTTTGTCACGGGATGAATGCAAATTGCCGAAGTTCTGAATTTGATAAATGGCTCTGTAATCGGCTGTCCTTTCTTTTTACGCGTCTTTGTCGGGAAATTAAGATTTTTATTAATAGCGAAATCTTTAATTGCTTGCAAGTCAAAATCAAAAACAGGTTCACTTGTCAGCTTTTTTTGTCTGCAAGTCAAAACCGTAAATTACTCGTTTGTCCTTGAATTCGGGACCCTTTCCGATTTTTCCTTTACAAGCAATTAATAATCTCTTTCCGTCTGGGTCGTAGCAAAGTCCCTCATTATTATTGGCTGGAATACCCGTTGCATAAGAAGTCAATTTGAAATTGTCCGATGTGTAGTTTAATATTTCAAATAAAGTCCGTCACTTCTTAAAACATATATTGTCTGGTCAACTCTTGTTATTCCTTCATAGTCACCGTCAATATTAAAAGTATATTGTTTTTAAGTTGGTTATTTATTGCGTCATAAATGAAAAGGATTCCGTTTTCGTCTTGAATGCACGCAAAAAGTGGTGGAGTCAATATTTGTTAGTCCCGATACTTCACGCAATGTGTCGGGAAGAATGAGGAGTTTTGTCGGGTGCTGTCAGATTGTAACCAGTTATTTTTCATTGTTGGTAAATGTCGCACCGCAGCCCAATAGAAATAATAAAACTGTCGGAATATTTGAAATTAAATTTAACATTTTCTCATTTTTTTAAGTTGTCTGTCTGCTGCAAAATTGTCAGATTGCACAGTCGTCATAAAATTACCGCTAACGGGGCCGGGCTTTGCGTTCGGGTGGATGCTCGAGTACAAAATTTCAATTTATTACTAAAGTTAAATAGAAGCACAAAGTTCCCAGTTTGCACATCAGCCCGCCTGACGCAAAACCCGTGTTGGCAGCAGGCTTTATTTTAATCAAATTTCAAGTCAACAGGTTTCTTCAGGTGTCCCAAATGTGTTCAATAACTATTTCATTTGAAGTAATTTCAAAAATAATAANGTAATCACGAACTATGATATATTTAACTTTTGGGTCTTCCGTTTCTCTTCCCAAAGAAGGTTGATCTCTTACTAATCTTGTTGTTTCCTTAAATATGCGATTCAGGGATTGGCTGTAAATATTCGATTTATTTCTATTTTTCCAATAAATTAAAATTTTCAATTTATCTTCTAAAGCTGGTTTAGTCCAAATTATCCGTTTAACCATTGATCAGTAATTTTGTCCGCTTCATCTTCCGTATAATATTCACCCCGTGAATATTGCTTTGAATTCTTTAATTCGAGCACGCTGTTCTTCATTAAATTTGTATATGTCGGAATTATTTGATTCAAATTCCCAAAGTCTTAATAATCCTTCGAGAATATAATCTTCATTAGTTATTTGAATTTTACTAATTAGTTGTTCTTTTAATTCTGAAGTTGACATATCAGTTATTTTTGTAAATATAAAATTTTTGTTCAAAGATTAATCGTTCACGAAAGCTTGCTGCCAACGGGACGCAGCTTTGCGCTGGGCGGGCATTTGGAACCGAAATTTGCAACGGAACGCAAACCCCGCCTTGCGCAAAACTGTTGTTATAGGCTCGTGCTTGGTTTAAAAATGGCGGGATTCCTAAGTCCTTTTTCATGGTTTTCAATCCAAATATAGTAAAAATGCGAGGCAGGCCAATCTGAATTCTGTTTGCAGCGCTTCCAACTAATTATCTTAAGATACGTTTATCGTCCGTGTAATGTTCGTGTTCTTAAAATCTACGAAGCGCTGCGTTTAGTTTTTCGAGGTGAGTAGCAAATTGTCCGTAAAACCATACTAAGCGCCCTGGTTTTAAGTCTACGGAACCTTGTGTGGTTTTCATGTTCTAATAAGCCGATCATCATCTATGAAATACGATAGGGCGCGAGTTGAAGAAGGCTAAAGTCACGGTTAAAATCTCCAATGCCTGCCGGTTTTAGGTCTACGGATTACCGCCATTTTTGTCTATATTCTCAGTAATTCTTAACCCACGCATGGCCTATAACGGTTTGGGGCTTGGCGATGGCAGGGCATTTGAGTACCAAAGTTGAGGCTAAATTCTATGTCAAATATAGTGAAAATGTTGAATTACTTCCTAAAGCCCTGCTTGCGCCAAACCGCTGTTATAGGGCGTTTTTCTTGTCATTATTTAGTCATCAGGTTTCTTGCTAAATGTCCACCAAGTCAAAATACAGAAATTAGGGTTAAGTATTTAGCGTCATTTAATTTGGTCAAATCAAAAGTTTGGGGGTGAATTGATTAGAATGGGATACTTTAAATTTCCGTATAACTTCAGTTTCTTTTGGCATACTTACTTTATGAAATATATTTTCCTATGACATTTATTGTTTCATTTTATTCCTGCCCATTGGTCAGCAAATTCCAAATTTTCAATTTAATGGTCGACGTAAATTTCAACTCTTCGCATATCGTCTTTTAGGATTAACTGTTAACGTGTGTTAGGGGGTGTTTGATTATTCTTCCAGACATATCTGTATGGGTAACCAAATTCTTGTACTTACTCTTGTTCCTCTTACAGTTCCTGGAATCCATGTAGGCATATTCTCTATTAGTTTATATACCTGGGATTGTACATCGAATGGCACAAAGTTGTCAATACATACGTTTCTTGTTTTACCCATTCTGTCAATAACAAAAGTTACAAGGATTCTTCCTGGCCATTCTGTGTTTGAAGATGAAATTTTAATGTTCCTTCTTATGTATTGCAAAAGTGCATCTTCTCCACCGGGGAAGTGAGCTTTACTAATTGAATCTTTGTACACAATTTGGTCTTCAAATTTATCAGGATTTGAAACGCAATTGTTCAATTGATTCTTCCCGTTTTTATAATTCTGAGCTAAAACACATATAGAATTGGGCGAGATATTAAGAACTATTAGTCCAACTACTATTTTAAAAATGAGATTCATGTGACGAATTTTGATTCTCAGAAATGCCCTATAACGGGCCTTGGCTTTGCGTTCGGTGTGGGGTAGAAAGTACTTCAGTTCAAATTTATTACAAATGCTAATAGAAAGTACAAATGTTCAGCCCAGTACAAAGGCCACACTGACGCAAAACCAATGTTAGCGGTTCGGCAATGAAAACAATTCCCCATAGAGTAAATTGAAGTCGTTGTTCCTTTCTTTGTTATTTTTCAAACAAAAGTCATCAATCTTTTATAAAAATTTTGAACTTATTAATCTAGTGGTTTTATTTTAGTTACAATTCCTCGCTTCTTAACGTCCATGGACCACTGTACTTGGGATACTGTTCCATCAATTTGATNCAGTAATAAAANATTATACATATTTTCTGTGGGATAAAGTATAAATCTTCTATCGATTTCATTTTCTTTACTTACAAGTGGAACTGCATTTATAACTAATTCTCCTGTTGCATTCTCTTCATTTATAGAGAAATGAACTTGCCACATTTTGCCATTTCTTGTTTNTAGTTTAATAAAAGTCCATAGGTTTTTTGTTGGGTAAAGTTCAAAACAACCTTGTTCTGAAGTATTCTTAGGAATCACTGCCTTCACAGGTTCTGGTGATATGCCAGCAATTTCTGACACACCCAGTAAAATTATGGTCAATGGAATCAATATTTTCTTCATGTCTACTATTATTATATTTGAGATTGTCATACTGCTGACCGCTAACGTTCCGGGTATTGCCGAAGGCGGGGTGGTCTAGTAGTTATATTTTTACGAGTACTAAACTCCAGGCTTCAACAATATTTCAAAGATAAAACCAAAACCCCGCTTTTGGCAATACCATGTTGGCTGTTAGTGTGCCTCTTGGCGGTTTTCCCATCAGCTGTTTAAAATCCTGCATTTAAAATCTAACCACAAAGCAAGGCGGGCGTAGGAATTCGTTAAGTGGCGCTTCAAATTCACGGCGAAAGGGTCAGAAAATTCTTCAGTTGTTATTCTCACAGTTAATGCCATGAAAGCGCCACGAGATTCATTTCAATGATGGAATTGAATTCCGGTTATCATTCAAACAGCGCCGGTCTCCGATTTCTTTAAATGTGGAATTCACATTATGGTTTCAGTTATCGGTTTCTATGAGAAGTCAAACCGGCGCGGAGTTGAACGCCCACAAGACAAGGTAGAAAATTCCGGTGAGTGTCAAAACAGCGCCAAGCCAATCAGCATGTAATTCTTTTGGAACTGGTGATAAGTCCCCAGTAACCAATTTTGGCGCGGTGAATGAGGTAAAAACTGTCGGTTGGTCATTCTCTTGCCGCCGATTTAAGGGTAGAAAATCACCGCCAAGTCTAAGCGTAATGGTGGTTCGCACATTACAGCCAACGTTTTGCGCTTGGCGCAGTGGCGGATTTCGGAGCACAAACTGTCAATATACCACAAAAGTTGATGCGAGGTAGAATGTTCAATTAACCAGGTCACCCGCCATTGAGCCAAACGCCTGTTACCGGCTGGGCTATTTTCATTGTTCTTCAAAATCTTTTGGCTTTTAAGTTGAACATTTCTTATCTCATGAAGACCAGGCTTTTTTGAACCAAACTCGTGTTTTGCAAAACACATTTTAACTAGAAATGAAATTTCACNTCTCTCTTCCTCAGTCAAGAAGTCGTAGTTGTATTTTGCTAGTAGTCCATTGTAAATGTCGTATAAGTAAAATGAATTCTNTTGCAAAGAAACTATGTAGTTTTCAATTTCCTTTTTCCATTTTCTTGGTCTTGTAAAAATTAGAAGCAAAGCAATTTTGTGTTTTTTTCTTGTGTCAGTTTCTTTTTCAAATTGCTCAAAAAGTAATGGAGCAAGTTTGATTGAATAAATATCTTCTTTGANAAAGCCAACAACATTTGTCATGTTGACTTGGATAAGGGTGTTTACTCTTTNTTCAANAGTGTCTCCAAAATCACCTCTTAAATTAAAATGCTGTCCATCAAAACCTGCTTGTCCCTTGGCAGCAAGGATTGNAGTCAATGCAAGAAGCACATTTGAAATTTGCTCCCAACTCCTAAGTAATTCGTTAAGTAATTCACGCTTTGCATCGGGATTTACATAATCACTATTTCTTAATGCTCTTGCTGATGCCTTTATGTTCTGCATAAGATTATGTACAGAGTATTCTTCAAAAAATGCTTGAATACTTTGATTGTATGGTTTTAGCTGGTTATAAGCAATATCTGCATGTTGGTCCTTGATATTCTCAGGCAATCCAGAATTCAGAACACNTTCGCTAAGTTGGTTTTGAGCAGATTCAATTTGTTGTTCTGTTGGATGCCATTGAATATGTGAGAAAATATCCATGTTGCCAGTCAATCGGACTTTGGAATTAACAATATCACAAGTCTGTTTCATATCTCTTGTTAGGATTTGTAGAGCGTCAAGTTTGCTTCTATCAATGCCTGTGTAAAACTCAATTATTTCAGGGCAAGCAATGTAGTTCTTGGAATTGAAGATATATTCTGCAAAAGTCGGGTCGCTGTGCATTCTTCTTGCTGCGAAGTAATAAATCCAAAATGATGCTCTGAAACCAAAATCAAATTCGTGTTTAACAATTATGTTGTTTGCAATCAAGATGTCAAATACTGTGTCAACCTCTAAGTCAATCAGTTTTTCATCACAATAAGATTTTAAATCGTTAATAAATTCATCCCTTGTGAAAGAGTACTTTTGATTTTTAATCATCTNTTCGCAATACCTTCCAAGAACATATTCGCAATCCTTTAAGTCGGGTTTGGTTCTATATCTTGGCAAACCATCCATATTGAAAAGAACAAACAGAACTTTTTCAATCATATCAGTTCTATTGATTGGGCTCTCGTCAAAATATTTTTCAGCGACTTTCANGAGTGTAAAGCAATTCATCGCAGTTCTATGAATGTTTAACANCTCCAAATCTGAAATGACTTTTGTTAGAACTTTATCTTCTGCACCAATTTCTCTTACTCTGTTATATTCCGAAACTGCCTTTCTAATTACTGATCGTGGTAGTGCTAATAAAAACAGGGAATGAAAAGTTCTTTCAATTTTTATGTCGTGTTTTTCTTTTAAAAATTTAGAATCTTCAATTCTGTGCATCACAATAAGAGGAATGTCTTTGTATGAATCCGACAAGTNTTTCAACTTCCTTAAACTATCAATTTCATAGTTGTTCCATGAGTCAAGTATGATTGCTTTTACATCTGTTATTTTCATTCCCANAGATTCCACTTCACGAACTGCTGCCTTGTGAATGTTGTGCGATTTTGTTTCATCAGAATTAAGATACAACCACAACTCGCCCTTTTCCCAGGCTTCACAAACCAAATGGTGTGCTAAGCACGTCAAACCAAACTGAGGNNGAGGAGCATTGATAATAAATGAATCAGGATTGTCAATTAACTCTGGGATATGGATTCTCTTGGTGTAATTCTCATCGGGGTTTTGAGAAATTTCATTCGTGTTACTTAAAACTGGTTCCAACCAAATAATAGGTTGGGAGCTGAATGCTTTTAATGCTTTGTCCAACCGTTCTTTGAACTTTGCTCTGAGAACTTCAAATTGAACATTACTTTTTGTTGTTTCCTTTTACTTTGTCCGTGTGAGTTNTAAAAGATAAGCAGTCAGTTGTCTTCTAAAAACTTGTTCAAAATCTTGAACTCCATTATATGTCCAATGATAGCTACCTAAGTCGGAAACCTTTTTCTTGAATGAGTTTATCTTGTTAATTTCTTCTGTATTGAGTTCACTTTTCTTCACGGGCTCATCATTGAAATAGAACATTATTTCAACTTGTTCCTTATCAACTATTCTATCGTATGCGTTATTAAATTCTTCTTCAGTTCCCGAACCTGCTTTTGTTTCTGTTCCAAACTTGTTGTTCATTATTCCAACAAATACATGGTAGTCGCTACCAAGCTGTTCGCTAACTACCGCTTGACTGTATTCACCAACACNTGGTCTTGTGTTAAATTCCCACATTCTTTNTTCAATCACAAAGCCGTGCTTATCACCTATACCTTGATTTAATTCTTCAAACACCCTCACGCAGCTTTCTCTTTCACCTTTGGTGTCACTAGGTGAGGCAACTAATATTTTGATTACACTTTTTTCCATTTTCGATTACATTATTTTTTGGCTTTAATTTCAGTAATTTCAAAGTTAACACTGTCACTGTCTTGTCCTGAAATAGGTTGACCTTTTTAAAAGTTGTTTTAGGTTTTTAGTTTTTCTTTCCCCAAAATTATTCATTTCGAAACAGGGGCAATATTGCATGTGTCTATAATTTTGGAAGATGCATGTTTTTGGCACTATCCAGGTTGCACCTTTGCAGAGCCTGTTTCCTTCCTCACATGCATTTGTCAAAAGTACTATTTTAAGCTGCATGTTTTTGTAACTTTTATATTCATGTTTATTGAATTGTCTATGTGCATTTTCTGGAGTTGTGAGTCCTATGCTCCAGTGTATTCTTAGGTTGTTATAATATCAACTGCTTCTTTTATCATCTTTCTAGCGAGATGAACAGAAGCTAAAGTCTTTCGTAAACCAAATTCATACTTCAATATTCCATTGATTCTTTCTGCAATAGCATTTTCGTATGGATCGATTTTTGAGTAGTACTCATGACAAATCCCAATTTGTTTGCAAATTCAGTATAATCTGGACAACAATATTGCTTTCCTCTATCACTATGGTGAATGATTGATTTGGGATTAAATCTACAATTCTTATGCGCCATTTTCAGGGCTTGTTTAACCATTGAAACTTTCATGTTATCATCAAAGCTCCATCCCATAATTTTCTTGGAGTAGGCGTCAGTAACGAGGGCTAAATAGGCATGTCCCCGATCCGTCTTAATATATGTAATATCTGAGACAAAGGCTTGCTCGGCATGCTGAATATCTAGGTTTTCAAGTAGATTGGGAGATTTTCGGAATGAATGTTTAGAGTCAGTCGTAATGTGAAATTGTTTTGTTTTTCGGATTAAGAGGCCTCTGTTACGTAATAGATTGAATAATGCATCTCTTCCCATCTTAATGTTATTTTGAGTCAAGAAGAGTTGCAAATAATTAATAAGTTTTCTGGTACCAGCAAAAGGCATTAACTTTCTTATTCTGGCTACTTCTTCAAGTACCAATTGATTATCATAATCTTTCTTTTTTGAAGCTGTTTTACGTTGGTAATAAGCTTGTTTTGAAATCCCGAACACCTGATACAACCACTTTATTTTGAAAGCTTTTTTTCTTTCGTTGTATCTCGTTTGCTAAGTGATCGGGCAAGTACTTTTTGAGAGTTCTTTTCCGGTTACTTTTTCAAATTCTACGATGATATCTTGTTGAAAATCCTTAATGCACTCCAACTCTTGGATGCGCTCTTTTAGTTTCTTGATTTCTTGCTCTTTACTCATACTTTTTGATTTAGAGACATAGTTACTTAGCTTCGATCCAATATTCAATAGTACTGCGGGAGATATTGTATTTTTAGAAGCATGATTCCTCGAAATTTGGCCATTGTTAATCTGTTCAATGACATAAATTTTGAATTCAAAACTAACACTTTGCCATTTCTTTTTCGGCATACTTGGTTTTCCTGATGTTCTTTGTTGACCATAATTTGTTTAATTTTTGGTCAACCTATTTTAGGACGATACACACCCAAGCCTTGCCGGTAACGTTCTGGTATTGCCGAAGGCGGGGTGGGATAGTAGTGATATTTTTAGGAGAACTAAACACCAGGTATCAACAATATTTCAAGGATAAAACCAAAACCCCGCTTTTGGCAATACCATGTTGGCCATCAGTGTGCTCATTTGGCGGTTTTCCTATCAGTTGTTTATAATCCTGTATTTAAAATCTAACCACAAAGCAAGCCGGGCGTAGGAACTTCGTTAAGTGGCGCCTTCGATCTACAAAAATGGCATAAAAATTTTCCGCTTGATATTCTCATGGTTAATGCCATGAAAGCGCCACGAGTTTCTTTTCAATGTGGGTGATGAATATAGGTTTATCAGTCAAACAGCGCCGGTTTTCGATTTTTGCATATGTGTAATTCCCATTTTGGTTTGGGTTTTCGGTTTCTATTGGTAGTCCAACCGGCGCGGAGTTGAGGAACGCCCACAATACATGGTAGAAAATTCCGGTTAGTGTCAAAACAGCGCCAAGCCAATCAGCATGTGATTCTAAATGTGAACTAGTGATAAGTCCCCTGTAACCAATTTTGGCGCGGCGAAAGAGGTAAAAACAATCGGTTGGTCATTCTCTTGCCTGCCGATTTAAGGGTAGAAATCACCGCCAAATCTAAGCGTAATGGTGGTTCGCACATTGTGGCCAACGGCTAGCGGCTTGGCGATGGCAGGGCATTTGAGTATTAAAGTTGAGGCTATTCCTAATGCCAAATATAGTGAAAAGATGATTTTATTGCCGAAGCCCTGCTTGCGCCAAACCGTTGTTATGTGCGGTAACTACTTTTTGTCGTAATCGTCTATATATAGGGTGTATTCAATTGTCTTTTTTTGCAATTTTAATGGTATCTTGAAGAAGTTGTTGTAATTCTCACTCTTTATACTTTTCTTATCAATCGTGATAAAACGGAATCCAGGAAATCCGCAATAAATTCCAGAAGTTTGAAATTTTCTATTCTTAAAAAAAATATTAATCGTGTTTTCTATTGATTCAATAAAATATCGATGATTCAAGTTTCTAAATGAAAAAAATAAATGGTAATTATTATAACAAAGATAATATCTCAGAGTTGTATCATATTTGTCTGAAATAGATGAACGATTTGATACATTAAATTCTAGATTCATTTTTGTGGTATCTAGGTTAGTTATTTGAATAACGAAGAAAAATCTTTCGTTGTAAGGAATGGAGGCAAAGTAAGCGTCTTTAAATATTGTATCCAATTTAGGGTTACCAGTTTTTTCTGGTCGAAATGGAATTGGAACTAAATCCAGTGAATCCATTTCTTCAATCTTAAAAGGATTAAAGTGATTGTATTCACTAATTCTAAAGTCTAAAATTGAAAGACTCACCATGTTAAGTAAGTTCCTTTTTAACCATTCAGAATTGTATTGGCACATTCCAGATTTACTAATCAAAGTCAAAAAAATAATAATTCCAACTTTTCTCATCTTAATATGCTATTCTTAATGTCTTGTCCTGAAATAGGTTGACCGTTTAAAAAGATGTTTTAGGTTTTTTAGTTTTTTCTTTCCCCAAAATTATTCATCTAAAAACAGGGCAATATTGCATGCCCCTATAATTTTGGTACATGCATGTTTTTGGCACTATCCAGGTTGCACCTCTGCAGAGCCTGTTTCCTTCCTCACATGCATTTGCCAAAAGTACTACTTTAAGCTGCATGTTTTTTGTAACTTTTATATTCATGTTTATTAAATTGTCTATGTGCATTTTCTGGAGTTGTGAGTCCTATGCTCCAGTGTATTCTTAGGTTGTTATATATATCAACTGCTTCTTTTATCATCTTTCTAGCGAGATGAACAGAAGCTAAAGTCTTTCGTAAACCAAATTCATACTTCAATATTCCATTGATTCTTTCTGCAATAGCATTTTCGTATGGATCTGATTTTTGAGTAGTACTCATGACAAATCCCAATTTGTTTGCAAATTCAGTGTAATCTGGACAACAATACTGTTTTCCTCTATCACTATGGTGAATGATTGATTTGTGATTAAATCTACAATTTTTATGGGCCATTTTCAGGGCTTGTTTAACCATTGAAACTTTCATGTTATCATCAAAGCTCCATCCCATAATTTTCTTGGAGTAGGCGTCAGTAACGAGGGCTAAATAGGCATGTCCCTGATCCGTCTTAATATATGTAATATCTGAGACAAAGGCTTGCTCGGCATGCTGAATATCTAGGTTTTCAAGTAGATTGGGGGATTTTCGGAATGAATGTTTAGAGTCAGTCGTAATGTGAAATTGTTTCGTTTTTCGGATTAAGAGGCCTCTGTTACGTAATAGATTGAATAAAGCATCTCTTCCCATCTTGATGTTATTTTGAGTCAAGAAGAGTTTCAAATAATTAATAAGTTTTCTGGTACCAGCAAAAGGCATTAACTTTCTTATTCTTGCTACTTCTTCAAGTACCAATTGATTATCATGATCTTTCTTTTTTGAAGCTGTTTGACGTTGGTAATAAGCTTGTTTTGAAATCCCGAACACTTGATACAACCACTTTATTTTGAAAGCTTTTTNTTCTTTCGTTGTATCTCGTTTGCTAAGTGATCGGGCAAATACTTTTTGAGAGTTCTTTTCCTGTTACTTTTTCAAATTCTACGATGATATCTTGTTGGAAATCCTTAATGCACTCCAACTCTTGGATGCGCTCCTTTAGTTTCTTAATTTCTTGCTCTTTACTCATACTTTTTGATTTAGAGACATAGTTACTTAGCTTCTTAATCCAATATTCAATAGTACTACGGGAGATATTGTATTTTTAGAAGCATGATTCCTCGAAATTTGGCCATTGTTAATCTGCTCAATGACATAAATTTTGAATTCAAAACTAACACTTTGCCATTTCTTTTTCGGCATACTTGATTTTCCTGATGTTCTTTGTTGACCATAATTTGTTTAATTTATGGTCAACCTATTTTAGGACGATGCATAAAAAGTTATCGCACATAACGTTTTTGGCTTTGCGTTCGGTGTGGAATAGAAAGTTCAAAAGTTTAAATTTATTACAAAAGCCAATAGAAAGTACAAATGTTCAGCCTAGTACTAAAGCCACACTGACGCAAAACCAATGTTGGCGGTTCGTTGTTAAACTTTTGTCCAATTCTCTATTTNTAGATCAATGACTCGAGCAAATTCCTTTTCGTTGTTTGTAACCAATGTCAAGTCTAAACTTTTAGCATGAGCAGCAATCAACATATCTAGTGAACCTATTGGTGTTCNCCTCTTTTCCAACTCAGCTCGAACTTTTCCGTATTCCTCAGTTGCTCCTACACCAAAATCTATAATTTCTATTGGAGTCAAGAATTTCTCTAAAGCCTCTTTATTTTTATCTGGGTTCGTACTTTNTTCTATACCGTACTGAAGTTCGGCTAAGGTAATGGAAGATATACTAACGCTCCCAACNNAGAAAGGGTCAAAGCTTATCAAAACCTGTTCAGGTTTTCTTTTTATAATGTAAATGCAGATATTAGTATCCAGTATATATTCCATCAGTCTAATGATTCACGCTGTTGAATGTCAGGTTGATTCCTCGTCTCCATAAAATCCTTTGTGAATAATGTTGTACTTTCTATCAAATTCTGCCAGGCGTTATGATATGGAATGATATGCAAAGTGTTACCAATTTNTTTAAGATAAACTTTGTCGTCATTTATTCTCATATCTTCTGGAATAGAGATGGCTTGTTCCCCGTTAGTCTTAGTTATATCAATGGTAGCTATTTTCAAGATTAAAAGATTTTATGATTCAAAGTTAATTAATTTTCTGAATTCTAGTTCATAGGATTCGATTTCGCTACAATGACCGCCAACGTTTGGCGGGTTTGCGAAGGTGGGGCATTAGAAGTACGGACGCTAAATTAAGAACAAACTTCAAAAGAACCTCAATCCTCAATTTTAGTACACATGCCCCACTTTTGCAAACCCGCTGTTGTGTGCCGTTTTAAAGTAGCTTTATGTCCTTTAAGCCTGATATCATTAGTAAAATGACTAGCAAGGGAATTATTGCAAAGAACTGCGCAAACTTATCACTCAAGTCGTTAGATATTGCAACAAGATCAACCAATTGCCTTTCATTAATAACTAAGCTATAAAAGTCGATTCGCACATTATTTTCGCTCTTTTTAGGAACCATGTAATTATTGGACCGATTAAAGTATTCAGAAATATCACCATTCCATATTCCGATGTAAGCTATATCGTCTTTTTCAGCTTTAAGTAAATCTGCCACATTTGTTGCTGAATAATACAACCCTCCGTTTGAAAATGTTACAGTTGGTAGTTCTTTAATCGCGAAGTTAATACTGCGGTAGCCTTTTGAACCTTTTTCGATAGTTGGCACCCCAACTAAAGTGCCTTTTATTATCATCAAGTCCTGCATTCTAATATCTGCTTTAGACGCTTGATTCTGACATCTTGAATAACTAATGCAAATAAGAAGAATTCCTAAGATAAGTTTCGTTGTCCCATTTATCCTATCCTTGTTCTTACGAAACCATTGCTTCCTGGTCATAAAATATGTATAGGTATTGTTTATAAAAATGGCACACAACGTTCCGGGTATTGCCGAAGGCGGGGTGGGATAGTAGTGATATTTTTAGGAGAACTAAACACCAGGCATCAACAATATTTCAAAGATAAAACGAAAACCCCGCTTTTGGCAATACCATGTTGGCCATCAGTGTGCTCATTTGGCGGTTTTCCTATCAGCTGTTTATAATCCTGTATTTAAAATCTAACCACGAAGCAAGGCGGGCGTAGGAACTTCGTTAAGTGGCGCCTTCGATCAAAAATGGCATGAAAATTCTCAGTTTGATATTCTCACGGTTAATGCCATGAAAGCGCCACGAGTTTCTTTTCAATGTGGGTGATGAATATAAGTTTAGCAGTCAAACAGTGCCGGTCTTCGATTCCCTTAGGTGTGGAATTCCCATTTTGGTTTCGGTTTTCGGTTTCTCTTGGAAGTCCAACCGGCGCGGAGTTGAGAAACGCCTATAAGACAAGGTAGAAAATTTTGGTTAGTGTCAAAACAGCGCCAAGCCAATCAGCATGTAATTCTAAATGTGAACTGGTGATAAGTCCCCTGTAACCAATTTTGGCGCGGCGAAAGAGGTAAAAACTGTCGTTTGGTCATTCTCTTGCCCGCCGATTTAAGGGTAGAATTCGCCGCCAAATCTAAGCGTAATGGTGGTTCGCACATTGTGGCCAACGGGACGTAGCTTTGCGCTGGGCGGCATTTGGAACCTATAATATGCTATGAAAATGTAAGCCCCGCCTTGCGCAAAACTGCTGTTGTGTGTAGTGCAACCTTATTCATTTAGCAAAATTTCAATTTCTTTCTGCAGAATTGGAAGGTGTTTAATTACAATTCCCAAATTATATCGTCCGAAACAGAATCGTAACCATGTATGATTCTATTTCTTACGTCAACTAATTTTCGTGAGTTCGAAATGGTAATTGTTTCATCCGCTTTAAGAATCCGATTCATAGCTTCACCTATTATTTCCACATTTCTTTCAACTGCTCTTCTTGTTCTAACATCAGCTTTGTAATTCGAAAAGTCTTTTGTTTGTTCAGTAAAGAAACTTTCAATTTCCATTATAGCATTTAGAATATCGAATAGCCACGTTTTAATTTCATTGTCCATAAATGAGTTGTTTTTTTGGTTTACGGACTGTCTAAAAATGGATTTCTAATCGCTTTTTCTTCCAATAAACTATAGGTCTTTTAATATTTCTTGAAGTGAAAATTTGAGATCGAAATAATTGTCTGCATAATCTTCCACTGCAATGTTTGAAAAATCAACGATTAAGTCTAAATCACTTTCATTGTTGAATTTTTCTGACAGAACTGAACCAAAAGCGTATAGACTTTTAACTTTGTGATTTTCACAGAGTTTTGTTATGTCGGAACTATATTTTTCTAATGCGTTCATTTAGAGGATGATGAGCCAAATTTACATTTTTTTCTTCAAAAATTTACAATCTAATCTTACCTAACAAACCAGATGCATTACACACAACGTTCCGGTATTGCCGAAGGCGGGGTGGGCTAGTAGTTATATTTTTACGAGTACTAAACTCCAGGCTTCAACAATATTTCAAAGATAAAACCAAAACCCCGATTTTGGCAATACCATGTTGGCGGTTAGTATGCGTTTTGGCGGATTTCCCATCGGCTGTTTATATTCCTGCATTCAAAATCTAACCACAAAGCAAGGCGGGCGTATGAAATTCGTTAAGTGGCGCCTTCGATCCACAACAGAATAGCATTAAAATTTTCCGCTTGATATTCTAACGGTTAATGCCATGAAAGCGCCACGTGTTTCTTTTCTTTGTGGGTATTGATTTCAGTTTTATTAGTCAAACAGCGCCGGTCTTAGATTTCTTTAGATGTGAAATTTCCATTTTGGTTTTAGTTTTGGGTTTCTATTGGAAGTCCAACCGGCGCGGAGTTAAGGAGCGCCCACAAGACATGGTAGAAAATTCTGGTTAGTGTCAAAATAGCGCCAAGCCAATCAGCATGTAATTCTAAATGTAAACTAGTGATAAGTCCCCGGTAACCAATTTTGGCGCGACGAAAGAGGTAAAAAGCGATCGGTTTGTTATTCTCAAGCCCGCCGTCTTAATGGTAATTAACACCGCCAAAATCTAAGCGTAATAGTGGTTCGCATATTACCGCCAACGTTCCGGGTATTGCCGAAGGCGGTGGGCTAGTAGTTATATTTTTACGAGTACTAAACCCAGGCTTCAACAATATTTCAAAGATAAAACCAAAACCCCGCTTTTGGCAATACCATGTTGGCGGTTAGTATGCGTTTTGGCGGATTTCCATCGGCTGTTTATATTCCTGCATTCAAAATCTAACCACAAAGCAAGGCGGGCGTATGAAATTCGTTAAGTGGCGCCTTCGATCCACAACAGAATAGCATGAAAATTCTCAGTTTGATATTCTCACGGTTAATGCCATGAAAGCGCCACGAGTTTCTTTTCAATGTGGGTGATGAATATAAGTTTAGCAGTCAAACAGTGCCGGTCTTCGATTCCCTTAGGTGTGGAATTCCCATTTTGGTTTCGGTTTTCGGTTTCTCTTGGAAGTCCAACCGGCGCGGAGTTGAGAAACGCCTATAAGACAAGGTAGAAAATTTTGGTTAGTGTCAAAACAGCGCCAAGCCAATCAGCATGTAATTCTAAATGTGAACTGGTGATAAGTCCCCTGTAACCAATTTTGGCGCGGCGAAAGAGGTAAAAAACTGTCGTTTGGTCATTCTCTTGCCCGCCGATTTAAGGGTAGAATTCGCCGCCAAATCTAAGCGTAATGGTGGTTCGCACATTGTGGCCAACGGTTTGCCGCTTTGCGAAGGCGGGGCTT
This sequence comes from Bacteroidota bacterium, assembly GCA_013414745.1. Taxonomy (GTDB): domain Bacteria; phylum Bacteroidota; class Bacteroidia; order Chitinophagales; family Chitinophagaceae; genus OLB11. Next base: position 3,642,836 of record CP058707.1, read on the forward strand.
TTCAGCACTAAACTTCATTAGGTGCACCAAGCTTGAGTTTAGCACTTCACTGTCATAGAAGCACGAAACCCCCGCTTTTGCAAAACGGCTGTTATAGGGCGTTTTATTCTGTCCGAGTGTAGGGCATTCGTCTAAATTTAAAGTTTGTTTGTTTTTGTCGTCACAACCATATTTTAGCATTGCTCTAAGTTTTCCGTTGTCATCCTTTCCAATTCTTATTGCAAACCAGCAGTCATTAGATTTGTCCCAATATTCACAGCTACCGTAACCGTCACCTGTTTCGCTGTCTTCGTCAACTTCTGACGCTAAAANAAACATTGAACCTAAAATTGCTTTTCNCGATTTGGTGTCAACAGTTTTATTGTCTTTGTCTATGAGTTTAAATGTGTAAGTCAAATTTGTTAAGTTGTTTCTCTTAACTGTGAGCACGTAGTTATGATTGTCCTTGATTGCTGTAAATGTTGTCGGTTTATTTAAGATTAAGTCGGTTGGAAAATATGTTGTGTCCTGACCAGTTATAATATAGTTGTCAATGAGTTTAATCGGCTCATTATAGTTAGCAAGTCCGTCAATAAATGTCTGGTCATACTGTGATTTGTCCTTGATATATATGTCAAGCTGCGGTTTGTCTGCCGAAACCGTTTTTANAGTGTCAACCGAGTTTTTGTCAACCGCTTTTTCTGTTGTTTGGTTGTTGCAACTTTCAANGTCAAAAGCCAATATCAATATGTAAATTGTCTGTTTCATTGTCGTCTTTTAAAATGCCCTATAACGGTTTGCGGCTTTGCGTAGTGGCGGCATTTTAGCACTACCGTTGATACGAAGCCGAAAGTTCAAATTTAGCAATAATGCTCATACGAAGCACGTCACCCGCCATTACGCAAAACCGCTGTTATGTGCTGCCTTTTTTGTCGGTAGTGTCGTAGGTTAAACAACTTTATACATAATGGAACAAGTCCAATTGAAACTGCAATAANAATTGCAACTCTCACATAGTTGAGTGTCTGCCAAAGTGAAGTCCGACTTATCAAGTCTTTNNTTGCAAGTGATGGATTTTCTGCTACTTTTTGAAAGTCTATAATGTTCGGTGCAAAAAACGAAAGTGTCCAAACCCTTACAGCAAAATGAACCGCAAATAAGATTAACAACCAATTTCGTATAGGTTCGATTTTCCAACAGAAAATAATGGCGAGAATGAAAGTGATTTCGTGTAATGAATGAAAGATAATCCAAAAGAATTTTAAACTTGCTCCTTGTCCGTCCAATAAAAGTTTGAAATTGTCAGGTGGTGAAGCCGTCCATTTAGGAACGAATACAAGCGTTTCAAAAATCTGTGCTCCGTTCATTAAAAAATAAATAAGTGTCGTAATACAAAGCCATAGTTCGGCTCTTGTCAAGTATGATGCTGTTATGTTTTCCATTTTGTTCATTTTATTTGTTGTTTAAATTGTCGGTTGTTTCATTCATAATGTCGGTTGCTTCGGTAAAATATCTCTCGATGATTTGGATTTCTTTTTCAGAAAATGAAGCAATTAGGTCAGCCGTTTTTTGTTGTAGTTCGCTGAAAATTGGTTGTAAAAGTTTCATACTGTTGTCAGCATTTGGAATGATTATCACCTTTCTTCTATCGTCTTTGGTAAATTGTCTTTTTAGCAGTTTCTTTTTCTCCAAACGGTCTATAAGTCCTGTAACAGCTCCCGTTGTCAGTCCTGTTATTTTGGATATGTCGCCTGCGGTCAGTTCCTTGTGTTGAAGTATAAGTCCTAAATACTTGTGGTCAGTGCCTGAAAGTCCCGCTTTTCGTGCAATGGCTTCGTGCATGGAAGCGTCAGAATATTGTCGGCTTGCAGTTCTGAACTTGTCAACTATGCTGTCTGTTTGTTTTTTGCTCATTTTCTAAATATCTTAGTTGCAAAGATAAATAGTTTCTAAACAATAATCCAAATGTTTTGAATAGAATTTTTTAAGATGTCTTGAAATTGTCTGTCGGTTGAAGTTAGTGCGGTGGTCGGTCAAGGTTGCACATAACGGTTTGCGTGTTGCCGCAGTTGGCGATTTCGGAGCACTTCACTGACAACATGCATAAAAGTTTGATAGGAGCACTTAGCTTCAATTTTGCAAGTCACCGCCAATTGAGGCAACACGCTGTTATGGGCTGCCTTTCTATCCATTGTCTATGCTATTCTGGTCGCTTGATGAAAGCATTTTTATTCCTTCAAATTCCGCTAAAAGCTTTTTGTTTTCAATTTGATTACTTTCAATAACTATCTGCTTTGGTAATACTTTCATCCCAATTAAATCGTCAGTTCTTGTTTTAATCATATGCACATATTCAAGTCCCTCTTCTTTAGTTAATACACCTTCTTCAACTTTCTTTTNTATTTCTGCTCTAATTGATAAGCTTTCGAGAAGAGCTTGGGATTNTTGTTTCTGCTTGTAAAATCTAAAGTTTGTAACGAAGTCCCATATTTCTTTAAAAATTAAGAAAAGGGATTTTGCTGTTTCTATTCCAGATTTAACTCCAACATTTGTGTCACTTCCGCTGTCAAGCAAAATTATTTCAGATTTTTGTTCTTTTTCGTTGACAATCTTACCAATTGTCTCTATTAATTCATTTAGAGCAGTAAATATTTTGATGTATTGTTCTGTTTCCAATCCCTCACCATCAATAAGAATTTGAAATACAACTACACCATTATCAACCTCATTTATTAGGCTTTCAGTTATGCTCTGGCTTTGTAATATGTTTTTAGAAAGGGTTGCTGTTTTTATTAAAGTATTGTGAAAGTTATATAATGCAAGTGCATCAGCTGATTCAATAATATTAGCTGCTCCTATAGGCCTTAAAATCGTAGTTAGATTTGAAAGATTTGTTTCTGCATAAATACTTTGAGCATTAAGTGTTATAAGGATTTCGGAATAACGACTATCGTCTTTGATTTGGTCGTAATTACTTTTAGATAAGAAAAGTAGAGGGTTAATTCTTTCGTAATTGTAAGACTGCCCAGGTTGTTTAAAACCTGCGTCAAACTGATTTAAAATTTCAACCGATTTAAGTTTCTCAACTATTTTCTCAATGTTTTTTACGAAGTCAATTTTTTGCATAAAGTCTTTTATTGTAGTACAGTTTATTTTATCTTGATGTCATTCTAAGGTTGCCCATAACGTGGCCGGGCTTTGCGTTCGGACGGGTTTCGGAGCACAAATGCCCAATTTATTACTAAAGTTCATTAGAAGCACAAAGCTTCAAGTTCGCTCGTCAGCCCGCCTGACGCAAAACCCGTGTTAGCACTCGTTTTCTGTCTGTCAAGTTAGTCATTACTTCCTAAAAATAGATTGAATGTAATGGAAGCATATTCTTGTCATCGTCAGTCAACTTGTTGTAAAACTCTTGCCAAAGGTCAATAAAGTTGTCAATGTCTAAAAGCTTTATGTGTCTGTGGCTTTCTCTTGCAGAACGTTCAGCTTCTGAAGTAAATGTCCCCGATGTTACAAACAAACCGATGTCACCATCCTTGTTAAGCAAACCTGTCAAACTTCGAATATCGTCAACTGGAACAGATGCGTCAGGTCTGTGTTTCACTTGCACTTTTAGTCGTGGAGCCGTTGCACCTAATGGGTCGTTGTAAGCAACAATGTCTAAACCACCGTCTTTACCTTTTGGAGAAATAAATGGAGTATGATATTTCATTGCTCTCAATAATGCAGCCGCCATATCTTGAAACTCATAAGCGTTTTGCTCCTTATGAAATCTTTAATTCCTGCAATGGCTTGTTCTTCTAATAAGTCAAGATTTGCTTTTTGAGTTTGTGTTTTATTCTCTTCAAGTTCGGTTGGTTCGTCTTCTGTGTCTTTTCCTTTTTTGGTTTGTTTTCTTTGTTGTCAGCAGCCCAAGTTCTGTATAGTTGAGAAGCTGTCTCAAGGAGTTTAGCAGGTCCGAGTTTAATTGCTTTTTCTCCTTCATCTGTCAGATACCAAACACCTTTGTTTTTCCTTAAAAACCCTGCTTTTATTGCGTCAATGGTATAGAAATGTAAAATTGACTCCCAACGAACATAGCCAGTCTTTTCATAAACTTGTTTTCCCAGTCAGTCAGTTCAATTGTCTCACGGATTTTATCTATAACTTCTTTGCCAGGAAGTTGTCCGCCTGCCTCTTTCAAGATTTTAAATGTCGCAAACATTGTCTTGGCTGCCGACCGTTTTGAAGGTGCTAATTTTTCTAATTCTTTATCCATTGTCTATTTGTTGTCATGTCGTTTTAAAATGAGTGCTAACGGGACGCAGCTTTGCGCTGGGCGGGCATTTGGAACCTAAAATTTACTATGAAAAAGTAAGCCCCGCCTTGCGCAAAACTGCTGTTGTGTGTAGTGCTAACTTATTCATTTAGCAAAATTTCAATTTCTTTCTGCAGAATAGGAAGGTGTTTAATTACAATTCCCCAAATTATATCGTCCGAAACAGAATCGTAACCATGTATGATTCTATTTCTTACGTCAACTAATTTTCGTGAGTTCGAAATGGTAATTGTTTCATCCGCTTTAAGAATCCGATTCATAGCTTCACCTATTATTTCAACATTTCTTTCAACTGCTCTTCTTGTTCTAACATCAGCTTGGTAATTTGAAAAGTCTTTTGTTTGTTCAGTAAAGAAACTTTCAATTTCCATTATAGCATTTAAAATATCGAATAGCCACGCTTTAATTTCATTGTCCATAAATGAGTTGTTTTGTTGGTTTACGGACTGTCTAAAAAATGGATTTCTTATGGCTTTTTCTTCCAATAAATCTATAGGTCGTTTTAATATTTCTTGAAGTGAAAATTTGAGATCGAAATAATTGTCTGCATAATCTTCCACTGCAATGTTTGAAAAATCCACAATTAAGTCTATATCACTTTCATTGTTGAATTTTTCTCAGAATTGAACCAAAAGCGTATAGACTTTTAACTTTGTGATTTTCACAGAGTTTTGTTATGTCGGAACTATATTTTTCGAATGCGTTCATTTAGAGGATGATGAGCCAAATTTACATTTATTTTTCTTCAAAAATTTACAATCTAATCTTACTTAACAAACCAGATGCATTACACACAACGGTTTGCAGCTACCCGAAGGGCGGGAGTTTGAAGACGAAATTACTTTAAAATTTGATGATTCTTTTACTTTTCAATATTCATTAGAAGACGAAAGCCCGCCTTTTGGTAGGTGCTGTTGGCAGTAGTTATTTCTTTTTAATTTTACCTACTAATTCCTCAAACTTTTTCAACTCGACTGAAGGAAAATCTGAAATTAACAATGAAGAATCTCTAAGCATAATTCGGTTAAATATACCGCTATGAGCCGGATGATCTTCTCTAGCCATTTTGCTTTCACAAAGTTCATTAATGCTTTCAATTATTAATATACTTTCTTCGTCTGTAACTTTTATACGTTTAATTGATTTAGTAACTTTCGGTTCACTTCCGTCGTTACAGTNTTTAGTTCTTTCTATAAAGTCAGCCAGGAGAGTACCTTTAAAATCATCTCTGTAAATTGTTAATTGCTTTTCGTCACCACCCCATTCTCCACATTTGTCCTCCACAGTTAAAAGCTCAAGTTTATTCATATGATTAATATGAAGTAGTATATTTTGTTTGTTTTCTGTTTGACATGAACTAATAATAACAAAGGTTCCAATTAAGCTATACATTCTTTTCATAAGCGGGTTGAATAATTCTATTTAACAGTACATTTAAGCATTCAAAATCAAGTAGTTTAAATTTATAAGAATTTTCAAAAAAATCAGCTAGCTCTTAATCACAACTCTTTTGAGAAGCACAATTACTGCCAACGGTCTCGGGCTTTGCGTTCGGGCGGGTTTCGGAGTACAAAGTTTCAATTTACTAATAAAGTTCATTAGAAGCACAAAGCTCCAAGTTTGCACTTCAGCCCGCCTGACGCAAAACCCGTGTTATGTGCTGTATTTCTCTTTTCCAAGTGTCTGTTTTTGTCCTGTCGTAAAAAACCATTTGTTCCCTGGAAGTCCACATATTTTTATTAGCAATAATCAGTGAAAAGTAATTGCCAACTTGCAATGATTGCTTGTTGATATTGTCAAGGTTATNATTTTCGTTTGGCCAAGTTTCATTTGTGTCAAATAAGTCTGTCACCGATACTTCGTAACCCATAGTTCCAATTACAAAATCAAACGTGTCAAACAGCATATTTAGAAAGTCCTTAAATAATGGAAGTTGGTCAATAGTTATGCCTTGTTGGTTCCATTCAGGTGCGTCCAACTCCGAACCAAAGAACCAAAAGTCAACTGCAATAAGCTTGTTTGAAATTTGTCTTAGCGATAAAATTGATTTTCGTTTTCCGTCTATTTCAACATAAATAGGAATTTGAGTTTGGTGGTAAACTTTTGAAGTTGGGTCTTTATCATCGTCAAGATAACCAATTTCAAATTCTGAAATCTTTTCTTCTAATTCGGTTTCAGTCGTCGCAAAGTCAACTGTTGGTTTGAAAGATTTTAGTGCAGTTAAAATGTTGTCAGCTAGAGATTGTCTGTCCAAGTCAAGTGTCAGCAGAAAACTAATTTCTAAAANAGGTCCACCTTGTAACCAAGTCATTTCGTTGTCGATTTAATATAGCACATAACGTTCCGGGTATTGCCGAAGGCGGGGTGGGATAGTAGTGATATTTTTAGGAGAACTAAACACCAAGCATCAACAATATTTCAAAGATAAAACCAAAACCCGCTTTTGGCAATACCATGTTGGCTGTTAGTGTGCCTCTTGGCGGTTTTCCCATCAGCTGTTTAAAATCCTGCATTTAAATCTAACCACAAAGCAAGGCGGGCGTAAGAAATTCGTTAAGTGGCGCTTCAAATTCACGGCGAAAGGGTCAGAAAATTCTTCAGTTGCTATTCTCACCGTTAATGCCATGAAAGCGCCACGAGATTCATTTCAATGATGGAATTGAATTCCGGTTATCATTCAAACAGCGCCGGTCTCCGATTTCTTTAAATGTGGAATTTACATTATGGTTTCAGTTATCGGTTTCTATGAGAAGTCAAACCGGCGCGGAGTTAAGGAACGCCCACAAGACAAGGTATAAAATTCCGGTAAGTGTCAAAACAGCGCCAAGCCGATCGGCCTGTTTTTCTAAATTGGAACTGGTGATAAGTCCCCGGTAACCAATTTTGGCGCGGTGAATGAGGTAAAAAATGTCGTTTGGTCATTCTCTTGCCCGCCGATTTAAGGGTAGAAAATCACCGCCAAGTCTAAGCGTAATGGTGGTTCGCACATTACAGCCAACGTTCTGGGTATTGCTGAAGGCGGGGTGGGAAAGTAGTTATATTTTTAGGAGAACTAAACACCAGGCATCAACAATATTTCAAAGATAAAACCAAAACCCCGCTTTTGGCAATACCATGTTGGCCATCAGTGTGCTTATTTGGCTGTTTTCCCATCAGCTGTTTATAATCCTGCATTTAAAATCTAACCACAGAGCAAGGCGGGCGAAGGAAATTCGTTAGGTGGCGCATTCGATCCAATAAAATGGCATGAAAATTCTCAGTTTGATATTCTCACGGTTAATGTCATGAAAGCGCCACGAGTTTCTTTTCAATGTGGGTGATGATTATAGGTTTATCAGTCAAAAAGCGCCGGTCTTAGATTCCTTAGATGTGGAATTCCCATCTTAGTTTAGATATTCGGTTTCTATTGGTAGTCCAACCGGCGCGGAGTTGATGAACGCCCACAATACATGGTAGAAAATTCCGGTTAGTGTCAAAACAGCGCCAAGCCAATCAGCATGTGATTCTAAATGCGAACTGGTGATAAGTCCCCGGTAACCAATTTTGGCGCGGCGAAAGAGGTAAAAAATGATCGGTTGGTCATTCTCTTGCCCGCCGATTTAAGGGTAGAAATCACCGCCAAATCTAAGCGTAATGGTGGTTCGCACATTGTGGCCAACGTTCTGGGTATTGCCGAAGGCGGGGTGGGATAGTAGTGATATTTTTAGGAGAACTAAACACCAGGCATCAACAATATTTCAAAGATAAAACCAAAACCCCGCTTTTGGCAATACCATGTTGGCCATCAGTGTGCTTATTTGGCGGTTTCCCTTCAGCTGTTTATAATCCTGCGTTTAAAATCTAACCACACAGCAAGGCGGGCGTAGGAAATTTGGTAAGTGGCGCCTTCTAACCACAACAAAACAGCTTTAAAATTTTCCGTTTAATATTCTCACGATTAATGCCATGAAAGCGCCACTATTTTCAATTCGTTGTGGGTATTGAATTCGAGTTTTTGAGTCAAACAGCGCCGTTTTCCAATTTCTTTCGTTTTGGAATTTTCTTTTTGGTTTAGGTTATCGGTTTCTATGAGAAGTCAAACCGGCGCGGAGTTGAGTAACGCCCACAATACAAGGTAGAAAATTTCGGTTAGTGTCAAAACAGCGCCAAGCCAATCAGCATGTAATTCTAAATGTGAACTGGTGATAAGTCCCCGGTAACCAATTTTGGCGCGGTGAAAGAGGTAGAAAACTGTCGGTTGGTCATTCTATTGCCCGCCGATTTAAGGGTAGAAATCGCCGCCAAATCTAAGCGTAATGGTGGTTCGCACATTGTGGCCAACGTGGTTGCGCTTGGCGAAGGTGGGGCTAAAAAGCACTAAAGTTCAAATTTAAAACCAAAGATAGTGAAAAGTACAATTGCTCAATCAGGCACTAAAGCCCCACTTGCGCCAAACGCATGTTGTAGGCAGGGCTTTCATATTTCTACTATCCAACTCTTTTTGCTTTAATCAATGGATTAAAGTTCATTTCAANATATGATTCAATTGCTAGCAGCCAAAATTTATCTTTTGCATTTTTGACGTTAATTAATATGATAGATTTGTCCTCATAATTATTAATATCCCAAATTGAGTGTTCTCCATTATTGGTATGAGCATCTAAATGTTGCATTACTCTGGCTCTACTATTAGTCATACTGACACCAACACGATATAAGTTTGAGTTTCCAATAAATAAATAAACACCTGGGTGCCAAACAATATTNNTTTCTTCAGTCAGTAATTTTAAATACATAATAGCTTCGTAATCCATTGGTCTGTTATTGCTCAATAAATCCATTATTTCAAACTTGTCAGCTATAAATGCAAATTCATTTTTGAATGCTGTTATTATTTTATCTTTCATATTACTTGTTGATTTAAAAATTTCGTGAATTTTTCTTCTCTTTTCTTTTAGATGTGAGCTTAGTATTCTTGTCAAGTTCATTAATACAAATTTCTAAACAGTTTATTATTGAAGCAAGGGTTTGTGCATTTTCAAAATCCTGTGTTTTGATAATTTGCTCTCTATATTCGTATAGCTCGGTTAACAACTTTTCATTTTGAATTTGTATAATTTCGTAATTCATATTATAGCTATGTTCTTTTGCTTTATTTAATGTGTACGTGCCTTGCCTACAACGGTTCGCAGCTACCCGAAGGGCGGGACTTTACTACAAAACATGATTTGAAAAACTGAACCTCCATTAACCACAAAACTGTCATTGGAACACGAAACCCCGCCTTTTGGGTAGGTGCTGTTATAGGGCGTTTTCTTGACAACAAGTTATTAGCATCAATTCTATTTATCATTGTCAAGCAACTTGTATTTTGTAAGTTCTACTAATAAGTGCAACCGGATTTTATCCCCTGTGGAGCGTAGAGAAGCGAAGGCGTAGCCGAAGCGAAACGAAGCTCCACAGGAAGCAAAAAACTACCTTTGTTATTACCACATGACAAAGAAGTATAATCAGCTCACCTTGGCACAAAGGTACAAGATCGAAGCACTTATCAAAGTCGGCAAATCACAATCTGAAATTGCCCAGATTATTGGTGTTCATAAATCGACAATACATCGAGAGCTAAAGCGAAATATCCCTGCTCGGGGGTAGGTGCTAAAATCTATGGCGCTCAAAAGGCACAGACAAAGACCGACAACCGGCACAAATTCAAAACGAAGCGAATTCGATTTACGGAGCCTCTAAAAAAGCAGATGCTGAAGTGGATGGAGGAAAAACGATTTTCTCCGGAATTGGTAGCTGCCCAGTGGAGCAAGGAAAACAAACCAGGTGTTTGTCATGAAACCATTTACAAATTCATATGGCATTGTAAGCACACAAATCAACGTATAAATAAACCTTACAAGAAGCTCTATACTAAACTGAAACATGGAAAACGTCGCAGAAAGCGAGGGAACTATAAAGATTCAAGAGGTATTATACCGAACCGTGTATCGATTGAAAACCGGCCCAAAATAGTAGAAAACAGAAGCCGATTTGGGGATATTGAGGCCGATATTATAGTAGGGGCAAATCACAAATCTGCACTATTGATAACCACAGATAGAGCAACAATTAAGACAACAATAGATAAGCTGAAAGGAAGAGATGCAGAGCAGGTATCAAAAATTATAATTGCCCGTATGAAAAAATGCCACCGATAAAAACCATGACCTTTGATAATGATCGAGCTTTTTCCAAACATGAACAAATTGCAAAAGCGCTGAATATAAAAACATATTTTACCCGTCCATACACGTCACAAGACAAGGGCACCATTGAAAATAGAAACGGCGTAATTCGTCTGTTCTTCCCAAAGAAAACAGACTTCGATAAAGTTTCATCCTCTGAAATCAAACGAGTAGAAAAAGAAATCAATAGCAGACCCGTTAGAAAATTTGGATACTTAACCCCGGATGAAGTATTTTTAAAGATGAAAGGTAGCGTTGCACTTATGAATTGAACTCAGCTTTTTCTAATTTGTAAAACTTTTGTGTAGTCTTTTGAATGTTCCGTAATGATGTCAATTTGCTTATCGTCAATAAAATTATATGTCCAGTCGACCCAACTTGAATTGGATTTAGCAACTATTTCCATTTGATATTTGTCGAAAGAAATGAATAAAAGTTTTGAGTTTGGCCAATCCTTCGGACTATTGAATTGTCGTAAAAAATGCCGTTAGCAGTCTTTACGATAAAGTTTCCAAAACATTTCCCTCTCATAGTTTCGTTCAATATTTTGTCTGTCGAAGATAAATTGTAAAAATGGATGCAGTCGTCAAAACCTGTTGCAGCAATAAGACGTTTTTCAATTTTAAAATTGTCGACTGTTAACATATACTCCCAGTTGCTGTCAAGGACTTCTGAGTAGCCTTTATTAAAAAGGTCAATAAACGAATAGGGATGGTCAAAATAGATAATAGAAATGTAAAGTATTTAACACCAACTGAGTTGTTGGGAGGTTGTCCTGTTACTTTTCTATAGCTTTAAATGTCGCCAATTTTGAAATTATTTATGGTCGTTGTGTTGTCAGTTTGTGTCGTCTTTTAAAATGCCCTATAACGGGACGCAGCTTTGCGCTGGGCGGGCATTTGGAACCTAAAATTTGCTATGGAAAGGAAAGCCCCGCCTTGCGCAAAACTGCTGTTGTGTGCAGTTATTACGATCCTTTGTCTGAAGATGACTTCAAAATCTCAATAATTTTATTTGGAGATTCATTATCAGCTTCATTTTTCAAATAACCTGTCTGTTGATTTGAAAAAATCGTTCGAGTAACTTCCAGTAAAACGGCATTCTTAGTTTGAAAATCATTACCCGCAGCTTTTGTAAATGTTTCAAATGTATTTAATGCGTTTTGCCGATGCTTATTCAATATAAAATTATGTCTATATACTCGGTAATTTTTTGAACATAAGTTTAGAGCATAAAANNGTACAGCAAAAATTACGATTTTTGTTACAGAAAAATGAATTAAATCAANTATTGATTTGTCTGGAAGCGGAATAATATGTATTACAAAACCAAATACTATTATTCCAAACAATATCAGGACCAATCTATTCAACCNATTTTTAGAAACCCCTTCATGGTATTCCGACTCTTCTTTGAAAATCATATTGTGCCTAGACACCCCGACTTCAGCAGCTGCTTGTCTTGCTTTTTCAAGAACATTTTGAATCTCAAAATTTGTTCTTTTAGCTTCATTCTTTGCGCTTTCAAGTTCCGAACTAAACCTTTCAGCAATAGAATTCAATTTCGAAGTTTCGACTGACAAACGGTTGGAGAAAATTAATTCAGCTGTTAAAATCGGAAGAACAGTGGAATTATAACCATCTAATTGTTGCTCCAATTGGTTAAGTAGATTATCCCTGACGTTAACGGGGTTTCTAGAATTTGGATTGAAATTTCTAATTTGTTCAAAAATACTTAATACACTATCTAAATTACCTTCAATTGAAGCCAAAGCTGAGTAGGAAACTTTCATAAAGTATTCAGAATTGACTTTACTGAATAACGAAAATACTTCTTGAAATATTTCTTCTCCTTGTTTAAAATTTAAGTGGTTACCAAGTTCAACCTCCCGGATCAAACTACTTATATCAACTTTTAGTAGTTNGTTCAAGTTTGTTTTTAACTNCTCTGACAATTGCCTTTGTTCATTCAAGGTTGGCATAATCGTAAAATATCTGTTTTAAGAAATATGATTTTAATGTCGAATTTATCCTTGTCAAAATAATTGCACACAACGGTTTTCGGGCTTTGCGTTCGGGCGGGAAATCGAAGCACAAAAGCTGATATTATTACTAAAATTCAATTGAAAAACTTCCGTTGAATTTTTCACTTCAGCCCGCCTGACGCAAAACCGTGTTAGCCGACGTTTTAGTCGATTAGTAAAATTAATTTGTCAATATGGGTAAAGTGCTTGATGTTCAAAGTGTCGAAATGTAGTCCATTCGCAACAGCAGTTGCAGCGATGAACAAATCGGGTTTGTCAATAGTTTTACGTTTCAATTTTAGCTGCTCAGTTATTGCAGCGGCTTGTCGTGCAGCGTTGCGATCAAAATTAAGAACATTAAATCTTGGTAACATGCCATTCCAAAATCAAAGTGCGATTGTTTAGCTCCATTCAACACTTCAAACTCTGTTATACTTGAAATATAAAGCTGTCCATAATTTTTGAAGTGAGTTACTAATCTTGCGTTGTTCTTGTCAGTCTTACGGAAATAGTCAATAAGAAGCGAAGTGTCGACCATTAGCTTTTTGTCCGCCATGCTGTAATACTTTTTCTATTTTCTTGGATAATTTGTATGTCTTTGTCTGTGTAAACAGGACCTTTCAAGAGATATTCAATAAAGTCGTCCTGTTGTTTTGTTTCAACTTTCTCTTCGTTCAATTCAGCACGCAATTTTGCTTTCTGACTTGGTGATAAATTCTTAACGATTGTCAAAAGTTCTTGAAACGGTACTTGTACTTTCATTTCCATAAGCCAAATTTAAGAAATTTGTCAATATTGAACGCTTTGAAAAAATGGCGGCTAACGTTCTGGGTATTGCCGAAGGCGGGGATTTTCAGCACTACTGTTCATTAGAATTACTGATGTTGAACCTTGCACAAAGGCTTCGTAAAAGTACTTTTGCCCCGCTTTTGGCAATACCTTGTTGGGCGTAGGCAAAGTCTATTTGGCTGTTTGCAATTTATTTTTTTCAAGTATTCCTTAAATTCTGCAAAGGTCATTTTATCGGTTTCTTTTGCAATTTTTTCTTTGATTTCACGAAAGACTTTGACTGTGTCAAACGATTTTACTTTTTTAGTTGTCGTCTTCATTATATACAATTTCTTTTGGTGAACGAATATCAAGCTGAGAATAACCACAACGTAAATTTATTGAGTTGTAACCACGAATTCTAAAAACGTTTACAATATGTTTGAAGTTCCAACTCACCAAAATGTCTACTTTATTTAGTGTTGCTGTTGCGATATGTCTGCAATCGTCAGCACTTGTCTGACCCACAACTTTTTCGTCTAAATATTTCTGCGCAAGTTCGTAAGCTTCTTCCGTCACTTCTACAAACTGCATATGGTCTTTTGGTAAATCCGTGAAAANATCTTTAACTCTTTGTGGTGCATTTTGAAGTTCTGTTTCTGATAAGTCTGAATAAACGCAAATAATTTGTCCCAACTTTACTTTTTCAAAGAGTAAAGCGGTAATTTCTTCAAATTCTTCGTCATAAACACCGCCAAAAACAGAAGTGTCAAAATATAACCTTGGCTTCATTCAGCAAATTTACAAATAATTGGTGAAGTCATAGCTAACGGTCAAGGTTTAACAGTCTGTGGATTGCTTACGCCCAACGTTCTGGGTATTGCCGAAGGCGGGGTGGGATAGTAGTGATATTTTTAGGATAACTAAACACTAGGCATCAACAATATTTCAAAGATAAAACCAAAACCCCGCTTTTGGCAATACCATGTTGGCCATCAGTGTGCTCATTTGGCGGTTTTCCTATCAGCTGTTTATAATTCTGTATTTAAAATCTAACCACAAAGCAAGGCGGGCGTAAGAAATTCGTTAAGTGGCGCCTTCAATCCACATCTAAAGGCTTATAAATTCTCAGTTTGATATTCTTACGGTTAATGCCATGAAAGCGCCACGAGTTTCTTTTCAATATGGTTATTGATTTCAGGTTTATCAGTCAAAAGCGCCGGTCCTCGATTTCTTCATATGTGGAATTCCCATTATGGTTTCAATTTTCGGTTTCTATTGAAGTCCAACCGGCGCGGAGTTGAGGAACGCCCACAATACATGGTAGAAAATTCAGGTTAGTGTCAAAACAGCGCCAAGCCAATCAGCATGTAATTCTTAAAGGAACTGGTGATAAGTCCCAGGTAACCAATTTTGGCGCGGCGAAAGAGGTAAAAAACTGTCGGTTGGTCATTCTCTTGCCCGCCGATTTAAGGGTAGAAATCACCGCCAAATCTAAGCGTAATGGTGGTTCGCACATTGTGGCCAACGTTCCGGGTATTGCCGAAGGCGGGGTGGGGTAGTAGTTACTTTATTAGGAAAACTGAACACCGTCCTTCAACAATACATCAAAGGTAATGCTTAAGCCCCGCTTTTGGCAATACCTTGTTGGTTGCAGTGAATTGTCTATTCTAGCCGTATTCAGAATATTATTCTCAATAATAGATACCATAAGAAAAACGAAACCAAAATCAGTATTAATCTTTGAAATATTTTCTTTTGTAGTTTCCCTTGTCCAGATCCCAAAATTCTTTTAAAGGATTTATTTGTATCAGAAGTGATAGCGGAAAGAATATTACTATTGAGGTCATTTCAATTATAGTATAACTCTCGGTTTTGTTTCTTGTTAAGTTGATTTCCTTGCGTTCAGAAATTTTCTCTAAGAGTTTAATTCTTTTTGTCTTTCTTTTCAATTAATTCTTTAGTGAAATTCCTAATGAATAATTCTTCTTTTGCTAAGATTTGTATCTCTTTTCCCCATTTTTCATTGTTGCTGATTATATCGAATAATTCATCTGTGGAGCGTTTATTTACAGGTGGTGAGAATTCCATGAAAAAATGATTTCAGCTACGAATTATTATAAATTGTTATACTTAGAGCATTGGGATATTGAATTAGTCTAGCTACATAGCTCTCAACATTTAAGTTTTTATATCTGTCTTTAGAGTCCATTAATTATGACTATTCAGTTTAGATTTGTCAAAATTTCACAGTTATAATATTTCTCTTGTCAATACGGGAATTGAAATAATCTTTTGTTCAACTCAGCAATCAGGTAAATTTTCATTGCAGCCAACGTTTTGCGGCTTGGCGTAGTGGCGGATTTTTAGCACAAAAGTTTAATCGAAGAACTGCACTTGAACCTACCACAAAACTGTCATACGAAGCACCGCACCCGCCATTACGCCAAACCGCTGTTGGGTGCTGGCCTTCTATCTTTCGTCTTGATTGTCTGTCAGTTGAGCGTTGAAACAGGCACACTCTTTGCCAAGTTTTGGCTTGCGTGTCGGCAGGTGCGACTTGGCAATGTGTGTGACTGTTATGCGATGGATTCATTTTGTCGTCTTTAATTAAGTCCTTTGCAAAGTCAATAAACAATTTGTGTGCTTTAGTAAAAGAATATCTGTCATTGCTTTGCTTTACGGCTATGTTTCTTTTACCATTGTTCCAATTTGTCGTTTTAGACTTTCATCATTGTTTAGTTGTTTATTTGCTTTGATTACATCTGTCCACGAAGAATTGTTGAAGTATTCAAGAATTTCGTCAATGTGGAATTCTGAATAATTGAGTTCTTCTAAAAAGTTCTTTCCGTTTTTGTCAAGTTCGTAACATAAGATTGAAAAGAAAATTGAAATGTCTCTTGAAGTGTTTTCATTAGTCTCGTTTGAAACAAGATAATAAAAGTCTTGATTGACGATTAGTTCAAAGCCAAAAGAGTTTTCAAAAAAGTGATGTAAAATTCTTCATTCTTCTTGATTGTCTCAAACAACAAATCCTCAACCGTAACGAATTTACCTTCCATTAAAGAAGTTACTATTTCTTTGTGTTTATCTGGATACATCTTCTTGTCTTTTGATTGTAAGTCTTGGCATAACGAGTTCCGAATTTTCGTTAGAAACCGAAATCTNTTTACCGACTTTATTTACGGAAATCTCATAATCATCTTCAANAAGCAAACTTGTTACCATAAAGAAGTTGTCGAACGAAANACTCTCGCTTTCTTGCTTTATAGAACTTTCGCACCATTTGAAAANATCTTCTACCGGTAAATTTTTGTTCAAAGATTCTTTATACTTTGATTTGTCAAAAATCCAATCACTTGTTTGCTGTGAATCTTCAACAACAACAATTTCATCTTCGTGTTTGAACTGCTCAAAGTATTCCTTCGTGTTTTCATAAACAAATCTGTTATAAATGTTATCTCTTGTTGGAACGAAAATTTTTGGTGGTTGAATTTCTTTGTAACAATTACCATTCGTCAAATAGAAATGAAAACCTCTTAAATACTCGCTTTCAGTTTTTATTCTGTCAATTAACGGCAATAATTCATTTGTGAGAATTATTGATTGTAAATTCAAATCTTTTACTACTTGGCGAAGCAAGTGATAAAGCTTTTCAAATTCCCTTCTAATACTTTCATCTATGTAGTCAAATCTCTTTACGTTCGTAAATTGAGAAACATTCAGTAATTCATTATAAATAGATTGACTGTGATTTACGTCTAATATTGTATTTAATGGCGAAATGTAGTTTTCAATTAGATAACGAGCTTTATGAATCTTTTCTTGGTAGTCAATTTTTTTGTTGTTTGCTTTCAAATCCTTTGATTCACTCAATAAACTTTTTGTATTATTTACAACTGCATTTGTGAACTTTTTATTTGNACTGGATAAGGCCTCAATTCTTTCCAATAAAATATTTTTATCCTCATTTATTCCTTCTTTAATTTTGAGAAATAGTGTTCTTATTGCTTCTCCGAAATGCTCAATTTCTTCGGGCAGTAATGGTTTAAATTGTTGATGTATAAATTCAANAAGAATTAAATAAGGTTCGTTAAATGCGAAGTCGTCATTTTGTTCAACCAATATTTGATATTCAGTTAGTTGCTCACGTATGTTTTTGTCATAACTCTCAATACAAACATTTAAGGCTTCTTTAGCAATAATGTTGTTCTTTACCTGTATATCAAAAAGGTCGCGAAGCAAATCGTAATGACTTGCCATAAACTGCAATATTGATTTTGGTTCTGACTTAATCATATTTCCAATACTGTTGTTCTAAAAACGGTTGTTTCTAATTACACTCTCTGATTTTAATTACATTAACATCTGAACTTTGCTTAATTCTGTTGGTCATTTCGGCTTTGTTTCCTTTTAAACTTTGAGAATATTTTTTGAATAACTCATCATAGTTTTCAGGAATGAATAATTGGGCAAAATCAAATACCTCTTTAATTCTTAAAAATTCTTCAAGACCGTTAAAATCATAGTCAACAAAAACAAGCAACTGCTTTGTAAAAAGACAGCCGAGTGATTCTTTCCTATTCGTCCATATTTATGAATAAAAACAAAACTTTCGCCTAATAATTTTTCGGCTACTAAAAACGTGTCTAAATTCTCTACAATGCAGATTTGTCCTGCTTCAATTTTGTGGCATTACAGGCGAATAGTTGAAATTTATTTGTGAAATCTTCTAAATTTAGTTCAATTCCATTTACTTTAATAGGCTCAAAACCTCTTAGCATAAAAATTGGCGTTGAAACTGTTTTGAATTTTTGAGTTTCTGAATTTTCTAACATTGTCGGACTTGTCTTTGACGTCAATGTCTTCGGGAAAATGAGTTGTAAAGAAGTTTTCAAATTCCTTTGTTTTGTTTACTACATATCTGAATCCTCTGCCTGATTTTGTTTTTTTACAAGAATTAATGAAGAAACCAACCCTTTAAAATGTGGCGAGTTCATAACAGTTTTAGGATTGCCTTTTCTGTAAGAAAAGAATCCTCTTTAATTTCTTGTATGTATTAAATTCCGTTTGGTTCACTTCTGCTTTCTTTTTCGGANAATTACATTTCCATTGTTTTCACTTAAAACAATCTTTCCTTTGCTTCTTCTAACTAAATAGTATTTATCAAATCCGTCATATGGGTGCAATGGTGCGGCTGAAATAGGAACAAAATTATTTTCCTTACAGAAATTTAAAATTTCAATTCTGTTGGCTTCATCAATCGTTCCTATTTCATCTACGAAAATCACTATTTTGTTTTCTTCATCGTTGATAACAATTTGATGGATGATAGACATAATGATTACCATTCTAATCATTTTGTCTGTGCCGTCCGATTCAATTTGATTTCTTAAATCAACCACTTTGTGCTGCCCTTTTTTGTCAAGGTGTAACTTAATATCAAACAGGTCTTTAAATTCGATTATGGATTGATTATCCAAATATCTGTTTAGAACATTTAGGTTTTCGCTTTGGTCGTCAAAGATTAGTTCAGAAGTTAGGTCTCTAATCTCCATAATCTTCTTTAAGTCTTTGATTAGATTTTCGTTCGGAATTATCTCAATATTTAATGAATCAATGTCAGAAATTTTAATTTTTCTGATTTTGGAATTAAATTGATTGTTGATGAACGCTTCAAACTCTTGAAATTTTGAATGAANGTTTTTAGGAATAGAAAATTGAGTTGAAATATTTTTCAACAATGCATCGATACTCTTTTGCTTATCGTCAAGAGTTGCAAGTTCGGAATCAATATACCTGATAAACTCATNCTTTTCCGAAGCAAAAACGGTTTCCGTTTTTGTTTTTAGATTTTCAAATATTCGTTCTTTGTTGTTTTTGATACTTTCTTTCTCTGAGGAGTTTCTTTCAAAATTTTTGAAAAGGTTATCAAGTGTTTCGTTTGTTTGATATTCAATTGGAATTATTCCCGATTGTTCAACTTTTACTTTCCAACCTTGAATTTCTTTTATGCGATTTTCTGCTTTGTTAATGTCTTCCGAAAGAATAGTGATAGCCTCATTTATTCTAGAAATGAGTTCTGTTGTTTGTTTTAGTTGTTTTTCTGTTTCATCTCTTTTTATAAATAGAACTTTTAATTCTTCTTCAAAATCAGAAAAATTCTTTTCAAGCTTTGGCAACGATTCTAATTCTTCAATCTTCTTTCCGTTTCNTTTAATTTTTGCCTGAACAGAGGAAAGTTCAAAACGATATTTTTCTAAATCCTTCGCAATTGGTAAAAGCTTTTCGTTACTTGTTTTATCTTTGATTGCACTTTCTCGCTGTGTTTTTAAGTCATTAATAGACGGAATCGGTTTTCCTTTCAAATCTTTGGGGATTGTAATTGCTCCGTCAAAGATTTTCATTACATCATTTAGCTTATTAATTTCCGATTGAATATTTTNCTTCGGCAATGAAGTAATGGAATCGGAAAGAATTGCGTTTAGCAACTCTTTGTCTTTTACATNTTTACTTATCTGATGTATGAGCAAATTGGAGTAGGTTTCAATTTGTCCGTCTAGTTTTAAAATTTCTTGAGTTAGTTTAGAAATCTTGTTTTCTAAATCTCGGCTATTTAGGTTTTGATTTTCAATTTGAGTTAGTCGGCTTTCAATGTCTTTTCTTTGGTTGTCTAAATTGCTAAAAGACTGTTTCAAAAAGTCAATTCCCTCATATGATTTTATATTTCTGATTTTCTCTGCAAGTATTTCTTTCGCTGAACCTTNTTGAGAAATAGTCGCTTTAAATTCTCCGATAGTTTGATTCAGATTGTTTTGTTTTGGGATTAAATCCTCGCTTAACTGCGTTCTGTTTTTATCTCGTTCATTTTNTTTCTCGAACAGTCTTGTGTTAATGTCAATATTTACAGAAGAGTAGAGCTTATCAAACGCAAATACAATCTCAGATAAAATTTGATTTTTGGCTTTGTATTGATTGACTAATTCTTTGAAATCCGTAAAACTTTTTTGAATACCCTTAATTACCTTGATTTCTCTGTTGTGTTTCAAGAGTGTTTGAATGTCCTTTTGATTTTTCTTAGAAAATTCAACTTGCTCGTTTTCTTTATTATCAGCAATAATTAAAGATTCCTTTAATGTCTTATTGTCAATAAGTTTAGAGTTTATTAGGTAGCGATAAATTTTGGAAAAGTTATTAGTTATCTCTCTTTGGTCTTGCGATGCACCTTCATTAAGCCACACAACACCGTTGTTTTTCTTTCCCTTTTGATAAACAAAGTTGAAAAGGTCTCGTCTGTTTGGGAATTTGCTGTATTCTATACCTGACGAAGAAAAGTCAGCAAGCAAAGAATCAAATTTCTTTAGCGTTTGCCCTTCAGNTGATTGTTTAAAGTAATGTTCGTCTTTGAAGTCGCTGTCAATTTTGTAGTAGTCTAAACTTCNCTCTGCGTTCTTTTNTACTAAAATGCAGTAATATCTCTNTTTGAAAATTTCAAAAACAATGTAGCTTGAACTGATTGATGGGAAGTAATGGTTAAATGTCGTTTTGTCGCCTGTTCTGTTGCCACTAAAAGTCATTTGTTTTCCGTCAATGATATACAGAANATTTAAGGCATAAATCAGAGTGCTTTTACCAATATTGTTTGGTCCAACTATTTGTAATGAATCGCAATCAGCTAACTCGATGTCAGCCTTTGAATAAATGTCTGAATTAAGTATTACAAGTCGTTTTAACATTGTCCAAGTTCTGAATCATTAGTATTAGGGTCAAGTGGGTGGGAAAATTCAGGCTCTTTTGCTTGTGAAGCGGTCGCTTGTGCGTTAGGGCAAGCAAATGTGCCTGAATGTGCGGTTGGTTTTATATTTCTGTCGTTTATTTTGTTCACTGTCGTTGTCTTGTCTTGTCCTGAAATAGGTTGACCGTTTAAAAGATGTTTTAGGTTTTTAGTTTTTCTTTCCCCAAAATTATTCATCTAAAAACAGGGCAATATTGCATGCCCCTATAATTTTGGTACATGCATGTTTTTGGCACTATCCAGGTTGCACCTCTGCAGAGCCTGTTTCCTTCCTCACATGCATTTGCCAAAAGTACTACTTTAAGCTGCATGTTTTTGTAACTTTTATATTCATGTTTATTAAATTGTCTATGTGCATTTTCTGGAGTTGTGAGTCCTATGCTCCAGTGTATTCTTAGGTTGTTATATATATCAACTGCTTCTTTTATCATCTTTCTAGCGAGATGAACAGAAGCTAAAGTCTTTCGTAAACCAAATTCATACTTCAATATTCCATTGATTCTTTCTGCAATAGCATTTTCGTATGGATCTGATTTTGAGTAGTACTCATGACAAATCCCAATTTGTTTGCAAATTCAGTGTAATCTGGACAACAATACTGTTTTCCTCTATCACTATGGTGAATGATTGATTTGTGATTAAATCTACAATTTTTATGGGCCATTTTCAGGGCTTGTTTAACCATTGAAACTTTCATGTTATCATCAAAGCTCCATCCCATAATTTTCTTGGAGTAGGCGTCAGTAACGAGGGCTAAATAGGCATGTCCCTGATCCGTCTTAATATATGTAATATCTGAGACAAAGGCTTGCTCGGCATGCTGAATATCTAGGTTTTCAAGTAGATTGGGGATTTTCGGAATGAATGTTTAGAGTCAGTCGTAATGTGAAATTGTTTCGTTTTTCGGATTAAGAGGCCTCTGTTACGTAATAGATTGAATAAAGCATCTCTTCCCATCTTGATGTTATTTTGAGTCAAGAAGAGTTTCAAATAATTAATAAGTTTTCTGGTACCAGCAAAAGGCATTAACTTTCTTATTCTTGCTACTTCTTCAAGTACCAATTGATTATCATGATCTTTCTTTTTGAAGCTGTTTGACGTTGGTAATAAGCTTGTTTTGAAATCCCGAACACTTGATACAACCACTTTATTTTGAAAGCTTTTTTTCTTTCGTTGTATCTCGTTTGCTAAGTGATCGGGCAAATACTTTTTGAGAGTTCTTTTCCTGTTACTTTTTCAAATTCTACGATGATATCTTGTTGAAATCCTTAATGCACTCCAACTCTTGGATGCGCTCCTTTAGTTTCTTAATTTCTTGCTCTTTACTCATACTTTTGATTTAGAGACATAGTTACTTAGCTTCTTAATCCAATATTCAATAGTACTACGGGAGATATTGTATTTTTA
Source organism: Bacteroidota bacterium (assembly GCA_013414745.1). Classification (GTDB taxonomy): domain Bacteria; phylum Bacteroidota; class Bacteroidia; order Chitinophagales; family Chitinophagaceae; genus OLB11. Next base: position 3,665,335 of record CP058707.1, read on the forward strand.
GAAGCATGATTCCTCGAAATTTGGCCATTGTTAATCTGCTCAATGACATAAATTTTGAATTCAAAACTAACACTTTTGCCATTTCTTTTTCGGCATACTTGATTTTCCTGATGTTCTTTGTTGACCATAATTTGTTTAATTTATGGTCAACCTATTTTAGGACGATGCATCTTTAGGCTTGCACCCAACGGTTTCGGGCTTGGCGAAGGTGGCGATTTCCACCACAAATGTTGATGCGGAGAACCAATGTTTGATTAACCACAAATGTGTCTGCGGNAGCACTGAACCGCCACTTTTGCCAAACCCGTGTTACCAACTGGCGTTCTGTCTGTCGTGTCGTGAAAGTCAGGTCTGGTAGGGGTTTTGTCATTGTCAGGTTTGTGTTACGGTCTTTATGNNTCGGCTGTGCGGTGGCGGTTTTAAAAATTTTTGAAGGGAAGGAAATTTTAAAAAATAATTTTTCTCGGGNTGGAGAGGTGGAAGCTCNTTTGCAAACTTTGGTCTGTGTGTTGGGCTTGCAGGGTTTGCAAATGTGCTTACACCTGTGTACAGGAAATCAAAACGGATTTTCATTTGCTCTTTTACTTTCATATTCTGAAATTAAGTTTATGAATATCTCCCCACCGTTCTTGAAATACTTTTNCAAAAAAACTTTTGTCCCTGTTGGAATAAATTCTAATGATTCAGCATTTATTTTCTTGATATTAAATTCAGGCAATTCAGAGTAAANAGAATTTTTCTGAATGTCCTCAATGTAGTTTGCAAGATTTTTGTCCGAGATGCCATCGGGATATTGTATTCTTAAAAATCGTCTTTTGTTAAAAGTTGATTTCCTTTATCCGTCTCAGTTTTTAANTTGTTCAGGTCCAAATATTGGATTAACGATGATTAATTNTTTAGATGTTCCTTTTACAGCATCAATTAAGAGCTTGTTTACGTATGGGTCAAANNAGCTATATCCAATTACAAAGATGTAACTCTTGTCTTTTAACTTACTTCTGAAATGTTGAATCAAAGTAAAGAATGGCTCAACTGAAAATGTCTTTGTGCCCTGACCAAATATTAAGTAAGGAGAATGCTCATCTTCAATATGCCCTTTTTCTTGTTCGTCTAATTTTTCTTCCTCTTTAAATTCCCCATNGTCAAGCCTTACCCAATCTAAAGAACCGTGAAGTTTGTAAAGGTTAATTCTTCCAAAGTCATTTGGAATTTCTTCTTCTTCAAATCCTCTCCACTCTCCGCTTACAAATCCTCTCCAAGGATTATTATGATTTTCCGTAAAATAATTTTCAATCACCATATCATTATTCAACGAAAAAATGTCTAATCTAAATGGCTCATTGGGAAAATGTTGTAGAAAGTCTTTAAGAGATGATAAAAATGCATAGTTGTTTGGGGTTAACCATTCCCGTAATAGTTTTGATTTAATTTTTCTGTCTAATGAATTAAAGAGAGAATCACCATACTTTTCTGATTCAGAAAGAGAATCAAACTCTGATTCTAAAAGAACAAGTTTATCTGCCCAGTTTCCTGTAATAGGGTAAGGCANAAAGTTTTCTCTGTNTTTAACACGTCTAATCAACAAGGCAAGTTCTTCAATATTAGGTGTGAATTTGAAGTTCTCTGCTGTTTCAAGTGTTCTCCATTCACTATGATACTCAAGACAAGAAAGTAGAAACTTTAATGCCTCCTTTTNCAGGCTTGTTAAAGTGTAATTATCTTTGCTGCTAATTCTTCTTTTAAGGTCTTCTAACATACCAGAGGACAACTTGCAGCCTGAATCATATGATGCACCAGCACCAAAGAAGAAAAGACTTTTATTTATTGCATCAGTTATGTTCATAGCTTACAAAAACCACGGTGTATTATTAACCGTATCATTATTTGGTAATTCACCGTTATAATTAGCTGTAAATTCTGCTATTAATTTTGAATAAATCGTAGTAGCTGGTTGGCTTCTTTGCTTTAATCCTTTCCAATAGAGCCTTGAAAATTCATATACTTGACTAATCAGGTCTCGGTGAGAGAAGCCACCAGTATCAGCAAAGTGAATTGCTATTTTGATTGGTAATTCTTCTGCTACACTTCGTAAAGGATTCTTTTGATAACGTGTGTTATTAAAAAGTAGATATTCTGTTTTACTTACCCTTANTGTTCCACTTTCAGGCATTCCCATAGAAAAATCTTTATCAAAGCAAATGTCCATTTGAGATTTGTTGTCGTTGATTTCAACAATCGCAAATGGAATATTTAACCTTAATTCCTNTTGAATTAAATCTTCAATAGATTTTGCTCCTTTCCGCTTTGNAGGTTTATAATAATGAATTACCAATCTTTCAGGTGGCGATTCCTTTTGACTTATGTATTTTTCTATTGCGGATTTTAAATTTCCTATAAGTGCTGTTTCGGAATTTGTTTCAGNGAATCCGAATGTTTTACCAAGTTGTCCATCATTTGAAANAAATACTGCACTACCAATAAACTGATGTTCGCCAATAGTCTTTTGATTAAACCCAATTACTAATTCGTCTGTCCTTTTTGTTTTTAAACGCCAAGGAACACCACCAAGTTTTGCTAAAATTCCAATTGAAATATTCGGTAGGAAGTAATGAAAACTACCTGAATGGATATTCTTATCCTGAATAAATTGGGTGGNAATACCTTTTTCTAAGAACTTTCGTTTTACAGTGTAATAAGTTGGGTCTTCATCTTCATCAAGTTCCTCTTNTTCTTGACTGCTATTTGGATTAATTACGATTGCAAATAAATCGCTGTAACATTCATCATTTAAATTTTCGGAAATGAAATTATCAATTTTGTTTTTCAAATCATCTGTGCCGTTATATTGCAATTTTATATCCGATAATCTTATCGGTATGCNCACATAACTCCATAAGCCAGGGTAATGCTTTAGACCATTTTNTAAATAAAGGTAAAGCTGGTTAGCATCTCTACTATTTTCATAAACAANAATGAATTTTACATCAGTTGCTTTTGGGAAGGNCTTATAAATGCCGAAGTCTCGCATTCCAGTAACTGCATTTATATCTGTCTTTTCTTNTCCAAAGAGCATAAGGTTTTCATTGATGTTTACCTTGTTTAAATCCGTTTGTTCAACATTTTTTAAACCACCTGCTTCAATTTTAAAATCCTCTTTGTCAATTGAGAGTAAGTGGTTATTGTAGAAACTAATGAGCTGATTATAGAGGTTTTTATAATTAAATTTTCTTGGCTCATNTGCTTATTCTAACTCGTCTCTTTTCAGTTTATTCGCAATAATTCTGCAATTATTTACACCTTCTTCCCTGCAAGCGGTTTTATAAAATTATCTTTTGTGTCTATGATTCTGATTTATCAGTAGAATGAAATTGTTTTGTTTNNCATTACTTATGAGAGTTTTTTCACTCCCAACATTAAAAGCAATCTCTTTTCTATTCGTTCTAACTAATAAATCATATCTTCTATAAATACTCCACTCATTATTAAAATCTTCAATTTTCTCATAAACGCTTAGGTCGTTGCCTTTAGGAAATGGTTCAACAAGAAAGTTTCTTGAATTGANAAAGTTAATTAGCTGTTCTCTAACAAACTTGGCTTTGAAATAATTGAAAGGATAGTTTTCAGCCGTGATTGTAATGAAGTCATTGAAAGTAGGTAAAGAGAAACTGTAATAAATATAATCCTCATCTTTCAATTCTTTTAACCACTCTAAAAGTGTGTCGTCTTTGAGGTGATTTGTTAGGCGTTTCTTAAAATGTATGAATTGCATCCTGAAAACTAAATTGTCAACTTTTGACAAGTAAAGATTCGGCTGCCTCTCTGATAAAATATAGTTTACTCTATTTATGATAAGATTTGTCATACTTAGCTTTTAAAACGCATTAAACATATCACCTAAATAATGTTTCAAGTTGTATTTCTTGGTTGTGTCTAAGGCACGTTCGAGGCAAATAAATTTTTTGTCTGTGTNGCTTTTGAAATATTCAACTGTGTCGGCTTCAATGGTAACATCTAAGCAAATCAATGTTTCCTTTATTCCGTCTGTGGCTAATAGAATTTCGTTTTTCTTAAACTGTTCTTGCTTGTCGGCTTTGTAGTTTAACTGGAAACCGTGCTTTAATAAAATCTCGGTCAGTAATTCGTTTCTGTTGAATGCCGTTACCAATTGAGCTTCTTTGTCGGCTATGTATTNTTNTAGCGATGCAATATTTTCTTCGTCTGTTTTCTCAACATCAGGAGCCCATTCTACTTTGGGAANATTTGATTTTACCAATTTAAAGACCTTGAAACCTAAACCATTTATTGCATCGTCTTTGTGTCCTTTTGTAAATAGGTCGGGCTGCTNGTTTTTCTTTTCTTCAATGATTTTTGCAATTGCTCGTTTGTTACGTTCAATAGTAATGTCGCTTATTTTTCTATATCCTGCCTTATAGGCTGCACTCTTTTCCTCAGGAATTTCAGGAAGTTGAACTAAAATGAACTTTCTGTTACCATTGTCAATTTGATTTTGCTGCATAACTGCTTGTGCAGTTGTTCCACTACCNNTCCAAAAGTCAAGGATAATATCATTTGAATCAGGACTTGTTCCCATTTCAATTATTTTCTGAATCATCTCAACTGGTTTTGGAAAATCCATTACTTTTACCATNNCAAATAATGATTTAACTAGGAGTGTTCCTTTTTCTGTGTTATCCTCTTTGTCCCACCAAACCGACCTTGCCATTTTAGTTTTCTTTCGATACTTCTCTACGATTTGAAAACCCTCATCCTCCATTTCTTNTCCTGCAATATTAATATTTATATTTTCTAATGCTTTTGGTTTGCCCCATCTCCAAACGGTTTTAAACCCTTGAGATTCTTTTGGGTATAATTCTATCCAACCCTCTTTTGGTTCTAATCCAATTTCGTAAAGCCCATTTTCATCTTGGTTATTTGGGTTAATGTAAAACGGATAATAAAGATTTGGTCGGTTTTCGCTATTAAACGCAATATTTCTGTTTCTTAATTCTCGAAGTTCATAGCCACTAATTGAATCCGTGAACGGGAAAACTTTATCAGGCTCGTTTAAGTCATTGATTTCAGAATCTTCTGACTTTATGTAAACCATTATATACTCGTGCATTTTTGCAACTCCTCCGTAGTCCCTGCCACGAGGATTGCTTACAACCGTAATACAAGAAATGAAATTTTGTTCACCAAAGACTTCATCACAAAGTTTNNTCAAATGGTGTATTTCATTTTCGTCCAGAGAAATGAAAATAACTCCTTCAGGTTTCAACATTGTTCTTGAAAGGAGTAAACGGCTATACATCATATTTAGCCAGTTGCTATGATAGCGACCGTCTGAATCAATGTTTGTATCAATCTTAACTCCGTTTTCTGTTACACCTGTTTGTTCCCAGTATGGTTNTTTATCTTCTGTGTAATTATCGCTATAAACAAAGTCCTTTCCTGTATTGTNAGGTGGGTCAATGTAAATGCACTTAATTTGTTCTCGGTAACTCTCACTTAGCAACTTTAATACTTCAAGATTTTCTCNCTCAATTATTAAGTTCTCGCTTTCGTTTGGATTTACGCTTCTATGCTCATCATACATCAAAGTTGCATTGCTTGGTGTATAGGCATTTCTTTNTGCAGAACTTTTTCCAAACCATCTAAACTCATAGCGTTCAGTTTCTGAAACGCTTGCAGGGTCAACAACCTNTTTGAGTTCATCAATATTGAGTTTGCCCTCGTTTGTGAANNACAAATCAGGGAAAAGATTTTTTAGTTGTGTTAATCTTTCCTTATTCCAGTCTTTGCTCAATGGCATTAAGTCGTTTATATTTTCCATTTCTTACTTTTCATTTAATGCGTTAATTGTTTTGTCCGCTTCTCTTTGGAAGTAGTGATACTCTTTTACAGGAGCTTTGTAATGCACTTCCACACCCAAAGTTTCAAAGTGTTTCATTGCACATTTTATTTTATACACTTCGCTTTCAGTTAGAGCCTNTTTATCGTTGATGTCGTTTGTTCCTTTGGTTTCTATTACAAAGTAATATTCCGTTTCATCGCCTGATTTTAAACTCTTACGTTTCATCACCAAACCAAAATCGGGTTCGTATTCGCCAATAGGTGTTTTGATTTTATACCAACTTGGCAATTTGATAAAGCAAACAATGTCGGGTTGGTTATCGGTTGCCTTTGCAAAATTATATTCCACATTACTGTCAATAAGCATTTTGTCAAATACGCCTCTGTTTGGCGTTTCGACATAATCGGACTTTGATACATNTTTCACAAAGTCATTAAAGCTGAATGGAAAATCTTCGCCTGTCAAATGATAATCCAAACCTCGAAGCATTTCGTCCAGTTCAATGTTGCGGATAATTCCAGCAGCAGTATGAATGTATTGCGGTGGATTTTTAATGATGTGGTCTAAGTTGGTTATGTTGTTCACAATTTTGAAAAGCGTTGTATAACTCAATCCTGTGTTTTCGCTTAGTTCTTCAACTAAATCTAAGGGAGTGAATTTGGCTTTCAGTCTGTAAGTTTCAGTTCCTCCAAAACTTTCTTCAATTCCTTCTTCCGATATTGTTCCAATATTTCGGCTGCTCACTTCGGCAACATAATCCGAAATTGTTATCAAGTTTATTTGTTCGGTGGCTTTTGCAATTAATCTTTCTTCATCAAAGGCAATTACATAGTCGGTTTTCTTGGCTAATGCTTTCCAGAAGCGTTTAAATGCTTCGTCAATTGATGAATTGGTATTGCGTTTAAAACTTACTTCGTTTTGTGGTTTGCCTTTGTGTGTATGCGACATTCCCGCACCGGCAGAAGCTGTTCCGTAAATATCTTTTANTCTCTTTTGATATTGGGTTACAAAGGTTTCGTAAGTTTCGTTTGGAATAACTGTCAATTGGTTTACTCTGTCTGCATCTTCTGCATTTAAGGCATCGTAAACACGTTGCCCTTGCTGATNTACGCAAATACGTAAACCTCTACCAATTTCCTGGCGTTTACGAATTTCTGAATATGCTGTGTTGAGAGTTGCAATATTGAAAACATTAGGATTATCCCAACCAACGCCCAAAGCAGNGTGAGAAAACACAAACTCAATCGGGTTTCCAATGGTCAGCAACTCGTCTTTCTTTTGCAAAATGAGTTCGTAGATTTTCTNTTGCTCTTTCAATCCTCCCTCGTTATCTGAATATTCGCCTTTGGCATTTTGTGCAAAATAGTATCCTTGTAATTCCTGAATTTGTTGGTCTGTTGGGACTTTGCCATCGTTGTATTCGGGATAAATGGCTTTGTATTTTTCAACGAATAGGTNTTTGATTTTAGGTTCTTCACCCATATAGTTTGAAACCTTGTCAATGAAAATTAAACTCAAAACTTTAATACCTTTCGGTTGCAGTTNTTGAGATTTTGCAAAGTGGCGATGTATGAGCCATTCCAATTGTAAAGCCCAAATATTTTCTACATTGCCCGATGCTTGTTTTTCAAAAAGTTCAACGCCATTAGTAAAAGTGATGCTCCATTTTTGCGTTTNTAAACTCTTGTTGATGCGTTAAATTTTGTAATTCAAATAACTTGGGTTGTTTGTTTTCTNCCNCAAATTGTCGCCAACTTTTAACCAACTTGTTTCTTCAAAAACAAATTTCCCTGCTTTCAACTTCCACGCTTTTACTTTTGCTTTCGGTTCGCTTGTTCCGTTTTGTGTAGCAGTCAATTCTATTTTTATTGTTGCTTCATCGTNTTTCTCGGTAACTGTCAATACTTCAATTTTCTTCACCAGTCCTTGTTTGTAGCTGTCATAAGGAGTTAAACGATACAATAAATTCTTAACCGTTTTGTGAGTAGCTGAATAACGAATTTTGAAAAGAGGGTCAAGTGTTTTAAAAANTTGTTTTTCTCTGTCGTCTGCTTTTTCACTGTATCGCTCTTTTCTTTCTTCTGCTGAAAGTGTTTTTAAACGCTCCATCATATTGTCGCTGTCCATTCCTTCCTGTGGCTCGTCCATAAAAATGATTGGTCGCACTTTGGCAATAGCGTCAATGTATGGTAGATTATTAAACAAATCTTCTCTTTGTGTTCTGTTTAAAATTCTGTCGTCAGAAGAAAAAGCACCAGTAGTCATAATCATAACTTGCGGATGCTGTTCTTCAATGAAGTTGGTTACTTTATTCAGTTTCTTGCTGTCATAGTCAAAAGCGGAAACTTTAAAACCGTAAATGCTTTCTAATTGCTTTTCAAAAGTTTTAAATGTTCCTAATGTTCCTTGTCTGATTGCAATTGAAGGAACAAGAATTATGAACTTAGTAAAAGCGTAGTGTTTGTATAGCTCGTAAATTGTCTTGATGTAAACAAGTGTTTTACCTGTTCCAGTTTCCATTTCAATACATAGGTCATTGTCGGCTGAATACTTTGCCGTTTCTTCGTCAATGCCGTTTTCTTTTGCAATAGCTTTGATATTGTCGGCCAACTGCGAAGCAGTTAGTTTACAAAAATTAGAACGTATGCCCTCAATACAAGCATTGTCAAATGTATTTTTCTCTGTCCCGTCAAATACTTTAATGACTGCCTGAATAGCGGTGTCCTGATATTTTAAATTCTCTAATTGTAATTCCATTACTTCTTACCGTTCTTTTTGGTTAGGTATTTTATTTCTTCCTCTGCTGCTATCAAAATGTCTTTGGCGTATTTTTCGTCTGCCAGTTGATAAGCAACTTGTTTGCTCATAAACTTTATTACAAGTTCTTTCTCGTCCACTTTGAAAGTCTTTGCAATGATTGGCAACATTTGTCGGCTTACTGGTCGCTCTCCACGTTCCAATTTACTTAATGTGCTTTGGTCTATGTCGAGCAATGCAGCAAGTTTNNTCAATGGCATTTCTGCCTGTTCTCTTAGCTGTCTAATGAAGTCGCCTAAATTTTCTGTTTGCATCTTGAATTGTATTTCTTGACAATCGTGTCAAAAGTAATAAAGTCCGTTTTATTGACCTTGAAAAAGTCAAATTCTTTTCAACATCTTTATTGCGGGTCGGCAAAATTGGCTCTTTTGGGGTTTGCGGTGGGTCGGGTCGTGCGGTTGGGCAAACCCCAAATGTGCCAATGTGGGCTGGTATAAAATTATTTTTAAAATGTGCGGAGGGAAAAATTTTAAAACCATTTGGGTCGGCTTGATGTCGGCAAAGTCAGGTCGGTTTGTGTCAAGTTACAGCGAAATTGTCTGCCGATTTTAGGTCGTCTGTTGGTGGTTGTCTCGGTCGTCCTACGCTTGCTGGTAACGGTTGGTGGCTTTGCGTTCGGTGTGGGGTAGAAAGTACAAATGTTTAAAGTAGGTATAATGCTAATAGATATTACAAATGTTCAGCCTAGTACAAATGCCACACTGACGCAAAACCACGGTTGTAGGAGGTTTCATTCATGGGGCATACCTTTGTGTTCATATCATTCTACAAAAGGCAGACAGATGAGAATTGTGCATCTGCCTGCCTTGGGTTCAAACTGCTGTTGTAGGAGGTTTCAATAATTTCTATTGTTTATTCTGACCTATTCCATACATTAATTTAAGTCCAATTTGATTATTTTCTATCTCAATTCTACCATAATTGAATTCCGAAGTCAATGGCATTGAAAAATAACTTGCTTTCACATTCTGAAAAGAACGATAGTAATAGAATAGAATGCTGGCATTCGATTTTCTGATCCGTTTTTGAATTCCTAATTGAAGCTATAGGGAAAAGTTTAATTTATTAACTGGAGTGTAATCAATATGATAGAATGTCATTGAGTCAGCTCCGTTTCCTCCTGCGCCTACAACTTGCATGGATGAGGATGATGTATTTAATTTTAAACATGGAAGAACATCAGCAATTACTTTATATTTTTAGTACTATATAAAGTCTCTCTAACTATAATTCCAATATCTAAGGTGAGATTTTCAGTTTGCAGATTGCCTCTTTTTGGACGATTTGGAAAATTGGAAGAATATATAGTTCCATTCAGGTCATAATAATAGTATTCAGGAACACTAAGTATATTTAAGCATAACCCTACGGAATGTAACTTACTAATTTTCATCATCAGATTGTTATTTAACTGAAATGCAATAAAACCTCTACTTTTAAGAATTTCAATGTCAGCTCCTCCTTCTCTAATAATTTTTGATTTAGGCTGATAACCTAGACCTATACCCACCTCGTATGAAAGTCTTTGTGCAGTTGTCAAATTTGAAATGGATAAAAGAAAAATAATTGTTAGTATTCTCATATTACCAATTTAGATAATGCCAAATAGCACTATAATGATTACCATTTGTTTGGTGGAGATTATTTACTTCTAACTTTTTGACTCCACGTTGTGCTCCCCATTTATGGGCTTGTCGCTGATTGATTGAACACCATAAAGTTTGCTCAACATAATAATCATCAGGCATTGCACATACATTATTATAATCTCTAGTTTGAATGCCAACTTTCATTGAAAGTACGTTTGGAATCCAATTACCTGTGCCTGGTACCTTATAGTATGCTTCCATCATTGTTCCTACTGTGCTTTTAATAATATCGTGAAAAAAATATTTTTCCAATAATACTTTCTTCTATTAGAGTATTCAACATTTCCCCAATTTGCTACGTTAATTTGACAGTCGGTACCACCTGTATATCGATCATTAAAATAGGGAGCCCAAGTAGGTGGAAAACTTGTTACTTTCATACTTGTTAAATTATTTTTAGTAGGGTCATTTTCCAATTCAAAGAACAAAATGGAATCAGAAATTGGAACTACTAGTACACCAACTTCTGCTCTTTTATTCCATTTTCTTGAATCACTTCATTTACATAATGAAGGATTTTATCTCCAATAATCATATCTCCTCGGTTGTTAATCATACTCATTAGTATATTATCGATGGCGTATTTATTTGATGGGAATTCTTCGAAATTAGAATTGCCATTTTTAGCCACTCGACCTTTTCATTCTGAGCCTCAGAGAAAAGAGAATGAAAGTTTCGACTTATAGAAAAATTATAAAGTGGATTTAGTGCATCTTCTAGCACTTCAAAAGGCAAGTTTGAATTCATTTCATCTTCTGTAAATCCATTAGGATAATTTTCATAAGTGCTTCTCATTGAGTTTAATAATGATTGCTCCAAACTATTATACTCAGCCCTAAAGGCATCCAAGCTTGCATACTCAGGAATTTCTACTCCTTGTACTTGTTTAAGGATAAGTTTTGGATTGGATTGTTTCGTAGTTGACATATTGTTGTCTATCCTGCTTTTATTACAAGATATTGAAAATATTGCGATACCAATTATCGCTGTAAATAACTTTTCATTTTATTTAAATTTATCTGTTAATGTCAGATGCGATATGCTTAGTGTCTGACCACCGACAGGTTGACATTTTTCGGTTGTCTGTCTGTAACTCAACCGCTGTATCGGATTACGTTCTTACGAAGGTATCATATATTTCTCAGTTACTTTTGCTTATGCGTTTGAATTTGTCATGCTATTTTTCGATGATAGTTTTAATGACTGTTTCAAATTTCTTTCTGCCGATGAATAAAGAACTGTTTGCTCGTCTGAAATCTCCTACAACGTTCCGGGGCTTGCCGAAGGTGGGGGATTCAGGGCGATAAAGTTGATTTTCGTTCAAATGCTCAATAGAATTACCCTGCTTCGGTTTAGTACAAAGCCCCACTTTTGGCAAGCCCATGTTGGCGGTAGGTGAATTTATTGTTTGTTGTACTTTCCATAGGTTTTTGTGTAAGAGTATTGTTGATCTCCAAATAGTATTCTATGGAGTTGTTGGCATATGTTCCATTAAAGTTGAATATAGTTGGTGAAGTTGAACCAAAAGTGTAATAATTCCGTTTGAAAAATTCGATTGTATTGTATCATTTCCTTGAAAGTCAATCAGAAATGAATTTTCCTGATAGATTGCTTTCAATAACAACAAAGGACTTGTTGTAGACATTCGTCGACAATAATGTTGAGCCATTATAAGTTTCAACACTGTCCTTACCAACATATGTCCCAATATAACTTGGAAGAACATTGGTGTTGTTAGTTGTGTTAGAGTTTTTTTGTTACATGAAACAAAAAGTACAAAAATTGTCATAGTTAGAATTAAGGTTTTCATTTTATTTTTTTAATTGGTAAATCTACAATAATAATTCTTATCACACTTACCGCCAACGGTTCGCGGCTTGGCGATGGCAGGGCATTTGAGTACCAAAGTTGAGGCTATTTCTTATGCCAAATATAGTGAAAATGTTGAATTACTTCCTAAAGCCCTGCTTGCGCCAAACCGCTGTTAGCGGTTCGCCAGATATTCCACAAGTAACTCCAATTATCAGGTAAAATTTACTAATTTAAGAGAATTTGAAAATTGCTAGTTTGATATCACTTGTATTCGATACTACCCAAATATCCTTCATTTTCTGTTTCAAAAAAGGTAGATTTTTCATTAATAAAACTTAGTTTTTATTTCGTGAAGATCTTTTAAATGTAGTTTGGAATTTTCCAACAGTGTCTGTGGTTATTGAAAAGTCATCATGAATATATAGAATTTCTCCCAAATACCCTGTTTTTTCTATATAACAATTTCCATGAATGTTTTTGTTTCTTATAGGAGTTTTCGAAATGCTATCAATAAGTATTCCTGAAATATCTATTCTTATGTTTTTGGTTCTTTATTGCAGGATATAATCGTCGACAAAGTTATCATAATTAAAATTGGCAAGAATATGGTTTGTATATTTTTCATTTGTAGTATTTAGTTTTCTTCTGGTGACCGCTAACGGTTTTGCGCTTTGCGTTCGGTGTGGGATAGGAAGTACGTAAGCTCAAATTTAGAGCAAAAGCTAATAGATTGTAAAAATGTTTAACCTAGTTCTAAAGCCACACTGACGCAAAACGCATGTTGGCAGTAGCCTATTTTACTCAATATTCGAATGTCTTACCGTTGAAATTATCATCAATATATACGGAGTCGATAATCTCATTTACATTATTAAATGTATCAGTTGTAGTGATTGTAATATAATTCATACAATGTAAATATGTTCTTGCATTGACTTGTACCATTGAATCCTTAATAATGGGAAGGTTATTTATATTATAATTACAATATCTATCAAATACTGCATATGCTGTCTTTACACTTTCATTGCTCCGCTTTACGAAATTAAGGGTCGACTTCCATTTTCTGTACGATTGAATATTTATGTTTGCAACTCCACCGTCAGGGTAATCCTCTATTCTAAAACTCGATAGACTGTCATAACAAACTTGGATATTATTAACATCCCACTCATATTCAATTTTAATATAGTAGTCCTTACTATTCAATAAACTTGTATCACAATTAACAGTTGTAGTAAAATTGCCATTATTATCAGCTATTCCGCTAGCCATAATTCTATAGTTATCAGCGGATCCTGGTAAATTGTCTCTTAATACTATTTCAAATTTATTACTACCTAGTAATTGCAAGTTGGACCCACGCTTCGCATTTAACTTTATTGTGATTGGTACGCAATTTCTTTCACACTTGTATTTAGTTCTATATTTAATACAAGAATTTTGAAATACTAAATATACGAAGGCAACAATAAGGGTCGCACTTTTTCTTAGGATGTAAGTTTTTTCGTCATTTCATTTAAGGTTACTGCCAACGGCTAGCGGCTTGGCGATGGCAGGGCATTTGAGTACCAAAGTTGAGGCTAATTTCTATGCCAAATATAGTGAAAATGTTGAATTACTTCCTAAAGCCCTGCTTGCGCCAAACCGCTGTTATATGCAGCCTTTATTCAAGAGATTTTATTAATCTGATCATTAGCAAATGTCTCATTGATTTCGTTCTCCCATCAATATTAATAAACTCTTTAGTCAATCCTAAATAGTATTTATACTCTGGACTTAAATACCATTTATTCAATAATTTGAGTCTATAATTTATACTTCCAGATAATCCAAAATTCGATTTATAACTTTTTCATTTGTCCCATTCCCAATTTCTTGAGAAGTTTGGGCATTTGTCATATTCCACTTAGATTTTTTCCAATGATTTTTCTTCCAGTAAATAGCTAAATTCTCTTCCTAGGCTAAGTTGTATGTCCTGGTCAAGGTAAAAATTCAATGGATAAAGTCCTAAACCAATATTTGTTTTACTAACGTCTACATCAATTTCATATCCAAATCCTAATCCTCCGTCAGATATTTTGACGCTACCTTTATATTTATTAACAAAAAGAACAATTCTAGCTCGTTTCAAAGAATCAACTTTTAAATCGTTCACGCCAAGAAAAAGGAATAACCCAATTTTGGACTATAGGAAGATGAAAAGTTGCCATAATCCTTCTTGAAATTACGAAGATCATAAAACATGTTGTAATTTCCTCCAAAGAAAACTCAATTGATTGTCCAAATGAAATTGAACAAATCATTATAAATATTATTGTCGCGAATTTCATCTCACAAAGGTTGCATACAACGGTTGGTGGCTTTGCGTTCGGTGTGGGATAGGAAGTACAGATGTTTAAGGTTGAACTAAAAGCTAATAGAAACTACAAATGTTCAGCCTAGTACATCAGCCACACTGACGCAAAACCACGGTTGTAAGCTGCCATTTTAAGCGTTTAGTGTTGGGGAGGGGTTTGGTGGGGTGTTGAAGGATGTTAATTGTTGAAGTTTTGAGACAAGGTACAAGCTCTTTGGGCAGGTGTTGTTGGCGTTTCGCCCCTGCCCAATGTGCTTGTAAATATTGTTTTGATGTGGGTTTATATTTTGTAGCCTTTGATGAGTTTGTATTCTGTTGACTGTACACCATACTGTGATTTTATGCTGTCTTTTATGGTTTGTGAACGTTTGCTAAGGTCTTCGTATTGCGTTGTGCGTAGGTCTTTGGCTGGTTTGAGTTGTCCGTATGCTGTTGTTACTCCTGTGTTTGCATCTATTAATGATGTAAGTTGTGCATTGAGTTCTGTTAAACCTATTTTTGGGTTTGTTGGGCTATAATCTGCACCATAGCTTGTGAGTGTAGATATAATATTTGCAAAATGTTGTGTTTGACTTCCATAAGAGCGTTCGGATTGTGATACAAATTCTCCTTCTTCGTCTTTTTTAGTTTGTCTGTTTTTNNCGCCTCTGATTTTGTTTACTAAACTTGCAATATCTGTTGCTTGTTTGGATGTTTTGCCAAATTTTGCTTTTACGTATGAGTTGATAGGGGACAAGGTTTTATTGAGCGAATCTGCATTTTTGGTGAAAAGTTTTTGTCGGATTTCGACTGCTAATGAGAATTGAGATAGATTGGTTGCAATTACGTTGTTGTTGTCTTTGATTTGTGTAATTAGGTTGTTGTACTCTGTGAGTTTGCATTCGGGTGTAACTTCGATGTAACCAACAAATGTGGCTAAATGGTTGGCTAATTGTTCTGCGTTGAATAGACGTGAGCCAAAGGTTTTTCTGAATTTGATGCCATTGTTTTAACTTTTAGATTTTTGTTATAAATGTATTGTGTGTTAAAATTAAATGGCTTTGTGCAATATACAAAATTATTTTGTGTTAAACATTTATTTAATTGTATTTAATCATATTATAATTGTGTATAATGTAAATAGTAATGAGTAAAAATAAAATGACATTGTGTTGATAATAATATTGGATTGTGTTTGAGGTAATTTGATTTGTGTTAAAAAACAAAAGCACGAGTGATAGTTAATATATCTCGTGCTTTTGCCTTAAGGTGAAGTTGCTACTTGTCAAACAAGATAGTATCGACTATGCCACAACCTGCTTGATTAAAGTTAAAGTATTTGCCTGTGTTTTGATAATCATGGCATTCCTCGACTGATTTTCCATAAATTATAGTATTAAAATTAACTGGCATTTCTAAAAATTGAAGATAGCTGGAACTATTTAATACAGTAGGTAGTTGGTAATTAGGAAAAGTCAATGTGTCAATAAAGGGTGATTGAAATGGACCAACCTTATATCTCCATCTTATGTCTGATGTATCGCCTTTATTTATTAAAACTTTATAGTGTATTGTATCATTGGATGTATAACTACTATAGTTGCTTAATTGAATTGGAACTTGACTGCCATTGGCGAATACAACTACTTCCATTCATATTCTTTATATTGATACCAATTAAATCCATAATCAAACACTCTTGATTTTGTTCCTGAGACTGTTGACAAATAAATATCCATTGTTATTACACCTTGATTAGTATAGTAATGTTCAGCTTCCGCATAGCCTAAACTGTCAGTCCAAACTTCCGCAATTTGTTTGAATTTGTAACCTTCAGCAGAAAGATATAATCGAATTGGCTTGTTGGCAAGTGGAACACCACACGATTTGAAAATCCTAAACTTTCCTTTGTGGGTTTTAGTCTCAGATGGATTTTTCTACAAGAAGTAATGCTTATAATACCACAGAGTAGTATAACTGTTACTATTGTTCTCATGATAATGGATTTATTGTTTGACAAATTTACTAAATAAGCGTTCTGTTCCGTTAGAAACTTCTATGAAATAGATACTTGGTGTAAGATGGAATTGATTTAGGTCAATGGGGAAGTATTGGTTATACCATTTTGAGCATTACCTACATTAGTTTTGTAAATAAGTTTGCCTGTCAAATCTATCATTCTAATTTGAACATTTCCTTTTGTTGTAAAATAGTATGATAATGATATGCTGTTGGAAGCTGGGTTTGGATAGACTTGTAAATGGCTTGATGAAGGCAGGGCTGGCTCAGGTGTCGGGATAGGTTGTTTTAGACCAGTCTATGCAACAGTTTACCATCGGCAAAATTTGAGTTTGAAAAGTTCCGTTCATGAAGGAAATGATATTTGAACCTCCGCTTCGAAACTTAGCAGAGTAGGAACCTGGGTTGGGTATTTCATATCGGAAGGGATTGCGCCGAGAATAAATTCTTGTAAAAGGCACATTAAGAGCACCTTGATAGTTGTACAAAAAGTGATCGAAGGTGTTTACTCTTGTATTTGTTTCAGATTCATAGGTAGAGTTTCGGTTTAGCACTGCATTGTCGAGGCGTGTGGTATCATCGCCGATTTCTCTATTTACAATGTGTGAACCTAAGTCAGGATCATTGCAATTTGGGAATACATCAATTTGGTCATTCCTCATGTGTAAGTGATCAAGATTTCTTAAGTTCGTGAAATTTGTATTGTCAGAAGTATCATTCCCTATAACTAAATCAAAGCTTGATTATTGAGTAAGTAATCAAGGTCAGTGTTAGAAAAAGGAATGAGATTTTCGTTAAGCATTGTTGGGTTTGAGGTAAAGTCCATAGCTGATTTGGTTGGAATGAAACCGAATCCAAAGCCATTGGAGGTTGCATCCACTCCTATAGTTGATGTNNACTAACCCATGGAATCCCAAGAGAATGACTAAACTGGTAATTACCTGGTGCTATGCTTATAAGACCAAAGGCTTGTGCTAAGAAAAAGCTGCACCATTTGGTGNNTATTTCCATTCAAATTTGCACGAACATAATTGCTTCCTGCATTTGTGCAATACGGAAGAACATTTTTAACATTCTTTACATTGTTGTGTAGGTTTGTGTAAGTTGAAACAATTTTTACACCGAACCATTTCAATTTCAATTTGTAATTAAGAGTCCCCGCTGTTGAATTATAAACATTTCCATTTCCATTAGGATTGGTATAAATGCGAATAGCATTTTCAAATACTTTAAGTTTTTTTCCTAAAATTGTTACTTCAATTTTTCCTGTTATGTTCAGCATTAGGTCATTATCGGGTCTAGGGGCACCAANAAGGTTTGCTTGACGTACACCACCCATTGAACCATTCACCATAGTTACATTTTTACAAAATCTTGGATAATTACCCATGTTATTAAAATCGTCTAATAATTGATCTCGAAATACATGTGAAGTATATTCGCCTGAACCATTTCTTGTACTCTCATGATATATTAGCATTTGTTTAGCCGCTTTACCATCAAGAAATAAATTGTGGCTTGCAAGACGTGCAGTGCCTAACATATTATTCAGGCAAAATAAGTTTGTTGCGTCTCTATAAAAATGCTGGACACCTAAAGGAATATTTGNCCCTTGATGTGGAACATCTAATGAAATAAAGAGCCTTACATTATGCATAAGCCTCAGTTTTGCGCAGTCAGGTGCAGGGTCATTCTGGTATTGAGTACCCTCCATATATAGAAGAGCATACTTGCCCACTAAGCCACCCATACTTTCGCCAATTAGCACATATGGTTGAGGGTCATCTGCTTGACATTTAAGATAATTTATTAGCTCTACTACTCGATGAGCGTTATCTCTTATATCATCCATACTATGCTTCCAATTAACAACTACGAATGTGTAACCATGATTACGTAATTGTGCAATTTCTTCAGATTGGATCATTTCTGAATAAATCTGGTCAGCATTTCTGTGATTAAGGGNGTCAATTCCTTCTAAGTAAATGACTACCTTGTTATATGGGTTTGGGTTACAGCCGTTTGGATATGCGTTTACCTTGATTCCGTCTATATCAGTAATTTTAATACTAGATGTTATAGCAATACCTCCTAGAAAATTCTGCATAAGATGTTCGTGTCCTACCTGTAATATAGANNCCATTGATCTTATGTAATATGTTCCTGCTAATGGATAGGTTACAGTAAATGTTTGAACTCCACCAAAATAATTAATAGTTTGATAACCGTTACCATCACCAAAGTCTACTTTTAGAATAGCTCCGTTTGTGAAGTCAGAGACGCTTGCGACATCGTTGAAATAGAATTGTGGATCAAATCTGAAAACAACTGTCAGAAAAGCAGAACTGTTAGTTAAAGGTGAAGCCGTAAATAGTCTGTTTTCCAAATAGGGTGTTGGTGCACCGACTACATCAGATAGTATATTATTTATTGTATCAAAATTGAAGTAGGTATTCGTTGTCAATGCATCAGGTTTCAAATAATTAAATCTTGAATCAAGAAATCCTATTGGTATAGTATCATTTTGAATTAATGTTGTTGCACGATTAAAAACAGTGTCTCGATGTAAAATTGGGATTGTGTCATATGCCATATTGCGCATTTCGTCATACTGGTAAAACCAATTATCGGTATTAGTGTAGTATGGACAGTTTGGCTGAAAAATATNTGAATCAGCAATATGAATAGCCATGTCATATAAGTAGCCTGTATTTGGATTTGGAGGTGCTATAGTTGAAAATAGTTGTCTTAATTGCAAATTTAAACTGTCAATATTGGATTGAGCTTTTGTTGTTTTTGAAAACCTGCCATTATGAAAAGTAGCAGGATAATTAGATTCTTTTCATGATATTTATTTTTTGATGTTTTTGATGAGTGTATTTAAAGAGTGTGGCTCTTTTATTTTTGAATGGATCTGTGTGTTAGCCAAAAATAAATGTGCCACATGGTGGTGATATATCTGAACATATGCTGATTTCTGTTATCATGTTTGTTGTCTTTTAATGGTTGCTTACAACGTTCTGGGTATTGCCGAAGGTGGGGTGGGATAGTAGTTATATTTTTAAGAGAACTAAACACCAGGCTTCAACAATATTTCAAGGATAAAACTAAAGCCCCGCTTTTGGCAATACCGTGTTGGTGGCAGTTGTTATTGATTAAGTCTATTTTTCAAGTCCATCCGTTCATGTAAAATTCTAATAACTTCAATTCTATCATTGGAAATAACTTGATAGAAAATTATATGTTTCCTGTCCTCCATCCAAGCAAGTTCTTGCTTATTCCATCATACTCTTTTCCAAGAAAGGGTTTTTACCGATTTGCTTACATGCAAATTCTAAAGCTCCATAATATTTGTCAGCCTGTTTTTCTGACCATTCGTCAAATGTAAAACCAAATGTCATTCAAGTCGTTAATGGCTTCTTGTCTTAAAATAACTTTAGCCATGTTTTCTTTTACTTCTTTTAGTTTCTTCAAATTTTCTTTGAAGTCAAAATTTTCAACAAGTGGGCTTTCTAAGCCCTTCTGAATAGCAGCTTTCAAAGCTGTTACTTTATTTTCTTCGTCCTCTAACAGTCTAAGCCCAGCACGAACAACCTCACTAACATTTTTATATCGTCCTGCTGATAATTGACTGCTTATAAACTGGTCAAAATAGTTCCCAAGTGATATTGATGTATTTTCATTAGGCTTACTTATTTATCAAAGTTACCAAATATTGGTAAAAGTTTAAGTTGTTTGACTTAAATTTTCAAATTTTGGTTTCTAGATTTATGTCAGCGTTACGGTCCGGTGCAATTGCCACCAACGGTTCGCGGCTTGGCGATGGCAGGGCATTGGAGTACTAAAGTCGAGGCTATTTCTTATGCCAAATATAGTGAAAATGTTGAATTACTTCCTATAGCCTGCTTGCGCCAAACCGCTGTTGGCAGTAGTTTATTATTTTCTATTCCTTTTTCGTAAACATTTATTCCAATAGCCACAAGAATACACAGAAATTCAAATAAATATGACCAAATTTTCATTACGATAAGATCTTGTTGAAGTAAGCTTTAAAATCACTAGAAAAGTTTAAGTGATAAAAAGTCCAACTGTAAATGAAAGTCATTGTTATCATGGGAATTTTAGCATTGAATGAAGAGTTTCCAAAAATCGTTACTATAGCGAATAATATCCCAAGCCCAAGTAACAAACTAAAAATATCTTTAGCCCATTTTTTCCCCTTCAGGATAAGAAACATCAAAGTAAGGGTTAAGCAAAATCGAATTATTTGTTGAANTAATTTTTTTACCTCTACATTTGGTACCAGAATATTATAGGTTACAATAACATATATTGAAATTAATAAACAACTTGCGAAAATTCGGATTGTTTTTTGTTTTCCTCGTAGTTCTGCTTGATTCATTTTTCAATTATTTAGGTGGAAATTAATGGTTTATGAGAATCTTTTGAAGGTATTTTATCAGTATTAAACGTCGATAAATTACTACCAACGGCTGTTGGCAGTAATTTTGTACATTATCTTGTATTATTTTCAACTCTTCCGATTTCAGGAGAAGATACGGCTATGCGTACTTTATACACCCCATTGGGAACCACAATTTCCTTGAGAGGTTCCATGATTCGATCAATAAAATACTCTTTCCCATTATAGCTATACTTAAGTCTGACTCCCTTTCCGTACTGAAAAATATGACAATATCCTACTGTTCTAGCTGTAACGTAAACAAAATTATTATTCATATTGTATGCGAAATAAATCATTTTTAAACCCCATGTGATGAATCCTAATCCAATAAAAATTGGTAAGAAGTTCCTATATACTTTTCGTTTTCTGTAAAGTTTCACCGAGTTCAAGACGATTTTAATGGTTACAATTGCAAATACAACTGTAAAAAGAACTGGAATTATGTATTCGTCATAATAGGTCATTTTAATCTATCCAATGTATATTTCTTGTTATAAAATTTACCTTATTTCAGTTGCCTTTGATTCTTATTTCCAGTTCATGAAAAGATTATTTGTCTCTTACTAAAATTACTGCCAACGTTTTCGGGCTTTGCGTTCGGGCGGGTTTCGGAGCACAAAACTGTCAACCAGCACTGAACTTGAATAGAAGCACAAAGCTCCAAGTTTGCACGTCACCCCGCCTGACGCAAAACCCGTGTTATGGCTCGTTTTCTTGTCATCCGCCTATGTTTTTGTATGCTTCGTTTATTAAATATTTCGTTTCTTCAAAGTCGTTCAAATCTTTTATAGTCAACTCAAAGTCGCCCGTTCCAAAGTGTCCAATTTCTCTAACGTCTCTTCCTAGGCTTGGCATTGGCTTTACTTCGTCAGGATTTAGTTTAAGATACAAAGTCAATTTTTTCTTATATGTCTGTAAGCAAGCAAAGTTCTGACTTGTCTTATATGCGATATAATTTTTCTTTGGAGTTTCTTCTATTGAACTGTCTATGGTTACTATATAGTCACGAACAGCGTTAAACAATTCAAGAATGTTGTCTTCGAGATTTTCAATATGTTCTTCAAGTGTATAAGTCGCATTTTTTCTTGTCAATGCTGCTTTTTTACCTGCTTCAACCATAATTGGATTTTTTCCAACGAGTTCTTCTGTGTCCTGATTTGAAGTTGAAGTCGTACGTTTATAAACCTCTTCGATATTCAAAATTCCGTTCTCGTAGGTCTTGTATTGCCAAAGTTCAATGTTTGCTCCCATTACCTGAACTGCGTGTAGGTCGTATTNTTTGTATTCCGGTGCCAAACAAATTACTCTTATGTCCGACCAATCAACGTCAACATTGTTTCCAAATGCTTTATTTGCTGCAATTTGAAAGTCACCTTTGTGGTCTTTAATCCAATGCAAATAGTAAAGACTTTGGTTTATCAGGTCTGACGAAGCAACTTNTTTGTATTCAATTATTACGGGGTTGTTATCTTCTGAAAGTGCTAACGTGTCAATTCGACCCGAGTGAATGTTACCTGTCGAGAACTCTGTCGCTATAAAACGACAGTTAAAAATTATTTCCAAATTGTCTTCAACAAGTCGTTGTAAGTCCTTTTCAAGTTTAAAGTCACTCAGTCGAACTCGTTTTGCTTTTCCTTTATCTATTTCAAAAATTGCCATTGTTTTCTTATGTGTCGTGTCGTTTTAAAATGAGCCATAACGTTCGGGTATTGCCGAAGGCGGGTGGGATAGTAGTTATATTTTTAGGAGAACTAAACACCAAGCATCAACAATATTTCAAAGATAAAACCAAAACCCCGCTTTTGGCAATACCATGTTGGCGGTTAGTATGCGTTTTGGCGGTTTTCCCATCGGCTGTTTATAATCCTGCATTCAAAATCTAACCACAAAGCAAGGCGGGCGTAGGAAATTCGTTAAGTGGCGCCTTCGATGCACAACAAAATGGCATTAAAATTTTCCGCTTGATATTCTAACGGTTAATGCCATGAAAGCGCCACGAGTTTCTTTTCAATGTGGGTATTGATTTCAGTTTTATTAGTCAAACAGCGCCGGTCTTAAATTTCTTTAGATGTGAAATTTCCATTTTGGTTTCAGTTTTGGGTTTCTATTGGAGGTCCAACCGGCGCGGAGTTAAGGAGCGCCCACAAGACATGGTAGAAAATTCTGGTTAGTGTCAAAACAGCGCCAAGCCAATCAGCATGTAATTTAAATGTGAACTGGTGATAAGTCCCCGGTAACCAATTTTGGCGCGACGAAAGAGGTAAAGAACGATCGGTTGGTTATTCTCAAGCCCGCCGTCTTAATGGTAATTAACACCGCCAAAATCTAAGCGTAATGGTGGTTCGCATATTACCGACAACGTTTTGCAGATTTGCGATGGGCGGGATTTTTACCACTGAAGTTTATGCGGAGCACAAAACTTTCGGCTTGCACTAAACTGTCTACGGAGCACGAAACCCCGCCTATTGCAAATGTGCTGTTATAAGCTGGCCTATTTTCTGTCATGAATTAATATGGTTAGTTCGTCAAGAGTTCTAATTTTATTGCTATTGCATTGCAAATAATTTTTAAGGGTGCATATTCAATTAGTCTTTTTTGAATTAATTATTTTATATTTTGTTTTAATATCAGTCTTAGTGATGTGTCTTTGGTTAAATAAGCCCATACCCAGTTAATGAAAATAATAAGTTTATTTCTAACACTGAGTATTAGCATGAGATGAAGAAACATCCAAATCAGCTAAGCAAAATAACCGCTAAATTTAAAATATGGCAGGTCGACTACAGCTTTGTTTCGTCCTATTGTTGCCATTGCCCCAAGGTCATTATATTCAAATTCATTGGTCTTATGTTTATTTAAATTAATTGCCAAATTTTTAGCTTGATTTATTGCTACATTAGCTAACTGTGGATGACCTTTTGNATACTTAGGTGTTTTCATTAATGCAATGTCACCGATTGCAAATATATTTTNTGTCCCTTCAACCAAGTTAGTTCGATTCACTTCTATTCTATTGCCAACTGCTTGAACATTGTCTGGTAGCCCTTTAATTGTGTTACCTATAACACCTGCTGCCCAAATAACCGTTTTTGATTTTATTAAATTTCCATTACTAAGCTCAAGTAGATTTCCATCATNATCTTTTACAAAAGTCTCGGTTATAATATTCACCCCCATTTTTTGAAGGTATTTTTNTGAAGTTCNTTTAGCTGAAATGCTCATACTATTCAATGTATCTTTGCTTCCTTCAATTAGATTAATTTTGAAGTGAGAGAAATCAATATCAGGATAATCTTTTGGTAGGATATTGTNTTTAATTTCGGCAAATGCTCCAGCCAATTCAACACCAGTTGGTCCAGCACCAACAATTGTAAGATTTAACAGACCTTCCTTTTCGCTTCCTTCGGCTGAAATAATATTCTCAAAAGTTTGAAGTATGTGATTTCGAATATTAATAGCATCATAAGTGGTTTTTAAGGTAAAAGCATGACTTCTTATTTCATCATTTCCAAAGAAATTTGTTGTGCAGCCAATAGCTATAACAAGGTAGTCATAGAAAAATTCTCCTATAGTAGTTTCTATTTTATTATTAACCGAATCAATGGAGAGAACTTCTGCCAAACGGATTTGAAGGTNTTTCTTAGATTTAAATATGTTTCGAAGTGGAAATGAGATGCTTGCTGGTTCTAGTTGCGAGGTGGCTACCTGATAAAATAATGGTTGGAATTGGTGATGATTGATTTTATCAATAAGTAAAACATCAANAAGCGTTTCATNCAATTTTTTTATAAACTGAATGCCTGNCAACCCCCCTCCAATAATAATTATTTTCTTTTTCATGTTTATTCCCAAAATACATCGCTTGTATTATCAATAAATTNTTCACTTGAATGAAGTTTTTTGATTACATCCATATTCTCTGGCGAAGCAGCATTTTGAATTTTATCAAACAAAACTCNTTCTTCAAATCGAATGTGTTTTTCTAGATCAACTTGTATTTGCTTTATGGAAATTTCAACTTGAGAAGTATTGCAAAATAAAGCTGTAATTATTTTGTGCTCTTCGACAGCTTGTTTGATAAGAACATTTTCATTACCCAGTATTGGGAAAATATATTTCTCTTCCATTTCAAAATGTGGCTGTAAATGATTTTTAANAAACCAATCTAGGTATAATTTCATTCTTTCAACTGAAACGCCTTTTGAAAAACCAGTTTTTATTTTCCAACAGAGCAATAAACCATGATGGTGTTCTCTGCTCAATGCTTTAAGATATTCTGCTCTTTTAATGGTTTAATAGTTGTGATATGATTTTCNTAATTTTTCGACAATTTTGGTAGCAGCAGAGTCTGAATATAAACCATAAGCATTTAGTAAAGTACCCTTTATTCTATGCTTTTTGGAAGAAATTGCGAATAGAATCATTTCATCTCCTGGGTCAGTATTCCCTTCAAATCGATATGTTTCATCAATTTCAANATCATCAGGAGAAAGTTGAGTCATGGTTTTATTGCAAACTAAACATTCTTCTTCTAAATGAATATTGAAGTCATGCTTATAGCCTCTTTTAATTAGGTCATTTATTGCTTCGCTTACTGTTTCGTAATTATGCATACAGGTTTTATATTAATTCTTTTTCTATTTCAATGGCTTTTGGAAATAGAATATTATTTTCCAAATGGATATGTAGGTGCAAATCTTGCTCAAATTCTTTAAGTAAAGAGAACGAAACACGATAGGTGTTGCAGGCATCTTGAGGTGGCGTATAGTTATTGCTTAATTCTTCAATCTTCCTGAAGCGATTCCCCTCAACAGTGTGTTCATCCATCATCATCTGTATAGGATTTATAACTGTCCCGAAATGTGCGGCATCTACTTTGATATTTTCCATTTTTGCTTGTGTCATTTTCCGTATAAAGGGGAACAAAATCAGTTCTTCCTNTTTCATGTGAGCAGCAAGCTCACCTGCATTAGCATTAAATTCTTCTTTTATTTTAAGTAGTTCGGGATGGCGTTCTCCGTGAACTTTACATATTTTATCTAAATAAGGCTGTATTTCTAATGTTTNTTCTTGAACGTATCTGTGGTGTTTCTTTTCAATATAATCTGCTAATAAATCAAGCGGCCACGATTGATAATCGGTCGTGGACTCACTTTTTGACTCCATCATAGCAACTAAATCTTCTAATACTTTCTTTGTATCAATATTTTTTTCTTCACAAGCCTCTTCAATAGTTCTGTTGCCTTGACAACAAAAGTCGATACTGTATTNTTTAAATACTGATGCGGTGCGGTAGTCTTTTGCTACCAATTCTCCAATAATTTGATTTCCTTTCATTTTTATGTTTTTAACTGTTTATAAATTTGATTTCAGAATCACTTTCCATGATTACAACCGCCTGAAAATCTTCAGTTACTTGTAACTCATGTTTTTCTCCTGCTGGTACAATTAATGATTCGTTTAGTTTTAGTGCATGGTTAATTCCTTTCATTTTTAGGATGGCTGTACCTTTTTGAACAATGATTACGGCCTCTTTAGTGCTAATATGTTCAGGCATATTCATCCCGGCAATTCCAGTAACTTGCAATACCTTGAATGTATTTCCTAATTCAAGACGTATCATTTTCGGGTTATTATTTGATTTCATATCAATGTTTTTCGTCATCTTTTCAAAAGGTTAATCCCTTTTCAAAGTCGAGTGCTAATGATTTAATGGTAGTTGTATCACTCATTTTTTNTAATTCCTCTCTAATCAATTTAAATTGATTATGTACTGGACAAGGCATTTTTTCATTGCATTTTTTCAATCCTAAACCACAACTGTGATAAATGTTTTCTCCGTCAATAGCGAAGACTAGNNAACTTAGTTTAACTTTTTCTAATTTAACTCTATCTATAGAAAAACCACCAGTTGGACCCTTATCAGTATTAATAAGGCTATTCCGCGATAGTTTTTGCAGAATCTTTGAAGTGTATGCTGTTGGCGATTCAATTGCCTCAGAAATTTCTTTCAAATTCACTTTCCTGTCCAATAGCGATTGTTGAGCAATGTAAATTGATGCTCTTATTCCATATTCACAGGCTTTCGAAAACATTTGTTGACATTTTATTGGGCAAAGGTAAACAATTATTTTAATAGTGGATATAATTGTCCACTATTATTTGTCAAATTATTTTAAGTAGTTTCTTATGGATATGCTTTGAATTGGGTTGGTGTCGAGTTACTGCGAAATTGGCAACCGATCTTTGTCGTCCGAAAGTTATTTTGGAAGTCTAAAGTCTGGTTGTTTTGGTGTCCGCCCGAAGGATGAACGATCGTCTTTAGGCTTGCTTATAACGGTTTTCGGCTTTGCGATGTTGGGGATTTAAAGTGCAAATGTTCAATTTAGTACTATGCTTAATAGAATTCCAATGCTCAAATTTAGTAATTCAGCCCCAATATCGCAAAACCGATGTTAGCGATCGCCTTCGTTGTTTCTCTAAATTTCTTTCTTTTCAATTATTTTCCCAGTTATAATGTCTATACAATAAACGGTTGCCGAAAAAACAAAACACCCTTTTCGATACTCCTCTTCATTTTGGATTCTACTGCCCAACAATAATGTCCTTGTATAAAATCTTGAAGAGTAGAATTCTCATTCAAATCTAATGTTGAAGGGTCGGTTTCTACCCAAACTAATGTGACATCATATTCATTTCTGTAATTAGTTAAACCATTTTTCTTTGCAATTTCTATAGCTTTCTTTTTAGTTATTGTTTTTAGTGAGTTTAAGTCTTTTGGTTGATACAATCCAGCTGGATGAAAAATATTTGAAACTGTTTATTACTATCCAAGTTAAACATAATTTTTGCGGTATCTCCACGAAATGCTGGATGTAAAACATAATAATTAAGTCTATAACTATTTGCTTTAAATGCAATAGGGCTTGTAAAATTCTCTGACTCGAAAGGTTTTGTTCCCCAGCATCTACTATTTATTGAATCGAAATGAATGTAATTCTTAAAGTTAGAATCTCCCAAAACGAAATCACTATTTTATCAGCAGTATCTCGAATTTGTTTAGTCCATTCTAAATCTTGTCCAAATGAAGGAATGTAAAGTAGAATCAAAAATAATATTCTCATTGAGTTCTTCATAAAGGTGTCCGCTAACGTCTGACCAGCTTGGCGAGGGAGCGGATTTTCACCACTATACATCAACCGAAGCTGACACCCTAAAATTAGTAAAAATGTTCAATTGAAGCCGTTAGCCCGCTCTCTTGCCAAACTGGCCGTTATATGCCGTTTTCATACTCGTTTAATTCTATTTATTGCGTGTCTTCCAAAAGTTATTCCTCCGATATTAAACAAGTCAGATAAGACGTTGATGTGGTATCTACTTTGCAAATTGGCTATTATTCTGTCAGCGTGCTTATTAGACTTTCCAGACACCATTAAAGTTGTCGCAATATGAGAATTACCACTACTTCTTACTTGTCTCAGTAGGTGAGGTCTTAACTCATTTACTACACCGATAAAATTAAACAATAGCTCAGGATATGGATTAAAATTCTTTACCTCACAAAAGGATATTAATGCTTTATTTTCTATGTAGTAATATTTCATTTTACTATCATAAAAATCATCACTATCTAAAATCGAATTAGGTTTTATTATGCAAATGTCTGGCGTTGTATAGTTGTCATTACTATGATAGGATTGGACATTAATATTATGTCTTATTTCAANAATTAATTCCACGGTTCCCATTTTTCTTTNTACTTCAAAATAAGAATACTTCGAAGGATTGCCTGCTGTTGTACATTTATAGTTGAATTTGGTTTTTTGGAGATTTTTTATCTCAACTTCGTAGCCGTTGTTTTCGTAAAAACGTACAATGTTGTTATAACAAGCCATTTCGAAAAAGTCACTTATCCTCTTCGAATTGTTGTAGATTGCAGAACGATTTTTTCGCAAATACGTTTCCACATCTCTTGTTAGCTCTTTTATATCTTTAAATGGATTAGCCATTGTCTTTATTTCGGTCTAATCCGTCTTTATAAACTTTGATTTTCCGAAGAAGTTCCTTTGTTTCTAAATATTCGAAAAGTCCCAACGGGATTGAATATTCTTCCATATGTCTTGAAGGTTAATACAGTTTTGTTTAGTTTGAAAATTTCTTTAGCAGACAAATCGTATGTTCCTAACTGCACAGAAACAGCTTCACTTTTGAAAACAACACGAGAAGTAAATTTTGTTGCTGAGTCAAAGTTCGAGAGAACACGCTTGTAGAAAATCGATAACGCCAAAAGAAGTTGAATTGTCGCAATGTCTTTCTTCAGATGAGCATAATAATCGTATCTACCAGAAATAAAGTAATTAATGTCGCTAAGTCTTCGATTGTACTCAAACGTCATTTGCTCGCCTAATTTGTACGGTAGATTTTCTGTGAACAATTGTATCATTGATGTTCGGTCTTAAAATGGCATATAACGGTTTGCAGCTATACGCAGGCAGGGATTTTTACCACTGAACTTCCTACGAAGAACTGAACTTCAAATATAGCACTTTTCTGTCCTACGAAGCACGCCCCCTGCTTGCGTATAGGTGATGTTATAAGCTGGCCTTCTGTCTGTCGAGGTTGTAAAGTCCTTGTCCGCTGTGAGTTTCAGTGTTGTTGTCGAGTTGCGAATGGGGCTGTTTGTGTCGGTTGTGGATAGTGGTTTTAAAAATTTTAGAAGGGAAGGGAATTTTAATAAATAATTTTTCTTTGGGTGGTAAAGGTGTAAGCTCTTTTGCAATTTTTGGACTGTGCGTTGGCTTGTGCGAATTGCAAATGTGCTTACACCTGTGCGATGGCTATTTTCTTCTGTTTATTTNTTCTTTCGCTGTGTCAACTAAATAATNGATCATAGGCACTAAAAACACAGTCAAAATTAAAGATGAAAGAAGTCCGCCAATTATAACCCAAGCAAGACCGTTTTTCCATTCTGCAGCTGTTCCTGTTGCCATTGCAATTGGAAGCATACCAACAACCATTGAAAGCGTTGTCATTAGGATAGGTCGCATACGACCTTTTCCTGCAATGATTAAGGCTTCTTTAAAATGTTTTCCATCGGCTTTTAGTTGATTGGTAAAATCAACAATTAGAATAGCGTTTTTTACCACCAGGCCCATTAGCATAATCAAACCCAATAAGGCGAATAAACTCAAATTGCTTAACGACAAATTCAAAGCAANAAATGCCCCAATCGCTGCAACTGGAATAGAAAACAAAACTACAAACGGATATACGAAACTGTCATACAGTGCGACCATAATCAGGTAAATCAGCAAAANAGAAATGAGCAAAACAGAACCTAATGCTCCGAAACTATCATTTTGTCTTTTGATGTCGCTACCCCAAGTCATTTGTATACTACTTGGTAAAGGATTGTCTTTTAGATACGCTACTACATCGTCTGCCATAGTTCCCGATGGTCTGCCTAATGCGTCTGTTGTCAAAGTAACTGCTGGTTGTCGGTCTTTACGTTCTAATAGTGACGGAGAATTGTCTTGCTCTACGCTTGCAAATTGTGAAACTTCAACTGGTATCCCCATTGGGTTAATAATTGATAGTTGTTGAACATCTTCAAAATTTCGTCTGCTAAATTCATCTAACCAAATTCGCACAGGATATTCCGTTCCGTTTTCGGTTAAAGTGGCATCATCATTTCCTGTAAAGGCCGTTCTTAGGTTCACTCCAACATAAGCGGTTGTTAAACCCAATCGTTGCATTTTATCTTTATCAGGAATTATTTTGTATTCGGGACTACCTGCTTCAACGGATAAGCGGACATTATCGGCACCGGGAATTTTCTCAATTACCGTTTTTAGTTCATCACCTGTTTTCATTACCAAATCCAAATTGCTACCACTTAACGTAATTTCAATAGGTGCCGAACGTGGAATTAAACCCAATGCTGCCATTGAATAATTGATGCTCGGAAATTTTGACTTTAGTTCTTCCCGAAGATTTTTCATAAATGTTTCAGTAGGTAAATTATTCAATTCCTTTTTTGATTTTAGTTGAATTGTAAATTCAGTTTTATTTGCTGAACCTACACCCAAACTTCCAATGCCTGTGCTTGGTCCGCCAATATTGCTGAATACTGTTGCTACTTCGGGTTGTTGAATAATGTATGTTTCAATTTTTTGTGCAATTAAGTTGTTTTGTTGAATGGAAGTAGATTTATCAAATTCTAATGCCATTCTAAATTTGCCTTGGTCACCTGTTGAAATTAATTCTTTACCTATGATGCCTTGTTTCATAATACCTAAAGTCATTGCAANAAGCACTATAACGATACCTGTAAAAGCCAATTTATGGCTCAATACCCATTCTAATCTGCGACCATACCATTCATTAAAGTTTTCTAATTGAATTTCAAACCATAGTAAAAAGCGATTGAAAANATTGGTAGGTTTTAAGTCTTCTTNTTTGCCAATACGAGAAGCCATCCAAGGCGTTAAAGTAANACCAACCAATAAACTGGTGAGAGTAGTTACTACAACAACCGAAAACTGCTTGAGCATATCAGCAACAAACACTTGTAGAAAAAGAATAGGTANAANAACTACAACGTCAACCAAGGTGATTGACAATGCTGCAAAGCCAATTTCNNTGCCGTCCATTGCAGCAGATCGTTTGTCTTTTCCTTTGTCTAAGTGCTTTTGAATGTTTTCTAAAACTACGGTAGCATCATCTACCAAAATACCAATGATTAAAGACATTGCCAGCAATGTCATTAAGTTTAAGGTGTAACCCAAAAGCCACATTACAGCAAAGGCAGTAACTAATGAAGTTGGAATAGCAACCAAAACAATTAGTGAATTTCTAAAACTTCTTAAAAATAAAAGCATTACCAAAGACACCAATATCACAGCTAAAATCAAATCAAAAACAACGGAATTAACGGCTGCAATCGTGTTGTCGGTGCTATCGTCTGCAATAATAAATTTCACACCCGAACTGGCATTTTGTTGTTCGATGGATTGAAATTTTTCTCGAACTGCTTTTGAAACATCTATAGCGTTTGCATCGCCTTGTTTTTTTAATAATAAACCAATGCCTTTTTTGCCATTATAACGACTTATGGAAGTCGTTTCTTTGATTCCATCTATTACTTCAGCCACATCTTTTACATAAACTGGGCTTCCAACAATAGGCATTGCTACCTGAACATTTTTAATATCCTCAATAGATGCGAATTTTCCCGTTAAACGAACTGAATTACTTTCTTNTTCGGTTTGCACCTTTCCAGCAGGTAAGTCTAAGCCAGAACGATTAATTGCTTCAACAACCTGAACCATTGAAATTTTATACAATTTCAGTTTGTCCTGATTTATTTTTACTTGTATTTCTCTTTCCTCTCCTCCTAAAACAGTAATCTCTGCTACACCTTTTATTTGTTGAATTTGTGGCAGATAATCATCTTTCATTTTCTGATAAAACTCGGTGGCAGACAAATCACTTGTTGCACTGATGGACATTATCGGCAAATCATTTGGCGAAACTTTACTCATTACAGGACTTAAAATATCCTGTGGTAAATCTTTGCGAATGTTGTCAATGTAGCGTTGTGCGTCTTGCATTGCCTTATCCAAATCTGTCCCATATTTTAGATTGGCTATGATGATAGAAGCATTGGGCAATGATTTTGTAACCAAGTAATCTACACNCTCCAAGTTGGATAAAGCATCTTCTATTTTTCGTGAAACGGATGTTTCTACTTCGTTTGGTTCGGCACCAGGGTAAACAGTTTTAATTACAACTACGGGCTGATTAAAGTCGGGCATTAACTCGTAACTCAAATTTTTATACCCGATAAATCCTAANNTAGTAAACACGCTGAAAAGCACGATTATCAGCGAAGGTCGTTTGATTGATATTTCTGTAATATTCATAGTCAATTAAGAATTAGGAATTAAAAATTAAGAATTGGACTGTTTTGAACTTACAAGAATGGATGAGAGTATTTTGCATAATTCTTCTACATCATTGATAATGCTATCGGCTTCTTTCTCTTCTAAATAGCGTGTTGCTTTTAGTAGATTAACCCAATATTTTGTTTCTCTTGCTTCCTTGTATGCTATTGAGATTTTGGAGATAAAATCCTTTTTTGATTGTCCTCCAATAGCTTCTTCCACATTGGCTCCAATACTTGTTCTCGAGCGAAGAAATTGTTTGGATAAAACAAATTCCTTTTTTCAGTTTGTAAATATTTATATGCATTTACAACCCTAATTGCAAACTCAAAGCTCTTTTTCTGTATTATATTATCTTTCATATTATAATTCTTAATTGAACATTCTTAATTCTTAATTGACACATTTGCACCGTCAANAAGATTGATGAAGCCATTCGTTACAATTACATCACCTTCATTTAATCCATTTGAAACAACTGCTTTGTTTTGTATCTTTTNTGAAATAGTGATATTTTGCAAAAGGGCTTTGCCATTTTTCACAACATAAACCTGTGGTTGGTTATCTGTGCCTTGTATGGCAGATGACGGTATGATAATTCCCTTTCCAGACGTTTCACTTTTGAGGAAAACTTTACCAAACATCCCAGATTTTATTTTCAAGTCCGATGTGTTATTTACCGTAAACTGAATAGGAAAACTACTACCCATATTAGCTTTACTGCCAATCATAGTAGTTTTTCCAGTCAATAAAATTTCAGAATAAGCATCTGCCGAAAGAGAATAGCTTTGATTTAATTTGAACTGGCTTAAATCTTNTTCGGGAACATTTACGGTGAATTTTAAAGTTGTAATGTCCGTTATTTGGAGCAATGGAACGCCCGGTGCAGCAANAGCTCCTTCTTCACTTAATTTTGCAGTAACAACTCCATTAAATGGTGCTTTGATTGTGGTTTTGTTTATCTGCTCCAACAAAGTAGCTTTCTGAACTTTTGCAGATTTCAAACCTAATTCCGCCTTTTCTAATTGAACGCCTTGTATGGCATCTGCTTTAGCTAAAATGGAATAACGATTTACATCGGCTTCCAAGCCTTCAATTTGCACGTCAATAGTTTGCAATTGCAATTTCAGCAATGAATTGTCCAGCTGAATTAAAGTTTGACCTTTACTTACAATGCTTCCAGCATCAACTAAAATGGTGTTGATTTTTCCTTGTAATTCGGCACTTATTTTTGTTTCCTTGTTTGGTTCAAATGTGCCTGAATAAGAAAATTCTGCATTCACATTTTCAAGTTGCAATGTATCTACTTGAACATTTATAGCTTGTTCTTTATCGTATTGATACACTTTACTCTGCGTAATTTCCTTGTTTGTTTTCAACTTAATTACCACAATGGCAATTATCGCCAACGGAATGATGACGTATAGCACTTTTTNTAGGATTGATGATTTTGTATTCATTGTGATAATTATTTGATTATTGAAATATTTCCAGTGAGTTNTTNTAGTTCTAAGTCTGCTTTTAGGTAATCAATTACAGCAGATAGGTAGTTTTGTTGTGCTTCACGCAAAGCATTGTCTGCAAGCAAAACATCTGTTAAACTTGCCGTTCCTTGTTTCTGTTGAAGAACGGTTTGCTCATAGATTGTTTGTGCCAATTGGATTTGTTCTGTTGTGGTTTCTACCGNTTNTTTAGCGACTTCTCTTTGTATTTTGGCATTTTCAACTTGCATATTGTTTTGTTCGGTAAGCATTCCAAATTGAAGTTCGTTGTTTCGGAGTTCAAGCGTTTTCTGATTTATTTTTCGAAGTGTAACTGTTCCATTAAATAATGGATAAGATAATTGAACACCTGCAAATCCAATCGGATAAAAATCAAGGAAAGAAGCAGGTTGTCCGTTATAACCAAAGCCCGTTGTTCCATACATTCCAACCAGATTTAACGAAGGCAAATACCTTGTTTTGTTGAGTGTGTTGAGTTCACTTGATAATAAGCGATTTTGAGTTTTTATGATACGAATATCTAAGGTTGATGCAGGAGTGTATTCATTTGTGTTTTGATATTGAATGTTTGGATCAATTTGCAAATTTTGTTCAATGGAAATACCCATTGCAAATTTCAAAGCATTTAATACTTGCTCGTATTTGCTTTTGATGGTTTCTTTTTGGGTGGTTAATTGTGATACTTGCAATTTTACTTTGCTAACATCTGTACCTTTGGCAAGCAATTGTTCATTGAGCAATTGCATATNTTNTAGAAGCCGTTCTGCATTAATCAGATTACTGTCAATAAATGCCAATTGATGATGCAAGATTTGGGCATTGTAATATAAATTGGAAATTTCAAAATAGATTTGTTCTTCGGTTTTTTGATACTGCAAGTCTGTCAATTCCGAGGCTATCTTAGTTGTTTGAATAGCTCCGTAAACTTGCGGATTATACAAAGGCATTGTCAATTGCAGGTTGGCGTTGATGTTATGCGGAACGCCAAACTGTGCTGCTCTAAACTCTCCTTCTGGAGCACTAGGGTTTAAGGCATTTAGCGGCAATAGCTGATAAGGTAAATTTGTGAAATATTTATAATCCGCATTGGCTGTTACCTTTGGGATTAAATTGGCTTTGGCTTCTTTTTCTCTTTGCTCACCAATAGCCATATTGTTTCTACTCATTTGCAGATTTTTATTATGAATCTGTGCCGTGTCGATACATTGTTGCAAAGTCCAAGTTTGTGCTTGTGCGGATTGAAAGCCTCCTATTATCAATAATAGAACAAAATAATGTTTGTGAATATTCGCTAACTTCATTGGTCAAATTTTTTTACTTAATGAGTATTAATTGACTTTCAATTGTTCCTACAACCCAATGTTTTACCATTGGTTCAATATTTATAAAGTCACCTGACAATAGTGTTTCCATTATCCCTTTTTCATTTTCAAAATCACTTCTCCTTCCACGCAAATCAAAAGTGCTGGTGTTTTGGTGATATGCTCTTTTAATTTCTCGCCTTTCAAAATTTGGATAGCTGTTGCATTGCCCAGGTCACTTTTGAAAAGAGAAGTTGCTGAAACTGGTTTTTCTTGTGTATGTAATTCTTTTATGTTCATTGGAAATATTGGTTAAATGTTGAAAATGAAGTTTGTATGTTTTTAAACTGCTCTGATGCTTCGGTTTCGTTTTTAGCTTCTGAAAGTTCCTTTACCATATCAATGTATGGCAAAAGCCACTTATGAAGTTCATCGTGTGCTTTGCCTTTCATTGTGCAATTAGATGTAAGTAAATCAATATTGGTTTGTAGTTTTTCAGCTAATGATTTGAAGTCTTNTTGCTCAACATTAGCGAAGTGATTAATATCATTTTCCATATTGCGAATATGTGTTATCATATTGGCATCAACTTTCCATTTTTCGCCATTGTTGAGTTCAATTGCTTCGCTTTCATCATCGTGATGATGATTATTTTGTTCGGCAACTTCTGTTTGATTATTTGATTTCTCGTTTGTGGAATTGCCACAACTGTATAGCAATAAGCTACCTACGGCAAATGTTAAGATTAATTTATTCATTATGATTTTTATTTAATTGTTTATTGATAGTGAAAAATGCAATGATTGCAAATACAAACGTTACCGCTATTCTGAAAATCATTGCACCAACAGTTTTTGTTTCATAAATACCACCTGAATTGATGTGAATTTTAAGACCGATAAAAGCGGCTATCAGTATGAGTGTTGAAATTACTAAGAGTGTAGCTGTCCATCTTTTGTTTTTAATAAACCCATAAGCTGCAAAAATATATAGAATGCTACTGATAAAATTTGACCAAACCACAAACAGAACATAATTGCCCTCTTTGGCTCTAATACCAAACAAATCAAAAATTACAGATGTGCTTAGGAATAAAGTAAGCAAGCCAAACCCAGCGAGGAGAGTTGCAAATAAATATGGAAGTATTTTCTTCATTTAGATTTGATTAATGTTAATACAGATTGTATCATATTGTCACCGTTTCGAGTAATGTCAAATTGAAAATTTGCAACTCTCCACTTAAACATTTGCAATCGAAAAGTCCCCATCACAATGTGAATTAATTCTTCGGAGGTAATAGAATTAGTGAAAATGTTTTNTTGTTGTCCTTCCATTATAATGGGCATCAAATGTTTCATTTTTACCTGCATTATTTTTAGAATGGTTTCATTGATGCGTTCGCTTTCTTCCATCAGTCCGTCAGAGAAAGCTGCCACTACAAAATGCGGATGCTTTTTAAAAAATGAAAATTGATTTTGAAATAGCGTTGTAAATTTTTCTTCGGCTGATTGTTCACTTGAAATCGCATTGGTATAGCGTTCATCCATACTTTGAGCAAGATATTCAAGTAAGGCAATTATGATTTCTTCCTTGCTTGTAAAATGCCTGTAAATAGCACTTTCAGAAAATTTCATTTCCTTAGCCAAGTTCTTAATTGTTAGCCCACTTATCCCCGAAGCAGTCAATATTTTTCCTGCTGCTTCAATAATTTCAAGTTGTCTGTCAGAAATTGTTTCTGTTGTCATTTTTCGCTTTTTAAAGTTCGCCTTTCTCACCATTTACCCATCGCATCATCATAACACGTTCCTGCGGAGTCTGCTTGAATGGGATATTTCCCGCTAGTAAATTTAAAANACGATCCCAAAGATTATCTTNTTTATTCGCTTCTTCTTCCATTTGAGCTAAAGTTGTCATATACTCTTGTTTGTATTGAATAGCATCTTCAATATGGTAAGATTTTGGAATGTATTTTATAATCTCTTTTGTAAGGTCGTCAATCTCTTGTTTACTAAAAATTTCAAACATCTGTAGTTGAACAAATGCAGAATGACCGATGCCCTGAACAGTATAGATATTAGACTGAATAACAGCCCAAACTCCAAACCAATCCGCACTGTTCATCCCTGAAAAGTAGTCATCAGGATATTTGCCAATTTTTGTAAATATAGAATTAACGGATTCCGTATTCGACAGAAAATCTTTATAAATCTCCGAACTATCACTACTAGATTGGCTTTCAATCTTATTTTTAAAATAGGCTAATTGAGATTCAATTTTATCTTTCAAAGAAGCAATTAAATTTACATCTTCCTGAAATTTGCTTTTACCTAAATCACTTCCAAACATTTTTACAATGTTGTTTGCCTCATCTAGCAAATGAGCTACTTTAACTTNTGCCGTGTTTAACGCTTCCCAATTGGAATTTAAACCTTCTGATAAATGTCTCAACTTAATTAAAGTTTCTAAGTTTATGTTATTTGTTTCCATTGTCTTATTATTTACTATTTGTTAAAAAAGATGAATACATCCATACTTGTTTTTCCTGAAAGCGAATGTAATCGCTCATTAAAGCATTTGTTCCTTCATCATTTGCAACAGAAGCTAATGCCAGAATTTCTCTTTGCATAACGATTACTGTTTTAAATCCTTCAAGAATTTGTTCAACTGCAATCAAACCATCAGAAATTTTCTGGCTTTCTTTTATGGTTGATGTTTTAGCGTATTGAGAATAGCTATGCTCGGGCGTATGTCCTAATGTTAATATGCGTTCTGCTACTTCATCAATTTTTAGCAATAAATCATTATAGAGTTCTTCAAATTTCAAATGCAGTTCAANAAACTTTTCACCTTTAATGTTCCAGTGAAAGCCTCTTGTGTTTTGATAAAAAATTGAATAGTTTGCGAGTAACTCGTTTAATTTATTTGCCAATTCTTCGGCTTTGTCTTGGTGCAAACCAATTGAATTTAAATTTTTCATTTTTATGTATTTTAAGTTTGTTAATTATTGAGTGATAGATTTCATTTTAAAAACGCAACTCCTAACCAAATTACAGATGCTGTCATTGCAATTGCACCAATCAATACTAAAGCAGGAGGTAAGCCAAAATACACTTCTGTTAATATTCCTATTGGCATTAATAAACCTGTAAGTGCCAACCAAGAAATAGCCTTCACGTTTTGTAATTTGTCTCTGAAATGTAGAAGCAAATAACCAATTAGGATGTTTAGAAAGGCGAACAAGTTCCCGTGAACGTGAGCCAGTCTGCTTTCAAAATGCTTTCCTATGCTGTATGAGTTTACCCATTCTTCTTTACCTGGAGCGAAGTCACGCAGGTAGATTAATAGAAAGCCGTAAGCCATAAAAAGCCCCATTGTCAGGAAGCCAATTGCTATGTTATTTTTACCGTTCATCTAGTTTATATCTTAAAGTAAGTGAATATTCACTCTGCAAAAATAATTGAATTGTTTTCACACTTGCAAGTTTTTGAGAAAACCTTAAAATATGACGAAAATCACCTGGTGCGGTGGGTAATTGGCTCTTTAGGGGTTTGCCTGTGTGTCGGGTTGTGTGAGGGGGCAAACCCCAAATGTGCCAATGCGGTCTGGCTAAAATTATTTTTTAAAATGTGCGGTGGGAAAATATTTAAAACCTTGCGTTGGCTTTAGTGTCGGCAAAATGGTCTGGTCGGTGTCGAGTTACAGCGAAATTGTCAACCGAGTTTTTGTCGCCCGAGAATTTATTTGGTAGTCAAAAGTCTGGTCGTTTTGGTGTCCGTTTGATTGTTGCACTGTCGTCTTTAGGCTTGCTTATAACGTTTCGGGGCTTTGCGTTCGGGCGGGATTTCGAAGCCGAAACGTTCAGCTAATATACAAATTTCAATAGAAGTACAAAACTTGAATTTTGCACTTCAGCCCGCCTGACGCAAAACCCTTGTTAGCGGTAGTTTTTATCCTCTCTCATATTCTTTTCCAATTTCAGAAAGTTGTCTAAATATTTCATCACTGAAATCTGTTGTGAAAATTTTATGCTTCTGTTTTTGAGCTTCAGAAAATTTTTCAATTTTAGTTTTATTGATTTTCATATCATAAAAATCATTTATAACAATATATTTTCCTGTGAGCAAATTATATGATTTGTTACAATGCCCACCCGNAGTTCTATAACTGTAATCATAACCAATCAATTCAATTTTTTGAANTTTATTATTGTAGCGTAATTTTAAATTATGTCCATATACACCTGTTCCTTCTTGGTAGAGCTGAAATTCAGTGTCTTTTTTTAANNGTTTTGGTGGAATAAAATAAACTCCATAAAATATATCAAAATCTACAAGAATATTTTTCTTTTGTGAGGAAAGATAAATAAGGAGAAATTTCTTATTTGATTTTAAGTCGTCATAAGTTTTATTGTGAATTACTGTTATAATATCAGTTTTGTTGTCATTGTCAAAATCAGATTCAATTCGTTTGAAATTTTCTCCGTTAGAAGGACTTTTTGAAAATTCAGTATAATTTTTGGNGATAATATTTTTGTCTTGAGAATACGTTAAATAACTCACTACAAGCAAAAAAAGACAGAAAATTGTTTTCAAACGTTCATTTCTAAAATTACCGCTAACGTTTTGGCGCTTTGCGAAGGCGGGGAAATCTAGCACTAAACTTCAATATAAACACAATATTTGAAATTAGCACTTCACTGTCATAAAACCAAGAAACCCCCGCTTTTGCAAAACGGCTGTTAGTGGCTGGCTTTATTCCATTTCTTTCGTCCATAAAATTTTCACTGCTGATATAATGTCAAGTTCCAATCTTACATCAGTTAGAATTTTAAATCCGCATTTCTGATAGAATTTTAAAGGAGAAATATAGGGAAGTCCATTTTTCTTTATATAATTGCTGCGATCAACTACCCAACCATTCAAAACCGTTTCAACTTGTTTTAACTCATTCAGAATTTTTCGTCCGAAACCTTTACCTTGTATTTCTTCAGAAAGAATTATCGCAAACCATTTTTCCCTTTCCCTGTCAAAAGTCCAAGCCCAACCTAAAATTTGATCAGTATCAAAAGTCAGCAAGTAATGTTTCAGTTGCGTTAAGTTCTCAAGATATTTGTCAAATTCAGCCAAACTATTGTACGAGAGATTTTCTGAATATTCATTATTCCATAAGTGAAAGGCCTGCTGTTTGGCTTTTTCGTCTAGTTCATTTGTTTGAATTATCTTGATTTTTCGGTCATTTTCATTTCCAATTCTACTAATTAAAGCTTGCCACTAACGGTTCGCAGCTTTGCGCTGGGCGGGCCTTTGGAACTTGAAATTTGCTATGGAAAAGTGATCCCCGCCTTGCGCAAAACTGTTGTTACAGGCTCGTGCTTGGTTTAAAAATGGCGGGATTCCCAAGTCCTGTTTCATAGTTTTCAATCCAAATATAGTAAAAAAGCGAGGCAGGCCAATCTGGATTCTGTTTGCAGCGCTTTCCAACTAATTATCTTGAGTCACGTTTATCGTCCGAGTAAATTTTGAGTTCTTAGAATCTACGAAGCGCTGCGTTTAGTTTTTCGAGATGAGTAGCAAATAGTCCGTAAAACTAAACTAAGCGCCCTGGTTTTAAGTCTACGGAAACCGTGTGTGGATTTCATATTCTAATAAGCCAGCTCATCATCTATGAAATACGATAGGGCGCGAGATGAGGAACGCCAAAGTCACGGTTGAAATCTCCAAGGCCTGCCGGATTTAAGTCTACGGATAACCGCCATTTTTTGTCTGTATTCTCTCTGTAATTCTTAGCCCACGCATGGCCTGTAACGGTTTGCGGCTTTGCGAAGGTGGCGATTTTCAGCAGCGAACTTCAATCGAAGCACTAAGTTTTGATTAACCACTTCACTGTCATACGAAGCACTGCACCGCCACTTTTGCAAAACCGCTGTTATCGGTTCGGTGTTCTTTTCGTCTGTTGGTTTGTCGGTCGTTTTGTCGTGCGGTTGGACAGACACTCTTTGCCAAGCTTGGGTTTGAGCGTTGGCTGGTGCGGCTTGGC
The DNA here is from genome assembly GCA_013414745.1 of Bacteroidota bacterium. Taxonomy (GTDB): domain Bacteria; phylum Bacteroidota; class Bacteroidia; order Chitinophagales; family Chitinophagaceae; genus OLB11. The sequence continues at coordinate 3,707,073 of CP058707.1, forward strand.
AATGTGTGTGGCTGATGCGTTGGTCTGTCATTATTCTTTGTAGTCAATGTTTAAGTCAGTCAAATTGAAATTAAATTTACGAGTTATAAGATTATATATTTCATTTAGTGATAAAGTTTTTCAACGATTTGACTTTCACTGAAAATTCTCAGACGATTTCCTTTCAGAAAGTAAAATTCATTGCCTATCACTTTTGAAAACCTTAAACTATTTTGGAACGGATAGTTATTTCTTTTGTCAAAACGATTTTCAATGTCAAGCAAAATTTTATCTTCTTCTTTGACTGTCAAAGGAATTGTTGTCATTAGTTTAAACGCGTCTTTTGTCTTGTGAAATAAAAGCAAGTTGTCGTTTGAAAGTTCTGTTTTAAATGTCATTCCGTAAACTGAATATTCTGTCGGCTTAAATGCAGGAAAAAGTTTTGTGCTTGCCCAACCCGAACCAACATCAATGAAATATCTTTGATTGTCTAACTCAACTGTAAGCATACGATGACACTCTACACCATTTATAAAAGCAGAATGTAGTTTTGATGAAATTCCATTGTCGAAAAGCACCTNTTTGAAATGCAAAACTTTGTCCGAACAAGTTCCGCCTAAGTTGTTAGCAACAATTTTCTTGTTGTTTAGCATAAAAATATTGTGAAAAGGAACTGTTTCAAATTCTCTCAAAAGCAAACTTTCAACCTTTTCAAGTTCGTTTGTTTTGTGCGAAATGCCTCTTTTTCNTATGGCTTTGTCAAATGTTGGGTATGAATGAAAATAGAAATTGTCCGACAATGAATTTTCAAAATGTTTGTTCCAAATTTGTTTCAGTCCTTCCTTTTCTGTTTGTCCGTTTTGTGTTAAATACTTAACAACCATTTTTCTAATTCCAGAACCAACGTCAAAAGACATTTTGTTTCGTTCTGAAATTTCCTTTGGCAAATAGTCTTTAAACGTATTTCTCAAAATTTGCTTTCCTTGAAAATTGCTTATTAAATCGCTTACATTGCAATCATTAGAAACTGAATAAACCTTTCTATCCAAAAACGGACAACGAATTTCAATTGTATGTGCCATTGAAGCTAAATCTAATCTTCGCAATTCTGTAAAGTGCATATTTTCTATTAGTTCTGCACGTTTTTCAAACCATTCATTTGCGTTTTTAGAAAAAGGATAGCCGCAAAATAATTCGTCTGCTCCTTCTCCCGACAAAACAACTTTCAAATTGTCTTTGTGTGCTTCTTCTGAAAGTAAAANAGTTGCTAAACCGTTGCTTATTATAGATGGATTGTAACTTTCAGTGTGATAAACAATTTTATCAATCAATTCAGGCAATTCGTTTGATTTAGGCAATTCAACATTTTTGATTTTAAGGTTTAATTGCTTTGCAAGTAAATTGACATAACTCAAATCATCAGTATTTCCAAGCGTGTAATAAATTACGTTGTCTGCATATTTGGCTAAAATGCTTGCAATAATTGAACTGTCCAAACCGCCACTCAGAAATACACCAAACTGTTTTCNGTTCTTCGGGATACGCTTTTTTACTGCTTCATTCAATGTTTCATTCAATGTATCTTTTGNAAGCAAAGGAATTTGATGATTTTCAAGTAAGTTGATTTTTCCATTTTTCAACTCTGAAAACCCTTTTGGCACAATTTGAAAATTGTCAATGAAATCAATTGCTTTCAATTCACTAATAACAAAACTATCGTTTTTGAATTGCCAAAAATAGGGGCTTTTACCAATATAGTCACGCAACAAAANAGTTTGTTTGTTCACTTTATCATAGATAATTCCTGAATAAAAACCATCAAGATGATGAATAATGGAACTGCCTAACTTTTCAAACAAATGCAAAATGATTTCCGTGTCGGAATTAGATTTTGTTTCAATCGAAAACTCTTTTCGTAATTCGTAAGCATTGTAAATTTCACCATTAAAAACACCAATCAAATTACCGAACTCAANAGGTTGAGTTCCGTTTTCCGATTTGTCGTTAATTGCTAAACGATTAAAGCCAAGTGCAAGACTTTCTGAATAGACAATTTTAGTTGCGTCTAATCCACGATGCTTGATTTTATTCAAAGCATTTTCAATATTTCCATTTCCGATTATTGCAACTATTCCGCACATTGTTTAGTCAATGGTTGTTACGTTTACCCAACGAATAAACTNTTTGAAAACATCTTTGTGTTGTTCCAAATTCTGCTTATCCAAACTTTCGTTGTCTTTGTGAATATTACATAATCCATCATTCGGACCAAACCCTATGTAATATCCATTTTCAGGAATGCTATGCAGGAACGGACATTTACTAAATTTATTGAGATGCCTGTTTTCCAAAATCGCTTTGCCCGAATAAATCGCATTATTTAAACTGTCTAAAAATGCTAGTGGCGTTTCAGTTTNTGGCAAATGAAAAATTACTGGTGTTCTGTCGTTCTTGTGAACTCCTGTTTCTTCTAAATAAATCTTTGAGCCAAAATCAGCAAGGTGTTTAGGTATTACTTCAAAGGNCGNTTTGCCCCCAACTTCTTCTTCGCCTTGGATTATCCAAAGGATATTGGGAATTTCTTCGCTTGCTTCAAACATTTCCTTAATTGCTAAAAGGCGTGTCAATAAAATCCCTTTGTTGTCGGCAATACCTCTGCAATAAAATCTACCGTCTTTTTCAACCAATTCAANAGGCGGTGTATTCCACTTCTCCCAACCTTTGATTTTTTCAACATCATAATGCCCATAAAGCACAACTTTTTTGTCGCTCTTTACATTCGTGTATTTCGCTACGATTACAGGCTGATGAAAAGGACTTTCACCCTCTGTTTTAAATTCAAAGCCCAATGGCTCTAAAATGTTTCTCACAAAATCAATCCCCGATTGATTTGCTTCTTTGTCATTAGCTATTGTAGGAATAGCGATGAAGTCTTTTAATATTTCTGATGTCATATTTTTCGTTTTTAAACCAGTCGTAAAATAATTTTATTCCTTCGTTCAGAGAAACCGAAGGATTATAGTTTAACGTGTTGTGCTATTAAAAATATAAAGCATGTTTGATTTGGGCTAATTTATTTCCATTGCAATGATTTATCCAATGTAGAATAGACATTGAAGAAAGTTTAGATGACAGCCTTGTGAGTAACCCCTCATATGTTTTAGCATAGTTTCTTTTTAGATGGAATTGGTCACACATTTGTGCGAAGAATGTTTCAATCATTTGACGCTTTGTTTTATACTTTTTTGGATGTTTTTTAAAGTCTTTTTGATTAGAACGGAAGGGTACTTTTAGTTTTACTTTAAATTTTTCAANAAGACTTAACTGTAAAGGGTTTGAGCGGTAAGCTCTATCTCCAAGTAAGATCTTATTTGATGGGATATTCTCAAGCTCTTTCACGAAATTTATATCATGCACATTAGCCTTTGTAACAGTACTTTGTTGCACTACTCCGTTGTCATAAATAATAACGTGGAGTTTGTAGCCAATAAACCATCCTTTATTCACAGCACTATATCCTTTGCATGGTGCTGTATTATAATTTTGTTTGAATGCTCTATATGTTTTTTCTCTTGCTAATCGTACCACAGGTATAGGAACAGAATCAACAACCATTGCCTCGCTTTCGGTTTCTAGTAAGGAAGATACTTTATGTTGAATTTTTACAATTTGTGCTTGAAGCCTTCTTCGCCTTCTATTAAATCTTGTTCGACAAATAAGACGAGGAAACATTCTAGCATAGTCTTTTTNTATTTTGCTCCACAATAGGTTTTCGGAATCAATGCCCAAGGCTTCCATCGTACATGATAAAGCTATCACCTCTAAATCGCTCATGGCAGGACTTTTGGGGTAAAACTGAATATTTCCTTTAGCATCCAATTCTTCTTTCAAAAAGTTTTTGCATAATCCAATAATTCGATTGAAATTTGTCTTGATGTTGTGCATTTGTCTTGTTTGTTTTGTCACTTACTAAGACGTTTACACAACATTTTTCGTTTTAAAAATTAAACGTTTTTTTAACAAAGTTTAATAGCACAACACGTTATAGTTTAGTANACGTCTTAGCTTTTTGATGTCTGCGTGTGTTGTTTCCACATCGCCTTTTGCGATTTCTCTATTTAATACTTCAATTCTGTCATTTTGAGTAACTTCTTTAATGCAGTCTAAAAGCTCATTCAACGAAATAGCTTTGTCGTTCCCAATGTTTATGATTTCATAAACATTTTGCTTTGGGTTCTCTAAGTATAAAACCGAATTGTAGAACGCTTGCACAACATCGTCAATGTATGTGTAATCTCTTTNTGTTTCTCCGTTTCCATAAAGCTCTATCGGCTTGTTTTGTGAAATTTGATTGAAGAATTTGTGAATTACTAAATCGGGGCGTTGATTTTNTCCATACACGCTGAACAATCTCAAATTGATAACATTCATATTGAAATTTACGTGATAACTGTAATTTAATAACTCTGCCGTTTTCTTAGAAACTGCATAAGGTGAAATTTGCTCATTGCACTTTTCGGTTTCTTTCAGTTTTCCGTTTTGGTTTCCGTAAACCGAAGATGAAGAAGCAAAGACAAGGTTTTNTACTCCGTTACTACTCATTGCTTCAAGCAAAGTAAGAGTTCCGTTTACATTGATGTCGAAATATTCTGACGGATTTAAAATTGAATTTCTAACTCCTGCCTTTGCCGCTAAATGAATTACAGTTTCAATTTTATTGTTCTTAAAAATTGTTTTCAAAAGTTTGTTGTCCCCAACATCGCCCCTAATCAATTTAAACGATTTTTCGTTTAGCAATGATTTGATGTTATTCAGTTTTATTTCTTCTGAGTAGAAATCATCAAAGTTATCTAAGCAAAGAACATTAAAATTCTGTTTTGTCAAATAATGACAAAGGTTTGAGCCAATAAAACCTGCTCCGCCTGTAACTAATATGTTTTTAGTCTCTCTTTCCATTAACTTAAAATTTTGCTGTAAAACATTTCCCAACCTTTGATTTCATCAGGCGTTTCTCCAATGTTGATTTTTGCTGTAATTATTTTAAAATCTTCGTCAATCATTTTTGGGAAGCGATACATTAAAANAGCTCTTTTGATTGCATTAATAAATTTTTCTTCCGTGAACGGCTCAAAAGATTTTCCGTAATCAATCAATTTTATTGGTCCTGAAAGCGTTTGAATAAAGTTCTTTGGGGCAATGTTTGTGAATACAAATTGATTTGCTTTACAGAATTTCAAGAATTGGATAATCTCATTTTCATTAACGGTTTGTAAGGATTGAAACGGATGAAAAGGATAGCGAATGAATTTGTTTTTCCCTTNTTCATAACAATCAATCCTTTCAAGCAAACTGCTATTTGAAAACGAAGCGGACTTCTCTTTCAAAAACTTCCAGTTTTTAATTGGCATATTGAAATAAGACTTGTAAACCCAAGTATTGTCAGTAAATGCAATTCCCTCTGAACCGCTACCTAAAAACATTACGTTCGTTTTCANTTTCAAAANGTCCTCAATCAAGGATTGATGTTTGTCGTTGCTTTCTGAAACGCTAGTAACAGCGTTGCTGTATGTCCAAATGTCTGTTGTCAATTCATTGATAAAGTTCCTTAAAGTTTCTTCGCATTCTGCACTTGTCATTAACGAAAGAAAAACATTTAACTCATTTATCTGCGAAACTTGATTTGAAATGATTTTTGCGTTTTTAAAGTCATTAGATAGTATTTCTAACAAACCGATTATTCTATAATAGTTCATCAGAAACTTTGTTTTTCGTCCTTGTAAAAAGCGTTTGTATGTGCTTAGGAAAAAATCAAAATAGTTTTCAGTTTCTAATTTTTCAAAAATGTCTTTTGGTCTGTTTGGATTTGTTTCAGTTTTTATTTTCTGAATTGTCTTTAAAAACGCTTTGTTGAAAGCATAACCAATAATATCGTAAGCCGATTTTTCCAATTCTCTATGCAAATCAAATTTGCATAAAGTTCTGTTTTGTTGAATAGAAAAAGTATGCTCAACTATTTTGTGTTCGGAAACAATTTGATTAAACAACACCCAAAGTAAATCGCCACGTCTTGCAAATTTGTGATTAACGCTTACGTTGATTACAGGGTAATAATGCAATAACTCACGATTAAAGACCAAAGTATTGGGTCCTCTTTGTGTGATAATTCTGTTTATGCTTTTGATTTCAGATTTCTGTATAACTTTTCTTGAAACCGATTTACCAGAAANAATTTCTTCAATGGCGTTTTCGTTTGCATTTGTATGATAAATTGGGCATTCCAAATGATTACTCAACAAGTCTGAAAGGTCGTAGTAATAATCTGCTTTGCTTTTAAGATTTAAAAGGTCTTGATTTGTTTGATTGTTTGCCCAATGGCTATGAAGTAAATCAACCAACTGCCCACGAACACTACTCAAAAATGGTAAAGGTGGGTCGTTGCTTACACTTCCTATAATGGCACTTATATTGTCTAAATTTTGATTAACGATTTCAAACAAATTGATTTTTTCAGTTTGGTCATTTGATGACTTAATGAAATTAAAAGTAATGTCGTCATCAATTATCCAATATACAGGTCGTAAAAAATCAAGAGTTTCATTATGCAAATGATAATGTAAAATCGTTCTGCCTAATGGAATTGAGTTTATCTCTTCAAATTCTGAAAATGCTTTTCCGTATTGTTCCGTAAGAAGATTGTTTTTCCATTCCTCAGGTTGAACGATACGAAAGGGATTTTACCTTTGAGCATTTGTTCGCTTTTGATAAGCAANATTGTCTTTTGAATTATTGATAATTATGATTAAATCAACGGAAATATTTTGCTCTAAGATTTGGCTCAAAATTCTTTCAGAATAGTTTTCATCGCTTGTGATAAAACCAATAACAAACTGATAGTTGCCTTTATTCTCAAATACCAATTCACCTTTTGAAAGTTCCGAAAACTTGTTTTCTGTAAAATCTAACGAACTTTTGGATATTGAAAACAACTTTTCTATTCGCTGAAAGAATTGTTCCTTTTCTTCTTTGTTCATCAAATGCTGATACTTGTAGAAAAANNACACGAAGGCTATCTTCTTTTTTGTTCGGTTGGTTGTAACTCGTTCTCTGTCGTTGTCGGTGTGTTGGGTTACAAGATGTTTGTTTACGATTTTATATTTTGGTTTTTGCAAAAATACTCGCACAAAAAAATCTCTGTCAATTGTTGCAGAAAGTCCTTCGTCAAAAGCACCTGACTTTAAAAGTGTTGTTAGTTTGATGAATGTATTTGAACCTGAAATTCCTGGGTTGCCGATTAGAAAATCCTTTTCAGACAATTGATTTGGCAACACCAACAAATTATTTTCTGATTTACTGCTTCGCAGTAAATTTCCTACTAACAAATCAAAGTTGTCGGAATTATAGCTTTCAATTTCTTGTAAGTAATTGGGCAACCATTCATCATCATCGTCAAGCGAAGCAAAATAGAAATCTTCGGAAATTCCGTTTTCTTTTATGATTTGCTCAATGGCTGTGTTTAATGCCCCTGCGTAATTTTCAGTTCTGTGATTTTTGAAAATTTGAAAACCAAAGTCAGCACATAAATTTTGTTCTACCTGAAAGTTGTCTGCTGTTGAATTTGAAACGATGTAAACGAAATTAGGTTGTCGGCTTTGTTCTTTTACAGATTTCAAAGCCCTTGGAAGCAATTCTATGCGATTGCAAGTAACTATAACTGCCGCTATTCTCATTAACTATCACTGATGTTGATTAAGAAGTTGGTTTATCTCATCAACTGATGATACAGGAATTAATAGGTCAGTTTTTCGCTCATCAAGATTTCTTCCTGCAAGCTCCTTTGCCCAACCATCAAATAATGTTACACAAAGCACCTTTTTGTCGAGTTGCCAAGCAAAAGCGATTTCAGNAAGTGTCCCTGCACCTCCACCTGCTGCTATAATGATGTCGGCTGTCCGAACTATGATAATGTTTCGTGCTATACCTTGTCCTGTTGGAACTGCTGTGTCAATAAACGGATTTGCGTTGTCGGATGTGTCGTCTGGTAAAATCCCAACTGTCTGTCCGTTGAAAGTACCTGCTGATTGTTTAATTCCTTTACAAACCGCTTCCATAAAGCCACCAAGTCCACCGCAAACAAAAGTCCTGTCCTTTGTTGCGATTTGTTGTCCAAGATGCACACCAAAGTCGTAAAGTTCTTTGCTGCACATTTTATTGTTAGGTCCTATTATTCCGATTTTCTTCATTCAATTTCTTGTTTTTGTCGTGCGTTGGCGAAATTCAAGCTCTTTTGGTTTTTGTGTCGGCTTTGTGTGTTGGCAAAACCAAATGTGCTTGAATGTGCGGTTGGCTGTCTTTATACACTGACCGATAACGTTCCGGGTATTGCCGAAGGTGGGGTGGGTGAGTAGTTACGTGGTTAAGAAAACTGAACACCGAGCTTCAACAACATTTCAAAGATAAAACTAAAGCCCCGCTTTTGGCAATACCTTGTTAGCGGCAGTAGTTTGGTGGTATATTATGTCAAAATTGTTTCTTTCATCATTCCAGTACCTAACCAATCTTTCTCTGGCACTTTTGTATGAGATTAAATGCAAAGTGCCGTCTTCAAAATAATAGAAAGGTTTGTTCCTAACCGGAAATAACTAAAAGAGTTTCTGTTCATTAAGTTTGTGCCTCTCAATAATGATCTTATTGTTACTATACTATTGAATTTAGTCTTAAAGTGGGGTGAGAGATCTAGATCATATACTGCCTTCTCAACCATTATATTTGAGTATTTTGTGTCAAACAATTTTAGGGCTTCTTTAATTTGGGAATTGAAATCGAAATCAGTCTGTAATTCAATTGTATTCTTATTTTTGATTGATATGTTTTGATCTAAAACATTATTTGGAATTTCATTATTTATGGGTAAATATTTTAAGTTATACCTATTCAGTGCTGATATGATTGGACAAGTCACTTGTTGGCTACTGTCCGCTTTTAAAGTGTTAATGAAAAATGGGACATCAGATTTCCAAGGATCTCTCATTAAAAGTTTGACAATTTCTCGACTATACTTAGCTTGGGGTAATAATTTCAAGAGAGCCTGCCTCGCTTGCGCATTTTGAAATTTTCAATAAGCCTTCCAGCTACGTTCGATTCAATTCCTATTAAGTGTAATGTGTAGATTGTACCAATTTTACCATAGTCGTTCGAACCATTTTTAAAAAATTAAGTAAAACCGGAATGGCACTATCTCTATGATAGGCAATAGAGAACATGTTTTCGGTATATCCAATCCAATAGGATTTTCCTGTTTCTATAAATTTCCATTTAGAATTTAATCGCGTAACCAGTTCGGATATGGATGCATTGGTGTCAATTTTCATCTCAATGGCTCCACCTTCGACTCTCAAATAATTAAGGTGGTACTTATTGCCATGCTCTTGCCTGTCTTTGCAGTTATTAAAGAGGAATAGCAATAGCAGAAAAATTGTAAGTATTTTGGTCATAAGAATTTCTGCGAATCTATTGCCGCTAACGGTTTTGCGCTTTGCGTTCGGTGTGGGATAGGAAGTACGTAAGCTCAAATTTAGAGCAAAAGCTAATAGATTGTAAAAATGTTTAACCTAGTTCTAAAGCCACACTGACGCAAAACGCATGTTGGCAGTAGCCTATTTTACTCAATATTCGAATGTCTTACCGTTGAAATTATCATCAATATATACGGAGTCGATAATCTCATTTACATTATTAAATGTATCAGTTGTAGTGATTGTAATATAATTCATACAATGTAAATATGTTCTTGCATTGACTTGTACCATTGAATCCTTAATAATGGGAAGGTTATTTATATTATAATTACAATATCTATCAAATACTGCATATGCTGTCTTTACACTTTCATTGCTCCGCTTTACGAAATTAAGGGTCGACTTCCATTTTCTGTACGATTGAATATTTATGTTTGCAACTCCACCGTCAGGGTAATCCTCTATTCTAAAACTCGATAGACTGTCATAACAAACTTGGATATTATTAACATCCCACTCATATTCAATTTTAATATAGTAGTCCTTACTATTCAATAAACTTGTATCACAATTAACAGTTGTAGTAAAATTGCCATTATTATCAGCTATTCCGCTAGCCATAATTTATAGTTATCAGCGGATCCTGGTAAATTGTCTCTTAATACTATTTCAAATTTATTACTACCTAGTAATTGCAAGTTGGACCCACGCTTCGCATTTAACTTTATTGTGATTGGTACGCAATTTCTTTCACACTTGTATTTAGTTCTATATTTAATACAAGAATTTTGAAATACTAAATATACGAAGGCAACAATAAGGGTCGCACTTTTTCTTAGGATGTAAGTTTTTTTCGTCATTTCATTTAAGGTTACTGCCAACGTTCCGGTATTGCCGAAGGCGGGGTGGGGTAGTAGTTACTTTATTAGGAAAACTGAACACCGTCCTTCAACAATACATCAAAGGTAATGCTTAAGCCCCGCTTTTGGCAATACCTTGTTGGTTGGTGAATTGTCTATTCTAGCCGTATTCAGAATATTATTCTCAATAATAGATACCATAAGAAAACGAAACCAAAATCAGTATTAATCTTTGAAATATTTTCTTTTTGTAGTTTCCTTGTCCGCATCCCAAAATTCTTTTAAAGGATTTATTTGTATCAGAAGTGATAGCGGAAAGAATATTACTATTGAGGTCATTTCAATTATAGTATAACTCTCGGTTTTGTTTCTTGTTAAGTTGATTTCCTTGCGTTCAGAAATTTTCTCTAAGAGTTTAATTCTTTTTTGTCTTTCTTTTTCAATTAATTCTTTAGTGAAATTCCTAATGAATAATTCTTCTTTGCTAAGATTTGTATCTCTTTTCCCCATTTTTCATTGTTGCTGATTATATCGAATAATTCATCTGTGGAGCGTTTATTTACAGGTGGTGAGAATTCCATGAAAAAATGATTTCAGCTACGAATTATTATAAATTGTTATACTTAGAGCATTGGGATATTGAATTAGTCTAGCTACATAGCTCTCAACATTTAAGTTTTTATATCTGTCTTTAGAGTCCATTAATTATGACTATTCAGTTTAGATTTGTCAAAAATTTCACAGTTATAATATTTCTCTTGTCAATACGGGAATTGAAATAATCTTTTGTTCAACTCAGCAATCAGGTAAATTTTCATTGCAGCCAACGGTTTTGCGCTTTGCGTTCGGTGTGGGGTAGAAAGTACTGAAGTTTAAAGTTGGTAGTATGTTCATTTAAAGTACAAATGTTGAGCCAAGTACAAAAGCCACACTGACGCAAAACGCATGTTGGTGGCAGGTTATTCTATTTCCTTTCAATTTCGTATGTTATCATTATTTCTTCACTTCTTGTTATTTCTTCAACCTCAAATGAATTAAATATTTCTTCACTCCTTTTAATAACTGGTGGTGTGAACTTTACTTGTGGTTTCAGTGGAGGAGCAAATTCAGATTGCATAATTTCATAGCTCGACTTTGATACATTTCTTATGTCCATAATTTTTAGTCCTAATTCATTACACGTTTTATTAGCTGTTAATTTAGCGTTTCGAATAGATAATATTGCTAAACTGTCAGCAATTACTTGTTCTAAATTATCAGACAATTCATATTCAAAATTGAAATCAATATCGGTAATTTTCTTTTCTTGAAAACCCTTAATCATATTTGAGATTACTTTGGGATCATATGGGAATTTTAATGTCAAAGAAGATTTTGAATTATAGAATTTTCTTTGGACTTCATCGTCAAACTCACTCTCTAAACCGAAATCACTTATTCTAATATTGGTTGTGTCAACTTGTAATAAGGAAAACAAGTCTTTTACTTTCTTAAATTCTATGTTTAAAAGCATTAAGGATTTTTCGCTACTTGTATCCTTTTTTGTTATTGTAATATTTAACTTGGCAATATCAGGTTTTATTTTTAGCTCTGCGTATCCTTTCACTGTCAAAGAATTACCATTCAATTGAGATTGAATAATAAGTCCTTAGGCATAGCTATTGCAAAATACAGTTAAAGTTAAGAGTGAAGTCAAAATAGTCTTTATCATAATTACTTATTTCATTTAGTTTTTGGTTCTTGCAACTTGCCACCAACGTGGCCGGGCTTTGCGTTCGGGCGGGTTTCGGAGCACAAATGCCCAATTTATTACTAAAGTTCATTAGAAGCACAAAGCTTCAAGTTCGCTCGTCAGCCCGCCTGACGCAAAACCCGTGTTAGCACTCGTTTTTCTGTCTGTCAAGTTAGTCATTACTTCCTAAAANATAGATTGAATGTAATGGAAGCATATTCTTGTCATCGTCAGTCAACTTGTTGTAAAACTCTTGCCAAAGGTCAATAAAGTTGTCAATGTCTAAAAGCTTTATGTGTCTGTGGCTTTCTCTTGCAGAACGTTCAGCTTCTGAAGTAAATGTCCCCGATGTTACAAACAAACCGATGTCACCATCCTTGTTAAGCAAACCTGTCAAACTTCGAATATCGTCAACTGGAACAGATGCGTCAGGTCTGTGTTTCACTTGCACTTTTAGTCGTGGAGCCGTTGCACCTAATGGGTCGTTGTAAGCAACAATGTCTAAACCACCGTCTTTACCTTTTGGAGAAATAAATGGAGTATGATATTTCATTGCTCTCAATAATGCAGCCGCCATATCTTGAAACTCATAAGCGTTTTTGCTCCTTATGAAATCTTTAATTCCTGCAATGGCTTGTTCTTCTAATAAGTCAAGATTTGCTTTTTGAGTTTGTGTTTTATTCTCTTCAAGTTCGGTTGGTTCGTCTTCTGTGTCTTTTCCTTTTTTTGGTTTGTTTTCTTTGTTGTCAGCAGCCCAAGTTCTGTATAGTTGAGAAGTTGTCTCAAGGAGTTTAGCAGGTCCGAGTTTAATTGCTTTTTCTCCTTCATCTGTCAGATACCAAACACCTTTGTTTTTCCTTAAAAACCCTGCTTTTATTGCGTCAATGGTATAGAAATGTAAAATTGACTCCCAACGAACATAGCCAGTCTTTTCATAAACTTGTTTTTCCCAGTCAGTCAGTTCAATTGTCTCACGGATTTTATCTATAACTTCTTTGCCAGGAAGTTGTCCGCCTGCCTCTTTCAAGATTTTAAATGTCGCAAACATTGTCTTGGCTGCCGACCGTTTTGAAGGTGCTAATTTTTCTAATTCTTTATCCATTGTCTATTTGTTGTCATGTCGTTTTAAAATGAGTGCTAACGTTCTGGGTATTGCCGAAGGCGGGGTGGGAAAGTAGTTATATTTTTAGGAGAACTAAACACCAGGCATCAACAATATTTCAAAGATAAAACCAAAACCCCGCTTTTGGCAATACCATGTTGGCCATCAGTGTGCTCATTTGGCGGTTTTCCTATCAGCTGTTTATAATCCTGTATTTAAAATCTAACCACAAGGCAAGGCGGGCGTAAGAAATTCGTTAAGTGGCGCCTCCAATCCACATCTAAAGGCTTGAAAATTCTCAGTTTGATATTCTCACGGTTAATGCCATGAAAGCGCCACGAGTTTCTTTTCAATGTGGGTGATGAATATAGGTTTATCATTCAAACAGCGCCGGTCGTAGATTCCTTAGATGTGGAATTCCCATTTTAGTTTCGGTTTTCGGTTTCTATTGGTAGTCCAACCGGCGCGGAGTTGAGGAACGCCCACAATACATGGTAGAAAATTCCGGTCAGTGTCAAAACAGCGCCAAGCCAATCAGCATGTGATTCTAAATGTGAACTGGTGATAAGTCCCCGGTAACCAATTTTGGCGCGGCGAAAAAGGTAAAAACTGTCGTTTGGTCATTCTCTTGCCCGCCGATTTAAGGGTAGAAATCACCGCCAAATCTAAGCGTAATGGTGGTTCGCACATTGTGGCCAACGGTTTTCGGGCTTTGCGTTCGGGCGGAAATCGAAGCACAAAAGCTGATATTATTACTAAAATTCAATTGAAAAACTTCCGTTGAATTTTTCACTTCAGCCCGCCTGACGCAAAACCCGTGTTAGCCGACGTTTTAGTCGATTAGTAAAATTAATTTGTCAATATGGGTAAAGTGCTTGATGTTCAAAGTGTCGAAATGTAGTCCATTCGCAACAGCAGTTGCAGCGATGAACAAATCGGGTTTGTCAATAGTTTTACGTTTCAATTTTAGCTGCTCAGTTATTGCAGCGGCTTGTCGTGCAGCGTTGCGATCAAAATTAAGAACATTAAATCTTGGTAACATGCCATTCCAAANATCAAAGTGCGATTGTTTAGCTCCATTCAACACTTCAAACTCTGTTATACTTGAAATATAAAGTTGTCCATAATTTTTGAAGTGAGTTACTAATCTTGCGTTGTTCTTGTCAGTCTTACGGAAATAGTCAATAAGAAGCGAAGTGTCGACCATTAGCTTTTTGTCCGCCATGCTGTAATACTTTTTCTATTTTCTTGGATAATTTGTATGTCTTTGTCTGTGTAAACAGGACCTTTCAAGAGATATTCAATAAAGTCGTCCTGTTGTTTTGTTTCAACTTTCTCTTCGTTCAATTCAGCACGCAATTTTGCTTTCTGACTTGGTGATAAATTCTTAACGATTGTCAAAAGTTCTTGAAACGGTACTTGTACTTTCATTTCCATAAGCCAAATTTAAGAAATTTGTCAATATTGAACGCTTTGAAAAATGGCGGCTAACGTGGTTGCGCTTGGCGAAGGTGGGGGTTAAAAAGCACCTTTGTTCAAATTTGGAACCAAAGATAATAGAAAGTACCAAACTTCAGCCTAGTACTAAAGCCCCACTTGCGCCAAACGCATGTTAGGCGTAGGTTTTAGTCTTCTGCATTATTTTCGGAATTTATGTTATTTGTAATGTCTGCAATAATTAGTTTCAAATATTCTTCATTTGTTATTATTGGCGAAGTAAAGTATTCATTATATGTTTCCAATGGATAAACAAAACCATTGTATATTATCTTATATTCTCTTTGGCTCTTACTTGGGTCTAACCACATATGACAATTCTTACAAACTACTTTTCTTGTTTTTTCAAGTACTCTTTTGAAAATTCATAACGTTTCAAAAATTCAAATATAGAATTGTCATTGATTTTTTTGTTCTAACAATATTCTCTTTTTATTAATATAAGTTAGGAATGTTTCTGTCTTTATATATCGTGTCTCAATGCGTTTAAATTTATTGTAAATGAAATATTTTGTAGAGTCATACTTTTCCGAATAATATATTAAAGTGCTTAAATCTATATCTTCAAATTTATTGTCAAGGTAGTTCTTCAATAAAGGAATATAGATTGTATCAGCTTTTAATCTATCTGTTTTGATTTGTCCAAATAGAATAATTGAATTAGTAAATAATAATATGGTTAAAATTAATCTCGTCATTTTTGGTTTTACAAACTTACGCCTAACGTTCGGGTATTGCCGAAGGCGGGGTGGGATAGTAGTGATATTTTTAGGAGAACTAAACACCAGGCATCAACAATATTTCAAAGATAAAACCAAAACCCCGCTTTTGGCAATACCATGTTGGCCATCAGTGTGCTCATTTGGCGGTTTTCCTATCAGCTGTTTATAATCCTGTATTTAAAATCTAACCACAAAGCAAGGCGGGCGTAAGAAATTCGTTAAGTGGCGCCTTCAATCCACAAAAGATAGCTTTAAAATTCTCAGTTTGATATTCTCACGGTTAATGCCATGAAAGCGCCACGAGTTTCTTTTCAATGTGGGTGATGAATATAGGTTTATCAGTCAAACAGCGCCGGTCTTCGATTTCTGCATATGTGGAATTCCCATTTTGGTTTCTGTATTCGGTTTCTATTGGTAGTCCAACCGGCGCGGAGTTGAGGAACGCCCACAATACAAGGTTGAAAATTCCGGTTAGTGTCAAAACAGCGCCAAGCCAATCAGCATGTGATTCTAAATGTGAACTGGTGATAAGTCCCCGGTAACCAATTTTGGCGCGGCGAAAGAGGTAAAAACTGTCGTTTGGTCATTCTCTTGCCCGCCGATTTAAGGGTAGAAATCACCGCCAAATCTAAGCGTAATGGTGGTTCGCACATTGTGGCCAACGTTCCGGTATTGCCGAAGGCGGGGTGGGATAGTAGTTATATTTTAGGAAAACTAAACACCAGGCTTCAATACAATTTCAAAGATAGAACCAAACCCCGCTTTTGGCAATACCATGTTGGCCATCAGTGTGCTCATTTGGCGGTTTTCCTATCAGCTGTTTATAATCCTGTATTTAAAATCTAACCACAAAGCAAGGCGGGCGTAAGAAATTCGTTAAGTGGCGCCTTCAATCCACATCTAAAGGCTTGAAAATTCTCAGTTTGATATTCTCACGGTTAATGCCATGAAAGCGCCACGAGTTTCTTTTCAATGTAGGTGATGATTATAGGTTTATCAGTCAAAAAGCGCCGGTCTTAGATTCTCTTAGATGTGGAATTCCCATTTTGGTTTCGGTTTTCGGTTTCGATTGGTAGTCCAACCGGCGCGGAGTTGAGGAACGCTCAGAAAACATGGTAGAAAATTCCGGTTAGTGTCAAAACAGCGCCAAGCCAATCAGCATGTGATTCTAATTGTGAATTGGTGATAAGTTCCCGGTAACCAATTTTGGCGCGGCGAAAGAGATAAAAACAATCGGTTGGTCATTCTCCTGCCCGCCGATTTAAGGGTAGAAATCACCGCCAAATCTAAGCGTAATGGTGGTTCGCACATTGTGGCCAACGTTCTGGGTATTGCCGAAGGCGGGTGGGATAGTAGTGATATTTTTAGGATAACTAAACACTAGGCATCAACAATATTTCAAAGATAAAACCAAAACCCCGCTTTTGGCAATACCATGTTGGCCATCAGTGTGCTCATTTGGCGGTTTTCCTATCAGCTGTTTATAATTCTGTATTTAAAATCTAACCACAAAGCAAGGCGGGCGTAAGAAATTCGTTAAGTGGCGCCTTCAATCCACATCTAAAGGCTTATAAATTCTCAGTTTGATATTCTTACGGTTAATGCCATGAAAGCGCCACGAGTTTCTTTTCAATATGGTTATTGATTTCAGGTTTATCAGTCAAAAAGCGCCGGTCCTCGATTTCTTCATATGTGGAATTCCCATTATGGTTTCAATTTTCGGTTTCTATTGGAAGTCCAACCGGCGCGGAGTTGAGGAACGCCCACAATACATGGTAGAAAATTCAGGTTAGTGTCAAAACAGCGCCAAGCCAATCAGCATGTAATTCTTAAAGGAACTGGTGATAAGTCCCAGGTAACCAATTTTGGCGCGGCGAAAGAGGTAAAAACTGTCGGTTGGTCATTCTCTTGCCCGCCGATTTAAGGGTAGAAATCACCGCCAAATCTAAGCGTAATGGTGGTTCGCACATTGTGGCCAACGGTTCGCAGCTACCCGAAGGGCGGGACTTTACTACAAAACATGATTTGAAAACTGAACCTCCATTAACCACAAAACTGTCATTGGAACACGAAACCCCGCCTTTGGGTAGGTGCTGTTATAGGGCGTTTTTCTTGACAACAAGTTATTAGCATCAATTCTATTTATCATTGTCAAGCAACTTGTATTTTGTAAGTTCTACTAATAAGTGCAACCGGATTTTATCCCCTGTGGAGCGTAGAGAAGCGAAGGCGTAGCCGAAGCGAAACGAAGCTCCACAGAGAGCCAAAAACTACCTTTGTTATTACCACATGACAAAGAAGTATAATCAGCTCACCTTGGCACAAAGGTACAAGATCGAAGCACTTATCAAAGTCGGCAAATCACAATCTGAAATTGCCCAGATTATTGGTGTTCATAAATCGACAATACATCGAGAGCTAAAGCGAAATATCCCTGCTCGGGGGTAGGTGCTAAAATCTATGGCGCTCAAAAGGCACAGACAAAGACCGACAACCGGCACAAATTCAAAACGAAGCGAATTCGATTTACGGAGCCTCTAAAAAGCAGATGCTGAAGTGGATGGAGGAAAAACGATTTTCTCCGGAATTGGTAGCTGCCCAGTGGAGCAAGGAAAACAAACCAGGTGTTTGTCATGAAACCATTTACAAATTCATATGGCATTGTAAGCACACAAATCAACGTATAAATAAACCTTACAAGAAGCTCTATACTAAACTGAAACATGGAAAACGTCGCAGAAAGCGAGGGAACTATAAAGATTCAAGAGGTATTATACCGAACCGTGTATCGATTGAAAACCGGCCCAAAATAGTAGAAAACAGAAGCCGATTTGGGGATATTGAGGCCGATATTATAGTAGGGGCAAATCACAAATCTGCACTATTGATAACCACAGATAGAGCAACAATTAAGACAACAATAGATAAGCTGAAAGGAAGAGATGCAGAGCAGGTATCAAAAATTATAATTGCCCGTATGAAAAAATGCCACCGATAAAAACCATGACCTTTGATAATGATCGAAGCTTTTTCCAAACATGAACAAATTGCAAAAGCGCTGAATATAAAAACATATTTTACCCGTCCATACACGTCACAAGACAAGGGCACCATTGAAAATAGAAACGGCGTAATTCGTCTGTTCTTCCCAAAGAAAACAGACTTCGATAAAGTTTCATCCTCTGAAATCAAACGAGTAGAAAAAGAAATCAATAGCAGACCCGTTAGAAAATTTGGATACTTAACCCCGGATGAAGTATTTTTAAAGATGAAAGGTAGCGTTGCACTTATGAATTGAACTCAGCTTTTTCTAATTTGTAAAACTTTTGTGTAGTCTTTTGAATGTTCCGTAATGATGTCAATTTGCTTATCGTCAATAAAATTATATGTCCAGTCGACCCAACTTGAATTGGATTTAGCAACTATTTCCATTTGATATTTGTCGAAAGAAATGAATAAAAGTTTTGAGTTTGGCCAATCCTTCGGACTATTGAATTGTCGTAAAAAAATGCCGTTAGCAGTCTTTACGATAAAGTTTCCAAAACATTTCCCTCTCATAGTTTCGTTCAATATTTTGTCTGTCGAAGATAAATTGTAAAAATGGATGCAGTCGTCAAAACCTGTTGCAGCAATAAGACGTTTTTCAATTTTAAAATTGTCGACTGTTAACATATACTCCCAGTTGCTGTCAAGGACTTCTGAGTAGCCTTTATTAAAAAGGTCAATAAACGAATAGGGATGGTCAAAATAGATAATAGAAATGTAAAGTATTTAACACCAACTGAGTTGTTGGGAGGTTGTCCTGTTACTTTTCTATAGCTTTAAATGTCGCCAATTTTGAAATTATTTATGGTCGTTGTGTTGTCAGTTTGTGTCGTCTTTTAAAATGCCCTATAACGTTAAAGCATTGGCGATGTGGCGGTATTCTGTGTTCCGTCAGCCCGATGCCGCTGCTGATTAAAAATACAAAAGCTCATTGTTTATTCTGTTGCTTGGCTTTATTCGTCTGCCGAAACCGAAGCTGGGTAGCGAACAAAATGCCGAGAATATATTCTTCGCCCCGCCATATTGCCAATGCACTGTTAGCTGTTCGCCCTTCTTGTCTATATATTTGATGCCTGTCCATTTGGTCTGTCGTGGTGCGTTGGCTTGGCGGCTCTTTTGCAATTTTGGCTTTGTGCGGTTGGTCTGGGCGAATTGCAAATGTGCCGACAAGGGCATGGGTTACTTTCGTTGTTTACTAGTGAATAAAAGTACAATCAAAAACAGCCCTACAATGATGTCTACGATGTTCCAAAGTTGTCTTCCTAATGCAACTTTAATGAAAGGTTGAAACAGTAATGCAAGTCCGACAAACACTATTGTCAACTCTATTTGTTTGTTTTCATATGCTTGGTAAGCCAAAACACTAAATCCAATCAATGCTGCAATCCGTACAATTTGAAAATAACCAAAAGGCATATNCCAAAGACATAAGAAAAATAATATTGCCAATATTATTTTTACTGCATTATTCACTAAGTAAATATTTTTGAAATTCCATAAACAACACTTGTTCCGAAACAGACTATTAGTGCTAAAACACCTAAGCAACCGCTATTTTTCTTTTTGTTCTTGTCTTGTAAATGTTTTANAAAGCCTTGCATCTGTTCCTCCATTTCCTTACTTACAGTAGCAGGTTTTGCTTTCAATTCACCTCTTTCAAACTTTAATATTGTGTTTTTAAAGTCTTCCCAATCCTTGATTCTTGGTGCTGCTGCTAAATAATTTCCTGCTCCCATCATTCGGACATATCCTTCGCTATCCTTACCAATTTGTGGGTCAAACTCTGGTTCCCACCAAACAGCAAATTGCTGATTTGCATTGGTGTATATAAACGGAAATTCAAGTTTCGTTGCTTTTTTACATTTAGGACAAGTGGCAACATTAATTCTATTTGACATCACAAGTTCTCTGTTTTCTGGGTACTCACCCCAAATTGTACGATAGAGTGTGAAATCAAATTGATTGCCACAAGAAGGACAAGTTATTTTTGCTTCTAATCTCTTGCTCATATTTTAAATTGTTATGTCATTTGTAAATTCCTCGTGCAATCCGTAATTATTAAAGTCCATCAAATAGTCAATTTGATGCGGAAATTTGATGATTAAAGTTTGTTCGTCTGTCTTTAATTTAGACTTAGCTAAATGCAAAAACTTCAATTCGTTCTCTTCAATTTTATCATCGGCTTGAACTATTTTTAAAAGGACTTCTACTAAAAGCAACTCTTGATGTTCGTTTAATTCGTTGGTTGTTATTTCTTGAAGAAATTGATTAACGGCATTTTTGCCGTTAATCTTTATTGCCTCAATATTTCTCTGTAATGGTTCTTCAAACTCATAGCCCATAAAGTAAATTTCATTGGCTACAATATTTTTGATTTCGGTGATTTCTTCTTCGGCAATATTTCCATCGCAAGCCATAGCAATGACGGCTGATTTGAAAAGGAAATCTTTAAATTCTGAATTTTTCATACTGTTGTTTTTAAAGTCCAAACCCGATTCTTGTCGTTGCTTCTTTTTCTGCTCCTCTTGGCAGTAAATTCAGAAGTCCGCTATTGATTTCAGCAAGGCGTTCCCAATTTCTGCTTTCAATTGCAAATGCTCCTGCATCAACCAAACTTTTGCNTTGGGCTTGGTCATTCATTCTTGTTTGATTATCTCTGCACCATTTAAAAATACCAACCANAAACTCTGGTGTTCTCCAACGAATACGGGAAATAATGCTATGCAACTCATCTGATTTTTCCTGAATTTTCAACGGACTGTTTGTTGCAAAAAAGCNACTTTCTTGGGCAACTATGTCATTAAAAGTCTTTCGCTCGTGGTCGTTACCATTTTCGTCCAACATCTTTTCGCACTCATCTTTTGTTTCAAAGTAGTGTGCTTTTACTTGTTGTATTCTCTTGTTCTTTGTTGCACTATCAATTTCCTGTGCAATTTTTCTTTTCTTATCTTCTAATTGGTAGCGTTTGTCCGTTACATCATCGCTTGTTAAACCTTCCGTTTCGTCACTTACACTTTCCATTTCCTTTTTCAATTTGCTCAACGCACTTGCCGTTTCAAAGTCTTCCTTTTCGGTTGCTTCTTCAATTTCTAAGTCTAATTTTTCGGAAAGTTCTTCAACTTGTTCTTTCANAAATTCAACTGGAGTATGTCTTTCTTTTGGATTGAAAGTTTGTTTAAACTCTTGGTCAGCCATATTCAGATAGACCGAAATAGTAATGTCTCTTGATTCTGAAATTGAAATTGTAATCTCAATATCTGAACCTTTGGCAATGTCTCTTTTTATCTGTGTGCCACGAATTTCCATAAAGCCAATGCCCTTATTTGCTTCGGGTAAAGCCAAATGAGAACCTTCTAAAACATTTATGTAGATAAAATCATCACCATTGCCTTTGATAAGCCCTTTGTTTAATGGAAAGCTAATGGCTTGGGAACGTAATGGAAGAATTGAATTTTTGAAGAAAATCGGCTTTAGCCTTGTCTTGCCTGGGTTATCGTAATCATCTACTTCCAAACAAATATCTTCTGGAATTGGTTGTCCGCTAATTCCGAAACCACTATTGATACCAATCGGCTCAATGTCGGTTTCAACGATGTTGTTTTGACTATCGTAAACTACAAAAGAAAAGAAATTGAAAGCTCCATCAACCAATGGCAAATCTTCGCTTATTCTCTCTGTTAGTTTTTTCAATCCNNAATTGTCAAAACCTCCGTCTTGCCTTGTTATTCTGTATGATAAACCATCAGTTTTACCTGTAACTCTTGCTGAAAAGAGTTCGTCTTTTTCTTTTGATGCTTTGTTATAAGATGTTTTAATTGAAACGGATGTTTGCTTTTTCTCCGAATATTTTTCTAATTCTTTTGGTTTGGTTGCAGCGTAATAAGCAGCACCAACAGCAACGGCAGTAGTCGGGTCAATTTCGCAGTTTACAGGTATTTGTAAGACTTCTTCCACACGACTTCGCACATAAGGAATGTAAGTCGAACCGCCAACCATTAAATTGAATTGCAAATCTGATGGCTTCAATGAATTTCTTGTCAGAATTTGTTTAATCATTTCAATAGTTCCGTCAATGTTAGATTTGATTAAATCGTTAAACTCTGAACGAGTAATTGTAATTTCCATATCAACTTCGTTGCCGTCCTCATCTTCAAAACCGTCAACAACAATTTCAGCAGAAGTTTTAGATGATAAAGTGATTTTGGCTTCTTCTGCTCTGCGTAGCAGAACGTAATATTTTGCATTGAATTTTCCCGAAGCACTTTTCATTTCATCTTCCAAATTGGTAAAGTTGTATTCTTCACAGATTTTTGGAATCACAAACTTTTCTACAATCATTTGGTCAAAGTCTGCACCGCCTAAAAAGTTATCGCCTTCGTGGTCTAAAACTTTCATTTCTCCGTCCTTAATTTGAATAAGTGCAACATCAAAAGTTCCTCCTCCCAAATCGTAAACCAACCATTGCCCATCTTTCAATTCCCGTTCTTNTTTCATATTGGCATAAGCCAAACTTGCTGCAATGGGTTNCTGCAACAAAACAACTTGTTTGAAACCTGCTTGGACTCCTGCTTCTTTGGTAGCGTTGGATTGTATCGTGTCAAATGAAGCTGGAATGGTTATTACAACTGCGTCTAGGTTATCGCCTGTGTTTACAAAGGTTTTCAGTTCTTTTAAGACTTGTGCTGATAATTCAATCGGCGTTTTAGATTCATTGATTGATTTTATTTTAAAGCTCTCGGCAGTTCCCATTTTTCGTTTGAAAACGCCAACAACACTTTTGGGGTCTTTTTCTAAAAACTCTTTGGCTTTGTTTCCAACAATGATTTTATCTTTTTTGTATGAAACCACAGACGGCANAGTGTTTCTACCGTAATCCTGTGGGTTAGAAAAGATGATGACTTCTCCTTTTATGAATTTGGCAATAGCACTATTGGTTGTGCCTAAATCAATGCCGAAGTTTATTGTATTTTCCATTTGTAAAATTTTTTTAAGAGTTTTTAGATTGAACGATAACAACCGCAGGTTGCACAATTACTTTCATAACCTTGTCACTTTCCTGATAGGAATAGTAAATGATGGGTTTGATGACTTCAATGATTTCAAGGTTTTCTACTGCCGTTCCTGAAATAGTAGCTTCACAGTCTGTTCTTGTGTCTGTGTAATCTTCTCCCAAAGGATTATGATAGGTCAACCCTATTGTAGAAGAACCTTTAAAAATTCNTTCTTCCATCAGTCCTTTCATTTTATTGATATTTCTCTGAATAGAATTTTCTTCTTTGAGATTGTTCGCCTNTTTCTCTATCTCAAAAATCTGATTGATAAAATCGAGATAGGCTTGTGGAACCTTTACTGTTACTTTCTTTATGTCTTGCATTATTTTATATTTTTTAATCGTCAATTTTATGTGCAAATAATCCAATGAATATTAAAACTCCGCCAAATCCGACATCATTAGCCAATAGAATCCCACCAATAACGAAGCAAAGAATGGATATTAGGCAACCAGGATTTTTTCTGCCCAATTTTTTTCATTAGTTGATGAAGAATAATGTGTGCTTGTTGTTCTTGTTTGTGTTGGGGTTGAAACAGTTCTTTGTCTTACTAAATTAGCAATATCAATTTTGGTCTTTAATTCTGTGAGTTGCTTTTTAGCGTCCAAAGATTTTCTTGTGTTTCAGATTTCAAACCTGTAATGCTGTTGGCTTTGTTGATTAGGTCAATAGAAACGTCAATATTTGAATACGAATTCCATACACTTACTGACATTGCTCTCAACGACAAAGCAACCTGATTTTTGATTTCGTCCAAAGTGCTTGGCAGTCTATTTACATCAGGAACAGAGATACATGAATTTACCCAAGTAAGAAGAGTGTTTGGCGTTAGGGTTTTATTTTCAATTTCTTCAAGTTTACTTTTTGTTTGAATAAGATAGCCTGCGTATTTTCTTAAAATTGGGGCATTTCTTTCTTCCTCAATTCTCTCTTGGTTTTTCCGTTTTACTATTTCGTAATTTTTTTGAAAGGTCGGTTTGTTTAAACCGTCAATATTCAAAGTAAGAATATGTTCAAGTAAATCTTGGCTGACTTGCGTATTATCAAAGTTGTCCCAAATCGCAACATTCAGATAATTTATTTCATTGGCAATTTTCAGAATTTGGCTTTGAAAATAACTGGGTAAACAATTTAATGGGTCTAGGAAAATAATCTGTAACCAAATCTACCACTTCGTGAATGTCATCGTCATCATATACACTTTCCTCGTTTTTTATATCGGTTCGTATTTCTGATACTTCTGAAAGCCTGTTTTGCAAAATATTAGAAACGCCTTTGTAAGCAGTGTTTACATTATTTTGAGAAATAAGGAAGGACGTTTTAAGAATTGATTTTAATAGTTCAACATCTTCATATTCAAAAGCATTTGAAAGAGCCTTGTCAAACTTTGGTATAATATGGACTGATGAAATTTACAAAGTCAGGCAGTTTGAAAATGCTGTCTTGTTTAAAACTGTCAAATACACTTTCATTGCCATTTACCAAAACTCGTTAAGCTTTTTGTTGGATGTTAGGTATAAATAAAATTCTTTCAGGTCGTTGTTTGAAAGTTCATCAATAGCTTTTTCGCAATCACTTTTTGAAAGTTGAAGTCCGTAATAATCGTAGTGTCCATTGTCTGATAGGTCAATGTCTGCAAAAGTCTTCGTTTCGCCTTTTTTATTGTGTCGCTATCTATTTGGCTACTGTCTGCCACATTTGAAAGCTGTAATATTTCTACAGGTTGATGTATTGCATTCCGTCTTTCTATTTATGATTTAAACTTTCAGTATGTGTCAGGGTGGTGGGTGGGCTTGGTGCGTTGGGGGCAAAAGCAAATGTGCTGCAAAGCGTTGGCCTTGTGCGTTAGGTTGCAGCTCTTTTGATTTTGCCGAAGCGTTGGCTTGTTTGGTCATTCGTTTGTCTGTTTAATTTTTACACTGTCGCTTGTTTAGGGTGACAGCTAACGTTTTGCAGCTTGGCGAAGTGGCGGACTTTGAAGCACTTACTTTCAATTTAGAACTAAACTTCTTTTGAAAACCAAATGCTCAATTTAGCACTGAACCCGCCATTTTGCCAAACTGCTGTTACCTGCTGCCCTTATTCTTGCTTAATTAATTTCACATTTGTTGTTTTCAATTNTTGGTTTAACCAATTTCTGATTTNTTCTGTATCTACATTTTCCTTTTTATTGTCAATTTGATAAAGAACAACTGTTAGAACTTTTGCACTATCAGTATTTTGATTTATTGAATGTCTTCCAAACGATACATTTTTAAGTTCTGGAAATAATATTTTTAATTCTTTATGAATATCAGAATTATCAAATTTATATTCTCCAAGTTCATTTTGAAGATTATTTATTAAAACATCTTTTTCAGATAAATTTTTATTTTGATTATTTAATTCATTTAAAATTTCACTTTTTAAATCTTTTGCATCTTGTTTTATTTCTAATTTTGTATTGCTAATATCGTATTGAATTAACCTTTGATTTAACACTTTTATTTCTTCAGCATTAAATTTTTTGGTCAAAAATGCGACTTCAANTTNTTTAGGATTTGAATTAAATTTTGTGTTCTTATAAATAATTGTGTAACCTTTATTTGTAAACTCGTTTGAGATAAATTGTTCTACTTTTTGAGCGTATTTTTNTTCATTGAGTAGATTATATGCTAAATAAAAACTTGGAATTATCATAATCAAAATTAAAGAAGTGATACCGTATCTAATTTGTTTTTCAAATTTAGGATTCAAACTTCTTACAGGTTCATATTTTAGATATTTAATTATCAAAANAGTAGAAATACATATAAAAAAACAATTAATCGTGTATAAATAAAAAGCACCAANAANATAAGAAAAATTTCCTATCGCTAAACCATAACCTGCTGTACAAAGAGGAGGCATTAAAGCCGTGGCGATAGCCACGCCTGGAATTGNATTTCCTTNTTCTACTCTTGTTAGAGCAATAACACCTACTAAACCACCAAAAANAGCGATAAGAACGTCATAAATATTTGGAGATGTTCTTGCTAATAGTTCTGATTGAGCTTCTTTAAATGGACTTATGTAAANATAGATTGAAGCAACTGCTAAACTTACAATTGTTGCTATTAATAAATTTTTCCCTGACTTTTNTAGTAGATCAAAATCATAAATTGCCAAGGCTAAACCTGCTCCAACGATAGGACTCATTAATGGAGAAATAAGCATTGCGCCAATTATTACTGCTGTTGAATTTACATTTAAACCAACCGATGCAATTACAATAGCACAAGCTAAAATCCATAAATTAGAACCACGAAAAGAGATATTAGATTTTATATTTTCTAAAACTTTTTNTTGTTCCTCTTCGCCTTTATGAAGACTAATAAAATCAAAAATTTTATTGCTCATCGTCTATATATGTTTTGTTTAAAATTCCATTCAGAACAAAAAAGCCTAAAAGCCCTGCAATTAATGAGGAAATTAAAATTATTAATTTTGAGTTATTTATTATTGTTTCGTTGTCAAATGCAAGCAAGGTTACAAAAATTGACATTGTAAATCCTATTCCTGCCAAAAGGCCAACGCCAAAAATTGATTTCCAATTTAGATCTGTTGGTAATTTGCAAAGACCAAACGTCACGGCTAAAAAGTAAAAATAAATATACCTAATGGTTTGCCTACGATTAGTCCAAGTGCAATGCCTAAACTATTGTTTTCTGTCAATGTTTGTGATATGTCGCCACTAAAAACGATTGCTGTGTTTGCCAAGGCAAAAATTGGCAAAATGATAAACGCAACTGGTTTATGTAAAAATGTTGTAAGATAAAGGAAGTTGATTTTTCGCCTCCATTTCCAAATGGAATAGCAAAAGCCAACAGAACGCCTGTAATAGTGGCGTGAACACCTGAATGAAGCATAAAATACCACATTGCAACTCCACCTATTAAATACGGAAATAAATTTCTTACTTTTAGTTTTCCAATGATAAATAACAAAAGCCAAATACCTAATGCAATAAATAAGTTTGTCCAAAGTAAGGTTTTTGTATAAAAATTGCAATGATAATTATTGCACCCAAGTCGTCAATAACGGCTAATGCGGTCAAAAATATTTTAAGTGAAGTTGGTACCCGATTTCCTAACAATGATAATATTCCCAATGCAAAAGCAATGTCAGTTGCCATTGGAATTCCTGCTCCTGATTGTGTTGCAGTTCCAAAATTGAATAGCAAAAATTCCTGCTGGAATTAACATTCCACCCAATGCTCCAAAAATTGGCAATAAAGCATCTTTTATGTTTGAAAGTTCGCCTTGATAAATTTCTCTTTCTAATTCCAAACCAATGAGCAAAAAGAAAATTGTCATTAGTCCGTCATTTATCCAATGCTCAAAACTATGCCCTGCAAATTGAGTTTGAAAAAGTCGTGATAACTTGTACCATAATTTGAGTTAGCAAGTAAAAGCGATAAAATAGTACAAGCAATTAACACAAGTCCTCCTGCTTTTTCGCTGTTGAAAAAATCTTTAAATAATGTAGTTGCTTTCATTTGTTATATAACGCTATAAATTAACCAAGTTCCAATTAAAAGCGAATGGCGAAATTAACTGAAAATAAATTGGCTTTAAAATATCTGCTGCTTTTAATGAAAAATTATGGTGCAGTTGTCTTGGAACAAAATACAAACCAAAGAAGTTAGCAACATAAACCAACCAAATATTTTAAAAATGTCTGGATATTTTGAATTGTCTGCCGACAAAATAAGTCCAACGGCAGGAATTATTCTGGTAGTGATTTCGGCATAGTTAATAAAATTGGTACTTCCTGCTTTTCTCAAAATGTCATTTGCTTTTTTAGGATTGAAAAGCATCAAAGTCCAACGCAAATAAAAATATTCCGAAAAGTATAATTGTCCATTTTGATAATATGTCTATCATTTTTATCTGTCTGTTAGCTGTTTGTAAGTTCGCTCGTAGGGTTGCAGGTAACGGTTTGGGTATTGCCGAAGGCGGGGATTTTAGCACAAAAGTTCAATAGAATTCCTGCTGTTGAACCTTGCACAGATATTTCATAGAAGCACTTCAGCCCCGCTTTTGGCAATACCTTGTTATGGGCAGGTGTACTTCTCTCGTTCATTTGTCGCTAAATTTTNTGGCTTAAAAATAGTGATTGTCAAAATGCCCCAAACCGTTATTAAAAATCCCATATAGTTCACAATATTTTTGTCAGCAAGGTCTGCTGTAAATGCGATGTCTATGGTTGAGTGAAAAACAGCACAAATTAAAACACTTGCTCTTGATGAGTTATAAAGCCAAGTCAATAAAACACNTCCTGTCAATAAGCTAAATGTCCATCCGAATATACCTGCAAAGTCCATTGAAGTGTAACCGGGTCTGTAAAAGAAAAGTGGCCAATGCCAAACAGCCCAAAACATTGTCAAAATAATACTTGATGTCAAAGCATTAAACTTGTCTTGAAACCTTGGCAATGCAAAACCTCGCCAACCAACTTCTTCTCCAAGTCCAAAGAAGATTAAGTTGTAAATGAAAAATGTCAATAGGTTGAATTGAGGGAACTCTTTTGAAGTTAATAGTCCCGAAAGATTAATGGGCGATTTGTCAACAAAGTAGTTTATGATTGTCGCAATGAAAACGAGTAAGAATGGACTTAAAAGTGCGATTGTAAAATAAATTAGTGGTCTAACTTGTAAGCNACTTTTAATCAAATTTTTAAGCCTACACTTTTGAAATATCCAAGTCGTCAGAAACGAAGCTATTAACGGTCCAAGTCCACCAAGTCCATGGTGATATGGCAAGGTCGGCAAATTTGTCAAACCAAAAGAGTGTCCATACAATGGAAGCCAAATTGTCCAATTGATTAAATATGCAAGTCCGAAATATGTTATTACTTGTTTCATTTCCGTTTAAACGTTGTCGTCACTTACACTTGCCCATAACGGGGCCGGGCTTTGCGTTCGGGCGGGTTTTGGAGCACAAAACTGTCAACCAGCACTGAAATTGAATAGAAGCACAAAGCTCCAAGTTTGCACGTCAACCCGCCTGACGCAAAACCCGTGTTAGCGGCTGTGGTTCTCTGTCTATGCTTCGGTTTCTTCGTCATACTCAATACTTACTGGATCAAGTTCCATTTGGTATTTTTCCCATTCTTCTTGTTTCAGTTTGTCGTTTGAAATTGCCTGCTCAATAGCTAAACTCTCTCTATATTGCCTTGCTTCTGCGGTCATTGTCCACTTAGCGTTAATATTCATTTTGTCAATTTCAACTTTAATGTCGGCTAAACTAACTCTGAAAAATTCCTTGCGTGGATTTACTTTATTCATTTGTAATCGTAGGAACTTTTTATGTAGTTCTCTTTCAAGTCCAGGAGCATCTTCACTATAAATCATTGAATGAACGTCAAACTCAAAAGGAACGCTGGCGTCTCCCAATTCTCTAATTCTGTCAAGAGGTTCAAGTCGTCTAGTCATACCAATTTTATATACATTCTCTCCAAATGAGCCAATATTTGATATTATATAAACATTGCCGGATTTTGTCTGCTGTGCCATTGATAATGCCCTTTGATTTTTCTCTTCCGCTTCTTTCAATTTTTCTTCCAACTCTTTGAGTCGTTCTTCAAACTTTGCTTTTTGTTCTTCCGTTGCTTGACTAACTTCTTTTTCAGCCTTTTCAATTAGTCGTTTTAATGTTTCTTCTTCTTTTTGAGCTTCTTTTATTGCTCTTTCAAATTCCCTTCTTGCTTTTTCTTCTTCTCTAATTTGTTCTCTAATTTGTCTTTGTTCTTCTTGTTCTTGCCATTTTAGTTCTTGGGCTACCACCGCCCATTTTAATTCAGCTAATCTTGCATCAAGATATTCTTGAGTTATGACAGCATCTCTAAACGCTTTTCCATTATTATTTACAAGTTGGAAAGCATCCTTGATTTTCTGTTCTAAAGTTCCATAATTGTCCTTTTTAACTTTGGATAAAATAGAGTCCACTTTACCATTAAATGCATCAAGAACGAAATTTATTGCGGTAGTTCTTCGATAGTTTTCAACGTAGTCACATTTTGCAGCTTTATTTTCTTTAATGAGTTTACGAGTGTATTCTCTCGAATCCTTTAGCTTAACTCCAGCTTCTGTGTGTCCGAACTCGTCTGCTAAGTCATCTAGAAGGCTGAATGTCGGAACGAGAAATTGGTTTCCATAGCCTTCAATAATATNTTTCATTGCTTTTGCAGTCTTTTCAAGTTCCTTTTGGTTGTTTAAAGCTTTCATTGCTTCTCCTGCCACTTCTTCAGCTTTTCTATTAGCTTCTTCAATTATTTTATCAGCATCAGATTTTGCAGTTGAAAAAGTAACTCCGATTGCTTTNNTCAGTTTCTCAACTTCTTCACTAGCTATCTGTCTTTTGAAATTTGCATCTTCTATTGCCTTATTTATTTCTTCTTGTGCTTTTATTGTCAATTCGTTTGCTGTTTTGTCTGCATTTGAAAGTATTTCATTTGCCTTTTCTTCAATGTTAAGCAGTCCTTCATACTTTGAAAGTTTAGAATATTTGTCCGTTAACGAACTATGTTGGTTTTCTAAGTCTTGATNATTTTTCTCTGAGGTTTCAAGTCTGCTTGTTAAGTCAGATATGATTTGTTGAAGTTTCTTTTTACCTGTCAACCATAGTATGAGGACTATGATTAGTACTAAAATTAAAATTCCTGTCATAAGGTTTATTTATTTGATTGTCTGTCTTTTACCATAGCCGCTAACGGATTGGGTATTGACGAAGAAGGGGCATTTGAAAAACGTCAGCTTGGATTTTGCACAACTGCCTAATAGAATTACAAATGTTGAGACTTGTACTTCTGCCCCTTTTTTGCCAATACCTTGTTAGCGGCTGTTTTTATTCATCAAATTCAAGTTTTGTCAGTTTGTTGTCCTTGTAGCAATAAAATTCGTAACTGCGTTTTGATGCTAATTTAANAACTTTTTCTAATAGAATATTGTCGTATTGTGGCAAAAGCTTGTTGTACTCTGTTTTTAGTTTGTCTGGAAGTTCATCTTCATTTATTGGTCGCTCAATTTCTAACCCGTCATCAATGGCAAACTCCAACACAAAATGACTGTTTCGCCAATTCATTGTCCGTTCGTCATATTGATTTTTTGAAAAAGAAAAATTGTCTTGTTTAATTATGTTTTGCGATGTGCTTACCAATAAAATTATTCCCGAAATTACCATTGCTCCATAACCGATTTTGCGAAACAAAAATTCGCTGATAAATGGTAAAATAAATTTTACTGTATAAGTTGAAATGATAGAAGCTATCGCAATGGCAATACCCAACCATAAAGCATTTGCAGAATACAACCCCAACAATAAATAGATAATAAGTTTTATGGAATGTANAAAGATTTCATTTGCGGCTCTTGTGGCAACAATTTCTTCTTTTGATAAACCGTAGCGTAAATAAAATCGGTTAAACAAAAGTCCTATTGCACCTGTAATACCTGAAATAAAACCTGCAAAGAAGCCAACTATTGCTAAAATAAATTTTGGATAAGGTTTTTCTTCTGTTGCTAATTGTTTTTTTGTTCTAANAAGCTCAGGAATATTTGCTAATAAAAACAAACCAACGATAAGTTGCAAATAGAGCGGATTTACATATTTCATCATCCAAGCACCCAACAAAACTGCTGGAATTGAAAAAGGAACAAACCATAAAAATATTTTCCAACAAATATGCTTTTTGAAAACTGCAATTCTGGAAGCCGAACTTGTAAATGTTCCAATAGTCAATGAAAAAGGGACGACAGATGTAGGTAAAAGCCAATTGAGTAATGGCACTAAAATCAAACTTGCTCCACCGCCACAAATAGCACTTATCCAAAATGCTGCAATAGTTGCTATAAAAAGTAAAACAATTTTTAATCCCATTTAGTTGTACATTATTTCCAAGCTATTACAAACAGTCCACTCAAAATTAAAGTTGCTCCAATGCCAATTTTCCAAGTAAACTGTTCTTGTAAAAATACGAATGATANACAGAGTGTAATCAATATACTTGCTTTATCTATTAAAGCGACTTCTGATACATTTCCAATTTTTATGGCTTTGTAATAAAATATCCACGAAATGGTAGTTGTCAATGCCGAAAATCCTAAAATTGCAATGTCTTTGAGTGTCAGGTTTGAAAAGTCTTTGGTTTGGTTAAAAGCAAAAATGTTTAGCCACACCAAAGCAAACACAAAACAAGTTCTTACGGCAAGTCCTGTGTCTGCACTAACATTTTNTAGTCCGGCTTTGGCTACAACTGTTGTCAAGCCTGCAAAGAACATTGATATGAGTGCAAATATTTGATATGTCTTCACTTTGTCTGTTGATGTTTTTACGGTGGTTGGGTAAAATAGCCGCTAACGGTTCGCGGCTTGGCGATGGCAGGGCATTTGAGTACTAATGTCGATGTTATTTCTTATGCCAAATATAGTAAAAATGTTGAATTACTTACTATAGCCCTGCTTGCGCCAAACCGCTGTTGGTGGCAGGCTTCTTATTTGTCATTTTTAACTATTTCTTTCTCGTCTAATTCAGGTGTCGCACTTACCCTTGACATAAAATAGATTGTACCCTTTGGGGATTTATAAATTCTTGTCGCCCAAATTATTCCGATAAGTAATCCGATAAATCCAATTCCTAGCGCGGTAAGTTTACCTATCAGTGATGGATATTCATTGAATATAATTATTCCTGCAATCCCACCAATTAAAGTAGGTGAAATCATGATGCGAAACCAACCAACAATTTCCAATAGTTTTTCAAAAAAATTATACATCATAATTTCACATTGGCTCTAGAGTCCGTGCTTTCAGATTTTAAGTTGTTCAGTTCGGCGAATAGTTTCTTGGATTAAACAGTCTAGTCTTAATTTGTTTTCATAAACTCCAGAATCTTGATTATTCTTACATTTAATATCACGTTTTTTAACCCAATATCTTTGTTGATCTTTAAGTATTCTTTGTTGTTTTTCTGAAAGATTTCTTAAGGCTTTTCTATATGCAAGTTTTAATTCTCTTTCAGCGAAATTCAATTCNNTAACTATCTTTGTTTCACCAGTTGCGTCGTTTTGCGCAAAAACTGAAATACTTATCAATAAAACTAAAGTTGTTATAAATAATCGTATCCTTCTCATTGAGTAAGGTCTGATAAAGCTTGCCACCAACGGTTTGGGTATTGGCGAAGTTGGGGCATTTGAAATACGTCAGCTTGGATTTTGCACAAATACTCAATAGAATTACAAATGCTCAATATAGCACTTCTGCCCCAATTTTGCCAATACCTTGTTGGCAGTAGTACATTTTTCGTCAAGTTGTAAATTCATTGTCTTTCCAACTTCTATTTCTAATCATTAATAGGCTATTTTAAGTTCAAGTTCGTACACATTGTCTGAAAATTTACCGTGCTTACTTTCTAATATGTCTATGAATTTATTATAATATTTCGTTCTTTCTTCTTTTTCAATTTTAAGTCTTTCATTAAAGAATCTTATAAATGGTGGCACAAGTAAGTTCTTATTTTCAAGTTCTTCAAAATCTGTATCAATTGGTTTCACTTTATAGTTTCTTAATTCATCAATTTTCCATTTTGGAAAACTATTTACTGTTGCAAAATTTGTTAAAAATATTTTGTCTCTGTTTTGTCGGTCTATTGAGCAAATGTTTAGAAACATTAAATAAGAAAACTCATTCGTTGTCAGTACTCCATAATAATAATTACAAAATGAGGTTAAAAATGAAAATTGAAATTTAGTAAAGTTAGAAATGCTTTTTAGTGAATTTACTATATTTTCAAATCTCTCAAAACTATTTGGATGTGTGTAGGAATAATATTTAATCCTATTGATATTTTGATTCTTTTTATTTAATAACTCTACCCAAAATTCGTGTGCTTGAAAATGAATCTCGTATAACTCAAAGACTAAAAATAGAACTAATTGCGAATATTCACACCAATATGTATGGTGTGATTTACCACTATTCCAAATTTTTCTTGAATTATAAATAGCGAACTCGTCACATTGTTGTTCAGAGTAATTTGGATAAAATGTATGAGCAATTTCGTGTAATAAAATAAATTCAAGTTGGTGATTGCACTTCTTTTACTATTTCTTCAAATGGGTTATTCTCTTTTTCAAACCTATGTCTAATACCATTATTATTTAGAGATATGTTTATATCTGCAAATGGAATTCCTCGTATTTGTCAAATAGTAAACAGAAAGTATCTAATAAATTAGATGAGAGTTGGATAAATTGAGAGTTTAATTCTTGTGAGCTTACTTCGGTAACAGAGTGAAATATTGAATTAATCATTGTGAAATTTTATCATTCCTCTGTTTATGATTATTTCGTGTCTGTTCAATTCAAAGTTTGACACAGTTGAAGGTGTCAAACTGTTTGAACCCAAAAGTAAATACTGTATGAAAAAATGTCTCTTTTGATGTTCAGAAAGTTCGTCAAAACAAAACAATTGAAAATTTTCAAAAAATTTGATAGCCAACTTAAAAAACTTTTTCAACTTCTTCTTTTGATTGAAAGAATGATTGAATGTCGTGTTCGCCATATTTAATTTGTTTAGAATTATTCATTTTAATCATTCATTTCATCACTTTCTTCTTCAAGTTCGATAAGCCCATTATAAGTTTTATCTTTTGTCTTTACTTCTATCTTCATTGTATATTCATCTGTTTCTTTCATTGCATCTTTAATACTTTTCACTACACTAACAAGTATCATTTTGTTACTTCTCCAATTAAAGAAATAATAATTATACCTTGAATTGTATCAGGATTTAGATTTTCTGATTGAAGTGTTTCAACTTTATTAATACCGTTTTGCAGGAATTTACTATTTAGTACATCTGCAAATTTTTCAGCATCTGTGTTTGTGCTGTAAATAATTTCTACATTCATATTTCTTGTTTATTTAATTGTTTTGAATTTTAGGGTGTCTGTTGTATTACTGCCAACGGTTCGCAGCTTTGCGCTGGGCGGGCATTTGGAACCTAAAATATGCTATGGAAAAGTGATCCCCGCCTTGCGCAAAACTGTTGTTACAGGCTCGTGCTTGGATTAAAAATGGCGGGATTCCTAAGTCCTGTTTCATGGTTTTCAATCCAAATATAGTAAAAAGCGAGGCAGGCCAATCTGAATTCTGTTTGCAGCGCTTTCCAACTAATTATCTTGAGTCACGTTTATCGTCCGAGTAAATTTTGAGTTCTTAGAATCTACGAAGCGCTGCGTTTAGTTTTTCGAGATGAGTAGCAAATTGACCGTAAAACTAAACTAAGCGCCCTGGTCTTAAGTCTACGGAAACCGTGTTTGGTTTTCATGTTCCAATAAGCCAGCTCATTATCTATGAAATACGATAGGGCGCGAGTTGAGGAACGCCAAAGTCACGGTTAAAATCTCCAATGCCTGCCGGTTTTAGGTCTACGTATAACCGCCATTTTTTGTCTGTATTCTCTCGGTAATTCTTAGCCCACGCATGGCCTGTAACGTTCCGGGTATTGCCGAAGGCGGGTGGATGAGTAGTTACTTGGTTAAGAAAACTGAACATCAAGCTTCAGCAACATTTCAAAGATAAAACTAAAGCCCCGCTTTTGGCAATACCTTGTTGGGCGTAGCTGGGCTTAATCTGAAAGTCTATTTTCAATGTCCATTTTTTCGTGCAGAACTCTAATTACTTCAANTACATTCATCAGAATTTTCTTAAAAANAATCAGATGTGATTTGATTTTAGAGTATCTGTAATTCTTTCTTATTTTACTAAAGTCGCGTGCGGATTCAAAATTGTTGGCTATGTACTCTATTTCGTCCAAGATTAAGTTATAGTATCTGTCAGCTTGTTCTCGTGACCAGTTTTCTGCAGTGTATAGCCAAATGTTATTAATGTCATCAATAGCTTCTTCACTAATAATGTACATTGTCATTATTTCAAATATTTGGCGTGTAGATTCTTGAGATTTGCGTTTCGGTCAAAGTCCTTTACTTTTTCACTTTTTTCACCCTTTTNTAATTCATTGATTAACGATTTAGTTTTGTTTTCTTCATTCTCAAATACTCTCAAAGCAGTTCTAACAACTTCACTAACAGAATTGTATTTTCCAGTTGCGATTTGTTCGTTTATGAAATTTTCAAAATAATCACCGAGTAGAATTGAAGTATTTCGTGCCATATTTTTATAGATTTCTGTGACAAATATACCAAAGTTTGGTATATAAAATCTCAATTCTAGAAGTCATTTCCAGTTACGCCCAACGGTTTTGCGCTTTGCGTTCGGTGTGGGATAGGAAGTACGTAAGCTCAAATTTAGAGCAAAAGCTAATAGATTGTAAAAATGTTTAACCTAGTTCTAAAGCCACACTGACGCAAAACGCATGTTGGCAGTAGCCTATTTTACTCAATATTCGAATGTCTTACCGTTGAAATTATCATCAATATATACGGAGTCGATAATCTCATTTACATTATTAAATGTATCAGTTGTAGTGATTGTAATATAATTCATACAATGTAAATATGTTCTTGCATTGACTTGTACCATTGAATCCTTAATAATGGGAAGGTTATTTATATTATAATTACAATATCTATCAAATACTGCATATGCTGTCTTTACACTTTCATTGCTCCGCTTTACGAAATTAAGGGTCGACTTCCATTTTCTGTACGATTGAATATTTATGTTTGCAACTCCACCGTCAGGGTAATCCTCTATTCTAAAACTCGATAGACTGTCATAACAAACTTGGATATTATTAACATCCCACTCATATTCAATTTTAATATAGTAGTCCTTACTATTCAATAAACTTGTATCACAATTAACAGTTGTAGTAAAATTGCCATTATTATCAGCTATTCCGCTAGCCATAATTCTATAGTTATCAGCGGATCCTGGTAAATTGTCTCTTAATACTATTTCAAATTTATTACTACCTAGTAATTGCAAGTTGGACCCACGCTTCGCATTTAACTTTATTGTGATTGGTACGCAATTTCTTTCACACTTGTATTTAGTTCTATATTTAATACAAGAATTTTGAAATACTAAATATACGAAGGCAACAATAAGGGTCGCACTTTTTCTTAGGATGTAAGTTTTTTCGTCATTTCATTTAAGGTTACTGCCAACGGCTAGCGGCTTGGCGATGGCAGGGCATTTGAGTACCAAAGTTGGGGCTATTTCTTATGTCAAATATAGTGAAAATGTTGAATTACTTCGTAAAGCCCTGCTTGCGCCAAACCGCTGTTATACGGCGTTTTTTTAGCAATAATTACTGTATGTTCTTCAGAATCTGTTTCTTTAGTATATCTCACTTTCTTGATAGAAATGTCAGTGAAGTTAAATTCCTCCAAGTTCTGAACAACTTGATCTAGTTCATGGAAATGAAAGAAAACTCTCCCAGCCGGACTTTCTTTATATGTTGACTTCTCGGATTGTCCTTCTACAAAGCTTAAATAAAATCTTCCGTTATCCGCTAATAGTTTTTCTGAATGATAAATGAATTTCTTTCTTTCAACTTTCGAGAAGTATGGTAGACAAAATCCACTCACGATTAAATCAAATTTGTCATTCAATCGATTGATATTTCTGGCATCAAATTGTACGAATTCTGCAGTTGGGTTATTTCGTTTAGCAATTTGAATCATGTTGTTTGCGCTATCAATTCCCAAGATTTTGAAATCAGGTCTTTTCTTCAATAAATACCTGGTAATATTTCCCGGACCGCAACCAACTTCTAAAATCTTAGCATTCTGTTTAACTTCGGAAGTGCAAATAGTATCATATGTTTCATTGTAAATATCCAAGTCCATGAATTTCTCTTCATAAATCGAAGCGATTTTATTCCAAGTATTCAATGTTTCTTGGTACTTATCCATGGGGTAGTAGTTGATTAAAAAATGCCGTATAACGTTCCGGGTATTGCCGAAGGTGGGGTGGGATAGTAGTTATATTATTAGGAGAACTAAACACCAAGCATCAACAATATTTCAAAGATAAAACCAAAACCCCGCTTTTGGCAATACCATGTTGGCGGTTAGTATGCGTTTTGGCGGTTTCCCATCGGCTGTTTATAATCCTGTATTCCTAATCTAACCACAAAGCAAGGCGGGCGTAGGAAATTCGTTAAGTGGCGCCTTCGATCCACAACAAAATGGTATTAAAATTTTCCGCTTGATATTCTAACGGTTAATGCCATGAAAGCGCCACGAGTTTCTTTTCAATGTGGGTATTGATTTCAGTTTTATTAGTCAAACAGCGCCGGTCTTAGATTTTTAGATGTGAAATTTTCATTTTGGTTTCAGTTTTGGGTTTCTATTGGAAGTCCAACCGGCGCGGAGTTAAGGATTGCCCACAGGACATGGTAGAAAATTCTGGTTAATGTCAAAATAGCGCCAAGCCAATCAGCATGTAATTCTTAATGGAACTGGTGATAAGTCCCCGGCAACCAATTTTGGCGCGACGAAAGAGGTAAAAAACGATCGGTTTGTTATTCTCAAGCCCGCCGTCTTAATGGTAATTAAGACCGCCAAAATCTAAGCGTAATAGTGGTTCGCATATTACCGCCAACGGTTCGCAGCTTTGCGCTGGGCGGGCCTTTGGAACCTGAAATTTGCTATGGAAAAGTGATCCCCGCCTTGCGCAAAACTGTTGTTACAGGCTCGTGCTTGGTTTAAAAATGGCGGGATTCCTAGGTCCTGTTTCATGGTTTTCAATCCAAATATAGTAAAAGAGAGGCAGGCCAATCTGAATTCTGTTTGCAGCGCTTTCCAACTAATTATCTTGAGTTACGTTTATCGTCCGTGTAATGTTTGTGTTCTTAAAATCTACGAAGCGCTGCGTTTAGTTTTCGAGATGAGTAGCAATTGACCGTAAAACTAAACTAAGCGCCCTGGTCTTAAGTCTACGGAAACCGTATTTGGTTTTCATGTTCCAATAAGCCAGCTCATCATCTATGAAATACGATAGGGCGCGAGTTGAGGTACGCCAAAGTCACGGTTAAAATCTCCAATGCCTGCCGGATTTAAGTCTACGGATAACCGCCATTTTTTGTCTATATTCTCTCGGTAATTCTTAGCCCACGCATGGCCTGTAACGGTTCGCAGCTTTGCGCTGGGCGGGCATTTGGAACCTAAAATATGCTATGGAAAAGTGATCCCCGCCTTGCGCAAAACTGTTGTTACAGGCTCGTGCTTGGATTAAAAATGGCGGTATTCCTAAGTCCTGTTTCATGGTTTTCAATCCAAATATAGTAAAAAAGCGAGGCAGGCCAATCTGAATTCTGTTTGCAGCGCTTTCCAACTAATTATCTTGAGTCACGTTTATCGTCCGAGTAAATTTTGAGTTCTTAGAATCTACGAAGCGCTGCGTTTAGTTTTTCGAGATGAGTAGCAAATTGACCGTAAAACTAAACTAAGCGCCCTGGTCTTAAGTCTAAGGAAACCGTATTTGGTTTTCATGTTCCAATAAGCCAGCTCATTATCTATGAAATACGATAGGGCGCGAGTTGAGGAACGCCAAAGTCACGGTTAAAATCTCCAAGGCCTGCCGGTTTTAGGTCTACGTATAACCGCCATTTTTTGTCTGTATTCTCTCGGTAATTCTTAGCCCACGCATGGCCTGTAACGGTTTTCGGCTTTGCGATGTTGGGAATTCGAAGTACAAATGTTCAATTTAGTAAATTGTTCAATAGAATTCCAATGCTTAAATTTAGTACATAAGCCCCAATATCGCAAAACCGATGTTAGGCGTTCGTTGTTTATTCTTCTCAATTTGATTACTTATGTTTTACTTTAAACCATTCAATATTTAATAAGCCTTGATAATTTTCAACTCGAACAGTATCATTAACTTCAAGGGTATTATAAAATTTCTTCGAAATAGAAACCTCTTCATTTTCAGTTCTGCCATTCCAAGGAGTTAATTCAATGTCATAGCTTGTGTGTTTTCCTCTATCAATACTCATTTTAACCACTTTAACGTAGTTTACTTTGGGGTTTGATTTATCATAGTTACAGTTGATAAAAAGAATTGTTGCGTATGAATAGCCAAATATAAACAATACAACACTAAACAAATCTCCAGATGTTTTAAAGGTTAGGTTTCTAAATTGGTTGCTCCTAAGATAAACAATTAAGAGTAATAGAATAGTCAAAGAGATACATGGAGTCCAAATTTTGAGTAGTCAAATACATTATAGTCTAAAAGACTTCGCAGGATTAAACTTATTGAGCTAAGAAACACAGCCATATACAATGAAGGTCTATTAGAAATGTTTTCATAATTTAAGGTAATAAACCCTTTATTAAAAAATATTAGTAAAATACATCCAAAAGTAAAAAGTGTCGTTGTTAAAATTGCAACCTCATAAGGTCGATGGATAAATAAAACCCAAATCAATAAAGCGAAACCCAGTCCGTTTAATATTTTGGTTGATTGTCTAATTAAGTCTAATTTCTGATTCATGAATATTCTTCATAGTAGCGTTAATCAATGACGCCTAACGTTCTGGGTATTGCCGAAGGCGGGGTGGGATGGTAGTTATATTTTTAGGAAAACTAAACACCAGGCTTCAACAATATTTCAAAGATAAAACCAAAACCCCGCTTTTGGCAATACCATGTTGGCCATCAGTGTGCTCATTTGGCGGTTTTCCTATCAGCTGTTTATAATCCTGTATTTAAAATCTAACCACAAAGCAAGGCGGGCGTAAGAAATTCGTTAAGTGGCGCCTTCGATCCACAAAAGATAGCTTTAAAATTCTCAGTTTGATATTCTCACGGTTAATGCCATGAAAGCGCCACGAGTTTCTTTTCAATGTGGGTTATGAATATAAGTTTATCAGTCAAACAGCGCCGGTCTTCGATTCCCTTAGGTGTAGAATTCCCATTTTGGTTTCGGTTTTCGGTTTCTCTTGGAAGTCCAACCGGCGCGGAGTTGAGGAACGTCCACAATACATGGAAGAAAATTCGGGTTAGTGTCAAAACAGCGCCAAGTCAATCAGCATGTAATTCTAAATGGGAACTGGTGATAAGTCCTCTGTAACCAATTTTGGCGCGGCGAAAGAGGTAAAAAATGATCGGTTGGTCATTCTCTTGCCCGCCGATTTAAGGGTAGAAATCACCGCCAAGTCTAAGCGTAATGGTGGTTCGCACATTGTGGCCAACGTTCTGGTTATTGCCGAAGGCGGGGTGGGATAGTAGTTATATTTTTAGGAGAACTAAACACCAGTCATCAACAATATTTCAAAGATAAAACCAAAACCCCGCTTTTGGCAATACCATGTTGGCCATCAGTGTGCTCATTTGGCGGTTTTCCTATCAGCTGTTTATAATCCTGTATTTAAAATCTAACCACAAAGCAAGGCGGGCGTAAGAAATTCGTTAAGTGGCGCCTCCAATCCACATCTAAAGGCTTGAAAATTCTCAGTTTGATATTCTCACGGTTAATGCCATGAAAGCGCCACGAGTTTCTTTTCAATGTGGGTGATGAATATAGGTTTATCATTCAAACAGCGCCGGTTGTAGATTCCCTTAGATGTGGAATTCCCATTTTGGTTTCGGTTTTCGGTTTCTATTGGTAGTCCAACCGGCGCGGAGTTGAGGAACGCCCACAATACATGGTAGAAAATTCCGGTTAGTGTCAAAACAGCGCCAAGCCAATCAGCATGTGATTCTAAATGTGAACTGGTGATAAGTCCCCGGTAACCAATTTTGGCGCGGCGAAAGAGGTAAAAAACTGTCGTTTGGTCATTCTCTTGCCCGCCGATTTAAGGGTAGAAATCACCGCCAAATCTAAGCGTAATGGTGGTTCGCACATTGTGGCCAACGGTTTCGGGCTTGGCGAAGGTGGCGATTTTCACCACAAATGTTGATGCGGAGAACCAAACTTTGATTAACCACAAATGTGTCTGCGGAGCACTGAACCGCCACTTTTGCCAAACCCGTGTTATGCCCAGTGCTTATTCTCATTCGATGTCTATTTTGTTTATTTCGTTCATTAGTCTGTCCGTTTCTGTCAACGCAACAATGATTTTTTGATAATGTAAAATGTCGTCAAATTCAAGTTTACGGTCTTTGCGGTCTTTGAGCCACTTTTGTGCTGGTTGGTAGCCACCAATATAAAAGTCCCAAACTACTTGCGGTACGTTGTCAAAATACTGCGTGTCGTTGATGTAAACTTTTCCGTTTTCGTATTTTGGTTTTACAATTACATTATTTCCGTCTTCGGGATATTGAGTTATGTATTTTTCAACTGTTGGGCTTTCCAATAAATGTATTTGTCGTATTTCTGCGCCAATTTTAGCGAGTTGCCAAAAGATTACTTTGTCTTTTGGAAAAGGCACACTCGGAAAATCTATTTTTAAAAACTCTTTGTATTTTTCGCGGTATGTTGGCGAATGTAAAACCGCATAGATGTAATCTAAAATGTCGATTGGTGCAAATGTATCTTTGGTTGTTTCTTTTTCTGTTGTAAAAGTTAACCCTACTATTTTTGCCAATTGCTTTACAATTTCTGTATTTAAGTTTGGTGTTCTTTCTGCTGTTTGCCCAATAGTTTGTTGGCTGTTATTTTCAGGATATAAGTAAAGTGGAAATACATATCCAGTTTCTTTTGTTTGAAGAGAAATTGAGCATCTTTCAGTTATAATATCAGTAACAAGTATATGTTGAAAATCAAAAGTGCTTTGCTGTCGAGAAATAATTAATCCTAAATTATCTTTAAGGAAATGTTTAAATACTTTGTTGGCCGGACGACTTATAACTTTAGTGTCATAATAAATGTATCGTATATCAAANNAAGGTCTATAAAGTGTTTTCTGAATTTGGCTTGGGTTAAAAGAATTATCTGAAATTACTTTTGTTAATTTATAACTACTTGAATCAGCAATATTATATTCTTTAATAAATGTATTATCGTATTCGCTTGAGAATAATTGCTCTATACGTTTTGATAGTACATTCTTTTCAATGTCAATAAACAATGAATCTCTGTCTGTTTGGAAACCATTGTTTACTATTGAGCATAAGGAATCCATTTTAAAACCCTTGTTATATTGTTCAACATCGGCAAAATTTTTCGGCACGAAAANATTATACTTTGATTCAAGAACTAATTTTTTAAAGCCAATAGNATTTAAAGAGTTATCAAAAAGAAAGTCATACTTATAATCTCGCTTTCCTTGTAAATCAAAATGATATACTTNCCCTAAATCATTTTTCTTTTTTTTGCCAGTTTTAATAAACAAGTTAATGCTAACACCTTGCATTATGTCAAATACATTTTGGTCTATTGAACCATCAGNGGAAACTTCCTNTTTCTTCGCATTTCCATGTAGGTCTATAATGTATATTTTATCGAAACTTTCTAATAGGCTTCTACGCATTTGCCTGTGAGTAACACCATCAATAAAACTATTAGCAGATATATAAGCTAAAATTCCACTTCCGTTT
This sequence comes from Bacteroidota bacterium, assembly GCA_013414745.1. Classification (GTDB taxonomy): domain Bacteria; phylum Bacteroidota; class Bacteroidia; order Chitinophagales; family Chitinophagaceae; genus OLB11. The sequence goes on from CP058707.1 coordinate 3,751,050, forward strand.
TTATCAATAAAGTGTTGACCAAATCGAGTGAATTTTATATAATCATCATCTAAATTTATTTTTTTCTCATTAAGGTTTTNTTTGTAATCAATGAGAAGATTTTGTATCCATTCACTTTTATTGGTGCTACTAACTGCATAAGGCGGATTTCCAATTACACACATTACTGGCGTATCTCTTTTTATGTGATTTGCTTCGTTGGCTTCTGTGCTTAACCAATTTGCAAAGAGAGTTCCTGTATCGGGGTGGCTTTCCTCTAAACTGTTGGTGAGGTAAACTCTGAACCTTTGGTTTGTTGTTGGTTTGTAGCCAGTTTCAGTTAAAAGCAAATCTAATTTCAAATGTGCCATTGCATAACTTGCCATCAGCAACTCAAAACCATTAAGGCGAGGCAATAAATGCGTTTCTACATAATTGCTCCAAATGCCTTGTTGTCCTTCAAACTTTTTGTGAATGTGTTTTATGGTTTCTGCAAGGAAAGTTCCTGTTCCTGTGGCTGGGTCAAGTATCTGTACTTTGTGTACTTCATGTTCTGTTTTTGCNNCTTGTACATCAACTTTTATTTTCGTTTTGCTACTGTCGGCAAGTCCTTGCGGTAAATCAAATTCGGTTTTTAAAATATCATCAACTGCTCGAACAATAAAATTTACAACTGGTGCAGGAANGTACCAAACGCCACGAGCCTTTCTCAATTTCGGGTCGTACTCACTCANAAATGTTTCATAAAAATGGATGATTGGGTCTTCCATTTTTGTTGACTTACCATAATTCTTTAAAATTTCTTCAACATTGCAAGCCAAAAATATATCTACCAAACTATCTACTATCCACTTTATACGGTCGTCAATGTCGGGACCAGCAATGTAGCCAAACAGTTTGCGTAAAAATGGATTTGATTTTGGAATTAATTCAGCAGCTTCTTGTCGGCTAAAAGTTGGCAAAGTTGGGTCGTGTAAACGAGCCGCAAACATTCCGTAAGAAATAGTTTGAGCATATACGTCAGCAAAACCTTTGGGTGTAATGTCGTGAATAAGGATTTGCTTAAAGGCGTTCATCTGGTCTTTAANGGTACTGTCTTCTTTATTTGCTTCGTCACTTGTCAACGCTTTTTCAATAACATCAGAAAGAAGGCGGGCTTTGCCCGCCATCATTTCTGCCAGTTTTTNTGAACTTTTTATTGTCTGTCCAACGTGAGAACTAAAGTCTTTTATGAGATTTGTAAAAGTTGCAANGTTGTTAGNCAACGGAACGATAGTTCCGTTTTGTATTTCAGCAATTGCAATTTNTGTAATATAAATTCCGTCAATGTATAAATGGAAGTCTAAATAGTCGGTGAAAATTAAGTTGTTTAGCGAAGCCTTGTAACGGTCGAACTGTTCTTTGTTTCCCGTTTTCTTTGCTCCTTCAAGGTCTTTGTCGCCAATGTCCTTAGCTTCAAAAAACCTACTGGAATTTCTTTTAGTCAGAATGTAGTCGGGCGCTCCGCAAGATTGTCNTTTGGGTTCGTTGGTCGCCCTGATGTCAGGCACTAAACTTTCTAACAGTTGTTGCAGGTCGCCACGAAAAGTATGCTCGGTTGCATTACCAAGTTTATATCGTTTATTTATGTTGTCTATGTACTGTTCTAAAGTCATTAATTCTGTTGTCAATTTTAACAGTCCAAAGTTAGTTTTTCTGTCGGTTTGTTGTTGGTTGTAATGTCGTCCTAGCATTGGGCATAATCGGTTTTGGGCTTTGCGTTCGGGCGGGAAATCGAAGCACAAAAGCCGATATTATTACTAAAGTTTAATTGAAAACAGCTGTTGAATTTTGCACATCAGCCCGCCTGACGCAAAACCCTTGTTGGCTGCAGGAATCTTACCTTCTAAGTTTTTTAGGGTCTTGTCTTGAGTCAAATATTCTTAAAAGATTTATATGCGTATCGAACACTTCAAAGTAAAGAGTATGATGTTTAGATAGAACAAATTTTCTTATTTGTGATTTTTTGGAAGACTCCATGAATATCTGAGGGTTTTCAGTAATCCAATCTAAAATTTTAAAAAGTTCGTTCAAGAAATCAGAGATTACATTTTCTGTCCAATTATTCTCCAAGTAGTTTAATATACCTTCTAGGTCGAAATCAGCTTCAGGCGACCAAATTAGTGGTTTACGCAATTCCATATCGAATTTTATACTTGGATTTAATTTCCTCATAAGAAATTCCCTTCCTAATTGTAGAGACTCCTGTGCTTCTTTTAATCTCTCAATTTCAGATTCTGAAAGTCCTTCCAAACTCTTAAGCTTTGAATTTTCAGACGATTTTGTATGTATTCGCGGATTTCATTTAAAACGTCAACTTCTAGTAAATCTACTTGACGAATTATTTCTAATTTTAATTCTGCACTGTTCATGTAGGTAAAGTTAATCTTTTTTCCAAATTTTCCATGATGTCGATTTTCCTTGCAGCCAACGTTCTGGGTATTGCCGAAGGCGGGGTGGGATAGTAGTGATATTTTTAGAGAACTAAACACCAGGCATCAACAATATTTCAAAGATAAAACCAAAACCCCGCTTTTGGCAATACCATGTTGGCCATCAGTGTGCTCATTTGGCGGTTTTCCTATCAGCTGTTTATAATCCTGTATTTAAAATCTAACCACAAAGCGAGGCGGGCGTAGGAACTTCGTTAAGTGGCGCCTTCGAATTACAACTAAGAGCTTGAAAATTCACAGTTTGAAATTCTCACGGTTAAGGCCATGAAAGCGCCACTATTTTCAATTCGTTGTGGGTATTGAATTCGAGTTTTTAAGTCAAACAGCGCCGATTTCCAATTTTTTGCGTTTTGAATTCACTTTTCGGTAATGTTATCGGTTTCTATGAGAAGTCAAACCGGCGCGGAGTTGAGGAACGCTAACAATACGAGGTAGAAAATTCGGGTTAGTGTCAAAACAGCGCCAAGCCAATCCGCCTGTTTTTCTAAATGGGAACTGGTGATGATTCCACGGTAACCAATTTTGGCGCGGCGAAAGAGGTAAAAAACTGTCGTTTGGTCATTCTCTTGCCCGCCGATTTAAGGTAGAAATCACCGCCAAATCTAAGCGTAATGGTGGTTCGCACATTGTGGCCAACGTTCTGGGTATTGCCGAAGGCGGGGTGGGATAGTAGTGATATTTTTAGGAGAACTAAACACCAGGCATCAACAATATTTCAAAGATAAAACCAAAACCCCGCTTTTGGCAATACCATGTTGGCCATCAGTGTGTTCATTTGGCGGTTTTCCTTCAGCTGTTTATAATCCTGTATTTAAAATCTAACCACAAAGCAAGGCGGGCGTATGAAATTCGTTAAGTGGCGCCTTCAATCCACATCTAAAGGCTTGAAAATTCTAAGTTTGATATTCTCACGGTTAATGCCATGAAAGCGCCACGAGTTTCTTTTCAATGTGGTGATGAATATAAGTTTATCAGTCAAACAGCGCCGGTCTTCGATTTCTGCATATGTGGAATTCCCATTTTGGTTTCGGTTTTCGGTTTCTATTGGAAGTCCAACCGGCGCGGAGTTGAGGAACGCCCACAATACATGGAAGAAAATTCCGGTTAGTGTCAAAACAGCGCCAAGTCAATCAGCTTGTAATTCTATATGGGAACTGGTGATGATTCCAGTAACCAATTTTGGCGCGGTGAAAGAGGTAGAAAATTGTCGGTTGGTCATTCTCTTGCCCGCCGATTTAAGGGTAGAAAATCACCGCCAAATCTAAGCGTAATGGTGGTTCGCACATTGTGGCCAACGGTTCGCGGCTTGGCGATGGCAGGGCATTTGAGTACCCAAGTTGAGGCCATTTCTTATGCCAAATATAGTGAAAAAGATCCTTTTATTCCCGAAGCCCTGCTTGCGCCAAACCGCTGTTATACGGCGTTTTTTTGGCAATAATTACTGTATGTTCTTCAGAATCTGTTTCTTTAGTGTATCTCACTCTCTTGATAGAAATGTCTGTAAAGATTGATTTCTTTAGGTTCTGAACAACCCGATCTAGTTCGTGGTATTGAAAGAAAACTCTTCCAGCAGGACTTTCTTTATATGTTGAATTCGCGGAGTTTCCTTCTACAAAGCTTAAATAAATTCTGCCATTATCTTCTAATAGTTTTCCTGATTGATAAATGAATTTCATTCTTTCCTCGTCTGATAAGTAGGGTAGGCAAAATCCACTTACGATTAAATCAAATTTGTCATTCAAAAGTTCGATATTTCTTGCGTCAAATTGCATGAATTGTGCAGATGGGTTATTCCGTTTGGCAATTTCAATCATATTGGCGCGCTATCAATTCCTAGGATTTTGAAATCAGGTCTTTTCTTCAATAGAAACCTGGTAATATTACCTGGTCCGCAGCCAATTTCTAAAACCTTAGCATTCTGTTTTATGTCGGAGGAGCAAAGGGTATTGTAAGTATCATTATAAATATCCAAGTCCATGAATTTTCTTCATAAATCGAAGCGATTTTATTCCAAGTATTCAAAGTTTCATGGTACTTATCCATGGGGTAGTAGTTTATTAAAAAATGCCGTATAACGGGCCTTGGCTTTGCGTTCGGTGTGGGGTAGAAAGTACTTCAGTTCAAATTTAGCAAAAAGCTAATAGAAAGTACAAATGTTGAGCCTAGTACTATAGCCACACTGACGCAAAACCAATGTTGTGTGCCGTTATTTCAATCCAATATTAACATCTGGATAGGTCGTAATTAGAAAAGTCAAACATTCTTCAATTGTTGAAAGGAAATTATCATATTCTACGTTTAGGTTATAAAGCTTACCAATTTCATTCTGTGGACAAGGGGCTCTCCAGCCCTTCCATATAAATTTGAGTTGTTCGTTATGTTCAATCACAACTATTTCATATGCATCTTGAGTTTCATCTAACCTAACACAATGTTTGCCCCAAAGATTATCAATCACCGGTAAATAGTCATACATAGGATCGAATTCACTTTCCAATTGATTTGATTTCATAATTACTTCAAATATTTCTCTATCTGTTAAATCAGAGAATAGTTTATTGAAGAGATTGGTTCTATTTGATTCTAAATGTCTTTTAAATTTGTCTACAAATAATGTCCATGTTCCTAGCAGACAACATTCATCAGGAGAGCCAATAAAATGCTCTCCTAAAATAAAATGGCAATACGCAACATCATGAATATCCTTAGAATTCTCATAGGGTTTGTATGAAATCGCAAATGTAGATTTGTCACCAAAAAGCTTACTAGAGTTTTCTATCATGAAACAAATTATTTTATCTAATCATATTGTGTTTTTGAGTTGAACAATGGCACACAACGTTCCGGGTATTGCCGAAGGCGGGGTGGGATAGTAGTTATATTTTTAGGAGAACTAAACACCAAGCATCAACAATTTTTCAAAGATAGAACCAAAACCCCGCTTTTGGCAATACCATGTTGGCTGTTAGTGTGCCTCTTGGCGGTTTTCCCATCAGCTGTTTAAAATCCTGCATTTAAAATCTAACCACAAAGCAAGGCGGGCGTAGGAAATTCGTTAGGTGGCGCTTCAACTCCGCAGCGAAAGAGTCAGAAAGTTCTTCAGTTGTTATTCTCACCTTTAATGCCATGAAAGCGCCACGAGTTTCAATTCGTTGTGGGTATTGAATTCGAGTTTTTAAGTCAAACAGCGCCGATTTCCAATTTCTTGCGTTTTGGAATTCACTTTTTCGTTAACGTTATCGGTTTCTGTGAGAAGTCAAACCGGCGCGGAGTTGAGGAACGCTCACAATACGAGGTAGAAAATTCGGGTTAGTGTCAAAACAGCGCCAAGCCAATCCGCCTGTTTTTCTAAATGGGAACTGGTGATAAGTCCACAGTAACCAATTTTGGCGCGGTGAAAGAGGTAAAAAACTGTCTGTTGGTCATTCTCTTGCCCGCCGATATATGGGTAGAAAATCACCGCCAAGTCTAAGCGTAATGGTGGTTCGCACATTACAGCCAACGGTTCGCGGCTTGGCGATGGCAGGCATTTGAGTATTAAAGTTGAGGCTATTCCTAATGCCAAATATAGTGAAAAAGATGATTTTATTGCCAAAGCCCTGCTTGCGCTAAACCGCTGTTAGCTGCTGTTATTCTTACTCTATTCAAAATATCTTCTAATTTTTGTCCACCAATTTGTTGTCTGTTCTATACTCACATCTGATAAATTATTGTGTTGTTTGTCTATGTTATGCCATTCGTGATTACAACCATCTTTGCAAAAGTTTCTCGTCTCTTTGTGTCTGAATATCTAAATAAAGTTGAAAGTGTCATAATTGATTTTTCTAGTTCATTTTCAGGTAAGTCACAAATTTTCAATAGTGCTGTTTTGAAGTCATTTGTTTCCAGGATTACAATGGGTGTCATTGTTTTTTAATTGGCATATTTGAAATCGCATTATTAATTGTCTCTTTTGTTGGGTGTGACTGTTCTATATATACTCTTAACCAAGAAAGTTCGCTTCGCTTTTCCTCATTAGTCATTTCATTAAATGCTTTTAATATGATTTCGAGTTCAATTTTGTCTTGAGCAAACAAGTTAATCAATATTGAAAAATCTTTTGTCATACTTTAATTTAGCTTTCAGTTCTTTCTAATGTCTCGGTTTCTGGTAATAGCAGCTAACGGTTCGCGGCTTGGCGATGGCAGGGCATTGGAGTACTAAAGTCGAGGCTATTTCTTATGCCAAATATAGTGAAAATGTTGAATTACTTCCTAGCCCTGCTTGCGCCAAACCGCTGTTGGCAGTAGTTTATTATTTTCTATTCCTTTTTTCGTAAACATTTATTCCAATAGCCACAAGAATACACAGAAATTCAAATAAATATGACCAAATTTTCATTACGATAAGATCTTGTTGAAGTAAGCTTTAAAATCACTAGAAAAGTTTAAGTGATAAAAAGTCCAACTGTAAATGAAAGTCATTGTTATCATGGGAATTTTAGCATTGAATGAAGAGTTTCCAAAAATCGTTACTATAGCGAATAATATCCCAAGCCCAAGTAACAAACTAAAAATATCTTTAGCCCATTTTTTCCCTTCAGGATAAGAAACATCAAAGTAAGGGTTAAGCAAAATCGAATTATTTGTTGAATAATTTTTTTACCTCTACATTTGGTACCAGAATATTATAGGTTACAATAACATATATTGAAATTAATAAACAACTTGCGAAAATTCGGATTGTTTTTGTTTTCCTCGTAGTTCTGCTTGATTCATTTTTCAATTATTTAGGTGGAAATTAATGGTTTATGAGAATCTTTTGAAGGTATTTTATCAGTATTAAACGTCGATAAATTACTACCAACGGCTGTTGGCAGTAATTTTGTACATTATCTTGTATTATTTTCAACTCTTCCGATTTCAGGAGAAGATACGGCTATGCGTACTTTATACACCCCATTGGGAACCACAATTTCCTTGAGAGGTTCCATGATTCGCTCAATAAAATACTCTTTCCCATTATAGCTATACTTAAGTCTGACTCCCTTTCCGTACTGAAAATATGACAATATCCTACTGTTCTAGCTGTAACGTAAACAAAATTATTATTCATATTGTATGCGAAATAAATCATTTTTAAACCCCATGTGATGAATCCTAATCCAATAAAAATTGGTAAGAAGTTCCTATATACTTTTCGTTTTCTGTAAAGTTTCACCGAGTTCAAGACGATTTTAATGGTTACAATTGCAAATACAACTGTAAAAAGAACTGGAATTATGTATTCGTCATAATAGGTCATTTTAATCTATCCAATGTATATTTCTTGTTATAAAATTTACCTTATTTCAGTTGCCTTTGATTCTTATTTCCAGTTCATGAAAAGATTATTTGTCTCTTACTAAAATTACTGCCAACGGTTCGCGGCTTGGCGATGGCAGGGCATTTGAGTACCAAAGTTGGGGCTATTTCTTATGCCAAATATAGTGAAAAGTTGAATTACTTCCTATAGCCTGCTTGCGCCAAACCGCAGTTAGGCGATCGCCATTGAGCTAGAAGTTGAATTCCTTACTGACTTCTTTAATAGGTTCAATGTCGAAAAACATCCGGAACATGTTCTAATTACTCCAGATTTATTTATTATTTGTCGAATTAATTTTAATTCTGTGTTCTCAATTGGAACCCCGATTTTCTTGAGTTTATAAAATCCGTTAACTCCATAAATCTGTTTTGTGGAATTGCTGGATTGTAACCATTTCTTCAAGGAAACTTTATCTCTAAATTTTACTAATGAATCAATAATATTCATATTGGCAGGTACTTCACCATCAATTCCACATCCATCACTATAAAATTGTAGTTCAAAACATTCATTAAGATTAAAATTTACATCGTAAAAATTCTGAAATAGTTTCTATAGTTTGCTGAAATGATCTTTATGGAAAGTATATAGTTTAACGGGGGCAAGATATTTGCTAAAATTGCTAGAATGATAGAAATACAGGTTGCTTTCATTGCGCAAATCGTAGTATACAAGAATTTCATTAAACCGAATGTATTTTACTTGGGCTAGAATACCATTTTCTATTATCTGGCCATAACTAATGTTAAGATAACCAGCTTGATAGCCACTAATTATGTCTGAATAGTCACTGTAAGATATTCTAAAACTAGAATCTGTTTTTCCAATTGTTTAATGCTATCAATTTTTCTGAAACTCATTTCAGTCAAAGCGCTTGCAAATTCTCGTTCTATTTGTGCTTTTAACGTGGTAAAAGTCAGCACAGATAATATCAGTAAAATCGGTTTCATATGGTGTCGCCTAACGTGGTTGCGCTTGGCGAAGGTGGGGGTTAAAAAGTACTCCAGTTCAAATTTAGAATCAAAGATAATTGAAAGTACAATTGCTCAAGCTAGCACAGAAGCCCCACTTGCGCCAAACGCATGTTGTGCGTTCGTGCTATTTCAAATTAGTCCAATCCTCCAATTTAATTCCATTGATTTTTCTGAAATGGTTTGTGTTGTTGGTAACCATTGTCAATTTATGCGTAACAGAGGTCACGCCAATTAAAAGGTCAAAATCGTCAATAGGTGTACCTGCCTTTTGAAGTCGAGCCTTTTCTTTTGCATATAAGTCTAGAGAATGAAAAATTGGAAGAATTTGCACACCTGATAGGAAGTTGTCTAAAGCTTTTCTATTTTTTTNCAGGCTTCTCACTTTTTCTATGCCGAATTTAAGTTCTGCTAATGTCATTTCAGAAATATAACAGTTCTCTACTTTTACTTTATCAAATTTGGTTTCAAGGTCAAACTTACCTTTCATGTAAAAGATAACAATATTGGTGTCAATTAGATACTTTTTCAAAACGATTCAATTAGTCTTTTGAAACTCTGCTATTCCGTATTTCTTCAATAATTTCTTCCGCTGATTTTTTGAGTCAAATGCTCCAAAAGCTTTTTGAATGAAGATTTTTATCAGTCAAGTCCGATTTGACCGAAGCTGATAATTTTGATATAAGGTCAAGTTTATTATCGGTACTTAGATTATCTAAAAGTCCAAGATAACCATCCACAATGGTAGTATTGATTTCTGCCGTTCTCATAATGCCAAATATACTAAAAATTAATTTGTATTTTACTTCTCAATCGATCCCAAAGTCTTAACAACGCATGACGCACAACGGCTAGCGGCTTGGCGATGGCAGGGGATTGGAGTACTAAAGTAGAGCCTATTTCTTATGCCAAATATAGTGAAAATGTTGAATTACTTTCTAAAGCCCTGCTTGCGCCAAACCGCTGTTACATGCAGCCTTTACAATCTTAAGCGAATCTTCCGCCTATTAAAATAATGGTCATAAGAATTCCTATTAATAGTATAAAAGCCATGCTTTTGGTAACCTATGAATAACCTTGAACAATCTTGCCGTTGGGAAGAGTTTTCTTATGAGTCATTAGGAAGAAACCCCAGAGCATTCCGATAATACTCCGAGTAGTGCAAATCCATATCCGACAAGAATCCAGTAAAAGGAAGGGTCGTCTGGTTTTGATAATTCTTTTATTCTTTGTTTCCTAAAATCATTCAGTTGGTCATCTGTCACAACCATCCCTCTTTTTATTAGAATTTCCTTTGTTAGGCTAAATCAATTGTTCCCCATTCGTCTTGTTTCTTTAAGATGTTTATCAATTCTTCATTCGTAAATGAATAGAGATAATAATCTGTTGGTATTTCATTTTTAGAAAATTCAACATTCGATAAGAGTAGCTGGTTTACTTTTACAAAATCTTTTCCTTTAATCTTAAGAAGTAATTCAGTATTGATTGGAGTCGTGATTCGGGATCAAATGAGGCGTATCATTTTCAACAATATAAGGTATTTGGTTATCAACTAAAACTGCCGTTATCTCATTCAGCTTTGAGGAACTGTCAAATCTCTTATAGACTAGAAATGAATCACTTGTCATGAAATACGGATTGATGGTTGCATGTAACGGGCCGTGGCTTTGCGTTCGGTGTGGGGTAGAAAGTTCTACTGTTCAAATTTAGTACAAAAGTTCACAGAAAGTACAATTGCTGAACCAAGTGCCAAAGCCACACTGACGCCAAGCCGCTGTTGTGCGTTCGTGCTTTATTTAATTGTCAATATCACAAGTTTTTCATTAGGTTCTATATTCTCTATATGCTTTCTATTTTCATTTGAATAAACCATAAATGGCTTGATTATTTCAAATCCATAGTATCTGAATACATTTCCCGTAATTGGATTTGGATCTTGAAGCAAATTGTTTGATGGTATTTTTTATATTATATTTTCTGCCAATTACTTTAACTCTTGTCCTTGGTAAAAATGAGATTGAAGTTAAGTCCAGTTGTTGTCCGCCGGCTCTAAATAATAACAGTTTTCCTGAAAGTTTTTAGAGTTAATGTTCAATTTGTCTAAGTTGGATTTGTCTGAAAACTTTCTTGAATAATGTAAACTGTCAAACCAACTCGGGCAGTCACATGCAAATCTCATGTCTACTAATTCAATGGTGTCAATTGTTTGCGAAAGTCCATTTCTTTTGTCATTAAGTAGCAATGCTGAATTTGACATTTTGCTTTTAGATAAAATTATTTCTTTTTCTTTGCTAGTATCATTTAGCATATTCCCATTACTCTTATTGCTTATATTTCCTTGTTTGTTTTCATTGATAAAACAAGATAAAAGACAACTGGATATCAATAAAAATAGGAGTATTCTCATTTAGAGTTAATTTCTTTTTATGCGGTTTGGGCATGACGCACAACGGTTTTGCGCTTTGCGTTCGGTGTGGGGTAGAAAGTACTGAAGTTTAAAGTTGGTAGTATGTTCATTTAAAGTACAAATGTTGAGCCAAGTACAAAAGCCACACTGATGCAAAACGCATGTTGGTGGCAGGTTATTCTATTTCCTTTCAATTTCGTATGTTATCATTATTTCTTCACTTCTTGTTATTTCTTCAACCTCAAATGAATTAAATATTTCTTCACTCCTTTTAATAACTGGTGGTGTGAACTTTACTTGTGGTTTCAGTGGAGGAGCAAATTCAGATTGCATAATTTCATAGCTCGACTTTGATACATTTCTTATGTCCATAATTTTTAGTCCTAATTCATTACACGTTTTATTAGCTGTTAATTTAGCGTTTCGAATAGATAATATTGCTAAACTGTCAGCAATTACTTGTTCTAAATTATCAGACAATTCATATTCAAAATTGAAATCAATATCGGTAATTTTCTTTTCTTGAAAACCCTTAATCATATTTGAGATTACTTTGGGATCATATTTTAATGTCAAAGAAGATTTTGAATTATAGAATTTTCTTTGGACTTCATCGTCAAACTCACTCTCTAAACCGAAATCACTTATTCTAATATTGGTTGTGTCAACTTGTAATAAGGAAAACAAGTCTTTTACTTTCTTAAATTCTATGTTTAAAAGCATTAAGGATTTTTCGCTACTTGTATCCTTTTTGTTATTGTAATATTTAACTTGGCAATATCAGGTTTTATTTTTAGCTCTGCGTATCCTTTCACTGTCAAAGAATTACCATTCAATTGAGATTGAATAATAAGTCCTTGTGCATAGCTATTGCAAAATACAGTTAAAGTTAAGAGTGAAGTCAAAATAGTCTTTATCATAATTACTTATTTCATTTAGTTTTTGGTTCTTGCAACTTGCCACCAACGGTTTGGGTATTGCCGAAGGCGGGATTTTAGCACAAAAGTTCAATAGAATTCCTGCTGTTGAACCTTGCACAGATATTTCATAGAAGCACTTCAGCCCCGCTTTTGGCAATACCTTGTTATGGGCAGGTGTACTTCTCTCGTTCATTTGTCGCTAAATTTTTTGGCTTAAAAATAGTGATTGTCAAAATGCCCCAAACCGTTATTAAAAATCCCATATAGTTCACAATATTTTTGTCAGCAAGGTCTGCTGTAAATGCGATGTCTATGGTTGAGTGAAAAACAGCACAAATTAAAACACTTGCTCTTGATGAGTTATAAAGCCAAGTCAATAAAACACTTTTGTCAATAAGCTAAATGTCCATCCGAATATACCTGCAAAGTCCATTGAAGTGTAACCGGGTCTGTAAAAGAAAAGTGGCCAATGCCAAACAGCCCAAAACATTGTCAAAATAATACTTGATGTCAAAGCATTAAACTTGTCTTGAAACCTTGGCAATGCAAAACTCGCCAACCAACTTCTTCTCCAAGTCCAAAGAAGATTAAGTTGTAAATGAAAAATGTCAATAGGTTGAATTGAGGGAACTCTTTTGAAGTTAATAGTCCCGAAAGATTAATGGGCGATTTGTCAACAAAGTAGTTTATGATTGTCGCAATGAAAACGAGTAAGAATGGACTTAAAAGTGCGATTGTAAAATAAATTAGTGGTCTAACTTGTAAGCACTTTTTAATCAAATTTTTTAAGCCTACACTTTTGAAATATCCAAGTCGTCAGAAACGAAGCTATTAACGGTCCAAGTCCACCAAGTCCATGGTGATATGGCAAGGTCGGCAAATTTGTCAAACCAAAGAGTGTCCATACAATGGAAGCCAAATTGTCCAATTGATTAAATATGCAAGTCCGAAATATGTTATTACTTGTTTCATTTCCGTTTAAACGTTGTCGTCACTTACACTTGCCCATAACGTTCTGGGTATTGCCGAAGGCGGGGTGGGATAGTAGTGATATTTTTAGGAGAACTAAACACCAGGTATCAACAATATTTCAAAGATAAAACCAAAACCCCGCTTTTGGCAATACCATGTTGGCCATCAGTGTGCTCATTTGGCGGTTTTCCTATCAGTTGTTTATAATCCTGTATTTAAAATCTAACCACAAAGCAAGCCGGGCGTAGGAACTTCGTTAAGTGGCGCCTTCGATCTACAAAAAATGGCATAAAAATTTTCCGCTTGATATTCTCATGGTTAATGCCATGAAAGCGCCACGAGTTTCTTTTCAATGTGGGTGATGAATATAGGTTTATCAGTCAAACAGCGCCGGTTTTCGATTTTTGCATATGTGTAATTCCCATTTTGGTTTGGGTTTTCGGTTTCTATTGGTAGTCCAACCGGCGCGGAGTTGAGGAACGCCCACAATACATGGTAGAAAATTCCGGTTAGTGTCAAAACAGCGCCAAGCCAATCAGCATGTGATTCTAAATGTGAACTGGTGATAAGTCCCCTGTAACCAATTTTGGCGCGGCGAAAGAGGTAAAAAACAATCGGTTGGTCATTCTCTTGCCCGCCGATTTAAGGGTAGAAATCACCGCCAAATCTAAGCGTAATGGTGGTTCGCACATTGTGGCCAACGGTTCGCAGCTTTGCGCTGGGCGGGCCTTTGGAACCTGAAATTTGCTATGGAAAAGTGATCCCCGCCTTGCGCAAAACTGTTGTTACAGGCTCGTGCTTGGTTTAAAAATGGCGGGATTCCTAGGTCCTGTTTCATGGTTTTCAATCAAATATAGTAAAAAGAGAGGCAGGCCAATCTGAATTCAGTTTGCAGCGCTTTCCAACTAATTATCTTGAGTTACGTTTATCGTCCGTGTAATGTTTGTGTTCTTAAAATCTACGAAGCGCTGCGTTTAGTTTTTCAAGATGAGTAGCAAATTGTCCGTAAACTAAACTGAGCGCCCTGGTTTTAAGTCTACGGAAACCGTGTGTGGTTTTCATATTCTAATAAGCCAGCTCATCATCTATGAAATACGATAGGGCGCGAGTTGAGGTACGCCAAGTCACGGTTAAAATCTCCAATGCCTGCCGGATTTAAGTCTACTGATAACCGCCATTTTTGTCTATATTCTCTCGGTAATTCTTAGCCCACGCATGGCCTGTAACGTTCCGGGTATTGCCGAAGGCGGGTGGGCTAGTAGTTATATTTTTACGAGTGCTAAACACCAGGCTTCAACAATATTTCAAAGATAGAACCAAAACCCCGCTTTTGGCAATACCATGTTGGCTGTTAGTGTGCATCTTGGCGGTTTTCCCATCAGCTGTTTAAAATCCTTCATTTAAAATCTTACCACAAAGCAAGGCGGGCGTAGGAATTTCGTTAAGTGGCGCTTCAAATTCACTGCGAAATTGTAAGATAATTCTTCAGTTCTTATTCTCACCGTTAATGCCAAGAAAGCGCCACGAGTTTCAATTCGTTGTGGGTATTGAATTCGGATATCATTCAAACAGCGCCGGTCTTCGATTTCTTTAGATGTGGAATTCACATTTTAATTTCGGTTATCGGTTTCTATATGAAGTCAAACCGGCGCGGAGTTGAGGAACGCCCACAATACAAGGTAAAAATTTCGGTTAGTGTCTAAACAGCGCCAAGCAAATCAGCATTTAATTCTAAATTGGAACTAGTGATAAATCCTCTGTAACCATTTTTGGCGCGGTGAAAGAGGTAAAAACCATCGGTTGGTTATTCTCTTGCCCGCCGATTTAAGGCTAGAAAATCACCGCCAAGTCTAAGCGTAATGGTGGTTCGCACATTACAGCCAACGTTCCGGTATTGCCGAAGGCGGGGGGATAGTAGTGATATTTTTAGGAGAACTAAACACCAGTCATCAACAATATTTCAAAGATAAAACCAAAACCCCGCTTTTGGCAATACCATGTTGGCCATCAGTGTGCTCATTTGGCGGTTTTCCTATCAGCTGTTTATAATCCTGTATTTAAAATCTAACCACAAAGCAAGGCGGGCGTAAGAAATTCGTTAAGTGGCGCCTCCAATCTACATCTAAAGGCTTGAAAATTCTCAGTTTGATATTCTCACGGTTAATGCCATGAAAGCGCCACGAGTTTCTTTTCAATGTGGGTGATGAATATAGGTTTATCAGTCAAACAGCGCCGGTCTTCGATTTCTTCATATGTGGAATTCCATTTTGGTATCGGTTTTCGGTTTCTATTGGTAGTCCAACCGGCGCGGAGTTGAGGAACGCCCACAATACAGGTAGAAAATTCGGGTTAGTGTCAAAACAGCGCCAAGCCAATCAGCATGGATTCTAAATGGGAACTGGTGATAAGTCCCCGGTAACCAATTTTGGCGCGGCGAAAGAGGTAAAAAACTGTCGGTTGGTCATTCTCTTGCCCGCCGATTTAAGGGTAGAATTCACCGCCAAATCTAAGCGTAATGGTGGTTCGCACATTGTGGCCAACGGTTTTCAGCTATACGCAGGCAGGGATTTTAACAACTGAACTTCCTACGAAGAACTGAACTTTAAATTTACTACTTTCCTGTCCTACGAAGTATGAAACCCTGCTTGCGTATAGGTGATGTTGTGCGTTCGGCATTCTTTATTTCCGTTCATATATTACCATTCTAATATTGTTATAATTGTCCTGTCTTGTAAGCTTAATTTCAATGTTTATCTTGTTTTGTATTGTCCAAGAGTATGATTGATTTTTCTTTTCTTCATTTATCGAATTAGGTTCGCCAAGTTTATTAGTTAGAATCAATACAAGGTTATTAAATCTTCTCAAGAAGATTTCACTTGCTGACTTTTCGTTTCCAAATTCTATTCTCTGTCTGTGTTTTTCCCAATTTATTGTTATAGCTCNGACCAAATCAGTCTTTTTGGTAGCGTAATACATAATTGAGTTTGAGATAATAGAATCTTCAACAACAAGGTAAGATTTGTTAATGTCAATAGCATAATTATTAGGATTCCAACTTTCTCCAATGCCAATTTTGTGATTTGGGGTAATGTCAAAAGATTTCCATTCCTTTTCTTTCGCTTCTATTTCCGTCAGGGTCAGTTTTGAAAAATCATCAAGGATTGTTTTAAGTCTATTTTCAAAAATTTCGTTTGACCTTTCCTTTCCTAATGTTTTCGGCTTTAATTCAACATCATTGACCAAATAGGTTACATAAATTTTGCTACCCTTGATTATTGTTAGAGCATAAANTTGGTCATTTTTTGTATTGAATTTGAGTAACTCATTAGAGCCATCTAAATTTTTACAACGGTAGGAGAAGTACCAATTGAAAAAATTGGCATCATCAAGTATCTTTTCAAATGGTTGTATTTTATTATTCANCATCCGTGATAGATACGTAGCTGTGTCTGTTTCAAAAACGTGTAGAAGTTCATCATTATAAACAAAGGAACTGACAATGCCTGGGTGGTATGTAAAATCAAAATAGTCTACATTCTCATCTTCATAAATCACTTCGTAGCCTTTTGATTGACTGTACCAAGAGTAATTCTTACNTGTCTTTTCTATGTTTTCATAAGTCACATCACTATGGCATTTTGTAAGCTTCTTTGGATTGTCAATTTTGAGAACTTGAAAA
The DNA here is from genome assembly GCA_013414745.1 of Bacteroidota bacterium. Classification (GTDB taxonomy): domain Bacteria; phylum Bacteroidota; class Bacteroidia; order Chitinophagales; family Chitinophagaceae; genus OLB11. The sequence continues at coordinate 3,767,813 of CP058707.1, forward strand.
GAATTAGTCAAGTAATAGGTGTTGTCAATTTTATTAATTAGCGGTGTTGTGGATTCTAAAATATATTGACTGTCTGTTTTCTTGTCTTTAAACCACGTTTTTCCACCCCATTCGCCAAAATCTAAAGAGTAGACATAAAAGTCTGAATCTTCCCATATTAAGTCGTCCGTTTTATTAATCTTGTTCCACTTTAAGTTTCTATTATCAAGATAATAGCTTTGCTTGTCCATATACGGTTTCAAAATAATGCTATCGTTTTGCACATAAAAATCCAAGTAAACAGTTTTCATTTCTTCTGGGCAGTCAATCACTTTTTCTAATTGATTGTTTGAAANAATATAAAGCCATCTTTTTCCATAGCCACCGTATTTCATTAATCGTTGTTCAAAAAGCATATAGTATTTGTCCTTATATTCTAATGCGTGAGTCATTCTGCCATTTACACNTATTGAAATTGTGTCTTGAATAAGAGAAANACCACTCTCAAAATTTGTCACGTTGGAATTTTGTTGCCCATTACAAGCAANAAGTGTCAATGATAAAATTAATATTGTAATGGTTCCTTTCATCTTCTTGTTTGTCGTGATTTTGTTTCTTATGCTGACGCACAACGGTTCGCAGCTTTGCGCTGGGCGGGCATTTGGAACCTGAAATTTGCAACGGAAAAGCAATCCCGCCTTGCGCAAAACTGTTGTTACAGGCTCGTGCTTGGTTTAAAAATGGCGGATTCCTAAGTCCTGTTTCATGGTTTTCAATCCAAATATAGTAAAAAGCGAGGCAGGCCAATCTGATTCTGTTTGCAGCGCTTTCAACTAATTATTTTGAGTCACGTTTATCGTCCGTGTAAAGTTTGTGTTCTTAAAATCTTCGAAGCGCTGCGTTTATTTTTTCGAGATGAGTAGCAAATTGTCCGTAAAACTAAACTAAGCGCCCTGGTTTTAAGTCTACGGAAATCGTATGTGGTTTTCATATTCTAATACGCCAGCTCATCATCTATGAAATACGATAGGGCGCGAGTTGAAGAATGCCAAAGTCACGGTTAAAATCTCCAAGGCCTGCCGGTTTTAGGTCTACGGATAACCGCCATTTTTTTGTCTGTATTCTCTCGGTAATTCTTAGCCCACGCATGGCCTGTAACGTGGTTGCGCTTGGCGAAGGTGGGGATTGGAAAGTACTAAAGTTCAAATTTAGTATATAAGCTAATATAGATTACAAGGTTCAGCTTAGCACAAAAGCCCCACTTGCGCCAAACGCATGTTGGGCGAAGTTGAATCTATTCTAGATATTCTTCAATAAATTCTGAAATAACTTCATTATTCATTTCCGATAATAATGGTATTACATCTTCTTTGTATAGTTCCAGCAAACTATCTGAGTCATATCTTATAGTGTCCAATATCCTTTTTCTAAGATCGAAAAGAAATTGTTTTGTTTTCCTATTCTTAAAACTTCTTAAAGAATATGCTAGTTCTGATCGACTTCAGGTATTTTCAAATCAAGTGGAATCTTAAAACAGCACAGGTCGCTTTTGTTTTCTTACGTGAAAGTTCCCTAATAATTTTACTATTTCAACAACATTTGTTTCTTGTTTTAGTTTCTCAATTATTTCAACTAGCGAAGAAGTCTTAAGGTTATTATCGTATTTTCTCGAATTCGTTTTTTGAGAACCTTTCAAACAATATGTTCAATTACAAAATCTCTTTCTTGTCGCTGGATTATATCGCCAGCCAATATTTTGAGGTAAGTTCTTAATCTTAGTAATTTCGGAAGGTAATATTTTCCTTTCGATAATTAANNCATAACCAAGGTCTTCAAGAGATTTGATTTCTTTAATTGCTTGTTCTAATGTAATATCNNAATTATGTTGTTCATTGTATTTACTTGCATAAACCATTGATTTGTTGTCTAACTTAAAATATACTCCTACAAGAGTTTTTACCCCATTTCGTTNTAATTCTCTCAACCATTGGTGTGTAACATAAAAATTAGGTAAAACTGGCATGCAAANAATTCCATTTCGGTATTTATTGATTTNTATTCCATTTTCTTGATACTNTTCTGCATCTTTTTCGTCAGCTAAATGTACTAATGTTGCCATACTATTAAGTTTGATAATTTCGCCCAACGAGCAGGTATTTGCGAAGGCAGAATTCATTGATTGTCCAGCCCGGTACAAATGCCCATTTGAAAATATGTTGCTGAAGTTATGAACTAAAGCTGAGCCTGAACGTCGAGCCCGAACTGCTGCTGATGCTTGCATAGCTGATGTTATATTGTCAAGCCCTGCTTTTGCAAATACTTTGTTGTGTACAACCTATCACGTAAGGTTAGTCATCGAATTCTCATAATCCAAAAGACTGCGATATTTATTATTGGTCTTGTCTCTTTGTAATCAGGGATTACCTCCACCAGTTTCTGAATCTGTTGGGTCCCCAGAATAGCGTATCCCTGTTCCAACTTTGCCAACAGGTGGGTTGGGGGTGCTGCCTTTTCACTTGAATTGTCTGAATCAACTTGTCCTGTATAGCATTGGTCGCAGTGGTTGGATGCTCATGTCCTGCATCTTTATGATTATGCTTTTGAATTGCATCTATTTGCATAGAACCAACTCTATCTCCATAAATTACTTTATTGTTATATGGCAGCACTCTAATTGTTGCATCAGGGTCTCTACCTAGTCCTTGGTCAACACCCCTTAAAAAAGATTCCACGATAGTCGGGGATAGAAAAATAGTTTCTATTAATTGTATCGTTTCCATACCCATAAGTCCACTTTAGAACTTTAAAAGCTCAAGGTTTCAGATATTTCCATTGCTTTTCCATCACAAACTGTCCATTTACCTTTGTCAAGTAGAGTTGTATCACCTGCATATGCAATAACACCGCCAAGTGGTATTTCGGTTTGTGCAAAAATTGAGTTAGATATAATGATGAACGAGATAAAAAAGTATTTTCATAACTATATTTTTATGGTAATCTTTCTATTCCTTTGTTTCTGAACCAGTTGAATGGCATTCCATAGACCCCAGCTTTCGCCTCGACTATTTTCATACCTTGAACCATTACATTCCCAACCTCGCCCACTGCTATGAAATTCGCCATAGCGTTCCCAATATCCATCTTTGGGCGTTTCGGATTTACCCAACCTATCTCTAATTTCTCTATCACTTACACTCTTGCCCTCACTTTTCAATCTTTTTGTAATTCTCTTACCGCTCTTTCTTGTGTTTTGCTTTCCAACCCTTTTTGTTTATCATTTTTTGTTTATCTAAGTTATCCTTTTCGCTTTTTAATTTATCAAGCCTACCTTGAACATCCTTAAGATGAGTATCCATATTTGCAATTATGTTATTTAAAGTTTTATTTTCAGATGCTAGTTCACCCGATTTTGCATTTTGAACGCTTCTTTCATTTGTCATCGCATCTTGATATGCACCTAAGCATTGGGTCATCAAGTCATTTGCAAATGCTTTGTCGAAATTTGGACTTCTACTAAAGCCAGCACCTAAATAAACATGTTTTGGGTCTGCCATGGATTTGCCTTGAGAATTTTTAGCTCCAGGTTTTAAGGCAGGGTCACAAAACAAACCATGCTTTGACATCAGTTTTGCAAATGCATCATAATTTGCAGTAATTGCTGGTTCATTGTCAAAGTCAACTGATATGCCACACAAATGACCTGAACCAAACATGCCAGCAGCAACAGGTCTAGTAGCAATTTGTATTGCTTGATTATAAGGTGTCCTTGCTGCACTTGTAATTTTTAACCCATTAGGAAATCCCATTTTTTAGAGCATCTGCTTCATCTCGGTTTATTTCTTCAATTGCTTTTGCTAAATCAGGATGAACATAAGGTGTAGATACAGAACCTTTAATTACCCAATCTCTTCCACCTACATTTACCAATGTACCTTGCTTTCAAGTTTCTCTAAAGCTTTTATAAAAAAGTCATCACCAATGGAATAGGGAATTTTTTATCCGCAAATATTTTTAATAATGATGGTATTCTAATATCTGTATTAGATTTTGATGCGTCATATGCAAAGTTGGATTTATATCAGATTCTACTATTGCAGTTTTAATTTCTATATCACTAATATCTTTTAATTGAGCAATTTGATTGGTCAGGCTATCAATCGTTTTTGTAAGAGTTTCATCTAATTTCCTTGTTCATTCATTTTGGTGATAAGCTCATTATTAATTTTTATGATTTGTTGAATATCATTTCTATTTCCCACCAATCCATAAGGTATTTTAAGTAAACATCAGAATAGTCGCCATCAAAAGGTCTAACAAATTGCTGTTTTTATCTAAAAACGTACTTGGTATTGCGAAAGACAAATAATCTTTATTAGTGACGTGATATATAAAGTATCCGGCATTCCTTAGGGCTTTTATTAAATTATCATACGCCGGTACATCTTTTTTTAAATCGAGGCTCATCAATAAAAATTATGTATCCCGTAGTATATGCAAGTTTGAAAGTTTCAGGATTAAGGCTTGATTTATAGTCAGGATTTGGTTGTTGTTTAGTCAACTTGTATTTCAGTCCCGCATTTTGTGATTTTAGGTAATTTGAAAAAGAAAATTATTGTCGGTTGTTGACTGTCCATAACACAAACTTTGGCTTACCAATAAAGTAATAAAAATTAGTTGTTTCATATAGTGTCTATTTAGCGGTAATAATCTTTTAGGTCGCCAACGGGTTGCACACAACGGTTCGCGGCTTGGCGATGGCAGGGCATAAGAGTACTAAAGTTGAGGCTATTTCTTATGCCAAATATAGTGAAAATGTTGAATTACTTCCTACAACCCTGCTTGCGCCAAACCGCTGTTATACGGTGTTTTTTTGCAATAATTACTGTGTGTTCTTCAGAATCTGTTTCTCTAGTGTATCTCACTTTCTTGATAGAAATGTCAGTGAAGTTAAATTCCTCGAAGTTCTGAACAACTTGATCTAGTTCATGGAAGTGAAAGAAAACTCTCCCAACCGGACTTTCTTTATATGTTGACTTCTCGGATTGTCCTTCTACAAAGCTTAAATAAAATCTTCCGTTATCCGCTAATAGTTTTTCTGAATTATAAATGAATTTCATTCTTTCTTCTTTCGAGAAGTATGGTAGACAAATCCACTCACGATTAAATCAAATTTGTCATTCAATTGATAGATATTTCTGGCATCAAATTGCAGGAATTCTGCGGATGGGTTATTTCGTTTAGCAATTTCAATCATGTTGGGTGCGCTATCAATTCCCAAGATTTTAAAATCAGGTCTTTTTTCAATAAATAGCTGGTAATATTTCCCGGACCTGCAACCAACTTCTAAAATCTTAGCATTTTGTTTAATGTCGGAAGTGCAAATAGTATCATATGTTTCATTGTAAATATCCAAGTCCATGAATTTCTCTTAATAAATCGAAGCGATTTTATTCCAAGTATTCAATGTTTCTTGGTACTTATCCATGGGGGTAGTTGTTTAAAAAATGCCGTATAACGGGACGCAGCTTTGCGCTGGGCGGGCATTTGGAACCGAAAATTGGCTATGGAAAAGTAAGCCCCGCCTTGCGCAAAACTGTTGTTAGCGGGTCGTGCTAGTTCATATTAATCAGGTCATCTATGCTTTCACTAATTTCTTCCCACTTGCATTGAGAGATTTTCTAATCTTTAATTTTGCAATCCTAGCCTTATCCGCCTTAATGAATTCACTAATTGCTTTTTCTCTTTTTCAGTGAGCGGCTTACCACTAATTACAAAATCTACACCATATGGTTCTTTAATGTGTCCCATGTTATTTGCTTTTAAAATATTGTTCAACAAGTCTATTCGGGGCAATTGTATTAATTATCATTAAATGGCCTCCAAAATGATAAGCACCTAATGTCTTCACATAGTGTTCAATAAGTTTGGTTTTTGCTGTAAAAGAAATATAACCGTCAAATCCATGTTGAAATGACATTTTACAAGCAAAGGCAACTAAATTTCCAGGAACGCCATCATACAGCTTATTCTTACCTCTATTAAATGGAGCGCTTTCAAGTAGATCCATATAAATATGGTCTGGTTCAATTGTGAGGCTCAATAAACCTTGAATTATATTTGAATTATTAATGATGGTTAATTTGTAGACTTCTTTAGCATTATCATTAAATTCTGATTTCCAATTAAATGCCCAACCATTTTTCTTGGAAACTTGCTTCAAATCTACATTCGTTACATGACTAATTTCAGTTTGAAAGCTATCTCCTGAAATAGTATTTTGAATTGAATTTGTCAGTTTGTCTACCACAAAATCTAGTTCTATTCTATTTCTTTTTTTCACTCAACAAATCTAAATTAAATTGGGCTTTTGTCAAGCGAATTCTCTATTTAAATCGTGTAGGAGCATGCCCGCTAACGTGCCGCGGCTTGGCGTAGTGGCGGATTTTACCACAAATGTTGATACGAAGCACAACTGTTTGTTTAACCACAAAACTGTCATACGAAGCACTACACCCGCCATTACGCCAAACCGCTGTTATGCGTTCGCCTTTCTTGTCTGTCGTCATAATACCATTTTCTTTAACTGTCCGACAAGTAAAGTTTTACGCTCTGTCAAAAATGTTTTGAAGTCCGCAATGTCTAAACTAATGTTTGGAATGAGTTGGTTTACTTTGTCAATGTTGTTATTTGTTACCCAATCTTTCAATGGTGTGTCAAGTTTGGATTGGTTTAAAGTTCCGTTCAGTAATTGAAGATTTAAAATACTGTTCCAATTTGTCGGGTCAGTGTAAAATTTAAAATCTTCGTCTGTCTGATAGTCGGCACGTTTACTGTTGTAAAAATAACTTGCAGGGTGCAAATGGTCTTTGTGATAGTCTTGGTTGCCAAAGTTCAAATGCGAATAAATCAATGATAAAATCGGGAAACAGTCCGAAGCATCTTTTTGAGTTGTCAAAGNTCCTTCAATAAAGTCATCGTCAAATGAAAGATTTTTGGCTGGATTTGCTTTAAACTCGTCTTTAATTCTGTCAAGCGGAANAAGTTGGTTGTTTGCTTATGTCTGCAAGTTCTGCTTTGATTGCTTTTTAATACTCGTTAAAACAGTATCGGACTGACTACCAAAAACACCTTTAAGAAGTGAAAGACAAAGCCATTTTCTAATCAATAACTTGTCGTCTTTGTATTTTATCGGGCTGTTTATGTCGTTTTCAATTCCACGATGATAGATGTAATAAATGATTGGTATTGCAGCGTTTTTGGCTCTTAAACTGTGGTTGTTAAACCCAAGATTAGAAAGCAATGTAAACGCTTCGATAATGCTTTTCTTTATTTTGTCCCAATTCTGTTCAAAAACAATTACGTTGCTTTGGTCAAAGTTCTTGACTTGAAATTTAATGTTGTCATTAAAAAGCACAAGACAAGTTTTTAGAACAAAATCTTTGTTGATTAGAAAACCGGGATTACCAATTTCAAAAACCTTGTTCACAACGTCCGGTATTTCTTTTCTTGCATCGGATTTCCAATGTGCTGTTGTGATTGACATAAGCAAATCGGAAAAACTTAATGGCTCGCCACCGCTATTTGTCCGAATGAAAATATCTAAAACGGTGTCTATTTCTTGCGTGGTTTCAAGATAGTAGTTGATTAACTTTTCTTCAAAAATGACTTTACGAAGTTGTCTAATCGTATCTTTCGTAAAGTTTTNGGACAACCAACCGCTTTCTTCTATGAAGTTGTCAAGGTCATTTGTCTTTTCAAATTTTAGAATGTCGTTTGCTTTAAACCAAATATCATTATTAGCCGATTTTCGTTCAACTTCNNTTGTTTTGTGAAATTGAAAATCATAAATCATTTGTCTTTCGTTTTCGTCAGGTAAAGGATTTGAAAGGTTTAAGTAAAGATGTCTTGTTGGAATGTTTTCTTCGTTGTCATACCACCATTTTCTTGGTAGTTTGTAGGCATAAGAACCTTTTAAGCCGATGTAAAGACTTGTCAATCGTTGTTGTCCGTCAATAACCGCTTTGAAGTCTTTGTAACCTTTTGTGTCAATGTCAGGATTATCTTCTTTAAAAAATTGTCGGTATTCAGTTAGAAACTGATAAAATTTAAACTCGTTTTTGACTTTGTTTTCTTTTACCTCCCAAAACATAAAAGAGTTGATTGGATAACCACGCATTATGCTGTCAAACAGCACTTCAATTTGGTCGCTACTCCAAACAAATTTTCTTTGGATTGCAGNGAGTAAATATGTTCTGTCAACGATATTATCTATCGCATCTTTTATTGTTATTGGTGTTACAAATCCGCTTGACATAATTCTGAATGAAATTAATAACAGGTGGGGCGAAGCCCCACCTGTTATTTGTTAGATAGTTCGTATTAAAGTTCCGTTTTCTTTTCGCAGTTCTGTTTTCCCTTTTGTAGTGGATATTGCAATGTCAGAGCCGTTCCACCTTGCATTAGTAGCATCACCATTTCCAATAGTTCTAACAAGAGTTCCATTGTCCTTGCGAATTTCCACCTTTCCTTTAACTGTGGTAATTGCAACCAAAGTCTGGTTAGAGTTAAAGTCTGCGGAAACTGCATCTCCGTTTCCAATTGTCCGAACCAACGTTCCGTTGTCTTTGCGGATTTCAACTTTTCCGCTTTTAATCTGTAAAATGTTCATCTTTACTTTTTTGATTTTCCGTTATGTCCCCTGTCAGGTCGGTGGACTTTGCCCAAGCGTTTTGTCGTTCTAAGGTGACGCATAACGGTTTACGTATTGGCGATGGTGGGGCATTTGAAAAACGTTAGCCCAACATTTGCAAGAAAGCCCAATAGAATTACAAATGTTGAGTTTATAACTGTCAGCCCCACTATTGCCAATACGATGTTATGTGAAGTTTTTTTAATCATCAAATATTTCACGATCAGTTTCTTTGAAAATCTCAATTAATGGATTCCCAATATTCTCAATTATAAAACTTTCTGGATAGAAAAGAACAACGTTGTAGTNCGAAAAACTTCTTGTCGAGTTGTACTTTATTCCCGAATAGCCTAGTTCTTTTGCACAATCCATAATATATCTAGTTATAAAATAATCAGGTCGCCAAAATTCATTGTTGTTTTTCGTTTCTTCTAACACGTTGGCAAGCGATAAAGATAAAAACAATGGATTGTCGTTTAGACTAATGTTGGTAATGTCAAAAGTTAAGTCGAGAATATTGTCTACATCAGAACAAAGCTTAAATTCTTGTACCCAGACTAGGCAATTTCGTAAATTTTGAACGACTTCTTTGATTGCTGTCTCTTTAGTTTCAGCTAAATAAAGATGACTTTGTCCTGAGTGGTTGAATCGACCTTCGGTTGATTTTCCAACTGGAGCATTAAGCATTTCTGCACTTTCTAAAATATCGTGATTACTGACTTTTCTAGCTCTATAAAAATTTTCGTTTAACGATAATTTAGTTACTGGAAAATTATTAAGCTGTAATTCCTTATAAATAGTTTTTCCTAGAATGTTTATAACNNCCAATAATGGACTTCCTTTTAAGAATTGAAGAAAGGATTCTATTTTATTTAAAAATGATTTTTTTGATTCTTTAATAAATTTGTCTAGTTGCGTTTCATATTTGGTTTNTACAGCAACGTCACAACCAAGAGTAATTTGGGTTCCGCATTCTTGACAAACCAGATGGCTAACAATGTTGTCCCAATATTTCTCATCAACGTTAAACTTATAAAATAAATCCTCGATTTCAGTTTGTTCTCCGTGAATCCAAACTGGCTCGCCGCTGTCATAAGGTTGGCAGTTATAGCAAGCAACTATCTCTGATTGTATTTTTTGTCGAAAGTTTTCTTCTTTTTTAGTTAGTTCAGGAGTGTAAAATTCGTTGTACATTTTGGTTTAAAATTTCACATAACGGTTTGGGGCTTGACGCAGGGCAGGATTAGAAAGCAGAATGTTCAGCCAAGTACTAAAGCTAATAGAAAGTACAACTGTTGAAGTTTGTACTTCTGCCTGCCTTGCGTTCAAACCCCTGTTGGCTGAGCACTTTAAGCATTCTAATCGGTAAGCAATTTGTTTTACTATTTATTAAGTTAGTTTATATTGTTAGTCCTTTAATTAGTTTGTACTCGTTTGAGGTTGTCCCAAATTGGGACTTTACGCTTTCTTTTATTCTGTTGCTTCTATCCTTAAGGTCGGCATATTGTATTTGCCTGTTGTCTTTTACTGGTTTGTATGCACCGTATGCTGTTGTAACGGTTGTGTTTGCTGTTGTCAATGCTGTAAGTTGAGTATTCAAAGCAGATAGTTTTATTTTTATATTTGATGGTGCATAATCTGTTCCGTAAGTTGTTAGTGTAGCTATGATGTCTATAAATGTTTGTGTTTGACTACCATAAGAACGTTCTGATTGTGAAACGAATTCGCCTTCATCGTCTTTCTTTAATTTCTTTGAACTCTCGCCACGAATTTTGGTTATTAGTGAAGCAATGTATTCTGCTTCTTTAGATGTTTTGCCAAACTTTGCTCTTATTTGTCCTCCAATTAGGGTAAGTGTTTTAAGCATGGAGTCTGGGTTTTTGGCGAATAATTTTGCTCGTTTGTCGGTTGCTTGTGAGTAGGTGGTTCGTGTACTGGCTACTAATGTGTTGTTGGTTTTGATTGCTGTGATTAAGCCTTGGTAATTGACCACCGATTCTTCAGGACGAACTGGTGTATAGGTTGTAAATGTGGTAAGATGTGTGGCTAATGTTTCTGCATTACTTAATCTTGAGCCAAAAGTTTTTCGTTGTTAGATGCCATGATATTAATTTTAAAAATGTAAGCGTAAATTGTTTACGAGGTAAAGGTAATGATTTAATTTGCAATGACAAATAGCTTTGTAAGAGTTTTAACGTGCTTTGTAATAAATTCAAATAGATATGTAAGGATATTAATGTTCGTTGTATTGTTTTTAAATGGTTCTGTATGAATATCTAATTAGAATTGTAAGAATTGCAAATAGCTATGTAAGAGTTTCAATATGCGTTGTAAAAAATACAAATAAAATTGTAGGCATGTTATGGTACTTTGTAAAAATACAAACAGGATTGTACAAATAGAAAACTGATTGAAAACTAGTTGAGGTAATTTATTAGAATTCAGTTTTAATTTTTTCGAGCGTCAATATCCGTATTTGGTTTTCACTTTCAACTAGTCTTATCGATTTGATTGAATTAAAATTATATTGCTTAAATGTTCTTTGTTTCATTTGTTTCCCATTTAGATTGAATACATAATAGATAATATCGCTGGTATTTTTACAAACAAAATGAATTTGGTCGTTTTTGATTTTGCAGTCATAAATAAACGAATTAAACATTTCAGTATTGTAAGAATTGAGATAATCAAGTTTTGTGCTATAAGTACTAGTGTCCTTTTTTGCAATGCTATTATGTTTATTTGGGAAAAGGCAAAATGATTTGAATGGTTTACTGAAACTACCATTATAAATATTAACTTCTCCTGAAAAAGGTCATATTGAACTGTTATCGTNTTTATTAGTTACTAATTTAATGTTACTATAATAATATCCTAAATTAAACTTTTTATAGATAGATGGTAATGTTCCAAAAAAACCATAGCTCTTTGAAGTATCGGCAATTTCAAAGGTAGGGCAGTAATCATAAAAACTTTGTACAAATGGATTGCATTCTATTTTTGATAATTCTTCTTCTGATGTACCAATGACTGGAAAACCTTTGTATATAGGACAAGCATAGGAATTTTTGACTGGGAAAATTGAAGCATGTGATGTCATTAACTCTTGCAAAGTATNCCTTGAATTTTATGCTATTGCTTGTAATTAAGTTACCACCAAATCCTTTATAGTTATTGTTGGCTTGTTGAAGTAACCTACATTGGTGTCTTTGAAATTATTTGTGACTGTAAGAATAATTTCTGGTAACGAATTTGAAATTGTAACTTGTTTCGCATTGTTATTATATACAAAATCCAAATAAATATTCTTTGCTAAACCAATTTTCACGAAATTTCTAAAATCAACCGAATCTGATGCTTTAATAAATCGAGTTAATTCAAGACCATTTTTGGTTATCTTTTGTAAAAATTCGCCCTTTAGATTGAAAATTAATATGTTGTTAGTTAAATATTCTAGTATAAATATTTTGTNTATCGAATATTTTAAATTGTGAAAAATCTTCAATTGTATTTTGCAATGTGTTGAGTAAATAAGTTTCTCTGTAAGAATTCTTTATTTGTGAATTAGTTTCTACATTGGTTGAAATATGGCACTCCATTGGGATTGNNTATCATTAAGTAATTTACTGATGAATTCTGTTTCATCTTTTATTCCTAATATTGGCTCAATGGCTAAAATTTTATTGGTAGAAATTTCAATTTTATAAATAAATGGCACACTCAATTTGGTAGTGGTATGGTCAATTATTTTCTCAAATACTGTGTTGTATCTATCAAACTACTTTTTCATTCCCTTTAAAATTTGTAAGAATATATTGTTTGCCAAAATTGTAATTCCTTGTTTCAGCACATANNTAATCTTTGCAGAATTAACATCACTTAATTTATTGAAAATATTATTGAGTGGTGCTTCATAACGAGGGCAAGCATTGGGTGCAAAATGAAAAATGTACAAATATTTTTATCCCCTTTGTACTTATCTGTAAAACTTGATAATTTATATTCTTCATTACAAAATGGAATAGTTTTGTAAATGTGGTTTTGAGATTTGCATATTTGGCAAAATGCTAGAACAAAAAATAGAGTGAATTTAATTTTCATTTTATACAATAATTTAAAAGGTTGTAAATAAAAGAAGGGATAGAAAAATTGATATTCTATCCCTTCAATTTTGAAAGTTATCTAAATATAACATTTCCTCCTACAGCTGGTTCTCCACGAACTTCTACAACAACACCTACTTCGGTACCTGCTTCTATAGTTACCTCAATACAGTCACCTACTTCAATTTTGCCATTTCCTGATGCTGCACATTCTTTAATTGTTGCGCAAACAGCGGTATTTTGTAATGGACAAATAGCTTTATGTCCTTCAGGATAAGTTACAACCCCACCTGAACCATAAACTGTTGTTGTTTTTTCGGCAAATACTGTTAATGAAAACATTGCCATTGCTACGATTGAAAACACTATTTTTTCATTTTTCAAAAAATTTACGGCTGTTATAAAATTCAAGAGTAGCCATTTTCTTGAAAGTTGTTTTTCTTACCTTGCTATTTATCGGAATGCTGTCAGTATTGAACCGTTGGTAGTTGGATATGCTATTTTCAAATTTTACATTCTGTCGCTAATAATAAAGCTATTCTTATATTCTTGTTGATGCCGAAGTAAGTTTTCTATGCAAGTCCAACTATTCAAATTTATTTTTTATTATACTAATGTTTCATTTCATATTGCTTTTTATCGAGTTATGTCTGTAGTGCTTACAGCCAACGGTTTGGGTATTGCCGAAGGCGGGGATTTTAGTACAAAAGTTAAATCGAAGAATGAAAGCTGAACCTTGTACAAATGTCCAATCGAAGCCGTTCAGCCCCGCTTTTGGCAATACCCTGTTACAGGCAGTAAGATTTCTGTTCGTCATTTCGTTTGAATTACTTTTTGTTCATTTATACTTAATAAAAAGTCCGCAATTCGTTGTGTTTCGTTAATTGAAAATGTCGGTTTGAAATAGTTTATATATCCAAGAAGCTCGTTTAAAGTCAATATTTTTACGTATTGAAATTCCTCTTTGGGTTTTGTATTCATCATTACAATAAGATTTTTGATTGATATTTTTGTCGCCCCAATGATGTCTGTCTAAACGTAAATGATAATTGCTCATTTCATTGTTAAGTAACTTAAATAACACAAAGCTTGTTCTTCTTATTTGTTGAACAGGTGAACGTAAACTCAAACTTTCCAAAGATTTTTCACTCCAATTCTTGGTCTCAATTAGAAATATTCCTGATGGTGAGACAAGAATGTGGTCAATTGAACTGACTTTATGTAATCATTTTCCTTTCTGTTATAGATTGCCGTGGAAAATGAAACCGAAAAGTCATTTATCAAAAGATATTCGTCAGACAGATTTTCTAATGCCTTAACTACCTTTTGTTCTCCTAAAGCACCATAAATGAAACTGTTTAGATTGTCTATTATAGCTTTTTTTCTTTCAAGTTCTGATAAAGAATGATGAGCACTCTGTTTTACAGCTTCATCAACATTTGAAGTTATAAATTGATAGCGATTGCTTTTTCCTTGGTAATTGTCAACAAGGTAGCTAATTGTCATTTTTACGTTACTATCAAATTCTTTTTCTTTTGGTTGATTTTCTTTTATAGTTCCAATGTCTTAAATCCTTGGATATTTTCTGAAATAAATTTGTTGGGGTATTGCTTATTGAAATATTAAGCTGTTGTTTTAGTTTGTCAATTTCGTCTGCCAATATTTGTTCTGTCTGCTGTCGTTGTGTTTCTATTTCTGTTTCTAAGCTTTCAACTCCGCATTGAGCAAGTTTTTTCTTCCTCAATTAGGTTTTTATGATGAGAAATTAATTGCTGTCGGGAAATTGAAAATGAGCTTTGAAAATCAATAACTTCTTTTAGTGATTTGAAGTCATAAATATTGTTTTCTTCTAAATGTGATTTTAAAGTCGTCAGTGAACCAATTGTGTTATATGTTCTGCTCATTCTGTCTGCCGATATTAATTTTAGGGTGTCGCTACTTATTGCCTGTAACGTTCCGGGTATTGCCGAAGGCGGGGTGGGATAGTAGTGATATTTTTAGGAGAACTAAACACCAGGCATCAACAATATTTCAAAGATAAAACCAAACCCCGCTTTTGGCAATACCATGTTGGCCATCAGTGTGCTCATTTGGCGGTTTTCCTATCAGCTGTTTATAATCCGGTATTTAAAATCTAACCACAAAGCAAGGCGGGCGTAGGAAATTCGTTAAGTGGCGCCTCCAATCCACATCTAAAGGCTTGAAAATTCTCAGTTTGATATTCTCACGGTTAATGCCATGAAAGCGCCACTTTTTCAATTCGTTGTGGGTATTGAATTCGAGTTTTGAGTCAAACAGCGCCGATTTCCAATTTCTTTCGTTTTGGTATTCCCATTTTGGTTTTAGTTTTCGGTTTCTATTGGAAGTCTAACCGGCGCGGAGTTGAGGAACGCCCACAAGACAAGGTAGAAAATTCCGGTTAGTGTCAAAACAGCGCCAAGCCAATCAGTATGTAATTCTAAATGTGAACTGGTGATAAGTCCTCTGTATCCAATTTTGGCGCGGCGAAAGAGGTAAAAATCAATCGGTTGGTCATTCTCTTGCCCGCCGATTTAAGGGTAGAAATCACCGCCAAATCTAAGCGTAATGGTGGTTCGCACATTGTGGCCAACGGGGAGCAGCTTGCCGAAGGCGCGCAGACGAAAGTACGATTTTTGACGATAGTAATTAACTGCGCGCTTTTGGCAAGTTGTCGTTGTACGAAGTTATTTTACCCGTCAAGGCTTCAGATTTTTGAACGATGGCTGGAGTCATTTTGTCAATCCTCGATTGATGAAGTTACTCCAGCCATGGGTCATAGATCGCCTAGTAGAAATCCTGGTCAGCAACAACTCAATGTCCAGGTGTGGAAAAGTTAGCCGATATTAAGTGCTTACAAGTGGATTATTAAATTTCTGTCGGCTAACTTCGCCAAAGCTTGTCGGCTTGTCCGACCGAAAGCGAGCTTTCGACGGCCTCGCCGAAGCTTTTGAAGTCCACTCCTTATCGTCGTTTCCTCCACACCTGACCATTTTCGTTGCTGCTAAACGAATCTCCGTTCGGGCGATCAATGACCCAAGTTCAAAAAATCTGAAATCTTTGGCGACGGGTAAAACAATTGCGTACAACGTTTCTCGGCAGCGATGTGGCGGATTTTTAGCATTAAAGTTCAATAGAATTACTGCTGTTGAACCTTGCACAAATGTTTCATAGAAGCACTTCAGCCGCCATATTGCCAAACCGATGTTAGCCGTTCGTTCATTTTCTTAATGTCGTATTATTTGTAATAGTAATACCAATTGCTTTCGTAGTTCTTGTCAAAGTTTTCTTTGCTGTCCAAATATACTTGAATGTTTTCTCTTTTGAAGTAGTCAAATTCGTCAANAGGTTTTACAAAGTCAAAGTATTTGTCAGCCCACATTTTTTTAATTTCTGGCTTGTCATATTCTTTAACTTTTTCGTCTGTAAACATAANAAATGTCGGAATAGTAAACCCTATTGAAATTGTCCAAATGTCTTGGTTGTTAAATGAGTTTATAAATTTGTCTGTTAGTTCTTTTGTTATCTTGTATGTCGCTTCTTGTTTTGCAACCGGTTCAAATGCTCCATAAATTACAAATACATTTTCTGTCTGATATTTGCCATTCTGTTTTGGTTTAAAGAAGTTTAAAAGTGAATTTGTCGTTTTGGATAAACCTTGTTTTTCAATAGTTTCTTTAAACTTCTCTGCGATTAATTNTTGTTTTGTCTTGTCAAAATATGTAATGTCAGAAGTTAAAAATTTGCTCTTTTCTCTCTCGTACTCAAAACAGATTTGAACTCTTGGTTTGTTGTCGTAAAGTGTGTCGTAAATAATATTGATTGTTTTTACGTCAAAAGTTTTGTCTATCCATTCTGCAAGAGGAACAAATTCGGGTTTCATTTTTTCAGTCCCAAGTTTTATTCTTTTTGTCTGTGTGTATTCCTTGTCAGAAGGCATTATCATAATTGCAGGATTTTGTTTGAATGACGGCTAACGGTTTACGTATTGGCGATGGTGGGGAATTTGGAAAACGTCAGCCCAACATTTGCACAAATGCCCAATAGAAGTACAAATGTTGAGTTTACAACTGTCAGCCCCACTATTGCCAATACGATGTTAGTGGCAGCTGTTTTATTCTTCATCATCATCAATTTCGTTTTTGTTTTTGTCCATTCTCCACCAATATAGTCTCTGTCCATAGAATAACCATAGTCTAAATCAAAAACTTCATTTAGAGTTATGTCTCTAATTACCATTTGTTCCAATGCGACAATTCTGATGTCGTCTGGCATTTGGTCGCCTGTTAAAAATTGCCAATCTCCGTCTGTGTCGTGAACAACTCTTAATATTGGTTTGTCAAGTTCTAACCATTGTCTGGTTGTAAATATTCCTAAATTTTTTGCCTCTCTAAATTTGAAGTCAGCGTTTCTGTCAAGCAAAGGTTGGTCGTGTAAAAATTCTTCTTCAAAATTTTCTTCCCAAGGAAACTTGTCATTTCTATCAGTCCAAACAAGTTGTACTGCTGGGAATTTGATTTTGTCATAGTAGTTTAATGCTGCTCCAAAGTAATCATCTATATTTCTATCGTCAACAGGTAAAAACTCTGCTCTGCTGTCTTGAAAAATGCTGTCATAGTTAGTGTTCGTCTTTATGGTTTCACCTTTTTTAGAAGTTCTGCGACATCATTAATTATTTCGTGTCCAAGTTTTTGAGGTAAACCAAAGCAAATTATCTCAGGTTGATTGTAAGTTTCAAATAGTCCTATGCTATAAACAAATGAAGGTGAATAGTCTGAACCATTAACCATTATTACTTGCAGTCCAAATTTGTCAATATTAGTTTTGGTCTGAACAAGAAGTTCGTCCTTACTGATGCAATTGTGTTCCGTTTCTTTGTCCATTGTAGAGTGTCGCTTTACAGTTGCCACTAACGTTTTGCAGCTACCCGAAGGTGGCGATTTCGAAGCACGTCACTGTCAACCAAGCAGAAATTTTGATCGAAGCACAAAGCTTGATTTAACCACTGCACCGCCACTTTTGGGTAGGTGCTGTTAGCAGTNNAGGTGTTTCTCTTTTGTCTGTGTTTTGTAAGTTCATTAGTCACGCCAAATTGTTTCCCAAGGCAATATTTTTGCTTCTTCAACTGGTATGTCAGCCAGTTTTGTTGTTACATAAGTGTCGCCTTTGTGGAAATGAAAATTCATTGTCCAGAAAACATCGTGTTCTGAATAAAATAAAATTTCAATTAAAACACCCTTCCAGTTGCTCCGCTTGATGGACTTATGTCTATCCCTTTTTTGAAATTGTAAGTTCCTTTAAAACTCCATCATTGTCATTTATTGGATTTACACGAATAAAGACAGGATGATTATTTCCGTTGGTTGCATATTCTATTGTTTGCTCTTCCGTAAATCTTACAAAGTCTAACGTGTCGGTTGGTAATTTTAAATTAAATCTTGCAACAACATTCGATATATACTTTGTTGTTCTTAAAATTTCATCTATTGCGTCTGCGTCTTTTTTGTTTAGGAGGTAATTCTGGTCTGTAATTTTCTTCGATATTTNTAATTTTTCTTCCAAGTCAGGAAACCATTTTTCAAATGAGCGATTAAGAATTGTCTCACTTATTTTTTTGTCTCCTAATGCGTTGTTCATTGATGCAACAAGCTTNNTTAAAATCTTCTTTTCAAATTCTGTATTTTGAAAAAGCGATAAAGGACTTTTAACGTCATTTTGTTTCAAGTTGTCAAAAAGCAAACTACTAACTCTTGATTGGCTTACGTTCTTTGATAATGCCCCCGCTTCAAACATTATCCAAGGTTCAGTTAAATTCTCCTTAGTTAAACATATGACACCAAAATTTGATTGTTCAAGTTCCGAATAAACATCTATCATCCATCTGTCACCTTTTTNGATGCTTTCACTTGATACAAAAGGTTCAAGTTGATTGATTACTAACGGAAACCATTCATTAAGTTCTTTCGCTATTTGATGGCTTAGATTTCCTGACCAGCTTATAAATAATTTCATTTATTTCAATGTTTGTTGTGTCGTTTTACACTTACTGCTAACGTTTTTGGGCTTGGCGAAGGTGGGGAAAGAAAGCACCAAAGTTCAAATTTAGTACAAAAGCTAATAGAAAGTACAAATGTTCAGCCTAGTACTAAAGCCCCACTTTTGCCAAACCCATGTTACCTGCAGCAGTATATTTACTTGATAACTATTTTTTCAATTCGTAATCCTTTTGAAGTCAACATGTGTAATATATACATTCCCTTTTCAACAAGTTGTATTTTGGCAGTGGTTTTAAGGTTTGAATTTGATCGATTACTTCTTGCCCAAGAATGTTTGTAATGAAATACTCAATATTTTCCTCTGGAAATTTCAAGTTAAATTCCCCATCTGAAGGATTTGGATAAACAAAAGCTTCAAAATTATTGGCAGGCGTTTCTGATAAGGTAGTATTAATGGTTGGGAAGGTGGAGATAAATTTTCCAATACCTTGCGGGGTATTTCCAACTGGAATGGTATTTATTACCGTATTTGTGATAGTGTTGATAATACTAACTGTATTATCTCCCGAATTTGTTACAAGGAGTCTTGTGCCGTCAGGGGTTAATGAAATGCCATACGGCACAGCACCAACGGGAATTGAAGCAATAATTGAATTATTAGAAGTATTAATCACATCTATTTCATTATCAGTATACTTGGCTACATACAATTTTGTTCCGTCTGGGCTAATTGTCAAACATAATGAGGAGGAACCAATATTAATTGAGCCAATAGCTGTATTTGATACTGCATCTATTATATTAATAATTGAATCACCATCATTGGAAACATATACCTTGCTTCCATTTGGATGTACAGCAACATCAAATGGACCATATCCAACTGGGATTGTAGCTACCACAGTGTTGCTAGATGTGTTCAAGACAGAAACTGTTTGTCCAAAAAGATTAGCAACATAAGCCATCGTACCTGACGAATTAACTGCCACGCCTTTGGGAGCATATCCAACAGGCTTGCAGTCTATAACTGCATAGGTAGAAGTATTGACTATACATACAAAGTCAGACGAAGAATTCGTAACATATAATTTTGTCCCATCCGGGCTTATTGCTAAAGCTTTAGCATTCCCAAATGTTCCTGAAAAACAGTGGTTACAGTGTTAGTAGCGGTGTTGATTTCACTTATTTTCCCATTCGTACTATGTCCAATATAGACTTTCGTTCCATCGGGGCTGACAGCAACCCCTGAAGGATAAATTTGAGTTGGAATTGTAGCTATTACAGTTCCAGTATTAATATTAATAACCGATACGTTGTTGCTTGCTGAATTTGGAATATAAGCAGTTTGCGCGTTGGCAAAGTTAGTGTTGAAACTATAATTGTTATAGCATTTAGTAATAAGTTCTTATTCATTTTTGTCATATTAGTTTATTTTAATTAGTTATACAGTAGTGGTTTAGCTGTTGCAGGTAACGGGGAGCAGCTTGCCGAAGGCGCGCAGACGAAAGTACGATTTTTGACGATAGTAATTAACTGCGCGCTTTTGGCAAGTTGTCGTTGTACGAAGTTATTTTACCCGTCAGTATGGCTTCAGATTTTTTGAACGATGGTTGGTCATTTTGTCAATCCCCGATTGATGAAGTTACTCCAGCCATGGGTCATAGATCTGCCTAGTAGAAATCCTGGTCAGCAACAACTCAATGTCCAGGTGTGGAAAAGTTAGCCGATATTAAGTGCTTACAAGTGGATTATTAAATTTCTGTCGGCTAACTTCGCCAAAGCTTGTCGGCTTGTCCGACCGAAAGCGAGCTTTCGACGGCCTCGCCGAAGCTTTTTGAAGTCCACTCCTTATCGTCGTGTACTCCACACCTGACCATTTTCGTTGCTGCTAAACGAATCTCCGTTCGGGCAGATCAATGACCCAAGTTCAAAATCTGAAATCTTTGGCGACGGGTAAAACAATTGCGTACAACGTTTTTCGGCTTGCCGAAGGCGGGGCTTTTACGCACGACCGTTCATTTGGAAAACCGCACTT
This sequence comes from Bacteroidota bacterium, assembly GCA_013414745.1. Lineage (GTDB taxonomy): Bacteria > Bacteroidota > Bacteroidia > Chitinophagales > Chitinophagaceae > OLB11. The sequence goes on from CP058707.1 coordinate 3,788,633, forward strand.
CAATTATAAAAAACTGTCAACCGAAGCACTGCACCCCCGCTTGCGGCAAACCGATGTTGGTGGCTGGGCTTCCTTTGTCAGTGTTCATATTAGTCGTCTTACTTTTTGCTTATAGTCCAAATAAGTTTGTTTGTGTTCTTTNNCTAAAAACTCTTCTTCAAGTCTGATTTGTATTTGAATGAGAATATAACCTACAATCANAAACAAAGTTGTCAATGCGTTTGGTGTTGTCAGAANAAGTCCGACCAAACTTAAAATCATTCCAANAAATATCGGGTTGCGAGAAACCGAAAAAAGTCCGGTTGTTACCAACTCTGTTTTAGTGTCGTTGTCAATACCGATACGCCACGAGTTTTTCATATGTCCTTGTGCGATAACTGTCCATAGTAACGAAATGAAAAGCAAAGTCAGCCCGATGTATTTTATTGTTGAACTGTCAAGTTGTTTGATTGGTAAAANATAGTCGTGCCAAGTAGGGAAGAAGGCATAAGCCAAAACGTAAACGAACATAGCTATTAAAGTCAGCTTAAAATAAAGTCCGATAAGTCCGTAAGCACTGTCGTCTTTTGGCAATACAAGTGGATTTTTACCAATTCTCTTAGCAACAATCAATGATTTTANAATGAAGGCAACTCCGAAATAAATCACGAAGTAAGTTGGTAGTATGTATCTTAAAAACTCAGTCATTATTTTATATTTTTTTCTTAAATGTTGTTTGTAATGTTGTCGGATAATTGTCAGTCTGTTAACAAAGTCCTTTTAGACGCTGAATTACTTGTCCCCGACACCAAGCTAAAATAAAAAGAACGAACCTGAAGTATTACGTCAAAGTCTGCTGAAAAGTCCAAAACGGGGACAGTCATTCAACGTCTTTTATGTTACTCCGTCAATGCACCGCAGTCGTCATAGCCTTGCCACCAACGTTCCGGGTATTGCCGAAGGCGGGGTGGGATAGTAGTGATATTTTTAGGAGAACTAAACACCAGGCATCAACAATATTTCAAAGATAAAACCAAATCCCCGCTTTTGGCAATACCATGTTGGCCATCAGTGTGCTCATTTGGCGGTTTTCCTATCAGCTTTTTATAATCCTATATTTAAAATCTAACCACAAAGCAAGGCGGGCGTGAAATTCGTTAAGTGGCGCCTTCGATCTACAAAAAAATTGGCATGAAAATTTTCCGCTTGATATTCTCTTGGTTAATGCGATGAAAGCGCCACGAGTTTCTTTTCAATGTGGGTGATGATTATAGGTTTATCAGTCAAAAAGCGCCGGTCTTAGATTCCCTTAGATGTGTAATTCCCATTTTGGTTTCGGTTTTCGGTTTCTATTGGTAGTCCAACCGGCGCGGAGTTGAGGAACGCCCACAAGCCATGGTAGAAAATTCCAGTTAGTGTCAAAACAGCGCCAAGCCAATCAGCATGTGATTCTAAATGTGAACTGGTGATAAGTCCTCGGTAACCAATTTTGGCGCGGCGAAAGAGGTAAAAACCATCGGTTGGTCATTCTCTTGCCCGCCGATTTAAGGGTAGAAATCACCGCCAAATCTAAGCGTAATGGTGGTTCGCACATTGTGGCCAACGGTTCGCAGCTTTGCGCTGGGCGGGCATTTGGAACCTGAAATATGCTATGAAAAAGTGATCCCCGCCTTGCGCAAAACTGTTGTTACAGGCTCGTGCTTGGTTTAAAAATGGCGGGATTCCTAAGTCTTGTTTCATGGTTTTCAATCCAAATATAGTAAAAAGTGAGGCAGGCCAATCTGAATTCTATTTGCAGCGCTTTCCAACTAATTATCTTGCGTCACGTTTATCGTCCGTGTAAAGTTTGTGTTCTTAAAATCTTCGAAGCGCTGCGTTTAGTTTTTCGAGATGAGTAGCAAATTGTCCGCAAACCATACTAAGCGCCCTGGTTTTAAGTCTACGGAAACCGTGTGTGGTTTTCATGTTCTAATAAGCCAGCTAATCATCTATGAAATACGATAGGGCGCGAGTTGAGCAACGCCAAAGTCACGGTTAAAGTCTCCATGGTCTGCCGGTTTTAGGTCTACGGATAACCGCCATTTTTTTGTCTATATTCTCTCGGCAATTCTTAGCCCAAGCATGGCCTGTAACGGGCCTTGGCTTTGCGTTCGGTGTGGGGTAGAAAGCACATATGTTCAAATTTAGGACAAAAGCCAATAGAAAGCACAACTGTTCAGCCTAGTACTAATGCCACACTGACGCAAAACCAATGTTAGCAGCAGGTAAATTCTCAAGGTCTTTTAATTTTAGAGTAAATTAATTCTTTTACAAATAGGTGATTATCTGACTGTAATCTGAATTTAAGTAGTCCAAATTTCAATGAAAAGTATGTTTGGCAAGAATTTGGATTAAGTAAATCGTGATACCTCAGAGTGTTCTCATAGACTGCGTCGTAAGTTTGTCCCTTTATATTCAAGCTATCATTAATTTTATTTGCGATATTTACTTCTTGAGTATAATAATTTTTATTTATAAATTGGTCCTCGTAGATCCGCATTCCGGTCTTGCCGAAAGATGAATCCGGAGTTGTAATTATTATTGAGGCTAAGATACCATTACTACCTCCCCAAGCTTCAAAGTTATAATCGAAGTAATTGCTATCTATATATTTGTTTCTTCTCTGGAAATAAAGTTTTCTATTCTCAATAATATAATGGTCTTCTTCTTGTGAATGCACCGGATCGAAGGCATATAAATAATTATGTGTTAAAACAATGTATCAATTCTATTCGTACTAGAATCTTGATATACAAATACGCTACCAGTGTCAATTGTAATAAAATTCAAAATTTGGCCATGGAAAAGTTGATTTTTATCTTTCTTACTACAAGAATAGATAAAGATAGACGAAAGAATTAATAGTCTAATTGTACGGTATTTCATGTCGAATTACTTGCTGCTAACGTTCTGGGTATTGCCGAAGGCGGGGTGGGATAGTAGTGATATTTTTAATAGTACTAAACACCAAGCTTCAACAATATTTCAAAGATAAAACTAAAGCCCCGCTTTTGGCAATACCTTGTTGGGCGTAGCTGAGCTTAATCTGAAAGTCTATTTTCAATGTCCATTTTTTCGTGCAAAACTCTAATTACTTCAATACATTCATCAGAATTTTTCTTAANAANAATCAGATGTGATTTGATTTTAGAGTATCTGTAATTCTTTCTTATTTTGCTAAAGTCACGTGCGAATTCAAAATTGTTGGCTATGTACTCTATTTCGTCCAAGATTAAGTTATAGTATCTGTCAGCTTGTTCTCGTGACCAGTTTTCTGCAGTGTATAGCCAAATGTTATTAATGTCATCAATCGCTTCTTCACTAATAATGTACATTGTCATTATTTCAAATATTTGGCGTGTAGATTCTTGAGATTTGCGTTTCGGTCAAAGTTCTTTACTTTTCNGCTTTTTTCACCCTTTTTTAATTCATTGATTAACGATTTAGTTTTGTTTTCTTCATTCTCAAATACTCTCAAAGCAGTTCTAACAACTTCACTAACAGAATTGTATTTTCCAGTTGCGATTTGTTCGTTTATGAAATTTTCAAAATAATCACCGAGTAGAATTGAAGTATTTCGTGCCATATTTTTATAGATTTCTATGACAAATATACCAAAGTTTGGTATATTAAATCTCAATTCTAAAAGTCATTTCTAGTTACGCCCAACGGGACGCAGCTTTGCGCTGGGCGGGCATTTGGAACCGAAAATTTGCAACGGAGACGCAAACCCCGCCTTGCGCAAAACTGTTGTTATAGGCTCGTGCTTGGTTTAAAAATGGCGGGATTCCTAAGTCCTTTTTCATGGTTTTCAATCCAAATATAGTAAAAATGCGAGGCAGGCCAATCTGAATTCTGTTTGCAGCGCTTCCAACTAATTATCTTAAGATACGTTTATCGTCCGTGTAATGTTCGTGTTCTTAAAATCTACGAAGCGCTGCGTTTAGTTTTTCGAGATGAGTAGCAAATTGTCCGTAAAACCATACTAAGCGCCCTGGTTTTAAGTCTACGGACCTTGTGTGGTTTTCATGTTCTAATAAGCCGATCATCATCTATGAAATACGATAGGGCGCGAGTTGAAGAAGGCTAAAGTCACGGTTAAAATCTCCAATGCCTGCCGGTTTTAGGTCTACGGATTACCGCCATTTTTTGTCTATATTCTCTCGGTAATTCTTAACCCACGCATGGCCTATAACGGTTTCGGGCTTTGCGTTCGGGCGGGTTTCGGAGCACATAGTTTCAATTTATTACTAAAGTTCATTAGAAGCACAAAGCTCCAAATTTGCAGTTCAGCCCGCCTGACGCAAAACCCGTGTTAGCAGTAGTGGCTCTATTTCTCGTCCGTTTCATTGTCAAACAGTTCGTGTAGTTTTTGTTGTANAAGTTTCTTGTCTGGTAGTTGCGTTTTATACTCTGATACCATTGTCGGTGAGAGGCTCCTGCTTAAAGCATATTCTACAACTTCGCTGTCTTTGTCCTTGCATAACAAAACTCCAATGCTCGGATTTTCGTTTGACTTTTNTACGTCTCTGTCTAATGCTTCCAAGTAAAAGTTAAGCTGTCCCAAGTGATCGGGCTTAAATTTACCAGTTTTTAGTTCAAATGCCACTATACATTGTAGTCCACGGTGGTAGAATAGCAAGTCAATGTAAAAGTCGCTGTTGCCAACTTGCAACTTATATTCTTCTCCTATAAACAAAAAGTCTTTCCCGAGTTCGAGAACGAAATTTTTCATTTGCCTTACAAGTCCACGTTGCAATTCACTTTCACTATGTGGTTCAGGTAAGTTCAAAAATTCAAATACATAGCTGTCTTTGAAGGTGTTTGAAATATCGTGTTTACTTTCTCTCAATGTTGTCGAGAGATTTGAATTTCCAATCATTGTCCGCTCGAAGAGGCTTGCAGAAATTTGTCGATCAAGTTCCCTGAAACTATAACTTTCTTGTTTAGATAGTTTTAGATAAAACTCTCNTTCTTCAGCAGACTTGCACCTTGAAAAAATCGCCAAATTATGTGACCAGCTAATTTCTCTCAACAGTGTTGAGAGTTTTGGAAAAACCCTGTAAGTCTCATAAAATTGCTTCATTCTCCATAAATTCTTATCGGAGAAGCCTTTGATTTCGGGTTCGTGTGTCTGGATGAATTTGGCTAATTCCGTCACAACAGAGTCGCCCCATTCTGATAGTTCAATTTTATTGCTGATATATTCTCCTATATTCCAATAAAGATTTATCAGTTCAGCATTTACGGCTTTTATAGCATTAGTCCGAGATTGTTTTATTAGCTGAATTATGTCCGTAAAGCGATTGTCCATTAATTTTTTCTATAAGCTGCAAATTTAGATTTTTCAGTCGTGTTTCCCATTTGGAATCAGGTTTCTGCCATTACTGCTAACGGTTTTCGGCTTTGCGATGTTGGGGAATTCGAAGTACAAATGTTCAATTTAGTAAATTGTTCAATAGAATTCCAATGCTTAAATTTAGTATATAAGCCCCAATATCGCAAAACCGATGTTAGGCGTTCGTTGTTTATTCTTCTCAATTTGATTACTTATGTTTTACTTTAAACCATTCAATATTTAATAAGCCTTGATAATTTTCAACTCGAACAGTATCATTAACTTCAAGGGTATTATAAAATTTCTTCGAAATAGAAACCTCTTCATTTTCAGTTCTGCCATTCCAAGGAGTTAATTCAATGTCATAGCTTGTGTGTTTTCCTCTATCAATACTCATTTTAACCACTTTAACGTAGTTTACTTTGGGGTTTGATTTATCATAGTTACAGTTGATAAAAAGAATTGTTGCGTATGAATAGCCAAATATAAACAATACAACACTAAACAAATCTCCAGATGTTTTAAAGGTTAGGTTTCTAAATTGGTTGCTCCTAAGATAAACAATTAAGAGTAATAGAATAGTCAAAGAGATACATGGAGTCCAAATTTTTGAGTAGTCAAATACATTATAGTCTAAAAGACTTCGCAGGATTAAACTTATTGAGCTAAGAAACACAGCCATATACAATGAAGGTCTATTAGAAATGTTTTCATAATTTAAGGTAATAAACCCTTTATTAAAAAATATTAGTAAAATACATCCAAAAGTAAAAAGTGTCGTTGTTAAAATTGCAACCTCATAAGGTCGATGGATAAATAAAACCCAAATCAATAAAGCGAAACCCAGTCCGTTTAATATTTTGGTTGATTGTCTAATTAAGTCTAATTTCTGATTCATGAATATTCTTCATAGTAGCGTTGTCTTGTCCTGAAATAGGTTGACCGTTTAAAAAGATGTTTTAGGTTTTTAGTTTTTTCTTTCCCCAAAATTATTCATCTAAAAACAGGGCAATATTGCATGCCCCTATAATTTTGGTACATGCATGTTTTTGGCACTATCCAGGTTGCACCTCTGCAGAGCCTGTTTCCTTCCTCACATGCATTTGCCAAAAGTACTACTTTAAGCTGCATGTTTTTGTAACTTTTATATTCATGTTTATTAAATTGTCTATGTGCATTTTCTGGAGTTGTGAGTCCTATGCTCCAGTGTATTCTTAGGTTGTTATATATATCAACTGCTTCTTTTATCATCTTTCTAGCGAGATGAACAGAAGCTAAAGTCTTTCGTAAACCAAATTCATACTTCAATATTCCATTGATTCTTTCTGCAATAGCATTTTCGTATGGATCGATTTTTGAGTAGTACTCATGACAAATCCCAATTTGTTTGCAAATTCAGTGTAATCTGGACAACAATACTGTTTTCCTCTATCACTATGGTGAATGATTGATTTGTGATTAAATCTACAATTTTTATGGGCCATTTTCAGGGCTTGTTTAACCATTGAAACTTTCATGTTATCATCAAAGCTCCATCCCATAATTTTCTTGGAGTAGGCGTCAGTAACGAGGGCTAAATAGGCATGTCCCTGATCCGTCTTAATATATGTAATATCTGAGACAAAGGCTTGCTCGGCATGCTGAATATCTAGGTTTTCAAGTAGATTGGGGGATTTTCGGAATGAATGTTTAGAGTCAGTCGTAATGTGAAATTGTTTCGTTTTTCGGATTAAGAGGCCTCTGTTACGTAATAGATTGAATAAAGCATCTCTTCCCATCTTGATGTTATTTTGAGTCAAGAAGAGTTTCAAATAATTAATAAGTTTTCTGGTACCAGCAAAAGGCATTAACTTTCTTATTCTTGCTACTTCTTCAAGTACCAATTGATTATCATGATCTTTCTTTTTTGAAGCTGTTTGACGTTGGTAATAAGCTTGTTTTGAAATCCCGAACACTTGATACAACCACTTTATTTTGAAAGCTTTTTNTTCTTTCGTTGTATCTCGTTTGCTAAGTGATCGGGCAAATACTTTTTGAGAGTTCTTTTCCTGTTACTTTTTCAAATTCTACGATGATATCTTGTTGGAAATCCTTAATGCACTCCAACTCTTGGATGCGCTCCTTTAGTTTCTTAATTTCTTGCTCTTTACTCATACTTTTGATTTAGAGACATAGTTACTTAGCTTCTTAATCCAATATTCAATAGTACTACGGGAGATATTGTATTTTTAGAAGCATGATTCCTCGAAATTTGGCCATTGTTAATCTGCTCAATGACATAAATTTTGAATTCAAAACTAACACTTTTGCCATTTCTTTTTCGGCATACTTGATTTTCCTGATGTTCTTTGTTGACCATAATTTGTTTAATTTATGGTCAACCTATTTTAGGACGATGCAAATGCTAGCTTTTCTGCTAACGGTTTGCGGCTTGGCGTAGTGGCGGATTTTTAGCACAAATGTTCATACGAAGCACAAATGTTTGTTTCATCACAAATGTTTCTGCGAAGCATGTCACCCGCCATTACGCCAAACCGCTGTTATATGCTGCCCTTTTTCTGTCGTGTCCATTAGCAACAATTTTCTCCTGCTTGAATTGGTGGACATTTAACTGTCCCGTAACTGCAATATACACAACAGTCTCCTTGCAATGGTTTCAGTCGTGTCTTACATTGTTCGCATTCGTAAAAATATACACAAGCGTCTGTCGGCATAATTTCAGTTTTCTTGTGTCCACAGTTTGGGCAAGTCAATGTTGATTGTGTTTCAACTGTCTTGCCGTTGTAAGTTGTGCAAGTGTCGCAAGTTCCGTGCATTTTGTTTCGTTTATAGTTCCATATTGTCGCAATGAGAAGTCCGAACATTCCTGTGTAAAGAAAATATGTCCAGTAATTGCTGTCGTTAAAGTGATAGGCATAAAAAATTAAAAGTCCACTTGGAATAGCTGTCAATAAAGGAAACAAACAACGATGTCTGCGATACGAAATGTAAAGTCCACCAACCGATATTAAAACCATTGCTTGGAAAATCCACATTGTCCACCCACCGAAAAGTTCAAAGCTCCCAAGTCCAAGTGCTGATGCTGCAAATGCAAAAAGAGGAAAACAGCAAGGTGAAAATATTGCGGTCAAGAAAAGTCCAGCCGTTCCAATTTTGTCAATGTTACTTTTTAGTTTCATTTATTTCTTGTCCAAATTGAAGTAAATATCCGTTGTTGTCGTGAATGGCAAACTCTCTCATTCCATAGTCAAAATTTTCAACTGGGTAAGCAACGTTTGACTTATCTTTTATGTTGTTCCAAAGTTCATCAACTTGCTCAGTCTTGAAATAAAAAGAGCCTGTAAAAGTTGGCTTGTCAAATGGAATATGGTCGTTAGGTAATGAAAACATAATTTCTATGTTGTCAATGAACACAGAAGCCCAACCCCATTCAATTTCAAACGATTTGCACTTGAAACCAAGTGTTTGAACGTAAAAATCAACTGTCTCTTTCAGGTCAGTTGTGTAAAGCATTGGTGTCAATTTATCAAGTTTCATTTCTTTGAGTATCGTGTCTTTTAGGGTTGCATATAACGTTCCGGGTATTGCCGAAGGCGGGGTGGGATAGTAGTGATATTTTTAATAGAACTAAACACCAAGCTTCAACAATATATCAAAGATAGAACCAAAACCCCGCTTTTGGCAATACCATGTTGGCTGTTAGTGTGCCTCTTGGCGGTTTTCCCATCAGCTGATTGAAATCCTGAATTTAAAATCTAACCATAAAGCAAGGCGGGCGTAGGAAATTCGTTAGGTGGCGCTTCAACTCCGCAACGAAAGAGTCAGAAAGTTCTTCATTTGTTATTCTCACCGTTAATGCCATGAAAGCGCCACGAGTTTCAATTCGTTGTGGGTATTGAATTCGAGTAACAGCGCCGATTTCCAATTTCTTGCGTTTTGGAATTCACTTTTTCGGTAACGCTATCGGTTTCTAAGAGAAGTTAAACCGGCGCGGAGTTGGGGAACGCTCACAATACGAGGTAGAAAATTCGGGTTAGTATCAAAACAGCGCCAAGCAAACACGCCTGTTTTTCTAAATGGGAACTGGTGATAAGTCCACAGTAACCAATTTTGGCGCGGTGACAGAGGTAGAAAACTGTCGGTTGGTCATTCTCTTGCCCGCCGATTTAAGGGTAGAAAATCACCGCCAAGTCTAAGCGTAATGGTGGTTCGCACATTACAGCCAACGTTCCGGTATTGCCGAAGGCGGGGTGGGATAGTAGTTATATTTTTAGGAGAACTAAACACCAAGCATCAACAATTTTTCAAAGATAGAACCAAAACCCCGCTTTTGGCAATACCATGTTGGCTGTTAGTGTGCCTCTTGGCGGTTTTCCCATCAGCTGTTTAAAATCCTGCATTTAAAATCTAACCACAAAGCAAGGCGGGCGTAGGAAATTCGTTAGGTGGCGCTTCAACTCCGCAACGAAAGAGTCAGAAAGTTCTTCAGTTGTTATTCTCACCTTTAATGCCATGAAAGCGCCACGAGTTTCAATTCGTTGTGGGTATTGAATTCGAGTTTTTAAGTCAAACAGCGCCGATTTCCAATTTCTTGCGTTTTGGAATTCACTTTTTCGTTAACGTTATCGGTTTCTGTGAGAAGTCAAACCGGCGCGGAGTTGAGGAACGCTCACAATACTAGGTAGAAAATTCGGGTTAGTGTCAAAACAGCGCCAAGCCAATCCGCCTGTTTTCTAAATGGGAACTGGTGATAAGTCCACAGTAACCAATTTTTGGCGCGGTGAAAGAGGTAGAAAACTGTCTGTTGGTCATTCTCTTGCCCGCCGATATATGGGTAGAAAATCACCGCCAAGTCTAAGCGTAATGGTGGTTCGCACATTACAGCCAACGGTTTGGGGCTTTGCGTTCGGGCGGGATAGATGAGTAAAAATGATCATTAAGTAGTGATATTATAAGGAATTGTAAACTTCCGTTAGTAGTTGCCCCCGCCTGACGCAAAACCCCTGTTGTAAGTAGTGCCGATTTGTCTTTTTGTCATTCCACCACCACCTTTCGCACTTGTCCTTCGCAGCGCAGTATATAAATTCCTTTTGCAAACCGACTTAAGTCTAATTCGTTTTCTTTGGTTCGTAGTAAGAGTTGACCGGAATGCGAATACAATTCTTTGGGAGCGTCTATGTTGCAACCTCGGATAATCAATCTTCCTGAAGTTGGATTAGGATACACCAAAAGGCTTTCAGATCTGGTGTTGGTATTCTCAACAGCTACCGGCCAACAGTTAATGCTTGTATCCTTTCCTAAATTGTAATTTGGTTGACAAGGTGGGTTTGTGGCACCACCTAAGGTATCTGGGAAACGCATACATTTAGGACACCAACTACACCCAATACCTTTATTATCCGGACTATCAATTACACTCATGGTTTTGCCCAACCCATTCCAATTACCAATATACAATTTGTCATCCCATCCTAAGTAGCCCATTGAATAGCCCATAAAATAAGTTGAAATTGTATCAATCCCTGCCACATAGTACCATGCCGTACTGCTATCTGGGTCCCAGGTGTCGTATTGCTGAATATTGGTATAATTAACGGTATAAATAAAACGGCCATTGGGTGAAAAACATAACCCTGTTGAATTTTTATCAGTTTGTTGAATTGGAATATTCAATTTGGTTTTATTGCTTAGTATTCCGGTACAACGATCAAAATCGGCCAGAAACAATTCATTGTGGCCATTATTGCAAGTGGCAGCAAATTTATTACCATCACGACTTAATTGTATTTGACCCATTATTTCATAATACCCTCCGGAGTATTTTTTCTTGGATATGGAAAACTTTGTTTGCCGTAATTATAAACAGAATCTTTGGTGATTAAAAATGTATAAACACTCACACTATCGTGCATCATTTTGAGCAACCACCAGTCTTTACCATTAGCATGACGGCAGGCCATCATTTGAGTTTTGCTGATATATTCTCCTTGAACAATGGGTTTCATACGTTCAACTACTTTACCTGCTCCTCCATTTGCCTTCGTGTTGATTTTATTGAGATAAAGCAAGTCAAATGGAGCCTTGTCGGTATTGGGAGCCAACCAAACATTATCTAAACAATACTCAGAACAACCTGAATTAATAAAAAATATATTGAATCATCTATAGGTAAAATTATCGATGATTGGGAATATCCGCTCCACCCATCATCAAAATCAAAAAAGCAGAATCCATTAATCGGTACCCCCATCAAGAAACTGTAAATCTATTCCCATTATACTGTAACCGTTGGTGCAAAATTGCATTTTGCCATTGCTGTCACAGATAGACGATGCACCAGGTGCTAAATATCTGCCGTGGGTTGAATCAATTTTAGTGTTCATTGTACCACTTAAAGTAAATTCTGTTTTAAATGTTCTACCTGAACCGGTATACCATGTTTGGTTAAAATTTTTTGGGCCAAGGAAAGACCAACGCATGTTATTAGTTTTAAAAGAGTTAATAAAATTCTCATTCCTTTATAGTTTTATGAATTTGGTATGCCTTTTTTGGTCTCCGATTATAATTTGTAAATTGTAAATACCCTGATGCAATGAAGAGACCTCTAATTCAGTTTTACCGTCATGGACAGGCAAGCACACATCTTTCACATTGTTTCCAGTCATATCAAATAAGCGTATGTTCATTTGCTTATGATCTAATGAAGTTTGAATATTTAATCTGTCTATGGCAGGATTTGGGTATATCAATATTTCAAATGCGTCTCCAAAGAGATCATTCTCTGAGTTATCGCTTCTCAGATTCTTGTAGACGCCTACTGCATTGCAAATTTCAAGATCATTATAGGATAATCCTGGCTGGATATGCGCATATAAACTACGGGCTTTATATACAGCGCTACCATTTACAAATGGGCAACTAAGTGCCAATTCTTCAAGTTGTTCAAAGTCAGCTGTTGTTAAATTCTGCCAGCCATGAGTCAATACATCTAAATAAATTCGATTGAGGTCTTTTTCATAATTCTCAAATAATCGCCCTATCGGTAAAGCTGTATTTTCCTGGGTGACCTCCTGGATTAAGTTTTGAAAAATTGTACTGTCATTGAGTGTGTTTTCCTGACACAGAAAATGCATATTCATATCCAATGTGCGAATTTCATCGGTCAACAAAGATTCCTGATTGGCATAAAAAGCGTTTAGGAGTGGATAGGTCGCCCGAGCCACAGAATCGCGTCTTAGCCATTCATATACACGACGTTCATCGTACCATTCACTCAAATCGGTGTATTCTGGATAGTTTATGCTATCACCGGCGACACGTAAAGCTTCAACGATTTGACCGCTAGTCAGACTTTCTTCATTGATTTCTATAGGTAGGTCTTCACAGGTTAATAGATAATGAAAGGGATTGTTCAAACTAATGAAATAAGCCCCAAAAGATGTTTGTGTAGGAGTATCTACGGTAGAAGTACTTTGGCCTTGTACGATTTGCTGTGTATAGATTTTGTCTTGAAACAAAAATGAATTCGTAATTCTGAAGATTTCTCTCAAGTAAGTATTGCCAATTGCTTGTGAACTATTTGAAAATTGATTATTGTTATCATGGTTACCATCACCTATATTCCCAAAAGTTCCTTCGCTGCCTAAGTGATTAAACAACATACCTGATACATGGTAATCGAATAGGTTTCCTCTCACGGTGATTGGGTCGGCATGTGAACAATCTCCCACAACATAAAATCCATACCGGGTTTTGTGGGTTTCATTACATTTTAGCCCTATATCCCGGCTGTGAAACATGCGAAGCGCAAAAGCATTTCGTTCATTAAACACATTCACCAGAGGTTGCCCCGAGGCATCGGCAAACCCATACACTTTGTTGGCCTCTAACATACCATCCCGGCTATTGCTCATTTCAATGCCGACTAATTCAGCCCGACACCAGCCACATGAATTATCGGGTGCCGCCGAGGTTGTTTGAAAGCGAATTTCATTGTTGAATACTCGTAAGCCCTTACCGGCATTGCTAATACTGATACCGGTTCCTCCTAAATTTGGAATATTGATTTGATTTTGATTGATTTCATACGGCGTTGTAGGAGAGTTAAATGGACGGAGTATAATGCCCTGTGCCCAATAATACAAGGTGCTGATGGGGCCATTCAGATAATAATCCCCAGTGAGGTTGATTTCATTGTCGTTGATGAAGGTTTTACTGGTATTGCCCAAAACTTGAATGCCTATCATCACATCATTGAGAATATTGTGTTGTCCACCACCAAGTTGAGAAATCACATTTCCCGCTTCGATATATTGCCCATCGGCATTGCCGAACATAAAACCAAGGGGAGTACCTGAAGTTTGAGTGTTCTGAATATTGGCTCCAAAATAACTTGTTACAATGGCTTTATCACAATTGCTAAAGCTGACTACATTCTGGTTACCATTCACAACTATGCGGTGTAAGTTCGTGATATTTAAAGGTGCCACGGAGTAGGGTACGGCGTAAATACCTGCCCCTCGATGGGTGTTATACGTATTGCCGATTAACGTTGAATAATAAGCACCACCGGGTTGTATATCATCTTTAATGTTTTCAAATAGGTTGTTGTATATTTTTAAATTGTGGGCTTGATTTTGTGCACCAGGTTCAATGAAAATGCCAGTGTAAAGCTGTGTAAAGGTGTTTTTAACTGTAGTACTACCTAATACGCCAATTTCGACTTCGGAGCATTTGCTTAAACGTATCCCTAATTCCGGTTTAGACTGACTGGCATGGGGTGCTCGTAAGGGATTCCCACTTCCTGAAAATGTATTTCCCTGAATTTGACAAGTTCCATTGGTATTATTAAATCCTACAGGAGCCTGAATGATTTGTAGGGATGAATAATTGTCAATAAATTGATTCCCCACAATGACGAGTTTTGCACCGATTGTAGATACAATACCATTTTCCATATCCTTCAAAGTTGAGTTGTCAACATGAATTTGTGAACTGACGTTACTGGCATAAATACCATCCCACATTGCACAGGAGGCTTGAAGCGTTGAGTTTTGAACAATATGCAAATTTTTACCGGCATTGACAGTTATCTTAGAACCTGTTGTAAAATAAATATCACATTGGTAGAAGGTTATATCCACATTAATAGTAAGTATACCATCGATATAAAATTTCTTGCCCTGAATCACACCGCCACTACCGTAGTTAGCTAAAAGGTTGTTTGCGGTGAGGCTACTGACCTGTGAATTAGGCAACAGAATAATATTTGGCTGAGAAGCAATATTGGAACCTGCATTCTGGTTAGAGGTTGTGGAGCAGCAATGATTGGCATTGGGTTGGTATAAGGTAACAGAGGTTGATACAGAACACCCGTTTGCATCGGTAGCAATGATAGGGTATGTACTTGCATTGAGTCCAGTCAGCACGGAGGGGTAAAGCTTACCTGTCCGGTACCGCCCGTGGTTAAAGGAATTATGATACCATTATTCCCTGGTGTGCAAGTTGGGTTGGTTGTTGTTATGCTGGACCAAGATAAGGCTGGAGGTTCGGTGATAGTGAATTGAAAAGAATATGAACAGGACGTATTTAATGAATCTGTGACTGTAAATGTATGAGTTCCTGTGGCAAGACTGACATTATTCGAAGTAGAAGTATTTCCGTCTATGTTTATAATATAATTTCCCGTTCCGCCTTTAACCAAATATTGGATAGAACCAAGTGAATTACCTGCGCAAGGGTTATTTTGAATCTTATAATAAACCGTGAACTTCTCATCCCATTTAATTTGGTCGTAATTGGGTTGTGGACAAGGATTTAAAGTGAATGTCGAAGAAGACGTAAGTCCATACGAGCAATTATTTCCCAATAAATATTACCTTGATTCCCGGAATAAGAATTTATCGCTTTATCCAAATAAAAGACATTTGAACCGCTAGAATTCTGCACATCCAGGTTATTTAGAGCCACCAATGAATTTGCGCCAAGAAGGAATTGTCCTTTGTTA
Organism: Bacteroidota bacterium; assembly: GCA_013414745.1. GTDB lineage: Bacteria > Bacteroidota > Bacteroidia > Chitinophagales > Chitinophagaceae > OLB11. Next base: position 3,803,995 of record CP058707.1, read on the forward strand.
TTTATCTTACATGATCCTTGTTGAGCAGCTAAAAAGAGAATTGCTACCACTGATTAAAAAGCGACTTTTTCACCAATGTATATTTCTGGTGGCAAAGTTGATAACACACCACCCGGGTAATTGTAATTTTCATAAATACTGGTTCGGAAAGTTGAGCTATCCGGAATTTCAAAATTGGCATAAGTTGATGAGTTATTTATAGTTGGTGGTCCAATATTAAATGGTTTATTCACTGATGCTGTGACCAGTATTGTCTGACCCGTCCCTGCATTGTAATCATAGTAAGAATGTGAATTATTATAAGTAAAAATCATATTCTTGTCTAACTTAAACAAACTGGGAGTGCATGGGTCTATACTACCATTTAAAATAACACCCGCAGCTTTAATATTTTTAACTTCAGACGTGTTATTATTAAAAGTTGTCTTGCCCTGAAATTTGCAGCCTACAAATACAATTCCATTAAGTGTGCTATTGTAATCTTCAAAATGATTGTTTTCATAATTAATCGTACAATCTTTAAAAAGGGCGTATTTGGAAGTATCCACATTGGCCGCATCTCGGGTAAAAAGATATATTGGTGATTTAGCATGATTAACCGTAAATGTGCATTCATCAAAAACATTTGCTGACAATGGTTGTGGGAATAAAATAATTTATTGTAATTCTGGTGCTGATGATTGCCATTGATTAAAAGTGGTCCCAAACCATCATCTTCAAGAAAAGTAACTTTGCTAAATTTGGGTTGGTCTAAGGCGCTATTCGGATAACACCCCTCCAAAATGAGCCTACTATTGTGTCCCCTTCGAAGGTTACATTCAATCCATTGGATTCAACCGTGGCTTGTGTGCCAGGGCTCCAGGCTATTTGCAGTGAAATATCGTCGTAATCGGCGTAGTAGGAATTCTTTGATGTGATCCATTGAGAAACAAAATCTGCGTTTGGGTTTGATGGATGAATTATTGAGAGGATGGTCAAAGCATGGGCATAGGAATATTTCACGTTACACTCTTCAATTACAATCTGGCTGCAACCATCGAGTGGAGCGTTTGGTGGCAAATAGCCGTTTGGTTCTATATCGATGCCCGTTGCCGGTGCATTAGCCAGGATTTTTCCACCAACGGCAGAATCCTGACCAGTATTAAGTATGTCGCACTCTAATAGTTTGATATATTTTCCGGCACTGATTGAAATCCCAATACGGGAATTGTTATTGCAGTCAATATTCTGGAACAAATTGTAAGCTAACCCGGCACTTTGGTCTTTTGTTAGAAAATTGGGAAACACTGTTCCACTAATTGTGTCTACTGCAATCTCACCATTAATCGTTATTCCATCCAAACAGAAATGATTGAAATTGCAATCAGAAACATTAAAATTCTCATTGTACCCGTCTATCCTCAGTCCAGAGGCCGCGACCTGAATATCATTAATAGAATCTCCTAGACCATTTGGAACACCACCATTATTGCTCCCTCCAATTATCATATTGCTATTATTACCATCACCTTCAATATTGGAAAGAATTATATTTTCGCACTTGGTAAAATTGAACAAAGTACCCGGGGTGGCCGGATCGATTGATGGATCACAAATAATTGGCGTATTATTCGCATCAAAACACCCGTACTTCTGGCCGCCTGCAAATTTGAAAATGGAAGCTGGTGAGCCCACAGAATCCAAAGCACCGGTAATGCTCAAATTCCTACATTCCGAAAAGCTAAAAACCATTTTCGATGGATAGCTGATTGATGAATCCTGAATATTGATTAAATAATTTCCTGAAGGAATATTCAAATCGACCTTCCCTCGACGTTGATTTATAAAATTTGATGCAAAATATCCACTTAATACATCATTGGTTGAGCCATTACCCTCGGCGCAAAAATCGGTTTTAAAATTAAGATGAAGAATAGAATCCACATTGTTGTTCGCTGAATCATTGGCAGAATTATAATACACCGAAAACGGCAAGTGATTTGTAATAGTAAGCGTATCGGAATCCGAAGCACCGAGAGTTGAACCTGTTGTTATTTCAGCAATAATTTCATAAAGCCTGATTGCACATTTGTGAAACTGTCCCATTTCCCATCAGCCGTATTACCTAATAAACTAATAGAAGGTATTGTACTGAGTGATGAAGTTGATCCAGATGTCGAGTCAATCACTATTGAATTTTGTTTTAGTTTTAGTTTGTAGAATTCAGTCGTTTGATTCGGGTTAACAATAAAAAGTTGAACACTGATTTTGGCGTTAGATTGGGAACATGCTGATTTGGTTTGATAAACATGGCATGCTATGGTAGTTTGAGCACGCAAGAAATTACCGTCAGACAGGAATATCAAGAAAAGAAACAAAGCGCAGAACGCAATCAAAAACGGAGGCTTACAGGCAAATCTCATATAGGATGGTATTTAAATTCTAAGTTAATGAAAATAGGAATAAGATTATCAGCAAGAACTAAAAAAAAATTTCATTTGAGCGAAAACATTTCCAGCAAGTAGTAAACCCGGCATTACTTACAACGGTTTGGGGCTTTGCGTTCGGGCGGGCTAGATGGGTAAAAATGATCATTAAGAAGGCATACTATAAGGAGTAGTAATCTTTCGGTAGTAATTGCCCCCGCCTGACGCAAAACCCCTGTTGTAAGTAGTGCCGATTTGTCTTTTGTCATTCCACTACCACCTTTCGTACTTGTCCTTCGCAGCGCAGTAAATAAACTCCTTTGCAAATCGAGTTAAGTCAAGTTCGTTTTCTTTGGTTCGTAGTAGGAGTTGACCGGAATGCGAATACAATTCTTTGGGAGCGTCTATGTTGCAACCTCGGATAATCAATCTTCCTGAAGTTGGATTAGGATACACCAAAGGCTTTCAGATCTGGTGTTGGTATTCTCCACAGTTACCGGCCAACAGTTAATACTCGTATCCTTTCCTAAATTGTAATTTGGTTGACACGGCGGATTTGTGGCACCACCTAAGGTATCTGGGAAACGCATACATTTAGGACACCAATTGCAAGAAATTCCTTTATTATCCGGACTATCAATTACACTCATAGTTTTGCCCAATCCATGCCAATTTCCAATGTAAAGTTTATTATCCCAACCCAAATAGCCCATACTGTAACCCATAAAATATTCATACACAGTGTCCATATTGGCTACATGATACCACGCAGTAGAACTATCAGGGTCCCAAGTATCATATTGCTGTATATTGGTATAATTAATGGAATAAATAAAACGTCCATTGGGTGAAAAACAAAGACCGGTGGAGTATTTGTCAATAGGTTCATTAGCTGAGGCAGGAAAGTTTGTCGGAAGTATAGGTATATTTTCTTAGTCTTATTTGAAAGTTGTCCTGTACAACGATCAAAATCGGCAAGAAAAAGTTCATTATGACCATTATTGCATGTAGCTGCAAATTTTTTGCCATCAGGACTTAATTGGATTTGTCCCATATTCTCCCAAAGACATTATTAGTGCCAGTTTTACGGGGATACGGAAAGCTTTGTTTCCCATGGTTGTAAACGGAATCTTTGGTAATTAAAAATGTATACACTGACACTATCATGCATCATTTTGAGCAACCACCAGTCCCTTCCATTGGCGTGTTTACAAGCCATCATTTGAGTTTTACTGATAAATTCTCCTTGAACGATAGGTTGCATACGTTCAATCACTTTTCCAGCACCACCATTCGCTTTCAAGTTGATTTTATTGAGATAAAGTAAGTCAAATGGAGATTTATTTGAACTGGAGCTAGCCAAACAGTATTTAATTGGTTTTCAGAGCATCCTGAATTAATTAAATATATAATTGTGTCGTCAATTGGTAAGAAAATAGATGATTGCGAATATTACTATAACCATTATAAAAATCAAAATAGGTAGAATCCATTAATCGATCCCCCATTTAAATAATTCAAGTCATCGCCAAAAATACTGAACCGTTACTGCAAAGTAGCATATTTCCATTGCTGTCACAGACAGAGGATGAGCCGGAATCAAAATATTTGTTCTTAAAGAATCAATCTTAGTATTGGTTGTTCCAGATAAAGAAATATAGAACGTTCTTCCCGCTCCAGTATACCAAATTTTATTGAAATTTTCTTGGGCACAACTAATTGAGTAAGTGGAAAATTACACAAAACAATATCGCACATTTCATAATTTTAAATTTTAATGAATTTTGAATATTCAACCTTGTGATTTAGTTGAATTCGTATACTATATATTCCAGGGGTCAGAAAAGAAACTGGTAAATTAATCTTTCCATTTTGTAAATTATTCTTCAAATTCAATACTTGTACTGAAGTCATGTTAAAAACCTGAATTTGAACCGAACCTTCACTTTGTGGGAAAGAAATTTGCAACTCTGAGTGCGTTGGATTGGGATACACGATAATATTTGAGGATTCCTCATCGTTAATTCCATCTGTAGAATTCCCTAAACTACTTTTATAAACGCCTACTGCATTGCAAATTTCAAGATCATTATAGGATATGCCTGGATGGATGTGCGCATATAAACTACGGGCTTTATATACAGCGCTACCATTTACAAATGGGCAACTAAGTGCCAATTCTTCAAGTTGTTCAAAGTCCGCTGAAGACAAAGATTGCCAACCCTGTGTCAGAACACTAAATAAATTCGATTGAGGTCTTTTTCATAATTCTCAAATAATCGCCCTATCGGTAAGGCTGTATTTTCCTGGGTTACCTCCTGGATTAAGTTTTGAAAAATTGTACTGTCATTGAGTGTGTTTTCCTGACACAGAAAATGCATATTCATATCCAATGTGCGAATTTCATCGGTCAATAAAGATTCCTGATTGGCATAAAATGCGTTTAATAGTGGATAAGTTGCCCTTGCCACAGAATCGCGTCTTAACCATTCATATATCGACGTTCATCGTACCACTCACTCAAATCGGTGTATTCCGGATAGTTAATGCTGTCACCAGCGACACGTAAAGCTTCAATGATTTGACCGCTAGTCAGACTTTCTTCATTGATTTCTATTGGAAGGTCTTCACAAGTTAATAAATTGTGGTTACTTCCGTTCAGAGTAATATCATAGGCCCCTTGAAGGCCAATATTTGATCTACTTTGAATTTGATTAATTTGTAGTGTATGAATTTGACTAATAAATGATGCAGAATCCTGAACAATTCTCTCTCTCTCAAGTAAGTATTGCCAATTGCTTGTGAACTATTTGAAAATTGATTATTGTTATCATGGTTCAGATTCCCTATATTTCCAAAAGTTCCTTCACTGCCTAAGTGGTTAAACAGCATACCTGATACATGGTAATCGAATAAGTTTCCTCTCACGGTGAGTGGGTCGGCATGTGAACAATCTCCCACAACATAAAATCCATACCGGGTTTTGTGGGTTTCATTACATTTTAGCCCTATATCCCGGCTGTGAAACATGCGAAGCGCAAAAGCATTTCGTTCATTAAACACATTCACCAGAGGTTGCCCCGAGGCATCGGCAAACCCATACACTTTGTTGGCCTCTAACATACCATCCCGGCTATTGCTCATTTCAATGCCGACTAATTCAGCCCGACACCAGCCACATGAATTATCGGGTGCCGCCGAGGTTGTTTGAAAGCGAATTTCATTGTTGAATACTCGTAAGCCCTTACCGGCATTGCTAATACTGATACCGGTTCCTCCTAAATTTGGAATATTGATTTGATTTTGATTGATTTCATACGGCGTTGTAGGAGAGTTAAATGGACGGAGTATAATGCCCTGTGCCCAATAATACAAGGTGCTGATGGGGCCATTCAGATAATAATCCCCAGTGAGGTTGATTTCATTGTCGTTGATGAAGGTTTTACTGGTATTGCCCAAAACTTGAATGCCTATCATCACATCATTGAGAATATTGTGTTGTCCACCACCAAGTTGAGAAATCACATTTCCCGCTTCGATATATTGCCCATCGGCATTGCCGAACATAAAACCAAGGGGAGTACCTGAAGTTTGAGTGTTCTGAATATTGGCTCCAAAATAACTTGTTACAATGGCTTTATCACAATTGCTAAAGCTGACTACATTCTGGTTACCATTCACAACTATGCGGTGTAAGTTCGTGATATTTAAAGGTGCCACGGAGTAGGGTACGGCGTAAATACCTGCCCCTCGATGGGTGTTATACGTATTGCCGATTAACGTTGAATAATAAGCACCACCGGGTTGTATATCATCTTTAATGTTTTCAAATAGGTTGTTGTATATTTTTAAATTGTGGGCTTGATTTTGTGCACCAGGTTCAATGAAAATGCCAGTGTAAAGCTGTGTAAAGGTGTTTTTAACTAGTACTACCTAATACGCCAATTTCGACTTCGGAGCATTTGCTTAAACGTATCCCTAATTCCGGTTTAGACTGACTGGCATGGGGTGCTCGTAAGGGATTCCACTTCCTGAAAATGTATTTCCCTGAATTTGACAAGTTCCATTGGTATTATTAAACTTATAGGAGCCTGAATGATTTGTAGGGATGAATAATTGTCAATAAATTGATTCCCCACAATGACGAGTTTTGCACCGATTGTAGATACAATACCATTTTCCATATCCTTCAAAGTTGAGTTGTCAATATGAATTTGTGAACTGCATTACTCGCATAGATTCCATCCCACATAGCACAAGAGGCTTGAAGCGTTGAGTTTTGAACAATATGCAAATTTTTACCGGCATTGACAGTTATCTTAGAACCTGTTGTAAAATAAATATCACATTGATTGAACATAATATTATCATCAATAGTAAGTATACCATCGATATAAAATTTCTTGCCCTGAATCACACCGCCACTACCGTAGTTAGCTAAAAGGTTGTTTGCGGTGAGGCTACTGACCTGTGAATTAGGCAACAGAATAATATTTGGCTGAGAAGCAATATTGGAACCTGCATTCTGGTTAGAGGTTGTGGAGCAGCAATGATTGGCATTGGGTTGGTATAAGGTAACAGAGGTTGATACAGAACACCCGTTTGCATCGGTAGCAATGATAGGGTATGTACTTGCATTGAGTCCAGTCAGCACGGAGGGGTAAAGCTTACCTGTCCGGTACCGCCTGTGGTTAAAGGAATTATGATACCATTATTCCCTGGTGTGCAAGTTGGTTGTTGTTATGCTGGACCAAGATAAGGCTGGAGGTTCGGTGATAGTGAATTGAAAAGAATATGAACAGGACGTATTTAATGAATCTGTGACTGTAAATGTATGAGTTCCTGTGGCAAGACTGACATTATTCGAAGTAGAAGTATTTCCGTCTATGTTTATAATATAATTTCCCGTTCCGCCTTTAACCAAATATTGGATAGAACCAAGTGAATTACCTGCGCAAGGGTTATTTTGAATCTTATAATAAACCGTGAACTTCTCATCCCATTTAATTTGGTCGTAATTGGGTTGTGGACAAGGATTTAAAGTGAATGTCGAAGAAGACGTAAGTCCATACGAGCAATTATTTCAATAAATATTACCTTGATTCCCGGAATAAGAATTTATCGCTTTATCCAAATAAAAGACATTTGAACCGCTAGAATTCTGCACATCCAGGTTATTTGAGCCACCAATGAATTTGCGCCAAGAAGGAATTGTCCTTTGTTATTTATCTTACACGATCCTTGTTGAGCAGCTAAAAAGAGAATTGCTACCACTGATTAAAAAGCGACTTTTTCACCAATGTATATTTCTGGTGGCAAAGTTGATAACACACCACCCGGGTAATTGTAATTTTCATAAATACTGGTTCGGAAAGTTGAGCTATCCGGAATTTCAAAATTGGCATAAGTTGATGAGTTATTTATAGTTGGTGGTCCAATATTAAATGGTTTATTCACTGATGCTGTGACCAGTATTGTCTGACCCGTCCCTGCATTGTAGTCATAGTAAGAATGTGAATTATTATAAGTAAAAATCATATTCTTGTCTAACTTAAACAAACTGGGAGTGCATGGGTCTATACTACCATTTAAAATAACACCCGCAGCTTTAATATTTTTAACTTCAGACGTGTTATTATTAAAAGTTGTCTTGCCCTGAAATTTGCAGCCTACAAATACAATTCCATTAGTGTGCTATTGTAATCTTCAAAATGATTGTTTTCATAATTAATCGTACAATCTTTAAAAAGGGCGTATTTGGAAGTATCCACATTGGCCGCATCTCGGGTAAAAAGATATATTGGTGATTTAGCATGATTAACCGTAAATGTGCATTCATCAAAAACATTTGCTGACAATGGTTGTGGGAATAAAATAATTTATTGTAATTCTGGTGCTGATGATTGCCATTGATTAAAAGTGGTCCCAAACCATCATCTTCAAGAAAAGTAACTTTGCTAAATTTGGGTTGGTCTAAGGCGCTATTCGGATAACACCCCTCCAAAATGAGCCTACTATTGTGTCCCCTTCGAAGGTTACATTCAATCCATTGGATTCAACCGTGGCTTGTGTGCCAGGGCTCCAGGCTATTTGCAGTGAAATATCGTCGTAATCGGCGTAGTAGGAATTCTTTGATGTGATCCATTGAGAAACAAAATCTGCGTTTGGGTTTGATGGATGAATTATTGAGAGGATGGTCAAAGCATGGGCATAGGAATATTTCACGTTACACTCTTCAATTACAATCTGGCTGCAACCATCGAGTGGAGCGTTTGGTGGCAAATAGCCGTTTGGTTCTATATCGATGCCCGTTGCCGGTGCATTAGCCAGGATTTTTCCACCAACGGCAGAATCCTGACCAGTATTAAGTATGTCGCACTCTAATAGTTTGATATATTTTCCGGCACTGATTGAAATCCCAATACGGGAATTGTTATTGCAGTCAATATTCTGGAACAAATTGTAAGCTAACCCGGCACTTTGGTCTTTTGTTAGAAAATTGGGAAACACTGTTCCACTAATTGTGTCTACTGCAATCTCACCATTAATCGTTATTCCATCCAAACAGAAATGATTGAAATTGCAATCAGAAACATTAAAATTCTTATTGTACCCGTCTATCCTCAGTCCAGAGGCCGCGACCTGAATATCATTAATAGAATCTCCTAGACCATTTGGAACACCACCATTATTGCTCCCTCCAATTATCATATTGCTATTATTACCATCACCTTCAATATTGGAAAGAATTATATTTTCGCACTTGGTAAAATTGAACAAAGTACCCGGGGTGGCCGGATCAATTGATGGATCACAAATAATTGGCGTATTATTCGCATCAAAACACCCGTACTTCTGGCCGCCTGCAAATTTGAAAATGGAAGCTGGTGAGCCCACAGAATCCAAAGCACCGGTAATGCTCAAATTCCTACATTCGAAAAGCTAAAAACCATTTTCGATGGATAGCTGATTGATGCATCCTGAATATTGATTAAATAATTTCCTGAAGGAATATTCAAATCGACCTTCCCTTGACGTTGATTTATAAAATTTGATGCAAAATATCCACTTAATACATCATTGCTTGAGCCATTACCTTCGGCGCAAAAATCGGTTTTAAATCCAAATGAAGAATAGAATCCCCATTGTTGTTCGTTGAATCATTGGCAGAATTATAATACACCGAATACGGCAAGTGATTTGTAATAGTAAGCGTATCGGAATCTGAAGCACCGAGTGTTGAACCTGTTGTTATTTCAGCAATAATTTCATAAGAGCCTGGTTGCACATTTGTAAAACTGTCCCATTTCCCATCAGCTGTATTACCTAATAAACTAATAGAAGGCATTGTACTAAGTGATGAAGTTGATCCAGATGTCGAGTCAATCACTATTGAATTTTGTTTTAGTTTTAGTTTGTAGAATTCAGTCGTTTGATTCGGGTTAACAATAAAAGTTGAACACTGATTTTGGCGTTAGATTGGGAACATGCTGATTTGGTTTGATAAACATGGCATGCTATGGTAGTTTGAGCACGCAAGAAATTACCGTCAGACAGGAATATCAAGAAAAGAAACAAAGCGCAGAACGCAATCAAAAACGGAGGCTTACAGGCAAATCTCATAAAGGATGGTATTTAAATTCTAAGTTAATGAAAATAGGAATAAGATTATCAGCAAGAACTAAAAAAATTTCATATGAGCGAAGAATTTTCAGCGAGTAGTAAACCCGGCATTACTTACAACGGGCCTTGGCTTTGCGTTCGGTGTGGGATAGAAAGTACTTCAGTTCAAATTTTGCACAAAAGCTAATTGAAACTACAAATGTTCAACCTAGTACATTAGCCACACTGACGCAAAACCAATGTTAGCAGCAGGTAAATTCTCAAGGTCTTTTAATTTTAGAGTAAATTAATTCTTTTACAAATAAGTGATTATCTAACTGTAATCTGAATTTAAGTAGTCCAAATTTCAATGAAAAGTATGTCTGGCAAAAATTTGGATTAATTAAATCGTGATACCTCAGAGTTCTCATAGACTGCGTCGTATGTTTGTCCCTTTATATTCAAGCTATCATGAATTTTATTTGCGATATTTACTTCTTGAGTATAATAATTTTTATTTATAAATCGATCCTCGTGATCCGCATTCCGGTCTTGCCGAAAGATGAAACCGGAGTTGTAATTATTATTGAGGCTGAGATACCATTACTACCACCCCAAGCTTCAAAGTTATAATCGAAGTAATTGCTATCTATATTATTGTTTCTACTCTGGAAATAAAGTTTTCTATTCTCAATAATATAATGGTCTTCTTCTTGTGAATGCACCGGATCGAAGGTAAATAAATAATTATGTGTTAAAACAGTGTATCAATTCTATTCGTACTAGAATCTTGATATACAAATACGCTACCAGTGTCAATTGTAATAAAATTCAAAATTTGGCCATGGAAAAGTTGATTTTTATCTTTTTTACTACAAGAATAGATAAAGATGGACGAAAGAATTAATAGTCTAATTGTACGGTATTTCATGTCGAATTACTTGCTGCTAACGGTTTGGGGCTTTGCGTTCGGGCGGGTTTCGGAGCACAAAAGTTCAATTTATTACTAAAGTTCATTAGAAGCACTAAGCTTCAAGTTTGCACGTCAGCCCGCCTGACGCAAAACCCGTGTTATGCCTAGTTTTTATTTTCAAGTCCTCTTTAAGGTCAGCATATTTATATTTAAGTTCAATTATTGGTGTCAAATTTTTGATTGCGTTAGGAAGATAACACCTTTCAATTATTTCTATATGGTCAGCGTGCAAGGCAAAAGAATTCAATTTAAATTCTTTTTGACAACTTTCATATTGCTCTAATGCCCACTTATAAGTATCTTCATCAAGTTCGGNATTTTTGTCTAGCAACATTTCTTTGAGTTCCTTTTTCTGTTGCTCATATTGTTTGTCCTTGTCTGCGATAACTCGAGTTCTGAAATTTCCTGATGTGTTTACGATTTGGTCAATAGTTACATATTGTCCTGTCATGTAGTTATAGGTAAAGTGGTCTGTCCAAGCCGTGCAATATGCTCCACAACCTTCAGCACTTATATTTAATGAAATAAGTCCGTTTTTTATGTAAGTCACTTCAAAGTCAAGATAAATAATTCCTTCAGACCATTTAAGTAGTGTCGAGTTAGTTGATAGGTCTGGATATTCATTGTTAGTAAAACGATTTTTCAAGTCTCTGTTTATTGCATCGTCAACTTGTAAATTACCTGTCTTTATAACAGGAAATTTTAGCTTTTCACTTTGAATGTTTGAGAATTTTTCAGTTCTAGGTATGAACAAAGTGTCAACGGAAATTTTCTGTCCGTTTGAAGTCAGCCCAAAGGTCAAAAGTAATATTGTCGTTAAGATTCGTGTCATTTAAAATTAGGCATAACGGTTTGGGTATTGCCGAAGGCGGGGATTTTAGTACAAAAGTTCAATCGTAGAATGATAGTTGAACCTTGTACAAATGTCCAATCGAAGCCGTTCAGCCCCGCTTTTGGCAATACCCTGTTACAGGCAGTAAGATTTCTGTTCGTCATTTCTTTTGAATTACTTTTTGTTCATTTATACTTAATANAAAGTCCGCAATTCGTTGTGTTTCGTTAATTGAAAATGTCGGTTTGAAATAGTTTATATATCCAAGAAGCTCGTTTAAAGTCAATATTTTTACGTATTGAAATTCCTCTTTGGGTTTTGTATTCGTCATTACAATAAGATTTTTGATTGATATTTNTTTGTCGCCCCAATGATGTCTGTCTAAACGTAAATGATAATTGCTCATTTCATTGTTAAGTAACTTAAATAACACAAAGCTTGTTCTTCTTATTTGTTGAACAGGTGAACGTAAACTCAAACTTTCCAAAGATTTTTCACTCCAATTCTTGGTCTCAATTAGAAATATTCCTGATGGTGAGACAAGAATGTGGTCAATTTGAACTGACTTTATGTAATCATTTTCCTGTCTGTTATAGATTGCCGTGGAAAATGAAACCGAAAAGTCATTTATCAAAANATATTCGTCAGACAGATTTTCTAATGCCTTAACTACCTTTTGTTCTCCTAAAGCACCATAAATGAAACTGTTTAGATTGTCTATTATAGCTTTTTTTCTTTCAAGTTCTGATAAAGAATGATGAGCACTCTGTTTTACAGCTTCATCAACATTTGAAGTTATAAATTGATAGCGATTGCTTTTTCCTTGGTAATTGTCAACAAGGTAGCTAATTGTCATTTTTACGTTACTTTCAAATTCTTTTTCTTNTTGGTTGATTTTTCTTTTATAGTTCCAATGTCTTAAATCCTTGGATATTTTCTGAAATAAATTTGTTGGGGTATTGCTTATTGAAATATTAAGCTGTTGTTTAAGTTTGTCAATTTCGTCTGCCAATATTTCTTCTGTCTGCTGTCGTTGTGTTTCTATTTCTGTTTCTAAGCTTTTCAACTCCGCATTGAGCAAATTTTNTTCTTCCTCAATTAGGTTTTTATGATGAGAAATTAATTGCTGTCGGGAAATTGAAAATGAGCTTTGAAAATCAATAACTTCTTTTAGTGATTTGAAGTCATAAATATTGTTTTCTTCTAAATGTGATTTTAAAGTCGTCAGTGAACCAATTGTGTTATATGTTCTGCTCATTCTGTCTGCCGATATTAATTTTAGGGTGTCGCTACTTATTGCCTGTAACGTTCTGGGTATTGCCGAAGGCGGGGTGGGATAGTAGTGATATTTTTAGGAGAACAAAACACCAGGCATCAACAATATTTCAAAGATAAAACGAAAACCCCGCTTTTGGCAATACCATGTTGGCCATCAGTGTGCTCATTTGGCGGTTTTCCTATCAGCTGTTTATAATCCTGTATTTAAAATCTAACCACGAAGCAAGGCGGGCGTAGGAACTTCGTTAAGTGGCGCCTTCGATCTACAAAAATGGCATGAAAATTCTCAGTTTGATATTCTCACGGTTAATGCCATGAAAGCGCCACGAGTTTCTTTTCAATGTGGGTGATGAATATAAGTTTAGCAGTCAAACAGTGCCGGTCTTCGATTCCTTAGGTGTGGAATTCCCATTTTGGTTTCGGTTTTCGGTTTCTCTTGAAGTCCAACCGGCGCGGAGTTGAGAAACGCCTATAAGACAAGGTAGAAAATTTTGGTTAGTGTCAAAACAGCGCCAAGCCAATCAGCATGTAATTCTAAATGTGAACTGGTGATAAGTCCCCTGTAACCAATTTTGGCGCGGCGAAAGAGGTAAAAACAATAGGTTGGTCATTCTCTTGCCCGCCGATTTAAGGGTAGAAATCGCCGCCAAATCTAAGCGTAATGGTGGTTCGCACATTGTGGCCAACGTTCGGGTATTGCCGAAGGCGGGGTGGGATAGTAGTTATATTTTTAGGAAAACTAAACACCCGGCTTCAATACAATTTCAAAGATAGAACCAAAACCCCGCTTTTGGCAATACCATGTTGGCCATCAGTGTGCTCATTTGGCGGTTTTCCTATCAGCTGTTTATAATCCTGTATTTAAAATCTAACCACAAAGCAAGGCGGGCGTAAGAAATTCGTTAAGTGGCGCCTTCAATCCACATCTAAAGGCTTGAAAATTCTCAGTTTGATATTCTCACGGTTAATGCCATGAAAGCGCCACGAGTTTCTTTTCAATGTAGGTGATGATTATAGGTTTATCAGTCAAAAAGCGCCGGTCTTAGATTCTCTTAGATGTGGAATTCCCATTTTGGTTTCGGTTTTCGGTTTCGATTGGTAGTCCAACCGGCGCGGAGATGAGGAACGCTCAGAAAACATGGTAGAAAATTCCGGTTAGTGTCAAAACAGCGCCAAGCCAATCAGCATGTGATTCTAATTGTGAATTGGTGTTAAGTTCCCGGTAACCAATTTTGGCGCGGCGAAAGAGATAAAAACAATCGGTTGGTCATTCTCCTGCCCGCCGATTTAAGGGTAGAAATCACCGCCAAATCTAAGCGTAATGGTGGTTCGCACATTGTGGCCAACGTGGTTGCGCTTGGCGAAGGTGGGGTTAAAAAGCACTTAAGTTCAAATTTAGAACCAATGTTAATAGAAAGTACAAATGTTTAGCCTAGCACAAAAGCCCCACTTGCGCCAAACGCATGTTGTGCGAAGTTTCTCTTTATAGTCTAATTGATAAATCTAAATGTCCACCAAGTCCAAGCTCTACAATTTNTTGAAGTGTCGAAATTCGAACTTCCTTTAGATTATTTTCAATTCGTGAAATGTATCCTTTGTTCGTTCCACATTTTTCTGCAAGTTGTTCCTGTGTCATTCCTTTTTCAAGTCTTGCTTGCTGTATCATTANCTCAAGTTTAAAACTTTCAAATCCCTTTTCAAGTTTGTCTCTTTTTGTAGTTCCAATTTGCCCATATTCTTCGCTTACAAATTGATCGAATGATTTCAAATTATTACTTTTCATTGTTCTTGGTTTTGTAGTTCTTTGTTTTTCGGAAAAATATTCAGCCTTTATTTTCTCGGCTTTTTCAATTTCTTGTCTTGGTGTTTTTTGAGCTTNTTTCTGAAATCCGTTAGCCAAAACAATTAATTTTCCTTCATCAAAAAATGAGAATATTCTAAAAATATCACTTCCTTGTTTGACTCGAATTTCATAAAGACCACTTGTAGTTTCTAAATGTTTAAAGTATTCCTCAGGAACAATTTGTAAAGATTCAATAAGTTTAATTGTCCAAACTATTTTCTCTCTAACTTTTGTCTTTTGTTTAGAGTAAAAATCAGTGAAGTAATCTTTGTACAAAAATGAATTCCTAAATTTCTCCCTATTCATTTCGGCAAATATAACATTGTTGTCCGAAAGTACAACATTAAAATATTAATTTTCACCTGATTTTTATCCAGTTTTCGGGATTTAGAAATTTCGCACAACGTTCCGGGGCTTGCCGAAGGTGGGGAATTCAGGGCGAAAAAGTTGATTTTCGTTCAAATGCTTAATAGAATTCTATTGCTCAAATGTAGTGCAAATGCCCCACTTTTGGCAAACCCATGTTGGCGGTAGGCTTTACTTCTTGTTAGAGTATCTCGGCCTCCACATATCAAAATAATTAAGAGAAAAGGTTACTTGATGTCTTCCTATCTTATTATTTATATTTCTTGTAATTGGTATCGAATATCCATAATGAGCGCCTAAAAACCAAGCAGAGTTAAGCCAGGTTCTAAAAGCACTCTTGAGTCCACATTAAGTTTGTTGTAACTGAAGTGATTAACAGAACAAACTCTTCCTGATAAAATCATAAAATTGAGCTCATAGCCAAACTTAGGGGATAGAAAATAGTCATCATAAGTTTTTGTGAAGGATAATCCTCCAAAAATATTTTGATTCCCAAAAACAAAATCATAATCATGAATTCTATTGCTTGAATTTTCTTTTGGAAGATCGATTTCATATACGCAATTTCAAAATAAAATTGATTATGAGTTCCTCCTGACACCTTAATTCCTCCTTGTCCTTGCCAAGGATAATTATCCCACAAAGATGGATTCAACTTTGAGGTTTTCTTAATGTCTTGAGAAGTCACAATAGATGTTGTTAATATAAGGGATATAATAATTATTATCGAAATTCTATTGTTCATCAATTTTATATTTCTTTATGGGGTCTAGATAGCTTACCGCCAACGTTCTGGGTATTGCCGAAGGCGGGGTGGGATAGTAGTGATATTTTAGGATAACTAAACACCAGGCATCAACAATATTTCAAAGATAAAACCAAAACCCCGCTTTTGGCAATACCATGTTGGCCATCAGTGTGCTCATTTGGCGGTTTTCCTATCAGCTGTTTATAATCCTGTATTAAAAATCTAACCACAAAGCAAGGCGGGTGTAAGAAATTCGTTAAGTGGCGCCTTCAATCCACATCTAAAGGCTTGAAAATTCTCAGTTTGATATTCTCACGGTTAATGCCATGAAAGCGCCACGAGTTTCTTTTCAATGTGGGTGATGATTATAGGTTTATCAGTCAAAAAGCGCCGGTCTTAGATTCCCTTAGATGTGGAATTCCCATTTTAGTTTCGGTATTCGGTTTCTATTGGTAGTCCAACCGGCGCGGAGTTGAGGAACGCCCACAATACATGGTAGAAAATTCCGGTTAGTGTCAAAACAGCGCCAAGCCAATCAGCATGTGATTCTAAATGTGAACTGGTGATAAGTCCCCTGTAAGCAATTTTGGCGCGGCGAAAGAGGTAAAAACTGTCGTTTGGTCATTCACTTGCCCGCCGATTTAAGGGTAGAAATAACCGCCAAATCTAAGCATAATGGTGGTTCGCACATTGTGGCCAACGGTTCGCAGCTTTGCGCTGGGCGGGCATATGGAACCGAAAATTTGCTATAGTAAAGTGATCCCCGCCTTGCGCAAAACTGTTGTTACAGGCAGGTTTTATTATCTTGTAAGTTCTATCCATACTTTCATTTTGTCGGGCAGCAGGTGAGTTTGTTCGTATAAAAATTTACGAATTACGTCTGGGTCAATGGTTTTGATATTTGATTTAGGTTTTCCATGATATTGTCCCGATGTCGCAAGTAAAAAAATGTCGGTATCAAGTTTATCGTAGTCGTCAATATTTAAAGGTGTCCAACCGCTTTTTACTTGCACAACAGCACTTTTTCCTGTTTGTCTATGTTTAAGTTCAAATTCGTAAGTCATTGTGTCGTCTTTGCATGAACTTGGAATAATGTGATAGTCCTGCGTAACTTGTAAATAAATTGCCAAAGCATCTTCGCATCCATCAGTTGATAATAGTGAAANAATATCTTCTCCCGCTAAGTTGTCAACTTCGTAAAATGATTCTCCTACTTTTTGGTTGTATGCAATTTGTGAGAAATAATACGCAGTATCATCTTCAATTACTTGAACAGTCCTTGCAGGTCTAAAACTGCTAATAACTTTTCCTGGCACAGCTTCTTCTGTTCCAATTTTATGCCATTCGCATTTGCGAACATTTACAATGTCAGCTTTGGAACAGTCTTCTGCAGTGTCATAATACCAATCACTTAATATTCGTCCCAAAANATAATTTCCCGACCAGTCCCGCGTCCAAATTAAGTCGTCAATTTGTATTCTATTTTTAATTGCGTTTAGTGCTGCTTTCCAACTGCTATCGCCATAAATGTCTTCTGCTTTTTCCCAATATTCGTCCCAAGTCACGTGAACTGTTTCGTAATCTATTTGCCAACCTACACCAACTATTCCTTTGTCTAAGCAAAGTTGTCGTTGGTCAATGCCTGCTTGAGAGTCTGCTTTCAAGTGTATTCTCCAAATATTCATTTTTGTATAAAGTCGTTTTGGTGTGGTCGTCTAAACTTGCCTGTAACGGTTTGGGGCTTGGCGATGGCAGGGCATTTGAGTACCAAAGTTGAGGCTAAATTCTATGTCAAATATAGTGAAAATGTTGAATTACTTCCTAAAGCCCTGCTTGCGCCAAACCGCTGTTATAGGGCGTTTTCTTGTCATTATTTAGTCATCAGGTTTCTTGCTAAATGTCCACCAAGTCAAAATACAGAAATTAGGGTTAAGTATTTAGCGTCATTTAATTTGGTCAAATCAAAAGTTTGGGGGTGAATTGATTAGAATGGGATACTTTAAATTTCCGTATAACTTCAGTTTCTTTTGGCATACTTACTTTATGAAATATATTTTCCTATGACATTTATTGTTTCATTTTATTCCTGCCCATTGGTCAGCAAATTCCAAATTTTCAATTTAATGGTCGACGTAAATTTCAACTCTTCGCATATCGTCTTTTAGGATTAACTGTTAACGTGTGTTAGGGGGTGTTTGATTATTCTTCCAGACATATCTGTATGGGTAACCAAATTCTTGTACTTACTCTTGTTCCTCTTACAGTTCCTGGAATCCATGTAGGCATATTCTCTATTAGTTTATATACCTGGGATTGTACATCGAATGGCACAAAGTTGTCAATACATACGTTTCTTGTTTTACCCATTCTGTCAATAACAAAAGTTACAAGGATTCTTCCTGGCCATTCTGTGTTTGAAGATGAAATTTTAATGTTCCTTCTTATGTATTGCAAAAGTGCATCTTCTCCACCGGGGAAGTGAGCTTTACTAATTGAATCTTTGTACACAATTTGGTCTTCAAATTTATCAGGATTTGAAACGCAATTGTTCAATTGATTCTTCCCGTTTTTATAATTCTGAGCTAAAACACATATAGAATTGGGCGAGATATTAAGAACTATTAGTCCAACTACTATTTTAAAAATGAGATTCATGTGACGAATTTTGATTCTCAGAAATGCCCTATAACGGTTCGCAGCTTTGCGCTGGGCGGGCATTTGGAACCTGAAATTTGCTATGAAAAGGTGACCACCGCCTTGCGCAAAACTGCTGTTGCATGCAGTACGTTTTAATAATTTCTTTGTCTAATAGTGTCGGATTCAACCACCGTAANAGCTTTTGTAAAATTAATGTTCCTTTCCAAAATTAATTGATGAAGGATTTTACCTACATATTCTGGGTCCGTTCCCTTATATCGGAAGTAGATAACACTGGGTGGTTCTATCAGAGAATATTTGAAGATTAATTCTCCATAGTCACTATCAAAAGTGATAATAGTCCTGTTCAAAGTTTTGGCAAGAGAAAGGACTTCAGAATCCGCAATTCCCGGGTAATTTTCTTGTATACTTAAAACGTCAATATGGTTGTCTCGCAAGTAATTAATACTTGGCAGTGGAAAGTTTTCATTTGCTAGGAACATATCTAGGCCGAAATTGGAAAGTATAATTCTTNTTGAATACAGTCTTTTAAATAAGCAAAAACTGCTCTAATAGAGTCTTCAGACAAATTTGGGTAAGAATTTAATATCATTTNTTCCGACCATCCGGATTCTAAAAGTTCGAGAATAAGTTCCACCGAAATTCGTGTTCCTCTGATGGTTGGTTTCCCAAGAAGTACGTCCGGATTCGATATAATGTATTCTTTCCAATTCATATTGCAATTTAATTCAAATTATGTGATTTCCATCATTTTGTCTTGTCCTGAAATAGGTTGACCGTTTAAAAAGATGTTTTAGGTTTTTAGTTTTTCTTTCCCCAAAATTATTCATCTAAAAACAGGGGCAATATTGCATGCCCCTATAATTTTGGTACATGCATGTTTTTGGCACTATCCAGGTTGCACCTCTGCAGAGCCTGTTTCCTTCCTCACATGCATTTGCCAAAAGTACTACTTTAAGCTGCATGTTTTTGTAACTTTTATATTCATGTTTATTAAATTGTCTATGTGCATTTTCTGGAGTTGTGAGTCCTATGCTCCAGTGTATTCTTAGGTTGTTATATATATCAACTGCTTCTTTTATCATCTTTCTAGCGAGATGAACAGAAGCTAAAGTCTTTCGTAAACCAAATTCATACTTCAATATTCCATTGATTCTTTCTGCAATAGCATTTTCGTATGGATCGATTTTTGAGTAGTACTCATGACAAATCCCAATTTGTTTGCAAATTCAGTGTAATCTGGACAACAATACTGTTTTCCTCTATCACTATGGTGAATGATTGATTTGTGATTAAATCTACAATTTTTATGGGCCATTTTCAGGGCTTGTTTAACCATTGAAACTTTCATGTTATCATCAAAGCTCCATCCCATAATTTTCTTGGAGTAGGCGTCAGTAACGAGGGCTAAATAGGCATGTCCCTGATCCGTCTTAATATATGTAATATCTGAGACAAAGGCTTGCTCGGCATGCTGAATATCTAGGTTTTCAAGTAGATTGGGGGATTTTCGGAATGAATGTTTAGAGTCAGTCGTAATGTGAAATTGTTTCGTTTTTCGGATTAAGAGGCCTCTGTTACGTAATAGATTGAATAAAGCATCTCTTCCCATCTTGATGTTATTTTGAGTCAAGAAGAGTTTCAAATAATTAATAAGTTTTCTGGTACCAGCAAAAGGCATTAACTTTCTTATTCTTGCTACTTCTTCAAGTACCAATTGATTATCATGATCTTTCTTTTTGAAGCTGTTTGACGTTGGTAATAAGCTTGTTTTGAAATCCCGAACACTGATACAACCACTTTATTTTGAAAGCTTTTTTTCTTTCGTTGTATCTCGTTTGCTAAGTGATCGGGCAAATACTTTTTGAGAGTTCTTTTCCTGTTACTTTTTCAAATTCTACGATGATATCTTGTTGGAAATCCTTAATGCACTCCAACTCTTGGATGCGCTCCTTTAGTTTCTTAATTTCTTGCTCTTTACTCATACTTTTTGATTTAGAGACATAGTTACTTAGCTTCTTAATCCAATATTCAATAGTACTACGGGAGATATTGTATTTTTAGAAGCATGATTCCTCGAAATTTGGCCATTGTTAATCTGCTCAATGACATAAATTTTGAATTCAAAACTAACACTTTTGCCATTTCTTTTTCGGCATACTTGATTTTCCTGATGTTCTTTGTTGACCATAATTTGTTTAATTTATGGTCAACCTATTTTAGGACGATGCATTTACTTGTATTGCATGCAACGGGGAGCAGCTTGCCGAAGGCGCGCAGACGAAAGTACGATTTTTGACGATAGTAATTAACTGCGCGCTCTTGGCAAGCTGTCGTTGTACGAAGTTATTTTACCCGTCAAAGTATGGCTTCAGATTTTTGAACGATGGCTGGAGTCATTTTGTCAATCCTCGATTGATGAAGTTACTCCAGCCATGGGTCATAGATCGCCTAGTAGAAATCCTGGTCAGCAACAACTCAATGTCCAGGTGTGGAAAAGTTAGCCGATATTAAGTGCTTACAAGTGGATTATTAAATTTCTGTCGGCTAACTTCGCCAAAAAGCTTGTCGGCTTGTCCGACCGAAAGCGAGCTTTCGACGGCCTCGCCGAAGCTTTTTGAAGTCCACTCCTTATCGTCGTTTCCTCCACACCTGACCATTTTCGTTGCTGCTAAACGAATCTCCGTTCGGCGATCGATGACCCAAGTTCAAAAATCTGAAATCTTTGGCGACGGGTAAAACAATTGCGTACAACGGTTTTCGGCTTGGCGATGTGGCGGATTTTAGCACAAAAGTTCAATCGAAGAACTGCACTTGAAACTACCACAAAACTGTCATACGAAGTACTGAACCCGCCATTACGCCAAACCGCTGTTATGGGCTGCCCTTCTGTCTTTCGTGTTGATTTTCTGTCGGTTGCGTGTTGGAACAGACACACTCTTTGCCAAGTTTTGGTCAGTGTGTTGGCTTGTGCGACTTGGCAATGTGTGTGACTGTGAAGCGTTGGCATTAGCTATTAAAATCTAATTCTGCTTGTTCGTCATCGTCATCTAGTTCTTCGGCTGTCAATGGTTGTAAGTTTGATATTCTTTCAGCTATTTGTTCATAGCTAAATATTAATTCAGTTCCATTATCAGCAATGTCTCTAAAGTCAAATGTTTTAGATTTTATTTGGTCAATATTTAGTGTCAAAATACCTTCCCACTTAGCATTGATTTCCGAAATAACCTGCTTACGTTCTCTTAAAGAAACTACAAGTCGCTTTACAATATTGTTTTGTTCTTCGATTGTTGGAACTGGTATTAAAGTTTTTCAACGTCACTGTCCAAAATTGCAGGATAACTTGAACCTGTCGCAAACTTTCTAAATTGTTCCATTGTTGAATCTAATCTCAATGCAAAATGCAAATACAATGGATTAATGTTTTCTTTAGCACGAATTACTGAAAAACCTGTTGAACAAATCTGTCCGTGTAGGTGCTCTGGAACAACTGCGATTGCTTTTCTTGTCGGACGACAAGTTGAAATTATTATGTCGTATGCTTGAACTAATTTTCTTGCTCTTGACGGTGCTTCTGAACCTGTCAATTCTTGGTTACGTTCAACTTCCCCGTTTCTACATCAACACTGCTATGTCAATGTATTGAAAAATATCATCAGGGTTTTTTGTTGGGTCTTTTTTAGCACGAATAACATCAGCTACATCGCTAACCTTTTTAATAATACTCGTGTCAAATTGTTGTATTAGTGTTGGTGGCTCGTGATAATCATAATCCCAACGCTCTGATTTTACAAGGTCTTTTTATATGCTTTTAGGTATTTCATTTCCAACCAATTTCTTTATGAAACAATTCAATTATCGTTTGCACTTCACTGCCAACTTTAGTGCGACCTGTCGCATCATATCCTAAGTTTTCAGCTTCAATTAAAAGTGCTTGACTATTTGGATTTGGTGCTTCACCAAGTCCAAGTTTTCTAAAAATGCACAATGAGGTTTTTACCATTGCACCATAGGCGTTGAATGATTCTTCAGGAAGACTGATAATCGCTTTTATTTCTGCAACTTGTTCAACCCATTTTCTAACAAACTTGGCATTTTTATTTTNTAGAAGTCCATCAGGTAAAACAATAGCCATTTTACCACCTGGTTTTAGAAATTGGAATGAACGTTCAAGTCCTAAAATTTCTAATGGTAATGATTNTTTCTTAGCACCTAAACTGAAACGACCAACCATTTCTTTCACTTCACTACGCATAATACTTCCAAACGGTGGATTAGTCAGTATCATACTAAAAACTGCTGGGTCAGATTCTCCATCATCTCTTAAAGCTAAAATATCAGGATAGTTTTCAAAACTCAGTAAAGCATCAAGGTTACGAATGTTGGAGTGACCGTCATCGTGAAGCATCATATCAGTCATTGCAATTCTTACCATTCGTTCTGACTTTTCGATACCGTGTAAGTGGAAAAATTTGAACTCGTATAAATCGGCTTCTTTTATTTTGTCTCCAAAGTTGCGGACTACATAATCTAAACTACTCGTCAAGAAGTGCCCCGAACCACAAAAAGGGTCAAGAATCATATCGTTTGGTGTAGGCTGCAATATTCCTACTGCAATTTCAACGATTGGGTCAGGTGTAAAATACTGTCCCATACCTGCTCTGATTGCAGAACTTAAAACACCTTGAAATGCTCTACCTTTAATGTCAGTTGGTGTATCAACGAGTGAATACTTTTGAAGTTNTTCTACAACACTGTATAGGGCGGGGTCACTCAATCTTATTTGAGTTTTGAAAACACNCCGAGACCTTTCATAATTCGGGATTCGTTTTGAAAATATTTCTAATTCTTTATCTCGTGCTTCTTCATACAACACTCGAATGTTAGAAGCAACTTCCGAAGGGTTACTTGCACCATAAATCTGAAATCTAAATTCTGCTTTATCTCCTTGCTTAACAGTAGCTTTTTCATCATAAATCTTTACATACAAAACCTTAGATAATTCGTCTAATGCTTCGTCTGCGTGCAGTCCATCTATATCTCTTACTATGCTGTGACAGTCAAACAATATTCTTTCATAGTCCGCATTAATTGGTGTTAAACCTGTTTNTGTTTTGTCGCCACTTGCTGGTATTTCCCTAACAAGTTTTACTTGACCTGCTTGACTTCCACCATAAGCTTATATATCAGGAATGTATTCAAAATCATTCGGGTCAATTTTTTNTCTTATTGCTCTTACTCTGTCACCGTCCGTTACAAGTCCTATTGTAGCTGTATGTGTAGAAGATAAATATGTTTCTAATTGTCTTTCTGCTTCATTAAATTCTTCTTCTGAAATGCCCCGCTTCTTTACTTCAATGTAAATAAAGGTTCTTCTTGTTGAGTTTTTGAGTGATATATCAGCTTCCTTTTCTGTCGAACCCATTTTTACAGGTTCTTCTATAATTAGTCGTTCACCAATCCAGTCTTTCGGATAGCTGTAATTATTAATTAGTTGGGCTAAAGCCCATTGTCTTACAAATTCTTCAATTTGAAATTCTGCACCTTCATAAGTTCCTTNTTGTTCAAAGTATGCTTGTGCTCTACGCTTACCATCAATTACGTCACCGTGAGTTTCAAATAACCATTTGTCTGGTTCTATGGTGAAGTAGTTTCCAATTTTGACATTATATATTCTCTTTTTAAAAGTTCAAAGTTACTTTTAATTCTGTTAGTCTGTCCGTGCGTTGGCAAAAATAGCTCTTTTGGTTTGCGAAGGGTCGGGTTGTGTGTCGGGCAAAACCAAATGTGCTATTTGTGCGGTGGCATTTTCTTGTCTATGTCTGTTCGTTAATTTGTTCACTGTCGTTGTCTTTTAGGGTTGCCCATAACGGTTTGGGGCTTTGCGTTCGGGCGGGAAATCGAAGCACAAAGCTGGTTTTATTACTAAAGTTCAATTGAAAAACTGCCGTTGAATTTTGCACTTCAGCCCGCCTGACGCAAAACCCTTGTTAGCTGTTCGTTGTTTTCTCTGTCAGTTTTCTTCGTTTTATTGTGTTAATAATTTTCTCGTCAATTCAAGGTCGGTTGAGTTGTCATTTTTAATTGTTATGAAATATTTAGTCTGCCAACTTTGTGTTTTCTTCGCCTGTTCACTTGTTGTCAAATCCCAAGGCGGATAAATTCTAATCCCACGTTTTCCAATTTTCCCGTTTCGTGTTATTATTCCTTTGTCAGCCAACACAGATTTTGGAAAAATGAATTGTCCTAACATTTCCTCATTTCTTGCTGTGATAATTACAAAATCAAAATTGTCCGAATTGTCAAATGGTTCTGTTATTCCGTCCTTGTTTCGTTTCCAAATCGTTACAAATTGTCCTGTTTTTGTCGGTGTAATTTTAGAAACTCGTTGGTGAATTGTCTTTCCGTTAAGTTCAAAAGTACAAGCTCCGTATTCTTTACTTTCTAAGTTTTGCTTCAAATTTGTCAACTCAAAACCACATTTGTCATAAACCAATTCTTTCACGGGTTTCAAGTCGCTATGAATTGAGTCTAGAAGTGTCAAAGTGTTTTCAGTTGTCATTTTCTTTCAATATTTGTTAGTTCGTTTCTTGTGTATGTGTCGTTCTACAATGACAACTAACGGTTGGTGGCTTTGCGTTCGGTGTGGGATAGGAAGTACAGATGTTTAAGGTTGAACTAAAAGCTAATAGAAACTACAAATGTTCAGCCTAGTACATCAGCCACACTGACGCAAAACCACGGTTGTAAGCTGCCATTTTAAGCGTTTAGTGTTGGGGAGGGGTTTGGTGGGGTGTTGAAGGATGTTAATTGTTGAAGTTTTGAGACAAGGTACAAGCTCTTTGGGCAGGTGTTGTTGGCGTTTCGCCCCTGCCCAATGTGCTTGTAAATATTTTTCGATGTGGGTTTATATTTTGTAGCCTTTGATGAGTTTGTATTCGGTTGACTGCACGCCATACTGAGATTTTACACTGTCTTTTATTGTTTGTGAACGTTTGCTAAGGTCTTCGTATTGTGCTGTTCGTTGGTCTTTAGCTGGTTTTAATTGTCCATAAGCTGTGGTAACTCCTGTATTTGCATCTGTCAGGGCTGTTAGTTGTGTGTTGAGTTCGGTAAGTGTAATTTTGGNATTTGNAGGTGCGTAATCTGCTCCGTAACTTGTTATAGTAGAAATGATGTCAGCAAAGTGTTGAGTTTGGCTTCCGTATGAGCGTTCTGATTGTGATACAAATTCGCCTTCTTCGTCTTTTTNTAGTTTGTCTGTTTNTTCTCCTCTGATTTTGTTTACTAAAGCAGTAATGTCTGTGGCGTGTTTTGAGGTTTTGCCAAATTTTGCTTTAACGTATGATGCAATTGGTGAAAGTGTTTTGAGTAGTGATGTGGCGTTTTTAGTAAATAGATTCTGTCGGATTTCGACTGCTAATGAGAATTGGGATGTTGTGGTAGCAATAACATTGTTGTTGTCTTTGATTTGTGTGATTAGGTTGTTGTATTCTGTGAGTTTGCATTCGGGTGTTACTTCTACGTAACCTGCAAATGTATCTAGGTGGGTGGCTAGTTGTTCTGCATTGAATAGGCGTGAGCCAAAGGTTTNTTCTGAATTTGATGCCATAGTTTTAAGTTTTAAAAATTTTAAGAAATTGTTTTGTGTGTTAAAACTAAATGGCTTTGTGGAAATACAAAATTATTTTGTGTTAAATATTTATTGATTTGTATTTAAACATATTATTATTGTGTATAATGTGTTTAGTATTGAGTAAAAATAAAATGGAATTGTGTTAATTGGAATATTATTTTGTGTTAAAGTAAAACATATTTGTGTGATGGCGTTATGCTATTGATAAATAACTTTAAGTTGTTGTGTTAAGCGAATATTATAAGAATGAAGCTAAAAGTCAATATTTACACTTATCATATTGATTTAGCTAAAAATGATAATTTAGTGAAATAACTGGGTAAAACACTATTGAAGATGATGTAGAATTTTTGTGTCGTATTGCTTGTTCCTTTATTGTTTGTGTACCATTTACAAATGTTTCTGTTTTGTGATAATACCTAGTTCCATTTTGAAAAGTGAAACTGAACCCAGTATTTACCTCAACACATAATGAGAATGATTTCGTTATTTTATAACCCATTGACTGAGAGAATAGCAAGCCAGTTTCCATTAATTTAGGATATTTATTTGTTGTAATTTGAGAGTTGTAAAATGAGCTATCATTTAGGTAATAGTTGCTTCGATAGTAATTCTCATTCATAAAAGTGTATGAAATAGGTATATTAATAGAGGTAAGGAAGAAATAATTTTATGACTTAGTTTCCTTCCAAAACCAAGCCTAAAATAGACAACCTTAAATTTATTATCTACACTATCAAGAAAATAGGAATTGTCGTCATCGACATTAGATCTCTGTTTTGATTTGTAAGGTGATGAGAGCATTCCAAACTGAATGTTTGCAACAAATTCATTTTTTAGTTTATGTGAATATCCCATTGTGAATAGAATATTGTTATCCTTGTATTGAATATATGATAGGCTGTCAGCTCTATATATTTTTGTGTACTCGTGTTAAGTGAATAGGCATTTATTGACAAGGTGCTATTTTGAGCATTTGCGGATATAGCTAGAATAATAAATAGGGATGTTAATCGCATGGAAAATTAAATTAAGGGGATTTGCACTAGCAAATCCCCATTGATGAAAAATTATTGTTTTGTGAACTTCGTGTAAAATGTGTTATGATTTTCATCAGTAACGTGCATCAGATAATTTCCACTAGATAGGTGCGAAGTAAAAATTTCAGAATTACCAATATTAAAACTATATGTGTTTAATAACTTACCATCCGATGAATAAATTTTTATATTTGATTTGACTTTAGAATCTATATAAATATTTTCATCTGTGACTGTTGGATAAATTTGAATATCATCACTTAGGTTAATATTTACTAATCCAGCAGGTGTCCATTGTCTAATGTCAATTCTAGTTACATCAGTTCCGTTAACATCAGGTATAAACCCACCATTTGGTGCATTTAACTTTACTAATGTCCAAGTGCTTGGTCTGGTTTGTGACTGTGCAGATTTGGCAAAACCACATGGACTATTAAAATAGTAACAGTTTCCCCAAGAACTTGCTAAAGGATCAAATGTAAAATGTCCGTCGGTACTTGGTGTTCCTGTACCCCAATTTGAAGGTCCACCTACAAGCTGATGTTCAATTGTTGTCCCCCATGGTATTGTTCCATTTACAATATTTAATGCCATTGGGCATTGAATTTGCCCATGAGCAGCATTGTGATAAATAGTATCCTTTAGTTTTATAAATCCAACTATCGGATCGGCTGTTGGTTTACAAACACTTGTGTGAATGCCGATATTTGTTCTATCAACATTAATAAAGTAGCCCCATTTACCAATAACATCTGTTGCAGAATTAAAAGTAGGGTTACCCTTATCTACAAACATGCTTCTTCTTATATCAACGTTATTGTAATCGTTTAGGTCTAAATGAAAAGTAGCTAAATAACCATATGGGTCAGCAATTAATTGTACAATGTCAATTGAACCGGGCGTTGGTGTGCCATTTTGCCCAATTTTATCTATTGTATTTCCATTATTTTCTAATTCAAGAATTACAGTAGTTTCAAAATCTAAACCTCCAAATAGCTCATCAGCCATTGACTATAGGTTTTGGTCAGACGAAGAATTTGCAACAACGTGAACGTCTCCCGAAGGGATGCTACCTGAAAGATTTAAATAGACAAATTTCCTATACCGTTTGTAAGTTTTAATCTGTAATTGTTAAGACTGATTGTTGACGGTGTAGGATTGTAAATTTCAACTGCATAATTTAAATCCCAAATATTACCATTTGGGTTTTTACCAAATGTAAGCTCTGAGAAAATAAATCAGAACAGCCACCTACCAATTCTGGTACTGGTTGTGCTTTGCTTATCAAAGCTGATACTATCAAGGCGATAGTGAATAGTAAATTTTTCATGTTTATGAATTTTTGTTTAAAATTATTGAATAAATTTTGTTTTGTATAAATATTTGGTAGGATAATTATGTAAAATTTTAGTTTGAAATTTCCCTATGGGGGTTTGTCAAAAGTGCATTCAATTTGTGATATACAAAATTGAATTATTTTTCTAGAGGTTTGTATTTTGATATTTCTGTGTTTTGATTTCTGCTTTTGAAAATGTTGAATGATGTTAAATAGTATTGCTTGGCTTTGTAGCTCTTTAGCAAGGTTTGCTTTGTGTAGAGCCTTTGTGCGCCTTGCTAAAGTGCTACAAATTGCGTTGGTAAAATTATATACGAATGCCAAATTCATGTTCTTCCGTTTTAAGCGTTTGTGTCTTTAATGGTTGCTTACAACGTTTTCGGGCTTTGCGTTCGGGCGGGTTTCGGAGCAAAAGTTTCAATTTATTACTAAAGTTTATTAAAAGCACAAAACACCAAGTTTGCACGTCAGCCCGCCTGACGCAAAACCCGTGTTATCGGTTCGGGCTTCTTTCTCTGTCGTCATATTGCAAATGTTTTGAGTTTTGTCACTAAAAGTTNTTTACGTTCTGCGATAAAGTCAAGGAAGTTGTCAAAGTTGTAGCTATGAACTGTTGGAATAAAGTGTCTGTCCTTGAAATTACTGTCTCTAATTGCAAACCAAGTGTCAAATGGCTCTGCACTTTNTTCTCTATTTTCTGTGTCGGTAAGCAGTTCAAGATTTAATATGCAGTTGAAATATTTTTGATACTCTGTAATACGTTCGGTGTCGTAGCCACGGTGTTTTAATTTGGCGGTTGTAAATTCTGACTTTGGGAAAATATGGTCTTCTTCAAATTTCTTTCCTTTCCAGTCTCTATCAGGATAAAGCAATGACAAAATCAAATAACTGTATTTGGTGGAGTAATTTGTCGCAAGGAGATTATCAATTTCGGTGTCGTTGAATGAAGGCTCAATGTTTAATTTCTTATTCAATGCTTCGTAAGGGAAAACAGAATGGTCTGTTTGTTCATTTATTACGTCTTGCAAATTTTNTAGTATGGTATCTGAAGAGCCACCAAAAGCATNTTTCAAGAGTGTCAGTATTAACCACTTTTGAATGATAATTTGGTTTCTTACATCGTCTTTGTCCGTTGAATCAACAAAGTTCTTTTTGCTTAGCTTGCCCAAATAAAATGAAATTGGGAGCAATGCAATTTTTGCAACCAAGTTTTTATCATTGAAGCCGAATTTGTTTACAAGTGTAATCGTGTTCTCTATATTGTCAGTAATGTTGTCCCAATTGTTTTCAATTTNTTCAAGGTTGGTTTTGTTGAAGTTCTTGACCTTGTATTGAATTGGCAAGTTGTCTGTCAGATACAAGCAACCTTTAAGAACAAAGTCTTTGCCGAAAGTATAGCCGTTTCCAATTGCGTTAATGTTGTCTGTGAATGAATGAATTTCTTCTCTTGCATTAAGTGTTTTCCATTTTGCTGTTGCAGTTGAAAGAAGAATGTCGCTATACTCTAACTTTACTCCTCCTGTGTTGGCTCTGATAAATGCTTCAACAACTTTATCATAATCTTGCGATTNTTCTTCATAGTAGTTTAGAAGTCGTGAGGTGTGTATTCTTGAATGAAGTCTGCCAATGTGTGAATTGGCAATATCTTNTTGGTCATCAGTAAAGTCGTTTAATCGTTGCTTAATATCCTTTTTAGCATCTTCTGCATCGTCAAAATTTAGTATGTCGCCAACTAAATACCAAAATTGTGGGCTTGAGTCTTTTGGATTAGGAACGTCATTATCTCTGAATTGAAATTGATAAACAAGTTCTTCTGGATTTTCACTTTTTACGGGTGGTTTCAGAATATTTAGGTAAAGTTTTGTTTTGTGCCAACTGTAATAAAAATATCTGTATGAACCTTTAAGTCCAATAAGCAAAGAGGTTAGCCGTTGTTGTCCGTNCAATACAAGATATATGTCTTGATTGACCCCAGCTAAATTTGCTTCTTTATTGTGAGGTGTTTCGCTGTCAAATTCTCTGATAAATTCGTAAGCAGTCCATTCGTTTTTATTTTCTTCTTTAATCTTCCAAAACAAAAATGTGCTTATGGGATAATCTCCCATTATGGAGTCAAAAAGTTNTTCAATACCGTATGTCCCCCAAACGTACTCTCGTTGGATTGCGGGTANAANAGTTGTCCTGTTTAAAAACTCTGTAACAACTTCGCTGATTGTCTTTGGAATGTAACTCATCTATTGCTTCTATTTCTGTTTGTCAATGTTTTTAATGTTCGTAGCTGTCGTCATAGCCTGACCGATAACGGTTTGCAGCTTGGCGAAGTGGCTGATTTAGAAGCACTTACCTTAATTTTAGCACTAATGTTCATTTAAAAACCAAAAGTTCAATTTAGCACTGAACCCGCCATTTTGCCAAACTGCTGTTACCTGCTGGCGTTTTTGATATTATGGTTCAATAATTATTTNTTGAGTTGCTTTTTCATAAGGTGTTTCTATAGTTAATAAGTAAACACCACCCTTATCAAGATTTCTAATTCTTCGTTGATATGTATTTTCTCCAACCTGCAAATTCTTTAAAACTTGTTCTTCTATTTTCTTTCCCTCCATACTGTATAGAGAAATCTTAGTTTCGGCTATCTTGGTCAAATTAAACTTAACTATAAACTCTCCGTCATTTGGATTAGGATAAACTTTGATTTGTAATGTTCCTATACTCTGTTCATTTAAATCATCTACACCAAGTGTTGTATTTTTATNTACATACACTTTGAATATTTGACTACTTGCACTGCTTTGGGTTCCGTTGTTTGTCCAAANAATATTGGCAGCAGTACTACTAATACCACCATAAATATAGCCAACCATTGTGCTATCCGTTGTAAATTGGTCAAACTTTAAAACTTCGTTATTATAATGAGGAATGGATTTGTCCATAATAAACTCTGAACCTGCTCCTAATAAGGAAGGCATTTCTATTGGAAGTTTGTGTTCTGACATCATTCCTGTTGAATTTCTTGTAACTCTTGCAATTGTTTTTACAAAGGGAACATTGTTGTCTTGTACCAATATGCCTGCACTATCATAGTATTGTGCAATGCCACCAAAGAAAACATTGTGCATTTCATTATTACTTGTGGAATAAATTGGTAAAACTGCACAATGGTAATGATTATAATATTGCTGAAAAGTATTGTTCACAGTATAATTATTACTATCTACTGTAACAGAATTTAGAAAAGGTAAATCAACGGTGGGCTGAAACACACCCGAAAACATTGTAACTCCTTCTTGTCCATTAGGCAATATTTGTGGTTCTGCGTTGTAATCTCTTCTGTGTAGATTTGTTGCATCGTTATAGGAAGGTAAATGATTTATAGTAATATTCGTTCCATCGTCAGTGATTGTAAATTTCCTTATAGCATTTGTATAGACTTGTGTAAAAGTAGGATTGTTCATAGGGTTATATCGTCCATCAAAACTTTGCCCACCCAATAAGTAGTATGTATTATAAATTTTGCGTAATCTTCCACCTGTAACTTTAAAATGTGGGTCGGTAATTTGTCTGAAATTAGTAGTAAAACTAGTGTTTGAAATAACTGCTGAAATTACATCTGACANCTTAATGGCGGTTAAATTAGGAANAGTTATGTGGTCGACAATTGTCGCACTATATCCATAACCACCAATGAGATACAAATAATCTCCTTCTTGATAAAAGTTCATATTTGTAGAACTTATTTGTTCTTGAATAGAAGTTGGCAATGTAGTTATAGGGGCTGTCCATTNTTGAAGTGTCACAGGGTCTATAACAATGAGTTGATTATTATGACCTGCTATATCAAAACTTGCCCAAGGTTGTCTTCGGTGAAGTCCGTCAAGTCGTCCACCAACTATTAACCATTTGCCATTGTGTTGTCCAACAGCAAAAGATTGAAGCCCACCAAGACCTGAAATATTGATAGGTTCTAAATGAATATTAAATGGTGCTGTCTGCGCAAATGCTGATATGTTTATAAGCAATATTACAAAGAGTAATATTATTTTTCTTGTAATCATTATTTTAAATTTTATTTTGAACGAAAATTATTGCTTCAAAGTTGTAATAATATTTAAGAATTTACTGTAACCAATGTTACAAAAGTTTTTTTCTGTGTGGTGTCTGTTTGTCTTGTCCTGAAATAGGTTGACCGTTTAAAAAGATGTTTTAGGTTTTTAGTTTTTTCTTTCCCCAAAATTATTCATCTAAAAACAGGGCAATATTGCATGCCCCTATAATTTTGGTACATGCATGTTTTTGGCACTATCCAGGTTGCACCTCTGCAGAGCCTGTTTCCTTCCTCACATGCATTTGCCAAAAGTACTACTTTAAGCTGCATGTTTTTGTAACTTTTATATTCATGTTTATTAAATTGTCTATGTGCATTTTCTGGAGTTGTGAGTCCTATGCTCCAGTGTATTCTTAGGTTGTTATATATATCAACTGCTTCTTTTATCATCTTTCTAGCGAGATGAACAGAAGCTAAAGTCTTTCGTAAACCAAATTCATACTTCAATATTCCATTGATTCTTTCTGCAATAGCATTTTCGTATGGATCGATTTTTGAGTAGTACTCATGACAAATCCCAATTTGTTTGCAAATTCAGTGTAATCTGGACAACAATACTGTTTTCCTCTATCACTATGGTGAATGATTGATTTGTGATTAAATCTACAATTTTTATGGGCCATTTTCAGGGCTTGTTTAACCATTGAAACTTTCATGTTATCATCAAAGCTCCATCCCATAATTTTCTTGGAGTAGGCGTCAGTAACGAGGGCTAAATAGGCATGTCCCTGATCCGTCTTAATATATGTAATATCTGAGACAAAGGCTTGCTCGGCATGCTGAATATCTAGGTTTTCAAGTAGATTGGGGGATTTTCGGAATGAATGTTTAGAGTCAGTCGTAATGTGAAATTGTTTCGTTTTTCGGATTAAGAGGCCTCTGTTACGTAATAGATTGAATAAAGCATCTCTTCCCATCTTGATGTTATTTTGAGTCAAGAAGAGTTTCAAATAATTAATAAGTTTTCTGGTACCAGCAAAAGGCATTAACTTTCTTATTCTTGCTACTTCTTCAAGTACCAATTGATTATCATGATCTTTCTTTTTGAAGCTGTTTGACGTTGGTAATAAGCTTGTTTTGAAATCCCGAACACTGATACAACCACTTTATTTTGAAAGCTTTTTTTCTTTCGTTGTATCTCGTTTGCTAAGTGATCGGGCANAATACTTTTTGAGAGTTCTTTTCCTGTTACTTTTTCAAATTCTACGATGATATCTTGTTGGAAATCCTTAATGCACTCCAACTCTTGGATGCGCTCCTTTAGTTTCTTAATTTCTTGCTCTTTACTCATACTTTTTGATTTAGAGACATAGTTACTTAGCTTCTTAATCCAATATTCAATAGTACTACGGGAGATATTGTATTNTTTAGAAGCATGATTCCTCGAAATTTGGCCATTGTTAATCTGCTCAATGACATAAATTTTGAATTCAAAACTAACACTTTTGCCATTTCTTTTTCGGCATACTTGATTTTCCTGATGTTCTTTGTTGACCATAATTTGTTTAATTTATGGTCAACCTATTTTAGGACGATGCAGTTTTTACGCTTGCAGGTAACGGTTCGGGGCTTGGCGAAGGTGGGGAAAAGAAAGCACCAAAGTTCAAATTTAGTACAAAAGATTATAGAAAGCACAAATGTTCAGTCTAGCACTAAAGCCCCACTTTTGCCAAACCCATGTTAGCGGTAGTTTTTATTTCTGTCCATACTTAAAATGTAAAAGTGTCGGCTTGTTGTCTTGTCCCTCGTTAGTTATTAGCATATCTCCATTTTCATAAAAAGTAATTCCTTCGGCTTTGTTAAACATTGTCGGGTTGAGTTGTTCAATATGTTCAATGTTTCCGTTCATACTAAAGATGAAAAGTAAATAGTCCGAAGCGGAAAGAAGAAATAGTTTTCTTGTTACAGGGTGAATACAAATTGCCGAAGTCCTGAATTTTATAAATGGCTCTGTTGTCGGTTNCGCCTTTCTTTTGCGTGTCTTAGTTGGAAGATTAAGTTTGTTCTTGATGGCAAACTCTTTTATAAATTGCAAGTCAAAATCAAAAACTGGCTCTTTTGTCAAGGTTTTTGTCTTCAAGTCAAAGCCATAAATTACTCGTTTGTCCTTGAATTCGGGTCCTTTTCCAATTTTTCCTTTGCAGGCAATTAACAGTCGGTTGTTATCCTTGTCGTAGCACAGCCCCTCGTTATTATTGGCTGGAATACCCGTAGCATAAGAAGTCAGTTTGAAATTGTCCGATGTGTAGTTTAATATTTCAAATAAAGCCCCGTCACTTCTTAAAACATATATTGTCTGGTCAACTCTTGTTATTCCTTCATAGTCGCCATCAATGTTGAAAGTATATTGCTTTTTAATTTGATTATTCATTGCATCATAAATAAAAAGAATTCCGTTTTCGTCTTGAATGCACGCAAAAGTGGTTAAGTCAATATTTGTCAGTCCAGACACTTCACGCAATGTTTCGGGAAGAATGAGTGTTTTGTCAGGTGCTGAAATGGTATAACCAGTTATTTNTTCATTGTTGGTAAATGTCGCACCGCACCCCAATAGAAGTAGTGTCAAAGCTGTCGGAATATTTGAAATTAAATTTATCATTTTATCGTTTTTAAAAGTTGTCTGTCTGCTACAAAATTGTCAAGTTGCACGGTCGTCATAAAATTACCGCTAACGGTTTGGGTATTGCCGAAGGCGGGGATTTTAGCACAAAGTTCAATCGAAGAACGAAAGTTGAACCTTTCACAAATGCCCAATAGAAGCCGTTCAGCCCCGCTTTTGGCAATACCATGTTGTACGACGTAGTTATGTTTTGAATTTTAGTTCGGTTAAATATTTTCGTATGTCTTTTTCTAATTTATCATGGTATTTATAATCTAGTTNTTTAGATAATTCTGTTCCTATTTCAGAAACTAAATCAACCATTGAAAATAGAGCAGTCCAATTGTCTTCTATATTACTTCCTGAAAATGTGTTTTCTGTTTTTGCCCACATTTCTTGGTTTAGATACTTTTTGAATAGCCTTCCGTATTTATTGGTTGTTACGTTCCAATTGTGTTCACTTGCAATGAACCATTCAATTAAGGGAACTAAATATCCGGTGCGAATTACTGTTTCTGACATATATTTTGCATAGAATATTTCGTCTCTCGCAAGACATTTAGCCACATAAGTCGTGTCCCACCAAAAGTCATTGAGTAAATTATTAAATTCTTTTTCAGTCGGTTTTTTGATAATAGAAACTTGATAAGTAGGTTTCAACATTTGGGTTGTAATACCATCTTTGTCAATCAGAATTTTATAGCCAATGTCCCAATCTTCGGGTAATTCTTNTTGTTCAGTTTCTTGTATGAAATTTGATTTGCTATAAAGTTTAAAATCTGCTTTTACTCCATCCTCATAAAGAACCATTTTCATTGCGTGTTTATTATCAAATGCGTTTTCGTCCTCTTCAATCATCGCAATTGGATTTCCGAAGTTAAGCGTCCAGCTTTTGTCTGAAATATAGTTTGCGTTATTCTCAAAAATAAACTCAATGTCTAAATCGCTAAATTCGTCAACAGGTGCTAAAGGATTTACGAGTGAACTTGTCAAAAGTAGGACTCTGACATCTTCATTTTTTTNCGCCCACTCAATAATTGATTTTAGTTNTTCGTCTCTAACGTTCATTTTGTGCGGTTCGGTTTTACTATGTCGTACAACGGTTTGCGGCTTGGCGTTGTGGGGGATTTTTAGCACTACTGTTCATACGAAGCACAAATGTTGAATCTTGCACAAATGTTTCTACGAAGCACGTCAGCCCCCATAACGCCAAACCGCTGTTACCTGCCGTTTTTATTTGTCTGTCTTGATATTCCACGTTACACAATTTAAAATTCCTCCGTCATAAGCTATTTCATTGCTTTCGATAGTTTGAATGTTTTGTCCTGCGAAAATTGTTTCAAGTTGTCTTACTGCTAAGTCGTCCTCTTTGATGCCAAAGGTTGGAATGATTACAGTGTTTTCCATTTGCAGATAGTTAATATAGTCCCCATTTGCGTGGTCGATACTTTTGTTGTCATACACGTTGTAGGGAATGATAATATAGTCAAGTCCTGTGTTGTGGATTGCAATTTCAAAAGCCCTGTAAAACCATTCTTTCTCTTNTTTATGTCTATAGTCGTTAATGACAACTGTATTTTCGTCTACGAACCGAACCATTCCGTCCGAATGTCCTGTGAAGTCGCCTGGTTGTTCGGGAACAAAGTAGATTTTGTCAACCTGTAAAAGGTCGCAAAGTTCTTTTATAAGCCGTTTGCGTTCGTAGCTTGNATTATCTTCAAAAACACGGTCGGTCATAATCACTTTGTTTGTCCAACGTGTTACGTTACCACCGTCAAGTATGATGTCTGTTTTTACTGTTTCGATACAGATGTTACTGCAAATCGCATCAACGTCTGAAATCGTTTTTAAAAGTTTCTTTGTCTGTAAGTAAGAGGGATTGTAAGTGAACCGAACAAACTTGTTCAATTCAGTTTGAATAGGCATATAGTCAACTGCCCAAACGTCTTTCGTCTGTGGTAAAAAGTTGAATAGTATGTTGCATTCTTTTAAAACGTTTTCAAACCGTTTGTAAAAGTCTGGATACTTCGTTGGTAAAGTGTCTGCTAAATATAAAAAGTTCGTTTGGCTATCAGTTATCATCTTTCTAACCTTTGTTTCCAAATTTCTTTGAATACTTTTCCAACTTTTAAAAACTCTTCTTCTGTGAATGTGTCCGTTTTGGCATTGTTGCACCAATAACACGCAAATGCTAAGTTGTCAAAATTGTCGTATTCTAAATCGGGTTGTTTTCTGTCAAGTTCAAGTTTTCTGCCCCTTGTCGCAAGCCTTTTTGTTGTTAGTCTACCGCTATCTATGAGTTCTTTTATTTGTGGCTCAGTGATGTCGCAATAAAAACACTTTCTTTCGTGAGATAAATACCATTTATAAAAGTCAGAAAACGCCATCTTTATTTTCTTTCTTGTCCATAAATTACGGATAGAGGCAATTGCTAATCTTTCGTCTTTCAAGTCTTCATACCAATTTGTCAATGTTGAGTTTGGTAAGTCAAGCCTTTCAGCTATCGTCTTATAGTCTAATTGTTCAACGATGCAGAGATATAAAAATTCTTTCTGTTGGTCAGTCATTGTCATTGTTGCGTGTCGCCCTAAAATGGCAGGTAACGGTTTTGCGCTTTGCGTTCGGTGTGGAATAGAAAGTACAAATGTATAGCCTTTAATCGAAAGCTAAAAGAAAGTACAGATGTTCAGCCTTGTACAAAAGCCACACTGACGCAAAACGCATGTTACCTGCCGTTAATTTTTTCGGCTATTATTTCTTCAAGCTTATGCTTATCAACTTTGGGGTTTGTCAGCAGAGATTGTAAAAGCCAATTACAATATCTTCGGATATTAAACACCAAGCATTCCTTGGAAAATTTTCCCATCGAATTGCAACAACATTATTTCTTTCGCTATTTATTCCTATAGAAATGTAGAAATTATCATGATTATATAGATTTAATTGTTCAGAAAATAATTCTGTGTCTGATTGCCCAATTGTGTATATATTATAAGTTTTTCTTTAGTTTTCTTCTTCTGCTAAACGCAACTCCTTTTGATATTCAATGTCAGTATTTGTATTTATTAAAAGTATTGACTTGTTTATTTTTTGGCATTCTAGTCTAACACTTCTTCTTGGTTTAATACTTGTATCACTCCACATAGTTCTTAGACCTACATTATTCATTAATAAAGCATCGTTGATTTTTCGCTTTGCTAACGGCAATTGTTCTACCATTCCACTCCAATTAACTTGGTCCAAAATTGGTTCTCCATATTTTCGACTTAATTCATGTTTGAAATTTTCATATAATTTCTCTGCGTCACCTGTTATCGGATTTACCTCAGCTATATATTTTGAAGCCATAAGTTTGTTATCCTTAAATAAATACATCAAAGCAAATTCAGTATTAAACATATTAATATTATCATAAGCTAAATAACTATCTGTCTTTTCAGCTAACCTGGCATCTTCATTCTTGATAACATCGTCAAATGTCATGTACCAATTAACATTTCTAAAATTTCTCACTTCACTTTTAGTTTCTTGTTTTTCCTTTTTTACATCTGTTGTACAGTTCGTAAGTAAAAATAAAAATGAAAATAATAGTGTCAGTTTTTGTATCATTTCTTTAAGCGTTTTATTTGTCTTGTAATGGCAGGTAACGTTTTTGGGCTTGGCGAAGGTGGGGATTAAAAAGTCCTAAAGTTCAAATTTAGTACAAATGCTAATAGAAAGTACAAATGTTCAGCCTAGCACAAAAGCCCCACTTTTGCCAAACCCATGTTGTGCGTTCGTGCTAATTAATCTCGAGTAAATAGTCCGTAATAGTAACAATTTTGATTTGTCTAAATGGATTAAGCACTAGCAAATCATTATCGCCGGTTATTAAATGGGTTGCCATTCCATCAACCGCGAGATCCAAAATAAAATTATCCTNTTTATCTCGACATTGATTAATCGAACTGTTGGTCTCAATAATTTCAATATGATTTTGGATTGTATTTAAAAGATCATGTTTATCATCCATGGAAAAGTACTTTCTAAATTTCGGTCGATNCGCTACCTCGGTAAATTCGGCGAATAACTTTTCGCTGAATAATAGAACCACATCATTGTTTTCAATAATCCTATCCAATTTTGATAGATTCTTTGTAAGAAGAAAGCTAATCAGTAAGTTAGTATCAATAATTACTCGTCTACTTTTTACTCTTGGCATAATTTTTAGCTCTAACAAGTTCTACTTCCTTCGTAATTTCCTCAAGCGTTGGTGTGTTCTTAGAAGCTTTGGTTCTTATCCTACGCACCACATCCATAAACGATTCATTCTTCTTTTTGGTTAAAGAAATAAGGTTTAAATCGGCTAAATCTTNTAAAAGTCTATCGGCTTTGGGGTTCAAAATATCTACGTTATAACTTGTCATTGCACAAATATAATTAAAATTTCCTCATCTGTCACCGTCGAATAGCATGACGCACAATGGTTCGCAGCTTTGCGCTGGGCGGGCATTTGGAACCTGAAATTTGCTAGGGAAAAGTGATCCCCGCCTTGCGCAAAACTGTTGTTACAGGCTCGTGCTTGGTTTAAAAATGGCGGGATTCCTAGGTTCTGTTTCATGATTTTCAATCCAAATATAGTAAAAAAGCGAGGCAGGCCAATCTGGATTCTGTTTGCAGCGCTTTCCAACAAATTATCTTGAGTTACGTTTATCGTCCGTGTAATGTTTGTGTTCTTAAAAATCTACGAAGCGCTGCCTTTAGTTTTTCGAGATGAGTAGCAAATAGTCCGTAAAACTAAACTAAGCGCCCTGGTTTTAAGTCTACGGAAACCTTGTGTGGTTTTCATGTTCTAATAAGCCAGCTCATCATCTATGAAATACGATAGGGCGCGAGTTGAAGAACGCCAAAGTCACGGTTAAAATCTCCAATGCCTGCCGGTTTTAGGTCTACGGATAACCGCCATTTTTTTGTCTATATTCTCTCGGTAATTCTTAGCCCACGCATGGCCTGTAACGGCTAGCGGCTTGGCGATGGCAGGGCATTTGAGTACCAAAGCCGAGGCTAAAGTCTATGCCAAATATAGTGAAAAAGATGATTTTATTCCCGAAGCCCTGCTTGCGCCAAACCGTTGTTAGCGGTTCGGCTTTTATTATAATACTCATTGTCAAATTCGTACCAATTACATTCAATTTCTTCATATTTGAATGTTTCAATAAAGTTCATCCCAATTTTCTGAAGAATCTTATTCGATGCTAAATTCTCAATACTAGCTGCTGCGTATATTTCTTTTAGATTCAATTTAGTGAAGGCATATTCCAGACATATAATGGTTGTCTCTGTTGCGATTCCTTTGCGCCAGAATTTTCTTTTAAGTCTATATCCAAGATCGTAGTAATTTTTGTGGTTGTTAGTCGGTTGAGTCACAAATTTTAACCCTGTCCATCCAATAAATTCGTTGGTTTTTCTGTCAATTATCGCCCACCGTCCAATTCCATGTTCTTTATATTGTAGCCTAACATAATTTATTACATTTAATATTTGATTTAAATCTTTAGGCGGTTTGTTTCNCAGGTATTTGTGCACCTCTGGATCAGAATCAAGTTCAAACATTCCTGTAATATCGGTTGGAAGTATTTNCAAAATTAGTCTTTCTGTTTCCGCAAATACTTTACCTTCAATCATGGAATGTTCTTTCTGCATGGTTTTAAGCTGACCGCTAACGTTCTGGGTATTGCCGAAGGCGGGGTGGGATAGTAGTGATATTTTTAGGATAACTAAACACTAGGCATCAACAATATTTCAAAGATAAAACCAAAACCCCGCTTTTGGCAATACCATGTTGGCCATCAGTGTGCTCATTTGGCGGTTTTCCTATCAGCTGTTTATAATTCTGTATTTAAAATCTAACCACAAAGCAAGGCGGGCGTAAGAAATTCGTTAAGTGGCGCCTTCAATCCACATCTAAAGGCTTATAAATTCTCAGTTTGATATTCTTACGGTTAATGCCATGAAAGCGCCACGAGTTTCTTTTCAATATGGTTATTGATTTCAGGTTTATCAGTCAAAAAGCGCCGGTCCTCGATTTCTTCATATGTGGAATTCCCATTATGGTTTCAATTTTCGGTTTCTATTGGAAGTCCAACCGGCGCGGAGTTGAGGAACGCCCACAATACATGGTAGAAAATTCAGGTTAGTGTCAAAACAGCGCCAAGCCAATCAGCATGTAATTCTTAAAGGAACTGGTGATAAGTCCCAGGTAACCAATTTTGGCGCGGCGAAAGAGGTAAAAAACTGTCGGTTGGTCATTCTCTTGCCCGCCGATTTAAGGGTAGAAATCACCGCCAAATCTAAGCGTAATGGTGGTTCGCACATTGTGGCCAACGGTTATTGGCTTTGCGTTCGGTGTGGAATAGAAAGCACAAAAGTTCAAATTTAGTACAAAAGTTTATAGAAAGCTCAAATGTTCAGCCTCGCACAAAAGCCACACTGACGCAAAACCAATGTTAGCTGCCGTTTATTTTCTAAATGATATCGTGAAACAATAAGTTTCGATTTCATTACCGGTATCTTCCATTTTATTCTTAAACTTATTAAAGACTATTTTATATTTTCCATAAAGATAATGGGTTGCAAAATTATCTGTATCTTCAGCAAATTCTCCCTCTTTGTAACGAGCTAATAACTGCTTTTTAAATCCGATATAATCTTTCGGGTTCTTGAAGAAATAAGTTACTACATCTTCTAAGGCTAATAGCTTCTCTATCAAATCTATGATTTTCAAAAGTATAATTTCCTTTAATAAAATTCGACATAGAAACTGAATTTGAAGTTGTGTCCTTTTCTTTAGTAAAATCATTTTCAAACAAAAAATCAGATTGCTTTTCAATTGATTTAAGTGACAAAAGTTTTTCAAATTTTACTAATGTCAAAGATTGAGAGTAAGTCCTTTCGGAATACATAAAAACATGCAAACCAAAAGTATGAATTTAAAGTGTAATTTATTTTGTTCATTGTATTTCTTTTTTGTTTAAACTCAAATTTACTTATTTATTTAATATTTTGTTGTTAGGCTGTCTTCTTTTAATCTTAATAATTGTCGATACGAAATGGCAGCTAACGGGGTTGCGCTTGGCGATGGTGGGGTTAGAAAGTACTGAAGTTGAAATTATTAATAAAGATAAAAGAAAGTACAAAAGTTCATCCAAGCGCAAAAGCCCCACTTGCGCCAAACGCATGTTGGCGGTAGTTAACGTAAGATTACCAATAATCTGTTACCCTAACAACTTTACCCTTTTCATAGTGATAAATTACTTGAATACTACCATTTTCATTGAATACTTCCCAATCTCCGTTTCGCTGACCGTTGACGTAATTTCCAAATAGTCTTTTCACTTCTTTTTGATCATATTCAATATAATTTCCATTTCGTACACCATTCTTAAAGTGCGTTTTTGATTTTAGTACTCCAGATTCGTAATACTCTATTGCTTCACCATTACCATCTTTAATACTACCAGGGTCAAGATGATTTCGGATATTGAATACAATAAAAGAGTGTTCCAGTACTTTCCATCATTATATTGTTCAATTTTCATCAATTTTCCATTAGAATAGAATTTCCGAATGGTTCCTGTTCCATTTAGGAGATTTCCAATATCAATTGCGTTACCAAGAGAATCATATGCTCCGTATATTGTCCATGGCACATTTAATTTATTTATTCCATGTTCCTTAAGTTGACCATTGAAATGAAATTCAGAATAGTAACCTTCAAGAGTTGAATTAGAATAGGTCGTGATAGACATGATGTTACCATTCTCGAAATATTCAATTAGCTGACCACTGATTCCGGTGTAGTTTCCTCCTGTCTTAGGGAATTGATTTTCATAATAATCATGAACATATGGGTTCCTGATTGAATCAAAATAGTAACGTGATCGCCATATTCGATTTCCTCTGAATTCTAGAGTCCAACCTACTTTTTGTCATTTTGAAAAAATCCAATCTCCTCTAATTCGCCATTGGTTTCATAAAACAAATATTCGCCATCCCTTTTGCCATTTACATAATTGAATTGGTTTTGTAATTTCCCATTAAACCAATATTCCTTCCAAACACCATTTTTAATTCCAAATTCATTTATTTTATTGATTGTGTCAATACGGACTTCATATTTATTCTGTCCCTGAACCATTATTGTACTTATTAAAAGTATCAGGTTTATCGTGAATTTCTTCATGATT
This sequence comes from Bacteroidota bacterium, assembly GCA_013414745.1. Lineage (GTDB taxonomy): Bacteria > Bacteroidota > Bacteroidia > Chitinophagales > Chitinophagaceae > OLB11. Next base: position 3,847,641 of record CP058707.1, read on the forward strand.
TTTAATTGTGGATAGTTAATTACCGCCAACGTTCAGGGTATTGCCGAAGGCGGGGTGGGATAGTAGTTATATTTTTAGGAGAACTAAACACCAGGCATCAACAATATTTCAAAGATAAAACCAAAACCCCGCTTTTGGCAATACCATGTTGGCTGTTAGTGTGCATCTTGGCGGTTTTCCCATCAGCTGTTTAAAATCCTTCATTTAAAATCTTACCACAAAGCAAGGCGGGCGTAGGAATTTCGTTAAGTGGCGCTTCAAATTCACTGCGAAATTGTAAGATAATTCTTCAGTTGTTATTCTCACCGTTAATGCCATGAAAGCGCCACGAGTTTCATTTCTATTATGGAATTGAATACGGTTATCATTCAAACAGCGCCGGTCTCCGATTTCTTTAAATGTGGAATTCACATTTTGGTTTCAGTTATCGGTTTCTATGAGAAGTCAAACCGGCGCGGAGTTAAACAACGCCCACAAGACGTGGTAGTATATTCCGGTGAGTGTCAAAACTGCGCCAAGCCGATAAGCCTGTTTTTCTAAATGGGAACTGGTGATAAGTCCCTGGTAACCAATTTTGGCGCGGTGAAAGAGGTAAAAAACTGTCGGTTGGTCATTCTCTTGCCCGCCGATTTAAGGGTAGAAAATCACCGCCAAGTCTAAGCGTAATGGTTTTTCGCACATTACAGCCAACGTTCCGGGTATTGCCGAAGGCGGGGTGGGATAGTAGTTATATTTTAGGAGAACTAAACACCAAGCTTTAACAATATTTCAAAGATAAAACCAAAACCCCGCTTTTGGCAATACCATGTTGGCTGTTAGTGTGCTTCTTGGCGGTTTTCCCAATAGCTGTTTATAATCCTTCGTTTAAAATCTAACCACAAAGCAAGGCGGGCGTAGAATATTTGTTAAGTGGCGCCTTCGATCCACAACAAAATGGCATGGAAATTTTCCGTTTGAAATTCTCACGGTTAATGCCATGAAGGCGCCACTAGTTTTATTTCAATGAGGGTAATGATTTCAGGTATATCATTCAAACAGCGCCGGTCTTCAATTTCTTTAGATTTGGAATTCCCATTTTGGTTTCGGTTTTCGGTTTCTAGTGGTAGTCCAACCGGCGCGGAGTTGAGAAACGCCCACAAGACAAGGTAGAAAATTCCGGTTAGTGTCAAAACAGCGCCAAGGAATTAGCATTTATTTCTAAATTAGAACTGGTGATAAGTCTTCGGTAACCAATTTTGGCGCGGTGAAAGTGGTAAAAACTGTCAGTTGGTCATTCTCTTGCCCGCCGATTTAAGAGTAGAAAATCACCGCCAAGTCTAAGCGTAATGGTGGTTCGCACATTACAGCCAACGGTTTACGTATTGGCGATGGTGGGGCATTTGAAATACTTCAGCCCAACATTTGCACAAATGCCCAATAGAGTTGCAATTGTTGAGTTTACAACTGCCAGCCCCACTATTGCCAATACGATGTTGTGCGTTCGCTTTTGTTCTTTTCATACCATTCCATCATTTCTTGTCTAACAGTTTGTTGGTTTGTCGTGTCTGCAAGAAATTGTTTGTAAGTCATTTTTTGATATCAATACAATACTGAACTAATGTCCAATAGTCGTAATACTCTTTTGGTGCGATTGTACTGTCACTAAATATTACTTCCCAATTATTTTTCTGTCGCAATGAGTCGTTCTATATTTTTGAAAGGTCTTTCTGATCTGTGTTTTGTCGGGAAACATATTCTGCATAACCTTCCCATTTCCAATTAGGGATATTAGCAATAGGTTTTGATTTCCAAAATCCTAATTTGTCAAACTGCAAACAATGTGTCATTTCGTGTGCTAAAAGTTGAGTCAAGTTCCATTTGTAGCCATTTAGTTCAACATAATTTTCATTATAGTTGGCATTTCCTTGCAGAACAACTTTATTATAGAAGCCCCACGCAAAGGCTTGTCCTCGTATAGCTCGTATAAGTTTTGGATATTTTGAGCCGTCATTCAGACAAATGTCAAGGTGTAGGTCTGGATTGTAAAGTTCACTTGCTTTTAAAAGTTCGGTCGCTTGGTCAAGCTTAGTTAACAATGTCGGGTCAAGTGTTTTATTATGAAAAACGGTAAGGTTGTTATGTGTCGTTTTGTTGGCGTAAGTCAAAATTGGATTAATAACAATAATTAGCAAAAGTCCTGTAATAAGCATAGCAGTAGCTGTAAACCGAAGTGTCCATTTTTTATTTGTCGTTTCATACGCAATGTCTGTTTAAAGTGACGCACAACGTGGTTGCGCTTGGCGAAGGTGGGGGTTAAAAAGCACTTAAGTTCAAATTTATAATCAAAGATAATAGAAAGTACAAATGTTTAGTCTAGCACATAAGCCCCACTTGCGCCAAACGCATGTTGGTGGCAGTTTTATTTCTTTAAATAGTCCATCTTTTCAAATAGACTCTCAATTATTCTGGTTTGATTCGGTCTTATGCTTTTATCAAACGAGAAGAAAATCATTGAAGAATCAAATGTCAGAATTATATCGTTTAGTTTTTCAAGTTTTTAACTAGATGTTCGTTTAAAAAATGTTCTAATTCTTGCTTTCTGTTTGTATTAATTTTGAATTTGTCATTAAATGTTTTGAAGTTCTTTACCTCAATGTCTTTAATCCAAAACTTTTTTAAAATTTTATCCGATTTCGTTTCTAAGCAAATTATTGTGTTTCCCAAATCCAATGTTGTTTCTGTAAATCCTATAATATAAAAATCATATTCTCTATGTCCTACCTGCCCATTCTTATTTGACATTGGATAAAATTTATCTAATAGAATCTGAGCAACATATAATTTACCATTACTTTTTCTAGTTTGAAAAGGTTTTGTATATGCAAAGAATAATTATGGCTAATATTAATTCTGTTTTTATTAGGTCCAGAAAAAATCACATTCATTTTTTTCAACCAGTTCAATTATAGCTTTCTCTTTAAAGGAATCAAATGAACTTTGAAGAATCTTTTCATCGTCCTCATCAAATGCAAATAAATTGAGTTTCATATTTTATTTGAAGTACATTACGTTAATATAAGTCAATAAAAATTGCCACCAACGGTTCGCAGCTTTGCGCTGGGCGGGCATTTGGAACCTGAAATTGACAATGAAAAAGTGATCCCGCCTTGCGCAAAACTGTTGTTACAGGCTCGTGCTTGGTTTAAAAATGGCGGGATTCCTTGGTCCTGTTTCATGGTTTTCAATCCAAATATAGTAAAAAAGCGAGGCAGGCCAATCTGGATTCTGTTTGCAGCGCTTTCCAACTAATTATTTTGAGTCACGTTTATCATCCGTGTAAAGTTTTGTTCTTAAAATCTTCGAAGCGCTGCGTTTATTTTTTCGAGATGAGTAGCAAATTGTCCGTAAAACTAAACTGAGCGCCCTGGTCTTAAGTCTACGGAAATCGTATGTGGTTTTCATATTCTAATACGCCAGCTCATCATCTATGAAATACGATAGGGCGCGAGTAGAGGAACGCCAAAGTCACGGTTAAAATCTCCAATGCCTGCCGGATTTAAGTCTACGGATAACCGCCATTTTTTTGTCTGTATTCTCTCGGTAATTCTTAGCCCACGCATGGCCTGTAACGTGGTTGCGCTTGGCGAAGGTGGGGTTAAAAAGTACTCCAGTTCAAATTTAGAATCAAAGATAATTGAAAGTACAATTGCTCAAGCTAGCACAGAAGCCCCACTTGCGCCAAACGCATGTTGTGCGTTCGTGCTATTTCAAATTAGTCCAATCCTCCAATTTAATTCCATTGATTTTTCTGAAATGGTTTGTGTTGTTGGTAACCATTGTCAATTTATGCGTAACAGAGGTCACGCCAATTAAAAGGTCAAAATCGTCAATAGGTGTACCTGCCTNTTGAAGTCGAGCCTTTTCTTTTGCATATAAGTCTAGAGAATGAAAAATTGGAAGAATTTGCACACCTGATAGGAAGTTGTCTAAAGCTTTTCTATTTTTTTCAGGCTTCTCACTTTTTTCTATGCCGAATTTAAGTTCTGCTAATGTCATTTCAGAAATATAACAGTTCTCTACTTTTACTTTATCAAATTTGGTTTCAAGGTCAAACTTACCTTTCATGTAAAAGATAACAATATTGGTGTCAATTAGATACTTTTTCAAAACGATTCAATTAGTCTTTTGAAACTCTGCTATTCCGTATTTCTTCAATAATTTCTTCCGCTGATTTTTGAGTCAAATGCTCCAAAAGCTTTTTGAATGAAGATTTTTATCAGTCAAGTCCGATTTGACCGAAGCTGATAATTTTGATATAAGGTCAAGTTTATTATCGGTACTTAGATTATCTAAAAGTCCAAGATAACCATCCACAATGGTAGTATTGATTTCTGCCGTTCTCATAATGCCAAATATACTAAAAATTAATTTGTATTTTACTTCTCAATCGATCCCAAAGTCTTAACAACGCATGACGCACAACGTTTTGGCGCTTTGCGAAGGCGGGGAAATCTAGCACTAAACTTCAATATAAACACAATATTTGAAATTAGCACTTCACTGTCATAAAACCAAGAAACCCCGCTTTTGCAAAACGGCTGTTAGTGGCTGGCTTTATTCCATTTCTTTCGTCCATAAAATTTTCACTGCTGATATAATGTCAAGTTCCAATCTTACATCAGTTAGAATTTTAAATCCGCATTTCTGATAGAATTTTAAAGGAGAAATATAGGGAAGTCCATTTTTCTTTATATAATTGCTGTGATCAACTACCCAACCATTCAAAACCGTTTCAACTTGTTTTAACTCATTCAGAATTTTTCGTCCGAAACCTTTACCTTGTATTTCTTCAGAAAGAATTATCGCAAACCATTTTTCCCTTTCCCTGTCAAAAGTCCAAGCCCAACCTAAAATTTGATCAGTATCAAAAGTCAGCAAGTAATGTTTCAGTTGCGTTAAGTTCTCAAGATATTTGTCAAATTCAGCCAAACTATTGTACGAGAGATTTTCTGAATATTCATTATTCCATAAGTGAAAGGCCTGCTGTTTGGCTTTTTCGTCTAGTTCATTTGTTTGAATTATCTTGATTTTTTCGGTCATTTTCATTTCCAATTCTACTAATTAAAGCTTGCCACTAACGGGCCTTGGCTTTGCGTTCGGTGTGGGGTAGAAAGCACATATGTTCAAATTTAGGACAAAAGCCAATAGAAAGCACAACTGTTCAGCCTAGTACTAATGCCACACTGACGCAAAACCAATGTTACCAGCTGGCAGTTTTCTATTAAAACGATTTTTTCAAACCCAGTTGTTAGTAAATAAAGTATTCTTCATATGGTTCATATTTTTATGCAGTTCCTTCATAAATAGATTAAGGTTCAATTATTTTTAATCACTTTCAAACATTAATGTTTCCTCGAACTTTCTACGAAACCATTCTGGGACATTTGTACCTTTTTTACTAAAACTCCGCACATTCCGTCATAAGCAATAAATAAAGGATGTTCATTATTTTCTATTGTTAACATGTGAAATTCGCTCTCAATGTTTTCCTTAAGAATATTTTCTATAAGTTTATTTCTATTTCCCTCATTTAATTTCAATTGCCAGTCATAATGTTTTGAAGGTTGAAATAATTTTAAGACTTCAGAAGTTTCATGTATACTTGGTGCATTAATGAAACACATTGAATTGTCTGGAACAAGTTTCAAAATTTCAATTGCAAGAGATTGTGTGTCTGTCACGGTATATTCAATTTACGTAGTTTCTTCATTTGCTTGCTGGTAACGTTCCCACGCTTTGCGTTCGTGCGGGATTTCGGAGCACAAAACTGTCAACCTATCACTAAAGCCCAATTGGAAAACTGAACTTGAATGTAAGCACGTCACCCCGCATGACGCAAAACGTGTGTTAGCACTTCGCCCTTCTTTTCTGTCGTGTTTTTTAGTTGTCATTTCGTGTCTGTCTTGGTGCGTTGGCTTGGTGGCTCTTTTGCTGTTTTTAGCTTGGCTTTGTGCGGTTGGAAAAACTGCAAATGTGCCACCAAATGCATTGGCTATTTTAAATAAATTTCGTCTCTTACATAAGTGTTATTAAGCCAAAAACAATGTTTCGTATATTCTTTTGCTTTCGTCAATTTGTCTTTAGTCGGCAAAGGATAGGTGTCAGCTGCGTTTGTTGCGTGTGGTCTAACGTGTGATACAGAATTGAAAGATTTGTTTGGAAAGTTTGTGTAACGAGTTGTCCCAATAATTTCCTTTACAATTTTGCCTTTTGAAACAATGTCTTNTGTCTTAGCCCAAACTTNTTCCGCTTCGAGAATGTCAGAATATGGCATATTCCAGAACTTAACTTTTCTCAAAACCAATTGCTCGTTTTCAAATTGAAAAAACACGAACAAAAATTTGTGTTCCAAAATGTCTTTAAAATTGGAGTCGTCCCATTCTTCATTTACAATTTCTTCGTATTTAAAATTTGGAAACGAAATATCTTCTTTTGGCAAATTGTTTTCCTTTAGTCTTACTGTCTTTACAATGATTTCAGCTTTTTCAAACTCTTCAATTTCTTTGTCTAGTTCAATGCCTAAAATTGCTTTTGTAAGATTGGCGTAAAAACTTTNTGTAGTTGTATTTAGCTCAACTCCTGTTGATTTAAGTATTTGCTCAATTGTCTTACCGTAATATGGTTTGAATTTAGAAATTACTATTTCTTCAAGGGTCTGCTTTTTTGCAACCGCTATAGATGGAATTATTTTGCCATAAACACCTGTTGCGTCATTTGCAATTGAAGCAATAATATGATTTACATACCCTTGTTTGAGTGAGTAAGCTCTTTGTTTAGCAGGAATGTTGCTAAAAGGTTGTTTCCGTACTGATGAAGCGTTTGCACCTTTTGTGCAAGCACCTAAATAAANAGTATCACCTTCTGAAAGTTCGTGTGCTTTTCCATCAGCAATTTNTTGTTTGATTAACTCCCAATCCTTCTTTATTATTTCTAAGTCTGTGTTTGGAAAATTCCACTCGTCAACAAGTTTTATGAGATAATCTAAAATGTCATAACCTGCTTGATGCAAATAGAAAATTAAAAGAATGTTTGCGTTCTNTTTCCAAAAGTCGCTGTTCTCAAATTGTTGGTTTACAACTTCAAGATAATTGATGATGTTTAATACTAATCTTTCCTTGGAACGATACTCATTGTTCTTCAACTGCTTTAAAGGAGAAGTTTTGAGTTCCATACCAATCTCAANAAAGTCTGCTTCTGATTTGGAATTTGGATCATAACCAAAATAAAACTTCTCAAGTATCTGTCCGAAGTTTCCTTTACCTGTGTAGTTATGTTTTAAAATTTCTGGGTCGCAAATCTCTCTTAAAGTTTTCCCTCTAAGTAATTTTGCATAATCAATTACTGACTTTTTATCTTTCGGATTGTAAGGCAACTTCATTCTTAATTTTTGATTTAAAGCAATTCCAATTTTTTCAATTACTCCGACTACTAATGCATTGCCCATAAAAANAGCTCNTTTGGTATCTGAAACTCCGTCAAGTTTAGTATGGTCATCTGGAAACATATTTAAGCGTTCAAGTTCAACTGGTGAAAGTCTTCTGTAGCCTTTCGGGGTTTGAATAACGTGTTTAAATCTTGATGGAGATTTTCCACCTTCACCGGTTATAATTGTTCTTGAAGGTTTGTCTAATGGGTCGGGAANAATCATTCCACCCTCGCTATAATGATATTCAAAGCCTTGTGCGTTTTTACGCATTTCCTNTTNTGGACCTTTTAGATAAATCCATTTGTCAAGTTCGTTTTTGTCAATGTAAAATTCTGATGTTACTTCACCATTTTGGATAAGGTCTTTCAAGATTGTGAAATTTCCATCATAGTTTGGTTGTGTTTTTAAAGTTGTAACAAAACCATTTATCATTAAACCTGTGTTTTCAAAAAGTCCTGTCGTTCCGTNTTTGTTGAAGTTTTCAGAAATTGAAACAATATCGCCTTTCAGTTTAAATTCAGTTGGGAATAAAGAGTTTTCAGAAGTCACTGGAAAAGCTTCTGCTAAAGTTCCATCTTCTAAAATCCATTCAGTTGGAGTAGTTCCTCTAATACTTTCGTAAATATTAGTTCCTTGTAAATATGCTAGGATGAAAACTCTTCTTCGTCTTTGAGGCATACCAAAGTCTGCTGCATTTATAACTCTCCATTCAACAGCATAGCCAAGTTCATTTAAACTTTGTAAGATAATTGCAAAATCTCGTCCTCTTTGTCCTGATGGAGATATAAGGAGTCTGTCAACATTTTCAAGGAATAAATACTTTGGCTTATTCTCTTTTTCTGAAATTATTTTGTGAATGCTCCACCACAAAACACCTTTCTTTCCGATAAGTCCTTTTGAGTTCTTCAAGGTTGTTGCAACGGAATAGTCTTGACAAGGAAAGCCACCAACCAACAAATCGTGATCAGGAATACTCGAAACATCAACTTGAGCAATGTCTTCATTAGAATGTCCGTTTTTCCCAAACCGATTTTCATAAACCAAAGAAGCGTGNNTTTGCGTTTTTGTCGATGGTTCCCATTGGTTACTCCAAACAACCTTGTAAGGGGATTTTAGAGATTTTTTATATCCTGTTGATGCAGATTTTCCTTTCCATCCTTCAAGTCCAAGACGAAAGCCCCCTACGCCTGCAAATAATTCTACGACTTTAATTTCATTTTCCATTGTGAACAGTTTTTAGGTATTTCACTTTTTCCTCAGCAACTTTTAAGATATTTAAATCTGCTTCCTCGTCAAGAATTTTGTAAGCGATAACATCACTTAAAAAATCATTCTGCAATTCTTTTTCGTCAACTTTAAAAANGTCAGCAACTTGTTTGATAATTTGCTTTGTTGGTTGTCTCTCGTTGCGTTCAATCTTAGCTAGAAGTGAAGTGTCAATGCTAATTTGTTCTGAAACAAATTTTAAAGTCAAACCTGCTTCCTCTCTTAGATGTCTAAGATGTTCTCCAAATGATTTTGTCTTCTTAATTGTCGCCATATTGGTCAAATATTGTCCAAAAATAATCGGAATAATTTAATGGACAAAAAGTCCAAAGAAGTTTTCAACAATGTTTGGGTGGTGGGTGGGCTTGTCGGGCAAAATTAAATGTGCTGTTTTGGGTCGGCTTGTGGAAGGTAAAACAGCTCTTTTAATTTTGCGAAGCGTTGGAATTTTCTGTTCGTTTGTTGTCGGTTGTGTCGGTCTTTTAGGGTGAGTGCTAACGTTTTGGGTATTGCCGAAGGCGGGGATTTTTAGCACAAAAGCTCAATCGAAGAACGAAAGTTGAACCTTGCACAAATGTCCAATCGAAGCCGTTCAGTCCCGCTTTTGGCAATACCTTGTTAGCGGCTGGTATTCCTTCCGTTTTGCCTTCATTATTTGGATTTAATTGCTTTAACAAACTCTACTCTTCTAAAACGCAAAGTACTCCAATCGTCATCTATTGCAACTGCTCTAACACCTTCAAATCCTAATTTTACTAAAACGTCCCAACCGTTGTCCCTGTTTATTTCCACCTTATATTTTTTCGATGTTCCTTTTGGATAAGCGAACCAAACTATTCCATCTCCTTTTAATTNTTTGTGAATAATCGGAGTTGTCTTGTCAATGTCTGCTTTTGTTTTTACAAATGTGAGAACGAATTCAACTTCGCTACTGTCACTAATGTTTGTTTTGATAACAGCATAATCTGTCATCTCTTTCATCTCTTTTTCAAATTCTGAAGGGTGATTCAAAATGAAAATTTCTTTATGTCCCTTAAAATTAAGCTTCTTAAATAATGGCGTCATAATTATTATTTCTTATAATAGGTTTGAGTTTGTTTTGAATCGAACGTCTGGGGTCTGTTTATGGAGGATGGTTCACAGTCAAAACGAAACGTATCGTTTCCCTGAAACTCTATAATGCCATAAAGCGTTTTGTTCGTTAACGGACCAACCTTAAAGTTAGTCAAGTCAAGTTGATTTGGCACAGTTGAATGATTAAACTTATAATCTATTTCAAAGTGTCGCTGGCTGTTTCGTCATAAAAATCCAAAGAGCTTTGCCACTTTTGAACTCAATTATTTGTCCGTTTTTATTGTCCCAGCTGCCAAGCAGTTTATTTCCTGATTGACTGCATGATACCAGCCAAAGAGTACCTACAAGAATTAATAATTTCTGTATCATTACTATTGTTATTTTATGTTTGTTAAGTGGTCAGTCATACTTGCCGCTAACGTTCCGGGTATTGCCGAAGGTGGGGTGGGATAGTAGTTATATTATTAGGAGAACTAAACACCAAGCATCAACAATATTTCAAAGATAAAACCAAAACCCCGCTTTTGGCAATACCATGTTGGCGGTTAGTATGCGTTTTGGCGGTTTTCCCATCGGCTGTTTATAATCCTGTATTCCTAATCTAACCACAAAGCAAGGCGGGCGTAGGAAATTCGTTAAGTGGCGCCTTCGATCCACAACAAAATGGTATTAAAATTTTCCGCTTGATATTCTAACGGTTAATGCCATGAAAGCGCCACGAGTTTCTTTTCAATGTGGGTATTGATTTCAGTTTTATTAGTCAAACAGCGCCGGTCTTAGATTTTTTAGATGTGAAATTTTCATTTTGGTTTCAGTTTTGGGTTTCTATTGGAAGTCCAACCGGCGCGGAGTTAAGGATTGCCCACAGGACATGGTAGAAAATTCTGGTTAATGTCAAAATAGCGCCAAGCCAATCAGCATGTAATTCTTAATGGAACTGGTGATAAGTCCCCGGCAACCAATTTTGGCGCGACGAAAGAGGTAAAAACGATCGGTTTGTTATTCTCAAGCCCGCCGTCTTAATGGTAATTAAGACCGCCAAAATCTAAGCGTAATAGTGGTTCGCATATTACCGCCAACGGTTCGCAGCTTTGCGCTGGGCGGGCATTTGGAACCTAAAATATGCTATGGAAAAGTGATCCCCGCCTTGCGCAAAACTGTTGTTACAGGCTCGTGCTTGGATTAAAAATGGCGGGATTCCTAAGTCCTGTTTCATGGTTTTCAATCCAAATATAGTAAAAAGCGAGGCAGGCCAATCTGAATTCTGTTTGCAGCGCTTTCCAACTAATTATCTTGAGTCACGTTTATCGTCCGAGTAAATTTTGAGTTCTTAGAATCTACGAAGCGCTGCGTTTAGTTTTTCGAGATGAGTAGCAAATTGACCGTAAAACTAAACTAAGCGCCCTGGTCTTAAGTCTACGGAAACCGTGTTTGGTTTTCATGTTCCAATAAGCCAGCTCATTATCTATGAAATACGATAGGGCGCGAGTTGAGGAACGCCAAAGTCACGGTTAAAATCTCCAATGCCTGCCGGTTTTAGGTCTACGTATAACCGCCATTTTTTTGTCTGTATTCTCTCGGTAATTCTTAGCCCACGCATGGCCTGTAACGTTCTGGGTATTGCCGAAGGCGGGGTGGGATAGTAGTGATATTTTTAGGATAACTAAACACTAGGCATCAACAATATTTCAAAGATAAAACCAAAACCCCGCTTTTGGCAATACCATGTTGGCCATCAGTGTGCTCATTTGGCGGTTTTCCTATCAGCTGTTTATAATTCTGTATTTAAAATCTAACCACAAAGCAAGGCGGGCGTAAGAAATTCGTTAAGTGGCGCCTTCAATCCACATCTAAAGGCTTATAAATTCTCAGTTTGATATTCTTACGGTTAATGCCATGAAAGCGCCACGAGTTTCTTTTCAATATGGTTATTGATTTCAGGTTTATCAGTCAAAAAGCGCCGGTCCTCGATTTCTTCATATGTGGAATTCCCATTATGGTTTCAATTTTCGGTTTCTATTGGAAGTCCAACCGGCGCGGAGTTGAGGAACGCCCACAATACATGGTAGAAAATTCAGGTTAGTGTCAAAACAGCGCCAAGCCAATCAGCATGTAATTCTTAAAGGAACTGGTGATAAGTCCCAGGTAACCAATTTTGGCGCGGCGAAAGAGGTAAAAACTGTCGGTTGGTCATTCTCTTGCCCGCCGATTTAAGGGTAGAAATCACCGCCAAATCTAAGCGTAATGGTGGTTCGCACATTGTGGCCAACGGCTAGCGGCTTGGCGATGGCAGGGCATTTGAGTACCAAAGTTGGGGCTATTTCTTATGTCAAATATAGTGAAAATGTTGAATTACTTCGTAAAGCCTGCTTGCGCCAAACCGCTGTTATACGGCGTTTTTAGCAATAATTACTGTATGTTCTTCAGAATCTGTTTCTTTAGTATATCTCACTTTCTTGATAGAAATGTCAGTGAAGTTAAATTCTCCAAGTTCTGAACAACTGATCTAGTTCATGGAAATGAAAGAAAACTCTCCCAGCCGGACTTTCTTTATATGTTGACTTCGGATTGTCCTTCTACAAAGCTTAAATAAAATCTTCCGTTATCCGCTAATAGTTTTTCTGAATGATAAATGAATTTCTTTCTTTCAACTTTCGAGAAGTATGGTAGACAAAATCCACTCACGATTAAATCAAATTTGTCATTCAATCGATTGATATTTCTGGCATCAAATTGTACGAATTTGCAGTTGGGTTATTTCGTTTAGCAATTTGAATCATGTTGTTTGCGCTATCAATTCCCAAGATTTTGAAATCAGGTCTTTTCTTCAATAAATACCTGGTAATATTTCCCGACCGCAACCAACTTCTAAAATCTTAGCATTCTGTTTAACTTCGGAAGTGCAAATAGTATCATATGTTTCATTGTAAATATCCAAGTCCATGAATTTCTCTTCATAAATCGAAGCGATTTTATTCCAAGTATTCAATGTTTCTTGGTACTTATCCATGGGGTAGTAGTTGATTAAAAATGCCGTATAACGGGCCTTGGCTTTGCGTTCGGTGTGGGTAGAAAGCACATATGTTCAAATTTAGGACAAAAGCCAATAGAAAGCACAACTGTTCAGCCTAGTACTAATGCCACACTGACGCAAAACCAATGTTACCAGCTGGCAGTTTTCTATTAAAACGATTTTTTCAAACCCAGTTGTTAGTAAATAAAGTATTCTTCATATGGTTCATATTTTTATGCAGTTCCTTCATAAATAGATTAAGGTTCAATTATTTTTAATCACTTTCAAACATTAATGTTTCCTCGAACTTTCTACGAAACCATTCTGGGACATTTGTACCTTTTTTACTAAAACTCCGCACATTCCGTCATAAGCAATAAATAAAGGATGTTCATTATTTTCTATTGTTAACATGTGAAATTCGCTCTCAATGTTTTCCTTAAGAATATTTTCTATAAGTTTATTTCTATTTCCCTCATTTAATTTCAATTGCCAGTCATAATGTTTTGAAGGTTGAAATAATTTTAAGACTTCAGAAGTTTCATGTATACTTGGTGCATTAATGAAACACATTGAATTGTCTGGAACAAGTTTCAAAATTTCAATTGCAAGAGATTGTGTGTCTGTCACGGTATATTCAATTTACGTAGTTTCTTCATTTGCTTGCTGGTAACGGTTCGCAGCTTTGCGCTGGGCGGGCATTTGGAACCAAAATTTGCTATGGAAAAGCGATCCCCGCCTTGCGCAAAACTGTTGTTACAGGCTCGTGCTTGGTTTAAAATGGCGGGATTCCTAAGTCCTGTTTCATGGTTTTCAATCCAAATATAGTAAAAGCGAGGCAGGCCAATCTGAATTCTGTTTGCAGCGCTTTCCAACTAATTATCTTGAGTCACGTTTATCGTCCGTGTAAATTTTGAGTTCTTAGAAATCTACGAAGCGCTGCGTTTAGTTTTTCGAGATGAGTAGCAAATTGACCGTAAAACTAAACTAAGCGCCCTGGTCTTAAGTCTACGGAAACCGTGTTTGGTTTTCATGTTCCAATAAGCCAGCTCATTATCTATGAAATACGATAGGGCGCGAGTTGAGGAACGCCAAAGTCACGGTTAAAATCTCCAATGCCTGCCGGTTTTAGGTCTACGTATAACCGCCATTTTTTGTCTGTATTCTCTCGGTAATTCTTAGCCCACGCATGGCCTAACGTTCGGGTATTGCCGAAGGCGGGGTGGGATAGTAGTGATATTTTTAGAGAACTAAACACCAGGCATCAACAATATTTCAAAGATAAAACGAAAACCCCGCTTTTGGCAATACCATGTTGGCCATCAGTGTGCTCATTTGGCGGTTTTCCTATCAGCTGTTTATAATCCTGTATTTAAAATCTAACCACAAAGCAAGGCGGGCGTAGGAAATTCGTTAAGTGGCGCCTTCGATCACAAAAATGGCATGAAAATTTCAGTTTGATATTCTCACGGTTAATGCCATGAAAGCGCCACGAGTTTCTTTTCAATGTGGGTGATGAATATAAGTTTAGCAGTCAAACAGCGCCGGTCTTCGATTCCCTTATGTGGAATTCCCATTTTGGTTTCGGTTTTCGGTTTCTCTTGGAAGTCCAACCGGCGCGGAGTTGAGAAACGCCTATAAGACAAGGTAGAAAATTTGGTTAGTGTCAAAACAGCGCCAAGCCAATCAGCATGTAATTCTAAATGTGAACTGGTGATAAGTCCCCTGTAACCAATTTTGGCGCGGCGAAAGAGGTAAAAACTGTCGTTTGGTCATTCTCTTGCCCGCCGATTTAAGGGTAGAATTCACCGCCAAATCTAAGCGTAATGGTGGTTCGCACATTGTGGCCAACGGTTTTCGGCTTTGCGATGTTGGGGAATTCGAAGTACAAATGTTCAATTTAGTAAATTGTTCAATAGAATTCCAATGCTTAAATTTAGTATATAAGCCCCAATATCGCAAAACCGATGTTAGGCGTTCGTTGTTTATTCTTCTCAATTTGATTACTTATGTTTTACTTTAAACCATTCAATATTTAATAAGCCTTGATAATTTTCAACTCGAACAGTATCATTAACTTCAAGGTATTATAAAATTTCTTCGAAATAGAAACCTCTTCATTTTCAGTTCTGCCATTCCAAGGAGTTAATTCAATGTCATAGCTTGTGTGTTTTCCTCTATCAATACTCATTTTAACCACTTTAACGTAGTTTACTTTGGGGTTGATTTATCATAGTTACAGTTGATAAAAAGAATTGTTGCGTATGAATAGCCAAATATAAACAATACAACACTAAACAAATCTCCAGATGTTTTAAAGGTTAGGTTTCTAAATTGGTTGCTCCTAAGATAAACAATTAAGAGTAATAGAATAGTCAAAGAGATACATGGAGTCCAAATTTTTGAGTAGTCAAATACATTATAGTCTAAAAGACTTCGCAGGATTAAACTTATTGAGCTAAGAAACACAGCCATATACAATGAAGGTCTATTAGAAATGTTTTCATAATTTAAGGTAATAAACCCTTTATTAAAAATATTAGTAAAATACATCCAAAAGTAAAAGTGTCGTTGTTAAAATTGCAACCTCATAAGGTCGATGGATAAATAAAACCCAAATCAATAAAGCGAAACCCAGTCCGTTTAATATTTTGGTTGATTGTCTAATTAAGTCTAATTTCTGATTCATGAATATTCTTCATAGTAGCGTTAATCAATGACGCCTAACGGTTCGCGGCTTGGCGATGGCAGGCATTTGAGTATTAAAGTTGAGGCTATTCCTAATGCCAAATATAGTGAAAAAGATGATTTTATTGCAAAGCCCTGCTTGCGCTAAACCGCTGTTAGCTGCTGTTATTCTTACTCTATTCAAAATATCTTCTAATTTTTGTCCACCAATTTGTTGTCTGTTCTATACTCACATCTGATAAATTATTGTGTTGTTTGTCTATGTTATGCCATTCGTGATTACAACCATCTTTGCAAAAAGTTTCTCGTCTCTTTGTGTCTGAATATCTAAATAAAGTTGAAAGTGTCATAATTGATTTTTCTAGTTCATTTTCAGGTAAGTCACAAATTTTCAATAGTGCTGTTTTGAAGTCATTTGTTTCCAGGATTACAATGGGTGTCATTGTTTTTTAATTGGCATATTTGAAATCGCATTATTAATTGTCTCTTTTGTTGGGTGTGACTGTTCTATATATACTCTTAACCAAGAAAGTTCGCTTCGCTTTTCCTCATTAGTCATTTCATTAAATGCTTTTAATATGATTTCGAGTTCAATTTTGTCTTGAGCAAACAAGTTAATCAATATTGAAAAATCTTTTGTCATACTTTAATTTAGCTTTCAGTTCTTTCTAATGTCTCGGTTTCTGGTAATAGCAGCTAACGGGCCTTGGCTTTGCGTTCGGTGTGGGTAGAAAGTACTTCAGTTCAAATTTAGCAAAAGCTAATAGAAAGTACAAATGTTGAGCCTAAGTACTATAGCCACACTGACGCAAAACCAATGTTGTGTGCCGTTATTTCAATCCAATATTAACATCTGGATAGGTCGTAATTAGAAAAGTCAAACATTCTTCAATTGTTGAAAGGAAATTATCATATTCTACGTTTAGGTTATAAAGCTTACCAATTTCATTCTGTGGACAAGGGGCTCTCCAGCCCTTCCATATAAATTTGAGTTGTTCGTTATGTTCAATCACAACTATTTCATATGCATCTTGAGTTTCATCTAACCTAACACAATGTTTGCCCCAAAGATTATCAATCACCGGTAAATAGTCATACATAGGATCGAATTCACTTTCCAATTGATTTGATTTCATAATTACTTCAATATTTCTCTATCTGTTAAATCAGAGAATAGTTTATTGAAGAGATTGGTTCTATTTGATTCTAAATGTCTTTTAAATTTGTCTACAAATAATGTCCATGTTCCTAGCAGACAACATTCATCAGGAGAGCCAATAAAATGCTCTCCTAAAATAAAATGGCAATACGCAACATCATGAATATCCTTAGAATTCTCATAGGGTTTGTATGAAATCGCAAATGTAGATTTGTCACCAAAAAGCTTACTAGAGTTTTCTATCATGAAACAAATTATTTTATCTAATCATATTGTGTTTTTGAGTTGAACAATGGCACACAACGGTTCGCGGCTTGGCGATGGCAGGGCATTTGAGTACCAAAGTTGGGGCTATTTCTTATGCCAAATATAGTGAAAAAGTTGAATTACTTCCTATAGCCCTGCTTGCGCCAAACCGCAGTTAGGCGATCGCCATTGAGCTAGAAGTTGAATTCCTTACTGACTTCTTTAATAGGTTCAATGTCGAAAANACATCCGGAACATGTTCTAATTACTCCAGATTTATTTATTATTTGTCGAATTAATTTTAATTCTGTGTTCTCAATTGGAACCCCGATTTTCTTGAGTTTATAAAATCCGTTAACTCCATAAATCTGTTTTGTGGAATTGCTGGATTGTAACCATTTCTTCAAGGAAACTTTATCTCTAAATTTTACTAATGAATCAATAATATTCATATTGGCAGGTACTTCACCATCAATTCCACATCCATCACTATAAAATTGTAGTTCAAAACATTCATTAAGATTAAAATTTACATCGTAAAAATTCTGAAATAGTTTCTATAGTTTGCTGAAACGATCTTTATGGAAAGTATATAGTTTAACGGGGGCAAGATATTTGCTAAAATTGCTAGAATGATAGAAATACAGGTTGCTTTCATTGCGCAAATCGTAGTATACAAGAATTTCATTAAACCGAATGTATTTTACTTGGGCTAGAATACCATTTTCTATTATCTGGCCATAACTAATGTTAAGATAACCAGCTTGATAGCCACTAATTATGTCTGAATAGTCACTGTAAGATATTCTAAAACTAGAATCTGTTTTTTCCAATTGTTTAATGCTATCAATTTTTCTGAAACTCATTTCAGTCAAAGCGCTTGCAAATTCTCGTTCTATTTGTGCTTTTAACGTGGTAAAAGTCAGCACAGATAATATCAGTAAAATCGGTTTCATATGGTGTCGCCTAACGGTTTTGCGCTTGGCGATGGTGGGGTTTAAAAAGTACTAAAGTTTAAATTTAAAGTCAAAGATAAAAGAAAGTTCAATTGCTCAACCAAGTACAACAGCCCCACTTGCGCCAAACGCATGTTAGCCGCTGACCATTAGTTCATTAATCGTCATAACCCATCAAGTCAAAATCTTCATCTCTACTCAGCCGGTTTAATATATAACTCTCCTCCGGAATAAGCATGAAATATCTATCTGATTTGTCCAGTCCATCGAATTTGCCGCCATAGGTAATTTGTTTTACCTTTTGTACCCTGAAACGTATATTGTCTGAACCGTGAGTTAGAATATAATGAGTCTTCTCCGCGTTAAGAATTAGTTCTTCCGAATTGCTTTTTCCTTAGTATCACTCATACACAATAGACATTTAGGAAATCGTTTGTATTTTTAATTGAGAAAAAAGATGTCCATAGCTAATGAATTCCTTGGGTAGTTCATTATGGAATACTAAGCTATTTTCGTATATACACAGGTAATATACTCGGTTATTCATGAGCATCATTAATATTTTTTCTACTTTTATTAATCAAATTCTGTCCGCACAGGCTCTCAAATTTGATTTGATTATCTTNCACCAGAGCTACTCCTCCCACAATTTTACCCCATACTGCATTCCTATCAAATTTATATGAGGATTGTACGGCGCCATCCTTTANTATTTTTCTAAATTTCATAGACTCCATCTTATTCAATAACAGCGGGTTTAGATTTTCAAATTCGGTTTCACAGATATCAAACTCCATTATTTCATGATTACNCCGGAAATTTTTCTTAGCCCATGCCTTAGCAACATGATACTCCGTGGTTGTATAGAATCCTTGCCCTAATTCGCCACCACCAGAAGTAACATCTATACCGCTGCTAAAGATTGACCGGGCCGTATTCTTTGATGTGCCATGAAAGGCTTCCATAATCTAAGATTAATTTAATTCCTAAGTTCGTTTCTGGTGGTTTGCGGCTAACGTTCCGGGTATTGCCGAAGGCGGGGGGATAGTAGTGATATTTTTAGAGAACAAAACACCAGTCATCAACAATATTTCAAAGATAAAACCAAACCCCGCTTTTGGCAATACCATGTTGGCCATCAGTGTGCTCATTTGGCGGTTTTCCTATCAGCTGTTCATAATCCTGTATTTAAAATCTAACCACAAAGCAAGGCGGGCGTAAGAAATTCGTTAAGTGGCGCCTCCAATCTACATCTAAAGGCTTGAAAATTCTCAGTTTGATATTCTCACGGTTAATGCCATGAAAGCGCCACGAGTTTCTTTTCAATGTGGGTGATGAATATAGGTTTATCAGTCAAACAGCGCCGGTCTTCGATTTCTTCATATGTGTAATTCCCATTTTGGTATCGGTTTTCGGTTTCTATTGGTAGTCCAACCGGCGCGGAGTTGTGGAACGCTAACAATACGAGGTAGAAAATTCGGGTTAGTGTCAAAACAGCGCCAAGCCAATCAGCATGGGATTCTAAATGGGAACTGGTGATAAGTCCCCGGTAACCAATTTTGGCGCGGCGAAAGAGGTAAAAAACAATCGGTTGGTCATTCTCTTGCCCGCCGATTTAAGGGTAGAATTCACCGCCAAATTTAAGCGTAATGGTGGTTCGCACATTGTGGCCAACGTTCCCACGCTTTGCGTTCGTGCGGGTTTTCGGAGCACAAAACTGTCAACCTACCACCAAAGCCCAATTGGAAAACAGAACTTGAATATAAGCACATCACCCCGCATGACGCAAAACGTGTGTTGGTGGCTGGTGTTTCTTCTGTTTTGTCTCTATACTTCATTTGCTACACTTTCTAATAATGCGTCAAATTGCGGTTTATCTATTGTCTCAATTTTTTNCATTACAGCTTCTGATATTTTTTTCATAGCGTCAACGTCTATTGGCTCTATACCTCTGTCAAAATTTTCGCCTAAGTGAAANNACTCGTTAATTACACGTCTTACAAGATTGTATGTTACATCGTCATCGTTGAAGAACTTTTTAATTCGTTCGTCAAACGAAAGTTTACTCGTTGGATATTTGTAAAACAAATAAGCTTCAAGAAATTTTCGCATATTGTTTCCAAAGTTGTATTGATAGTTTTTNNCTATTGTTGCTGCGTCTGATTTAGAGCAACTATGAATTTGAAAGAATAAGTAGTTGAATTCTGTAATGTATTCTCGTAAATATTCAGGTGCCAACTTTAAAGTTGTTTTTGTTCTTCCTGTTCTTTCGACCAAAAAGTGTTTTTTGTCTAGCTTCTCTTTAGCTTCTGCAACTTCTTTGTATTTTGGAAATGTTAGCTGTTTTAAGTATTTCANAANATCCAAGTTATGCGTAGAAATAAACAATTGACAATATTNTTTGGGTTTTGCAATAACACTTTCAATAAGACTGAACATAAAGAAAATATGGTTGCTGTCCAAACTTGAAATAGGGTCGTCAATGTAAATTATTAGTTTGCTACTGTTCACTTCNNTGTCTTTTAACTCATCTTCCATTTTAGCTATGAAATAACAAAATGAAATTAAGCTGCACTCGCCTTCACTTAGATTAGAAGCGTATTCGTCATTGCGGACAATTTTAAACAAGATATTTGGTGCAACGCCTTCCGCAACAAGTTTGAGTTCATTGTGACCAANAANATGAGTTAGGTGTTGATTTACTAATTCAGCTCCTTTGCTTTCATCCTTTGCTTGTGCTTCAAGAGTTCTTTTGTTTCNGTCAAGTTCATTGATTTGATTAACCAACTTGTCAAATTTTTCCTTTTTTGACTTATGAATGGCTTCCAAACTCTTAATATTAACAATAGCATTGTCATAGGTTATTTGGCTCAAAANACCTGCAATATCAGATAGCCTTAACTCTTGTCTTGCTGTTTGTTGGTCTTTGTCTAACGTTTCTGATTTCTTGTTTTGTAAGTCAATTAGTTTGTTGAACTCCTGAATTATTTCAAGTATAGTTTCTGAAACGTCTGATATCTCTTCTAATTCTCGCTCTTTGAAAATATCTTTCTCTCTTTCGTTTAATGCTTTATTTAGACTATCAATGCTTTTTGAATACGTTTTCGTTGTTGTCAACCATTTTTTTTGTGTAGCCTCAAAGTCTGAATGAAGATTAGAATAAAACTGCTCTTTTGTTAAGCTAATGAAGTTTTCAAGATTGATTTTAGCTTGTTCTAAGTTATTAATTTTAGATTTTATTTCTTTTCTGAGTTCTTCTGATTCTTTGCTAAAATGTGCGTCAAGTTTATCCCAAAGATTTTCATTTATTGGATTTCCACAAAAGCCGCAAGTTTCACGCTTGCCTTTATGTTTGTCAATACCTTGTCTTACCCATTCTTGTAATAAACTATCGTTTACTAATTCAATAATTGGTTGGCTTGGTTTGATTTTCTTTTGTAATAAGTCTTTCGTTTGCGAGTAGAAACTTTCAAAATTAGGTTTTGCTTCCTTTAGTCGGATAATCTCGGCTTTAGGGTCTTCTTTTAAAAGTTTTTGTTTTTCTAATGTTTGTTCTGCTGTTAATTGTCCTTGGCTTTTAGCTTTAGCAATTTCACCTTTAATTGTATTGATTTGATATGTAGGAACAGAATAAACTATAGTGTTGTTTTTTATGTCTTTGGCTTTTTCTCTTAGTTTGCTATCTAAATCATTAACAGCGTTATCAAACGCTTGTTTCGCTTTATTTACTTCTTTTCGGCTATNTGCAAGGTCGTACAAAAGTCCTTTTTGACTTTCTACCGAACCAAGAGTTTGCTCAATTTCTTTTATTTTCTTGTCAAGCTCAACATTTTTTGCTCCAAGAATGGTAAACGGATTTATCGACCCGTCTTCATTGTGTAGCCAACTTAAATTCTCTTNTACAAAATCCGTGTTGTAAACACGGATTTTGTAATCTTGGATTTCACTGTCAAGATTATTTTCTGTAGCAACGTGATTGTTTTCAAAGAAAATTTGAAACCTACCGTCATTATATTTCGGATTTAGTTGATTGTCCTCAACACTTTTAANAATTCTTGACAGAGTTGTTTTTCCCGAATAGTTACGTCCATAAATAATGTTGACACGTTTAAAGGTTTCGTTTTTGCCTATTTCGGTGTCCCATTTATAGTTTTCATAAAGTCCGAAAACGTCTATGTCAATTTTTTAATCATTCAGTATCGTGTCTTTGTTAAGCCGTGAGTGTCGTTTTACACTTGCCACCAACGTTTTGCCGCTTTGCGTTCGGGCGGGTATTCGGACGCACAAACTATCAATAAACAACAAATTTTAATATGAAAAACGAAACTTCAATTAAACCAGTAACCCCGCCTGACGCAAAACGGCTGTTAGGCGATGTTTTTTGTCAATTCTTAATCGTATCGCAATTAAAAACGATATGGGAGATTGGATGACAGTACCTTTTAACGCAAACGGTAAGTCAATGGCTACCAATGGATATTGCTTAGTCGCAACTCCTACCTGTGGCGAATTTACAAACCGAGAGGATAAAATAAAGTCTGTTTATCCATTAGAACAAAATCAAAATAAGCCAATAAAACTGCAAGAAATTAAAGACAAACTTGCATTATTCCCAACGGTTGATTGTTTTGACGAAACAGAACAGAAGTGCAATGCTTGTTATGGAAGTGGTTTGGTAGATTTTGAATTTGACTATGAAAGAAAAAGTTATGAATTAGAAGGAGAATGTCCCATATGTGAAGGAGAAGGAACTACATTGCAGACTTCAAAAATACCTAACGGCAAAAAGAACTTGACTACAATAAATTATTTCAAATTGGTCTATGTGCATTTAATGTTGAGCGTATAAACGAATTGATTTTTATTGCTGAAAATATTGGAGTTGATGAAGTTTTTTAGTTAATCAAACATTGCCACATAGACCGTCAGTTTTTTGATTGGTGAAGTCGAGTTTATAGTTATGTCAACACTAAATAGTGATTTGGATCGTGTCGCTCAAAATATCGCCTAACGGTTTTGGGCTTGGCGTTCGTGCGGGATTTCAGGGCACAGAACTGTCAACCCAGCACTAAAGTTGATTTGAAAAACTGAACTTGAATATAAGCACTTCACCCCGCATGACGCCAAACCCATGTTACCGGTTCGTGCTTCTTTTCTGTCGTGTTGTTGTCTGTCCATCTTGCAGTGTCTTTGTGCGTTGGCTTGGTGGCTCTTTTGCAAAACTTGGCTTCAGCGTTGGGTTTGTGCGGTTTTGCAAATGTGCCACCAAAAGCGTGGGCTAATTCAGTCGTTTCTTGTCGTCACCAATATTGTTTATAAGTTTTAATAATTCCAAAGGGTTGTTTTTTAATTCAGGATTTCTTTCAACCGCTATTAATTGCTCAGTTGTCATTTTGTGAACCACTAATTGAGGAACACCGTCAACTGTCGCTTTTGCAACAATTAAAGAGTCCATTACAACCGCAACATTTGGAATTTCCTTTACAGAGTTTAGAAATGCTGCAACGGCTTCCATATTATTTCGATTGACTTCTGACTGATGCTTTTCAATTTGTTGCAATTCAATTGCTCGTTTTGTCTTGTCGAATAGCTCTTTTGCTTCCTTACTTCTAANAACGTTTCTGATTTTGTAAACAACATTTTCTTTGAACCAAGAACCTTGTTTTAATTTTCCTTCTTCGGAAATTTCAAAACCGAATGTTTCAAATAGTGCTTTTGTTGTTTCAAACAGCTTTTCTGCTTTTGAAAAATCGTCTGTATCGGCAAAAATGTGACCGCTAAAACTCAATGCAGAATTTTGTAAAATCTGGTCAAGGTCGTTAGGGTCAAATGAAACTGCCCAACTCCATTTTCCAAAACCGCCATGCTGATTGATGGCTCTGCACCATTCGTCCAAGTAGGCTCGTTTGGTTTTGTTCTGCTCGTTGTCTTGTCCTTTGGTTTCTACAATCAGGTTCTCGTCTGTGGTTAGTTTGATAAGGAAGTCAGGGAAAAAGCGTCTTACTACTCCTTGATAATTGTAAANAACTACAAAATTCAAATGGTCGTTTTTAACGAATGATTTTACAACATTGGATTCATTGATGGTCTTTGCTTCCAAGTATTCCCATTTGCTGTCAACCACAACAAAGTTGATATGTGTTTTGTCAAATGCTTCGTTGGGCTTACTTGTCCACCATGTTCTAATGTCCGAAGTTGAACGGATTGGATTTTCCTTGTCAAATATTGGTGTTAATGCTTCTGTATTTACGGCTCGTATTTCATTCCAAATATGCTGAATAACTTTGTTCATGTTTAGCATTATCAAAATTCGTTTCCTTGCTTCGTCTTGATTGAATAAGGGATTTTTGATTACGATTTTGTTTGAGTAGATAAACTTCTCAATAATGTTAATCAGTTGAATCAGGAATGTTTCTTTGCTTCCTTTCCAATCAGGTTNTTTCTCTGAATTGTAAATGGTAGAAGCTATTTTGAAAATGATGGATTGAAGTCTGAATCGTTCTCCAATTTCTTTTAAGTCAATTTCTGAAAGTGCTGCCGGATTTGGTTTTCCTGCAATGATTGCAGCCAATTCCGCTTCTGTAATGGATTCGTAAGGGTCGAGTTCAAGCGTTTTTACTTTACCGATATTTAAAGCCAGTTGCGGTTTATAAACATGGTCAATCCTCACCACATTCGGGAAAGTAATTTCATGCTCTGCTTTTTCCTTTACTGGTTTTATTTCTGTTTTTGGTTTTGGTGGTGGCGGTGGTGGGCCATCTGTTCCACCTTCGTGTGGAAGGAATGTAAACGGAACACCAAAAATGTTTACATATTCAGGTTCAAACAAACCATCTTCTCCCACATCATAAGAAGTTCTCCGCAAACCTCTACCCACAACCTGCTCACAAAGTAACTGACTGCTGAATGCCCTTAAACCCATAATATGCGTTACGGTCTTTGCATCCCAGCCCTCACTTAACATCCCAACAGAAATTACATTTTGAATCTGTTCTCCGGGTTCTCCAATTTTTCCAACGGTGTCAACTGTTCTTCTTAATAGTTCGGCTTGTTGTTTTTGGTTAGCTTCTTTTCTTTTGGTGCATCTTCCGAATCGTCTTCGGCTTCTTCTATTTCTGCAATNTTCAACTTCTTCGGTTTCTGCTTCTGCTTNTTGTAATATGCTGCTATCAATTTGCAAGGTCTTTTCAGGATTGCATAAATCACCTAAACCTGCAACTGAAAGATTGAATGCGTCTTTGTCGAATGAGTATTTTATTCTGCCTGATGTAAAAGTTGTATTCGCAACTGTAATCATCACAGGCGGAATTTTATATCCTGCCTTTTCCCAATCGTCTTTGGTAGCTTGCCAGTCTTTACCCAAAAGCAAATAAGCATTTCTAATAAGGTCGGGGAGTGGTGTTGATTCATCAACTTTTTGGTTGATGTCGTCTTTCACCGTTTCGTCCATGTAAATGTGATACAAACGTGAACGCAAATCTTTATCTACGTTTCCATCGTCACGAACTACAACTCTTGGTGTTTTTACCAAACCTGCTTCAATGGCATCATTCAAACCAAAGTCTGAAACTATCCAAGGAAACAATGCTTCCTCACTAGCTTNTTTGCCGCTTGGTGCAAATGGTGTTGCCGACAAATCGAAACAACGTAAAATTCCTCTTGCTCTGTTTATTCGGTCTAAACCACCTACCCAAACGGTGCTCTCTTCAATATCTTCTTTCTTAACGCCTTTGATTTTACTTTCTGCCGGAATACGCCAAGCATGGTGTGCTTCATCGTTAATCACTATAATGTTTGAAGCATTCGACATATCGCCCAAAACTTCTTTTACATAGGCTTCATCGCTTTTTGCTCCACGTTTGTCAACCGATTNTTTCTTGGCTATCTTTTCTTCTGTTTGCCAAGCCAAACCATGCCAGTTGATAATTTTTATTTTGCCTTGTCGCAAAGAATCCATCAAGCCCGAAGGCACAATATTGAATTCTTCGTAATAGTTTTCAGGGTCGGTTGGATTAAGAACTGAAAGGCGATTGCGAACCGTTAAACCCGGTGCAACTATCAATACATTTTTTGAAAATCGTGTGTCTTTTCCGTTGGCTACTTTATTCAATACGTTCCATGCAATGAGTTGACTCATTACTATGGTTTTGCCCGAACCTGTTGCCATTTTATTGCACCAACGGCTAAACTCACCGCCATCACTCGGAATTTCAATGCCTGTTTTGTCTGCTTCGGGAGCTTCGGTAAGCCAAATCAATGTTTCAATGGCTTCTAACTGGCAAAAGAAAAACCTGCGGTCTTTTCGTTCTTCGGGGTCTTGCCAATGTTGTAAAAGTCGTTTGGTAATTCCTGTAACTCCGGGATAGCCATCTTCACGCCATTTCTTTATCCTTGGGCGAATGGTATTAACAAGGTCAATTTCAATAAATGTTCCGGGGTCGTCAAACGATTTTGAACTTTCGGAAGCCACTACATAACCTGCGGGTCTGCGACCTTCATGCAAAATAAATTCTCTGGTGTCTCTGATATATTCCCAATACTGTTGCGGTTCAACGTAAGGGGAATTAATTATCAGCTTGTTTATATTCTTCATATCGAATTACAGTCTGATAATTTTTAATGATTCAATTCCTCTTGCGTCAATGATTTTTACGGCAACATTTTNTCCTGCGGTGAATGGAAGCGAAACCGTTCCGCCAAATGCCTCAATTTNTTCTTCGTCAATTTCGGCTTTCAGGTTTTTGGCTAAAGTTGCCCAACCTTCTTTGGCTCCTGCCATTGNGANAAATACCTGTGATGGAAACAAACTTCTTCCATCATAATCATGGTCAAGCATCCACATGGCAATATCGCCTTTGCCACCACTGTCAACTGTTCCCGTTTTTGGGTTGTAATAATCAAAGCCGTTTACTTCAACGGTGTATTTTCCTTTGTCGTCACCCGATTTAATTTCTTTGATTTGCACATCGGGCTGACCAATGAGCCAAANACTTTCGTTGCTGCTGCGTTTCTTTCTCAAATCATTTGTTAGCAGGTCGGCATTCATTTGGGCTTCTAAAAGTGTAATGCCCGGCCAGTTAGTTTCTTCAATATCTTTTCTTGCTTCCGAATCGAAATGAAAAGCACAGAACAAAATAATCTCGGGTTTTGGTTTTAGGGTTCTTGCTTCTTCCAAAGCCAACTCCACGGTTCTCTGCTCTAATGGTGCATGTTCAGGACCAAAACAAACTACAACCCTTTTTGGGTGGTCTTCTTNTGTTTCTGCTTCTGCTTGTAAGAAACGTGTTCCGCTTAATGGTTCAACTCTAGTAAATTCAATTAATTTACNCCCTTTAGCTCTTACACCTGCACTTAGGAGTTCGTTTCTCCATTCATCTTGTCGTAATGTTTCGCCACTTCTTGCAACAGTAATATCTGCTTCCTGATTATTATCTTGTTCAATTTCTTCAAACGATTTTGCAACCGGGGAAGGAACTGCCTCAATTGTAAATGGACCAGTTACTCGTTGTCTATTATTATCTGTTTTTGGCTTGTCATATAAATACTCTACTGGTTCAGGTAAATTATTAGCAACAGAACCTAATGTTACGTGTGCAGCAGTATTGTATTTTAGACCACTTCCGACACCTTCATTTGGATATGCAAGTTCATAAAAATTGAAGTTTGAAGTCATTAGTCGTTTTTTCGCTATTGTTAATGATACTCGTGATGTATCGCAAGTCATCCAACGTCTTCCAAAATCTTCAGCAACGAATGCAGTGGTTCCACTTCCGCAAGTAGGGTCAAAAACTAAATCGCCTGGTTCGGTTGTCATCATCATACATCTTTGAACAACTAAAGGATTTGTCTGAACAACATACTCTCTTTTCAAAAATGAATTTACAGTATCATTCCAAGTATTGTGTAGTTCAGAAACTGGATAGTCGTCAAAATAAAGCTTGTAGCCAAATGCTTGTCCAAATTTTACAAGTCGATTCTTCTTAATTAAATTTTGCATTCCTTCTTGAGTTGTTTTCCAACTACGGCCAGAAGAAGGTGCTTTTATTATCTCTCCTTGAAATTCAAAGTCATAAATGCAAGTTTCTGTTTGACCTGAACTAACCAAATCAAGGATTCTGAAAACTCTGTTTTTCTTATTCTTTAATAAGTCTTTATCGTTTTCATAATTGAATCTTCTAACTGTCTTGTCTTCTAATTCAATATATCCATAACTTTCGTTTAATTCTCTTTCTTTAAATATTTTAGTGAATTTGATTTGTGATTTATCTTTTGCATACCAAACCAAATAATCATTCAAGTTTGCAAGATGCTTTGTTCCCAACGGAATTTTCGTTTGAAAACTTATCACACTCATGAAATTTTCTGGGCCAAATATTTCATCCATTATGTTTCTGACATAATGTAAATTTTCATCGCTTATTTGTATAAAAATACTTCCAGTTTTATTTAATAACTGGTGTGCTAAATAAACTCTGTCTCTTAAATAAGTCAGGAAGGAATGGATTCCTAATTCCCAAGTGTCTCTGAAAGCTTTGAGCATTTCAGGCTCAGAAGTTAGGTCATTATCATTTCCATCCTTTACATCTCTTTTATTAACGAAAGGTTGAAAATTGCTACCATAGGTAATTCCATAGGGTGGGTCAANAAATACCATTTGCACTTTGCCGCCCATGCCTTCTTNTTCCAAAAGGCTGTTCATCACCAATAAGTTGTCACCTGCAATTAGTCGGTTACTCCAGTTTTCTTTGTGTTTGTAAAATTCAATGGCTTCACGCAATGGTTNTTTCTCGGTTTCAAACAAACTCATTTGCGTGGGTGCTTCTTCTTCCTTTTNTACCGTTTCAATAATGCGTCTCGGGTCAATGCGTTCATGCACATGCAAGCTCACAGTCGGCACATCAAAACTGGTGTGTTCGGCTTTTCCTGCCCATTGCAGTTGTGGGTCAAGGTGTGGGTCGTATTGGTAGGATTTCTNTTTATAACCACCGTTGTCGGTGTGTGCATCTACCAATCCGACAGGTGGGTTGTTTACCCGTTGCTTGTCTTTATGTTCATACTGCTCAATGGGTTTTTGAGTAGTAGCCTTTGTCGCTTTATTTATTCTTTTTGCCATGTATGTTAATTCAAATTCAATTCATTAAAATAGGTCGTAAAGTTAATTTTTAAAACCCTGTTATTGTCAAAAGTTGCCGTCAAACTGTCAACCGTCCACTGGTCGGGTGGTGGGCTTTGGTGCGGATGGGCAAAATTAAATGTGCTGCAAAAGCGTTGGCTTGTGTGTCGGCTTGCAGCTCTTTTAATTTTGCGAAGGGTTGGCATTTTGTCTGTCGTTTTACTGTTCGATTATGTTTGTCGTGTCGTCTTTTAGCATGACCGGTAACGGTTTACGTATTGGCGATGGTGGGGAATTTGGAAAACGTCAGCCCAACATTTGCACAAATGCCCAATAGAAGTACAAATGTTGAGTTTACAACTGTCAGCCCCACTATTGCCAATACGATGTTAGTGGCAGCTGTTTTATTCTTCATCATCATCAATTTCGTTTTTTGTTTTTGTCCATTCTCCACCAATATAGTCTCTGTCCATAGAATAACCATAGTCTAAATCAAAAACTTCATTTAGAGTTATGTCTCTAATTACCATTTGTTCCAATGCGACAATTCTGATGTCGTCTGGCATTTGGTCGCCTGTTAAAAATTGCCAATCTCCGTCTGTGTCGTGAACAACTCTTAATATTGGTTTGTCAAGTTCTAACCATTGTCTGGTTGTAAATATTCCTAAATTTTTTGCCTCTCTAAATTTGAAGTCAGCGTTTCTGTCAAGCAAAGGTTGGTCGTGTAAAAATTCTTCTTCAAAATTTTCTTCCCAAGGAAACTTGTCATTTCTATCAGTCCAAACAAGTTGTACTGCTGGGAATTTGATTTTGTCATAGTAGTTTAATGCTGCTCCAAAGTAATCATCTATATTTCTATCGTCAACAGGTAAAAACTCTGCTCTGCTGTCTTGAAAAATGCTGTCATAGTTAGTGTTCGTCTTTATGGTTTCACCTTTTTTAGAAGTTCTGCGACATCATTAATTATTTCGTGTCCAAGTTTTTGAGGTAAACCAAAGCAAATTATCTCAGGTTGATTGTAAGTTTCAAATAGTCCTATGCTATAAACAAATGAAGGTGAATAGTCTGAACCATTAACCATTATTACTTGCAGTCCAAATTTGTCAATATTAGTTTTGGTCTGAACAAGAAGTTCGTCCTTACTGATGCAATTGTGTTCCGTTTCTTTGTCCATTGTAGAGTGTCGCTTTACAGTTGCCACTAACGTGCCGCGTATTGGCGATGGGCGGGGCTTTTAGCACTGAACTTTAATCGAAGAACGAAAGTTGAATTTTGCACTTCCGTTGATACGAAGCCGTTCAGCCCGCCTATTGCCAATACGATGTTAGTTATAGCCCATTTGATTTCGTGTGTCATTTTTTCTTTTTCGGTTTAGGTGCTGGTAATTCTTTCACTGATATTCTAACTAATTCACTTAACCATTCGCTGTTTTCAATTTTGTCTTCTATTAAAAAACTTGGTTTTGCTCCTTCGTATGGCGGTGCTTCAACAACATTTCCTATAAACTTCCGTCCAGAATTGGTCGGCTTTATGAATAGTTTATTGTCGCATATTAGTCCGAATATTTNTTCGTCAGAATAAATACCGTATTCACCAAACATCTTTTTAGCGGTTATTTCTCCTGAATTTTTGATTTGTTCTAATACAAAATCCACAAAGTTTGGGTCGGAAGCCATTGGTTAGTCTTTTAGTTGAAAGTGAGGATTATAAATCAAGCCAATAAGGTTTCCAAATGGGTCTTTAACAGTTGCCGTCATTATTTCTCCGCCAACATCGTAAGGTTTTTCATTTTCGGTCGCTCCTAATTCAATAAGTCGGTCAAAAGTTTCTTGAATGTTTTCTACTCCCCAATAAGAAACTAAACTTTCAACTTTTTCAAAAGTCGGGTTGTCTTCTGGTTGGAGTCCGAGTTCGTAACCTTTAATGTTGAAACCAACATAATAGGGTTCGTTGAAATAAGGATTAGTTTCAAATGCTTTTGAATACCATTCAGTCGCTTTTTGAATGTCTGAAACTTTATAAATTGTTGTTCTAAGTCCTAACATAATATTTCTTGTTCTTTGTTATACTTGTCGTTTTGTTGATGCGTGTCGTTTTTGGGTTACAGCTAACGGTTAGTATAAGCGTAGTGCGGGATTTTGAAATACTTTACTTTCAGTATAGCACTTGGTTTATTTAATGCAAATAACTTAATATTAAGCACTTTCGCCCGCATTACGCTTATACATTGTTGGCAGTAGTTTATATTATTCACGTAAATTTATTTAATCATCATCATAATAAAAAATATTAAAACAATTACATTTATTAAATATCCATTCGTATTGAGCCAAGTATTGAATTGTTCTAAATATATGGGACCTTTTTNTCCTAATGAAAGATACGCAAGCAAAGGCAATCCTGCTATGAGAGCAACGGCTCCAANAAAGGGCAAAGCAGCAATAAATGGTTGCGAATTACTATTCAAGATGCTTCCAACGGAAAAAGTTGCAATAATGTCTGTTGGCATAATTGCAATCAAAGTAAGTCCGATGACGAAGATTTTACGAAGAGATGCAGAAGTAATGTTTTGCATCCATTTAGGTGCTTCTGTGATATTGTTTCTATTCTTTATTGACCTTATTATCAAATAGATAAATAGAATAATAAGCAAATGTTTGAGCAAAGGCCTACCTGCTATGGATAAGTCTTTAAGTCCAATTAAAGATGCTAATTCATAATATATAAAGGTTGTTAAAATCAGTGTAGCAAGTACAGCCGTGATATAAATTACAGAACTTTTTATTGGGTCTTTTCTTGTAATTAATAGTACTGCTACTAATATTTGAGGACCTAACATCACTGTCAGAGAAAGTGGTAATACGGGTATATTTGTCATAAGTTTGTTTTTACCTTTTGTTTACGCTGAACTTACTTATTGAGTTCAACTTCTGTTTCTTTTCTTAATTGCTCAATTTTATCACGTAATTCACTTTTAATTTTTGAAGGAATATCTTTTAGTTTCTTTATCTTGAAAGAAAGAACTATTGCTGAAATACNCAAAAAGATAAATGAAAATGCAGTTAGCCATACCAAAGAAAAACCGGTAAATATCGGATGGGCTATTAAAAAGAAAGAAACCAACAATGACAATATACTTAAAATTGCCAAATCTCCCCATTTTAGTGATTTTATCTCTTTGAGGTCAAATGCAAAACCTATACCCATAATAGAGTGGAACATTAACACGAAACCAACATATAGTGGAAGTGTTGTTATGGATATTGCAGGGTTTGCCAATAAATATATTCCTATAAATAAGGTCATTATTCCCAAGGCTAATTGCCATCCCCAACCTGAAAGAGAATTCCGGTTACTAATTGAAAAATAAATGTCCAATATGCCTGAAACAAGAAACGATATACTAAAGANTATAAGAAGTGTAACATAAGTTTCTAACGGGACGGTAAATACATAAATCCCAAGAATTATAANAAGGATTCCTACAAACATTGATAAATACCAATGTTTAACAGTGTTTGTGATGGTTTTAAAAATTTGTGTCATAATTTTATATTTTAAATATTAATAATAGAATATGCATATTGTTTGTATTGTCAAAAGAACTTTAATTTATTTCTTGGGTTCTGCTCGATAAAACCTTAAAGTGTTTTTTATTTACATTTATCGTTATTGTTTTTTTAATTTCTGCCAACGTTCTGGGTATTGCCGAAGGTGGGGTGGGATAGTAGTTATATTTTTAAGAGAACTAAACACCAGGCTTCAACAATATTTCAAGGATAAAACTAAAGCCCCGCTTTTGGCAATACCGTGTTGGTGGCAGTTGTTATTGATTAAGTCTATTTTTCAAGTCCATCCGTTCATGTAAAATTCTAATAACTTCAATTCTATCATTGGAAATAACTTGATAGAAAATTATATGTTTCCTTGTCCTCCATCCAAGCAAGTTCTTGCTTATTCCATCATACTCTTTTCCAAGAAAAGGGTTTTTACCGATTTGCTTACATGCAAATTCTAAAGCTCCATAATATTTGTCAGCCTGTTTTTCTGACCATTCGTCAAATGTGTAAAACCAAATGTCATTCAAGTCGTTAATGGCTTCTTGTCTTAAAATAACTTTAGCCATGTTTTCTTTTTACTTCTTTTAGTTTCTTCAAATTTTCTTTGAAGTCAAAATTTTCAACAAGTGGGCTTTCTAAGCCCTTCTGAATAGCAGCTTTCAAAGCTGTTACTTTATTTTCTTCGTCCTCTAACAGTCTAAGCCCAGCACGAACAACCTCACTAACATTTTTATATCGTCCTGCTGATAATTGACTGCTTATAAACTGGTCAAAATAGTTCCCAAGTGATATTGATGTATTTTTCATTAGGCTTACTTATTTATCAAAGTTACCAAATATTGGTAAAAGTTTAAGTTGTTTGACTTAAATTTTCAAATTTTGGTTTCTAGATTTATGTCAGCGTTACGGTCCGGTGCAATTGCCACCAACGTTTTCGGGCTTTGCGTTCGGGCGGGTTTCGAGCACAAAACTGTCAACCAGCACTGAACTTGAATAGAAGCACAAAGCTCCAAGTTTGCACGTCACCCCGCCTGACGCAAAACCCGTGTTATGGCTCGTTTTCTTGTCATCCGCCTATGTTTTTGTATGCATCGTTTATTAAATATTTCGTTTCTTCAAAGTCGTTCAAATCTTTTATAGTCAACTCAAAGTCGCCCGTTCCAAAGTGTCCAATTTCTCTAACGTCTCTTCCTAGGCTTGGCATTGGCTTTACTTCGTCAGGATTTAGTTTAAGATACAAAGTCAATTTTTTCTTATATGTCTGTAAGCAAGCAAAGTTCTGACTTGTCTTATATGCGATATAATTTTTCTTTGGAGTTTCTTCTATTGAACTGTCTATGGTTACTATATAGTCACGAACAGCGTTAAACAATTCAAGAATGTTGTCTTCGAGATTTTCAATATGTTCTTCAAGTGTATAAGTCGCATTTTTCTTGTCAATGCTGCTTTTTTACCTGCTTCAACCATAATTGGATTTTTCCAACGAGTTCTTCTGTGTCCTGATTTGAAGTTGAAGTCGTACGTTTATAAACCTCTTCGATATTCAAAATTCCGTTCTCGTAGGTCTTGTATTGCCAAAGTTCAATGTTTGCTCCCATTACCTGAACTGCGTGTAGGTCGTATTTTTGTATTCCGGTGCCAAACAAATTACTCTTATGTCCGACCAATCAACGTCAACATTGTTTCCAAATGCTTTATTTGCTGCAATTTGAAAGTCACCTTTGTGGTCTTTAATCCAATGCAAATAGTAAAGACTTTGGTTTATCAGGTCTGACGAAGCAACTTTTGTATTCAATTATTACGGGGTTGTTATCTTCTGAAAGTGCTAACGTGTCAATTCGACCCGAGTGAATGTTACCTGTCGAGAACTCTGTCGCTATAAAACGACAGTTAAAAATTATTTCCAAATTGTCTTCAACAAGTCGTTGTAAGTCCTTTTCAAGTTTAAAGTCACTCAGTCGAACTCGTTTTGCTTTTCCTTTATCTATTTCAAAAATTGCCATTGTTTTCTTATGTGTCGTGTCGTTTTAAAATGAGCCATAACGGTTCGGGGCTTGGCGACAGTGGCGGAAATAGAAGCGCAAAGTTTCATTTTTGCACAACAGTAGCATAAGCCATTTTCTATTTGCTAAATTACAAAAAAGGAAATAAAAATGGCTTATGCGGTGATAGAATTACTGACGTTGAATTTTGCACTTAACCCGCCATTTCGCCAAACCCTTGTTATGCGACCGCCCTTCTTTTCATCGAGTTTGGTTTACTCGCTTCGT
The DNA here is from genome assembly GCA_013414745.1 of Bacteroidota bacterium. Classification (GTDB taxonomy): domain Bacteria; phylum Bacteroidota; class Bacteroidia; order Chitinophagales; family Chitinophagaceae; genus OLB11. Next base: position 3,882,451 of record CP058707.1, read on the forward strand.
GGTGCGTTGGCTTGGTGGCTCTTTTGCAATTTTGGGTTTGTGCGGTTGGCTTGTGCGAATTGCAAATGTGCCACCAAAAGCGTTGGCAAATTCTTTCTGTTATTTCAATAGTTTGCGTTTCTCAACATCTTGTAAAATGCTCATTTGTTGAATTGCTATTTTATTCAGTTTTATCAATCGTTCTTTTTGCGGAATTTTCTCGTTGATAAAAACGGCGTTCAGGTTTTCCATATTTGACAAGCAAATCAGTTCGTTGATTGTTGCATAATCACGAATATTTCCTTTCAAGTCTGGATTTGCTTCTCTCCATTGTTTTGCCGTTATTCCAAATAAAGCAACATTTAAAACGTCTGCTTCGTTGGCATAAATGATTGAAGTTTGTGTAGGTGAAAGTTCTTGCGGAATTAAGTTGTGCTTTATCGCATCCGTATGAATATGATAATTGAGTTTTGCTAATTCTCGTTTAGCTGTCCAGCCTAATTGTTTTTGTTCTTCTTCTTTGAGCCGTTGAAATTCGGTTATCAGATAAAGTTTGAACGGAACACTTATAGCCGAACCAAATTCAAAAGCAATGTCTTTATGTGCATAAGTTCCGCCATATTTTCCTTTTCTAACGATTATTCCAATGGCATTTGTTTTCTCAATCCATTCCGAAACGCTCAAAACAAAACTTGGCAAGCCTGCCTGCATTTTAAAGTGGTCAAATTCCACCACTTTAAAATTTGGATTATTGATTTGTTCCCAAGTTCCCAAAAACTCAAGTGTATAACGGGTTCTTATCCAGTTTTTGATAATGTCGGCAGCTCGGCTTTCACTTTCTTTGGCATTTGCCATATCTGTAAGTGAAATATAATCTCGCTCCTCAACCGATATAATCGTTATTTCCGTATCTTTTACATTGATTTTTGCCATAATGCAAAGTTGCGAAAATTATACTTATTAATTGTTGTTTAAGTTCAAAAGTGATTGGCTTTAACTTTAATTTGTTTTCGGTTTTANAAAGGTTGAAATCAATAGCCCAATTCCCACAACCACATCTACAATATTCCAAAGTTCTCTGCCTAACGCAATTTTGAAAAACGGCTGAAAGAGTAGTGCTAATGCCCCGTAAATAATCATTTCTGTTTGTTTTCCTTGTTGGTTGGCTTGGTATGCAAGAATTGCGAAGCCGATTAATGCCACAAACCGCACGAATTGATAAAATCCATAAGGCATATCTGCTAAACAGAGAAAGAATAAAACAGCTAAAACTATTTTTATGATTTTATCCATTGTTAATATCTTGTTCTACTGATGTAAAAGGTTGAGCCATAACTTCCGCGTAAACTTTCTGTACCTGCATAGTTTGCACCACAAGCAGAAGCGGCAATTTTGTAAGTTCCGCTTGATAGATAAACTGTTCTTGTTCCTCCTGAAGGAATTTCTATCATTTTTGCTTCAACTCCGCTATAACGGACTGTCAGGCTACAACCTGTATTATTTGTAATTTCTACTGATGAATTTGAAGAATAGCTACTGCTATAACTATTGAATGAAGGCATACGTCCTGTTTCTCTGTCGCCTAATATTTCATCAACTTCTAAGCGTATAATCTTTTCATTGATAGAACTTTTATTTGGGTGGTCGGGATATTCGTCTAAAAATCTTTTCCAAGCATATGACGAATTACTACTTGATGCATCATCATAGGCCTTTTGCATAATTAGTTTTTGAGTTCACTTTTTCTTGAAACAGCATTTTTGATATATTTTCCTTTTGGATATTTCTCTATGTAATCTTCTGTATTACTAATTTCTTCCGAATTAAATGCTTTTTGCCAAAGTTCTTCTTCGTCAATATTGGCAAGATAATTTTTAGCTTCAATAGATTGAGGCATATCGGGATGTTTTTGTAAAAGCGTTTGGAATTTCTGTCTTGCCTGTGAAAAGTCTTTTGCTTGATAAAACTTTTTCCGTCAGAAAGCAAATTGGGTGCTCCAAATTTAATCTCTTCGAGTTCGGTTTTTAAATTTTGGTTTTCAGTAGAAAGTGCATTTTCTCATCAATAATTCTTTGATGCTCACTTTCTGAAACACAAGAACTCAAAGTAAGTGTTACAGCCAAAAAATAAATATTCTTTTCATAATTAACGATAATAGGNGATTTCAATTGTTGGTAAAAATGTTCTTAAAAGCATTTCGAAGACAGGCATTAAGCAATAAATGAAGCCGATGAATACAATGCCTTTCATCAGAAAATAAGTGTAATGATTGTTTTCTATTTCGTTTACATCTGTTCTTTTTCCTGCAATGATTAGAGAAAATGCCTGTGTGATAAAATACCAAAGTATTAACCAAACATTGGTTAAGCCGATGAACAGAACACNTGTTTTTGCTATTTCTGCCAAATGATTAGCCGAATTGGTTTTGTTAACGGTATCAATATATTCGCTCATTATGGATATGGATTTCACATTGAGCAATGAAAAAGATATGAGCCAACCGAGAAATAAAATGCCATAAGCAAGATTTATTTTTCCCTCGTTTTCCGATTTTGATTTTGCTTTTCGCAGGAAAAGCTGTGTAACAGTTAAAGATATTGCCATTGCAATAATTCCGATTATGGTAAGCGTGATTATTTTTGTTGTATCCATTTTATTTTGATTTTAATGATATTCTCCAATAATTTAAGTTTGAAATTTCTTTGGGTAAAACACCTGCTTTGATATTGGGTGCTGTTGTTTCCCAAAGTATATATCGTTGGTTTTGATATTGATAAGCAATGCCACTTAATGGCAAATTTATCCCGATTATGGAATGAGCGTAATATTCACTGCTGAATAAAGCAACATCGTATCCATAATGTGCGAGCATTGTATATAAAAGTAATGTTCTTGTATCGCAATCGCCATTTAAGTTTGACATAAATTCGACAGGCGAATTAATGCCAAATTNTTCAAAACCATCGCAACGAGCATCGGCTGATGAGAGGTATTCTTTGATAAATTCATCATCATACAAATTTGGGTTGCAGTCATCAGGAACAATCACTGTATATGGAATATCCTGCACAAAGGAAACAATTAGCTCTGCAAATTTCACGTTTGACAGTTGTTCTTTTTGTCTGATACTGTCAAATAGCTGATACACTCCGCTTAAATTATTTTTGTCATTTTCCTTTAAGCGGTAAATCATTTCATCATAAGCTCGTGATGAATTTGAATTTAAGATTAGATTGTTCTTGAAATGTTTAGCATTTACGAAATCACTTTTCTTTGTCCAAATTATTCCCTCATATTGGTTGCCGTCATAATCTTGCCAAACTCTGAAATGCTTAATTATCGTGTCGTTTACGGCTTTATTGTCAAGCGTATCAATGATTGATTCTGTGTGTGTTTTTCGTTCTTCGGGTTGCTCTGTTACCACTGGTTTAGGAATGTAAGTCCTTGTTGTGGCAGTATTGAAAAAATGAAATAAACCTACCACAAACCCTAACAAAAGCAAAATGCCTATTATACGGAACAACCAATTGAAAAATCTCGCAGGAATTAAATTTAGCAGAANAAGAATAAGGAAAAACGGCAAAATAAGCGCCATTTGTGGCAACATCATTAGTAGGAAAGCAATACCGATAATTCCTGCCAATAAACCGATTACAAAAGAAAAGCAGCCCTCATTATCTGTTGTGGTTACTGGTTTGGTGTACTTCCAGTCGCCCCAATACGTTTTTTTATAATCCGAATAAAAATATTCTATTCGTTTGTAATTTCCTTTATGTTCTACATTTCCTGTTGGCGTATTGGTTTGGGTAAGAACAGGTTCTGTAACTTNTGGAGCAGGAGTAACTTCGGCAATCGGAACAATGTATTTTTCAAAATAAATTTCTTTGGTAAAATCGAGAATATAACCTGTAACAACAGCATCAATAGTTCCGAAAACTTCATTTCCCTCGTCTTGATGTAATTTTCGGTTAAATTTTATTGAACCTAATTCAAAAATAGGCTCGTGCAAATTGACTTCATATTCTTTTCCATTTTCTTGTAAAACCGTGTGTATTAATTTAGGTAGTTTTTCTTGGAAAATTATAATCCTCTTGACCTTAAATGGGAACTCCGAATGCTCAGCTTTATAAATTGTTACTTCGTAAATATTAAAATCAAAAATTTTGATTGTGCAAATTGATTGGAAAAATGCTCATCAATTTCGCCCCAATATTTTCCATTGAGTGCGGCTTTGATGTAGGTTCGTCTAGGTTTCTCTCTTATTTTTTCTACTAATTTGTAATTGTCCGTTTTCATCGCTGTAAATTTCTTGTTCCGTTAATTCTTCTGCTTCTACGTGATTAATCTGGCTTTTGTTTTTATCATCTTCACTTACAGCAATAGTTTTATCGTCTTTTTGTTCCAAAACAGAAAATACAGAATAACTGCAATAATGATTATGATAATAACGGTTGTCAATCAGTTTTAGGATAAATGTGTTCAGTAAATCTTGCTCAGAAAGAGTGTTTTTAGTTCGTGATTTGTGTATGGTACGATAAGGTGGATTTTCCCAATATTCGTATTTTTCTATTTTCTCAGTTTTAAGCTCTTTTCAATTTCAGCAAAATATTTTTGATAAGAAATTGGGTTTACTTTTTTCTAATTTATTCAAAAAGGCATCAAATTTCCCCAAACAGATTTGTTGTAATTAGAAATATTACTTTAAATTTGCCTGTATTCTTTTTTGAAATCTTCGTAATCATCTTTGATGATTTTTTTCTTAACTTCTGCTTTTTCTCGTAAAATTCTCCCAACTTTCTAATGTTGTATTTTAGATAGACAGGCAAAAGAAATACTGCAACAACAGCTAATGTGATAATTGTCGCCAAAGGATTTGAAGACAACAAATCTTTAATATCGAAAGCCAAAGTAGTTGAATTGGGTTTTAGGATTGAAACATTCAGCGGTTGAGCAATGATTACAGCCAACAGAATTACAATAAAAATTCGTAATCCCATTGAAAATGAAAGCTGAAACTGATTTGTTTTTACTTCTTTGTTTTTTTCTGATTTTTGTAGGTAAAAGTTGTTGGAGAAATGGTGTAAAGCAGCAATAAATACATATTGGTAATGATGTAGCCCCAAACAATTCCAACACCAATATCGACAATAATACTATGAAATAAATGTTCAGTAAAATATAAGGCGCTCGCAAAACTGCAAAGTAAATGACTAATACCAATAAGCCAATCAGTGAAAAATAAAATTGTACTTTATTGCCACATTTTTGGATTATTGTATAGTCTTCGCCCGAAAATTTGCAAAGACGGTCTCTTATTGCTTTAAGAAGATAACTCATCAGGATTTATTTNTTTGATGTATTCATCTAAATTGGCATNCAATCTTTTCTTTTTCCTTTCTTTATATTTAGCAATGGCGTATTCTGTGAGTTCTTTCTNGATTTCCGTAACTTTCATTTTTTTNNTCAAAATGATTTTTTCGGCTTCGTGATTGATGACCAAATGTTGTTCAGTACCTTCTTTGTCTTTGTAGTAATCATAGCGAACTTCTATACCATTTTCAGCTCTGATTAAATCATCTCTATTTTCAGCCAAATAATCATAAGGTGTTTTGTTGAGCATTAGTTTAAAGAAAATAGGGGTAAGTTCTATGGCTAGAAACAGAACTGTAATGANAAGTGTAATCCAAAATCCTGCGACTTCGTGAGCTAATTTTATACGTTCAAGTAAGCCGTCTAAACCGTCTGCTGTTTTTTGACTTTCTTTTAAAGCATTATTCAAACGTGTTTCAATATCTTCTTNTTCCTTAATCAATTTCAGATATTCAGCATTTTGTTTATCGTTCCGAATTTCTTCATCAACTTTATCCATTTGTGCTTTTAGAGCCAAAGCTCTTGGTCCAACAGTAATAATTCGGGCTTCTTCGATATACTGTGATTCAAGAAATTTATGCCTTGCTATTTTATCTTGAATTTCCTGCTCATATTTTGCTAAGTCTTNTGAATTTCGGTCAAGTTCTATTTGGAAATTTTTCTTTGTTTTTTCAATATATGCTGTTTGCTGTTCAATCTGCTTTTCTTTTAGCTTAATATTTATTTCCGTTTGAAACATCCTGATTTCAATTGGTTTGGAAATAGTTATCGCTATAATTGCACCCATTATGATACGAGGAATAGCACTTTTAAATTCGTCCCAAGTAATTTTTTCCGTTCCGTCTCCTTTACCTGTACTTGTAACAATAAAGCGGTCAATGTTGAAAATCATCAATCCCCAAATAATACCAAATACAAATGATAAAGCGACTGTTGGATAATGAATACTATCTTCAAGAGCAGAACCTTTGGGCGAGAAAATGGTATAAAAAGCATAACCTCCTGCAAGTCCTGCCATAGCTCCAGTTGCAAAAACAATTCCGCCCAAACACATATATTTTATTTGGTCACTGTATGTTGCCCGTTCCANAATGTAGCGGTCGCCACCTGCGGCTTTCCAAAGGAAACGCATTACTGCACCAGCTTTGGGTGTTGTATAGTAATCTCTTGTTTTCATATATAGTCTTGAATTTTGGAATGGTTTGTAGTCGAGTTGCAAATTGTATGTGTTCACTGCAATTTTTTCAAAACAAAAGTTTGATCAGCAATATGTAATCCTATTTTGGGTATTCTTGTTCTTGTTTTTTGTTGTGCTAATTCAACAGTATTGATATTGTCAATTTTTGTTTTAAATGGTTGCGTGTTAATTCGACTTTCTTTGTTCAGATTGATTTCATATACTTGTTTTTGAAAATCCAAAACTTCAAAAAGAACTGTTTCTGTTTGAATATTTTCAAGGTCTAAAACAATTTGCTTTGAAAAATCATAACTCTTATAATTTCCTATTCTAAACCAAACCGCATTTTTAAACTTAAAATCTACAAATAAATAGGCATTGTCGAAATGCCACTTTTGGTAATATCCAAATGATATTTTTTCAAGTTTCTTTCTTCGTTTAANAAGAATTGTCAGCAATCTCCCAATTTTTAGAAGTTGCAGCCTAATAAATAACCCAATTTTTCTTAGTTTGTCTGAAAATAATAGATATTTAGTCATAGGCAAATCGGTTGAGTGAGATGTAGTGGTTGGGGCAAAAGCAAATGTGGTGCAATGCGTTGGCTTTGTGCGGTTGGTTGCACCTCTTTTGATTTTGCCGAAGCGTTGGCTTGTCCTTTCATTTGTTTGACTATTAAATTTTGGCACGACTGTTCAAATAGGGTGTCGCATAACGGTTTGCAGCTACACGCAGGCAGGGATTTTTAGCACTAAACTTCATACGAAGAACTGAACTTTAAATTTAGCACTTTCCTGTCATACGAAGCACGAAACCCCTGCTTGCTTGTAGGTGCTGTTATAGCCAGTGGTTCTTGTCGTCTGTCCTTGTAAACCATTGTGATTGTTGAGATTCAGTGTCAGTGTCATTGTCTGTTGGGTTGTGCGTTGCGTTTTTTATTTTTTTGAAGGGTCGGTAAATTTTTAAAACAATTTTGTCTTGCGTTGGCTTTGCAAGCTCTTTGACAAAGCTTTGGTCTGCGTGTTGGCTTTGTGGGGCTTTGGCAATGTGCTTGCAAATTGGGTAGCAATTAATAATTTAATGTCAGTCCAACTCCAAATCCCATATCGCTATCGTAGTGTGTTCTAATCCCCATATTTCTATTTATGATATAACGCAAGTCAACCATAAATTCTTTGTCTGTATTTACCATAAAACCAGCTCTTATTCTTTTCGTAATCGGTATATCTTCTCGCATTAAAGAAAGTCGAACAATTCCATCGTGATACACTTCTGCCTGAAAATTCACCAACATTGGAAGCGTGTACATAAACCCTAAACTTACAGCAGTTCTGTTGTCTTTTTTATTTACTTGTCCGAATAAATTTTCTTCTTGTTCATCAATTCCCATTTTTCTGTAACGCCAATCAAAACCAATAAACGGCATCAGCCATTGCATTTTTCCAATGTATCGTCCTATATGTGTTTCGGTTTCATAGCCGTGCATATCATTGTAGCCTAAACGCCATTCTGAACCTATGCTCCAACGAGTGTTTTGTAACATTGCCATTCCATCGTTTCCGTTGGTAGCAAAATCGTTGTCTGCCATAAAATGAAATTTACGGTCGTCTGCAAATAGTTTACGTTGAGCCAATTTAGGATTTGTTATTAAAGGATTTGGAGCTTGATTTTCATAAGTAAATACTCTGCCCATACCACTCATCATATGGTAGAGAATATGACAGTGAAAAAACCAATCGCCTTCTACATTGGCGTTAAATTCCAATGTATCGGTTTCCATTGGCATAATGTCCACAACATTTTTAANGGGTGCATTGGCGCCTTGACCATTGAGTAAACGAAAATCGTGTCCGTGCAAGTGCATTGGATGTCGCATCATAGAGTTGTTATATAAAACGATACGAACATTTTCACCTTTTTTGATTAGAATTTTATCAGTTTCAGATATTACTCTATTATCTAAACTCCAAACATAGCGGTTCATATTTCCTGTTAGTGTAAATTTTAACTCTTNTACGGGTGCATCTTTTGGAAGTGAAGTATTGTTGGGTGATTTCAACATTGCATAGTTTAACGTAACAATATCTGCCAAAGCATTGGCATTGTATCGGTTTGGGTCGTTATCACTTTGTTTTGGTTTGCTGTCTCCAGTAATTTCCGGATACATTACCACATTCATATCCATTTGATTTAGGCTCATATTCATTCCCATATCGTCCAAATCGCCATTCATTTTCATCATATCATTCATCATCTTCATTCCTTCAAAATACTTCAATCTTGGTTGTGATGATTTCAGTTGTTTTATGCCGTTGCCAATGTATAATGATGCAGAATTGGTTCTGTCTTCGGTGGTTGCCANAAATTCAAAAGCCGTATTTTCGGCAGGAATAGTTACAATAATATCGTAGGTTTCAGAAACAGCAATAATCAATCTATCTACTTCAACAGGCTCTACATCGTTGCCATCATTGGCAACTACTGTAATTTTGCCACCTGCATAAGTAAGCCAAAAGTAAGATGATGCACCACCGTTTGAAATTCTTAAACGCACTTTGTCGCCTGCCTTTAATTCCTTTCCGTCAATTATTGTAAGGTCTGTACNTGGTTTACCATTCATCAATATTTNTTCGTAATACACATCGCTTACATCCATTGCCAACATTCGTTTCCATTCGTTTTTGAGTTTGGTTTTGAAATGCCCAGCTTTAATGGCTTCTGCATAACTTTGAACGGCATTTTNTTTCAATGCTGGGTAATCGTTGGCATTATGCAACATTCTGTGAATGTTTTCAGGTTTTAAGTCTGTCCATTCGCTTAATACAATGGGAACGGTAGGTAAATCATCAATTCCCTTTCGAAATGTTTTGTCATCAGATTTTTTGAGCATTATAAAATTGCCATACATTCCTATTTGTTCTTGCAAACCCGAATGACTGTGATACCAATGTGTGCCATTTTGAATAATTGGAAAACGGTAAACGTGTGTAGTATTTGGCTTGATTGGCATTTGCGTCAAATTAGGAACGCCATCTTCTTTGTTGGGTAAAAATAAGCCGTGCCAATGCAAAGATGTTTCTTCTTTAAGCAAATTATGAACGTAAATTTCTGCTGTGTCGCCTTCTGTAAAGACGAGCGTTGGCATAGNGATTTGTCCGTTTACAGCTATGGCTCTTTTGAATTNTCCAGTAAAGTTTACCAACGTGTCTTTTACATAAAGGTCGTAACGAACTGTTTTTTGTGCGGATATATTATTACTGACCAATAGTAAAAATACTATCGGCAGCAATTTTTTGAAAGAATATTTTGTAGAACCATTTTAAGATTTTCATTTGTTGAGTTTAAGAAATGGCGTAACCGTTTTCGATTACGCCAAATTGGAGTTTATTTAATGGTTTCTACTGTTTTGCCACAAGTAAGCATTTGCGAACCGTAGTATGGATTTTNTACAGCATTTTCTTTGCTCAACCAATTTGCTCCTTTACCATCGTTATACATTGGACAATTTTGATAGTATATAGAATAATCTTGTTTACTGACTTTGAGCAAAGCATAAAAGTTTGCTGACAAATCCATAAAAACAATACGTTGTTTTTCTATAATTGTAGCTACAATTTTTTCGGTATTTGATTTTAAACTACTCATCACTTTCATCCAAACAGTGTGTTCTTCTGATGAGAGTTTTTCCATTTTAACCGAATTGATATTTGCAAGTACGTCTTTAGCTAATGTTGAAACTAATTTACCGTCTGNATTTACCAAAGCATCTTTTAAAGCAAAGTAACTTTCGAAAATCGTTTTTAATTGATTTACTTCTTGCTTCGTTTCAACTACGTTTTCTTGATTGTGCATTGAGTGGTCTTCAATAACTGCGGTTGAAACAATTGCAGTTTTGTTTACCCTTTCGTATTGGCAACATCCAGCAAGTTTACTATACACATCATCTGGAGCGAGGAATTTGTCGCTATCATAACCAGCCAAAGCAATGCGTTTCAAAATTTCATCTTGATTTGTTTTGGTACTGTCGTAAGTTATTGTTGCCATTTTGCTGTCTTTGTTCCATTCTACGTTAGCAACTTTCTTTACATTTCCTGCTGTTTCAATCGTCTTTTCACACATTTCACAATTGCCATAAATTTTCACGATCTCGGTTTTTGCATTTTTAATTTGAGCGTTGCAAGAGGAGGATGAAAACAGCAATAAAGTTACAGCTGATATTTTTAAACTAAGTTCATATCTATTTTTTATTGGGTTAATAATTCAATTTTAAATCCTGCATCTTGCACCTTTTGGATTACATCTTCTTCGGTAATTCCTTCGGAATGCACAGAAAGAATTTTGTCTTTGTTTGCAGTGTCCACATCCCAATGGCAAATTCCGTTTGCATCATTTAGAAATGGAGTTACCTTTTCCACACATCCACTACAGTTGATGTTGGTTTTGAATTTTAATGTTTTATCGTTCGTTTTCATTTTAATGTTTGTTTAAATTATATACTGCAAATTTCGATAGCATTCAAACTAAATACATTACTGTATTTTTGAATTGATTTGTAACATTTACGTCTGCTTATTTTTATACTTCAACCACAGACTATTACTTACTACACTTAAACTGCTCAATGCCATTGCCGCACCTGCAATCATCGGGTTGAGTAAGAAACCGTTAAACGGGTATAAAATCCCTGCTGCAATTGGAATACCAATCAAATTGTAAATAAATGCCCAAAACAGGTTTTGTTTAATGGTGCGAACTGTTGATTTTGATAAATGAATTGCTTCGGGAATTTTTGTAAGGTCTGATGAAATGATAGTCATTTTAGCTACATCCATTGCAATGTCGCTTCCTTTGCCCATTGCTATACTCACGTCTGCTTGTGCCAATGCTGTGCTGTCATTGATACCATCGCCAACCATCGCTATAACCTTTCCTTGTTGCTGCAATTGTTTAACGAATGCAGCTTTATGTTCAGGCAGTACTTCTGCTTTGTAATGTTTGATACCAACTTTTCNTGAAACAGCTTTGGCTGTCATTTCATTGTCGCCTGTGAGCATATAAACTTCAATGCCTGATAGCTGTAATTCTTCAATTGCCTNTTTAGAAGTTGCTTTAATCTGGTCAGCTATTGCTAATATGGCTATTGTTTTTTTCGTATTGGCAAACCAAATTACTGTTTTGGCTTCATTGCCCCATTGATTGGCTTTTTGAGCAACCGCATTTTCAATCAAAATTTCATTTTCTTGTATCAGTCTTTTGTTTCCAATGAAATAAGTTATACCGTCAATCTCAGCTTTTGCTCCTTTTCCTGTGATACTTTCAAATTGAGTTATTGAAACGGTATTCTGATTTTTAANATGAGAAACAACCGCATCTGCCAATGGGTGTTCAGATTGTTTTTCAATGTTGAATAGTATTTGTTTTAATATCGGGGTTTCTTCAGTCCAAAAATCATTCGTTACAACAGGTTTACCTTCTGTGATGGTTCCTGTTTTATCGAGTATTACAGCATTTACCTTTTNTGCTAACTCAAGACTTTCTGCATCTTTAATTAAGATTCCTTTTTCAGCTCCTTTGCCCACACCAACCATAATTGCAGTCGGAGTAGCTAAACCTAAAGCACAAGGACAGGCAATAACCAATACGGTAATAAGAGCTAACAATCCCTGAGTAAAGCCATTTTCTCCGCCAAAGATGTTCCATACTATAAATGAAGCAACGGCAATTACAATTACAATGGGCACGAAAATTCCTGCAATTTTATCCACCAATTTTTGGACAGGAGCTTTACTGCCTTGTGCGTCTTGCACCATTTTGATAATGTGTGCAAGCATAGTTTCACTGCCTACTTTATCGGCTTTAAATTGGAAGCTACCTTTTTGATTAATAGTTCCCGCAAATACTTTGTCGTTTTCATTTTTCAACACAGGAACAGGCTCACCGCTCAACATACTTTCGTCAACAAAAGAGTTTCCGTTAATTACTATTCCATCTACCGCAATTTGCTCGCCTGGTTTTACCACAATTGTATTACCTATTTCAACTTGCTCAATGGGGATTTCCATTTGATAACCACCATCCTGTACAATCGTTACTGTTTTTGGCTGTAAACCCATCAATTTCTTTATTGCAGATGAAGTATTTCCTTTGGCTTNTTCTTCCAATAGTTTACCCAATAATATAAAGCCAATGATAACAGATGCAGCTTCAAAATAAACGTGAGCGTGTAATCCCCTTTCGTGCCAAAATTCAGGAAACAGTGTGTTGAAAACACTGAAAATGTAAGCAACACCTGTGCTTAATGCCACCAAAGTATCCATATTGGCAGATCGATGTTTGGCTTGTTTCCAAGCATTGATGTAAAAATCTCTCCCTAACCAAAATAAAACTGGGGTACTTAAAAACCACATTATTTCATTCGCAAAGGGCATATTCATAANAAACATTCCGATTACTACTACAGGAATGGATAGTATCAACGCCCAATAGGTTTTCTTTTTGAGAGTTTTAAAGTTTTCTTTCTGAATATGCTCAATGGTCTCATCACCAGAAGGACTTTCATCAATTAACAAATCGTAACCAATACTTTGAACAACTTTTCTCAAATGCTCTACTTGTATCAAACTCGGTATAAATTCTACTGAGACCTTTGCATTTGCATAATTCACGCTTGCATTCACAACTCCTGCCTGAGATTTAAGCATACTCTCCACACTAATCGCACAAGAAGCACACGTCATTTGTAATACAGGGAATGATTTCTTTACGGTAGTTACTCCATAACCCAAATCTCGAATAGTTTTTACAGCTTCTGAAACTGTTTCCCGATTTTGAGTTTCAATGATTGCTTCCTTATTGTTGAGTTCCACTCGGTGTGATTCAACACCATTAAGTTTTGCCAATCCATTGTCCACAATTAAAGCACAGTGTTCACTTTCAACGCCTTCAAGTGGTATCCTAAATTCATTATTATTTGTTGCCATACCTTTTTTATTTAATTACAAGGCAAAGGTGGCAACATTACATTTCTTACCTGTTACCTGATTTTGGATTGTATTTGTAACATTTACACTTCGTCTAGTGGTTTGCGCTTTATTTCCTTGATATTCTTAAAGTGAGTAGGGGTAAGTCCTGTAACTTTTTTAAACTGATTGCTCAAATATCCAACACTCGAATAATTCATTTGATAAGCAATTTCGCTTAATGATAATTCGTCATAAACCAAAAGTTCTTTCACCTTCTCAATTTTTTGAGCAATGAAATATTTTTCAATAGTCGTTCCTTCAACTTCGGAAAACAGATTTGATAAGTAAGTATAGTCGTGATGAAGTTTACTGCTCAAATAGTCAGATAAATTCGATTTTAATTCGCTGTTGTTTTGGTGTATAATTTCAATAATGGAAGACTTAATTTGTCCGATTAGGCGACTTTTTTTGTCTTCAATCAATTCAAATCCAAACGTTTTTAGATGATCGTCAAGGTTAGTTTCTCAATTTCAGTCAAGTCGTTTTTGAGTTCAACTTCACCTAAACTAATATTCAAAGTTTGAAAACATAGTTTCTCTAATTCATTTTTCACTACCATTATGCAGCGATTACAAACCATATTTTTAATATAAATTTTCATATGCTAATGTTTATGTCGTGCGATGGCAAAAAGTGGCTCTTTTGGTTTTGCGAAGGGTCGGTTTGTGTGTCGGGGCAAAACCAAATGTGCCGCTTGTGCGGCTGCCTAAAATTGTTTTTAAAAAATGCGGGGCGGCAAAAAAATAAAAACATTGGGGCGGCTTGAGTGTCGGATTACTCGCTGTCCCGTTTCAATATGGTCTGTATGTTTTTGGTCACCTGTCAAAATGGTTTGTTTTTGTTTTAATGTTTAAATTTTGGTCGGTCTATCGTCTTTGGAACAGTCGTCCTACCATTGGCTATAACGTTTTGCGCTTGGCGTTCGTGCGGGATTTCGGAGCACAAAACTGTCAACCAGCACTAAAGTTGATTTGAAAAACGGAACTTGAATTTAAGCACGTCACCCGCATGACGCCAAACGCATGTTACCGGTTCGTGCTTCTTTTCTGTCGTGTTGTTGTCTGTCCATTTTGCAGTGTCTTTGTGCGTTGGCTTGGTGGCTCTTTTGCAAAACTTGGCTTGTGCATTGGATTTGTGCGGTTTTGCAAATGTGCCACCAATTGCGTGGGCTATTAGTCAAATTTTATTTCTATTAAGTTTTGATGTGAGTTAAGTGTAATTCGTTTTGTCTCCTTGCCGTTTGAAACTAAAATCAATTTTCCCTCATAGGTTTGTTTGTCAAGCTCTAAAGGTGTCGAACCAAGTTTTTGAAATGTGGATGTCAATACTGATGCAGAACCGTTTTGAGAAATAATTTTATACTTATTGTTTGATACATTATTTCAACCGTTTGACTTGTTGAAATGTTTGGAACGTATTTCTGATGTTCAGTTGGAATGTAACTTGTCGGGCTTGACTTTTGATCGAGACAAAACTGGTTTAGTAATAGCGGAATATTCACTATTGCAGAAATATTTTAGTTTGTCCAAGTAGAAATTTAATGCTGTTGAATTTAAATTGTTAAGTCTATTGAAAAGATTAGATTGATTAGGATTTAGAAAGTCCTGAATTGTAAAAAGGAAATTGTCAAGCGTATTGAAACCTCCTTGCATTACTTCACGCCAAGAGTTTTGTCAAGTTTGAGGGCTTCTAAAGCTGTTATCATTACCCAAAATGAAAACCTGTCCATTTCGGGGCTAAAATTATTTAGTGTCCTTTTAGGATGCTGAAATTCACTTCTGCCTTTTTCAATAGATTTCTTATAAGCTAAATCGGGAACATACATTCCATCGTAGTCAATTAGTTTAACCTGAAAATCGTCAGATGTCCCTGAAATAATGATATTACCACATTGAATATCGCCATGACCTATTTTGTTTCTTTCCAAGTCTTCAGATACTGAAACCAGTTTGGCTTGTAATTCTGCCAATACTTTGTTTTCACTTAAATGATTTGAAACAAATTGGTTAATTAGTAGTCCATTCATCCATTCCATTTTAAGAATTGGATATGTATTCCCATTAAGAGATATTTCATTTTCTATAAATTCACAATCAGTTTTCCATGATGAATGGATGTTTTAGATAACCACATATTGCTTTGTAGCGATTTATTGTTTCGTCTTCAGCCGACAAAAAACATCTAATAGCATATGTTCTACCATTCAGCGAACCTTTAAAGACTGCTGCAAATGCACCTGAACCAAATAAGTAAACCTTAATTGGTGATGTTCTTGATGGCATTAGATTTATACTATTCAAAGACTTAAAAGCACTACCGCCTTTTTTTGTATAAGTTGGTTGTATTCACCAATGGTTGGATAATTCTTAGCCATTACTACTTCTTATCTTTTTTCTTTGTTGATATTCATTCCAAGTTTTCAGATTGTGCTCCCCAAATGCCATCTGCGGTTACTTTATAGCCAGCTTTAATTAACTCTTCCTGTCTCTTTTCGCTTCTTCCTTGGATATGGTTTGACTTGTTTTGGGCGGCTCAGTCTTTTCTTCTTTTGGCTCTTCCTTTGGTTGAGTTAAATCGGTGATTTTACTTTTAAGTGTTTGAATTTCTGATTTCAAATCACCAATAGTATTTTCATATTTTTAATAATTGCATTTTCTGATTTCGCTTTCGCATTTGAAATATCATCTTTAGAATTCGTTGGTCGCAAAATACATGAGTAGTATGTTTACCATCAAAAGGCTAATTGCCACCATCAGTAGCATTTCGTGTAGTTTTAGTTNTTTGACTTGATGAAAGTCTTGAGCGACCCCATTAAATTGGTTTCTGATTTCGTTCATATCCATGTCAGTATAATTTGTTTGTTTGTTTTGTTGTAAGGATGTTGGGATAAATTCTTCTTCTTNTTCTTTTGGAAAAGAAAAATCTTTTGGCGGATGAATTAGCTTTAAATCTGCAATATTATTAAATGGAATAATGATAGCTGAAATGTCATCTTCCTGGAGTTCTTTATTTTTCCAATATTTTAAACAGAATTCATGTAATTGCTCAAAATTCTTAATTCCTAAAAGTTCTGTTATTGTAGATGGCTTTTTCAAAATAAGCCTACTAAGAGCATCAGTTGCTATAATCAGAATATCCGANNGGCGAATATTCAAGTGTTCTTTGCTTAAAAATGTTTCATCAATTTTATTTTGCAATAGTTGCTCGGTATTAATGAAATAATTGTTGGCGTCTAAACTATCCACATCAGCAAAAGGAAATGGAATGATTTTATTTTCAGAATTCAGTAAAAATAAATTTGTATCACCGCATGATATTATGTCAAGTTTGTTTTGCTCAGTGAATTGCAAACCGATAAAGGTGGCTGTGCCACCTTTATTTTGTTTTGCTTTTTCTAACGATGCTTTAGCTGGATTGGTGCTAAATTCAAATTTGGCACTTTTGTATAATTCTACCTGCTTTGTAAATGAAGTTATAAGCTCATTTGCATTGAATATTGGGTTTGCTACAAATTCTTTTGTAATTATCTCTGCCCAAATTTCGGAATTAAAACTCTGTGTTGTTCCATCTGCTAATGCAANAGTTTTCCTTTCTGAATTTACCGCATACTTATCCTGTATGTATTTAAATTCATAGGATGCTCTTTTATGAAGTTGTAAAACTGTTATGCCCATTACTGTGGTGTTCCGATGTTTAAGAAGTTAATTAAGTCCGTGGCATTACCATTGAAAACATAACCTTTTGCATTATGTCGAATGTCATACCCTTTCTGTTGGGCTATTCTTATCATGTTTTCATCAAGTGGCGTGGACATCTCGAATAGAAGCCTTTCAAATTTGTCACCTGTATTTACTTCACTCGGGAATAATAATTTGTCACCTGCTCTTGTAGAAATATGAATGTTTAAAATGCTAACCAGACCGTAGTTGGTTCTCAAGCTTTNTATTTGCTCTACTTGACTTTNTAAAGCATTAAAATTGCTTCCTGCATCTGTGGCTTCACCGTCAGTTATGTTAATGATTATGGGTGGATGGCAGTCCCTGTGATTTCCCCAGTTTATCCAGTCATTACAAAGGCGTTTAGCGTTTTCAANAGCCTTTGTCATTGGTGTATTACTCTCCGAATAAGGTTTAATCCAAATAGGTTTATCATTTTCCTGTGCAAGAGGAANATCAAAAATATTTTNTATTGAAACCACCCATTTTCCTGATAATTGGCCTTCCCATCCTGATTGAACAACATTATCTTGTTTTCCGTAGCCAATAATTGCTATTTCAAAGCGATNTTTGAGTTCGCCACCACTTCAATNACAACGTAACCCTACTTCATAAATAATGTCGTTGATTGCATTGGTAACTTCAACAGCTTTCGTATGTGAAGCGTTTCCAANATTTTCATTCATTGAACCACTTTGGTCAATTAAGTAAACAAGTAAGCAGGGGTTGGTGCTGCTGATTGTGAGATTTCTAATATCGTGCATTTTGATTGATTTTATTTGTATAAATCACCGTCCTTGTAACCACCAGAGTTAGATGGATTTTCAGTTGATGAATAATTTGTCGTTGGGTTATTGTGTCCTCCACTATAGCCACCTTGGTAACCTCCTGATGTCCCTGTGTTTTGACCGCCTTGGAAAGTTTGCCCACCAATTGATTGAATTCCTTTGGATTTTCACCGTATTGGTTTGNGTCAGGTTGTCCGTCTTGGAAAAGCATCCATAATGCATAGAAAGGGATTAGTTGCCACCAACCGCTATTCCCTAAATCATGACATCTTTTAGCCCCTTGAGCCCAAATAAACCATAAGTATGGAATATAGAAAAGAAATAGAATTGCAAATATACCGTCATCTCCTGATGAGCCTGAGATAGCACCTACTATAAATGCTATTACATAAAAGATAAAAGTGCCAATAAGGTGACTTAGACCGTATTCTAATCTTCTGATACGACCTTCAAATGAGAATGGATTTTTGAACATGTTGTTTGATTTTAATTGTTAGTAATTATTGATTTTGATTTATTTACAAAGTTCGTTGTAGGCTTGTATCACATTCTTATTTCCCAACTCGATAGCCTTTTTCAAGTCAGGACAACCATCTTGCCCAAGTGACAATTTTGCAATACCTCTATTTCCTAGAGCCATACTGGTAAATTCAGTATTGTAATTATCATATTTAATAGTTTGAGTGAAATCTAAAATGGCACCCGCATAGTCTTCGATTTGAAGTTTGGCAAAACCTCTGTTATTGTAAGCCTTATAATAATCGGGGCGGAGTTTTATCGCTTCTGTATAATCGGCAATTGCTCCTTTATAATTATTGAGATAACGTTTGTTTAAGCCTCTGTTGTAATATGCTTCGGACTTCATGTAACTATCTTCCACAGGATAGTTTTCAATGGCTTTAGTATAAAGACTTATAGCTGCTTCACGATTACCTGCTTCGGATTGCATTTTTCCATCATTGTAATATTTCACGGCAAGGTCATGTTTTGAAACATAGTTACCCATTGTGTTTACCATTCCTTTATCTTTTATGGAATAGATGATGTCTAGAAATTCTTTTTGGTCATACTTAAATTCGTCCTTGTAAGAGTAGCAATAGGTTATTAAGCTGGCATNTTTGCCAAAGTAGAAGGCAAACATTCCGACCAAATTCCNCTTAATACTTATTCCCATGTCATAGGTGAAAATTAATATTTTATTCTTTGAATCATAATAGTTTTTTCNGACTTTAAGCTCTACTCCAAATTTTCCATTGACTAGGTTTTCTATTACTTTTTCAAATTGAGGTTTATTGGTGAAGTATTCCTGAACCTTTTTGATTTCATCTTCATTTGATGTGGTCGCATAAACATTCTTAAAAAGTATGTAAGGGTAATCCATATCCGCATTCCCAATTTTCTGATAACAAGCATCAAATTGAATGTCCTTTCTATATTCTAAAAGNNTCTTTACATCTTTCATTCGCTGTTGCAATACCTCTTTGGGTAATCGTTTCCACGTCTTATCAAAACTTAATGTAAAACCCAAGGGGCTTTCATAAGCCGTTTGGGCAAGCGTTAACTTGCTCAAACAAAAGTTAATATGATGATTAGACCTATTCTCATTTTTCTGTTTCTACAAATATGGTTTTAATGTAAATCCAATTACTGTCAAAAATTCTCCAGTCTCCACGGTGATTGATAACAAGATATAAGATGAGTTCGTCTTTCATGTCATAAATATTAAATGTCCGTTCATCTTTAACAGTCAAATAGCATGAATAACCTCCATACTCATCCTCAATGTATGTCCTGTTCTTGTATTGTATTGGTAGATTGTTTTTGCTGTGGTTGTNTGTCGTATAGCCACTCTGGGTTTTATTGGTAGGGTAGGTGTAAGTGTTATAATAAAATGTATTGTATTTGCTGTCAGGCTCTATCCACCCAGGTTTACCAGTATAAGGGTTTGTATTCCCTTTTGTCGAAAAGTTGTCTTGGTTTGTTGAGTTAGGGGCAGTCCTGAAATACGGTTGAACATAAGTTCCGTCTTTACGATAATAACCGCTCACCTTAACATGTCGTGGGTTTGTCTGGGCAAAAGTTGAAAAAGTCGTTGAGAGAAATAGAAAAACAAACAGGATTAATCTAGTAAAAGTCACTGTCCGTTGCTGCCAAGTGCGTTGGGGCAAAAGCAAATGTGCTGCAACTGTGTCGGCTTGTGCGATGGGTTGCAGCTCTTTGATTTTGCTGAAGCGTAGGCTTGTCTGTTCATTTACTCTGTCGTTTTATTATTGCACTGTCGTCTTTTAGCATGACCGGTAACGGTTTGCGTGTTGCCGCAGTTGGCGATTTCGGAGCACTTCACTGTCAACCTGCACAAAGTTTGATAGTAGCACTCAGCTTCAATTTTGCACGTCACCGCCAATTGAGGCAACACGCTGTTGGCAGCTGGTGTTCTTGTCCACCGTCCTTGTAAACCATTGTCATTGTTGAGTTTAAGTGTCATAGTTCGTTTACTTTTTTGTCTGTCTGTGTCGGGTTGTGCGTGGCGTTTTTATTTTTTTTGAAGGGTCGGGAAATTTTTTAAAACAATTTTGTCCTGCGTTGGCTTTGCAAGCTCTTTGACAAAGCTTTGGTCTGTGCTTGGGCTTGCGGGGCTGGCAATGTGCTTGCAAATAGCGTGGGCTAATATTGTCCGTAAATACTCATTCCTCCTCCAAAATATTGATGTTTCAAGTGTTCATACACTAAGTTTGTCCTTAAATCAATATCATCAGTTTGATATGTTGGATAAGGTAAACNTTCAAAAAGCGNTTTGTTTACATAGTTAAAAACGGCTGCTGCTGTTACTGATTTATCAGCCCACTGCTCAACTTTCAATTTTTCCTTTTTCAGTTCGTCAAGAAGTTTAATCGATATTTTCTTGATTTCGTTTTTCTCCTTCTCCTCTAACTNTTTACCGTGTCTGAGAATGTCGAAAATGGCTTNTTGCTCGTCTGTCAGTCCTTCCCGTTTAGTGTCGGCTTCTTCTTCTGAATACGAGTTTACGAGTTCAATCAGTTTTCTGAATGTTTCTTTGATAACTACTTCGTCTTTTCCTCTGTTGTATTCTTCAATGATTTCCTGATAGCGTTTGTAATAGTCAACGGTTAATGGGTTTCGTTCTACCATTCGTTTTAGTTGTTNTTCAACCTTGTCTTTGAGCGACTGAACAACGATGTTTTTATTTTTAGTTTTCANAAAGTATTGCTCCAACAAGTCAAAATCCAGTCCGCTTAGGTCAATGATTTNTTCTTCGTTGTGTCCGGGTTCTGCTACCATGTTTTCTATGGATTCATCCACCACATTTTGAATTTTTCGCATTATGTCGGTAACATCTGCACTTTCAATATTGTCTTCAATAGCGGTGTAGATTACATCAATGGCGTTCTTTCTTGGTGCATACTGATTCAATACTTTGTCGGGTTGCAGAGCTTTGTATTTCTTAAAAACTTCTCTTGCCAATACCTGAAATTTTCGTTTGGTTTCGTCATTGGTGTAAACTGCATTCACGGCTTTTTCCATTGCAGCCAGTTTATGCAAACCGTCAGCATTGATAAGTTCCTGCAAATCGAAATTCACTTCGTCCAGCAAAAATGTTTCAGTCGCATCTAATGCTTCTTCCAATTGTTTGATGAGTTCTTCTTTCGGCTTTACGGGTGGTTCGGNGTTTTCTCCTCCACTGCCTTCGCCATCCTCACCACCTGGACCGTNAATTGCCAAAGCATCAAGCAAGGCAGTGTAAGTTTCAATATAGTCCACAATTAAACCGTTGTNTTTGCCTTCACTGATTCGGTTGGCTCTCGCAATGGCTTGCATCAACGTATGAGATTTTAGAGGCTTATCTAAATACAAAGTGGAAAGAGTAGGCACGTCAAAACCTGTAATCCACATCGCACAAACAATCACAAAACGAAATGGGTCATCTTCATCTTTAAACCTTGTTTCAAGGTCTTGGGTGTTCATCTNTTCCCTGTGTGGTTCAATGTCCAAATCCCATTTCTGAAACTTTTGAATTTCGTTTTGCTCTGAACTCACCACCACACAAATTTCTGTTTCCTTTATCCATTGCAGTTCACGACTTTTCTCCAACAATTCCTGGTCACCATATTTGCCTTTGGAAACTTCTTTTCAATTGCTCCACATATTTTTCCAATGCTCGGTAATCAGGTCATACATTCTTACAGCTGTGAGTTTATCCAATGCGATAAACATTCCTTTGCCTTTATAACCACGATTGCAGAAATGCCAAACGGCATCTTNTGCAATAGCATCTAATCGTTNTTTAGCGGTAAGTATTGGATATTCCCGTGCAANAAGTTGTTCGACTCTGCTGCGTTGGTCGCTGTCTAAATCTTCGCTTTCGGCATCTATTACGGCTCGTATTTGCTCATTGATTACAGGATTTTTCAAACCTAAATATTCGCCTCTGTTTTCGTAGTAAAGCGGAACGGTTGCACCATCATCCACACTTCGTTTGAAATCGTAACNGGAAACATAATCACCAAAAATTCGCTTGGTAATTTCATCGTCTTTAAAAAGTGGCGTGCCTGTAAAGCCAATAAATGAAGCGTTTGGCANAGCGTTACGCAAGTTCATTGCTAAATTTCCGCCTTGTGTTCTGTGTGCTTCGTCTGAAATGACAATGATATTATCCCGCTTGGTTATTTCTTCTTCAAAGTTGAATTTATGAATTAGTGTAAACAAATAGCGGTGTTCGGAACTGAGCAATTCCCGCAAATGCTTTCCGCTGTTGGCTTTCAATGAATCTTNTGCACCTGCTTTTACTTGTGGCACTGCACCAACTCCGCTGAATGTTCCGTAAATCTGTGTGTCTAATTCATTACGGTCGGTTACGATTAAGAAAGTATAACTACCTGTAAATTTGTGGTGAATTTNTTNGCAGAAGAAAACCATTGAGTAGGATTTACCGCTTCCCTGTGTATGCCAAAACACCCCAAGTTTTTGTTTTTCTTCCAAACTTATTTTGCCCAGTTTGTAGAGTTGTTCCTTGTGCTGTATGTTTTCAATTGCTTTGTTAACACCAATAAACTGATGATTTCGGGCAATGAGTTTTACCACTTTGCCCAACGAATTATCAAACAGAATGAAGTTCTCAANATCCAGAAAGCGTTTCTTCTNGCAAACGCCTACAATAATTCTATCCANAGCAACAATGCCTTCGTNCTCTTCTGTGATGCGTTTCCATTCGTGGAAATGCTGATATTTTCCCGTAATACTTCCAATACGGCTTTCAATGCCGTTGCTTAGCATTACAAAAGCGTTGTAATAAAAGAGTTTNNTTGGAATTACGTCTTTATAGTCAGTGAAATTATCGTTGTAGGCGTTTTCTAATTTTCGGTGGGCTGCTTNTAGTTCAATGAACAATAGCGGAATGCCGTTTACGAAGCCAATTATATCAGGTCTGCGTTCACGGTTGCTTTTGCCCTGAANCCATAATTGGCGAACAGCTANAAAGTTGTTATTGTCGGCATTGTCAAAATCGAAAATCTTTAACGTTTTATTCTTGACCTGTTCGCCTTTCTCGTTGATAAAATCAACAGGAATTTNTAATAATTGATGTTTTTCAAAATTTATTTCAGCTAATGACTTGGTGATGCTTTCTTCAATCAGTTTTTCGTAGGCTTGGCTTAGGCTTTGCTCGGGTAAATTGGGATTGAATTGTTTTAATTTCTCAAAGAAAANTCTTTTGATGACAACCTCCTNTTTGTTTAACCTACCCAAAGTGCTGCCTTCGCCAAAACTTTCTTTGTTGTAAGCTAATAGCGTATCCCAACCCAGCCGGTTGAAAAATAAATCAATCGCTGTTTGTTCTATTAAATTATCTTCTGAGTATTCCCAAGTCATTGTATTAATTCTGATAAAATTTGCGGATTACCTCCTTTAAAATCTCCCTTTAGNNTATTTAACAATTGTCGTGCATTTTTGAAATATAAATCATTTTCAGGGTAATTATAATGTTCATAAACGATGTAATAGCCTTGACTCCATAATTTTTCCTTCAATTTTGCGGCATACCATTTTATTTGTACAGAAAAGTCATNTTTATTAAAATCAGCATCAAATATGACTACCTTTTCTTTGTAAATATCCTCTAAGGACTTTGTTGTAAAATCCTCAANAAAGTCTTTAAATACATTTGATTCAGTATCAATATTTCTGATAATTTTTTTCCAATTAGCGANAGAAAAATTCCAACAATACCAAGGACTTTGTCTTTCCCAAAATTNGCCATAAANAATCAAAATGTTAATTAATTGTTTCCAATTCAATTCATCAACTTTACCATCATTTTTAACTGGAAAAAGCTCATAAAACTTCTTNNTTATCAGTTTTAATTCATCTAAATTCGAGTCTTTTCAAANGTCAATTAAATGTGAACAATTTATAGCTTTCGCATCTCTTCCGTCAAGGTTTAGAGGATGATCTTCAATTTCCCAAATAAGACTTTCAAAGAGTGCGATTTCATCAGNGTTTAATTTTCTGTGTACCAGTAATTCTTTTTATTTTCTTCTTCAATACCAACAACTTTCCAAGGCCCAAATGATTTTATATTTTCGACATCTGATTTTTATACTTTGAACAGAACGATTATAGTTTTNGTATCTAACATAGTATAATCGTAAAATCCTGAAAATTTCTGTATTTGATATTGAGATTTTATCCCTAGTATTCATGTAGTGCAGTAATGACCAAATAANAACCATTCTACTATGTTCAAGCCCTCTGTTTGGGTCTTTATAGTTTGCAAACCAATTCGTAGAATTTGTATTCAGAATTGATAAAACTTCAGATAAACACTTTTCTACCCAAGAAATATTTTCGTAATTGCTTTTGAACTTCTGAATATTTTCATTGTCAAAGAAATAATTTAACCCTCCAATAACCAGATATAACCTCGAGACCTTTTCGTCAAATTGGCTTAGTATATCGGAATAAGCTATCTGATTCATTTTTCCTCTATCTCCATTATCGAAATCTTCCTTTGTATAAACTATTTGTTTGTTGCCTAAATAATTTTCAAGACCAGCGATACAATTTACAAACTCATTAAAACCTTTATCTGCATTTGGATTTCCATTCCTATTCACCCAAAAGAATTGCTGCCATTCTTCCCATTNTTTACCCCAATTGTTTAATTCAGATAGAGATTTTGGGCTATCAACCGGAACATTCAGTTTTCCTAATAAATCTGCTTTTAGATTTTCATTTTCTTGCATTTGCTCACCTCGAGCATTCATATAAATATAAAGCTCNNTTTCACCTTGCTCACTTATATTTGTGTCGAAATACCAGAATTCGATATAGTTTTGAATATAATCAATAAAATCATCATTTATCAATCCTTNTTCATTTAGAAAACCTTTTATTATTTGAATGTTTGATACAATGGAGGATATTGTTTTATCGTTTTTATAATCATTGTAAAACCAAGATTGATTAGTAATTTCGATACCATTATTATGATAATTATCAATCACTTCTTTCAAAAAGTAATGCGAAGCCTCCCTTANCTGGTAATCTATAATTGGTAATCCTGAATGGGTATAAAGTTTTATAAATTNTTCCTCTAAAGTCTGGCTTTCTGAAGCCAAAACTAGAAGAATCAAATAGATGGTTGTAAGTCTCTGTTGCCCATCAATTAAAAAATATTTCCCACTATATTGNNCATCATTATAAGCATAAATAANACCAATATTACAAGCATACTTTTGCTTATTGTAAAACTCTTTAAATGCTTTTTGTATTTNCTACTTCTAATTGTGGTAGTTGATTGATGTCAATTCCTTTTTGAAATTTTCAAAATCCTCGTGGATAGAATTTAATAAACCCTCAACTTGATTTTTACCCCAAACATAATCACGTTGGATTTCGGGTATAACAATTTGATTGACGTATCTATTGTTAANAAGTTCTTTTAGACTGTATTNTCCTGCTTTCATTTTTAACTTAGTTTAATTGATTCTATAGCTTTCTTAATGGCAGAGGTGTGATTTGTAATATTCTCATTTGTCCATCTCTCAAAGTCACCCGGATTTTCCTCGAAAACCATTTTACTAAAAACATCAAATGTATGTTTGGGTACAANACTTCCTTGTCTTATTCTTTGAAGAATATTTGTTCTTTNTTCATCAAAAAAACCGCAACCATTGGAAGCGTTATCTTTATCAGTCAATAAACACATATTCCCGATTGAATTCAAACTGCCTAAACTTTNTAATGCGGTTTGATAAATCTCTTTTTCTTCCGCTGTTCTTTCGGGCTTATTAATAATCTCTTTCAGTTCATCAGTCACTTTTTCTCCTAAAATTTCAAATATTATCTGCTTATCCTTTTCCTGTAAGATTTGCCCTTTTCCTTCAGGTGTTTGAGGGAAAATATGCTCTAGAGTCCATTTTTCTTCAATAAAACGATGAAAATTGAAGCGAAAATTTATTTCATTAGTGAAAACATTCAATGCAAGCAATACTCTATGGATTTCATTATCTTGTGCGTTTGCATAATATAAATCATCAGTATTTTTGGNTATTAAATTATTAACTTCTTTAGTAAGTTCCTTAAATAAAGTTACTTTATCATTATCAATCTTTGATAAATAATCTTTTATAGTCTTATTAGATGCACTTTGCAAAAACAAATAGCCTAAAAGATTGTATATTTTATCCTCATTATACCAATCATTCANAACAAAATAAATCTTTAATAGACTTTTATACATTTCATCTGCTCTACCATATTTATGATAGAAATTAAATAAAGGATAATCATTGGGATTAGCTTTCTTTTCTATTTTATACTCATTATGTATTGCTACCAAGGTTAGTAATGAGGTCATTCCTTCTTCTTTATTAANAAGAACATTAATTTCAGGTTGATTACACCAACGAGCTATTTCATCGTGACATTCTGACATTGCATTTTCAATTATTTCACGAAAATGCTTTTTCCCTTCATCTCTTTTCATATTGTCATTATATTTTGTAAGAAGCAATCCTTTAATTAGTTCTTCTTCAGTAAGTGCTTTATTACTATTTAGGTTGCTGAACAGCTTTTCACTAGAAATATCGTCAACTGCATTGACAATGATTTTGACATTTTNTAGAATGAAAATATAAAATTCGTTTAAGTGTTCTTGATATTCATTTGATAATACTTCATCTATTTNTTTAGCAGCTTTAAACAAATAATAAACGTCTTGCGTATTAATGATTTCATTATCAGAAAGAATCAGCCCCTTTTCGTCATCCCAGTTTTTCANTAATAATGCTTTTAAATTTTCTTGTTTATAAATATGCTCATCAAAGAAATTTTCACGAATAGCATATTCTAATCTACTATTTGATATATTCTCTATCAANNGTTTTAAAGAAAAAATGGATAAAAGAATAGATAAAGTGGTAAGTCTTTGCTGTCCATCTATTACTTCTAAATGGCGTTTTTCATTATTTTTCTTTAATGTNNCAATGTATTGAAGATAATACTCCTNTTCTTGATTTTGAAATGCTTGAAAAGCGTCCCTTAAATCATTTAATAGAATAGTTACAGCACCATATTCGTCTGAAGCCCATTTATAGCCACGTTGATAGGCTGCAATATGATATTTTTCAGCCTCATATTGCATTAANNAAGCAGTATCAGAATTATCTTTGAANNAAATATCATTTACACTATATATTAACTCTGCCATAATTTTATTCTATCTGTCCGTTCATAAGTTTNNAAGGTAATAAAATATCCCGTGCCTCTCTCAATTTGCTGTTTTGTTCTCCAAATGTGCTGATTAAGGTGAAAATAGGTTTCACTATTTCAGTAAGTGCTTTCAGTTCGGTTTCTTTTGGAATGGTGATTTTTGCNNTCACCGATAAATTCCTCAAAACCATAATTGACAATGTTGCTGGCACTGTGTTTTTCGTATTGGGCAATTCTCCGTTTTCGTGGCTTGCCAATAAATACAAGTAGAAAAATTCTGGGGTTACATTTTCATTTGGTCGTAGCATTTTACAGAAGCTGGCACACATTACAGNGTTTGCCGAATTGCTGTAACATTTTTTCGGTTATCAAAATGCTTCTTCCAACGGGCTGACCTTGCTTCTCCAGACTTCAAATACAATATCACCGGCTTGCATATTGCGTCGAAGCCAAATTTGATTCTTTATTGATGGCGAAACGGAACGCCTTTCACTTCTCCCCTTTTTAGCATCGGGAATATCTGTTCCCCTTATAACAAATGCAGGTTCAGTAAATCCTTGTACAATCTTCTTGGCCCCAACCGCCTCAATGTAAAAGGCAAGGCAGTCTTTAATGACTATTTCCGTTTTGTTNNTTGGNNAGTAACTCATTTCCTGCATCAATTCTTTGTAATGCAGTTGTGCCTTCAACAACTTTATCCGCTTCAAATTATTCTCTATCAAATCATCATAAACTTATAAAATGGATGCGATTTTGTTGGTGGGGAGTGAGGATAAAACAACNNTAAATTTTAGCTCTGAGCCTCTGATACCTGCTTGAACACCTTGTTGCACCAATGATTTCATATTGGCAAAGGNAGTCTTAAAATAGTAATAGTNAAACAGAGGATTTGCTTTGTCCATTAGGTCACNGGCACGAATAAGATGACTTTCAAAAGTTGTTATTTCTGGAACTTCTAAAACAATAGAGCACTTCCCTGCACCAGAGGCAACAATAGATTGTCTTGCAAAAAGCAAATCTTGTTCTAAAANTATTAGAAGATTCATTTCTCTCCATTCAATGGNAACAAGCTCCATTGGAATATCTTTCATTCTGTCATTGGCAAATAATTCGCCCATATTTATCATTTTGTACCCGCTTCCACGAACACGACTTGGACGATTTAATCCATNTTTCGATGGGATTAAGTACAATTCACCGAATTCCTATTTTCCCCCACTTCATAGCGACAACTCTTTATAGTTTTCAGCAATGGTTTTTGCCAAAGCAATGGCTTCTTCGTTCAATCCGTCCGGCTCAATATGTATTTCGTTCAGGCGTTCTTCGTAGTCAAAATCCTCATCGGTGGTTGTGTCCANCACATATCTGCCCGGGCTTGGGCTCCAGTCTTTGGCTTCAATTTTTTGTGTTACTACTTTACATAGTCCTTCTACATCGGTATAAACCCCTTCGGGAAAACGGTTTGTAAGCCAATGTGCTANTTTGTAGAAATATTCGGTTTCGTGCAGCAAGCCGGGTTCTTCTTCATCGGGGTTGCCACTNNTCAGTTGTTGTTGCAGGGCTTTNNCGAGAGACGGAACATGTTCCGTCTGTACCCCNNCCAGGGCTTTCCAATCCTTGTNTTTGCTCAGTTGGTATTCTTTGGCGGCTGTGCTTATCGCATCCAGTAACTGTTTAATGAGTTTGTCTTGTGGTTTGCGGAGTGCTTTGCACAAGTGGGCAATGCTTTCTAAATCGGGGGCAGCCACAAGGGCAGCNNCCACCACAAGGGTGTTTTGTTGTTCGTAAATGCTTGCGGTTTCTTCAATGTTCAAGGCATCTACAAATGCTTTTGCTTCTTTGTTTTCTTTGCGTATTTGGTAGCAAAGTCGCTAACAGTTTCAATACCTTTTGTAATTGCTGTTGCATTTCGATGGTTGCTTCGGCTGTTTCCTTGGCTAAGTGGCAGAAGCTTGAAGATATTCTCTTTCCACTTCAAACTTTTNGGTATTGCCCCTATACAAGTTTACAATGCAAATCAGATTTTGCAATTGCTCGACCTAGTCGTTGACGCTACGGTGACCTTCGGTAAATTTACGGGCATCCAGCATCCGGCCTTTGTNCTTCTTCTTTTGTCGTTTCTTTGCACGATCGAAAAACCATAGAGTGCATGGCAGTGAACATTAATATGAAAAAAAGTTNNCATTACCAATATTATCTATCACGTCAACGGCACCGGTTTTNNTCAGCTTCTCCCGGATATCTTTTTCCTTATTNNGTCCTGCATCGCTTGCAGAAGAAGCCATTACAAAGCCNNCTGCTCTGCCTGTTGGTTTCAGGTNATTATAGAAATACTGAATCCACAAATAATTGGCGTTGTCGTTTTTAGGCAGGTTTACTTTGCCGTCTAATATCAGGCGAGGGTCTTTCTTTACGGCATGTTTGTGGCNTTTGTCCACACCGTCCACATTAAACGGTGGGTTTATATCCCCNNCAAAATCAGCACCGCCCACAAGGTCGTGTTTGTCCTCGTAAAAATTTTCCCTCTGTATGTTGCCTTCCAGTCCGTGCACCGCCAGGTTCATCTTGGCAAGTTTGGTATTGAGTTCGGCTTTTTCCTGTCCGTAAAAAGGTAACTTTCTCAGCAGTTTCAGTCCTTCGCTTTCTATAAAATAGCCCGTTTGCACAAACATGCCCGCACTGCCGCAGGCGAGGTCAAACACAATGCCGTGGTCAGGTTCTATTACGTTTACAATGGTTTGCACCAAACTCATAGGCGTAAAAAACTCTCCGCCTTCCTGTGCACCGGTCATTGCAAATTTGTTGAGGAAGTATTCGTAAATCTTCCCAGACAAATCGCCTTCAGCTTTTTGCAACACCTCTTTATTGAAAATGCGGAGCAGTTNCCGCAACAAGTCTTTACTGAAAATGGAAAAGTTCTTGGGCAATACGCCTTTGAGATTGTCGTATTCGTCCTCAATCAGCTTCATTGCGTTGTCAATGGCTTCGCCTATGTCGGCACTTTCGGGCAATGAAGCCAAGTAGTCAAACTGTGCCTTGTCGGGCAGGAACATCGCATTGCGTTCTTCAAAATCTTNTTTGGTCACCGGTCGTCTGCCACGCTGCGGATGCACAGGCAAATCTTTTTCCACTTCCACTTTTACTTTCTGAAAGCGGTTGTAGGCGTGCCGTANAAATATCAGGCCCAATACAGGCATTGAGTATTCCGAAGCAGTCAGTTTACTGTTAGCTCTGAGTTGGTCTGCGGCTCTCANCAGTTCGGCTTCTAATTTTCTAAGTTGTTTTCCTTGCATTTATTCTTTCAGTGTCTTGTTAATATGTCAAATTTATCATTCTTATCGGTGCGTTGGCAAAGTGGCTCTTTTGGTTTTGCGAAGAGTTGGCTTAGTGTCGGGCAAAACCAAATGTGCCATCGTGCAACTGGCTTAAAATTGTTTTTAAAAAATGCGGGTGGGAAAAATAAAAAACATAGGGTCGGCAATGAGTGTCGGCTTACTCTTGTCCGTTTGTAATATCGTTTCTATGTCTTTGGTCACCTGTCAAAATGGTTTACTTTTTCTCAGTTATTAGTCGTCTGTTTGTCGTTGTGGTGTCGTCCTTTGCTGCTGCCAACGGTTTCGGGCTTTGCGTTCGGGCGGATTTTCGGAGCACAAACTTCAATTTACTACTAAAGTTCATTAGAAGCACTCAGCTTCAAGTTTACGTCAGCCCGCCTGACGCAAAACCCGTGTTAGCAAACGTTAATTTATTATAACCTTCTCTGTTTTTTGTCCATCTTTTGTCTCAATTAAAAGAAAATATACACCTGATTTGATTGCTGGTAACTCTATTGAATATTCATTTTGGTTTATTTTTAATTGAACAAAAACAAGCTGTCCTATTGAATTCATCATCCTTATGCTTAACAACGGTGAATTACAAGAAATAAACAAATTTTGTCCTTCGTTAGGGTTGGGATATATTTTAAGTGATGCATTGTTCAAGGAAGTTTCGCTGATAGAAGTCGATAATGTAGAGAAACTAAAATCTAATAGTTTTAAACCTCCTGGGTCGGCAAAAAATGGTGTAAATGGTGGAATGTGAAATGGTGTATGAATGAAACTTAAAATAATTTTATCATTCACACATCCAANACCATGTGTTGCAAGTGTGTCATTTAAGTTTACAAACTCACCAACCTTGGAAACGGTCAATGGGTTAGTTATATCAAATGCAAATAATTCCGATTGTCCTGCCGTGACAAACAGCAGGCTGTCGTTATTTGAAAGTATTACTTCGTTTGTGTGTAAATTGGCNNTCCACTCAATTGGTATTGTTGCACCCCAAGGATTAAACCATTGCACAGAAGTAAAGGGATTGANACTTATGTCAATCACTTCAAGCCCGCAATAATCTACTGATACAAATGNCATAATTCCTTTTATTGCAATATCATTATAAGCAGCAGCCGTTGAATTTAAGGAACTGTTTATGTATTTATATACTTCAACTGGGTTAGTTTTGTTNNTTGTAACATCAATAGCACGCAAACCACCTCTGTCAAAACATACATATAGCGTGTCATTTTTATATTTAAGTCCCCTTGCGTTGTGAGCATTTGTTGAGGGTGCTGGAAAATTTAAGTCTAATTGCAAATGTGATTTGAATGTTATATTATTTTCGTCTGATACATCCAGTATAATCACACCATCAGTCATGGTCGATAAATACGCATAATTTCCATATACAATTAAGTGTGATATTCCATGGTCGAATTGGGCACTATCCCATATGTCTTTAATAACTGGAGAAGTTGGATTGGTGATATCAACAATTGCTAATCCTGATGATGTATTTGTATTCACTTGAAAATCTCCAATGCCAACAAATAATGAATNTCCTTTTTGCTCAATGGTTGATACGTCTAAGTTGTTAAAATTTGCAATACTCCAATTAAGTACCGGATTAATAATGGAAGGGTTAGATATATCATAGATTCCTAAACCTGATTCCATATTTGCTGAATAAACATAGTTCATGCCGTTTCGCTTGTCAAACAGCGATGTATAGGATGACTTTATCGGAAGATGGAAATAGATGAACTGCTTGTCTGTAAAGTCACGGTATCTATTTGAAATACGACTCAATAGAAATCACAGTTAATAATGCAATAATTATTCTTTTCATTTATTTTCTTTTTAATGTTTGATAACGTTTTTGGGCTTGGCGTTCGTGCGGGATTTCAGGGCACAAAACTGTCAACCCAGCACTAAAAGTTGATTTGAAAAACTACTTGCAATTCAAGCTCGTCACCCCGCATGACGCCAAACCCATGTTATCGGTTCGTGCTTCTGTCTGTCCGAAGTGATGTTGTGTCAAGTTTGCAGTCACTTGTCATAACTATTTAACCAGAAGTTCTACCCGTCAAATTATGC
Organism: Bacteroidota bacterium; assembly: GCA_013414745.1. Taxonomy (GTDB): domain Bacteria; phylum Bacteroidota; class Bacteroidia; order Chitinophagales; family Chitinophagaceae; genus OLB11. The sequence continues at coordinate 3,915,643 of CP058707.1, forward strand.
CACTGTCCCGTGCGGAGTGAAAAAAAACAAAAAGTGGAGGAGAAAATTCTTCTTGGGTGGAAGAAAAAATACTCTCTTGCAAGCTTTGACTTTAGCGTTGGCTTGTGCGGCTTGCAAGTGTATTTTTGTGTTTTGGCTATCATTGTTGTCCGTCTTTAATATCAAAGAATCTTTGGTTGAAACTCCGTTACGATGTAAAGACCGGTTGTCCCAAGGCGGCATTGGTGATTCATCTACCCACAAACCTATTTNTGATTCCTTTGATTTAATTTCTAAATCAGATAAATCAGAATCATTATTGTATTTNNTAAAATGCCATGCAAGCCCTGCTTTAATCATTTCATGGCTTAGTTCTGTTCCATCATCCAAATAACTGAACGCAACCTTTCTATCATGGTTGTCCGTTGTGTGGATTTCCAAACGAACATTTTTTCCAANGCACAAGTCAGACAAATAGTTTTTAGCTTTTCGGTAATAGGGCATACCCTTTTCAGGAGCATCAATACCTTCCATTCTTATTCTGACTGTTTTATTTCCTGTCAGCAAAATATCGTATGTGTCTCCGTCAACGATTCCAATTACCTTACCTGAGTATGACTTTTCGCTTTGCGATTCTGCTTTTGTTTTTGCTTCTTGATTCACACGAAATATTTAAAGTAGTGAGTGAAGCAAATAATATAGCTATGAAGAATTTATTCATTATTCAAAAGTGATTTCCCCTCTGTTGTTGTCAATAGATATTTTGCCAAACTCTGATAATGCAGATTGTCNCAAAAGTAGGGGAGCATTAAGATTATGAACTACTGATGCTTCAATATTTTTAAGAAGTCTGTCTCCGATTTTTACAGTTGACAAAACAATAATTGTGCCTTCTGAAATATCTCCGTTAGCATCAGAAAAATTGGCTGTGCCTTTAATATCATCCTTTGTGAGTTTACCCTGCTTCCAAAGAAAATTTGCCTCGGTTTCGGAAATGGAAATGATGCTTGCTCCTGTATCAAAAATGANAAACATTTTCACTCCATTAACTTCAACTGGTATTTGATAAACACCGTTTATCTTTTCCATTTTCACAATAGTTTTCTCTCCCGATTTTGGTCGTTCTTCTCTTCTTGAATCGGGTTGGCCGGAATGATGTGAAAGCCTTTGTTTCTGTCCTGATTTTGAACAGCCACTACAACCCGATAAAAGAATGGATGCGGAAATGAATAGGGTAGGAATTATTTTCATTCTGAATTAGTGTTACCTATTTTAGGAACTATTTGAATAATGAATCTTTGATTTTTGTTTCGTTTTCCATAAAATTTTGTGGGTCTCTNTTCAAATCTTCCAACGCCTCCCCACCCATTTCCAGCAATCTGCAAATCAATTAACCCTTTGTATTTGCTTGCTTCAAAATCTATACCTATGCTTTTCCAGTAAGCCCAAAGGCTATATGCCCTTTGATAACTTAAATCATAATCACTCTCCTGACTTCCTGAAAGGAGGTGTGAGGCGTAACCGGAAACAATAACCAAGTAAGAAACATTTTCCATTGCAGGATTGGATGATTTGTTCTTTGCCAAGTTATCTATCGTCTTTTGTAGTTCCTTACCTACACTTTGAATCTTTGATGCAGTTACATCAAAATTCTTCAAACTGCCTTTTGTAATTTGTGATTTTCCCAATTCAAAACGCACATCAAATGCAAGAGTGAATCGCTTATATTCTTCCTCATAGCGAAACAAAAGGGTGTCCTGTTTTAATGGCTTCAAATTTTGTTCAACCAATTCATAAACTTCAAGTTTATGTTTCAAATCTTCAACTGTATTCACCAATTCTTTTTCCTTTTTCTTTAGCATTATATAAGTGAGAACATATAGAACAAGCATGATGAAAAACAGACTTGTCATTAAGTCTGAAAAGCTCATCCAAAAAAACTTTCCCCCTTCTTTTTCATCAGCAATTATTTTTAGGGGTGAAAAGTTGCTTGATAGATTTGGCTACATTTTGTGTTCGGTGAATTAAACTACTGTCGTTAATTTCCTTCAATACGCTGTTTGATCTTTCAATGCTTGCTCTCAAGGTTTCTACTTCTTTCTTAATTCCTCCAATGTTGTCAGTGGAATTGCGTTTAAATTCTTCAATTGATTTTCAAATCTTCAAGCAACGAAAGTTTAGAAAAATGGCTCCTGTTTGCGGCAAAAGCCTGTGTCATTAAATCTTCTTCCTTAACAGTTATTTGTTTAATAGCATCAATCTTTGTTTGAGTATGCTCCTCCAATTGTTTGAGTGATTTTATCATTACATCTTCAACCTTTACTACTGAATCTCTTATTATCTCTCCTCGTTCTTCTAATTGCTGATAGTGGTCGTTTAAGAATTGAATCAACTTATTGCTCTCCTCAATTCTGCTATCCAACCTCTCTGCAAGTCCCTGGAAATTGTTTGTGCGATTCAATAAATCTTCAAATGATACAGATAGTCTAGAAGTTTTGGCTGATAAATGATTCAATGAATTTAGATACTCACTAAATTTTTCAAGTTGTTCAGTTCCAGCTTTAAGTTCTTTTAATACCTTAACATTGGCCTTTGCAAATTCTGCAATGTCGATACTGTCGAGGGCCGTCAAAATTCTTTCCTGTGCAATTAAAGCATCGTGGTTTTATTCAGCATACCACTTAGCTTATTCAGATTGATAGTAAAATTGTCGTTGAATTTTACAAGGTTTGTGTGTAGGGTGTAAATGCTACTTGAAACACTTGGTTAAGTACTGGCAATAGTTCTGTTTGCAGAAAAGTGTAGAACACATTTTTGCCCTCTCCAAACTTCTTCTTGCATTTTTCAGATTGAAACTTGAATTGGCAACAGTGCAAAACAATCCCCAAAAGCTGGCGAACATTGCAATTGAAACGCCTCCCAAAAATGCTTTAATGTCAAAGTCTGCATTTGGGTCTGATACCAAAAACAAGTTTATCAAACCGAAAACAATTCCAACTCATTGTTCCCATCAAACCCAAGTAAAGCGGAACGGTTACAGTATGACTAATATCTTCTTCCTCCATGTCAAGGTTTCTTTCAACAACATCTTTTATCAAATTAAAATCGGTAGCTGCACCTTTATTGCGAAGTAAATAAACATTGACCGCTAAAAGTATTTCGTCAAAAATTACATTTACTTTTTCGTTGGGGTTTATTAAGCTAACTTCACTCATACTTTCATATTCATCTTCCTCCGCTTCACTAAAGGTCTGAAAAACCATTCCCGTCCTCAGAGTAAATTGGTTCAGGTTGAGTTTTGGTTGATTTTCATAGGAAGAAAGGTTTTGCAAAATTTCTTTCGGCTCAAAAGTTTGTAAGTCCTCAATCGGGATATTGTATTTTTGAGTTTGAAAAATTTTAGTCCAGGAACCTATAGTTGCCAAAAAGTTTATTTGGCTCCTTGTTTTTAGTGCAAGTGAAGTTTGAATAACTACAATAACACCAACTAATATAAATTCAATAATTGTTATGCTATTCATACTCTATTTCGGCTGGTTGGTCAACTATCCATTTATCATTTTGCTTTACAACTGTTCCGGGCTTAACAGTTTTAATCCGTTTTGCGTTTTGATTCAAAGCATTTTGATTCTNGCAAACGGGGTTAAGTATTAGTTCGGGTGAACTTGTTGCATCTTTGATTGCTCTCTCAACATTCAAAAATTCAAAAGTTGCCTTCTGTGAAAGAATGTCGGTTATCGTGAATTTGTAAACTGGNNCACTCTGGTCTTCTGTGCCTGTAACTTTTGATGCATTAAAGCTTCCGTCACGGTTTGGAATAGGGGCATATAGTATTTCAAATTTCTGAGGTTTCTCTGTTGATGAAACAGAAGTTACTACCTGATTGCTTTTTGTTGCATACTCATAGTTAATGTGCCAACTTCCATNTTGCAATTTTGAGATAGCATTATTTATTTCTGTTATGTTTCTATCTATGGCTTTCTTGTAATCGCTTATGCTATTAGATTGACTAAAATTTTGTGACTGAGTAAAGTCTCTTGATTTTAAGCCCTCTATTTCTTCTCTATGTCTGCCAATCCTTTCGTCTAATCTTGAAAGATTTAGTTTGAGTATCGCATAAACAAGCAACGAAAAAACAACAATCAAAATAATAGACAACCAATTAGGTAAAAATGGACNTTGGCTCATTTCTTTTATCTTCCTTTTAAATCTAAAATCTCTGCTTCATAATTCATTATTTTTCGCCACTCTGCCTACTAACTTCCTCTACACCATCATTTGTAGATGTGTTATTGGCAACAAACGAATTGCCTAATATTTTGCAATATCTGATTTCAACGGTTCGTTTAGTTTGGCAACATCTGAATACTTAGAGGATATTGTTATTAGATTTTGATTTTTAAAAATTCCGTCAATTATTGTGTTAACTGCTTGTTCAGTTGNTAAAGATTCATTATACGAAGATTTTAATTGATCGATAACTGTTGAAAATTTCTGATTGGAGTATTTGAAATTATTACCGTTCAACAATTCAGAAAGTTTTAGGAAATTGATTGGGCTGCTTATTTCACAATTCCCAAATTCTTCTTTTATTTTATCAAATGATACCTTCTCTGCCTTGTCTTTTGGCATTGATGAGGTGAACTGATTCAAATAAGCAAAAGTCATTTTACAGTTGCAATAATCTACTGCCTTTTCAAATGCTTTTTGCTATCTTGTGCTTTATAAATGCCAATTAACAGCATCAATATCAATATGGGATATCTCTTGAACATCATTTAATTATTTACTTGTGTTGTGATTTTGTATGCTAACTTGTTTAAAGCTCCGACTAAGGGATAAAAGAAAAGTGGTTCTTCCACATTGATGTTTGTATTCCCCATAAGTTCCTTTGTTTTAATTGCAAGACCTAACTTCAAATGTTGCATTAAATCCTCTTTCAAAATTTCCTTGTAGGAATCAATCTTTGCAGGGTTAACACCAAAGTNTTTCGTGAAATTAAAATCTGTGTTCAATGCGAAAATCAAATCAAGGTATGAATTCACTTCTGCAATAATGCTGTTAAGTTTTGCATCGTTTAAAGTTGTGTAATTCATACTTGTATCTGGAACAAGAGTGTTTTCCTTGTCGCCAATCAAAACATTTTTAATGTCGTCTACATCAATAGTTGTTTNCGCTCAAAGTCCACCCTTGCATGTTATTTCTTTGGGTTCTGGGTGTTGTTTCAGTTCTATACTTCCAACCGTTTCACCTGCATAGATTTNTTCAAAAATCAACTTAGTAAGTCTTTGAAGTGCGTTCAAATCGTTTCCTCTGTCGGTTATTGAAATTACTTTTGAACCTGTCCCGCTGAAAGTAATATAACGAGGCGCTTTCATTCCTTTTGNTTTCATCAATTTAGCCAAATGGTAAATGATAGAAGAATAAAAAATCAGGAAAACAATTTTCAAATCATCATCATTAGCAAGTTTGTCGTTGAAACTTATTGGAATGCTTCTCTCTTGAATTGTCTTGTTGTTCTCCAATGAAAAGAAGAATGCTACAATGTCCTCCGAACTTTGCTCTTCCTTTATTTCACGCAAAACCGCCTCAAGGTCGGCAAGGTTATTGTCTGCAAGAAGTTTGTCAATCACAGTTTGATACTTCTTTACGAAACCATTTAATTCAGGAGAACCATTAAAGGCATCACCAAAAATTGAATTAGCAGCAAATCTGAACGAAGTAAGAACTTTAGGTTCATTCTGGTGGTAAACTACAATGTCAGATGTTCCTCCTCCAATATCAATAGCAGCAACNNTTAGCAAATCAGAAGAGTCAATCCCTCCCTTTTTGTTGAAGTAGTAGAACGGTGCAATAGATTCAGAAAGTTTTATCGGTGAACTTTGAGTTGTAATGAACTTATGGANATAAGTTTTCCATGTTCTTTCCAAATTATCTCTGCGAACTGTCATCATACTTGAAGGATAAAACCAAATAAGTTTGGTTGAATTTAAATTGCCGTTGTTAAGCAGAACCTTTGTTCTGATTAAGAAAATTAGTTTCTCAAAAAATCTTTCAACTCTTGTTCGGTCATCATCATTCATTGTATAGTTTGACCATTTCAAGTTTGTAGAAACTTTTGCGTTCTGCTTTTTAGCATACTTTTCATAAGTGAAAGGAATATTGAAGTCGGCTAAAGAATATGTTGCCTCATTCAAATTCAGTTTAATATTTTCACTTAATGCAGTTCTTAGCGGAAACCTAAATTCGGACTGTTTGCTTATTACTTCGGGCAAAAATTCATGTGGTATCAACTCATACATCAAGTTTGCGTTCGTGTAAGTTGATATGTCATTTCTAATTTCGGGTGNAAATAAAGTTGCAAACTGTAAATCATCTTTTGTAATTTCAAAAGGTTTAGGATTTCCACTACCTATTTTATATTCAATGTGAGTGTTGGTTGTTCCAAAATCAATGGCAAAAGTAAATGCATCTGAGCCACCACCAACTTCTTTGAAAAATGGAATTACAATACCCGATGCAATATTATTTACTACTTCAATATAGTCAAACTCACTTTCCAAAACATAAAATAAAGTAGATACACCAACTCTATCTGAAATTTTATTACTCCTTGTTTTTCTATCCTTATGCTTAAGGACTTCATTATTTGAGTTCTTGCGAAAATTCAAATCATAATTATAATGCTTAGTTTCATTCAAAATATCTCTGTCCAAAAGCATAACTCTGTAAAATGAACCCTCATCACTACCCGTTTTCACAAAAGGATAAACGGCTAAACCAAATTGATTCTCTACAATGTAACCTTTATTGTTTATCAGGTCTGGTTCACCATTGCTGGCAATACCGATATTTTCGTAAGTTCGTTTAAACGTAATGTAATTAGCGTTACCCTTTATAGGTATTCTCAAAATTGCTTCAACTGAACCTGCATAAACAATCATTTCAAACATTGGCTTGCCATCTGGCATTTGTCTTTGTAGGTCAGTCGTATCAAAGAAGTCAANAAACTTTGGGGCAATCGGTAAAAGAAAATGTTTGTTTTTATCCCCATTTTCAAAACGAATGTTCCCATTCCAATATTTTCACTGTTGACAAGGATATTCAAGTCTTATTATACGTGGTTGCAAAAAATCGCTAACAGTCAAGTAAGGATACTTGTCTAATTGCCCTGGCAATGTTCTGTTGTTGATGTCTGTTTCTTTATCAAAGTATGGAACTGGAGTATTGTTATTCCAATGAACAGATTTGTCAGTATAGATTAGTTTTAAAGCATAGCTGTTTTGTAATACAAGTGGTTGGTATCCACCAGAATATTTTGAGGACTTGATTGTGAACTCACTGTTTTCTTCAATTACTTTTGCCCTATCTTTGATTTTCTTCTTCTTTAACCAGCATCCTATGATTTCTAAATTATCACCTGCTGTTCCTGTGTCAATTGCTTCATAAATGGCATCAAGTTCTTGTTTCAATACTTCTGCTGTCTTGCTTTCTAACTGCTTTATTTCATTGTGCAATTCGTTGTTGGTATTGAAAAGCATTGCCAAATTCTTTTCAAGGTATGCAGCTAAATCTCTCATTTTTGATGAGAGTTCGGGATTGGCTTTGAAAAAGTGATGAATGTATTTTTGGTATTCAGGGTCTCTTTTGTAAAGCGGTTTCAAGTCAGCATCAAACAAAGTATCATTACCAAATTTGATATTGGTAAAACTTAAATCGTTAGCCGATGTGAAAAACAAAGTAGATGGAGAAGTGCCACCTATTATTTGAAAATCATAGAGAATGAAAAACATTCTATTGAGAGAATCAAAATTGTAGGTCTCCTTGTCTTGCCTTAAAAACAAGTCTAAAGTTTCACCATAAAGTTTATGCCTTGGATTAGTTGAATTTTTCAAGGCGTTCAAATCAATGTTCTTATCCCAACTCTTGATTTGTGCTTTGCTGCCCAAAGAATCAATTTTGAAAAACATTTCCCCTACATCAAAGCAATCAGAGATGAGTTTGTGATAAATGGTGTTGCCTTCCAACTCATTCTTGTCAACTACATACTTAAATGCAGTTCTAACCAAATCTATTCTTGCAAATGGGCTTGGGATTGAAGTTGGTTCCCGTTTAGAAAAATCTCCATCTGGGTTTGGAATTTNTTCAATTACCGAAGGTCCATACGCTTCTCCACGGTCTTCCCAATGTTGGAGATTTTTGTCTTGGAATAATCTGAAAACTTTTGCCATGATTAAAATAGTTTTTGGTTAACAACGGTTTGAGATGCTTTTGAGAATACTCCCATGAAACGCTTGTTGGTAGATGTGTTGCCAACTGCTTCTGCTGCCTTATTAAGGTGGGCTACAAAAAGTTCGTAATTGTTTTTGGCAAGTCCTGGAACGTAATGTTTCCATGATTTNNTCTCTGAAACTCCGTTTACAAGTGAGAAGATACTTGATGTTGAAGTTCTGATGTCGGTTATTTCTTGGTTGGTACTTGTTTCCAATTCAATATTGAAAGGCGAAAACGAAACTTTGTTTCGTTGCAGCTCACCTAACCAAATTCTGAATGACTTATTAAAGTCTGCAAGTGTTTTGTNAAAGGACTGGTCAATAAAATTGCGGTCAATTTTATTGGTGTATGCGGAAGCATACGGATTATTTAATTCGCTTTGCAACTTATCCTTTAAAANAATATTGAAGTAGAAATACTGTGTAATATTTGAACGAATCAACTTCAAAGTGTCGTCTGTAAGGTGGTTAAAGTTTAAGTGTTCGGAAGTTTCTTTAATGCCAAACTCTTTATAAACTGGATTCTCCGCTTTCCCTCCTGTTGTTCTGATGTAGTTTTCATCTGTGTTTGCAAAATCAACTATTGCAATTGCAGAAGCAAGTTCAATAAAGTGTGCATCATTTCTTTGGTCTGTCCCACCTTGGTGATTCTCATAAGTATTCTCTGCTAAATCTCCAATGTAGTAGAGAGCATTTATTGTATTGTTGCCAGTAACATTTTTAAAGTAATAGTGCAATGCAGCTTTTGTTTTTGAAACAAAACCATGACTGTCAATTTCTGATTCATCTTCTTGCTTAACCTTGAAATAAGGCTGAACAGTGATTGCACCGATAACAGCGTTTTGTAGATGTGCATAGAATTTTTCTTTTACAAAACCGTGTCGGATATTCTTTAATAGGAGTAGGAAACCTGCTGCACCTGTTCCACCGAAAATTGAACTTACTATAAATAACCTGTCGTCCTTTTCAAAGCTGTCTGCAAATGCTTGGAATGCTTCCGACTTAGTAAACTGATTTAAAACGACACTGCCAATGTTTGGATTTCCTTTGAAACCGATTTCAAGATTTGAATCCAAATTTCTTTCAGAAAACAAAAGACTTGCAAGCCATTTGTTATTTGGGTCAAGATTGGAATAGTCAATAAAATCCTTGAAACGGTCATTCTGAACTCCATCCAACTCAAACCTAAAACCATCAATAACATTTGAGTTGCCTCCTCTGTTAGCAATGATTTCACTAAGCGTTGAAATGCTGTTGTTGAAAAAATGATTTTGCTCAAACCCTTTTAGCTCCTTCTGAATGAGTTGGTATTCACGAAGAACTTTAACAGTTCGGTTCAAATCACCGCCTGCTCTGTCAGGGTCAATCAAAATTGGAACAATGTCATAATTGGTTTNTACACCCGAAGCAAGTAACATAGTTAAAGACTTAATTACTCTTGCTCCTGTTCCTCCGATGCCGAATACATATAATTTTGCCATGTTTTTGAATTGTTTTTAGTGTGGAAATGGAGTAGTTTTAGCGTTAGAACTTTTCCATCTTACAACTAACATCCATAGAATGTAAAATGATAAAGCTGAGGCTGTGTTGACTAATGAAAATCCTAAGTAATCAGTTGAAGAATATGGGTCGTTACCTGCAAATAATGCATCGAAAGCGTCTTTAGGAATAAAATAGGAAGAAAAGAAACAAACTAACAAATGAAGCACTCCAACAAACATCCAATGAAACCATTTTGAAAAGCTTGGTCTATTAATCAAATAGTAAAAAGCTAAGTTAAAAAGCAGGGCTGAAATGATTGTAATAAGTCCTATAGTTCCATACAAGGATTCATTGTATAGGTCCGATGAAAACGGCTCTTTGTAAAACCTTAATATGTTTTCAATGATGTATGCATACAATTCGTTCATATTGTTTTATTTTTTTATGGTTACTGTAATTTTGAAATAAGAAGTTTGCTCGGGATGTTGGGTGGCGTAAGCCTCCGAAACACCCTGCACCAAATAAGCCAAACCAAAGGTTTTGTCTAATTCATCTTTTACATTTCTGTCGTCAAGACTATTGCTTTGTTCAACCCATGCAGGAATTATATTTGATAATTCAAGTTTCAAATCTTGAATTGAGTATTTGCTTGTAGTTGATACCGTAATAAAATGAGTAGCGGTTGTTTNTTCGACAGTTAAAAAATCATGTTTCGATAATTTGTTTCTGTCAATTTTCTCAATTGACTTTACATTAAAGCCATCAGGCACTAAATAATTTTGGTAGTNCAGCAAATAAGAGGAATCAACTGGAATGTTGCTTAAATCCACTGCAATTGAAAATTGAAATGTGCTACCATCATATTTAATGTCATTGATACTTTTTACATTTCTCTCTCCTCTGTCGGTCTGCTTGAAAGAACCAACTTTGTTGGTTTCTTTCAATACCGTGAAGAATGGTTGTTTTTCTTTAGTGAAGTTAGAAAGTATGTAACTGTTTTGAAAACCTTTGAGAGAATTAAAGTTTATCTTTTTAGTAAAGTCTGATACTCTTTCAGATTCACCAATCACCCAAATGTAATATGGTCGTTTAGCTTGTATATTATAGAGGCTAATGCTGTTTTTCTTTTTTGGGTCATAGTCATAAGGGAAATAGTTTCCTTCATAGTCCGAAATCATTTTATATATGCAAGTAGTATAGTTCAAATTTGAACTACGAAATTTATTTAAGAATACTTCCATTGTTCCGTTTTGCTGATACCCTAAAGAACCTTTCGTGTCTTTAGTAGGCTCTAAAGAATAAATGCAATCAGAGATTAGTATTGATATAGAATTTTCAGATGTACTGTCAATGATGCTTTTAATAACATCGTTTAATATGCTCTCTGAACGGTCTCCTTTATTGTAAGGTGAACTTTGTGTCGGTTCTAACGCTCTTGCAAAATCAGTTAGTTCTTTTATTTCAGGTGCAGGATAGACCTTTTTATTTATGAAAAACATCAAAATTGCTTTTAGCATTTTGTGAACAGAAATCTTTACNNTCAAGACAAGAAGTTTTCCGATTACAATTTCAAAATCCTTTATGCCTCTTACATAACCGTCCATGCTTCCTGAGTTTTCAATAAAAACTTTCACATGTGATTTGATTTGATTTCCCATTACTAATTTCGGAATGAAAATTTCGGGGTCAGGTTGTCCTCGTCTTTTTTGAGACAATGTAAGTATGTGTTCTGTTAATTTTTTTGTATTTACTTTCTCATCTTCCACCAAGTCAGGAAACTCGCCTTTGTTTTCAAGAATGTATTTGGTCAACTCATTCCATTCCTTTTCCTCAATATTGTTTCCGCTTCGGATTCCAACATTTATTTTATTGTCCAATACTTCTGTTGGGTCGTCACCGCAAGATGTGAAAATAAAATCCCAATTGCAGTTAGTAAGGTCAGCGGTTTTTAAAACTTTCATGTTCTGATATTGAATTGTGGATAGTTTTTATGCTTGAAAAAGGATTTCAAATGTAGGTTAAAATATATTCTTTCTGTGAGTCTGCAAAACAAAGCGTTGCCGATTGCACTCTTTTAACTTTGCCTTCGGGTTGGCTTTGTGTGATGGCAGGCAAAGGTAAATGTGTGCAATGTGCGTAGGCAATAGAATTTTCCGTGCGGGGCATTTTTTTGTTTTTTTCTGAAGCGTTGCCTTTAAATGCTGTGTCTGTTGTTGTTGCATGTTGTTACAATTTGTTTGTTCAATGGTCGTCCGTTTTATGTTTGCACTGTCGCCATAGCATGACCGATAACGGTTTGCAGCTACCCGAAGGGCGGGAGTTTGAAAACGAAATTACTTTAAAAAATTGAAGATTCTTTTACTTTTCAAGATTCATGCGAAGACCAAAACCAGCCTTTTGGGTAGGTGCTGTTAGCGGGTCGTGCTTCCTGTTATTGTATTCTATTCCTTTAGTTCTAAAATATCAAAGCCCTTAGTGTGAATTAAAGTTCCTTCTTTCGGCTCGTACAAGAACACAATTCTATGATAAAGGTCATGCTCAAACAACAATAAATCAAAATAATTGTCCGAATTCAAATCTTTAAAAACGACCTCTTTATAATTCGATCCAAACTGTGGTATCGAATCTATTAGTCTCCATTGACTTTTAGATTTAACGTATAGGTTTAAATAATTATCAGGGTCAAGTTTACAATGAATACCGAAATTCGTATTGTTCACTTTTCCTTGAAAATAGTAATCATCTAAAATTGCATTATTTGAAAAATAAAGATATACTAATTCCTTATTCTCGTATTTTATTAGCGTGTCAAATATCGAGATCAAATCAGTTTTCCATTACTGATAAAACTGAATGTATCTTCCTTAGATTTCGATTTGCTCGCAGTATCAATTGATTCATTGCAAGAATAGATTAGGAACATTAAAATTATTTGGAAGAAATTCTTCATAAAGTTTGTGCTGGCATGCCCGCTAACGTTTTGACGCTTGCCGCAGTGGGGGATTTCGGAGCACTTCACTGTCAACCAAGCACAAACTTTGATAGAAGCACTGCACTTGATTTAACCATGTCAGCCCCCATTGCGGCAAACGGCTGTTAGTGGCTGGTTTTCTTGTCCGTCCGCTATTTATAGTTACGTTATTGTCGAAATTTCGCATTTATTATTCTTGTCAGTTCGTTACCTAATTTCTTTGCGTTGTCGGCATTTGCATTGTCCATTTGAAATTTTAAAATAGGAATTTCTTTTTGTTGGTCTTGAATAAAATGTTTAATAATGATAAAGTCAGACCCCAAAGTTCCCACACGTCTTATTCTCATTATTTCTGTCTTCATTATTACTTTTACACTTCCGTTCAAATGAATGGTTTTCAATTTAAGGTTATGTCGAAATGTAAGAATGCCGTCTCGAATTTTAAGTCCATCGTTAGATTGTCGTAAAAGAGTTAAGATTGACAAAACCAATAACGATAGTCCTAATACAGGTCCGATATATTTTGAAGATTCGGTCGATGTCTTAACATATGGAACAACAATTAAAAACAAACCTCCAAATAAAAAAAACAGAACCCCTAAAGTTGATTTGTCTTTTAAGCGGAGTTTATGTTTGATTTCAAAAACTTNTTCGTCCGCCAAAATTTTTAAGAAGGCTTGGTCAGCAATTTTCAATATGTCTCCGTTAATTGTTGTCAATTTTCTGTCATTTGGTTATGGTCGTCTAAACTTGCCACTAACGGTTTTCGGCTTGGCGATGTGGCGGATTTTAGCACAGAAGTTCAATAGAAATACTGCTGCTGAACCTTGCACAAATGTTTCATAGAAGCACTTCAGCCGCCATATTGCCAAACCGATGTTAGTGGCAGGTTTTTTGATTTATAATTGTTCTGCGTCAATTTTTTCGATTTGTAGTAACAGTAATTTTATTTTCGCTTTTGATTGATTTACTTCGTCAAGTGTCCTAAATTTTAAATGTCTTCTGTATTTGCCATCGCCTTCTAATGCTAACTCGGTGTCAAGTTTGTAACCATATGTAAATTCAAAAGAAACGTGTTGTTTGCTTACATAAAGCCCTCCAAAGTTGTCATTGATTGAAAACAAAATACCGCCATATTTGAATGTTTCGGACAGATTAGAAATTGAAGTAAATACAACACTTCGTAAATTGGTCAATACTTCATATTTGTCAGAGTCTTTTACTTTTAGTTCAGCTAAAAACTTTTCAATTTGTTCATCTTTAGATTTCATATGTCGCTATGATATGGGTGTACAAATTTCTATTAAAAATCCGTCAAGGTCTCTGATATAAGCAACGACTTGTCCCCAAGGTTTTGTTTTTGGGATTTCAGTAATTGTCGCACCTGCATTAACTGCTGATTGAACTGTTTCTTCAACTTTGTCTGTTGTAAATGCAATTTCAATTCCAAAAGGTTTGGTCGTTAAATTACTTTCGGTAAAGCCGTCCTTCAAGTTTGAATTTGCCAAAGTCACAGAACAAAATGAAAGTGTCGTTTCGCCTACTAAAAGTTCTCCATAGTCGTTTTCAGGTGTTACAAATTTTCTTGTAAATCCAAAAGCCTGTTCATAGAACTCTATTGATTTTGTTACGTCTTTAACGTATAGAATTGTGTATGCAAATTTTATCATTATTTGTCTATTTATTTAATCAAAGTTAAAATTTTAGTTGTTCGTTCTTGTCTGTGGTGTCGTTCTGTAAACTTGCCACTAACGGTTGGGGCTTGGCGATCGTGCGGGGAGTTGGAGTAGGAATTTCAATTAAGGCTGTGAAGGCTTTTATTTGCGAAGCCAAGCCGAAACAGCCGCACCGCCAAAGCCCGCATGGCGCCAAACCCGTGTTAAACGTTCGTGCCCGGTTAAAAAATGGCGTTCTTCTCAGGTTTGGTTTCATGCTATTCAATCCAAATATAGTAAAAAAGCGAGGCAGGCCAATCTCCATATTTTCTTTGCAGCGCAATCCGGGAATTTGTTGGAAATCCTTTGTTTTCGGAATTGTCTTTTTGTTCTTAAAGTCAATGAGGCGCTGCGTGTAGAATCTGTTGAGGGTAGTCTACTATCGGTTATTAAAATATGAGCGCCCAGGTCTTCAATCTACCAAACTCTGAATTCAATTGTGGATCTATTATTTCCGGATCATTATCTATGAAACATGAATAGGCGCGGGTAGAGGAGCGTCAAATTTCGGTCAGTAGTTTAATGGCCTGCCGGTTTTAAAGTCCCAAAACAAACGCCATTTTTCTACTCTGTTTTTCTCGGTTACGGTGGGACCGGGCATGACGTTTAACGGTTTACGTATTGGCGATGGTGGGGAATTTGGAAAACGTCAGCCCAACATTTGCACAAATGCCCAATAGAAGTACAAATGTTGAGTTTACAACTGTCAGCCCCACTATTGCCAATACGATGTTAGTGGCAGCTGTTTTATTCTTCATCATCATCAATTTCGTTTTTTGTTTTTGTCCATTCTCCACCAATATAGTCTCTGTCCATAGAATAACCATAGTCTAAATCAAAAACTTCATTTAGAGTTATGTCTCTAATTACCATTTGTTCCAATGCGACAATTCTGATGTCGTCTGGCATTTGGTCGCCTGTTAAAAATTGCCAATCTCCGTCTGTGTCGTGAACAACTCTTAATATTGGTTTGTCAAGTTCTAACCATTGTCTGGTTGTAAATATTCCTAAATTTTTTGCCTCTCTAAATTTGAAGTCAGCGTTTCTGTCAAGCAAAGGTTGGTCGTGTAAAAATTCTTCTTCAAAATTTTCTTCCCAAGGAAACTTGTCATTTCTATCAGTCCAAACAAGTTGTACTGCTGGGAATTTGATTTTGTCATAGTAGTTTAATGCTGCTCCAAAGTAATCATCTATATTTCTATCGTCAACAGGTAAAAACTCTGCTCTGCTGTCTTGAAAAATGCTGTCATAGTTAGTGTTCGTCTTTATGGTTTCACCTTTTTNTAGAAGTTCTGCGACATCATTAATTATTTCGTGTCCAAGTTTTTGAGGTAAACCAAAGCAAATTATCTCAGGTTGATTGTAAGTTTCAAATAGTCCTATGCTATAAACAAATGAAGGTGAATAGTCTGAACCATTAACCATTATTACTTGCAGTCCAAATTTGTCAATATTAGTTTTGGTCTGAACAAGAAGTTCGTCCTTACTGATGCAATTGTGTTCCGTTTCTTTGTCCATTGTAGAGTGTCGCTTTACAGTTGCCACTAACGTGCCGCGTATTGGCGATGGGCGGGGCTTTTAGCACTGAACTTTAATCGAAGAACGAAAGTTGAATTTTGCACTTCCGTTGATACGAAGCCGTTCAGCCCGCCTATTGCCAATACGATGTTAGCTATAGCCCATTTGATTTCGTGTGTCATTTTTCTTTTTCGGTTTAGGTGCTGGTAATTCTTTCACTGATATTCTAACTAATTCACTTAACCATTCGCTGTTTTCAATTTTGTCTTCTATTAAAAAACTTGGTTTGCTCCTTCGTATGGCGGTGCTTCAACAACATTTCCTATAAACTTCCGTCCAGAATTGGTCGGCTTTATGAATAGTTTATTGTCGCATATTAGTCCGAATATTTTTCGTCAGAATAAATACCGTATTCACCAAACATCTTTTTAGCGGTTATTTCTCCTGAATTTTTGATTTGTTCTAATACAAAATCCACAAAGTTTGGGTCGGAAGCCATTGGTTAGTCTTTTAGTTGAAAGTGAGGATTATAAATCAAGCCAATAAGGTTTCCAAATGGGTCTTTAACAGTTGCCGTCATTATTTCTCCGCCAACATCGTAAGGTTTTTCATTTTCGGTCGCTCCTAATTCAATAAGTCGGTCAAAAGTTTCTTGAATGTTTTCTACTCCCCAATAAGAAACTAAACTTTCAACTTTTTCAAAAGTCGGGTTGTCTTCTGGTTGGAGTCCGAGTTCGTAACCTTTAATGTTGAAACCAACATAATAGGGTTCGTTGAAATAAGGATTAGTTTCAAATGCTTTTGAATACCATTCAGTCGCTTTTTGAATGTCTGAAACTTTATAAATTGTTGTTCTAAGTCCTAACATAATATTTCTTGTTCTTTGTTATACTTGTCGTTTTGTTGATGCGTGTCGTTTTTGGGTTACAGCTAACGTCTAGCGGCTTGGCGATGGCAGGGCATTTGAGTACCAAAGTTGAGGCTAATTTCTATGCCAAATATAGTGAAAATGTTGAATTACTTCCGAAGCCCTGCTTGCGCCAAACCGCTGTTGGCAGTAGCCGTTTACTTTTCTTTTACTATGTCAAATGGTCTTCCAAACGAACCAATACTTATTAAATATTCTTTATCGTCTTCTGTTAAATCGTTTGTTCCAAGTGCAACATCTTCCCATACTCTGCCGTCTTGTCGTTTAAGTGCAAATTCAATTGCTTCTATTTTTGGCTTTCTATTTAGTCCTAAAATTGTCAAGTCCATAAACTGCTCCTTTTGATTTCTCCTTTCGTAATTTGTCCAAGCAAAAAAGTGTCTGCCCGTTAATTGAAATGAACTATCAAGTTTAAATTGTGCAACTGTTATATCGTGCCAACTATTCCCACAATGTCTGCATTGTCTTGCATAAGGTGTCCTTGTAAGTTTGTTGCATTTGAGGCAAGTATTTAAGAATACCTTTTCTGGTGTTTCTGTCATTATTCGTTTTGCTACACGAAGTTCAAATTCTTCATAACCGTCTTTGAGAAAATCTTTTATGTCTTGTCGTTCACTAATCCACCCCTTTCAACCATCATTTTTCTCATTTCGGGGTTGTATTTAGTTTTATTAGTATACATATGGTATTTCATTGCTAACTTTTCATCGTCAGTCATTAGTCTACTAAAATAATTTTTTATATAACTAGCTGTTTCTATGTCCACGTTATGTCTGTTACGGTTACTGCCAACGTTCTGGGTATTGCCGAAGGGTGGGATAGTAGAAATATTTTTAGGAGAACTAAACACCAGGCATCAACAATATTTCAAAGATAAAACCAAAACCCCGCTTTTGGCAATACCATGTTGGCCATCAGTGTGCTCATTTGGCGGTTTTCCTATCAGCTGTTTATAATCCTGTATTTAAAATCTAACCACAAAGCAAGGCGGGCGTAAGAACTTCGTTAAGTGGCGGCTTCAATCCACATCTAAAGGCTTGAAAATTCTCAGTTTGATATTCTCACGGTTAATGCCATGAAAGCGCCACGAGTTTCTTTTCAATATGGGTATTGATTTCAGATTTATCAGTCAAACAGCGCCGGTCTTCGATTTCTTCATATTGGAATTACCATTTTGGTTTCGGTTTTCGGTTTCTATTGGTAGTCCAACCGGCGCGGAGTTGAGGAACGCCCACAATACATGGAAGAAAATTCCGGTTAGTGTCAAAACAGCGCCAAGTCAATCAGCAAGTAATTCTAAATGGGAACTGGTGATAAGTCCTCGGTAACCAATTTTGGCGCGGCGAAAGAGGTTAAAAACAATCGGTTGGTCATTCTCTTGCCCGCTGATTTAAGGGTAGAAGTCACCGCCAAATCTAAGCGTAATGGTGGTTCGCACATTGTGGCCAACGGTTCGCAGCTTTGCGCTGGGCGGGCATTTGGAACCAAACATATGCTATGGAGATGTGAACCCCGCCTTGCGCAAACTGCTGTTGGTTGCAGTGCTAGATTTTATATTTTCCGAACTCTAATCTTTTNTTTCGTTATCGTAATGAAGCCAGAGATCTCTTGATTCAGAAACCTATTTAAGGTGCTAATTAGGTACTCTTCAATTTGTAAATAGTTTGGTTGATCGTATCTCANAAACATAATTGAGACATCGCCAATCGAATGGGCAAAAACAAGTTCTCCAAAATCTTTGTCTTCTGTAATTAGTAAACCTTTAAAGCTCTTGACAATTTCTATCACTTGGAGATCACTTACACCTTGGTGTTTCTCTCTAATGGATATGAATTCAATTCTAATTCATTAATTACATCAATCCAATACTGTTCAACATTTTCATCAAAGATTATCATACCAATTCAAAAACATCTTCGTTTGCAATTAAATCGGCGGTATATTCAAGAGCGGCTTTGATTTGCGCTTCTGTCAAATGTGGGTAGCTTTCCAATATTCCAGAAATAGAAAATCCACCTGCTAATTTTCTGACAATCAACTCAACAGAAATTCTTGTTCCTTTAATTATAGGTTTGCCTTGGAGTATGTCAGGGTTTCGTTCAATTAAGTTATTGTAATTCACTTTATGAGTCTTTTGGTAAAGTTATTTAGTATCCGAATTCTCACAAAATTATCTTTTAGCATTGCAACCAACGGTTCGCAGCTTTGCGCTGGGCGGGCATTTGGAACCTAAAATTTGCAATGGAAAAGTGATCCGCCTTGCGCAAAACTGCTGTTGTGTGCAGGTTATTTTCTATTTCTTTCTTTAATAGTTAATTGGTACAACTCCTTAGTAGTTATAATTTTATTCCAATTCTTCTTAGACAAACCTTTAATTAAGATATTGTCACTTGTCCNAAAGTTTCCTTTGATATGTTCAGTAAATGCAACAAATTCAGTATCATCTTCATCAATATTTGAAGTGATTTCATGTGCGAATTCGTAGTGCCTTTTTGGAATAAGATCAAAATTAATGACTTTTATCTTCTGGGTTATTAATTCGAATGCCCTTTGAAAATCACTTTCAGAATACTTCGATATTGATATGAGTTTTTNCTTATGTTTATTTAGTTCATGATATAAGAAATTGGTTGTGTAAAGATTCAGTTTACTCTTGGGTTGTAAAATTATTCTTGAAAGTTTTCCTTGAGTATTGAGGATCGCACTAAATACAATATTAGTGTCAACAACTATCCTCATAAGCCAATTTTACTTCTAATGCTTTCCCACCTTCCCTTTTTCGATTCACTAAGTAATGTGTCTAATTGTTTCTGCGTGGCTTTTGATTTTCTCGCAAGCTGTTTAAATTCAAACAGATTAGCTAAGTCTTGTAAATCTTCTATTTTGGTATTTTTAGGAACCTTAAAAATAATCTCTTTGCTAGTATGTTCGATTGTCATTCAAATTGATTTTCAGTAAAATTACGATTCATTATTTATTAATCTAGGAATATTTTCGATCATAGTTACTTGCACACAACGTTTGGCGGCTTTGCGAAGAAGCGGATTTCNGAGCACTAAACTGTCAACATAGCACAGAAGTTGATGCGAGGTAGAATGTTCAATTAACCACTGAACCCGCTTTTNTGCAAAACCGCTGTTACCTGCTGGCCTTCTGTCTGTCGTGTCGTTGTAAGCCTTGTCAATATTGAGTTTTAGTGTCATTGTCTGCTGTGTTTGTCGGACTGTGTGTCGGTGTATTTTTATTTTTTTTGAAGCGTTGGGAAATTTTTTTAAAAACAATTTTTTGTCTGCGTTGGCAAAGCAAGCTCTTTNTTGCAATTTTTGGTCTGTGCGTTGGCTTGTGCGAATTGCAAATGTGCTTGCTTTTAGGGTTGGCTTTCTCTTGGTTTCATAAATATTGATATTAAAAGTCCTATTCCTACAATTACGTCAACTATGTTCCACATTTGTCTGCCAAGTGCTATTTTGANAAATGGTTGAAATAGCAATGCAAGTCCACCGAAAATTATCATTTCGGTTTGTCTGCCTTGTTCGTTTGCTTGATAAGCTAAAATTGCAAATCCAATTAGTCCTGCGAACCTTACAAACTGATAAAATCCGTAAGGCATATCCGCTAAACAGAGAANAAATAAAATCGCTAAAATTATCTTGATTGCGTTATTCATCTTTCTTCAAATCGTCAAGTGAACTGGTGTCAATACTGATTAACTCAAACTGAGGTAATTCAGCCGCTTCCAAATATTGGTTCGTTATCTTGTCAAGGAAAGATTCGGTTACAATGTCTTCCTCTANAAACTGCTCAATGTCTGGGAACACAGCCAAAATACTATCATCACTAACTTTCAGTCTGTGTCTGATATTTTTAANAAACTTGATTTCAGAATACTCAATTTGCTCGTCTGCTTTAATTGTCTGAATAGCAAAATCAATTAAAGTCAATTCTTCTTGTTCGGTCAAAGTAGATTTTCCTAACAAGTCAAAATAATAAGAAATGAACTCTTTGCCTCTTGTGTTAATTTTACTTACAAGTGAGTTAATTTCTTCTTGAAAATTGAAGTCTTTAAATAATGGCGANNTTTCACACATTGATTTAATTAAGGCAATTTCTCTTTTATCAATATTGCCATCGGATGCCATACAGCAAAAGGCTGATTTAAGCAAAAGTTTGTCAAAGCTAATTGTGTCCATATTTTTTGTATTAGGTTTAAAACCAATTCGTGGTCGTTCATTTTTTTGTTCTGTTTGTTCTGAATTCATTTTTGCTCTTACTGTTTCGTATTTCTGCAACTCTTGNNGAAGCGGAACAGAAGGCTTTGTATTCTTTATAATGTTTTCCAAAATCTGCATTGTAATTCTTGATTTTTCTTTGAGTGCTAAACGTGAAGCTTCATTAACCAAAANTTCAATGTCTGATGAAACATAGTTTGTGGTCAATGTTGAAAGTCGGTCATAGTCCATACCAAAGTCAAGAGGTCTGTTTTNTAAATACATTTCAAACATTGCCTTTCGGGCTTCAAAGTCTGGTGGTGGCAAATAGAATTTCTTGTCCAAACGACCTGCTCTAAGCATTGCAGGATCTATCATATCAGGATAGTTAGTTGCTCCGATTATAAAAATTCCCTNTTCACCAGTTCTGTCCATTTGAGCCAACATTTCATTTACTGCACTTTTCGCCATTTCGTGAGCATCACTGTCACGGTTTGGTAATAGCTCGTTTATTTCATCTATAAAAATGATTGTCGGTGCATTTTNTTCGGCTTCTTCAAACATTTTAGCAATGTTTTCCTGTGTTGCATTTATAAACCTACTTTTCAAAGTGGAAGGTGTCGCCAACATAAAATTAAAGCCTACTTCTTCGGCAAAGTGTTTGGCAAAGAATGTTTTTCCGCAACCTGGAGGACTATANNAAAGCATTCCGTTAGGAATGGTAACGCCATACTTTGCGTATTCTTCGGGTTTGTGTAAGGCATCAATTACATCTAATTGCAATCGATCTTTCAATTCTTTCATTCCTGCAATAGCATCAAATCCTTTTCCCTTGGCTTNTTGCGTTTTTATCTTTTTCTCGTCCTTGTCGTCTGACTTAACTTNTTGAACGGTGTCAACATCTTCAATTTCGATTTCTCCGTTTAATGCTTGGGTAAATTCATTGGCGGATTGAAAGCGGTTTTCGGGGTCGTTTTGCAAAGCCTTCTTTAAAACCTTTAAAACTGATTCATCAAAATCAACAATGTCTTCTGAAACTTTCGGAAATGAAATTGGCTTTTTGCGTTCCTCAATGATTACATCCTCCGCTTTAGTTCTATCTGCTTTAAATTTGGAAATGTCTTTAAACCAAGGCGGCATTCCGAAAAGCAAATGATACATAACTGCACCCACTGAAAACAAATCAGATTGCGGAGAATAAAAACTATTGAAACATTCCGAAGCAACGTAGTTTAGATTCAAACCTTCTTTGTTATATGCTTTTGAAGATTGATGAAATGAACGGGCAAAACCAAAATCTATAATTTTTGCCTGTGGAATGTCGCCCGATAAATCAAGCATTATGTTTTGAGGTGTGATTTCATTATGAATAATCGGGTCGGGCAAACTGTGTAAATAATTCAGACCGTTTAAAACAGCCGAAATTATTTGCTTTAAATCGTAAACAGNATTCAATTTTTCACGGCTTATTTNTTCAGCCAAGGTTTCACCAGCAATAAAGTTGAGAACCAAGTATCCGAACTTTTTCCNTTCATAAATCAATTCTCCACTGTCTTTGTATGAAACAATGTTTGGATGCTTGATTGATTTTAGAAATTCAATTTCAAGCAAGTTGTTTTCACTGTCAAAAGCCGAACGATGAAGTTTTGCATAATTGAACAGTTTAAGGAAATAGAGTTTACCGTCCTTACCTTTTACTCTGTAAGTTTCAGCATTACTACCTTTCTTAATAAAAAGCATAACAGAATACTTTTCATTAACTGAAAAGTTTTTGGGTAGTATGCCTTTGTAATTTATGTCCATTTTAAAATTTCATTTTTTACTATATCAATCACTTTTAATTTTTCATCCTCTACAATACCATTTTTCTCAATTCTAATCAACTCTCCTAAAAGAAATCTAAATCTTTCTTTTCCCATAGCTGGATTGTCTGAATAGAATAGCACCAATTNCCCTTTTAATTCATCAATTGTTCTTAGTGTTACTGGTTTTGTTTGCCTTATTTCAATCTTTACTTCTTCTGTATGATTCAAATAGGGTATGTATGCTGAAATAGTTAGCAATTGAGAAGTATCAACCTTAATAGTTATATCAATATCGCTTCCAGCAGGTAAAANAGCTGGTATCGTTTCTCCTGAAATCAAAATATCACAAACGTGATTATTTAAAGAAGGATTTGTGCCTTCTGCATTATAATCTCCTTGATAAATTGGGAAACGGATTACATCGCTTGCAACACCTGGTCTTAGGTCAAATTTTGTTTTAAACCCATTAATTACACCAGTTGCAGGAAGTCTTTTATTTTTCTCTAAACCTTTCACCGGTTGAAAAAGCTCTTTCCCTTCTGATTCAAATAATCTGGCTATTCCAATATGATAAGGAAGAACAAAAGGAAAGCCCTCTAAAAGAGAATGATTAATTGAGAATCTGTTTGGTTGACATTCTATTTTCGTTCCAAATTCATCATAAACATTTATTTCAAATGAGTTGGAATGACCTTCAACCAAAAGCACATCAACAATTGTTGCTTTTTCTCCAATTAGTTNTTNTGCACTTGACCAACAACCATCAAAACGAACCACATCAGCATAAATCTTTTCTTGGAAAGTACCAACCGTTTNTTCTTTCAGCACTTTGATATTCACCATTTCGTCCAACTCAACAGTTGTAGTTTCATATTTGATATCAAGTTGAAGAACAGTTTTATCTTTATTTCGCTTATTTATTTCTTCTGCAATTGGAATTGTGGAAGCATACATAGCCGCACCTTTCACCATCAAAGTCGTTGGGTCGGTAGAAGTATCAATTTTATCAGTGATTTGTTCTTTTAGAAGGTTTCTTAAAATCGGTGAATATGTTTCTTCTCCTACTAAGATAATTTGCTCAATGTCTTTACCTTTTTGTTNGTTCCTTTTGAGCAAATCAATAGTTATGTCAATTGCCTTTTGATAAATCGTTCTTGAAACCCAAGCCAAATCCTGCTGTGTGAGTTCAATATCAAGTTCAGGTTCATCACCATTTTCATCTTCAAATGGCAAGTCCCCTAAATCTGACAAAATACAATATGAATCTTGATGATTTAATTTATTCTTGGCTTCATCTGCATAAAATTTTACAGCATTTCTTAGAACCTCTTTTTTATCAGAGTTTTGAAGAATAAAATCTATTGCATAGTTATCTTTCAGATAAGGGATAATAATTTCATCAATTATCGCTTCTGTAATATTTTTATCTCNTAACCAATTATCGCCATCATTATCCACAATTGAAATGATACCCTTATCTAACTTGCATAAAGAAACTTTAAACTCACTTTGAAAATCAAAGACTAATAAATAGCTGTTTGTGCTTTTTGAATTAAGCCCGTAGCTGAATGTTGCTGCAATAGGTTCTTGTATTAATTCTATCTGCTCAAACCCTGCTAATCGTCCTGCTTTGATGACTGCTTCATTTTGTGGATTTAAAAACTTAGCAGGGACAGTAATTGCCACTGCTTTTACATCTTCATCTTGAATAAACGATTTTAACTTTTTAAAACATTCAGCCAACAANNCACTTGATGTGTAGCTTTTACCAGTATTTGATGATTCATAAGTATGATTTGTGCCAAGCGTTCTTGTGAACTGAATAAAAGTATTTGATTTGCCCCTTTCAAAAAACTTCAATCCACTTATTTGGTCATTTTTAAGAACATTAAAAGCAGTATTGCCAATTAAAATATCTCCACGTTTATTAAAATGAATACACAAAGGGATTGAATCTTTAAACGTTTCAGAACGCTTGATTACGGGCATACCATTTTCCATTCTTGCTATTTGGCAAAAATCAATATTCAAGTAAATCCCGTAATCAATGTGTGTTCTCATTAACCTAATGTGTCTTTTGGTTTTTCATCATCAGGCATTAATGCGATTAACTGAACTAAAATATTTCTGATACCGCCTGTGTTTCCAGCAGTAGCAAGTTGTAAACCTTGGTTACACAATTGTCTTGCTTTGTTTCGGTCTTTCCAATGGTATGAATTAAAGTCGCTGTCAATGTGCTTCAAAANTTGAACATCCATTGCGTTTCCAGTAACTGCATTTCGTAAATTGAAATCCAATGAGCTAATTTCACTAATTAGGTGTTTCGCTTCTTTAGTATTTTTGTCTTTGATTACTTGCTCAATNNAGTTTTTGTATTCTTGAATGTGGGCTTCAACCTTGTCCATATTCAAATCTTCATCATCACTATTCGCTTTTATTTTTTCTATTAAATCTTCCAATTCATAGAATGCGTCTTTTAATTCTTGCTCTACCTTTGGCCATTCAGCCGCTTTTTCAGCACTATCTAATTTCAAAAGTTCTTTACGTAAACTATCTTGAATTTTTAATTTACCATCAGCAGTAACTCCTTCATTTTCTAATTGAGTTTCGAGCTCTTCGAGCCTATGTGAGACATCATTTGCGTTTACCTTTTGCGCTATACGTTTTGCATTAGAAATCTCTTTAGATAGATACGCCTCAGTTGGTGGCTCAGTTTGCTTTATCTCAACCTCAACCTCCTCGGTATGATTTAATAGTGGAAAGTAAGCAATGAATTTCATCAATTGTGAACCATCGACCTTAATGGTTATATCCACATCGCTACCCTCTGGTAATAGTGCGGGCATTGTTTCACCTGTAATAGTCACTTCATTAACCAAATTATTAAGGGATGGTGTAGTTCCTTCTGAATTGTAGTCTCCTTGATAAATTGGAATACGAATAATGTCTTTACTCATTCCAGGTCTGATTGCACTTCTTGTCTTTAAACCATTTCTAACTCCAGTAACTGGAATAGATTTATTCTTCTCAAGCCCTTTCACGCAAGCAAACCTATCCTCTTGATGCTCTTGAAAATATTTCACAATTCCAATATTATATGGTAATACTTGCATTTTGTCAAGTCCGCCAATTCCTTGTAAAATGCTGAATTGGTGCGGTTGGCATTCTAATTTATTACCTGCTTCATCATAGACATTTATTTCAAATGAGTTTGAACGACCTTCAACCAAAAGCACATCAACTATTGTTGCTTTTTCGCCAATAAGTTTTTTACCACTTGACCAAGCACCATCAAAACGAACTACATCAGCATATATCTTTTCAGGAAAAGTGCCAGTTGTCTTTTCTTTTAGCACTTTCAAGTTTACCATTTCGTCTAATTCAACGGTGGTCGCTTCGTATTTTATATCAAGTTGAAGTTTGGTTTTATCTCTTGTGGTTTCTTTTACTTCGTCTGATACTGAAATTGTAGAAGCAAATAAAGCCGCACCTTTTGCAACTACTGTCATTGGGTCAACAGAAGTATCGACTTTATCTGTGATTTGCTCTTTAAGCATTCTGCGAAGGATTGGCGAATATGTCGGTCCACCAACCAAAATCAATGCCCCAAGGTCTGAACCTTTTAAGTTGTTACGCTTTAATAACTCCTTCGTAATGTCAATGGCTTTTTGAAAAATTGGAGCAACAACATTTTCCATATCTTNTTGAGTTACCAATACATCAATTTCAGGTTCGTCTCCGTTGTCGTCCTCAAAAGGCAAGTCACCTAAGTTTGAAAGAATATTATGCGAATCTTTGAACGATAACTGAATTTTAGCCTCTTCCGCAAAGAATTTAACTGCGTTTCGTAAAATTTCCTNTTTATCCGTATCCTCTAAAACACTATCAATAGCATAATTTTGTTGCAGATTTGGGATGATAATTTGGTCAACAATGGCTTCATCCAAGTTTTTACCACCAAGCCAGTTATCTCCATCGGTATCTTTAACAGCTAAAATTCCTTCTTCCGCTTTTATTAACGCTGCATCAAAAGTTCCACNCCCAAAGTCAAAAACCAACCAAAAACCATCCTTACTTTTTGAACCAAGACCATAAGCAGTGGCGGCAGCCACTGGTTCTTGCAATAGTTCAATATGTTTAAAACCTGCAAGTTTAGCCGCTTGCATTGTTGCTTCATTTTGCGGATTTAAAAACTTTGCAGGAACTGTAATTACAATTGAAGAAATGTTTTCATCCTGAACAAATGACTTTAACTTCTTTAGAATTTCAGAGGACAATTCTTCTGATGAAAAGCTCTTACTCATATTTGAACATTCGTAAGAATGGGTTGTTCCCATTGTCCGCTTGAACTCTATAAATGTATTGGTTTTCCCTTTTTCAAAAGTCTTTAATGCTCTTGTGTTGTCATTCTTCATTACGTTGAAAGCAGTATCTCCCACAAGAATATCCTGCCTTTTATTAAAGTGAATACAAGACGGCACAGTATCTTTTAACGTGTCCGATTTTTTAATGGTCGGAACTCCATTTTCCATTCTCGCTATTGCTGAATTGGTTGTTCCTAAGTCAATGCCGTAGTCAATTTTATTTCTCATACTTTGAAATTGTTTTATTGTTTAGTAGCCAACAGAAACTTCTATTTGGGCTGTTTGTATCATTTTATCGTTATAGTTTACTTGTGGAATTAGAATTTTTGAGATTATCTCTGAACCCTTTTCCAAATTTTCATCAGGAATTGAACTGGTTACAATTACTTTCATCCCTTGATGAAACTGTTTGCCTAATAGCTCTGGCATTTCATAACCGTTAGCCGAGAGGTTGTCTTTTAGTTTTCCAACCGATGCTTGTAACTGTTTCAAGCCTTTTGTTTTTGAATCCATCAGATTGATGTTTCTTTCAATTAGATTGATTTCACTTGCAACTTTCAACGCCAATGAATGGTCAGGCTCTGCGTTTGGTGTGGCTTGCAAAGTTGTTTTCTGTTGCTCAATTAAATGCAATTGAGAATCCATCAATTCGGTTTGCTTGCCAAACTCTTTTACCAAACTTTCCTCAATAGATGATTTGGTTTTACTCAACTGGTCAATAAAATCTGTTTTGTCGGTTTGTTGTCTTCTGCTCAATAACCAATACAAAAGACCTGAAAGCAAGATTGCTGAAAGCACACCGATAATGCCGTAAAGCGAATTCTTGCTTAATAAATCTTGAACCTCTGTGANTTTTTCCTTCGTTCTTATCGCCAGTTTCCTTGATTTTTATACCCAATTCATTTGCAGTTTGAGAAATAGCATTGCTATTTTCTTGCGTTTGGCTTCTCAAACTGTCAATACTTTTGTGAGTATTTGAAAGTTTAGAATTTAAAGCTCCAATTTCAGATTTTAGTTTACTGTTTTCTTTTGAAGTGCTCCTACCTTTTCTGTTAAGGGTTTTATCTGTTTTTCTAAATCTTCTTGCGTTACTTGTGCAAAAGCACCAAATGAAGAAAATAGAATTATTGCGAATGTTATTTGTCTTTTCATTATTTAATGAGTTTTATAAATTGGTTCAGTGCTTTGCGAATTATAATGTTTACAGTCTTTTGGTTTTNTAGTCTTTCAACAAGTTTAGGAGAATAGTGATAGTATGTTTTTATAAACCACTTACCCAATGCTGATTTGTCTAATACTTCATCTCTGAATTGTCTTAAAATCATTACTTGTGGATGGTCGTAATCACCGTAAGCCATTGTTGCTATGTAACAACCGCTTCCTCCACCTGAGCCGCTACCGCCCGTTCTTCCACCAGTGTTTACCGCTGCCAATTGTGTTTTCAAATTAGAAAGTGAAGTTCTGTTTTGTGTGTATCGTGTTCTGAAATCTTGGCGTAAATCCATTCCACCTATAGTAGTTGTTACTTCCCAAGCTTCATCAACGCTTTGCTTTAGCAATAGAATTGCAGCTAATTTGGTTGCATTGTCATAAGTGTTGGAAAATCTTTCTTGTAACTTGTTTATTTCAGAAACACACATTCCTTGTGCGTCTGAT
The DNA here is from genome assembly GCA_013414745.1 of Bacteroidota bacterium. Lineage (GTDB taxonomy): Bacteria > Bacteroidota > Bacteroidia > Chitinophagales > Chitinophagaceae > OLB11. The sequence goes on from CP058707.1 coordinate 3,944,542, forward strand.
GCAATTCTTGAACTTAGCCCCAAGTATAATTCATCGGTGCTACCTAATACACCTTTCACATTATTCAGATATGGTCTTGCACTTGCTAAAAGTTGCCTTGCATTTGATATCGTTTCGCTTTTTTCTTCATATTCGTCAATCAGATNTTTAAGACTTTCAAAGTCACCTATAATCTTTGCTTGCTTATCCCTCTCGGGTTTATCATCAATCCATTCCTGGAGATTATTTATATTCTCATCGATTGTTTGTTTTGCAATATTTCCAATAGCATAACTTTTAGCGTTTTTAAACAATTTCATTGATGAATCACTAGGGTCTGTATCCGTGTCTTTGAAGTGCATAAAATAGTCACGACCACAAGCAAAAANTTCCATTGCCAATTTGTCGGCAATAGATGCGTATTTGATATTTGTTTCTCCAAGAATAGATTTTAATTGCTTTATAGTATCTTTTGTGTCTGCTAATAAACTATTTGCTGCTTTTATTGAATTAGCCTTGTTTGCGTTACGCTTTGATCTAGATTCTTCAATTTTCTTTTCGATTTGCTCAATAGGTTTTTGCACAAATCCTTTCAAAANATCTTCTTTGGCTGAAAATTCTTGTTTCGTTAAAATATCAAGGAATTTATTTGAAGTAACAGTTCCGCTTTNTTCGATTTCAGATAGCACTTGATTAAGGAACAATAGTTGAAGTTCCTTTTNTGTGGTTTTAAAGGTTTCATCTGTTGCCAATGACTTGAAGTCTTTTATAAAATCACTTTCAAGGAATTTCAGTTTTAATGAAATTCCTTGTTCTAAAATTGCTTCATTAGTATTTGTTCCTTCTAAAATGCCACTTAAATAAAGTGTTCCCAAATTGCTGTAAGCCGAAGCATTTCGCTGTGAAACTTCTCCGTTTGATGTGAGTTTTGTCCAGATATTGAGTACTTGATCTAAGTCGGCTTCTTTAATTGCGTCAAATGCTGGCTCGTCTGTAATAGGATTACCCTTATAAAACCAAAACAAAGCTGCATTCATTTTGTCGTTGTCAAGGTTGAGTTTTGATGAAGCCTCATTTACGGATTCAAGTGTTCTATAAATCTGTCCTAGGGTTGGAAAACTGAAGTCGTCTTCTGGTACTTGGTCTGCTTCCAAAAATCGTTGAAGGCGGGTTAGTTGTCGCCTTTGTTCTGCTGCTGTTGCACCAACAAGCAAACCAACTATACGATACGGGTTTCTTTGAATTATATTCATCTAACTTTATGTTTATAGTGAGTAGCCCATAAGTTTTTCAAAAGCGTGAAAAAGTATGCTTGATTAGAAAGGTTTGTCAATGGAATTCCATTTTTGTCACCTTTTTCTATGAACCCAAAGAGTTTTTTCTCGTAATTTTTATGTTCCATAAACAATGAACCATTTTGAAAATACATTTTTTGATTTCATCATGATTATACCTTACTGTTTTGTTTGAAAATATAAATTCAATAAATCCAATCCCCATTCTTATATGCTTTACATTTATCCATTTGCTATCTTGGTATGCTATTAAATCAAATTCAAGAAAACCTTCTTCTTGCAGTTTTTTGGCATTTGGCTGACAAGTTTCTTCGTCCATTGGTCAACTGCAAGTGCCATGAAATAGTATTCAAATGGATACTTATCGTGTTCATTATTCTTGTTCTGATGGGTGCTTTCTAACTTGAATACTTCTCTTCCATTATTTAACCACAAAAGAAGTAATCAGTCCCTTCATAGTTAAAGTTTCTTTTCTTACTGTGCTACCTTTTAAAAGGTCTGTTACATTATCAAATGATATTTCATTGCTTGTTATGATATTTTCAGGTGAGTTTAAAAAGGAATATTCAGCAAAGCCATTTGTTCCAATGTAATTACATACACCTTTGAATTTAGTAGAACTGTTTGATATTAATATTGCAATTATTATTGGAATAGCCAACCAAATTGAAAACCATATTGGATTTGTCACTCTCCCTATTAGAATTATAACTAAGCCAATACCTATAGAAATACCTATGTTCTTGATGTATTTTACACTTTGTTCTTTTGGATTTAAAGGTCTTTGTCCCTCAAAATAAGACGTAGAGGCTGACACAATATCGCCTATGGTTTCAGGTGTCTTAAAAAATGCTTCCTTCAGGAATTCTATTCCCGTAATGGTCAATTTCAGGTAGTCTCATATAAAATTAGGTTTGCTTTTATGTGTGTTAGCAANAAATGGCTCTTTTGGTTTTGCGAAGGGTTGGCTTGTGCGGCAGGGGCAAAAACCAAATGTGCCATTTGTGCGGTGGGCTAAAATTGTTTTAAAAANATGTGCGGTGGGAANAAATAAAAATACAGAAGCGTTGGCTTTTGGGTCGGTTGTCTGTTGGTTCATTTGTCCCGTTACTTTATGTTTATTTCTGTCGTTCATTCTTGCTGTGTCGTCTTTTAGGCTTGCAGGTAACGGTTTTCAGCTATACGCAGGCAGGGATTTTAACAACTGAACTTCCTACGAAGAACTGAACTTTAAATTTACTACTTTCCTGTCCTACGAAGTATGAAACCCCTGCTTGCGTATAGGTGATGTTGTGCGTTCGGCATTCTTTATTTCGTTCATATATTACCATTCTAATATTGTTATAATTGTCCTTGTCTTGTAAGCTTAANNTTTCAATGTTTATCTTGTTTTGTATTGTCCAAGAGTATGATTGATTTTTCTTTTCTTCATTTATCGAATTAGGTTCGCCAAGTTTATTAGTTAGAATCAATACAAGGTTATTAAATCTTCTCAAGAAGATTTCACTTGCTGACTTTTCGTTTCCAAATTCTATTCTATCTATCTGTGTTTTTTCCCAATTTATTGTTATAGCTCGAACCAAATCAGTCTTTTNGGTAGCGTAATACATAATTGAGTTTGAGATAATAGAATCTTCAACAACAAGGTAAGATTTGTTAATGTCAATAGCATAATTATTAGGATTCCAACTTTCTCCAATGCCAATTTTGTGATTTGGGGTAATGTCAAAAGATTTCCATTCCTTTTCTTTCGCTTCTATTTCCGTCAGGGTCAGTTTTGAAANATCATCAAGGATTGTTTTAAGTCTATTTTCAAAAATTTCGTTTGACCTTTCCTTTCCTAATGTTTTCGGCTTTAATTCAACATCATTGACCAAATAGGTTACATAAATTTTGCTACCCTTGATTATTGTTAGAGCATAAATTTGGTCATTTTTTGTATTGAATTTGAGTAACTCATTAGAGCCATCTAAATTTTTACAACGGTNAGGAGAAGTACCAATTGAAAAATTGGCATCATCAAGTATCTTTTCAAATGGTTGTATTTTATTATTCACTATCCGTGATAGATACGTAGCTGTGTCTGTTTCAAAAACGTGTAGAAGTTCATCATTATAAACAAAGGAACTGACAATGCCTGGGTGGTATGTAAAATCAAAATAGTCTACATTCTCATCTTCATAAATCACTTCGTAGCCTTTNNTGATTGACTGTACCAAGAGTATCTTACCTGTCTTTTCTATGTTTTCATAAGTCACATCACTATGGCATTTTGTAAGCTTCTTTGGATTGTCAATTTTGAGAACTTGAAAAGAATTAGTCAAGTAATAGGTGTTGTCAATTTTATTAATTAGCGGTGTTGTGGATTCTAAAATATATTGACTGTCTGTTTTCTTGTCTTTAAACCACGTTTTTCCACCCCATTCGCCAAAATCTAAAGAGTAGACATAAAAGTCTGAATCTTCCCATATTAAGTCGTCCGTTTTATTAATCTTGTTCCACTTTAAGTTTCTATTATCAAGATAATAGCTTTGCTTGTCCATATACGGTTTCAAAATAATGCTATCGTTTTGCACATAAAAATCCAAGTAGACAGTTTTCATTTCTTCTGGGCAGTCAATCACTTTTTCTAATTGATTGTTTGAAAAATATAAAGCCATCTTTTCCATAGCCACCGTATTTCATTAATCGTTGTTCAAAAAGCANNTATAGTATTTGTCCTTATATTCTAATGCGTGAGTCATTCTGCCATTTACACTATTGAAATTGTGTCTTGAATAAGAGAAAACCACTCTCAAAATTTGTCACGTTGGAATTTTGTTGCCCATTACAAGCAAAAGTGTCAATGATAAAATTAATATTGTAATGGTTCCTTTCATCTTCTTGTTTGTCGTGATTTTGTTTCTTATGCTGACGCACAACGGTTCGCAGCTTTGCGCTGGGCGGTATTTGAAACCTGAAATTGACTATGAAAAGCGATCCCCGCCTTGCGCAAAACTGTTGTTACAGGCTCGTGCTTGGTTTAAAAATGGCGGGATTCTTAGGTCCTGTTTCATGGTTTTCAATCCAAATATAGTAAAAGCGAGGCAGGCCAATCTGGATTCTGTTTGCAGCGCTTTCCAACTAATTATTTTGAGTCACGTTTATCGTCCGTGTAAAGTTTGTGTTCTTAAAATCTTCGAAGCGCTGCGTTTATTTTTTCGAGATGAGTAGCAAATTGTCCGTAAAACTAAACTGAGCGCCCTGGTTTTAAGTCTACGGAAATCGTATGTGGTTTTCATATTCTAATACGCCAGCTCATCATCTATGAAATACGATAGGGCGCGAGTTGAGGAATGCCAAAGTCACGGTTGAAATCTCCAAGGCCTGCCGGATTTAAGTCTACGGATAACCGCCATTTTTTTGTCTGTATTCTCTCGGTAATTCTTAGCCCACGCATGGCCTGTAACGTTTTGCCGCTTTGCGTTCGGGCGGGTATTCGGACGCACAAACTATCAATAAACAACAAATTTTAATATGAAAAACGAAACTTCAATTAAACCAGTAACCCCGCCTGACGCAAAACGGCTGTTAGGCGATGTTTTTTTGTCAATTCTTAATCGTATCGCAATTAAAAACGATATGGGAGATTGGATGACAGTACCTTTAACGCAAACGGTAAGTCAATGGCTACCAATGGATATTGCTTAGTCGCAACTCCTACCTGTGGCGAATTTACAAACCGAGAGGATAAAATAAAGTCTGTTTATCCATTAGAACAAAATCAAAATAAGCCAATAAAACTGCAAGAAATTAAAGACAAACTTGCATTATTCCCAACGGTTGATTGTTTTGACGAAACAGAACAGAAGTGCAATGCTTGTTATGGAAGTGGTTTGGTAGATTTTGAATTTGACTATGAAAGAAAAAGTTATGAATTAGAAGGAGAATGTCCCATATGTGAAGGAGAAGGAACTACATTGCAGACTTCAAAAATACCTAACGGCAAAAAGAACTTGACTACAATAAATTATTTCAAATTGGTCTATGTGCATTTAATGTTGAGCGTATAAACGAATTGATTTTTATTGCTGAAAATATTGGAGTTGATGAAGTTTTTTTAGTTAATCAAACATTGCCACATAGACCGTCAGTTTTTTTGATTGGTGAAGTCGAGTTTATAGTTATGTCAACACTAAATAGTGATTTGGATCGTGTCGCTCAAAATATCGCCTAACGGGACGCAGCTTTGCGCTGGGCGGGCATTTGGAACCTAAAATTTGCTATGGAAAGGAAAGCCCGCCTTGCGCAAAACTGCTGTTGTGTGCAGTTATTACGATCCTTTGTCTGAAGATGACTTCAAAATCTCAATAATTTTATTTGGAGATTCATTATCAGCTTCATTTTTCAAATAACCTGTCTGTTGATTTGAAAAAATCGTTCGAGTAACTTCCAGTAAAACGGCATTCTTAGTTTGAAAATCATTACCCGCAGCTTTTGTAAATGTTTCAAATGTATTTAATGCGTTTTGCCGATGCTTATTCAATATAAAATTATGTCTATGTACTCGGTAATTTTTTGAACATAAGTTTAGAGCATAAANAAGTACAGNCAAAATTACGATTTTTGTTACAGAAAAATGAATTAAATCAATATTGGATTTGTCTGGAAGCGGAATAATATGTATTACAAAACCAAATACTATTATTCCAAACAATATCAGGACCAATCTATTCAACCATTTTTTAGAAACCCNTTCATGGTATTCCGACTCTTCTTTGAAAATCATATTGTGCCTAGACACCCCGACTTCAGCAGCTGCTTGTCTTGCTTTTTCAAGAACATTTTGAATCTCAAAATTTGTTCTTTTAGCTTCATTCTTTGCGCTTTCAAGTTCCGAACTAAACCTTTCAGCAATAGAATTCAATTTCGAAGTTTCGACTGACAAACGGTTGGAGAAAATTAATTCAGCTGTTAAAATCGGAAGAACAGTGGAATTATAACCATCTAATTGTTGCTCCAATTGGTTAAGTAGATTATCCCTGACGTTAACGGGGTTTCTAGAATTTGGATTGAAATTTCTAATTTGTTCAAAAATACTTAATACACTATCTAAATTACCTTCAATTGAAGCCAAAGCTGAGTAGGAAACTTTCATAAAGTATTCAGAATTGACTTTACTGAATAACGAAAATACTTCTTGAAATATTTCTTCTCCTTGTTTAAAATTTAAGTGGTTACCAAGTTCAACCTCCCGATNCAAACTACTTATATCAACTTTTAGTAGTTGTTCAAGTTTGTTTTTAACNNTCTCTGACAATTGCCTTTGTTCATTCAAGGTTGGCATAATCGTAAAATATCTGTTTTAAGAAATATGATTTTAATGTCGAATTTATCCTGTCAAAATAATTGCACACAACGGTTCGGGTATTGCCGCAGTGGGGGATTTTTAGCACAAATGTTCAATAGATGCACTGCCGTTTGTTTACGCACAAAAGTTTCATAGAAGCACTTCACCCCCATTGCGGCAATACCATGTTATCAGCAGCCCTTCTTTCGTTCGGTGTGTGGTCTGTCGTCTTGGGTTGTCGTGGTGAGTTGGCTTGGTAGCTCTTTGCATTTTTCTGTTTGGATTTGTGCGTTGGCGAAAATGCAAATGTGCTACCAAATGCGTTGGCATTAAATTAGTGTTACGCATCTGCATTTCGAGTTGGTAAAGGAGTATGTATAGGATTGATAGGTTGAATACTTGATGCCCTATTTATATAATCTACAATGGCTTGAAAAATACCGCCTGCCAATTGATTTTGATAGCTTACCGTTAGTAATCTTGTTTCGTCATTTGGGTCAGTCATAAAACTTATTTCAATTAAACAGGTAGCCGTACTTATGTTGTGTATTGCAGGATTTAAAACGCCATAGTCATTGGACTTCACACCTCTGTTCCTATATCCCGTTACCTGAACAAGTCTTTGTAGCAAACTTGAAGCTAATAGTCTTGAATCATCGGTTGAAGCAGGATGAACCCATGTTTCCGTTCCTTGTACAGTAGGGCTGGTATTTCCATTGAAATGAACTGAAACAAAAACATGTGCATTATTTCTTGCAGCAACTCTTGCTCTGTCAGCAAGTCCTAAATTGGTGTCGTTATTTCTTGTCAGAATAACAGTATGACCAATTTGATTGAGAAGTTCAGCAACTTTAACGCTTATGAGCAACGTCATATTTTNTTCTAAAGTCCCTCTGGCTCCTGTTGCATTATTAGNGCTTGAACCACCAATTGTTGTTGTGCCACCATGACCAGGGTCAATTACAATTACACTCATCTTATTTAATTTATCGTTGATTTGTGAGACTTTCAATTAAATTTTGCGTTGATTTAATTGCCGTTTCCAATGATTTAATATTTCCAATTTTTTGCAAACATCTAACTTCTTTTGATACAGAAGCCGAATAGTTGTCAATCATTCCTGACGCTTTAAACCATTTTGCGGATTCATGAAAAAATANACTTGCTTTTGTATAAGCATTTTCATTTAGTCCTAATTCGCTCAATTCATTAACACTTCCTAATATTGAATATGCTTTTCCAAGTTTTATTTTATCATCATCTTTAAATAGGTTTTCATCGCTATTATATTTCTCATAAATTTCTTCAATTGAACGTTTGGCATTTAATTGGGCTTCTGAAANATTGAGTTCCTCTAAATAAACATTAGCCAAACTTATTCTTACACCAATATTGTTAGGCGAAAATTTTAAGAGATATTCATAGGCTTGTTTTTTTATGTCAATATTTCCGACAAATATATTTTCAACCATTTGTACAACTTCATCAGGATACCTATGAATTAATTTTCCTGCTTCTAAGAAAGGTTTTATCTGTTCAAACTTGACAACTGTTGCTCCTCCATATTGACTTTGCAAGTATGTTCTCAATAACTCAATTCTATCCTTAGAATCAACTATAACCTTAATTTGATATTGCCCTGCTCTTAATGGAGACCTTGGCATATTTACAAAGGCTTTAATTTTGAATGTATTTTTAAGGCTTAATCCATTGTTGTCATAAGGATTTTCCACTCATAAGGTCGTTCGTTTTTTNNAAATCACTCCCTTTAATTGATTTTTCTTCACCATTTATATTAAAGAAAAATTAGCATCTTCCGCTTTTACCCAATTATCTATTCTTACTGTATATCGTTTCTTAAACATTCCCAAAANACCACCTTTTTTCCTTTCCTCATCATAAGGACTAAGATTTGCACTTCCATTAACCGAAATTTTAATTTTATCTCCCGGACATANATCCGTAATAAAATCATCTATCAATGAAATCGGTACTGAACCTTTTTCATTCCAAACACTAATTACGCCTTGCAACGTAAGATTAGAGTTTGACAATACACTTTTGAAAGACAAAAGTGAAAAAAATAAGAATACTATTTGAGTTAATTTTTCATTGTCATTTGTTTTTTCTTGAAAGAAAACATTTTCTTTTTAGAAGTAGGTTTAGTATCTTGTATTGGAGACTGGATAACATTAGAATTGTTTTGTCTTGCTATTATTCCGTTTCCAATACTACCATCTTCTGAATCAAGATAAGGCATAACGGTAATCGTGTTATCAGAGTTTTCTTTCTTTTAGTTTTGGATATTTCTGATACAAAAATTCATTATCAATATCTTTATTTAAAGTGTCAAGAACAATATTTAGCACTTCTTTTCGTCCACTATGATTGTTTGTAATAACTACTTTGTATAAGTATTGTGAGTTTTCTCCTGCTATTTTTTGCTCGTTATAGTNTTTCGTAAATTGGTNAAAGACAGCCAGATATATTTTATCAATTTTAGCAGCATCTTGTTTTGGGTCAACAGTCAATCGCCAACTTGAACGCAAATTGTACCCCTCAAAATTATGTGGCTGATAATCATTATTAGNGCTGTCCCACCTGTATTTTAGATTTTTAANGTAGTAAGTCGGAATAATTAAATTGCCACTTGCATCTAAATTTAAGAACTCATCAACGGAGCTTCTTGTCCTTAAACCTAAAGGTTCAACAATTCCATTTTCATTTATTGAAGAACCCATATTAGAAATTGAAATTAAATTGTTGATAGGGTTCTTGTTTTTATCATAAACAATCGGAACAACCTGAATAGTCTTTATGGAAGAAAATGAATTGTCGAAGCCAAAAATATTTGTAGGAGAAAGAGGTTGAGACAAATCTAAATTGAATAAATACGGAGTATTTGNGATATTTTTCCACCTTTCAAAATTTATCCATTCACTTTGATTTAATGAATGAATATCAAAACCAGTATAACTAATTTCGGAAATGTTGTCTCCGTATTTTAATTTGTTGCCTGTAATTCCATCTGTAATTAAGGCATTGAGTTTTGACCAATAAGAAAATAATTTAAACAAATCTTCTCTGGTACTTGTTATGTCAGGCGAATTTATCCAGTCAAACAATTTTATATCTGGGTCTAATGCCAAACGCAAATTATTCTTATCACTAAAAATAATTTTGTTCAAACTATTTTCTGAACCATACCAAAATATTGATGCCTTGTTAAGTCGTTGGTAATAATATCTCAAGCGTTCAGCATAAANAAACATCATTGGCAATTGTCCTGCAATTTNTCGTCTTATGTCTTCCTTGTTTCTTATTGCTGTGTTAATCATTTTTGAATATCCTTCGTGTTCCTGTAACATTACGTCATAAGAAGCATTTGCAATTTNTGTTTCGTATAGAGCTAATTGTTTGTTGAACTCATTGTCCTTATATCTGTCTAAAAGTTTTATATACTGTTCATTCAGTTTTACCTTTTGGTCATAAATATTTCTTAGCTGGTCAACTATCTGATAGCCAGAAAATATGTTGTCGGCAATGCTCAATAGTGCCTTTGTTGCAGTTCCAACACCCGGAAAAGCCATATCCAATGCTTTTGCTCCAAGTTCTAAATAGAGTTTATTGTCATCTCCATTTTGAGAATAGCCACTATAGACATTTTCTCCGGCAATTTCATCTGGATTGGTAGGGTCAATTACAGGCGGAATATTGCTAATTAAATTTTGAGTTTCGCTACTGTCTGTTACTGATTGGAAAATGCCATTACCAATATAAAACTTGGTTGCTTCTTCAATTATCTGATTTTTAATGTTATCATCATTAATATACTTTATAGTAAAATCATAAAATTCTTTTGATTTAGCTGTTGAGTTTGGTGATGCCTCAATCAAAACCTTTTCAAAAATCTTATAGATTTTCAAAGGGTCGGTTTCAGTTTTCAATTTTTCTTTCAGTTGCGGAAAATCTTTATACAACTTAACAATTGCGGTGGCGAATTGCTTATCCATAGAAAGATATTTGCTTATATCTATTACGTAAGGTTCGCCATAAATGAATAAGGTATCTCTTTCAACTTTTACTTCATTGACAAAATCAGAAATTTTAAATGTTTTTAATTTGGCAACTAAGTCTTTATCATCTTTGGCTTTGAGCAATCGTTTTAAGTCTTCCCTAACATTTATAGGAAAGCAATTCAGAAACGTTTCAGGAGCATTATTAATAAGTTCTGAATAAATTGCTTCCATCTGTTGTTTTGTTATTGCTTTATCACTAAGCANGGTATTCTTTAGAACTTTAAAGAGCAACTCATTCTTTACATTTGGGTCTATAAAATCAATAGCATCATCACTTAATAATAACTCAATTATTTTTCCTTTTAAAGATTCAAAATCTTTGTTCTTAATCATTTCAAGCAAAACGAATGTCGGTTTTAATTCTTTCACTTTATTGCGAATTGTTGCTACATCTGCTGTGAGACTCGGGTCATTATAAATTTCTAATCCAAGGTTTATAATGTCATCATACCTTTTATTTTNTATTGAACCATAAGCTGCTTCTCTGTACCCTTTAAAGGTTTCATAATCCTNTTTGTAGTTTTCTGGCATATAGTCTTNTTCAGAAATCCAGTCAACAAAATCAACAATGTTTTTTAGGTTAGGATTTTTCTTAGTGGCTTCAACCTTTTGCAGCAATTCTTTAGCCTTTTTGTATTTATCCTCAATATTGTTATAATCGTCTTTTATGGAGTTCCATTGCATTACCCATTGTTCATTCACAATACCAGACCCGCTGATTGCATCGCCTATTTTAAAAAGGTTGTCAGGAGAAACATTACCTGATGCGATTGATTTTACGGCATCAATTGCACTTTTTCTTTNCTCATAATATTGTCTTGCTGTATTTGTGGCATCATAAATATCTTTATAGCTTCCTAATAGACTTGATGAAAGTGCTTTGCCATTATCTGATGTTAGATAGGATAAACCAGCATTTTTGATATTAGTACCTAAATCTTTTGTAGGGTCAATGGGAACACCAAGAACTTGGCTGCTTATTGCCTGAGAAAAAGTGCTCATTATCTGTGCATCTAAGCTCTTTAGTTCATTTTCCTTTCTTTCTACATCACGTGTTAGTTGTTTTTGTTGTTGTTCAATACCTTTTAGTTGGGCATCAATTGAGCCTAATTGTTGGTCATAGAACCCAACTTTATATTGGGTTTCATCAATTTTAATTTTATCTATTTCAGATTTATGGAGTGCTATTTGGGCTTGTATTTCCCTTGCTTGCTGGTTTGCATCCTCTGTTTTATTTTCTTTTAGTAATGCTTCAATATTTACATAGGTTCTACTAAACTTGTCAAATGTATTTATGAAGTAATTGTATTCTTGAACGGGATATAAAGGTTTATCCGTAAAGTCCTTACCCCAAANAGAATACTTGTTCTCTATTAAATAAAGTCTGTATTTAGCATCAAGCAGAAGAAGGTCATAGTTTGAAGGAAAGGAATNAGACGCTTTTATCTTGTTTTTATCTTTATCAAGTAGGTCTATTTGGTTCGTTGTCCAAACTGCATCATTATGAAATGTTTTAAGCGAATCAATTACAGGTTGACTAACATCAATTAGACCGTCAATAAGTGTTGTTACCGTAGAATCGTAATAAAGTTTTGCTTTCATTAAAGCAACAAAATCAAGGTCAGAGTTTATAGATATATCGCTTGCTTTTATGTAGTACTGGTCAGCCAATAATTTGTATGAATAAGCGAGTTGGTATTTTGCAGGGTATGCAAGATTATTTGGGTCATAGCTTGCAATAGCTTTAACCACGTCTTGTGTTATTACTCTGTCATAAATTCGTACATCATCAATAAATAGAGAATGGGTGGATGGTTTCGATTCAAATTCTATTTCAATTTTAGTAGTGGTTGAACTAAGCGTGTCTAACTGTATTATCGGAGATGACGCAATAGTTTGAGTAAACTTGTCTGAAATAGAGAACTGAAGAACTCCGTCTTCGCTTATACTAAGTGTGAGTAGTCGCCAATCTTCTTTATTGGCTTTAGGAAAGATAAGAGTTGAGTATTGTTTAGCTCCGATAGAATCCTTTTAGTAATATAGTATTGAGCCGAATTGTCAGACGTTAACTCAAAAAATAAAATAAAGAGTTATTAAATTTAAACTTTAAAAGTCTATGGGGATTTGAACTATTAGTTCTGAACCAAGAGCAAAAGACAATGAACTATTCTTTTCAAATTCTGAAAGAACAAAACTTTCCTTTCTTTTTATTTCCCTTATGCTATTTGGTTTATATCTGGCAACACTACTTTCATCATCGAGTATTTGGTTTTTATGTTGTTTCTGTATTGAATACTTTTTTTACCCACAACAAAAGGAAAACTGTTAATGGTCTTGGGTTCTTTTCCTGTTACGTCCCCATCAAAAGGAGCTTGAAAAATTAGACCATCCCTGATATTTGTTCCTTGACAAAAAGATAAATTAATACCAAAAGTTAAGCAAAATATAAATGCTTAAAATACTTTTATGTCACATTTAATTTTCATTTGGTAAATTTTAAATATTGTAATCTGTTTAAGGAAGATGAGTAATCAATGTTGGCTTTTGCGACCTTACTTTCCCTTATTTTGGGGTGGTGGGTGGGCTTGGGTAGGGGCAAAAGCAAATGTGGTGCAACTGTGTGTTGATTTGAGGGTAGCGTTGCACCTCTTTTGATTTTGCCGAAGCGTTGGCTTGTCTGTCCATTTTGTTACTGTCGTTTAATGTTAGCACTGTCGCCATAGGGTTGCTGATAACGGTTTTTGGCTTTGCGTTCGGTGTGGGGAACAAAGTAATTCAGTTCAAATTTAGTATAAATGCCAATAGAACGTACAAATGTTCAGCCTTGAACCAAAGCCACACTGACGCAAAACCAATGTTGGGCGAAGACATTACCTTTTGAGGTAAAGGGATACATTTGTCTTTACTGCAAACTTTTGTTCTCATAGTATGTTTGTCACGGAAACTTCTAGAAATATTGTAAATGATATTGCTGTAATCATCTATATCAGCTTCTATTTTGTGATAAANAACCCTTATTTTCCTACAATTCCTGTGTTCAAATAGTCTATTCAACAAGGTTCTGTCGGTTAAAGCGCACGAATGGCCAACAATGAAAATTTCGAATAAATTCCTTTGTAGAAATTTAAATAGATTTTCATAGTTAGAGTTCTGCAAGTAACCAAAGGATTTGACATTCATTAAAAATTCGTTTGNATCTAAATTTTCAATAAGACTGTAATCATCACCAACTTCGTCGCCATATCCAAAAATTAAGTTCCCTTCTGATATTTGACCATGAATATTAATAATTGGATTTTCGCTATTATCTGTGTTTTGAATATATAGAGACAATGTATCTGTATAGTTAAAATTAAGATACAAAGAATTTTCGTAAAGTATTTTCGGGAAATTGTTTGAAATTTCGTGGGCGTTAGTAGATAAAAGTATTCCCATTAATTGCGGCACAACTGAAGGTTTATCCAGAGAACTTAAATAAGTACTTAAAAGTGCTTTAATTTTTCCGAAATTCGAATTAAGTTCTCTTATATAGTTATTTTGCTCAATTGACTGAAGTCTTTGTGCACCGTGCTTCAACTTCCTGTAATAAAATTGTTCAATGTTATACCAATATTCATTGTCTATACTAAGTAACTCCCTTAAAAAGGTATTTTTATAATTAATTAGAATAGNATTTATTGTGGTAAATGCGTTCCTGAATTGGGATTCCATTTTGGATTATTTCAGACATTTCATTTGGTGAAATTTGGAATGACGATTCCAAGATAAACCTGAGATTGTCGNGACTGTAAAAGATCCTCAATAAAAAGTTTTATTAATAGTTAATTCTATATTTTCATCTGAATACCATTGATTCTCAAAAGCGAACTGCATAGAATTTCTTAAGTAATGGATAATAAATTCTTGATAGGATGTTTCCATTTTGTGTGCTTTATCAAATCCATTTCCGATTAATACTACCTTATTCATTTCTTTTCAAGAATTTAGTTTTTGCCCAACGGTTTCGGGCTTTGCGTTCGGGCGGGTTTCGGAGCACATAGTTTCAATTTATTACTAAAGTTCATTAGAAGCACAAAGCTCCAAATTTGCAGTTCAGCCCGCCTGACGCAAAACCCGTGTTAGCAGTAGTGGCTCTATTTCTCGTCCGTTTCATTGTCAAACAGTTCGTGTAGTTTTTGTTGTAAAAGTTTCTTGTCTGGTAGTTGCGTTTTATACTCTGATACCATTGTCGGTGAGAGGCTCCTGCTTAAAGCATATTCTACAACTTCGTTGTCTTTGTCCTTGCATAACAAAACTCCAATGCTCGGATTTTCGTTTGACTTTTNTACGTCTCTGTCTAATGCTTCCAAGTAAAAGTTAAGTTGTCCCAAGCGATCGGGCTTAAATTTACCAGTTTTTAGTTCAAATGCCACTATACATTGTAGTCCACGGTGGTAGAATAGCAAGTCAATGTAAAAGTCGCTGTTGCCAACTTGCAACTTATATTCTTCTCCTATAAACAAAAAGTCTTTCCCGAGTTCGAGAACGAAATTTTTCATTTGCCTTACAAGTCCACGTTGCAATTCACTTTCACTATGTGGTTCAGGTAAGTTCAAAAATTCAAATACATAGCTGTCTTTGAAGGTGTTTGAAATATCGTGTTTACTTTCTCTCAATGTTGTCGAGAGATTTGAATTTCCAATCATTGTCCGCTCGAAGAGGCTTGCAGAAATTTGTCGATCAAGTTCCCTGAAACTATAACTTTCTTGTTTAGATAGTTTTAGATAAAACTCTCNTTCTTCAGCAGACTTGCACCTTGAAANAATCGCCAAATTATGTGACCAGCTAATTTCTCTCAACAGTGTTGAGAGTTTTGGAAAACCCTNGTAAGTCTCATAAAATTGCTTCATTCTCCATAAATTCTTATCGGAGAAGCCTTTGATTTCGGGTTCGTGTGTCTGGATGAATTTGGCTAATTCCGTCACAACTGAGTCGCCCCATTCTGATAGTTTAATTTTATTGCTGATATATTCTCCTATATTCCAATAAAGATTTATCAGTTCAGCATTTACGGCTTTTATAGCATTAGTCCGAGATTGTTTTATTAGCTGAATTATGTCCGTAAAGCGATTGTCCATTAATTTTTCTATAAGCTGCAAATTTAGATTTTTTCAGTCGTGTTTCCCATTTGGAATCAGGTTTCTGCCATTACTGCTAACGGTTCGCAGCTACCCGAAGGGCGGGACTTTTACTACAAAACATGATTTGAAAACTGAACCTCCATTAACCACAAAACTGTCATTGGAACACGAAACCCCGCCTTTTGGGTAGGTGCTGTTATAGGGCGTTTTTCTTGACAGCAAGTTATTAGCATCAATTCTATTTATCATTGTCAAGCAACTTGTATTTTGTAAGTTCTACTAATAAGTGCAACCGGATTTTATCCCCTGTGGAGCGTAGAGAAGCGAAGGCGTAGCCGAAGCGAAACGAAGCTCCACAGGGAGAAAAACTACCTTTGTTATTACCACATGACAAAGAAGTATAATCAGCTCACCTTGGCACAAAGGTACAAGATCGAAGCACTTATCAAAGTCGGCAAATCACAATCTGAAATTGCCCAGATTATTGGTGTTCATAAATCGACAATACATCGAGAGCTAAAGCGAAATATCCCTGCTCGGGGGTAGGTGCTAAAATCTATGGCGCTCAAAAGGCACAGACAAAGACCGACAACCGGCACAAATTCAAAACGAAGCGAATTCGATTTACGGAGCCTCTAAAAAGCAGATGCTGAAGTGGATGGAGGAAAAACGATTTTCTCCGGAATTGGTAGCTGCCCAGTGGAGCAAGGAAAACAAACCAGGTGTTTGTCATGAAACCATTTACAAATTCATATGGCATTGTAAGCACACAAATCAACGTATAAATAAACCTTACAAGAAGCTCTATACTAAACTGAAACATGGAAAACGTCGCAGAAAGCGAGGGAACTATAAAGATTCAAGAGGTATTATACCGAACCGTGTATCGATTGAAAACCGGCCCAAAATAGTAGAAAACAGAAGCCGATTTGGGGATATTGAGGCCGATATTATAGTAGGGGCAAATCACAAATCTGCACTATTGATAACCACAGATAGAGCAACAATTAAGACAACAATAGATAAGCTGAAAGGAAGAGATGCAGAGCAGGTATCAAAAATTATAATTGCCCGTATGAAAAAATGCCACCGATAAAAACCATGACCTTTGATAATGATCAGCTTTTTCCAAACATGAACAAATTGCAAAAGCGCTGAATATAAAAACATATTTTACCCGTCCATACACGTCACAAGACAAGGGCACCATTGAAAATAGAAACGGCGTAATTCGTCTGTTCTTCCCAAAGAAAACAGACTTCGATAAAGTTTCATCCTCTGAAATCAAACGAGTAGAAAAAGAAATCAATAGCAGACCCGTTAGAAAATTTGGATACTTAACCCCGGATGAAGTATTTTTAAAGATGAAAGGTAGCGTTGCACTTATGAATTGAACTCAGCTTTTTCTAATTTGTAAAACTTTTGTGTAGTCTTTTGAATGTTCCGTAATGATGTCAATTTGCTTATCGTCAATAAAATTATATGTCCAGTCGACCCAACTTGAATTGGATTTAGCAACTATTTCCATTTGATATTTGTCGAAAGAAATGAATAAAAGTTTTGAGTTTGGCCAATCCTTCGGACTATTGAATTGTCGTAAAAAAATGCCGTTAGCAGTCTTTACGATAAAGTTTCCAAAACATTTCCCTCTCATAGTTTCGTTCAATATTTTGTCTGTCGAAGATAAATTGTAAAAATGGATGCAGTCGTCAAAACCTGTTGCAGCAATAAGACGTTTTCAATTTTAAAATTGTCGACTGTTAACATATACTCCCAGTTGTTGTCAAGGACTTCTGAGTAGCCTTTATTAAAAAGGTCAATAAACGAATAGGGATGGTCAAAATAGATAATAGAAATGTAAAGTATTTAACACCAACTGAGTTGTTGGGAGGTTGTCCTGTTACTTTTCTATAGCTTTAAATGTCGCCAATTTTGAAATTATTTATGGTCGTTGTGTTGTCAGTTTGTGTCGTCTTTAAAATGCCCTATAACGGTTTTTGGCTTTGCGTTCGGTGTGGGGAACAAAGTAATTCAGTTCAAATTTAGTATAAATGCCAATAGAACGTACAAATGTTCAGCCTTGAACCAAAGCCACACTGACGCAAAACCAATGTTGGGCGAAGACATTACCTTTTTTGAGGTAAAGGGATACATTTGTCTTTACTGCAAACTTTTGTTCTCATAGTATGTTTGTCACGGAAACTTCTAGAAATATTGTAAATGATATTGCTGTAATCATCTATATCAGCTTCTATTTTGTGATAAANAACCCTTATTTTCCTACAATTCCTGTGTTCAAATAGTCTATTCAACAAGGTTCTGTCGGTTAAAGCGCACGAATGGCCAACAATGAAAATTTCGAATAAATTCCTTTGTAGAAATTTAAATAGATTTTCATAGTTAGAGTTCTGCAAGTAACCAAAGGATTTGACATTCATTAAAAATTCGTTTTGATCTAAATTTTCAATAAGACTGTAATCATCACCAACTTCGTCGCCATATCCAAAAATTAAGTTCCCTTCTGATATTTGACCATGAATATTAATAATTGGATTTTCGCTATTATCTGTGTTTTGAATATATAGAGACAATGTATCTGTATAGTTAAAATTAAGATACAAAGAATTTTCGTAAAGTATTTTCGGGAAATTGTTTGAAATTTCGTGGGCGTTAGTAGATAAAAGTATTCCCATTAATTGCGGCACAACTGAAGGTTTATCCAGAGAACTTAAATAAGTACTTAAAAGTGCTTTAATTTTTCCGAAATTCGAATTAAGTTCTCTTATATAGTTATTTTGCTCAATTGACTGAAGTCTTTGTGCACCGTGCTTCAACTTCCTGTAATAAAATTGTTCAATGTTATACCAATATTCATTGTCTATACTAAGTAACTCCCTTANAAAGGTATTTTTATAATTAATTAGAATAGATTTATTGTGGTAAATGCGTTCCTGAATTGGGATTCCATTTTGGATTATTTCAGACATTTCATTTGGTGAAATTTGGAATGACGATTCCAAGATAAACCTGAGATTGTCGGACTGTAAAAGATCCTCAATAAAAAAAGTTTTATTAATAGTTAATTCTATATTTTCATCTGAATACCATTGATTCTCAAAAGCGAACTGCATAGAATTTCTTAAGTAATGGATAATAAATTCTTGATAGGATGTTTCCATTTTGTGTGCTTTATCAAATCCATTTCCGATTAATACTACCTTATTCATTTCTTTTCAAGAATTTAGTTTTGCCCAACGGTTTGGGGCTTTGCGTTCGGGCGGGTTTCGGAGCACAAAAGTTCAATTTATTACTAAAGTTCATTAGAAGCACTAAGCTTCAAGTTTGCACGTCAGCCCGCCTGACGCAAAACCCGTGTTATGCCTAGTTTTTATTTTCAAGTCCTCTTTAAGGTCAGCATATTTATATTTAAGTTCAATTATTGGTGTCAAATTTTGATTGCGTTAGGAAGATAACACCTTTCAATTATTTCTATATGGTCAGCGTGCAAGGCAAAGAATTCAATTTAAATTCTTTTTGACAACTTTCATATTGCTCTAATGCCCACTTATAAGTATCTTCATCAAGTTCGGATTTTTGTCTAGCAACATTTCTTTGAGTTCCTTTTTCTGTTGCTCATATTGTTTGTCCTTGTCTGCGATAACTCGAGTTCTGAAATTTCCTGATGTGTTTACGATTTGGTCAATAGTTACATATTGTCCTGTCATGTAGTTATAGGTAAAGTGGTCTGTCCAAGCCGTGCAATATGCTCCACAACCTTCAGCACTTATATTTAATGAAATAAGTCCGTTTTTATGTAAGTCACTTCAAAGTCAAGATAAATAATTCCTTCAGACCATTTAAGTAGTGTCGAGTTAGTTGATAGGTCTGGATATTCATTGTTAGTAAAACGATTTTCAAGTCTCTGTTTATTGCATCGTCAACTTGTAAATTACCTGTCTTTATAACAGGAAATTTTAGCTTTTCACTTTGAATGTTTGAGAATTTTTCAGTTCTAGGTATGAACAAAGTGTCAACGGAAATTTTCTGTCCGTTTGAAGTCAGCCCAAAGGTCAAAGTAATATTGTCGTTAAGATTCGTGTCATTTAAAATTAGGCATAACGGTTTGCGGATTGGCGTAGTGGCGGATTTTTAGCACTAAAGTTCAATCGAAGAACTGCACTTGAACCTACCACAAAACTGTCAGACGAAGCACTGAACCCGCCATTACGCCAAACCGCTGTTACCAGCCGTTTTCCTGTCATTCGTGTCAAAACAATTTTGTCTGATACGGCTTTTGAGGATTATTTTTATTATCACTTTTGTTCTTGTCAGTATTGGTTTGTCCGTTAACTTTTCCATTTCATCTTGTTGATGCTCTTCTAAAAATTAACGATGTCCATACCATTTGAAAACTCAATGCCACCTAATTTAATTAAGTCAATGTTGCCTTGAGGTGCAGGTTTCAAAACTTGAGGACTTAAAACAAAAACAGGAATTCCCATATTAAGTGCAGATTTACCTGCATCAAAAGTTCCACTCATTTTCCTTCTATATCTCTTTCGGGTCCAGATTTAATTATCACAATAGCTTTTGACATTGCACATACAAGTTTATTTCTTGTCATTGCATTTTGTCCAGAGAATTTTTCATAAGGAGCAAACTGTGTTACAAACAGAGAATTTTCCCAGTTCAAATCTTTCATTTCTCTTTTATTGAAATGTGATTTGTTCCAAAGCTTAAAATCATTGTTGTAGTTCCAAGAGCTTCCAATGCTCCCAAATGAGCCGATGTATCAACTCCTTTGGCATATCCCGATGTTACATTTATACTGTGTTCTGCTAATTTTTGAGCAATGCTTTTGTAATCGTAATTTCAAACTCTCAACATCTCTTGCACCTACTATGGAAACACCTTTTTGATTAAGAAGCGGTAAATATCCTTTACAATACAATATTGGCGGAGCATTGTCCCGCATATTAGAAAGAACGGATTTTGGATAACGGTCATCGTCAAGTCCTATAATTGTTACTCCGTCTGATTTAAGCTTTTCAAAATCACTGTAAAGTCTATCATCATTTTCTAATGTAGGGAAACACGAGAAATTTGCTCTTGAAAGTTTACCCCTTCCTATTTCAGGAAAAAACCTTTGTAATTCATCACTTCCTAAGTCAAACAAATCATTAATTGAAAGACTGTTTACTTGTAAATTTTCGTAAATGTAGTTTATGCTTTTAGCTCCAAATCCGGGAGCATTTGATAGCATATACCAAGAGTATTCTTTATTTCTCATCTTTTTGAACGTGTTTTTGTTATTGTCAGAACGTAAACGCCCCTTGCTTTTCCTTTGTTCATTATTATATCACACACTGCATTTAGAGTTTCTCCTGAACGGTAAAGGTCGTCAAAAAGCAAAACATCCTTACCATTTAGTGCATTAAAATTGATACTAAAAGCATCCTTCAATATTTCTTTTCTTGTGTCGGGGTCTTCAATTTCTTTAAGTTGTGATGTTGATTTTACTTTTTNCAAAGTTGTAAAGTCAACAGATAGATTTGTTAACCGTCCAATTGATTTTGCCATTTCATAAACTGGTTGAAACTCTCTTGTCGTGTCGGAAGGTGGTATTGGTATTATTAAATCAAGCTGCCACTTAGATTTGTATTTGTCAAGAAATGTAGCAGCAGGTTTTGCGATGCTGTCAACCCGAAATCGTTCTCTCCAATATTTTAGTCGGTAAAGTTCTTCTGCTATTGGTGGTCGTGTCGTGTCCCAACTTGTAATATTTCCGTCTTCGTCTTTGATTGGGTGGCTTGATGAAGTATGAAGGTCTAATGCCCATCCTTCATTCCAATGACCGTTTAATTTTATTGGATTAATCTCCATAGCTTTAATTTTATTATCAGTTAGTTCCTCTATTTTTCTGATTTAATAATTTTAATTTAGTAAGTTCGGAAATACATTCATTTACGAGTCCAAATAATTTTACTTTTCTTAAATCCTCAATTAGTTCTATTAAATGGAATTCATCAATTGAAAATTCCATTTTTATAAGTGCTTCTGTGAATAGTTTTTTTTTTGTTCCTTGTTTTTTCATTTTGTTCTGTCTCAATAACTTCACCAGTAAAGTTTATTTTTTGTCATGAACTCTTATAATAAAACTCCATGCTTCCTCCTTTGAAAACTTGGTATATTCTAATGCTTCAACCAATCGTAACTCTACATATCTTTCAATTTTCATTTTGAACTTTTTCCAGCATTGTTATAACATTATAATATTCGGGATGGTCTTCATCTATTGTTTCCAAAATGTTATTCAAAGTAAGCTCTGCATCATNTTTCTTTTTCAACACAGCATGTAAGACCATTGCCTTATTGAGAATTCCATGGATATTGTTCTCTGGGTCAATTTCATAAGCTGTTTCCCAACAAATTATTGCTTCGTCATTTCTGCCCAACCACATTAAAGCATTACCTTTATTTATCCAGGCTCTAGTATCTTCTCCATTTGTTAATTCAAGTGCTTTATCCAAATATTTAAGGGCTTTCACAGGGTCTTTGAAATTGTCTACCAACAATTGTCCTATAGCATTCCAAGATTGACTTAGTTCAGGATTAAATTCAATTGCTTTTGAATGTGAGCCAATTGATTTATCAAAATCATTTAAGTATTTAAATGCAACTCCTTGGTTGCAATATGCCTCAGCGTTTTCTGTCCAAAGTTTTATTGAATTAGAACATAGAGTAAGTGCTGTATTGTAATCACCTTTTTCAATATAAGCTAGTGCTTTAGCAGAAAGAATAGTTGATTTTAATTTTTCCTTTTNTTCAGTTTCAATTGGGAACTTATCGATAAGTAAATTTGCTTGGTCATAACACCATATACAGTCATCATATAAATTAAGCATTCTACAATACCTTCCTGTCTGCATAATGTCGCCCCAGTTAGGCTCGTTGTTTTTGTCAAAAGCTACCTGACCATCTATAGCATTTGCTACTTTAGTTGTAATGGTGTAAAATCTGTTCAAGTCCATGTTTATTTTTAGGTTTCGTGTCTTTTAAAATGGCTGGTAACGTTTTGCGGCTACCCGAAGGGCGGGACTTTACAACTAAACTTCATTCGGAGGCCTGAAATTATCGTCTACCACAAAACTGTCTGCGAAGTACGAAAACCCGCCTTTTGGGTAGGTGCTGTTACCAGTAGCCCTTCTTGTCTGTCGTGTCATAGGTCAAATTGTTCTTTCGCCTTTTTCCAATTCTNTTNTAGTATTGGTCGGCTTACACTTGCTGTCTCACCGTTTGAAGGCTCACCAGAATAATGGCAAAATTTTTCGGGATAGTCGGGGTCGCCAAACTCGTTCCATTNTTTATATGCGTCATAGCTTAATGGCTTTTCAACATTGAATGGAATTTCAACTCCCGTCCGAATACAAAATCCTTTTCCGTTGGTTGTCGGAATAGAAGTTGATTTTTCTTTTGAACTTTTATTATCTGTCTGCTTCGTAAAAGTCGGTTTAGGGGCATTCAATTCAAACCGTTGGCTTGTCTGGTTGATATAATCAACTTCCTTAAATGCGTCTTCAAAAAGTTGGCTGTCC
Source organism: Bacteroidota bacterium (assembly GCA_013414745.1). Classification (GTDB taxonomy): domain Bacteria; phylum Bacteroidota; class Bacteroidia; order Chitinophagales; family Chitinophagaceae; genus OLB11. The sequence continues at coordinate 3,967,939 of CP058707.1, forward strand.
GCTGGGTCGTTCTTGTCAATTAGAACTCCCATTTCTTTATTGTTAGCCATTGAAAACTCGTAAAGATTCAATGAGGTAATAACCATTTTGTCGTCATTGACATAGCACTTTGCGTGCAAGTCTTCGTTGTATTTTAGTATTACAAATCGAAGTCCTTGCAAAAACTTCATTTCGTCTGGATTTAATTCTTGCTTACCAAATATCACAGTCGTGATTTTGTCCTTGCTGTTGCGATAGGTCAACAGTTCTTTAAAGTCTTTGGAAAGTTTTAGATAAGGCGAAACAAGAATAAGTCTTTCACCTGCATTTTTAATAAGGTCTTCAATTTCTGAGACCGCTTTTCTCGTGTTTATAAATTTTGCCATTTTCTATTTGTTGTCTGTTTATGTGTGTCGTCTAAGGGTTACTGGTAACGTTTTGGGCTTGGCGTTCGTGCGGGATTTCAGGGCACAAAACTGTCAACCCAGCACTAAAGTTGATTTGGAAAACTGCACTTGAATTTAAGCACATCACCCCGCATGACGCCAAACCCATGTTACCGGTTCGTGCTTCTTTTCTGTCGTGTTGTTGTCTGTCCATGTTGCGGTGTCTTTGTGCGTTGGCTTGGTGGCTCTTTTGCAAAACTTGGCTTTAGCGTGGGCTTGTGCGGTTTTGCAAATGTGCCACCAAATGCGTTGGCTAAATGTCTTTTATGATGTTTAAAAAGTCTTCCAATTTATATGCTCCGTCAACTGTCCGTCTTTCGTAAACCATAAAGTAACGGTAATTATTTCCTGCCTTACTTGCCCAAAGTCTGCCAAGTCTTATTTTTTGTTCTGCGTCTAAATGGTCGCCTTTGGTTTCAAGTAAAATTGTCTTACCGCTTTTTGTCTGAATAATGAAGTCAGGATAATGATTTACAAAGCCGTTTATTCTAAAACCTTTTCTTTCAATGTTTCTTGTCCAGAAAGCAATGTTTGTCATGTTACCAATTTCATTGATAACACGTTCTTCAAAGCCGTTCATGCTTCCTTCTTTCTCGTATAGCGATTTTGTAATGTCTTTTGCAGTGTCGCCTGGTGAAATGCTTTTTGGTAGCGTGAACGATGGTTTTATAAATACTTTGTCGGTGTCTAAAAAGTCTTTGAATTTCTTCTCGGCAAACTGTTCTGAAAGTGCAATTATCTTAAACTTGATTTTGTCTTTGTAGGTATATTCGTTTGCTGCTAAGTCGCTGAATTGTTCGTCTTTGAAATCTTCTAAAATACGGTTGATGTATTNTTCAATTTCCTTGTCAGGAATTGGGAACATATTCCCGATTAAGTCCATCAGGCGTTTTGTGAAATTCTTTACTCGGCTGTCTTTGCGTGATGGGTCAAGAATGTAGGCCATTACNNTCTCTTTCACTTCTCCGTCAAGTCTTACAAATGTTGGCGTATGTTCCTTTTTGGTTTCGTCTAAGTCAACTTTATAGAGTTCAGAAGTAATGCTGTCAAATGCGATGTTGGTGTCGGCTTTACTCAAAGCAAAACCTTCTANAAGATTTTCTTTTTCTAAAGGCAATTCTTCTTCTTTCTTGCCAAACAAGTCGTTGGCAGGAACTTTTAAATAAAACTGTGGTAAATTGATTTGCTCTGCCTGTTCTCTAAAAATGTCTTTAATACTGTATGTTTTCACAAGTTGTTGTATTTCGTTTGGCAATGCTGTTGTTTGGCTTGCTTCCATTTCGGAAACTGNTTNTTCAAAGGCTTCATTTTGTTCAATAGCGGTTTNTTCTATTTCAGAAACGGTTGTATTGGGCAATTCTGTTTCTGAGGGAACTGAAATTCTTGTTGTGTCAATGTCTGAAGTAATATCTTCTGTTGCTGTTTCGGTTGTTGTGAAAACAGTCAATTGTTGTAATGGGTCTTGCTTTTTCGCTTCTTCCAACATGGCAGGGTCGGCAAGTTTGTAGTCCTTATCGCTGAAACCTGCTTTGTTCAGTCCTTTTACAATGTTGTCTAAGGTGTCAAGAAATTTTGATGAAGCCGTTAATACATAACTCAAATTGAGCAACGGAAAATTATGTTTCATTACATACGGCTGGCGTAAAACTCTGCCTAAAATTTGCTCCACATCAACGGCTGAACTCTTATCTGCCAATGATGCCAAGATGTAAGCAAACGGACAGTCCCAACCTTCTTTTAATGCGTTTATGGTAATGATGTAGCGGACTTCACAGTCTTTGCTCATCAAGTCAATGCTTTTTATTTCATTGATGTTTGCCGTTTTGATTTTGATTTGTTCGGCAGGGATTTTCAACTCAATGAGTTNTTCTTTCAGTTTCTGAACGTTTGNATTTTTCTTCTTCTTCGTTCAAAAGTCTTTTCCGTNTTTGGGTTGTGCCTGAAACAACACAATAGGACGAATGTATTTTCCGCCTTTCTTTTCTTCTTCAATGGCTTGTAGCTCCAAGCGTTTTTGCAGTTGCAGAGCCGAGTTGATTACTTCTGTTTTGTCCTGATGATTGTAAACAATAACAGGCAGTTTCACCATGTTTTCTTNTTTCAACTCCAAAGCATCAATAAAACTGATGATGTTGCTGTTTTTACGTGGTGTTGCGGTAAGGTCAAGAATAAAACAAGNGTTAAACTCCTTGAGCATATCTACACTTAAATCCGTTTCTGCGTTGTGGCTTTCGTCCACCACTATCATCGGGTTTAAGTATTGCATCACTTTCATCAACGATATTTCTTCGTCTTTGCCCAACACGGCTTCAAATGATTGCAGTGAGCCGTTTTGTTCAAATACTTTTCTGCCTTCTTTGTTGGCGGTGCGTATGCTGTCAAAACTCAATACAAATATGTTCAACTGTTCTTTTACCGAAGTGGCGTTAAATCCGCTTCCCTGCAATAGTTCTGCTTTGTCAAATACTTCTACTTTGTTGCCGAAATGAGAATTGATTTTTTGGCGGTAAGGGTGGTTGGTGTCTTTTAGGTTTTTAATGGTTTGGTCTAAAATCGTAATGGACGGAACTAACCAAACTACTGCTTTGGGTTTGTCGTAAGCAAAGGCATCAAAAATGGTTTTAATGGCATTGCAGGCAATAAAGGNTTTACCGCCTGCCGTTGGCACTTTTACGCAAATGTGCGGAACACGGGCAACATTGTTTTTGTAGGGTTCAATGGCTGTGCCTGAATACGGAAACAAAGGCGTTCTTGGGTGCTTTGCCCAAANATTATAAAAAGCGTCTTTCACGTCTTTGGTTTCCTGTATATTTTCCAAAAACAGTGCAAGGTCGTTGATTACTTGTTGTTGATATGGTTTTAATTCCATTGCTTAAAATCTTGTTATATCTCTTGGTATTTTCTTGAAAATGATATTGTGCTTCGTCATGAAGTCCTTTGTAAGCAAACAGTTGTCGGCATAAATCACATACTGCTCGGCTTTGGTTTTCATGGTGGCTAAAANAGCATGGTCTAAGGTGGTTACTTCATCTTGCTCATAGTGGAAGTAATACCCTGTATCATTGTGTTTGCCCAAGAAATGTTTATTGTCTTTCTGTTTGGTCGGGGTTAATGGCGTTTTGGTTTCGGTATAGTAAACATATTGACGAATTTTCTCAACGCCTACTAATTCATTCAAATTGCCATCTTCCAAAAACATAGGTTGTCCTAACTCGTAAAAATCAAAACTTCCGCCTGTTCCTTCGGTTTCACCAAAACCTTTAATTGCTCTTTTTACTCTTTCAGAAGTAGTCTTTTCAGCGTAATCCATCATTTCCACTAAAATGAATTTTCTTTTTCCGCCATCTTCTTTGTTTAGGTTTAAAACCGAATGTGCTGTTGTTCCACTTCCTGCAAAACTGTCAAGAATAATGTCATTTTCTTTTGTGAAATAGCTGAGAATTTCATTAGCAAAAACAAAGGGTTTCGGGTTCTCTAGCTTAATTCCTATTTCAGTTTGAAATTTATCGTCACTACCACCAAAACGGATTACTGAGCTAATATTTTCATTCATATTGTTTTTGAGAATATACTTTCTCCTTGGTTGAGTTTTTTCATCTTTCCCAAAAAGTATTTCATTATTGCTTAGTAATTCCTTCATTGATTTTGGCGGAAATCGCCAACCCCTCTCAGGAACGGGGCATTCTATACCTGTCAAAGGGTGAACAAGCGGTATAAAATACTCTTCTGGTGCTTGCTGTTTATTTGGCCATGCCATAGAAACAGATTGGAAAACATTTCCTTCTTCATCTATCGTGTTGTATGCGGTTTCACCGCCAGAGAAATCTTNGTTTTTAATCCATTGTCTAAACTCTTTGTTTACCCATTCCAAATCAACTGATACTGCATTAGCTTCAAGAATATTTTTGGNAAGCTTGTATTTTTTACNAACTTCGGTTAAATCATCAGGATATTGTGTTTTCCCAATTTTGCTAAAGAGTTGTTCTGCCTTTTTAAAATGGCAATTGCATTTTCTTTTTCGGACTAAATCTTCTTTTACATTCAGATAGTTTTTAGAAANAAGTAAAATGCTTTCGTGTTGGTAGGAAATCTTTTNTGCATCACCTTTTGGGTTCTTCTTGTCCCAAATGATTGTTCCTAATTCATTNNGTTTTCCGAAAATCTCTATAAGAAGTAAATGCAAAAGTGAGTAAGCATTTTCGTCTATATGAATGATGATAATACCATTTTCATGCAATAGTTTGTGAAGAAGTTTAAGTCTTGGATACATCATGCAGCACCATTTATCATGTCTGCTTAAATCTTCACCTTCTTTTCCAACAACACTGTGTAGCCATTTTTTAATTTTTGGGTCGTTCACATTGTCGTTATACACCCAACCTTCGTTTCCTGTGTTGTATGGCGGGTCTATGTAGATACATTTTATACGTCCTTCGTATTCGGGCAAAAGGGCTTTCAGGGCTTCAAGGTTGTCGCCATGTATGATTTTGTTTCCGCTGTTGATTTCTTGGTCTGTCTGCGTTCCATTGTCAAAACCGTAGGAGTGTTCCAATACTTTAAAAGGAACATCCATGTGATGATTGATAACTTTATCTTTTCCTATCCAGTGTAATGTTGGCATCTATAAATATCTATTTCAATTCGTTTTTAAGTCGGTAAAGTTAATTTTTTAAAAGCCGTTATTGTCAAAAAAGCCCTTCAAATTGTCCTATGTCCCGAAGTCGGGTGGTGGGTGGAGCTTGGTAGCGTGGGGCAAAATAAAATGTGCTGCAATTTGTGTCGGCTTGTGCGTTGGCTTGCAGCTCTTTTTATTTTGCGAAGGGTCGGCATTTTGTCTGTCGTTTCACTGTTTGTTTGTTGTCTGCTGTGTCGTCTTTTAGCATGACCGGTAACGTCTAGCGGCTTGGCGATGGCAGGGCATTTGAGTACCAAAGTTGAGGCTAATTTCTATGCCAAATATAGTGAAAATGTTGAATTACTTCCCGAAGCCCTGCTTGCGCCAAACCGCTGTTGGCAGTAGCCGTTTTACTTTTCTTTTACTATGTCAAATGGTCTTCCAAACGAACCAATACTTATTAAATATTCTTTATCGTCTTCTGTTAAATCGTTTGTTCCAAGTGCAACATCTTCCCATACTCTGCCGTCTTGTCGTTTAAGTGCAAATTCAATTGCTTCTATTTTTGGCTTTCTATTTAGTCCTAAAATTGTCAAGTCCATAAACTGCTCCTTTTTGATTTCTCCTTTCGTAATTTGTCCAAGNNCAAAAAAGTGTCTGCCCGTTAATTGAAATGAACTATCAAGTTTAAATTGTGCAACTGTTATATCGTGCCAACTATTCCCACAATGTCTGCATTGTCTTGCATAAGGTGTCCTTGTAAGTTTGTTGCATTTGAGGCAAGTATTTAAGAATACCTTTTCTGGTGTTTCTGTCATTATTCGTTTTGCTACACGAAGTTCAAATTCTTCATAACCGTCTTTGAGAAAATCTTTTATGTCTTGTCGTTCACTAATCCACCCTTTCAACCATCATTTTTCTCATTTCGGGGTTGTATTTAGTTTTATTAGTATNNACATATGGTATTTCATTGCTAACTTTTCATCGTCAGTCATTAGTCTACTAAAATAATTTTTTATATAACTAGCTGTTTCTATGTCCACGTTATGTCTGTTACGGTTACTGCCAACGTTCTGGGTATTGCCGAAGGCGGGATGGGATAGTAGTGATATTTTTAGGAGAACTAAACACCAGGCATCAACAATATTTCAAAGATAAAACTAAAACCCCGCTTTTGGCAATACCTTGTTAGTGGCTGGCGTTTTCTTCATTTGTTGCTGATAGTCATCAATCTGCTTTATCCATTCCATAGCTTGAAGAATAGGTTGCCACTCTTTCCNCTCAANAATCCACTGAAACCATTTTTTGTTTCGGTTTTCATATTTGATATTCATAAATAGCCAAATAGCCGAATAAGCAAATAGTAACGTTAAGAAGCCATTTACAAGAATGTAGACAATATTCCCGCTTACAATCATTTCTTTTGACAAATAAANAGTTGTCCAAAATGGCAACTGCANAAAGAGGATTTTGCAGANCCATAACGTTGAACCTTTTAATTTTGATANTTTCTTTTGAGCAGCAATAACACTGTCAGAGATATTTACATTAGAAATCATAATGAGCTGATAGAGGTATATGCCTATTGCAATGGCAGTAAGTANAAGCTGTGCAGCAGCAGAATAAACGAAAAATAGACTTACCTTATCATAGGCATAAACAAAAGATTTGTAACAATAATACCCCAAAAGTACCCAAATAATACCAANCAAAAGTGTAAATATTTTTATTGGTTTCATTGAAGCAAGAATATTTTGGGCTTTCAGCCTCGAAATTTCATCAGTGTTTTNTTNGTTTACTTGTAGGCTACGCTCTAATTTTTCATTAGCCGATTGCCAAAGCGATTTTAATTCGTTTTCGTTCATTTTTTATGGATTGAATTGTGAAAAGTTTTTTAAGTTTTTCCTTGATGCGTCCCAATTTTGTTCCTACATTACTGACAGATAATCCCATTATCTCTGATATTTCAGAGTAGCTTTTATCTTCTAAGTACAGTAACATTAGAGCTTTGTCAAGATCGTTGAGTTCATAAATGAACTTCTCCAAAAGTCTTAATTGCTCTTGCTTTTCGTTATTTTCTTCAATACTGATTGAGTTAAGTTCCTCAACTAATGGAATATTTAGATGTTTTCTTGTCGCACTTTTTCTATAAAAGGAAATAGCAATATTCAGACAAATACGATACAACCAAGTAGTGATAGCAAAAGCGTTATTGTATCTATGCAATGATTTCCATATCTGTATCATCATTTCCTGCACCAGGTCTTGCCTATCTTCTTCATTTTGGCAATAGGTTCTGGCAATCTTGAACAAAATCCTTTTGTGTTGTTCAATGATTTGATGAAACGTATCATTAAGTTCGCTTTCACTTATCATAGTGACGGGTCAATGTTCGTTGGTTGCACAGATTTAAAAATGGATTCGGGCAAATTGATGAGTTTGCCTGCTTCTAACACCAAACTAACTTTATTTCCCTTGAAATAGTCTTTCAGAATACTTTGTCCATATACAGAGGTCACAGATAGAAAAGTGTTACAAATATTGAAAAATTTTTGTCATTCTCATCTTTGCGAATAATTAAAAGTGAAACTTGATTTTCCTAATTATTCGCAACACCTGTCAAAAAATCACATTCGGGGTCAAAATATTTTTAATTGTCATTGTGCAAGGTGCCTTTTACGCTTGCCATAACGGTTCGCAGCTTTGCGCTGGGCGGGCATTTGGAACCTAAAATATGCTATGGAAAAGTGATCCCGCCTTGCGCAAAACTGTTGTTACAGGCTCGTGCTTGGATTAAAAATGGCGGTATTCCTAAGTCCTGTTTCATGGTTTTCAATCCAAATATAGTAAAAAAGCGAGGCAGGCCAATCTGAATTCTGTTTGCAGCGCTTTCCAACTAATTATCTTGAGTCACGTTTATCGTCCGAGTAAATTTTGAGTTCTTAGAATCTACGAAGCGCTGCGTTTAGTTTTCGAGATGAGTAGCAAATTGACCGTAAACTAAACTAAGCGCCCTGGTCTTAAGTCTAAGGAAACCGTATTTGGTTTTCATGTTCCAATAAGCCAGCTCATTATCTATGAAATACGATAGGGCGCGAGTTGAGGAACGCCAAAGTCACGGTTAAAATCTCAAGGCCTGCCGGTTTTAGGTCTACGTATAACCGCCATTTTTTGTCTGTATTCTCTCGGTAATTCTTAGCCCACGCATGGCCTGTAACGTCTAGCGGCTTGGCGATGGCAGGGCATTTGAGTACCAAAGTTGAGGCTAATTTCTATGCCAAATATAGTGAAAATGTTGAATTACTTCCCGAAGCCTGCTTGCGCCAAACCGCTGTTGGCAGTAGCCGTTTTACTTTTCTTTTACTATGTCAAATGGTCTTCCAAACGAACCAATACTTATTAAATATTCTTTATCGTCTTCTGTTAAATCGTTTGTTCCAAGTGCAACATCTTCCCATACTCTGCCGTCTTGTCGTTTAAGTGCAAATTCAATTGCTTCTATTTNTGGCTTTCTATTTAGTCCTAAAATTGTCAAGTCCATAAACTGCTCCTTTTTGATTTCTCCTTTCGTAATTTGTCCAAGCAAAANAAAGTGTCTGCCCGTTAATTGAAATGAACTATCAAGTTTAAATTGTGCAACTGTTATATCGTGCCAACTATTCCCACAATGTCTGCATTGTCTTGCATAAGGTGTCCTTGTAAGTTTGTTGCATTTGAGGCAAGTATTTAAGAATACCTTTTCTGGTGTTTCTGTCATTATTCGTTTTGCTACACGAAGTTCAAATTCTTCATAACCGTCTTTGAGAAAATCTTTTATGTCTTGTCGTTCACTAATCCACCCCCTTTCAACCATCATTTTTCTCATTTCGGGGTTGTATTTAGTTTTATTAGTATACATATGGTATTTCATTGCTAACTTTTCATCGTCAGTCATTAGTCTACTAAAATAATTTTNTATATAACTAGCTGTTTCTATGTCCACGTTATGTCTGTTACGGTTACTGCCAACGTTTTGGCGCTTGGCGCAGTGGCGGATTTCGGAGCACAAAACTGTCAATATACCACAAAAGTTGATGCGAGGTAAAATGTTCAATTAACCACGTCACCCGCCATTGAGCCAAACGCCTGTTATGCACCGTTATTCTTCATTTTCTTCAATGTCAGTAGTAGATACTGTTTCAATTTTCTCAGCNNAAACTAACCAGTCACTATCGGGTCTTGTTACAAGTCTTGCGTTGCTGTATGCCCAGTCAAGAGGTAGAATTGTATGTCCTAAATAAGCTCCTGATTGTGTCTTTTCTGTCACAAGTGCAAGGTCAATAACTTCATCGTCAATTAATGAAAGTGGAAGTAATAATGACATCTTATTGGTTTGAGGATAGTACATTGGAATAGCGGTTTTAAAATTCCATTGCACTCGTTTCAATGCAAGTGAAAGACTGTCTGCAAACCTATTTTNTATGGCTCGGAATTNTTTGCTGTCATTTTCAATTGCACTTGCCAGTTGACTGAAATATTCTGCCTTTTCAACTGTATTCATACCTGTTGTATCTCTGAAAAGAAAATCTACTGGTTTATTTTCTTCCAAAAATTCAATTGGCAAGCGTGAGACGTTGTCTAAAATTATGTGGTTCCAGTTTAATTGCGGTTCTGACGCATTGCTATCATATATCAACTCAGCAGGGTTGTTAAAGAAATGTGCTCTTTGAGGTAAAGGATTAAAATTACTTGCTAAGATTTTTCCAGCTTTTCCGACACCTGAAATACAAAACTCGTGAAAATACCACTCTTGTCTGCCTTGCACTTTGTTCTTTTCAAATAGTGCGTAAATCGGTTCGTATAAATTATTTACTAATCCTGTATTAAATGCCGCATATTGGTCAGTTGTCTTAATCTTTCCTTGCTCCTTGGATAGTCTGAAGAAAGTATAAGTCAGATATTTTGATAAAATCGGAANAGNGAAGGCTGGGTTTTGAACTTTGTAATACCATCGTTCTTTCAATGCCATATTCTTTAAGTTGCTAACCACTTGTCGGAAATCACCCATCCAAGCCCACTGCATCAGGTTATTNNTGGAATTTGCGTTGTTCTTGGTCTGTTTNNATCGTTGTTTGAGGTCTTTGGACTTGTGTAGATGGTTGTGTCGCACCTTTTGCCTTGCATACAATACAGGAACCTTATGAGTTGTGTCGTCACGCTTAATCTCAATGTTGTCAGCGTATTCTTCAAGCAATTCTCTAAGTTTCATATAACCAAGTGCCTTGTAATTTACACCAAGGTCTGTTAATGGTTTTCCAACTACGGCTAAGTCTGTCCAGCCGTCTTGTCCTTTGTTGTTGTCAAGGACTTGAATGATTTTGAAGGATTTGAATTATTCATTGATTTTGATTTTTAATGTGTCGTTTTATAATGGTGCATAACGTTTTTGCGCTTGGCGTTCGTGCGGGATTTCGGAGCACAAAACTGTCAAACCAGCACTAAAGTTAAATTGAAAAACTGCACTTGAATTTAAGCACTTCACCCCGCATGACGCCAAACGCATGTTAGCAGCGGTTTTCTTTGTCCACGATGGTTTTCAGTAGTCATGCTGTTAGAAATTTAATTTCATTTGTGATTGGTCGTCAGGTTTATCAATTATTGTTTTTTGACCGCCTTGATGTTTGTTTGCTTTCATTGTCAGATTTTTTCTTTTTCGGCTTTGGTTCTAAGGGTTGAGTAAATCTTTTCTCTGTCAGCTCGGGATATTTTTGTCTATAAACTTTTTAATTAGTGCAGCATGGGATAATGGCTTCTTTGTGTTGTCAATTTCTGAGTTAGTTTCAAAGTCAAGTAAAACTACATCTTGTCGTAACGCAATTTGAGTTAGTTGGTCAACTTCACTCGTTGTTTTGTTTTGCAACAGCCAAGCGTAACTTGGCAGATAAATTTGTTTTCTCGCTGTGTNCAAGTAGTCAAGCAATTCTGTTCCATTTACTCCTTTCCTATGTCCGAGGGGTTTTCCGAACTTTCTAGCTGTTCGTTTTATTCCTTTCATATTTTTAACTGCAAATTTAGAAGTGTCAATGTCGGCTTGCTCGANAACCTTTAACCCTTGCCAAATTCCTTCTACAGAGTATGAAAATGTGTTAGGTGAAAATGGAACTGGAATGTTTCCATGAGGATNAAAGGGACTAANCCTAACATAAGGTTCAATGCCTTTTGAGGTTACGTCAATTATTTCAGCCTTCGGATAAAGTTTAGCCAAAGTTTTTGCACCTTNTTTCTTACTCTCAATGAATATCATCCTATTAAATTAACTCGTTCAAATTTCTAATATATTTAGCTGGGATTTTAGNTTGAATTAGAACTTCTCCTTGAAAGAAAGGTCGGTCAAAATCTGATAAGCCAAAATGATTTGGAAGTTTAAATAAATCAAAACGCAATTGCATAAAGTCATGAAGGGATGAGCCAACATTTACATCATTCCTTGTTGCATTCTTATCTGCATATTGGGTTCCGTTCCAATAAATAATTTCGGTATCAATTTCTAAAATCACATTATTCCTATTTCTGATTGGCTGAACAAACATCATTGGATGACTTCTTGTAAAACTTACNNTCACATAATCCTGCAATCCTTTTCTTGTGTCAAGGTCTCTTGANNGTTGATTGCCACCTGGAACAGGAATATCGATATTGTTTGTAACACAATAATGCCATGAATACAATGCACCATGCTTCTTAATCGATTTGAGATTTGCTCTGTCTGTAAAGTGAAATAGAGTATGGATTTTATTTGCTGTTAAAACTGATTTGAAATCTTCCCAGTCAGGCTTAAAATTTTGTGTCCGCTTTTTCTGTTCTTGATACTTTCTTTCTTGCTCCTTTTCTAATTTCGCTTGGAATTCAGCATAAGCAGAATGTTGATTAAAAACTTCAACAGGCGGTGCGGAAATTCTTGCTGNTCTTTTAGAACCACCTTTTGCATAAANATCTACTGGCGATTNTTTAGAAGTTGTCCAGTGGTATGGTGAAATATAAATGAATGCAATCGTTTCTCCTTGATAGTTGAATATCTCGTATTCATCAACCCGTTTATTGATATTTTCAACTTCGATACTTCCTGTTCTTCGAAACGAAGAACTTCCCATTAAAGTTCTTAAACTGTGTAAGTATTCTTCGTTGTTTGGAATACCAAAAGTTGGGATTGGATTAGTTTTCTCTAAACCAAATTCACCATAGCCCTGTGGGATTTCGTCAGCTCTACATGCTTGTGGATTACTNNTAATTTCGTTCAATAAACCGTCAACCATTTCCTTTGGAAAAATGGTCGTCCAGTCTTCCTTTGGAGGCTCTGGCTTTTAGATTTGAAAAAGTCGAAGAATCCCATGGTTATTTTGGTATTACCCAGAATCACCTTCACGAACAAGTTCAGACGGGGTCTTTCTAAACATCATGTCAGCAACAATTAANNAAGCTAGGTAACCATGAAACGTTTCAATCTGTTTGTCATTAAAATGCTGTAAGCAATAGCCTGCAAGATGTTGTTTTAGTCTTTCTTTACTAAACTCTTTTGAAATTCTGCTAATCGCAACAGATTTGACAACAATGTTTGCTGCTTCACTTCTACTGATTTTGTTGTTTAGAATGTAAAGCAAAGCATCTGTAACAGCATCCATGTCCTTTTGTCCTTTCGGGAAGAACTTAGCATGCATCTGAGCAAGCATGTCATTCATTTCATTCTTTTTCGGTTTAGGAAGTCAAAAATCCCATTTTTTTGTCATTATTTAGTTAATTGCTTACTCTTTTCGGTTTTCAGCTTCCCCGTTTTAGTGCAAAATTGTTTGGGTTGCACTGTCCCATAAAATCGCTGCTAACGGTTCGCGGCTTGGCGATGGCAGGGCATTTGAGTACCAACGCCGAAGCTAAATTCTATGCCAAATATAGTGAAAAAGATGATTTTATTCCCGAAGCCCTGCTTGCGCCAAACCGCTGTTAGCGGGTCGTTGTGTTCCCTTTTTCAATGTGATTTTACTCAGAGTTTATTCATTTAGTGAATTAATACCTTGAGATTTAAGTTTGTCAAGATGTTCTTTCATTATCTTTATTTGTTCTGTTGGGTGTCCTTGCCAAACTGTTACTTCACCTACAACTCTGAAAGGTTTTGTTGAACGAAAAGATTGTGTTGGGTTTCCAGGAAATTTCTTGTTGGTCAAGTCAGGATCATTTCAATTTCACCCGTAGCTTCAACCAAATAGATTCTTTCTCGTCCGCCACCAACTGCAAGTTCAGCCGCCCAAACAGCAGCATCCAAAGTTGCTGTCAAGAAGATGTATTTTGCACTTTTCTTTTGATCGTAGTTGGAGATATAACCAACTTCGATAAAGTCCCCAACTTTCAAATCTGCCTTTGTTCCATGAAAGTAAGTCGGAGTGAAGGGCGTTGCACCTTGTAAGTTTGATTTATGTGTGTTTCTTTTTGTTCCATAACCCGGAGAGAAGTTCTCACTTTTAAAACTCAAATTGTTCTTAGATAAAATATTTTGAAGAATAGGAATACTACTTTTTCCAATTCCGTGAAAACTTAGGACTTCCTTTTCAGTATATTTTGAAAGTTCTTCTGGAGTTTTTATTTCGTTGTTTTCCATAGCGCGCCTTGCTGGTGCTACTAAAAGTGATAAAANATTGTCTTTCGGCTTACGCTCTTCTTCACAGATAGGACAAGTCGGACAGTCTGAACTTTTATAAAAATGATGTCCAATTTCACAGGTTTTCAAAATCCTTTTCATTTCTCACTCTTTATTAACTCTTTACTTGCATTGATGTCCGACACAATGCCCGCTAACGGTTCGGGGCTTGGCGATCGTGCGGGGAGTTGGAGTAGGAATTTCAATTAAGGCTGTGAAGGCTTTTATTTGCGAAGCCAAGCCGAAACAGCCGCACCGCCAAAGCCCGCATGGCGCCAAACCCGTGTTAAACGTTCGTGCCCGGTTAAAAAATGGCGTTCTTCTCAGGTTTGGTTTCATGCTATTCAATCCAAATATAGTAAAAAAGCGAGGCAGGCCAATCTCCATATTTTCTTTGCAGCGCAATCCGGGAATTTGTTGGAAATCCTTTGTTTTCGGAATTGTCTTTTTGTTCTTAAAGTCAATGAGGCGCTGCGTGTAGAATCTGTTGAGGGTAGTCTACTATCGGTTATTAAAATATGAGCGCCCAGGTCTTCAATCTACCAAACTCTGAATTCAATTGTGGATCTATTATTTCGGATCATTATCTATGAAACATGAATAGGCGCGGGTAGAGGAGCGTCAAATTTCGGTCAGTAGTTTAATGGCCTGCCGGTTTTAAAGTCCCAAAACAAACGCCATTTTTCTACTCTGTTTTTCTCGGTTACGGTGGGACCGGGCATGACGTTTAACGTTTTCGGGCTTTGCGTTCGGGCGGGTTTCAGAGGACAAAACTGTCAATTTGCACTGAACTTAAATAGAAGCACAAAGCTCCAAGATTGCACGTCATCCCGCCTGACGCAAAACCCGTGTTAGCAGTAGTAGTTCTATTCCTTAAAGCTGTTTCCATCCACATAAAGGTCAAAGTTTATCGATAGTTTTAAGTCATTCATTCTTCTTATATCGTCCGTGTCAATGTTGTGTCCACCAATCATTCCGTTTGCGTTATGAATGTCCATTGCAACTTGAATATAGCCGTTTGCCTTGTCCACAAGTCGTTTAATTCCTTCTTTGTCTTGCTCCAAAAAGTCAAGTAGCTTTTNTAGCTTGTCTTCAAACTCGTCAGGCTCAGAATTGGGCAGAATTGTAAAGATGCTGAATGTATAACTTGAATTCCCACTTTNTCTAATTTCGCCTTTATTCCAAAATTCAGTTAGTGCCAAACGTGTCATTGCTTTTAACTCGTCCGCTGATAATGTTTCTGATATCGCTCTGAAATAAACTCGCTGATATGCTTCAGTCCCAACACCTGTTACTTCGTTTGTCTTTGTGTCAATGTAAACTGCGAAATAAAATTTCTCGTCAAGCACAGGCAAGTAAGCGATAATTAGCTCGTCTTTTCTGTCTCGGTCAATGCGGTCAACTTTTAACTTGTTGTCAGTATAGATTGGACTATGAATTTCAAGATACTGCTCAGTCACCCCAAGCGTCTTTTCCTTGAATTCTTTCTCTATAAGTTCTGTGGCTTGGTGGTCTGTCATACTATTACTGCTAACGCGAAAATAGATGATTTTGTGCGAAGGATGAGGGGTTTGGTTAAGATGGATAAATTGAAAAGATGATGATGGAGGGTGTTGAAAACCAAAGTGATAAGAAAATAGAACGCAAAAAGTTGTAGGAAAGAACCTTTGAAAGGTAAGTAGACTATAAAAAATAGAACGCAAAATGAAGGCGTCAGTCATTAGACAGATTTGAATTCTCGAAGTAAATGCAGTTACCTTACATCGAATTCTTAAGGCCGTACTTAACTCATCCAATAGGGTATTTGGATGCGCAGAAAGGACCTTTACCCTCAATTCATTTTGGGAAACTCCATTTCAAAAAGCTGGCGACTCGCAAACTCTACTCCACCCCAATCACTACTCCATCAAACGGAGTTCGCTTAAATTCCATCAGGGCATCTTCATCACGAGTATGCCCTATCGCTGTATATCCATTTTCCCTCAGTAATTTAATAGCCCGCTGTAACATATCTTCATGCCGGCCAATGATCGAGAATTTTTAGTTTCACAGCCATTTGTATTTCTTTTTTTGAATGGTGTTTGGGCTGGGTTGTTGCCTTATATTCGTCCTTGGTTGATGTAAGCTAAACAAGGAATTAAAACCAAATACAGGAAGCATTGGTTTTATTTCAACAAGAAGAACTCCGGCAATTAGCGTACCTTGGCTTATTTATTAGCCTGTATTTATTTTAAAAATATTCTTTTAATCCTGTAAGTTCTACTAATAAGTGCAACCGGATTTTATCCCCTGTGGAGCGTAGAGAAGCGAAGGCGTAGCCGAAGCGAAACGAAGCTCCACAGGAGAGCCAAAACTACCTTTGTTATTACCACATGACAAAGAAGTATAATCAGCTCACCTTGGCACAAAGGTACAAGATCGAAGCACTTATCAAAGTCGGCAAATCACAATCTGAAATTGCCCAGATTATTGGTGTTCATAAATCGACAATACATCGAGAGCTAAAGCGAAATATCCCTGCTCGGGGGTAGGTGCTAAAATCTATGGCGCTCAAAAGGCACAGACAAAGACCGACAACCGGCACAAATTCAAAACGAAGCGAATTCGATTTACGGAGCCTCTAAAAAGCAGATGCTGAAGTGGATGGAGGAAAAACGATTTTCTCCGGAATTGGTAGCTGCCCAGTGGAGCAAGGAAAACAAACCAGGTGTTTGTCATGAAACCATTTACAAATTCATATGGCATTGTAAGCACACAAATCAACGTATAAATAAACCTTACAAGAAGCTCTATACTAAACTGAAACATGGAAAACGTCGCAGAAAGCGAGGGAACTATAAAGATTCAAGAGGTATTATACCGAACCGTGTATCGATTGAAAACCGGCCCAAAATAGTAGAAAACAGAAGCCGATTTGGGGATATTGAGGCCGATATTATAGTAGGGGCAAATCACAAATCTGCACTATTGATAACCACAGATAGAGCAACAATTAAGACAACAATAGATAAGCTGAAAGGAAGAGATGCAGAGCAGGTATCAAAAATTATAATTGCCCGTATGAAAAAATGCCACCGATAAAAACCATGACCTTTGATAATGATCAAGCTTTTTCCAAACATGAACAAATTGCAAAAGCGCTGAATATAAAAACATATTTTACCCGTCCATACACGTCACAAGACAAGGGCACCATTGAAAATAGAAACGGCGTAATTCGTCTGTTCTTCCCAAAGAAAACAGACTTCGATAAAGTTTCATCCTCTGAAATCAAACGAGTAGAAAAAGAAATCAATAGCAGACCCGTTAGAAAATTTGGATACTTAACCCCGGATGAAGTATTTTTAAAGATGAAAGGTAGCGTTGCACTTATGAATTGAACTCAGCTCCGCTTATATATGCCAAACCTCAAACTTAAACTCGTCCTTGTCTTTGCTGTTCTTGGTGTTAAATTCTGTACCGCGCAGGTGAGTTTTACGGATACTGTTGTTATGAACCCTTTTCCTAAGAATAATATGGAATATCTATTAGATGATACCATCACTAACAATACCTCAGATACGATTACGTTCACCTGGACAAAATCGTTTGTGAGTTTGGTAACTGGGTTTACTGGTATGTATTTTAACGACGCATATGCGGCTTATCCCTTTGCCAATTCAATGACCAACAGTTTCTCCATCGCACCCGGAGCAAAAGCAACAATTTCAGTAGCTATGAAAGCTCTGCCAACTGCCGACAACGGAAACTCCTTTGTTGTCCTGTCAACCAATTATGGTAATATGGTTTTTCAGTTTATTAGTTCTTCTGCTACTTCTATCAACGCAGCGCATGAAAATTCGCTGCAACCTGATATTTACCCAAATCCTACAAGTGGTAAATTTTATATTCGTATTACTGAGGGACATAAATTTTTCGTAGTTGTTCAAAATGCGGAAGGGAAGGTGCTTTAACACAACACCTTCAATCTACACAGGCTTTTGATCTGTCGCAACTTCCAGCTGGTAGGTATTGGGTCTCCGCAATGGATGTTTCCGGACAGATCGGTACAACATGCTTACTGAAATCGGAGTAGGGATGTACTATTGCTAGCTAAAAGCCATCAGGCACTTCAATGTCCATCGGTGAATTTCTTGCTTCTACGTGTTCCGAATGGGCAATTCGGGGCGCAGACCGTTTAACATCCGATCCAACGGACTCACCACTTTATCCAACTCACGCTGACTCACATGGGTATAAATCAATGTGGTTTNTATATTGTTGTGCCCCAATAAGCGCTGTATCATGTGTAAGTCTGTACCCTGCTCATGACAATGGGTGGCATAACTATGCCGTAAACTGTGTATCCCCACCTTTTTTATTACCCCAGACTTCACCCTCGCATCCCTGAAAACGTTTTGTACACTCCGTACCGAATATCGCCCGCCATACTGACCCTCAAATANAAAGCGCTGAGGTTTATAAATGCTTAAATACTGACCCAATAAAAGTAACAAACTGGTAGGCAAATTAACATACCGATCTTTTTTCCNCTTGGCCCGGCGTATCATCACCTTATGCCGCTCTAAATCAATATCAGCAAGTTGTATGTTCACAATCTCACTCAACCGAATTCCCGTACCATAACATAAGGATAAAATCAACAGGTGCTTCACATTGCCTGCCGCTGATAAAATTTTTGNTACCTCCTCAAAACTCAAAACCTTGGGTAACTGCAAATGTTNTTTAGGTCTGGGAACTTCCATACTAAAACGATCCCAACCTAAAAGCTGCTCATAATAAAACTTGATGGCATTGATTCGGCTGTGTATCTGATTTTCACTCAGACCTTNTTTGTCCACCAAATAAATAAAATATCGCCTCAACTGCTCATAATTTAAGGCATCAACGGCTCTATGCTTTAACTCCCGTAAAAAATTCTNGAATTCTGAAGTGTACGTTCGCAGGGTATTTCGGCTGTAACCCATCAGTTTAAGTTGCTCCACATAGCGCGCATACTGCTGATGGTTTACCATACTCAGCTCGCCCTGAACATCGGCAACTACCTCGCGCAAAGGTAGTTGCAGCAGTTCACGAATCTGCTGCCTGTCCAGCACATACCAGGCTTTACGGCTGGCACTCCATTTAACACCCGTAATTTNTTTGGCAATGGCTATCAATTCGGGGTTGTACTCAAAAAATAAAAATAACTTCCTGATCCCGATGCACGTCAAATACAAAACGTGCCTTTTTAATGAGAATATCATAATTCTCAAGTTGTTGATGTGTTTTCATACGCAATGCTTCGCCGTTGTCAGTCACAGAACACCATTCCAACTGCTTAAGTTTTAGTCCAATATTTTTAAATTTAAGTTTAGTATTGAAATAAAAAAATAAATGAGGGCATATCCCGGCCCGCCGAAGTATTCTCTGAACGTGAAGTGGTTTCGGAGGCCGGGTCAGGCCATCACCTGTACTCCTCGGCGGCCCGCCTGTCGGACTGTCCGCCTGTGGGGTACCTGGTTCTGTCCTTTATGCGATCCATTCTGAACGCATGGTTCCTTTATTGAAATTCAGCTGAACTCCTTGTTGGTTATGCTTTACTGCTGAGCCTGGTGTTATCGATCAAGGGCTGCGGGATACGCAGGGGCAGCCCCGCCAACGCCTTCTTTCGCCGGCGGGCGGGCCGAAGCTCGAAGTAGCCCGAAATTAGCTCAGTGCTGCGGCAAAGCAAACAGCCCCATCGCCATTCTATTCATAGGGAGTTGAATTTTCTGTTACCTTCGCGCAATTATGGGAACCCTCGAGTTGAATGCGGCTAACCGCCATATCCTCATTCATTCTTTTGTTNNTTTATACGGTCAGGCTATTCATGAAACCGTGCGCCGCGATATGGAGGAGGAAATCAATTCTCTGTGGAATGCACCCCGGGCTTTAGTTTGGCTGGAACGGTATCCGTGGCTGGTGCAGTTTGATGTAAAGGTTTTTCTTTTTCCAAACCTCAGTAAAGAAGATGTGCTAACCAATACCAATCCCCGCAATAACTATTTCCGCATTGAGGAATATGCGCATGGCAATATCTCGTTTGTGGACGGATTGGGTTGCAATACCGGTTATTTTAAACTGGAAAATCTTTACGCCGGAAGTACTACGGCTGCACATGAATATGGTCATACGTTGGGGTTGCCGCATCCACACGANTCGGATATTCGCGGACAAGGCGTTCCNGGAATCATGTACCCCAGAGGTACCCTGGTGGACGCACAATTTCAATACGACCCTTTGATAAGGCCCGGTGANAAAGGAGGTACCCTGTATCCGATTCACCGGCGGGTAAAACAACAGGATATTAATGATTTGAATTTGGCGACTTTGCTAAAATCCGGACAACGCGTGCTGGGAAAACTCAGTTCAGTGTATCACGAAGCACATCAACCCCATGCCTGATTTCCAGATAGGAAAGCCGATACAAGTTGTGTGCTACTGAACCAGATTTCGGTTTATTCTTTTATGGTGGCCATTAAACGCTCTACCAGCTGACTGCTCACACCGGTGAATGAAAATCCTCCGTCGTGGAATAAGTTCTGCATGGTTACTTTTCGAGTCAGGTCGCTGAATAAGGTAATTACGTAATTGGCACACTCTTCGGCACTGGCATTTCCCAGCGGAGATAATTGTTCGGCAAAATGGTAAAAGGCATCAAAACCTTCGACGCCAGAACCGGCCGTTGCGATCGTGGGCGACTGTGATACCGTATTCACCCGCACTTNTTTCTTAAATCCATATTGGAACCCAAAGCTGCGGGCGATGCTTTCCAGCAAGGCTTTCGCATCCGCCATATCATTGTAACCCGGGAAAGTTCGCTGAGCGGCTATATAGGATAAACCAACTACCGAAGCCCATTCATTCAACGCATCCAATTTCATGGCGGCCTGCATCACTTTATGAAAGGACAGGGCGGATATATCCAGCGTTTTCTGAAAATTGTCATAGTTGGTATCGTAATAGGGAATTTNTTTACGCACATTCGGGCTCATTCCAATACTGTGTAAAACAAAATCAATATTTCCTCCCAAAACTTCCATGCTTTGAGTAAACACATTTTCTAAATCGGCAGAGGAAGTGGCATCAGCTCCGATTACAGTAGCCTGGTTGCACTGCGCCGCTAACTCGTTTATTTTTCCCATCCGAAGAGCAATCGGAGCGTTGCTGAGTGTAAATTGAGCACCCTCTTCATGGCATTTTAATGCAATTTGCCAGGCCATGGATTTCTCATCCAAGGCTCCAAAAATAATTCCACGTTTTCCTTTCAATAAGTTGTATGCCATAGTGTCCTGTTTTGCGGGGCTAATTTAGTTCAATGCAATCAAATTATGGTAAGAATCAAAATGATTTTGATTTTAAATTTCAACATCCTTTGCCAAGGCCCGGAGATTTGGAGAGCGATTTACTTTTACGCATTCGCTCTTCAGCCCAGGTAGTCAACAATTTTGCAACCGCTTCAAAGTTTGTCAGCATGACATTCTGATGGGTATCCAACACGTCGTGGTAATAACCTTGCCCACCTTTCGAATAAATAAATACGGCAGGCACACCCGATTCACTAAAGGGGTAATGATCGCTATTGGCGGCCTGAGATCGAATACCGACATCTGGTATTAATTTCAGATTGTTATTGATTTGTACCATAGCATCGTAACAGGCCCGTTGCGATTCGCCATTTACCATGGTGATACCTTGTTCAGCATTGCCCATGATATCAATGTTAACTAATTNGCGCAATTTTTCCAGAGGTAACTCCGNGCGATCGACATAAATTGAACTACCAATCAAGCCGGCCTCTTCACCACTAANAAATATAAACACTACATTGTAACGCGGCTTATGTTTGGTAAACCATTCGGCCAGATACAATAACATACTCACCCCACTGGCATTGTCACTGGCTCCCGGAAACAGGGCATCCCCCTGCTTGCCCAAATGATCATAATGGGCCGTAANAACCAGAAATGAATCCTTTACCTTGCCCTTGATGAAGCCCCCGATATTGTGGCAAGTAAACCGTTTAACAAATTCATTGGGCGCCTCAATAGCTATTTTTTCCTTGTTCTGAATCAGGCTGTCGAAAATAATTAACTGAGGCAACTCATCTAACTCGGTGGCCATGGTATGGGTTAATTTTTTCTTCGGTACGAATGAGTAAGGGGAGTTTAACCTGCATTTTAGACAAAGTATCGCGCACGAGCTGAGCCCATTTTCCCGGACGATGCAATACGAGGGCTTGATCAGACTGTAAGCCACCTGCTAATTTTTTAAACAGCAGAATACGGTNNCTAAGGAGTGGGTCGGATTAAAATGCAATAAACGATACGTTCCGCGAACACCAGGAGATCCGGCATCCACTAAAANATCATATCCCACCCGTAAGGCCTGCTGGTCAAGGGTACACCGAATAGGATAGGGGTGGGTGTTAACCGGAAAACCATACGATTGAAAATAATCTTTACCAATTGGCTTTAGATTTAGGTTCTTCAGGCGATATTGCAAATAGGCTGCGGCTTTGTTCACTCCATCATCTACATAGCCCCGTCCAGCCAAGGAATCACTGCATAAAATGGCCAGATCTCTGCGCACCGATTGAATGTCCTGCGCAGCAATTTCCAGGGAAGAAAGCGCTAAGAG
Organism: Bacteroidota bacterium; assembly: GCA_013414745.1. Classification (GTDB taxonomy): domain Bacteria; phylum Bacteroidota; class Bacteroidia; order Chitinophagales; family Chitinophagaceae; genus OLB11. Next base: position 3,990,305 of record CP058707.1, read on the forward strand.
ACCGAGTAAAAAAGCGAAAATTGTTTTCATAATTTAGGTTTAACGAAATCCATCGATGCCTAAGAAATGAAAGACAAAACTCATGACATCAGCCCATTCGTTGATTTGTTTGCCGGTTGATTTGCCAGCTCCATGCCCGGCCTGGGTTTCGATACGAATCAACATCGGATTCCGCCCCGGATTTTNTTCCTGCAAGGTGGCCGCAAACTTAAAGGAGTGGGCCGGTACTACCCGGTCATCGTGGTCGGCGGTTGTAATTAAGGTAGCCGGGTAATTCACACCTTGCCGCACATTATGCANGGGAGAGTACTTAATGAGGTAATTATATTCTTCCTGTTTATCACTGCTGCCATATTCAACAGCCCAGCCCCAACCCACAGTAAATTTGTGGTAACGAAGCATATCCAATACTCCAACACCGGGAAGTGCCACTTTAAATAAATCCGGACGCTGGGTCATGCAGGCCCCTACTAAAAGTCCGCCATTGCTACGCCCATGTATGGCCAGTTTATCCTTCGTGGTTATGCCTTTGCTGATGAGATATTCTGCAGCGCCAATAAAATCGTCGAACACGTTTTGTTTATTTTGTAACATGCCCGCCTTATGCCAGTCTTCACCGAATTCACCGCCACCCCGCAAACTAACCGATACATACACTCCACCTTTCTGAACAAAATAACTGATGGGGATACTGAAACTGGGTGTAAGTGAAATATTAAACCCACCATAACCATACAGGAATACCGGATGCGGTCCTTTTTNCAGGTCGATATCGGCACGATGGTATACAAACATGGGCACCCGGGTACCATCTTTACTTTTAAACCAAAGTTGTTCTACCACGGTTGAAGCCAGATTCATGGCTAGNNTAGTACTTTTAAAGAGGGTGCTTTTCCCGCTGGCCAGATCGTACTGGTAAATTACGGGAGGTGCGTTGTAAGAGGTGTAGGTATAAAATGTATGATCATCTTNTTCGCTACCAGACCAACCGGAAGCGGTTCCTAATCCGGGGAGTTCTATAGTACGTATTTTTACNNCACTCAAGTCGTATACATCAATTTGTGAACAGGCATTCACGAGATAAGAACAAAACAATTGATTTCCCACCCGGCTCACGGCATCCAGTTTCGCATCTTTGCGCTCGGGAATCAAGACCTTCCAGTTNNTTTGATCAGCCTGAGCCGGGTCTACCAAAATGATCCGATAATTGGGGGCATCCCAATTCGTATAAATCACAAATTTGTTATTGTGCATCGACACAAATTCCTGATTCAAGGTAAATCCGGCACTCAGCATCTTAAAGGCGTTTTGTGATTTATCCTGAAGATCCATAAATTGTAATTCACTACCATCGGTACCTTCGGAAATACTCAGCATCAAATAACGTTGATCTTCACTCAAACCGCATCCTTTATAGCGTAAGGGGTGTTCACGGTCTTCATAAATCAGGCGGTCGCTGGTTTGGGGCGTTCCAATCTGATGATAAAATATTTTCTGGTATTCGGTTTTGGCCGAATACTTTTCCTTCTCATTGGCCGGCCGATCGTAGCCGCTGTAATAGAAACCTTCATCGCCTTTCCATGAGATACCGGAAAATTTGCTGTACCGAATGGTGTCTGTCAGATATTTCCCGTCATCTACCCGCATGACCAGAATGTCCTGCCAGTCACTTCCTGCACCGGATACACTGAAAGCACAAAGTTNTTGATTCTTCGACAAAGACACACTCCTAANGGCTGATGTGCCATCCTGACTCAAGGTATTCGGATCGATAAAAACTCGGGGCGTACCTTGGAGTCCTTTCTGTATGTACAACACAGATTGGTTTTGCAGCCCATCGTTTTTGTAAAACAGATAATAATCTCCTTCCTTCATCGGACTTGAATACCGGGTATAGTTCCATAGTCGCTTTAATTCTGTATTGATTTTATCACGAAACGGAATGTGTGAGAGGAAGTCGTTGGTCATGCCATTTTGTTCCTTCACCCAACGGGCGGTTTCAGCCGAATTATCATCTTCGAGCCACCGATAGGGGTCGGCAATTTCCTGACCAAAATAGTTGTCTTTAATTTCATCCTTTTTAGCAAATGGGTAAGGATGCAAACGGATAGGTTCTTGAGCCATAGTCGGAAGGGTTGCTATTAACCCGAATACAATTGCAAGTTTTTTCATGAGTAATTAATCGGGGTAAAGATAGGGAATTAAGGATTGACGGAACATTCAATTTCCGGCTCGAAAAGGATAAAGTTGAATCTCAAAATACAATTCCTTTTCGAATTGAAATATCGATTCATACGTATAAATTTTAAGAGATGGCATAAACTTCGGTTGGCTGTATCCATTGTTAGGTCATGGTTTTTTTAAAGCAACCAGGACAAACGGACCTCCTGATTCACCTACCCTGAATTGGATAGAAATGAAAAAAACTAAAAGTAAAATAGCAGGAACAAAGTTAGAAAAAGCAGGTCTGTTCAAACTGGAATGATCGCTTATTGTTGTGTTCACCATATTACGAAAATGTAAATTAAACGAACTGCTCATAAAAAACCTATGGATTGACAATTTGAGTATTTTCAAATTTATTAAAGGTAAAATCTGTTGAATTACCCGTAATTAAAAAATCTGCCTCACTGATCTTTGCCAGCTCTAAAAACAAATTATCCGACAAATCCGAAATTATAAATAGTTTTTCGGTTGGCTTGAATGTCGTAGAAATTTCAATGAATTTATTAATAACGACTTCAGCATTATTTTTAAAATTAGGAAATCATTCGAATTTTGGACGGTTCAAAACATGAATATATTCTTCGAGAATTTCTTTCGAAATACAGGTTTCAACTTTTCGTTCAAAAACTATTTCGTGTAATATTTTGGTTGGGTAGGAATTAGAAATCAAGGCTGATACAATGACATTGGTATCAAGAATTACCTTTCGCATTCCTAACAGCTTTTATTTCGGCCTCAATTTCGTCCATGGTCATTTTGACAATCCAGTTTGATTTGCTATTTCATTGCATTTCAGGAGAGCTTTCTTGGTATATTCCAGAGAAATTAATTCTTCCAATTCGGCAAATGTCAGTTCACCTTTTTCCTGAAAGTTGTATTTCGAATAATCCTGATCGCTGATTTGTATCTGAAGTGTTTTCATGTTATTTCAATAATGATGTCCGAAGTTACCTTTTTATTGTCAACTACCAAACCCCATTCAGTGACGGAAGGTGCTCTCCATGCTTTCTTCCTCTTGGTATATCATACAGAAATAGCAAAATAAACAAAATGAATGTGTGACTACAGGTGCTTATTCAAGAATATTTTTTACATCAGCGACAGGCCAGATTGCATTTGTTTTTGAAAAGGAATGTTTTTAAACTTTTCTACGATTGCAAAACGGTTGAAATCACCGATCCCAGTCCAAACATGAAGCAGCCTCCTGTTAATGCGATAAAATATCTACATTTACTTCCCATGCCGTTGAAATCTCTCTCCGGGTTCAAACTCCAATTGGCCCTCTCTTTGACGCTGACCTGGGTTTGTTTCCTGAATTTTTTCGTCTCGTTTTTGGGATTCCATCTGTTTTTGCATCTGTTGTTTTTATATTTTCAAAGCATAGGAATACGTGCTATCCTTCGGGCAAGTGGTTTTAGGAATACCTTGTACTACAAGTTGAGTTATCTGGGAATCATTCTTTACCAATTGGGATTTATGTTCAAAGTGCAACATTGGTATTCTGCCGGTCCCTTGTTATTGTCAGCTTACCTCTTTTTACTCATCCTCTATACCTGGCGATTTATTCGAAAAAGAACGAAAGAGGTACTGGATTATGCTAAATGGATCGGTTGATCGTCGTCATCCTTCAGGATTATCTGTGGATGCAGCATCTACCCGGACTGGTGCCGAGTTTTCTATCCGCAGCCCTGTTTTCCGGATTGATGATGGCATCCTGGAATGCCGATCGGGGAACAGATTTGGACGAAGAAATTAACTCCATAGGGGCTGATTCTTTCTGAAAAGATTCAATCGTACTAAAGGTATTCTGGTAAAAACGCTGGCCTAAAATTCAAATCGTTATAAAATTGTACTTTCACGTCCTGAAAGTGACTGCCAGAATATGAACAAGAAAATCAGAAAGTCGGATGCCCTGGAATATCATGCCAAAGGACGTCCGGGAAAAATAGAAATTGTACCTACTAAAGAAACGAAAACTCAACGGGANTCGGCTTTAGCATACTCACCAGGTGTGGCTGAACCTTGCCGGGAGATCGANAAAAATCCGGAAAATGTTTATAAGTATACTGCCAAGGGAAATCTCGTAGCTGTAATCTCTAACGGAACGGCTGTACTCGGGCTGGGAGATATCGGACCATTAGCCTCTAAACCTGTAATGGAAGGCAAGGGACTCCTGTTTAAAATTTACGCGGATATTGATGTGTTTGATATTGAACTGAATACCAAGGACACCGAAGAATTTATCCGCACTGTAAAAGCGCTGGAACCCACATTTGGAGGAATTAACCTGGAAGATATCAAAGCCCCGGAATGTTTTGAAATTGAAGAGCGCCTCAAAAAGGAACTCAATATTCCTATCATGCACGATGATCGGCATGGTACGGCAATTATTTCTTCAGCAGCTTTACTTAATGCCCTCGAATTACAACACAAAGATATCCGTACCGCAAAAATCGTAGTAAGTGGTGCAGGGGCTTCAGCTATGGCCTGCTGTAAGTTGTATATCCGACTCGGAGCCCGGTACGAAAACTTTGTGATGTTTGATAGCAANGGAGCCATTACCAAAGACCGCAAAGATGCGGATGANAGGAAAGAAAAATTTGCAACGGCCCGTAAAGTTAAATCGCTCGAAGAGGCCATGAAAGGAGCAGACGTATTTATCGGCTTGTCGCGAGGTGGTATTGTCAACGCCCGCATGTTAAAAGGGATGGCTAAAAACCCGATAGTANNTCTCGCCAATCCCGATCCGGAGATCGATTATGAAACTGCCGTTAAAACCCGACCGGATGTGATTATGGCAACCGGCCGAAGTGATTACCCCAATCAGGTGAACAATGTATTGGGCTTCCCTTACATTTTCCGTGGTGCGCTGGATGTTCGGGCAAGAACCATCAACGAAGAAATGAAACTGGCTGCGGTAAAAGCCCTGGCCGAGCTGGCCAAACAAAATGTTCCGGACATCGTGAACATGGCTTACCAGGANAAAAATCTGAGTTATGGTCCAACGTATATTATTCCCAAACCCATGGATNNGCGCTTGCTGTCTACCGTTTCGTTGGCTGTTGCCAAAGCCGCGGTGAAAAGCAAAGTGGCCCGGCAAAACATTGCGGATTGGAAAGCCTACGAAGAGGAATTAACTAACCGCAAAGGAGGTGATGATAATATTTTGAAAGTCATCATCAACAAAGCCAAACAACATAAACAGCGCGTAGTTTTTGCCGATGCCGAGAACTTTAAAACCCTCAAGGCTGCACAAATTGTGAAAGATGAAGGCATCGCTGAACCGATTTTATTGGGCAATCAACGAAAAATAAAAAGCATCATCAAAGAACATAATCTGGATTTGAGCGGCATCCCGATTATTGACCCGAAATCAGACGAACTGGAAGCTAAACGCAATGCCTATGGCGAAATTCTNTTTGANAAAAGGAAACGCAAAGGCTATAATTTGTATGAAGCGAAAAAGATTATGCGGGAACGTAACTATTTTGGTTGCATGATGGCCGAATGTGGTGAAGCAGATGCCGTGATTACCGGATTAACCCGCAAGTATCCGGATACATTACGACCGGTTCTTGAAATTATTGGTGTAGATGATAAGGTGAATAAACTGGCCGGCATGTATGTGATGCTTACCAANAAAGGACCCATCTGTTTTGCCGATACCACCATCAATGAATTTCCGGATTCGGATGATTTGGTGGACATTACCTTGTTGGCTGCAGATCATTTAAAATCATTGAATATTACACCCCGTGTGGCTTTGCTCTCTTATTCTAACTTTGGTTCCAGTAACCTGAGTGAAGCTAANAAAATGAAAGAAGCTATAGATAAACTGCATAAAAAATATCCAACATTATGTGTAGACGGGGAAGTGCANGGGAGTGTGGCATTTAACAGCGAACTGCTCAAAGAAAATTACCCCTTTTCTGATCTGATTCAAAACAACCCCAATATTCTCATCTTCCCGAATTTGTCGGCCGGTAATATTGCGTACCACCTGATGATGGAATTAGGAAACACCGAAGCCATAGGGCCTATTTTACTCGGACTANNAAAATCGGTGCATGTCCTGCAACTGGGAAGTAGTGTGCGCCAGATCGTCAACATGGTGGCCATTGTTGCAGTGGATGCCTACCATCGGAGTAAAAAGCAAGGTAAAAACAATGTGGTTTCTTTAACGCATTCAAAACGCAATTAAATCCTGCAGTATGGCGAAAAGAAGAAACAGGGAAAGGAGGCTAAACCAGTTATACTGATTACCAACGACGATGGTGTTACAGCACCCGGCATTGCGGCTTTGGTTGAAGTGGCTCATCAGTTCGGACGCGTAGTGGTAGTAGCACCCGATGCCCCGCAATCCGGTATGGGGCATGCCATTACCATTGGCAAACCCCTTCGCCTCAACCCGGTACATCTGTTTGGTGAAACCGAAGCGTACCAATGCAGCGGTACCCCGGTAGATTGTGTAAAGTTAGCTGTTGATAAAGTGCTGCATCAAAAACCCGATTTCTGTTTTAGTGGCATTAACCACGGAGCAAATCACTCCATCAATGTGATTTATTCGGGTACCATGAGTGCGGCAATGGAAGCAGCCATTGAAGGTATTCCTGCCGTTGGATTCTCGTATTTAGATTATGCTTTTGATGCCGATTTCGGACTGGCACAGCAGGTGGCCCATGAAATGATTTCTGCTTTGATACATGGTAAACTTCCCCGCAAAGCATTGTATAATGTGAATATCCCAAAAATTTCTGCCAGACAGTATAAAGGACTTAAACTTTGCAGACAAGCCAAAGCCAAATGGAACGAGAACTTTGTAGATCGACTCGATCCGCATGGCAANAAATACTACTGGTTAACAGGTGAATTTGCCAATATGGATAAAGGAAAAGATACCGATGTTTGGGCATTGCAACATCAGTATGCCTCAGTAGTGCCTGTACAATACGACTTAACCGACTATCATTTGCTGGAATCTTGTGCTGATCTGAAATTATGATTCGTGTTGAGGATTTATACAAACAATATTCAGGCGCCGAATTTCCTTCGGTCGACCACCTGAGTTTTATGTTCGAAAAAGGCCGTATTGCCGGTTTGTTAGGCCCGAACGGTGCCGGAAAAACAACAACTATTTCAATTATTTCTGGTTTGATTCGCTCATTTGACGGAGAGGTGCATGTNGATGGGAAAAAGTATCCGAAAAATCTGGATGAAATAAAAAATTCGCTGGGCATCGTTCCACAACAAATTGCCTTGTATGCGAATTTGTCTTGTCTCGAAAACTTAGCATACTATGCCAAATTGTATGGCATGAAACGCCAGGAAAGCAGGCCATATATCCGGGAACTTCTGGAGCGTTTCGGACTTTCCGCACATGCCGATAAACAGATCCGTCATTATTCNGGGGGCATGAAACGCCGGGCAAATATTATCGCTTCCTTATTGAATCGTCCCCAACTCCTGATTCTCGATGAACCCACCGCTGGAGTGGATGTACAAAGTCGGAGTATGATTTTAGGCTTTCTGAAAGAATATAATGAAGAAGGCAACAGCATCTTATATACTTCCCATTTGTTAGATGAAGCCCAGGCCTTATGTCATGAAGTGATTATTATTGACAAGGGCCAACTGCTGATACAAGGCGAACCGGAGACGTTAATTCGCCAACATGGAGCCACCGATCTGGAGAATTTATTTTTAAAACTAACCGGTTTCCGGGTACGTGATTGATATGCAGAGAATCCTGGCAACCTATATCAAAGAATGGCACCTGATGCGGCGGGATCGGNNGGGATTGGCTCTGTTGTTTTTAATGCCGGTGCTGCTGATTACCATTATGGCTTTGGTACAGGATGCGCCATTTAAAGATTATAAAACCACNAAATTTGAAGCACTATTTTTAAATCAGGATGGAGGCAAAGTGGCTGCTGCACTGGAACAAGGGTTGCGTGAAAGTGGTCAATTTGTATTGGTTGATTCAGTCAGGATTCCGAACTTAGATTCAGGGGATTTGATACACCGAATTCAGGCCGGTGAATTTCAACTGGCGATCCTTATTCCTCAAGGGGTGAGTAGTGAAATTTATAACAGTGCTAACCTCATCGCCAATGAAATGGGAAAACAAATGGGTATGTTGGGTAGTCTGCCCCACCGCAATGCCCGCGATAGTGTATCCATAAAAGTACTATTTGACCCGGTTGCCAAACCAGCTTTTCGTTTGGCGATATTAAATGCCATACAACATTTTACCACCCGCATTCAGTTTGATGTCATTATGGAACGACTGCGGGCATTGAGTGGTCATTCGGATACGACCCGGTCATTGGATATTGAAAAACAACTTCAGTCTATAGGAGTTCGTGAACAGCTTATCCATCAAAAAGTAGTGGCTNNTAGAAAAAGTAACTCTGTTCAACACAACGTGCCTGCCTGGGCCATTTTTGGAATGTTTTTTATGGTGATTGTGATTTGTGAGAATATGATTTCAGAGCGTAAAGGAGGTAGTTGGAATCGGTTGAAAAGCATTCCCGGTCCATTTTTTCATTTACTGATCGGTAAGATGGTCTTNTATATTGTGATGGGTATCCTGCAATTTGCGTTGATGCTGGTGGTTGGCGTGTATATGATGCCCTTACTCGGACTGAATTCGTTGGAACTAGGTCCTTCAGCAGTGTATTTACCCATTATGGTTTTAGCTATTGCATCCTGCTCAACTGCATTTGGTATTTTGGTTGGAACGGTCTTCAAAACAACTAGTCAGGCCTTGTCTGTTTCGGCGGTGTTGGTTGTAATTTTATCTGCCCTGGGAGGAATTTGGGTACCTCTGGAAGTACTGCCGGCTTCGTTAAAAGCGTTTTCGGTCGTGTCACCCTTGCGTTGGAGTCTGGAAGGCGTGAATACCTTATTGTTACGCCATGGAACCTTAGGCGATATTTTGTTACCGGTGAGTATCCTGATCGGCTTAGCTGTAGGTTCGATGGGGTTGGCGTGGTATGTGGAACGCCGACAGAGCGGAGCGTATTAAATCGAAGGATCATCTTTTAAACTATCGCTTTCATCACCTGATAAATAACCTGAGGTTTGCCGAGGGTATAAAAATGGATGACCGGAGCTCCGGATTGAATTAAATCCTTGGCCTGATGAATCAACCATTCAGTACCTACTTTTTCGGCATCCTGTTCATTCTTACATTGCATCAGAGCCACAGCCAGATCACTGGGGATATCAACATGAANAATAGAAGGGATGGCACTCAGTTGTTTTTTACTGGTAATGGGTTTTAATCCCGGTATGACGGGGGCTTTGATGCCCATAGCCCGACACGATTCTACAAAGCGGTGGTATTTTGAATTGTCAANAAACATCTGGGTAGTGATATAATCCGCTCCGGCTTCCATTTTATTTTTCAGGTACATGAGATCCGNATCGGGGTTCGGGCTTTCATAATGTTTTTCAGGATACCCCGCTACGCCTACACAAAAATCCGTTTTGCCACCGTCGGTGATGTCTTCTTCGAGGTAGATGCCCTTATTGAGTTTTTCAATTTGTTTAACCAGATCAATCGCATAATGGTGACCATGCGGATGGGGCTGATAATATTTTTCATTTTTCGGAGGATCGCCCCGTAAGGCCAACACATTATCAATGCCCAGAAAGTTCAGATCGATCAGTGCATTTTCGGTTTCATCTTTCGAGAAACCGCCACAAATCAAATGAGGAACAGCATCTACCTTGTAATGATTCATTAACGCCGCACAAATGCCTACTGTTCCGGGACGTTTGCGCATATCAATCAGGTCAAATGAGCCATCGGTTCGTTTACGATAAACTTGCTCCGAACGGTGATAGGTGACGTTGATAAATGCCGGATTAAATTCCATCANAGGATCCAGGACCTTAAAAATAGAGTCCATACTTTTTCCTTTCACCGGAGGTAGAATTTCAAACGAAAACAAGGGCTTGCCTTCTGCCTTGCGAATATGTTCAGTCACTTTCATGGNCTCACAAATGTAGGGCGCAAACCTTAAACAGCCGACCTATTTACGCATCAGATTTTCAATGGGCAATCTGTTCTGTAAGGAGCGGGCCAGGGTTAATTCATCGGCATATTCAAGTTCTCCGCCAAAGGCCACACCGCGNNTGAGTGCGGTGATGCGAACCGGTAAACCATCCAGCTTTTNTGAGATAAAATAGGTAGTTGTATCACCTTCCATGGTTGGACTAATCGCCATAATCACTTCTTCAATGCCTTCCTTTTCAATACGATGAACTAAAGAGGCAATCTGCAAATCGTNCGGTCCCACACCATCCAAAGGAGAAATGAGTCCACCCAATACATGATATAAACCACTGTATTGTTGTGTGGCTTCAATGGCCATTACATCCCGTATGGTTTCAACCACACAGACGATAGATTTCCGACGCAAGGTATCCTGACAGATTTGACAAATTTCGGCATCCGAAACATTATGGCATTGCCTGCNAAACCGAATTTCCTGTTTCATACGAGCCAGGGCTTCCGAAAATCCGATGACCTGAGCGGTGTCCTGTTTCAGTAAATGCAATACCAGTCGGAGCGCAGTTTTTTTGCCAATGCCGGGCAATCTGGAAAATTCCAGCACTGCTTTTTCCAGTAAGGAGGACGAAAACTTCATGAAAGGGAGGCGAAGATACAATCTTCAAAAGAACCAGATGTCGGATTAATTCAAGGCATGAACAAAAAGAAATGGCACCGATCTGGCATGACGAAGTGCGGTGCGCACCCGCGAAGGTTGTTTGATGATGCGCCCCCGGGCCGTATCCAGAATTTCAGAGCAGGAGGCTTGCGAACAAACTCGTTGTTGTTGCTCAAACCAATCAAAATAAAAATGAAGAACCTTTTGATTTTTCACTCTGCCGGTAAGGGTGACCATGATATCTCCGTGGTGCAAAGACATTATTTTTTAAACTTTCGGGGTTTGTAATAGTTCAGATTGTTTCCGCATCCGCATCCTTTTCGGCTGGCACAGGAGTCCAGGAGGAGAGTAGATACAAACAGCGCGGCGCATAGCAGGAGAATTTTTCCTTTCATTGTTTTTAGGATGGGTAAAGATATGTAATTTGCCGACATCGAACGCCAAGCACTTCATATTCTGGTTGCGCCGTTGGATTGGGGCTTGGGGCATACCACCCGGTGTATACCCATCATCCGATACCTGCTTAAAAACGGGCATCGGGTTACNGCTGGCCGGAAACGAAGTGCAAAAAAGGTACTTGGAGAGGAGTTTCCTGACTTACCCTGCTTATTCCTAAAAGGTTATCAGGTTCGCTATAGCAAAACTGCCCGGTATTTGCCCTGGCAGATGCTTTTGCAGATTCCGACCATTGTGAACAGTATTCGCCACGAACACGAATGGTTGCAAAAGATGCAAACACAGCATCAATTTGACCTGATTGTTTCCGATAACCGTTATGGCTTATANTGTAAAAAAATACCATCTGTTATTCTTACGCATCAGACTCGGATACATATACCACAAAGTAGNGTGGCTCGAAAACAGGTCTCCAGAATGACGCATCGCTTACTCAGGCATTTTCGGGAGGTATGGATACCGGATTATACCGATCACCGATTGAGCGGGAGATTGAGCGAAAATAATTTATCTTCTGTTCGGTATTTAGGTTTGTTATCAAGAATTGAAAATCAGCATTTTAAATCATCTTATATAAAGTATTTGTTTATACTGTCAGGCCCCGAGCCTCAACGCAGTTTACTGGAAGAAATTATTTTNGAATCTGGATACCGCGATCATTCCGTTGTCCTGATACGCGGTGTACCGGGAGCTTCCTCTCCGATTGAAAAAGCNAATTGGACCATTTTGAATCATTGTTCGGCTAGCACCATGCAGGAATTCCTCATCCAGGCAGAAACCGTTATTTGTCGATCGGGTTACAGTAGCCTGATGGATTTATGTTCTCTNGGGAANAAAGCCGTCTTGATACCGACACCGGGTCAAACTGAACAGGAATATCTGGCCCGTCATTTTGCGGAAAACCAACTGGCGGTTGTGGTGATGCAGAAGAATCTGCGCTCGGAATTCCGGCAGGCGGTAGGTACTTTAGAGCAATTGCCGGAAGCTGTTGCAGAACAGCCTGTTTTAAATAAGATTCTTGATGATTTTTTTGAGAAATTTTAGTCGGGAAATCCTGGCAATCCCTTGGTCAAATGACTATAATTTCCAGTATATTTGTCAACCTAATCTATGATTGTTTTTCTTGATGGCTTATTCGTAGCCAAAAACCCGGCTGTTGTTTGGATGGAAGTGCATGGGGTCGGCTACGAAGTCAACATTAGTTTGCATACCTATTCGAAAATACAAGACCTGAACAAGGGTAGGTTGCTGACGTATTTACAGGTAAAGGATGATGGCTTTTCGCTGTTTGGATTTCAGGACGAAGAAGAGCGTCAACTTTTTATGCAGCTGATTTCGGTGAGCGGTATCGGGGCCTCCACAGCCCGCATGATGCTGAGCAGTATGAAACCGGAAGAAATCATTCACGCGATTGCCCGGGATGATGANAAAAGTCTGGAACGCATCAAGGGAATTGGGGCCAAATCAGCTAAACGACTGATTTTAGAACTCAAAGACNNAAAGATCACCAAAGGCCGGAATATTCAACAAATTGCGCAGAGCACATACAATAATAACGATCAGGATGCGTTAAATGCCCTGGTTAGTTTGGGTATCGCCCGACAAACCGCCGTGCAAGCTATTGAGAAAGTCAATAAACAGCAACCGGGATTAGGATTGGAAGAAAAGATTAAAAGCGCCTTGAAACAGATTTAAACGATTTTGAATTCATTAGCCCGATATGCCCTGCAATTTGTTGCGATCGCTTTGCTGACGATCCTGATTTTGTCGTACAATGATGATGCCTTCGCCTTTTATCGCGGTCCGTTTGAAATAGACTTCGTGGACTCACCGGAAACGAAAAAGGATACCCTCCGTTTTCCAATTCGCATCGCCCTGCGGATAAACTCAATTCATCCGCCGGCACAATTCGACCTGAAAGATCCTAANAACATCAAAACTGAAGTCACCTATGAACCGGATTCACAGAATTATGAAATCACGGAAAAAGTAGGTGCTGAAAATTATAGAAATCCGTCTTACATGACCTTTGAGGAGTTCATGCGTTACCAGGCTGGCAAAGATGAGGAAGCCTATTTCAGAAAACGCGCCAACTCCATCTCTCAAATCACTAANAAAGGAGGAACCGTACCCAAAGTGAGTTTAGGCTCGGCCATCTTTGATCGCATTTTTGGTGGCAGTACCATTGAAGTGAAACCCCAGGGTAACGTGGATTTNATTTTTGGTGGGAACTGGCAAAATGTNAAAAATCCTACCCTGGTTCAAAGTGCCCAGAAGTATGGCATCTTCGATTTTGANCATGAACATGAATATCAACATGTTGGCCAAAGTGGGGAGAAAATCAAAATGAATTTTAATTACAACACCCGGGCAACGTTTGATTTTGAGAATCAATTAAAACTGGAACATACCGGGCAGGAAGATGAAATCATTAANAAAATTGAAGCCGGTTATATCAGTTTCCCGTTAAAAACCCAATTGGTTCAAGGTGTTCAATCGTTGTTTGGTTTAAGAACCCAGTTACAATTCGGGCGCCTGATGGTGAATGCCGTGGTTTCGCAACAGCGTTCGAAACGCGAAAGTTTTACACTACAGGGAGGTTCTCAAACCCAAAATTTCTCAATTACCTCTGATAATTATGAGGATTTCAGACACTTCCTGCTGACTCACAGTTTCCGTAAGAATTTTAACCAGGCCCTCAAAAATTATCCGGTCATTCAATCACTCAATAATATCAATCGCCTTGAAGTTTGGGTAACGAACCGCAATGGTACCGTCGAGAATGCCCGGGATGTTGTGGCTTTGATGGACCTGGGTGAACCTGAGCCTTACAGAACCCAGTTTACACGGGCCAATAACGGACAAGCTGATAATGCGGCCAATACCCTCTACCAACAAATTATTCAGTATCCGGGGATTCGCGGAATCGGTAGTGTAGTGAATGGGGTTCTTTCCCTGGGACTGAAAGGAACTACCGATTTTGAAAAGACNCTTGCCCGCAAACTGAATCCATCTGAATTTACNCTTAACGCTCAGCTGGGAACCGTGAGCATCAATACCCAACTTCAGCCAGATGACGTAGTCGGGGTAGCATTTGAATACACAAATAATGGAAAAGTGTATCAGGTTGGGGAGTTCGCCCAATCCTTGCCGCCAGATAGTACCAATCCGAAAGTTCTGTTCCTGAAAATGCTGAAATCGACGGCCCCCAATCCAACGCTTCCTCTTTGGGACTTAATGATGAAAAATGTGTACTCCCTGGGAGCGAGTCAGGTAGGTAAAGATGATTTTCAGTTAAATGTATTTTATCAGGATCCNGGCGGTGGAGAAAAGCGCTACTTACCGGAAGGCCCACAAGCTGGAGTTCCATTGATTAATCTCCTGAATCTGGATCGACTGAATAATCAGAATGATCCTCAGCCCGACGGACGATTCGATNNTTTTGTAGAGGGCTTGACGATAAACGCCAATCAGGGCCGTGTGATGTTTCCGGTATTGGAACCTTTTGGTGAAGATATGAAGTGGGTGTTTGGAGGAGATCAGGCCCTGGANAAAAAATACCTCTATCGCATCCTTTACGATTCGACTAAAAACGTCGCGATACAATTTCCACAATACAATCGCTACCTGCTGAAAGGAACTTACAAAGGAAGTAATTCATCGGAAATTTATCTTGGTGGTTTTAATATTCCNCAAGGTTCGGTGAGTGTATCTGCAGGCGGACAAAAACTCACAGAAAATGTGGATTATACCATTGATTACGGCATCGGTAAATTAAAGATTATTAATGCCGGTGTACTTAGTTCGGGGATGCCCATCAACGTTTCGTATGAAAACAATGCCACATTCGGTCAGCAATTGCAGAATTTCGTTGGTACGCGCTTCGATTATTTTGTGAATGATAATATCAATATCGGTGGAACCGTTTTGCGACTGTCTGAACGNCCCTTCTTTAATAAAGTGACTTTCGGAGAAGATCCGATTAAGAATACGGTATTAGGACTAGATTTTAATTATCAAAGTGATGTTCCGAAACTGACCCGGTTTATCGATAAATTGCCTATTGTTTCAACCACCGCGCCTTCGATGCTGGTCGCGAACGGAGAATTTGCGAAACTCATTCCCGGTCATAATCGTTTGATCAACGATCCGAATGGAAGCAGTGTCGTGTATATCGATGATTTTGAAGGTACCCGCAGTGGCTATGATTTGAAATTTCCGGTGATGAGCTGGAGTTTGGCCAGCACGCCTCAGGATGCCACAGATCGTTTGGGAAATATTTTATTTCCTGAGGCCACCTTGGTAGACAACTGGAACTATGGTAAAAACCGGGCGAAACTAGCTTGGTATAACCTGCATCCGTGCTTAGTNGATCAACGTCAGAACTGTATGCCAGAGCATCTGAAAGACGATACAGCCCAGTTGTCGAATCATTACCTGCGTTTAATTCAACAACAAGATGTTTTTCCATTGCGCTCATATACCTCCCTGCAAGGGAATCTCACCACACTGGANTCGGCCTACTATCCGAAAGAACGCGGCCCTTATAATTTTGAATCAGATCGCGTAACAGCCGATGGGGTATTGCTGGATCCGCAAAAACGCTGGGGTGGAATTATGCGGCCCATCGACTATTCCGATTTTGAAACCGCCAATGTAGAATTTATTGAATTCTGGCTGATGGATCCATTCATCAACCGCCCATTGGATCCCGGTGGTTCGTTTTATATCAATCTGGGAAATATTTCGGAAGATATCCTGAAAGATTCCCGTAAGTTTTTTGAAAATGGGTTGCCTTATCCNTCCGATCCTAANAAAACAGATCAAACCAATTGGTCCAGAATCCCGCGTTTTCAACAACAATTAACTCCTGCTTTCGATAACAATACAGATGCCCGAAACGCCCAGGATGTCGGCTTGGATGGGATGAACAATTCCGAAGAAGTCGCCAAGTTTCAACAATATCTGACGGAATTACAAAATAATTTCGGAGCAAGTTCAGCAGTGTATCAGGCCGCTCTGAATGATCCTGCAAATGACGATTTTCACCATTTCAGAGGGAATGATTATGATGGGCAACAACTAGCCGTTTTCAAGCGTTATCGTCAGTTTAATAATCCGCAAGGCAATTCGCCGGTAACAGATAATAATTCGCAATTCAGCAATGCATTTACCAATGTTCCGGATGCAGAGGATATTAACCGCGACAATACCCTTAATGAAAACGAACAATATTTTCAGTATCGCATCGACCTGAAACCAAATATGCAGGTGGGCGAAAATTATATCGTCAATAAACAAATCAGTTCGGTTCGTTTTCCAAACAACACTACCCGGCAGGAAACCTGGTATCAATTTAAAGTTCCTATTCGGGAATTTACCGGTAAAGTGGGAGGAATAAGTGACTTNCGATCGATTCGTTTTGCAAGGATGTTTTTAACCGGATTTCAGGATAGCGTCATTCTTCGTTTTGCTCGGTTGGAGTTGGGCCGGAATCAGTGGAGGCGCTACACCTTCTCTTTAAAGAATCCGGGTGAAATCGTTCCGGATGATGAAGAAAAGTCAACCTTGTTCAATTTATTGTCGGTCAGTCTGGAAGAAAACAGTGGGCGTTCGCCAATTCCTTATGTGATGCCTCCCGGAATTATACGTCAGCAACAACAGGTGAGCAACGGGCAAAATGTACAAAATAATGAACAAGCCCTCGCCATGCAGGTATGCAACCTGAGCGATGGAAATGCCAAAGGCGCNTTTAAAACCCTGGGTATGGACATCAGGCAGTTTCAACGCTTACGGATGTTTATTCATGCCGAAGCCATTGAAGGAACGGCCCCGTTAAAGCAAGGTGATCTTCGGGCATTTATCCGTTTGGGAAGCGATTTTGTGGGCAACTATTATGAATACCAGATTCCGCTAACCTTTACCGCATTTGGTACGCGNGATCCGCAATCGATCTGGCCCACAGCCAATGAACTGGATATTGATATGGAGGAGTTGATTCGTGTTAAAAAAGAACGGAATCAGAAAGGCGCCAATTTTGCCGTGCCGTATATCGTGAAAGATAAAAAAGGAAATTATATCAAAATAATTGGTAACCCGAATATAGGGGATGTCAAAATGGCGATGTTGGGTGTGATGAATCCGGCGAAGTCGCCCAACGATCCGAATGATGATGGAGGTCCGAAATGTGCCGAAGTGTGGTTCAATGAATTACGTCTTTCGGATATGAATGAAGAAGGTGGTTATGCGGCCCTGGGTAAAGTGGATTTACAATTGGCTGATGTNGGAGTTGTGAAATTCAGCGGCAACATGCACACCGCCGGATATGGCAACATCGATCAGAAAGTGAATCAACGTTTCCGGGATAATTTTAGCCAGTTCGATGTATCCACTACCATCAATGCCGGAAAATTTGCACCTAAAAGTTGGGGAGTACAACTTCCGGTTTTTGCAGGCTACACCCAATCAGTCAGCAATCCGATNTTTGATCCCTATGATCTGGATATAAAATACAAAGACAAAGTTGCGGGTCTATCAGGTGCTGAAAAAGATTCTGTGAAAGAACGGGCTCAGGATTTTACCTCAGTGAAAAGTTTAAACTTCCAGAATGTTCGTATCGCTCCAACCAATAACAAACGCAAAGAGCCCTGGGATTTGCAAAACTTTGATTTGAGTTATTCGTACACCCAAACCAATAAACACAATCCATTAATTGAAAATGATCAGTTAGATGAACACCATGCCAGTTTAGGGTATACGTATGCGCCCAAGTTGAAATCAATAGAACCCTTTAANAAACTGATTCCGCAAAAACGAAAATACCTGCAACTGATCCGGGATTTTAATTTCAGTTTATTGCCTTCGAATTTTACGTTCCGGAATAACCTGAACAGAACTATTGGCGAAACTCAGGTGCGAAATATTGATGAAGGAGCTTATCCTCTGCAACCGCTGTATTTTAAATTCTTTACCTGGAACCGAACGTATAACTTACGATGGGANTCGACCAAATCACTTTCTTTTGATTATTCGGCCAATAACAACTCACGGGTTGATGAACCTGTCGGACGTATTGATACCCGCGAAAAGAAAGATACATTCTGGAATAATGTGGGGCGATTCGGACGGAATACGAACTACAACCAAACGCTGAATGCGAACTACAATGTGCCTTTAAATAAATTCCCCTTACTGGATTGGACAACCTTAAGGGGCAGTTATGCGGCAACCTATACCTGGACCAGCGCTTCCTTATTAGCAAAAAATTTGGGGAATACGGTAGGCAATACCCAAAACAAACAAATTAATGGTGAATTCAATTTTTCGAATTTATACAGTAAAGTGAAGTTTCTCCGAAAATAACCAGTGGGAGCGCCGCACCTCCATCAAAAGGAAAAGGTGGGAAAGATACACCCGGAGGAAAACAGGTCCGGCACCGGGCAAGGGNNTGGTGGTGATTCCCGTGGTGGCAGTGGTGACAATAATTCGTTAGGTGGAGACCGCGATGTGGCTCAGGATACCCGACAGGATAATCCTGCGAAAAGTCGGGATCAAAAACAAGATCAGAAACAGGATCAGGAAGATCAGCGTAGTCAGGATACTAAATCAGGTCGCGAACCTCAGGTTTTCAATAAAAATCCCAATGCCACTATTACTTCTACGGATAANAAAGATCAGGCAAAAAGGATACCCTTGGGAAAAGAAAACCTCAGTCGTTAAAAAAGAGAAGAAGCCAAAAGAGAAAAAGAATGGATGCCTTCTGGCGGAGTAAAAGCAATTGGAAATGTTTTACTGATGGTGAAACGATTCACGTTCAGTTACAACGAAAACATGGGAACAACTTTGCCCGGATACATGGATAGTACCCGTTTCCTGGGCATGAACAACACCAATAGCATGAACCCGGGTATTCCGTTTGCTTTTGGAATGCAACCAGACAGGCTGTGGTTGGAAGCTAAAGGAAGGGATAATGTATTGACGCGGGATTCGCTGTTTAACGGCCAGTTCCAGCAGCAATTTTCGCAATCGCTGAATATGACGGCCAATCTGGAACCCTTAAAGGATTTTCGCATCGACCTGAATCTGACTAAAACATTCAATAAAGCCCATTCAGAATTGTACAAGGATACTGTGGGTGGTGGTAGCGAATATGTTAGTTTGAATCCGTATGAAACCGGTGGATTCTCCATATCCTATATTGCCATNAAAACCATGTTCCAAAAACAGATCGGGGTGAACTCNTCCAGAGCTTTCGACAATTTTGAAAATAACCGGAAAATTATTTCTGAACGTCTGGGGCGAATTAATCCTTATACCGGCGGACAAGCGGCTCCCGAAGATGAAGAATTTGCCAAAGGATATACCCGCTATGCCCAGGATGTATTGATACCCGCGTTTTTATCGGCATACTCCGGAAAAGATCCGAAAACCTATCCCTTGGTTGAAACTAAAAATGAAACTATTCGATCGAATCCGTTTAAAAATATTTTACCGATGCCAAACTGGCGGATAACGTATACCGGACTTTCAAGAACCAAGGCCTTTCGGAATATTTTCCAGAATTTCACCCTGAATCATTCCTATACCGGTACCTTATCTATGAACAGTTTCAACAGTGCGTTGCAGTACCGTGATGTGTATTCATTAGGATTCCCATCATTCATTGATTCGGTTTCGCATAACTATATTCCATACTTTATGGTGCCTAATATGACCCTGAATGAACAGTTTGGTCCCTTGTTAGGCATCGATGCCACCTTTAAAAGTGGATTGAATATTCGGGTTGAAATGAAGAAAGGCCGCCAGTTGAGTATGAGCCTGATTGATTATCAATTGAGCGAAACCAAGAGTAGTGAAATTCAAGTGGGTGGNGGGATGCGGTTCAANAAGGTGCGTGTGCCCATCAAATATTTTGGCATTGATAAATTGCGGAGTGATGTAAATGCCAAATTAGATTTTGGGTTACGCGACGACAGAACCAGTATCAACCGATTNGATCAACGTGAAACACGGGATACCCGCGGACANAAAGCGATCACCATCTCTCCATCAATTGATTATATCCTGAATCAGAATGTGACCTTGCGTTTCTTCTTCGATCGCAGACAAAGCATACCATACGTTTCAAATGCTTATCCGATTACAACAACCCGCGGAGGATTGATGATTCGTTTCTTACTCGGGCAGTAATTCAAAAACCATGAAAAAATAAGTAAACCAGAATATCTGGAGTTTGCGCAGTATTATGAAAATTATATTCTGCAGGTAGATCAAACGCGATCGGTACTCGATCAACTGAAACAGCATTCAAAAGAACTCGCCGCGCTTTACCTTAAGCAGGACGAATCGAAGCTCCAACAACCTTATGCATCCGACAAGTGGTCGCCTAAAGATTTACTGATGCATTTGATTGATACGGAAAGGGTCTTCCTTTACAGAGGGATGCGTTTTGCACGTAAAGACAAAACGCCCTTGCCTTTTTTGATGAAAATGAATATACCCGTCAGGCAGCAGCCAATAACACCAATACAAGGAGGTTAATTAAAGAATATCTTGCTACCCGGCAGGCCTCCATTGCTTTTTTTAATAACCTGACAGCTTCTCAATTAAAGAATCAGGGATTGCCTCTCAATTTACGATGAGTGTAAGGGCCTGTGCCTGGATTATTTGTGGCCATGAGATTCATCATACCAGGGTTCTGAAAGAACGTTATGGCCTCAAAATGCCTGTGAAAGAATAATTAGTAGGACTACCCAACGATTGATTTGAATGTTGTATACTATATAAATTAGAATTTGCTGATTCTCTCACCAGCACTTCAAATACAAGGAAGCGTTCATGGATAGTACATGAATGTTTACCCCGATTTGGTTGCAGTTGGATATATGAATAAATTTCGCAAGAACACGTTTACGGCATCTTGATTGATGTGGTACCGCCCTTTAGTCCCGTTACTCCGGATCAGGATTTAAAAGGCCCATGAGAACCCTGTTCATGAGAATTAGTGCTAGTCTAATTCGAATGTTATGAGCCATGCCGTAACTGAAATTCTAAGAATTTGGCTTAAGGAATTTCGTTAACGGTATGAAGTGAAAATCATAGAAAAACGGCAAGCTTATTTGAGAGAAATAATAAATCAGTGTGCATCCCAATGAGCCAATTTCACTCCAAAATACAATGATATCAAATATTTTCACCTTAATCAGCATACACTAATTAGTATCTCTTCCTCGTTGGTTTATCTAATTTATCTATGGAAATATCTTCGGGTTATCAAAAATTATTTATTCAAAACACTATTAATTCTTAAAGAAATATTAGAAATTTGCATCCCGCAAGAAGTTACATAATTCCTACCATTTAAAAATCTAACCACTTCTTGCATGAAAAGAGAATTTTATTCTTTATCCGTTACCGGACTTAAGTCCATCCTGTTATTTCTTCCCTTATTGTTGACAGGCATCCTGAGTAAGGCGCAAACCACGACCATTGAAAAGACAACGGTGAGCGGCTGTTACTATTATTCCGGCGCCAGTAAAACTACCATTAGCGTACAAGTGGGCTGGACCGGGGCCAATAGCAACGATGTTATCGTGGTTCAGTTGGATGGCAGTTTGTCAAGAACAATTAATGTTGAGGACATGTATGATCCGGGAACAGGTTCTGCCATCGCCGGACCGATACGCACTCCACAAGTGGTTGCTTTTGAAATAAATGCAGATGGGCTGTCCCACACTATTACGGCTCAAATGTCTGGAACACATTTCTCTACTGCAACACCCGTGAATTTTACTGCTCCAAGTCCTTGTATTCCGATGCAATGCAATGGTACCGATCTGGGGGAGTTATTTTCAACGACAACAATGCCGATGGCCAGAAACAAAGTGGTGAGTCGGTAGGGGTACCCGGGATAACGGTGAGAGCCTTTGATGTGAATGGAAATGTATACCTTGCCACTTCTGATTTAAACGGGGCCTATGCCTTTAGTGGTGCCAATGGGAATGCCATCCCGACCAATGCCTATCCGGTCCGCGTAGAGTTTACCAATTTCCCTAACTGGGCTTTTTCAAATTCAGGCCCATCCAATTCAACAAATAGTTCCAGTGTACAATTTTTATCATCTCCATCTTGTTCCGTGAATTGCGGTGCCGTGAATCCGATCAATTATTCTCAATCGAATCCAAAGGTCATTTCAAATATTTATACAAATAATGATCCGCTCGTTTCGGGTGGATCGTCAGGAGCGAACATGGCCCTTATTTCACATGATTATACCAATAACACCGATTACAATTATACCAATCTCGCCAATGCATCTGTTGTAGGAAGCGTGTGGGCAAAAGCCTGGAATAAATTCAAGAAGAAGATGTTTGTTTCGGCATTTTTAAAACGCCACTGTGGATTTGGTCCGTTGGGGATTGGAGGAATTTATCAAGTGGACATGGTGAACCCTAATTCACCGGTAGTATCTAATTTTATTGATGTCACTACATTGGGAATTAATTTAGGTCAGTCAACCTTTCCGGCGAATAATGCAGGACGTGGTATGAACGGAGATAAATGGAGCCCCAATACAGATCATGCAGCCTTTGCCGGAGTCGGGAAATACGGCATAGGGGTATGGATTTATCAGATGATGGGAATACCTTATTTTTCGTGAACCTGTTCGACAAAAAGGTTTATTCCATTGATTTGACGAACTATTTCGCGAGTGGAACCTTGCCTACCTCAGCGAATGTAAATACAATCAATATCAGCGACCCGGGATGTTCTAATGGCAGTTTCAGACCCTTCGCATTAAAAATTCGTGAAGGCAAAATGTATATTGGTATGGTTTGCGATGCATCCTCCGGTACGACATCTTCATTGGTAGCCTATGTAAAATCGTACGACTTAACCACACAAGTATGGAGTGATGTATTTGATTTTCCACTGACCTATCCGAAGGGATATCCAGATCAGGCAGATGGAACCCGCACAGGTTGGTATGTTTGGTCTGATGACCCGGCTGTGGTAAATCCGGAAATAATTCGGCCGTGATGCATCCCGTACCTGTACTTTCGGATATAGAATTTGATATGGATGGAACTATGGTACTAGCCTTAATGGATAGAACCTGTCATCAATACGGAACACAAAATTCAGATTTTGGAATGGAAGTTCCTGGCAAGTATCCAGTGTTTGGCTTGTAGCAGCTGGAGGAGATGTACTTCGTGCCTATTATTCGAACGGAGCCTATGTGCTTGAAAATGCAGCCAAAGCCGGGCCGGCAGTGGGTTACTCAACAAACAATAATCAAGGTCCGGGTTTTGGTGAATTTTACAATGATGATATCAATGGTGGTGTGTACTATCATACTGAAATGGGTACAGGTGGTTTGACCTTGCGACCAGGTTCAGGTGAAGTGATGGCCGGTATGGTGGACCCTAGTTATTACCTGGGAGGACCTCTTTGGGCCAATGGTGTTCGTCGAATGAGTAATTCCAACGGACAGTCGACGGGTGCCATGGCGTATTACTCGGATTCCGGTATCTCGCTGTTTGGGAAAGCCAACGGAATGGGAGATATGGAACTGGTCAGCGACAATGTGGTGTATCTTGAATTAGGGAACTATGCCTGGAATGATGTGAATAACAATGGAATTCAGGATCCAAATGAATCAGGAGTTAATGGTGTGGTTTTAAAATCTATAACGCTTCTACGGGGGCTTTAATTGGCAGTACAACCACCACAGGGAATGGAAACTATTACTTCTCCACTTTAAGTGGAACTTCCTTGTTGCCGAATACAACTTACAATATTTTAGTTGGAGAAGGTCAATTCAACGCCGGAAATCAATCTCTGAATATCGGAGGTACTTTGTATAATTTTTCACCTTCAAACACCGGACAAGGACCAGATCCTGATTTAAATGACAATGATTTTTCTCCTTCAACACTTTCTTCTGCCTTAGGAGCTCAACCTGCGGGTCTGCCCATGTTCACGATTACAACAGGCAATGCGGGATACGTCAATCACACCATCGATTTAGGAATTCGTGCTTGTGTCGTGGATGCTGGTAATAATTTGTCCTTATCCTGTAATAACCCCTCCGGTCAAATTGGAACTCCAGGAATATCGGGATATACATACAGCTGGTTACCGACCGCTGGTTTGAGTGATCCTTCTATTGCTCAGCCAATTGCAAGTCCTTCGGTGACCACCACCTATACCTTAACAGTAAATGGACTTTGTACTGATCAGGTTACTGTGACCGTAAATGGAGTATTTCCAACAGCGGATGCCGGTATCGATAAAACGTTGGATTGTTTAACGACATTCACCACCATAGGTACATCCGCGATTGGTGGCAATACCTATAGCTGGTCTCCGGCAACTGGCTTAAGCGCAACCAATATCGCTCAACCTACCTCATCGCCTACAACAACAACTACATACACAGTAACGGTTACCGGAAGCAATGGATGTACGGCCACGGATGTCGTGACGGTGAACGTCAACACCACACCACCAACAGTAGATGCCGGTATGGACAAGAACCTGGATTGTACCACAACATCTACTACGATAGGAACAACTGCGATTGTTGGCAATACCTATAGTTGGTCACCATCAACCGGACTCAATGCAACAAATATTGCCGAGCCAACGGCATCACCAACAAGCACGACAACTTATACAGTCACCGTCACCGGAAGTAATGGATGTACGGCTACTGATGTCGTGACGGTCAACGTCAACATCACACCACCAACAGTGGATGCCGGCATGGATAAGGACTTAGATTGTACAACGACTTCTACTACGATTGGAACAACAGCAATTGGTGGTAATTCCTATTCTTGGTCTCCATCAACAGGACTGAGTGCCGATAATATTGCTGAACCAACCGCATCACCAAGTACAACCACTTCCTACACAGTAACGGTTACCGGAAGCAATGGATGTACTGCCACGGATGTCGTGACGGTGAACGTCAATACAACACCACCGACTATAGATGCCGGCATGGATAAGGACTTAGATTGTACAACGACTTCTACTACGATAGGAACAACTGCAATTGGTGGTAATACGTATTCATGGTCTCCTTCATCTGGACTCAATGCAACCAATATCGCGCAGCCAACCGCATCGCCAACAACTACTACTACATACACAGTAACGGTTACCGGAAGCAATGGATGCACCGCCACTGATGTTGTGACAGTCAACGTAAACACAACTCCACCGACTAGATGCCGGCATGGACAAAAACCTGGATTGTACCACGACTTCCACCACGATAGGAACTACAACGATAGTTGGCAATACCTATAGCTGGTCACCAAGCACCGGACTTAACGCAACCAATATTGCCGAACCAACGGCATCACCTACAAGCACGACAACTTATACCGTAACTGTCACCGGAAGTAACGGATGTACGGCTACTGATGTCGTGACGGTCAACGTCAACACCACACCACCAACGGTAGATGCCGGCATGGATAAGGACTTAGATTGTACCACAACATCCACTACTATCGGTACTACAGCAATTGTTGGCAATTCCTATTCATGGTCTCCATCAACAGGTCTCAATGCCACGAATATTGCCGAGCCAACCGCTTCACCAACAAGCACGACCACTTATACAGTAACAGTTACCGGAAGCAATGGATGTACAGCCACGGATGTCGTGACAGTCAACGTCAATACGACACTTCCAACAGTGGATGCCGGTATGGACAAAAACCTTGATTGTAACACAACATCTACTACGATTGGTACAACTGCGATAGTTGGTAATACCTATAGCTGGTCACCAAGCACCGGACTTAACGCAACAAATATTGCCGAACCAACCGCATCACCTACAAGCACGACAACCTATACTGTCACAGTGACCGGAAGTAATGGATGTACTGCTACTGATGTAGTGACAGTCAACGTAAACACAACTCCACCGACTATAGATGCCGGATTGGACAAAAATCTTGATTGTACCACGACTTCTACCACTATCGGTACAACAGCGATTGGTGGCAATTCCTATTCATGGTCTCCATCATCCGGACTCAATGCAACCAATATCGCCGAACCAACAGCATCACCAAGTACAACAACCTCCTATACAGTAACAGTTACCGGAAGCAATGGGTGTACTGCGACGGATGTCGTGACAGTCAACGTCAATACGACAGCTCCAACAGTGGATGCCGGTATGGACAAAAACCTGGATTGTACCACGACTTCAACTACGATAGGAACAACAGCAATTGTTGGTAATACTTATTCATGGTCACCATCAACAGGATTAAACGCAACGAATATTGCCGAGCCAACGGCATCACCAACAAGCACGACAACACACCGTAACCGTTACCGGAAGTAACGGATGTACGGCCACGGATGTCGTGACGGTCAACGTCAACACCACACCACCAACTATAGATGCCGGCATGGATAAGGACTTAGATTGTACCACCACTTCCACCACTATCGGTACAACAGCAATTGGAGGTAATACCTATAGCTGGTCACCAAGTACCGGACTCAATGCAAGCAATATCGCTGAACCAACCGCTTCACCAACAAGCACGACCACCTACACCGTAACCGTAACTGGAAGCAATGGGTGTACGGCCACGGATGTCGTGACGGTCAACGTCAACACCACACCACCAACAGTAGATGCCGGCATGGATAAGGACTTAGATTGTACCACCACTTCCACCACTATCGGTACAACAGCAATTGGAGGTAATACCTATAGCTGGTCACCAAGTACCGGACTCAATGCAAGCAATATCGCTGAACCAACCGCTTCACCAACAAGCACGACCACCTACACCGTAACCGTAACTGGAAGCAATGGGTGTACGGCCACGGATGTCGTGACGGTCAACGTCAACACCACACCACCAACAGTAGATGCCGGCATGGATAAGGATTTAGATTGTACCACGACTTCAACTACTATAGGAACATCCGCGATTGGTGGCAATGCCTATTCCTGGTCTCCATCAACTGGACTCAACGCTACCAATATCGCCGAGCCAACGGCATCACCTACAAGCACGACCACCTACACCGTAACCGTTACCGGAAGCAATGGGTGTACTGCGACTGATGTGGTTACTGTGAATGTAAACACCACACCACCAACAGTAGATGCCGGATTGGATAAGGATTTAGATTGTACCACAACTTCAACTACGATAGGAACATCCGCGATTGGTGGCAATGCCTATCGCTGGTCTCCATCAACAGGTCTCAATGCAACGAATATTGCCGAGCCAACGGCATCACCTACAAGCACGACCACCTACACAGTAACAGTTACCGGAAGCAATGGGTGTACAGCCACGGATGTCGTGACAGTCAACGTCAATACGACACTCCAACAGTGGATGCCGGTATGGACAAAAACCTGGATTGTACCACGACTTCAACTACGATAGGAACAACAGCAATTGTTGGTAATACTTATTCATGGTCACCATCAACAGGACTGAACGCAACGAATATTGCTGAACCAACCGCATCACCAGGTACAACAACCTCCTATACAGTAACAGTTACCGGAAGCAATGGGTGTACAGCCACGGATGTCGTGACAGTCAACGTCAATACGACACTCCAACAGTGGATGCCGGTATGGACAAAAACCTGGATTGTACCACAACATCCACCACGATTGGAACAACTGCAATTGGTGGCAATACCTATAGCTGGTCTCCATCAACAGGTCTCAATGCAACGAATATTGCCGAACCAACGGCATCCCCATCAAGCTCGACCACTTATACAGTCACCGTTACCGGAAGCAATGGGTGTACTGCGACGGATGTCGTGACGGTCAACGTCAACACCACTCCACCAACAGTAGATGCCGGCATGGATAAGGATTTGGATTGTACCACAACATCCACCACCATAGGTACTACTGCAATTGGTGGCAATACCTAGCTGGTCTCCAAGTACAGGTCTCAATGCAACGAATATTGCCGAGCCAACGGCATCCCCATCAAGCACGACAACTTATACCGTAACCGTTACCGGAAGCAATGGGTGTACTGCGACGGATGTGGTGACGGTCAACGTAAACACCACACCTCCAACAATAGATGCCGGCATGGATAAGGACTTAGATTGTACCACCACTTCCACTACCATCGGTACTACAGCGATTGTTGGCAATACCTAGCTGGTCACCATCAACCGGACTCAATGCCGATAATATCGCTGAACCGACAACCTCACCAAATACAACGACTTCCTATACAGTAACAGTTACCGGAAGCAACGGATGTACGGCCACGGATGTCGTGACAGTAAACGTCAACACCACACCACCAACTCCAGTGATTACAGGAAATTTGATCGTATGTAATAACGGCACAACCACGTTGGATGCCAGTGGTGGAGTGAGTTATGTCTGGACACCGGGAGCTTCTTCCAGTTCCAGCATCGTAGTGGGTCCCGGAAGCTATACCGTAACCGCTACGGCCAGCAACGGATGTACTGCCACCAGCGTAGCCACGGTAGAAAGTGTAGAAGGTAGCGTAGGAAATTATGTATGGTATGATTCCAACGGCAATGGGGTGTTTGATGAGAGCAGCAGTGCGGGCATCAACAATATTACCGTTGAACTCTGGAAAGAAAGCAGTCCGGGTTCCGGAATCTATGCCTTAGATCGAACTACAAGCACCGCTAACAATGGATTGGGAGATCAGGCTATTACGAATTTGTGATTTGCGAAAGTGCAAACTATAAAGTACGCTTCCCACTCAGCAGTGGAGGCTTCCCGCTAACGACGCAAACGGCCACAGCAGGAACCGATGCCAACTCAGATGCCGATCGCGTGAGCGAGAGTCTGCCGTGTTTGCGATAGATGTGAATGGAACAGGCATAGCCAAAGACAATCCAACCATTGATGCAGGATATTACAAACCGGCTCAATTAGGGGATTATGTTTGGCATGATGTGGATCGGGATGGTATTCAGGATGGCAATGAAGTGGGTGTAGCCGGCGTAACGGTCACCTTGTACAATAGCACAAACAATACAGTTGTAGGCGCTACGGTAACAGATGCGTATGGATACTATCATTTTCGCCGCTGAGTCCGGGAACCTATTCTGTCGGATTTAGTACACCAGCCAACTATGTGCTGACGGGTTCCGATCGGGGAGTGGTGATGGCCTGGATTCGGACGCTGATCCTTCCAGTGGCCTGAGTGGAAACTATACGCTGGTGGCTGGCGATAGTAATATGACTGTGGATGCGGGCATCTATGTTCCATCACCACAAATTGCCTGCTTAGGCGACCGAGTATGGTTAGATGCGAATCAAAATGGTATTCAGGATGCCCTGGAGGTTGGTGTAGCGGGAGTTACAGTCACCTTACTAAATGGGAGTGGACAAAGCATCGCCACCACCATCACCAATGCCAACGGAATCTACAACTTCTGTAATCTGGTACCGGGTACTTACTCAGTGATTTTCTCTCGTCCGATTGGTTATCTGTTAACATCCAATGATCGGGAGGAAATGATGAACAGGATAGTGATGCCGATGCTGACCGGTCAAAGCAGCACAGTCACTTTAGTAGCCGGAGATAATAACCTGAGTCTGGATGCGGGATTATATCCACAACTCCCAACCAATGCGGGCTTAGGCAACTATGTCTGGAACGATGTGAATTACAATGGTGTTCAGGACATCAATGAAACAGGTGTCGCCGGAGTAACGGTGACCTTGTATGCCGCAGATGGTACTACTGTACTGAATACAACCACCACCGACGAACTTGGCTATTATATTTTCAATAACCTGACACCGTCCACCTATGTGGTAGGCTTCAGCAACCTGCCATCGGGTTTTGTATTTACCACCACCGATCGGGGAGGGAATGATGCTACAGACAAGTGATGGATAGTGGAACAGGACTCACTGCACAAATTGTACTGAGTGCCGGCGAGTTTGATATGAGTATCGATGCGGGTATTCACAATGCATCTTTACCGATAGGCGCCTTAGGAAATTATGTGTGTACGATTGGAATAAGAATGGGGTGCAGGATGCCACCGAGAATGGGGTACCGGGTGTAACGGTGACCTTATATGCCTCAGATGGTAGCACGGTATTAAATACTACAGTCACCAACCTGAGTGGAAACTACTTGTTTGATAATCTGGCTGCAGGTACCTATATCGTGGGCTTTAGTAATATTCCGGCAGGGTATGCGTTTACACCGGCAGATCGAGGGTGGCAATGATGCTACAGACAACGATCCGGATTTAATTACCTATAAAACACCGGCAACTGTGCTTGGTACAGGAGAAGTGAATTTAACGCTGGATGCAGGTATTATCGAGAACGCAGGCCGTAATAATCTGGGAAGCCTTGGCGACCGGGTATGGTATGATGATAATCAGAATGGCATCCAGGATGTGGGAGAGAATGGGGTAGTCGGTGTTACGGTGAGTTTGTATCAGGCAGATGGCATCACGTTAATCAACGCAAAAACAACCGATGCATTGGGCAACTATATCTTCACTGGTTTACCAGCAGGAAGTTATGTAGTAGGCTTTAGCAATATTCCCGGAGGTTATACATTTACCACGGCCAATCAGGGCAGTGATGATGAACTGGATGCGGATGCAGATGCCGGCAGCAGTGGTAAAACGGGCATCGTAAATCTGGCATTGGGTGAAGAGAATCTGAGTCTGGATGCCGGCATATATGCAGCACCAGGTCTGGCCAGCTTAGGCAACTATGTCTGGAATGATGTGAATCAGGATGGGTTACAGGATAGCGGAGAACCGGGCGTGCCAGGTGTGAGTGTCACCTTGTATGACAATGCCGGCAATATGGTATCTACCACAACAACCGATGCCAACGGATTGTATCAGTTTACCGGCTTAACCCCGGCCACATATTCGGTTGGGTTCAGCAATCTGCCATCCGGTTATGAATTTACGAACAGTGATCAGGGCGGAGATGATACCCGGGATAGTGATGCAGATCCGGTGAGTGGTACGACACCAACGGTGACCTTAATAGCCGGACAAAATTATCCTGATTTTGATGCGGGTATCTTTACGAATCTGGCCAGCTTAGGCAACTATGTATGGAACGATCGGATCGGGATGGGATACAGGATGCGTTGGAGGAAGGAATACCGGGCATAACGGTGACTTTGTATGCCTCAGATGGTGTTACAGCGATCTCCAGTGCGGTAACCAATGCGAGTGGATATTACAGTTTTGTGAATCTGACACCGGATACCTATGTGGTAGGCTTTAGCAATATTCCTGAGAATGCGTTTTTAGTCCATCGAATGTGGGCAGTGATGACGGACTGGATTCGGATGCGGATGCTATCACAGGCAGAACCGGAACAGTCACCTTATCAGCCGGAGAGTATAATCCAACCTTGGATGCGGGCATTTATATTCCGCAAGGAGCTGGACTTGGCGACTATGTGTGGTTGGATTTAAACAATGATGGTCAGCAGGATGCTAATGAACCTGGAGTGCCTGGAGTTACCGCCATTTTGAATGATGGTGGGGGCAACCCGATCAAATCAACAATTACGGATGCGAGTGGGTATTATACCTTCCCGAATCTGGCTCCTGGAATCTACAGTGTTACATTTACAACGCTACCTTACCAACGTTTGTTTGCGTTTCAGAATACAGGCAATGATGCGAGCGACAATGATGTGAGTAGTATTGTGAATTTACCGAATGGGTATCCTCAAAGTGGTACCACCGGAAATTACACGCTGGCTGCGGGTGAATACAATCCAACCATAGATGCAGGTATCTCGAATGCGATTCCATTGGGTGTAAGTTCCATTTTGGCACAGGCTACTTTGCGTGAGCATCTATCTACAGTACGTTGGGTGACCCGGGATGAGAAAAATGTACATCATTTTGAAATTGAGCGCAGTACGGATGCCGCCACGTTTACCAAGGTAGCCACACATGTTGCAGTCGGAAATACACAAGGTGAGCAGGGGTATCAGATTGTGGATGATGTGATAGACTTGATGGGTGAGACAATCATTTACTACCGTGTTAAAGTAGTGGATATCGATGGTCGCTCCATGTACTCCAATACAGTCAGTGTGCGTCCTGGAAGTAGTGAACAAATCAGTGCGTATCCATCACCATTTAGTAGCAGTGTACTGTTGGAATATTTGAGTGATACAGACAGTGAATTAGAGATCGTGATGACAGACCTCTCGGGTCGCAAGGTGTATCAATCAAATCAAGAGGTGAAGGAAGGCATGAATCGTTTGACGCTTGAAGGATTAGGCGCTCTGGCGAATGGTATCTAGTATCCGTGTGAAAGACTTCTATAGCAATGCGGAGTTTGTGCTAAGAGTTCAGAAACACTAATTAAAACCAATACTCCCCCAAATACCAAAGGCCATCCTCAATACAGGGTGGCTTTTTGATTATCACCTAAGGATCCGTTGACCCGTTTGATATTTCGACACCGTTGCAAAAGTCATTTGGCTAAAAATTCAACGTCACGCAGAAATGTGAACCCAAATAGCTTAGCCATTAATTGTTGATAGTTTTGGAATGGTCTCATTTCGGTATAAGTTTGCAATATGAGCAACAGGCCGGAACGACTTACAGCACTGCTTAAGGCGATTGATAGTGAGGAAAAGGAGGAACAGCATCGATACAGAATTCAGGATAGTCAATCGTTAAAATCTTTACGACAGTCCGGTTTTATTCTGCAACCCATTCAGGTAACCCGTAAATATTTCGGATTTGCGGATTACCCCGAATTTGAATTTCGATTATTGCATCCTGCGGATACAGGACAATTCCGGGATAGTACGCCTATTGAAATATTTTACCAGAACGAGGAACCCATTAAAGCTGTCCTTTTGTCTTTGCAAGGCCAGCGTGGAGAGGTTCGACTCTATGCNCCCGATTTTCCGGATTGGTTAGAAGAAAAAGGCATTGGAATCAAACGGACTGCGGATATCCGAACCAATCAGTTCATGCGGAATGCGCTGATGCAGTTGGAAAAGAATCCCGAATTACTAACGCTGTTTCAGTTTTTGCATGCTGATCAACAACGAACAGACTGGCAACCGCTGGATGATACATCCATTCAATGGCAGAATCAATCGCTCAATGCCAGTCAGCAACAAGCCGTACGCATGATTCTGCAGTCACCACGTATCGGAATCGTACATGGTCCGCCCGGTACAGGAAAAACAACAACCCTCATTGAAGCCATCGTTCAATTTAAACGCCAACAAAAAAGAGTACTGGTATCTGCTCCAAGCAATGCTGCAGTTGATCATATGACGCGNAGTTTGGCCGCTGCTGGTCTTAATCCTTTACGGGTTGGAAATAGTGCAAAAATTGCTGATGATATTTTGTTGTACACTCCGGAAGGGAAACTCACAGATAAAAGCATCCAAAAAGAATTAAAAGCCCTCAAGCATCGGGCGGATGAATTCCGTCGTATGGCCCTTCAGTACAAACGTCGGTTTGGTAAAGCGGAACGGGAACAACGCAATTTATTGTTTCAGGAAGTGAAGTCTATAAGGAATGAAATCAAAAACNNCTTGCAGTATTATCAAGAGCGTTTCTTAAGCGAATCTGATGTGGTTCTGGGGACTCCTTTGGCACTCTCCGAACAAGGATTTAAATCTGCGCAATTTGATGTGCTCATTTTGGATGAAGCAGCGCAATGTGCTGAACCTCTGGCTTGGGGAATACTTCCTTTTGCGCATCACATGGTATTGGCCGGGGATCATTTTCAATTGCCTCCAACCGTTTTATCCAGGGAAGCGGAACGTTTAGGACTTGGAAAAAGTTTGTTGGAAATTGCGGCTAAGGTCGTTAATGAACAAGTTTTATTGGATACCCAATATCGAATGTTATCGTCCATTGCAGGTTTTGCAAGTGCCTATTTTTACGAAGGACGATTAAAAACACCGACGCAAAATCAGGGTGAAGCAAATAGCATTCATTTTATAGATACCGCCGGTACCGGATTCGAAGAAGAAGCAGGAGCTGAGGGAAGTAGTCTGATGAATACCGGTGAATTACAACTTGTAAATCATCTGATGGACGTGGAGCAATTACGAGCCTCTGATGTGGCGTTTATTTCGCCCTATGCCGCTCAGGTGGCTCTGGCATCCAATACATTACCACAACTGGCACGTATTGCTACGATTGATAGTTTTCAGGGACAAGAGCATCATACCATCATCATCAGTTTGGTGCGTTCAAATGAACAGGCAAGCATTGGATTTCTGGAGGATGTACGTCGAATGAATGTGGCCATGACCCGGGCAAAAAAACTTTTTGTGATAGGGGATAGCGCAACCTTGGCTCAACATCCTTTCTATAAACAATACCTTCAATATGTTGAACAACATGGAACTTATCGGAGTGCCTGGGAGTTTATGACGTGATTTCAGAAAGAAAAATCAGATATCCCAATAACGAATGCCTCCAAACCTGACTTCTTGTACATTTAGTACTTTACGTTTTTTATAACTGGCATCTTCTGAATAAATAAAGACAATTAAACGCAAAAGCGATTTGTTGAACTGACTTAAATCCAGATTTTCGAGCGTTTTAATTCGAATGTTACCCTCCGGAAATTCTTCATGAAGTTGTATGGTATCGCCTTCAAAAGCGGTTAAACAATTTTTAAATACAGAGGGATGGAAATAAGAACCTGTGGCTCCTTGCTGAAAAATATTTTTTACACTGTCCTCAACGGCATACACTACCAGGCGTAAATTTTCATTGAAAGCCTGTTTGTGAGCAATATGGATAATCAGTTGGGAGGAATTGTTGCTTAACACCTGATGTTCCAGGGCCATCGCCAAAGGTGCTTCATGAATGACTTGCCGTTGAACAGCAGCCTGCCAGTTAAGGGGAGATAACCAAATGAAACCATCTTCCTGTAGCTCGGTTTGTTCACCTGGCAACCTGTTAAGGGCTGCTTTTGGATAACCAATGGTTCCACCTAAAAACGAAATTAATTGTTCAGATAGCGGAGTTTCAAGCCAGTCCTGAACATGAAACTGCGCGACACTTACCCGACCTGGATATTGCTGACGTAGTTTTTCGGCATCTGCCGCTGCTTGAATACTTGACTCCAGCCATTCGGCCTGTAAACCTTCTACCAAAACATTTTGGCGATAACGAACAGGGTGAATTTTAAGAGGATCTTCCTGTACCACGATAACCGGTTGACGATCCGAACAGCTAACAACGAATAAGCAACTACAAAAATGGAGAGCCACTTTAACATCAAGGGTAAAAATAAAGGGATTTTGAACAATTCAGAGCATTTTTGCAACTTTAATACTTTATGCTTCTATCGCTTAATCATATCACGTTCGAATTTGGGGCTCGTAAAATTCTTGACGATGCCTCCTGGCACATCTTCCCAAATGAACGTCTCGGACTCATTGGTCCCAACGGAACCGGTAAATCTACCTTACTGAAAATTCTTACCGGNGAGTATGCCGTAAGTGCGGGTACCGTGAACAANAGCAAAAACCTGAAAATCGGATACTTCCATCAGGACCTTCAGAGCCTTGATACGGATGAGAATATTCTTAACGTAGCGAAGAGTGCCTACGAGCAAGCCTTAAAACTGGAAGCACAAATCAAACAACTCGAAGAAGAACTATTGATACAGGAAGATGAAAAAAAGCTTCATAAACTGGCCGATCTTCACCATGAATTTGAAGTGGCCGGNGGNTATGAAATGGAACATAAATCGGCTGAAATTTTAGAAGGTTTGGGCTTCAATACCGCCGATTTACAGCGCCCCTTTAAAGAGTTTTCCGGCGGATGGCGCATGCGGGTCTTGCTGGGTAAAATGATTCTTCAACATCCCGATATCCTCCTGCTGGATGAACCCACCAATCACCTCGATTTACCATCCATTGAATGGATTGAACGTTACCTGAGCAGCTATCCGGGTACCATTATTATCGTTTCGCATGATCGTGATTTTCTGGATCGTATGGTGACGAAAATTGTTGAAATTTCGCAACAAACTTTAAATCATTACGGTGGTAATTATAGTTTCTACGAACAGGAAAAAGAACTGCGCTCTGAATTTCAATTGCGGGAATATGAAAATCAACAGGATTTTATTAAACAACAGGAACGATTTATTGAACGATTCCGTGCCAAAGCATCCAAGGCAACCCAGGCTCAGAGTTTAATTAAAAAACTTGACCGTTTGGATCGTATCGAAGCGCCCATTAGTGAAACGGCCAAAATTCAGTTTCGGTTTCAACTCGACCGTCAACCCGGAAAGGTACTTGCGGCCTTACAACACGTGAGTAAATCGTATGGAGATTCGCACATTCTGAAAAATGCAAATGCCGAAATTAACCGGGGCGATAAAATTGCGCTGATTGGGGCAAACGGTAAAGGNAAATCCACTTTACTACGACTCATCGCTCAAACAGAAGGCTGTGAAGGTGAATTGGTAGGCGGACATAATGTGGACCTATCNTTTTATGCCCAACATCAATTGGAGGCTTTGCATCTTGAACATGATATTCTGGATGAATTAAAATTGTGTGGAAGTGGNAAAACCGAACAGGAATTGCGTGAACTCATGGGTTGTTTTTTATTTCGGGGAGATGATGTGTTTAANAAAATAAGAATTTTATCCGGAGGTGAAAAAGCTCGGGTTGCCCTGGCTAGTGTNATCATCAGCAAAGCCAACTTTCTGCTGCTGGATGAACCGACCAACCACCTGGATATTTCATCTGTTCAAATGCTGATTCAGGCCATTCGTCAGTTTCAAGGTACGGTCGTCCTGGTTTCGCATGACCGCTATTTTATTCGGGAAACGGCCACTCAGATCTGGCAAATCGTGGATGGAGAAATTAAAGTCTTTTCGGGTACTTATGCGGAATGGGAGCGGATCAGGCCGAGAAATCACAACAGAAACAAGCCGAGCCGAAAACGGTCACCAAACCGCTTATCCCTGCCAGCACAACGGAATCGAAAGTGGTTACTTCGGCACAGAAAGAACGTCAGAAAGAAGAAAAAACTCAGGAATCGGTTTACACGCCTCGAGTCGGATGTTCAAACCATTCAGCTCAGGAAACAAGAATTGGAGAGTAAATTATCAGACCCTGCAACCTATGCCGATAAAAACTTATTTCAGCAAACGGAACAGGAATATCAAACGCTCACCTCCACATTAAACAGTCTGCAAACGGAATACGAAGAATTGTTTGAGAAATTGCTTGAATTTGAGGTGTAGTACTGCTGTTCATACCGAAAAGCATTTTTAGCCAACCCATTTCACTTATTGGCAATTATCTTTACGCCATGAGAATGCTATTGTCAATTTTTATCGGTGTAGTTTTTTTGTCTACACTTCAGGCACAAAAACGCAACCTGAGCATGCAGGAAGCTGTATTGGGTATGTCGACTACTTTGGCGGTAAAAAATATGAAACAACTCAAATGGTCAGGGAATAAATATGCTTATGTGGTGATGAATGATACCGAGAATGTGGTCATGCAGATCGATCCCCGGACGTTTGAACCGGAGGTAGCCATTTCATTGGAAAAAATGAACAAGGATTTAGCCCGTTTGAATTGTAAACCGCTGAAAAAATTTCCGGAATTGGAATGGATCAATCAGAAGGCTTTTTATATTCAACATGANTCAAAACTGATTCGTTTTGTTGTATCTCCTTCGGATTCGATGCGGACGGATATCCTCAATGAAATTCCGAANAGCGCCGAGAATCTTA
Source organism: Bacteroidota bacterium (assembly GCA_013414745.1). Classification (GTDB taxonomy): domain Bacteria; phylum Bacteroidota; class Bacteroidia; order Chitinophagales; family Chitinophagaceae; genus OLB11. The sequence continues at coordinate 4,028,443 of CP058707.1, forward strand.
GTGTGCATCCAATTACTCTGGATATTGCTTACACCGAAAATAATCAGCTACTCTGGAGCACAGGTCCGGGGAAAAAATCGACCATCACGCAAGATGGATCAAAAGATATTCAGTATGGAAGCAGTGTCCATCGCAATGAATTTGGTATTGAACATGGCATCTTCTGGTCGCCTTCAGGTAAAGCCCTTGCATTTTATCGCATGGATCAAAGTATGGTGGAAGATTATCCCATCAACAACTGGAATGAAACTCCGGCTAAAGCGAATTTGATTAAATATCCTTTTTCAGGCAGAACCTCACACCAGGTGACGATAGGAGTTTATCGGGCTGAGAATGCTTCTGTGGTGTATCTGCAAACCGGTGAGCCTAAAGAGCAGTATCTGACTTCAGTGACCTGGAGCCCGGACGAAAAGTTGATTTATGTCGGCATCCTGAACCGCGATCAAAATTATTTGAAACTGAATAGCTATGAAGCGCTGACAGGAAATTTTGTAAAAACCTTGTTTGAAGANAAAAACGATCGCTACGTAGAACCTCAGCATCCCCTGGTATTTCTCAACAATAATCCCGGGCAGTTTATCTGGTGGAGTCAACGCGATGGATTCATGCACCTTTATCTCTATGCTGCCGATGGTACGTTGATTCGACAACTCACCAAAGGCGATTGGCTGGTGAATGAAATTATCGGATACGCAGCCACCCGCAATGAATTGATTGTTACGGCATCCAAAGAAAGTCCGTTGCANAAAAATGTATATGCCGTGAATGTAAAAACCGGGGCGATGCGCATGCTGGGATCCAGTAAAGGCATTCATACGGTGAGCCTTAGTTCGGATGGAAATTTTTTAATCGATCAGGTTCAGAATAATCAAACTCCCCGCAATATTGAAATCCTGAATCTGACGAACAATAAAGAGAAACGTATNTTTTCAGCACCAGATCCTTTGGAACAAATCAATTTATCTCGCATCAGAAACCTCAATCTGAAAGCTGTTGATGGAACTGATTTGTATGCCCGTTTGATGCTCCCAGCGAATTTCGATGAGAATAAGAAATACCCGGTTATTGTCTACCTCTATAATGGCCCGCATGTTCAATTGAATAAAGACGGGTTTCCGGCATCCGGTAATTTATGGTACGATCATCTGACGCANAAAGGTTATGTCGTATTTGTTCTCGACGGACGCGGAAGCAGCAACCGGGGTTTTGCTTTTGAAAGTGCCATTTTCCGTCAGTTAGGTACCGTTGAAATGCAGGATCAATTAACCGGTGTTGAATACCTGAAATCCTTACCTTTTGTAGATGCAACCCGAATGGGAGTGCATGGCTGGAGTTTCGGAGGTTTTATGACGACCTCNCTGATGTTGCGTCATCCCGATGTGTTTAAGGTAGGGGTCGCCGGCGGTCCGGTGTTGGATTGGAGTTTGTATGAGATCATGTATACGGAACGCTACATGGATACCCCGGAACANAACCCCGATGGGTACAAGAATAATTTGTTGTTTGACAAGGTGAAAAACCTGAAAGGGAAATTACTGATGATACATGGTACGGATGATGATGTGGTGGTATGGCAGCATTCCCTGCGTTTCGTGAAAAATGTGTGGATGAAGGCGTGCAGTTTGATTATTTTGTTTATCCCGGACATCCGCATAATGTGCGTGGCAAAGACCGTGTACATCTGATGCAAAAAGTCACTGATTATTTTGATGCAGTTCTGAAACCGTAATTCAAATCAATCCAAATCGAGGACACCCAATACCGGTTCGGCCATAAACGGCCCGCCGGGGTATTTGGCCGTATAATCCAGATTAATCCAGATTTGTCGATTCGCATCAATATGGTAATGTAATGGTTTACCCTCGCTTTCTGTTTTAAATAACACCTCTCNGATCAATACATGCAATCGATCAATGTCATTTTTGCTACCTACATACAATTCAGGGTACAAATGCCGGGTCGTTAATATCAAACGTACTCGGCCACCTATACTTTTGATGCATGCCGCCATACAGGTGGAATGATCATCACAGTCGCCAGATAAAANACGTACTGATTCACTGGCCAATGCAAAGTAATCTCTGGAGCGTGNATCATTCACATAATTCCAGGATTGGTTGATGGCCTTAAACACAGCTAGTGCTTGTATTTGTTTCCGGAATGCGGAGTTTTGCTGATACTCCTTAAAATGGGTGTTCACAGCTTTTAGGGCGAATTGACGCACATCACGATGGGTATAATTGACGGCCCGTTTTAAAGCCCTTTGGTTAGGGAAAAATTGTAAAGGCTTAATCGTCAAAGGCACCGGAATGGGATCGTAAATAATACTGTATACCATAGCCTCGTAATCGAGATACAAATCCTTAAATCCGTAGGGTCCCACAAAAGAGCCGATACTCAGAAAAGCCAGAGAAGCCACACTCAACAATAAGATGGTGTAACGGAGATAACGCAAGATAAAAAAGAGNNCGCCAGAGATACTCCAAAAAAGAACGATTTTATCGAGGTAAAAAGGCGCAGGGATATAAGGAAGGATACGATACAGTAAAATAAATAGTGGAATGGCCAGCAGCTTGCTTAGTATATTGATGCCCAAACCGGCCAAACTAAAATAAGGTGGGGCGTGTTTCGCTTCGCTGGTTGTCCTTGATTCACACTTCAAAGATACAGGCTACTGCAATTCACCATTTGACTTTACGCTGTAAATTCAGGCTGCTCGAATCTCATTGATTCATTTTGAAAAGCGTGATCCGATTGTTGTAGCGCTGGAATTTAGAAGAGAACAAAAACCGGGAAAATAAAGTAAAGAATCTTTGTGAGAAAAAGTGTGGGTGCGAAAAATCAGCGATCGCGCTCCTTGCTCTCGCTCTTCACACTCACACTGATTTTGTGGATGGTACGGGATTCGAACCAGCGACCTCTACGATGTCAACGTAGCACTCTAACCAACTGAGCTAACCATCCTTGGGTGGACAAATGTAAATAATTTTTGATTTAATCTATTTCAAAATGCCAAATAGACAGCCATGAACTGCTAGCACCTTTGTTCTGCATCAAGTTATCCGCCGTCTAAAACAAATCCTATCAAATCTTAATCGCCTTGGTCGGAAAATCCAGTCGATCAAAGGTGGTTTTTTTCGGAGAAAATAATCCACAATGATGCTATTTGTATACCATCCGGACAGTTCCTTCGTTTTTACCAATGCCTGGCTCGCCCTACGTTTTCGATGCCACATACCCAGTTGGCCAAAAACTCCAGTGGGCTTTTACGATGGCCTTCATTTCTTTCCATTCTCCTTTCAGCAACGCACGAAATCCACTCACCCCATCTAAAATAAATCGCACGGGTAAAATCACCACAAGTTTTGTCAAGGGTAGATTTTTATAAAGTAGAACAAGGCTATTTCGGTAGTTGTAAAATAATTTGGCCGGACTTCCATAGCTAATCACACTACCACCAATATGATATACGGTGCTGCTTCCGCAATACCCGATTTTATAACCGGCAGATTGCATCCTCCAACATAAATCCACCTCCTCCATGTGNNTATAAAGATCCTTATCCAGGCCTCCGAGTTCATGATATAATCCGGCCCNGACAAACATACAGCCTCCGCCAGCCCAAANAGTTTCTATGCTATCGTCGTATTGTTTTTTATCTTCTTCCAGCGTGANAANAATTCGGCCTCTACAAAATAAATAACCCCACCGATCAATAAATCCTCCACCTGCCCCGGCATATTCAAACATTTTTTTATCGCGGTAATATTTGATTTTGGGTTGAATGGCGCCAAAATCAGTACGTTGTTCCATCAAACGATACATGGGCTGAAACCAACNCCGGGTGATTTCAAAATCGGCGCTTAATAAAACATAATACTTAGCCTGAATTTGTTTGAGTCCTTCGTAATAACCGTGCGCAAAACCATGATTGACCGGAATGGTGACAATCTGAACATCCGGGAATTGCTGGCGTACAAATTCTGCCGTATCATCGGTTGAGGCATTATCTATTAAAAATACATCATACTGTCCCCTGATTCATTGAGCAACTCAGGAAAAAATCTTCATGTAATTTTTTACCATTGTAACTAAGTACAACTACTGCAGTTTCCTGCCGGCTTTGTAGCATGCCAGCCTAAACTTATTTGTATTTGGGATTGGAAGTGTATTTTCCGGAACTTCAATTTTCTCAGTGCTTTTGAAAGAACGTGTCCAAAGTCCGTAATTACAACCAACAGCAAACAGAAAGAATCCAAAAAGCCAAGATAAAACAGGAATTTGGCCTTACTTGGTTTGTCGATCTCTATATCAACCGGATTGTCAATAAATTCAACGAGTTGTTCGTTTTCCATATGGAGTTCTTAATTGGGTGCAAAAATATACCCGACATTTAGTATATGCAAATAATATGCATATATTTTTTCTCTCCGGGGTATGTTCTCGAGCGGCATCGGCCACCAATCCATAATTTACGCTATTTGATGAGAAAATCAAGCAGGGGTTGTTCTTCAAGCCAGGCCTGTAAACGATCACCTACCGCAATGGAGCCAACGCCTTTGGNGGTTCCCGTAANAAGGATATCCCCGGTTTGCAGGGTGAAAAATTGCGATATATATGCAATGANCCGATCCGGCTGAAACATCATGAATCGGGAGTCGCCTTCTTGCACCGTTTTTGAATTTACATCCAGTCGGAAAGTTCGGTTCAGGTTCTTTCTGTNTTCGCCAATATATTGCCAGGGGCCTATGACCGCCGAACGATCAAATGCCTTGGCAATTTCCCAGGGCAGTCCTTTCTTTTNTTGTTCATCTTGTAAATCGCGGGCTGTAAAATCAATTCCTACCGTAACCGCATCATAGTATTTATGTGCAAATTTTTCTTCAATGGAACGACCTTGTTTGCAGATGCGAANAACCAGTTCGCATTCGTAATGTATGTCTTTCGAAAAATCAGGATGGTAAAATGGTTTATTGTCTGTAAGCAAGGTTGTCGGAGGTTTCATAAAAACCACAGGGGCATCCGGAATGGCATTCTTTAATTCTTCAATATGGGCCACATAATTGCGCCCGACACAAAATATTTTCATGGGAGTACTGGAGGTTCTTCTATTGAGTATTTCAAATGATTAAATAAATTCATGGTCCGTGATAGACCAATCGATGCAAAAGTTTCAATCATGCGGCAACAGGCTTCTACTTTTGATTNGACCAGCGGAATTTCTTCATCCTTCCAGCGCCCTAACACAAAATCAACCTGACGACCTTTGGGAAATTGATTGCCAATTCCAAAGCGAATCCGCGGATATTGCGTTGTTCCAATACTTTCCTGGATGCTCTTTAATCCATTGTGTCCGGCATCACTACCTCCCGTTCGCACTTTAAGTGTATCCANGGGAAAGGCTAATTCATCATGAATCACCAGAAGGTTGTCTATGGCGATATGCTCTTTATCTAACCAGTATTTTACCGCTCGTCCGCTGAGGTTCATGTAAGTGGTCGGTTTAATCAGGATAAGTTGCCGACCTTTGAATTTTACCGTACCCACATCTGCCAGTCGATCGCTTTGAAAACCAATTCCATGTTTTGATGCAAATACATCCAGTACATCAAAACCGATATTGTGTCGGGTTTCAACATATTCGTGGCCAATATTTCCTAAGCCGGCAATCAGGTATTTCATAAAAAATAGCATGTAAAATTAAGGGAAATACCCACCTCGTCTTAATTCTAAGCCCTTGAAATTTCCAGAATACCGCTGGCAGGCTCAATGCCTTCTGTTTAGCACGAATTTTTACCATTTAAAACTTAATCTGTTTCCATTTCAGATTTGAAAACTACTTTCGATGATCGAATTGTATGGAACATGTATTAGAAACCCGAGGCATCCGAAAAGCGTATGGCTTGATTCAGGCCTTAAAAGATGTTAGCATTCAAATACCCCGTGGTAGCGTTTTTGGCATCCTGGGACCCAACGGAAGTGGTAAAACAACCTTATTGGGAATTTTACTGGATGTATTAAAGGCGGATGCCGGAAGTTATGAATGGATGGGCTATTCGGATGCCGATGCAGCACGAAAACAGATCGGAAGTTTACTGGAAACCCCTAATTTTTATCATTACCTTTCAGCCATCGACAACCTGAAAATTTCTGCGGAAATTAAAGGAAGAGGGCATGAGGATATTGAACGGGTCTTGAAATCGGTGAATCTTTATGAACGCCGCTTTTCTCCCTTCAAGACCTATTCGTTGGGTATGAAACAACGCCTGGCCATTGCCGGAGCCTTGCTGGGCGATCCGGATATTCTGGTGCTTGATGAACCTACCAATGGATTGGATCCTGCCGGTATCGCTGAAATACGGAACCTCATTCTGCAATTGAGCCAAAGTGGTAAAACCATTCTTATTGCCAGTCATTTGTTGGATGAAGTTGANAAAGTATGTACTCATGTGGCTATTCTGAAACAAGGAAAACTTATTACCCAGGGAAGTGTGCTGGAAGTGCTGGAAGATGAAGATTGGGTTGAAATTTCATGTAGCAATAACACGCAACTGTTCGAACGTTTAAATGCAGCAAGCTTTGTCAGGAAAATAAAACTTCAGGAAGTTGTTTTCGTCGCATTGCATGCCAACAGTTCAGTTGAAGCCTTAAATGCCTGGTGCTTTGAAAATGGCATCACTCTAAATCACATTCAACGCCGTAAACGAAGTCTTGAAAGCAAATTTATTGAAATTACAAGTTAAAGATTATGAAGCGATTACTGACCATCGAGTGGTTCAAACTTAANAAATATACAACCTTCTGGATCCTCACCGGAATCTTTGTTTCGTTGTATTTGTTGTGGAATCTCGGTATAAAAAATAGTACGGTTTCCTTTAATCAGGGCCCCATGAAGGTACTTTCTGAAACCTATTCATTCCCGGGAGTATGGGCAAATATGGGATATATTTATAGTTGGTTTGTGGTATTTCTGGTAGTATTTATTATCATTTCTATCACCAACGAATTCAGTTTTAAAACCCATCGACAACATATTATTGACGGCATGAAGCGCCTCGATTTTTTACATGGCAAAGCCTTCCTCGTTTTGGCCTTCAGTATAGGTGGTACCTTGTTTTATTGGTTATTGTCTGTTTTATTCGGACTAACAGGAGGNGGTGGTAATTTGCTGGATGATAATCAGTATATCTTGTATGTATTTCTTTATACGATGAATTACTTGTCTTTCGCCGGTCTGATCGCATTTCTTGTGAAACGAAGCGGGTTAAGTATCACGTTCTTTTTTGCCTATTTGCTGCTTGAAACTATTTTAGGTGGGCTCATCAANCAAAAATTTAATACTTCGGTAGGGGATTTATTCCCGTTGCAAAGCAGCGACGAATTGCTGCCCTTCCCCTTACTGGATNNACTCGGTAAAATGTCGGGATTAACAGGAGAATCCCTTTCCGCTGAAATGTATGTTGTAGCCAGTGTGGTGTGGATCGCCGCATATTATCTCTTTTTGCGCCGGAGAATGCAGGTTTCTGATTTGTAGTTTCAGCTATGCGCTTCGATGCCATCGGTTTTGTGTATAAATTAAATCCCGAATGTGCTGAAAGCGATTATTTTTGTCCTCCCAAAGGAATAAGGAATTGGCATTATTAGGTCATCTTATCACACGGTCGCTGCGCATTCGCAAGCAGTTTACCATACGCACAGGAACANNCCCCAGGTATCAGATTCAGGTTCTGCAACGTTTGTTGAAAAAGGCCCGCAATACCCAATTTGGACAACATTATGATTTTAAGGAGATGTTGAATTCGCCATCGGCGTATGACGAATTTAAAAANCGCGTTCCGTTTCATAACTACAACCAGATGTATAATCGCTGGTGGAAATTCTGCCAGGAAGGGGAGCGNGGGGTGTGCTGGCCGGGAAAAGTGAAGTATTTCGCCCTGAGTTCGGGTACCTCTGAAAGTGCCAGTAAACACATCCCCGTTACAGACGATATGATTAAATCCGTGAAACGAGCCGGATTTAAACAGTTTTATTCCATGCAGAATTTTAACCTGCCTCCCGATGTGTTTGGCAAGGGTATTCTGATGCTGGGAGGATCAACCTCATTGTATGAAAAGGGCGATTATTATGAAGGGGATATGAGTGGCATCTCGGCCAAAAAGATGCCCCGTTGGTTATCGTTTTTGTTCTATAAGCCCGGACAAAATATCTCACGCCGCCCGCGCTGGGAAGACCGTATCAAACTGATTGTACGCAAAGCACCGAAATGGAATGTAGGTACGGTTTGTGGTGTGCCGGCCTGGGTACAAATCGTGTTTGAGGAAATTATCCGTTACCATAAGGTGAACCATATTCATGAAATTTGGCCCAACCTTTCCCTCTACATTCATGGAGGAGTTTCTTTTGAACCTTATCGGGAAAATTTTAAAAATTTACTCGGTAAGCCAATCACCTATATCGAAACGTATATGGCCTCTGAAGGTTCCTTTGGATTTCAGGCCCGACCAGATACCCAGGGCATTAAGTTGATTCTGAATAATGGAATCTTTTATGAATTTGTCCCCTTTAATGAAAAAAACTTTCAGGACGACGGTGAAATTAAGCCGGATGCAGCAGCTTATTTGATTCATGAGGTAGTTGAAGATACCGACTATGCTGTGGTTCTTTCAACCTGTGCCGGTGCCTGGCGCTACCTGATCGGAGATGTGATTCGATTCACGTCGGTGAAAAATGGAGAATTTATTATCGTTGGCCGAACCAAACAGTTNTTAAGTCTTTGTGGTGAACATCTTAGTGTCGATAATATGAATAAGGCCATCGACGACGTTCAACGTGGTATGGGAATCACCATTAAAGAATTTACAGTAGCCGGTTTTGTGCATGAAGGTCGATTTGCGCACAAATGGTATATCGGATGTGATGAGAAAGTAGATGAACAGGCCATTTTATTGCGTATCGATGCAACCCTGAAACGAATGAATGATGATTATGCCGTGGAGCGTGATTCGGCCTTACCCCATTTATTCATTGAAGTGCTGCCTTCAGGGTATTTTATCGACTTTCTACATGCCACCGGAAAATTTGGAGCGATGAATAAATTTCCAAGAGTGCTTAAAAACGGAAATCTTGAACAATGGAATAAATTTCTGGCTCAAAACGTAGTTCAGGCATGAAGTGGCTTAGCCGCATCGTAGTGGTTCTGGCACTTTTCATGAGTAGTTGGTATGTCTGGACTTACGGACAATACAAGTACACATTTTACGGGGATGCCTTAGGGTATTACTCCTTTCTGCCATCCATTTTTGTATATGACAATCTTGGGCATCCCGACCAACTGCCCGATTCGGTTCAATTTCCGCATGATGTCCGTTGGGCTCTGGAATCACAGGCCATTTGGGGCATCCGTTCAGAAAAAGGCTATATCGTTAACCAATATACCTGCGGCATGTCTTATCTGGAGGCACCATTNTTTTTGCTNGCACATGCCTGGGCCAAATTCAAAGGAATTGAAGCCAACGCGTATTCACCGCCTTACGACTATGCCATAAAACTTTTTAGTTTGTTGTTTAGCCTGTTGGGCTTCTTTTTCATCTATAAGATTCTACTTCGTTATGTGAAACCTGAAGTAGCACGTTTAACCATTAGCTTGATGGCAGTGGCCAGCAACGTATTCTGGTTTGCCTTGCAACAAGCCGGCATGTCGCACTCTGTTATTTTCGGACTCTTTGCTCTTTTTCTGTTTATCATGATGAAAATTCATGATGCCTTTGCCGAAAATGGAGCGGTTAAATTATGGTGGTGGCTGAGCATCGGTTTGGTCGGCGGACTCATTGTTCTCATTCGGCCATCNGATCTTATTCTGATGCTGGTATTTCCCTTGTATCAGTTGTATGATCGAACAAGCTGGCATTTGAAAAAGAATCTATTCATCGCACAATGGAAAGGTTTATTGCTGGCGGCGGGTGTGGCCTTTTTGTTATGGATTCCCCAATTGCTCTATTGGAANAAAATAACCGGACACTGGTTTTTCGATTCCTACGGCGATCAATCCTTTATTTGGTCCTTTGCGCATTACCTGGATGGAATTCTGGGTAGCAGCAACGGATGGCTTACCTATTCTCCGTTCATGGGATTAGCCTTAATTGGATGCGTGCTTTATCGTTCGTTAAAAGAATGGATACCGGCACTCATCGTCGTTTTCGTTCTGTATACGTTTGTGATTTACTCCTGGTATTGCTACTTTTATATTAATGGGTTTGGATCAAGACCCATGATTCATATTTACCCTTTACTGGCTATACCGCTGGGCCTTCTGATACAACGTATCTCATTTAGCCCACTTTGGATAAGGTTTTTGTTTATGGCTTTTTCAGGAATTTGTATTTGGCATAATGTGCATTTTTGCATCTTGCAAACACAGGGTTACCTGAATACGGAAAACTCGAGTCATGCCTACAATTGGAAGATGTTGTTCCGTTCTAAACCCGATCTTGAGGCCCTTTACCGAATGGATATTTCGGCGCAACCGGATAGTTCGTCCTTAAAAAAAATGAAAACGCTTTATTTCAATAACTTCAATGATTCGTTGCATGATGCCTATTTCAGAGATACAATNTCAGGGCGGATATTTTATGAAAACGAAGGAGGGCGATGAATATGCTACTGAGAAAGTGAGTATCAAAATTCCTTCGGGGATACGAAAGGAGANTTGATCCGTTGTTCGGGGCGATTTTTTAATACCTTAAAATACCTCGATACTTACATGAGCCCAAAATTTGTGGCCGAAATTCGGCATGATGGGCAAACTGTGGCCTGGGAAGGTGTTCGTATCGTAAATAAAATTGGAGTCAAATTAGCTGACACCATTGATTTGAAACCAAATGTAGGTATAGTGGATACCTGGGGTAGCGTTTCTTTCTTTGTGCAGATTCCTTCCAATTGTCATGCTGGAGACGATCTAACCCTCATCATCTGGAATCTCAACAAGGGCGTATTAGCCTACGACGATTGGAGCATCGAATGGTGGAGGTAGTCCATTAAAACACGGGTATTTCCGCCTATACGGAGCTGCAAATTTACTTACGCTTAAATGTTTTAGCGATTTCCCGGAATTGTTTTAATTGAGATGTTAAATCACCCATGGCGGTTCCATTAATCAGGAAGATGCGTTTATCCTGGAATAAATACGTATAGTAAACTAAAATGGGTTTGCCATCCTGTGTGCCTTGAGTGACACATTCGTACCCCTCTAATCCATCGTATTTAACGGCTTTTGTTTCGGTGACTTTAAGGTCTTTGATGCGGTAATTTTTTATAGAACGTTCTTCACAATATTGTTTTAACTCAGCCACCGGACGAGTCAGACTCGATAACGTAATCAACAGCGTGGCATTTTCAGGGGATATGATCGAACTGGTTCCGGAGCTGGAGTAGACGAGTGTACCCGGAGTGCCCTTGGTTGGTTTCATAACTTGTTCAGGTACATTTAGTTTAAATGGTGCAAATGCCGTTAAATCATCTTTATGCTCTTTGTCATAAATAATAGATAACATCGACGATTTCACGGTAGCCTCAATTTCTTTATTCTTTTCCGGAAATTCGCCGGTAATACAAATTAACGTTTTGGGCTCCGGCTCAAAAAGAGAACAAGTTTATAAACCTGATTTTTCGTATTCAGCGTTTTTAAAAATGTGGCAGAACCTTGTGCTACTTTTTCCGTAGTTTTTCTTTGATTTCAAATCCCTTGGCCTTCATGCTATCGGGTTGAAAAGAGTTTTCAAATTCAGTCGCACTGCTCTTCACAAAAGAAATCAACATATTGGTTGATTTTGCTTTATTCTGCACACCTGCAAAAGCACCTTTATTTTCAAATCCTTCGGGGATTTCAATAGAACATTTGCTTCCGGTTACAAATTGGCGCTCACTTTTTTGTGCGAGGCCAGATTGTATGAATCCTGAAAGAATGAAAACACTTACGACGATTATTTTCTTCATGGTTTTAAAATGAATTTCAAATGTACAGGAATTCGTGAATTTTAAAAACGGTGTTGCTATCCGACTGAAATAAAAAAGCCGCCCTGAAAAAGGACGGCTTTAAACAAAATATAAAAATTATTTAGATGATTTTTGGTTGCCTTTTTAGTGGCCGTTTTTTTGCGTGTTGTTTTTGCTTCTACTTCAGCAACTACTTTGCTCAGATTATTCACATTTTTAGCCAAAGCAGATTTCAAATTGGAAGCTTTGTTCTTGTGAATTACATTACGTTTGGCTAATTTGTCCAACATAGCAACCACCTTAGGTAATTTTTCAGTAGTTGTAGCTGTATCTGTGGTGGCCAAAAGATCGCGCATCGCATTACGNNGGTTGTTTTTCCCTGGTAACGGTTACGTTCTCTGCGTTTATTCGCCTGACGAGTATCTTTTGGTCGCTTTGTGATTAGCCATTTAGTTTTTTTAGGGCGCAAATATACAAGAAATCTACATCTGATAAAATATTTAGCTAAAAAAATCTGATATAATTTGTTATGTCGTTCTTAATTAGAAAAGTTTATCCAATAAAAAGGTCCCATTTCTGAGACCTTTGAGTTGTTACGATTAAACTTAGTTCGATTTAGCACCTTTTACGCGGGCAATAACTTCTTCTGCGATATTATTTGGTGCAGGAGAATAATGGCTGAATTCCATCACATTGCTGGCACGTCCTGAAGACAATGAACGCAGTTGGGTCACGTATCCGAACATTTCAGATAATGGAACTTTCGCCTTGATAATCTGGGCTCCGGCTTTGCTATCCATTCCTTCCAGAATTCCACGACGACGATTCAGGTCACCCGTTACATCACCCATGTNACGATCTGGTGTGGTAACTTCCACACGCATGATAGGTTCCAGTAACACGGGTTTTGCTTTTAAACCGGCTTCGCGGAAACCTTGACGGGCACACAATTCGAAACTCATCGAATCAGAATCCACATCATGGTAAGAACCATCAAATACACGAATCTTCATATTGTCCATCGGGTAACTGGCCAATACACCATTGTTCATGGCTTGTTCAAAACCTTTTTGAATAGCTGGTAAGAATTNCTTCGGAATGCTACCACCAAATAAGTCGTTGACAAACTGGAAGTTCTTTCCTTCATTTTCTTTCAACCATTCTTCATCAGCTGGTCCGATTTCGAATTGAATATCAGCGAACTTACCACGACCACCAGATTGTTTTTTCAATACTTCACGGTGTGTAAAGGTCTGTTGGAAGGCCTCTTTGTAGGCAACCTGGGGTGCACCCTGATTCACTTCCACCTTAAATTCACGACGCATACGGTCAACGATAATTTCCAGATGCAACTCACCCATACCACTTAAAATGGTTTGTCCGGTTTCTTCATCGGTTTTTACGCGTAAGGCTCGATCTTCTTCTACCAACTTGGCAATTGCAAGACCCATTTTATCAACGTCTGCCTGAGCTTTAGGTTCAACGGCAATGGAGATTACCGGTTCAGGGAATACCATAGATTCAAGAACTATAGGGTTCTTTTCATCACAGAGGGTATCTCCGGTTTTGATATCTTTAAATCCAACAGCAGCTCCAATATCACCTGCTTCAATATATTCAACCGGGTTTTGTTTGTTGGCATGCATCTGCATAATCCGGCTGATACGTTCATTTTTGCCCGTACGGGTATTCAATACATAAGAGCCAGATTCTAAACGACCGGAGTAGGCCCGGAAGAAGGCCAAACGACCTACAAACGGATCTGTCATAATTTTGAAAGCCAATGCCGAAAATGGTTCTTTCGGGTCAGCACTACGAATAATTTCTTCGTTCGTATCCGGATTCGTTCCTTTTACTGCTTCAATATCCAATGGACCAGGCAGGTAGCGGCAAATCGCATCCAATGCTGTTTGAACGCCTTTGTTTTTAAACGAAGAACCACACATCATCGGAATAATGGAAATGTCGATGGTAGCCTTACGAATGGCTTCATGAATTTCATTTTCAGTGATGGTATTCTGATCATCGAAGAATTTTTCCATCAGATTTTCATCGTAATCCGCAACAGCTTCAATTAAGTGCTGACGCCATTCATTCACTTCTTCAACCATTTCTTCAGGAATAGGTACTTCCTTATAGGTCATTCCCATTGTGCTGTCATCCCAAACGATTCCTTTCATTTGAATCGNATCAACAACTCCACGGAAATTATCTTCTGCACCAATTGGTAATTGCAAAGGCACCGCTTTAGCACCCAGCATTTCTTTTACCTGCTTTACCACATTCAGGAAGTCGGCACCACTGCGGTCCATTTTATTTACGAAACCGATACGGGGTACGCGGTAACGATTGGCCTGACGCCAAACGGTTTCAGACTGAGGTTCTACACCCGATACGGCGCAAAACAAAGCCAATAAACCATCCAAAACACGCAATGAACGTTCTACCTCAACAGTAAAATCCACGTGTCCGGGAGTATCAATGATATTAAACTTAAATTGTTTGGTATTTGCTTCTTTCTGCCCCTGGTTGGTAGGAAAATTCCAAAAACAAGTGGTTGCAGCGGAAGTAATTGTAATACCGCGCTCTTGTTCTTGTGCCATCCAGTCCATAGTTGCACCACCGTCATGTACTTCCCCAATTTTGTGGTTTACACCGGTGTAATAAAGAATACGTTCTGTGGTTGTGGTTTTACCCGCATCGATGTGGGCGGCAATTCCGAAATTGCGTTGATAGCGTAAATCTGCCATTGTTACTGATTTTTGATTTTTACAGGAGCCAAGCTCCTTTTTGGAGGCGCAAAGGTAGAGTAAAAAACTGAAAAACAAACAGTACCTCCCTGTTAAGGAATTGAGTCCCATTTCAGGTGTTTAACTTTTAACTTCCGGGTTCCCGGAAATTACTTTCGAAACGCAAAATAAACGGCCAGAACCAGGAATACAAAACTATACAAATAGTTCACCCGTAAAGGTTCTTTCAAATACCAAACGGCAAATAGCGTAAAAACGACCAATGTGATAATTTCCTGTACAATTTTAAGTTGAAAACCACTCACTCCCTGCAATACCCTGCCGGTTGGCGGGTATCATCAAACAATACTCAAAAAAGCAATCCCCAACTCAACAGGATGGCTTTCCACAAGGGTACGTGGGTATCTTTCAGAAAACCATACCAGGCAATCGTCATAAATATATTCGATACTATCAATAGGCTAATTGTCTTTAGCATGTAGATTTTTATTTACATTCGCATCAATTACATAAAACAGCTGCTATGATAAGGAATTTTTCTTCATCCTGAGTCTCCTTTTGCCAATAATTTCAGTCCAGGCACAGACTATTCTCATAGACCCGAATGGCGATGGAGGATTTCAAAACGGAACCACGTTGTCAGCCAATGGGTGGACTGCCGTAAATGGTACACAAGTTAATCAATGGACTTTGTCTAATATCCCAACTGGTTTTTCCGGAAACGTAGCGCATATTTCTCCCAACGCCGGAACAACCAACTCCTGGGATTACGCTTTCAATAACACCAGTGTCAGTNNGCATATTTACAAAGATGTCATCGTGCCTGCCGGACAAACCAATGTGAAGTTATCCTTCAAATGGAAGGCACAGGGTGAAGAGGCTTTAACAACATTTAATGATGCNCCTGATGATAGTGTCGCACCTACAACGTTTACTCCAACCACAACGCTTTCCCTTGGTTATCTTCCCGCTCCGGCCTTCACGCTTGCCGTTATGCTGAATGATACGTTTGGCAATGTAGCGAATGTGCAAATTCCACCGCAATTCATCAATAACTGTACAGCTGCCGCAAATATCCGTTTGATTTTTACCTGGAAGAATAATGCATCTATCGGAGTGAATCCTCCGGCAGCAATTGATAGTATCACCCTGAGAGCGATCTGCCTAGTGGCNCCATCTCTTGCCATAGGTAATTATACGATTAATAATACTTTGCCTACTTCCGGAACAAATTTTCATTCTTTCACGGATGCCATTAATTTTCTTAACTCCCGCGTTCTTTGTAGCACCTTAACCAACCCACTTACGTTTCTGGTATCTTCAGGCCAATCCTTTTCGAAAAACACCNNACCCATCATGGTTTCCGGGACGGCCAGTTTTCCCATTACTTTTCAGAAGGCCGGCTCAGGGGCCAATCCCATTATTTTTACTCAGGANTCCTCGGTGCCCAGTGATTACGGAATTTGTTTAAGTGGGGCCGATTTTATAACATTCGACCGGATTGATGTTGTGGGAGATAATAATACGGAGTTCGCTTACCTCATACGGAATGCCTCTACAACCAACGGTGCNAGTTCCATCATACTCAAGGGTTTTAAAGCCACTCTGGATAACCAAAATATCAACTCCAAAGCAGTAATGGTATCTTCCAGTACCGGATTTAGCACCCAGGGCTTTACCCCAGCATCCATTGCGGGTGCAAATTCCGGAATTACGATTCAGGATTTCGTGATTGAAAATTGTGTGTATGGAATTTATGCACAAGGTGGTACTGCAACGTTTCCGGACCAAAATCTGCCGATCGGAAACAGCAACTGCAGTATATACAATTTCATTGGAGGAACCGCATCGAATGATATAGGCGGTGAAACTTCATCGCAGGCGGCTGGAATCTATATGCTTAACCAATCCTCTCCATCCGTTTTTAATACGGTAGTGCGGAATATTTCAACCACCGGTGGGATTTTTGGAATTTACACCTCAGGAACTCAGGGAACTGCCAGCATCTTCCGGAATAAAATTTATAATTTACACAATGCCAGTAATGCGACAACCTCTGTTGTCACCGGTATTTATGTTGCGCATGGTGGACTTGCCGGTGGCACTGTGGCTATGAATGTTTATGGCAATATGATTTCTAATCTGTCAACCGATTACAACCAGGTGAATGCCACCGGAACGCTGATTGTTCGCGGAATTCAAATGGCAGGAACTTCCACAACAGCTACAACACGAACACAAAACGTTGAGAATAATTCGATATTCCTGAATTTGCCATCCACATTTACCGGATCTTCTACTTGTCTGAATTTCAGCAATGTCACCTCCACAGTAAATACAGTTCGAAATAATATTTTTGCGAATGCAAGTGCCAGTCAAACAAGTCCTGCCAGACATACCGGGCTTTGGTTACCCAATCTTTCTATCGGCACTTTAGGATCATCCTGCAATTACAATAATTACTATATACCAAATGCAACACAAGGCTTCATGGTTTCAACAGGTACTTTGGATTTTCCTAACCTCGCCCAATGGTCTTTGAATACTTCTGGTTTGGATGCCAATTCCGTAAACATTAATCCGATGTTTAATTCATCCACCGATCTTCATATCAATCAGCATTTGTTGGACGGCATCGGANNACAACCCCTAGTTCATTTGTTCAACAAGATGTGGATTGTCAGAATTATGCGACTCCATACGATATGGGTGCAGATAATGCTGATGTTTGTAATGCATCGAATATTCAAAATATTCCACTGACTAAAGATAAAACATTTTATTGCGCCGGCGAGCAAGCTGTACTGACTACAAATTTCCCGGTTCAATATATTGGTCTGACTTATCAATGGAAATTTGCCAATGCTCCCGGAGGACCTTTTTTAATGTGGTCGGGAATCCAACTGCCCAAAGTAAAGACCTGGTTACCAATCCTCTTGGTGCAGGAAATCGATTTTATTACAATGAGTTGACTTGTGCACTCACCAGTACAACGACCCAAACTTTACCGATTCAAACAACTACCTATTTACGTCCGAATGTTTTGGCTTCCAAAGACACCGTGTTTGCCTGCGGACAAGCTCAGGATACGGTTTCTGTAATAGGCAATGCAGTGACGTATAGTTGGACCACAATTCCATCTGCTGTTCAATTGGCCAACAATAGTTTGGCAACGTCAACAACCACAAGTACTAATTATATTTTAACGGGTACCAGTATTCAAGGTTGTACGGCATCCGATACGCTCAAGGTATTAGTTTATCCACCGTTTACGTCAAGTGGCTCATCCACTTCTGTCACCAATGTGTGCGCACCAGGGCAGGGGAATCTCACTTCAAACGCCACCTATTCGTTGAATACCGGAATTAAGATCACCGAAGTGACGCTGTTTCGAAACGGAACCGGATTAACAACTCCATATCCAGCCTGGGTGGGTACCAATGATGCTGATTTTATTGAAATAACAAACCTTGGAAACAACAACGTAGATGTGTCCGGTTATACCCTGGATGTATGGATTGCGAATAGTGTATTATCTCGTACCCTGAACATACCCAATGGTACGATTCTGCCTCCAAATGGCGTGATGGTGTTGTCCACGGCTTTTGGTATTGATGATCCGGTTAACCGATTCTTTACTATGACGAATCCGAATGGCCCAATGACTGCCTCCGGCCCACTCAGCTCATCGTCGCTTTGCGGTATCGTGTTCAGAAATGGGAACCAAAAATTAGATGTTGTCAGAATTGGTGCATTTATTTTCCCTCCGGCAGCCAATGTGAATTCGCTCGATTGGCAAGGACTTTTAGTTCCTATTGGAGGACGCCGGAATACAACGGGTTACTGCGGATGCCAATGGCCCATCCGATTGGGTACAGAGTTCAACAACGATTGCTCAAACTATAGGAACCTTGAATGCGGGTTTGCCCGTGTATAACACAACGCCATCCATTTCGTATAGCTGGTCGCCAGGGAATAACTTAAATGATAGTACGCTTTCATCTCCTGTCTTTTCCAATATTATGGATTCCACCCAATTTATTGTTACCATCCAGGAAGTGAATTCGCAATGTAAAGTAAAAGATACCGTTCAGGTGGCCATCTATGAAACACCACAACTTACTGTGAGCAATCCGGCTGCTGTTTGTCAACCGAATAGTATCGACGTTAGTTTAAATAACCCGATGTATACCGGATCTTATCTGCCATCCGGTTCCTCAGTTTCATTATTCAATACGTCCTTCACTCAAGGTTATTCAAATCCGCTGATTGATTCAGGTGTTTATCAGGTAATTGTTTCAACGTCGTTTTGTGCAGATACAGCCCAGTTTATAGCCACAGTGCATCAAAAACCAGACTTGGTCGTAACACCGCAGTTGGTTATCACCAATTGTGAAAACACGTATGACATCACCAATTCTCCGAATGTGTTGCTAACGCCGAATTATGCAGTAAAATCGTATTTCTGGGATGATATTTTAACCCAAGTGTATCCAATCCATCGGCTATAGCTAGTTCAGATACTGTGTTTATATTGGCACAAACCCCATATTGTTCGGATACCAATTACCTCGAAATCCTGATTAACCCGCCATCCAGTTTAATTTCTCTTCAAACTCCGTTTTTCAGCAGTAGTTATGGAAACACTTCCTGCAATTCACTCAGCTTCAACGATGGGGATTCACTGGTTATTAATGATGCCACCTGCTCGCGGATAGCGGCTATCAAAGATATTCAGGATGGTACCACCTTAGGGAATATTGCTGCCTGTGATTCAGTCTACTTAAGCGGGCCAATCACTTATAATAATCAACCCTATGTGGCCAGAGTATATAGTTTAACTCCGACAACCAATGGTGCTGCAGAAATTTGTTTGTATTACACCGATGATGATATGGCTGCTTACAACAGTATTGCAGCTCCTAACTGGCCCTTGTTACCCCAGGGCAGTGCCACTGGAAGCGCTATGAATAATGTGAGTGTTACCAAGGTAAATGGAGGGGCATTGGGTGCAGTTGGAACTACTGCGGTAGCCTTTGCCATACCGGCATCAAATATTTCATATGATGCCCAAAATCAAATCTGGCAAATCTGTTTTACAACCTCTGGTTTCTCTGATTTTTACCTGCATGCCACAAATCAGGGCAATGCTCCGCTTCCGGTTCATGTTTCTCCGTTACTGGCTGATAAAAATGAAAACAAGGTGTCTTTAAATTGGCATACCTATCAGGAATTGAACAACAAAGGATTCATTCTGGAAAGGAGTTGGGATGGAAAAAATTTCCAGGCATTGTCTGAATTAATCCCCAGCAAAGCGGTAAATGGTCAAAGTAATTTGACCTTGAATTACGGGTATGAAGATCTTGCACCACGGGCGATCAACTATTATCGGTTCAAACAAGTAGATATGAATGGGATACACACCTATTCCAATGTTGAACGCGTAGAATTTACAAGTTCCGAGCGAATTCGCATCTACCCTAATCCTGCAAAAAATGTTCTTTATACCGAAGTGAACAGTGTTGGAATATCCGAAGTTACACTTCAACTTATTGATATGACCGGCCGTGTTGTTCGTATAGTAACAGGTCAGGTTGAATCAGGCGTTCAAACTCTTGAATGTTCTTTAGAAGGACTGGCCACTGGATTGTATCAGATACAAGTGCAGTCAAATCATGCGCTGTTAAAGTCTGAAACGTTTAGAAAACAAGATTAGTTTGCAAAGAAATTAAAGAAGAGGAGAAGTGTTTTGCTGCATGATCCAATGCTTCACATGGTTTGCAGATCCGGAAAAAGCGCTGGTAACAGGACTCAAAATAGTCTTCGTTATCGGCGAACAATTCTAAGGCAGCGTCAGGATCACCTAATACAGGAAAACGTTTGCACATTCCGCGTATGGATCGTTCAATACCTTCTTTGTGCCGGTAGTGATACAACCAGTTATATTCCTGCATGTAACCAAAAAATTGTTGCATCGCATCATTCATNNCCAGGTATCGATGCTGCAAAACCCGATAAATTTTTTNGGTGAATTGTAACAAACTTTCCTCTGAAAAGTGTATCGGATCATTGGCCAGATAAAAGTCAAACAGGATATCCAAAAANNCCGGCCCCGACCAACGGTAGTGCGGACGAAATAGCAGAATGCCTTCCTGAACAACGGGATGCCGGTCGGTGAACGCATCAATACTTCGATGCAATGCAATGCCTTGTTGCACCGATGATGTATAGGTTGCCTTATTCTTACCTTTTACAAAATCAGCGATTAAATTTCCAAACAAAATATCTTCTTCCTGTGGATTTAAAAATGCATGGGCCAGGTAATTCATAAGCGCCTTTTTGGAGATGGATACAAACTCAAATGAAGGTAGATTGACGGGTATAAAAAATTTTAGGAGAAGTAAAAATTGTTTGGAATTTAAAAATGAATCTATACATTTGCAGTCCATTATACAGCTCTTACTTTATTAATCGACACATAAAACTGCGGTTCCCAACGCAGACGAAATATGTAAGAAGCCACTTTAGCTCAGCTGGTAGAGCAACTGATTTGTAATCAGTAGGTCGCTGGTTCGATTCCGGCAAGTGGCTCTTTTTTCAGGGTAGTTGCCCGAGTGGCTAAAGGGGGCAGACTGTAAATCTGCTGGCTTCGGCCTACGGTGGTTCGAATCCATCACTGCCCACTGAATTAGCATGTTGAAGAAGAGGTTTCACAGAAGCGTGGCAACACAACTTTGTAACATCAACTTCAGATATGTGCTCAAAAGCGGAAGTCGTATAGTGGCTATTACCTCAGCCTTCCAAGCTGAAGACGACAGTTCGATTCTGTTCTTCCGCTCAAAAACCGATCGGTTTTGTCATCCGACATCATTGGTCGGTTTTTGTGTTTTATGTAGTTATGAATTCAGGCCGTTGTGGCTCAGTGGTAGAGCACTTCCTTGGTAAGGAAGAGGTCGAGGGTTCAATTCCTCCAACGGCTCCAAGGTTGTACAGTAGTGCAACCTTTTTTGTTTAGCATCTGAGATTCTTACTTCCTTTTCATTGAAATATTCAGGTTGTTTGCGATACAACCGCATCCGATTTAAAATCTTCAGTTAACCATCGAACGATGTTTGAGTGTTTGTACTATTTCCTATTAAAAAGGAGTGTGTACTTACCGTTTTTTATTCGACCATTACCCTTAATTTGGTACCAATGGCTTTCTGAATAGCGGCCCTCTTAGGATTAAAATGGTCTCCAACTAAAACATAAACAGAAGGAATCGTAATAAGTTGATGTAAATCGATTGGGCTCAGTATTCGCAATTTCACTTCTACTTTTCTTGTAATTTCTATGTTCGCTTCAAGAATCAAATCTGCTTCTTCCAGTAGATTCGTATACTGCCAAAAATTCCAACTTTGAATTGATTCCACTATATGTTCAAAGGCACCATGATCGCTACATTTGATAAAAACTTTATTCCCTTTCCTGAGTCGTTCACTCTCTGATTTTGGGTCAATGATTTGAATTTTCTCTGTATTGCCATTCCAAAATTTTATTGAATCCAATTCAAAACGTTGTAGTTGGAAGAGTGGCTGATAGACAATTTTTCCCCACTTGTATCTATAATTCTTACATGGAGCCTGGTTCCATTCTTCAAGAACAAGGAATCCTGTGCCAAACTGTTTTTAATAATTAGCATACCGCCAATTAAAGCAAAGAAATACTTATAGTACATCGGAATTGAATTAAAAAACGCCCCTGAAGGCGTCTTGGTTATGTGATCTCGCCGCGATTCGAACGCGGGACCGACAGCTTAGAAGGCTGTTGCTCTATCCAGCTGAGCTACGAGACCGAAAAACGGTCGCAAAGGTAATGTATTTCATTGATTTTTGTTACCTGACCCTGAATGACGTATCTTAGCCAGCAAACCTACTGCCTGCATAGGGGCTTGTCTATGAAAACAGTTTTATTTTTTCCTTACACCAATCAATTGGGGTCTACCATCCCATCGGTAACTCTTGCCAACCAACTCAGAGAGGCCGGACATCGGGTCGTATATGCATCCCAGGGCAAATACACCCACGTTCTTGAACAGAAAGGCTTCGAGGTTAAACCCATCAATGAAATTTCGTATGCTCAGTATCGCAGGCATGTCGACCGGAATAATGTTGACTTTTATGCTCCGGCGTTGATTCACCATTTCATTGATCAGGAAAGAAATCTTATTGATGCGGTGAAACCTGATTTGATCGTCACCAATAATCGGCCAACGATGAAAATTACAACGCAGTTGGCTCAACTCCCTATGGCCACCATCGTGATTCCGGCCCTGACACGTTATTATAATCACCACTATTTCATTCCTGAAAATCATTTTTTAAATACGCTTTATCCTTTCGGTGATGTGAATAAGGTGACTCCAGCCTGGTTTAGACGAACTGCCTTTTTGCTCACGATGAAACAGTGGGCTATCCCGTTTAATAAGGTGTTGCGTTCGTTTAAATTGCCTGCGATTCAGGATTTTCTTTCTGTGTATGAAGGCGATGTCACACTGATTAATCAAACCAAAGGATTAATGCCTTTTCGGGACTTGCCGGCCAANCTGGTTTTTCTCGAACAGTCGATGAAGAGCACCCACGGAACATCGCATACCTGGCTCGATGCATTAAAAGCGCTCAAAAATAACGGATGTAAAATTATTTATGTCAGTATGGGTTCTTCCTCCCTGAAATCTTACCCTCTGGTCATGAAAGCCATTGCTCGTCTGGTTGATGAAAATCCAAACTACGCGCTTGTTTCCAGTTACGTGGGTATGGAAAATACCATCCATCGACACGCACGAATATTTCTGGAACCTTTTATTCATGCACCTGAAATTATGCCACTTGCAGATGTAATGGTCACCCATGGCGGGGTAAACACGTTAAGCGAATGTATGTTGCAAGGTATTCCCGTTGTTGGCGTACCAGAGCAAGGTGAACAATTATGGAATCTGAAATATGCCGAACACCAGGGTACTGCCCGTGTGGTTTCCCGGTTTCAACTCGAGAAGAATCCACAACTCATCCTGGATGCCATTCAGGAGGTTATTGCGAATCCCGGATTTCAACAAAGGCCCGAAGCTTTGCTGAAGATATTCGGCATCAGCGTAAAAATGATCATCGAACCGCTTGATTGAAGCGGCTTTGAGTCAATGGCTGGGTTAGGATTCACGGCGTGATTAATCGTGGCCACAACCAACTCTTATTCAACGGAACCATCCACTCGTTGACCAGCTTAGCCTTGGTATCAACCAGATTGTTGAACAAGGGCGTATNCCGTTTCAGAAAACCTTGCTGTAAAGCGTATTTCACTTGTTGCATGGGCAATTGTTCAGCTTTTCTTTNCACCAGAAATGTCAGGCGCATCCGATCGAAAANATCCACCTGATACTGCCGCTCAAAACTTTTTATCACCCGAAAAAGTCCATCGGTGCTGCATCCGCCAACGGCATTTATACTCTCATCTGCCAGCACCACAACAAAACATTGATAAATTAAACCGGCCCATCCCTTCACATCTGCACCATGTGATTTCCACTGCGAATAAAATTGAAGCAGTTGTTCATTAATTTCCAAACCTTCCTGTTCATTAAATGGACGGTTCGATTGAAAAATCCATACGCGGGATTCATCCTGAAAATCTTTTGGAATCAGTTGTTCTATAGTTTGTGTCATTGTAAAAGTCATTCTAAAGCCAGGTCAGAGAAATAAGAAGCCGGTTAGTTTTTAGTTTAAATCGACCTTGCAATCAGTTCAGCGATATCAAGAGCCTGAATCTCATGCTCTTNTTCGTTGTTTTTAATTCCATCACTAAGCATCGTTAAACAAAACGGACAATTTGATGCCACCACTTTTGCTCCGGATTCCAGCACATCTTTTGTACGCTCAATATTTATTCGGGTATCGCCTTTTTCATCTTCTTTGAACATTTGCGCTCCACCGGCTCCACAACACAATCCATTGGTACGACAACGTTTTAATTCTACCAACTCGGCATCCAGGGCCTGCAAAACTTCCCNGGGTGCTTCGTAAATCTGATTGGCACGCCCTAAATAACAACTGTCATGGTAAGTAATCCGTTTGCCCTTAAACTCAGTTCCATCTTTCATTTTAATCCGTCCCGCCTGTATCAATTGTTGAAGATATACCGCATGTGAAATCACCTCATAATTACCACCCAATTCCGGGTATTCATTTTTAAGTGTATTAAAACAATGCGGGCAGGTGGTCACAATTTTCTTAACGCCATATAAATTCAGGGTTTGAATTGTATTGTAGGCCATCATCTGAAACANAAATTCATTCCCCGCCCGTCGTGCAGGATCACNCGTACACATTTCTTCTTTCCCCAAGATGGCAAAGGATATACCGGCATGTTGTAATATTTCGGCAAAAGCGCGGGTTACTTTTTGAGCCCGCTGATCAAAACTTCCTGCGCATCCTACCCAAAAGTANNTTTCCGGTTGTTGGCCTTCCGACTGAAATTCGGCATATGTTTTTATGTTCATGGTATTTTTAGTTTTATGGAGTTCGAGAATTCCTGCTACACGTCATTTTATGCATGNAATCCAGGCATCCCGGTCATCCGGAGAAAATTTCCAGGGAGCCATATTGTTTTCAATATTTCCAAACATCATATTCCACTCCTGTGNGGCATTACTTTCTTCCATTACCAGGTTCCGACGCAACTGAAGAATGATATCTAAAGGACTGATTCCTACCGGACATTCTTCTACACAGGCATTACAAGTAGTGCAGGCCCGTAATTCTTCCACAGTGATATAATCATGTAAGAGTGATTTATTATCCGATTCCTCCGGCAGTTTAGCATTCAGGTTTTTACCTACTTCTTCCAGCCGGTCACGGGTGTCCATCATCACTTTTCTCGGAGATAACTTTTTACCGGTTTGGTTGGCCGGACAAGCAGCTGTGCACCGCCCGCATTCTGTACAACTATAGGCGTCCATCAGATNTTTCCAACTTAAATCACGNNCATCCCTTGCACCAAATTTAGGTATTGCAGATTCTGAACCTGCTGTAGGAGCCAGTTCGGGTTGCATCATATACAAAACCTCTTGTTGAATTTCAGGCATATTCCGCATCTTACCCTTTTCTTCGAGTCGAGTGTAATAGGCGTTCGGAAAGGCCAAGAGTACGTGAAGATGCTTGGAATAGGNGAGGTAATTCATGAAAACGAAAATGCCGATGATATGCATCCACCAACAAAAACGTTCCAGAGCAACCAGGGCTTCTGCAGACATACCCTGAAAAAGTGGAGCCAAACCGGAAGAAATCCAGAAGGAATCCGTGGACGGATAGTGCGAATGCCCGAGGGCCTGCAAGTTTAAATCTGCGGCATTCATCACCAGAAAAGNAGACATCAAAACGATCTCAAATGTCAATATTAAATTGGCGTCATTTCTGGGCCATCCGGTGAGTAATTCACCTTGGTTGAGGCGTTTAACCTTAACAACATTTCTGCGAAGTAAGAAAATGATACATGCCACTAAAACGGTAACTGCTAAAATTTCAAACACGCCGATCGGCACAGTATATAAGCCGCCCAGTGAGGATGCGAATAGCCGGTGGTGACCAGTAATGCCATCCAGAATGATTTCAATGATTTCGATATTGATAATAATAAAACCCACATAGACAAAAAAATGAAGGATAGCCACTATAGGGTTTTGAACATTTTTCTGTCCAAACGCATTCAGTAGAACATTGCGCCAACGTTCAGAACTTCGATCGCTGAGATCTTCATCTTTACCCAGAAGGATATTTCGGCGGATTTCAAGNNTATTTTTTACAAACAACCAGCCGGCTGCCGCAGTGATTACCAGAAAAACAATCTGTTGAATGATTTGCATAAGATGCCCTTGATTTGCCACAAATGTAACCAAAAAAGGTGGCCGTCAAAGGTCGATATAAATAAGATTTCTCTATACCTCAAGTAAGGAAGGCATGGATTTTCCGGTTACTTTTGAAAAAATTTTTGTCATGCCAGATCGTACTGAAATCCTGAATCATGAAGAAGCGCTGCTTAAGCTAAACCGCATTGCGTACGAGATCGTCGAGAACAATCTTGAACATAAAGAAATTGTATTGTTGGGGATTCATGAAAGAGGTTGCGACATGGCCGGGCATCTCAAGTCAAGAATTCAGGAAATCAGTAAGTTGAAGGTGCATTTGGGAGTATACGCATCAACAAATCAGAACCCTGCAATGTCTCATTGAAGCCGGTTTTGATGTAAAAGGAAAAGCTGTAATAGTAGTTGATGATGTAGCTAACTCAGGGCGAACCGCATTGTACGCCATGCGGCCTTTGTTAGAAACGCTGCCTGCAAAAATTCAACTGGCTGTGTTGGTAGATCGCCGGCACAAACAATTTCCAGTCACATCTGATTTTGTCGGAATACAACTCAGTACCGATTTACACCAGAAATTATCGTTGAACGCAACAGGGAAGGGCAGTGGTCTGCCTATATGCGGTGAGATAAATTACCTAAGGCCTCTATACATGGCTTTGATAGTCTATCAACAGAAACAAAGTAGATCTAAAAATTTGAAAGATGCAACTACGCGCTCAAAAACTACATTTGCGGCATGAAGTCATTTTCGCAACAGTTCTTGCAACGGTGTTCAGTTTTTCACAATGGCCCAAAATGGAGTTATTCGAGGCACAGTTCGGGATGCCATTTCTAACGAAGCGATTTCTTTGGCCGTTATTACCATTCAGGGTACCTCGCTTGGGGCGAAGTCTGCGGAAGACGGAAGTTATGAAATTAAAAACCTTTCTCCCGGTTTGTATAATTTAGACATTTCTTTTGTAGGCTACAAGCGTAAAACAATTTATGAAATTGCGGTGGATAATTCAAAACCAACTTTTGTAGAGATTCGTTTAGAANNAAATGCCAAAGAAGTTCAGGAAATTAAGGTCAAGGGCCGTAAGGATAAAACGGAAGAAAGTCCGCTTTCGCTCCGCAATATTGGGGTGAATGAAATTCAACGTAATCCGGGTGGTAACCGGGATATCAGTAAGGTGATCCAAAGCCTGCCCGGCGCAGGTTCCAGCGTCGGTTTCCGTAATGATATCATTATTCGTGGTGGTGGCCCCTCCGAAAATCGTTTTTATCTGGATGGTGTTGAAATTCCAAATATCAATCACTTTGCAACCCAGGGTGCCAACGGAGGGCCTGTGGGTATCCTGAATGTTGACTTTTGCAGNGATGTTGGCTACTACAACGGCGCCTTCCCGGCTAACCGGGGCAATACGTTGAGTTCGGTTTTNGAATTCAAGATGAAAAATCCTCGAACAGATAGCTGGCATGGTGCCTTCACCCTCGGAAGCAGTGACGTAGGATTACGCGCTGAAGGTCCGCTGAACGAAAAGATGGGTCTGATGGTGAGTGTTCGCCGCTCTTATTTACAATTTTTATTTAAAGCCCTGGAATTGCCTTTTCTCCCGACGTACAACGATTTACAAGTAAAATATAAATACCAGATCGATAANAAAAATGAGCTGACGTTTATTATGTTNGGTGCATATGATGTAGCCACGCTAAACACCGGTGAAAATAAAACGGAATCGCAACGGTATATCCTGGATTATTTACCCGAACAAAAACAGTGGAACTATACCACCGGATTGATTTATAAACATTTCAAGCCAAATAGTTTTCAGACGATTGTTTTAAGTCGAAACATGTTAGACAACTATGCATTTAAATTCCCGAACAATGACAGGAACTTACCGGAACGTTTAAAGTATAAGAGTCAGGAAATTGAAAACAAACTTCGTATCGAAAATACCATTCGCCGATACGAGTGGAAGATGAATTACGGCATAGGGCTGGAATACGTTAAGTATAATAATGAAACCTATAACATACTTTCACTTCCACAGGGAGTTGTGGATACCA
The DNA here is from genome assembly GCA_013414745.1 of Bacteroidota bacterium. Classification (GTDB taxonomy): domain Bacteria; phylum Bacteroidota; class Bacteroidia; order Chitinophagales; family Chitinophagaceae; genus OLB11. Next base: position 4,057,129 of record CP058707.1, read on the forward strand.
TTGATTATCAGGCAGCCATCGATTTCTTTCGCTATAATGCTTTTGCCCAGGTTAGTCGACCTTTCTTTGACGAAAAACTGACGCTGAGTGCCGGTTTGCGAATGGATGGAAATTCCTATTCTAAAACGATGGCTAATCCATTACAGCAAATTTCACCTCGTGTTTCAGCCTCCTATGCGTTAACCAACAAGTTCAATATTAACTTCAATGCCGGATTGTATTACCAAACCCCGGCATATACTACNCTCGGTTTTCGAGACAGTAATCTGCAATATGTCAACAGAGCGAACAATTTAAAATACATTCAATGTGCTCATCTTGTTGGCGGACTCGAATATAGTTCCGGAAAAAATGCACGGTTTACTATTGAAGGGTTTTATAAAAAATACGCAAACTATCCCCAAAGTGTCGACCGTGGCTTGTCGCTTGCCAACGAAGGCGGTGAATTTGGTGTTGTGGGTGACGAAGCCGTTCGTTCCATCTCTCTGGGGCGTTCTTACGGTATTGAATTATTTGCCCAACAAAAATTATACAAGGGCTTTTACGGATTAATGGCCATTACCTTGTTCAGAAGTGAATTTATCAATGCGAATTCGTCCGATTATGCTCCGAGCAATTGGGATCGACGTTTCATTATCAATTTAACTGCCGGGAAAAAACTTAAACGGAATTGGGAACTTGGCGCCAAATTCCGGCTCACCGGAGGTCGTCCGTATACCCCGTTTGATACAACCTTGTCTTCAATTACTTATGTTTGGGACGTGACAAACCAAGGTATACCAAATTACAACCGCGTCAATCAGAATCGATTACCGGTTAATCACCAATTGGATATCCGAATCGATAAGAAATACTTCTTTAAAAACTGGAATCTGAACATCTTCCTGGACATTCAGAATGTGTATGGGTTTGCAGCTAAAGAACAGGATATTTTATCGGTACAACGGGATGCCAATGGAAATGCTATTATTGATCCGAATTCCGGTATCCCGCCGCGTTATCAGATTAAGTTTCTGGAAAATTCAACAGGAACAGTTCTGCCAACTATCGGACTCATTATTGAGTACTAAACCGGAGTACGTAAAACTATTGCTTGAAGGTGATTCCACGCATGATGTTCAGGGCTGTGGGCGTCATGCTCTTATCATCTGCTTCCGCTGTAAATGTTATGGTATAAAGTTTCAGATCATGCACAATAAACCATTGAATAAACCGTAAGGTTTGATGCTTTCTCTTTCATTTTCCCTGTATAAATGATTTCATACGCATCTATGCCGTTTAATTTAAAATAGCCCTCTTTTTCAACTTTGTATTCTGAAAAATTCTTTTGCAACTGCACGGGTAATGCTTCAAAGGCCGGGGTCAGAATTTTCATGGAAACATAAGCCTCATTGTATTTATAACCGATGTTGATGTTATCCCGGAAATCATCCGATTTATTATCTAGTGGAGAAGTAAAAAATACGTCCATTGGCATCGGTCTTCTGTTCCCAATCCGGAGGGAATTTTAAAGTTAGCCCGGCAGTGGTATCAACAAAAGGTTGCCAATTTTGGGCCTGTAAGTTGGCGCATTGAAGAAGAAAGACCCATATCAACAGATTTTTCATGATAACGAATTTGTCCAAAAATAGACTATCTGGCGGGCCCTGGATTTAACCCCATGTTAATGTTGTTCCGTCACGGGAATCAACACATCAAAGGAATTTTCTTCACTGATTGAAAATGGAATACCACCTTCCACATTAGATAAAATGCTAGGATCCCAACCCGTTGCATACAGGTAGTAGTCTCCTTTTAAGCCCCTGAATCGTGGTGATACCATCCAAGTGATCAACTTCCTGGTTCATATCATATTCAGAAGGCGCATCCAGCGAGGTGAATTTGATGAAAATTTTTCCGCTGTCAATTAAAAGACCATGGTGTTTTAAGGAAATGTTTAAATTCGCCTGCCCGCCTAATCCGGCGGAAGGGCGTTTTACAGGCATTGAGCCCTATCAAACCAACCAATAGGAATAATAAACTAATCTTTTTCATCGTCTTGCGTTTTATTAATGTTATTACGCTAATTCACTAGACGCTAAAATTATTCAAATTGTTTGTTATTCGGGCGCTTCGGCAGGGATATACTGTTTTCTACGGTTATTTTTGTGAGGGGTGAAACGTTTTTTAAATTTCTGGGATATACCGTGCTGAGCATTCTGATTCTTATCGGAATAGGATTGTTTCTACTCACCAAAGAAAAGTATCAGAACATTCTGGCTAAAAGGCCGCCAGCTACTTGTCGGAGAAATTGCACACCCGGGTTGAAATTGGTCATGTCCGATTTAAATTTTTAATCACTTCAACATTGAAGATGTCCTCGTTGAAGATGAACACCACGATACCCTGGCATTTGTTGGGACCATTCGGCTCAGCACATCAGAATTACTGGCGAATTATTGGAATGATCGGCCCTATGTGGTAAGTGATGTGGCCTTGAAGGATGTTTTTGTGCACTTAAATCGCCTTAAAACCGGAGAACGTTGGAATTACGATTTTATAGCTGAAGCATTGGGTTCCGGAGCCACGGATACCCTGAATGTTGAACCGCCCGATGCTGACCAAGCGAACAAGTCACCAACTGTACAATTTGATCTTAAGAAAATAGACCTTGAAAGAATCCGNTTTTTCATGGATGATGCCTGGCGCGGAGAAGATATGCGCTTTGCCTTCAATAAACTTCAACTGGGTATCGATCGACTGGATGCGGATCGTCTGGATGTCCGGATACAGAAATTGGCAGTGGATGGAGCGGATATTTTAGTAAAAGAATACGAGGGAGGTAAACCGAAGATTTAACACCCGATGATACCACACTGTGGGAACCCCGTTCAATCCGGATCGGCAAAGATTCTTATTCAGGAAATTGAATTAACGGATTCCCGATTTCGGTATCAGGACGGTTTCGAGCCCAGCAGCAAAGGGTTGTTCGATGAACGGAATCTAGACTTTACCGGCATCCAGGCCAATTTGCATCAGGTTCAGGTTAAGGCCGATACCTTATTTGCCGATATCCGTCAATTACAAGTGCGTGAACGATGCGGTTTAGAAATCCGTAACCTGCAGGCACAGGCCAAAGTTTCACAGGTTAAAAGTGAATTGAGTGGTTTAAATCTGNNATCAGCACATTCAATGTTGAAGGAGTATTATTCAATGGAGTATCGAAATTTTCATGATTTCAACGAATTTATCGATCGGGTAAAAATGAATGCCAGGCTCCGCAATTCCAGTATCTCTTCCCTGGATATCGGATACTTTGCCAATATCATCAATCAGTATCCGATTCAGGTTCATGTAGATGGTGATTTTGAAGGCAGACTCCCGGAACTCAGTGGGAAAAATCTTGTTATTAAATCTTCAAAATCTTCATTTGAAGGGGATGCTTTAGTGAAAGGTCTCCCGGATATCAACAATACTTATTTTGAAGTNGGATGTAAAAAAATGTTGACCTCCGGAGAAGATTTAAATCGGCTAATTCCACAAACCCGGGTGGATGCCATTGCCTGGAAAGATGCGAAAGAAATCCGTTTCACAGGCCGGTACGAAGGGAAGGTGGATGCGTTTTATACCAAAGGGCAGTTAAGTACTTCTTTAGGAACTGCTGAACTGGATGCGAACATGGATTTTAAACCCAAAGTGGCTACCTANCAAGGTCATGTATCCACNAAAAATTTTCAATTAGGCCGCCTGATTCGTCAAGGTACTCTGGGTGTTTTGTCAGCGGATGCAGATGCTTGATGGCGCTGGTTTTCATTAGATGACCTGAAGGCCAATATAAAAGCGACTATTGATGCCTTCGAAATGAATGGAACCGTTTACAGGAAGCTGAATATAAACGGACTGGTAGAAAACAAAAAGTTCGATGGCATCTTTGTTTCTCAGGATCCTCCTTAGCCGTTAACTTTAATGGAAAACTTGATCAGTGGTAAAAACCCCAGCTATGATTTTAGCACACGCTTTATTCGGTTCAATTTACAAAAGATGGGCCTGACTACCGAACCCATCATTGGCTCCGGATACGCCACGTTGAAATTTAAAGGAAACAATATCGATGATTTTACCGGTTCTGCCAGTTTCTCAAATTTNAGTGATCGAAAAGAGGACAAAGTAGTCCGTTTAGATAAAATTGAATTACAGTCGATTCANGGACGGACCAGAAAAACTATTCAATTAAGCAGTTCGGTAGCTGATGCTACACTAAAGGGCAANTTTAAAGTTTCAGATTTGTCGGATGCTGTATTGTATTATTTATCCCATTATTTACCCGAATACATTTCTAAACCGGCCAAATACAGTCCTCAGAATTTCAGTTTTGAGGCCAGTTTAAAAGAGGTTGACCCACTTCTCAATACCTTTTCCCCGGATTTGAAAGGATTTAACGGAAGTTCGGTTTCCGCCCAGCTGAATACCTATGATCAGCTCACATTGGATTTAACCCTTCCAGGAGCGGGATATGGCCAGTTCATGGTAAAAGATTTGGTCGTAGTAGGAGCCGGTGACCTGCAAAGTTTTGAGTTATTGGCCAATTCGGACAATTTGCTTTATAACAATGATGTAGTAATACCTTCTCTGCAATTTAGCAGCAATATGTCTCAGGATACAGCATCTCTATCTTTGGTTACTCAAAGTATGAATGATTTGCTGGGCGAAGCTTCACTGAATTGCAAAGCCACAGCCAAAGACAATAAACTGTTCGTTGAAGTCTTGCCTTCGCGTATCAATCTGAAAACCGATNNGTGGCAATTGTATAGCGAACAACCTCTTGTTTTCGGGGATCGCATTGAAATNCAACAACTTTTTATCGAAAGTGGAGCGCAAAAAATTAAAATTCAATCTGCCAATACAGCCACTGAAGAAAACCTGGTCGCGGATCTGGATAACCTTGATTTGTTGAATGTCAGTAATTATGCGAATTTGTATGATCCTGTTTGGAATGGACGATTTAGTGGTCAAATCAGATTAAAAAATTACCTCAAAAGCCCTGTCATTGAAGCTGGTATTCATAGCCTGAATGAGGTTCGGGTTGACCAGGACACGGTAGGATTAGTCAATGTAAGTTTCCGGTATGATGTAGAGGCCAACATTCTTCAAATTCAGGAGGGTAGTGGAATTCTGCGCGGGCAAAATCTGGCTGGTATTCACGGTACTATGAATGGCCGGGACAACACCATCCAAATGGAAGCGAACCTGAAAGAAACGCCTATTTCATTTGCCAATCAGTTTATTTCCGATTATATCAAAAATCTCAAGGGAATGCTNACGGGAAAAGTGAGTATCAAAGGAAATTTAGCAAACCCAAAAATTACAGGGTCGATTCATGTAGACGATGCCTCTTTAAAGGTNTCTTTTCTGGGAACCACCTATTCCATTCCGTCAATGGATTTCAGTTTCAATAACCAGAACATTGAAATNCGAAAAACGATGGTGTACGATGAACGCAATGGTAAGTATTCGGCCCTATTATCCGGAAATCTGGCCCATCGGAACTTCAGTGATTTCTACCTGAATTTTAAGATGAAATCAGATAACCTCCTTTGTTTAAATACTTCCGAATATGATAATAGTTTGTTTTACGGGTATGTTCCGGCATCGGTAAGTATGAATCTGAGTGGCCCGATGAACGATATCGATTTGGATATTCAGGCAAAACCCCTGAAGAATTCTAAACTTTTTCTGCCATTGAATACCACAGGAGATGCCTCGACCTATGATTATATNTCGTTTTGCGAGTTTGGGGCGACTGCAAAATGATACGGTGGAGGAAGACAGAATCCGAATTATGTAAAAATTAATCTGAATATTGAGGCTACTCCGGATGCCGAAGTNTTTTTAATTCTTGATCAAAATACCGGCGAAGAAATTATTGCTAAAGGAGAAGGAGGAATTCGTCTTTTTGTTGACCTGGGACATGATATCACCATGCACGGTACTTATACGATTACTGAAGGAAAATATCTGTTCAATTTCCGGAGCCTGTTTAATAAGGAGTTCTTAATTGAAGAAGGAAGTAAAATAACCTGGTCAGGTGATATTCTGGGGGCAATGATGGATGTGCGCGCTATTTACAAAACACAAAAATCCTTACCCTTATATCCTTTGGTGAGTAATATCGCCGAATCGCTGGATGAATCCGATAAAACAGAGGCAAAGAAAGCTTATCCGACTTACGTTTCTATCCTTTTATCCGGCCCGCTTTCGACCCCAAAAATCGATTTTGATATTACACAACCAGACAATAAATCGGTAGGAACTGCGGCCTATTCCGCTTTGGAACGCATTAAAAATGATGAAAAGGAACTGGTGTCACAAGCCGGTGTTCTTTTATTGTTTGAGCAATTTAAAGCACCTGAAGGAATTACAGGTTCAACCTATGGACAGGGCGTACTATCTNNAGTTTCAGATATGGTGAGTTCCGCTCTGTCGTCAGAGATCACGAATCAATTTCAACGCCTGACCGGTTTGGATAAAGTATCCTTCAATTTTGGTTACCAGAACATCGCCGGATTGGATGAAAATTCTGCTAACCGCAATCAGTTGTCTATGAATATTTCTACCTCTTTGTTTAAGGATCGGGTAGTGGTTGACTTCGGGAATAGTTTGGATATAGGCCGGAATGCCGAAGGGAATACAACCAGCAACTTTAATCTGGGAGGGGATTTTAAAGCCCAATTCCTGATCGCTGAAGATGGCCGTTTTCGTGCCAATGCCTTCCGGACAAACAATGTGAATCTTGAAAATACGAACTTCACAAAAGGTGGTTTGGGCTTGTCGTATAAAATAATCTACAATAGTTTTCGGATGCGCTGCCAAATCGAAAAGAAAAGAAATACCTAAACAGGATGATGCAGATCCGAAAAGTCAGGACGGCGCTAATCATGTAGAGATGTAGACTCACGAATAACTTCCTGTAAGCCGTATCTTTGTCCTCAGCATGACAGCATCATTAAGTAAAATTATCACGGGTCTGATCCTGGCGTTTCACCTTTTCATTACAGGCCATAATGCCTGGTTGATGTATTCGGAAACCGGTCCTTGGAATTTGATGAAAATTAATCCCATTCTTCAAATGCTGTTTACACTCATCTGGACGGGTATCGTATTTCGTCAGCGTATTTTTGGCTTCATTTATTTTATCGCCGTTTTATTTGAACTGGCTATGAAATTATTTTTCGGCAAAACGGAATTCGGTCAGGTCTTCGGAGCAGTTTTTATCCCGCCGACCTGATATTTGTTGCTGTTCTTTTGTTTTTATATAAAGTTCATTTTGGTGAGCGGAATTCAAAATAATATAGCTGGTTTTACAACATCTCCACGTCGATTGGTGTCGGTTGTTCCATCTATTACAGAACTTTTGTACGATCTGGAATTAGATGAAGAAGTCCTTGGGATTACAAAATTTTGTATCCATCCAGATGCCTGGTTTCGGACGAAAACAAGGGTAGGAGGCACAAAAAAATTACATCTTGAAAAAATTGTCGCCCTTCAACCTGATTGCATCATTGCAAATAAAGAAGAGAACCGAAAGGAGGATATCGAATGGTTGGCTGCACATACCACTGTTTGGCTTACAGAAATCAATACGGTGAATGATGCATTGAAAATGATTCAGGATACTGGCATACTTACGGGGCAAAATGAAAAGGCCTCCGATATTGTCCGGCAAATAAAATCCACTTTCAACCCATCACCTCCGCAACCACCAAAAGTCCTGTATGTGATCTGGAAGAATCCCTGGATGTTTGCTGCAAAGGATACATTTATTGACTCCATGCTTGAAAAGGTNGGTTTCCAAAACATACTTTCCGTTTCGAGGTATCCGGAATTGTCTGAAGAGGCCATTCGTCTTCTTCAACCGGATTTTGTCTTTCTCTCCTCAGAGCCCTATCCATTTAAAGATTCAGATATTCAATATTGGAAAGATTTGCTTCCCATGGCCAGCGTAAAATGTGTAAACGGTGAATTTTTTAGTTGGTATGGAAGTCGAATGATTCAAGCTTTTGATTACTTTCGAACTCTGCATGAAGTGGTTTAATCGTTTGGCTTTTCCATTATCTCTTATCCTGTTGTGGGGAGTTTGGCATCTGATTTACCCCTGGTGCAGGTATAATCTGGATAGTGATTGTGTGGCCTATCTCACTATGGCCAACCGGGGTGTCCAGGGCGATTTTGGGGTNACCATCAATGGCTTGTGGAGTCCATTAAATTCCTGGATGCTCATTCCNTGGATTCGTGCAGGATGGGATACCTGGCAAGCGGCACTTTACCTCAATTTGTTCATCGGAACAGCAATTCTTTTGGCGAATTGGATTTTGTTTAATAAANNCATACCCGTTAAAAGCCATTGCGCCCTTTTTCAGATTAGTTTGTCCCTGATTCTGCCTNNTTTCTCTGTTTTTCAAATGTTTGGCGACCTATTACAGTTCCTGATTGTGCTGTTGATGCTTTTAATTCCCAAATCGAACGGCTCTGCCAATCTGCTTCGTGTAATTGGAATGGCTCTTGCAGCCGGACTTGGATTTTATGCGAAGGCTTATACGGCAATTTGGTTTGGAGTGTTCTGGATCATCTGGAATGGGTATCAATGGAGAAAAGGGTTACTTAGTGGAAAGTTGGCAATTATCTCAGTGGTGGTGGCCGGTTTCACAGTTTTGGTTTGCTTATTGCCCTGGGGATTCGCGATNGAAAAAAAGTATGGCGAATTTGCGCTTACCGGATTCGCGGGTAAAATGAACATGAGCTGGTTTATCAACAGCGGAAAATCGTTTCGGAACGATATCCATTTGCTGATACCCCCANNTAAAGAAGGCAGTCCTTCATTTTGGGAAGATCCNTATCCAACCCAATCTCACCTGAATACACCGATTTCTTCAACAACNACATTTTTAAAATGGGGTAGAAGAATTGTATATAATCTCGTTTTACTAAGCTCTTCACTTAACGAAATGCATATATTGGCACTATCCATTTTATTCGCAGCCGGGTTGTATCTGAAACATAAAAAGTCTTCTGAGCAGGAACCGGATTCCGAATTCATGGCGATGATGCGGATCGCTGCCATCACCTTACCGATAGGATACGTGTTAATTTCTGTTGAAACTCGCTATTTGTGGTTAGAAATACTATTTTTGGAATTCTATCTGCCTGGATCTTTACCCTGGCTTCAAAAGCGTATTTCAATTAACGTGCTATACGCCATTTTCTTTTTAGGATTTTTAATTTATCCGCTGCGCATGTTGGATATAATGAAAGATAAAAACAAGGGATACTTTGAAACGGCTGAATGGATAAAAGCCATCGGACTTCATGGGAATTTTACCTCAAATCAGTCAGATGCCGGCCCAATGTGGGTTATAGCTTATTTATCTGGCAATTCGTTTTTTACTATTGAACGATCAGATTATTCGCTTATCGAATTAAAGCATGAAATGAAACGGTATGGTGTCGCCTATTTTCTGCACAATAGTGAAAATAATGTCGTAGCAGATGCTTCTTCCGATGCTGATTTTAAAAAAATAGCTGGGCGAAACGGACTGGATGTATATGCCTTTTTGCCGGTACTGAATTCTGTTACTACGGGCGTCAAAAACGAATAAGCGAATCACTCGAAAGGGAAGATGATCCAAATATCTTGGTGTAAAACACTGGAACCGGCATTTGGAGAGTAATAAATTTAGACGGTCGCAAAACGATCAAACACAATTGACTAAGTCATTTGGCTTCAAATTTCTGTGTTACTCTAAACTATTTTGCCGGTGACTTTTGCAAGGGTTATAAATTAACAGTGTTGTTTAACCCAGGCCTTAATTTTCCGGATATAATCAAAATAGCCTTGTTCCATACGAATCCAAAGTATAGCAAAAACAGCCAGAGAAATTCCCANAAGAATATACACCGTTGTATGGTACGATTCATCGGCTTTCAGGTATAAGGCGACAACGGCAATCAATGCAAAAGNAATAAAAATGAGGATCGGATACGGGCCACCGATATCGATGCGGCGGGGTTTACTCACCCACGNAACCACACATCCCGATCCTTTTTGTTCAAACCTTAATCTGGTAATTGGTAAAGTATAAACCTGATCGAGTTNTTCGGCGTGGGGAATTACTTTCAGATTCCCATCCTTTTCCATAATCTCGAAATCCAATTGGTGAATTTTTAAGTGCTGACCCAAGAAATGTTTCTTAAGATTTTCAGCAGACTGATTACTGGAATAACTGAAAGACCGACGGAATAACATAGGCCTGATTTTTGTTTCTACCAATGTACAAAAAAAATGGCCTTTCACCAAATAGTTATCCACAAATTGACACATTTTAGGTAAACTTCAGCGTAATCTTAACTTCATTTTGGTGTGATTTGTCTACCACAACAACCTCGAAATTTACTTTGTATTTAGGGGTCAAGACTTCATCACCAGTTCAAGTTCGGTATAGAATGCCTTCTCTTTTAAAAATATTCCATGCAGTATATCCGCTAATTCATCATAACCTACCCGGTCTGTTGTTCGAGCTTTACAAACACGGGCTGTGAGGTAAGCAAAATTTCTCCATTGATCGCCGATACCCGTCATCTGTACTGAAAGTTCCTGAAGTCCGTCAATTTTAAGTATTTCGGCAGCTTCTTGCANAAAGGCTGCATATAAAAAGCGAAAACCAGCTCCACCTGTTCCAATTTCTTCCTGCATTCGTATAATATTCCCCAAATACAAACTGGCTCGACGGGCGTCCATTTTTTGCGGATAGGTGCGGATCTTTTTACTCAGAAATTCTATGGCATTCATCCCAAACCAGGNGAGTGGAGGCGATTTCATAAAAAATATCGTTTGCTTAATCCCTTTACGAATCGCATTTTCCAAATCCAGCTTATGCGGTGTTTTCAGAATATAATACATCCTTCCTTTCGGTTGTGGATAGCCTTTAGCGTAGCGTGCTTTCTGCAAATCGGCCGCAGCAATGGTCACCTTTTCCTCCATCACAGGGTCACTAATGTAGTAGGTACCATTTTCCTCGCCATGCACAATTAAATTGTGGGCATTAAAATGAAAGCGAAAAACTTCCGGTAAAAATGGAAGATAAAAAACACTTACCTGGCAACCGGTAGGAATTTGTCTGTTCATATTTTCACGAAGGCGTGCCATGCCACGTTCCGGGTTGCTAAATTTTTCGCTGCGGTAGTCAATATTCAGCCGCTTACAAACGTTGGCAAATATTTGTCCAGGATATATTCGGTAGGTAGTACCGGGTACACCATNTACTTTCACAAAGGGGAGATGCGCGAAAANAATTCCGCTTCCGATACCAAAAGCCAAAGGTTCAGAAATGGGAAGACCGTAATGCTTCAACAAGTTAGAGGTCACTCCGCTCTCGCAATGGGCCTGCAAACGATGCTCAAAGGGGATGATCGTCTGGTAAATATGCAACAATTACAGCGCATTTGGTAATTTTCGGAGTTCAGACAACGAAATATTAAAGGCATCTGCGTAGCGCTGCAACAATTTTTCAGGTAAATTCCTGAACACGGAAGGTTTCATGTGCCTTTTCACCTGCCATTGCCATTTTCCCACATAACTTGCCAGTATCAGGAGGTCCATGCGGGACTGTATCATATAATAGGCAATCGGGCTCACCAGTCCCTGAATCACCTGCTCTTTGGTAGCGATCGATTGTTCTTCAATGGCCTCCCAGGCTTGTTCCAGCGCCAGATTTTCTGCTTCCCAACCTGCACTGGTGGTTTGCGTATAACTTCCGTCGGAGCGGGTCACATACATCAACTTTTTCGGAGCCTGATGCCCGTCTTTAAAATCTTTTTTATCCTGTGGTACGTCTTTCAGTTGCATACGATTAATCGTTCGCCACGCCGGTCTTAACCTTTGAACCAGAAGGGTCTGTTTTTATAATTTCAGCCAATCGGCAATAACATTGCTTGCTTCACTGATGTAAGGATCTTTTTTACCAGTTTAATCCACTCTGTATTTTTGGTCACGCTGGCGGTGTCTTTCTGAATATTCGGCAAATCAGCTTTCGGATTACTAACACTCAGCAATTTTCTGTTTTTGTCAAGATCTTCAAGCTTTTTGAAAGCTCTTTATTCTCTTTCATCTGATTGCTGAATGCTGTTTCATTGAGTGAATAGCGGTTGTCGTCGGCTTGTTTTTCAGCCGCTCAGCATTTTTACTGATCAAATTAAATGTTTCATTACTTTGAATCCGTTTTTGCGAATTCAATATTAGGGTGGTAAAATCTACCTGATTTTTTATCGGCTTAAAATCTGCTTTCGCGATTTGATCCCAAGGCAGCGAATTTGAATCTTTTCGTTCTCCGATATCCATGAAATCATATAAGTCCGGAATACTAATATCCGGAGTCACCCCTTNTAATTGTGTGGAACCTCCATTTACCCGATAAAATTTCTGAAGGGTGAGTTTAATAGATCCNNCATTCCAACTGGTGAATTTCCCTGGCCATTCGAAGCTAAAGGTTGTTGCATCACCGTGGTAAAAATCTTCAAGAGGAAACACCCGCTGAACGGTTCCCTTACCAAAGGAATTGGCCCCCATCACGATGGCACGTTTATAGTCTTGCATCGCAGCAGCCAGAATTTCAGATGCCGAAGCGGATCCTTGATTAACTAAAATTACCAACGGACCATCATAAAGGGCTTTACCTCCTCTGGTCTCGAGGGCTTGTGCCGGTGCTTCTTTCGACTTTACCTGAACCATGGGGCCTTTATCGACAAACAACCCGCCAATATCAACTACATCAGATAATGAGCCTCCACCGTTACTACGCAGATNCACAATGATGCCTTGTACGTTTTCGTTCTTTAATTTTTCAATTTCTCTGGCCATATCCACTGCACAACGGCGCCCGTTGCTCTCATTAAAGTCGGCGTAAAATTCTGGCAACAAAATATAGCCTATTTGTGCATTTCCATTTTTAATAATCGCTGATTTAGCAAATGTGGCCTCCGTTTCTACTTTTCCACGACGCAGGGCGATCGCTTCAATGTTTCCATCGATGTGTTTAACGGTTAAGGAAACAACCGTACCTTCCTTTCCTCGGATAATCTGAACGATATCTTCAATATCCCATCCTGAAATGTCAACCGGCTCTTCTTTGTCCTGAGCTACCTTCATGATCGCATCCTCAACTTTAATTCGGCCATCTTTCCAAGCTGGTGTTCCCACAATCACCTGTTTAATTCTACAATTTTCTCCATCACTTTGTAATTGTGCTCCGATACCATAAAATTTCCCGCTCATTTCTTCATCAAATCGTTGCTTGTCTTTTGGAGGAAAAAAGTCGGTATGTGGATCAACAATGTGACAAACACTGTTCATATAATAGGCGAAACGATCTTGTTCGGAAATTTTATTTAAACGCTTATAGTAATTCTCCATACTCTTTCTTACACTCTCACGGGCTTTTGTTTCAAGTTCCTTCTCACTGAGTGCTTTTTCAGTTTTGGATTTATCTTTAGCCTCNNTGCTGCTTTTTTGTTCTTCGCGCAGTTCGGTGAGCCGGGCCAAGGTTCTGTATTTCATACTTTTTCTCCAGCGTTCTTTCAACTCAGCAGAATTCTTACACCAGGTTAGTTNTTTACCATCCAATTCAATATCCTCTTGCTCGTTAAAATTGAATGGGTAGANAAGCAATTCCTTGTACAATCCTTCGGTTTCTTTGATGCGACTTTGAATACGAGAAGTCATCAATTCAAACAAATGGGTAGTACCGGCTTTTAGTTCATCATCAATTTCAGTTTCAAATTTTCTGAACTCATCCACGTCCGACTGCAGGAGAAATGATTTCCCATAGTCCGTCATCTCCAGATAGCGATCAAAAACCTNTTTGGAAAAGTCATCATTCAACAATTTTGGCGAATAATGACCATCCCGAATCACATTCATGATCGTTTGCTGAATCGCCTGATATCGGGTTACATCTTCACCTTCTGGTATCACATAAGGTTCAACGTTTAGTGCATTGTCAGCACCAACAAGGAACGACTTTTTATCTGCTACCATCCGAAAGGAAACAAAAACACCTATCGAGAGGAGCAGGAGTAATGGGAAAACCGCCTTTTTATTCATTCAGATTATTTTTAGATGTCGTTTGAACGTAGCCTCGTCATCGAGTATACCTGTAAAAAACGATATGGGTAAAGGTAAACGCTTTGCCGTTAATAATATTCTAAAATCGCTTTATTTTGTATTGTCAATGATGATCGGTAGAAATAGCGGATTAATAAAAGAAGAAGCACATCGATTGGGCTTTTCGCACTGTGGAATTGCCCGGGCTGAGACCTTAAGTGAAGATGCCTTCCGACTGGAAAGTTGGTTGAAAAATTCCTTCCATGGTTCGATGCACTATATGGAAAATCATTTTGACAAACGGATTGACCCAAGAAAACTGGTTGATGGGGCACGTTCGGTGATTACATTGATTTATAATTATTTTCCGCATCAGGTACAAAATGACTCCATTCCGCGTATTTCAAAATATGCTTACGGTGAAGATTATCACCTGGTTATTCGCGAGAAATTACTGGAACTCCTGGATAGGATGCGAAATGAAATTGGCGAGGTTCAGGGTAGGGGATTTGTGGATAGTGCGCCTGTTTTAGAACGAAGCTGGGCCGTACGCAGTGGCTTGGGATGGATTGGTAAAAACGGTAATCTCATTATTCCCAGAGCAGGGTCTTTTTTCTTTATCGCTACACTCATTACAGACCTTGAACTGGACTATGATGCACCCTTTCAAACAGACCATTGTGGCTCTTGCACACGATGCATTGATGCCTGTCCGACGCAAGCTATTCTGCCGGATAAAACAATTGCAGCCAATCAATGTATATCCTATTTTACCATTGAGTTAAAGGCGAATGAAATTCGTACAGAGCATACCTGGTCCGATTGGATTTTTGGTTGCGATGTGTGTCAGGATGTTTGCCCCTGGAATCGATTCAGTCAACCCCACCAGGAAGAGAAATTTATGCCACGTCAGGAGATGCTCAGTTTCAATTTGGCAGACTGGGAGGCATTAGGATCGACGAATTTTAAAAAGCTATTCTATAATTCGCCGCTCAAACGAACAGGCTATGCGCGCTTACTTCGGAATTTAAATTTTATCAGAACACAATATGAAAAAATCAGTGTTGAAGTCGTACAAATTATCTTATCTTAGAACTCAGAAGTAGACAGACCATGTTCGAAGATATCATTAATCGGCAATCTCCATCCCGACCTGCCAAGGGAAAATTCTGATTTCTGAACCTATGATGCAGGACAAGAGTTTTCAACGATCGGTGATTTATTTGTGTCATCATAATGAAGAAGAAAGTGTCGGTTATATTCTGAATCGCCCAAGTGATCGACCACTCTCCTTTGTAGTTAAGGAACTCGAAGGAATGGATTTTCCAGTGCACTTCGGAGGGCCTGTTGATTTAAATTCGTTACAGCTCATCCATACCTATCCTGATTGGCTGGGCGGTGAAGAGGTGGATGATTCGATATTTTGGGGAGGAGATCTGGAACAAGCCATTGAATACATCAAACTAGGAAAAATTACCGAAGAAGGTATCCGTTTTTTTATCGGTTATTCAGGATGGAGTGCCGGGCAATTAGACGCAGAAATGGATATGCAGTCTTGGTTGGTATCTTCTGTAAATCCTAACTTCTTATTTAATACTCCTAACGAGGCGCTTTGGAAAGCATCGGTACAAACTTTAGGCGAATCCTACAAACCCCTTTTATTTGTTCCGGAAGATCCTCAGTTAAATTAATTTCGAATGAACTCGTCTGTGAAGTGATTAAGTTCAAGGACTGACAAATTACTTCTCTGTGGAGTAGTTTGGCAATAGAAAAGTATGAATATAATCCTGTATGCCATCAGCCAGGGAGGTAAACTCCGGGGTGTATCCTGCTAATCGAAGTTTATTCATGTTTGCTTCCGTGAAGTATTGGTAGTTGTCCCGGATATCAGCCGGAGTATCAACGAATTCAATAGATGGTTTAAGATCCAGCGCCTTGAATACTCCATGAGCCAGATCGAGAAAAGTAGCCGCTTTGCCAGTTCCCAGATTATACAATCCACTCTCTGGTAACTGATTCCAAAGCCACCAGATTACCTTAACGAGATCTTTCACATAAATAAAATCACGTTGCTGTTCTCCGTCTTTATACTCGGGATGATGTGACCTGAAAAGTTTCATCTGTCCTGTCTTCTGAATTTGATGAAATGCATGAAATATCACAGAAGCCATGCGGCCCTTGTGGGATTCATGCGGCCCATAAACATTAANAAATTTCAGTCCGTACCAATGTGGCGGGTGATTGCCTTGTTCAACTTGTTTTATAACCCATTTATCAAATTCATTTTTTGAGACTCCATATGGATTTAATGGAACCAACTTATCAATGATTTCGTGGCTATCTTCATAGCCGAATTCTCCTAAACCGTAGGTAGCCGCTGAAGAAGCATAGATCGNAGGTACCTGATGAAGTGAACAAAAATTCCAAACGGTTTGAGATGCCCTTAAATTTAATTTTTCATGAATACGATAATCCATCTCGGTGGTATCGGTTCGGGCACCTAAATGGATATAAAGTTTTGGTATCTCACACGTCTGAAGGTAGCTGTCTAAAGAATCTCTTTCAAGAAATTCAAGCTGGGGTATATCCTTAATATTAAAATAGCGTTGGTCTGAATTAAATTCATCAATCACCAGGATACGAAATGGACGCTGATTTAAAAAAAACGNAAGCGTTTCTGACGCAATAAATCCTGCGGCACCGCTGATAAAGAGTAGAGGAGTTTATCCGTGGACATGTGCAACCTATTCCGGTGCAAAGTAAGGGATTCAAAATGATTTGATCGTATTCCACAACATTTTGTACCATGAAGGGTTTACTTATTCATAGATAAACTCAAACTGATGATATCTCCTCTTGGAGTTTTTACCTTGAACCAGTAGATTTACCAATCATTCATAAGCACAATATGCAAACAAAATTGAAATTGACCGTCATGAGNTTTTTGCAGTTCTTCGTTTGNGGAGCCTGGCTCATTACCGTGGGAAATTACTGGTTCGGAACAAAACAATGGAATGGAGCTGAGTTTGGAGCAATCTTTTCCACCTTGGGGCTGTCCTCGCTCTTCATGCCCGCGATTACAGGCATCCTGGCCGATCGTTGGATCAATGCCGAACGATTATATGGGATGTTACATCTCTTAGGTGGTTTGTTTCTTCTGATTATTCCTTCCGTAGAATCCCCTGCATCTTTCTTTTGGGTCATTTTCGCCGCCATGTTGTGTTATATGCCTACGATCTCTTTGTCGAATTCAGTAGCCTATAATATTTTGAAGCGTGAAGGATTTGATGTCGTCACCGTNTTTCCGCCCATTCGGGTATGGGGGACTGTCGGATTCATTGCCGCTATGTGGCTGACAAACCTCAGTGGAAACAAAGCCAGTGCAAATATGTTCGTTATATCCGCAGTGGCTGCCATCATACTGGGTATCTATTCCTTCACTTTGCCGAAATGCCCGCCACAACGATTGGTTTCTGAACGGGCTGGCATTGTTGAAATACTCGGACTAAAAGCATTTGGCCTGTTTGGAAATATTAAAATGGCCATGTTCTTTGTNTTTTCAATGTTTTTGGGTGCAGCTTTGCAATTAACGAATATGTATGGTGATGTGTTTTTGTCTGATTTTGCTAAGATACCGGAATATGCTAATTCACATGTTGTTCGGTACAGCACCCTAATCATGTCCATATCTCAGATTTCCGAAACCTTATTTATTTTGTCCATACCTTTCTTTTTAAAACGTTTTGGTATCAAACAGGTGATGCTCTTCAGTATGTTGGCCTGGGTGCTTCGTTTTGGATTATTCGCTTATGGAGATCCATCTTCCGGTTTGTGGATGATCGTGCTTTCGAATATTGTTTACGGAATGGCCTTCGACTTCTTTAATATTTCGGGTTCTCTNTTTGTTGAAACAAATACCGATGATTCTATTCGTTCCAGCGCACAAGGTTTGTTTATGATGATGACCAATGGAATAGGTGCCATGCTTGGAAGCAGTGTCAGTGGTATCCTGATTGATCGATACTTTACCGTAGGAACCGATAAAGATTGGCATCAGATCTGGTTGGTTTTTGCCGGGTACGCATTGGTAATTGCTGTTTCATTTGCTATACTTTTTAAACACAAACACGAGCCCGAAAAACTATAGAAAATTCAGCATTAATCGCTCGGCGAATTTTAAGTGATTCCGATCGCTGGAATGGTATGCGTTGCCTGAATAGGCTATGCTACAGGATAAACCGGACTTAGACGGTTGTGGTTTTTATCGGGCTTTTGAATGCGACGAAATTATCCGGCAAAAACGGGCTTTCGTTTTTCAAGAAAAGCCCCAACGCCTTCTTTCATGTCGGNGGTTTGAAAACAGGCTCCGAATTCACGAATTTCTGTATCAAATCCATCCGATTGACCGGCTTGATTCACACAGGTAATTACACGCGATAAGGCCATCGGTGATTTGGAATTGATAATATTCAGAATGTCTTTTGTTCGTTCTAGAAGCGATTCTGATGTGGTGACATGATTTACCAATCCAATTTGAAGTGCTTCCTGGGCATCCAGCATATGGGCTGTCATGCACAACTCCATCGCTTTGCCTTTTCCAACTAAAGCGGTCAGACGTTGTGTTCCGCCGTAACCCGGAATCAGACCTAAATTGACTTCCGGCTGACCAAATTTTGCATTTTCACTCGCCAAACGGAAATGACAAGCCATGGCTAACTCACAACCTCCTCCTAATGCAAACCCGTTCACTGCGGCGACAATCGGCTTGGGAGAATTTTCAATTTTGTTGAACACCGATTCATGTCCTTTTCTGGCCAACGCTGCACCGGCTGTTGTATCCAATTCAATAAATTCGGTAATATCAGCTCCTGCCACAAATGCCTTTTGACCGGAACCAGTGATGATAGCTGATTTAATGGCAGGGTTGGTATACACTGCATCAAGGGCCTGACTTAATTCTTCAATGACATCTTTATTTAACGCATTTAATTTATCTGGTCTGTTAATCGTAATTGTGGCAATTCCATNTTCATGCCCAAAAAGTAGTGTGTTGAATTCCATGTTGTCTTCGTATTATTAGGTTTTTGTAAATTGTTTGGTGTTGCCGGTTTATTCGGCGCGCTGAACATTTTCACGGATATACTTCGCGATTTCCTGAGTAGGGGTACCGGGTGTAAAAAGTTCATTGACCCCCATAGCCAATAAGGTTTTGCGATCATCTTCCGGAATGATTCCACCTCCTGTCAGCAGAATATCCGTTAAACCATATTCTTTCATACGTTCGATAATCGCCGGGAAAACGGTCATGTGCGCGCCGGATAAGATGCTTACTCCAATGGCATCCACATCTTCCTGCAATGCGGTTTGAACAACCATTTCAGGGGTTTGGCGTAATCCGGTATAGATTACTTCCATTCCTGCATCCTTCAGCGCAGATGCAATAACTTTGGCACCACGGTCATGTCCGTCTAGTCCTACCTTGGCAATCAAAACCCGGATTGGTCTGTTCATGAATTTAAAAGTTGCGCAAACCTATAGAAAATCTCTAAATAACGATGAATTCGGGTGATTTGGTTCTGATTGCTGTGGGATATCGTAACTTCGTCGGCTCAAAAATTAAGCATGCTCGAACTGATTTCCAAAGAACAAATGGCAGAAGGACTTCAAGGTAAACCCTTGGCATCCGATGTAAACCGGGATGCGAAAAGGAAGTATTACATTGAAAGTTACGGTTGTGCCATGAATTTTAATGACAGTGAAATTGTGGCTTCACTCTTGCATCAGAAGGGATTTGGCTCCGTAAGTGAACCAGAACTTGCCGACCTGATTCTCGTGAATACCTGTTCAATTCGTGAGAAAGCAGAACAAACCGTAAGAAATCGGCTCGTGCATTTTAAACGATTCAAAAAAATAAACCGNGCTTTGTTGGTTGGAATTTTGGGTTGTATGGCCGAGCGACTGAAAGATAAATTGCTGGAAGAAGAAAAGCTGGTCGATATAGTGATAGGTCCTGATGCGTACAGAACCCTACCGGATTTGATTGAGGAGGCAGAAACAGGTCAAAAGGCGGTGAATGTATTGCTCAGCCGCGAAGAAACCTATGCAGATATTAGCCCAATTCGTTTAGACCAGAACGGTGTCAGTAGTTTTGTGAGTATCATGCGCGGCTGCAATAATATGTGCAGTTTTTGTGTGGTGCCTTTTACCCGTGGTCGGGAACGCAGTCGTGATGCGTATTCAGTGGTTGCGGAAGCTCGTCAACTCTTCGAGGAGGGTTATCGGGAGGTTACTTTATTAGGACAAAACGTAGATAGCTATCGCTGGGAAAATCCGGAAACGACGGAAACTGTTTCCTTTGCGAATTTGCTGGAGATGGTAGCAAGTATTGACCCGCTGTTACGTGTTCGTTTTAGTACCTCCCACCCGAAAGATATTACTGATGAGGTTCTCCACGCCATGGCAAGACATAACAATATTTGTAAGTATATACATCTTCCGTTGCAAAGTGGAAGTACCCGTATCTTACAACGCATGAATCGCACCTATACCAAAGAATGGTATTTGCATAAAATAGACCGTATCCGTCAAATTTTACCTGGATGTGGCATAAGTACTGACATCATTACCGGATTCTGTTCGGAAACCGATGAAGATCATCAGGAAACGCTGGAGGTGATGGAATATGCAAAGTATGAACTGGCATATACCTTTGAATATAGTGAACGACCCGGTACGCTAGCTGCCCGTCGTTACCCGGATGACGTTCCTGCCCATGTGAAGAACAAACGTTTACTTGAAATAATTAATCTGCATCGAAAACACAGCCTGGAAAAGAATCAGGAAGAATTGGGTAAACATCATCTGGTACTGGTTGAGGGGCCATCTAAAAAGAATCCATTGGAATGGTGCGGCCGGACAGACACGAACAAAATGGTTGTATTTCCGAAACAATCTGCTGAGAAATGCCAGTATGTAAAAGTTGAAATCACTGATACCACTTCAGGTACAATAAAAGGTAGGATCGTTGATTGATCACCCCTGAACAAAGCTGCTTTCTTCATGCAACCGTTCCAAAACCTGCTTCACAGCATTTGGGTGAGGGACATATTCCAGCGCCTGCCATTCTTCTATGCCGGCTTTGAGATTTTCCAGTTCTAACAAGAGTTCATGTGATTCGGCCAAAGATTGACGAATGCGCAAATCCTGCTCCGGTGTACACTCTTGAAATAAAAAAGTAAAAGGTCTTCAGATGTAAATTTGGTCATGCAAAGTAGTTTGATGTAAAACGCGCACCGGAAGTTTTCAGTATGAAGCAGATTCGAGATAACATACAATTAACAAAATAATTCAATTACGGGAATCACCTGTAATTCATTGGCGCTGAAATCTTGAAAACAGCATCACTAAATACAGGGTTGATCCGCACCAGAATCAACTCCTGTTCACCAAAAGATCCCGTGATGCTTTGGGGGAATACAAGACCGTCTATGGTCTTAAATGCTCCATAAATCCGGTTATTATCTACATCTGAGTTTATTTCAGTCATTCGATGAATCAGATAAGTTTTGCTATCTAACAAACATATAAATTCCCTACCCGAAACCATACGCAGGTGAAATTTAAAATACTCCTGATCACCTTCATACATCATTTCAAGTTGTTTTATTTCGGTGCCTTTTTGGCGATACTGAATAAAGGGATCTTCATAATCCATATCCTCACGGGCTAACATTAAATCTATGCTATCCATGGCGACCACCTTATCGTGGGTATCCGGCATATATTTAAATCCACCTCGATCGTTGAGGAGGAGATAATACTTTTATCCTTTTCTGCAGGTATGCGGGATTCAAATTTCAAATCGGAACGATACTTTTTTTACGGATGATTTTTTTGTTAATAAACATGGTTCCCGCATCCGTTTGCAATTTGTATTCAATTTCTATCGACTTCACCTTAAGCCAATTTTCTTCTCCCCAATTTTATTCAGGTGAGTGGCAATAATTTCTTCGGTGGTTTGCCCAGAACAATGCATCGAAAAAGCAAAGGCACTAAGCAGAACGATCAAAATTCGCAGCATCTTCAAATTTACCATCATTCAGGGATTCTAATTTTTAGTTGTTTCATTTTTTTAGTCCGATGGAGGGAATTATTTCAATTTGCGGTAGAAAGGACTATCATGTCTATGAATTACCTTTGCCTGCAACAATCATTCCTCTTCTTTTATCGTTAATTAGCCAAACCAAAACCACTGATTATGTTTTCCAAATCATCGTTTATAGCGATTCTGGGTATATTAAGTTTCCCGATACTGTGGACTTCCTGTTCGGAATCCGGCCCACAAGACAATCAAACTTCCGGTTCAATTAAAATTAGTATTGATGAAACATATCAGCCGGTGATGGAAGAACAATTAAAAATTTTTAAGGCACGCTATCCAGATGCCCGAATTCAAGTGGAATATAAGCCTGAAGCGGATTGCTTTAAGGATTTTTTTGAAGATACAACCCGGGTAATNTTTGTGACCCGGGAATTAACAGAAGAAGAGAAGCAATATTGTCTATCAAAACAAATCGTNTCCAAAAGTTTGGCGATGGCCAGAGATGCGATAGCTTTTATCACCGCAAAAATTCANAAGGATTCGAATTTTACCCTTCGTCAAATTCGGGATATTGTGGCTGGTACGACCACAAATGGAAATTACCGNATCGTTTTCGACAACCAATCATCAAGCACTGTACGGTATATGACCGATTCTTTATTAAAGGGTAAAACCATTTCAAAGAACACTTTTGCAACAAAAAATTCCGAAGAGGTCATCAATTATGTTGCAGCTAATCCTACAGCCATCGGTGTAGTTGGTGTGAGTTGGGTGGCNGATCGAACTGATTCCCTCACTGAACAGTTTTTAAGCAAGGTCAGAGTAGCCGGAATTATGCCCGATTCANNGGGGAGTGAAAATTACGTCAGACCTTATCAGGCGTACATCGGTTTGCAGGAATATCCCTGTACCCGTAATTTCTATTTTATCAGCAAGGAAACCTGGATTGGATTAGGAACAGGTTTGGTTAATTACTTATGTCGCGATGGCCAGTTGGTTTTTAAACAAGCTAAAATGTTCCCTCTCCGGGTGAATGTTCTGCTTCGGGACACGAAATCCATCCAATAAAATTTTAGTTAAATCATCTGGAAATAATAACCTTTATGGATATTTGTCATCCATGGGGCGATTTTTCCCTTTAATTAATTGGACAAAAGAAATAACAACACAACATGAAAAGAATGAAGAAAGTTAGTCTGGTTTTAGCTTTTATCTGCGTGACGTTAAGTACAACGTGGGCACAAACCATTGACCAGGGTATTAAAATGTTTAAATACAAGCGATACGAAACGGCCAAATCAATTTTTAGCGCATTATCAACTGATCCGGTGGCGAACTATTATCTTGGCCTGATTGAACTGGAGAATGAGAACAAAGTTGCAGCGAAATCAATTTTTGAAAAATATCCGGAAGATGCTGCCAACCTGAGTGGATTGGCCAGAATTAAGTTTGAAGANAAAAGTACTCCTGAAGCCATGAGCTTGCTTGAAAAAGCAGCCTCAAAAGCGAAAAAGAAAGACATCAGGCCGCTACAATTTGCTGCGGATGCTATCACCTACACTGAAGGCGGCGATCCGAATAAAGCCATTGAGTGGTACAAAAAGGCGATGGAAACTGANAAAAATGGTGATTTGTATATTGGTCTGGGTGATGCCTACCGGAAATTACAAGGAGGAGGTGGCAATGCCATGACCAACTATGAAAACGCAGAAATGTATCCTGCGGTACAATCCTTGGCTAACTATAAAAAAGGAAACCTTTGGTATGCCGCTAAAAACTATGATAGTGCCTTGGCAAATTATGCCCGTGCCTCAGAATTGGATAAAGAAAATCCCTTGCCCTATAAGGCTCTGGCGGATGCCTATTATAAAGTGAATCGTTTTAAAATTTCTAAAGAGAATATCGAGAAATACCTCGAATTATCTGATAAGTCTATTGACGACCAAATTCAATATGCCAACACCCTGTACCTGGCGAAAGAATACGCTAATGCCATTCAGAAAATGAATGAACTCATTTCTAAAGGTGCCGAGCGAGCTTATATGTACCGGGTCATTGGATTTAGCCAATACGAAACAAAGGATTACAGCAATGCCTTGAAAAACATGGATATTTTCTTTAAAAAGCAAGATCCGGCTAAGGTAATTCCACAGGATTACATCTATTACGGTAAAATTTTATTGAAGGATACCACCAAATTAAACCAGGCAGAATCCTACTTTGAAAAAGGAATTACCATCGATACCAGTAGCGACAAATCGGGTGTATACCGCAATATTGCCGAAAGTTTTTACGAAGCTGAGCTGTATGGAAATTCTGCCAAATGGTACCGGAAAATTGTAGAAAGTAACTCTCCAACAACCGAAGCCCTGGATTACTGGTGGAGTGGGGTGATGTATTTTTACGCAAAAGACTATGCGAATGCAGAACCTATGATNTCAACTGTACAATCAAAATATCCCGATGAACCAACCAGCATCTTCTGGCTGGCCCGCATCACGGAAGTGACTAAAGACAAGGACTATAAAACCGGTGCCGCAAAGGACTATTACAATCAATGGATCACTAAAATCAATGAAGATCCCTCAAAGAAAAAGGACCTTATTCGGGCGTATACCTATCTGGCCATGGTAGGCTATACAGCAAATAATAAAACTGATGCAAAATTGTACAGTGACAAATTGCTGGCACTCGACCCTGGCAATAGCGTGGCAAGCCAAATCATAAAGGCACTTCCAAGTATGAAGTAAGCCAAAAAGGACAAATTCGTGAAACGGGAACCAACCCAAGGTTCCCGTTTTCTTTTCCACAATGGGAAATTCGGAATAACAAATTAAAAAAAAATAAACTATTTGTATACCTTTGCGGGCAAATTAAAAACCGCCTTCCATGTCAGGACAACTAAAGGAAGTACGCCTTCGTATTAAATCCGTAGGTACTACACAGCAAATTACCAAAGCCATGAAAATGGTAAGTGCTGCCAAATTACGTCGTGCCCAGGATGCTATTCTTCAGATGCGCCCTTATGCCGAAAAATTGCAGGAAATGTTGGGCAATATCATCGGTAGTGTTGATTCAAGTCTGGTCGGAGGATTNAGTGTTGAACGCCCGGTAGAAAAGGTACTGATTATTGTTGTAACCAGCGACCGTGGGTTGTGCGGCGCCTTTAATTCAAACCTGGTAAAACTGGTTAAGTCCACCATTCACCAGAAATACGCCAATAAACAAGTAACTATTTTGCCATTGGGTAAAAAAGGATATGAAGCTTTTTCCAGAGTCAATGCGAATATTATCGATCAGTTTTGGACTCTTTTCAGCGACTTAACCTTCGATAAAGTAAAAGAAGTTGCCGAATATGTTCGTACGGCGTTTATGAATAAAGAATTTGATCACGTCGATCTCGTGTACAGCAAATTTAAAAATGCTGCAACGCAGGAGTATGTTTGCGAACAACATTTGCCCATTGCCAAGTCGGATGCCAAAGAAAGTAATGCGGTGACTGATTTTATTTTTGAACCCTCCAAAGAAGTGTTGATTCAGGAATTGATGCCAAAAATTTTGAATACCCAACTCTTCAAGGGTGTTTTAGACAGTCACGCGTCTGAACATGGAGCTCGTATGACTGCCATGGATAAAGCAACCGAAAACGCTGAAGAAATGCTCCGTTCCTTGAGAATATCCTACAATAGAGCTCGTCAGGCAGCCATTACAACCGAG
The DNA here is from genome assembly GCA_013414745.1 of Bacteroidota bacterium. Lineage (GTDB taxonomy): Bacteria > Bacteroidota > Bacteroidia > Chitinophagales > Chitinophagaceae > OLB11. Next base: position 4,083,078 of record CP058707.1, read on the forward strand.
TTAACGGAAATTGTTAGCGGTGCAGCCGCACTTCAGGGATAGTCTGATTTGCCGATTAGTTGCTTGACTATTTTTACGGTTTTCTTTTTCTACCGCATCGATGTACAGCGTAAGCCGCTTTACATTGTAGGTAATCGGCATGAGACCATGGCCACATGACTTAGTCAATTATTTTCGATCTTTTGAACAGGTCTCAGAATATAATGGTAGGTTTTAGATTAACTCCGACTACATCGATCGACGGTACTGCCCACCCACTTCAAATAATGCTTTGGTAATTTGCCCCAATGAACAATATTTGACGGTTTCCATTAATTCTTCAAATAAATTCTCGTTATGCACGGCTTTGGTTTGTAAGCGTTGCAGCATCGCAAGACCTTGTTCTCCGCTGCGTTCCCATAAATTCTGCACACTCTTAATCTGATACTCTTTTTCTGCAGTGGCGGAACGGATCACCTCTCGCGGCAATACCGTAGGAGAACCGGTACTACTTAAAAACGTGTTCACCCCAATAATCGGAAATTCACCTGTATGTTTTAAGGTTTCATAATACAAACTTTCTTCCTGAATTTTTGAACGTTGATACATGGTTTCCATGGCACCTAATACGCCACCCCGTTCACTAATTCGGTCAAATTCTGCGTAAACTGCTTCTTCCACTAAATCAGTTAGTTCTTCAATAATAAACGACCCTTGCAATGGGTTTTCGTTTTTGGCCAGTCCCANTTCCCGGTTAATTATCAACTGAATCGCCATAGCCCTGCGTACACTCTCTTCAGTTGGTGTAGTGATGGCTTCATCATAGGCATTGGTATGCAAAGAATTGCAATTATCATAAATGGCATACAAGGCCTGCAGGGTAGTTCGGATATCGTTAAAATCGATTTCTTGTGCGTGTAAACTACGACCGGATGTCTGAATATGGTATTTCAGCATTTGACTTCGCTCGTTGCCACCATATTTGAATTTCATGGCCTTTGCCCAGATGCGTCTGGCTACGCGCCCGATAACACTGTATTCCGGATCGATTCCATTGCTGAAGAAGAAAGATAAGTTCGGCGCAAAATCATCAATACGCATTCCCCGACTTAAATAATATTCTACAAACGTGAATCCATTGCTTATGGTAAATGCCAATTGCGAAATCGGGTTGGCTCCAGCCTCAGCGATGTGATAGCCCGAGATACTCACACTGTAAANATTCCGTACACCTTGATGAATAAAGTACTGCTGCACGTCGCCCATCAGTTTAAGAGAAAATTCCGTGCTGAAAATACAGGTATTTTGCGCCTGGTCTTCTTTCAGAATATCGGCTTGTACAGTACCTCGAACTTGTTTCAAGGTATTGGCTTTAATCGTTTCATAAATGGTTTTATCCAATACCTGATCACCGGTGACCCCCAATAGCATCAAGCCCAAGCCATTATTTCCTTCTGGTAATTGGTCCTGATTTTCGCTGAGTGAATTATTGAAATAGCGCGGGCGTAAGGCTTCGCGGCCCTGATAAATCGATTTTATTTTCTTTTCCACTTCGGCTTCCAAGCCATGTTCACGGATATATAATTCACATTGTTGATCTATCGCAGCATTCATAAAAAATGCAGCAATAATACTGGCCGGACCATTAATCGTCATACTGACTGAAGTTTTCGGATCCGCCAGATTAAATCCGCTATATAATTTCTTAGCATCATCCAAAGAAGGAATACTTACTCCGCTATTCCCAATCTTTCCATAAATATCCGGTCTGTGNNATGGATCATTTCCATATAAGGTCACCGAGTCGAAGGCAGTACTTAAACGCGCTGCGGGCAAGCCTTNTGATACATAATGGAATCGTTTATTGGTGCGTTCTGGGCCACCTTCTCCGGCAAACATCCTGGTGGGGTCTTCTCCTTCCCGTTTAAATGGATAAATGCCTGCTGCAAAAGGAAATTCACCCGGAAAGTTTTCCATTAAACACCACTTCAAAATTTCGCCCCAGGCTTCGTAACGCGGCACCGAAACTTTCGGAATTTGAGTATGGCTTAAACTCTCTGTATGCGTTTTTATATGTATGGATTTGTCTCTGACCTTAAAGGTGTAGATCTCATCCGTATACTNTCTTTTCTTGTCTTCCCATTGATCTAAAACCAATTTGTTTTTGGGATCCAGATCCAGTAAGAGGCGCTCATAAACTTGTAGTTCTTTAATCAAACGATCACCATCTTCAATTTTTGATTCCCGAATGGTTTCCATGGTTTTATGGATACCAAACAATTNTTGAGCCACCGCGGCTTGTTGTTCAGACCAGTGATTGTATTTTCGGTTATTCTCAGTGATTTCACTAAGGTATCGAACACGGGAAGGTGGAATGATATAGATTTNTTCACTCATCTCCTCGCTGGAGTGAAAATCAGATTTCAGATTGGCATTTGTTTTTGNAACTATACAATCCATTAAAGCTCTGTACAGTGTATTTGCGCCCGGATCATTAAACTGCGAGGCTATTGTTCCGTAGACAGGCATTTTATCTGCATCCTGTTCAAATAATTTATTATTTCGTTGATACTGTTTTTTTACATCGCGAAGAGCATCCATGGCCCNCCGCTTGTCGAACTTGTTGATTGCAATGATGTCTGCAANATCCAACATGTCGATTTNTTCTAGTTGAGTAGCTGCTCCATATTCAGGCGTCATCACATACATACAAACATCACTGTGTTCTGTAATTTCAGTATCACTTTGTCCGATACCGGAGGTTTCCAGTATGATCAGGTCAAAGGATGCCGCTTTTAAAATCTGTACTGCATCATGCACATACTTACTCAAGGCCAGGTTACTCTGACGAGTGGCCATACTTCGCATAAAGACCCTTTCGTTGCGGATGGCATTCANTCGGATCCGGTCTCCTAATAAAGCGCCACCTGTTTTTCGTTTTGAAGGATCTACCGAAATGATTCCGATCGTTTTTTCTTTAAAATCTATTAAAAATCGACGCACAATTTCATCGACCAAACTACTTTTTCCGGCGCCCCCGGTACCTGTAATACCTAAAATGGGTGTAGATGACAAGCCTGCTTTTTCACGCACAGTTTTCAGCATAGCCAAAGTTTCCGGTGCATCAGCGAAATTTTCAGCGGCACTGATACAGCGGGCGATACTTTTAAAGTCATTCACAGCCAGATGACCAACTTCTCCATTCAGCTGAGCGCCTGTTGCAAAATCGCTTTNTTCTAACAGGTCATCAATCATACCCTGTAAACCCATAGCGCGGCCATCATCGGGACTATACACCCGGGTTATTCCATAAGCATGCAATTCTGAGATTTCATCCGGAAGAATCACTCCGCCACCACCGGCAAAAATGCGAATATGTTGACAACCCTTTTGTTTCAACAAATCATACATGTATTTTAAGTATTCCACATGGCCGCCCTGATACGAAGTCATGGCAATGGCATTAGCATCTTCCTGTATCGCACAATCAACTACTTCCTGCACGCTTCGATCGTGCCCAAGATGAATGACTTCTGCTCCACTGGATTGCATCACCCTGCGCATGATATTAATGGAGGCATCATGCCCATCAAAAAGTGAAGCGGCTGTTACAATGCGAATTTTATTCTTTGGTTGGTACATAGCAATTCGGTTTTCTAACCTGAGAATGGCAAAAATAGCAAAATTCACTCCGCTTTGGAAACGCAAATTTTGATTCATTCCCAATTTTGCATCCACCGAATTTATTGTGCCAAAAGGATTTCAGGCTCTCTGCCGGATGCCAGAAAAGCTAGTAAGTGACTATGTAACTTGATCCTCCTATTTTTAAATCGAAAAGAGCCATCTGGAGCAAAAGGATTGGATTCAGGTCATGTGTAAACTCCTTACGTAGCAGATGAAATAGCTTTGCGTATGGAATTAAATAGTTCATCAACACAACGAGTCAAGGGTAGGGGTGCTCAAGTGAATCCTGCAAATCGGTTCGAATACCGGGAATATAAAATTGAGTTCCCGGAAGCTGTGGATGATTGGGAACAAAACCGGATTCACACCAGAATCTATGAAGAAAAAGGAAAATCCATCTTAAACAAAATCACCAGTCCGGATATTCCGTTAACATGGTCCTTAAATCCTTATCAGGGGTGTGAACATGGTTGTGTGTATTGTTATGCCCGTAACTCGCATGAATTTTGGGGTTTCAGCGCCGGAACAGATTTTGAAAGTCAATTGATCGTAAAACGAAAGGCTCCTGAATTGCTGAGGACGTTATTTTCATCAAAGTCCTGNGAAAGTGGCCCCATTTCTTTGAGTGGTAATACGGATTGTTACCAGCCCATCGANAAAAAACTGAACATCACCAGAAGGATTCTGGAAGTTTGCCTTGAATATCGAAACCCGGTTGGAATTATTACCAAGAATGCTCTGATACTGCGTGACCTGAACATTTTAAAGGCCTTAAATGAACATAAGCTGGTGAACGTATTTGTTTCTATTACCAGCACGGACGAAAAACTCCGCCGTAGTCTGGAACCCAGAACTTCAACGTACTCAGAACGGTTTAAAACCCTGGAAACCCTCAGCAAGGCTGGCATCCCTTGCGGAGTGATGAATGCACCAATCATTCCTGGCTTAAATGACACCCACATGTACAATGTATTACGGCAGGCTGCCCAAACCGGTGCACGATTTGCCGGATATACCCTGGTGCGTCTGAATGGTGCAGTTGAGGCAATNTTTAAAGATTGGGTGTACAAAACATGGCCCGAAAAAGCTGACCGCATCATGCATTCCATCGAAGAAGTGCATGGAGGTCAGGTTCATGATTCGCGTNNTTTTACCCGAATGAAAGGAGAAGGACCTCTGGCCAGGATACTTGCTGATCAATTTAAATTATATTGTAAACAGTTTGGTCTCAATCAGGAAGCATTTGCCTATAATCTGGAGGCTTTTGTGCGACATAAACCGGGTCAGCTCTCGCTCTTTTAGATTTCTTTTGGAAGTCTTGGACTATGCCCGGAGAATATTAAATTTGCGCAAATCCATTTTGTGCGGACGATTCTCGACAAACAGAAATTTAATGTGGTAATTGAACGTTTATCGCACCAGTTGATTGAGAATCATGGCGATTTTACTAATTCTGCCATCATTGGTATTCAACCCCGAGGTATTCGGCTTTCTGATCGTATTAAAACCTATACTGAATCCCGCCTGGGCCAATCGATTCCTTACGGACAACTAGATATTACTTTTTACCGGGATGATTTCAAAAGCGGAAAAGAGATTCTTATTCCAAGCATGACACATATTGATTTTCTGTGGAAGGTAAACGGGTCGTTTTGATTGACGACGTTTGTTTACCGGCCGAACCATACGATCGGCATTAGATGCTTTGTTGGATTTTGGAAGACCCGCCAAGGTAGAGTTGATGACTTTGGTTGATCGCCGTTTTAGTCGCGAATTCCCGATTCAAGCCGATTATGTGGGCGTAACAATTGATTCATTTATCACGCAAAAGGTGAAAGTGTTTTGGAAGAGATCCATAAAAGATGAAGTTGTCTTGTTAGATCACGAAAGTAAATAAGGAAGCACTATGGGATTATCGGTCAAACATTTATTGGGCATACGGGANTCGACCGCCGGAGATATTGANAAAATCTTCCGAACTGCCGATAATTTCAAAGAAGTTCTGAAACGCCCGATNAAAAAAGTACCCTCTCTCCGGGATACAACTATCGTAAATTTATTTTATGAAAACTCAACCCGGACCAGGATTTCCTTTGAATTAGCCGAGAAACGTCTGGGCGCTGATACCATCAATTTTTCGGCGAGTGGTTCCAGTGTGAGCAAAGGGGAAACCCTCATTGATACGGTCAATAATATTTTGGCCATGAAAGTAGATATGGTGGTGATGCGCCATAGTGCCAGCGGAGCTCCCCANTTTTTATCGAATCATATTCCGGCCGCCATCATCAATGCCGGTGACGGAACCAACGAGCATCCTACCCAGGCCTTGTTGGATGGGTTCTCCATCCGGGAAAAACTGGGTAGTCTGACCGGGAAAAAGATTGCCATTTTGGGGGATATAATGCACTCACGGGTTGCCTTGTCGAATATTTACCTGCTGAAAAAAATGGGAGCCCATGTTACGGTAGCCGGNCCCCCAACATTAATTCCTAAACATATTGATGCACTGGGTGTTGAAGTAACGTATAGTGTGAAAGAAGCGCTCGAGTGGTGTGATGTAGCCAATATTCTTCGTATTCAGCTCGAGCGACAAAATATGCCTTTGTTCTCTTCGTTGCGTGAATATGCCCTTTACTTTGGGGTCAACAAAGAATTACTGGATGGTTTNAAAAAAGAAATCATCATCATGCATCCCGGTCCTATCAATCGTGGGGTAGAATTAAGTTCAGATGCGGCAGATAGTCATCACAGCATCATTCTAAATCAGGTTGAGAATGGCGTTGCGATTCGTATGGCCGCGCTCTACCTCTTGTCTGGCAAGCATGAAGAGGCCTGAGCCATAAAAACCGGCCAGATTTGATTACTTTTGCTGACCCTGAATCACAGGGTTAAAGACTATGGGATTTTTCGACAAATTATTTAAGCGAAATAAAGAACAAGAAGTTGCCAAGGAAACTCTGGATAAAGGACTGGAAAAAACGAAGCAAGGATTNTTTAGTCGCATTACCAAAGCCATTGCCGGCAAATCAACGGTTGACGCCGAAGTACTCGACGAATTGGAAGAAGCATTGATCATGGGCGATGTGGGTGTGGGTACCACAATTGAAATCATTAAACGTATTGAAGATCGGGTGGCCCGTGATAAATTCCTGGGTACCTCCGAATTGAATACGATTCTTCAGGAAGAAATGATGAATATTCTTACCGATGCACCCTCCCAGGAATATCAGAATTTTGAATTACCTGCAGATAAAAAACCGTATGTGATTCTCGTGGTTGGTGTAAACGGGGTAGGAAAGACCACAACAATTGGTAAACTCGCGTACAATTTTAAACGCCATGGCAAAAACGTATTGTTAGGTGCAGCGGATACATTTCGTGCGGCGGCTGTTGATCGATTAACGATTTGGAGTGAACGGGTCGGGGTTGATATCGTNAANAAAGAAATGGGTAGCGATCCGGCTTCTGTGGCATTCGATACGGTCAATAGCGGAGTGGCCCGTGGCTCTGATGTGATCATTATTGACACCGCCGGGCGCTTGCATAATAAGGCCCACCTGATGGATGAACTAAGTAAAATTAAACGGGTCATNTCAAAAGTGATTCCGGATGCACCGCATGATGTACTACTGGTATTGGATGGTAGTACCGGACAGAACGCTCTGGAACAAGCCAAACAATTTACCCAGGCTACGGATGTGCGTTCACTGGCCATTACTAAATTAGACGGTACGGCCAAAGGAGGCGTTGTTCTTGCCATTGCGCATCAGTTTAAAATTCCTGTAAAATATATCGGGGTCGGTGAAAAAATGGAGGACCTGCAAGTCTTTAATAAATATGAATTTGTAGATAGTTTGTTTAGCCTGAAGTAATTAAAATCTGATTCAATTGAAAGCAAAAAAACTGAAACGGGATGTTGTGAATATTACTACGTTGGGTTGTAGTAAAAACATGGTAGATAGTGAAGTCTTAAGCGGCCAGTTGCAAGCCAATGGAATTAATGTGAAACATGAGAGTGAAAAACCCGACTACAATATTTCTATCATCAATACGTGTGGATTTATCGATAAGGCCAAAGAAGAAAGTATTCAAACGATTCTTGAACATGTGGCCTTAAAAGAAGAGGGCCACCTTGAAAAAGTATATGTTACCGGATGCCTCAGTGAACGATACAAAGGCGACCTTGAAGTAGAAATACCAGGTGTGGATGCCTGGTTTGGTACTATGGAACTACCTCGCATCCTGAAAACCTTTGAAGCAGATTATAAAGAAGAATTACTGGGTGAACGACTCTTAAGTACACCCAGCCATTATGCCTATGTGAAAATTTCTGAAGGTTGTAACCGAACCTGTTCTTTTTGTGCCATACCCTTGATGCGCGGTAAACATGTATCCAAATCGATCGANGTGTTGGTTCAGGAAGTGGAAGGATTGGTCAAGAAAGGCGTGAAGGAATTTATGCTGATTGCCCAGGAGTTGACTTATTATGGCCTGGATATTTATAAAGAACGTAAGTTATCGGAATTGCTGGATCGGTTATCGGATATCCCTGGCGTAGAATGGATTCGTCTGCACTATGCGTATCCCCATAAATTTCCGATGGATGTTTTGGATGTGATGCGTCGTAAATCGAATATCTGCAACTACCTGGATATTCCATTACAACACGTTTCCGATAAGATGCTGACCGCCATGCGCCGTCAAATTACCCGCAGCGAAATGATGCAACTGATACACGACATCAGNAAAAATGTTCCTGGCATCTGTTTACGCACCACACTCATCGTTGGTTTCCCGGGTGAAAGTCGTGAGGATATTGAAGATCTGAAACAATTTCTCGAAGAAGTTCGTTTCGATCGGGTAGGCGTATTTACGTATTCACATGAAGAAGGCACTACGGCTTATGATTTAGTGGATAATCTTTCGGATGAAGAAAAAGAAGCCCGGGCTCAGGAAATTATGGACACTCAAATTGAGATTTCCTATGANAAAAATCTGGAAAAAGTTGGTCAGACCTTGAGGGTAATTATTGATAANAAGGAAGCCGGGCGTTATATCGGCAGAACAGAATTTGATAGTGTTGAAGTGGATAATGAGGTAATTATTCCTACCAGAAAAAAACTGGAAATAGGTTCATTTTATTTGGTAAAAATTACAAAGGCTTACGACTACGATCTGAAGCTGAACTGATTGATGCATAAAAATAAGCTCCCGAAGAAGCTTATTTTGAGCATGTATGTTGCGCTGTTACACGTCAATCTTAGCGTACTTGGCATGTTTTTCAATAAATTCACGACGCGGAGGTACTTCTTCACCCATTAACATAGAAAACACCCGATCGGCTTCTGCCGCGCTTTCTATGGTGACTTGTTTGAGGGTGCGTGTTTCCGGATTCATGGTAGTTTCCCAAAGCTGCTCGGCATTCATTTCTCCAAGACCTTTATAACGTTGAACGTGCACACTATCTTCTTTTCCTCCTGCAATTCGTTCAATGACTAACTTTCGTTGGTCATCATTGTAGGCATATTCTTGTTCTTTGCCTTTTTTAATTAAGTATAAGGGTGGTTGGGCAATATAAACATATCCTTGCTCTACCAATTCTTTCATATACCGATACAGGAAAGTTAGAATTAAGGTAGAAATATGAGAACCATCCACGTCGGCATCGGTCATGATAATCAGTTTGTGATACCGGAGTTTAGCCGTGTTGAGCGCTTTGGCATCATCGGGTGTACCGATGGTCACTCCCAATCCGGTGAAAATATTTCGGATTTCTTCGTTCTCAAAAACCTTATGCGGCATGGCTTTTTCCACATTCAGGATTTTACCCCGTAGTGGCAAAATAGCCTGAAACTGTCGGTTGCGTCCTTGTTTCGCTGTACCACCGGCTGAATCTCCTTCCACGAGGTATAACTCACACTTCGACGGGTCGTTATCGCTGCAATCGGCTAACTTTCCGGGTAAGCCACTTCCGGTTAATACATTTTNTCGTTGCACCAATTCACGGGCTTTTCGGGCAGCATGACGGGCCTGTGCCGCAAGAATCACTTTGTCGATAATGATACGAGCTTCTTTAGGATGTTCTTCAAGGTAAGCATCTAAAACTCGGGAAACAGCGGTATCAACAATTCCCATAACATCGCTGTTTCCTAATTTGGTTTTTGTTTGTCCTTCAAATTGAGGCTCAGGAACCTTTACAGAAACAACCGCACTCAGTCCTTCCCGGAAGTCATCTCCGGTAATTTCCACTTTGGCTTTTTCGAACAATTTGTTTTTATCACCGTACGATTTAAACACCCGGGTGATGGCCCGCCTGAATCCGGAAACGTGAGTTCCACCTTCAATCGTGTTGATATTGTTTACATATGAAAAGATATTTTCGTTGTACGAATTGTTATATAGCATAGCCAATTCAACACTCACATGACTTGTTTCATCCAGGTCTTCAACATAAATTGGTTGGGGTAACAAGCTATCGCGTTTTCCCTGATTGTCCAGCATCTGAACAAATTCGGTAATTCCGCCTTCCGAGAAAAATGTATTGGTAATAAACTCGCCATCGTCTTCTTNTTCTCGTTCATCAATCAATACGATTCGAATGCCCCGGTTCAGATAGGCCAGTTCCCGCAAGCGTGCTGCCAATATTTCATAATTGTATTCACTCACCGTAAAGATGGTATTGTCCGGAGTAAATACCACTTTGGTTCCTGTGGTATCCGCTTGTCCGATTTCACGAACGGCGTATTTAGGAATGCCACAGCTGTATTCCTGTTCAAAGATTTTGCCTTCACGTTTTACAGTGACATGCAGTAAGGTACTGAGCGCATTCACACAACTCACACCAACACCATGTAAACCGCCACTTACTTTGTAGGTATTTTTATCAAACTNTCCTCCGGCATGCAGCACAGTCATAACAACTTCCAGAGCACTTCGTTTTTCTTTGGTGTGCATCGCTGTAGGAATACCCCGGCCATCGTCTTCAACAGAAATACTATTCCCCTCCAGAATACGAACGGTAATATTTTTGCAATACCCTGCCAGGGCTTCATCAATGGAGTTATCCACCACCTCATACACCAAATGATGCAGACCTTTCACACTAATATCCCCGATATACATGGCGGGGCGTTTTCGAACAGCTTCTAATCCTTCAAGGACCTGAATACTATCTGCACCATAACCCGGTTGCTGGGGCAATTTTTCATTTTCCTGAGACATACACGTAGATAAAATTCGTTGAATTTCCTTCGAAGGGATGCCTGCTCATGAGGTGCCCGTAGAAGGTGCACAAAGTTAATTCATCCGCATGGCAATTGCAATGAAATCAGATTTGAATTTTTGATCTGAAATGCAGTAAAATCAATACTTCAGCTGAATAGTTATCCACATGAATTGTGAAAATTTGTATCGGTTGATTTATCCGGAATTTAAGGAGCACCCGATTCCAAAAGGCTGATGCATGGAATTAACTTTACAACATACCTTTGAGGAATAAAATGAACCGCCCGATTTTATTTTCAACAGCAGCGTATGCATATTTACGGGATGAATTGCTTAACAAACAGCACTTCCTTGCCGGTGAAATACAGTCAAAAGCCTTCCCGGATGGGGAATTCTATCATCGAATTCTTACCGATGTGGATAAACAGGATTGTATACTGATTGGTGGCACTATCGATGATAATAACACGTTGGAATTATATGATTTAGCCCAGGGTTTGGTGCATCAGGGAGCTTCTTCACTAAGCATTGTGATTCCGTATTTTGGATATTCCACGATGGAAAGGGCAGTGAAACCCGGTGAAATTGTAAAAGCNAAAAACAGAGCCTTAATNTTTTCCTCGATTCCTCCCGGAGAAGAGTCAAATAAAGTCTATCTGATGGATTTGCATTCAGAGGGAATTCCCTATTACTTTGATCGGGATACCCGGGTTCATCACATTTATTGCAAACAACTGATTGCAGAACTTATCGCAGAATCAGGATTAACTAATCCGGTTTTAGCGGCTACTGATGCAGGCCGAGCAAAGTGGGTGGAGTCATTAGCGCTGGATATGGGGCTTGAATCTGCGTTCGTTTATAAACAACGACTAAGCGGAACTGAAACGCAAATTACCGGAGTGAATGCTTTGGTNGCAGGGGGGCANGTGATTATTTATGATGATATGATTCGTACCGGTGGTTCGCTGATGCAAGCTGCTCAGGCTTACCATGACGCCGGAGCCCAAAGTATTGCCGCCATAACGACCCATGGTTTATTTACCAATCAGGCCATTTATAAAATCGAAGCTCAAGGTATCATTCAGTCGGTGAGTAGTTTAAACACGCATCCTTTAAGCACCAGGCAACGCAGTCCGCTACTAAGGGTGAAGTCCGTTTCTGGCATTATCTTTGAATCTTTACAATAACAAGTATGAGTCTTGAACTGCAAGTGATTGATTACACCTCTGATTTTTATCCTCAGGTTCTGGAGTTACGGAATCACTTGTTACGTAAACCCTGGGTTTGGATCTTTTTGATGAAGATTTAAGTGAAGATCGTGATCAATATGTGGTAATTGCTTTAGAAGATCGTGAAATTTTAGGCTGTTTGATGCTAAAAATTATCGATAAGGATACGGTCAAATACCGGCAAATGGCTGTTAAACGAACTGCACAGGGACGGGGAGTGGGAACCACTTTAATTCGTTATGCCGATAATTTTTGTTTTTTGAACGACTATACTAAAGTTGAATTACATGCCCGGGTTCCTGTTCGCGGATTTTATGAACGAAATGGGTTTCAGGCTGATGGAAATGAGTTTATTGAAGTAGGTATTCCGCACATTTTTATGCACAAAGCCCTGAATCCGCGTTAGGAGGCACCCATCCAATTCCGAGCCATTTCCAGAGATTGTGTTTGCTTTTGTTTGCCGCCCATCATTTCGGCCAATGCTTCAACCCGTTCATCCTGAGAAAGCAATTTAACCTGAGTACGAATATTTCCGTTGGCTTGTGCTGATTTATAAATGAGATAATGCTGTCCGGCTTTAGCGGCAATTTGTGGTAAGTGGGTGATACAAATAACCTGATGATTGGAAGCTAACTGTTTTAAAAGTGAGCCAACCTGCATGGCCGTTTCACCACTGATTCCCGTATCAATTTCATCAAACAAAAGCGCAGGTAATTCGGAATTGGCCGCCAGTAGCGATTTTATACAAAGCATCAGCCGGCTGAGTTCTCCGCCGGATGCGACTTTGATTAATGGACGAAATTGTCCGCNTTTATTCGCATCCAGCATAAATTCAACCTGATTAGAACCGCTGGCTCCCAGATCCGTCGGTTNTAGTTGAATGGCAAATTCGGCATTGGGCATACCCACCTGCGCAAGGCGCAAATTCACTTGCTGCTGCATCATGAGTGCCAGTTCTTTGCGGTGCAGATGCAACAAAGAAGCCGCTTGTCTNNCCGCATCATTCCATAGTTGTTGAACCACTTCATGGAGTTCATTTTCACGTCGATCCTGCAACTGAATGGCCGCGAGTTTGACTTCCANATTTTCCTTAACCTGGATTAATTCATCGGAAGTCTTACACTGGTGTTTCTTCAATAAGCGATTTCCATCATTTAATCGATCCGAAAGTTGTTGCATCTTTTCAGGATNCGCCTGCAATGCACTGTGTAAAGATTCAATTTCCTGTTCCAGGTCTTTTAATTCAATCTGACAGGAACGCAGTCTGTCCAGAATTGCCTGAACAGCAGGTTGCGCAGGAATACGATCAAGGCGTTGTATCAGTTGCCTTAGTTGGGACAGTACAGAAGTTTCTCCCTGCCCAATTAGGTACAACGATTGGTTCAAAGCGAGTAGACTGCTTTCGGCATGTTGTAAAATCTTGAGCCGTTCTTCTGCATCTTCCAACTCACCGGACTGCAACTTGAGTTGATTTAATTCATCGAACAGAAACTCATCATAATCCCGATCTTGTTTTGCTTTTCGGTTCTGCGCCTGTAATTGACGAAATTCAGTATGGACAGCATGCCATTGCTGATACAATTCCCGAAATTTCATCAACATGGACTTGTCCGGATGTAGTCGATCCAATAAATCCAGTTGATGTTCTTTATCCCGAATTTCAATAGTATCAAATTGCCGATGCAAATCAATTAGTAATGGGGCCAGCGATTGAATCAGCTGAAGCGTGGAGGGACTGTCATTCAGAAATATTCTTGATTTCCCACCGGCAACAATTTCACGCCGAATGATAAGTACAGGCCACTGATCTACATCATTTGATTCTAAAAACTTTTGTACGCGGTGATTGGATGCCACATCGAAATGTGCTTCCAGGATACACTTTTTTCGGGNTTGGAGCTGACTACTATCGGCCCGTTCACCAAGTAAAAGTGCTAAAGCGCCAATTAAAATAGATTTACCCGCTCCTGTTTCACCGGTCAATACGGTAAATCCACGATCAAATTCCAACCGCAGATCATCGATGATTGCGAAATTCTGAATAATAAGTTCTTTCAGCACGCTAACAAAGATACAAGGTGCTCAGCTTCATCAAAAAAGCGAGTTATCCACCTTTCATTCGATTCAAAGCCGCTTTGGCCCGCTGATCCAACGAATTTTTAAATTCATGATCATCCATGTTCAATACCTCATTATAGTATTGTATCGCCTTGGTTTTATGCCCTTTTTNTTCATAAATATACCCAGCCTGCAAAGCGGCTCTTGCGGCAAAATACTCGGAAGATTCTTTTCCACTGGTAATGGTTAAATTGTAATACGGAATGGCGAGGTCGTCTTTTTCTAAATCATCATACACACGGGCCATCCTGTACATCCATTCTAATCGATCGGAAAAATGTTCAATCCGGGATGTATCCTTTACCAATAAGATATCAAGGGCTTNTTGGTGCTCGCCACCGTCATTGAGCAACCGAGCTTTTAATATATCACGGTCAGGGAATCGACCGGATTTAGAAAATTNTTGAGCCTGTTTATCCGCATCAGATTCCGTTTTGCCGACCTCAGTAATCCGTTNTTTGTAATAAGAAGCCTTATTTAAATTGCCTTGCAAGTAATAACAAAGTGCCAGACTCATGCAAGCATCTTTTACGTAAAAGTGCCCTTTATATTCGTTCAGAAATTTTTCGAAGTACTTAATCGCTGTAGGATCAAGTAGTTTCATCAGTGCATCACCCAGTTCAAAATCTAACATCGGAAAATTCATATAATCTTTTGTTCGATTTAAAGAACTTAAAATGCGTTTAGCCTCTGCGGCCCGCTTGTTATTGAGGGCCAAATTGGATGCGGTAAACGCATTGAGAAAGTGGCTTTTGAGATCAAGTTGAAAGGATTGTACCAATTTCATTGCGCCTTCCGGATCATTGTTCAGGTAGTTTTTGAGGTAAATGAAGTAGAGGCGGGCTTCCTCCTGAAAAAGTGTTTCCGATGAAAAACATAGGCTGATAACAAATTNCATTCCTGACCTCATTTCGCCTTTCATGCCCAGGATGCTGCTTATCCATTTATATCCTTTGGGAATAGTGCTAATAATGGCAGACTGCATGCCTAAAATGGATCGACCTGTCTGAATCGTGGAAACTTTTGTTTACACTTTAAACAATAAATGCGAGCGCCGAAAATCCCAGGCGGCATCCCAATAGTCCGTATATTTTGATCGAATAGCACACCATTGAAAATACAGAACTGCTTTGCAAAAAATAGCATAGGGTGAACCGGAATCTCCTTGATCCAATACCTTTATTCGTTGTTTTAAATTTGGTTTTCTTCGTTCATATTCCTCCGGGTTTTCGTTAAACGTCAATAGCACAAAATCTTCATAGTTCGCCAAAAACGGNNTCATCAGATTACCCGGTTGCTCCTTAATCTCCTTCAATAAGTAGCTTCTGGCATCGGTTAATCGAAAGGCCAGGTAATTCTGATATGCTTTGTGACAGTTGTCGGAATAAACAAGTTTTTGTGCAAACAGCGAATACCCGGGTAAAAGAAATAAGCAGACACAACAAAGAAGTTTGGCCCAAGGGAGAAAATGTTGAAATTGGATGCCATAGTATTCCGCAAGTTCTACAGGTAAAGTTCTGGTAATTTCAGTTGATCGTTCGAAATTTACCCTTAGCCATAAAAAAGCGTTTCCGGGGAAACGCTCAATATAGCTATTCATTAAAAATCAAAATGCGATGGAATCGTTTAATTCGCTATCCACCATAATTCGTCCACAGTGTTCGCATACTATCATCTTCTTGCGTAAGCGAATATCACTTTGGCGTTGAGGTGGGATCACATTGAAACAACCTCCGCAGGAATCACGCTCCACAGGCACTACGGCCAAACCGTTGCGATAACTTCCACGGATTTTGAGGTAAGAATTTAATAAACGAGGTTCTACATCCAGTTTGGCTTTTTCCCGTTTTTCAACCAGGGCAGATTCTTCTTTTTCTGTTTCAGCGATAATTTNTTGCAGCTCGCTTTGTTTCATTTTAAGCACTTCTTCCTTTTCGGCAANTAACCGCATTGATTTTTGCCTTCGCTTCATCTTGTTCCAGTTTTTCAGCATTGGCATCTTTAATTTTTTCTCGCATGCCTTGATCTCTAATTCCTGGAGTTCAATTTCTTTATTAATGGCCTCAAATTCGCGGCTGTTTTTTACATTATTTTGCTGTTTTTCATACTNTTTCAGCAAATCTTTGGCCTCTGCCTGGGCATTTTGTTTACGAACAATATCCTCGTGAATGGCCTCAATTTCATTATCGATATTGCGAATCCGGGTATTCAATCCGGCTATTTCATCTTCCAGATCCTTTACCTCCATTGGTAATTCGCCACGAAGTTTATTGATCTCGTCAATTTTTGAATCGATTTTTTGGAGGGTAAGAACTGAAACCAGTTTTTCCTGTACTGAAAATTCTTTAACTGCTGCCATAGACTAGTAATAGTTGACCGGATTGGTATTTACTCCGGATAAATGGATGGCAAAATTAGGGAAATTTTTCGAGAGAATCTCATAAAATATTTCCGGTGTAAATTGTTCGCTTTCATAATGCCCGATGTCTATGATGACAATTTTGTTTTCAGCTTCAAAAAATTGGTGGTATTTGAAATCGGCTGTGATAAATACCTGAGCGCCAGACTGTATGGCCTGCTTGAGCAGAAAACTTCCGGACCCTCCACAAACGGCAATCCGTTGCACAGGTTGCTGTAAAAGGCGGGTGTGACGGACAGAAGGTACCTTAAACTTCTCTTTNNATCGATCCATTAATTGTGTTTCGCTCAGGCTTTCGGCAAGTTCTCCAACGAGTCCGGCTCCAAGTTGACTATTTTCATTTTTAAGCGAAATCACATCATACGCCGGTTCCTCATAAGGATGCGCTTTTTCAGATGNCTGCAACGCGGCATTTAAACCATGTGCAGTTACCAGGACTTCCAAACGTTGTTCTGCTTCTGCATGACGTTTTCCGGGTTCACCCACAANAGGTTCACTGCCCTCACCCGGTAGAAATGTACCCACGCCGGAGGAACTAAAACTACATTCGCTATATCGCCCGATTTGCCCTGCTCCGGCTTCAANAAGCGCCTTTCGAACCAGTTCAGTATGTGATTCAGGTACGTAGGTGATCAGCTTATAAAGGACTGAAGAAAGTGGCGACAAAATCTTTGTAGATAACAGGCCTAATCTGGAAGCTAATTTGGCATTTACTCCATGGAGCTGGTTATCCAGATTAGTGTGCATGGCATAGATCGCCATACCGTTCTGGATGGCTTTGATCAGAATGCGCTCAGTAGCATTTGAACCGGTAATTCGTTTAATTCCTGAAAAAATTAAAGGATGATGCGCCACTATCACATTGGCGTTTTNTTCAAGTGCTTCTTGGAGAACGTCTTCTGTACAATCCAGGCACAATAAAATTCCGCGAACTTCCATCTCAGAAGAACCGACCAGTAAACCACAATTGTCATAGGATTCCTGGTATATTAGAGGAACCTCTTTTTCCAGAATTTGAATAACCTGTTTTAGTTGTACCATGGGAATAAGGATTGAATTTACAAAAATAAAAAAGCAACGATGGATATCGTCGCTTTTCATTGGGGATATGGAGTTGAAGAAAAACCTAATTTTGGGATCGAAACTTCTTGAACCGGTATCCAAGTGCAAACTGGAAGGACGGTATTTTGAAGAATCCGTTGGATATCGCCCNGGAAGCATTGCTTTGCGTATTGTCCCAGACATTTTGCGTCATGCGCAAATCAATATAAAGATTTGGATTGAAGCTGTATGAAGCACCTAGTCCGTAACCAATTCCGAATCGGCTTCCGAAATCATCGCGGGAATACTGATAACCACGCGTTCCGGGGTAGGTATAGTTTGAATTCTTATCAACTATATCCAGGCCATTGATGACAAAGTCGCGGTTGATTTGTTTCACGTTTAACCTGAAATTATAGGCCAGATTTAATCCGCCATACACGGAGAAATTGCCGAAGTGCCCTTGCAGGTAAACCGGAATTTCTAAAGACATGACATGTTTAAAGTTGTAAATCCGAACAGATGAATCCATCTGGTAGGAATATGCATTTTGGTTAGAAGACGCATAGGTGAGTGTATCCAAATTTTGATTTCTGAGTGTAGTATTCGCATCAGTGACAGTAAATCCACTATTGTTCCGATAGAAAAACTTCAACTCAGTCATCATGCTGAAATATTCACTCAGTGGAATGGTATTTGTAAAACCTGCCTGGAATCCTCCAAAATTATGCTTTGAAAAAGAGGCATTCACACCCATGGAGATGCCCGGGTACAAAGGAATATTGGCATTCAGAATCCGCATACTGAGTAAACTCAACTTCTGGAAGCCTTCGCGCGCTGNTATTTTGGAGGCTTTTAAACCAACCGAATTCGTTTTAGAATCTTTTGAACCATTTTCCTGAGATTTAGCCACACTCAATTCAGCTGCTTTACTGTTGGATGCCGGATTCGTTACAGAATTGACTTCCGGAGCAGTAGTTCGTACAGGTGGTGCTGACGATAAGTTGTCTGCTTTAATTGAGGCAAGCAATTCCTCTTCCGGCGTTAACTTCACGAGACGGGGATTGCTTTGTTCTGGTTTCAATTTAGGTTTTTCAACCACGCGTTGAGAACGTTTCACGGTATCCACAGCCATTGCGACAGTTGCTCCATGTTTATCGGTAGTTGTGGTCATTTTAAGTTCTAATTGGCGGATGGTATCCAAATTGAGGTTGGCATCAGCCGGAGTTTGAGGACCTGAACCATCCGAAGAACGGGAGGTAACTACTTGTGAATCCGAATCATCCAAGCGCTTAGAATCGATTTGTTGGTCGGAATTCTGAGACGTTGTAAGGACATCCGTATGGTTACTTGTTGTCTGGTTGTCGTANNTGTGGAGGATAATTTTTGAATTTGCTAAATTTCGAGGATTACTGTCTGATCCAACAGTATTTTTTGAGATGATGCTGAAGTCAAAGAAGTAGCGTTGGGATTGGATGAATTNTTCAANTTGCAACTTGAGGATTCGCTTCGGTTCCTGATGAAGTAGCTGCTTCGGATGATGCTGTTTGGGATGTTGAGGTATTGTTTGTTTCTGCGGAAGCAGNNCAGCAGGTAAGTCAGAAGCTAGGGGTGTAGTTTGGGCTGTTTCTGCAGCTGTTTGTGCCGACGAAGCCGGTTTACCGTCACGGTTTAAAGAAAAGAGGGTAGCTGTGATGAGGGTGCCTACTACAACAACGATACCTAAAATAGGTAACCAGCGTTTCTTTTTCTTTTCCTCTTCCGAATACGGATTTTTGCCATCCAGCATGCGTTCCATATTGGCCCAGGCACCCAAATTAAGTTGCTCCCTACCTTGGGAGAGGGTTTTCCGAAACAAATCATCAATTGGAATTCTGTTTTCCATTCGAAGTATCTTATTAAGTTTGTTTATATAATTTTTCAATTCGACCTTTCAACACCTTGCGGGCTTCAANAAGATGCCACTTGCTGGTTCCTTCACTAATCCCAATAGCTTCAGCAATTTCTTTATGGCTCATGGCCTCCATCACAAACATATTAAATACGGTTCGTGTGGTATCGGGTAATTCCTGCACCAAGCGAAGCAGCAGCTCATAATTCATGTTAGAAGTCAGATCGTGGTTCACCAATTCATCCTTTTCCACAAAAACCACTTTTTCATTGTACTTCATATTCTGGCGTACATAGTCAAAAATGGAATGATAAATCACCCGGCGCACCCAACCTTCAAATGAGCCTTCAAATTTGAAAGAATCAATTTNTTGAAACACTTTCAGAAACCCGTTATTCAGTATTTCTTCTGCCAGATGGTATTGGTAAACGTTGGTATAACGTTTTACCATGGCCATCATTTTCGGATAAAACATCTTGTACACTTTCTCTTGCGCAACGCGATTCCTTCNCTTACACCCGTGGATGAGTGCATGAATTTCTGCGTCCTGCTGGGTACCGATGTAACTCAAAGCTAGATTCAATTAATGAAAGGATTTCTTGAATACAAAGACATCCCTTTTGCGAAATAGGTTTGGAAAATACAGTCTTTTTTCAAAGAAAACTAAAAAACCCCTCCTGAGAGGGGTTTTTAAACTAGTTCGGTAGAAAAATTATTTCACCAATACTTTATTTGATGTTTTCTGACCATCAGCATTCACGGTATAGATGTACATACCGTCAGCTAAGTCGCTCACATTAATCGTAGTTTTGTAAGCACCATCGTTAGCAGCGCCCATATCAACGGATTTAACTACCTGGCCCAATGCATTACTGATTTCAACAGTTACATTTTTAGCNNAGCTGGTCAGGTTGAAACCAACGACTAATTGCTCAGTTGCCGGGTTAGGATATGCNNACACTTCGCCAACTAATTGAACGTCGTTCAGGCCAACTCCGAAGCAAGAAGGGCAATTTAACTTCCAGAACCACCAATGATGTTCGTAAGAATAAGTNNGGCTGAAGAGTAGGCATAAGAAGGAGTGTAGGTACCGCCCCATCCGGTAGTATCTTGTTGCATGATCGAAGATGCATTGTAATATCCTTTACGATATGTTCCGAATGCACCAGCGCTTTCTTCAAAAGAAACGAAACGGAAGTTGTTGTAAATTGGCGTAGTTGCNTCCAGCCATACGAACTGTATCCTGGAAAGGAACCCAAGTATCACCACTTTTAAACGTTACAGTCATGGCAGCTAAATTGCCAGAAGGTACACTTACGTTTGGAGCCAGGCGCCAGATATTGAAACCATTTGACAAAGTATCATTGGCGTTTGCTGCAGTTAAAGGAATTTTTTNCGTCCAAACAGCAGTTCCTTTTGGAAGGAAGGTATTTACATCCAAATCTACTGAAGCGAAACGTACTGTATCACCATAGGTAGAAATGATCGTGGTTGAACTAAAATACCATACATCCAAATCTATAGTTCCGCCATTTCCTTTTGCAATACCAACAATTAATGTATCCACTACCGATGTTTTGGCTGGGTTACGTTCGTAAACACCCAATATTTCAACAGAATCAATGGTATAAGAGGCCGATTTAGGAATGTAGGCTAAGCCATTGTACGCACTTACATTAAAGAAAGGATCGGATGGGTCAATCACTTGTTGTAAAGACTTAATCCATACTCCATCATAAGTAGGGGCTGTTGAAGAACCATAAGGATAGATCGTGGTAGAATCTGTCCAGGTTACGTTGTAGTTGTCGTTGTTGTANNGATTGCTCCCGAAGCACCTGATCGCATCGATGGCATCCACGATATCATACCAACGAGAAGCAGCACGCTTCTTATCGGCAGGACGAGCCATTTTAGAAGGGATCTTTCCTTCCGGTCTAACAATCTTCTTCTTGTCGGTGGAAACCATCGGTTTGAAGCATACTGAGCCATAGCTCCGCTGCTTATGATGGCAGTTAATCCCAAGAGTAAAATTTTTCATTGCTTAGTTTTTGTTTAATTGATGTAAAAATAATTTCAAACTTCATATCAACCAAAAAAATATACGATAAGTTGTATGCTGCATTACTTTTGCGCTGAACTTTTAAATTCCCGGGATGAATTTCGACAATACTCAAGTAGCCTTTGCATCCAAAACCAACAAGGACTTAAAACGCGCGAATCTGTTATTTTCATCCATGGCAATTCCNTGGCTGACCCGAATCGGCATTCAGGCCACTTTATGGTCGCTACGGGTTGGGATACCCATTCGAGGCATCATTAAACAAACTATTTTCAANTCATTTTGCGGNGGAGAAACTCTTCAGGAAGCCCAACAAACTGCGGAAGCGCTAAACCAATATGGTATTTCAGTCATCATGGACTACGGTGTTGAGGGTAAAAGTAGTGAAGAAGAGTTTGAAAAAGCGGTCGAATCCTTTTTAACTACGATCCGTTTTGTGGCCGACAAACCCAATATTCCTTTCGTCAGCCTGAAAGTAACGGGTTTTGCAGATTTCAATTTACTTGAAAAGGTGCATTCGGGTGAACTCCTGAGTACTTCGGAAATTCAGGCTTTCGAAAGAGTCAGACAGCGGATACACCGGATATGCAAGGAAGCTGCAGAACATGGTAAAATGATTCTGATTGATGCAGAGGAGAGTTGGATACAACAGCCTATNGACGATCTTGCCGATGCGTTGATGGCTGAATTCAATAAAAATAACGTAGTCGTTTTTAATACGTTTCAGTTGTACCGACACGATCGGCTGGAATTTTTGAAGGCTTCCTTNTCAAAAGCCAAGGCCGAAGGTTACCATCTTGGAGCTAAACTTGTACGCGGAGCCTACATGGAAAAAGAACGGGAAAGAGCACTTGCTATGGGCTATGCTTCCCCTATTCAGGCAAATAAATCGGATACCGATCGTGATTTTGATTTGGGAGTGAAATTCTGTCTGCAAAATCTGAATAACCTTCACCTCTTTATTGGAACGCACAATGANAAAAGTTGTTTGGATGCTGTAGCCATCATGGAGCAGTTGGGTATCTCAAAACAACATCACAGCGTACACTTCTCGCAACTTTATGGTATGAGTGATAATATTTCGTTTAACCTTTCTCAGGAAGGTTATCAGGTTTCAAAGTACTTACCCTATGGGCCTGTGGGTGATGTGATTCCTTATTTGATGCGAAGGGCTCAGGAGAATACCAGTGTGGCCGGACAAACCGGTCGGGAATTGTCTTTAATACGCAAAGAATTAGAACGGAGAAAAAAATCATAAATTATTAATAATCAAATAGATACCATATATTCTTTAAGCACGACTTTAAATGGTAGTGCGCTTGCGGTCATTCGTATAAGTGGTCCACGTGCTTTGGAAATTGTGCAACACTTTTTCGTGGANAAAGACCTGTATCAGCAAAAAACACAGTCGCTGGTATTCGGTAAAATACTCTTTCAGGATTCCATTTTAGATGAGGTACTGGTGTCGGTATTTCGAAATCCACATTCCTATACCGGCGAAGATTTGGTTGAAATTTCCTGCCATGCCTCTGCCTATGTGGTCGAACGTATCTATGCATTATGTGCTGAAGCAGGTGCCCGATTCGCTTTACCCGGTGAATTTACTATGCGGGCCTTCGCCTCAGGNAAAATGGATTTGAGTCAGGCGGAGGCCGTAGCAGANTCGATTGCGAGTGAATCTGCGGCACAACATAAACTGGCCATGCAGCAAATGAAGGGATCGTATTCCGAACAAATTGAAGCCCTTCGCCAGGANTCGATTGATTTTGCAGCTTTACTGGGATTGGAATTGGATTTTAGTGAAGAAGATGTTCAATTTGCAGACCGTACCCGTTTTCTGGAGCTCTTAAATCATGCCCGAAACAGCCTGAATCGTTTTATTCAGTCCTTTCAAACCGGTAACGCCATCAANAAAGGCATTCCGGTGGCTTTAGCAGGAAAACCGAATGCCGGTAAATCAACCCTTCTGAATGCGTTACTGCGTGAGGAAAAAGCCATTGTGAGTGCCTTGCCCGGAACTACCCGCGACTATATTGAAGATACGCTGACACACCAGGGGATTCTGTATCGCTTCATCGATACTGCAGGAATTCGTGAAACACATGATGAATTGGAAATCAAGGGAATANNGAGATCATTTCAACAAATAGATAAAGCAGAAATCGTACTTTACCTCGCCGATGCCACATATCCGTTTCGTGAAATAGTTTCCGAGTTTAATGCCATGTCGTTTGATCGGAATCGGAAAATTCTAATTGTGCTAACGAAAATGGACTTATTGGACAACTCCTGCAATGCCTGGGATATTGAGGAAGCCATCGCCACCTTAACCCAACGTCCCTGTCTTGTGCTGAGTGCCCGGCATGAGCAATCCATTCAAACTTTGTTAGACCGAATTTCAGCATTTACCTTACCCGCGCTGAATGAATCCGATTTAATCGTTACGAATACCCGTCATCTGGAAGCCTTCAGAAACGCGCTGGAATCGCTGAACCTGGTGGAATCGGGTTTGAAGAATGGTATTTCCACAGAACTGGTAGCAATCGATTTGCGTAGGGCGCTGGATTATATGGGTCGAGTGACGGGTAAGATCGACCAGGAAGATATTCTTAGCTCAATTTTTAGTCGATTTTGTATCGGAAAGTAAGTACTTCAATCAAGTTTTTTTCACCTTATCCACATTTTACCGAAAGGTAACAAGTCCGTGTTTCGGGAAGGTAGGATTTATGGTACATTTGTCTGTTTTTTAACATCTAAATTGATTTAATGAAGCGAATTGTAGCTGTCCTGATGTTGTTATTTAGTTCTGCATGGACGTTTGCCCAAACCGCTACCGTGAAAGGGAAGGTAATTCATGCTGATACCAAACAGCCTTATGCCGAAGTTATTTTGAGTTTACCTAAATTAAAGGTAACCACATCTACCGACGCCTCGGGTGAGTTTGAAATTGTGAACGTGCCTTATGGTAATTGGGAATTGCGACTGACAACCGACGGTATAGAAGATGAGTTTATTATGATTTTAGTGAATAACGCTGTCACTAATCTGGAAACAATCGAATTGAAGTCTGCTGACCCCGGATCCAGTAATTATACTTTAGATAATTCCGGAGGGAATGTAGAGGATGCAACATCCAACGATAATAATACCGCAAGTGCTTCCGGTCAAAATGTGGCTTCTGTACTCAATGCTGCCCGGGATCCTTATCTGAATGCCGCAACATTTGGGTGGGGACAATACTTTTATCGTATCCGGGGATATGAAAATGACAATAACCTTTTGTACATGAACGGCGTTCCGATGAATGATCTTGAAGAAGGTGGTGTATTCTATAATTCATGGAGTGGCTTAAATGATGTATTCAGGGGGCGGAGCGTTNNCAACGGCCTTAACCCAAATGAATACAATTTTGGAGGGGTTGGCTTAAATACCAGTTTGGATGCATCGGCATCTAACCAGCGAAAAGGTACCCGATTAACTTATACGGCCACCAATCGATCGTACCGCAATCGGGTGATGTTGACGCATTCTTCGGGTCTCAAAAAAAATGGTTGGGCCTATTCGGTATCCTTCTCGCGTCGATGGGCACAGAAAGGTGTCATACCAGGAAGTTTTTATGATGCGTTTGCCTATTATGGTTCAATTGAAAAACGGTTTAAAAAACACGGTTTTAGTTTGATGCTTGTTGGTTCACCCGTTCGACGTGGTAAACAAGCTCCAGCTACCAAAGAGGCTTTTGAACTGGCAGGAACCAACCTGTACAATCCGAATTGGGGTTATCAAAATGGGAAATCNCGTAATTCAAGGGTATTTAGTTCTCATGCCCCGATGGCCATTCTGACGCATGATGCCCGCCTTTCGGAAAAANNCACTTTAACTACAACCGTTTCCTACCAATTCGGAGAAACTTCAACTACTTCATTTGACTGGTATAATGCAGCTGATCCCAGACCAGATTATTACAAATACATGCCAACCTATATTGACTCACCTGGCGCGACCAAGGAAGCCATAGACTGGTATAACGCCCATCCTGAAGATAATTACCTTCAGGTACAATGGAATCGGCTATATGAAGCCAACTACATGAATAAAAAATCNAGAAATGGACGGGCCATTTATATGTTGGGTTCGGACGTGGAACAAAGTAGAAAAATCAATGCTGCCGTGAATTTGGAAAGTGTTTTGAGCGATCATGTGGTATTGCATACCGGCATTAGTTTTCAGAATCAGAAAAACCATAATTTCCGTCGGGTAGAAGATTTATTGGGTGCCGATTATTGGGAAAATATCAACCAGTTTGCAGAAGACGGAATATTGGGCAATGCTGTTTCTGTGATGCTGAATATGGATGATGCCTCAACGAAACGTGTAGAAGGAGATACTTATGGCTACAATTATAACATCCATTTTAATAAAGCCAACTGGTTCGGACAAGGTGTATTTTCTTACAATACATTCGACTTCTTTTTATCTGCTGAATTAGGTTATACCGGATTTTATCGGGAGGATTTATCGTCATGGATTATTCCCTACCAATTCAAAAGGAATTCCAGCACCATGACTTTCTTTAATTACCGTACGAAAGGTGGTATCACGTACAAACTGAATGGCCGCAATTACTTGTATGCCAACGGTAGTATCGGCACCCGGGCACCCTATGTGGATAATATTTTCATTGCCCCAAGAACCCGAAACACAACCATCGAGAATGCGCAAAATGAAAAAGTAAGCAGTGCTGAAGTGGGTTATTTATTGCGNATAGCTAATGTGAAAGGACGTTTAACCTTTTTCGTTACCGAGGTGAAAGGAGCCGTAGATATCAAACGGTATTTTAACGACAATTCATCGGTTGGATTTTCCTTCACCAACAATGTGCTGCAAAACCTGAATAAACGTTATACCGGTTTGGAATTTGGTACAGAAGTGAAATTAAGTCCCAGTTTTACCCTGAATCTTGCAGCCGCCTGGACTCAGGCCTACTACACTTCATGAGCCACTTCACGATTGTACGATGACAATGAAGAAGCCATTACCCAGGGAACCGTTTCTCCAAAAACGGATACCGTTTATATTAAAAATTATTATGTTCCTGCCGGTCCTCAAACTGCGTTACAGGCTGCGCTGAATTACCGTTCAAAGCGCTACTGGTTCATGAGCCTGACGTTCAATTATCTGGCAAACAACTGGATCGATATTGCTCCTGCACGGCGTACGATTGACGGAGTTGACTTGTTGAAATACAAGAGCGAAGAGTGGAGTGCAGCAGTAGATCGACAAAAGTTACCGTCANNTTTTATACTAGATTTATTTGGTGGAAAATCATTTAAAGTCAACAAATACATTAAACAAGCAGGAAACAATATGTTCCTGAACCTGAACATCGGCATAAGCAACGTATTGAATAACAAAAATATTAAGTTGTACGGATTCGAAAATCTTCGGTTGGGGGCNAGCAGTTCTCAGCCAGATTGGTTCGTCCCTAAATATGCCCATGCCTTGGGGATTCAATATTTTATTAATGCATCTTTACGATTCTAAAAACCTGAAAACACTTAAATCCAATGATAAATAAGATTATTTTGTCTGTTTTTGTCGCGCTGACTATCCTGACGGGATTCAACTCCTGCGTANNAAAAGAGTTTGATTCGCCACCGGATTCAACCAACATTGATCCGAACTTACCGGTAAACAAAACTATTTGGGANTCGAAACAACTGTTTACCGGCGTACCGACCCTGATCGAAGATGATATTACCATTGCNGGGATCGTGGTAGCTGATGATCGTAGCGGAAATTTCTACAAACAAATTATCATTCAGGATACCTCAAGCGGAATTCCGGTTCTCATTGGCCGAAGTGGATTGTACACTGATTTTCCGATTGGTAGAAAAGTTTATATCAAATGTAANGGGCTCTATCTGGGCGCTTACGGTGGTATGGTTCAAATTGGACACACCCCGGATAAGGACAACCAGATTAGTGATATCCCGAGTGGGTTAATCACAAAGTATATTGTAAAAGGAAAATTTGATTTGGCACAAGTCACCAAGCGCAAGGTGTCTATCATGGAATTAAACAACCTGAATAGTAGTATCAAGTGGTTGGGAACCCTGATTGAAATTGATAGTGCCGAGTTTATTGGTTCCGATGTTGGAGTTCCTTACGCACAGGATCCATCCATTGCATCTGCCACGGAACTGGAAATTGAAGATTGCGCAGAAACCAAAATTATTGTCCGCAATAGTGGTTATGCCAGCTTTAAATTTGCACTGAGCCCATCCGGAAAAGGCCCATTAACTGCCATTTATTCACGGTATAATTCTACACCGCAATTGTTCATCCGGGATACTTCCGATGTGGTCTTTACCGGACCTCGTTGCAATTCTCTCCTGACCTTAGCTGATATTAAATCTATCCGCAACCTGTTTCCAGGTACCGGGACTTTTACCGTTCCAATGGGTACAAAAATCAAAGGAATTGTCATTTCAGACAAGTCACAGTCGAATATCAATAGTCAAAATGTTGTAGTTCAGGACGGAACAGCCGGGATTGTTGTTCGATTTAGTTCAAGCTCAGGCTTACCTGCTTTAGGGGATGAGGTAGAGGTAAATATTTCAGGAGCAACTCTGTCGGAATATTTCGGTGTACTTCAGGTTGGTAATTTATCCTCTTCCAAATATATCAAAACCGGTACAGGGACCATTACTCCTAAAACTGCTACAGTAAAACAAATTCTGGATAGTTTGCAGGTGTGNGAATCAACCCTCGTGAAAGTTGATGGAGCCACCATTTCCGGAACTCCGGCTACCTACTCGGGCAATAAGACGGTAACGGATGCCTCGGCTTCAACCATTACGTTGTTTACATTTAGTTCAGCCTCTTTCGCAACAACGAACTATTTAACCGGGCCCGTATCGATTACAGGTATAGTTGGTGAATACACAACTACCAGTGCAACAACCAAACAACTCATGATGCGGAAATTAGCAGACGTAACCCCATAAATAATCTGATAAATATTTTACAATGAAAAAAATCGTATTCTCTTTTTTACTCATCGCTTTGGGCACACAACTTTCGGCCCAAACGATACCTTTTGCCCTTTCCGGAACATCTTACAATCAAACCTTCGATAATCTNGGCGGAGGTTTACCAATGGGTTGGCGTGTAGATACCATGGTGAATAANAATGCAGGCCTGGGAGCCGATGCCCAGGTGCGTTATTCCAGCACAGCAGTTACCTGGACAAGTACTTCCCGTGGGTTTAAAAATGTAGCCTCAGCAGACGGTTTGGTAGCTACTTCACCATCAACAGATNNCGAAAACAATAGCACAGACCGTGCCTTAGCGGTTCGTCAGGTTGGTTCAAATGCCGGTTGGGACGATAAAGATAGTTTGGTGTCGTTTGATTTTGCGATCGCCAACACCACGGGGTTAACTGCTTTCAGTTTACAGTTTAAAATTCAATCTCTTCATACAGGTGCCAAACGTTACAACAATTGGATTGTACAATATGGCCTGGGAGCAAATCCTTCAACATTCACAACGGTAACGACTAGTCCGGCTACCCTTACATTGGATAGTAATTTCAGCAACACCAGTGTGAGTGTCAACTTCGGTTCTGCACTCGATAACCAGGGATCTCAGGTTTGGATTCGGATTATGCCGGGCGATACAACCATGGGAACCGGTAGTAGACCATTGGTTGCTTTGGATGATTTTAACTTAAGTTGGACGGGGTCTGCGGCGGGTAATCCGAAACCAGTGATCGCCGGATTAAATCTTGCAGATAATTCAACTGGAGTTGCAATTACTACTGTACCGGTTCTGACATTCGATAAAAACATTACGGCGGGTACAGGAAATGTATATATTCGAAATCTGACGGATGTAACATCGCAAACTTTAGCGGTTGGGAGTTTGAATATATCTGGTGCTACGGCCACATTAACCGGGACTACTTTATTAAATGGTAAAAACTATGCCATTCAATTTGATTCGACCTGTTTTCAGGCTGGAACAAATAACTCTTATGGAATCTATGATACAACCTCCTGGAATTTTACTACCGTAAGTTCTGTGTTACCTCCTGTGAACAATCTGAATGAGAGTTTTGTTGGTTGTAATGCACCGGCACTAGGATTGTTCAGTCAGTATAGTGTAACAGGATCTCAAACATGGCGTTGTTCAAATTTTGGACGCAATGACACCGATGCTGTTTACATGAATGGTTTTGCCAGTGGATCNAGTAATGATAATGAAGATTGGTTGGTTTCTCCGGCAATTAATGTGAGTTCCATGGCCGCACCGTATCTGCATTTCTGGAGTAANAAGCGTTTCAGTGGCTCAAATACCAAGGATGTATTGATTTCATCCAATTATGTGGCATCCACTGATCCGAATTCGGCAACCTGGACAAATTTTAATATCAACTTCAGTGCAATGGACACCACGTATATTTCATTCCTGAATACTGCTTTAAATGCCTACAAGTCCAACACTTTCAATGTGGCCTTCAAATATGTTTCACAAGCATCAGGGACATCCGATGAGTGGAGTGTTGATGATGTATATATCACAGATGGACCGGTTACTGTGCGCGATTTGGCCCTTACAGGCGTACAATTTGCCGTATTAGGTCAGGCACAGGATGCTGCGCGTTTATTAATTGATGCTCAGGAAGATGCTGATTATCGTGTAGAAATTCTGACTCCAGGTGGCCAACTTGTTCGTTCGGTTTACCTTCATTCCGGAGCTGGTCGTCAGGTGCATACTTTGGCACTACCTGATTTAGCGAATGGATTATATATTCTTAAATTATCAAAAGGCCAGGCCACACAAAGCACGCGTTTCCTTAAAAATTAATTCAATTTGATTCAACGTAAAAACTCGGTACACCGGAGTTTTTTATTCCATTCTCCAATTTTTCGTTGGAATTGGAATTAAAAATCAAACTGAGGTCAATCAACAGATGTATTTGAGTTTCTGATTCGTTTTTGCTGTTGGCTGAAAGTCCAACTGTAAGATGTGGATTCATCCGGTCATATCGGATTCAAAGTTTGCTCGAAATCACGCGGTGTCCGGGCCAGGGATGGAGGCGGTATCCTTGCCGGCCCATGCGGCGAACGTCAAATACGATAAAGGTCATGGCCGGCAAGATAGAAGCCGAGAGCCCGGTGTTCGCCGGTTTCCGGAATACATCACCTGTTTGGAATAACTAACCGGCGACAGGCCCCAACCCGGTCTACCTCAAAAATGGATTATTTCAGCACGGTCAAGGCCTTTTGTATCATGGCATCATGCTGACTGCGTACCTGAGCGGATTTGTTTTCATCAAATACCAAGTCGCTGAGTTCTACCTGCATCTCCTGAATAAACAGATTTTTTAAACGATCGGGGATGATGAAACTTAATCNGGGTCGAACTGAATTCTTCAAATGCTGAAGCTTGCTGTTGAACCCATAACTGTANNAATCAACCAGATCGTTAAACGCCGGAACTTTATTCTTATTGAGATAGTACCAGAAAGCCGCACAACGCTCTACCAGGCGTTTTGAATAAAGTACATTGAGTTGTTTGAGTCGCATGGTATCTTCTCCAACAAAGTAATCCGGGCGTATCCCTTCTTCGCCATAAACGATTCTGTTTTTAACGTGCGATAGGTTNNTTATGGTATCCCGGGGCTTGGCAACAGAATCGGAATTGGTGAGCTCTCCATGCTGAAAACGATTTACCAAATCATGGTGATAAGCCTCCTTTCCCTCAGCAAAGGATTTTTGTATGCACCGTCCACTGGCCAGATAGTAACGAGCCACTGTAATTCGTATGGCTGAGTAATCCGGAAGTTCAAATTGTTCCTGCACCAGGCCTTTTCCATAGCTACGCCGGCCGATAATGGTGCCGCGGTCAAGGTCCTGCAAGGCACCTGCCAGAATTTCGCTGGCCGAGGCTGAATTTTCATTGATCAGTACTGCAACCGGGCCTTGTTCAAACAAACCCGCTTTTCCGGTGCGCAGGGTTTCTGCACTTCGTTTGCCTTTGGTTTGTACCACAATATGTTCGCCGGCCACCAATTCATCTACAATTTCAGCAACAGCATTCATGTAACCACCCGGATTGTCGCGCACATCAATAATGAGGCGTTGAAGCCCTTTTGNTTGCAAATTTTTCAGTGCCGTTCTGAATTCTTCAGCAGTCGTTTCGGAGAACATCCGAATGGCGATATATCCGGTCCCGGTTTGCGGCATCATCACATGGCGGACACTTTTAANTGGAATGATGTCGCGTTTTACCGTAATGGTTGCCAACTTTCCGTCGGGATGCATCACCAGAAGTTTAACCGGACTTTGTTGCGTACCCCTTATCAGGTTGATAATATCTTCTTCTTCACGCTGCTTACCGGCTATTAAACTATCGTCAACCTGAATGAGGCGATCACGGGNGTATAAACCTGATTTGGCGGAAGGGCCCTCAGGTAAAATGGAAGTAACGAGTACGGTGTCTTCATACACAANAAACTCGATACCGATTCCGTAAAATCGTCCTTCCAGTTCTTCATTGGTTCGCACCAGATCTTTTGCGGGAATGTAAACAGTATGCGGATCTAACTGGCTCAGGATACCTTCAATGCCGTTGTGATAAAGTTGCTGAATATCGATACTGTCGGCGTACTGCTGATCAATCAGTTCAATCAATTGGTCTAAACTGGCCGATGCATTCTGAGGGCCGGATGACATGGGTTGGTTCCGACTCATTTTAAAACCAATAAACATACCCACGATTAAGGTGAGGGCAAATAAAAGGGAAGTTTATTGGTGAGATGCGGTTGATATGGATGATGCGGTTCTGCCATGCTGCCAGTGGTTCACGAAGTCCGATTTGAGCTGCTCATTGAAATCGGTAGAACGAACTTGCTCTTCTTGGTTTATTTCTAGGATGCCTGTATGTCAGTTCTCGCGAACAAGTATATGACTTCCATTCTGTGATGCCATACAGGAAGGGTGAAAATTTGTTTCACAAGTTTAATTAACCACCGTAAAGGTTTGTGATTTACCGATGGTGTCGGTCATCGCATAATCGCCACCGATGCGCAACCAGACTGAATAAGTGCCCGTACCCGTGGGTTTGAAAGCGCTATGGCGGCTATCGTCAGTACTGCCATCGGGTAATATCCATAAATTGCTGACCATGTTTTTAGAACAATTAAACAGGTAAACGGTATCGCCGAGTTTGATAGTGCTTTTAGAAAAATAAAAACAGACTTCTTTCGGACCTTTTGTTTTGGTACAAGAGGTGCCGATCAGAAATAAACAAACAATGGATAACGCGGCCAGGATGCGTCTCATAGATAAAGATAATTTAAGGTCTAAAAGTAATTGAAAAATCCGAATTCAAAAACGAGGCTCAGAGAATGAGGTAATGCCGGTTTTTGATTTTGAGGTGGGTAAATCCATTACAATACGAACTGCCGGCAAGGTGCGCTGAAATTGCATCAACAATTCTTTCTCTTTTTCGCGAAAACGATACCCTTTACCATCCATAAATAGTCGACAGGTTTTACTTCAGGCAACATAAAATGCCCCTGGCATTGGTTACTAATCAGGTAGTGCTCGAGCATATCCGCCTCCTCATACCAGGTAAATAAAGGAAAATACTGCCCACTTACTTCTAAATCCTGTTCTACATCGCGCTTAAAATGGTAATGACTATGTTGGGTAATTTGCCAAACCAGTCTGGAAGGGGTTTCGGCTGCCACCAATCCCATCAAATGCACATCCTCAAAAATTCTTCTTCAAGAATGGCATTGTCCAGAACCAGTTTCGTTGATTTAGCCATGTACGTTTGATTATTGTGGAATCCAGAGAATTTGTTTGAAATGCTGAATCTGATCATCAAGCACCTGAATGCCTTCTGCCTCCAATAGTTCCTGCATCAGGGTAGGCGTGGCGAAATGTAATTTTCCGGTCAGCATGCCGTTACGGTTCACAACGCGATGCGCCGGTACAGGTGGTTTAATTCTGTGGCAGGCATTCATGGCCCATCCAACCATGCGTGAGGTAGTACGGTTACCAATACAATCGGCGATGGCTCCATAGGTCGTCACGCGTCCTTTGGGTATTTTTCGTACCAAGTCATATACCCGATCCATCCANNGAGAATATTAGTCGTTGTCTTCATGTTGCGCAAGGCGTTTACGTTCTTCCAATAGGCGTTCTTTTTTCTTCAAATCGATCACATTTTTATAGTCGTAGGGGCAATGCAGGCAACCATTTCCACAGCAATATCCACGTTTCAGCAAATACTCCGCCGTAAAACGACCAGTCCGTTCTGGTTCAAATACGTTTCATTATCATCAAATAAGGGGCTGGGCATCTTTTTTCTTTTTAGCCGGGACGATAATTTCTTCCTGAGGTAATTTAAAACTGATATACTGAATGGTGCGCTGATCGGCCAGGTGCATCGATTCGTAAAAGGTTTGAATATTGAGCGGAAATGCAGGCGTGCCTTGCGCATACACATCGTTGTTCAACTGAACTATTTCGCACCCATGATGCGCTACCATTTCTTTGGTAAACTGAAACAATTCAGCAGAATCCGTTTTCAGATGAACCAGTCCACCCGGCTTCAGAATCTGCTGGTACATTTTTAAAAATTTATGATGCGTAAGCCGGTTTTTCGCTTTTCCGTCGCGTAAAGGGATCGGAAAAGTGATCCAGATTTCAGCGACCTGGGCCGGATGAAAATAGGTGGTGATATTTTCGATACGGGTTCGTAAAAGGCNCACATTGGGTATTTGTTCATCGAGGGCTTTTTTGGCGCCAACAAACATGCGATTTCCTTTGATATCTACCCCAATAAAATTTTTTTCAGGAAAGGCCTTCGCCATATTCACCGAATATTCGCCTTTGCCGCAGGCCAGTTCAAGCACCAGGTCGTTAGAATTTCCAAAATGCTGTCCCCAGCGATCGGCCATCTGTTCGGGNNAATTCAAATANNCATGCGGAAATTTACTGATTTCAGCAAAACGATAAAGTTTTTCGCCTTCATCGCGCAAAAGTAGTGTTTTGTAGAAAAACAAAAGAGTTGGCCGATTTGTAAACATAGCGGTTATATTTGTTTCATAAATATCTGATATGAAATTAAAAATTGACCCTTTTATTACCGGCCTTTGCGATTGGCCTGATTACCCTGAACTCGAACAGCGGAGGAGTTGGAAGTCCTGATTTAACGAACAGTCCGCAGGAGGCAATGCCAATTGTACCCAATGCCATACCGGTACAGCTGGTTCAGGCACCGTGATTGTGATGTTGAAAGATTTCACAACCGGAGTTCCGGTTTCGCAATATGAATTGGGTAAAACTTATACCGTTGATGTTATTTTATCCGATGGTTCCAATCCGCCGGCAACAGGTTTCCAATCCACCATTTATACGGGTTCTTCTACAGCACATCCGGGGACTCTCACTGCAAATACAGGTTCAAAAATTGTTGGAAATTTTGCCACGCATACTTCTGAAACCAGCGCCACCTTTACCAGTGGAACATATAAATGGAGTTATAACTGGACTGCACCTACTACGGTTACAGCTATAGTGAATATTTACGCTTCCTGCAATTCGGCCGATGGCAATAACCTGCAAACAGGTGACAAAATTTCTTCCGGATTTATACAGGTACAACAAAAGTAAACACAGGTGTTGAAGATAAAAACTGGTTGCATCATGCATTAACGGTGGCTCCTAATCCTTGTTCGGCTGATTTGAATGTGACGTTAAATTTTAACCTGACGGGTTCATCAAAATACACCGTATTGGATATGTTTGGCAGAACCGTAAAACAATTTATGTCCACTGAAATCAATAATCAGTTCCCTGTACAGGATCTGGCCAGCGGACAATATATTCTGATGCTGAGCAATGGGAATAACCGTTCTTCTATAGTTTTTAACAAACAGTAAGAATATTTATTTGGGCGGCAGACACGCTTTTCGCTGCAATTCCGCTCCCACTTCGGCATAGGCCTCAGGGGATACGGGATTTACGCTACAATCGTTGCCGCAGTCACTTGAAGAAAATATTTCCAAAATAAATTTAACGAGAATCGGTCAATCAGGCGGTTCTCGTTTTTTTGTGTTCGCAACACCCAATCATCTGGCCATCGAAACGCATGTTTGCAATAAGGTTCTTAAATTAGTACTAAATTAAATCGTGATGGATGAAGAAAATAGATAGAACTTCTGGGATGCAAACTTGTGAAAACCAAATGGAATAAATTCAACTAAGAATAAATAAGGATTGGGATGAAAAATGTTAACAAGATTCGCCGTATACCATCTTTTCGGGATGTTCCAAGATTACTCTGTTCGACATTTGCAATGTCGTACTGCTATCGGCGGTTTTGTAAACCGCATAGACATAGCTCAAATTTAAACGGGTAAAGCAAAATTCTAAAAGCAAACTGTATAGTCTTTTGTTTACTCTTCCTGAGAGGTCAAAATTGAGTAACTTTATATCTCGTTTATGGCATTTACGTATTCGATAAAAGTTCAAGGAGCAATTTATTTTGTCCCATTTACGGTACATCAATGGGTTGATATATTTAGCCGGCCGAAGTATCGTGATATAGTATTTGAGAGTTTACTGAGGATTAAAAATCCTCGGATATTGGTTCGGAATTGCAAATTCCGAACAGTGGATTTTATGGAACAAAAACTAAATTACATACATATGAATTCCTGTGTTTGCAAACCGCCGTTGGCAAAAAATCCTATTGAATATTTACATAGTTCGGCAAATTTTTATCTTGAAGGTAGTCA
Source organism: Bacteroidota bacterium (assembly GCA_013414745.1). Lineage (GTDB taxonomy): Bacteria > Bacteroidota > Bacteroidia > Chitinophagales > Chitinophagaceae > OLB11. The sequence goes on from CP058707.1 coordinate 4,119,540, forward strand.
TATTATTTATCCGGTTGCACTTATTAGTAGAACTTACAATTTAATGAATATGAAAGTTATTAACTTTGATATGAGATAAAAAATTAAAAATGAATGTATGCTGACAAAAAGGGAATAGGAACATTTCAATCGAAAGTCGCAGAGTCCCCGAGGCGGGAGACACTGCGAAAACGGAAGGTATTTTGAAATTAAGTTTTATAAATGGATGACGAAGAAAAATGCATTTGAGGATTAAAAATCCTCAGATATTGGTTCGGAATTGCAAATTCCGAGCAGTGGATTTAAAATTAGACAATTGCCAATTTATAACCAGTCCGATTTTTAGGGGGACTTACAATACGAACCGACAAAAATGAACAGTGAATTTAAATTAGACATTTACAATTTTATTCAAGAGATATAGTGAATCAATGAGATAGAAATGATAAATATTGAAGAAATTTAATTAAGTACCTCCTAATTATGAAATTTTGATTAGCTCTAATGTGATTAGATTTAAGGGGTATTTAAGCAAATACTTTTTAAAAGAATAGTCATGTTAACTAAATTTTCTTGTTGTATGAAGTTTTCAAAATTATTCATCACTTCATTTGTGATGTTTTCAATTTTATCATGTCATCAAAATAGTAATTTTATTCAATCAACATACCTCAGTTGTTACATAGATGGTAAGTATTTTGAACCTGATAAAGGAGGAGGGTTAGGTGAATATCCCCTTACTGCCAAATTACAATCTAACGAAACTTTACTTACAATAAGGGCAAGTCGGGAAGTACAAAATGTAATACTTGCTGTATATGATACAACCGGAGTTAAAGTATTAACATATCAGTTTACTAATACGCCATATACTCCGCAAGCTATTTATGATAATAATTTATCCGTTGATAATTACAAGACAGATTCAACAAATACTGGAATAGTTAATATTGTCAAAATTGATAAGGAAAACTTGGAAGTTGAAGGAACATTTAGCTTTACAGCATATAATTCAGTGATTAATGACACTATTCATGTTACGAACGGTAAGTTCAAACTTAATTATACAATACATTAAACTAAACATTTTACAATGAAAAGATAATTCTCAGTACTGACAATTATTTTCTTACTTAAGAATTTTGGAGTTTATACACAATCTGATAGTTTTATTATTCAGAAATCTGAATCCATCTCTTCGGGATGTTCCACAATAGCTCTGTTCGACATTTGCGATGTCGTACTGCTATCGGCGGTTTTGTAAACCGCATAAGCATATCCCCATCTGTTCGGGATGTTCCATAAGGGCACTGTCAAACATTTGTCATGTCGTACTACTATCGTCATTTTTATATACCGCATCGGCAGAACGTAAGGAATTTAAAAGCGAAATCTATTTATCCATCAGAATCCACTATTTGCTTCTCATGAGCATGCATTTTTAATTCGTTTGGTTGTAAATTGCGCCTCAAATAATTTTGAAACATGGTGGCAGCAACAACCGATGAGGTAATCCAATACACTTCCGACCACATGGCAAAAGCCATACAACATCTCGAAGCAGAGGTTTTAAAAATACGTGCCGGAAAGGCATCCCCTCAAATGCTGGAGGGTATAATGGTTGAGTATTACGGCGCTCCAACACCGTTGGCTCAGGTTTCTAATGTGACCGTTGTGGATGCCAGAACACTTACCATACAACCCTGGGANAAAAATATGCTCGCCCCCATCGAGCGGTCCATCATGGCCGCCAATATCGGCATCACCCCACAAAATGATGGTGTATTGATNCAGCTCTTTTACCCCCTCACCGAAGAACGCCGAAAGGAATTTGTNAAAAAAGTCATGGCCGAAGGAGAACATGCCAAAGTTGCCATTCGCAATATTCGCCGGGACGCCATGGAGGCAATNAANAAACTGCAAAAGGATGGCCTGAGTGAAGATGCTGCCAAGGATGCCGAAGGACGCGTACAAGGTATCACCGATAANAAGATTGCTGAAATTGATACCCACTGCGCTACAAAAGAAAAAGAACTGATGACCGTATAATGCTGGAAACTATTCGGCAATATCTGGAGGGAAACTGGCTTCTGGCTATCTCAACTCCGTTTTACGCGATACTGATCGCCTTGGAAATCGTTCTTTCGAATAGCCGCAAACTCGGATTTTATTCCCTGAAAGAAACCCTCATCAATTTCTGGCTGAATCTGGCCAACACAGCGCTCAACCTCGCATTTAAGACCACCATCTTATTGATTTTTACCTGGGCCTTNTCAATGGAGTATTTTTCATTGGCAGCCTTCTGTGGTTTACTGGATTACCCTTTTATTTTGCTGGATTTGTGTTTTTATTTCGAACATCGGGCCGAACATTATTCACGCATTCTCTGGGCCGTGCACGTTACCCACCATTCCTCCACTGAATTTAACCTGACAACCGGTTTTCGTTCTTCTGTTTTCAGGCCTTTTGTATCTCTTTGGTTCTTTTTGCCCCTGGCNTTTTTAGGATTTCGCCCACTCGATATTTTATTGATGGATGCGATTTGCCAGATATACGGTATTCTGGTCCACACCCAGTTTGTGAAACGTATGCCGGTATGGTTTGAAGCCGTTTTTGTCAGCCCATCACACCATCGGGTGCATCATGCCTGTAATGTACGTTATCTCGACAAGAACATGGGCATGGCTTTGATTATCTGGGATCGATTCTTCGGGACCTTTCAGGAAGAGTTGATTGATGAAAAACCAGTATACGGCCTAACNAAAAATCCAGAACACCGGCATCATCCCTTTTGGATTATCCTGCATGAATGGTCTCAGATGGGAAAGGATTTGCTTCGAATGAGAACCTTTCAACAGGCTATACAGCTTTTGTTATATCCTCCCGGTTGGTCGCCCGATGGGAGCACAAAAACTTCCCGCCAACTTCGCGAAGAACTCAACAAACCCGGCGTTTAACGGGGTGATTGATTTCGTATCTTTTGAAAGATGAGCACCACCTTTTGCTGCCCTGTTAAGTACAAATGATCCTTCGTTTGTTTTATACTGTCTACCTGAGTTAATGCGGCCAAATAGCGTTCTTCAAGTCGTGTACTGTCTTCGCAATACATTTCTGTTGCCATCAACTGACTAATCTTTAACTGTTTTCCGGTTTGATGCCATTGCCCGCCTATTTGATTGCATCCCACCGAAGTACTCAATTGGTTATTTTTTATTTGAAAACTTGTTTTTCGGGAAGTGGTCAACAAGGTATCTGTATTTTCGATTAAAGCAATCAAAACGTACGGGCCAGCAGGTACAAGGGTCTTGTTTTTCGCGAGCGCCCCAAACAAGCCCCATATAGAGCGATCAAACTGCACAACAAGAAGAGGTTCCAGCATCTCATGCCTCAAATTTGATGCTTTTTACGCGGGTATTCGTTAGTTATTTCTTAACCGCCTATCAGACCATTATACCCACCTTTCGGTCTACCTTTGCAAACTTTGCACTCATGGAAATCAGAAACATCGCCATCATCGCCCACGTTGACCACGGAAAAACAACCCTGGTAGACCGTATCTTACACCAGACCAATGTATTCCGGGCTAACCAGGAATCCGGTGAACTTATTATGGATAGTAACGACCTTGAACGGGAACGTGGTATCACCATCTTTTCAAAGAACGCTTCGGTAACTTATAAAGGNGTTAAAATTAATGTGATTGATACCCCCGGACACGCCGACTTTGGCGGAGAAGTTGAACGGGTTTTAAAGATGGCCGATGGAGTTATTTTGTTGGTGGATGCTTTTGAAGGTCCAATGCCGCAAACTCGTTTCGTATTGCACAAAGCCTTACACCTCAATTTGAAACCCATCGTGGTGATCAATAAAGTAGACAAACCCAATTGTCGTCCGGATGAAGTGCATGATGCCGTGTTCGATTTATTCTTTAATCTGGATGCCACAGAAGAGCAATTAAATTTCCCAACCTATTACGGTTCCGGTAAAAACGGGTGGTTCAATTTCGAGAATTCACAATGTGATGATATTACACCGTTGTTAGATGGTATTTTGGAACATGTGCCGGCACCCAAAGTGGAGCAGGGGGCTTTACAAATGCAAATCACCTCTTTAGATTATTCCTCTTTCCTTGGACGAATTGCGGTAGGTCGTGTGGCACGGGGTACCATTTCGGAAGGGCAACAAATAGCATTAATCTCGGCTGATGGGAGTAACCGAAAAATTCGTGTTCGTGAATTATACACCTTCGAAGCCTTGGGAAAGAANAAAGTAAGTGCGGTGGAAGCCGGTGATATTTGTGCTGTGGTTGGGATTGAAGATTTTAATATTGGGGATACTATTGCAGATGCCGAGCAACCTGAGGCTCTGCCATTCATTAAAGTGGATGAGCCGACCATGAATATGTTGTTCAGCATCAATAATTCTCCCTTCTTTGGAAAGGACGGAAAATTTGTGACCAGCAGGCATGTTCGGGACCGTTTGATGAAAGAAACTGAAAAGAACCTGGCATTGCGGGTAGAAGATACCGAAAGTGGAGACAGTTTTTTAGTGTATGGACGTGGAATTTTGCACTTGGGTATCTTAATTGAAACCATGCGCCGTGAAGGGTATGAATTAACCGTGGGTCAACCGCAGGTAATTACCAAGGACGTAGACGGTGTGAAGTGTGAACCCTATGAAATTCTTGTTGTAGATGTACCTGAAGAATATGCCAGCAAAGCGATCGATCTGGTAACCCGTCGCAAAGGTGAAATGATGATCATGGAAACGAANGGGGATATGCAACACCTGGAGTTTGAAATTCCATCCCGTGGACTGATTGGTTTGCGTACACAGATGCTGACGGGCACTGCCGGTGAAGCGGTAATGGCTCACCGATTTAGTGAATACAAGCCNCTGAAAGGGATGATTCCGGGTCGGAATAATGGGGTGCTGATATCGAAATTTAATGGAACCACTACCGGATATTCAATCGATAAATTGCAAGATCGCGGAACATTNTTTGTGGATCCGGGAGAGGATGTGTATGCCGGCATGATCATCGCCGAAAACATTAAACCCGGTGATTTGTTAGTGAACGCGATTGAAGGNAANAAACTCACCAACCACCGGGCTTCAGGAAGTGATGATGCCAATCGTATTGCGCCTAAAAANCTGATGACTCTGGAAGTATGTATGGAATATATCCAACCCGATGAATGTATCGAGGTGACTCCTAATTTTATCCGGATGCGTAAAACTATTCTTGATGAACATGAACGCAATCGTTACCAGAAACAAATGCAGGCTGAAGCCGTTTAGTCGGATGAATTTTCTACAAATTCTTCTGCTATCTTCTCTTTGTTTTAACCGTCTCCTGCCATACATCGCGTAAAACGGGTTCAAACGCGCAGAAGAATCTGAATCCGGGTGGAAACTGGCAATTAGCATTTATTTCAGGACCTAAAAGTCGTTGGATGAATTATTTCCTCGTGGTGTGCCTGAAATAATTGTAGATGCGGAGGCTTACACTGTGTCCGGAAGTACAGGCTGCAACAGGATGAATGGGGTTTGCCGCTGGGAGCAACAAAGAATCACGTTTAGCCAATTGGTTACCACGAAAATGGCTTGTAAAGGGGGGGAGAGGCCGTGTTTCTGGAAACATTGCAGCGCATCAATCAATACGATCTTCAAAAGATACGTTGATGCTTCAAATGGGAACCCTCACAATGATGCGTTTTATTCGTAAAATCTGACGCAGATTTAGTTTAAGTAAAACGAGGGATTATTTGGTGAACGACTTTAATTTCTGAGCCAATTGAAACAATGTGCTGTTTGTTTTATGAAGTGAAACATAGAACACCTCATCACCTCCAAAATTCCGGAAGAAACGATGGATGCCAGCTTCCATGCTGCCTTCAAAATCAAATTGGTTTAAGCCTTGTTCACGACTGCGTTGTATGGCCTTCCACATCAGATAACTCATCGCTCCGGAATGGAGTCCGGGTTCCGAGGTGCCTCCTGATAAATAGTACGCTGTTGTGGTATCCCAAACACGGATGAGGCCGGCGTGAATTTGTGCTTCTGCATCCCTGGCCATCAGGAATTCGCCACAATTTTTCTTTTTCAATAATTCAGCGAGTTGATAAAAATATTGTTTCGGAATATCCGGTAGTTTACCCTGCCGCTGAAAGGATTGTTCATGAACCGAAAGGAATTCTTCTATTTTCAATTCGTTGTCGACAACCAAACCCGCTTTCTCGGCTTTTCGAATTTGTCGTTGAAGTGAAGATTTAAACTGTCGGAAAAGATCATCCGGCGATTTATCGGCTAAGGGTAAAATAGTCGTTCGTTTAATAGCCTGGTTAAAAGGTAGTGGCCATGACATTGAACCCAACTCAGGCGACAGATCGACGTTAAAATAATCGAATGCCGGTAAAGTACTTGCTACCTGAATGGCTAATTGTTGTTNGAATAGGATGCGGCGTTTGTTCTGAAAACAAAAGCCGGAGTATGGCGTCAGATGTGGATTTCGGATCAATTTGAACCCCAAACGTTNGTTCAAGACTATAAGGAAAAAACACAAATGTTCATCCAATCGGGCTACAACATCCCACGATGAGGTGAGTGCATCCCACCATTCCAACTGATGAAATAAGGGAACAGCATGTTGTTCGCAAAAGGACTGATAAAGTTCTTTTTGTTTAGTCAAATCGAATGGCTTTTACCGGACTGATTTTAAACACAATAATACTTGGAATAAATAAAAGTATAAAACAGGCCAATGCAGTCACCACATTAATAAGCAGTATCTCNNGATCCCAGGCTAAGGCCATCGGAACCGTTTTTACATAGTAGGTGGCTTCATCTAATTTCAGGAAGCCCCNATTTTTTTGAATGAGAATTAATAATAAACCCAATGCCGTGCCTAGTGCGATACCACCAAGTACGATATACATACTGGCGTAAATAAATACACGTTGAATCTGAAAAGGAGGCATACCCATACTTTTCAGAATACCGACCATGGGTGTACGCTCCAGGATCAGTATCAAAATGGCGGTAATCATATTGATAACGGCTAATACCATCATCAGAATGACAATAATTTNTTCATTCATCCTCATCATATCCAACCACGAAAACACCCCNNCAAATCGATCCTGAATTGAATAGGTTTGTAAGGGCGGCTGTATATGATACTGATATATTTCATCCCGGAGCTGTGCAATGGTCTTGGTATTTTTTACATTTATTTCATACCCCTGAATAACTTCAGGTCCGTCATCATTCACCGAATTAATCAGGCGGGAATCACAGAGTAGAAATGCGCGGTCAAAATCTTCCAGACCGGTGGCATATACTCCGGCAATGACAACTTTTCGAATTTTGGNGTTGTATCGATTCAGGTTTTACGAAAAGAGCATCGCTTCATCTCCGGTATTCAATTGGGTCAATTTGGATAAACTGCCGGATATCAGGATTTGATTCGAGTAGGTTGTATTTTCTTTGGCAGCTTGAATGAGGTGGCCTGATTTTAAGAATGGCTTCATTTGAATGGCCAGTCGATCAATGGTCAGACCTTTTAGAACAATACCTTCCAGGAGCTCATTCTTTTTCAACAATGCAGACTGGATGCGATATGGGTAAACGGCTTGAACTCNCTGGATGGATGCAAGGCGATTCACCAGATTGTTGTCGTAGTTCATTTTATCATCGTTCAACAGGTTCCCTGGATCGGTGACAAAGTTGGTGACGTGAATATGCCCCCAGCATTGGTAGAACTTCTCAGTAATGACTTGTTGATATCCGCGCGTAATGGAGGTTCCCAAAATCATCACACAAACACTCAATGAAACGGCTATAAACGCGATCCGGATGATGAAGGATGAGAAGGATCTTTGGCCATAAATGGAAAGTCGTCGGGCAACAAAGTATGGCAAATGCATCAGCCTCTAAAATAAGACAATTTGTAATTCAAAAATAGGCTTTGTTATAGTTAGCCCGGACTGCACAAAGTCGTCGCGATTGGACAGGTAGGACATAATTCCCTTAAGTGTGAATTAAACGTTGACCTATCCACCAAAAAAGGCCGCATGTAGCGGCCTTTCCGGGATATTTTCTTTATTTATTTGGCGACAACTGTCCCTTTAATGTAAATCTCATACCGTTCCTTGTCAGACTTTGCGTTAGATGCGATGTAAACCGTTTTATTAAAACTTCCTACACGCCCCTCCGTATTATACTTTACGGTTATTTTTCCCTTCTGACCGGGAAGTATGGGGTCCTTACTCCAATCCGGAGTGGTGCATCCGCAGGAGGCCGAACAACTTTGAATAATCANGGGTTCTTTACCGGTATTGGTGAACACAAATTCATAAACCGCCTGAGGACCCTCCTTGATTGTTCCAAAGTCATGCGTTTCCTCCACAAACTTGAACACAGGAGCATTGGGTGATTGATTGCCTTGAGCCGAACCAGATACACTGAAACTCAGTAAGGCGATACACAGTAACACGATGCTTTTCATGATGAAAATTTAATACGATGAACGGTATTGATACGTTGAATTAGTGTTTCATCATGCTGTTATTGTTGGCAGGCACAGAAGTTTCTGGCGCTTTCTCAACAACACCGGTGATTTTTAATACTTTGGTCCCTACGTTGGAATTAACAGTAATTGTTTTTACAAAATTACCTGGGCGGCCCTGTGTATTGTATGTGGCCGTAATTTTTCCGGTTTTGCCTGGTAATACCGGATCTTTGTCCAGGTAGGTGTTGTACATCCGCAAGATGCCTGCACTCCACTTAATACGATAGGCTCGTTACCAATATTTTTGAATTCAAAATCGAAACTAACTGCTGGTCCTTCAGGAATGTTACCGAAATTATGTTCTTCGTTTGAGAACTTCATTTTGGTATCCGGATTTTGAGCTGGAGTTGCTTGCGGAGCCGGTGTAGGTGTTGCAGCTGGTTTAGTAGTTTGAGCCATAGCAGCACCTGCAAACAGCATGGCCGCGCCAAATAAAAGGATAGTCTTTTCATTTCTGTAATTTTTAAGTTTGTAATCCAAAGTTAGACGTCCTGATTTTTCATATAGTTAAGTCCTAGTTAAGTGAATACCGATTAACAATGAATTTTTAAAGCTAAATTTTTGGTGAATAACAGGCGCTTTTTAAGTTGAACGGTCTGGTACCTGAAACAGATCGAAAAAAAGGACGTCAGAAAGCAAATTGCGGATTCTGAAATCATCCGGAACGTGGTCAGAAACAGACTTCAGAATACTTTAAAAATTCGGCTAAAAGGACATTATATTTGTCGAAACGGCAACTAAATAACAAGAGGTATGCAAGTTATTACTAACGATTTACGCGAAGGGAAAATTTCATTTCAGGATTTCGTCCAAGAAGTGCTGACAGACTATAAAATTGCAGTCGAAAGCCGCGAAGCCAGTTTATTGGGGCGCAAGGAAGTTTTAACGGGTAAAGCGAAGTTTGGCATNTTTCGAGACGGGAAAGAATTGGCACAAATTGCCATGGCAAAAGTATTTCAAGCTGGCGATTTCCGTTCGGGCTATTACCGNCATCAGACGTTTATGTTTGCCAGTGGTCTTAGTCATGTGGAGGCTTTCTTTGCTCAACTGTATGCCAATCCGGATGTAAATGCAGAACCGAGTAGCGCTGGTCGCCAAATGAATGGCCACTATGCAACCCGTTTCCTGGATGAAGAGGGGAATTGGACAGCGCTCACACAAACNAAAAATTCAAGCTCGGATATTTCACCCACCGCCGGACAAATGGTTCGTGGTTTGGGATTAGCCTTTGCATCAAAATTATATCGGAAGTTAGATGGCCTCAAGCCTTTCACACAATTCTCGAATAATGGAAATGAAGTTTGTTTTACTACCATTGGTGATGCATCTACCAGCGAAGGACATTTCTGNGAAACCGTAAATGCCGCTGGTGTACTGAGAGTGCCTCTGGCTATTTTCTGTTGGGATGACGGTTATGGCATCTCAGTTCCACGTCATTTTCAAACGACNAAAAATTCGATATCAGAAGTGCTTTCTGGATTTCAGTTTGATGAAGAAAAAGGTGGAATCAATATTTACCGCGTGAAAGGTTGGGATTATGCTTCACTTGTTGAAACCTTCAANAAGGGAATCGAACATGTTCGGGAAAATCACATTCCGGCCATTTTTCATGTACAGGAAATAACGCAGCCACAGGGGCATAGTACTTCAGGTTCCCATGAACGATATAAAAGCAAAGAACGACTCGAGTGGGAGAAGGAACATGATTGCATCCGCCGAATGCGCCAATATATTCTGGAAAATGCGCTGGCGACTGAAGACCAATTGAATGAAATTGACCAGGAGGCAAAACAGCGTGTTCAGGATGCCCGCAAGGCTGCCTGGGAAAAATTTATGCAACCCATCCGGCAGCAAATCAGTCAGGCACGTCAGCTGATGAATGAGTTGGTGTATTCCGGCCAATCCAATGCCCAACAAATNAGCGGCCTAGCCCAGGACCTGGAATCTCAACGTGAACCATTACGTCGTGATATTTTAAAAGCACTCCATCGGGTCCTAAAACTTACCACACCTTCGGAGGCCGCCGATAAATTAAAGGCATTTTATCAGCAATTAAAATCAGATGCNTTCGGAAGGTATAATTCAACCCTGCACTCACGCTCGAAACAAGCGGTTGATCGCATTCAGGCCGTGCCGGCAATATATGCACAGGACACCGAAATGCTGAACGGTTTTGAAATTTTAAACCGATTCTTCGATCATGTACTTGCCAGCAATCCATTGGTTGTAGCCTTTGGAGAAGATGTGGGCAATATTGGCGATGTAAATCAGGGATTTGCCGGTTTGCAAGAGAAGCATGGCAAATGGAGGGTNTTTGATGCCGGTATCCGCGAAGCAACTATCATGGGGCAGGGTATAGGATTGGCGATGCGTGGATTGCGTCCGATCGCCGAGATTCAATACCTCGATTATCTATTGTATGGTTTACAGCCTTTAAGTGATGATGTGGCCACCTTGCAATACCGTACCAAAGGCGGACAAAAATGTCCTTTGATTGTTCGCACCCGCGGGCATCGTTTGGAAGGAGTTTGGCATAGTATCCCCATGGGTATGATCGTCCATGCGGTGCGTGGTATTCATGTATGTGTGCCACGTAATATGGTACAAGCAGTTGGGATGTATAATACCCTGCTCAAATCAGATGAACCAGCCATTTTAGTGGAATGCCTCAACGGGTATCGTTTAAAAGAACGAGTGCCCGCCAATTTGTTCGAATATACCCTGCCCTTAGGTGTTCCAGAAGTGATACAGGAAGGTGAGGATATCACCATTGTTTCTTACGGCTCTACTTTACGGGTGATTCAGGATGCCATGCGCGAATACCTCGAACCTGCGGGAATTTCCTGTGAGCTAGTCGATGTACAAACCTTATTACCTTTTGATACAACCCATCGGATTCTGGAATCGCTCAANAANACAAACTGCATTTTATTTGTGGATGAAGATGTTCCCGGTGGTGCAACTGCCTACATGTTTCAGCAAGTGATGGAGCTTCAAGGTGGTTATCGTTGGTTGGATGTGGCTCCAAGAACCCTCAGTGCACAAGCCCACAGACCCGCCTATGGTAGCGATGGGGATTATTTTTCAAAACCCAATGCCGAAGATATTGCGGAGGTGGTGATCAGTATGATGAATGAATAAACGAATGGATGCTCTGTTCATGAAAAAATTTCTGCTAGGGAGCCTGCTGACTTTATTGCTATCCTGCAAGCCAACAGATGAGCAAAAATATTGGGGAAATGGCAGAGTGATCAGGACTGGTTTGTCTTTAAAAACGATAAGACATACGATGCCGGTAAAGCCATTATTCCTATGGTACATGGGTTCCGTTATACCATCGATCCGAAAGAAAAGCGTCTTACAATGTATACCGATAAGGCCGAACAAAGTTTTTATCTCGAGTATATTTTTCTATCCGATGATACGCTGTCGGTGCGGAACAGCCTGAGCACAAATAAGCGTCGCATCATATTTTATAAAGTGGAGGAGGAGTCAACCATGATTAAACATACAGATAGTTATAAACACAAAGGATTAAGAAAGCAACTGGTTCAAAGTATACGTGAAAAAGGCATTCAGGATGAACGCGTTCTGGAAGCGATGAATACCATTCCACGCCATTANTTTTTNGATCCGGCGTTCGATAAAATTGCCTATGAAGACCGGGCATTCCCGATCGGTGAAGGGCAAACCATTTCGCAACCGTATACCGTTGCTTATCAAACCGAGTTATTACAAGTACGCAAACTAGACAAAGTGCTGGAAATTGGTACAGGAAGTGCCTATCAGGCTACGGTGCTGGCTGAACTAGGCGCTCAGGTATTCACCATTGAACGGCAGCGCAAATTGTTTGACTTAAATCAATCCTCCTATCCGTTCAAAACAAAGTACCGCACCCTGAAANNTTTTTTTGGAGATGGATTCGCTGGATTACCCACCTTTGGTCCTTTTCAACGAATNCTAATCACAGCCGCTGCACCCTTTGTACCACCGGCATTAATAGAACAACTGGACATGAACGGCATGATGGTAGTGCCACTTGGTAAAAACGACAAACAGGTTATGACCCGTATTACCAAATTGAAGGATGGTAGTTTGAAGACTGAAGAGTTTGAAGACTTNCATTTTGTTCCAATGTTGGAAGGAAAAACAAATTGAACACTCCAGGAAATCGATCGGAAACTTATATCATGATTGCTGATTCAATTCATCGAGGCGTGGGCGAAGTCGACCACTTTTCGATTTATTAAAAATCATTTGTCCTTTATCGAGGCCCTTTCGAAGCCGTTGTTGTTCTTCCTGAGGCAAGGCAATAAAATCTTTACACTCCGGACTACAACAACCCTGCATATGGGTTTTGCAGTTTTCACATTGAATAAATAGCAGGTGACAGGCTTCATTACTGCAATTGGTATGGGTATCGGCAGGTTCTCCGCATTGATGGCAACGTGCAATAATATCCTCACTGATACGTTCACCCAGTCGTTCGTCAAACACAAAATTCTTCCCGATAAACTTATTCTCGATTCCTTGATCACGAGCGGTTTTGGCATAGTGTATGATGCCTCCTTCAACATGATACACATTTTTAAAGCCCCGATGTAACATATAGGCACTGGCTTTTTCGCATCGAATTCCTCCGGTACAATACATGATGATAGGGCTTTCTTTTTTATCCTCCAACATCTCAGCAGCCATGGGTAATTGTTCTCTGAACGTGTCAGACGGAACCTCAATAGCATCTTTAAAATGGCCTACTTCATATTCATAATGGTTGCGCATATCAACAATCACCACATCTTCCTGTTCAACCAATGCATTGTATTCATGTGCTTTCAGATATTTACCGGTTTTCGAAGGATCAAATGTCATATCCGTGATACCGTCAGCCACAATTTNTTCGCGGACTTTAATTTNTAAAACGAAAAACGATTTTCCATCATCATCTACGGCAATATTTAAACGCAGGCCATTCAATCCGGGTATGGCATACAGGGTCTCACGAAATGCTTCCTGATTGGAAACCGGCACACTGATTTGGGCATTGATGCCTTCCTGGGCCACATAGATCCGACCAAAAACATGGAGAGCATTTAATTGACGATACAACATATCCCGAAATATCTNGGGATCCTCAATTCGGAAGTACTTATAAAATGAAATGGTGGTGCNGGGTTCTGTCTCCTGAGCTAAACGCTCACGCAATTCGCGGTGCGATACGCGGTTGTGTAATACTGGCATAAAAACAATTTAAGGACGCTGATAAGGCGAACAAATTCAACACAAAAGTAAACCGATTTTCCTGTTTTTGAAAACTGAATCTTAGATGTGATGAAGTATCTTCGCGAGGCTAAAAATAAACGGACTATGAAGAAAATACTGGTTGCCAATCGTGGAGAAATCGCACTACGGGTGATGCGAACCGCAAAACGTATGGGTATCAAAACAGTTGCAGTGTATAGTGAGGCGGATGCGCGTATGCCATTTGTCCGGTTTGCAGATGAGGCGTATTGTATTGGCCCTGCACCATCATCACAATCCTATTTGAAAGCAGACAGAATTTTAGAAGTTGCGGCGCAATGTGGGGCAGATGCCATTCATCCAGGTTATGGTTTTCTGAGTGAAAATGCTTCATTTTCAGCATTGTGTGCTGCCAACGGAATTACCTTCATCGGTCCGGATGCCCATAGTATCGAAACCATGGGAAGTAAAATAGGCGCCAAACAAGCCGCTNNAAAATACAATGTGCCCATGGTGCCGGGTACTGATCAGCCCATTCCTACCATAGAAGAAGCCAAAGCCATTGCTGAAAAAACGGGGTATCCCTTGCTCATTAAGGCCAGTGCCGGNGGAGGNGGTAAAGGTATGCGCATCGTGCAACGGGCCGAAGAATTGGAAGAACAATTTAATATGGCTCGAAGTGAAGCGTTGAACTCATTTAACGACGACAGTGTTTTTATCGAGAAATATGTCACCGGTCCACGGCATATTGAAATTCAGATTTTAGGTGACAAGCAAGGCAACTATGTGTATTTGTTTGAGCGGGAATGTTCAATCCAACGTCGTCATCAAAAGTTAGTTGAAGAGGCCCCCTCATCTTGTCTAAGTCCGGAGATCGAGCANGCCATGGGGCAATGCGCCGTAGATGTAGCCAAAGCCTGTCAATACCACGGTGCCGGAACCGTTGAGTTTCTGGTAGATGCGAATCTGGATTTCTACTTTCTNGAAATGAACACCCGCTTGCAGGTGGAACATTGTGTGACGGAAGAAATTACCGGCCTGGATTTAGTGGAGGAACAAATCCGGGTGGCTCGTGGCGAATCGTTACGATTTAAACAAGCAGATTTNAAAATTAACGGGCATGCCATTGAATTGCGTATTTGTGCCGAAGATCCTNNCAATAACTTTTTACCGGATATCGGTCGTCTTGAAGTGTATCGGCATCCTGTTGGTGAAGGTATTCGAATTGACGATGGCTATGAAGAAGGAATGGACATTCCGATTTATTATGATCCGATGCTGGGTAAGTTGATCGCCTGNGGGCCCGACCGCAATACCGCAATAGCCAGATTAACCAAAGCCATTGAAGCATTTCGGGTGAATGGAATCGAAACGACACTGCCATTTGGAAAGTGGGCGATTAATCATCCTGCTTTTGTAGAAGGGCAATTCGATACACATTTTATTTCAACCTATTACAAACCAGAATTGCTAACAGCACTCTCGGAAGAAGAGAAAATCAGGCCATGCTAATTGCTCTGGGATTGTACAAAAGAATCAGGAAAAATTAACTCCTTTGCCTGCACAAACNNCAGCAAGTGGACTAACCGAAGAATGCGCCGATAATTTAGCGTTTGAAGTGACTTTCGTAAAAAGCGATCCAATCTTTTGGTTTAATTTNTTTCATCAGCGTTCCGATCGATTGGTAGGNGATATCATCTACTTTTTTAAACCGGACACAACTCTTTCCCATATCCAGCTTTTGTTTGCTGTGTTTCGGAAATTCTTCCTGAAACCAGGTCATTAATTCGGTATCACCATATAGGGCCATGTGGTAAAACGTAATGGCACCTTTTTGATTGGCCAGTCCCACAAAAGGCAGTGGCAATTTTGGATCGCAATGATATCCAGGTGGGTAAATGGAATGGGGTACAACATAACCAATCATTCCATAATTCATACACTCTTCAAATCCTTTGGGTAAATTTTTAANGATCGTTTCACGCAGTTTGCTAAATGATTCTTTGCGTTCAGCGGGTAGTTCCTTCACATATTGATCCGGTGTTGAGGCCTTCGATGTCATGATGGTAAGTTGTTTAGAAAACTAAAATACCGACTTTATTTTTTTTTGAAGGGTTTCCCCTTTCTTTTTTGATTTTCCTTTTCTGCTTCGTTCAAAAGTTGCTGCCAGTTTTCTACTTTTTCTTCGGTGCTGGCCAAAGTCATGGCATATTCCTGACCACTCATGGTTATTTCCGGAATCTCATATCCGGTATAGGATTCGATGGCCTCTAAGAGTGCTTNTTCTTCTTCAGCACACAGAGAAACGGCTCTCCCTTTTTCCGTCCNCCGTCCGGTACGCCCGACACGATGCACGTAATTTTCAGCGATCTNCGGTAAATCATAATTAACGACCAGCGACACACNCGGAATGTCAATACCTCGTGCACTCAAATCGGTACTAATCAGGATGCGCTGGTCTCCTTTNNTTCGAAACTCAGCCAGGTTATTGAAGCGGTCTTCCTGAGTTACGTTGCCGTGCATACAACTACTGGATATACCGGCGCGTTCCAGCGCTTTTGNAACCCGATCTGCTCGGACTTTCGTGCGAACGAAAACCATCACCCGGGCCTTCTCATTTTCGCGCAGAATGCGTTCGAGAANAAAGCGTTTGTCATCCATGGCAACAAAAGCCACCCAGTGTCTGACGTTTTTAGATACAGGATCGTNGGGTGAAATTTGAATACGAATAGGATTATATACCAGTTTATAGGCCAGGCGTTTTATTTCTGGTGTGATAGTTGCCGAAAAGAATAAGGTTTGATGTTCATCCGGAATACGTTGAATGACGTCCTGAATGTCTTTATAAAATCCCAGGGCCAGCATCTGATCGGCCTCATCCAGGATCAGATATCGAACATAATTTAATTGGAGTAAACGCCGATGTTGCAAATCAAAGAGTCTGCCGGGAGTAGCGATCACCAGATCGACACCTTCCTGAAGTCGTTTCGTTTGTATTTCTTCATCCACACCGCCATACAACATCACAAACCGCAAAGGCGTATCAAGCAGGAGCTGGCGAAGCAAATTGCCCGTTTGAACTGCGAGTTCACGGGTGGGAACCAGTACCAATGCTCTCGGTAGTCCGCGNNCTGATTTTTCAGGTCGGGTTTGTAATAACTGATGCAAGATTGGAACGGCAAATGCGGCTGTTTNTCCGGTACCTGTTTGAGCAATGGCCAATACATCTTCTCCTTTTAAAACCGATGGGATAGCCCTGAACTGAATATCGGTGGGCTTTTTAAATCCCAGATTGGCCAGGTTCTTCTTCAAGGCCGGGTGAATGGCATATTGCTCAAACTTCATGGCACGAAGGTAAGACCCCGAATGCCATGTTCATCTTTTTAAAGGGGACTTTGCGTTATCGAATGCATCGCAAAAAAAAGGCGACCGAAGCCACCTTTGTTTCAAATAATAACGAAATTAAGCCAGGGTGATACTTTTATCCAGATAAACATCCTGTATGGTATTCAGTAATTCCACGCCTTCTTTCATCGGTTNTTGGAAGGCTTTCCGTCCGCTGATCGATCCCATTCCACCGGCGCGTTTATTGACTACAACTGTCATCACCGCTTCAGCCATATCGGTTGCACCTTTACTTTCACCACCACTGTTAATTAAACCCACACGCCCCATGTAGCAGTTGGCAACCTGGTAACGGGTTAAATCGATCGGATGATCTGTTAAATTCTCGTATACTTTCTTGTGGGTTTTCCCAAATTTAAGCGCATTGTACCNCCCATTGTTGGAAGGTAATTTTTGTTTGATGATATCGGCCTGTATGGTTACACCCAGGTGATTGGCTTGTCCGGTTAAATCGGCAGAAGTGTGGTAATCCATTTCCGCTGTTTTAAAGGCTCCATTGCGCAGGTAACACCACAACACTAGCCATTCTAATTCATGGGCATATTCAAAAGCACGGGCAACTTCCTGAATCTGGCGGGTGCTTTCATCACTTCCAAAATAAATAGTGGCTCCAACGGCAACAGCTCCCATGTTCCAGGCATCTTTAATGGAACCGAACATAANTTGATCGAACTTATTCGGATAGGATATGAATTCGTTATGATTGATTTTTACGATGAACGGAATTTTGTGGGCATATTTCCGGGCGCATGNCTCAAGCACACCATACGTGGACGCTACGGCATTGCAACCACCTTCTAAAGCCAGTTTTACAATATTTTCAGGGTCAAAATAAATCGGATTCGGGGCAAATGATGCGCCGGCACTGTGTTCTATACCCTGGTCAACCGGTAAAATGGACACATATCCTGTATTTTTTAAACGGCCATTGTTCAACAAGGTTTGTATGCTACGCAAGGTTTGTGGATTGCGGTTGCTGTTGATCCAAACTTCATCGACAGTTTNTTTGGAAGGGGTATACAAATCGTCTTTTGAGATGGTGGTACACTTGTGGTCCAGATAATAAGCGGCATCTTTACCTAAAAGATCCAAAATGTTTTGATTAGCCATATTGTTCGTATTTGATTAAAAGTCTGCAAAAGTAGTCAATGAGGCAAGGAAAACGAGTTTTTGGGCCGTTTTCAACTTTTTCAGTGATTTTTATGCAAAATGGACAATTTTCCCCAGCGAATAATCCGTTACTCAACCAATATTGTATCCTGCAGATTGATAAAATGTTGACCCATTCCAAAATCCTTTTGAAGCAGTGCAAGGAGTTTTTCAACGTCCTGCGGGCGGTTTAAAAAGTCCGTCTGGGAGGTGTCTATTACCAGGGTTCGATAATTTTCCGNACGGATCAACGCCTCATAGGCATCTTGTAATTGAAGTAAATACTGATCGGGAATCCNCTGTTCATACGATCGGTTACGTGTCCGGATATTCGTTTTAAGTTTGGACAATGGGGCATGCAGGTAAATGATGAGATCCGGTTTGGGCAGGTTGGGATAAATGATATCGAACAGCGTTTCATACAACATATACTCATCTTCAGGCAGGTTGACCCGGGCAAAAAGTTTGCTCTTAATGAATAGATAGTCTGAAATGGTGTACTGATTAAACAAATCCCGGTNATTCAGGATATCGCGGAGCTGTTTGTACCGATCGGCCAAAAAACTGAGTTCCAGAGGAAAGGCATACCTTTNTTGATCCTGATAAAATTTGGGGAGAAAGGGATTGTCGGCAAATTGTTCCAGAATGAGCCGAGCCTGAAGGCGTTCCTGTAATAATTGCGATAAGGTGGTTTTACCCGCTCCAATATTGCCTTCTACCGTGATAAACTTATATTGCATCGATCCTTGTGGCAAATATATGCAGCGCCTGCTCGCTTCACACAATAAGCTATGCACAGTGTAGATAAAATTAAGGATTCGGGGGCGCTTGAAAACTTCCAAACCTGGGTGNNGATCCGGGCAATCCGTCAACAATTGCTCAAAACTTTTATGAAACACCGGATGTATACACCCAGGACACAATTCTGCCAAGGGCGTCAGCACAAAGCGCCTTTGTGCCATTCGGGGATGCGGAATTTTCAGATGCTCTTCGGCTATCGTTTCCGAACCAAAAATCAATATATCGATATCCACTGTGCGCGGACTCCAATGTCCTGCCCGAATCCGTCCTAAATGCCGTTCGATTTGCAAACAAACTGACAGAAGCTCTTGAGGTGTCAGTTTGCAGGCTACTTCATGGACCTGGTTCAGGTAATTCGGACTATCCTTGAGCCCCCAGGCTTCCGACTCATAGATAGCCGAACTGCGCACTATTTGGATACCATGAAGAATCAGTTGGTCTTTGGTAGCCATCAAATTTTTGACCCGATCACCCAAATTTCCACCTGTAATCAGATAAATGCCGTTCATCACATTGTTTGTTCAGTCTGTTGTTACGGACTTACTTTTGGACAAAGGTGTAGAAAAATGTTTACAGTTTATACGTTGTAAAATGGACCTACAGGTTTATAAAATTTGAAGTTGAAATGAAACAGTTTTTTAAAATTCTATTTGCCAGTCTTTGCGCTCTGGTTTTATTTTTTCTGATCTTATTGGTGTCATTCATGGGAGTGATTGCCGGAAGTGCCAAAAGTGATAAAACAGAAATTAANAAGAACTCGGTACTATTACTTGATTTGAACCAGATCGTCATGGAACAGGGAAGTAAAAATTCGTTTGGCCCCTTGAGCGGAGAACCTTCGTCCGTGTTAGGCTTAAATGAAGTACTTCAATCGATTGATGCAGCTGCCGGAGACGCCAATATNAAAGGCATTTATATTAAACTAGGTGGTTCAATGAACGGATGGGCCAGCTTAAAGGAAGTTCGGTCGGCGCTATCGAAATTCAAAAACTCTAAAAAGTTCATTTATGCCTATGGCGATGTATCTGACCAAAAATCCTATTACGTCGGATCGGTGGCTAATAAAGTGTTTATTAATCCTAAAGGCATGTTAGAATTTGTTGGGCTCAGCATCAACGGCATGTTCTATAAAGGNGCTTTGGATAAACTCGACATCAAAACAGAAGCCTTTCATTGTGGTAAATTTAAGGGGGCCTATGAACCTTATGCGCTTGAAAAATTCTCTGATTCCAACCGTTTTCAGTTAAGTGAAATGCTTCGGGATCTCTACAGTGATTTTCTACAGGCTGTTTCTGAAAAATCAGGCAAGGATACCCTCACACTCGCTAATCTGGCCCGCGAAGGAAGGATTCGTTTCCCGGCAGACGCTAAAAATTTTGGTTTAATTGATGATATGCTGTTTTCTGATTCAGTCGAAAATATGATACGTAGTCAGGTCGGTCTCAAACAGGAGGATAAAATTACCTATGTCACCCCCGATGAGTACGTCAGTTCATTGGATGAGAAAGAATCAAAGGAAAAAATTGCCGTATTGTATGCCGAAGGAACAATTTATGACGGAGAAGGGGATGAGGATATTCATACGAAGGATATCACCCGTTCTATTCGGGCAATTGCAAAAGATAAAACGATTAAAGCCCTGGTGCTTCGTATCAATTCGCCTGGTGGAAGTGCATTAGCCAGTGAGAATATTTACCATGAATTGATGCAACTCCGCAAGAAAAAACCTATCATCATTTCAATGGGCAACTATGCCGCCAGTGGAGGCTACTATATGGCCTGTGCCGGTGACAGCATCTTTGCCGAAACCAATACCATTACCGGCTCCATTGGTGTAGTAGGTGTGCTGTTTAACTTTAGTGATATGATGAAAAATAAACTGGGTGTGACGACCGATCAGGTGAAAACAGGACCTTATGCTGATTTTCCGAACATGACCCGCCCAATGACCGACGGAGAACGAAGCTGGATTCAGAACTACCTCGATTCAACGTATTCGGTATTTAAAACACGTGTTGCCGATGCACGAAACATGCATAAAGACAGTGTGGAGAATATCGCACAAGGACATGTCTATTCTGGATATCAGGCCAAAAAACTTGGTTTAATTGATGAATTCGGAAACCTGCAACGGGCATTAAAATCGGCTGCCGCTGTCGCCAAAGTCAGTACATATTCTATAGTGGAATATCCTGAAAAACGAGATAAGTTTCAGGAGTTTCTGGATTCATTCTCCGGCAAGAAAAAGGAAGAGGCCGCTGTACGACGTATACTCGGTGATGATTATGTGATGTATAACGAAATTCGCAAGATNCGTAGCCAGAAGAATCAAATCCAAATGATACTGCCCTATCAAATTGAAATTCGTTAGCCTGGTAACTGGCCATACAATTTCATGCCACCCCGATAAGTGACTTTTAGTACCTTTGCCCACTTTAAAAAATAGTATGGCACTTCAGGTCGGAATCGTGGGATTACCCAATGTCGGAAAATCAACTCTNTTTAATGCGGTATCTAATAATGCCAAGGCGCAGGCCAGTAACTACCGCTTTTGCACCATTGATCCGAATGTGGGTCAGGTAGACGTTCCTGACACCCGACTGGATGTGTTAACCGAATTGGTACAACCCCAACGTGTGGTACCAACTACCATTGAGTTTGTTGATATTGCCGGGTTAGTGCGTGGTGCTAGCAAGGGTGAAGGTTTGGGAAATAAGTTTCTGGCGAATATTCGGGAGGTTGATGCCATTGTTCATGTCATCCGTTGTTTTGAAGATGAAAATATTTTGCGCGAAGAAGGGGCTATCAATCCGGTAAGTGATAAAGATATTATTGATACCGAGTTGCAATTAAAGGACCTGGAAAGCGTTGAGAANAAAATTCAACGGGTTGAAAAAATGGCAAAAAATGACCCGAAAGCTAAGGCCGAACTGGAAATTTTGTTGCAATGCAAAGACTGCCTCGAACAGGGCAAAAATATCCGCTCACTGGCATTGGACAAAGACGGGAAGGAAGCCATTTATGATATGTTTCTTTTAACTGACAAACCGGTTCTTTATGTGGCCAATGTGGATGAATCGAGTATACATACCGGGAATTCGTTTTCTGAAGCATTAAAACAGGTTGCAGTTGCAGAAGGGAGTGAGGTGATTGTAATGAATAATAGCATCGAAGCACAAATCTCNGAAATGGAAAATGAAGACGATAAAGCAATGTTTCTCCAGGAATACCAACTTACTGAACCTGCTTTAAATCGATTGATCCGTTCGGCTTATCAACTGTTGGAACTGATAACCTATTTTACGGCCGGCGTTCAGGAAGTAAGAGCCTGGACCATCCATCAGGGGTGGAAGGCTCCACAGGCAGCCGGAGTAATCCATACGGATTTTGAACGTGGATTTATCAAAGCCGAGGTAATTGCGTATGACGATTTTGTACAATATAAGTCTGAAGCGGCTTGTCGTGATGCCGGAAAGTTGCGGATTGAAGGCAAGGAATATCTGGTGAAGGATGGCGATGTAATGCATTTTCGTTTTAATGTATAAGCTATCTATTAAAGATAAAACGAACGCGTATATCGCCATCTGATTTTGACACATAAGCTATTCATCATGATTAGATTCTACTGAGATTATGAAATATTAGGAAACTTTTGTATGTTTACAGGACAGCTTAGTATTAAGAATTTGTAATCACGTAAATCAAGAAATTATTTAGCAATGAGAAAATGGATTTTTACAGCTATTCTGGCATCCACTTCACTGTTTAGCCTGGCTCAAGGAAGTTCGGAAATTGGATTTAGTACAGGGTTCAGTAATTATTTAGGTGACCTTCAGCCACAGGCATATACCTTTCGGGANTCAGGAGTTGCGTTAGGCATGATGGTAAAACAAAGTGTTACTGCGCATATTGGGTTCAGAGCGTTTATGAACTATATGCGTATCAGTGGTTCTGATGCTTCTTCAGGCCAACAATCTCTGATCAATCGAAACCTAAGTTTCCGTTCATTTGTTTTCGAATATGGTGGTGCCGTTGAAGTGAATGTACTTCCATTTGATCCTTTTAATCCGAATGGCTCAAAAGGAAAGCGATTNTTTGCATTTACTCCTTATTTCTATGGAGGAATAAATATGTTCCANTTTAATCCCAAAACCTATTACAATGGTCAATGGGTGGCGTTGCAGCCTTTAAATACCGAAGGGCAAAACTCAACTTTCAATAGTACTAGTTCGTATAACCTGACTCAATTTGCCATTCCATTCGGCTTTGGATTCAAATACCAACCTAACCCACGTGTTGTGTTTAGCTATGAATTTGGGTTCCGTAAAACATTTACAGACTATTTGGACGATGTCAGTAGCAACTATCCGGATTTAAATAAATTGAGTCAGGAAAAGGCGCCNCTTTCAGCGGCTTTGTCTTACCGTGGAGATGAATTGTCAACCCATGATGGTACTTATCCAGTTCCCGGACAAATGCGTGGACAAACGGCAAACAAGGATTGGTATACCATGAACGCTGTTTCAGTCATGTTTAAGTTTTACAAGGCATCCAAACGCTATAACCCTGCGAATTAACTGACATTTTCCAAACTAGATTTTTAAAGTCCGGAGAAATCCGGATTTTTTTCTATCCTATTTTCAGTTATTCAATTCGTTACAAGGTTTTGACCAAAAGAATAAAGGAGAATCTGCTTTTTAACGTGAAACTAGTTGACATCATGGCATTCTGGTGTAAAATTGTGTTGTTTGGATGCACGGTAATTCCCATTGTGTAGATTCTAGTACATCTATACCTGGCGTATCCTTGGATCGATCCAGCCGTATAATAAATCAACCACTATATTCACCAGAATAAAAATTGTGGCCGTAAACAAAACGGAACCCATCACCACCGGGAAATCAAATTTGTTTAAGGCATCCACTGTAATCTTGCCCAGTCCTTTCCATCCGAAAATATATTCAATAAAGAAAGAACCAGCCAGTAATTCAGCAAACCAACCAGAAATGGACGTGATGACCGGATTTAATGCATTACGCAAGGCATGACNGCCGATCACCAAAGTTTCACTCAACCCTTTAGCCCGGGCTGTGCGGATATAATCCTGGTGTAAAACATCCAACATGGCACTTCGCGTAATTTGAACAATGATGGCCAAGGGGCGGATGCTTAATGTAAATACCGGAAGAATCAAACTTTTCAATATCAGATGACGGCCGGTATACGGGTCATAATCCCACATGGNGGAAATAATACTGAGTCCAGTATACTCAGACCATAAAAAGCCAAACAAATAGGCAATGAGGATGCCGGCAAAAAACGATGGAGCTGAAATGCCCAACACACTGCCAAAAATAATTGAACTATCCATCCAGGTATTTTGTTTGAGTGCTGCGATGGTTCCCAGGAAGATACCCAGTACAGCAGCTACCAGAATAGAACATGTGGCCAAAATCAGGGTACCGGGAAAGGCTTCCCACAACATCGCGTTGACTTCTTTCTTGGTTTGATACGATCGCCGCAGATAAGGCGCTTTAAATACCAAGGCTTGCCCGGAATTCACAGGAAAAAGCTTAAGGTACTGATACTTCTCCTTTGCAGCCAAACTATCTCCATGTAATGCGAGGGGTGAAAGATCGTTCAGGTATAAAAGAAATTGTTTGGGCAACGGTTGGTCAAGGTAAAGTTCTTTCCGGGTATTCTCTAACGTTTTAGCATCACTGCGTTGCCCCATCGTCAGGCGGGCCGGATNCGCAGGAAGTAGCACAAAAAATAAAAGGAAGACAATCAAAATGACCCCGAATAAAACGAGTACACCATGAAGTAATTTCCTGAATAAGAAAGGCAGCATAATATCCTGATGGCCGAAGATACTGTCTTGACCTCTTTACACAAAGTTTGATTCAAATGCCTTGACCACCTGGCTAAGAAAACCAGTATAATTGAAATCCCAGTTCCGATCTTATTTGGCTGAGTCGGCAGCCATCACTGGTAAAGTGGCAACTTCAGGAAATAAAGCCTGGGTATTGTCTTTCAGTTCTAATTTTAACTGATCCAATGAAGGATAATTGGCATAACTATATTTACCCATAACAGTTCCTGCTTTCATCCACATCAATCCGGGATTGCTGCGCATCGCTGTTTTGCATACCGTACCGTCGATGGTATAAAATGAAAAATTCAGTTTGTGTTGTTTGCTGAATTCGGCAGTTTCCAGATCATTCGAAGCACTGATGGCCATGAACGGAACACCCACTTTGGAACATTCTTCACTCAGTTTGCGCAGCGCATCCATATGATCGGTCTTGGCTTCTTTCACATCCTTCACAAATAATATCATCAGATGTCCGGGGTAATTTAATATGGTTTGAGTGACATCTTCACCATTGTAATTGCCGATCGCAAAGTCCTTAATCGGAGGTTCATTTTTAGCCGGACTTACTTCAGTGGTTTTACTATCAACAAATTTCCAGGTGGTATCTTGCCNAGGAAAATTCTGTGTGGTAAAGTCCTNTTTAACACCATCTTTTTGATAGGTCAGAATAGTTTCAAACTTCGCAGGCACATAATCCGGTCCTGGAGTCATTTCTTTTAAAATATTATTACCGACACGATAAGCCAAACAATCCTTAAATGGCAGGTGCTTCAATACGTACCATTGCATCCAAAAACTAAATACCAGGCTGAGTATCATGATGATATTCGCTCCCATCTGACCAAAACTCTGTTTAACATGTTTACGAAAGAAAACCAGAATAAGCAGGAGTGCCAGTAAAATCAAATCTTTCATGAATGATTCATTGGCTTGTAGTTTGATGCAATCACCGAAGCA
This sequence comes from Bacteroidota bacterium, assembly GCA_013414745.1. Lineage (GTDB taxonomy): Bacteria > Bacteroidota > Bacteroidia > Chitinophagales > Chitinophagaceae > OLB11. Next base: position 4,145,519 of record CP058707.1, read on the forward strand.
ACCACATTCCTTAATATTTCCGCTAAAAAGTGCGTATCCGGTAAGGAAAGTGAAGAAAATGGTTAGCAGCAAAATCAAATAAGCAAATAGTTTAAACCGGTACCCGATAATCAATGCCACACCCGCCACAATTTCAAAAGCGATCATGAGAATAGAGAATAGGAGTGCATAGTTATTCAAGGCATGCATCAATGAAGGCATGTAACCTTCTTTGGCCCATACTTCAAANNACTCACCCATTTTATAGGCCAGCCCGGAGGGGTCGTTGGCTTTAATTAATCCGGAAAAAATAAACAGGACCCCAACAAAAATGCGAATGGCTATTAAGAGGTAATTCAGGAATTTATTTTCTTTCATGGTCTGATAATTTCTTGTTTCTTAGATGAGTAAGACGAACAAATATAATCGGAGGTCAACGTAATGGCAGAAAACCCTGGTGCTTTTTAACGGATTAACCCAAAATTTGCAGATACTCCTGAAAATGCCTCATAGGAATGCATGGTATCTATTGGGTTGTTCGCGGTGTACCACTTAAACCAAAATCCATTCATCCGGCAGAATTTCTTTTGCGTAATTTTTTACTTTATCGAATACTGTCCGTTCTTTGCGTTATGTCTGGTATCATTATCGCCATCGATGGGTTCTCTTCAACCGGCAAAAGTACATTAGCCAAACAACTGGCGAAGCGCCTGGGTTACGTGTATATCGACAGCGGTGCAATGTACCGTGCCATTACCCTCTATTTTATCCGGAATAATTTCGATTGGAAACAAGATGCCGAGGTCGGGGATGCGCTACAAAATATCGAATTGGTTTTTGGCCCGGAAGGCATTTACCTAAATGGTGAATGTGTAGAACAGGCTATACGAACTCTTGAAGTTTCATCGTTGGTGAGTGAAATTTCTGCCCTTGAACCAGTTCGTCGGTTTGTTGTAGCCCAACAACAAAAAATGGGTTTAAAGAAAGGCCTGGTGATGGACGGGCGTGATATTGGAACTACTGTGTTTCCGCAGGCTGAACTTAAAATATATCTGTTTGCCCAGCCTGAAATACGTACACAGCGCCGGTATAATGAACTGAGCGCTAAAAACCCAGCGATTCAATTCGATGAGGTGCTTGCCAATCTTCAGCATCGTGATCATATTGATTCTACACGCGAGATTAGTCCGCTCCGCCAGGCCAAAGATGCGGTGCTATTGGATAATTCAGCGTTAACCTTAAATGAGCAATTAGATATTGCGGAGGCCTGGGCCCGTGCACGCATCCAAGCACTTTAATTCCATTCTGCCAATACTTCATCGATGGTTCGGCTGCCGGGAAAAAGGTAACGAGTTTAGCAATTACCGCTTCAACCAGAGCATCCGGGCAAGAGGCACCGGAGGTCAACAGGATGCGGGGAAAAGGTTCATTCAACCAATTTGTTCGCTCCAATTCCATTTTTGCATGCAAATCAAAATGCCGGATTCGATCTTGATCAATTATTTTATCGGCATTTTCAATGAAATAGGTTGGTCCTTTCAGTGCGCACAGTTCAACCAGATGGGACGTGTTGGAGCTATTATACCNCCCAATAACGAGAGCCGNATCGAAAGGTGTTTCCAGCAAACCCTGAACGGCACTCTGGTTGTCGTTGGTGGCATAACACAAGGTGTCCCGGGTGTCGGCAAAACTTCCTGAATCTTCTCCGAATTGTTGCAAACAAACCTGCTTTAAATAATCGGCAATTTGTTGGGTATCACTGGCCAACATAGTTGTTTGGTTTACCACACCAATTTNTTGTAAGTGAATCGAAGGATCAAATCCGGGAGAATATTGACCCGGAAATTCGCTGGCAAAAGTTTCCAGCGAGCGACGCCCCTGAATATAATCGGCCAGTTTAATGGCTTCCTGCATATCACGGATTACGACGGCAGGAGCATGAACATGACTATGTGAGAATGTTGCCCGGGTTTCTTCATGATCCGGCTTACCATGAATAATAATGGTATGACCTTTTTNGCCAATTTGTTCTGAGCGATTCCAAACCTTTTCTACAAAAGGACAGGTTGTATTGTAGCGCATAGGGTCGATGCCCAGATTGCGCAATTTCTCTTCGGTTTCCAGCGTGGTTCCAAAAGCCGGAATGATCACAATATCCTCTGCATTTAAATCTTGCCAGGGCGTTAAATTATTCCCCAGGGTATCCATTATAAATGAAACCCCGTAAGATTTTAAATCGGCATTGACCTGAGGATTATGTATCATTTCGCTTAACAAATAGATACGTTTACCAGGATTCTCTTCGACCGTCCGAAAGGCTATTTCTATCGCATTTTCAACTCCGTAGCAGAACCCGAAATGCCTGGCCAGAAACAGTTTAAATACCCCGAAATCTAATGCCGTCGGCGTAAAATCTTNTTTCATCTTATCCTCTGCTTTACGTTTGCTTTTAATGGCCGTGATTAGTGGGCTGCGGTAAAAATCGGGGATGTTGAATGTCTTCATGGGATGCAAGAATTAATTGGTCAGTAAAGGCCAATTTCAAAGTAATTTTGGAGATGCAGGACTTCTGCAAATGTAAAATTTCCATCCCGCTTATTGTACAAATTGGCTTGTTAAAGCTATCTAATTAGTACCTTTGCAGTCGCAAAAGCAAACGAATTACGAAATACACGATATGAAAAAATAACCCTCCTTTTTAGTAGTCTGATTTTTGTTGGACAGAGTTTTGCCCAGGTTAGTGAAGGAATTCAGGCCGGATCAGCTCAACGCGCCAATATTCAGGGCACTTTTCTGGGATTTGCCAATCCAAAGTCGGATGATATCGAATTATTACCCGTACTGACTCCTGTGGTCTCCAAAAACGAATCTAACGACGAGAATTCCTTACGGCTGTTAAAAGAAAAATGGGCTGCAAAAACGTCAGGATATTGTTCAGCAGGAAGAAGAAACTGAATCCAGCTCCAAAACCCGGGAATCGATCCGGTGGTTGCTGCAGGATACAATGCATTGGGCAATCAGGGTACACCGTCAGATAATACCTGTGGGGTGAACAAAAATGGTCAGTTAGTGGCGGCGGTTAATAGCAGTATTCGTACTTATAATACCAATACAGGTGCAGGAATTGGTTCCATTGTCGGTCTTCAAAACTTCTTTTCGACTTTTTCCAATGGTTCTTTGTTATCCTCTAATACCTGTGATCCCAAAGTGATTTACGATCAGCAGGCAGATCGTTTTATTGTATTTGCACAAACCTGTGATGGAAATTCTTCTACCTCACAACTCATGCTGGCATTTTCAAAATCAGCTGACCCTACCGGAGGCTATTATTTTTACACCTTTACGGGAAATCCATCGTCGGCCGTGGGGCAGAATGTTTGGTTCGATTATCCCAAAATTGGCGTTTCAAATCACGATGTGTTCGTTACCGGTAATTTATTTGACAACGGCATGAACTATGCCCAATCGGTGATTTACCAAATTGATAAGACCAAATGTTATGCCGGACAAACCTTATCCACAGCAGACGCATCTATCTGGTACAATATTGCGAATAGTCCGTTTACAATAGTCCCCATGTCGAACGGGCAGAGTGGTGGCTATGGGAACAATATGTATCTCGTCAGCACTAACCATACACCCTTCGGAACAAATTTATCGGTATACGAAATCACCAATGCGGTGCAAAGTGCTCCACAGCTGGTGATNCGATATGTTAGCATTACCTCAGCACCTTCTCCGGGTGATGGGCTGCAGTCAGGTACCAATATTGATTTGCAGATCGGAGATAACCGCGGTATGGATGGATATTATCTGGATGGTACAATCCATTATGTATTTCACAGTGATGCCGGCGGTGGGTACTCCGGAGTAAATTATTCCCGTTTAAAGAAAAATGGCAATACATGGCAATTACAGAATAACAAAGTGATTAAAATTGCCAATAAAGATTGTGCCTTTCCTTCCATCGCTTCTATGGCATATACCGGTAATGATCAATCATCGCTTATNTCATTTTTGTGTACATCAGCATCTGATTTTCCGGGAATGAAGGCCGTTTTCATGGATCATAATTTCCAGCAGTCGAATCCGATAGATGTTAAAGTGGGTGCAGGATATGTCAATTACCTGGCTTCCGGCGGAGTAACCCGTTGGGGAGATTATTCCGGAGCTACCCGGGTTCATAACGCCACGGTGCCAACCGTTTGGGTATTTGGTATGTATGGTAATGCCAGTCATACCTGGACCAATCACTTCGCAAAAATCACTTCAACTGCTTGGGCATTAGATGTGGAGGATGCTGTTAAAGAAGATCACTCAGCGATAAAAGTTTATCCGAATCCGGTAGAAGATGTATTCCAGATTGAATTGAATATTGAAGATGCCGGTAAACTGCATGTTGACATTTATGATATTACAGGAACCTTGGTGAAACCACTGTATTCATCAAACGTATTTCCAGGCAAAAACCTNTTTAGTTTTAATAAAGAAGCGCTATCAGCCGGAAATTATATTCTCCGTTTTACTGTAAACAACAGAATCATCCAGAATGAGAAAATTACGGTGGCTAAATATTAGTTTGTTGTCCTTGGCAATTCTGATGCTCTTGCAAACAGATGCCCAGGCCAGGAAGAAACGTCGGAAGCGGAAAAAGAAAGCAACAACAGAACAAGTTGCTCTTGCTCCATCCGATTCTGTACGTATGATTCATAAACCCGGTGTCCAGAATCAAACAGCCTTCGATTCACTGAAGGCGAGCAAGAATGCTGAAAAGAAGAAAATTTAAGCCGATAAATCGAAGTGCTATGCAAGAAACAATTTCAATGCCAGTACGCTTAACCTCCGGAGCGATTGACGAATTAAAAAGGCTTTCGCAAAGTGTGGATGCAGAAAAACCCTATTTACGAATTGGAGTNAAAGGGGGCGGATGCAGCGGTATGTCCTATGTATTAGAGTATGATTCAAAACAGGAGGGCGATCANGAATTTGATATAGAAGGCATTCCCGTGGTGCTGAATCAGGCCCATGAACTATACCTCTTTGGTGTAGAAATTGATTTTGAGGGTGGATTAAACTCACGTGGATTTACGTTTAAAAATCCGAATGCGTCAAGTACCTGTGGTTGCGGTACCAGTTTTGCCGTATAACCACCTGATCAACATACACCGGAGAACTGGTTTGAACTTCCTTCAACAAGTGATTGAATTGATTACATTTACCGAAATTTAAGGGGAATGATATTATCTGATAAACGTATTCTGGAAGAAATTGAAAAGGGCACTATCGTTATTCAGCCTTACGACAGAAGTTGCCTGGGAAGCAATTCGTACGATGTTCATCTCGGCAGCAATCTTGCTACTTATGTCGATCAGGAATTGGATGCCAAAAGACATAATACGATTGCGCATTTTGAAATTCCGGAAGACGGATTTGTTCTCCAGCCAGGNGAGTTTTATTTGGGTGTGACTCAGGAATATACTGAAACACACGAACATGTACCGTTTCTGGAAGGTAAATCCAGCACAGGGCGATTAGGCATCGATATCCACGCTACTGCAGGTAAGGGCGACGTAGGCTTCTGCGGTAACTGGACTCTTGAGATTTCTGTGAAAGTTCCGGTAAGAGTATATGCCGGCATGCCCATCGGACAGTTAATTTATTTTCCGGTGGATGGTGAAATAGAAGTAAAGTACAATAGCAAGAAGGGTGCTAAATACAGCGGACAACCCAACAAACCTGTGGAGAGTATGATGTGGAAGAACGCCTTTTAAGGGCGGTCATTTCCAAGAAAACAAATACTACCGGAAATTCTCTGCGTTTTACTTGAGAATAATTTTCTGTGAGGAGATGCTTTGTTGATTGAGCAATACCTGGGCGAAATACAATCCTTTTGCCATTCCCTGAAGTTGAATGGCATTATCACCCAGTTGCTTGATTTGTCCTTTGTAAACCACTTGACCGACATGATTGAGGAGAATCAAATCAGCACCCAACAAATCTTCCCGATCGGTGTAAACATGCAGGGTGTTTTCAACCGGGTTCGGATAAAAAGCCAAATCAGTTGAATAATCCGGCATTTCAATTCCAGTAGGAATGCGGATTCCGGTTCTGAAATTATCCAACACATTCTGCATCATCGTAACTTGCTGTTTCGTGAAACTGTTCTGACAAGTCTCAGCGGAATAATCCATGTAATTTTCAATCATATCCGACATGTCGTTGGCCGTCATGCAGGTGTTTTGCAGCGTGTCACAATTATTATTCGACATATCTCCCTGTGCCGGAGTATCGTTTACACCATCATCTTCACCACCAGCTCCCGGACATAAACCATTATCATCACCCCAGATATGACGAAGCCCCAGGTAATGTCCAACCTCATGCACACAGGTTTTTCCTTTTAATCCATACGCTGAACCGAGGGGTTGGGCATTTAAACCATTGCCTCCAANAGCCAGATAATCGATAACCACGCCATCTAAGGGTTGACTGGGATAGGCTGAGCCAGCAGGCCAGTTATTTAATCCCGGTGGAGGGTAGGCATACCCCAATAATTCGCCCATTCCTGAAGGCAATCCCAAATCACAAACCCAGATGTTCAGCTTTTTATCCGGTTGTACAGCCACGCTGCCATAGGTAGCTTCTTTTACCTGATCGGCCTGATTGTTTCCCCAAATATCAAAGTCAAAAACAAAAGAAGATTGTGTCGTTGCTACCCGTTTAATATCTACCAGCCAGAACTGAATATCCATACCGCCAACAATCGGTTTAAAAATTGTTCTGGTTTTTGTGGTATCCAAATTCTTCCTTCTGAAACAAGCATTCAACATGGCGATTTGGGCATTGATGCGTGCATCCGAAATATTCTCGGTAGCGTTTTTATACACCACATGAACCACCACAGGAATATTTAAGGTTCCTCTTGTTTTCTTTGAAGGCAGATTGTTCAGGCTTTTGACAAAATCAAGTCGCCCGGGTGTTTGTTTTTCCTGGGCCATTAAATACTCATGGGATGCACACCGTTTAATATGTTGCGCATTCAGAGATACCGCTGTTCCCAGTATGAAGGTTGTCAGAAATAAATTTTTAACTAATCGCATGATAAATTTTTATTTACAAATGGCGTTTAATTCAACAAAGACCCGTTTGTTCTGGTTAAAAAGTTTTTTAAGTTGTGTATACAACTCTTGAATTCGATCACTAGAATTATCATGGAAACAAAGGTCTCGTTCACCTTCACGGCCCCAACTTCGTTCGTCGTAGATGAGCGCCTGACCGGATTTTTTTCAATGGAAACTAAAAGTTCATCCAGTTGTTTCCGGGCGTTAAGGTCGATGCCACTTCCCATACTTATAAAGCGACATACCAGTTGTTGCTGTTTGCCAGCCACAGCCTGAGTCGTTTCCATATTTTTTGCCGGAGCTACCTGTGTGGTTGTTGCTTTTTTTTTTCGTTTTTTCCGACAAGTTGCCCGTGCGGATCGATCTGTGACCATCAAGGCCACAAATAGAAACAAAAAACTTTTTAAAAGATACGTTTCATGAATTTCAAAAGTAATTTGAAAGTTCTGAAAATGGCTTCCGACTTATCCTGTTAAACTATGGTTTTATCGATATTCTATTGGAACCAACTAATTACTTTTCAAGCAGTAGTTGGCCAGTTACCGAATGCCAGATGTGTTCTTGCAATTTAAACCTGTTGCATCATGATTTCTCCTATTCATGCGCAAAATCTTCTTCATAATTTTTCATCCGTTCCTTAGGAGGATTAAAATATCCGAATTTGAGTGCCGGGAATTCCTGATGCACAATGTCCATATATTGCCGAATACCGAATCGCTCGCCGGTATCGGCGATATTCATTTTTCCAAGATACCAATCCGGGTCAATATTAAAGTTTCGCCACTGAATCATTTTCAGGTCGGAATATTCTATCAGATGAAAAAGGGCTTCCAGTTCAGCTTCGGTATCCGTCATACCCGGAAATACAAAATAATTAATTGATGACCAGCCTCCCTGATCGGCAACTATTTTCAGGCATTCCAGTAAATCCTGAAACTTATAATTATTCGGACGGTAATACTTAGTATAGATGGATTCCTGCGCACTATTTAAACTCACCCGGATGGAATCTAAACCAGCCTGCATTAAAGCTTCCACCGCTTTAGGGTTGCTTCCATTGGTGTTGATATTGATACTTCCTCTTGCAGTATGTTTTCGAATCTCCAGGATTGAATCACGTATGGTTTCCCACATCAACAAGGGTTCTCCTTCGCATCCCTGACCGAAACTCACGATCGGATAGGNGGCTGATTTCAAATGGGGTACGGTATACTCTACCACCTCTTCGGCCGTTGGTTTAAATGTCAAACGATCNNTTTGTGTCGATACAATTGTTTCGTCCTCCGGTTGAAAAGATATACAGCCGATACAATTCGCATTACAAGCGGGTGAAATAGGGATGGGGCATTCCCAGCGCCCCATAAAATAATTTCTCGCAGCAGGACAATGGTAAGTCAGGCAACAATTTTCGGCAAGGTGTTTCACCAAACGATTGGATGGGTAGGCTTGTAAAAAAGTTGACAGTCCGGTTTGAATTTTCACATCATCAAAACCACTGCATTCCTGTCGGATATCCCGTTCAATGCGTGTGGCAGGAACATAGAATACATCATTTTCCCAACCGGCAGCGGTGTAACAAAACAAGGGGAGGGTAGGTGCGTCCGGCAACGTTTCATAGGCGGCCAAATAAAATCCGGTATGTGCCGGAGGAATAAAAGCCGCAACGGCCCAGCCCTTATCACAAATTCGAATTTCTCCGGTGTTCACATCCATTCCAATTCCACGTCGTCCGGGTAGCTCATATAAATTACCACCATCCGGTAAAGGAATCCACTCATCAGAATCAATCTCCACAGCATCCCATCCGCTTCTGCCCATCACATACAGCGACGTGTCTTCAAAAATATTCCCCTGCCCATCCGAATACAAAAGAAATGGTTTGTGCCCCATAGTATAGAATTCTGGCGAAATTACGCTTTCCTTTCGGGAAAACGGGTATCCAGAAACGCATCCAGTTCCTGCCAATCAATTTCCATTGCCTCTGTTTGTATAGGAAATTGACGGATTCGATGCTCCGACTCGATTAGGGTTAGGTAGTTTGGATTAACTACCACATTGATCAGTTGAGTGTACGTTAAGTGAATCGTCTTCAAGGAAGGTCTATTTGGATGCCCTTCGCATTCAGGTTTACGAATCGTTTTGTCAACAAACGATTTTCAAGCCACAGCAAAAAAGTGTAAGAACGGCAATGCCAAAAACAAGCAAGCGATGATGGTCTGTGTTTTTGTAAAAGTGTAATCCCTAAAACGAGCAAAGCTGTTTCAAGAATTCTAAAAATCCGATTACTTTCAGCCTGTTTAAAATAGTCCGGGCGGAAGATTGGCAAGAGGCAGATGGCCAGTGCAGGAATCAGTAAACCAATCACATTCAGCCATTGAATTGGAGCGATTCGGAGGTATTGTGCCGCATAAATCAGGATGAACAAACCGGACATCATGTGCATGGCCCTGATTTGGTGGCTTTGCTTTTGTTCGTTGGGATCCTTTAGTTCCAGTTGAAATGAATCACGCATTCGACTTCATAAACAGATTGCACATACGGTACAGGATGCGCGCACCCACACTGGCATCAATTGAATCCTGGGAATCTTCGCCGCAACTCACTTCATTCAGATCGAAGGCAATGATGCGCCGTCCGCTATCTACCACCTTACGGAAAAGGTATTGAATTTGTTCGGCTTCAAAACCACCTTGCACAGGCGTACCGGTATTCTTGCACAATTTCGGATCTAGTCCGTCAATATCAAAACTGATATAAACCTGTTGAGGCAGTTTGGAAACAATATCATCGCAAATATCTTTCCATGTTTCACCTTCAAACATGCGATCCTTGATGCGTTGATCATNAAAGGTGGTGATGCGGTCATTTGATTCCATGCGGTCGTATTCTTCATCGCAGAAATCGCGGATACCTACCTGAACCAGGGTACTCACTTCCGGTATTTCATTCAACATGTTGTACATCACTGAGGCGTGCGAATACGTGAACCCTTCATAGGCTTCGCGCAAATCGGCATGGGCATCAATTTGCAGAATGCCATAGGATCCAAAATGTTCGGCGGCCGCTTTCATTAATCCCANGGNGGTACTATGATCGCCACCGAGTACGGCTACCAGCTTGCCTTGATGATAATAACTCATGGCCGTGTTGTAGACGATCTCTTTTAGTTCGGTACTTCCTTTATTGATTTCGTCCAGTTTCTTTTGGAGTTGTTGGTTATCGCAGGTATTTCCTCCTTCGCTCAAATTGGAGATAATCAACTCAGCACAATGCCGCAGGTAGTCGTTTTTGACAATTTGTTTGTCTTGTTCCAGCATGTAATAGCCTTGTTTCCAATAGTCGCGTGCATCTGAATCGCACAAGTCGATTTGGTAGGATGCCTCCAGAANTTNTTCAGGTCCTCGGGCCGTTCCATTGCGATACGAAACGGTTACTTCCCAAGGTACAGGGATGATAATTAATTTAGAATTCTCTACGGATGTGGGTAGGCCGAAAATGTTGTTTGATGCGATGCCGATAGAATTCGGATCGAAATCGGTGATTGCCATGATGCTACACGAAAATTTTAGCGAACGCAAAGGTAGGGGTATTCATCATTTCTAGCTCGGAATTTGCATGAGATTGATCGGGAAATTTAACCCTGTTGCCGGAAAATTCAGCCTTGTCACTGCATCTGCAGAGGAATAGGGCAATTGATTGCGGCCTTTTCAGAACCGATTCACCCATTTCGGGTTGTTTGCAGCTGAATGTGTATCTTTAAAATACTAAACTGAACATCATGCGTTGGTCTTTTTGTATCCTTTATTTGCTGATGCCCTTTAGGGGCAGAGTCAGGATACATTCTCTATTGTTGCCCTGGACTCAACTAGCCGGGCCGTGGGTAGTGCCGGAGCATCCTGTTTGGATTTATATTTTGCAGGTTATTCGNNGATCNNATCTTTTCTCACTCGTTTGATTCCGGATACCGGGGCTGTGAATATTCAGTCGTATTTTATGCAGGCGAATCAGGACAATGCCGTGCAACGTTTGCGAATGGGTGACCATGCCATGGATGTCATCAATTGGCTGGTGGCAAATGATGCCAACAATAACCCGGAATTTAAACAACACAGGGTAGTTTCATTTAATGGAGGGATGCCCACGAGTGCAGCCCATAGCGGAAACACCTGCATCAATTACAAAAATCATATCACAGGATCNGATTGAGGGTTTTATTATGCCATTCAGGGAAATATTTTGCAAGGTCAACATGTGTTGGATTCCATGGAACAAGGGTTTCGGCGTGAAAAGGGAAGCTTGGCCNNTAGGTTGATGGCTGCCATGCAGGGCGCTAAAATTCCTGGGGCTGATACCCGTTGCCTGAGTCAGGGTATTTCATCAAAATTTGCGTTCTTACAGGTGGCCCAAGCATCCGACCCCTATGGCTTTCCGAGTTTAAATATTGGATTAAGGACTCCCGATTCTGTGGTGATTGAGCCCATTGATAGTTTACAGGTTCTNTTTAATCAATCGATGGCTTGTTACCCGCTGGATGTAGCAGATCGGGCCAAGATGCCATGTAAGGTTTATCCCAATCCGAGTTCAGGATATTTGCAGATTCGAGGAGCTCCACAGACTTATTTGGTGGAGTTATATACTTTGACCGGTGTTTGCGTACTGCATACATTAGTCAAGGCGAATGATCGTATCGATATTCATCAACTAGCGCCCGGCAGTTATTGGTATTGTGTACGACAAGGAAACATGATGCAACGAGGGCATCTGATTCTGGAACTAAATTAGCAAGAAGAGGGTGCTAAATACGTTTCAAACTTCTGTGAATGCTCATCCTATGGCTAAACTAAAAGTTAGTATTAAAATTTTGGTTTATAGAACGCACACTATTCATCGAAGCGGATACAAGGTTTCAAAATTTAAGGATTAAACTTACATTACTTCTTAAGCTTGAATTATTTAGGGTTACTGATTATATCAAAAACGCTTTAAATTCAAGAAAGCCCTCATGGGATAGTGCTTTTAAGCCTACATAGATTTAGTTACAATTGTAATTATAGAAAACTTGACTTGAGCGGAAAATTTATCCTTGTTGTACTGCCATTTTCAACACGACACTCCGTATCTGAATAAAAGGATGACGGGATAGTTCAAGATGCCTGCGAGAAATGAAAATCACTAAAATCTGCAAACTTACTTAAAGAAATATTTGCAATTATTGTGTATCCAAATGAGCGAAATACACTTCAAAATGGAATAATATCAACTATCTTCACGTTGATTAGTAAACAGAGTTAGTAGTATGTATCAGGAATGTTTGATAAGAACAATTAACAGGTGGTCGATTTTCAGATAAATTTCAAAACAGAAGGTTTTAGTTAGGAAAATAAACTTAGTCTATTCCAAACTTCATCTACATGTATTCAGAAACAATAAAATATACACTCAGAGTCAAAGTGACGACTATAATTAGATTATTTCAACCAAATGTAAATTTAAAAGGAGCTGACTCAATAATGAGTTAGCTCCTTTTAAATTTTAAAAAGCGACCATGTTATTGAATAACCAATTTTTCAATCTGCTTTATTTCATCTGTTTCTAATAAGAAGAAATAAACTCCAGGATTAAAATGGTCAAGTTTAACTTCAATTACTCGTTCGAATTCCAATTTCCAGATTTCAAAATATTCCCGACCCCATCAAGAATTTGAAACTTTCCTGATGTCACTTTGGGGGTTTTAATATAAACAAACCCAGCTGCCGGATTCGGGTAGATTACTGGTTTAACAGTTTCTGCAATTTTGCTTTGGACTGAGTTTTCAGGATATGTTACAACTTGTCGACTATTAGGATTATATGACCTTGGTTTGATTCCGGTGATGGAACAATCTCCAATCATTGCATCATAGGTAGAACCATTCAAGGCATCAAAGTCAATTGATAGCAATACCTCCTCACCTGCTACATAGCGTGCAGTAGCATTTGATTGAATTGTATTTTGTGCTTCGATAGATATATTAGCATGCTCAATGATATAGTGGAAGAAAGTATATCTGACGTAATAAGCACTGATGAAGGTGAATTCGACGCACAATTTGCATATCCAGATATAATTAATGAATAATTCTGGGCTCCTCCTTGTAAAATTCCTTTATGAGTAACAGTTACGTCATAAGTTTGCCCTGGAACAGGATTGGGGATGAGGATTTTCTCAAGAACATCCTTAGTGTTGTCAGCCTTTATTGCTGGTGCCAACGGTTTTGAATTATCCAGAACCCATGGAAACTCAGTACCGGATGTACTTGAAATTCGCAAATCCAGATCGTTAATGCATTGCATGGAAGATCCAATCGGATCCAACCAGGAGAGGGTCGCTACAATTGGTTGGGTGGTACCAGCAGTAACTTGAACAGTATAAGATGAACCATTATTTAGAATATTTTCTTCAATTGAACTGGTTAATCCATCATTAATGATAAGTTTGGATGCATTTTCAACGTCCACCAAACCATAGCCAAATTTCAATTCTGGCCCAATCTCACCGGCTTCTTTGGCAGTGTGGACCATTAAGCCTTTTAATGTCGAACTACGCATGAAGTTTGGATTATAGTCTGTATACAATTGTTGCAGAAGAATTCCAGCACCAGTTATTGCGGAGCCGCGAAGGATGTTCCGCCATTGCAGGTATAGCTGTTAACGTTTGGAGGAACTGCTCCACACGTATTTGCCGATTTTGCGACGACATCAGGTTTAATTACATTCCCTGAATTCATAAAGGAAGAATATGGGTTTACGGAAAGTGACCATGAATTTAACGTTCCAACATTTCCACTAACATCATCACCAATATACAGCTTCCAGTCGCCGAAGCTGGGTTCATTGGACAATTCATTAGAGATGATGCAGGTATGGTGGAAAAATGCCAGTTAAACCTGTCGGCGCTTGATAGCTGATTCCGCTTGGTGAATGTGTGACGCCTTCTGCCAGGTAGAAAGTATTGCTGAATGGCGCAGTGGCTATAGTAATATTCTGAATTGCAGTACTAGTCAGAATTGTGTTAATATAATCATCGCCATTTCCTCCATTGTTTGTAGATAACTCAAGAGTACCGCAGTTATTTGGTGCAACAAGATAAATTTTAAGATCGCTCACATTAGGATGTGAGATGTTAATTCGAACATCAATATACGTGGTATTAGAAATATTGTTAACCGGATTTCCAGTGGGAATTGTGATACTTGAGGATACCAAAGTATTATCTGGTATGTTAACAGGAATCGAATTACTGTAAACCTGCTCACCTCTAACTTCCAAGGATTTGTATAATTAATCACTTGATAACTCTTTCCGACTGATATTGAATTTTTGAATCTGAATAACCATTAAACCAGATATTTCCATTGGCCACAACATTGAATAGATGGGGGCGTTTACTAAAACCTGGTCAAAGTAGGCACTATTCGTACCGGAAGATGGAAATCCATACGAATGGTTTGCAAAAATTAGATTGGTTGGAGGCTGAGCAAGAGTCGCTAATTCATTTGTAACATAAGAAGAAGTCAAGCTGTAAGCATTTGCCATATCAGCAACCTCTATATGCTCCACCTGATACCGTGTGCGAACCTAACATTGTACTTGCTACTAAGTACCATGACCACTTGGTGGTAAAGTTGTTAATCAGTTTCATTTGGGTGATCAATCCTGTTTGAACCCGGCTGGATCCTGCAAATTGAAAATCCTGGTGGGCTGTATAAACCCAGTAATTTGGTGCCCAAGTTTCCCAAATACCGGCTAGAAGACCGGCCCCATCTAAATTTAAATTTAAACTCCCGCCAGGATAAACTGAGTTGGACGAAATTGTCTGACAACCTCCTGATCCCAATGGAAATTCATAAACCGGTTGTTTATATTCGTTGACCCGAATTAGATGTCCCACTGTACCATCTGCATCCGTAATCTCAGTGGCCATTTAAATTTTTGCCAATTCAATCGCTTCTATGTATTGTTCTTTATATTCCGTTTCTGCCAAAATCGAAATCCTTTCTAATTCTTCTTTATTAATGAATTGTGAGAGTATTCCCTTTTCCTCTTGTGTTTGAGATCGACTTTCATAAAAAACTCCAAAACATAAGAAACACAATTGTATTATCTTTTTCATTTGAATAAATAATTTTGTGAGTAAGTTCATTTCTGTAAGAGTTGATTGATTTGCTCCTGTTGTTCTTTCAATTTGTTGCTCAATTGAATTAGGTAAAGAGTTAATTCTTCTATTTTTTCTTGTTGAATTTTAGTAATTTCTCCAAGATCCAAACCTTCTTCCAGAATTGTTTCAGCCGAGGGCACATTCGGGAGGTGCTTATTCGCTTTCAAGTAAAGTTCAACTTTATCCAAAGGCATCAAATCGTAATTTTCTTCAAATACATAATCAGCCCAACCTGTTCTTACTCTCAATTCTTCAGTAAGTATTCCCCTTTTACAAACAAACCATAAGATGAAACATTCGCGGCTCCAACCGATGTCGGAAATGTTGAAGTATTAATTCCTACTTTGCCATTAAAAGTGAGTAAATTCAAATCAAAATCCCCATATATTAATGGTTGGGAGGTATTAGAATTGTCGATATACAGTTTATTACTCCCCAGTTCATTATAGCCTGCTTGATATCCCAGAAATACATTATTATTACCGGTCACATTGCTGTATCCAGACTGAAAACCTAGCATTATATTATTCGATGCTCCATTTGTCAGGTAACCTGCTTTGAAGCCAAAAGTACAGTTGTTGTTGCCTATTTGGTTTCCTCTACTTGCACCAGAACCAAAACTTGTATTAAAATTGCCAAGCGTGTTCTGCATACCAGATTCGAAACCTTCAAAAGTGTTGTGCTGACCTGTCGTATTTTCCACCCACTTAAATGGCCCGTAAAAAGAATTGCAAAAACCTGTTGTATTGGACTGTCCGGCAACATATCCAATAAAGTTATTTGAATAACCTGTTGTGTTTGCCTGTCCTGACCTTGCACCAACAAAACAGTTCCAACTTCCAGAAGTCGTTAAGGTTCCCGCATTAAACCCAATAAATGTGTTGTATTCAGAGGAATTGGTTGTTGTTCCTGCACCATAACCAATGAATGTATTGTAGGAACGCGTAGTATTATTCATGCCTGCCTTATATCCAAAAATGAATTGTACAGACCTGTTGTATTTGACAATCCTGTTTGATATCCTAAGAACGCATTAAAGTTTGCGGTACTTATTTTACCAGATTCAAACCCTATATGAACATTGGAGGTACCCCAGTTCCAGAATTCGTTCCCAAATTAGTTGTTTGTGCACTAAGATTGTATAAAGGCAAGTTTAATAATAGCATTATTGCCAATTTAATTTTGTTTGTCATGTTGTAGATTATTAATAATTTTTAAAAATAGAGGATCAAAATTCCTGAATCATGATCGGGGTGTTTGTGAAATGCGAGTTTGATCCAAAGTGCTGTTCAACCAGATTCAAATTAAAAAGATACACCTGATTAACTAAAATTGGTTAATACCCTCTAATTCGTTCATAGCTGTACAGAATATAATTTGATCGCATTTCCATATATATTTTTATCTCATAACGGTTTGGATTTAAAGAATTCTATGTCGGAAAGAAATTGCACTAACTTGCTCTTAAATACTTACAATTCAAATATAATTCTTTTCAATGAATTGAAAGGGCTATGAATACTCAATTGTAAAAATAAATTTCTGCACTCGTACTTTGAAGGTGCATGGCATTCAGGTTGATTCGATACTCTTTTATGCCAATCGAACAGTTCGGCTCAAAGCACCTTGCACTTTTTATCCGTTAATTTTTTGAACTCTTAAAATTGCAAAAAAGTAGTTCACCCTTCTGAACCTCCGTTTTCGAGAGGCTTCGCATTTGGAATATTATTGTGCGAGTTGTCTGATTATCTTCGGTAAATGCGAATATCCAGAACTTAATCGATGTTGCGTTGAGCCGCGATTTTGCAGTTGTAGAGTTAAGTTGGATCATCTCGATTGGTTTGGGATTGGAATTGTTGTAATAGCATAACCCTTTTAGCAGTTCGAACGAGGCCCTCAATCGCCCCGGGACAAGATAACCCGCGGCAGGGATAGTCGCGGAAAGCCCGATGCCGGCCCCGAAAAAGGACCACTCATCACCACTATTTCCATGCCGGGAGCGGCCTTGGAGCAAATAGCCCGCAGCCGCCCAAAAAAAGTGCAGAAGGAGCTAACGATGCATCCGGTGATCGTATTGTATTTCGGGAGCAGAAAAAACAGGAATTCGGTCTGAAATACTACTTTTAACCAAACCTGGCATTTGATCAATGAACATGTCATAGCAGGATGTTTACAGAACGACCGCAAGAGTCAGCGTTTGTTCTATGAATATTGTTTTCCTATCATGATGAAGGTGTGCAAACGCTATACCATCAATGAGGATGAGGCCGTTGAAGCTATGAATGCCAGCTTNTTGAAAATATTGAAAAATTTGTCGGGACTGCGTGAAATGCAAACCTTACCCGCCTGGGTGAAGCAAGTTACCGTGAATACCAGCATCGACTTTTACCGTAGCAAAAAGAAATACAATGAAAGAAATCGATTCACGATAGACACAGAGTATTCCAACGTTCAGAATACCCATTTCAACTTTGATTTTACCGAGAGCAAAATGGATTCGGGGCAAATTTTTAANATGATTCAGGACTTGCCGGACACGACCCGTGAAGTCCTTAACTTATTTGCGATTGACGGGTACAGCCACAAGGAGGTTGCCGGCATGTTGCAAATTAGTGAGGAGGCCTCTCGTTGGCATCTGCACCGGGCAAGAAAACTGATGGCGCAAAAACTTGAAGAACAAAACCTGTTAAATACTGCGAGGTATGGAACAAAATAATTATAAACTAGATGACTTTCTGAGGGAACAGGTTGATGAGGCCGAGTTGCCTTTTCAGGAAGTTTATTGGGAAAAAATGGAGGCCATGCTGGACCGTGAAGACGGGAAGGCGGGCATACCTTGGTGGAAGCGGGGACTTCCGCTATTGCTTACGGTATTCATTTTGGGCACCGGGGCTTTACTGTATTCCAAGTTAAAAAAGGCAACACCGCAATTGGCGACTGAAACTGTTCAGACCCCGGCTCAAGGAAGCAACTTGCCATCGGGAAGTGCTGCGGGAGACTCCATCATGCAGAAAGCCAGTGCATCCTCTGACACTGAGCTTGCTACCACAACAGATCAAACCACGGGCCCTGAAGATGCTCCGGCAACGAACACAGCGTTGGACGCAAAGGATGTGCAATCCGGCCCGGCTACTCCGCCAAACAAAAAGGATATTGTAGTTTCGGGAATAATCAAAAAGCTGCTTCGCCTGAAACAGTGAGCCAGCCAACGAATTCAACTGCTCTTAAAACGGATGCCTCACACCTAAAACAACCGTCGTGAGTCCGTTGCCAAAACGTTCTGCACCTTCAATTCATTCGGCAGAAAGTGGTAGTCCATCAAAGGTTCAGATGCTGCACAAGCTCAGGGTGATGTATCGAATGGGGTATGCCAAGAAAAACAAAACCCAAAACCAATGGGTAAAAGGGGAAAACAAATTGGCCCAACAGGATGCAGGATTAAACGCTAATAAAGCTGTTTCAACTTCACGTGATGCCCAGCAACCTAGTGACCGATGCTGCCAAGGGAAGCAACGATAATTCGGGTAGGGCAGGTGTTCGCCAACAAGGAGCAGACCCTTCTGTGATTGTTCAGGGTCGAACTGTGATTCCGAGAGATTCACAAACTATTTCAGTGCGCAAACAACAAGATCCTAAACAAACCAATCCACGATTTATTGCTTCCTTAGAAAATTACGTTCCCGAGTATGTAGACAACATAAAAATTATTCACTACGACCCTGTTAAACAGAACGAGATAGAACCTGCCAAAATCGCAGAAAATAAAGTGAAACCGGTACGAGCTCCATTTGAATCAAAACCGTTTGAACTTTTCGTGATGGCCGGTGCCAATGCCAATTTCGGGATGAAAGGAAATCAGAACCGTTCAACAGCGATGGCCGTATCTCCTTTTGTGAGTTTAGGAGTATCCAAACAAATCAGTCCTAAATTGACAATGGCCGGACAGGTAGGGTTTACCTATTTTAACGGATTAAATTCCAACCAACAGGTGAGTAGCAAAGTATATTCATTTGGAGTGGATAGTACCTTGTTTAGTGTGGAATACAAGAAACTACTGCAGATGTATTTACCAGTTTCCCTGTATTACGAGTGGATGAAAAATCACAGTGTGATGCTATCCGTAGGAGGAGCCTATGCATTGGATGTTTCCAGTACGGTGAACGACAAGGGCAATAGCAGTTCAGTGCTGGGTTATCGCAGTGGGTTTAACCCATTAGATATCTTCTTCCAATTGGGGTATCAGGTACGATTTAATGAGCGACTGAGTTTGGGAATCTGGTATCAGCAAGGGTTAATAGACGCCACTCGAAACAGTTACTTTATGAATTCACAAACCGACAGACAAAGCCGATTAAGTATTGGCATCAAATATTCATTTACACGAAGCGGCCGTTAAGTTTAACCGCAAGCAAACGCTTCAACGAATGCACAAAATGACCAAAAAACAAATACATATGAAACCTTGATGCTCTGTATGGCTGGCCTGATTCTGCTGGCAGCATGCAGTAAAAACAATTCCGGAAGGGGTAGATGGTGTTCCGGTATTTTATTTCAGGGGCGAAATCGGAGGAGTTTCAACCACCCTGGAAGCCGGTGAATATGGGTTATATCATTTTACGGATTATTACAAAGACACTCAAAATATTTTAACGGTGAAAAGTCTTTTTGCCCCGCAAAGCAATCCGGAAAATGAACCCTACCTCTGTTTCGAATTCCGTGATATGGCTCTACCGTAACGGGTACAGCATTGGCAGGCAGTATACAAGATATGATGACCCAGCCTTTTCATAATTATTCGCTGGATTCGGTAGTTAGTACTACGAACGTGGAGACCTTTCAGTTTATTCCGGAATCCAATATGGGTAGTTTTTCCTGGGATTTTGGCGATGGAACTACTTCTACAATGAGTTCACCAAGCCATGTATTTACTTCCGGTGGTATTCGGAATGTACAGCTGATTCATAGTGTACAAGGGCTGACTGATACCGTGAGTAACCTGATTGATGTCAGCTTACAAAGTTCCTGCCGTCCACAGTTTGATATGAGTTATGATACCTTAACGAACACAATTGTTGTGAGTGTGGCGAATCCCGTAGCAGCAAATTATGCCTGGGATTTTGGGGACGGTGTGCTAGGGAACGGCAGTGTATATACCCACGCCTATCAGAACAATGGTATTTTCATGTGAAGTTAACCATGACCGGAGGCGGATGCGGAATACCCATGAGTTTCGAGAAAAAGGTAAATTTCAGTTCGATTGGATTGCC
Organism: Bacteroidota bacterium; assembly: GCA_013414745.1. Taxonomy (GTDB): domain Bacteria; phylum Bacteroidota; class Bacteroidia; order Chitinophagales; family Chitinophagaceae; genus OLB11. The sequence continues at coordinate 4,166,082 of CP058707.1, forward strand.
TTATCTGGCCAGCTATAGTTACACCACGTCTAACTCAACCATCACGCATACCATACCGCGACTGAACACTTCTTCATTGGTGATTACCTATAAAAAAGATGGCCAAACCTACACTTCGTTCAAACAAGTGAAAGGCATCAACCAAACAGGAAATATTGATTGTAGTATCACCAGTATGGAACCCTATTCGAACAATGAAAAAGGGTATAAAACGATTCGAATTGGTGGAAGTATTTCAGCCTGGTTGTACAATAAAAACAACAATGCTGATTCCATTCGGCTGGTTAGTGAAAATCTCAGTTTGGGAATTGCTTATCCGTAAAGACTTCATTTGCTATTTCAATCTATCTTCAAAAGGAACTATTGTATAATTTCATAAATCATGAAGCTAAATAAAATTCCCTGGATACTATTTATTCTGTCCACAATAATTACTTCCTGTTCTAAAAATCCGGAATGCTGGGGTGAGACAGAAAACACCGGGATCATTATTCGCTCCGTGAATATTAATTGCGAACCTTGTATCCAGCAAAATAATTACATCATTCAAGATGATTCTACGTACAGTAAAATTTTTGTGGGCCGAATTCAGGAATAGACCCATGTGATTTACCAATCATAGACTTCAGTTCTCAGACTTTATTAGGTGTCAGGGCAGCCGGAAATTGCAAGATAAAAATACAGAGGGAGGTAAACCCGGATGAAAACGAAAAAATACGTGTACTCCGTTCGTGTAAAAGTTGTGGTGTTTGTAAAACAAAATAGCTGCCGAAAACTGGGTTTTGGTGCCAAAACTTCCAACCAATTGGTCGGTTTCATTTGAGGTAGAAGAGGATTAAAACAACCTAACCAATCGTGATTCTGTCTCCAGCCTATCACTAAATTGAATCAAACCTTATTTTCCAGATCGTGACATCACTTACTCTCAATACTGTTCCGTTTCATTCGGAAAGTCGTTACTCTTGACATCGTTTATATACCGGGAGGTTGCATCAAAAATTTGTTCGTATAAATTCAGGTAACGCCGTAAAAAGCGGGGTGTAAATTCTTTGGTGATGCCTAACATATCGTGCATCACAAGCACCTGACCGTCAACATAACGCCCGGCGCCGATACCTATCACCGGAATTTTTAATTCTTCAGCCACTTNTTGCCCCAGGGTAGCCGGAATTTTTTCCAACACGAGGGCGAAACATCCTGCCTCTTCCAGGAGTTTTGCATTTTTAATTAATTGTTCCGCTTCGGCTTCTTCCCGGGCACGCACGGTATAGGTTCCGAATTTGTAGATACTTTGGGNGGTGAGTCCCANATGGCCCATCACCGGTACCCCGGCAGAGATGATGCGTTTCACCGATTCGATGACCTCTTCACCACCTTCCAGTTTAATGGAATGCGCTCCGGCTTCTTTCATGATACGAATCGCGCTATTGAGCGCTTCTCTGGAATTTCCCTGATAAGAACCAAATGGCAGATCTACCACAACGAGACTGCGTTTGACTGCCCGGATAACTGAGGCAGCATGATAAATCATTCGATCGAGAGTAATTGGTAGTGTCGTTTCATGGCCCGCCATCACATTACTGGCACTGTCGCCCACCAAAAGGATATCAACACCTGCATCATCCAGAATAGTAGCCATCGTGAAATCGTACGCCGTAAGCATCGAAATTTNTTCACCCCGCTGCTTCATAGCCAATAGGGCGTGGGTCGTAATTTTTAAACTCCTTTTTTCGTTGTGAACGCTCATGGATAGAAGATGTAATAATCAAAAGTAAAGCCTAAATGAATATGCCGGCGCTTTTTATTGGCAGAAAACCGAAGTTGAATTGGAAGGTTGGCTTCACCCCCGTGAATGCATCCGACAGGATGAAGGAGAGTACAAAGTGATTATACCAAACGGAAGCAGTATGGCTCGGGATAATCTACCATTGAAAAACTTAACACAGGGTCTGAGGTTAGCTGAATATCTTTGTAAATTGACGATGAAGAAAAGTAACAAGCCGCATTTTATTACCCGTGATATTAGTTGGCTGGCATTTAATGAACGCGTATTGCAGGAAGCCATCGACACGAATACTCCTCTGGCTGAGCGCCTTAAATTTCTTGGGATATTTTCGAACAACCTGGATGAGTTTTTTCGGGTTCGGGTCGCTACCCTTAACCGCATGATGCTGATTGGTAAAAATTCAAGAATGCATCTTGAAGAAAATCCTGAATTGATTCTGAAACGCATCCAGCAGATTGTAATTGAACAACAACGCGATTTTGAAAAAGCCTTTCAGGATATTCTGGTGGAAATGAAGAAGAAGAAGGTGACNTTTTTAACGGAAACTCAACTCAATGCCGGTCAGAAACAAATTGTCCGTTCGTATTTTAATGAGAAGGTGCGCACCAATATCTTCCCGATGATGATTGAGAGCATTCCTGAATTACCGAATCTGCAGGATAAGTCGATTTACCTGGCCTATAGTTTAGGAAATACCAGCAATTCGTTCATGAACAGTTATGCGCTCATTGAAGTTCCTACCGAGCGGGTTCCACGCTTNTTGGTATTGGAAGGGGCTAAGGGATTTAAACATATCATTCTTCTGGAGGATATCATTCGGATCTGTTTACCGGATTTATTTACCCAATTTGGTTTTAATTTATTTGANGGGTATGTGGTGAAGGTAACCCGGGATGCAGAATTAGATATCGACGATGATATCAATACCGATGTAATTCAGAAAATTGAAAAGGGTTTNAAAAACCGGAAAAAGGGCAAGGCAGTTCGTTTGGTTTATGATAAAAGCATCCANGAAAATTTACTGGCTTACCTGATTAAATTACTGAACCTCACCAGAAAAGACCATTTAATACCGGGTGGACGGATTCATAATTTCAAAGATTTTATGGANTTTCCCGGACAGGTATTTGCACAGGAAGTAGCCCGTAAGAAACCGTTTGTGCATCCCTTGTTGCAGCAACCCATTCGTATCTTAAATGTGCTTGATGACCAAGATGTAATGCTGCACTTCCCATACCATAGTTTTGACTCTATCATTGATTTGTTGCGGGAGGCGGCCATCGATCCTTTTGTAGAAAGCATTAAAATTACCTGTTATCGTTTGGCCCGGGAATCAAAGGTGGTCAATGCCTTGGTAAACGCTGTCCGAAATGGCAAAAAAGTACATGTGGTGATTGAATTACGTGCACGATTTGATGAAGAAGCCAATTTGAAATGGAANAGGATATTGGAAGAGGANGGGGTGCATGTATTTGTGGGTTTACCAGACATGAAGGTTCATGCCAAATTATGCGTAATTTCTAAACGGGTCGGGAAGACAAAAAAACACTATGGTTTTGTAAGTACCGGTAATCTGAATGAAAACACGGCCAAAGTATATGGTGACCATTGCCTGCTTACCTCTGATAAAGCAGTGATGGCAGATATTAACCGGGTATTTCAGGTATTAGAGAAACCTGAGCACCTGCTTAAATTAAAGGAATGCAAAACCCTGATATTGTCACCGTTTCAGACCCGNGGATTNTTTCAGCATAAACTGCAGAATGAAATCAAAGCCTTTCGAAATGGTAAAACAGGTGGAGCCACCATTAAACTAAATAGTTTGGCCGATGAAGCCTTAATTACCACCTTGTATAAGGCGGCACAGGAGGGGCTTCCTTTGAATTTGATTATACGCGGAATTTGTTGTGCGCATACCTCCCATAGCCAGTGGAAGGCTAATTTAACTGCAGTAAGTATTGTGGATGAGTACCTGGAACATGCGCGGGTCTTGTGGTTTAAGCATCAGGATCAGTTGTTTATTTCCAGTGCAGACTGGATGGTGCGCAATATCGACCATCGTATAGAAGCCAGTGTTTTAATACAACGTGAAGAAATTCGTCAGGAGTTGAAAGACATTCTCGACATCCAGATGCGTGAGAATATCAAAGCCCGGGTACTCGATAATGAACAGCAAAACAAATACCGCGAACGGGATGCAAAAATNCAGGTCCGCTCGCAAGTTCAGATTTACGAATACCTCAAGCATAAAAAATACTAAGTTTGTGGTTCATTTGTTTGTATGCGACTTGCCGCCATCGATATTGGCTCTAACGCCGCCCGTTTACTGATTAATGATATTACCACCTATAAGGATGGCAGTTTGGACTTCACCAAAGTGAATCTGGTTCGTGTTCCGCTTCGGCTGGGATTTGACGTATTTGAAATGGGATTAATCTCCGACCAGAAGATACAGGATATCCTTGAAATGATTCGTGCCTTTAAACATTTAATGAAAGTATATAAGGTGGAAGATTACCGCGCTTGTGCTACTTCAGCCATGCGGGATGCTGGTAATAGTGCATTTATTCTTGAGCGGATTCTGGCAGAAACCGGCATTCGGATTGAAGTGATCTCTGGAAGTATGGAAGCCCAGATTTTATACGAAACCCATATGGCGGAAACCCTTGACACCAGCAATGCTTATCTGTATATTGATGTTGGCGGTGGAAGTACGGAACTAACTTTTACAACAAACAACAAAGTNGTTACCCGTCAATCGTTTAATATAGGAACCATACGAATTCTGAAAGACCAGGTGAGTGAAGATAACTGGGATGAACTGAAGACCTTTGTAAAAACACAAGTCCGATCTGCCTTACCGATTGTGGCCATTGGATCAGGAGGAAATATCAACAAAATCTTCTCCTTATCGAAACGAAAGCCAGGTAAACCCCTGAGTCTGGAATCCCTGAAAGAATATTATAAAGAAATGCATCCCTTGTCGGTTGCGGAGCGGATGCACCGCTATGGATTCCGAGAAGACAGGGCCGATGTGATTGTGCCGGCATTACAGGTTTATATCTCTGTAATGCGTTGGGCTGGAATTCAGGATGTGTTTGTCCCGCAAATTGGTTTAGCCGATGGTATCATTCGAACGATGTATCAAAGTCGATTGAAAAATAGTTTGATGCTACGTTAAAGCGCATCAAGATTCAATTTACAGATACTGGAAGTTTGTTTTCGGGGTCAGCTTCAACAACACTTCATACATCAGGCAGATACATTCTTCTACATCTGATTTATGAACTGTTTCAACGGTGGTATGCATATAGCGTAGTGGCAAAGAAATCAGTGCACTCGGTACACCACCATTACTAAAAGCAAAAGCATCGGTATCGGTTCCTGTGAATCGGCTCACGGCTTGCAATTGATACGGAATTTTATTCTTTTTAGCAGTATCCACGATCAATTCACGCAAGATATTATGTACGGCAGGTCCTACACAAACTANAGGTCCCTTTCCACAAGTGGCTTCACCCTGAGCGGCTTTGCTCATCATTGGGGTAGCCGTGTCGTGGGTCACATCGGTACAAATAGCCACCTGGGGTTTCAGGCGTTGGGCAATCATGGTAGCACCGTTTAAACCGACTTCTTCCTGAACCGAATTCACGATATACAAACCGAAAGGTAGTTTCTNTTTATTCTCTTTAAGGAGTCTGGCCACTTCAGCGATGATCACTCCACCCATACGATTATCATGGGCTCTGGCAATCCAATAGCCGTTATTACCTTCTTCAAATCCATCGGTAAACGTACAAACGGTTCCGATTTCGATGCCCAACTCTTCAACTTCTTNTTTGTTTTTACAGTTTACATCGATCCGCATCGTTTCGGTTTCGGGCTTTTNTTCATTCTGTGGTGTACGCACATGAATGGCCGGCCATCCGAAAACGCCGCGTACAATACCTTNTTTAGTATGAATATTCACCCGCATCGATGGGGCGATTTGACGATCGCTTCCTCCATTGCGACAAACATGAATGAAACCGTCGTTTGTGATATACTTGACAAACCAACTGATTTCGTCGGCATGGGCTTCAATCACCACTTTAAACTCTGCCTCCGGATTAATGATGCCAACTATAGTGCCATATGGGTCCACTAAATGGGTATCGATATACGGTTTTAAATAATCGAGCCAGATTTNTTGACCGCTCACCTCAAATCCGGTGGGTGCTGCATTGTCGAGATACCGCTTAATAAAATCCATCGAAGAGGGCTGAAAATTCTTTTTCCGGGCCTTGGTTTCTTTTGTCGCTTTTTGTTTCGCCATGGGTAATCTTAAAATGAAAGTGTTCAAAGGTAGTATTTCTCTTCAAATTCCTTTCGGGTGATGCCATAGATCAACGAATCCAAAACGTCCTTCATAAAATTCATTTTCTTTCAAATGCCCTTCCAATCTCAGGCCTGCTTTCAGAAGCACATTGGATGATGCCTGATTTTCGGGGTCTACGATGCCATACAAGGTATTAAAATGCATTTCGCGAAATGCAAATGCTATGATGGCCCGAACAGCTTCTTGCATATACCCTTTACCCCGATGTTGTTTGGACATCAGGTAACCTATTTCTGCCCGGTAATTCTTAGGCTGCCAGCGAACCAATCCAAGAGTGCCAAAAACAGCTTGCGACGATTTTTCCTGAAGGGCATAGTACAACAACTCATTCCGCTCAAAAGCCTCGGCAATTCCACGAATCCATTGGCGGGTATCCTCCGGAACTTTGGCCAAAGGGCGGGGAATAAAGCGCATGATATCCGGATCGCTGCGTAACGGAAATAACTGCTCGGTCAAATCTTCAGTGATGGCAATCAGCTTCAGTCGTTCTGTTTCCAATTCCGGAAATTCATCAAATTTGAGTTTTAATTCCTTCATCAATCAAAAATAATGGAAATCTTCCTGTGTGGAAATAAGGTTTCGGGGCATTAACTTGCGCAAAATTTAGTATGATACAGCGTATACAATCTGTTTGGTTTTTATTGGCCTCATGCAGCGCCTTTCTCCTTTTCGTGCTTCCGTACGGATTAGATGGCCGAATGACTGTCCCCGGGCAAGAACTGGCTTCATTAACGGCCAAGAGTGATTGGTTATTAGCTACCCTGAGCACAGTGACCGGATTAGTTTGCCTGGCATTGATTTTTTTATACAAGAATAGAAAACAACAAATGCAAATGAGTTGGATTGCAGTGGTATTGTCTTTGCTGGCACTCATTTTCCAGATTTATAATGCACAATTCGGAACGCAGGGTCACAAATTCGCGATCGGTTTGTACGATGGTCGTTTGTTTGTTGGCGTATTTTTACCAGTATTGACGATACTATTTGCATTGTTAGCGCGCCAGGGTATTCGTAAAGATGAAGCCCCGATCCGGAGTGATCGATTGCGGTAAAGTGGCATAAGAAACGCTTTCATCCCGGTCATTTTAGTATCCGTATTTATAATTTGAAATTCAAACTATAACAACGAATTTTGCAAGCTATGGCAAGTATCAAACTCTTATTGGCCAACGCCCATGTGGAAGGCATTCGGACCTATGANGTGTATCGTAAAAACGGAGGTTACCAATCTATAGAGAAAGCGTTACAGAACCTGACTCCGGATGAAGTGACGGAAGAAGTGAANAAAAGTGGATTGCGTGGACGGGGAGGAGCCGGTTTTCCTACAGGCATGAAGTGGAGTTTTCTGGCCAAACCTGAAGGAATTCCGCGGTATTTGGTGGTAAATGCGGATGAGAGTGAGCCGGGTACCTTTAAAGATCGTTATTTGATGGAGTTTATTCCTCATCTGTTGATTGAAGGTATGATTGTATCCTCCTATGCATTGGGAGCCAATCGGTCGTATATCTATATTCGGGGCGAGTATGCCTGGATTGTGGACATTCTGGAACAAGCCATTGCAGAAGCTCGTCAAAACGGGTGGTTAGGAAAAAATATTCTGGGCAAAGGCTANCATCTTGAAATTTTTGTTCAACGGGGTGCAGGTGCCTATATCTGTGGGGAAGAAACTGCCCTGATTGAATCATTGGAAGGAAAAAGAGGGAATCCACGAATTAAACCTCCATTTCCGGCAGTGAAAGGTTTATGGGGATGCCCGACTGTGGTGAATAATGTAGAAACTATTGCCGCTGTAGTACCGATAATCAACATGGGTGGCGATGCCTATGCAGGAATTGGTGTTGGCCGTAGTACAGGAACTAAACTGATTTCAGCCTGTGGGAATATTAATAAACCNGGGGTGTATGAAATTGANTCGACCTGCAGTGTGGAAGAATTTATATTTAGTGAAGAATATTGCGGTGGCATTCCAAACGGTAAAAAGTTAAAAGCCTGCATTCCGGGTGANTCCTCAGTTCCGATTGTACCCACGAATTTGCTCTTGAAGACTGCCAAAGGCGAAACCCGATACATGAACTACGAATCACTTTCTGATGGTGGATTTGAAAGTGGAACTATGATGGGCTCCGGTGGATTTATTGTGTTTGATGAAGACCAGTGTATTGTGCGCCATACGATGACCTTGGCGCGATTTTATAACCATGAAAGTTGTGGACAGTGTTCGCCATGTCGCGAAGGCACCGGTTGGATGTATAAAATTTTNAAAAATCTGGAATACGGCAAAGGTAAGATGAGTGATATCGAATTGTTGTGGGATATTCAACGTCGTATTGAAGGAAATACAATTTGTCCGTTGGGAGATGCAGCGGCCTGGCCTGTAGCAGCGGCGATTCGCCATTTCCGGGATGAATTTGAATGGCATGTGACACATCCTGAAGAGGCGCAACGTCGTAATTTCGGATTAGCTCATTATGCCGATCCATTACCGGTGGCGGTGGGGTAGGTGCCTTCGGCTTCGCTCAGGCACCGGAAGCTCAGGCACCGGAAGCTCAGGCACTAGCAAGAAGGTTATACTCAAGCAGCGTCGAAGGCTATGCTAAGGCACCAGCAATAAGGCTACGCTTAGGCAGCGTCGCAGGCCATGCTCAGGAACTGGAAGGGAGTCGACCTGGATTTTCCGAAATCTGTGACAAATACGATTCTGCGATCGCAAGAGGCTATTTAAGTCAGAAAAACGGTTTGTTAGCCATTATTTTCTATTAACAATTATTGGTTGAAGAAGAAAAACGAGCGTATTCTTGAGTTACAAACTCAAGAGAGCGAGGGAGGGAGGAGGGAGGGAGGGAATTGCAAATTCCGACCAGTGGATTACTTTTTAAATTTAATTGAGTAATCTGTAAAAGAATCAAGCATGAGAATTACAATTCAAACATTAAAATATTATATTCTGAAATGGATATACTATTCCTCTGCAACAGCTTTACTGCACGGCATGCTTTATTCACCATATAATGATGATGAATTTTTTCATTTTATCTTGATGACAAATTGAAACGAGTTTACATGTCATTATTCTTTGTAATTTGGATCGTAAGCATATACTATCTTGACAAGAATAATGCTAAAGGGAAGGAATCAAGAAATGAAATCCTAACAAACAATTCTTGAGTTACAAAATCAAGAGAGCGGGGAATCAGCAGACACTGAATAAGCCAATGGACTTCAATTTTGAAGTGCCAAAATTATCGTAGGTGTTAAAGATCATAATTTGAATGATCTAATAAACTAATTTCTATATCGCATAACAAGTTCCATTCAGATGCTAGGCAGTTACATTCCTAACTTAGGCTATTATAATCACTTAAAAAGTAAATAAATGAAACAATCAAAAAAAAGTATGATCGCTGGATTGGGGTTTCTTTTTTATGACTTCGTGTGCGGTGATAAGACCAGGCGAAGCCGGTGTAAAGCAGCGAATGGGTAAATTGTCGAATAAAGTACTAAGCCAGGGAGCAATATGGTATAATCCGTTTACAAGCAAAGTAATTCGGGCATCCGTGCAAACTAACAATCTGGAACTTTCCATCGTGCTCCCCAGCAAGGAGGGCTTAAGTATTACTTCGCAGATATCGATATTGTATCGTTTAGAAAAATCAAAACTGCCAGATATCATCAGAAGCATTGGCCTGGATTATGAGAGTATCATTGCCAATGTATTTCGTTCAGCAGCTGCTGATGTTTGTGCTCAATTNTTTGCTAAAGACATGCATTCTGGAATGCGCGCTGATATAGAAAAGGCAATCAAAGCGAAAATGCATGATCTGCTTGGCGGCCAGGGTATTATTATTGAATCTGTTTTAATGAAAAGCATTCAGCTTCCTGCTGGATTGGCCTCGTCTATTGAACAGAGGCTTCAGGCTGAGCAAGATGCCATGCGAATGGAGTTTGTGCTTCAGCAAGCTAAACTTGAAGCTGATAGAAAAATAATTGAAGCGAAAGGAGTCAGAGATGCAAACTTGATATTGGCTGAAGGACTCAATGATCAAATCATTAAGCTGAGATCCATAGAGGCTTTTCAAGAACTCACCAAGTCGCCAAATAGCAAAGTGATCGTCACTGATGGAAAGGCTCCTTTGTTAATTGATGGTGCCGGGAAATAGTAGAATAAGATTCAACTGTTATTCACTGCTCGCGTGAGTGTATTTTAAGCAATCAGGCTGGCGCGATGTCTGTGACCTATCTGCTCGGGATGCTTCACAATAGCTCGGTTCGACATTTGTAATGTCGAATAGCTATCGGCGGTTTTATAAACCACATAGGCATATTCCGACCTCGGGAATTCCTTATTTTCTGCAAAGATGTTTGTATAAAAAATTCTCAGATATTGGTTAGGAATTGAACTTCTAGAACGGGGGCACAAATAAATCCATCTGGAAATAGTAAGTATTCCAGTTGTTCTGTTTTATATTTGTACTACTAAAATTATTTATTTATGAACAAATTCATCTTGCTTAGTTTAGCAATCCTAGCCTCTATTGGTTTTTCATCTTGTAAAAGAAAGACACCACCACCACTACCTCAGGCACACCATCTACCTATTCGAACAGTTTTTCGTATAAAAAGAATGGAAGCAGCGTGAACGTCACCTCCATCACGAAAACGGTTGTATCTGTTGGAGGTATCAACTATATCGCAATTGCCGGAAATGCCAGCAATGCTGCGCTGAACCTGTGGATCAACAAAAATACTGCTACAGGTACCTTCCCTCTGGAATTTGTGGGTTCAAATTATGTCGCACAGTTTAGCACTACTTCGCCCATGAGTATGTATAATTCCGTCGACAATGGTACGATAGTTATTACCAAACACGATGCCAGCGGAAAAATTATTGAAGGTAGTTTTCAGGGGACATTATATGATGATGTGGCCTTTCCTACCGATAGTGTGATGATTACGAATGGTACCTTTAAAGTGAATTATTAAACACATTCCCCGTTTGGGTGTTCAGTAGGTTCAATACGCAACTGAAACAAATTTGGGATTCAGCCGGTTTACCCGGGCCAGGGCCAGGGATGGAGGCGGAATCCTTGCCGGCCTTTTCCTAAAATCAATTTTCCGAACACTATGTGGCCGGCAAGATTTGAGCCGAGAGCCCGTTGCATGCCAACCTGCATCCCGGGCATCCACCGGCAAACCCAATGCATGCAGGCCCCTTTAACCTCAATGAATTACGCGGTCAAGCCCTTATATTTGTGTTCCGAAATTTTAACTATGCCTTCTATTTCACACCGCGGGGAGCAAATGCCCCCATCACCCATACGCAAACTGGTACCTTATGCCGAAGCCGCTAAGAAAAAAGGCATTAAAGTTTATCACCTGAATATCGGCCAGCCGGATATTGTTACCCCACCGGCTGTAATGGATGCTGTTCGGCATACGGATATGAAAATTCTGGAGTATAGTCATAGCGCGGGTTTTGAGAGTTACAGNAAAAAATTGTGTATATATTATCAGCGATTCGGCATTTCGTTAACTCCACAGCAAATTATTGTTACGACCGGCGGATCAGAAGCTATTTTATTTGCCATGATGGCATGCCTCGATGCCGGTGATGAAATCATTATTCCGGAACCGTTTTATGCGAATTACAACGGATTTGCCGTAGCGGCCCAAGTGCATATCAAGCCCATTTCTTCCAGCATTGAGGAGGGTTTTAAACTGCCACCTATTGAACAATTTGAGCAAAATATTACACCGCGAACCAAGGCCATCATGATTTGTAATCCGAATAACCCGACCGGTTATTTGTATTCGCGTGAGGAGATGGAGGTACTGAAATCGATTTGTTTAAAACACAATTTGTTCTTGTTCTCCGATGAAGCTTATCGTGAATTTTGCTATGATGGTCATGCGCATATTTCAGCCATGAATCTGGAAGGTATGGATAACCACGTCATATTAATGGATACCATCTCTAAACGGTATAGTGCCTGTGGTGGGCGCATTGGTGCTTTTGTGACTAAAAATGGGGCTGTGTATGATGCGGCAATGAAGTTTGCTCAGGCCCGTTTGAGCCCGCCTTCATTTGCACAAATTGCCGGAGAAGCAGCAGTAGATTTACCGGAGAATTATTTTGATGAAATCCGCGACGAATACCTGAAGCGTCGCAATGTATTGGTAGAGCGTCTTAATAAAATTCCTGGGGTACTATGCCCGAATCCGGGAGGNGCTTTTTATGCTATGGCTAAACTGCCTGTAGACAGTGCTGAAGATTTTTGTCGCTGGTTACTGGAATCATTTTCACACGAAGGCCAAACGGTAATGATGGCTCCGGCGAGTGGATTTTATGCCACTCCTGGTTTAGGAAAAGATGAAGTTCGTTTTGCGTATGTGCTGAATACCGAATCGATTCACCGTGCCATGGATTGTTTGGAAGTGGCTCTGCAACAATACAACGCCGCAAAAGCATGATCATCACATATATACTGCTGGTGGCTACCGTGCTCATTAGCATCGGGGCCTTTCAGAATGGGGCCTGGTGGGATAAATCGATGTTTTACCCCTATCTGATGCAGCGCTCTCAGGAATGGTGGCGTTTTATTTCACACGGATTCGTACATGCCGATTATCAGCATCTGATATTTAATATGCTGACCTTATTCTTTTTGGACGGGCCGTTGAAGAGGGTATGCCAGCCTGTTTGGAAATGAATGGGTGTTTCCCTTGTTTTATTTAAGTGCATTGGTCGTTTCATCCCTACCTGATTACCTGAAACACAAAGACCACAGTTGGTACCGTTCCTTGGGAGCGAGTGGGGCCGTAGCCGCGGTGATGTTTTCGTACATTGTGTTTGATCCTGGGCTGAATTGCGCATTAATTTTATACTTCCAATTCCGGCCATCCTGTTTGCGGTAGGTTATCTGTGGTATTCGAATTATATGAGTAAACAAAATGCCGATCATATTGCGCATGGGGCGCATTTATTCGGGGCTTTGTATGGGATGCTTTTTCCGATGATCTTCCACCCTCAATAATTCCTTATTTCATCGAACAATTGCAGCATCCCCGTTTTTCAATTAAATTTACGGGATGTGTAAATTTGTGCAGCCAATAAACAACCGATTCATGCGTACCTGTTTAGCCCTTGTTTTGTTGATCGCCACCCTGACCATACTGCAGTCCTGCGAAGGCCGAAAAGTAACTACTTCTTATGGAAAGATGCGGGTGATTAATGCCTCCTATCTTTCTGGTGGTGTGAATATTGATGTGGACTACAAGAAGGTGTATGCCACGGATATTGAGTATTTGAACTATAGTTATTTTGCTCCCTATGTGGCCACCCGCCATACTCTTCGCATCAAGGATATCAATGGAAATACGCTGGGAGATACTGCTGTGACCATTGGTCAGGATAAACACTATACGGTGGTAGTTTTTGATTCATCGAACGCAATTCGTTACCGGATTTATACTGAAAATTTTATTACGCCAACAGGGTCAAATTATAAAATGCGTTTTTGAACCTCAGTAATTCTGCACCGATGGTTGATCTTGTGAATGGAAAAACCGGTGCCTTGGTGCACACAGGATATAAAAACGCCGATTTCACCGAGTTCACCCAGTTTTCTGCGGATAACTCGATGTATTACTCGATTCGTGAAAGTGCATTACCACAAGCAACACTGTATACCCAGGCCCCACGCGAATTTAAACCGGGGTATTTTACACCATGTTCCTGAAAGGCAATCCAGGCTCTTTGGGTATTGATAGTCTGGGTTTGTTTGTGATTGAAAATAACCAGGATTATTAAGCGGATTCAATATGTTGAATGAATAGATTGACACTCTGCATTTGATCGGGTGAGGTAGTATCCATCCTGCCCCTTAATTTTGTACCAAATTTCTACTCTCACGCTATGAAGAATATGCCGTTAAGATCGGTCTTTTGTACCTCATTGTCGCAATAGTATTTGCAGCATGTCACATCCAAAAAGGCTCCCGCGATACCATACCGGACAAGGAATTAGTTCAATTTTCCAGGTTACTGATCGGGAATTTTCCAGTCAAAAACAATCTTTAAGCGATACATCCTATTTCAATATTCATTTGTCGATGTGCAGAATCTGGAATGACCGGACAGATGGCATCTGGCTATACGTAGAGCAAGCCGTGGCCTCTTCATTGAATAAACCGTATCGACAGCGGGTATACAAACTCACGCATACCGGACCGGATGAATTCAGCAGCGAAATTTTTACCCTTAAAAATGCCAAGGATGTGATCGGACTGGCGGCAGATGCTTCTAAAATGCAGCTTCTGCAATTTGAACATATCGAAGCGAAAAATGGATGTACAGTGATTCTTAAGCGCAATGGTTCAGTCTATACCGGAGGAACGCAGGGAACAGATTGCAGTTCTGATTTGCGGGGAGCCGCCTATGCCACCACTAAAATTACACTCGTGATGGGCAACTCATTTCGTGGGATCGGGATTTGATAAAAGTGGTAAACAGGTTTGGGGTGCCGTAAAGGGTGGGTATATCTTTATTAGGGAATGATTCATAACTCAAGTTAATGTCAGATACCCCTGATCACCAAGCAAAAAAGACCAATAAGGAATTTATCTATTCGACATTTAAGATTCCGACCTTGCATTCATGCACTTCATAGTAGCTTTACTCCGTATATGGAACGCGTTGTTGAGGTTCAAGATTTATCAAAATCCTTTGGTGCATTGAAAGCGGTAGACCGTATTAACTTTTCTATCCCCAGAGGAAGCATCTGCGGGTTNTTAGGGCCTAATGGCTCTGGAAAGAGTACCACACTNCGCATGATGATGGACCTGATTCGTCCGGATACCGGTAAAATTTCCTGGTTTGGACAGGCCTTATCGGAACACCGGGCTAAAACCATGCAACGGATCGGATGCATTATTGAGAAACCCGATTTTTACACCTATTTGAGTGCAGAAGAAAATTTACGCCTTTTGGCCCGGGCATCCGGTGTTGGGTTTAGTCANAAAAAGCTAGATGCAATTCTTGAATTGGTGGTTTTGAAAGGGCGGGAAAAGGATAAGGTAAAAACCTTCTCACACGGCATGAAACAACGTCTGGGTTTAGCACAGGCTTTAATTCATCAACCTGAGGTTGTCATATTGGATGAACCGAATACCGGTTTGGATCCTCAGGGTATTTTGGATTTGCGCGAGGTTATTTTAAAGTTGAACCGCGAACAGGGCATCACCTTTCTCTTTTCGTCGCATATTCTGGCTGAAGTACAGGAAGTGTGCAGCGACTTACTGGTAATTCATAACGGGAAAATGGTNGGTACAAGGCAAAAAGAAGATTTATTGTCGCAACAAGCCTTGTGGGTGGATGTTGAAATGGACGATCGGGCAGCATCAATACAGTTTGCCGAACAGGATTTTTTAAACAAGGTACTTTGCGTCAGGAGNAAGAATTTACTTCAGGTTAAAATGGCCCGACAGGATATTCCCGCCTTGGTAGCTCATTTGCAAGGGCAGGGGCTTTCCGTATACAAAGTGGAATACCGCAATCAATTGGAACAATACTTNTTAGAAATTACCAGTACGGCATCATGAATGGATTCGGCGCAATACTCACCAACGAATTAATTAAAACAATACGGCGACCCCGGAGTTACATCGGGTTTGGCGTGATTGCTTTCATTTGCATCATGCTGGAATCTGCTTTTATCAGGATGGTAAAGAGATACTATCTTTCGTGACGCAACAGTTTGAATCAACCTTTCAGATTGAAGGACAGGTTTTAAACGGTAACCTGATTTGTTTTATCGTATTACAAACTTTAATTGTTCAAATGCCCTTATTGGTGGCTCTTGTAACCGGTGATTTAATCAGTGGAGAAACAGCTCAGGGAACAGTTCGTTTTTACTGACAAGGCCGGCCAGTAGAACACAAATTGTTTTAGCCAAGTGGGTAGCCGGATTGTTTTATACCCTTTTGTTATTGCTTGTATTGGGATTTTCGCCTTAATCGTTTCACGTCTCGTATTTGGCGAAGGTGATTTGATGGCCCTGAATAGTGAAGGACTTACCGTGATACCTGCCGATGATATTCAATGGCGTTGGGCTGCAACTTTTGGTATAGCGTTTTTATCCTTGAGCGTTGTGGCCAGTTTGGCGAATTTACTGTCTTCCATATTGGATAACTCCATAACACCCATCGTGAGTGTGATGGCTATCATCATCATCTTCACAATTATAGGCATGTTTGATTTACCCAGTTTTGATCGCGTGAAACCATTTTTATTTACTACCCACATGATCAGTTGGAAAAGTTTGTTTGAAGACCCGGTACCGTTTAATGACATCTGGTTCTCCTGTATCGTTTTACTGATTCATGTTATCCTGTTTCTGGTGGCCTCTATTTGGATTTATAACAAAAAAGATATTAAAGCCTGATCGATGAAAAGCAGTCGTTTTTCTGATACTGAGTATATTTCTTGTCTCTCTGAACACCATAAACAAAACAGCTCTGGCTGGCGATGATCCAAGAGAATTAATACGTGCCCTGAATCTTCGAATGCAACAAATTAAGGATTACCAGGCAAAGGTTCATATGCAGTTCAGGATACCAGGTGTTAAGATGAAAGACATGTACGGCAAAGTTTATTTTAAGCAGCCTGATAAATTTCGCATCAAAGCCAAAGGGATCTTTTTTACCGAAACAAAATCCGATGCAGCAGGTGGGCAGTTTGTTGCAGGATACAGCATCCTACACAACTGTGATTTCGGGGTATGAAGTGATTGAAGGAAAAAATGTGCGATCGTGAATATAATTCCTATCAAGAATGATCAGGAATTGATTTTAGGTAAATTTTGGATCGACGTCTTAAATCCACTCATCTATAAATCACAAATCACTACCCGAAATAATGGTACGCTCGAAACCCAAAACACCTATGGGAATTATCTGAAGTTCGGCTTACCGGATCAAATTCTGATTAAAGTTGAAGTCAACAAAATTAAAGTTCCTAAAATGATGGCGGTAGATTTAAATAAGAAATCCAGCCCCGATAAAGCTGTGGATGGCAAAGAACCTGGCTGGATCCAACTAACATTTAGTTCGTACCAGATGAATACCAGTTTCCCGGATAGTGAATTTAATAAGGATTAACGTGAATAGCCTCTATTGCTGTGCTTCTGAGAGTGCCGGTACTTCTTCGCTCGGTTTGATGAACATCAATTTCAATTCCTCTTTCTTACTGTCAAGTTTTACAAAGTAAATGCCGGGTTGAAAGCCTTTCCAGTTAAAGGTGACTAATTTCGGCGTTTCGGAGATTTCTTCTTTCCGTTCAATTAAAACTTGTCCTTTTGGTCGGTAAGTTGAATTGTATACACCGACTTTTTAACCCGTGAAATTTCAAATTGAACAAATTGATTGCTGGAATCCGGAAGAATACGAACACTGTTTCCCTGCGCGTAAAAACGAAACGGCAAACAGCTTAAACAAAAACACATAATAAGACGGATACAAAAAGTTCCTGTCATAATTGATTCAAATGCGCGACAAATATAAATGAAAATATGTATAATAATCCCTTAATTGGTTGATTTACTGATTATTAAGGTTCATGTTATAACAACTTTTTTTATCAGGAAATCTACAGCGCAAAAACTTCGTGAAATTTCCTGTGGTATTCACCGAAACCTCATCATCAACAGCTATTCTTTTTAATGCAAGATGCGGTTCAGTGATTCAATTAATTATTATTTCAAGAATGTCTGATTATATCAGTTTTCGCAGCAACACCAGTTGGCCTAAGTGATAATAGGCATGTTCAAGCATCCCATCTATATTTCGTCGGTAGTTACCATACCTGGGATCAAAAATCAGCTTCTAATTGTTGCGGATTCAGGGCGCGGACTGAATCGATCGACTGAACAGCGTTTTTAAAAAATCAATTTTCAAATCGTTCCAGGCTTGCTCATCTTGTATGGCTTCAGCATCAAAACTAAATTGATCTTTTATTTCAAGTATTCCTGTTTTAAAATAGGTATTGATGCCTTGCAAATAGTACCAAATATGAAAGGTTAATTTAACGATGGAATTCAGGTTAGGATGTTGCCTCGATGCCAGAGTCCAGTTGGCTAGCCCTAGTTCTTCCTGATAATTGGTATTGGCAATCCATCGTCCATTTAAAAAAGTTCCTCTAATCGCTGAGCCAGATATTCAGATTCCGAATGCATGCTATGTTTTTCGTAAAGCTAGACACTTTGTGAAATTTCCTTCATCTGGGCTGCTGAATTTGCCATCACGAAATTGTTAAGTGCCAACCTTTGAAACAGGAGTTGGATTGAAGTTAATATCTTTGCGATGTTTCGAGATGAAAAAATGGATTCTTTGGGTCCTGATACCTGCTATCATGGGGCCTGTTCAATTGTGGTCGCAGTGTACCACGCCCATCAGTACTTTTCCTTATCAGGAAGGCTTTGAAGGAGGCCCTTCCAATTGGTTCAGTGGTGGCATCAATGATGACTGGGCCTGGGGTACCCCGAATAAATCATTAATTCAAACCGCCGGAGGAGGCACCAAATGTTGGGTGGTTGGTGGACTCACCGGATCNTTCTATAGTTATGGTCAGCGTTCGTATGTACAAAGTCCTTGTTTTGATTTTACAACGATCGTATATCCCTGGGTGAGTTTTAAAATCTGGTGGGAAACCGAAAACATATACGATGGCGCCACCTTTCAATACTCTATTAATAACGGGGCCACGTGGGTCAATGTAGGAACCAATACAAATCCCGTGAATTGCCTGAATGAGAATTGGTTTAATCAGGGAAATATTACGGCTTTGACCAATCTGGCCAACCCCAAACATGGTTGGGCCGGAACCACGTTGCCCACTTCCGGAAGTTGTACAGGAGGAGGGGGTAGTGGAGGCTGGGTGACCGCAAAACATTGTATTGCCGCCATTGCCGGACAACCTCAGGTTATATTCCGTTTTGCTTTTGGGGCGGGTACAATTTGTAATAACTATGATGGATTTGCTTTTGATGATGTCTATATTGGTGAGGCTCCTCCTAATCAAACCGACTTTTCATTCACGTGCACCGGAAATCCTTTAGAATATCAGTTTACACCTTTAGGCACTTTATGTCCGGATACGTACACCTGGAATTTTGGAGATCCGGCTTCCGGTGCATCAAATACCAGTTCGGCATCAAATCCGGTTCANTCAATTCTCTGCCCGGGAACTTACACGGTATCACTGAGTGAGTCCGGGCCTTGTAATGGCAATGGAGGTGCTATAAAAATTTTAGTTACCATTGGCTCTTCACAAACTATCACCCCGGTGAGTTGTTACAATGGCAATACGGGTGGAATTCAAGTTACTGCAACCAATGCCAGTGGTATCGTGAATTATACGCTTCAACCCAATAATACATCAAATAATACCGGGGTGTTTAATAACCTGACTCCCGGAAATTATACAACTATAGTGACCGATGCGAATGGGTGTTCGGTAACCAGCCTGGTCAATATTCCAAATCCAGCTCAGGTTCAGTTTGCTCAATTTAATGTAACTCCGATAACTTGTTATGGTTTACAAAATGCTTCTCTGCAAGTAAGTGGTGGTGGNGGCACCGGATCGTATTCGTATACTTTGCAACCTCTCATGCAAGTGAATTCAACGGGCAACTTTCAGGGATTAGGTCCCGGAACCTATACGGTAACCGCAGCCGATGGCAATTTGTGTTCAACCAGTTCGGTGCTGGCCATTTCAGCCCCCTCTCCAGTAGTNTATCACCAATTTCAAAAACAGAACATCCAATGTTTTGGGCAAACGAATGGTAGTTTATCCATTCAGGGCGGAGGAGGCACCGGAGTATTTAATTACTTACTTCAGCCAGGAAATACGATCAATTCAACCGGACAATTTTCGGGATTGAACAGTGGAAGTTATACTATAGTAGTTAGCGATGGGAATAATTGTAGTTATGTAACCGCATTCTCTATCAGCGAACCTGCTCCATTAATTATTCAGCAATTAAGTGTAACACAGCCCCAATGCAACCCGAATAATTCAGGAGTGATCATNGTAACCGCATCCGGCGGAACCGGCACGATAACGTTTTCGGCGGGAGGAGTTTTCGCAACCAGTAATTCATTTGGGAATCTGCCTTCCGGTACATATACGATTACGGTCAAGGATGCGAATGGCTGTACCCAAAGTTCGGTGACCACCTTAACAAGCCCGAACGCCCCGATAGTTACTGCGGTCCAATACACACCAATACCTTGCGCCGGAGAAATTTCGGGCAGTATAACCATCTCCGCGAGTGGTATCGCCCCGATCACAAATTATATAATACAACCTGGTGCCATCGCACAAAATTCATCAGTCTTTCCTGGTCAAACGGCCGGCACCTATACCATACAGGTAACGGATGCCAATAGTTGTACCGGAACCAGTATTTTTCAGATTGGTGAACCGGATCCCGTTTGATCCAGTCGACACAATTTGAAGCAGATAGTTGTGGTGATTCCTATGCCGGTAAAATACGATGTTCTGCAAGTGGAGGAACGGGCGGACTTCTATATCGCCTCGAGCCCTTGAATGCACAAAATTCATCCGGAATATTTAACATCCCAACGGGTGGAGTTTATACTATAACGGCCATCGATGTAAACGGATGCAGTCAAAGTAGTAGTCTGGCTGTTGAGAACAAAATCTGTTGCGAAAAGGTCTTTCTGCCCAATGCTTTCTCCCCCAATGGAGATGGCAAGAACGATGAATTCAGGATGCTGAATACCTTTGGAATTACTCTGGAATATTTTGCTGTCTTTAACCGTTGGGGAAATGAAGTGTTCAGAACCGAAAATTCAGAATTTGGCTGGAATGGTCGACAAAAAGGGGAGGATGCCGAACCGGGCACGTACTTTTATGTAGTTCGGTACACCTGTAGCGGAAATAGTCAGAAGTATGTGCTAAAAGGTGACTTAATTCTTCTCAGGTAATTGTAATTCGCGGATTCATCGCCTATGGCTTATATTTACGAAAAATACGCTTAGGCCTATGCTTAGATGTTTACGACTTCTATTTTATTTTTTGCCCTTTTTGATTTCATCGCCGTTGTGGGGGCAGTTGCTTGTCACACCCAATCAAACCGCGAATGCCATGGTAGATCGGCTGGTCGGATCCGGAGTAGTTTATTATAACCCGGTGTTGACCTGCGCCCTGGATGCCAGTGGTAAGTTTGAAAACGGTTTAACCACAAGTATTTTAATTGATTCAGGGATTGTTCTGACTTCGGGGAAATGCCAGTCTAATTTATTTTCAACGGGGGTGAATGGTTCAGCGGCTTTATTTGCCAGCAATGATAATTTAGTCTTGACTTCTGACCCTGATTTATCGCCAATTGCAACCGGAGGGATTCAGGATATTTGTAAACTTGAATTTGATTTTGTACCCATCGGAGATACGATTGAATTCAATTATCGTTTTGGTTCGGAAGAATACCCAAGTTATACCTGCAACAACTTTAATGATATTTTTGCCTTCTTTATTTCGGGGCCCGGTTATGCCACACCTACGAACGTAGCTTTAATTCCCGGTACCAGTTGTCCGGTATCCATCAATACCATTAATTTTTCAACAGCCAATCCTTGCGGAAATGTCGTATCACCTTGTGCACCGCCTAACAATGCGCTTTACGTGAACAACTCATCGAGTGCAACAATTACCTACGACGGCATGACTGCCAAACTCAAGGCCATTGCCCCGGTTACTCCTTGTTCTACCTACCACATGAAATTTGCCATTGCCGATGTATTTGATGGCATTCTGGATTCCGGTGTTTTTCTTGAAGCTGGATCGTTTACCTCCGAAGCGGCTACCATTACTTCCATTTCATCGACGAATTCGCTGGGTGGTTCAGCACCTTTACTAGAAGGATGCCTGGCATCTATAGTTACAATTCGCAGACCGAATCCGAAGCCGACTCCACAAGTGGTGGGATTACAATATTCAGGAACTGCTGTTTCCGGCATCGATTACAATACCTTACCGGCTACGGTTACGATTCCCGCCAATGATACCATTGTAACTTTTACTATAAACGCCATCCCGGACGGTATACTTGAAGGGACGGAAACCATTCTCATTAATGTTTATGGCTCAGCTTGTAACAATACCATTACCGATAGTAAATCGGTCAATATTTTGATCGACCAACTTTTGGGGTGAGCAATGATACCGCCGTTTGCGCAGGTCAAAGTATGGTTTGCAAGTATCCACCATCTCGTCTACTACTGGAATTAGTTATTCCTGGGCTGGGGTACCAATCCAACATCCGGCACCACGGTAAGTGTAACCCCAGCGACAACAACTACTTATACCGTATCGGCTAATTATCCGGGATGCTTGAATATAGATTCATTGATTACCGTTAGTATTGAACCGAATCCTACGCTAACTTTAACTCCCGTTGATGTCTCTTGTTTAAANTCCTTCCGGGAGTATACAGGTGGCTGCAACTTCTCCTTCCCAATCACCTTTACGTTGTTGCCGGGTGGTCAAATCTTAACGCAAAATCCGGATGTATTTACCGGATTAAATCCCGGCAATTTTACAGTTACAGCCACCTCGCAAATTGGATGCACCGTNGACCGGAACCACTTCAATTTCTGTAGCACCTGGCCTGAATATGAGTCAGGTGCGGTGGTGAATAACCTTTGCGCAGGAGGTAACACGGGTCAGGTCAGTTTTACCACAACAGGGGGCACCAACCCAATTACATTTACTCTGCAACCCGGAAATGTTTCCAACACAAGTGGTTCATTCAGCGGATTAATTGCCGGAACCTATACTGTTACAGGCGTCGATCTCAATGGGTGTAGCAGCAGCCTTCAGGTTCTTATTACAGAGCCAACAGCCATTCTACCCATTGCAGTGTCTACAACACCCACTTTGTGTCAGGGACAAAATACAGGTAGTGCATCGGTGAGTTATAGTGGAGGAACAGGTACATTAAGCTATTTACTACTTCCAACAAATGTTTCCAATACTTCCGGCTTGTTCAATAATTTGAATGCATCGAGCTATACCGTGCAAATTTCAGATGCCAATGGCTGTTCAGTGAACACGACGATCACGGTGAATGCACCAAACCCAATCAGTTGGAACGCGCCTCTGACGACACAGCCAAACTGTTTCGGACAAAATAATGCTGGTTTATCCGTTCAGGCCACANNGGGAACCGGTACGCTGAACTATACCCTAACTCCGGGTGGCATACAAAATACGAACGGAAGTTTCAGTAACCTCTCGGCAGGTAACTATACCGTGACAGTTGCTGACCAGAACTTATGTTCAACATCAACCGTTGTTACAATCACACAACCATCTGCATTAACTTGGGGAAGCATTTCATCAACCATCCCAAGTTGTGTACCGGGTAATGATGCCAGCATAACCGTCAATGTGAATGGAGGAACACCTAACTANTCAATATTCGATTGGCGATCGTTTCAGCCATCCAATCAATTTAGTGGATTAGGGTCTGGCTCCTATACGGTTACCGCTTCGGATTTTAATGCTTGCAGTATTCAAACCGTGGTTGTTGTGAATGGGCCAGCTGCCNNATTAATTGGGTTGCAAACAATGCAAACTNNTGTCACCTGTTTTGGAGGCTCAAACGGCAGTATCATCAGCAGCGCATCATCTGCCAACGGTTCTATTACGTATACTTTACTTCCTGGCTCTATAACCGGTAACGGAAATTTCACTTCCTTATCAGCTGGCACGTATACCATTACCGCCAATGATGCATTAGGTTGCAGCATCAATACCATTCTAAATGTGGANAGTCCAACGGCAATTGGTTTTAATACGGTTACCCCAATTGCTGTGCTTTGTACTGGAACCAACACTGGTAGTTTACTTGTGAATGCCTCTGGCGGAAATGGCACATTAACTTACGTACTGAATCCGGGTAATGTGAATAATACGTCCGGAGTTTTTCAAAACTTAAGTGCTTCCATCTATACCATCACAACAACTNNCGATCCGTTGGGATGTACAGCCAGTACAATTGTAACTATTTCTGCTCCNCCTGCAATGCAGTGGAATGCCGTGAATGCATCGCCTATAGCTTGTTTCGGACAAAACAATGCTACCATTACAGCAAGCGCTACTGGAGGAACTGGTTCAATAACCTATACTCTTTTGCCTGGCAGCCAATCGAATACTAGTGGCAGTTTTACCGGTCTCGGAACCGGAACATATACCGTACAAGCCCTGGATCAGAATGGCTGTTCCATATCAACCAATCTGCTCATTACACAACCCACAGCAGTTCAAATCAGCAATGTGGTTACTACGCCATTAAGTTGTGTACCTGCTAATAATGCCAGCATAACAATCAGCGCAAGGCGGAACACCAAATTTGCAATATTCCATTGGAGGCCCTCTNNGCAAAATGGCAATGTATTTAACGGACTCGGAGCGGGCAATTATACCATTGTTGTGAGTGATGCCAACAACTGTTCAACCACTACCACCACGCAAATTTTAACACCTCCCGGATTGAGCTGGAGTTCAGCAATTACTGTTCCGGTTTCCTGTTTTGGAGGCACTAACGGACAACTTCAGGTGAATGCAACTGGTGGAACAGGNTCCGGTACAATATGTGTTAAATCCCGGGGCGCATCCAACAGTACCGGAATTTTTGGCGGGTTGAGTGCTTCCGCTTATACCGTGGTCGCAACGGATGTGCTTGGATGTTCAACGGCCACAACACTGACCGTCGCTCAACCGACGAATATTTCATGGACCTCAGCGGGAACCACACCAGTCAGTTGCCAAGGGTTCACCAACGGAACAATAAACGTCGCGGCACAAGGTGGAACCGGTAGTTTAACGTATACCTTAAATCCGGGAAATCTTCAAAATACCACTGGTAGTTTTTCAGGCCTGGGTGCCAACACCTATACCATTCTTGTAACAGATGCCAATGGGTGCAGTCAGTCAACTACACTAACCATTACGCAACCTAACAGTATTCAATGGGTGAGTAATACTTCCGGGAATGTATCCTGCTTTAACGGTACAAATGCCTGGTGGAATGCTGGTGCCAGCGGTGGAAGCGGATCTTTAACCTATACTTTGATGCCCGTGAATCTGAGCAATACCAATGGTCAATTTTCAAATTTAACGGCTGGCATATACACCATGACGGCCATGGATGGGAATCAATGTTTTATTACAGCAACTCAACTTATTACACAGCCACTGGCCTTGAGCATTAGTAATGTCAATACCACCGTTCCGACCTGTGTACCGGGAAATGATGCTCAATTGGTTATTACAGCATCTGGCGGTTCGCCTACGTATCAATATGGCCTCAATGGAGGCGGTTTGCAAAGTAGTAATACATTTTCAGGGCTTGGAGCAGGAAATTATACAGTGGTTGTTTCGGATATCAACAATTGTACCGTGAGCAGTCTGGTAATCATTCAGTCGCCGATTTTACTGACTTGGGCATCATCTTCAAGTGTGCCTGCGAGCTGTTTTGGACTAAACAACGGACAAATTTCGGTGAGCGTTCCCAACAGCAATGGTTCACTTAGCTATACGCTGAATAATCCGAATCAAACAAATTCCATTGGTGTGTTTACATCGCTTTATGCGGGCACTTATATTATAACAGCCTCTGATGCATTAAACTGTACCGTGAGTACCACAGTTCAGGTGGCCAGTCCGTTGCCCTTGCAATTCAATAATATGGTAGCCACAAATCCAAAATGTGCCAATGAGAATACGGGTAGTGCACAAGTGAATGCCAGTGGTGGAACCGGAACGTTAAATTACCTTTTAACTCCGGGTTCTGTTTCAAATACCAATGGAATCTTTAATGGTTTATTCTCGAATAATTATACGATTCAGGTTTCCGATGCAAACGGCTGCACAGCAACTACCTTATTTAGCTTGCTGAGTCCGAATCCGTTAAGCATCCAAAGTATTTCCACTACCGAAACTTGTGTGCCCAACAACACAGGAAGTTTAAGCATTTTGGCGACCGGAGGTACACCGGCATTGACCTATTCCATTGGTGCTGCATTTGGTTTATCTGCCAATTTTGCCAACTTAGTGAGCGGCACATATACGGCCACCGTAAAAGATGCCAACAATTGTACTGCATCTTCAATAACCTTTATCGATCAGAAACAAGCCCCGCAGTTTGTTCAGGTCAGTCACCTCGATCTGACTTGCCACAATCAGGGCAACGGAAGTTTTAGTGCCTATGCCATCGGGCCATCTTCCATTGCCAATTATCATGTTGAACCGGGTAATCTGGACACCAATTCCGCGGTGTTCACGAATTTAAATGGTGGGATCTATACAATTACCGCTACGGATATTTATGGATGCAGCAGTGTGACCAGCATCGATATTAAAAATCCGGATGCTTTAATTTTTACGCAATTTGATGCACGGAACCCGGGTTGCGATAATGCCCAAAGTGGTTCAATTTACTCAGAGGTACAAGGCGGTACAGGCAGCATTGAGTATACATTATGGCCTGGAGCCAATACGAACCAAAACGGCGATTATACTTTGCTCTTTGGAAAACTATATACTATAGTTGCCACAGATGCCAACGGTTGTAGCATAAGTCAGTCTGCGCAATTACAACAAGCTATATGTTGTGATGATGTGTTGCTTCCGAATGCGTTTTCACCCAATGGGGACGGAATCAATGATGAATTTCGACTAATCAATGCCTGGGGAATTGAATTGAAAAAGTTCATGGTAGTGAATCGCTGGGGGAATCCTGTATTTGAAACCACCAATTCTCAATTTGGATGGAATGGCCGGCATCAGGGTGAACTGTGTGAAATTGGTTCCTATTATTATCTGGCCGAATATACCTGTCCGGCCACCGGAAAAAATATCTGCTGAAAGGGGATGTTATGTTGGTACGATAGAAGCAAAGCACGCATGATTTCAACCGGCTATCTTGCGGATAGAGACTTGTATCCTGTAGCATCAACTGGTTAATGGCATCAAAATAGCAGCAACCGTTTCTGGAATTCGTGGTACTTTTGCGCCCTATGAAACGCGTTTACAATACTATCGTTGAAGCTATTGGGAATACCCCATTGGTTCGCTTAAACCATATCACGAAAGACTTTCCATGTCCGGTATATGCCAAAGTGGAATACTTTAATCCTGGCAACAGCATCAAAGACCGTATCGCTTTGCGGTTGATAGAAGATGCAGAAAAGAGCGGAAAATTAAAACCCGGAGGGACTATAGTTGAATGTACGAGCGGAAATACAGGAATGGGACTAGCTCTGGTAGCATTAACAAAGGGCTACAAATGTGTGTTCACGATGGCGGATAAAATGAGTAAAGAGAAGGTGGATATTTTGCGGGCTATGGGTGCCGAAGTGCATGTTTGTCCAACCGATGTAGCGCCAGAAGATCCCTTGNNTTCATATTATTCGGTGGCTGCCCGCATAGCCGCTGAACGCGATGGATGGAATCCGGATCAATACAACAATCTCTCAAACCGTGAAGCACATTACGCATCTACCGGTCCGGAAATCTGGGATCAGACCGATGGAAAAATTACCCACTACGTTGCCTCAACAGGAACAGGGGGAACTCTAATTGGAACTGGCCGCTACTTGAAGGAACAAAACCCTCAGGTGCAGGTGATTGGTGTNGATCCCGATGGTAGTATTCTGAAACACTGGTTTGATACGGAAGAAGTAAAACCTGAATTAGCCAGAGTTTATGCGGTTGAAGGCATGGGTGAAGATTTTATCCCGGCCAACTACGACCGGCAGTTCATAGACCATATCGAAATGATTCAAGATAAAGAGTCCTTACAAATGTGCCGCCGACTGGCTCGTGAGGAAGGTTTGTTTTGCGGTTCATCGGCCGGAGCAGCTGTGCAGGCCGTTGTCCAAATGAAGGATCGTTTCAAGGCAGATGATATGGTGGTGGTTGTATTGCATGATCATGGAAGCCGTTATGTAGGTAAAATTTACAACGATGATTGGATGCGTGAAAAGGATTTCTTTAATGAATACATGCCATAAAGCACAGGATGAAACATTTTATTCTATTTCTTGTAATAAGTCTGGCCTGTGTTGGGATGCAGGCACAATCGAAAAATAAGTACAACGAGTTTATTATCGAACGGTCAGCTTGTTTTGGAAAATGTCCGGTATTTCAAATTCGTTTGTTTCAAAACGGCGATGTGTATTATAAAGGAAAAAACGTGTCCAAAATAGGGGTCTATAAAGGGAAATTATCGCTTAGTAAAACACGGAAATTTTTTAAGGCATTGGATTCTTTGTCCTGGAACCGCTATGAGGATCGGTATAAAAATCCAGCTACCGATCTTCCCCATTTAAAAATTCAGATTTATGGAGAAGCCTTTATAAGTCCATTACACAAGCTGAAGCAGGACCTAAAGAATTGGAACTTGTCGCCCTTCGCCTGGAGGGGATGATAAAAGGGGTGAAGTGGACTAAATTAAAGTATGAAACGCCCCCACATCCGTTCCGGAATCTGAACCGAATCTTCTCAATGAACCGGAGGGCAACAATGTGGGTATGGAAGACGTTGTAGAAATGGAATCGTCGAATACTCCTTCTGCACCGCAACCCGAAGTATTCAGTTTTGTTGAACAGATGCCGGAGTTTCCGGGAGGGTATGATGCCTTAATGACCTTNTTGCGAAACAACATCCAATATCCTGAATTAGCCCGGGAAATGAATATTTCCGGTAAGGTGATTTGTCAGTTTATTGTTTACAAGGATGGTAGTGTCGGAGAAATTAAAATACTTCGCGGTATTCATCCTTCCTGCGACAGTGAGGCGATTCGGGTANNCTTAAAAATGCCCCTTTGGAAAAGCGGAAAACAAAACGGAGCCCCTGTAAATGTGCGGATGAATCTGCCCATCAATTTCGTGTTGAAATAAAGAAACATAGCAGGATTCGATGATAAGTTTCCAGAGCATTTTTCATGAATTACGGCTTCTGCCAAGTATCTTAGCAGGCATACAAAAGGTGTTTTCATGATGAAACGAAACGGTGTATCCCACTCATTTTCAAGATTTTTATATGTAGCATTCCTCCTGATTTCAAGTCTTCCGGTACGAGCTCAGCTAGACAATGCCTATCGTAGTGCACAAAACCCGCACTATTGGAANAACCGCGCTCCTCATGCCGGATATTGGCAGCAGGATGTGGCCTATAAAATAGAGGCTAATATTAATGAACGGACGAACGTGATTGAAGCCACCGAAGAGTTAACCTACTGGAACAATTCTCCATTCCCGCTAAACGAAGTTTATTTTCACTTGTACCAAAATGCTTTTACNAAGGGATCCTATCTCGAAGAACTGCATCAGGTAAATGGTCAGCCCATTCGACGTATGGGTCCGTATCAACGACAAGGTTTGGGTACCGTTGTAGAAAATTTCAAGGCAAATAATCAACCTTGTAAAACAGAACTAGACAACACGGTCTTAAAGGTGTATTTGCCTAAAACCTTGCAGCCCGGAGAAAAAGTAGTATTTACCATGCGGTTTGCCACNTTTTTTGATAGCGGCGATTTCCGGCGTCGGATGGCCGTGTATAATTCCTGGGGGCATCGTCACTTTAACGGGGTGCATTGGTATCCGCGCATTGCCGTATTCGATAGTAANAAAGGCTGGGATACCGATCAGCATCTGAATAAAGAGCTTTATGGAGATTACGGATTGTTTGATGTAAAACTCACCTTCAGTTCCAATTATGTTGTGGAAGCCACCGGTGCCCTCCAAAATGAATCAGAAGTTCTGCCNTCCGATCTGCGAAAAACTGGATCTAAAAACTTTGCGAACAAGCCCTGGAACGAAGCGCCGTCAATTATCACACCCTATGATACCAACCAACGTAAAACCTGGCACTACATCGCCAATAACGTGCACGATTTTGCTTTTACCGCCGATCCGCATTATCGCATTGGTGAAACCGTTTGGAATGGAATCCGTTGCATTGCTTTAGTGACTGAACCACATGCCAGCAAATGGCAAACGGCTTCCNNAGAGTATGTAGCTAAAATTATTAAAACATTTTCAGAAGACTTCGGGATGTATGAATACCCGAAAATGGTGGCAGCAGACGCCAATGATGGCATGGAATACCCCATGTTGACGCTGGACAGTGGNGTAGACCCTGATTTTCATGGTTTATTGGTCCATGAAATTGGTCATACCTGGTTTTATGGAATGGTAGGAAATAACGAAACCTACCGGGCAGCACTGGACGAAGGATTCACGCAATTTTTAACGGCCTGGGGCTTGGANAAAATTGATGGACCAGTACAAGTNAGAAACACCAGAAAAAGTAAATACAAACGACAGCGCAGAGACCCAAAAATGGTGCGCGACCGCAATGTCTACAACCGATATATGAATGATGCCATTCGCAATGATGACAAAAGCCTTAACACCCATTCTAATGATTTTCATTCTGCCATTGGCCATGAAAATGGATATAGCAATGTTTATCACAAAACGGCCACCATGTTGTATAATTTACAATACACGCTGGGAGACAGTCTNTTTTCGGTTTGTATGAAATATTATGTGGCTAAATGGAAATTTGCGCATCCGTATTTTGAAGACTTTACAACGAGTATTATGGAAGCCTCCGGTCAAGACCTCACTTGGTTTTTCGATCAATGGCTTGAAACCACCAAACATGTCGATTATGGTATCCGATCAATTACAAAAGGCTTAAGCAGAGATCATTACACCGTAAAATTCAGAAGATATGGCGAGATGCAAATGCCCCTTGATTTTACTGTGACTGCCAAAGATGGAAGAAAATATTCTTATCATATCCCAAATAAACAGTTNCGTAAAAAAACGAGGGCAACTGTATTACCGAAATGGTATGGATGGGATTTGTTATACCCCGATTACAAAGCAAAACTGGTCATTCCCGGCGGAATAAAATCTGTGCAATTGGATACTTCCAATCTATTGGCAGATATTGACATGATGGACAACTACAAGCGTCCAGGCATGAAACTGGCCCCGGAAAGCAGAACATTCCGATTAGAAAATTTTGTTTACAATCCTCCGAATTGGAAAAAATACCAAATGTATTGGAGACCCGATATTTGGTGGAATGCTGTTGACGGGCTTGAACCCGGAATACATTTTGAAGGTGCCTACATGAATTATCTACGGAAAATTGATGGGACCATTTGGTGGAATTCCAGGGCGCTTTCCTTCACCCGATATCGCCCCTTCGAAGGCCAGTCGTGGTATGAAAAACCTCTNCCCATCGATTACAGCATCTCATACGAAAATATCCTGAAACGGGTTAGTCATAAGATCGGATGGGGGCTGCAAAGCCGATACATTGATGGGTATGCCCGCCATGCTGCTCATTTGCGCTATCACTTGAGTCGGAATTCAACCTTAACAACAGAACTTGTTACTCAATTTAGGAAACGGGAAGGTAACAGGGACTATTTGTTTCTTCCCGATGAGTGGAGTTCATTCCTGACGGCAGGATCGATGAGTACAAAACAAAATGCCTTTCTACAGATTCAATTCGATCAGAATTATCAATTATTGAAAGGGCGCGGACTTTTATCGATTCGATTACGTTCACCATTAACATACAACTATGCTTATTTGCAGGCCACGGCCATACAAAATAATAGTTGGAAGAAATTGGATTTCAGAACCCGATTCTTCTTCCGGTATGGGATAGGTCAGGATGTTCCCACAGAAAGCATGGTGTATCTGGCAGGCGCGAACCCAGAAGAAATGATGGATAGCCGGTGGTATCGTTCACAGGGCATAGCTCCGCGGGATTGGAGCGGATACAGCACATCAGGATTTTCACCTTTACATGCCGGAGGTGGCATGAACTTACGTGGATACAATGGATATTATGCCATCGATGCGGATGAAGATGGGAACTTATACCTGAATTATAAAGGGAAAAGTGGAGCCGCTATTAATTGCGAAATCGAATTTGATCGTTTGGTGAAATTCCGCCCTAAATATCTTCGTGACTATTTTCACCTCGATATGTACCTATTTGGTGATGCCGGTATCATCAGTCGGGCCAAATTGAATCCATTACAGATTTACCAGTTCAATCCCGTCAACCAATGGAGTAAAGTTCGTGCCGATGCAGGTCTGGGAGCAGCATTAACGATAAAAAAATGGGGTGGGTTAGAACGAATTAACCCTTGGACCCTCCGTTTTGATATGCCATTCTTNTTATCAGCCCCTCCGGCAGCAAAACCTGANTTTTTAGCCTGGAGATGGTTGATTGGAGTAGGGCGTTCCTTTTAGGAGATGCCTGCCAATGTCAGAAATTGTTTATTTTCGCCTGAACTTGATGCGAAATTTTTATTATTCTTGGCATTTTCAGGATGCTACTTTAAAAGCTCGGGGCAACTGACTTCGGCAGACAGTTCCTTTTTTCAAAGTATTTTCACAAATCCCCGTTATGTGGAAGATTCNGTTTTTGTAGGCTCCTGGTATCATTATCCCAGCATGGATTCGGTTGCACAACTTTATTCTACCCTGAATAACTCCTTTGTATTCGGAATCAATGATCTGGATTCTATTTCGACCCTGCAAGTAGCAAATTCGTTTGAATTTGATACGATGGTCAACAATTCAATGATACCTTATCCCTGGATGTATGGTGAGTCCAATAAAATGGTTACCCTCGATTATTCCTTCTTGAATAAATCGTGTAAAGCTTATTCTTATTATTACCCGGACACATTAACCACAGATTGTAATTACGCATTTTTGGTTGTTCCGGGCACAGGAGCCAATGAAGCCTATCAAATTGTCAATGGCTGGGGATACCACAATCAATTGTGTTTGATGCTTCCTAATCTGCGAAAATATGGAGATGTATTCACCTTTATAAAACCAAATGAAGAGTCAAGAGCCATCTTTTGGAATAAACTGAAATTGAATGAATACATTGTCACCTATTTGATAAGCCAGTCCAAACGATATGGAATCAATTACCTGATTGAACTGATTGCCTGGGTACGATTCTTAAAAAATAAATATGACAAAGTTTTCTTTTTNGGACTTTCAGAAGGTGGTTACTCCTCTTTGTTATGTACCATGTTTGAAGAACCGACCGCAGCTATGATTTCAGGTGGTTATTCAATCGGATTTGATACCAGTGCNACAGGAAAAAGTATTTTAATGACTCGGTTTGATTCTTTGCTGGATACTTTTTCGATGGCCAAGGTGAAAGATAAAATTCAAAATAGTACGACGCACTATTTGTTTACGTGGGGCGAAAATGATCCGGTTGTGACCATGGATCCGGAACATGATTTTCACTACACTGAAAATTATTTTAATGGGCTTTCTAATTGCTCCTATTTTTATGATTTCAATGATCATACCTTTCCACCATGTCCGAATATTGATACCTTTATAGAGCGAATACTCAGATTCCCTGTTGCCCACTTTCGCGTAATTGATACCCTCCAACCGGATACCTTACGTTGCCAGGTTGAATTTTGTGAACCCGGGAATTATTCATTCGATTTATTCAGAGATAACCAATTTGTTCAGACCTTCACACAAGTGATCGACAAACAGGAGATTTTGCTAACAGACAGTGGCATGTATTCGATTCGAAATGTGATGGATACCTCTTATTCCGGCATTTGTAAAGACAGTATTCGTTTCGAAACACAATTTGCTGTGAGTACTTCGCAAAGTATCAAAAACAATGTTATTCCTGTTTATAGAAATCCATTTCATGATGAACTTCACATACAATTACCAGCGAATAGCCTGAAGAATGTTCAGTTAAATATCATGGATGCCGCTGGTAAAGTTGTGCTTCATATTAAATCAGACATAGATCGTATTGTGTATAATACCTCGACCTGGCCTTCGGGAATTTATTTCGTAAAGATTATAAGTGATGCCGGAATTTGGAAGGCTAAATTGCTGAAGTATTAGATCAATGCCCCTGCTCCTCATGGAAATCCAAATCTTNTTGATAGGTTTCCTGTAATCGACTCGCAGCCCATAAAGCCACAGTGCAACATAATATTCCGGTAATCATGGCTGAAGTCAGTTTATCCGCACCAAATTGTTGCATACCGGTGTACATGATTGAAATCGGGACAAGTGCTGCCCGAAT
This sequence comes from Bacteroidota bacterium, assembly GCA_013414745.1. Classification (GTDB taxonomy): domain Bacteria; phylum Bacteroidota; class Bacteroidia; order Chitinophagales; family Chitinophagaceae; genus OLB11. The sequence goes on from CP058707.1 coordinate 4,200,455, forward strand.
AAAATTGGGAACGGAAGTAGTTACGGTAGCCCGGATATTGGTTCCAAATTGTTCTGATGCCGAAGTGATTAAAACAGCCCAGTAGCCTGCCGCAAACCCAAGTATCGAAAAGAAAATGTAAAACGTTTGAACCTGCACGCCTTTNNCAGAAAAATAAAGGATAACGCAGAGTAAAGTAGCCGCTACAAATAGCACAAGAACACGTTTTCTGCTCTTCATCAACTGGCTCAATACACCCGAAGCCGNATCACCCAATGTAACTCCGGCATAACAATACATGATGGAATTTGCCGGAATAATATCCCNCTGAATGTGTAATAATTTTCCGAGTTCCGGACTAAGGGTGATTAAAATGCCAATAACATACCAAATCGGTAATCCGACCAGGATACAATATATATACCGCGAGCGCCGGTCCGCATTCCCAAAAATCATTGATAGACTTCCCATTCGGATATTCGAATCCTTTGCTTGTTGATATAAACCAGATTCGAAAACGCCAATCCGCATCAGCAACAATGCCAGTCCCAAAACCCCTCCTACAAGATAACAGGTTGTCCAGGCGAAATTGAGACCAAGTATACCGGCTAAAATAGCCCNCGAAACGCCCACTGTAGCAATAATTGTTGTTCCCCAGCCCCGTTGTTCTTTACTTAAGATTTCGCTCACCAGGGTGATTCCGGCGCCCAGTTCTCCTGCCAAACCAACACCGGCTACGAATCGAAGTATGGCGTACTGATTGATATCTGTAACAAAGGCGTTAGCCATATTAGCCAGCGAATACATTAAGATAGAACCGAACAAAACCGATAATCGCCCCTTCCGATCGCCCAGAACTCCCCACATCAGTCCGCCAAGCAGCATCCCGATCATTTGAATATTAATCAGGAACAATCCACGGGTCTCCAGCGCATCACCACTCAATCCGATCGCTTTTAGGCTGTCCTTACGCACGATACTAAACAGCACCAAATCATAAATATCCACGAAATATCCCAAAGCGGCTACCACAACGGGAATGCTAAGAATACGGCTTTGTTTTTCATTGCTAAACCCTAAATATACAATCCCCACAACTATTTTTCGAATAATTCCAGAGGGTTGAAAGCCTAATTCAACAAGGCTTTGGGTTTAAATAGGGGCTTTTGGTTATCTCACAGGCGCTTAGAATTTAAGGCAGCGATCAAACATCCGGCATGTCTGGAGTCCATCCAAAATCAAGGATGGTTACGAGGCCACTTCCTCATCGCCATAATCTTTTTCTTTCCTCCAAGCACAAATTTAAAAATAACCGGTAGGTTTGTGACGAGAACGATGGAAATGACAATCAGTTCAATGTGTTCAATGATATCAATGCCGGTGGTTTTAAGGATAAAATCACGGGCAAATTTTCCAAGTAAAAACATGGAAAAGACCCATAAGAAAGAACCGATCACATTATACAGGGTATACTTTTTATAATCCATTTGTACCACTCCGGCTACTATAGGAACAAAGGTTCGGATGATGGGTAAAAAGCGAGCAGCAATGACTGTGAAGGCCCCATTTTTTTCATAAAAGCGTTTGGCATTCATGAGATGCCTCTTTTTAAAGAAAAAGGTATCCTTCCTGGAGTACAGGTACGGGCCTGACTTCTTCCCGAACCAATATCCAACCATATTCCCTAAAATGCCCGCAATGGAGAACAAAANCGGAATCACCATAAAGTGGACATTAANAANACTCTCGGACAATTTATCGGCTAACATACCTGCTACGACCAATAAGGAATCACCCGGCAAAAAGAAGCCCGCAAATAATCCGGTTTCTGCAAAAATAATGAAGATGAGTAAGTACAATCCGCCCATATCAATATACCAGATAGGATTGAGGATGGTTTCTTTCAGGGTATGAAGCATCGTTATGCGTTAAATGGCAAATATAGGGTTTGCCGATGGTTGAAATGAATTCATCAGAAATAGTATTCTTTAAATTTAGCTAAAATCACTTTGCTGCTTTTTTGCGCAGAATCAGCGCACACCGAGGTATTTGTGAATTTGTAAAGACAAAATCCATTTCGGATTAGATTGAATGTAACTCAAAATGTGTGGGGTCATTTCTTTTCTTTGCTNCCATTCAGGTTGCAAAAATAATCGGCACGACGGTGCAACCTGGGCAGCGAATTGTTCGGCCCATTCAAAATCGCTTTTATGGTATACAACCACTTTAAGTTCGTTCGCCAACTGAAGCAATTCGGGCTGAGGGGCTTTAAATTTTTTAGGTGAGAGGCATATCCAATCCCAGGTACCGGTGATGGGATGGGCACCACTGGTTTCGAGGTGAATTTTCAAGCCGTTCTCCCGGAGGGCCGATGTTAACTCCGTACAATCATGCATCAATGGTTCGCCTCCGGTAATGATAACCAGTTTTGCCGGGCTCCCCTGAACGGTTTCTATTATATCATCTAAAGGCCAGCGCGGATGTTTACTGGCATCCCAACTCTCTTTCACATCGCACCAAACACAGCCCACATCGCAACCGCCTAAACGAATAAAATAAGAGGCATGACCTTGAAAAAATCCCTCCCNCTGAATCGAATAAAAATGTTCCATGACGGGGTATGCCGGCCCACGTTTAATCTTTGGTCATGCTGTTGTGTGCAGGGAATTGGCCAATAAGGTATTTTTCATCAGGGCACAAATTGTCATTAATCCAACACCTCCCGGTACCGGAGTAATATAACTTGCTCGGGGAGAAACTCCTTCAAAGTCGACGTCCCCCGTTAACCGATACCCACTTTTTGTGTTGTCACTTGGAATGCGGTTGATTCCAACATCAATAACGATTGCACCCTCTTTCACCATTTCAGCAGTTACGAAATGTGGTTTCCCAATGGCGGCTACGATGATATCGGCTTGTTTCACCAGCGATGCCATATCCTTCGTTTTTGAATGGCACATCGTAACTGTGCAATTTCCGGGATGTGTGTTGCGACTCAATAACAAACTCATTGGGGTACCCACGATATTACTTCGACCAATAACCACACAGTGTTTTCCGCTGGTCTCGATTCCGTAATGTTGCAACATTAACATGATACCGTAGGGAGTAGCCGGAATAAAGCTCGGTTGACCCAACATCATTTTTCCGAGGTTCACCGNGTGAAAACCATCTACATCTTTATCCGGAGAAATCGTATCAATGACTTTGTTCTCAGAAATATGTGCAGGCAATGGCAGTTGCACCAGGATACCGTCAACTTGCGCATCTTTATTGAAGTATTGAATTTTAGCTAACAACTCTTCTTCTGTAACATGCTCATCATAGGTTACCAGGGTAGATTCAAAACCTAATTCGGCACAGGTTTTCACTTTACTGCTCACATACGCCTTACTGGCCGGATTTTCTCCAACTAAAATGGCCACTAAATNGGGAGGGCGTTTTCCTGCCCAGGTTCGCTCCTCAACCTGTTTCTTAATTTCAGATTTGATATGTTCTGAAACCACTTTTCCGTCTAGCAATTGCATCATGTGGTCAAAGATAATACAATCAGAAGGTTTGCAAAAGACTGTATCTTTGGATATTCTCGAGAATTTTCAAGGATTATGTTGCATCAAATTCACCCCAATAAAATTCGTCAGTTTCTTTTTCTGGCTGTGATCATCCTGCTGGGTCTGCTCATTGTTCGGGAAATGGCCATTATGTTGGGGGCTTTTCTCGGCGCGATTACGTTGTATGTGCTTTACGAAACTGGATGATTTATCTGGTTGTACAAAAAATGGAAACGCTGGATTTCGGCTTTGCTTCTGATGTTGCTTTCCTTTGTTGTGCTCGTGGTGCCTGTGGGGTGGATGGCTAAAGTGGGCTATGATAAACTGGAACCGGTTCTAAGAAATCCGAAGATCTTATACGATGCCATTGAACGGATCCATCAATATATTCTGGTCCATTGGAATGTAGACATTTTAAATGCTTCAAATGTCCAAAAGCTNTCCGCACAAACCTTTCCCTTTATACAAAGCACCATTGGCGGTACCTTAAGTGGTCTGGGCAATCTCTTCATCCTGTATCTGATGCTGTATTTTATGTTAACCGGAACCCTGGATATGGAACAATGGCTCCGGAAACACATGCCATTTAAAAATAGTAATGTACAGATACTCATCAATGAGTTTAGAGGAATGGTACTCAGCAATGCCTTGGGTATACCCATTGTTGCGGTGATTCAGGGTTTGGTAGGTTTAATTGGCTACTGGATTTTTGGCGTTCAGGAGTTTGTGCTCATGGGCTTACTAACCGCTGTTTGTTCTGTGATTCCGGTGGTTGGTTCTATGCTGGTTTACGTGCCTTTAATGGTTTATCAATTGGCAATAGGAAATACCGGGTGGGGGATTGGCATCGGCTTGTGGGGATTTATCCTGATCGGTTCCGTGGACAATATTGCCCGCTTTATGTTGCANAAGAAGATGCAGAACGTACANCCCTTAATTACCTTGTTCGGAGTGTTTATTGGAATCAATTTGATTGGTTTTTTGGAATTATTTGGCCCCCTNCTCCTGGCCATGTTTATTTTATTGGTTCGNGTCTATATCGATGAATTTGGGAAAGTGGATGCCGAGGAACCTGAGAAAACACTTTAGGTATTTAAAAATCTTTATTACAGTTTCTAGGAAGGTTGTAGGTTTCTTTTGTGCAAAACCCATTTAAAGGCAGAATACTATTACTTCATTTGAAGATTTATTTAAATCTTATAAATCATTTATTTACAGTGATTTATAAAAATTTTATTGGATATATTTTTGTTAAATTTCCTAACTTAATCACAAAAAGTAGCATGCTCATTTGGGTTTCATTATACATATTGTTTTAATTATAATATATGTTTTAAGATTTAAGATAATTAATTTGCTTAAATCAAATAAAATTGAAATATTTGCAAAAAATATAATGTATGTCTTCTTTACGATTCCAAGCCATTAAGGCCATCTCAGAAAATCTATAGGAGGTTCGTTCCTACGACGGAAAAAGNGTCACCTCCTTCTTCGCAACTCACGTCTTCTCGGGCAAAGTGCAACGTGAATACCTAAGCGATGAGGCGTATAAAAGTCTTACAAATTCCATTAAAAGTGGAAGTAAGATCGATCGCCGNCTTGCAGATCAAATTGCCAGTGGTATGAAAGCCTGGGCCATGGATCANGGAGTGACACANTTTACCCATTGGTTTCAACCGCTTACCGGGGCCACAGCTGAAAAGCACGATTCATTTTTTACCATTAAAAGCGATGGCTCTGCGCTGGAGTTGTTTGATGGGGATGCATTAACCCAACAAGAACCCGATGCATCAAGTTTCCCTAACGGCGGCATACGCGCGACCTTCGAAGCCCGGGGATATACTGCCTGGGATCCTACCTCACCGGCCTTCATTATTGAACAGGCTTTTGGTAAAACACTGTGTATCCCAACTATCTTTATTTCCTATTCCGGTGAATCGCTCGANTACAAAAACCCCTTATTAAAGGCTTTGGATTTAATTAATAAGGCCGCCCTGGATGTTTGTCATTTATTCGATAAAAATGTTACCCGTGTCACGCCAACCTTGGGCTGGGAACAGGAATATTTTGTCATCGAAGAATCCTTAGCCAATGCCCGCCCGGATATCCTGGCAACAGGTCGTACTTTATTCGGCCATACCCCTGCCAAAGGACAACAACTCGAGGATCATTTTGGCGCCATCCCGGATCGCGTATTTGCTTATATGCAAGACTTTGAACAGGAAGCCTACAAACTAGGCATTCCTCTACGCACCCGTCACAATGAAGTTGCTCCCAGCCAGTTCGAATGTGCTCCGATTTTTGAAGAGGTCAACATTGCTTATGGTCATAACTCCCTCTTAATGGATGTGATGCAAAAAGTGGCCAAACGGCACAAACTTCGTGTTCTCATGCACGAAAAGCCTTTTGCCGGTGTGAACGGTAGCGGAAAACATAATAACTGGAGCCTTGCCACAGACACCGGGGTGAATTTGTTAGCCCCGGGCAAAACGCCACGCACCAACCTGATGTTTCTGACATTNTTTGTGAATGTGCTGAAAGCTGTTCATACGCATGCTGATCTTTTACGCGCCAGTATTGCTTCTTCGACCAACGACCATCGCCTCGGAGCCAACGAGGCTCCTCCAGCCATTATTTCTGTTTTTGTAGGTAAGTATTTATCCGAAGTACTGGACGAAGTTGAAGAACGCGTCACTGGTAAATTCACCGAACAGGATGAAGTGATCCTGAAGATGGATATTCACAAAAACATTCCCGAACTCCTGATCGACAATACCGACCGCAACCGGACCAGTCCTTTTGCATTCACCGGGAATAAGTTTGAATTCCGGGCCGTTGGTTCAAGCGCCAATTGTGCCTGGCCTATGACCATCCTGAATACAATAATGGCAGATACCCTGATTGAATTTAAAAGNGAAGTGGATGCGCTTATTGAGAAAGGAGAGAAGAAGGAAATTGCCATTCTACATGTTATCCGCCGCTATATCAGCGAAAGCAAAGCGATTCGTTTTGAAGGCGACAACTATAGTGAAGCCTGGGCCGAAGAAGCTGCCAAACGTGGATTAAACAATTTTAAAGATACTCCGCGAGCTCTGGATGTATTTAGCAATGAGGCTACCAAATTGCTCTTCCAGAAACATAAAATCTTCAATCACGTAGAATTGGAAGCCCGCCATGAAATCATGCTGGAAGAGTATGTCAANAAAGTTCAGATTGAAGCGCGCATGATCGGCTACCTGGCTAGCAATTCGATTTTACCAGCGGCCATTTCTTATCAGAATCGCCTGGTAGAAAATATCCGCGGACTTAAAGAAATCGGATTATCCGAGGAAAGCTGGCGTTCTCAAAAAGAAATTGTGGAAGTGATGAGCAAACACATTAATGCCATCAGCGATCAGGTAGAAGCCATGATCGATGAACGNAAGGTTGCTAATAACATCGCTAGCATGCACGAACGCGCGTTTGCATATTGCGATAAAGTGAAACCCTTCTTTGAAACCATTCGATACCATGCCGATAAACTCAGATTGATTGTGGATGATAAGTTATGGGTCTTACCAAAATACCGCGAAATGCTCTTCTTGCGTTAGAAATTCCTTGTAAAAGACCCTGAACTTTTTCAGGGTCTTTTCATTTCCAGACTACACCGAATATGAATAATGACCAGCATGCAGCTAGCGGTGAATATGATGCTTAAAATGGGTAATCTTATGTTGGAGAAGTAACAAGAGGGCTAAACCAAATACCCCAAATGAACAGTCGATCAGGATATGAANAAAGGGAATACCCCGGACCCAACCACAAATAAATGCTGTTGGTATTACACACACACAGCATATCATGGCCCAATGAACCACCCATTGATTTCGAACAGGATGTTTGTAAACACCAATAAAGGCGATTCCTATCATGATATGGGCAAAGGCCAGCCAATCGGTACCATATGCCAGAAAGGGATAGCGGTTCCAGGTGTCATTGATTCCTTGCTGTAAGGTAAGAATCCATTGCTCCATAGCGGCAGGAAAATGATGGCGATATTCCGCCAATGCATTAATTCCCGTTTGAATGGGAAAGGCTGTTACTCCGCTCACCACAATACCGATGATAAAGAGAACGACAATGAACTGAATTTCACGAAGTTTTTGCGATCATGTTTGGGTATGCAGGCTGGGGTGTATTCAAATAGGCCACAAGCATCCCGAATCACCCAGGATGCCATATTCAGGCCAAATAAAGCAGGAATATAAGATATGGTACCGTAAAAGGAACGTTTATAGTTTAGCCCATTGGTTTCTTTAATACTCTCCCGATCGCTGGNTTCTTCCGAAAAAACAGCCATCACTCCGCCGTGAATGCCTTCCTTACGCAAACGTTTTCGGATATAAANAGCAAACGGACATTGATGGGTTTTGGAGATATCCGCATATCGAACTTTCATCGAATCTACTTTGCCACCGGCTCCCATACTGCTAATGACCTTGCATCCTTTGTCTTTGGCGGCTTTTATCAGCAGTAATTTAGGAGTCACCGAATCGATACAATCCAATACATAATCAAAAGGCTGACTATTCACCAATTCTATCGTTTCCGTTGGATTCACAAACTGATTCAAAGCCCGCAAATCCATGGTCGGATTAATCGCTCTTAACCGGCTGGCCATTAATTCTGATTTTGATTGTCCAACCGTTTCATGCGTGGCAGGCAATTGCCGATTGGTATTGGTAATATCAACCACATCGCCATCCACAATTGTCATATGCCCCACACCGGCACGGGCAATAAATTCAGCCGCGAAACTTCCAACTCCACCCAAACCAACAACTAAAACATGCAATCCGGAAAGTTNTTCGAGATTCTCTTTATTGAGCAAAAGTTCAGTACGCTCAAGCCAGACAGGTGTTTCAAACATAAAACAAATTTAGTTGCTCGATTCAGTTTAACCAAAAACAGACGTTTGAGAAATATCAGCACAAAACCACCCTGTTCACCAATTAACTTTGGCTCATGCCACAATTCAAATTTACAGATGCAGCCGAAGCGGTTGAATATATNCGATCCGGACAACGCGTTTTTATACAAGGTAGTGCTTCTACACCGTTGCTACTAACACAGGCTTTGGGGCAGCGCGCGGCAACACTCCATCAGGTCGAAATTGTGTCACTGACAACTTTGGGTGAGATGCACTTGCTCCACGCGGATTACCCCTCCAGTTTCTATTTAAATTCATTGTTTGTTTCAGCAAATACCCGTGAGGCGATTAATAATCAAAAGGGCGATTATATTCCGGTTTTTCTCAGCGAAATAAGTCGACTTTTTCAGGAAAATCTGTTGCCTCTGGATATTGCCCTGGTTCAGGTTTCTCCACCCGATAAACACGGGTTCTGTTCCTTAGGATTGTCGGTAGATATCACCAGAGCTGCAGTGAGACATGCCCGATTGGTGATCGCGCAAATGAATCCGAACATGCCCAGAACGTTGGGGGATGGCTTGGTGCATCTGAACGAATTAGACCTGATAGTTGAAGCCAGTCATACCATTCCTGAAATAGACTATTCTTCTGAAAGCACGGTTGAAGATGAGCGCATAGGACGCTTCTGCACTGAACTAGTGGAGGATGGTTCCACCTTGCAAATGGGGATTGGAGCGATTCCTGATACCGTATTAAAACAACTGGTGAATCACAAAGACCTGGGCGTGCACACAGAAATGTTCTCAGATGGCGTAATTGATCTGGTCAATCGAGGGGTAATTACCAATCGGAACAAACAAAAACACCGTCAAAAAATTGTTACAACTTTTGCTATCGGAACCCGCGCTTTATATGACTTTGTGGATGATAACCCACAGGTCGCGTTNTTAGAATCTGATTATGTAAATGATGCAACGATCATTTCGAGAAACCCAAAGGTAGTAGCCATCAATAGTGCCATTGAAATTGATTTGACGGGTCAGGTATGTGCTGATTCCATTGGCCAATATCAATATTCCGGGGTAGGNGGCCAAATGGATTTTATGCGTGGGGCAGCCATTTCACANGGGGGAAAGCCGATTATTGCGATACAAAGCCGAACCAGGAAAGGACAACCCAAAATTGTTCCTTCTTTAAAAACCGGCGCCTCAGTGGTTACTACTCGTGCGCATGTTCATTACGTCATAACCGAATTTGGTGTGGCCTATCTATTTGGNAAAAATTTACATCAGCGTGCCTATGCCTTATGTGATATTGCCCACCCCGATGATCGGGAATGGCTGGAGTCACAAACCTATTTACGTTTTGGCCCACGAAGAACTCAGGTTTAATCTGAAAGTCAGTACTTTCGGTTTTATAAGCACAAATATCATGCATGACCCATTACAAATTCGTGAACAGTTTTACTTAGACCCTTCAATTACATTTTTAAATTTTGGTTCGTTCGGTGCCTGTCCCAAACCGGTAATGAACCGTTTTCATGAATTGCATCTTGAAATGGAACAAGAACCGGTGCAATTCATGACCNNAAAAAGTATCGGATATTTCGCACAGGCCCGGAAAGTCTTGTCTGGCTATGTCGGTTGTTCGATGGACGATATTGTACCTGTCACCAATCCATCATGGGCTGTGAATGCTGTTGCCAGAAGTTTAAATCTTCAACCTGGTGATGAGATTCGTACAACTTCTATTGAATATGGAGCCTGCGATAAAGCCTGGCAATATTATTGTCGGCTGACTGGAGCTCATTACGTGCAAATTGAACCGCAATGGCCCATGACCGACTCAGCGCAATTCGTGGCCGATTTTTTCACGAATATTTCGCCGCGTACCAAACTCATCTTCATGAGTCATATCACAAGCTCTACTGCAATCCGGCTTCCTGTGGAACAAATTATCCGGGAAGCTCAACACAGAGGNATTCCAACCTTTATTGATGGCGCTCATGCTCCCGGACAGATTGATTTGAATCTAGATGAAATGGGAGTCGATTACTACACCGGAGCATGCCATAAATGGATGATGACCCCAAAAGGGTGTTCATTTCTTTACGCACATCAAGGGTTNCAGAAACAGATTGATCCTCTAATAATTAGTTGNGGGTATGATGCCGCTTTTCCTTCACATTCCCAATTTCTGGATTATCATCAGGTACAGGGAACCCGTGATTTAGCCCCATTTTTTGTNTTGGATGCATCCCTCCAATTTATGGAAGAAAATAACTGGAAAGAGGTTGCTTCTCAATGTAGATCGCTGGTTCTTGAATCAGCACCCAAATTCATCGAACTTCTGGGTGTTCAATCCCATGTGGCCATTCACCCGGANTTTTTAGCACAAATGTTTAGCATTCCGGTGTGCGCACCAAAAGCTGAAGAACTACAACAAGAATTATTTGACCGTTATCATATCGAAATTCCGGTCATGCGCCTTGGCGATAAACAATTTATCCGTTTTTCTATCAATGGATTTAACTCAAACCACGACCTCGATACACTCTTTCAAGCCTTGCGTGAATTGAAACAGAAAGCTGAATTTCTCTAACAAATCGAGACCGCTGCAAAAGTCATTTCGCAAAAAAGTTCAAAGTCACACAGAAATTTGAAGCCATATGACTGAGTCAATTATTTTTGATTGTTTTGCAACGGTCTGAAAACGCATCAACTAGCGTAATGGTAAAAAAGCCCCGGGTATTCCCAGGGCTTTTCATATTGAACAAAAATTATTTATTCCTTAGTCAATTTACTGATATAACGCATACCGGATTCTGTTTGAACCTGAACGAGATAAATTCCTGATGACAACCCTGACAATTGAACAGGAATAGAAGAAGAACCGGCTTGAGCTTGTTGCTGCAGACTTAAAATCTCTTTTCCACTTAAATCATTAACCTGCACAGTCACCTGACCACCGGTAGATTGTTCAACCTGAATGTAAAGAACATCTTTGGCCGGATTAGGATACATCTGAATTTGGTTTTCCTCATTCATATTCACTTCAACATCCGAAGGTTTGCTGGCAGGTGTTGTAAACTGAACGATACTCGAGAACGGACTTTGATATCCCGAACAACTTACAGCTACTTGCACATCATAAGTGGTTGATGCGGTCAATCCAGCCAGGTTTTTAAACGTCGCTGTTGGGCCTGCAGTACCAGTTGTCCAACTCCCTGAAGGACTAACACGGTAACGGGTCACATACCCTAAAATACCGGGAACGGAAGTCCAGTTGATGCGAGCCCCGCTAACAGTCACATTGGTCATATTGACTCCGGTAGGTGTGTAGCAGGTATTTGGTGTACTAAAGTTTACAGAAGCACTCCAGGCACCTTCTGATTGCGCGGAACAATGCCGGCGAATCTGAAGATTGTAATTTTGTTTGGCAGTAGTCCATTGATATTCTTACTGGTAACCCCGTTGTTCGAAGTACCTAAATTAACCCATACTCCTGGGTTGTCTGTAACATTTTCTAGTTGTAATGAATACCACCCAAAAGCTGGTGAGGTGACATTATTCCATGTGGCAGTGATTGAAGAACCCGTAATATTGCTCACAGCTAATCCGGTGACATTCACACCAATACAATCAGACATGGTAAAGAAATAGTAGGTTCCCGAAACATTATTGACATCCATATCCGCTTCCCAATGTCCTGCTGTAGCATTCCAACTTAAAACAGTATCATAAATGGTTGTTGTTGATCCTGTTTTTGGCAATGCGCATATTGTATTTAGCGGGATGCATTGTTTCCAGCAGCCGGTAAATCCAGGAATGTGGCATTGTTGCTATTGTAATCGTTGAAATCAGCTTGTGTGAAATACAATTTTACATGGCCGGTGCCGCACTTCCCGGTGTGATGGTATAATCACGACGACCATAGGTATAAAATGGATCTACTCCCAACTGTACAGATGAGTTTAAGTCTGAACTAACCGTAGTAGAACCCAATACATTGTTTCCTGCCGTATCGATTATAGTGGCTAAAAGATTACACTTGTTGGCTGAATCTTCATAGACACGTGTGGTGCCATCGGCGTGGTTCAATGTTTTAGAATAGGTTGATACAATATCTCTCACTTTTATGTTGGCACATGAAGTGGTGAATTGAACAGGAGCACTCCATGGCGAGTTTCCACCGGAACAAACTGTTCTAACCTGCACATCATACGTAGTTCCTTGTGTTAAACCGGAAATGCCTTTCGATGTTGGGGTTGAAGTTCCCGTAGTCCAGGCACCGGGAGGATTGGCTTCACGATGACGAATCTGATAATAACTGGCAGGTGCAACTGCAGACCAATTCGCCGTAGCTGAAGTTGGAGTTATCGCCGTGATGTTCAATCCGGCAGGACTGACACAATTGTTGGTGGTTGTAAAGGAATAGGTAGCACTCCAGGCACTGGCACCGCCGCTGCAATTCGCCTGAACCTCTACATCATACGATGTACCCGGATTCAGACTAATCAGGTTTTAGTGGCCGGTGTTGTCGAACTGGTCGACCAGGAACCAGGACCAGCAGACAAACGATAACGAATTGCGTACCAGGTAGCTCCTGAAACCGGTGTCCAACTGATGGTAGCAGTAAAATCGCCTATAGGAGATGCATTCAACCCTGTAGGGACTCCACAACTTTGCGCCTGAATGCTTTGTTGTATGCTTATCAGGCTGATGAGGAAAAGTAAAATCTTTTTCATGATGAAATTTTTAAGGAATTCGCTTATTTATGTTGCAACGACAAATATATCCCAATTTATCGATTTCGTTGAATTTCAAGGATGAAAACCTCGCTATTGCCGTATAAGATCATCGCTGCCAAAACTGAATGGGAGCAAGTTTTGGATTCGNNAAATGCGAACAATATTTCCGGACATTCCGGATAAAATTAATTNCAAAGGGTTTTTATTCCGATCGATGCACTCCGCGATAAATTGTCGGCACATCCCGCAAGGAAAGGCAGGTTGATNCGATGGATGCTGTTCGCTCTCATAACTAATCGCCATCGCATCAATACTGGCGTCGGGATANNCTGAAATTACCGAAGCCAGAGCACTTCTTTCTGCACAAATTCCTACAGGGTAAGAGGCATTTTCAATATTTACGCCGGGTATAACAAGACCATCGGACAAACGAATCGCGCAACCTACATGAAACCGGGAATAAGGAGCATACGAATTCTTGCAGGCACTCCGGGCATCTTTCAGGAGATTGATAAGTTCCTCAGGCAATTCGTCGATGGTCTGCAAAACATCATAGTGAAACGAGTACAACGGCATTCCCCAAAAATAACGTATTTCGGGCAATCAACACGCACCGTCGGAATGGATGGTTTCATTCAGTTCATCCTGAAATTAGTGTCAACTTTCTGGTTAATTTTAAAAGATTGCCCGTACACTGGCCCGACCCATATGAANTAAACGAACCCGTCCCAGTTTTCTCCCTTCATATTCCAGGTTCATTTCAATATTTTNTGAGACTCGTTTATCAAATCCTGCATTCCAAAGCCAGTTTTTGCCACCAGTTAATCCGTCCAGCATAGCATACCCTACAACCGAAGATGCATTTCCCTGATATCGGATACCTGTGTATGTGGCTTTCAGATTCACTGATCCGGAGCTGATAATATTATAGCGAAAGTCTGCACTAAAACTACTGATGAAAGCCCGTTCTCCTCCATACTGCACGGCATTGGAACGATTTTCATACTTATATTGAACTCCGGTTCGTAGTTGATNTTTGAGCAATAAAATGGAAATGCCAGGTTCTACGGCCCGCATTGAAATGATAAAATTTCTCGATTCCAGAAATTGAGTCCTGAATACCCGTTCAGCCCATTTGCCCTGCGCGGTCAGGGTAACGGTGCGATGCGGATAAAATCGCAGGCGTCCTAACTGTTCGGTATATTGCCGGGCATCAATCCCATAATTCAATAAGGTTTNTCCTCCTTGTATCGTATAAATATAATNCAGCCCCCATACCGCACTAAACCGGTTTATAAGCAGGGAATTCACCAGATTCGAAGAATTGTTTAGCAGAAAGCTATCTTCCAGAACCCGCAAAAACGGATTATACTGGGCTATTCCTTGTCGGCCTATAAACCGATTATTGAGTTGCCAGGAACTCTGAAAATAAATTGCGTTTAAAAGTTTGCGGTANNAATATTTTTGGGCAAGATGCCGGACAAGTTGACCGGGCTGAATACTGATACTCTGATTATAGATAGAGTATTTGGCTTTGACGTACTGATTGGTAGGTGTGAAAACCTTAATGTAGCGTTTTTCATCCTGAAACAAGGCAATTTCAAATTCGTTCAGTTGTTTCAGATTGTCCCCATTGTAATCTCTCCACACATACACCCCTTGTCCGGCGGGTACTTCAATATAGGTAAATTCACGTTTTGTTTCTTGTCCGGATCCCATCTCAANAAGAATTGTGGCTGAGACAAGTCCTTTATAAATACTGCCTTGATATTCAAAACGGCCTAATAAACTTTCATCAGGCTCCAAATTAGTAATCAGAGTATCCCGGATAATTAATTTTCGGTAAGCAGAAGTCAATCGGAATTCCTGCGATTCAAGAAAGCGCCAAT
Source organism: Bacteroidota bacterium (assembly GCA_013414745.1). Classification (GTDB taxonomy): domain Bacteria; phylum Bacteroidota; class Bacteroidia; order Chitinophagales; family Chitinophagaceae; genus OLB11. Next base: position 4,215,533 of record CP058707.1, read on the forward strand.
AACCGTTAAGGGTAACAGTATGCCCCAGTGTGCTTTCTTTTAAACTTTCACTTTTCCTGGCCCTATCCCGGCGAAGCGTGTATTCGGCAGAAATTTGTCTTTTCCCGGAATTTTCGTTTTTCAAATACAACGAAGTGGCATCAAACGAAAAAGAATTGGCGAGCAGCGTATCTGCCGTGGCCGAGCGCAAAGGATTGTGTTCGAGGAAAAACCGAAGGCCGGTTATNNCCATGGATTTTTGCCGGATGGATTGTTCCAACTCAAGTGTCGGACGTACAAAATACCCTTTGGTTTCTCTGGATCGATGCGAACTATAACTGTTCTTTAAAAGGTACCGGAATCGTCCATGATTCCCCGAAAGTGAAACCATTTGCAGCAAGCCCCGAAAATCGCCCTCCCGAATGAACATGGAAGCCGAAAGATCCGCAAGGAAGGTAGATTTATTTTTAAATACGAAACCGGCCGAAGCCACATGTTCGTTAGCGGGCTGCACGGAAAGGCCGCTATTCCAGTCCCGCGCAAACTCAACCGGACGAAAACGCTCCAGAGCCCTGAATTTCTGATTCACATATTCATAATTGATTTTGTCTTCTAGTATCCAATGCCGTTGTTTGTTCAGGATTCTGGTCTCCTGATAGGTCAATCGGCTTGCAGANNATCCGGTATGGTCGGAATTGGAAATGGGTGAAAATAAATTCGGGTCGTACTGACTCAGGGCTGTTTCAACCCGTAACAATTTCGTGCTATCAGCTTGAAAATTCAGGATAGATGTCAGCATCTGTTGTTTTTTAGGAGTCACTAAAACCTGTACCGGTTCATAGTCGCCTTGTTTAATTCCATTTAAAGGTGCTTTCCAGGCATAGACCCGGCCATTGGCACTGCTGATACTTTGCGTGTAATTTCCCTGTCCGCTCCCGACAAATGAAAACGCCAGTAACCATTTTGCACTGTCCGGATTTTGTGAAANAACATAAACTTCCGAATAGAGGATTCCGTTCACAAGGGTATCGGTTTTTCGGTAAAGAATGAGGTTGTTACTGAACGTATCCTGAAAACGAGCGCTGGGATATTGTGCATTTTGGATGCTGTCGCCAATGGAAGCTANAAAGCGCTTTTGACTGGAATCCAGAGACTGTTGAATGCTTTGGTTTTNTGCATCCTGATTCGAATACACATTAACATCCCAGGTCAATTTTTNTCCAAGTTGCAGATGATGAGAAGTATAGANTCGGGAATTCAAATAATTTCGATCGGAAAATTCAAATTCAACCACTAACCGTAAATCCTTTGTTATGATTCGCCTTGGCATAAAAGTGATTTCAGCTGTATTGTAATCGATGATATAATCCTGATCTTCTCCACGTTTCATCTGAATCCCATCGATGTAAACACGCTCTGTGCCGGCCAGAACAATAAAAAATTNCTCCCCGTTTGGTCCGGTTAATTTGTAAGGCCCCTGATTTCCTTCAATAGCTGTAAGCGTATTCCGAACAAATTTTCCTTTGGCCAGAGAGGTACTCAAGGTAGAATGAAGTCGCAAAGTAGCGTTTTGAATAAGTTGACCACTCACCATGGCACCTTGAACCCGTTTGTAAAAATTCATGAAATAGGATTCCGGCCGGCGAACATCATGGTCACCAACCGTGAGGACAGTCTGTTTTCTGCGCAGTTGAAGAAACACCCGGTCAAACTCCTGTATTTGTTGTGTATTTCCTTCCGGTTGAAAAGGAATGGTATTATCAGTTATGGCACCCGATAATCGAATGGAATCCCCTAGATCACCTTCCAGTTGTAGGTTAANATGTGAATTCAAAACCAAATCCTGGTTATTGCCAAAGGAAATGGCCCGGGCAAACGTTCCGGAATAATCCACATTTCCGAAATCTATCGGACTTTGGTTTTGTTTGGCCGCATCCACTGCATCATAATAATAGGGCGCAATTACGATCTGACTATCCAATCGGTTGAGATCTTTATTGAAATACCGATGACCGAAGTTGTAAGGCAGCCGACGGTAAGAAATCTGTATTGAATCGATGGCTGGAATCACCTTCCAGATTAATTCAGCCCGGTATTCATGCAATTCATAGTGAAAAGTATCTGTTTCTAGAATGCGAAAACTACCGGCTACCAAGCTAAGTGTATCGAACTGAAGAGATGATCCGGAAACTGCCACTTTTTTATCACCAAATTATTTCTGAAATCAAACTGTGCCAGAACCCGCTGCGACAAAAGGGTTCCCGCGATGAATCCAAAAAAATAAAGGCATACTTCAAAACAGAATGCAATAACGATAAAATTAAGGGGAATGTATCGAACAAGACTATTTTAATGTTTGAAAAGAGATTCTCTCAGAGAAACTATAAAGCTAGTTTCAGGATTTCGGCAGGAGGGGGCGTACTGACTAGTTGGGCGATGATGCCGTTTACATATGAACAAGGTATCGAGGTATCAAAGTTTAACATAAAGAATTCAAATATTTATCGCAAGCATTAAAGAAGAAAACCGTCAACCGGTTAAATATATCGGTTAATGCTACGCCTGACAAGATTAATCTCGGTAATGTTTGGTCAAATCCCAAAAATTAGGAATTGCCTTTTTGAGGTAGTAGTTTTAACTCAGAATTATGAAACGCCTCATCACTCTTTTCGTTCACATTTTGATTTGCAGCCTATTCCTCCTGGCTCCAATATATATCGCGCCCCATCCCGGAGAATCCAATTCGTTAATGGATAATCCATTTGCCCTTAAGGGGCTGGTGACGAATGTGATGCTGGTATTGTTCTTCTATGCCAATTTTTACTTTTTTATTCCATTGTTTTACAACCGGAAGTATACCGTTTACCTTCTAATCGCGTTAGTCTGCTTTATTTTGGTAGCCATCATTCCATCATTGCTCATTCCAACGGAATCTGCTTATCATGGACATTCCTCTTCACATCATGGCGCCGCCGAAATGACACAATCGGATAAGATTAAATTATACTTATTTGAGATTCGTCATTTGCTGATTNNTTATTTTTGCGGTCTTTTTGGTTCAATGACGCTTTCCATTAATTATAAAAGACAACAACTTCAAATAGAAAAAATCAGNTCTGAGTTGTCTTACCTCAAAGCCCAGATTAATCCCCACTTCCTGTTCAATACCCTGAATAGTATTTATGCGCTTGCTATCGACCGTTCCAACAAAACACCTGAAGCCATTGTTCGACTATCGGGTTTGATGCGGTATTTGTTTAGTGATACCTCACAGAAGTACGGGTCACTCGANAAAGAAATTAATTACATCAACAGTTATATTGAATTGCAGAAAATTCGCCTCGGTAACACGGCCAATATCAATTATATGGTAAATGGCGAAATAAAGAACAAAGTAATTGCTCCGTTAATTTTGATTCCCTTTATTGAAAATGCCTTTAAACATGGAGTCAATCCGGAAGAAACTTCACAAATTGATATTCAAATCAGTATTACCGACAATAATTTATATTTAAATGTGTTTAACCTTAAAGTTGACCATATTCAGGATGAAGAATCGAAAAGTGGTTATGGTATCGAGAATGGTAAAAATCAACTCAGACTGGCCTATCCAGATAAACACGAACTAAAAATTGAAAACAAACAACATACTTTTTCTGTCACCCTTAAAATTGAATTGTTATGATCAAAGCTATTGCCATTGACGACGAACCGCTGGCACTCAAAGTGATTGAATCTTTTTGTACCGAAAGCGGACTGGTTAGTTTAGAAGACATTTTCTAAACCCAATGATGCCTTAAAATATATCAATAATTTTCCGGTCGATCCGATCTTTCTGGATATTCACATGCCTTCCATTTCCGGAATTGATTTCTACAAAAATCTGGAAAAAGACCTGATGGTTATTTTTACTACAGCCTTTAGTGAATATGCTGTGGAAGGGTTTAACCTGAATGCGATTGACTATCTGGTGAAGCCGTTTACGTTTGAACGGTTTAATCAGGCCGTTCTGAAAGCCAACGAATTCTTTTTGTATTCGAAACAAACTGAAACCCCAAACAGAATTTCATTTACATCCGGGCCGATTATAGTTTAATAAAAATAAATTATTCAGATATTATTTATGTAGAAGGATTAAATGACTATGTTAAATTTCATCTGCAAGATCGGCGACCGGTGGTAGCCAGGATGACCCTTAAAACCCTCAATGATCGTTTACCGGCTACTGAATTTGTACGGGTGCACCGGTCCTATATCATTCCAACCAGTAAAATAAATGCCATCCGGAATAAACATATCTTCATCTACAACGAAGGGAAATCCATCGAAATCCCAATCGGAAAAAGTTACGAAGAAGATGTATTCAAAGTTTGTCGATGAGGTTGATAAACTCGGATGACAATGAAGAAACCGGGAGTGATTTTTTCAGATCAAGATGTAAGCAGGATACTGTAGCTTGTTCTATTGCAAACGAAATATTGTATGCCTGCTTTTAGCCCCTCCGATGACTGTTGAGGATTCCTGAATCCTGGATTATTTCGCCACATGGGCTTGAATGCTTACCATAGAATTTCCTGAGTATATCATCAGCAATAGACTAACGGTTTTAGTATGTAACGTTGTGAATGCACAATAATTCTTTGGCCTACCCGAATAGTTTTTTACCGCACTTTATAACTTCCCGACCAAATACCAGACTATATTTGAATAAATTTAAACTTCATGAGAAACTGGTATTATCTTTTATTATTCTTTTTTAGGATGCAGCTCTGCTATTGCACAACAATATGATGGATATACATTATACAGCACGCAAAATAGTACGGCTGCTTACCTAATGGATACCAACCAAACAACCTATCATTCCTGGACCGGACTAAGTGCACAAACCGGATATTCCACACACATGATTCCTGGTGGAACCATAGTTAGAGCCGCTAAAGGTGGAACAAATCCAAGTGGTATACCCGGTGGTCCAATCTGTGGAAAAATTCAAAAATATGATTATAACGGTACCCTGGTTTGGGATTATATCTATGCCGGCACCGATTATATTACCCACCATGATATTTGTCCGATGCCTAACGGAAATGTTTTAGTAATTGCCTACGAACGTAAAACGGCCGCTGAAGTGAGCGCTGCTGGCGGACAAAATTCTATACAAATGTGGCCTGATAAAATTGTAGAGATTCAACCCACGGGCCTCACAACCGGAACTGTGGTGTGGGAATGGCATACTTGGGATCACTTATGTCAATCTGTTGATGCTTCAAAAGCGAATTATGTTTCTTCAATTGTGGACAATCCGCAACTGATGAATATTAACTACAAACAAGCCAGCGACTGGCAGCACATGAATGGTATCGATTACAATCCCATTTTAGATCAAATTGCTTTTAGTTCGCACAACCACAACGAGTGGTATATCATCGACCACAGTACCACAACGGCCGAAGCAGCATCGCACAGTGGAGGTAATTCGGGCAAAGGAGGCGATATACTTTATCGTTGGGGAAATCCTGCTGCCTATGGTGCCACAGGTACTCAAATTTTGAACGTTACGCATGATGCCCATTGGATCAGAGAAGGATGCCCAAATGCCGGTCGTCTCGCTGGGTTCAACAACAAGGGGTANTCTAATAATCAATCAGCAGCTGACCAGATTGTGACACCAATTTCGGGATACAATTATACGTTAACAACAGGACAGGCTTATTTACCCAGTACATACTCTGATCGGCACGCTTGTAACGGATACAGCAGCAATATGGGTTCTACGTATCAATTACCCAATGGGAACCAACTAATCTGTATTGCAACTTCAGGTAAAATTTATGAAATAAATAGTGCAGGTACCCAATTGTGGACTAAAACTTTTTCGGGTTCCATTGCCCAATCACAGAAATATTCCAAATGTTATATTGATAATCCGGCACCTGCCATTCCGACGATTACTTTAAATGGATCATCCTTAAGTTCAAGTTCGGCAACTTCCTACCAATGGTATTTGAATGGACAACAAATCGCCGGTGCCACTTCGCAAACCTATACGCCTACCAACAGTGGAATTTATTTAGTTCGAATTACCGATAACAATGGCTGTGTGTATCAATACTCGAAAGGCTTCAAATACACCCAAAGTGCTGCTGGTTTGAATGAAATTGATTTATCCGATGCGATTACTGCTTATCCAAATCCAACGGATGGTTATATTAATTTAAAAAATACTCAGGTATTTGGGAAAGAATTTGCTGTACAGGTGTCAGATCAGTCTGGTAAAGTAATATTTTCTCAAATGAATAGCACCTTTATTGATTTAAGCACCATGTCGAATGGTGTATACTATTTGAGTGTACAATCTGACCAGTACAAAGCAAACAAAACAATTATCTTAAGAAAATAAGCACAATGAAATTTAAGTACATTTCTTTTTCATGGCACTAATATGCCTGAGCATAACCGCGAATGCAAAAAGGTCAAATTCTCTGTGAATATGACCGGCCAGGTTTTGTCACCAAACGGGATTCATATCATGGGTGATTTTCAAAGTGCCATAGGGCAGGGGCCTGATTGGACACCCAATACTTCATTACTACAAAGAGACTTTAGACACNNAAATATTTACAGTCTGGTGGCGGACCTTCCTGCCTTTGCCAAATACGAATACAAGTTTATCAATGGCGATCAAAGTTATGAAGTAGAAGTTGTTCCTGAGGAATCCCGGGCAAACTACAATTTCAGTGATAATCGATGGATATATGTTGATTCCTTGAGTGATGATACACTGGATATAGGTGCTATATTATTTTCTTCCAATGCACCAGCCGGNAAAACACTAATTCGCTACAAGGTAGATATGCAATCGTACACCGAATCCGCAAATGGCATTCATGTTGCTACAAATTATCAGGGATGGAATGCTGCAACGGACAGAATGTATAGTTTCTCGAATCATGTTTTTGAATCGATCCATTACGTGAATACCGGTTCCATTGAGTACAAATTCTTTAATGGCAATCAAACAGCCGATTCTGAATCCGTGCCCTTTTCATGTTCAATCAATGGGAACCGACTTGAAAATTTAACTGCCGACAAAGTTCTCAACTCCTGGTGCTTCTCCAGTTGTTCAGTCTGCATCCCCTTATCAACAAACTTACAGGAAAAAGTTTCTTGGTTTATCGCACCCAATCCTTCGAACGGCCCCTTAACGATTCAATCTCCCGAGCAGGAATTTGACTTAACGGTTCAAACGATCGGCGGACAAGTAGTTTATTCAGAGCACATGACATCGAAAAGAAGTACTGTCAATCTTGAATATTTAACACAAGGACTCTATCTGATTCATTTAAAATCTAGTGAACATTCAACTACTTTTAAATGGTTGCATCAATGAGAAAGAAAATGACCGAACGTCACTATTGTTTTATGTTTCTGATTTTTTTACAAATGAACCTGAATGCCCAGGTTCATTTGTATGATATTAATTCAATTCATAAGATAGAATTACAATTTGCTCAAACGGATTGGGATTACCGTATGGATACAGCTATGGCAGGTTCCGAAACCTACTTAATGGCCGATTGGGTTAAAATTGATGGTGTGCAGCGGGATAGTGTAGGAGTCAAATACAANGGAAATAGTTCATACGATTCTACCCGAGCCAAGAATCCATTAAATATTGCATTGGATGAATTTATTGATCAAGGTTATCAAGGGTACACCACCATTAAGCTGAGCAATGGGTATGGAGATCCTTCACAAATCAGAGAATTGTTAGCCTATCGNATCCTNAAAAATTATATGCACNNTTGTCCGCAGGCTTCCTTTGCACAAGTTTATATCAATGGAAATTATATCGGACTATATACTTCTGCTGAAAACATCAATAAGAAATTTTGCGGAGATCATTTTTATTCCAGCAACGGTTCAGTTTTTAAATGCAATCCGGTTTCCAATCCGGGCCCCACAACCAAAAGTAATTTCAAGTACCTCGGTACGGATAGTTCGCTGTATGAAAATTTGTATGAATTAAAGTCGGATGCCGGATGGAACGATTTGATTCAACTGTGCAATGCGGCTACAAATGCACCACAAACTATCGAACAATTTATAGATATAGATCGCCTGATTTGGATGTTGGCTTTCAACAATGTTTTCGTGAATCTGGATAGCTACAGCGGAGTTTTCGCTCAAAATCATTATTCCTATAGGGATCGGACAGGGCATTTTAACCCAATTATCTGGGACCTTAATATGAGTTTTGGGGCTTTTCCCTTTGCAGGTTTGGGAAACACCGGAATGGGAAATTTAACGGTAACCGGGATGCAACAATACAATCCTTTCGATCGTAACAACGATCCAAACTGGCCACTAATTAACATCATTTGTAACAATGCCTCCTACNNAAAAAGATTTGTAGCACATGCTAAAACAATTCTGAATGAGTTTATCTTAAATTCAAATTATCTTGTTATGGCTCAACAGTACCAGCAACAAATTGATACTGCCATTCAAGCTGATGCCAATATGTTGTTTAACTATTCACAATTTCAGTCAGCACTTACCACAAATACAACGTTTGGCAGTTACACTATCCCCGGAATCCAAACCTTAATGGATAATCGATTAACTCATCTGAATGGGGTCACAGAATTTTCAGCAACCGCACCAACCATAGTGACAAATAGCTTCAATCCGGCATCACCATCCTATAATTCTTCCTTTACTGTACAGTTAACTGCCGCTTCATCCAACGAAGCATGGTTCTGCTATCGAAACGATACACGACTAAAATTTACCAGAGTATCTATGTATGATGATGGAAATCACAATGATGGCGCAGCTTCAGATGGTGTTTATGGACTAACAATAACCATGAATACTCCAACGATGGAGTATTATTTCTATTCGGAGAATAATGATGCGGGGACCTTTTATCCTGCCAGAGCGGAACATGAATTTTTAACCTTAAGGGCGTCATTCTCCGAACCCGCAATCAGTCAACTCGTACTGAACGAATTCATGACCGATAATAGTGGATTCGTGGATGATGAATACAATGATTCCGAAGATTGGATTGAACTATACAACACCAGTACGGCGGTATTAAATCTTGAAAATGTTTATCTCTCTGATGATGCATCAAATTTACTGAAATGGAAGTTTCCCGCAAATTCAGCTATTGCTCCGGATGGATATTTTGTAGTTTGGGCAGATGACGATAGTTTGGAAATGCTCTATCACACCAACTTCAACCTGAGTAAAGATTCCGGAAAATTGTTTCTGACCTATCAAAACGGAACAATTCTGGATAGTATCACTTATGGAGCTCAGACCAGCAACTTAACCCACGGCAGACTTCCCAATGGTACTGGTTCGTTTACACAACTTAATCCGACGTATGCCGCCTGGAATAATAATTACCCGGCCTCTGTGCAAACCTTGACAACTGAAGGTATTGTGCTTTATCCTAATCCGGCTGAAAACTATATCATCCTGAAAGGAATTCAAGGCCGGGAAGAAATAGCTCTCTTGGATGTTAGCGGTCGAATTTTGAAGAAGGTTCTTGCCGAAGATGGATGCAGATTGTCACTCGATCGGGTTCCGAACGGACTGTACATTGTACGAATAGGCAGCCAATCCCGCAAACTTCAAATTCAGCGATAGCCCTGTTCCTCATCAAACTTTGCCTGAATAAACAAATTAAAATAACGTACCCAGTTGTCCTTTATTCATCCAGGGCAGGTTAAGATGTTTGTAGGCCTTTTCAGTTGCTTCTCGTCCGCGAGGTGTTCGAATGAGGTAACCCTCCTGAATCAGAAAAGGTTCATACANCTCCTCTATCGTGCCGCTTTCTTCTCCTACAACTGTCGCAATATTATGGATTCCAACTGGCCCTCCTTTAAACTTTTCAATTAAAGTCAGTAAAATTTTATTGTCCATTTCGTCTAAACCATGCGCATCCACCTTCAGTGCCTTCAAGCCATGTTCAGCGATTCCAAGGTCTATGACGCCATTGCCCAGAATTTGAGCAAAGTCGCGCATCCTGCGTAAGAGTCCATTCGCTATACGAGGAGTCCCCCGGCTTCTTCCTGCTATTTCACGACACGCGTCTGAAGTGATTTTAACGTTTAACAAAGCAGCACTGCGTAAAACAATTTTCTGCAAAGTTTCAACCGGATAATACTCCAATCGGGATTTGATTCCAAAACGGGAGAGTAGGGGAGCAGTGAGTAAACCGGAACGGGTTGTTGCTCCAACTAAGGTAAATGGATGGATGGCCAGTTGTATGGAGCGGGCATTCGGACCCGAATCAATCATTATATCAATTTTATAATCCTCCATCGCAGCATACAGATACTCCTCAACGACCGTGCTCAAACGGTGAATTTCATCAATAAATAGGACATCTCTTGGCTCCAGGCTGGTAAGTAAACCAGCCAGATCGGCGGGTTTCTCTATCACTGGTCCACTGGTTTCCCGAATTTGCACACCCAGTTCACTTGCAACGATACGGGACAACGTAGTTTTACCCAAACCTGGAGGACCATGGANAAGGACATGATNCAATGCCTCACCGCGCTGGTTAGCTGCCTGTATAAAAATTTTAAGGTTGGTAATCAAATCATGTTGACCTGAAAATTCATCCATACTCCCCGGACGGATACTGTTTTCAAATTCCTTTTCACTGCTTTTGTGCGGAGAATCCGGATCTAAATTCGGGTTAGGCATGCCTCAAATTTACTGGAGATTTATGAGCTTAAAGAAAAAAAGTCGCCTTGTGGAAGGCGACTTGGTATTTTCAGACTTAGCAGACTACTCTTCTAATTCGAAGGTAATTGGTAAACTATAAGCGACACGTACTGCCTTTCCATTTTGTTTACCTGCTCTCCAATTTGGCATAGAGCGAACAACCCGCATGGCCTCTTCGTCACATCCATAACCAATTCCTCTGGCTACTTTCACATCGGTAATATTGCCGTCTTCATTCACCACAAAATTAATGACTACGCGACCAGAAATGCCTTGTTCGTTGGCCTGCTTGGGATATTTGATATTTTTACTCAAATAGGCAGCGAGGGCATCGTCTCCACCCGGGAATTCAGGCATCTGTTCAACGAATTCAAAGATTTCATTTTTAGGTGGTTCAGGTTTAGGTGGCTCTACAACCGCAGGGCCTTTATCTGGAACTACCGGAGCATCCAGTTTGGCATTCTCGTCACCAGCCACAGTCACCGTACTGGCCGTAGCTTTTCTAATTCCTTCTTTGGTGGTGGTTTTCTTCTTCCTTTACTTCTTCGGCCTTCTTGATCGCCGGAGGAGTAAATTTCACCTGTGGCTTCACCGGAGGAGGAGGAGGTGGTGGTGGTGGTGGTGGTGGTTTTTCTTATCAACAGGAGGAGGGGTAATCAACTCCGTGACTTTAACCTTAGGTTTTACTTNTTTAGGTGTTTTGTTCATCAAGCTTGCTATGACAGGAATAGCGGCTAAAACCGAAGCAAAAACTACAACGCCAATTATTGCGTTACGCANGACGATTTTATAATTCTTACGCAACTCATAAGCACCATACANCTTATTTCGGCCCTCAAAGATGATGTCCAAAACATCCGACTTTAATATATCCTTGGCTTCCATGTTTTGATTTTGAGTTCTAGATGTAATTTACTGAATTTTCCATAAATTATTGTGTCACGCCGGCATTGGCATCTTCGGTGGCTTTAATAAAGCCTCGATNCACATCCGTAATATCGACCATGGCATAAGTATTGATACCATTAATCTGCATTTCATCCAGAATATTAACCATATCATCATAGGTGCTGGTTGTATCCGGTTTGATCAGAATAACAGGTTCGTCTTTAGGGTTTCTTCCCGGAGTTCCACTGTTGCGTTCTTCATACACCCGCTTTTTGAGCGCGATAATAGCATCTCGGATTCCATTTTTAGATTGAAAATAAGTTACTTCCAATTTAGGTGGTTTCATCGGATCGTCCGCTAAACCGGTATAGTAATAAACACGATGTTCTTTACTGAGTAAAACAGTCATTGCAGTATAATCTTTCACCTTATNTTNTTCGTCATCTTTCAGGTTATCCTTATCCACCGGCATATTGATTTCCATCGTTTTCGGTTTGCTCATGGTGGTGGTAAAGATGAAGAAGGTAATCAACAAAAAACCGAGATNCACCATTGGGGTCAGATCGATTCGGGTGGAAAGTTTCTTCCCTTTTTGACGCCCGGGCCTTTTTCTTCCCCCGGACTGCTCTTGTATTTCAGCCATTGATTGCTAACTTTAAGCGTAATTAATTTGTTTTATTCTTTTCTTCATAGGCTGCAGTACCCGCTGGAACAGCTTCGAGTGAAGTCAGCAAATTGAATCGATCGATATTGTTTTTAGTCAAAGTTTTAATGACGTCCTTCACTTTTGGATACACCGTTGACCCGTCGCATTTAATACAAATACGGGGTGGGTGACCTTCTTCTTGTCCGGCAAAACGCGCGGCCTGTACCCAATAACCTAATTCGTTGGTTTCTGCAACGTAGGTTGTATCAACCGGAATACCGGTAAACGGATACGTTTTCTGTTCCATCGGAGGAATAGCCAGATAGGCTTTCATTTGATTGAATGGCAATCCGAAAGACGCACCGTTGACGAAAGATTGTTTCTCTTCATCCGTCAGATTCAGCCCTTNTTCGGAATTGATTTTGTCAATCAACATGCGTTTTGCCTTCTTATTATCATAATCGAAATAAACCTTCCNCTGATTGTCAACGGTCAGAAGAATGGAATTCTCGGGCATGATAATGTCAGAAATCGAAGAGGNGGTACGCACAACCACCGGCTCATCGGGTTTGAATTTAGTAGCCAACATGAAAAACGTAAGTAGCAGGAAGGCTACGTCACACATCGCCGTCATGTCGATGTGGGTACNTTNTCTGGGCAGTTTATGTTTTGACATTGTAATTATTTTTAACCGTTATACAACTTACCTGGGTGTCAAAAATAATCTTATTTGTAATTGGCTTTGAAGCTTTGTTCTAAGGTGAAACCACTTTCATCAATACCAAAAGTTACATTATCGATAATTGTAGTAAAGAAGTTATAAGCTAACATCGCCAGGAAGGATGTACCGATACCCAATGCTGTATTTACAAGGGCTTCAGAGATACCAGCAGCCAGAGCGTTCGCATCCGGTGCTCCGGCATNTGCCATCGCTGCGAAAGCTCGAATCATACCCATTACCGTTCCGAACAGACCCAAAAGGGTTGCCGCTGAGGTAATTGTAACAAANNATACCAGGTTCTTCTCAAGCATTGGTAATTCAAGTGCGGTAGTTTCTTCTACTTCTTNTTTGATTTGTTCAATTTTCTGATCGGTATCGAATTCAGAATTTGAAATCATTTCTTTGTACTTTTTCAAACCGGCTTTCATCACGTTTCCAACGCTACCTGCTTGTTTATCGCATTCAGAAATAGCAGCATCCACATTTTTAGATGCCAGGTGATACTGTACTTNTTTAATGAATTCGGCATTGGAAACTTTACCACGGGCTTTGAAAATTGTTAAAGCACGTTCTACAAGAAACGACAACATCACAAGGAAAGTAGACATCAGAATAGGCACTACCCATCCTCCCAAATACATTGTTCCCATCAGATNTTTGGGTTGATGCCTTGCTACACCGTCCGAAAAGTTATTTGTACTCTTGAACACGGTGTAAAAAATCACGTGAGCCACTGCGATACAAATGACCACAATAATCAGGTTCATCAACATGGTGTTCGAGCCTTTTTGCTGAAGATGTGTTCGACACATTCGCTTTAACGTCTGCCATAAATCGGTTTTTATATTTTGGGTTTTAAATTATAAGTTCACAAAGATAATTTTATCGGTCAATTAACCAACAATTGGAAAAAAGTAATTCACAATTAATATGAAACGGATATTCTGTTTCTTTGTTGTTGGATTTAACTCGAAAAGAATGACCTTAACCTCAATTTTAGGACTCCTTTTACTTGGCTTTCTGGCAGGGATATTAAGTAGTTTAGTCGGCATCGGTGGCGGAATAGTTATTGTTCCAGCTTTGGTACTCATNTTTGGGTTAACTCAACATACCGCTCAGGGAACCACACTGGCTATGTTAGCGATGCCTGTAAGTTTGGCCGCTGCTTACAGTTATTTTCAGAAAGGTATGGTGGGATGGAAACTGGCTGTAATTCTGGGTATCGGCTTTGTATTGGGAGGATTCCTGGGAGGTCAGGTAGCTGTTACGATTCCCAGCCTCCAGATTAAACGAATCTTCGCCATCCTCTTATTGATTATTGCGGCTAAATTTCTTTTTTGATAAAAAATAAACATGGCTCTGCATCCTACTTATATTATCGAAGAAAAATCTTCAATCCTACATACGGAGCGTGAAATCATTTGTTCAATACTTTTTGGCAGAAGTTATATATCCTATGTTTTCGAATCCTGAGCGAACAGCTATATATCTCGTCAAACATTTTGATTTGCAAAATCAGGTGTTGGGAAAAAGTGATTTTGATGAAATGCTGTTTGATCTTTTTATAAAAAAGCCTTGTCTGTTCGTTTGGCTATTGATTCGCAAAGGTCAGTTTGATGCCATCGAAACACAGCAAAACTTGGACCCGATTTTTCGCTACGTTGTTTGAACAATGGCCTGAAGAAGCTGTTTATCAACAAAATGCATCCGCTGACTGCCAGTTGTTTTATTCTCTGAAGAAAAAAACGGTTGAATTTTACAACAACGCATTCAGGATCGATATTGGTTGATTCTACCTTACCCTTATTAAAAATTTATCCGGAATACTGCAATCGAGATTGTCCTGTTAACCTGTTTATCGCGGTAAAGGAAGAACATTTTACCTCACTGTGCTGAATGAGGATTCCAGTTTCAGTTTGCATCAATCGCATCCTTATCAGCAGGCCGAGGATGTGTTATTTTCAGTGGCTCAGGTTATCTTCAACATGCAAGCACAAGCCGATTCAGTCGGGATACAGATTCATGGCGAAGTCTCCTCTACCGATTCTGTCATCGAATTGCTGCGATCATACTATCCCCGAACACGACCTATGAGTCGAATTAAATCCTTACAATATCCTGAAGAACTCTTTCAGCATCCCAGCTATTATTTTTTAATTTATTTGCTTTGGTATCATGCGAATTATAGGAGGTCAATACGGAGGCAGAAGGATCGCACCGCCTGCTCAAATGCCCCACACCAGACCGACAACGGATATAGCTAAGGAGGGTTTGTTCAACATTCTGCAGAATACGTTTGATTTTGAAGAAAGTTCAACGTTGGATTTGTTTGGCGGAACCGGATGTATCAGTTACGAATTAGCTTCCAGGGGCTGCGTTCATCAGATTATCGTGGAACAAGATCGCAAAATGGCGGCCTTCATCCANAAAACTTCAGAACAACTGGGAATAACCCATTTGCATCTCGTGAAGTCTGATGTGTTTAGATACCTTCGTCAATGTGANGATCAATTCGATTTTATTTTTGCAGGTCCGCCGTATGCTTTAAAAGAAATTGATTTACTTCCTGAGCTTATTTTTCAGCATAAACTGCTCCGCCCAAATGGTTTATTTGTATTGGAGCATACTCCACGGAATGATTATTCAACGCATCCCCAAACTGAACGGGTTAAAAATTATGGCACCACTGTTTTTACATTCTTTAGGGAAGGGGAGGCAACCGCTTAATTTACAGTCACTTAGTCGTGAGGTGGATTGTTCATGCTGGGCTCGTCCAAGCGACCTCCATTAAACAAACCGATTAGAACGAGACCGTTGCAAAACAATCACGAATAATTGACTTAGTCATTTGGTTTGGAGTTGAACTTTTTCACTAAATGAATTTTACAGCGGTCTCAGAACGATTTTTTAAAGTTCGCCCGAATAGAGAAGTATTGATGGTGTTTGTTTCCGAAGGATAAAGTTTACTGGTTAAGCAACGATGGTTACGGTTGTTTTGTTCGACCATGAATTCTCGTTGATTATTCGGGCATGTTCACAAGAAACCCGAATACAGCCATGGGAGTAAATGCCTTTACCAACGGGTTGAGAATTGTGAAAACCGATCGCCATATAATACTTCTTAATAGCGGTAAACCAGGCCATGCCATCTTTTTTAAGATTTGTATGTTTCACCCCGCATTTCAAGCCAATTACGTCCTTTATTCTTGGTGTTAATTTGGGGTTGGGAGAACAAAGCCAGTTTTCTACGAGACCGTTTTCCAGGTTACTTTTAAATTTTGGGTTGAAAGTTTAACGTGTAGCGAAATAATGTAATTGGTTTTGTCGATAGGGCCTCCAAGGGCACAATCGTTTCGGATCGCTTTTTTGTTTACCCTGAGGACAGAGTGGATACGGCAACTCAGGTTCAGACTTCAATTGTATGGCCTGTAAGGCATTCCAATTCTCCAGATCGACCGAATCATCAGTTAAAAATTCGGGAGCCTCTAGGGCTTTTTCGGGGGCTAACTGTTTTCTTTGCTAATTTTCTGGCCGATTGAGGTCTGGTATAGATGATTGCTTTTTGTTGCCATAGGTATTCGTCGGGAATTAAATTTTAAGAATAAGGAAGATTGATCGAATGGAAGTATAGTAAAGCTAGCGAATTCTTAATAAAAAAATTTTTATATGTCAAAATCAAAAATTACTTTTGCAGTCCTTAAAAATGCAATAAAAACAATTTAAAACCAAATAAGATGGCAAAAGAGACCTTCAAGAGGGAGAAACCTCACGTAAACATTGGTACCATCGGACACGTTGACCATGGTAAAACTACATTAACTGCAACGATCGCAGACGTATTGTCACGTGTAGGTTTGGCTGAGAAGAAGAACTACGATGATATCGATGGTGCTCCGGAAGAAAAAGAGCGTGGTATCACGATCGACACTGCACACGTAGAGTACCAAACAGCAACTCGTCACTATGCGCACGTGGATTGCCCAGGTCACGCCGACTACGTAAAAAATATGATTACAGGTGCTGCCCAAATGGATGGTGCGATTCTGGTTGTTGCTGCTACGGATGGTCCAATGCCACAAACTCGTGAGCATATCCTGTTAGCCCGCCAGGTAGGTGTACCTCGTATGGTGGTATTTATGAATAAAGTGGATTTAGTTGATGANTCGGAATTATTAGAATTGGTTGAAATTGAAATCCGTGATTTGTTAAGCTCATATGGATTTGATGGAGACAACACCCCAATCATCAAAGGTTCTGCTACTGGTGCTTTAGCCGGTGATGAAAAATGGGTAGGTGCCGTTAAAGAATTGATGGATGCGGTAGATACATACATTCCATTGCCTCCTCGTCCGGTTGATCGGGACTTCCTGATGTCTGTTGAAGACGTATTCTCAATCACTGGTCGTGGTACAGTGGCTACAGGTCGTATTGAGCGTGGACGGATTAAAGTTGGTGAAAACGTTGAAATCGTTGGTTTCAATGAAGATCCTCTGAAATCTACTTGTACGGGAGTTGAAATGTTCCGTAAATTGTTGGACGAAGGTGAAGCTGGGGATAACGCAGGTCTGTTGTTACGCGGTATTGAAAAGAAAGATATCCGTCGTGGAATGGTAATCTGTAAACCAGGTTCAATTACCCCGCATACTGAATTCAAATGTGAAGTATACGTTCTGAGCAAAGAAGAAGGTGGTCGTCACATNCCATTCTTCCAAAAATATCGTCCTCAGTTCTATTTCCGTACTNNAGACGTAACCGGAGAAGTTGAATTACCAGCAGGTACTGAAATGGTTATGCCTGGTGATAATGTAAGCTTGACTGTAAAATTAATTGGACCTATCGCCATGGANAAAGGGTTGAAATTCTCTATCCGTGAAGGTGGACGTACAGTTGGTGCTGGTCAGGTAACTGAAATCATCAAATAAGAAAAAAGTATTAAGTTTCTCTGGAATTGAGTCTCTTAATTCATTGATAACAAAGTACTTAGCTTATAAAACCTAAGTACTTTGTTTTTATAAGTTCTTTCAAAACCGAATTTTGAACAAGCGCAGAATTCGATTTACGGGCATGGTGCAACGGTAGCATACGGGTCTCCAAAACCTTTGATGCGGGTTCGAATCCTAGTGCCCGTGCTAAATTGATACGTGAAATTTTCTCAGTAGAATCTGAGGATTTACACTAAATTTGACACGATGACAAACAAAATTTTTAATTATTTCGAACAGGCCTACGACGAGTTAATTCATAAAGTAACCTGGCCTACCTGGTCGGAATTGCAACAAAGCACCATCATTACCTTAGTCAGCATTTTGTTATTGACTTTGTTGATTTTTGTAATGGATGGGGCTTCGGAATTGGTTTTCGAAAATTTCTATAGTTTCTTTAAATAATATTCCAAGTCATGGAAACAGCCCAAAGTGTAGAGACCAAATGGTTCGTGTTGCGCGTATTGAGTGGCAAGGAGCGTAAAATCAAGGAATATCTTGATGTGGAAGTTCGCCGTTCAGGGTGGGGGAATGTCATCTCTCAAATTTTATGCCCTGTCGAAAAGGTATTCAAGGTGCAGTCTGGTAANAAAGTCATGCGGGAGAAGATCNNGCTTTATCCTGGTTACATTTTACTTGAAGCAACAACTGGTCGCCTATCTGATGACATGATTCAGGCTATTAAAAATGTAACCGGNGTGATTCATTTTCTTGGAAAAGATCGCCCGGATGCCTTGCGCAAATCAGAGGTCAACAAAATGTTCGGAAAAATGGATGAAATGGCTGATAATGGCATTTCTATGTCTGAACCTTATATCGTGGGCGAGACAGTTAAGATTGTAGATGGACCATTCAATGATTTTAACGGAACCATTGAAGAAGTCAATGAGGACAAGAANAAACTGAAGGTAGTCGTTAAGATTTTCGGACGTGCAACTCCAGTTGAGTTAAACTACATGCAAGTTGAGAAGGTGATCTAACCTTTCAATTTCGATACAATATCATTTAAAAAGGAGGTCTTAGGTCTCCTTTTTTGTACGTGATGATATCCTAATAGCCCAGTTTCGTTCCTAACTTATTGTTTTAAATTTGAATATTATCCTCGCTAATCTGGCATTAAGTCTTCGTAACGCGCTAAACACCCTTAACTGCGGTAGGACTGGCATTTACCTCCTGACAGCACATTCCATGTGAGTTGGTCTGCGACACAATTCATCATGTTATCCTTTGTTTATTGATTCTCACATTCTGAGACCGTTGCAACACTATGAAGAATTTGCCAAATGAATTTTGCAAGGGGCTCATTCTGATAAAAAAGACCGTTGCAATTGCAGCAACGGTCTGGACAAAGTATTTGGACTGAGATCGGCAAACTTATTCTATCACAAGTTTATCTTGAAACAAAACTTCTATAGAGTTGGAGTAAGCCATTTGGTAAATGCCAGCTGGCAAAGTATTTAACGAAATCGAGGTAGCTGATTCTTCTAATTCCTTTTGCAACACCACCTTACCGGTCATATCCATTAAACGGAAAGTAATTCCTTTGAATTGGGTCGCCAAAATGGTCGCTTGTCCTTTTGCAGGATTAGGATAAACATCAAATTGGAAACCATCTTTTCCATTTAACAAGGCCAACGTGTTACTGAAATANNAACTTTTCCTTCCGGATCAGGTTGCCCGGATTCGATAAAAGTTTTTACCCGAATTCGGTTGATTATGAACGAATTGAAAGTTGGCATTTTGCCNTGATCCTGCTGATTGAACGGAATAAACTTCCCTCCAGGAAGACATATTTTGTGAATGTTCCAATGAATAAGAATAGGGTGCCTGTGCATTTTCGTTACTGTTCCAATTGAGCACATTCTGGTTGGCTTCCGATTTACCTTGTAATGTTAATTGAGAAGCCAAAGGAAATAGAGTAGATCCAACATTCAGGCGAATCGCAGATGTTCTTTCAAAAGCTGCACCAAAGGCTTCTACATTCCCCCATCCACCTAAAGGCGTAGTAGGCCAATTCACCCACATTTTACCGGGTGTGTAAATAGAGGACATCTGAGCTACCTGTATGGTAGAATCAAATTCTATCGCTGTAACCACATAAGTTCCAGCGGGTAGCAAGGTGTTACCACCATAAATAGGATAACTAACTGTTAAAGGTGCTGTAGATGGATAGGTCAAGGTATCCGTTGATGCGATAATTGAATTAGGAACGCCTGCACCGGTTGTATTCCAAACCACACAAGCATGAGGCTCTCCGGTATAACCNNTAGTGTATGCGGCTTCGATGGAGTATAAATACGCCGGAGCGGTTAACGTGAACGAATTGCCCAGGTAACCTCCGTTACCGGCACCTATTCCTAATCCACCGACTATAACTCCGTCGTCGCGGGAGTACAAAGTAGGGTGAACGTTAGCACTTGCTACAAATTCATCATTGGCGGTAATTGGATCTACTTCAGTTTGGACATGATTGTATCGTATAGTATATACATCTGAAACAGTGGNGGTGTAAGGAGGTAAAACAAAGGATTGATTAGCTCCGGCAGCCAAACTAGCTAAAGGTGCTGAGGCCGTATGTACCAAAACATTTAGCGAGTTATAGACATTAGCAACGAGACTTACATTGGTTAGTGCAGACGCACCCAAGTTATTTATGGTTCCTCCCAATGGAATCAAAGCCTGCGAAACCGGCATGCTGGTGTATTCTGAAGCTAACCCGGCTGTAACAGATGCATCAAAAGAAATAATTGACTCAACCTTGATATCATCAATCATCAATAAGAACATGTTGTTTGAATTATTCCTGAATCCTATATAAATAGTTTGCCCTAAATATGCATTTAGAGAAACCGTATGACTGGTCCAGGTCGAAGCTTCCGCTACCGTTGAGAAAACTACCGAAGAATTAGTTATTTGATTTCCGATGATTCCGGCACCTCCGGTTGGAATATTAGGAGCAACCATAACTCGAACTTCGTAGCCATCGGGATACAAGGCGTCAGGAGCCAAACCATTCCATGTTAAATTTACCGTTCCACTGGCAGGTAAAGTTACGGCTGGTGTCCACATGAAATCATTGGCAATACCAACTGGTGAATACCAGGATGTTGAGAAAGCACAGGAATCTATCGTATTGGAAGTCACAAAATCTTCGCGGCGTTCCCAGGCATCATTGACATAGGCCACTTGGGCATCAGGAGTTAAATTGTCCACATTCCGGAGTAAAAATCCTGGGGCAAAATTGTAGGTGCCAGCACCACCTACTGTTGGACCCGAAATATTATCGAAGGTCTCTAAAAATAGCACTTGTGCTGATGAAAAATAGGCTGTTAAGACTAAGCCCGTACCAAGAAGAAATCGTTTCATTTAAAATTATTAAGGGTTAAGGATATTAAAAGTTTGGCAAAAGTAAACTTACTTAACCAAAAAATGAATTCGGGTAAGCCACTTGGTGGTATCTTNTTCAACCATGGGATCGGAAATGTATTCTTCAATAACCATTTCAGGATGCGCAATATTTTGGGAAGCCAAAGCACGATCGAGCGCTTTGTAGGCATTCATCGTCTTTTCATAGGCCCCATAATAATCTACTGTAAATTCTTTCGTCAGCGGAATTGAAATCTGCTCATGCGTTTCGGCAGGAATTACAACTTTAGCACTTATCGGAATTGCTGCTGCCATATCGGTTTCTTGTTTTTCTTCATCCCATTTCCAATAAAAACCACAGGGCATTCCGGCTGCTGAATTAGCAGCCAATTGTCCAATTTTGGGCATTTCGGTATTGAAAAATTNTCCGATGTCTGCAAATTTTACAACCCGACGTTTGCTCATTAAAAACAAGCCACCTTCGAAATTTCCCTGCGACACAGTATAAGAGCTTGATGGAGGGGGAGCGGTTTTCAGATAGGCTTCGAGATAATCAAATGACTGATTAAAATCCTTTTGGATCGCAGCAGGCATTCCCATAAAAAGCATCATACCCCGCATCATAAACGNGAAGGTCCTTTTCATTTTCATATCCCAATTCACTTCCGTTTTTGTGGCATCAAGAGCGTTGAACGTCATGAGAATATTGGATTTGGAATCCCAGTCTTTAAATGTGAGTAACATATTTATAGATTGGTTCGGAGTCATTTCCTGAATATCCATGGAGCCTGATCCTGAATTTTTGTCCGAGATGTNCCAATCGTAGTGACCACCTACGCCAGNTTGTTTTTCACCATAGGTCAGTTTCATAAGCGAATCGCGCTTCATCCAAACAGACCAGTTTGGCCAATTTTTAAAATCCGCCATTTGTTCATAAACGGCATCCATAGCATACGGAATAGTTCGTTTGACCGAACAATCCATAGATTTAGGTCCAAAGAAACAGGTTCCCAAATAGGCCGCGAATAGGACCAATACGAAAAGAAGAATCTTTTAAGCATAGTTGTAGTTTTACAGAACAAGATATAAATAAATTTGAAGATTGTCGCTATTCGCCATAAATGAGCAGATGGTTTTGTTTATCTACTTAACATAATATTAATTATGGGATAAAAGTTATTCATTTCTCTCAACACAGTTTGATCTAGACCATATCGCAAACAAGTCTTTCTGCTTCAGGCAACTTTTTAGGATTTACAAAATCCAACCCAATTATTGAGACATCCGAATAGGCATTCAGCAGTTTCTTGAATTGAAAATTTGTTAACTCGATAATTGAATAATTCTTCCTATCTAATTGATATTCTTCTATTTGAAGACATTCATACAATTGATTTGAATTTAATCCGGAGATATAATAATGATTAAGTTGACCACCAATACTAAAGTCATCGCCATCGGCATACTGGTAGGAATAACCTCGCAACAAAGCCTTCAAATCAGCATATACCGCTCCGGCTGTTGGAAATCCACCAGCACCTTGTCCTTTAANAAACTGAGAATCCCCAAAACGAGTATTTAAGACAACGCCATTATATTCCGATTCAATTTTGCTTAAAATATGATCTGAAGGAAGAAATCTGGGGATTACCGATGCGGCCCAGATTCCGGAAGAAAGTTCTTCAACATGAGCGACCAATTTAATTTTCCATTGATGCCTTTTGGCAAATTCAAAATCATGGGTTGATAAGCGAGTAATACCGCAACGTAACACTTCAGAAGCCTCTGCTACCCGTCCACTCAGATGAGCCAACAATATATTCAGTTTATACCAGGCATCCCAAGCCTCCGTATCCAAACTAGGATCAGATTCGGCAAATCCCAGCTGAACAGCCTCCTCAATGACTGACTCAATAGCACTCCCTGTTTCATCTACCCTATTTAACATAAAGTTAGTCGACCCATTAATGATCCCACTCAGATTTCGAATCGACTCTCCGGAATAATACTCTTCCAGGCATCGGATAATCGGTATGCTGCCACAGCATGCCGCTTCATAAAGAACTTTATATTTTGATTCTTTATTTACTTTAATAATATCCTTTAAATTGTTGTAAATGAATTTTTTATTAGCTGAAATTAGATGGATACCTAAATTTTGACATGAGCGGAAAATTTCTTCTGCGGCCTCAGTTTCGTCAATTAATTCTATAAGAACCTCTGGATGATGCTGCTCCAAAGCTGTTCTCCAATNTGTTGTAGATGGGAATACCATGTTGGATATCTGAAGAGCGGTTTTGTCGAACGGCAATACCGACCAATTCAAACTGCGTATCCTCTCGAATCAACTCAAAAGGCTTTNCCCAACGTTTCCTAGTCCGACCAATGCAATTTTTATTTTATGCTGATACATATTGATTGATTTTAATGTGATGAATTTTATTATTTAGACTCTCGAATGCCCGATCCAGATCGTCAATCAAATCCTGAGCATCTTCAATTCCTACCGAAAGTCGAATCAGACTATGACTAATGCCAATTTCCTGTCGACGTTCAACAGGTATGGTTTTATGGGTCATTTCACTCGGCAAACAAACCAGCGATTTAACTCCACCTAAACTTTCAGCTAGTTTGAACAATTTCAGTTCCTTGATGAATGCAATCGCCTGCTCGGCCCGATCATCCTTCAGATCAAAACTCAAAACACCTCCAAAAATTTTTGNCTGTTTGAGACCAATTTCATAATCGGGATGATTCTTTAACCCCGGATAATTTACTTGAGCTACTGTAGGATGCTTACTGAGCCATTGAGCAATCAGAAGCGCATTTTCAGCATGTTGTTTTACCCTTAACGCTAATGTTTCAATTCCACGAATAACCAACCAGCTATCAAACGGCCCCAATATGGCCCCGGAAGCGTTTTGAATAAATCGAATTTNTTCGGCTAATTCTGGTGAAGCTGAAATTACTGCACCTGCTATCAAATCACTATGTCCGCTCAGGTATTTTGTCGCACTATGCAGCACGAGGTCTGCTCCGAGCAGGATCGGCTTTTGGGCCAAAGGAGTTGCAAAAGTATTGTCGACACAAAGTAGACAGTTGTGTTCCCTGGCGGCAAAGGCTATGGCTTGAATATCATATAATTTGAGTGTAGGGTTGGTAGGACTTTCAACCCAAATAAGCCGGGTATTGTTTGAAATGGCCCNGATCAAGGAATCCGTATCTGAGCCATTTGCAAAGCGAACTTTTATACCCCAATTGGCGTAGAGTTGAGTGAAAAGACGATAAGCCCCGCCATAAATATCTTGTACGGCCAAAATTTCATCTCCGGGTTTCAGCAGCTTTAAGACGGCATCAATGGCAGCCAGGCCACTGGAAAATGCTGAGGCCCCACTCCNCTCCTCCAGTTTTTGAAGCAGACTTTCCAGGATTCGGCGGGTTGGATTATTGGTTCTGGCATAGTCGTATCCCTGATGTACACCAGGTGCCGATTGAACAAAGGTGGCCGTTTGGTAGATAGGAACTGAAATTGCACCGGTTAAAGGATCCGATGGAATAGCATGAAGAATTTCTGTGTTTGTTTGCATATACGTGATTTTAAAAGTGAACAAATCTGATGCTTCAGAAATTCACGTATACAGAAAGAAAACTACATCGGGAATGCCATTGGAACGGGCATAAAAAAGCCCGCACCACAGGAAGGAACGGGCAAACAAGTTTTATTTTAAACAGCTTGCTATTCACTTACTTATCTATCTGCATCTCTGCAGTTGAATGTGGCACCTTATCTTTTGAGACAGGTTGTCAAGATTTCTCAGGGTCAATTCCTCCATCTTTCTGGATAAATAAATTTCTAAAGAGCTGATGCAAATGTATTTGTCAAAAACTAATTTTCAAAATATTTTTCAAATTATCATGAAAGCCTCGATCAGACAGCCTTTTGTGAAGATCACTTCGCAGGATACTACAAGGTCTTAATTACAGAGATGCCAGCTGAATGGTAGAATGATATAAAAACTATTCACTTCTACACGTTGACAAATTCCATTTTTGTAATGATATTCATTCACATCTCCGTTGGGCATTTCAATTCGATAATGATGCGGAGCTAATTTTTCAACCTTAAGAAAACGTTGGTAATTATCTGAATAAATCGAATTTCGATACAGTGGTTCGGAAAATATACAACAACATGTTGTATTGAATACCAGCAGAAGTCAGGGTTTTTGCATCATCATCGTCCAGTAATCGATATTGATTGCCTACACGTTCGGTTTTTTTATCGGATTTTGTTCGTCCATTTATTTCACGAAATACGGAGGAACGAAGTAGTATTTGATTTTGAAATGTGGCATCTTCTCGGGCATGGGCTGTTATTTGACCTAAGAAACTGAATTTGACTGATCTCATTTGCAGATGTTCTTCCGTTCCTGATGCCCTGCGAGTAAACAACAACTTTCCAATTTTTTCTCCCTTCCGAATAATGGAATATTCCAGTCTCAAATCGGTGGTGTTGAAAGAGGTCAGCAGCATAAACAGATACAGACCTCCCAGCAGAACCAGGTATGCTTTTAACGATTCTGTGAATCTGATTTTTCCGGAATTTATCATAGTGAAGTATTTGTAAGAGACATTCGACATGGAATATACCCCTAATTTTTGTGCCAAAAATTTTTTCTCGTACGATTATTTTCATTTGACGGGTTATGAAATAAATAAAGATTAAATAAAAACACCATCTATCCCATCTCATTGATTCAAAATACTTTACACAATATCAATTCCTAACACGTTTAAATTATTGCCAAATAGCATACTAAAACATGCAGGTTGAATGCATACTTGATTTTTCTATTTATGGCAGATTTATTGAAAAGCACTAGATAAAGAAATGCTATGCTCCTACGCTTATTATGTATTGGCCTCTTCCTGTTATGCAACTATCCTAACTCAATTCAGGCACAAATTGCTTACAATCCTTTCACACAGAACATTCACTACACCCTGAACCCAGTGTGATTGGTTTTGAATGCGGCGATACTCCGCAACTTCTATTTACCATGGGAATGACCACCCAGAATGATGCAACGAATTACATCAATCAGCCAATTGTGATACACGTTCTTATTGAAGGATTCAGCTTTAAAATACTACTTCAAATTGGATTCAAGGGGCATATTCCGGATTCTTTAATTGGTCTGTGAATCCCTTAAATGCTAACGAATTAATTGGTATTCAACAGGATACCTTACCAGGAACCGGAACAGACCCATTAAATCCTAATCCACTTTCTTCCGGGGAGATTTCGGTCGCCCTTCAGGTTCCAGCCAGTGTTTCAGGAAGTTCCATCTTAGGTGCTACGGTTTGGCTGGATATCCCACAGTATATGTCTGCCTTTAATTCAATTTCAGATGATGACGAAGCCAGTCAGACTCAGTTTTCTTGCGGAAGCTCAGTTTGTTCAGTTCCTCCACATATTATTTCATTGCCAGGTGCTAATTTTTGTTTGAACGATCATGTTGTTTTTGTTGCAGAAGGAGTTCCAGGTGCTGTGCTGACCTGGAATTACCCTCCTGCAAGTGGTGTAAGTTCATCTATATCCATCAACATCATCTCTTGATTTAGGACTCCTGCAAACTTCACACACCGGCTGGTATATCGTATCACAAACTGTTCCCGGATGTAACCAGGTATTGTCGGATAGCATTTATGTTCATGCAATAGCTGCACCTATTTTACAGAATCTAACTACTTCCTGTGTGAATAATCAGGGACAAATTCAGGTTCAGGCCAGTGGCACAAATTTGGAATATAGTATAAACGGAACGGCATTTCAGTCTTCGAATACATTATCCACTATCCCGGGTGTCTCTTTTCAACTGGCGATTCGTGAACAAAACAGTAACTGTGTCGTCCACTATTCCGGGCTTGTGTAAATTGTTCTACGACTAACTTTTGTCAGGCCACCCGCCCGGATTCTATTCAGGTGCCCGGCCTGGCATGCATCGATCAGAAATTCCACTCATCGTGTATTCCGATTCCAGTTTCACAGGAAATTGGAGTAGTTCCGGTGATGGACAATTCAGCATGGCGTCCTGCAATACCTATCCTTGCGTGGTGTACTACACAGCTGGACCGGCGATCGTTTGAGGGGGTACACGGTATTATTCTTTACCGGTCTTGATCCGACGGAAGCGGTCCTTGTCAGGCGATACAATACACCAAGACCGTCCGATGGATTGAAGCATTACTTCCTGCGGTGCTTCAGGGTGACAACAGTTTATGCGAAGGTGAATCATTATCGTTTGAAGCCTATGGAATGCCTGCTTTGCATCAATGGATTACGCCCACCGGAAATTATACGGCTGGCAGTACCTTGCAGAAAATAGCCACGCTCGCCGATTATGGTTCCTGGATTCATGTACAATCGGTTGCAGGTTGTACTTCACAATGGGATACTTTTCAGGTTGAAGTACTTGCACAACCCAATTTACAAGTCAGTGCTCAGGTTCTCCTGAATTTTGTTCAGGCCAGGTAATGGGAGTATTCAGTTGAATATTCAAGGTGGTAGCGGGCAGTATAAAAGTTGGTACAATCAAAATCCCGGCACAACAAAATTAGGGTCTTCTTTGGTGTTCAATTATCTGGCACCAGGACATTATTCCGTTTCAATTCACGACAGCAGTTGTGCATCGCATCAACAAAATTTTTCCTACTTCGTTGATAGTGGGCGTCATGTGAAGGCTCCTGTACTAACAGCAAATACCACGGTCTGTCAGGGTGAGATGCTGAGTATGAGTGCAGGAACGGATGCCGGGAATTCCTTATTATGGACGCATTCCAGTAGCGGAATGCAGTGGACCGGCAACCCAGTTTCGCTGGGCAATAGTCCACTATTTATAACAGGAAGTTTTCAGGTGAAAGCTATCGATTCAGTAGGCTGTGGTTCAGCTGCGGTTCCTTTCCAGGTTGTTGTGCATCCTAAACCAGTAATCTCTGAAAATATGGTTACCTGCACCGGGCTGGTTGCCAGTTTGTTCGTTACCGCTACCATTCAGCAAGGCCAAATGGAATATGCGCTGAATGGTGGGCCATATCAGCAAAGTCCGGAATTTTTAAATCTCAATTCCGGTATTTATACCATTTATGTACGTGGAATTTCCGGAGGCTGTGTAGCTGAAGAGCAGGTACAGGTTAAGAATTGTGCCTGCCAACAAGCAGCGGACATAACGGTGAATCATCCCTTGGTAGCCTGTGGACAGACATCCATTCCACTAGAAGCAAATTTTCTTTCGAGCCGTACATTGATTTGGAACACAACAGGAAGTGGATCCTTTTCAAACACAGTGACCAATAGTGGACATGCAACTACGCAGTATATTCCATCGGCCTCAGATATACAAACGGGTTATGTTCAAATTCATGCGATATCACCCGATCCGGATGGTAATGGGGATTGCACTATAGAATCGAACCAATTTTTAATTCACTTACGGGATAGCATCCACGGATTACAGGTATTGGGTGAGCAAATGCATTGTGAAGGCGATACCCTCATGCTGGAAACCAATCTTTATCCGATACCGATCACCTGGTGGGGCCCAGGATTTACAGATAGTATTACAGCCCCGTATTTATCCCTATCTAACGCCAAAAACTATCATAGCGGATGGTATTATGCCACCTTGCAAGGCCCTGGTTGTCAGGTTTATACCGACTCTGTTCAGCGTAATATTCGTCAGAAACCCAATTTACAAATCACAGAGAACAGTATTTCAGAGACCTGCGAATTTCAGGGGAATGGACAGATAGAATTTAACGTGCAAGGTGGAAGTGGATTGTACCAAAGCGCAATGGCCGGGCTTCCGTTTCAACTGTGGCCCGATACCAGCTTTCAATACCGTTGGCTCGCTGCCGGAACGCATAAATTCTATATTGCCGATCAGAGTTGTCCGAATGCACCGGATAGTCTGCAAGTCACCTTATCTTCCGGCTATCATGTGAATCCGCCCTCCTCCGTACCGGTTGAAACCCATGTATGTCAGGGTAGCATTTTAACCATCCTAAGCACCGGGCCTGCCGGAGAATACCATTGGTCGAGTTCCAATGGAACTAACTTCACGGGGAATCCATTGTTGATAGAAAATGTGGACACCGGAAGCACCGGCATTTATACGGTTAAACGCATTGAAAATGGATGTGCATCCATCGGATTAAGTACTTACGTCACTGTATTTCCAAATCCGACATGGGTTGGACTGGATACCTTGTGCGGCGAAGAAACTTCTTCGATACGCCTCAAGGCGGCGAACGCCACCAATTATACCAACGAATACCGCATCAACCAGGGTCCATGGCAAACAGATTCACTTTTCTCCGGTTTAGGAAACGGACTTTATCAAGCGCAAATTCGTACTGCTGGAAGTTCCTGTGTATCGGAAGAAATTTCTCTGGAAATGGCATGTTCCTGCTATTGTAATCGGGAAGCTTCGGCTGCAGTGATTCCCAATCCTAGCTCCGGTGCATTTCGTGTTCGTATCGATCTGATAGAACCTGAAGAAATCCTTGAATGGAAGTTGGTATCGATGCAAGGTCAGCTTGTGGCTTCAGGCGGTATAGAGCCCCAAGGTTTACTCGTTGAAATTCCGATTACGGATATAGGATTACGCTCAGGGACTTATAGTTTGAACATTCATTTGCAAAACAGTACCCTCATTCGTCCTGTGCAAATTCTTCATCCTTGATTCAGGCAGTAAAAAGCACTTTTCCGGCATCCGATTCTGGTCTTGTTCAACAAGTTTTAAACAAAGGCAGTTACATTTGCATCCATGAAGATGAGGCCCTTCTTATTGGTTTAAATCTATTTTTAATCGCTTGTGAAGAAGCTGTGCCGAAAGCATTCCTGCTCCGAAAGCAGAAGTTGTACGTTACCGAAATGACAGTCTGCATTTTGAGCTAGATATCCCACAAGAATGGCATCTTAGAATCAATAAAAACAACCCGAAAGTGTTGGATTTTTGAACCGATTCAGGACAGTCTGGATGCCTTTCAGGAGAATTTAGTGCTTTGGCAAGAAGATATACCCATCGATTTGAATGACAGTTTATATGCACAGGCCGCCAAAACGCAATTACAAATCAGCCAACCAGATATCCGGATTAAGTCACTTGGTTGGCAGGCGTTGGGGAATGACCGTATGGATGCCTTTCAATTTGATTTCATCACGAACGATAGCAGCCACTATCGGGTTTACGGGTACACTCTTCTGAAAATCGAAGAGGATACAACTTTTCGTTTTCCACCGAATTGAATCATGCCGCATTGTATGAATCAAAATTCAAAAAAATTATTCAAACCTTTCAAGCAAATCCATAATGCGTTACTTAGCTTTAGGAGATAGTTATACCATTGGAGAATTGGTGCCTACTGCCGAAAANTTNCCACATCAGGTTTGTGAGAGGATGAGGGTTTCATACCCTGATTTTGAATTAGCCAACCCGATCGCGACCACGGGTTGGACCACTGATGAGCTTGCAGTGGCTTTAGAAAAAACAGACCGGACNTTAACCCACGACTGGGTCACCTTATTGATTGGTGTGAATAACCAGTATCGCGGCCGNGATCCGGAAGAATACCGCTGGCAATTTTATAGTTTATTGTGTCAATCGATTCTCTATGCCGGAGGGCGACCGCAGCGCACGATAGTCTTGTCGATTCCGGATTGGGGCTTAACGCCGTTCAATAAAGAACGCGATGCTGTAATCACAAGTGGTGAAATTGACCAATACAATGCTATCAATGCAAATACTTCCGATGCCATGGGCGTTCATTATTTGGATGTAACCACATCAAGCCGGCATCATGCAAAAACGGAAGAATATTTAGCTCCGGATTTACTGCATTACTCCGGAAAAGAATATGGCCTATGGGCCGATCTGGTTTACAACTGTATGCAACAACAATTAACGAAAGAAGCGAAGTGAATAAACTAAAACGCCTTGCTGTATTGTTAAAGAAAGACTTCCTCCTGGAATGGAGGCAGAAATATTCTTTATACGGTTTGATGCTTTATTTACTCAGTGCGGTTTTTGCGATCAACACCCTTCATGAAAATCCGGAAAATGAAACTTGGAATGCATTGGTATGGCTGATTCTGCTCTTTGTTTCAGTGAATGTTGTAGCNAAAAGNTTTTTACAGGAACACCGGAATCGGTTTATCTATTACTACACTGTACATCATCCACAGGATGTGATACTCTCTAAAGTGATTTATAACCTCATTCTGATGTTGATCATGAGCTTGATTAGTTTCGTTCTATTTTACGGGATACTTGGGCAGCCTCAGATTCAGTTGCTCCCCTATTTGTTGATTGTATTGAGTGGCGGAGCTAGTATGAGTATTTTATTTACCATGTTATCGGCCATTGCCAGTAAAGCAGGCGGAAATTCGGCCTTAATAGCGATTCTGGGCTTTCCTTTGGTGATTCCTCAATTGATTCTTCTATCAGATATCAGTCGCCCTTTAGTGATTACCTTGGAAGTAAGTGGATGGTGGACCTTTGTAGGGATTCTGTTTATTTTGGATGCTATTATACTGGCCATGTCCTTGTTGCTTTTCCCTTATTTATGGAAAGAATAGTTGTCCTGCGTGTTTGATTCGCTAATGGGCCAAAAGTAATCGACATCATTTCATCGCAAATTCTTTAAGCGTTCGATAAGATGTTTAACTTCATTGTATTAAAACGAATTTATGAAACAAATTTTTGTGTTACTCCTGCTTATCAGTTGTTTGAGCGTATCAGCCCAACCCGGTTATGCAGATACAACTACTTG
Organism: Bacteroidota bacterium; assembly: GCA_013414745.1. Classification (GTDB taxonomy): domain Bacteria; phylum Bacteroidota; class Bacteroidia; order Chitinophagales; family Chitinophagaceae; genus OLB11. Next base: position 4,247,700 of record CP058707.1, read on the forward strand.
CATTAACCTGGCCCGTATCACCGAAGAAAAAATTTTTGTGATACCGCGGCTCGTCCGGATTTCAGCTCATCCTGGACACGAGCAGCGGAAATCTTTGGCAGGAGGGGCGTACCCAAAAATTCGGCAACTTAACTACCCGGGACACAGCCTGTGCGATGATAACCGATTCACTGAACCCCTACCCTGTATCAAATTATTCTGCCTTTGCCATCCATTTACCCCAGAACATCGGTTTGAATTGGGGGAATTACAATTACTATTTTCGGTTTTGGCACCGATTTGAAACAGATAGTTTGAAAGATGGTTGCTGGCTGGAATTTTCATCCGATACAGGCCATACCTGGTTTAGAACAGATACGATTTCATGGGGATGGCCCTTGAATTCATTTTCAAATGGTTGGACTGCCTGCAATTTGTATAACAACGATCTGACTTCAACATCTATGGATACGTTGTTGGATGGGAGAATGGCCTGGAGCATCCAGTGGCGGGTGGCGATATACTGCCTTGTGGTTGAATATGGTTATGCCGGTAAAACCCGGAAGAAATGGAGCCATAAATGCCGTGCGGTTTGTTTTAAATCGGATACCCTGCCAGAATCCAAGTCTGGCTGGACGATCCAGGAATTGAAGTTTGGGTATGTCAATGTTTCAGGGATTGACGAACTTCAATCTGCAAACCAATTGCCGGTTTACCCGAATCCATCCTTAAACGGAAAATTCTATTTTGACGTTCCGCAACAACTCCCAACCACCATCAATGTGTATACTGCATTGGGAACGAAAGTTTATCAAAATACCGGCCAGCAACTGTAGACCTTTCAGAACAGCCCTCCGGCTTGTATTTCTACCGGGCCTGGGTAGATGGAAAACCCTATCGGGAACCCTGATAAAACAGTAAGTTGTATTACGATCGAGATATCCTTATCTAACCTGAGTACATAGAATACCTTGGTGTACCGGAAAGGTTAAAAAGTGAAGATGCAGCCAGGCACTTCAAATTCTCGTGAAAAAGATATTACCTTTGCGCACATTCAAATGGAAATGATATGCCAAAGATTCAAGTAGCAAACCCGGTCGTTGAAATAGACGGCGATGAAATGACCCGAATAATCTGGAAATTCATCAAAGANAAATTGATTTTACCCTATGTGGAAGTCCCGATTCAATATTATGATTTAGGAATTGAACACCGGGATGCCACCAATGACCAGGTCACTATTGATTGCGCCAATGCCGTAAAAGCTTGCGGAGTGGGTATTAAATGTGCCACCATTACACCGGATGAAGCCCGGGTACAGGAGTTTAACCTAAAACAAATGTGGAAATCACCCAACGGTACGATCCGGAATATTCTGGATGGAACTGTTTTTCGTGAGCCTATCGTTATCAATAATATNCCTCGTCTGGTTCCTAACTGGACAGCACCGATTATTGTTGGAAGACACGCGTTTGGTGATCAGTATCGTGCTATAGATACCGTGATNAAAGGGAAAGGAAAACTTACAATGACTTTTATTCCTGAAGACGGAGGCGAAGCTCAGGTGTTTGAAGTATACAATTACAAAGGAGATGGAGTTGCGCTGACCATGTACAATACGGATGAAAGTATTTATGGCTTTGCCCGAAGTTGTTTTAATATGGCGTTGAGCAAAAAGTGGCCTTTGTATTTATCTACGAAAAACACAATCCTTAANAAATATGATGGCCGATTCAAAGACATNTTTGAAGAGGTGTATCAAAATGAATTTAAAAATGCCTTTACCGAAGCCGGTATTACCTATGAACATCGTTTAATTGATGATATGGTCGCATCCGCCTTAAAGTGGAATGGCAATTTCGTGTGGGCTTGTAAAAATTACGATGGTGATGTGCAGAGTGATACGGTTGCACAAGGTTTTGGCTCACTGGGTTTGATGACCTCGGTATTGATTACACCGGATGGNAAAATTATGGAAGCCGAAGCAGCGCATGGAACAGTTACCCGCCACTATCGGGATCATCAGGCCGGTAAACCAACCAGTACAAACCCGATTGCTTCCATTTTCGCCTGGACGCGGGGACTTGCCTTCCGCGGTAAACTAGATAATAATCAGGAGTTGATTAATTTCTGTCATCATCTGGAACAGGTTTGTATTGAAACTGTGGAGAGTGGCATCATGACAAAAGATTTAGCCGTTTGTATTCATGGCAACCAGGTAAAACACGGCGAACATTTTGTGTATACCGAAGAATTTTTAGATGCGCTGGACAACAACCTGAAGAAAAAATGGCCTAAATCCGGTTCGAAGGATAGCCATTTTGATTCTGAGATGGCTGTTCTGAATATGGAATTTTTAATGACATAAGATTGTACCTTCACAAGATGCTGAATAGTAAGAATCATTTAAAAGTCTGGATACTTTCCGGACTTTTGTTTTTAGGGTTTCCTTCGAAATTATGGTCTCAGAAAAATGTCATTTATTCATACTTCAAAGAACGACTGCATTATACCCCCGAGGCCAAGGCCGCCAAAACCGGTGGGCTAATTTTAATCCAACTTAAGGTGAATGACAAGGGAGAATTGATTCGAAAGGATGAGATTCGAACTCTGGGAAATGGACTTAACCAGCAAGTGAATGAAATCATTCGGTCTGTAAAAAACTGGAACGACTTCCTGAGTGGCTGGCATGGAGAAATTGATTTACGGATTCCCATGGTATATCGCTTACGGGAACGCGAAAAAATGAACTGGATAGCACTACCCTTCATTTATCGATCTCCTTAAAATCGGAAACGCAGGAAAAGACGGTGTATCAATTTGTAGAGCAGGAACCGGAATACCCGGAAGGCGAAGAAGCTCTCCTGAAGTTTATTACGGAAAAAATACGTTATCCGAAAAAGCCATGCGCGAGTTTATCATGGGAAGAGTTTTTGTAGACTTTGTAGTGGATAGCACAGGTTCCGTAGACCAGCTCCGGGTAGTACAGGGCATCAGTCCGGAGTGTGATGCAGAAGCACTTCGGGTGATGGCACAAATGAAACCCTGGAAACCCGGCAAACAAAATGGCAAAGCGGTGCGAACACAATATAGTATTCCTATTGCGTATGATTTGGGCAATGGACTTTAACTATAGAAGTAGTAATCTGATGCTAATCGATACCATTTATTGCTGGAATCAGGATACCTTGTTTGCACAGTTTCCGGGAGGACGATTGGGATTAAAAGATAGTATCACAAACCAACTGCAAGAGACCCTTATAACAAAAACAGAATTTCAAACGCTTTTCCGAATTCACTTTGAGTATTTCAAAAGATGGAACACCCAAAGTGAATACCATGCATTGCAGCGACCCGAGGTGGGAGGATGCCATTCGTTCGGCGATTCTTAACCAAAATTTCAAGGCAGCTACCTGCAAAGGAATTCCGATTGATAGTGAAACAAGAATCCATTTAGAAGTAAAACGCGCATCAGATTAATTTCATCGTTCTCAGCCCGGCATGTATCTTTACCCACTATGAATAAAGCCCGTTCTTTTTCAACGACGAACAGTATCATGCCTTTACGGCCCTTGAGAAAGCCCATTTTCTTTCGTATGCTCCTTATGCTTTTCAAGCGTCGGTTTTATTACGCGATTATGGCATCTTTGATCAATTATCGCAAAGTGCAGATGGATGCACCATGGATGAAATCAAAGCCCGGGTCAGTATCAGCCATTATGGTGTTCGTATCCTGCTCGAAGCCGGCATCGGTATCGGACTCGTGGTTGAAAAAGAAGACAAATATATCATCACAAAAACAGGTATTCTTTTTATTACGGATGCCATGGTGAAAGTGAATACTTCGTTTATGCGCGACATTTGTTACGAAGGAGCCGGTAAACTAAAAGAAAGTATCGAACATGGTAAACCTGAAGGACTCCCTTTAGGACCATGGAAAACAATTTATGAGGGCCTNGCTCACCTCAATCCTCAACAAACAAAGAGTTGGTTCGAGTTTGATAATTATTATTCAGATGCTGTNTTTCCGATCATCACACANGTATGTCAAGACTTTGCACCGAAACAAATTTTAGACATTGGCGCCAATACAGGTAAATTCAGTATACAATGTATGAAAGATATGCCGGAGGTGACTATGAATCTTTTGGATTATCCCGGTCAATTGGCCATGGCGGAGAAAAATATTCATGAAGCTGGTTTTAAGGATCGTCATGTATCGATCCCACATAATATCCTNGAGTTTGAGAAGGCCATTCCTGGCACCTATGATATCATTTGGATGAGTCAATTTCTGGATTGTTTTTCGGATGATGAAATTGTCGGAATCCTTAANAAATGTAAAGCCGCCCTGGCTCCGAACGGCAAAATCATGGTGAACGAAACTTTCTGGGACAAACAACCCTATCACGCTGCGATGTATTCATTACAAATGACCTCATTGTATTTTACAACTCAGGCCAATGGGAATAGTCAGATGTACGATAGCCGTGTTTTTTACGGTCTCATNGATCAGGCCGGACTTCGCATTGAAAAAGAAGAGCATCAAATTGCAACTACGCACTCTTTACTGACCTTAAACTAAATCAGACCTGAGCTAGAAAGTCTCGACATTATCTTATTTAAAATAAAAAAGGGACTTAGTAAGTCCCTTTTTCAGTTCGAATTAAATGTCTTATTAAGGAAAAATGATGCCCTGATATTTTGTGGCATCTACCATGGGTATTGTTGAACCATATTTGGCATTGATAGCCTGAATCAGTTGATTAGCAATTAAGGCATATCCTCTTGGATTCGGATGTACGCCATCTAAACTGAAAGCTCCGCCCGAAATGAATGAGGCATTCATCGCGATACCATTATACATCATTCCGGATTTGAAGGATTTTANAAAGGCATTCATGTCGGCGAAGGCCAGACCTTTGCTCATCGCAACAGAATAAATGGCCTGATTGTAAGCCTGAATGTGCTGCTGAATGGTATTNNTTTCTGATTCATCCAATACATAACGATCCGATAATGGTTTGGCCGGATTTACTCCCCATTGTCCACAACGCAATGAATCACCTGGTGTCACCAACAGAATAAGATTCGCCGCCGTTGCCTGACGCATAGCTCCGGGAGCTGTACTATCTGTAATGACAAACCCATTGGCTCCGGCTTTCCAGAAAATCTGCGTTAATCCTGCACCGATGTAAATGGAGTTTAAGGTATCCGCTTTGCCTTGCGTTAGCGTGACCCCATTCCAGGGAATTGTGGTGAAATAAGGAATAGAAGTTACATCCGGAACATTGGCAATTAAACCTTTTGCTCCATTTTTGGTGAGTGAATCAACCACGGCATGAATTGCAGTTCTGAAGGCCACCGTATCCGTTAATGTCGGACTTAAAATATTCACCGGAGGTACTGCCCCTCCAGTGGCATACAGCAAGGCATCATTACTTCCTAACCAAACTGTAAAAAAGGTTGCATTGATGCGCATCGCTTCACTAACCATAGTGGAAACCCCTGGGAGAGNACAATACCGCGTGAGGTAAGGATTTAAAGCGCTGTATAATCCAAAATTCGCATCAATGGCTCTTGCCCNCGGAACACCCACCAGATTAAATGGTCCTTGTGCAGAAACATTGTTTAAGGCTGATGCACCTCCTAAGGGATATACTGGTGCCAAGGAAGGCGTTGTACTATTACAAGGTAATACATAACCTAAAACTAAGGATGGGTTGTTATTTCCATCATTTCCATTACCCTCTGTCAGGTAAGGAACTTTAAAGTCGCCTCCACCTGCCATCTTAAACTGTTCAGCCAGCATCACCGGATAGGAATTCATTTGCCCATTTTTCGACAAACCTCCATCGGCGAAACCTGCAGTTAATGAGTTACCTATAGCGACATAGCGTTTAAAGTTAGCCGAACCTGAACTGACTTCTTTTGATCAAATCGGTTTTGCAGGAACCCAAACCCAAAAACAGGGCAGCAAAAGAAACTATTTTAATTGAATTTTTCAGGTGTACTTCTTTGTTTATAAATCGGATGATGGATTAGTGCCTTCTGCGTTTTTCACATTTCCCGAATTGATAAGTTAGCCCGAAAGCCGGGTTAATCACTCGAGTTTGGAATGTGCCATTCAAGTTGGTTTCCTTGTTCACCTGTTTTCTTTCAGGAACATCTTCATATAAAAGGCCCAGGTCTAACACCAGATTGGATGCTAAACGTGCCGAAAGGCCGCAGGACAATCCTAACTTATTATTATCGGGAAGTTCGGGCGCTACATAACCATCCTGCACAGGAGTTTCNNGATCGTAGAAAGCCCCTGCCCGCAATTGAACTGCCGAGGAGGCGCGGTATTGGAATCCAACACGAATTGCAGAAGCATTTTCATACAAGCGAGGTGAACGGGTATCAGCTAAACTGCTGGTATTGGTTTGATAATCGAAAGCGAGTGTATCAAAACTTTTCCAGAACGTTAAATTAAAATCGATCGCAGCGGTCAGTCGGTTCGTGAGTTGATAGGAAATTCCAAGTCCCAATTCGGAAGGTAAATTCAGTTTCGAAGAGAAATAATTCGCTTCAGGAAAGGATGTTACAATGCCTGGNNGAACATCATTAAATGTGGCATTTCCTTTATCCACTTCCATGGCCACTTTAGAATGATAAACCAAACCCAAACTAAATTTTCGCTTGGCTTNTAAATAGGCACCGGCTGTAAACCCAATGCCATTACCTCGTCCATCTAATTTTACACTGGCCGTGGTATTTCCATTGTTACTCGACAAGGGCAAATCACGTTCTAGCAATACATGGCCTTGCGAATAAACAAATCCGGCACCCAGTGAAAACCTTCCCCNCAATTTCAGGGATAAGGTGGGTTGAATATTCACAACGGTTAAATTAATACGATTCAGAATGTAACGGCCAGCCCAGTCGGTTGGATACATCACGCCACTTCCAAAAGGAGTATAAACACCCAGGCCAAAATTAACTTTAGAACTTATTTTAAAATTACCATAAAGTGAAAACGGTGTAAACACCTGAGCGGTGGCATTGGTCAGCACATTCGTGTTGGCATCTAAAAAGGAAGTACTGGGCATCAATAAATTCATACCGACGTTAATTCCTGGTTTTGAGAATCCCATTCCTGCAGGATTAAAATAAACGGTGGCATGATCCTGGGCAANACCAATTCCGGTATGGCCCATTCCTGTTTGTTTAATCCCTTGAAGGGCAATTTTAAAACCTCCGGCATACAGGATATCTGTTTTCACCAAGGCCATCAGCCCGAAGGCCAGTAAAACTTTTTTCATACTCATTTAGATTGTAATCAAGAATCTATCAATTTAAAAATAGTTAATAATTCAATTTCGACAGATTCTTTCGGACGCAATATTACAAAGATTGCAAGGCCTTTCCCAAATATTATTGCACAGATTGTGAATTAACGCAATTTATTCCTTGATGCACTTTAATGTGAAATTTCCGGTTTGAGTTTGTAATCTTATCCAGTAGAGTCCCCGGGAAGTTCCCGCAGATTCAATTTTAACTGAGTAGCCTGGTTAATTGCACCTTTCAGACAACTTCTNTCCTGAAAAATCTACCAACTCAAATGATTCTATACTCAGCCCTTCAGGCCATTCGAGGTGTATAAATCCTTGTGTCGGATTCGGAAATATTTTCACCTGAGCACTGAATGCGGTGTTTGAAAAACTGACATCGGTGACAGAATAACAAGTTGAGGTATCGACACATCCGTTTTTGGAAACGATAACCGCATACTGTCCATTTAATAAGGCCGTGTAGTTTTGCATGGTGGCACCCGGAATCAATTGCCAGGGATTACAGGTGAGCCACTGGTATCCAGCCCCGTTTTCCTGAGCTGTTAAAGTAACTCCATTTTGTGTGACCCCATTCGACGGAAAATTGAAAATAGTCAGATTCAGGGTGAGTACGCTATCACAGCCAAGGATGTTCGTTAGAAGTTGGGTATAGGTTCCGCTTGATGTGTATTGCATCCCATTTAGGTAAAGCGATCCGCACGAGGTTAAATTTAACGTATGATACGTTGGCAGATTCGTGTTGTTGAGGGCTAATACAATAGGAGTTGAACAAGCAGAGGCATCTAGNNGCAATAATGGTATACGTACCTACGCCCAAATTAGGAAAATTCACTGAATTTCCGCTCCCGCATTCACCCCATTCAATGTATAATTAATCGGGGCGTTACCNNTGTCACATTCAACGCGATATCCATTGGTATTGTTATTACACGATGGATGCGTAATGGAGTAGGTAATATTGGATGAATTCACCGAGAAGGCATTGGTCCAACTGCAACCCTGAGCATCTGTTGTCGTTACGACATACTGCCCAACCGGAAGGCCTGTAAATGTTGATGGGGCCGTAAATGTTCCGGCAAGCGGATTCAGGGAATAACTAACAGGATTCGCCGTGGCATTGGTACTCAGATTTAACTGGCCCGAAGTAGCACAAGAAAAGCTAGTCGAGGCCTGGGTTGTATATGCTTCAATAAAGGTATCCAGTACATTGGATAAACATCCATTGTTGTCAACCACTTGCAATTGATAATACAATCCTACATCTAAAGGTTGAATCGTATCGTTCAACGAATCGATCCAACTTAAAGTTCCCAATTCGCGATACTGGAAAGTGAAGGAAGAATTTCCACCTACCGCATGCGCAACCATACTTCCAACTAAATTGCAGTCATTGGTCATTTGGGTTACCTGAATCTGCAAGGGAGCAGGTTGGGCTACAAACACTACCACACTATCGACACAATTCGTAGCATCCTTTACATTTAAGGTGTACGTGGCGCTGGAGAGGTTGGTAAAGATGCTTGTCGATTGCCAGTTCCCGGAATTTAACTGATACGAAAAGGGTGCGGTACCACCGCTCACGTTGGCAACAAGAATTCCATTGCTTTCACCAAAACAAAGCACAGGAGCGATTTGTGTTTGAATCGTAAAGCTACATTGCGCTTGCACCAAAACTGACCACACCATCAAAACACAACTAGTAAGAATTTTATACATGCCGTTTCGTTTCTTCAAAAATACGACGAGTGTATTGCGAAAACCTCTTAATGAAAGAATAATGACTCATCAGCGGAATCGCGTTAAGATCGAGGACGTGATGTTCTTTCTTTTCGTTTAAAATCTGGCGCATGGCATAGTACCCCCGCCCGATTCGCACCAAACCGTATAAACCGAACAACCCACTGATTATATAAACCGTGCTTTTTCCGTACTCTTCCTGTAAACCGGGCATGGCAGCAGCAAACGCAGGTATTACCAGATAAAGTACACCCATTGATAAGTCCAGACCTGCGCGAAAATTTAACTGGCCGCGTTGTCGGCGTTCTTCTTCCCGTTCCTGATAGCTGCTCATCCTGAAAACAATTAGGCCTTTGTTGCTTTTTTCGGAGCCGACTTTTAGCCGTAGTAGACTTCGGTTTAGCAGCTTTTGAAGCCGTTTTACGGACTTTTTTTCAAAAGCACCAGGTAGTTGCGCTTCAATCATTTTNNTAATATCGTCTAATGCCAGTTGAGCAGCCTCATCCGCGCTATATTTTCCTCCTTCGGGTTTGGGGCTGAGTTTCAGCATTTTTTTATTGAAGCGTATAAAAGGGCCCCAACGACCATTTTCAATACTAATTTNTTCTTCCGGAAATTGTGCAATGAATCGGTTGGCTTCCTTGTCGATTTNTTTCAGGATGAGTTCTTCGCATTGAGCAGGACTTAACTGATCAAAGTCGTACGCTCTGGGGACGTTTATAAATAAATCATTCCACTTGATAAAAGGACCAAAACGTCCTTTGCCTTTGGTCACCGGTTTTTCATCATACCATGCAATAGGGGCATCTTCAACCTGTTTGGCCTGAATGACCTCGATGGCACGCTCCAGGGTAACACTTAGGATCTTCCCTTTTGGCAGGGAGATAAACTGTTCTCCAAATTTTACATAAGGACCAAAACGGCCCACGTTGACCAGAACTTCCTGGCCATCAAACTGACCTAATTCATGCGGCAGCTTAAAGAGTTCCATAGCTTCTTCGTAAGTAATGGTCTCAATACTCTGATGCGGGCGTAAGGTGGCAAATCGAGGTTTTTCTTCATCATCAACCTGACCTATTTGTATCATTGGTCCAAAACGACCGATTCGCGCAATGANCCTTTTACCGGAAACCGGGTCGATGCCTAGCTCGCGCTCACCACTGGCTCTTTCGGCATTTTCCATGGTGTTTTCCACCAGTTCATGAAAAGGGGAATAGAACTCACCCAACATATGACTCCATTCTTTCTGACCTTGCGCTATTTCATCAAATTGATTTTCGATTTTGGCGGTGAACTGATAATCCATCACCTGGGTAAAATGTTNTTTCAGAAAATCAGTCACTACATTCCCCAGATGCATAGGAAACAATTTCGATTTTTCTGCACCGGTATTTTCAGTTAAGGTTTGTGTACTGATTTCGTTATTCACTAAAGCCAGAACCTGGTAATTGCGTTGTAAGCCTTCTTTATCCTTTTTAACGATGTAGTTGCGGTTTTGAATAGTACTAATGGTGGGTGCGTATGTGGACGGGCGACCAATTCCTAATTCTTCCAGCTTTTTAACCAAAGAAGCTTCAGTGTATCGAGGTAAAGGACGGCTGAAACGTTCAATGGCTTTCATTTGATTCAGATTCAACCCCTGCCCTACACGAAGTAAAGGCAACATTCCTTCTGCGCCATCTTCAGAATTTTCGTCATCATCTTTGCCTTCCAGATACAGTTTAAGAAATCCGTCAAATTTCAGCACCTCACCCTGAGCAGTTAATTTTTGGTCTTGCGTGGAGATGCCGATAGTTGCAACTGTTTTTTCAAGCACGGCATCACTCATTTGCGATGCCATGGTACGTTTCANAATCAACTCGTACAATTTTTGTTGATCCCAATCTTCCACTTGCCTGCGGTGCATTGATGTAGGTCGGATCGCTTCATGCGCTTCCTGGGCATTTTCATTTTTATTTTTAAATACCCGGCGTTGGTGATAACTATCGCCATAATCAGCAACAACCTGCTTCTGAATATCTTCTAACGCAGTAGCGGATAAATTTACCGCATCTGTACGCATATAGGTGATATGACCACTTTCATAGAGTTNTTGGGCGATGAGCATCGTTTTGCTTACCGAATATCCCAATTTGCGGCTAGCTTCCTGTTGCAAAGTAGACGTAGTAAAAGGAGCAGATGGCGACTNTTTACCGGGTTTCACCTGAATATCTTCAACCTGATACTGGGCTCCCTGACAATTTTTAAGAAATTGAAGCGCTCCGGTTCGATCCGCCAATCGGGTAGCATATTCCGCTTTAAATGAAACATCCCGGTCATTAATGTCTTTAGCGTTAAAGAAGGCTTCGATGCGGTAAGTACTTTCAGCCTGAAACGTATCGATCTCACGCTCCCGTTCAACAATGAGTCGCACAGCTACCGATTGCACCCGGCCGGCAGACAGTGAGTTACTCCGGCTGATTTTTCGCCATAGTACAGGAGAAAGTTCAAAACCAACAATTCGATCCAGTATCCGGCGGGCTTGTTGCGCGTTCACCAGGTCCATGTTAACCGTACGAGGATTAGCAACAGCATGTTGAATGGCAGGTTTGGTAATCTCGTGAAATACGATGCGTTTCGTTTTGCGGGNATCCAGCCCCAATACTTCACACAAATGCCATGAAATCGCCTCCCCTTCACGGTCCTCATCCGATGCCAGCCATACTTCCTCTGATTTTCGCGCAAGCTGCTTTAACTCATTCACCACCTTGGTTTTATCATCGGAAACCTTATAGGATGGTTTAAAATGATTTCGGATGTCAATACCCATTTCGTCCTTCTCCAGGTCGCGGATATGACCAAAACAACTCTTCACCTGAAATTCTGAACCTAGAATTTTCTCTATGGTTTTGGCCTTCGCAGGCGACTCCACAATCAGTAAATTTTTTGCCATTCGAGCTATATAATTCGTTTTGAATTTGTGCAAGTATATAAAATAAATAGGAATTGCCATTTTTAATACCCGGAGACAAGCTTTCCGGAACCACACTTAGCGCTTGAAGGTAAGTGCCATTGTGAGTGGTTGCAGCGATTGAAGTCGATCCCATTTTGCGGAATAATATTGTAGGTTTCTCCATTCGGCCCTTAACAGCATCCCTTTAGCAATTACCCAATCCGCATTCATCGAGATGCCGGCTATGGAAGAACTTTCCCGGTTGGGGTCGACCAAAATCACCCGTTGCGGATCATGGAAGTACTCAGCTCGTAGCGCAAACCAACAGTTTTTACCAGCACGATAACGAAGGCAGGCGACGGGGCTATACCAATAAGATGCCGATTGAAATTGAAAATCCATTCCGAGATCGGTGGAAAGACACAAGGCCCATTTTGATGATACGTTATAAATACCATATATATTATGATACCAACGTTTAACGTTTTCGGAGTCTGGCCGGGCTGAACCCAAAAATGCATTATAAACTACCTTATTCTGGCCAGAGAAATTATACTGGAGCTGAAAACCATAAGAAGGGATGGTTTGGTAGGCAGGTCGAGCTATGCGTTGCCAGGAATTTAAAAGTAGTACCATACTATTCCATTTTCCGGAAGGCCTTTGGTAACTCAGCCTGATTCCAGATTCGTAATAGGGCGAATTTTCTGCTACGATTGAACGCGTCACCGTCCAGCAATCGCTTCCAATTACTCCTTCATTGCCGATATGTGAATTAAATACACCGGCATCTAACCACAAGTCATTCCTCGTGCTTAGTTTAACGCCTAATGTAGCCTCGTATACGTGCTGTAAAATTCCGGGTTCAGCGGCCATATTGTATTTGGAATAGTGCCCGCAATTAATCCGACTGCAGCACGGGCCTGTCCATCATTCCAACGAATTACACCAATAGCTGCATTAATTCCCGGTGTATTATTCTTTTTGTGGTTAAAGAAATTTTCGGGCTTTTCATGGCTGGTTCCGGTTTGTGGTATCCATGAAAAATAAGATTCGATGTAACACTCTGCTGAAAAAGGCTTTTGAATGGATGCCGTATCCTGCGCCAGAGATCACTGAATAACAAGGAACAAAGTGTGATTCCTACCCAAAATTTCATGAGGTAAAAGTAATCTATCTCCTGTCCGTCTTAGAAATAGTGTAAAATTCATTCAGAATTCTACCTTTGTTCGAACGAAAAAAATGAAAGAGCAAGAATTTAAGGTCAGTATTGAATATGCCCGTGAAATGGATGATGCCGATGTACTTTCGGGCTTTCGGGATGAATTTCATATTCCTGAACATCAAGGCAAAGATGTTATTTACTTCTGTGGTAATTCGTTGGGACTATAGCCCCGTGGCGTAGAGCAATACATTAGTGAAGAACTGGAAGACTGGTCCATTTACGGTGTTGAAGGCCACTTTCATTCGCGCCGCCCCTGGTTTGCCTACCATACCTTTTTTACAGAATCATTGGCCAGACTAGTAGGTGCAAAAAACACCGAAGTGGTTGCCATGAATACCCTGACGGTGAATCTGCATTTACAGATGCTGAGTTTTTATCGCCCAACCAAACAGCGCTATAAAATTCTCATGGAAGCAGGTGCTTTTCCTTCTGATATGTATGCGGTGGAAAGTCAGGTTCGCATGCACGGATTTAATCCGGAAGATGCCATAATAGAAGTNAGCCCCCAGAAAAGGAAACATACCATTGATCGGGAAGATATTGCCGCGGCAATTAAAAGAACAAATCAAAANTTGGCTCTGGTATTATTTGGAGGGGTGAATTACTACACCGGACAGTATTTTGATGCGGCCCGAATCAGTCAACTAGCCCATGATGCCGGAGCTTATGTCGGATTTGANTCGGCCCATGCCGTTGGAAATAAAATTTTGCATTTACACGACTGGAATGTGGACTTTGCGTGTTGGTGTTCGTACAAATATCTGAATTCCGGTCCGGGTGCAGTCGGCGGAATATTTATTCACGAGAAACATGCGAAACGGGCAGATACATTCCGTTTGGCCGGATGGTGGGGACACGATGAAAACACCCGGTTCAAAATGAAAAAGGGATTCAAACCCATGAAAACAGCAGAAAGCTGGCAAATGAGCAATGCCCAGGTGTTTAATATGGCCGCTCATCGGGCCTCACTTGATTTGTTTGATCGAGGCTGGTATGGATCGGCTAGCAGAAAAAGTTTCAGACTAACGGCGTATACCGAATTCTTGTTGCGCCAGATCAAACACCTTCAATATGAAATCATCACCCCACAGAATCCATTGGAACGAGGCTGCCAGTTGTCTTTATTATTTAAACAACATGGTAAAGCCGTATTTGAACTATTGCAAAAAAATGGTGTGGTTGCCGACTGGAGAGAACCGAATGTGATTCGAATTGCACCGGTTCCGATGTATAATAGTTTTGAGGATGTGTTCCGCTTTTATGAGATTTTAAAATCAATGAAGGCCGGATCTCCTGGTAAAAAGTCTGGTAAACCCCGTTCATCATCCAAAAATCTCAATAACGGTTTCCTGATTTTAAGAAATACAATCGTGTATTTTTAGGAGCTTCTGAATGCCACTTCATGGTATGTTTTCACATGTAAGCCCAGAAATACTCTGGCGTATATTCGGAGAACGCTAATTTCGATTAATACAAAAGTCAGGGAACTACAAATCAGGAGCAACGTATGGTTCGGTTCGATATCAGAAAACAAAATATCGAAGCCTATAAAGGTTGGCGAAATTGGGAACCCCGCCATCGTTAGCGCAGAAATTAAAAACAACAAAGCCATTTTAGGATGCTCATAAACATGCCCATGAAAGGAATTGAGGTTGATAGAATTTTCGATAGATCGTACTTTTTGGAGACTGTACATTCCGCCCAANNAAGCCCCAATGGTACCACTCAAATACAGCGCAACCTGCATCCAATCAAAAGTATGTTGTTCAATAATGGAAAGCANCAAAAATAGCTGACACAAAACGATATATACCCAAGCCCGTAATGCGGATTTTCGTTCGGTCCACGCGATTAAAACCAGACAAAGGGCAGAAACAGCATAGAACCAGGAAATAAACTGATACTGTAAAAATAACTCGCTGGCAGTATAAAATACCCCAGGCCTGCNCACCAGAACCAAAAGTACAAACGTAATTTCTGCAACAGGGTTTCTTAAAATTTGTAAAGCATTTCCCAGTTGCTTAAATCGTTTCCATACTTGCTGATACCACAACTGATCCAGATTCCACTCTTTAACAGAAAGCCAATACAATGTATATTTTATTCGTTCAGGCAATCGTTGTAACCATTTGGGAGTTTGCGTTTCGCCATCAAACATTTTGAGGTGTACCAGATAGGAAAGCACAGAAGGAGAAATGAGCAGTTGATAGGTTCTTAACAAGGCATGTAAGGCAAAGTGAATACTGGCGAATACATACCACCCCATCCCGATTTCAATAAACATGAGTCCGATTTGCGTGATCGTTGCATAGGCGATTTGCGTTTTAGCCGTTGATTGAACCAACGTAGTGAGGTAGGTCATCAACACCGTAATGATCCCGATCACCACAATAAATAGTTGAACAGCAGGGATTGTCGACCAGATCGCCTGTGTTCGAATCAGGGTATACACACCAATATGCGCAGAGAGGGACCCATAAANAATAGCGCTGGATACCGTGGGGCCTTCCATGGCACGAGGCAGCCAATTAAAGAATGGGAATTGAGCCGATTTCACCATGGCGGCCTGGGTAAATAGAAAGCCAATAAATACGCTCTGTATCGGATGCGATTGCAGAAATGAAACCAGTTTTGCCGAATCCAATAATTGATGAAACGAAATATTTTGTTCAAAGACATGATGACTGAACCAAACAGCTCCTAACAAAGCCACATCCCCGATACGATAAAACGACAACACCTTCATCGCATTGCGTACCGGTAAATAACGTTCCCGATAAAAAGCAATCAAGAGGAAGGAACAGATACCAACAATTTCCCAACCCAGAAAAANTGTTTCGAAGTTTCCGGCCAGAAAAAGCACGTTGAGTCCGGCGTTGAATAGCATCAAATGATTAAAGAATCGCTTAAAACCACTTTCACGATGCATATACGTTCGTGAAAACTGCAAGACGATAAATAAAATGAAGGCCGTTATTGTGGTGAATATTCCGGTGAAGACATCATAATACGTATCCAATCGAAACTCAAAATCACTCGTTTTGTATATATTCAAAAGGTTGAACTGAATAAACTGTTTCGAGGAAATAAGAAAAAGTAAACCTTGAACGATGGATACAACCAATTGAATGGCAGCCGAAACGGTGACCGTTCGTGATATCANACTTTCCTGATGATTCTTAAACAGCAAACTGGCACTAAACGCTATAAATGGAAGTATAAATTGTATAATCAGCAATAGATTCATGACAACGAATTTTCAAGTTGATAAATAGGTAAATTTTCAAATGTGGCATGCGTGATATGATTTGTCATCATTTCAGGAGCTTCATCAAACAAATGATGCACATTCTGAATCGCTTTCAGATCGATTAATTCGGTATGATGCTGTACAAACTGACCATGTCGGAAATAATAAAACTCACGGGTTTCAGGATTGACTGCTGCTATATGTACCCATTCTTTAGCATACCATTCATAAACTGCCTCATTGCTGCGAATCGCTTTTAACACGACTTCGGGGAAATGTTCCACAATAACCATCAGTCGAACCGGATCATGAGGTTCAATCATTTGCCAGGGTAATCCGGGTCGTAAATCGCCATCGGGACTATTACTGACCCCTAATAAGCCGACCACGTTGTGTGGCAATTTCGTGCCACAGCCCAATTTCATATTATCGACCCGGCTAAAATAGTATTCCAGATTAATTCCTCCGCAAACTACACCGATGGGTGCCATCACCTGAGCCAGGTATTTTCCTTCCGGGTCTATAGAATAATCGTAAGAATTTAAAAACGCACGTCGGTCCATGAACAAGCCCCTCGTCATCGAACGCCGACCAATAATGGCCAGTGAATTGGTACCATGCCCAAGTTCGGGACGCGGCTCAAATAATGAAACGGAACGGTCTAAAATAGCTTTACGCACTTGTTTGATGGGAGCCTGGGTTTGAATAGATGCAAAACGGCGAGAACGTTCTTTGGCATTTAAATCCAAAGCCTGTTCAAAGTACGCTTGTATTTCATGATGACGCTTCTCTTGTTCATCGGTTAACTGCTTGTCATCGAAATAACCAATTTCATCACTCGCGGTATCGTGCATCGCCGGAATAAACACCGTGGAAGAGGGAATCAGTATGCCCTTTGTCTTCAATACCCGACGTACATCTCCGGAATTAGCCATCTTACAAAATACTCTGGCATTCACACTNNCAGGCCTTCCACCACAGGCTCCGCAATCATGGGCTCCGTGGTGGGGATTATTGGCACTGGAACTTCCATGGGCCATCATATAAACAATCGGTGCAAACCCTTTAATGAGGCCAATGTTTCGCAACATGTTCTCAACACGTATTACCATTTCATCCAAGGTAAAACCAATCTGCAGGCCATCTTCAAACCGGGGTTTTTCATCGGCAAAAACAGTCAGGTCACTTTCATACGACATATGAAAGGCATCACTGATAGACGGACTCATTTTAGGCCGAAAGACTGCCTGCAACAAACGAACCGAGGCTGCAGCTCCGAAAATGAAGGTATTGANATAGCCCTTGAAGTGCCTGGAAATTTCGTTTATCAAAAACAAATCTACATGACGTTCAGGGCCAACATTAATTTCCTGTATTAAATACTTCGGTGTTACCGGTGCCGGACATAACTTATCTAAAAACAATGTGCCGGCCTGTTTATAATAAAACTCAACACCAAAAAATCCGGGAGCTCCAAAGGTTTGGCATTCAGGCTCTATCCATTCGATATGCCGCCGTAAAGAACATTCTCTCTCATCAATACAAANAACAGCCTGAAACTTTGGACTGCCATCAGCTTTGGATTCGTCACCTTCCATATTCGTACGAATGGCTTTAAAAACATCATCGTAATAGCTCCACTCAAAGGCATCCTGCCAGATTTTCAGTACTTCATCTAATTCAGTTAACTCAGTTGGCGCCAGCATATCAATGGGTGATCCTCGCGTGGCAGACAAAGGTTTCCAGCGATTCCCTTNTATGAAAAACAGTGTATCCAACTCCAGACACAGTTCGAAATGCAACAAGTCCTGTAAGTGAATATTTCGTTTAANAAGCAGCGCTTCTGGCTTTTCTTCCAACACAGCTACCATACCACTCCAACCGCGGTGACTGGATAAGGTATCATACATGTATTGTTTAAAGTAGGTCGCATCACCCACGATCATTTCCAGCAAATCCAGGGTACTCAGATGCGATCTNNAGAAAAGTTTGCGCGCCTGTTTGGTCTGAAACAAACTGGTAAAGGCATGCTGTTCAATGGCGCGTACATCCGACAAAAATCCGTTTTCAGTTTNTGGAAAATTCCAGATAGAAATTCCCTGGTCGAGGTAAGCCGCCAGAATGCGATACAAGAGTGGATGGACCAAGGTATCCATGTCCAATCCGTAAATACNCTTCCAATCTGCCCGAAGTAAGCCTACCCTTGAGGAGCCGTTTTCATCATAATCCTGGTAGAGCACTTTACGCGACCAATCTTCCAGTTGACTACTTGATTTGCGGTCGATAATGATTCGTTCGATCACCTCTTCCCGAATCCTACCCAACTGAAATAATTTGCGGTAATCAGCGAGTTGAAGCGTGACTTTAAAACCAAATATTTTTGAAGCTCTGAAAATCCCTTCATAAAAAGATTCATGTTGAAAAGCATGTAAAGAATTATGATGCACAAAATCTTTCAGCGTCATTTGGCTGGGCAGGTAATGAGCGATCTCATGCAGAATCTGTTTAAATTCTTTTATTTTATCATTGGATTGAACCATCATGAATAAGTTATTTATTCGGTTTTTCGTTTCGGACTCGGCGTGTGGAGTGGTGTTTATAATTCTGACTAACCACACTAATATTGCCATCAGCTTCTAAAATGACCAGGTCGACATCTTCAAGTCGAGATGAGCCATGTTCACGGATGGCAGCTTGAATTTCATCCAGAGTCATTCTGGTTTTGCGACAATTATCTTCCATGATTTTGCCTTTATGTACCAGCAAAACAGGTTCCCCTTCAATGGCCCTTCTGAATACCGGAAAACGATACCGAAGAATTTTAAATAAATAGTTTAAAGTAAAGAGCACAGTAGCGGCTAACAGACCGCCCATCAACGAAGTATCACTTCCAACCATGGCATTTTGCACGGAGTTGGAAATCAGTAGTACAAAACCAGATCGGTCACAGATAGCTGAGCCAACTCGCTTTTTCCTAATATGCGCAAGGTGACAACGATGAATAAATACACCATCGCCGTACTCACTATGATATGTTGCCAATCTGGTAAATTCATCGTTTGGATTTAAAAAAATCAAGTGTGGAGCTGAGTCCTAGCTGTAGAGTGCGGTTATTTTCAATTTTAATGCCATCCGGTTTAAAGATGGTTTGCTCCAGATACCCCAATTCCANGCCTCCCCCATTTCGAATTTTATAACCAAGGGCAAGATACAGCCGATTTTGATCGAAGAAATTAGCAGCTATATTTTNTCCGAAATTCAGCATGACTTCATCATACAGCGATAGATAGATNNACTTTTTATCCTGAATGGATTTTCCCGAAAGCGCTTGTGAAAAGCGGTTTAAGATGCGAAACCGGTTCGTATAAACGGCATCTCCAGGTTCGTAAATACCTGCCGACAAAACAGGCAATTGCGAGAATCGTTGTTCCAGGCGAAATCGATGATCCANTTCAACAGTTTTTAAACTTGATTTAATCTGCATTTGTTCCCAAAAACGATGTTCGGGGTAAGCCGCTTTCACCGGAAAATTCCCATACGGATAGGTTTCCACGAAACAATAACCCACGGTATAGAATATGGATGAGGAAGGATGATAATTAAAGCCGGTGCGCAATAACAATTGTTGTGGATTCTTGCCCCAGTTTTCTCTACGCAGTTGAGCTTCCAGATGAATGCCGAATTTCTTACTGAATTTATGATCTCCAAAATACATGAACCACGCATTTTGGTTATACGTTTTTCATGATACGCCGGACCGCAAAACGCTACGAATACGATCAGGCAGGAAAGAAAAATTAAACAGAATCTTTTCATAGTAAGCGTTTTTTACGGGCAGCTAATTGATGTTTCGAAAGCGGTTGATGTGCTTCGATACCTTGAATCCGGAATTGTCCACCTTGTGAAATATATCCATGTTCAAAATGATGCAGGTTTTCCAACACGGAATGGTCTACCAACCTCGTATTGCTAAAATCAACAGTAACATCCATACCGGCGGGGATGGCTTCCAATTTGCTTTTCAATCCGATAAAGTTAGTAAAGATGGCGGCCTTTTCAACCTGAACGAGATAATGGTTATCAACAAAGGAAATCTCGACAGGCGATTTAAACAGCGCTTGAATTGGCATTCCATTCAGTAAATGGATGATTAATTTTAAAAGCATCCCTGCTCCAATTCCAACCAGAAGATCTTCATACAGGGTAAAGAAGATGGTAATTAAAAAATAGCCAATTGTTCCTTCCCAATTTGAAATACATGCACAAACTCCTTGGGATGCGCCAGTTTGATTCCACTGAAATCAAACATCGCAGCCAGCGCTGTATTCGGAATAACTCGACAGATGAACGACTAAAAGAACGAAAACTAAAAAAAAATCCATGAAAAAATTAGCCCAACGCGTTTTGGCAGCCATTGGATACATTGGCCGAACTACGAGCCACTTCACTAATCATGTGGCAATCCACCAGCACTGAGGCTAATAAATTACCGATTCCTACGGCAATCAGATCCGATTGGCATTTGACTTTCGTTTAAACGGATCCATCATGTCGATGGCTTTTACCGTTAACAAAGACTCCAACGACCCCACTAAAGCAAACATCACGACATACTTTATAAACACATTAAAAAATGAAACTCAAAACTGATATTCCAATGTAT